>OZ219859.1:0-166059 GCA_964291545.2 Dehalococcoidia bacterium
TGATGGCCCTGCCTCCCTTGATGGATACGACCACCTTCAGTTCCTTCTGGGGAGCGGCCTTGTCCCCGGTATCTTCGGCGGGCTGTTCGTCCGGCGAGGTCTCCTCGATGGCGTCCTCGGCGTCCGTCTCACCGGAGCCCTCAGTCTCCGATGGGGTTTCCGCCGTGGAGTCCTGCTCCCCGGCAACTGCGGCGGGCGTCTCGTCCGCCGCATCGCCGAAGGGACTGTCATCCGCGCCCGGTGCGTCCGAGCGGGTCGTCTCGGTTACGACTTCCTCAGGCATGGTCTTCTCCTTTCTATGTGTAGGTGTGTTGCGCGTGCTGCGCACGCGTGCGCGGGTCGCCCCGTCTACGCCGCGACTCTCGACCCCCTCTTGATCTCGCCCAGGGTGGTCGGCTTCCAGTAGAGGTCGCGTTCCACGGCGGGCACGCCGCCGAGCACCGTCGCCTCCGCCATCTCGGTGAGGTCGAAGTAGCCGAGTTCCATTTCAAACCCATCGACGAGGCCGAAGCACTCGCCGGTCTGGGCATCCCACTCCGTCACGTACCAGGTCCAGTTGGCGTAGGGGCTGAACAGCTTCGCGTGGGCGACGACCGAGTCGTAGTCCTCCACGTTCTCGTTGGCGTAGAGGGCGGGGATCGTCTCCCCGAGCTCCTTCGTCATCAGCTTGTGCCTGCGCAGCCCGCTGTTGGGGTCCTGCCAGATCGTGGTGGTTCCGTTCTTGTCAGACATGGTTTCTCCTTCCTTGTTCGTTCCAAGGCTTCGTTCGCGTGCGCCGATCACTCGACGTAGGTCCCCACCGTCCGCTCCACTGCCTCCGGGGTGACGTAGGTGGGTGTGACCGTTCCCTGGTCCATGTCCAGGTAGAGGGCCATGAAGGGGCAGGTGCCCGCCACCATGCGGCGGACCACCTGTAGCACCAGCGACGCCATCATCTGGTTGATGGTCGGGTCCTGGTCGGTGAGGTCGAGGGCCGCCGCGCAGTCCACGTCAGGCGGCCTGGTCGACACGGCCGTGAGCAGGTCGGGGCGCTGGAGCGTGGGTGCCGGGGCCAGGTAGCAGGTCTCGCCCGTGAAGGGCGGCTCCTCCCAGTCCGCCCGGCCTGCCACATTGCCGACAAGCACCTGGCCCCAGTTGGTGTCGTTGCCGGCGTCGATGAGCCAGCGGGCAGGGTGACCGGGCAGGCACTCGGCCATCGCCTTCCGGGCGGCCGCGTTGTCGGCGCAGCCGATGATGAGGCTCTCTCCAAAGTCGATCAGACCGGGGTAGGACGGCCCCTGTGGGTTCATGTCGTACTCCTTGAAGGGGTAGACGGAGTAACCCACCGGACGGTTGTAGGCTTTGGCCAGCCGGTCGGCGAGGGCCTCGCTCTTGAACTTGCCCACGTCGTCCGCGTAGAAGTTCTGGCGCAGCAGGTTGTGGGGCTCCACCCGGTCGTGGTCGACCAGGACGATGGTGGCCTCCCGCCCCTGGAAGAGGCGGCAGAGGCCCTCGGCGACGAAGCCGCCGGTCCCGCCGCAGCCCACCACCGTGATCCAGGGGTTGTCCAGCAGGAACGCGTTGTCCAGGTGGTACGGCACTTCAGTCACCTCCTTGTTCTTCGATTGCGTCCGGCCCCTCGGTCACCAGCCGGAGGCCGTGGGGCAGGCCGTCGAATACCTGCGACCAGTCCACGGGGGCGAAGTGGCCGTAGACGCCGACCCTCAGGCTCAGCTCGGGCCGGTACTTGTCGAGGCGTCCGACGACGCCGTAGATGCGGAAGCCCTGCTCGTCCTTGTCGTCGGTCTTCGAGAAGAAGGCTCGTGAGGTCCCGTGGGAGTGGAACTCGGCGACCACCCCCGCGGGCGGTTCGTACTCGAGGGACGTGGCCGTCCCTGTCTGCGGGGGCACGACCAGCCGGTAGGAGCCCTCGTCCCAGCGGACTGCGAAGAAGAACTCGGTGTCCGTGTCGTCCAGGAACCAATCAAGCCCCATCTCGAAGAGCCGGGGCGGTATCGGGCCGTGGGCCAGCTCCACCTTCTCGGCCACGGGAGCGAGCCCGCGCACCTCGCAGGGTGCGACCAGAACCCGCGCCGTCAGGTGGGCGCTCTCGGACTGGACGTAGAGACCGTTCGCTCCGAGAACGTAGTCGTAGCCGATGCCGTTTGAACCGGTCAGCCCGTCCGGGTGATTCACGAGGTGGCCGACCGGCGCCGGCCGGTCGGTCGCGGCAGGCCCGCCGCTAGCGGTAGCCATAGCCCCGCCTCCCCTGGGAGGCCGCGATGACCTGGGCCACCGTGCCATGTCGAACAAGGTCCTCAGCCGGGTACTCAGTCTCTCCATCTATCTCCTCCCATAGCGCGTGCAGGTTGTCGGGATGCTTCTTTGAGCGGTTGCGGGAATCCCCGGTGCCCGAGAAGTAGGACTGGAAGAAGGACTCCGGTATCTGTCCCACGTCCTCGGGGAACTTGTGGCTTCCGGGGCAGACCCGCCCGTCGCTGAAGACGTTGAAGGCGGGCATCCGGTAGAGCTGCTCATCGGGGTGCGCAGGCCGCTGCAGGGCCGCGTAGACCCAGGGCGCCCGGCCCGGCGAGCAGACGAAGACCAGCCCCGGCATGGGGAGCCGGAGCCGTGCGGGGGGCTTGAACGCCTCCCGTTGCAGGGCCACCGGCCACACCTGCGGCGGCCTCCACAGGGCCACCACCTGCCCGGTCTCCCCCTGGTTCCACCAGAGGGCATCCTGGGGCAGCAGCCCCGAGGAGAAGCCCAGGTGCTGGGTGAAGACGTTGGCGATCTCGTCCGCCGATACGGTCCTGACCCAGGTCGAGTCTCCATCGAAGCCCCGCAGCAGGAGCGTCTCGTCGTACACCTCAAGCTGTAGGTTCAGGCTGTCGCTGGGGATGTCCGCCGGTCCCGGCAAGGACCATTCGGTCTTCTCCGCGTCGGTCGTCATGGTCGTCGTCCTCCTTTCGTTGTTCTTGTTGTCGTTCGGAGACCCTGGGCAGCACGTTGTCCAGCATCTCGGCGAAGCGGCCGGGGAGGTCGTCCTCCAGCCAGTCGGCCAGCGAGCACACCGAGTCCATCAGGGTCCTGGCCTTCCGCCACTCCTCCGTCCCCTCGGCGATGATCTCGTCCTCCCAGGGGTCGGCAAAGCCGTCGTAGCTGCCGTCCTCGTAGCAGTGGTCGAGGAAGAAGTTGCCCGTCTCTGCGAAGGCCCAGGAGGCGGCCTTGGCCGCCCCCTCGAAGCGGGTGTCCTTCACCGCCTCGGCGAGGGTCTCGACGGGTATTCCGCCCTGGGGAATCCTCTCCAGGGTCTCTTGCGGGATGCGCTGTGCGGCCAGCTCAAGCCAGGACGTCCGTATCTCGTCGGACTCCCCGTAGAAGGAGTCCGGGGGCTTGACCAGCAGGAGCAGGGCCGAGAGGCCCTCGCGGTAGCCGTGCCACAGCTCGTGGAGGCCGTCGTAGCCGAAGCCCATCAGGTCGAAGGGGATGCCCCTTCTGAGCCAGCTCCAGGGCGGCTCGTCCTCGGCTTCGGTCCAGAACTCGATGATCGGCGTGTAGAGGGGGAAGTGCTTCGCCCCGAAGAGGTTGGCGAAGCGCTCCACCCTGGTGCGCACGTCCGGGGCCGAGAGCGCCGCCTCCGCCTCATCGGGGAAGAGGCGGCGCACCAGCCCGGCGAACCATGCGTAGTCGTCGGCGTACCCGACGATGGTCACGAGCTCCCGCAGCGACGGCGGACGCCGCAGGAGCAGTTGGGCCAGACCGCTGATCAGCGCCGGGGCCGCAGCCGCCACCGCAGCGCCTCCTTCAGCCGCCCCGTGGCCGAGGCGTAGTCCTGGGCCTGGCCGCAGGCCAATTCGACATCCTTCTGCCGTGCGGCCGCGGCCTCTAGGTCGAGGGAGCCGTCGGGCCGTGTGAGCTCCGCCGTGAGCTCGATGATGCGCAGGTTCACCGGCGGCGAGGCCGCCAGCAGACCGGCGAGGGTGCGGGTGTCCATTGAGGCACCTCCCCTAGCGGCTCGGGCGGGCGAATGCCCCCTTGGTGCCCACCCGCCGCTGGAACTCGTAGACGGTGTCGTCGCCCCTCCTGGTCTCTTTCACCGAGGCGTTGGCGATCTCGCCGTAGAAATCGGCGAGCGTTCCCTTCACCTGGTCGACGGTCATCTCGGGGTCGGGGTCCGGGAACTCGCGGTCGTCGTATACGAAGATGCGTGCCATTGGTCTTTCTCCTTTCGGTGTTGCTGAATGCTGCGTTGTCGTGTGCAGGGAGGCCGTCGATCCTTGCGCGACGGCCTCCCTGTGACATTGGCGGTCTAGCGTCCGGCGCCGACCGTCTCCGCCTCCTGTTCCTGCTCCATCGCCCACTCGAACATCGAGAGGCTTGCGGGCTGGGGCTTGCCGTTGCGGCGCTTCGGCTTCACCGGCTCGGCCATGAACTCGGCCCAGGAGAACAGTGACTGCTGCGGCTCCTCGGCCTCGTCGTCGTGGTGGCCGTTGTGCCCGTTGCCGTTCACCGGAACAGCCTTGTGGCCGTTCTCGTTAGCGGGCTCGCGCCCGTTGCTCGGCGCCAGCTCGACCGTGGGGCCGAACAGGTCGTCATGGCCGTTGGCGTGGTGGCCGTTGCCGTTCACCTCGACCGCCTCCGGCTCGACCTCGACGGCCTTCCAGCCGTCGTCCACCAGCAGCTCCTCGGCGCTTGCCTCGGCCTCCCTGGCCTGGGCGAACGCCTCCTCCACGGTCTCGTCGTCGGCGTCCTCCGCGTCCCCGCTCACGATCTTGCGGGCCAGGGCCATCATCACGTCGTCCCCGTCGTCCCCGTAGGCCGCCAGCCCGTCCTCCGGCAGCTCCCCCTCCACCGCCAGCGAGCTTTGCAGCTTCTGCGCCACCAGCTTCAGGGCGTCGGCCTGCAGCGTGTTCTTGTAGGACATGAACACGACCTTGACCGGCCGGGTCTGCCCGATGCGCCAGGAGCGGCGGGAAGCCTGCCGCATGACGTAGGTGCTGTAATCGACCTCATCCCAGACGATGGTCGGGAAGTCGATTAGGTCCAGGCCCGTCTGCACCAGCCGGGGGTGGCAGACCAGCACGTCGATGCCCTGCTTGACCTTCTCGGCGACCCACGCCTCCCGCTTGTCGGGAGCCACGGCGTCGGCCTTCATCACCGCCACCCGGAACCCGTGGCGGGTCAGGATGTCGTCCATCCGCCCGGTGATGTCCCGCGTCCCCGTGTGGGTGACGTAGACCAGCACCCTGCGCCCGGCCATGCGCTCCGCCGCCACCAGGTCCACCAGCGCCTTCTCCTTGGGGTAGAGCTTCTCCTCCGACAGGGGAGGAACGGCGACGATGATGTCGCCCGACCTGGGGTCGAAGACCGTCTCGCCCCTCGTGCAGCCGTCCGGGTAGGCCAACAAGGTCTGGAGGTAGGTCGCCAGCAGCCGCTTGGAGCCGCTCTTCAGCGCCTTGGACAGCTCCGCCTTCAGCTCCTTGAACACCGTGTCGTAGGCGCTGCGCTGGCTGTAGCCCGTCGAGTCCTCCTCGGTGTCCATCGAGGACACCAGGATCTGCTCGTCGTAGTCGGGCAGGCCCGAGGCGACGTCGGACAGCTTGAGGAAGATGGTGTTGCCGATGATGTGGAAGAGAGCGCTGGGCACCAGCCCCGGCTTCTCCCTCACCACCTTGCGGAAGCTGCGCCTCCGGCTGTTGCGGCCGTCCTCCAGGGCGTCGTCGTCCTCCTTGCCGATGGAGACCTCCTCGAAGCCGTACCGCTGAATCCAGCGGTGCTCGTCGGAGCGCTCGAACTCCGTCCTGATCTCCGGCGAGAACCGGTACAGGAGGTGGAACAGCGTCGAGCTGTAGCCTCCCATCATCGTTCCCGTGAGGCTCAGGGACTTGCCGCACGCCTCCGCGAGGGTTCCGGCGGCGATGCCCTGGGCCGAGCCTCTCGCCTTGTACTCGTGGACCTCGTCTCCGATGAGCAGGTCGAAGAAGCCCTTCATCCGGTGCTTCACGTAGTCGGCCAGCGGGTAGCGGGCCGGGCCCGACCTGTCGGCCTGCCAGAGGGGCGAGCCGCAGGCGGCGCAGACGTGCTTCCGGCGATTCAGCACCTTCTCCGTCAGGGGCACCCCGTCCTTGTCCACGACCTGCGCCGTGCAGGTCGGGCAGCAGGGGACCCTGAACGGCTCCCCCGTCTCCTCCATCCGTATGAGCCTCCCCCGCGAGGTGGCCCACCGGTAGATGACGGCGGGCATCCAGCGGTAAGACAGCTTGGCCCGCTCACGGCTCATCACCGCGAACAGCGGGCCGGTGCCGACCGAGAAGCGCAGCCTCTCCAGGTCGGTGATGGAGGTGACGATGGCGGCGCGGGCGCCGGGCACCGTCATCTCCACCTCCCGCTTCCACTTGGGCACCAGGTGGGGCGGGCAGAGCACCAGCACCCGCTTGAAGCCCGCCATGTGCGCGGCGGCGGTGCCGATGAAGGTCTTGCCCGTCCCCATCTCTCCCACCACCGTCGTGCCCCGGTGGGCTTCGAGGGAGAGGGCCGCCCCCTTGACTGCGTCGGCCTGCGCCCCCAGGGGCCTGCGGAGCAGGCGGGGGAGCGTGCCGCCGTTCTCCGAGGGCCGGTAGAGCGGCGGGTAGGACTCGACGACCCTTCGGGCAATCGCTTCCTTGAACTTGTCGATGAACTCTCCGAGGTTCATATCGGCGTCTCCTTTCCTTGCGTCTCTGGCGGACGCCGGGAACCTGGACGCACGACGCCCCCGGAGGGGACGCTTCTGTGCTTCGGGTTCCTGGAAACGTCCCCAGGCGGTGTTGTATGAGCGGGGCCGCGCCGGAAGGGCGGAGCCTCGTGTTGCGGCCCCGAGCGGAGCGAGGCGCAGTTGCGTCGCTGGATGTGCGGCTCAGTGGCGAGTCGGCCGCAAATGTGGGATGCCGTGGGAGCCGTGCCGGGGGAGGTGGTGCTCCCCCAGGTCACATCGCAGGTCTAGGAGACCTGTGGGTTGATCGTTGCGATAACGAAGCGTCTTCGCAACTTCGGGTTCGCAGTGATCGTGCGGAAGATGCCTTCGAGGCACTCCCGGCAGGTGACTTCGGCGACGTCGGTGGTCGACTTGTAGTTGTCGGTGTCGAAGTCGATGCCGCACTCGGTCGGGCCGTAGCCCGCCTTGTAGTGGTAGCGCTGGTCAGCCATGGTGTTCACCTCCTTGCAGACGTGGTGAAGCGGCGCTCGTCACCGCCGGAGCAGGTCGGCGCAGTCATCCTGCCGGCAGATGGCTGCGAGGCAGTCGCTGCAGACCCAGCCGTGGCGTGGGCGGTGGCCTGGCGCCTTCGTGATGCTGGCTATGGTTCAACTCCTTCCTTCGTTCGGCGTCTCGCCGAGGTCCTTGTAGTAGATGCGCAGGCCGTACTCAGCCGCGTAATGGGAGCAGAGCTCCTCGAGCTGCGATGCGAGGTCGTCGACGCCTTCCGTGGTATCGTCGTCCTCGTGGTCGGCGTGTGCGGACAGGAGCCATTGCTTGATGAGCATGGCTAGTACCCGCTGTCGCGGAGCGCCAGGTCGTCGTTCCGGTGGGCTTCGGCGATCTGCCGCTCGACTTCCGGCGACAGCACAGCGTCGTCGTCCCAGGGTTCGTCGTCGTCGCTCGTTTCGTGGTGCTTGATGGCGTCCTCGATGAGTGCCTCAACGAGGGCGGTGGCGTCCTTCCGGACGGCTGCCACGAATGCACGTGGCGATGTCTGGCCGTTGGCGTCGGCCAGCTCCTGGAGCTTGGCCCACACGGCATCGGCTACCTCACGGTCCCATTTCGTTGGTCGTGGCATGGTTTAACTCCTTCCGTTGATGCGGTTGGTGATTCGGCGAGTAGCCCTGCGCTGCCTCTTCACGTCGTGTGAGGCAGCGCAGGGGAGGCGGGCTTCGTGTTGCGGCCCCGAGCGGGCCGTCTATGCTGCTCTCAGTGCCGCTATCCGAGCCTTCTCGGCGGCCCTGTGGTCCTCGTAGCAGCGCCCGCTGAGGTGGTAGGACTTCACCGGCGAGGAGAAGGCCCTGCCGTAGTCGTCCAGGTCCGCCTAAGAAGACTCGAACTGAGGACACCCCGTATCAAATGGCCTTTGTCGATGATGGTAAGCAACGGGAACAATTCGAAGCCTGGACGGTCGGAAAGGCCGACAATATTGGGCCCAAAGGTAGGGTTTAGGGAGCCCTACGGCGGTATAGTGCCAAATAGACCCACAGTATCCAATTACTTGTGTGGGATGAAGTGTGGGAACGGGCCGCGTTTCGTGCCAAACCACGAGGCTTTTAGCTACAGCCAGCGGGGTATGATGCTCCCATTCCCTCCGTGAAGCCCCCTGGCCTAAACCGCCACACTTACCTGATAGACCACGTCAGCGTCCCTGGGGACATCCTGCCCTTCGTCTCTGAGAGCCTCCAAATAAAGCCCTATGGCTTCTCTGACGCTTACCAGGGCTTCATCAACCGTTTCGCCCTGGGAGTAGCAGCCGGGCAGTGCCGGGACATCCACCCAGTACCCCCCTTCCTCGGCGGGATGGACTATGACTGAGTACTCCATAAGTTCACCTCACAAGAGCCTTTCGAATTCCTCTGGCGATACACCTGCCCGCTCGATAGCGTCCAACAGGATGCCGACCTTTAACGCCCCTCTATGAACCGGCAAGACAATCATGTTTCCGTTGGGGTGTTTGAGTACATGGTGGCTTCCGCGAACGCGCACGGTCTCATATCCCATACGGTGAAATGCCCTAATTGCGCGTTGCGCTCTAACGTTTCGGAGCCTTCTCCCTCCCGTACTCACTATAGACTTGCCTCGAACATCCCAAGGCCATCCTGCGGATAAATGCTAGGAATCAACCGCCCTCTCCTGATCGTCGCCAAATCCCAGCCGGGCCAGGTTCTCCTCGATGGCCGCGTCCAGCCGCTGGGCCTCGGCCTGCTGTGCGCGCCATTGGCCGGAAAGGCGGGACATCTTTTCCTCGAAGGGCTCTCCGTCGTCCTCGTGGGGAGCAGCGCCGACGTAGCGGCCGGGGGTGAGCACGTGGCCGTGATTGCGAACCTCTTCCAGCGTTGCGCTCTTGCAGAAGCCCGGAACGTCCGGGTACTCGCCTCCTTCTTTGCCGCCGCGCCAGGCATGGTAGGTGTCTGAGACGCGGGCTATGTCCTCCTGGGACAGGTCGCGGCGGGTGCGGTCGAGCATGTGCCCCAGTTTGCGGGCGTCGATGAACGGGGTCTCGCCGGTGCGCTTCCCGCCGCTCCGGCCCCGGCGCAGGAACCAGAGACAGGCGGGTATCTGGGTGGACCGGAAGAGCTGTCCCGGCAAGGCGATGATGCAGTCCACCAGGTCTGCCTCGATGATGTTCTTGCGTATTTCGCCCTCGCCGGACTGGTTGGAGGACATGGAGCCGTTGGCCAGCACGAAGCCGGCGATGCCTCGGGGCGCAAGGTGGTACTGGAAGTGCTGCACCCAGGCGAAGTTGGCGTTGCCCACCGGCGGGACTCCGTACTGCCACCGCTTGTCGTCACGCAGGACTTCGCCGCCCCAGTCGGAGACGTTGAAGGGCGGATTGGCCAGGATGTAGTCGGCCCGCAGGTCCGGATGTCGGTCGTTGCGGAAGCTGTCGCCGAACTCGATCTGGCCCGTGATTCCCCGGATGGCCAGGTTCATCTCGGCCATTCGCCAGGTGGTGTAGTTGGACTCCTGGCCGTAGATGGAGTTGTCGCCCTTGGCCTTCCCGCCGTTGCCGTTGCCGCTGGCGTGGGCCCGGATGAATTCTATCGACTGCACGAACATGCCCGAAGAGCCGCAGCAGGGGTCATAGACCCGGCCCTTGTACGGCTCCAGCATATCTACCAGAAGCCGGACCACGGAACGGGGCGTGTAGAACTCGCCGCCCTTCCTGCCCTCGGCCAGGGCGAACTGCTCCAGGAAATACTCGTAGACGTTGCCCAGCACGTCGGTGGCCCGGGCCTCGGCCCCGCCGACCTTGATGTTGCTCACCATGTCGACCACCTGGCCCAGGCGGGTCTTGTCCAATGCCGGGCGGGCGTAGTCCTTGGGCAGCACGTCCTTGAGGGCAGGGTTGTCCCGCTCGATGGCGGACATGGCGTCGTCCACCGCCTGGCCTATGGTGGGTTGGTGCGCCTGGGACTGCAGCGTCTGCCAGCGGGCTTGAGCAGGCACCCAGAAAATGTTCTCGGCGGTGTACTCGTCCTGGTCCTCGGCGGCACCTTCGCCCGCTTCGGCCAGCACCTGAGCGCGGCGCTCCTCGAAGGCGTCGGAGATGTACTTGAGGAAAATCAGTCCCAGGACGACGTGCTTGTACTCGGCGGCGTCCATGCTGCCCCGCAGGGCGTCGGCCATGCGCCAGTATTCGGCCTCGTGGCCCGTGTTGATGGCGTCGTCCTTTGCTCTTGCTGCCTGAGTAGTAGCCATTGTCCTATCCTTCAAAATGAAACGATAACCTTGGCTCTGTATACACTGCAAGGTTATGCTCCAAGGTGAACTCAGTCAATGCAGTGAGTGGCCCCGGTTGCATTCAGAGAATCGTGTGCCTACTGGAGGAAGGGCCATAGGCCCAAGGCAAACGAAACCCGCTGGAGGTGGGGTTTCAAGGCGAGGGATCGAACCGAAGGCATGGAATGGCCGCCGCCCCCGTTGACCTGCGGGAGGGCCTGGAGCTGTCCAATCCGCCGCCGGCCCACAAAATTCCCCAGCCTCTCAGAGATTCTCCGCCCGCGCGCCTATGATTCCTTCGAAATACAGGCTATTCCAGACGGTGCATCGTACCGCCTGAATTTCTGGCGTCGGGAATTACGCCGAGGTGAGACAGGTGACGAGGCGTCGAACCAAGGGCTGGAACACGGGAGGCGTTTGGCGTTGTGCTGATTATTCCCCTGTGATACCTTTGCCGCTCGTCATCTGCCACTGTTCCGGTGACGCGGGTGGCGGATATGCTGCCCATTGATAGTTGGGAGGCCGGGATGCTCTGACGGGCTGGGCCGGCCTCCCTTTCTCGCTAGGCTTGATCCGCCGCACGCTCGGTAGCGGCCTCTATCCAGTCCTGAACGTCGCTGGCTCTCCATCGGACGCTCCGAGGGCCGGTCGGAATGGGCTTCGGGAACGTTCCGACCTTTACTTGGCGAAAGATAGTCGCACGGCTCAGCCGGGTTGTCTTGGTAACATCGTCGATATTCAGCAATTGCTCCAACATGATTCATACCCGATGGTGATATCGTCTTCACTAAGTGTCTGCGCAATCAGTGTCTTTGTCAAGCCATAAATGCCGTGTTCTGGACAATATGCAATAGATTATGGCGAAATATATGACTAATGATTACGAAATGCGTCGCCATCGATAACCTGTTTGGAGCCCTATCGCAAAATCGGACTAGTCCGTTTTGCTTACGTTCGTGAATTTGGCCGGAGTTTGTGAAGCATTCAGTAAGACATCCCCAGGTTCTGTAGCATTGGCCTCAATTTTGGTTGCTTGGTTACGAAAAAAATAGAACAAGTGATGCTCTTGCGTGGGCGCTAGCGAAACACTGGGTAGGTCCACCGCTCCCATAGTGCCGGGACTCGGTGCTGCACCATGCAAGCCTCCCGGCAATCTATCCGCCGAGGGGCTTTGAGGACCAGGGCAACTGTGTCAATCGCCTATTCCGAGAAGTAGGTTCCGTTTCCTTTCGGTGTTCGACGCTCTTGAGCCTAAATGTGTCGGACACCAGAAGCAAACTGAAGCATCCACGGTTGAGTTTTGCGTTCTGTCTACATTGCACCTTTACTTAGGGCCGTAATACCAGCGGTCGATGATCTTCATCGCCGCAACGTCGCTGAAAGCCACCCTGAGTTCGCTGACTTCCAGTGGCCCCTGGGACAACGACAACGCATACAGGTCCCGCAACCCTTCGTGGAACCCTTCTTCGCCCAACGTCTCGAACAGTTCCATGAACAACTGCGTCCCCAGATGGTAATGGCAGAGGCCGCTAACGCTGCCCTCAATGTCCAGGTCCTCAATGGTCTTGTCGCACCCGTCGAAGTTTCTTTCCAGGTAGACATTCCGGCCACTTACGCTTTCCTGGAAAAGGTCGGCAAGGGTGTTGGCAATGCCTTCGTCTATCCACGGTCTACCAGACCCCCAGAAATAGTGGCCGACTTCATGCATCAGCAAGTGGCGAAGCCCCTGGTCCACCTGTGGGTTCTCGTCAAATTTCGGGTCGATGGCAACGTGCGTGCCTGCGTTAAGCCCATGCCAGCCGCCATCAGCAATCAATATCCTAATGTGCGGCGTAGGGAATGGCGCAGCCATGATCGATTCCAGTTCCATCAGGACATCCGCCGCAATGTCCATGCTTTCATCCGAACCTTCCACGTCAACCCGAACCAAAATCAGGTCCGTTGCCCCGGTGAGCGGAAGGCGGATTCGCCGTTCTTCAAGACTTACATGACTGGGGGAAAACAATCGCTCGACCATGCTTGGGTCGTCCGCATTTTCAGCACTGGTGATAGTAGGTAAAGCCTTAGCCCATTGGTCTGTGATCCCGTCCCTTAATGCCGGGTATCCCAGTATCTTTAAAAATTCCTCTTCGGACTCAAATGCCAGCCAGCCAAGCAATTCCAAGGCTTCCGCGTCGGCCAACTCGACCGTGCTCAAAAACGGCATCGCCAACAGTGCGCCGCTGTAGGCATGAAACTCCGAAAAATACTCGAGGTAATCAACGGCCCTCGCTTCAACACCGGAAAGGCCGTCCCGCATCCATGGAGCGGCCAACAACGCGTCTAGGGCATCGGTTTCAAAGTCCGCCATGACCGTGAATTCGTCAATGGTAGATCGCTCCAAGGCGGAAAGGCCGTCCTGTACCCAGGCAAGCTCCTGGATTTGACGGGCCTGCACCGGGTAATAGTGCACCAGCCATCGGGTGCTGGCCGCATCGTACAAAGTTGCCAGCGTCACCACTGGCTTAGGCGTGGGCGTGAGGGTAGGCGTAGGGCCCGGTATTGGCGTCGAGGTCGGCGTTGGAGTAGGAGTCGGCGTCGCCGTCGCCGCTGGGACAGGCGTTGGAGTAGGACTCGGGGTCGGCGTCGCCGTCGGGGCAGTCGTAGGTGTTGGAGCAAGGGTGACGGCGACTGTCTCTGTTGTTACAGGGGTCACCGCTGGCGTCGCTGTTACCATGGGAGACGGAATAGGTGTAACAGTTGCCAACGTTAGTAGCACAGGCATTGTGGGCGGCGTAGGCTGTACATTGCCGGCTGTCGCAGGCGACGTAACCGGCGCAGGCGTGGATTGACGCTCAATAGGTGTCGGCGTTGCTGCAATGCCTGGGGTTGACTGGGCAGAACGACATCCAGTGATTCCAACCGCCAGAGCAATGAGACAGAAGATGATCAAGAAACGTGGCGAGGCCATGACCGCACTCCCAAATGGATGGCGGGCCTCGCCGGGATAGGGGCCAGAGGTGCTACCGGACGAAAATCAGATAGCTACAATCCCAACAGTGGACGTGATAAGATTTATCACGGCCGTAGCGGCCTGTGGGATCGCCGCTCATCCCGGCGATTCCCATGTAAGGGGCCTGGACGGAGTAGAGATTCGCCCAGGCCCTATTTTGTTTGCGTTATATCATGAAGAAGCCCCCTTGCGGCTGAGGGTCCGGTAAGCTGCTAACGCCAACCTGTCCAACACAAGCCAAAGCAAGAGGGCACGGTGCCAGACCCCGTTTCGGATCGTGTTGGGGGGTGAGTTACCCCAGGCGTTAGCGGAGACAGTGTATACGGTCGCGGAGAGATTTGTCGAGAGAGGAAGGGCTTTTCAATCGAGGCCCAAAGCCAGTTGTCAGTACCGTCAGAGGGCCGCGATGAACGCAAAGCCAGGACAAAGAGACCCCACCGGGGTTCCGGGTGCTCTTGGAGTCTTACACGCCTGACGTTAGATAGACCATATGCCAAAAGAAAACGAGACCGTCGGTTGGTCCGTTCTGCCTGTATCCGGGCATCTTCGTCTAAGCCAGAAGCGCAGTTTCTAATTGCTTCTTTTGCCATGTCGTTTCCTATTGGTTGTTTTGGTTGCGCTGAACATTGGTACCCGGACACCAACTGCTGTGCCAGAAACCAGCCAACCCCCTCGTCGACTTCCCAATGCGGGCAACTGGGGCCCCGGTCCTCAACCCGATGGGTCCCTGTCGTCCGGTGGGTTGCGGGAAAAGCCGTTGAGGTCTACTGTGCCCATCGGTAGCTCCCACTCCGCTCGGTCCCGTGGAATACCCAACAGGCGGGCCACGCGCCGCTGGTCGTAATCGTCCCTAATGGTGAACGGCTCAGGCTGCCGCTCCCGAAATTCGTCCAATTCCCGCGCGAAACCAGTGGCCTGGTCGACAACGCTATGAATATCGGGCGGCTCCTCCCGGTAGACCCAGAATTCCTCGTCCTCGTCATCAATATCGTCCGACTCCTGCACTCGGTCCCAGTAATCCTTGCGCTCGAATAAGCGAGCGGCCAATCTAACCAAAGCGCCGAAACGTGGTCGGTTAAACTCGTGCCCCAATTGGTCGGCAATATCACTCGATGCTTCATGGTCCCACCCCCGTCTCATCCCCACTGCACTCAGTCCGTAAACCACGCTCCCCCAAACACCCTTGGACGCCCGCCTGGGATGGTCACCCTCCAATTCGGATCGGGCCTGCTGCAAGAAGTCACGGCTTATTGCTACCTGGTCTTCAACGCTATTCACGTCGATGCCCCTGCAGACTATGAGCCCCGGGTCAGGCAACGGGTACTTGTCGTCGATTTCGAGTTCCCAAACCCGAAAATAGAGTGCATTGTTGGCCAGCCGGTTAAAGTCCCAGTCAGGATGTTTCGCCAACCAAGTGGTAGCCCTGTCGAATACTTCCTCCTCCAAGGTGACGTGAACCAATCGCCGGCCTTCCTCGGTTGCTTGGATTTTGCAGATATTAGGATGTTCTTGGGATTCAGATGCCATCAGTTCCTCCTGGGCGCAGCATTGCAATCCGGCTTTTTAACTCGGCGATTGGGTCATATTCCCCAAAGCCCGTAAGTCCCCGGAATTCAGTAACGCTGGCCCATAAATTCAATCAACGTCGGTCTGCTCACTCCCAAGGCCACCGAGCAAAGCCCACGGACGATTGGGAGCCCAGGTTGAGGTCTTGGAACCCCGTAAACCGCCGTAGCCGTTCAAGTTGGACCTCGGCAGGAAAGGCCAAAATTAGTCTCGACGGGCGCTGCTACAAAAGCCTGAAGACGTGCTCCCGATTCTGCATAGTGATCCGAGCCCGTCGGAGATATGCCTCCAAACTGGAATGGCTCCCCATCATGCCTGTCGCTGAGGCGGGCACACGGGACCTCAGAACAACATTGGCAATCAGCTATCCACTAATCCACTTGCCATCAATCGGAATCCAAGATTGCCTCATGGTGTTCCCGTTCGAAGACCGGCGGCCAACGACCGCATGCACCGAGCGTAGCCTATTAACCCGCCGTAGCAGGCCGCCTTCGAAGCAAAGGCAAAGGTTGCGGCCAAGGCCATCCAACCCGTACATACCAGTGCAGTCGTGAGCGATAGTTGCCCAAGGCCAGTGATGCTTTGACCAGTCGGTCCCGGGGCGCCCCAGGCGGCGAACGCCACCGTTGCCCAACCTAGCCATACGGGCCACCATTCGGTCCAAGAGACATAAACGTGGCATATCCTGGCCGACACAAGAATTCCCGAAACGACCAACAGGGCCATTAGTCCGGCATCAAACAGAGTCTGGGGAGCCGCCGGCACCGGTTCAAGGCGAAATCCGAGCCCCATCCAGATAACTAGGCCAATCGCGATGACTGCTGTTGTTATACTCTAGGCCCGAGATGGACCGCGTACCCTCAGCGGCCGTTGCCTCAGCAGAAGCAGAATGCCGATCAATACCGCTGTATTGACGGCGATCCACTCATACCATGCATGGGCTATATCCGACATCGCCAGCGTCCAGTTCATGAGACCCAACATTGCCAGGCATGAGATTGCCACCGGAGACGGCCTCATGTTGCCGACAGAGTCGCTTCCACGCTTCAGACACCCGTCCAGTGCAGTAGGGACCTGCTGCCCGGCCCACACAACATCATCCAGCGACCCCAAGATCATCCGGGCCAATAGGTGCAGGATCGTCCTGACTGGAGCAATTCCTTCCTCGCGGCCCAATGCAATCTGGTCATGCAGGTCAGAAAGGATCTCCGCCCGCCTCGCCTCTCGTTCGCTTCTCGGAGAAGCCAAGCTGTATAGCCATGTCCAACTCGATACGACGAGTTTGGCCGCCTCTAATGCCTGGTGGTGGATTAGCGTTTCCACCCAAGGCTTCTGATGCGCGGGCATCATGACGTAGTCTCCCAGGTCAACCGGGCCTCATTGACGGGAACCGATAGATGCGCGAGTTCAACTGTCGGAGTGCCGGTGAGTTGGTACAGCTTGCGGCGAGGACGGCTCTCTTCGGCTGCCAACATGGGGTCTTCCCAAGTGCTTTGCAGGAATCCCTGCTTTTCGAGCCTGGCCAATGCCCGGTAGAGGGTCCCGTGGCCGGTCAGAAGGCGTGCGCCCTCTCGGCCCCTGATTTCCTTGGCGATGCGGAAACCGTGGAACTGCTCCACACCCCGGCCGCGAAGATGCATCGCGGCGGCGAGGATGGTTCTCTCGAGCGGTATAAGTTGGCCCGCCTTTCTTCTCATGAAACGATTATATGCAGATATATGCGCAAATGTCTAGTGTGGATTGTCAGCGACATCCGAACGTCGGGTGAGGGAAAGTGCCTTAAGAGATTTAAGATGGTATTAGGTCGCTTGATCAAGCGGGGGATCTGTTAGGCTCCGTTTGCTTGGGGTGGTAACCCTTGGGCCATCTGTGGTACATACGCTAAGAGCAAACGGAACCGGATATTGGAAAGCGTGGGTCAGGCGAGATGAAGCTCCCGGTGACCCTGCACGGCCGGGGGCTTGCGGAGCAGGGTCTAAAGGAGAACTGGGTGGAGTTGAAAACGGGCGGTGGCAGTGGTTGGTAGTGTCGCCCCTTAAGTGGCATAAGATGCGGCATAAGACCCGCTTTTACGCCGTAGCTAATTCGTATCTGACGAGGCGTGGCAACGACTGGATTCGAACCAGTGACCTAGCGCTTATGAAGCGCCCGCTCTGCCGCTGAGCTACGTTGCCACCCAGGAACTCGCCGGCCAGCCGCCAGGCGCAGTTCCTACGACGGTAATGGTAATGTTGGGTTTGAAAGGCTGTCAATTGGGAGGGGCGCTTCGATTGCCCTGAGGACAGGCCCCGGCTGTCCGTTCCCCCTTCGAGAGCCTCAGGACGAACGGACAGCCGGGTTGAGTGCAGACGGACGGGGTGGAGAGGGCGTAGGACGAACGGACAGCCTAGTTGGGTGCAGACGGACGTGGTGGGACGAGGTGGGAATGGCGCGGAAACGAGCAGCGGGCGGGGGCTGTTAATCCAGGGTGAGGTCGCCGCTTTGGCCGCCGCTCTTGCGGAGGAGGCGGACTGCCTCGATGCGGATGCCGCGGTCGGCGGACTTGCACATGTCGTAGACGGTCAGGGCGGCCACCGACACCGCGGTCAGGGCCTCCATTTCCACGCCGGTCTTGGCGGAGGTGCTGACGGTGGCGGTGACGTTTACGCGGCTTTGCTGGGGGTCGAGTTCGAGTTGGACCTCGACGCGGTTCAAGGGCAGGGGATGACATAAGGGGATCAGGTCGGACGTGCGCTTGGCGCCCATGATTCCGGCCAATTGGGCCACCGTTAGCACGTCGCCTTTCTTGTTCAAGCCTTGCTGTATCAGTCTCACGGTCTCGGGAGAGACGGACAGGTATCCTGTCGCGGTCGCCTGGCGGTCGGTGACCGGCTTGGAGCCGACGTCGACCATGCGGGCGCTGCCTTCCTGGTCCAGGTGGGTGAGGGAGGGCGAATCGCCTGTATTCCTGTCTGCTTGCGCCAATGCTGCTAACCTATCACAGGTTGCCGTTGTAACCGGCATCTATGCGGAGGTCACTATTTTGGGCTGCCGCCAGAGCCAACTCGTCACACCGTTCATTTTCGGGGACGCCAGCGTGACCAGGAACCCATTTGAATTCAACCTCATGGTTCTCGGCAAGGTCCAAGAGCCGTTGCCAAAGGTCCGGATTTATCGCCTTGTCTCGCTTGTTGCGCTTCCATCCGTTGGCCCGCCATTTCTTCGCCCACCCTTTCTCAATGCCATTGACCACGTACATGGAATCGCTGTAAAGAGTTACGCGACATTTCTCCTTAAGGGCCTCAAGCCCTGAGATGGCGGCCAACAACTCCATGCGGTTGTTCGTAGTTTCTTTGAAGCCACCCGCTAGTTCCCTCCGTTGGTTTCCGTAGATTAAAACTACGCCATATCCCCCTGGGCCTGGGTTATTCAGACAAGAGCCGTCGGTATAGACCGTAATTTGCTTCAGTACGTCACGCATGGTTTAGGCATCAAGATGCAACAGGCCGTTTAACGTGCCCGTCGCCAATTAGCCGCCAATCTGGTACATCTCCACTTTTGGCGGGGCGTTTTGCACCGCGGCGAGCTCGGCGCGCTCCTCGGAGTAACGGTCTGTGCGGTTGCCCCAGACCCGGGCGATCAGGTCGCGCAGTTCGTCGTCGCCGGCCCCGGAACGCATAGGGTCGCGGAGGTTGATGCCGGCGCTGGCGAACAGGCAGGTGTAGAGCACGCCGTCGGTGGAAAGACGGGAGCGGGTGCAATCGCCGCAAAACGGCTGGGAGACCGACGAAATGACGCCTATTTCGCCCTGGCCGTCCACGTAGCGGTAGCGCTTGGCCACCTCTCCACGGTAGTCGCTTTCTATCGGTTCTAGGGGCAGTTCGGCATCGATGCGCCGGATGATTTCCGCGGCGGGGACGACCTCTTCCCACTTCCAGCCGTTGCGGTTGCCCACGTCCATGTATTCGATAAACCGCAGGATGTGGCCCGTTCCCTTGAAGTGGCGGGCCAGGTCCACGACGGTGTGGTCGTTGACCCCTTTCTGGACGACGGCGTTGATTTTGACGGGGGACAGGCCAACTTCGGCGGCTTTGTCGATGCCCTGGAGGACCCGGCGATGCGAGAAGTTGCGCCCGTTCATCTGCTTGAAAATCTCGTCGTCCAAAGAGTCCAGGCTGACGGTAATCCGGGCCAGGCCGGCGTCCTTCAGCGACTGGGCCTGCCGCGCCAAGAGATAGCCGTTGGTGGTGAGGGTCAGGTCGGCGGCGCCCGGGATGGCGGCCAGCAGGGAGACCAGCTTGGGCAGGTCGGTGCGCAGCAGGGGCTCGCCCCCGGTGATGCGGAGCTTGTTGACGCCAAGGTCGACGAAAATGCGGGCCAGCCGGGCGATTTCCTCGAAGGTGAGGATTTCTTCTTTGGGGAGGAACTGGTAGCTCTCGCCGAAGATTTCGGCGGGCATGCAATAGGGGCACCGGAAGTTGCACCGGTCGGTTACGGATATACGCAGGTCCCGCAGGGGCCTGCCGAATTTGTCCAGGGTCATTGGAGTAGCTTATCTGTGATTGTCATAGTCGTTTGGCTGCCGCTCGGTCGCTCGCGGGCATCTTAGTGAGACTCGTGCCATCTATGGAGCAGGGCCACGGCTTTTTGGGCCGCCTGGGAGCGGTGACTGATGCGGTTCTTCTCTTCCATGGGGAGTTGGGCCATGGTCAGGCCGTAGAATGGGAGGTAGAAGACCGGGTCGTAGCCGAACCCGTTGTTGCCCATAGGCTCATATTGTATCACTCCCTCGACGGAGCCCTCCAAGAGGGTTAGTTCGGACGCCGGGTTTTTGTCTTGGTGACTCGGGGTGGTAACGGTTTGGGTAGGGGCTTGCACAGATTTGTCGCGCTGGCGGCTAGGGATTTTAGATTCTTCGTCGCTGCGCTTCTCGGAATGACAGGGGGTAGGAGGGTTGGCGACGGCAATGACGCAGCGGAAGCGGGCGGTGCGGCGGTCCCAGGGGATGCCGTCCAGATTGCTTAGGAGCAGGGTGACCCTGTCCTGGTCGGATAGGTTCTTTGCCACCGCTTTGTCGACGATGTCTTCGCCGTAGCGGGCTGAGCGGATGCCGGGCGCTCCGTCCAAGGCGTCGACCTCCAGACCGGAGTCGTCGGCCAGGGTCAGGAGCCCGCTCGCGGCGGCGTATGCTTGGGCCTTGAGGAGGGCGTTGTCTTCAAACGTATCGCCCGTCTCTTCGACCTCTTCGGTTATGCCCGCGTCGGAAAGGGAGACCAAATCAAAGGGCGCGTCCCCCAAGAGGGCGCGGTATTCCCGGATCTTGCCGGGGTTGTGGGTGGCGATTAGGAGTTTGGGGAGGGGCATTTATCGAATAATTGGCGGGTTTTCACGAAAGGGCGAGAGATTTTTTTGCCCCTACGTGGTGGGGGGCGCAGGGGTTTTCGGCTTCCGGTTGGCCTTCCGGCTGCCTGGAGGACTCTTTTTTCCTGTGACTTTTTGAGCCATTTAGGGCCATTGGCTTGGGCGGCGACGCTATGGACTTGGTGGGCGTCGATTGCAGCCTAATGACATGATAGGGAGGGGGGCACAACGGCGCAAGGGCCATGTGTCAGTAGATTGGATTGGTGGGACTGCGGCGCGGCGTAAAGGGTCTTGGGGGTGTCTCCGGGTAAAGACTTGAGATTCCTCGTCGCTGCGCTCGTCGGAATTGTAGATGTCAGATAATTCGTTGACAGAATAGCATGGGACAAATAGCTATTCTGGAGGCGAGGATGCGTAACAACAGCAATGACCGTACAGTGGAACGAAACTATGTCCAGAAGTGGCGGTTTCTCATCCGGGAGTACCAACAAGTCAAGGCGAAGGAACACCCCAGGTTCCGCTTCGTCCAGGACTTCTACAACTTCCACGGCACCAACCGACAGACCTTTGCCAAGTATTACAACCGCTACAAGCAAGATGGTAGTGACCTAGCTCTACTGCCTCTCAAGCGCGGCCCCAGGTGGAAGAGCCGCCGCACGCTGCCTTTCATAGAGGAGAAGGTGCTGGAGCTAAGGCGTAAAGGTATAAATCGGTATGAGATATATGCGATACTCCAGCCGGTACTGAAGTCCCGCACTCCTGCGCCATCCACCATCTACGCTATCAGCCGGCGTCATAACCTAAACAAGTTGACCAAACCCATGGAACAGTCCAAAAGAAGGATCATCAAGGCCAGGGCAGGAGAGTTGGGGCATCTGGACTGCCACCATCTGAGCAAGGACCTGATCCTGGGCGCCAGACAGCGCTACTACCTGGTGTCTCTGCTGGACTCCTGCACCCGCCTGGCCTGGGCGGAGGTGGTGGAGGACATAAAGAGCCTGAGCGTGATGTTCGCCGCCCTAAAGAGCATCAACTTGCTGAATGCCGAGTACGGGGTGCGCTTTGAGGCCATACTCACCGACAATGGCCCTGAGGTGGCCACCCACAAGAGTAAGGAGCAGCATCCCTTCGAGAGGATGCTAATGGAGCTGGGGATCAAGCACCGCTACACCAGGCCCTACAGACCCCAGACCAATGGCAAGGTCGAGCGCTTCTGGCGGACCCTCAACGAAGACCTCTTGGAAGGGACCACCTTCGAGTCCTTGGACGAGCTGAGGGATGAACTGATGCAGTACCTCCTCTACTACAACACCGAGAGACCCCACCAGGGCCTTGGAGGCAACACTCCACTGCAAACCTTGCAAAATCTGTCAATGAATTAGCTAACACATACAGGAATGACAGGGGGCTGCCACGGTAGCCCTAGCGAAGGTGAGACCAACGGGCAGGCCCTTCGATTTCCCTCAGGGCGAACGGAGTGGGTTGGTGGGGTGGACCCTTGATGTCCTTCAGGGCAGGGACTTGAGATTCCTCGTCGCTGCGCTCGTCGGAATGACAGGGGGTGTGGGCCTTGGAAAGGGCAGTGGCGGGCACCGTCACCCTGGCGATGGCTGGAGCCAGGGCAGGCCATTCGATTTCCCCCTTCGAGAACCTCAGGACAGGCTCAGCAACTGTCTTGAATGTCAAGAGCATTGAGCAACAGGGTTCCAATGGCGATTATGCTTGACCATGACGTTGAGTATGGTGAGCAGCTTGCGCATGCAGGCGGTGAGGGCGACTTTCTTGGGTTTGCCGGCATCGCACAGACGCTGGTAAAAGGCTCGCAGGACCGGATTGTACCGGGTGGCCACCAAGGTTGCCATGTAGAGAGCGGCCCGCACCCGGCTGCGGCCGCCCCACACTTTGCGCTTTCCCCTGAGGGATCCGCTGTCACGGTTGAAGGGCGCCACTCCCACCAAAGCAGCTATCTCACCACGGTTCAAGGCACCCAGTTCGGGCAGGTCGGACAACAGCGTCATGGATAGGACCGGCCCCACACCTGGAGTGCTTCTAAGCAACTGGTCTTTGTCCTTCCACATGGGGGAAGAACGGATGAAGTCTCCCAAGTCCTGGTCCATTGCCCCCAGATTCTCTTCCAGCCAAAGGATGTGTTCCTTGACCTTGGGGCGTATACGCCTGGTGGCAGTCTTGAAACGATTCTTCTCTGCGGTGATCATCTCTACCAGTTGGCGCCTTCGGGCGACCAGAGCCTTCAATTCCTGGGTGTCGGTATTGGGCAGTGGTCTGGAGGCTGGATGCATGGCCTGGGCAAAATGGGCCAGGGCGTGGGCGTCCAGGGCATCGGTTTTGGCCAGTTTCCCGGCAGCGCGGGCGAAGTCCCGCACCTGCCTGGGATTAACTACTGCAATAGCCAGGTGGGAGCTGGCCAATTCTCCCGCTAGGGCCATTTCCATTCCACCGGTAGCTTCCAGCACCACCAACCGGGGAGCCAATTCCCCAAGACGTTCCACCAGCCGGCTGATCCCCCGAGAGTCGTGGGAGACCTGCCAGGCCTCACCGGTAGGCCGCACCGCCACATCCAAGCGGTCCTTGGATACATCGATGCCAACAAACAACGAGGACTCTTCCTTCATGCATACACCTCCTCCAAAGATGTTCACTCCGACTCTGGCCCATCCTTGCCTAATTCGGGCTCCACGCCCGTTCAACTGTTCGGGCTCCGAGCAGGCAGGACGTGACGACCCTGCTGAGCCACGGTCTTCAAGACCGAGGACGAAACGGTCTATCACGTCCATGTTTAAGATACAAGGGCGAACGGAGGGGGTTGGTGCGGTGGACCCTTGATGTCCTTCAGGTAAGGACTTGAGATTCCTCGTCGCTGCGCTCGTCGGAATGACAGGGTGTGTGGGCGTCGGAATTGTATGTGTTAGCTAATTCATTGACAGATTTTGCAAGGTTTGCAGTGGAGTGTTGCCTCCAAGGCCCTGGTGGGGTCTCTCGGTGTTGTAGTAGAGGAGGTACTGCATCAGTTCATCCCTCAGCTCGTCCAAGGACTCGAAGGTGGTCCCTTCCAAGAGGTCTTCGTTGAGGGTCCGCCAGAAGCGCTCGACCTTGCCATTGGTCTGGGGTCTGTAGGGCCTGGTGTAGCGGTGCTTGATCCCCAGCTCCATTAGCATCCTCTCGAAGGGATGCTGCTCCTTACTCTTGTGGGTGGCCACCTCAGGGCCATTGTCGGTGAGTATGGCCTCAAAGCGCACCCCGTACTCGGCATTCAGCAAGTTGATGCTCTTTAGGGCGGCGAACATCACGCTCAGGCTCTTTATGTCCTCCACCACCTCCGCCCAGGCCAGGCGGGTGCAGGAGTCCAGCAGAGACACCAGGTAGTAGCGCTGTCTGGCGCCCAGGATCAGGTCCTTGCTCAGATGGTGGCAGTCCAGATGCCCCAACTCTCCTGCCCTGGCCTTGATGATCCTTCTTTTGGACTGTTCCATGGGTTTGGTCAACTTGTTCAGGTTATGACGCCGGCTGATAGCGTAGATGGTGGATGGCGCAGGAGTGCGGGACTTCAGTACCGGCTGGAGTATCGCATATATCTCATACCGATTTATACCTTTACGCCTTAGCTCCAGCACCTTCTCCTCTATGAAAGGCAGCGTGCGGCGGCTCTTCCACCTGGGGCCGCGCTTGAGAGGCAGTAGAGCTAGGTCACTACCATCTTGCTTGTAGCGGTTGTAATACTTGGCAAAGGTCTGTCGGTTGGTGCCGTGGAAGTTGTAGAAGTCCTGGACGAAGCGGAACCTGGGGTGTTCCTTCGCCTTGACTTGTTGGTACTCCCGGATGAGAAACCGCCACTTCTGGACATAGTTTCGTTCCACTGTACGGTCATTGCTGTTGTTACGCATCCTCGCCTCCAGAATAGCTATTTGTCCCATGCTATTCTGTCAACGAATTATCTGACATCTACAGGAATGACAGGGGGTGTGGGCCTCGGAATGACAGTGGCGGCCGTCCAGCGGAGCCCCATCTAACTGTGACCGGGTTGGATGGCTTGACGAGTGACCGGGGGCTTTGTGCGGGATTTCACTATTGATTCGAGGTTGGCTATGTTATAATCTCACGTCGAACAAGACTCCGTTCGATACTCTCTCTCCAGGCAAGCGCTCATGTTAGACGACTACTTCCGACAGTATGGGTTGGTTGCCATCTTCGTCGCCGTTTCCTTTATCGTCCCCACCAGCATGCTGCTGATGTCCTGGATGTCGTCGAAGCTGGGACTGCGGCCGAACAACCCCACCGACGTGAAGCTGGAGACCTACGAGTGCGGCGTGCAGCCAATCGGGGGAAGGTGGAGCCAGTACAACTTCCGTTATTACATGTACGCCATCCTGTTCGTGGTGTTCGACGTCGAGGTGGTGTTCCTGTATCCCTGGGCGACCAAGTTCCTCAGCCTGGAGCTGTTCGCGCTGGTGGAGATGGCCGCTTTCGTCATGATCCTGCTGGTGGGATGGGCATACGCCTGGCGCAAACGAGACCTGGAGTGGGGCTAAGGGTTGGGAGCTATGGAAATATCTAAAGGCGACGGCCCGCTGCACACCAGGACCTGGGGCCTGGACCAGAACGAAGGCGGGGCCGTTCAGCACCTGAAAGACACCGCCACCTCGCCGTTGGCCGAGCCGCTGATCGAAGTCCCCGACGACCTGAAGAAGAACATCCTGGTGACGTCGGTGGACGCCCTGGTGAACTGGAGCCGGAAGTCGGCCATGTGGCCGGTGAGCTTCGGTCTGGCCTGCTGCGCCTTCGAGATGATGGCGACGGCCATGGGCCGGTTCGACATCTCCCGGTTCGGCATGGAGGTGTTCCGGGCATCTCCCAGGCAGGCCGACCTGATGATAATTGCGGGCACGGTCACCTGGAAGATGGCCCCGCCGATACAGCGCATCTACGACCAGATGGGCGACCCCAAGTGGGTGATTTCCATGGGGGTCTGCGCCACCAGCGGGGGGCCGTATTACGGCTCATACAGCGTGGTGCCGGGGGTGGACCACATAATCCCAGTGGACGTGTACGTGCCCGGCTGCCCTCCCAGGCCCGACGCCCTGCTGTACGGCATCATGGCCCTGCACGAGAAAATCAAGAAGTACAACAACCTGCGCGGCCCGCGGGGCAAAGTCCACAACGCGCCGCAACGGACCGGCGGAGAACAGGCCTGATGGCGGTGCGTCCCCTGCCGGGCGGTGAACTTGCGGAGAAATTGCAGTCGGCAGTTCCCGACTCGGTGGATGAATGGACAGAGGGCGAGGTATGGGTCAGGCCGGAACGAATTGCCGAGGCGGCCCGCTTTCTGCACGACGACCCCGACCTGGACCTGGACTTCCTGAATTCGATCAGCGCCGTCGACTACGTCGAGCACTTCCAGGTGGTGTATCACCTGACCTCGCTGCAGCGGCAGCACAGCGCCGTGATCAAGACCAGGGTATACGGCCGGGAAGACCTGGAGCTGCCCTCGGTGTACGACATCTGGCGGGGAGCGGACTTCCAGGAACGGGAGGTCTGGGACCTGATGGGCGTGCGCTTCGCAGGCCACCCGAACATGAAACGCATCATGCTGTGGGAAGGCTACGATGGCCATCCCCTGCGCAAGGACTACCTGTAGCTGCCGATGCCGATTCGCACCGAACCAATGACGGTCAACGTGGGGCCGCATCACCCCAGCACCCACGGGGTGTTTCGGTTGCGGGTTACATTCGACGGGGAAGAGATCCTCGAAGTGGAGCCGGTCTTCGGGTATCTGCACCGTGGAACGGAGAAGCTGGCGGAGTCCCGCAACTACACCCACATCGTCACCCTGACCGACCGGCTGGACTACGTTTCATCGATGATCAACAACCAGGCATACTGCCTGGGAGTCGAGCGGCTGCTGGGGGTGGAAGCGCCGCTCAGGGGGCAGTACCTGCGGACGATAGCCTCGGAGTTGCAGCGGATAGCGAGCCATCTCATAGGGATCGGCTTCTTCGTGCAGGACCTGGGCGCCCTGGTGACGCCGCTGATGTACTGCTTCAGGACCAGGGAGCGCATCCTGGACCTGTTCGAGATGCTGTGCGGGGCAAGGGTGACGGTGAGCTATGCGCGGCCTGGGGGAGTGTTCTACGACGCGCCGGATGACTTCTGGCCGGCCCTGGACGATTTCATGAAGACGTTCCGGGCGGAGTTCGGCGAGATAGAGCAACTGGTGCTGGAGAACGAGATAGTCAGGGCGCGCACCCAGGGGGTCAGCCCGTTGCCGCTGGACATGGCGATAAATTGCTCGGTCAGCGGGCCGGTGCTGCGGGCCAGCGGGCTGCAGTGGGACTGGCGAAAGATGGAGCCCTACGACGTTTACGACCGGGTGGAGTTCGACGTGCCGGTGGGCAATAACGGCGACAACTACGACCGGTTCTGGGTGCGGTTCCAGGAGATACGCCAGAGCGCCCGCATCGTAGAGCAGTGCGTGGAGCAGATAGAGCCGGGCCCGGTGCGGCTGGAGCTGCCGCTGCTGGTCAGGCCCGAACCCGGCGCGGAGACCTACGCCCGGGTGGAAGCGTCGAAGGGCGAGCTGGCCTTCTACATGGTGAGCGACGGGGGAATCAGCCCCTACAGGATGAAGATACGGTCGCCGTCGTTGATTAACCTGACGGTAACCGAGCACCTGCTGGTGGGCTGGAAACTGGCGGACATGATCGTGACCCTGGGCAGCGTGGACATCAACATGGGAGAAGTCGACCGTTGAACTGCGTCCTGGCACAGGACAACATCCTGCACGACACCCTGCTGTACCGGGTAATTTACGAGTGGGTGGGGCAGGTATTGCCCTGCGGGCTGTCCTACGCGGTGGCGGGGCTGGTCATCATGTTCATCCTGGTGAACCTGGTGCTGCTGGGAGCGGCGATGTTGTCTTGGGCGGAACGGCGGATTATCGGCCGGATGCAAAACCGCATCGGCCCCAACCGCTGGGGACCTTTCGGGCTCTTCCAGCCCATCGCCGACGTGATGAAACTGCTGTTGAAAGAGGACCTGACGCCGGCCAACGCGGACAAGCTGGCCTACTTCATGGCCCCGGTGCTCATGCTGATGCCGGTGCTGCTGGTCCTGGCGGTGGTGCCCTTCGCCAAAGACACCGCCCTGGCCAACCTGAACGTGGGCGTGCTCTACGTCCTGGCCCTGGGGTCGCTGACCACGGTGGCGATATTCGTCGCCGGCTGGTCGTCCAACAACCGGTTTGCAATGTTCGGCGCGGCCCGGGGAGTGGCGGTGCTGATAAGCTACGAGATCCCGGTGGTGCTGTCGCTGCTGGGCGTGGTGCTGGTGGCGGGTTCCATGTCGCTGGCCGACGTGGTGGCGGCGCAATCGATACCCTTCCTATTGGTGCAGCCGGCGGCGCTGTTCGTGTTCCTGGCGGGGACTTCGGCGGAGCTCAACCGCACACCCTTCGACGTGGCGGAGGCGGAATCGGAGTTGATTGCGGGGTTCCACATCGAGTTCAGCGGGATTAAATTTGCCGTGATCCAGGCGGCGGAGTTCGGGGCCACTTTGGTGGCCGCGGCGCTGGTGGTTACCTTCTTCCTGAGCGGCTGGTCGGGCCCGGCTTCCAGCTACATCGGCTGGTTCTGGTTCCTGTTGAAGCTCATGGCGGTTATCTTCCTGTTCACCTGGGTAAGGGCCACTTTGCCGAGGCTGCGCATAGACCAACTGATGGCGCTGGCGTGGAAATTCCTGCTGCCATTGAGCATGATCAACCTGCTGGCCACGACCTTGGAAGTGTACTTTTTCAGGAACGACGCGGGGGCGTTGAGCACGGCGGACTTGTGGATTATGACCGGCATCAACCTGCCGCTGACCGTGGTGTGCATAGCCCTGTTCAGCAGACTGGTCAAAGAAACACCCAGGCCTACGATGGGCCGGAGCCCGGCTGCTGCAGGAAGCCCCGCAGCAGCGGGTCCAGGAGGGACTGCTTAGCATGTACGGCTCGGAGATGATGAAGGGCCTGCTGGTCACGTTAAGAAACCTGGTCAAGAAACCGTTCACGGTGCAGTACCCGGAAGAGCGGTTGAAGCAGCACCCCAGGTTCCGCGGGGAGGAGTTCGTCTGGTACGAGGAACGGTGTACCGGCTGCGCTTCCTGCGCCAAGTATTGCCCCCTGGGAATCATCAAGATCGTCACCAGCCCCAGCGAGACGGCCCCGAAACAGGGAGACAAGTACCTGCTGGAGGTCTTCGACATCGAGATTGCCCGGTGCATGTTCTGCGGGCTGTGCGTGGAAGCCTGCCCCTACGACGCGCTGTTCATGGGCAGCGGCTTCGAGCAGGGACGTTACTCCCGGAAGGGGATGATGATCGGGCTGGACGAACTGAGGTCGGCGGAGAAGCACCCGAGCAACTTCTTCCGGCCCCAGCTGGAGAACTCCGGGTACGACCCGCGCGGCGGGCAGCCGCTGGACTGGAAGCAGGTGGGCCGGGAGTCGTGGGCGTGGCACCAGCGGGAGAAGGCCGGGATGCGATTGACGGCGCCTCCTGCGGAGGGAGAAGGCCAGGCTGATTCAGCCCAGGCCAACGAGAACGAGGAGAATTCCAAGCCCGCTTCCGCCGAGGAAGCCGTCTAGATGCTATTCCAGGACATCGTCTTCTGGTTCCTGGGCGCAGTTGCCATATCTGCCGCACTGGGAGTGGTCTTGACGCGAGACCTGTTCCGGGCGGCGCTGATGCTGATAGTCGTCTTCGTTGCGGTGGCTGGGTTCTTCGTGATGCTCAGCGCCGAGTTCCTGGCCGTGGTGCAGGTGCTGATTTACGCCGGGGCGATTTCGATACTGATAATCTTCGCGGTGATGCTCACCAGGGACGTGCAGCGGGGCAACCTGCCCAACAGGCTGCAGATACCCGCGGCGTTGTTTGCGGCCCTGGTGCTGGCCACCGTGGCATTTGTGGCAACGGACACCAATTGGAACCTGATTCCCGAGGAAGAGCAGCAGCGGGTGGACCTGGTGCAGACGCAGGCGGTGAGCAATATCGCTCCCGAGACGCTGGAGGAGGCCGGGTTCGAAAGCGAGCGGGAACAGGAGGCGGCCGGCGAGGCGGGGCTGGCCGATTTGCTGATTGGGGATTTTGTGCTGCCCTTCGAAGCGGTGTCGGTGCTGCTGCTGGCCGCCGTGATCGGCGCGCTGGCTTTGGTCAGACCCCAGCCGCCGGGGTCTGAGGGGTAGGGACGATGTCCTTCGAAGCGATGCTGATTATTGCGGCGGCGCTGTTTGCCATTGGGCTGTACGGCGCGCTGGCCCGGCGCAACGTGCTTATAGTGCTGATGGCCATCGAGTTGATGTTCAACGCGGTGAACCTGACGTTCGTGGCCCTGGCCAAGTACGCGGCGCCGGTGGCTTTGCAGGAAAACATCGGCAGCGTGCTGACGGGGCAGGTCTTCGCGGTGTTCGTCATCACGGTTGCGGCGGCGGAGATAGCCCTGGGCCTGGCGATTGTGTTCGCCATGTACCGGACGAATGAGTCGCTGGACTTGACTGAGGCCACGGAGCTCAGGAACTGATGGACTGCCGGCGCCGGCGGTTGGTGGATAGCTGAAGCCTATGTCCGCAATGTGGATTGAATTCAAGCGAGCGCCCAACCTGATGATAGCGGAAATGTGGAAAGAGGCGCTGGAGGGCGAGGGCCTGCCGACCCGCATCCTGCCCGAGCGGGATATTCGGGACTGGGGCGAGCGGGCGCCGTTTGTGATCTACGTCCCCAAGGGCCGGGAACACGTGGCCGAAGAGATAGTGAGGAAGCTGTAGATGATCGGCGAAGCCTATATCTGGGCTATCTTCCTTCTGCCGCTGGGCTCTTTCGCCGCCATCAGCCTGATTATCGGGCCATTATTCAAGCGATATCCGCTGCTGAGCGGGCTGGCCCTTATCCTGCCGCTGGCAGTGGCCGTGGGCCTGTCGGTGTGGGCGCTGAGGTCGGTGGCCCTGGGGCACGACCTTGAGTTCCAGCCCTACGAGTGGCTGGACGTGGGCGCGGCGACGATAGAGCTTGGCCTGCTGACGGACCAGCTTACGGCCATCATGTTGATAGTCGTCACCGGCGTGAGCCTGGCGGTGCAGGTGTACTCGCTGGGTTACATGAGGGGCGACAACGGGTACTCCCGGTACTTCGCCTACATGTCGCTGTTCACCGCTTCAATGGTGGGGCTGGTGCTGTCGGCCAACATCATCCAACTCTACGTGTTCTGGGAGCTGGTTGGCGCATCGTCGTACTTGCTCATCGGGTTCTGGCACGAGCGTCCGGCGGCGGCGGCGGCGGCGAAGAAGGCGTTCATAGTCACCCGGATCGGCGACGTCGGGTTCCTGATAGCGATCCTATACCTGTTCTTCAAGGCGGACGACTTTGCAGCGGCGGGGCTGAACGCGTTCCACATACCGGACATCTGGCTGGCCGCTCAACCGCTGGCCATCGGCGGCGCGGGTATTTTGGGCGGGATGGCGTTGACCTGGTTTGCGCTGGGGATCTTCGCCGGAGCGGCGGGCAAGTCGGGACAGTTCCCGCTGCACTCGTGGCTGCCCGACGCCATGGAGGGCCCCACGCCGGTAAGCGCACTGATTCATGCGGCGACGATGGTGGCCGCGGGGGTGTTCCTGGTGGCCCGGTTCTATCCGGTGTTCCAACAGACCGGGGATGCGCTGGCGATAGTGGCCTTGATTGGGGCCTTCACCGCGTTCATGGCGGCGACCATGGGCCTGGTGAACAACGACATCAAGCGGGTGATGGCCTATTCGACTATAAGCCAGTTGGGGTACATGATGGCCGGCCTGGGAGTGGGGGCCTACGGGCCGGCGATCTTCCACCTGTTCACCCACGCGTCGTTCAAGGCGTTGCTGTTCCTGGGGGCGGGCAGCGTCAACCACGCCACCAGGACGTTCGACATGCGGTACATGGGAGGCCTGCGGCGGGTGATGCCCTGGACTTATCTTCTGACGCTTATCGGGGGACTGAGCCTGGTGGGCATCATTCCCCTGGCCGGTTTCTGGAGCAAGGACGAAATACTGGTTGGCGTGTGGACCGGGGCCGGTCTGGTGGAGCCGTGGGTGGGCCAGGTTACGTTTGGACTTTTGTTGGCAGGGGTTGTGCTCACGGGCTTCTACACGTTCAGGATGATCCACCGGACGTTCCACGGAGAGTTCCGCGGCGGTATCGATAAGGAGATGGAGGACAAGGGCGAGCCCTCTGCAGACGGGGCGGCCCACGGCAGCGGTGTGCACCTGGCGGAGTCGCCGGTAGTAATGGTGGCGCCGATGGTCGTCTTGGGCTTGGCGGCGGTGGTGTCGGGCTATCTGGCCAATCCCCAGTGGGACAAGGAAATAGGGATCCCCGGGCACTGGATCAACGAGTTCCTGCTGGAGGGACTGGAGCATTCGGTGCCGGTGCTGTCCGGCCATTTCGAGGTGCATGACTTCAGCAGGTGGATGGCCGTGATTTCCACCGGGGCGGCACTGGGCGGCCTGGCGGTTGCCGGACTGCTGTACGGGCTGCTGCGGGCCGGCAGCAAGGAGCCGCCGTGGATAATCAGGCCGGTGCATACGTTGCTTACGCAGAAGTACTACGTGGACTCTCTATACGAAGGCGTGGTGGTGCGGCGGGGATTCTACCGGGCGTTCGCCGGGGCTACAGACTGGCTGGACCGGAACGTGGTGGACGCGGCCGTGGACGCCACGGGCTGGATTTCCCGCACCGCCGGCGCGGCCATAGGGCGGCTGCAGACGGGACAGGTGCAGGTCTACGGGACCTTTGTGCTCCTGGGGACCCTGGCGATAATTCTAGCGTTCTATCTGACGTGGAAGATATAAGGTAGCTGGATTGGTTTCGGGATTTACAGGACTGCTGACCGCGGCGGTGTTCCTGCCGGCCGCCGGCGCCATGGTCATCCTGCTGTTGGGGCGGGGCGACCGCAGCATCAGGTCATTTGCGGTGTTGGTGGCGTTGGCCGACATGGTGGTGGCCCTGCTGGTGTTTGCGCTGTTCGACCAGGGGGACGGCGCGGAAAGGTTCCAGTTCGTCGACAGGTTCTCCTGGATACCCGGAGAAACGCTGCGGGCCAGTTACTTCATGGGAGTGGACGGGCTGAGCGCGCCGCTGGTGGCGCTGACGGGGATTATTGGGTTCTGCGCGGTGCTGGGTTCGTGGCGGGTAGGCCACCGGGTCAAGGAGTACTTCTTCTGGCTGCTGGTGCTGCAGACGGCGGTGATGGGGGTGTTCGCCACCCTGGACCTGCTGTTGTTCTTCCTGTTCTGGGAGCTGGAACTTGTGCCGATGTTCATGCTCATCTCGATTTGGGGGAGCGGGCGCAAGGAATACTCGGCGATGAAGTTCCTGATTTTCACCCTGCTGGGCAGCGCGTTCATGCTGGTGGCCATTGTGGCGGTGTTCGTCACGCCGGGACTGGGGACGTTCGACATGGTCGAGCTATCCACCAAGGGCTCCCTGCTGACGGCCGGGGCGGTGTTGTTGCCGCTGCCGGTGTTGTTCTGGCTGTTCTTCGCCAACTTCGCGGTGAAGCTGCCCTCGTGGCCGGTGCACACCTGGCTCCCCGATGCGCACACGGATGCGCCCACGGCGGCCAGCGTGATGCTTGCCGGGGTGATGCTCAAGATGGGCGGCTACGGACTGCTGAGGATCAACGTCGGGATGTTCCCAGGCGAGGCCGACCGGTTTGCCTGGGCGCTGGTGATACTGGGGGCAATCAGCGTGCTCTACGGAGCCGTGGTGACCTTGCGCCAGACGGACCTCAAGCGGCTTATTGCCTATTCCAGCGTGAGCCACATGGGTTTGGTGTTGATCGGGGTAGGGTCCATCGGGATTTCGGAGGGGGCGCTGACCGCCACCGGGCTCAAGGGAGCGGCGATGCAGCTTTTCACCCACGGGACCATTACCGGCCTGCTGTTCCTGGGCGTTGGATTGGTGTACGAGAAGGCCCACACCCGCTACATCCCGGACCTGGGAGGACTGGCGGCACGGATGCCATTCGTGGCCGCGGCCATGCTGATTGCCGGGCTGGCGTCCCTGGGGTTGCCGGGACTGAGCGGGTTCGTGTCGGAATTGCTGGTGTTCCTGGGAGGGTTCAAGGCCTACCCCTGGCCGACGGCGGCGGCGGTGTTGGGAATCATCCTGGCTGCGGGCTACATCCTCTGGATGATGGAGCGGGCTTTCTTCGGCCCGAAACGAGAGAGATTTGCCGATTTGACGGACGCCTCGCTGGTCGAAAGAGTGCCGCTAGCCCTGCTGGTGGTGACCATAGTGGGCGTGGGAGTCTACCCGGCGGTGTTGACCGACGTGTTCGCGTCGGGGCTCGACCCGATAGTCACCCTGCTGCCGGGGAGCGGCTAGGCCTTCCATGTCGGTACACGACATATACGTGATTGCACCCTACATCGGGATGGCTGGGGCGGGCATCCTGGTGATCCTGTTGGACATGGTCTTCCGGCGCAAGGACATTCTGCCCGTTGCCGCATTTATTGGGCTGTTGGTCCCCTTCGGCTTCAGCCTGCTGCAAGCCTTCGACTTGAGCAACCAACTGGACCTGGTGCAGGGATCGAACCCCTTGGACGCCGGGGAGGCCAGCATATTGGCGGGGAGCCTGTCGGTGGACCGGTTTGCCCTATTCTTCAACTTCCTGGTGCTGGCCGCGACAGGGCTGGTGGTGCTGTCTTCCGGAGATTACGTCCGCAAGATGGAGCGGTTCCGGGGAGAGTATTACGGGCTGGTGTTGTTGTCGGCCTCCGGAATGATGCTGCTGGCCGCGGCCACCGAGTTGGTCACGATTTACATCTCGCTGGAGCTGGCGACGATGCCGTTGGCGGCTCTGGCCGCGTTCATGATGACCCGGCAGTCCAGCGAGGCCGGGATGAAATTCCTGATCATCGGGGCCATAAGCTCGGCGGTGATGCTCTACGGGATGGCGATGATATTCGGCTATACCGGCAGCACCAAGCTGGAGGAGATAGCGGCCGGAGTGGCGGGCACCTCGGGGGACATTCCCTTCGGCAACATGCTGCTGCTGTCGGGAGTGACCCTGATGATTGCCGGTTTCGGCTTCAAGATTTCGTCGGCGCCCTTCCACATGTGGGCGCCGGACGTGTATGAAGGCGCGCCGACCCCGGTGGTGGCGTTCTTATCGGTGGCCAGCAAAGCGGCGGCATTCGCGATTATGCTGCGGGTGTTGTTCGTGGGGTTCTTCGACGTGAGCCTGGACTGGGGCGCATTGCTGGCGGTGCTGGCGGCGGCGTCGATGATAATTGGCAACCTGGTGGCCATAAGCCAGACCAATATCAGGCGCTTGTTCGGTTACAGCACCGTGGCCCACGCCGGGTACATCCTGGTGGGCGTGGCGGCGGGAGTGCATTCATTGGGCGTTTCCCAACAGATTCCCGAGTTCGCGGCGTTGGGTCCCGACAGCGTGCTGTTCTACCTGGCGGCCTATGCGGCGGCCAACCTGACGGCGTTCATTGCCATAATCGCCATCGGGAGCCGCATCGGCAGCGATCAAATCGACGACTACGCGGGGGTCGCCCAACGGTCGCCCGCGCTGGCGATAGCGCTGGCGCTGGCGTTGATTGCGTTGATCGGGGTGCCGCCCACCGGCATATTCATCGCCAAGCTGTACGTGTTCACGGCGGCGGTGGATGCCGACTTAGTCTGGCTGGCGGTGGTGGGGGTAATCAACAGCGTGGTCTCCGCGTACTACTACTTGAGAATTATCCGGGTGATGTTCCTGCAGCAGCCCAGGTCGGAGGAGCGGATTACGGCCCCGCCGGCGTCGTGGGCGGCCCTGGGAGTGGCCTGCGCCGCCATGCTGTTTATGGGAATCGCGCCGGGGTACGTGCTGGACCTTTCCCAGATAGCTATTGGGCCGCTGACGCCATAGGGCGGGGGCGGAGGCCGCCGGGCCTCGTGGAATGTCAAAACTCTGACGAGGGCAAAAGCGGGTCCCGCCGGGGGGCATTTCGGAGCAATCAAAAATCCCGGGTCACCGGGATGTTTTCTGCCTATGGGGAGCCAGTCTACCGGCGACGGATTTCGCGGCCTAGCCGCCCATCTGGGCGACCCGCCGTACCGACCAGGCGATATATGACGTGCGGGTCATCTTGCGGCGGCGGGCTTCGTCGTCAATCAGATCAACCAATCCATCATCCAGCAGGCAGTTAACCCGGACCTTTCCGTTGGACGGACGAATCAGCGGGACCGATATCAACTGTGTCCCCTGGGGCGTCTCGACAGTTTCAGGCGGGCTGGCCTGGGGCAGCGTCCAACCGTTCTCCTTTGCTCTTTCTACGTAGACCCGCAGGACGGCTTCCGCCTCCTGGATGGCCTCGTCGTGAGTAGCCGCCATCGCCACCACCCCTGGAATGTCAGGGAAAACGACGCCGTAGCGGTCGTTCTCCCGTTCTATCAACGCTGGATACCTCATACGCTTCTCCTACTGCCAGCCAGCTTGTTTCGCTATGCTGTAAGCGGTGCCCGTCGTAAGTTGGTTGTGCCGGGGAACCACGATGATGCCCTCCACATCCGGATGCTCGAATATGTCGTGACCGCTCTGTCTAATCAGCACCCAACCTTCACTGTTCTACCGCCGGATGAATCGCTTCTTGTTCGTATCCACCGTGTATGACCATTTACATAGACGCACGACCAAGGTCAAGCGTTGTGAAGCACGAATCGTTCAGGTGGGGCCAGCGTAGCATGACGGGTTGGGCCGAGCAATGCCACCGCGGTATTGCCCCTGCAGGGGTTTAGAAGCTGCAGCGGAGCCTGGAATTTCGTTGACACCTATTCCGGCGCGGTGCTAGACTTGCCGCGCTTCTCAGACAGGGCTTTTACGCCTGCATGCTTGCTGCTCCAAGAACCATGAAAAACGTCGGCATCGTATACAACGCCCGCATTCCCGAGGCTTTCGACCTGGGCACGACTATCCTTCACCAGTTGCCCTTGCCGGACCAAAGCTGGATTTGCCCGGCGGAGAACCTGGAGACTTTAGCGGAACGGGTCGAGGACACCGACTTGGTGATCACCGTTGGCGGCGACGGGACGATTCTGCGGGCGTCCAAGGTGACGGCTCCCGCCGGAATCCCGGTGGTGGGAATCAACATGGGCCGCCTGGGATTCCTGACCGAGCTGCTGGTGCACGAGGCGTTGGAACGGCTGCCGGTGTACTTGAACGGGGACTGCCGGCTGGAAGAGCGCAACATGCTCCAGGCGACGGTGTTCAGGGGGCGGGAGTCGGGTCCCGCCGTGGAGTCGGGTCAGTACCACGCCTTGAACGACGCGGTGCTGGCGCGGGGGGCGGTTTCGCGGGTGGTTACCATCAGCGGGCTGGTGGACGGGGCCCAAATCACGACGTTCCGTTGCGACGCGGTCATACTGTGCACCGCCACGGGCAGCACCGGGTATAACCTGGCGGTGGGAGGGCCGATCCTGGACCCGGTGTCAGACGACCTGGTGCTTAAGCCGGTGGCGGGACACATGGGCCTGACCGCAGGACTGGTGCTGGCGCCGGCGGTCAAGGTGACCCTGTCGCTGGAAGGCTACCAGGAAGCAACCCTGAGCATCGACGGCTACGCCGACCATCCGCTGAGTCCCGGCGATCGTGTCGAATTGGAGCGGAGCCCGTACCGTGCCCGGTTCCTGCGGGCCAACCCGTCCAACCATTTCTACGCCACGTTGACCCGCCGCCTGGGCCTCAGCCTCCGGGGCCAGTGACGTCCGCAGACGCGATGACGTCCTCTGAACCGTCACCGGGACCGGAACCCACGGTCGAGAGCACAGTCCCGTTCCAGGGCAAGCTGGTCAATGTCCGCGTAGACACGGTGCGCATGCCCGGAGGCCGGCTGACCACCAGGGAAATCGTCGAGCACCAGCCGGTGGTATGCGTGGCGCCCATCGACCGCGACGGCAACGTGTTGATGGTCAGGCAGTACCGCAAGCCCGCGGAATCGGAGCTGCTGGAAGTGGTTGCCGGCGGCGTGGAAGACGGCGAGACGCCGGAAGAAGCGGCCCTGCGGGAGTTGCAAGAGGAAGTCCGCTTCACCGCGGGGAGCATCAGGCGCCTGTCCAGCGCCTGGGTCGCTCCGGGCTGGTGCACCGAGTTCATGCATCTGTACCTGGCCACGGACCTGAGCCCGTCAAGTTTGCCCCCGGATAGCGACGAGAATATATCCGTGGTTGCGGTCCCTTTCCACACGGTCCCCGAGTTAATCGCAAGCGGCGAGATTCGGGACCTGAAGAGCATAGCCTCGCTGCTGCTGGCGATGCGGAGCATGGACTCCCGGTGATTGAGGGTCAATCGGCGGGGTTTTTGGTGGAAGGGAAACAGCCTTTTTGGTATATTAGGTTCGAAATTTCACAAATGGGGCTAGGGAGGACATTGCTTCATGCTGGAGCATGACGTTCTGGTGATCGGCGCCGGGCTGGCCGGCATGCGGGCGGCCATTGCCGCCAAGGCCGGCGGCGCGGACACCGCCATCATCAGCAAGGTCCACCCCGTCCGCAGCCACTCCAACGCAGCCCAGGGCGGCATCAACGCCGCCCTCATCGACCGCGGCGACAACTGGGAGGACCACGCCTACGACACGGTCAAGGGCAGCGACTTCCTGGGAGACCAGGACGCCATAGAGGTCATGTGCCAGTCGGCGGGAACGTCGCTGATTGACATGGAGCACATGGGCGTCACCTTCAACCGGGACGACGCAGGCCGGCTGGGAACTCGGGCGTTCGGCGGGCAGCGGCGGGCCAGGACCTTCTTCGTAGGAGACTTCACCGGCCAGGCCATGCTGCACGTGATGTTCGAGCAGCTTATCAAGTCGGGAGTCCGCAGCTACGAGGAGTGGTTCGTCACCGGCTTGATTCAAGAGGACGGGCAGGTGTGCGGCGTTACGGCCCTGGAGATACGCACGGGGCAGGTATACGCCATCCGGGCCAAGACGGTCATCTTCTGCACCGGCGGCCTGGGTCGGGTGTTCGAGCCTAGCACCAACGCATTGATAGTGACCGGCGACGGCATAGCCTTGGCCTATAACGCGGGCGCCCGCCTGATGGACATGGAGATGGTGCAGTACCACCCGACCACCTTGGCGGGCAGCGGGGTGCTGATTTCGGAAGCGGCCCGGGGAGAAGGGGCCTACCTGCTGGACAAGAACGGCGACCGGTTCATGGAAAAGTACGCTCCCAACATGATGGAACTGGCTTCCAGGGACGTTGTCTCACGGGCGGAACAGACGGAGATCAACGCCGGCAACGACGTCGACGGCTGCGTGCTGCTGGACTGCCGCCATCTTGGGGCCGACCTAATCCAGGAGAAGCTGAGCCAGATCCGGGAGATCGGCATCGACCTGATTGGAATAGACATGGTGGAGCAGCCCATCCCCATCCGGCCGGGAATGCACTACATAATGGGCGGAATCAAGACCGACGTGGACGGCCTGACCAACCTGCCGGGGGTGTATGCGGCGGGTGAGTGCGCCTGTGTCAGCGTCCACGGCGGCAACCGTTTGGGGGCCAATTCGCTGCTGGATACCATTGTGTTCGGCGAGCGGGCCGGCAACCACGCCGCCCAAGCGTCCCGGGAAATAGAGTACGTAGACTTCGACGTGGACGGGGTGGTGAATAGAGAACGGGAGCGCATCCAGGACATGCTGGACAGGCCCCAGAACAACGACAGGGTGGCTTCGGTGCGGCTGGGCATGGGGCAGACAATGAACTCCAACCTGGCGGTTTACCGCAACCAGGCCGGCATGCAAGAGACCCTGGGAGACCTGAAGGAGTTGCAGGAACGGTATGCCAAGGTCCCGGTGGACAACAAAGGCCGGGTGTTCAACACGGATTTGGTGTTTGCGCTGGAACTGGGGTTCATGCTGGACTGCGCCCAGACCATAGCGGTCAGCGCGCTGGACCGGAAGGACAGCAGGGGGGCGCAATCGAGGACTGACTTCCCGAATAGGGACGACGAAAACTGGATGAAGCACGTGGTGGTGACCAAGGGAGAAGGAGGGCCGGACATTTCATATCTGCCGGTCACCGTGACCAAGTGGACTCCCGAGGAGAGGAAGTACTAGCTCATGGAAGTTACGCTGCGAATCCGGCGCTACGACCCCGAATCAAACCGGCCTGAATCGTACTGGGAGGAGTTCCCAGTTTCCCTGGAGGGCAACGCCACGGTGCTGGACGCCCTGATCAAGGTCCGGGAAGAGGTGGACGGGACCCTGAGCCTGCGATGCTCCTGCCGGAGTTCGATTTGCGGGTCATGCGCGGTGCGCATCAACGGCCAGGCGGGGCTGGCGTGCAAGACCCAGGCTGCCGACGCGGTGGGCCCAGACGGAGCGATAGTCGTGGAGCCGCCGGGGGTGATGCCGGTGGTCAAGGACCTGGTGGTGGACTTCAAGCCGTTCTGGGACAAGATCAGGGAGGTCGAACCCTATCTGCAACCCCGGGGCGAGGAGCCCGAGGGGGAGTACCTGGCGTCCAACGAGTCCATGCTGCACCTGTCGGGAGTAACCTCGTGCATCATGTGCGGGGCCTGCGTCTCCGACTGCACGGTGCTGGAAGTGGACCCGACTTTCCTGGGGCCTGCGGCCCTGGCCAAGGCCTACCGGTTCACGGCGGACCCCAGGGACGGCGACGAAGAGGGAGTGTCCAAGGAACGGCTGGAGAAGCTGAGCGAGGTCACCGGCATGTGGGACTGCACCCGCTGCTCGGAGTGCGTCCAGGTGTGCCCCAAGGGCGTGGCGCCGATGGACCGGATCATGGCGTTGCGAGACCAGGCCATGGAGGCGGGCCTTACCGACAACAACGGCTCCCGGCACGCTACGGCATTCACCGAGAGCGTGGCCCACAGCGGCTGGCTGGACGAGCTCCAGTTGACCGTCAAGTCTGTCGGAGCGGGCAACGTTCCAGCGCTGCTGGGGTTTGCCCCGGTGGGACTGCGGGCGCTGGCCCGGGGCAAGATGCCGCCTATTATTCACAAGAGCATCGAAAACGTGGACGGCATCCGGAAGCTGGCCGAAAAACTGGAAGACCCGGAGCCGGAGTGATCCTGCTAAGTTTGACGCCGGAGAAGATTGGCTGCCAAATGAGAGGTGAGAATTGAGATACGCGTTCTTCCCAGGTTGTGTTTCCAGGGGAGGATGCCCGGAGCTATACCCCGCGGCCACGATGATTTGCCAACGACTGGGCATAGGCATCCAGGAGATGCCGGGGGCGTCGTGCACCGGGGCGGGCGTCCTGCAAGAGAAGAACCAGCTCCTGGGAGACGCCCTGAACGCCAGGACCTTTGCCATGGCAGAGCAGTTGGGCCTGCCAATTTTGACCATCTGCAGCACCTGCCAGGGAGTCATGGCCCAGGCCAACCGGCGACTGAAGCAGGGCCCGGAGTATCTGGCCGAGATTAACTCCCACCTGGCCGAGGAAGGGCTGGAGTACCGGGGAACGACGGATATCAAGCACCTGCTTTGGGTGTTGGTCGAAGACTACGGCCTGGACGAGCTTACCAAGGCCATAACCCGGCCGCTGCACGGGGTCAGGATGGCGCCCTTTTACGGGTGCTATATCATCCGGCCCAGCGACGCCCTGGACTTCGAGGGCCACCCGGAGCGGCAGACATCGCTAGAGCGGCTCATAGAGACGTTGGGGGCGACGGTGGTGGACTTTTCCGGGAAGACCCGCTGCTGCGGTTTCCCCATTCTGACCACCAACGAGAAGAATTCCATGGCTATGGTGGCGAAGCACACGGGCGACGTGAAGGACCTGGGAGCCGACGCGATGGTCACTCCCTGCCCGCTGTGCCACCTGAACCTGGACGGCTTCCAGCCCAAGGCGGCAGCCCAGGCGGGGCGGAAGATAGAGATGCCCATCCTGCACCTGCCCCAGGCCATTGGCTTGGCCATGGGCATCAGGCCGGAAGACCTGGGACTGAAGCGGCACATCGTAAGCGTGAAGCCACTGGCGGCGAAGCTGGCCGGGGTGGGCTAGAGCCTTACCACAAGCCGCGATCCCTAGCCCCTTGATGCAGCACGTGCAGCCCCTGATTACCTGACGGAACGCCTAGGAACCCAGGTATTGTCTTTCGGTTGTCACCCCGAGCGATAGAGAGGGGACTAAAGTCCTTCCCCGCAGTGCTCGTCTAGTGCGCAAGACTCTTAGATTTCTCGTCGCTGCGCTCCTCGAAATGACAGATGGTGGCGGCGGTCTATAGCCGCCGGAAACTCGGCATCGTGGGGCCCATGAAATCTGCCGTGTATCCGGTAGGGCGCCTAGCCCGCCTGGGCGTTGCGCATGACCTCGACCAGTTCTGCGACGCTGTCGGCTGAGCCCTTGAGGGCCTTGGCTTCTTCCGGGGTGAGGTCGATCTGGATGACCTGCTCCATGCCGTTGGCGCCCAGCTTGGCGGGGACGCCGACGCAGAGGCCGTCTATGCCGTACTCGCCTTCCAGGTAGACGCAGCAGGGCAGGATGCGCTTCTTGTCCAGCAGCACCGCCTCCACCATCTGGGTGATGGCCGCAGATGGAGCGTAGAAGGCGCTGCCCGCCTTGAGTAGGGCCACTATCTCCCCGCCGCCTTGCCGGGTGCGCTGCACCAGCCCGTCGATGGTCTCTTGGTCCAGCAACTCGGTTATGGGGATGCCCCCCACGGTGGTGAACCGGACCAGGGGCACCATGTCGTCGCCGTGGCCGCCCAGCACGTAGGCCTGCACGTCCTCCACGGATACGTCAAGGTGCTGGGCGATGAAGGTGCGGAAGCGGGCGGTGTCGAGAATACCGGCCATGCCAAAAACCCGGTTGCGGGGAAAGCCGCTGGTCTGAAACACGTTCTGTACCATGGCGTCCAGGGGATTGGTCACGGGGATGATGATGCAGTCTGGGGAATGCCTTACCACTTCATTGGTGACGGCAGCGGTAATCTTCATGTTGGTGAGGAGCAGGTCGTCGCGGCTCATGCCGGGCTTGCGGGCTATGCCGGCGGTTATGACCACCACGTCGGAGCCTGCAGAGGCCTCGTAGCCGTTGCTGCCGACGATGCCCGCGTCGGTGCCCAGCACAGGGCCGGACTGCAGCATGTCCAAGGACTTGCCCTGGGGAAGGTCCTCTACGACGTCGACCAGGACGACGTCGGCGTACCCCAGCTGGTGGATTCTCTGGGCGGTAGTGGCGCCGACGTTGCCGGCCCCGACCACGGTTACCTTACTGCGCATGTGCTGTTTTCCTCCCATGGGCAACTTCAGATGTTGCCGCTTGTTGGCGTTTGGAGCCGCACCCAGCCCGGACGTAGTCAAAGCCGACTGGGAGAACTATTGGGGCTGCTATTGGTGCATTCGCTGGAGCATGGTGGGCGGGTAATCCGCGATCCTGCCATGATCGGCTAGGCGTTGACGTACTCCTCCCACCTGGCCTCGATGCTGGAGTCCGCCACTGTGTCCATGAGGTACTGGCCGAACTCGGCGCCGGTGGCCCCGGTGTCCCGGCCGGTCATTACTATCTTGCGTTCGTACTGGCCGCAGACGTCCAAGGCTTTGTGCAGCTTGGAGCCGATGTCGGGGAACCCGATGTGCTCCATGAGCATGGCGCCGGCGCGAATCATGGAACTGGGGTCGGCGTACTGGGCCCGGCCCTCCCTGACCATGCGGGGCGCGCTGCCGTGGATGGCCTCGAACATGGCGTAGGCCTTGCCGATGTTGGCGGCGCCCGCGGTGCCGACGCCGCCCTGGACCTGGGCCGCCTCGTCGGTGAGGATATCGCCGTAGAGGTTGGGCAGGGCCAGGACCTGGAATTGTTTCTGGCGGGCGGGGTTGATCAGGGCGGCGGTCATGATGTCGATGTACCAGCCTTCCCAATTGATGCCGGGGTAACGTTCCGCGACCTTGCGGGCGACGTCCAGGAACTTTCCGTCGGTGGTCTTAACGATGTTGGCCTTGGTGACGATGGTGACGGAGTCTTTGCCGGTGCGCTGGGCGTGGGCGAAAGCGGCGTCGATGATGCGCTCGGACCCCTGGCTGGTGATGACCCGGAAGTCTACTCCCAGGTCCTCGGAGACGTTGACGCCCTGGTTGCCCACGGCGTACATGTCCTCGGTGTTCTCGCGAAAGAAGGTCCAGTCGATGCCCTGGGCCGGGATGCGGACGGGCCTGACGTTGGCAAACAGGTCCAGTTCCTTCCTCATGCGGACGTTGGCGCTTTCCAGGTTGGGCCAGCCGTCGCCCTTTTCCGGGGTGTGGGTGGGGGCCTTGACGGTGACGTGGCAGGCCTTGATCTGGTCCATGACCTCGTCGGGAATGGACTGCATCTTGGCGGCCCGGTTCTCGATGGTAAGGCCCTCTATGTTGTGGAATTCAATCTTGCCGCTCTTGACCTGGTCGCCCAGCAGGCTTTCCAGGACCGTCTGGCACTCCGCGGTGAGGCTGGGCCCGATGCCGTCGCCGCCAATCATGCCGATCTTGATGGGGCTTATCCGGCTGAAGTCCAGCCAGTCGGGCTGCTGCTTGAGGTCCTCCACCCGCTCCAGCTGCTCTTCCAAGACCTGGCCAAAGTGGGCCTTGGCAGCCTCGATCTGGTCGGTCCAAGCCGGGTTGGGCATTCTAGCGCTCCTTGGCACGAGGGTAGGAATGGATGCAGTAATCCATCGTCAACAGACAGCCACCATTATACAGGCCAGCGTTGGCAGGCGGTAGTGCCGGGCTGTGGGGGGAACGGGTTAGACAAGAAACGTTGCCACCGATGAGACTATCGCAAACAGCACCAAGATCGCCAGTAGGCTGAAGCATCCACTGGCAGCCGGAGAGGACGATTGTTGGCTTCCGTATGACCGGCTCCATCTAACCATTTTATCCTTGGGTTGTAGTGGAGGTTGACCGCGAGTGGAAGTAGCGGTAGTAGATCTCGAGCGTCGTCTTTCTCCCTCGACCTTTAGAACGCCGTCCTTGTTTTCCCATGCGGTGACGCGGCTGGTGGCAATGGAGAGTTCGACGATGCCACCGTTGTAGTACCAAGTCTCCAGATCCGGGTCATCCCCTTCACTGTACTTTCCGACTGGCTCGCTATCCTCCGGGTTCGGCGGTTTGCCTAGCTCCTTGTCTAGTTCTCGCAGGAATTTACGATTCTCTCGTTCTTCTCGAATGGCTGCGGCAGTTCTCGGAGTGGGAACGGTGACGCGGTATGGTGTGCCTTGTAACCTGGCAACGTCATCCTTGTGGGACCCTATCGAGAAGGACTCAGAGGTGGTAGCGTTGGGGCCAGGGACTAGTCGGACCGTCAAGTTCCCTCGATCGAACCATTCCGCGACCCGTCCTGCTTTATTGAATCCAACTACACTACGTGGTGATTCATCGGTTCCATGCCCGTAGTACCAGATTTCGCCTTCGTAGCCGTATTCAGTCCTGGAGCTAGTACGATCAGGCGGGCCTAGAACCCGGGCTACATCGCCTTTGCTGGAGCCAATGGTAATGTAGTCCAGGCTGCTCTTTCCGGCGCTGCGGCGCGAACGGGGTTTTGGCCGGGCGGTTTCTTCGGGTTCATCTTCACCCTGGGCTGCCGTTGTCTTAGCTCCGGTTGCCCGGCTTTGGTCGTAGGCGGCACGCTGTTCGGGGTTGCCCAGCACCGCGTAGGCTCTAGCGATGCCCCCCAGCATGGCGGCTGCTTCCGGAGACGGGTCCGTGGCGGGATTGTATAGCTGTACCAGCCGCTGGTAGGCCGCGTCGATGACTTCTTGTTGCGCCGAGGGGTGGACTTGGAGGATTTCGTACAGGTCTTCAGGTGTGGTCATACACGGGCTCCTCGGTGGTAGGGGTAACGCCGCCGACTACGGCGCGACGAGCTGGGCTGCCAGGGCTTGCGCGTCGGTTACGGGGAGTTGGCAGGCGTAGTTCCGGCAGACGTAGGCGGTGGGCTTGCCGTCGATCATATCGCGGTCCTGGAGCAACGGAATGGCCTCGTTGCTGCCGCCGGCGCCGGGGGCGCCCACTACGACCTTGTTGGGCAGGTAGCGCGTAAACACGGCGTCCAGGAGTTGTTGCGTAGCGGGACTGCTCCGGGGGCCTACGACGGCTATCTCCTTGGGTGCGGACACGTAAAAGTCCAGGGTTGCCAGCCAATGGCCGGTGCCGGCCGGGGCCTGGCCCATAACGTCGCTCAGAGCCCGGAGGGGCTTGGCGGCCTTGGCGGAGTAGTCCTGGTTGCCGGTGACCAGCGCCAGCCGCAGCAGCACGTCGGAGGCGACGGACCCGCCGCAGGGCTGGGCGTTGTCGAAGATGTCCCGGGGGCGCATGACGAGGGACTCGTGGTCCGAGCCGGTATCGTAGAAGAAGCCGGCGCCATCGTCCCAGAACAGGTCGATCATCGCATCGGCCAGGGAGACGGCCTCGGTCAGCCAGCGGCGGTCGAAGGTTGCCTCGTACAGGGCAATCAGGCCGTCGGCTACGAAAGCGTAGTCTTCCAGGTAGGCTAGGAGCTTGGCCTGCCCGTTGCGGTAGGTGCGGAGGAGGCGTCGCTGGGGCTTCATCGAGTCCAGCAGGAACTCGGCGTTGTTGACGGCGGCCTGCAGGTAGTCGTCCCGGCGGAGGGCCACCGCCGCCTCGGCGAAGCTGCGGAGCATGAGGCCGTTCCAGGAGGCCAGCACCTTGTCGTCGAGCAAGGGATGGACTCGCTGCTCCCGGATGTCCAGCAGGGTCTTCCTGGCTTGGTCCACCATGTTTTCCAACTGGTCCAGGGGGATTCCCTGCTCCCGGGCGAAGGAGGCCGGTTCCTGGGGTATGTTGAGGATGGTCTTGCCCTCGAAATTCCCGGAGTCGGTCATTCCGTAGTAACCGCCGATCAGATTGCCCGTTTCTTTGCCCAGGGCCGACTGGAACTCTTCCGGTATCCAGACGAAGAACTTGCCCTCTTCGCCCTCGCTGTCGGCGTCCTGGGCCGAGTAGAAGCCGCCCAGCGGGTCGGTCATCTCCCGCAGTACGTAGTCCAGGGTCTCTTCAGTTATGCGGCGGTACAGAGCCTGTCCGGTGGCCTGGTAGGCGTGGAGGTAGAGCCGGGCCAGCAGGGCGTTGTCGTAGAGCATCTTTTCGAAGTGGGGTACCAGCCAGTGGGCGTCGGTGGAGTAGCGGTGAAACCCGCCGCCTATTTGGTCGTACATGCCGCCGTGGGCCATGTTTTGCAGGGTGAGGTGGACCATCTCCAAGGCCCGGTCGCTGAAGCCCCGGTGGTGGTAGCGCAGCAGGAACTCCAGGGTCATTGGCTGGGGGAACTTGGGAGCTGCGCCGATGCCGCCGTTCTGGTAGTCGAAGCCGGAGGCCAGGCCGGAGTAGGCCTGGTGCAAGGTGTCCACGGTCAGCGGGTTTTGGCCCACGGACACGCGGCCTGACCAGCCCATGCGGTCGGCAAGTTGCCTGGTGGTCTGGGCGATGGCCCCCTGCTGTTCCTTGTAGGCCTGGGCCATGGCCAGGAGCAGCCGGGGAAAGCCGGGCATGTTTGGGTGGTCGACCGGCGGGAAGTAGGTGCCGCCGTAGAAGGGCCGGCAGTCGGGAGTGAGGAACACGGTCATGGGCCAGCCGCCGCTGCCGGTGAGCATCTGGACGGCTTCCATGTAGATGGCGTCCAGGTCTGGGCGTTCCTCCCGGTCGACCTTGATGCTGATGAAGTTGGCGTTCATCAGCGTGGCTATGTCCTCGTTTTCGAAGGACTCCCGCTCCATCACGTGGCACCAGTGGCAGGCGGAGTAGCCGATGCTAAGCAGGATAGGCTTGTTTTCGGCCTTGGCCCGCTGCAGGGCCTCCTCGCCCCAGGGGTACCAGTCCACGGGGTTGTGGGCGTGCTGCAGCAGGTAGGGGCTGGTCTCGTTAATCAGGCGGTTGGGCATTGGGGCTCCTGGCCACGCTCATATTTCGACGGTAACAACTTCCCTGCCGGGAGTAACCTCGTTACGGGGTATGCCCTCGCATAGCTCGATGCCATACGGCAACGGGTCTCCGTACTCTACCATTGTTTCCAGCATTGCCTGTGCTATGTCTTCCAGCGATTCCAGGACGTGCTCGCGCGGGTAGCATGATAAGGAGCAGCCTGGGAGCAGGGGAATCTCGGCGAACCAATGATCTCCCTCATCCGGCTCAATATTGACCGGCAACACGTAGGTCTTCAAATTGACGCCTCCTGCCCAAGCCGCTCCACGAACTCTGCCAACGGCACTGCGCCCAGGTCTTGTCCGTCGCGCTGGCGGACGGCTACGGCGCCGGCTTCCGCCTCGCGGTCTCCGACTACCAGCATGTAGGGCACCTTCATCATCTGGGCGTTGCGTATTTTCAGGTTCATGCGCTCGTTGCGGCCGTCGACTTCCACCCGGAAGCCGGCGTTTGACAGCGTTGCCTGTACCTGGTTGGCGTAGTCCAGGTGGCGTTCGGCTATGGGAATCACCGTTGCCTGTACGGGAGCGAGCCACACCGGGAAAGCGCCGCCGTAGTGCTCGGTCAGCACCCCCAGGAACCGCTCCATGGATCCCAGGACGGCCCGGTGGACCATGTAGGGGCGGCTGCGGCCTCCCTCGGAGTCCTGGAAGGTGAGGTCGAACCGTTCCGGCAGGTTGAAGTCGAACTGGACGGTGGCGCATTGCCAGGAACGGCCGATGGCGTCGGTAATGTGGATGTCAATTTTTGGCCCGTAGAAGGCGCCGCCGCCCTCGTCTACGTCGAAGGCTATTTGCCGATGCTGCAAGGCGTTGCGGAGGGAGTTGGTGGCGTGGTCCCACATTTCGGGGTCGCCCACGTACTTCTCGGGGCGGGTTGCCAGGGCGATGGTGTAGTCGGCGAAGCCGAATGCCTTGAGCAGTTCCAATGTCAGGTCAAGGACTCCTCCCACTTCGGATTCCACCTGGTCGGGCTGGCAGAAGATGTGGGCGTCGTCCTGGGTGAAGCCCCGGACTCTCATCAGGCCGTGGAGCACTCCGCTGCGCTCGTAGCGGTAGACCGTGCCCAGTTCGGCGAAGCGTATGGGCAACTCCCGGTAGCTGCGCAGGGACGAGCGGTAGATCATTATGTGGAAGGGGCAGTTCATGGGCTTCAGGTGATAGTCCTGCTCGTCCACCACCACCGCGGAGTACATGTTTTCTGAATAGAAGTCCAGGTGGCCGCTGGTCTTCCAGAGGCGGCTCCGCCCGATGTGGGGAGAGTAGACGACGTCATAGCCGCGGCGGTAGTGCAGGTCGCGCCAATAGTCCTCGATGATAGCCCGGATCCGGCCGCCCTTGGGGTGCCAAACGATGAGCCCTGGGCCGACTTCTTCGTGGACGGTAAACAGGCCCAGTTGACGGCCCAGCAGGCGGTGGTCCCGCTTTTCTGCCTCTTCCAGCAGCGACAGGTGCTCGTCCAGCCGCTCCCGGCTCTCGAAGGCGGTGCCGTAGATGCGCTGGAGCATGGGCCGGTGCTCGTCGCCTCGCCAGTAAGCGCCGGCGACGCTGAGCAGCTTGACGGCGGAGATGTCGGCGGTGTTGTCCACGTGGGGGCCTTGACATAAGTCGACGAAATCGCCGTGACGGTAAATGGACAGGGTCTCGGCATCTTCGAGGCCGTCGATGATTTCCAGCTTGTACGGCTGGTCGGCGAACATAGACCGCGCTTCTTCCCGTTGGACCTCTTCTCTGTGGAAGGGGTGTTGTGCGGCGATGGTCTGTTCCATGGCCTGCTGGATCTGCTCCAAGTCTTCGGGGGTGAAGGGACGGGGAACGTCAAAGTCGTAATAGAAGCCGTCATGAGTAGGAGGCCCGATGGCGAACTTGGCCTCGGGGAACAGTTGGAGCACGGCCTCGGCCATCACGTGGGCGGCGGAATGCCGCATGCGGTGGCGGAGGGCCTGTTCGGGACTAACGTGGCCCGTGTCTGGGGCGCCGTGGTCGAGCATGTTTGTACCTTAGAAAGTCGGGGTATTTGGGACTATCTGGGAACCTAGTGCATTATAACCGATGGTGACGTTTCTGCCCTTGGTCCCAGGCCGGCGGAAAGCCGGGGTTATAGGCCCAAGATGGAGCCGTGTTCGTCCACGTCCAGGGCGCGGGGGCGGCCCGGCAGGCCGGGCATGGTCACGATGTTGCCGGCGATGGGGTATATGAATCCTGCGCCCACCGAGGCCCGCACGTCCCGAATTTCGAAGGTGTAGTCCTCGGGACACCCCTTGCGGCCCGGGCGGTCGCTGATGGACAGGTGAGTCTTGGCCATGCATATCGGCAACTCGCCCCAGCCCAAATCGCGGAACCGCAGCAGCTCACGGCGGGCCGGGGCGCTCCAGGATACGTCGGCAGCGTTGTATACACGCTTGGCCAGGGCCAGGACTTTTTCTTCCGGCGAGTCCGAGAGTTCATAAGCGTAGTCTATTTCTGGCACGCCGCCATCGGGCACACTCTGGACGGTCTCCATCAAGGCCGCTGCTAGATTAACGCACCTGGCCCCGCCTCCGGTGAAGGGGTCGCATTCCACCGCAGTCGCGCCCGCTTCCTCGCTGCCCTGCCTGGCCAGGCGCAGCTCTTCTTCCGTGTCGGTCGGAAAGAGGTTCAGGGCAACTACCACGGGGAGCCCGAAAGACCCAATGACGCCGATAAGGTGGCGCAGGTTGGACACTCCCCTTTCCACCGCGGCGGGGTCGGGGGAGTCCAGTTGCGACACCCGAACACCGCCGTGGAACTTGAGGGCGCGGACGGTGGCTACGATCACCGCTCCGTGGGGGTGCAGTTGGGACGTGCGTGTCTTGATGTGCATGAACTTCTCGAACCCCAGGTCGGCGCCGAATCCGGCCTCGGTGAGGACGTAGTCGGCGCAGCCCAGGGCGAGTTGATCGCCGACGATGGAACTGCACCCGTGCGCAATGTTGCCGAAGGGCCCGGTGTGGACGATGACCGGCTGTCCCTCTGTGGTCTGCACCAGGTTGGGACGGATAGCATGGCGCAGCAGCGACATCATTGAGCCCACTGCGCCCTCGACGTAGGCCGCCGACACCGGCTGCCCTTCGCCGGTGAAGCCCACGACGATGCGGCCCAGGCGGTCCCGCAGGTCTTGCAGGCTGCTGCTCAGGGCCAGGACCGCCATGACCTCGGAGGCCGAAACTATGTCGAATCCGGTCTCTCTAACGGGGGCGTTGCCGGACCCGCCGATGCCGGTTACCACCTGGCGGAGGGACCGCTCTTCCATGTCGGACACCCGGCGCAGAGTGATGCCTTCGGGCGACAGGCCGGCTATCTGCCCGCGCTGCACGGCGTTGTCGGTCAGGGCGGCCAGGAGATTGTGGGCCGAGGCCACGGCGTGGGCGTCACCGGTGAAGTGGATGTTGACCTCGTCTTCCGGCTCGACCCGCGATAACCCGCCGCCGGTGCCGCCGCCCTTGATGCCGAAAATGGGCCCCAGCGACGGCTCCCGGAGAGTTGCTATGGCATCAACGCCCAAGCGTCCGAAAGCCTGGGTCAGCCCCACGGTGGTAGTGGTCTTGCCCTCGCCAGCCGGAGTGGGAGTCATGCCGGTAACCACGATCAGCTTGCCCCGCTTGCCGCTTCCGGACACGGCGTCCGGCATTACCTTGGCCTTATGGCGTCCGTAGGGGACCAGGGCCTGGTGATCAAGCCCCATCCTCTCGGCAATCTCAGCTATCGGTCGCAACATTGGCGTTTGGTTCCGTCGGCTCTTGCCCTGACCGGCAAAGTCTAACACGCCGCGCCTGAAGAAACACTTGACACTTGAAAGCACGCGGTATCTGTCCAGACTGGCAATTGTTCTATGCCAGCCTGAGGTTTATACTCAAAGTACAGGTTGAGGATAGGCGGCGCTTGGGTATTCGGATGAAGGACGGAGACCAAACCTGATGGCCACTACTACCAAGGGCGTTTCGGCCCAACAACTGGGTTTGCCGGAAGAACTGATCCTGATGCTCCTCAGCGAGGAGAGCGGGTACTTCCACCAAGTGCCGGGCTGGGACTTGAACTGCGCCGTAGCTGGGGCCGTGCTGGCGGAACTCTCCCTAATGGGGCGCATCGATACGGACGTGGAGTCTTTGTTCCTTGTGGACAAGACGCCCACGGGGAGTCCCATTTTAGACCCTATTCTCAAGCAAATTGCGGACGAACCTGCGCAACGGAACGCCCAGTACTGGATAGAAAGGCTTGCTCCTCAGTCTGAGTCGATCATTGACTTGACCCTGGACCGCCTGGTTGATCTGAACATACTGGAGCACCACGACGGCGAATTCTGGACGCTGTCGCGCACCGTCCGGCAGTCGGAACTATCGGGCGGTTCCCCAGAAGACGACACCGCGGCCCAGTTCGTCAGAACGCGTATCAGCAGGGCGATTTTCAACAACGAGATTCCCGACCCGAGAGACGTCATCATCATCTGCCTGATCAATACTTGCGACGTCTTTCGCTTCATGTTTCAACTCGATGACGGCATCGAGGAGCGTATAGAAGCCATCTGCCGGATGGACCTGATCGGCCGGTCCATAGCCGATGCGGTCGCCCAGAACATGGTTGGTCCGCTGCTCCGGCGGTCCGCCTTTACCAAGACGATACCGAATGTTTCGCTGCGTAAGGCGCTGCTGAATCGTCATGTCCGCAAAGGCAACGTTGCTGCGCTCTTTGCCGACCTTGCTAAAGAGTATGGCCCGGTGTTCAGGCTGAAGCTGCCGTTCCTCAAGCCCATGCTGTTCCTTGCCGGGCCGGAGACCAATCGCTGGGTGCACCGGCGAGGGCGCATGTACCTCAGGGTCAAGGACTACTTCTCCGACTTCGAAAAGGTCTACGGCGCGTCGGGAGTAATGCCTTCGCTGGACGGGGCCGACCACTTCCGGATGCGCAAGGCTATGCAGCCGGCCTATTCCCGCGGAAGACTGGAAGGGCAATTGGAGATTCTCTACCGCCATGCCCGGGGGCACATGGCGGGGTGGACGGTTGGAGACACCATGCCGGCGACGAGCATGAGCCGGGAGTTGGTCAACTCGCAACTCTCGCCCCTCTTTGTCGGCGTCTATTCCCAGGATCTATTTGATGACCTGGCGAAGTACAAGGAACGAGCGCTCCTCGTCCACATTGTAAAGCTCCTGCCCAAATTCATGCTGCGCACCCCGGAAATGAAGAGGAAAGCGAAAGCGGTTGACACGTTGCTGGAACGCATCCAGAGCGTCCATACCCCCGCGCAGCGGGCTGATGCTCCCAGGGACCTGGCAGACGACTGGCTCAGCCTGCACGCGAGCGACCCGCAGTTCGTGCCGGAGACGACGCTGCGCTTCCAACTTGCCGCGGCGCTGATCGCCAGCGTATACCTTGGCGACGCGCTCAGCTTCGCGCTCTACGCCATGGCGTCGCAGCCTGAGATCTACAGCAAGATCCAAAGAGAAGCGGACGCCCTGTTCGAAAACGGCGACCCGGCCGGCAAGGACTTTGCCCCGCCAGCCATCGACGTCACCCACCGCTTCCTGATGGAGTGCCATCGAATGTACCCCATCGTGCCTATGTCCATCCGCAATGTGATGAACACGTGCGTGGTAGAGGACTACGAACTGCCGGTGGGGTCACAGGTATTCATTGCCCAGACGGCGTCGCACTACATGGAAGACGTCTTCCCCGAGCCCTTCAAGTTCGAAATAGACCGCTACCTGCCCCCGCGCAACGAGCACCTGAGTCCCGGTTACGCGCCTTACGGGCTGGGCACGCACACTTGCCTTGGCACCCGGTGGATGGAGCTGCAACTGGCCGCAAACGTGCTGATGATAGCGCATTACTTCAATATTGAAGTGTTCCCGGCGGATTACAAGCTCAAGTTCAACCCGTTCCCGTCGGTGAAACCAAGCAAGAAGCTGAAGTTCCGGATCGCCGAGCGGAGGCGCGAGATAAAGACCTGATACCTCGTGGAATCACCCGGGCGCAGGCTCGCCGGATGGGCCGGGAAGGGGAGGGCCTAAAAGGGCTTGCGGGCCAGGAAGCAGTACAACGTGGTGAAGACCCCAGACTTGCCGCCGGCCACGTAGGCCTTGGCCGTGCGGTCCAACAGCCCGACGACTCCGGCTGAGCCCTTTGGAAACATCCCCAGCGCCTCGGCCAGCCTAGATCCCCCGATGAACGCCTTCCGGCCCAGCGGAATCCGGCGCAAGGCATTGCCCAGCGTATTGGACCGGCCTTCCATGGGCTGATACCACGGCGTGGCAAGGGTGTTCTCGTCGACGGCCCGGTCCTTCGCCTCGATAACCTCAAACCCCGCCGCATCCAGGGCCAGATTCACCTCGCCGGTAGTCGCGATGTCCTTGAGCGCGATGCCGCGCATTAACTCCTTCTTGATTTCCCGGTGCCGGTTGTCGCCGGGGTCGAACTTGTACGTCATGCACATTTCCTGGCCCCAGAATAGGGCCCCCGGCTTCAGCACCCGGAAAATCTCGGCGAAGGCGCCCGCCTTATCCGGCGCATGGCACGTCGATTCTATGGCGTAACCCCGGTCGAACGCGCCGTCCTCAACGGCGCTCATGTCCATGAAGCTGCACGCGAGGTAGTCGACCATATGGTCGACCCCCGCCTCGGCGTTCAACGATTTCGCCTTGCCCAGTTGTATTTCATTGTTGTTGACCCCGAGGACCCGAACGCCGCCCTCCTGAACGACGCGCCGCATGGGGCCGCCGATGCCGCAACCCACGTCGATTACGGTCATGCCCTCTTGCAACTCCAGCTTGGCAATCATCAGCCGCTGGTGCCGGGCTTGGGACTCCTCCAGGCTTTCGTGGGGCGACAGCGGAGCGAAGTGGAGGGACTCGCTCCAACCGAAAACCATGAACTCGCTGCAAAGGTCGTAGTATTCCTTGACGGTTTCGGCGTGGTCGTAGCTCGCCGGGCCGGTCTGCTCGGCAGACGCCCGGTCCATCCATCCGTCAAAGCGTTTCACGCGCCGGTGGACGTCGGACCCGCGGTAGGCATTTTTCAGTCCGTTGGATAGCTTTCGAAGTTGCATCACTTTTTTCCTAAGGCGACTCTAAGGCGAGGCCTGCTCCTGCTCGTGACGGCGGTGCACGTCCTCGATGGCCACGTCCAGGTCTTCCCACATGCGCTCAACCATGGACCGCATCCGCATGTTCTGGTAGGCGCCCCAGACAACCATGGCCGGCAGCACCACGAAGATGGATACTATCAGGGAGTAGACGATGGTTATGGTGGCGGTGATGCCGAACTCCTGGAACGCGAGGAGCGGGGAGGCTATCAGCACTCCGAACCCGAACGCGGTGGTCAGCGCGGAGCCCAGCAATGCCGAGCCGGTAGTGGCAAGGGTCTGGACCGCCGCCTTCTCCGGGTTGCGCAGGCGGGTGAACTCCTCGCGGTAGCGGTGAATCACGTGGATGGTGTAGTCCACGCCGATTCCAATGGACAGCGCGGTGATGATGGACGTGATGAGGTTGTAGGGAATATCCAGCAGGGCCATGGTACCCAGTACGCAGATAAGCACCAGTACGATGGGCCCCACGGCGACGATTCCCAGGGCGGGCTGGCGCAGGGTCACCCAGAAGAAGACGGCGAGGATGCCCAGGGCCACGGCTATTGTTGTGCTGATGGCGGCAGTCTGTCCGTCGGTAATCTGGTCCGGAACCGCGATTTCGACGATACTGTCGGAGGCCACCGTCAGCGCGCTGTCATCGCCGCGCCATAGCTCCTCAACGTCCTCTTGCAGCATCCGCGTCTGCTCCGGGTCGTCCCGGTAGGCCGGGAACTGGAGCAGCAACGTATCGATTCCATCGGGATTGTTGACCAGAGCGTGGGCCAAGCCGGGCTCCCTGGCGGCAAGCTTGTCGAGGACCTCCTGCATCAAGGCCTGATTGAACTCCAACCCTGCAGTGGCATCCTCGAACAGGCCGGCCAACTCAGCGTCATACTTGTCCCCGGCCTCGCCGGAGTCGTCAATCCAGTCGATCAAGTAGGAGTAGTACGACGCCTGGATAGGCCCCGCGGCCGCCGGGGGACGGCGTTCCTCGTCCTCGAAGGCTGCGGCAAGGTCTTGGAGGTTCAGAAAGGTGCGGGTCTCGGTTGCTTCCGCCCTCAGCAATACGCTGGCAAGCTCGGTGGAGCCGCCGACCGAAGCTTCGAGGGTATTCAAGTCCTCCACCACGCTCCCGCCCCGCGGCAGGATGTCCTTGATGCTGAATCCCGACTTCAGTCCCGTGGCGGCGAACCCCATCCCAACGGTCACCGCGATTACAGCGATGAGGAAGGGGGCCGGCCAGCGGGTCACGGTGTGCCCGACCCTCTGGGCCAATTGGCTGATGCCGGGCAGGGCGTTGGAAATGGGACGGGCCGGCGCCAGTGAGCCCCGTGACTCCCGGCGGCGGTCAATGATGGTCCGGCCGGCGGGTATCAGCGTCAGCATCACCACCAGGCTCATCCCCACGCCCAAGGCGGCGACGACGCCGAAGTCGCCGATGACGTCGATGGGAGAGAACAGGCCCACCAACAGGCTGACCATGGTGGTAATGGCGGCCAGCATCAACGGGACGGTAACGTTGCGCAGCCCCATGCGCACCGCCTGCAGGACCGGCTCCCCGGCAATGCGCTGCTCGCGGTAGTGGGAGACAGCCTGGATTGCGTAGTCCACTGTGAGGCTTATGATGATGACGGGCACCATCGCAGTAAGCGAGCTGGGGGGGCCTATCACGCCCAGGGCGTTGGGCCCCAGCCAGCCCTCTGCTCCGACAACCCAGATTATTGCGATAACTAGGCCCGCCAGCGTCAGCAGGGTATCCGACAGGGCGCGGGTGAACAGCAGGAGCAACGCGGTTATCAGCAGCAGCGCCAGCCCTATCAGCGGCGGCATCTCCGACTCCATTGCCTCCGTATACTCATCCTCGACGACGGCTGGAGAGATGCTGCTCACACTCAGCGGGCCTTCGTCTTCAACGGCGAGATCGTGGATTCTCCGCTCGGTTTCCTGGGTACGTTCGTCCCCCGTCACGCTCAAGCGGACGTTGGCGACGGCCACCGGGGACCCATCAGCGTCGGTTCCGGTCAACCCGGCTACGGCTGCTTGAATCACCGGGTAATTGCGGAGCACGGCATCGATCTGCCCTTGGGTGACCGACCTGACGTCGTCAATTTCCGGCGCGCCGGCCAGCACGTGGGCCGGGGAGATGATCGGGTCGACGCGGGCTAGAAGCTGGCTCGCGCCGGTGTCACTGACGATTTCATCGAGAAGTGCGGCCATCTGGGACAGTCCGCCGGGGGTGACGGCCTCCCCGCGAAAGACCAGCGTCACCACGCTGATCTCGCCCGACTCCCGGAAGAGCTCGCCTATGTCCGCGGTCGCTTCGGCGACGGGATGGCCGGGAGGTAGGAAGGCCACGTCGGCCCCTTCAGTGGGCGGGGCGCGACGGTCGACGCCGGCGGCCAGGGCCACGGTGAGGACGAGGATAACGAGGATGGTTACCCATGGGCGGGCGGTGACCAGCCGGCTCAACTTATCCAGCAGCATGCTCGCGGTCCCGAAATAGCGGTCGCTCCGGCAGGCTTGCCCCCGGCGATCTTGGTCGTGTCGCAGCCGGGGCTTCCGGAGAGCACTGCACAGGATAACAGAACTGCCCGACCCATACCAACACCGGATGCGATGGCGTCGCCCACGTTCCCAGCGCCCCTCTGAGGTTGTTTAGTGGTTAACATAACGGACAGTTCGGCTCCTCCTTGGACGAAAGTGTGTGTCCTGTACTTGCTTGTAACCCTGCTCCGCTATAATATGGGTCGATGCCAGACTTACTAGAGGCCCGCGGGCTTACCAAGCACTACGGGTCCACCGTTGCCCTGGACAATGCCTCGTTTACTGTGCAGCCGGGAGTCACCGGGCTGTTGGGGCCCAATGGGGCCGGCAAGAGCACGGCAATCAAGCTGTTCTTGGGATTGCTGCGGCCCACGGGGGGCGTTGCCATGGTGATGGGGGTGGAGCCGTACCAGTCTCCCGAGGGGCGTTCCCGGGTCGGCTACATGCCGGAACACGATGCGCTCCCCGCCAACATTACGGCCAGCGAGTTCCTGATGCACATGGCCCAGGTTAGCGGGCTGCCCCGGCGCAGGCGCGCACCCGCGCCGCCGACACGCTGCGGCACGTGGGCGTGGAGGAGGAGCGCTACCGTCCCCTGGGGGAATACTCGACAGGCATGAAGCAACGGGTGAAGCTGGCCCAAGCGTTGGTGCATGACCCGGTCTTGGTGTTACTGGATGAACCCACCGCGGGACTGGATCCCGGGGGCAGGGAGGAGATGCTGGACCTCATCAAGCGCACGGCGCGGGAGTTCGGCATCAGCATCATGCTTTCCACCCACCTGATGGGCGACGTTGAACGGATCGCCGACGCCGTAGTGGTGCTGGAGTCGGGCGCTGTCTCCCGCCAGGACTCGGTGGCGCAGTTGACGGGCGACACGGAGACTTTAGTCATCGAGATTGCCGAAGGGCTTGAGCAGTTCGTAGCCGCCCTGCGGGCCAAGGGCGTCGAGCCCATAGAAAACGGAAGGACGCTGGTTGTGGAGGGAGCGGGCGACGCCGATTACGACCTGATCCGGGACGCCGTGGTGGAGTCGTCGGCCCGGCTGCGCAGGCTTTCACCCCAGCGGAGGACCTTGATAGACATATTCCGCAGCGGCGCTGAATGAACCAGGGCCAGGCGCAGGTCTTCGACCTTGGTTACCAGGCCTATACCGGGCCGCGGGAGGGCCGCAGCAGGGCCCGGCGCGCGTTGTTCGAGAACGGCGTGCGTACCCTGCTGGGCATCGGCCGGGGAGGGCGCGCCAAGATACTTCCCATTCTCCTCCTGATAGCGACGATTACGCCGGCCCTGATTTTCGTGGTGGCGCTGGCCCTGGCCGGGGCCGAGGATACGCTGCCCACCGCCGGCGATTACTACGGCCTGGTCGGCATTATCCTGGTCCTTTTCGGCGCCATCATGGCGCCGGAACTGCTCATCGCGGACCGGCGCAGCAACGTGCTCCAGCTTTACCTGGTGCGGCCCTTGACCTCGACGGACTATGTTGTCGCCCGGTTCCTGGCCTTCTTTGTAGTGGTGCTGGCCCTGGTCTACTCGGGCCAGGTGATTCTGCTGGCCGGGTACTTGCTTACGGTTGACGGGCCCGGAGCGTATCTGCAGGACAACTGGCTGGACATACCCAGGTTCCTGGGAGCGGGCATCCTGTTTGCCCTGTTCGTGACAGCCATTCCCATGGCGGCGGCGGCGGTGATCTCGCGGAGGGCTTACGTGGCGGTCTTCGTCATTGCGATATTCCTGGCCTCCGGCCTGGTGGCCGACGGACTGGCGGACGCCGAGAACTGCGAGTCGGTCGAAGTCAGGGATGAGACCGGCCAACTGGTGTCAGTCGAGTCGGAGGTCTGCGAGTCGGTGGTGGGGGATGCCGCCCCTTACGTTTCGCTCATCAACCTGTTCCTGGTCCCCGAGAGCCTGAACGACATAATCTTCGACCGAGAGGGCGACTCTCCCTCGGGGGAGGCGGTGGCGGAGTTGAACAACGCGTTCCCCATTGGGGCCTACGCGGTGTTCACCGCGCTGCCGTGCCTGTTCCTGTGGCGCCGCTACCGGAGGATGACCCTATGACTGGAGAGAATGCACCCGCGGTCCAGGTCAACGGCCTTTCCAAGTGGTACGGGAGCGTGGTTGCGGTCAACGACGTGAGCCTGGAAATTTATCCGGGCGTTACGGGCATCCTGGGGCCCAACGGGGCCGGTAAGACGACTTTGCTGCACATGATCGCCGGGCTGGCGGCGCCTTCTGAGGGAGTGGTGAAGGTGCTGGGCCAGGCGGTAAGGGGCAACCCGCAACTATACCGGCGTATCGGCATCATGTCGGAGCACGATGCGCTTTACCCGTTCATGACGGGGAGGGACTTTGTTGCGCTGGCGGCCCGGCTCCAGGGTATCGAGTCCGGGGAGGCCGTGGACCGGGCGGTGGAAGAAGTGGGACTCACTGAAGTAAAGGACCGAAAGATAGGCGGGTACTCCCGGGGCATGAGGCAGCGCATTCGCTTGGCGGCGACCATTGTCCACGACCCGGAGGTGCTGGTACTGGACGAACCGCTGAACGGCGCCGACCCGCGGCAGCGACTCCACTTTGGCGAATTGGTGCAGGAATATGCGGCCGCCGGCAGGACGGTCTTGATTTCCTCGCACATATTGGAGGAGGTTGAGTCGCTGGCCGGGCAGATTCTATTGATGGTCAGCGGCAAGCTGGCGGCGGCTGGAGACTACCGGACCATCCGTGAAAAGCTGGACGAGCGTCCGTTTAAGGTGCGGGTGGCGGCGTCGAAGGAGCGGGAGATGGCGGCGGCGCTGTTGTCCAGCGGGCTGGTGACGTCGGTATCGCTGGAGGACGGAGCCATCGACGTACTGACCAAGAATATCTCAGAGTTCCAGGCGGCGGTGGCCAGGCTGGCGCAGGAGAACGGGAGCCGCCTATACCGGGTGGAGCCGCTGGACGACTCTTTGGAAAGCGTCTTCAGCTACGTGGTGCAAGGTTGAGCGGGGCCCTTCTGGCAGTAGCATTGCGGCAGGCGGCCAGCCCAGGGCGGCTGGCCCTGATATTGCTGTTGGGACTGCTGCCGCTGGTGGTTGGCGCAATCTTGCGGGCGACAGGCAACGACGACGACCTGATAGAGGCGGTGCTGGACCCCCTGGTGATTGCCCTGTTCCTGCCGATAGCCGTCATGACGGTGGCTACCACCGCCTTCGGGAACGAGGTGGAGGACCGTACCCTGGGTCTGTTGACGACCAAGCCGGCCCCCCGCGGCTATATCGTCCTGGTAAAGCTGGGAGCAACGTTGGCGATAACCGCTCCAATGGTGGTTGTCCTGTCGGTAATCGTGACGTTGATGGGGGACGCAGGCGACCCGGCCCGAGCGGCTCTTGCGGCGGCAATAGGCGCTGCCCTGGGAGTGTTGGCGTATGCTGCGATATTCATCTGGGCGGGGTTGATAACCAGCCGCGCCCTGGGGTTCGGCCTGGCCTATGTCCTGATATGGGAAGCGTTGATGACCAGCCTGATCGACGGCGCGAGGTTCCTTAGCGTGCGCAGCTACACCAAGAGCATCATGCAGGGGCTGGACGATGGGACGTTCGACGTCTTTGCGCGGGACCCCATTGGGCTGCCCGTGGCGCTGGTAGGGGTGGCAATCGTCTCGGTGGTGTTCACGTTCTTGACCGTGCGCCGCCTCAGCAACATGGACGTGCCGTAGCGGCGCGTCTAAGCACCTGAGACCGACCCTCTCGTTCGCCCTGAGGGAAATCGAAGGGTTGCCCCGGTCACTCCTGCCCGCAGACCGCCCTTCTATCCTCCGGATAAACGCCGTCAATTAACACCCGGTGCACGAGGCGGTTTACGCATTGGTTGTCGGGGTAGACGGTGTGGGTAGGGTGGGAAGTCTCCACCAGGTAGCCGTTGCTCAGGACATCGGCCACCAGTTCTTCGGACTCGCCGAAAGAAGTGAAGGGGTCCGCGTGGTTGCCGATGACCAGTATCGGGACGCCGCCGCCGTCCAGGGGTACGTCCAGCGGTTGAGGGGCGAACTGGTCGTAGAACGTGCATGCGCTGGAGAACCCAGGGTCTATCGCGGCCAGCAATGGAAACATGTCGTTTATTACATCGTCGATGAGTCCTGACTCGGCCAGCCGGATGGAGCGGTCGAGGTCCGGATACAAGACCCAGCCGTCCAGGCAGTTGACGTGGCCGGTGAAGTTGGCGGCGGTGGGCTCGTCGTCGAACTGTATATTGGCGAATTGCAGCAGGATAGACGGGTCGTCCCTCTCGTTGAGTTCATGGAGGCCGTACCACAACAGGGGCCAGGCTTCCTGGGTGTACAGCGTCGAGAGAACCCCGAATATCCCGGCCAGGGGGTGGCCGTCGGCCGCGGCGACGACCAAGTCCAGCTTCTTGACGGCTTCCAGGAAGTAGCCGACCGGGTCTCCGTCGTTGTATATGGGGCAGTCGGGGTCGGCGCAAGCCAGCAACGCCTGCCCCAGCAAGTCGGCAAGGGGAGCCGTTTCCTCGATGGACTCTTCGATACGCTCTTGGAGGGTGGCGGCCGGGTCTACCGGGTTGTCGGCGCCGTCCACCACCATGGCCCTGACCGACTGGGGAAAGAGGGTGGCGTACCAGATTCCAAGCTCGGACCCGTAGGAGAAACCCAGGTAGGAGACTTGATCTGCGCCCAGGGCCAGCCGTATGGCGTCCATGTCGTTGGCAACGTACTGGGAGTGCAGCAGGGCCCCAACGGGCCCCATGGACTGGATGCACAGGTTGGCCGCAGCCTCGCCGGCGGCGATCTCTTCCGGCGTGTCGATGTTCCCGTCGATGGTTGCGAGGAGAGCGATCTGCTCGCCGGGTTCCCCGCAGGCGAACTCAGGCTCCGACGCTCCCACGCCGCGTGGGTCGAAGCCGACTATGTCGAAGTGCTCGAGTAACTCGGCAGGGAACAGCCCCTCGTAGAGCCGCTCTACGAAGTCGATGCCGCTCTCTCCGGGACCGCCGGGATTCACCAGGAGATAGCCGATTCGCTGGTCGGGCGACTTGGCGCGAAGCACGTTGACGGCGATCTTGATGATGGCGACGGCGGGGTCCCGGTAGTCCGCCGGGACATCCACGAACCCGCACTCCAGGTTGGACTGGCCGCATGGCCTCCAATCTATCTGCTCTCCCGCCGGTGCGGCGGTGGGCTCGGGCGATGGCGTAGATGTTGCCGCTGGAGGCGTCGGTTGAGGCGGCGCGGTTGGGGTGGGGGTGAAAGTCGGCGGCGGCGGCGTCTGCGTTGGGACCGGGGTGGCAGCGGGAGCCGGGGCAATGGTGGGCGCGGTCGTCCGGGTCGGCTGAGTCCCTTCCTCCGCAGCAGGGGCAGGGTTGTCACAGGCCAAGCCGACTACGGCGGCCATCGCCAGCACGCCAATGAGTAACGAAACCTTCAGTTTTTCTCCTGAGATGGTCAATATTGCCGTAGCTGCGCTGAAACGAGGAAGTTGTAACATCCAGTACGCTGATCGGACTAGGCCCGGATTCTTGGACTGCGGACGGCTGTGCCGGGCGAGGAGCGACCATGCCTGTGGCCCAGGCATAGTATAATTTAGTGACTTCAAACAGCTAAATTCAGTCTAGGCAGTGGCCTGGACGATGTGAATGACTCTCAGGAGAATCGAAGATGGAACAGCTCAAGCAGAATGCACAAGCAATTCACCAAAAGGTCGAATCCGTGGTGGAGCGTCTTTGACCTGGCCGGCAAAGAAAAGTCCATTGCGCTTCTGGAAAAAGAATCGGCCAGTCCCGACTTTTGGGATGACCCCAGGCAGGCCCAGCGAAAAATGCGGCAGCTGGTGCGCCTCAAGGAGACGCTGGCCCTGTGGAACGACTTGAGGTCTCGGGCCCAAAACCTGTCGGAACTGGTGGAACTGGCCCTGGAGGAACAGGACACGTCGCTGGGAGCGCAATTGGAGGACGAGGCGGATGAGATTTCCGGCATCCTCCGCCGGGAAGAGATCAACCTGACGCTGTCCGGCCCTTACGACGACCGGCCGGCCATAGTTACGGTGCAGGCCGGGGCCGGAGGAACGGACTCCCAGGATTGGGCGGAGATGCTGCTGCGGATGTACCTGAGATGGGCCGAGAACCAGTCCCGGCCCGTGCAGGTGATGGACATGTCCCACGGTGAGGAAGCGGGGCTCCGCAGCGGCACCCTGGAAATCGGCGGGAACTACGCCTCGGGCTATTTGAGCGCGGAGAGGGGCGTGCACCGCCTGGTGCGCTTGTCCCCCTTCGACCCCAACCACCTGCGCCACACGTCCTTTGCCTCGGTGGAGGTTATACCGGCGGCGGAAGAGGAATCCGAGGCCCAGGTGCGGTCGGACGAGGTCAAGATGGACTTCTTCAGGTCCAGCGGGCCGGGAGGGCAGAACGTCCAGAAGGTGGCCTCGGCGGTGCGGTTGACCCACATCCCGACGGGAATAGTGATTTCCTGCCAGAATGAACGGTCCCAACACCAAAACCGGGAATTCGCCATGCGCATCCTGCGGGCGAAGCTGCTGGCCCGGCAAACCGAAGAGCGGGCGGAGGAGTTGGCCAAGCTGCGGGGTGATCGAGTGACCCCGGAGTGGGGAAACCAAATCCGAAGCTACGTACTACATCCCTATAAGTCGGTGAAAGACCACCGCACCGACCACCAGAGCACCAGGCCGGAACAGGTGTTGGACGGGGAGCTTGACCAGTTTATTGAGGCGTACCTGCTGACGACGGTGGGTAAGGGAACGAGTTAGAGGGGCAGGTCAGCAGTTGTCGAGGATGTGGCCCATCCTCGCCCGCTTGGTGCGCAGGTAGGCGCGGTTCTCTTCGGTTACGTCGCCTTCCACCGCTACCCTTTCCACTACTTCCAGGTCAAACCCTGCGAGGCCAACCACTTTACGGGGGTTGTTGGTCAAAAAGCGGAGCTTGCGGACTCCAAGGTCCTGTAATATCTGGGCGCCCGCCCCGTAGTGGCGCATGTCCGGGTCGAAGCCCAGGCTCCGGTTGGCGTCGACGGTGTCCGAGCCGTGGTCCTGCAGGGAGTAGGCCTTGATCTTGTTGTGCAGCCCGATGCCGCGGCCCTCTTGACGCATGTAAAGCAGTATCCCCGAGCCTTCTTCGGCGATAATCTTGAGAGCCAACTCGATTTGCTCGCCGCAATCGCAACGGATGCTGCCGAACACGTCGCCGGTCAGGCACTCGCTGTGGATGCGGACCAAGACCGGGTCCTTGCTGTTCCACTCGCCGATGGTCAAGGCGATGTGCTCTCCCGCCTCGACGGTGCTGCGGTAGGCGATGGCGGTAAAATTCCCGTACTTGGTGGGCAGCCGGGCCTCGGCCACCCGTTCGATGAGCCGCTCTGACCGCCGCCGGTGGGCGATTATCTGAGCTATGCTGAGGATCTTCAGCCCGTGATGTTGCGAGAATGTCTCGAGGTCCGGCAGCCGGGACATGGTGCCGTCTTCGTTCATGATCTCGCAAACAACGCCGGCAGGGTACATCCCAGCCATGTTGCACAGGTCTATGATAGCTTCGGTGTGGCCGGGGCGGGCCAGAACGCCGCCGGGGTGGTATTGCAAGGGCAGCAGGTGTCCGGGGCGCGAGAAGTCCCCGGGGCTGGCGTCGGGGTCGATCAAAGCTTGTATGGTTGCGGCCCGGTCACCGGCCGAAATACCGGTGGTGGTGCCGATGTTGTAGTCCACGGACATGGTGTAGGCCGTGGGGAGCTTGTGGGCAGCGTGCTGGCTGGGCATCAGCGGTATGTCCAGCTCGTCCAGCCGTTCGCAGGTCATCGGCATGCAGAGCAGGCCGCGGGCGTGGGTAACCATGAAGTTGACCGCTTCGGGGGTTACCATCTCGGCGGGCATCACCAGGTCTCCCTCGTTTTCCCGCCGTTCATCGTCAACTACTACGATGAACTTGCCCTCTTTCAGGTCATCCAGGGCTTCCTCTAGGCTACAAAGAGGCATGAATACAAATTATCCTTGGCGGGATTGGGAGCTTTCCTGGAGGGTGGGCAGCAGGCTTTCGACGTACTTTGCGACCACGTCGGTTTCCAGGTTGACGCGGCCGCCAGTAATTTTGTCCTTGAGGACCGTGTTAGCTAATGTGTACGGTATTATGGACACGGTAAAGGTTGTAGCACTCTTTTTTACCACGGTTAGGCTTACGCCGTCAACCGCGATGAACCCCTTCTCGACTACGTACGGCATGAGGCGCTTGGGGCAGGACAGCCGGAGAATATAGCAATCTCCCTCCGGCTTGCAGGAAACTACGCGTCCCGTTCCGTCTACGTGCCCCTGTACGATGTGGCCGCCGAGACGGTCGCTGACGGCTAAGGGCCTTTCCAGGTTGACGGGGTCGCCGGCCTTTAGGCCCCCGAACGTGGTGCGTCGCAGGGTCTCTGGGGAAAGCTCGATGCAGAACCCGCCGTCGTCCAGTCTCACCACGGTGAGGCATACACCGTCAAGGGCGATGCTGTCGCCCAGCCGCATTCCTTCCAGCACCGTGTTGGCCCGAAGGCACAGAAGGGAGCCTTCCAGGTTGGACACGACGCCCACTTCTTCCACTATGCCGGTAAACACCTAGTCCTTCCCCTGGGTATAGCCGGTTACGAGCCAGTCCGGGCCGATCTGCGTCAACTCAGGCCGCTGTAGCTTCCAGGCCGTGGCCATGCATTCCGCGCCGCGGCCCTCCACAGGGGAAACGGCCGCTTCCCCGCCGATTATCACCGGGGCCATGAAGGCGAAGACCTTGTCGACGAGGGCGTTGTCGAACAGTGAACCCAGCAGCGCCCCGCCTCCCTCTACCAGCAGGCTCACCACGCCGCGCCGGCCCAACTCCTCCAGCAATGCCTGTAAGTCCACCTTCCCGTCGGCGCATGCGGGCAACGCAAGGGGCTCGGCGCCTGCTCCTGTAAGCTGCTCGATGCGGGGGTCGGGAGCCTGCAGCGTGGTTGCTATGACCGTGTTGCCTGGCTGCTTGAGCATGCGGGCCGAGGCAGGAGTCCGGCAGCGGCTGTCCACCACGACCCGCAACGGCTGGCGGGGCAGCGGCTCGCCGTGGAGGTCTCTCGTGGTCAATTGCGGGTCGTCGGCCAGGACCGTGTTGACGCCGACGAGGACGGCGTCGGACTCCCGGCGCATCTGCTGAACCAGGCTTCGAGCCTCGACTCCGGTAACCCACTTGGAGTCCCCGGAGGCGGCGGCTATCTTGCCGTCCAGGCTCATGGCGAACTTGACGCTGACGAAGGGTATTCCGGTCCTGATGTGCTTGGCGAATGCCTCGTAGAGCGCCTGGGCAGCTTCGGACTGTTCCCCAACCTGCACGTCGATGCCGGCGGAGCGCAGTTCGGCGCAACCGTTCCCGGAGACCAGTGGGTTGGGGTCGATGGCGGCGACGTTCACCTGGGCCACGCCGGAGTCTATGATGGCCCTGGTACAGGGAGGAGTGCGGCCGAAGACATTGCAAGGTTCCAGGGTAGTGTAGAGGACGGCCCCCGACGCCAAGGCGCCGGCTTGCTCCAGGGCGTTTACCTCGGCGTGGTTATGTCCCGGCGGCGAGGTCGTGCCCCAGCCCACCTCCGTGCCGTCCTTGACCACCACGGCCCCCACGGATGGGTTCGGGCTGGTGGCGCCGACTACGCTTCGGGCCAGTTCCAAGGCCCTTTCCATGTGGGTCACTTTGAGTCCAAACCTTGGCAAGTGTGGATTGTCATGACCCTGTCACATTGGGCCATGGCAACGCCTTGAATTATCAAAATTGCTGATAACAATAATTTAATTCTATCAACCGGCCTTTGGGGCCGCAAGGGATGGGCCCGGTCCGACGCTGATTACCTATCGGCCGCGCCGCCACCTCTGGAAGCTTTCCACTTGACTGCAAATGCCGCCAGGAACAACAGCGCCAAGGCCCCGGCAATCCCCTGCAGTATGCGCCAGTAAAGGGCGGTTCCTGGCTGCTGCGGTTCCGGGCCTGGCGCCTCCACCGCCGGGCCCGCGTCCGTTTCGGTCTCCTGTGACGGAGCTTCCGTCGGTTCCCGGGCAAGAGCAACCACCGTGGCGTTAGCGGCCTCAGCAGCCTCAAGAGCGGCGGACTGGGCAGCATCAGCGGCCTCTCTAGCAGCTTCAGGAGCGGCGGCCTCGGAATCGCGATGGGGCGCTAGAGTAGCCTCAAGAGCAGCGGTCGCGGTGGCGCGAGCGGCCGCTATAGTGGCCTCAATAGCCGTCGGCGCGTCTGAATCATCGAAGACGTCTGCGGACTCGGCGTCGAAATCAGCGTCCGACATCGCCTCTGAATCGTCGAAGGCTGCGGAGTCTTCCATGGCGGCTGTTGGTTCGGCGGTGATCAGAGGGACAGTTGTGGCGTCGGCTTCTTCGTCCGCCATAGCGTCAGAATCTTCAACGACTTCAACGTCGTCCATTGCGGCCATTACGTCGTCCCCGTCCATCGTGTCCGCGGCCGGGGCATCTTCGCTCGCCATCGCCTCGGAATCGTCGAAGGCTGCATCCGGTTCCGCGGCGGCCATTGGTTCGGCAGTGGCCAGTGGTGCAGATGCGGCGGCATCTTCGTCCGCCATCGCCATAGAATCGTCAGCAGCTTCGGCCAACTCCGTCTCTGCCGTTGGTTCGGCGGCGATGGCGGGGGCAGTTGTGGCGGCATCTTCGTCCGCCATCGCCATAGAATCGTCAGCAGCTTCGGCCAACTCCGTCTCTGCCGTTGGTTCGGCGGCGATGGCGGGGGCAGTTGTGGCGGCATCTCCGTCCGCCATCGCCATAGAATCGTCAGCAGCTTCGGCCAACTCCGTCTCTGCCGTTGGTTCGGCGGCGATGGCAGGGGCAGTTGTGGCGGCTTCTTCGTCCGCCATTGCCATAGAATCGTCAGCAGGTTCGGCCGGCTCCATGGCGGCGTCGGACACCGGGGCGGTCACGGACACCGGGGTATCGAACGCCGTAGCCGAACTTTCGTCGAAGCCCGGCTGGCTTGGCGCCAGGAGACCCGTGGCGTCGGCGGAGGCCAGCACTGTCAATACCAATGCCGCAACCGAAGCCGCGCCGGCGTAGGCCCACATCGACGCCCTGGCTAGAGGAGTTGGGCGGGGCCGGGTCGCCCTGAATGGGGGAGCGGCCATAACGAAGTCGCGGGCCGGGGCCTCCGCAGGCAGTTGCCTGAGGGCGGCTACGGTTGCCTGCAGGGATTCCAAGCCCTCCCTGCAAACGCTGCACTCGGCGAGCCTGCGCTCGATCCGAGCCAGAGCAGCCCCATCCAGGCGGCCGTCCAGGTACTCGCTAAGTGCTTCAGCCCTCAGGTGCCGGTGTTTGCCTTTGATAAGCCACATGACTTTACTAATCATGACGAAACCGCTTGGGCAATAGTTCCCCGGATTTTTGCAGCGAGTCGCGCAGGTCCCGGCGCCCGCGGCTTACCCGGGACTTGACCGTGCCGAGAGAGCAATTCATGACAGCGGCTGCCTCCTCGTAACTCATCCCTTGCACGTCCACAAGAAGGACAGCCAGGCGGCGTTCTTGCGGGAGCGCGTCCAGGGCGGTCTGTATCGCCCGGTCCAGTTCCCTGCGCTCTGCGTACTCTTCCGGGGATTCCAATGTCGACGGCAGGTCGACGGCGCTGGGAGCGGTGTCCTGCTGGTCTGGACTAGTGGGGAGGGGGTCGAGGGGCACGGTGGGACGGGACCGCCGGGCTCGCATCATGTCCCGGCAGGTATTGGCGACTATCCTGGTAAGCCACGCCGGCAGATTGTCGCCGCGAAATCGATTGAACGCCTGGTAAGCGGAAATCAGGCTTTCCTGGACTGCATCTTCTGCCAACGCCCAGTCGCCCAACATTCGGCCGGCCAGGTTATAGAGGCGGGTCTGGAAGCCCTCGATGATGCAATTAAAGCAACTGGAGCGGCCGGAACGGTCGCTGACCGGCAGGGTGCGATGGCCGACGCAGCCGAATGTTTCGGCAGTTTCCGCCATCAGCTGGAAGCCAAAAACGGTTGATATATCAAGAAACTACTGACCATAGGTCGACAGTGGCCAGGGATAATGAAGGGCGGTTTCAGCATATGGCATTTGCCAGGAAAATAGAAGGCGCAGCGACTTCCTGGAATCTTGTTAACTACGTTAAGCGGCGGAAGTTTCTGTTAAGAGACAGTGCGGGGCATGGCGGCGTGATAAAATATAGCCCGCTCACAGGGCCCCACGGACTGAAGCGCGAGTAACACAAATATGCAGCTGCGAGACCTCCCAAGCGTGGACAGCGTCATGGGCGCGGAACCCGTGGCCGCAATGCTCAACGGCTACAGCCGGGAATGGGTGGTGGGCTTGGTGCGCCGGGAGCTGGAGCAGGCCAGGGCTAGAGTGCGCGGCGGGGCGGGGGCGCCATCGGCCGCGGATGTGGCCGAGTCCGTATGCCTGCAGGTAACTTCGGCGGTGCGGATAGAGCCGCGCCGGGTGATTAACGCCACCGGAGTGGTAATTCACACCAATCTGGGCAGGTCTCCCCTGAGCAGTTCCGCCCGCGACGCCATGGTCACGGCTGCGGAGTCATACAGCAACCTGGAGCTGGACCTGGAAACAGGCAGGCGCGGTTCGCGGCAGGCGCACCTGCAGTCGCTATTGAGGCAACTGACGGGAGCCGAGGCGGCCCTGGCGGTCAACAATAACGCCGCGGCGCTGTTGCTGGCGCTATCGGCGCTGGCGCCGGGTGGGGAAGTGGTTGTCTCCAGGGGAGAGGCGGTGGAGGTCGGCGGAGGATTCCGCGTGCCCGACGTGCTGCGGCAAAGCGGCGCCGTATTGGTGGACGCCGGGACCACCAACCGGACCTACATCGACGACTACGAGCGGGCCATCACCGAAAACACTGCGGCCCTGCTGAAGGTCCATGCCAGCAACTTTCGGGTGGAGGGCTTCACGGCAGCAGTGGAAATACCGGAGTTGGTGGAGTTGGGTCGTAAGCGGAGCATTCCGGTGTTGCACGACGTGGGCAGCGGCTGCCTGTTGCCTACTCAACGGTACGGCCTGGCCCCGGAACCGATGCCGCAGGACAGCATTGCGGCCGGTGCAGACCTGGTGTTCTTTTCCGGCGACAAGCTGCTGGGCGGGCCCCAGGCGGGCATAGTCGTTGGCAAAGCAGAATCGGTAGCCAAGCTGGAGCGCCACCCGCTGGCCAGGGCGGTGAGAATCGACAAGCTCAGCCTGGCGGCATTGACGGCCACCCTGTTGCACTACCTGAAAGAAGAGGCGGAGTCGGAAATACCAGTATGGCGCATGATCAGCGCCTCAGAGGAATCAATCAAGGGCCGGGCCCTGAGTTGGCAAGAACGGCTTGGCCGGGAAGCCGCCGTCGAGACTAGACCGTCGCGGTCGGCGGTGGGAGGTGGAAGCCTTCCGGGGGAAACGCTGCCGACGTGGACGCTATCAGTGGCCTTGGGAGAGCGAAGTCCGGAAGAGCTTGCGGCGAGGCTGCGTCGCGCTGACCCGCCGGTGGTGGCCCGGATAGAGGATGACCGGGTCGTGCTGGACCCCAGGACGGTGCTCCCCGAAGACGAAGAGGACGTGCTGAGGTCTCTCAGGACCGCGTTGGAGGGCGAATGACGGACTATCTGCTGGTGCACGGCGCGGGACAAGGAGCCTGGACTTGGGGAGCCGTTTGGGGGCACCTGACATCACCGGTGGAGCACCCGCCGCGGCTTTACATGCCCGGCCGCGCCGGCCGGGTCTACCCGTTGGACCTGCCCGGCCATGGCGCTGATGCCGACGGCGATACGGCAGAGGTACGCCTGGAGGAGTGCGTCCACGCCATTACCCGGGCTGTTGAGCGAGAGGGCCTGAAGGACCTGGTGCTGGTTGGCCACGGGTTTGCGGGAGGCTTGATTCTCCGGGCGGCCAACCAATTGTCCCAGCCGCCAAAGAGGCTGGTCCTGATTTCCGGGATAATTCCCGTCAGCCAGAGGTCAATGCTCAGCGCGCTCCCCTGGGCCACCAGGACAGGGTTCAGGCTCCTGGCAGGCCTGAGCAAGCTGTTTCGACGAGAATTCCTGATGCCTCCGTGGGCCGTCTCCCGAATCCTGTGCAACGGCATGGACACCATGGAGGTTGTGCAGGCCCTGGGGTTCTTTGGCCCCCTACCGACCAAGGCCTTAAACGCCAGGCTGTCGTTGGATGACGGCCCTCCTCCCTGCCCGGTTACCTATGTCGTGTTGAACAACAGCAAGCTGGTGCCGCCCAGCGCGCAGATGCGCATGGCGCACCGGATTCCCGACGTTGACATAATTACAGTGGACTCATGCCACCTGGCGACCCTGTCCAGCCCCAAGGAACTGGCCGATATATTGCTGGCCTACGCCTGACGCAGCTCGGCGAGCCGGGAGCTGGATTGACCTGGAAACCTAAGATTGTGGAGGCAGCTATGCAACGCTTCAGAATTTCTGAGATTGACGATATTCCAATGGCTACGGCAACTCCGGTCCCCGGCTGGATGGGCGGAGAGGTCAGCCGGTCAACTCAACCGATGTTGGCGGCGGGCGACAGCAAGTGGGTTCGCGCCTTTGTCGTGACTTTTGGAAAGGGCGCCAGCACAGGATGGCACACCCATGACAGCGACCAGATATTGGTTATCACCGCCGGAAACGGCATAGTCGCGAACGAGAGCGAGGAACTGGACGTAGCAGTGGGCGACGTGGTGCAGATACTGCCGGGCGAGAACCACTGGCACGGCGCCACGAAAGATTCCACCATGTCGCATCTTTCGGTAGTAGCAGTCACCGAGTAGGCCCCAGAGAGCTTTTTACAGGGTGTTTCGGGCCGTATAACGTCCGAGGGCCGTCCAGCGACGGCCCTAGAACTCAGTGTTCCACGGTTAGCAGGCCCTCTTAGTGGACGTGTCCGTGCTCCGGCTCGGGTTCCTCGGTCTGGGTGATTAGGGACTCGGTGGTTAGGATCATTCCCGCCACGCTGCCGGCGTTCTCCAATGCCTTGCGCGAGACCTTTGCCGGGTCCATGATCCCCCGGTCCATCAGATCGCAATATTCGTTGGTGCGGGCGTCAAAGCCGAAATTGGCGTCGGGGCCGTTGCGGACCCTGTCAACCACAACCTGACCGTGCTGTCCGGCGTTGGCGCCGATGATGCGCAACGGCTCTTCCAAGGCCAGCTTGACTATGGACTTGGCCACCGCTTCGTCGGCGCGCAGCTCCAAATCGTCCAGGGCAGACAACGCCCTTATATATGCCGACCCGCCGCCCGGCAGCACCCCTTCCTCGGCGGCGGCTCTGGTGGCCGAGAGGGCGTCCTGCACCCGCTGCTTGAGTTCCTTTAGTTCAGGCTCGGTGGGGGCCCCGACCTTGACCACTGCAACGCCCCCGGACAGCTTGGCGATGCGCTCCTCCAGCCGTTCTTTGTCGTACTCTGAGGTCGTTTCCTCGGCCAGCACCTTTAGCTGGTCTTCCCGGGCCTTGATCATGTCCGGGGAGCCCCTGCCTTCGACTATGACGGTCTTGTCCTTGGTGGTTTCTATGCGCCGGGCTTCACCCAAGTCTGCGACAGTAGCGGCGTCCAGCTTGCGGCCCTGGTCTTCGGAGATGACCTGGGCTCCGGTGAGAATAGCGATGTCTTCCAGCATGGCCTTGCGGCGGTCGCCAAATCCCGGGGCCTTGACTGCCAGGCAGTTAAGGGCGCCGCGCAGCTTGTTGACCACCAGCACCGCCAGGGCCTCGCCTTCCACGTCCTCCGCAATCACCACCAGGGGCCTGGACAGGGGCGCCAACTGCTCCAGGAGGGGGACCAACTCGGCGACGGCGGAGATTTTCTTGTCGGTTATCAGTATGTAGGGGTTCTCCAGGTGGGCCTCCATGCGCTGGCGGTCGGTCACGAAGTGGGGGCTGATGTAGCCCCGTTCGAAGTGCATTCCTTCGACGTACTCGGTTTCGGACTCGACGCCTTTGCCTTCCTCGATGGTGATCACTCCCTGGGGGCCAACCTTGTCCAGCATCTCCCCCAGCAGTTCACCGACCCCGGCGTCGTTGGCGGATATGGACGCCACCTGGGTCAGCTGCTCGCGGCCTTTGACCTCGACGGCGTTGCTTTGCAACTGCTCCACCACGGCCGCCACGCATTTGTCGATGCCCCGCTTGATGGCCATGGGGTCGGCTCCGGCGGCGGCGTTCTTCATGCCCTGGTGCACCATGACGTGGGCCAGCACGGTGGCAGTGGTGGTCCCGTCCCCGGCGGTATCGTTGGTCTTGGTGGCCGCTTCCTTGATCAACTGGGCGCCCATGTTTTCGAAGGAGTCGGCCAGGTCAATCTCCTTGACTATGGACGCGCCGTCGTTAGTTACCACCGGCGCCCCCCATTTTCTTTCCAGGATGACGTTCTGGCCCTTGGGGCCCAAGGTAAGGCGCACGGCGTCGGCAACGATGTCTACGCCTCTCAATAACGCCGCCTGGGCCGTGCCTTCAGTTACGATTTCTTTAGCCGGCATGTTCTTGCTCCTTCCGAGGTTATGGTTGCGTGCGCCGAGACGCTACGGCATGCGTCCGCAGGCCTGGGCCGATGGGCGCCAACGCCTTGCGCGGGCTTTGACGCCAAGTTGTCAATCGACAGGTAACAGAATAATTGGCGCTGGGCCGACGGTCAAGATGGTTGCAGCGCGGGAGAAGGCCAGCCAGTCTCGATGCCAAGTGATGCCCGGCGGCGGTGAAATCAGGGTGTGCTACACTCCGGCCATGCCTTCCTACTCCGCCGACCTCCACCTGCATTCTCCGTACGCATACGCCTGCAGCAAGAACCTGACCTTGGAGAACCTTGCCGCCTGGGCCAGGATAAAGGGCATCCAACTCCTGGCCAGCGGCGATTTCACCCATCCCGCCTGGCGGAAGGAGTTGGGCCGAAAACTCGAGCCGGACGGGCGGGGCCTGTTTCAATACGACGGCGCGCACTTCGTCCTGGGCACGGAGGTAAGCTGCGTTTACTCACAGGGCGGAATAGTCCGCCGGGTGCACCTGCTGCTGCTGGCCCCCGGTTTTCCCACGGTGGATCGGATCATCCAGGCCCTGGCCGGTATGAAATACAACCTGGAGTCCGACGGCCGCCCCACGCTGGGTATGTCCGCTCGGGACTTGACGGCGTTAGTGTTGGACGTCAACCCGGACTGTATTGTCATACCGGCCCACGTCTGGACCCCGTGGTACGGCGCTTTCGGCTCAAAGACAGGGTTCGACAACCTGGAGGAATGCTTTCTGGACATGGCCTGCCACGTCCACGCCATCGAGACCGGGTTGTCCAGCGACCCGGCCATGAACTGGCGGGTCCCCTGGCTGGAAGGCAAGGCCATAGTGTCCTTTTCCGATGCTCATTCGCCGCCCAAGCTGGGCCGCGAGTTCACGGTGTTCCATGGAGAAATGAGCTACCGGGGGCTGGCAGAGTCATTGACCCGGAACCAGATTGCTTACACCGTGGAGTTTTATCCCGAGGAAGGAAAGTACCACTACACCGGTCACCGCAAATGCGGGGTGTGTCACAGCCCTGATGACACCGCCGAGTACGGCCCGGACTGCCCCAAGTGCGGCCGGCCGCTGACGCTGGGGGTGCTCCACCGCATCCGGGGAATGTCAGAAGGCCCGGCGTTGGAGGCACCGGGCGCAGACGGGTTCGTGCGCCACGAAAGACGGAGGCCGCCGTTCATTCGTTTGGTCCCGCTGGTCGAGATTATCGCCGGCGTCGCGAACGTAGGGACTTCCTCTAAAAGGGTCCAGGCCGAATACCTGCGGCTGACCCGGGAATTTGGCAGCGAGATTCAAGCGCTGATGTCGGCGGGGGCCGGCGAGTTGTCCATGGCCGCGGGGGAACCCCTGGCCCAAGCCGTGCTTCAGGCGAGAACAGGTAATGTCGACATCAGACCGGGGTATGACGGGGAGTACGGAAGGGTCAGCCTAGGACGGTTCATAGCCAGTCCCCGAGTTGCGGGATGACCGGCTGCTAGTTGCCGGCTCCGAACGCCAGGCGCACGGCTTCCATGGACACGGGGTTGTATGACCCGGCAGCTACCCGTTGGCCGAAGGCCAGCCGGCCGACGCCTGCAGGTGCGCCATCGATTAGAAGCTCGGTATCTCCAGTCACCGAGAGGGTCAACAAGTCCAGTCCGCCGGTGGTAAGAGTGACGTCGGTCTCGCCGCTGGGCCGGGATACGATTCCCATGATTGTTCCTTGCGCCAAGGCCGCCACCGGGGACTTGAGGCTCAACGCGACCAGTTCGGGGGGCTCGGAGGCCTGGGAAATGTCTCCGCCGTCCGTCCCACTGTAACGAGTTGTGGGCCGTATGAGGTCTCCGGCGCGGACTTCCGTGATGGAGATCGACTGGCCGTCCCTGGTGACACTCGTGCTCTCGTTGTGGCTGAAGGCCGCAAGGTCGCCGTCTATCGTGAAGACCAGCATATTGCCGGGCTGGACCTTGGCAATGAAGCTGTGGACCACTCCTCTGAACGTCTGCTGGGAGCTGTAAATTGCCAGCCGTTCCAAATTGAGGATGGCCAGAGACACTGGGTCGTAACTTGCGGCCACCAAGATCTGCGGTAAGGATGAGAGTCCCATAGATTCAACGTCGCCGCTGAGGGGGCTATCGGGACCGAAGTTGAGCTGAAGCTCGCCGCCGGTAAACTGGTCGTCAATGGTGACAGTCGGCGGGTCCGAGGTCGGGCTGACGGAAGTTACCGGACCCCTGGCCTCTCCTTGTCCGGCCAAGGACACAAGGGTGGGCACCGCCTCACTGGGCACCGTCGGTCCGGGCAGCACCAGGGCCCTGATGGCATTGCCGGTCTCCCACTCGTACCAGACCCTGACCCTGCCGGCTAATTCCAATTGTTCGAAGTGGGTTTCCTGGCCCCCGAATAGTCCGGCGTAGTCCGCCGTGGTTCCACCTTGCCGGAGCCAATTCTCCGCTGCTCCGGCAGGCAATTCGTGGGGAATTCTCCACAACTCGGACGAGTCGGTGAAAACAACTTCGGCAGGAGGCAAGGGCGCCTGCCGTATGATCAAGCTCATCCTTTGGGAGTCCACGGCGGTGATGATGCCCTCGGCCTCCACGGTCGGGCTGCCTCCGCCTGCTTGCGACAGGGCTGCTCGGTATGCTGCGTGAGTACCGGCCAGCTCCTCGAACGACCGGCGCTGGTCGATTTCGTCCTGTAATTGGTTGGCTTGGACAAGCGTCGTCAGATGGTAGGTGCTGCTGCCGAGCAACCTCTGCCGCAGCCGAGCCGCGGCGGTTTCGTCCCCGGCGGCTTGGGCGGCGTTGATGGCTGTGTTAAGCCGCTCCAGGCTGTCCAGGGCGGGTTCGACGCCGGTGACCAGCCAGCCGTCGGAGCGCGGGCCTTGGGTCACCACTGCAGTCACCAACTCGCCGGTCCTCAGGGTGGAAAGATCGACCAGGGACCTGGCTGTCACCCGGTGGCCTTCAATCGAGTGGACTGTCAGCAAGCCGCTGACACCGTTTTCGTCACTGGTGGACACGACAACGCCGGTCAGGTGGCGATACAGGAACGGCCCGTCCGTTTCCGCAAGGTCGTGCCGAGCCTGCTCTCCCGCCAATGACGTGGCGACGACCTGGCGTATGTCTGCGCCATGGATGGAAACGGGCCACGGCAAGTTGAAGGTAGCGCTGTCAAACCCGCCTGGGCCTGGGGAAGCCAGCGGCACAAGCTGTCCGTTGACGCTTACAGTAGCGTCGGGAGAAACCTCTAGCTCAACCGAGTCGGCTTGGTCGCCGATGACAGTCAATGTGAAGTCCGTGGAATCAGACGGAGGGAATATGACAGGTGCAGGAGTGGGCTCAGGCTCCACAGGCGCGGGGGTCGGCGTCGGCGCAGGGGTAGTTGGGGTTGCGGTGGCTGTTGGAGCTACGGGAGCAGCAGTCGGCGTTTCCGTGGGGGTAGCGACTGGGGTGGCGGTGGAGGCCGGCGCTTGCGTGGGGGTTTCCGGCGGGGTAGTGGGGGTCGGTGTTTCGTCGCCGTCGCAAGCGGCCAGCAAGACCATCGCGGCGGTGAATGACACTACCGCCAGCTGGATGATGCGCCGCCTACCCAGTCCCCCCACCGTCTTCTCCTGCACCGCAAGGCACCAGCCGCCGGTTGCTCAGCCTGGCTGCCGTCTGAAGTCGCCGCCCCGTTCAGGGCGGGCATTTACCAAGTATATACCACCGGTCAGGAATCAAGTAGCTGGGCTCGCGACGAGTTATGATAAGATTATCGAACTATTTCGTACTCGCAGAAACGGATTCCCGACCAGCGCGGGCCTATGCTCATGGACGTTTCGCTTCGACGCCTGAAGGTCGATGACCTAAACCAGGTCATCGACATCGAACGAGAGGCATTTTCCCCCCTTTGGTTCAGCACACCCTTCAAAAGGGACTTGAAGAACCGCAGGGCCTGCTACCTGGTGGCCTGCGGCGGAGAGCCCGCGCAAGCGTACCAACAAGAGCATTCCATTGAGCCGGAGGGAGGCCATCCCTGGAGCCGCCTGGCGCGGGGACTGCGCAGGCTGATGGCCGGGGATGATCAGCGGGACGATACCGGTTCCATGATCGCCGGGTATGTCAGCGTTTGGTACCAGCAAGAGGAAGCTCACATTACCGAGATAGCGGTGCGGGAAAAGTTCCGCGGCAGGGGGATAGGCGAGTTGCTGCTGATCGGCTCCCTCAGGGCCGCAGTGGAATACGGCTCCAAGGCAATGACCCTGGAGGCCCGGGTGTCTAACTTCATAGCCCAGAGGCTGTACGAGAAATACCTGTTTAAGGCCGTGGGCACCCGCAAGGCCTACTATTCAGATAACCGGGAAGACGCGGTGATTATGACCGTGGACTGCATAGACAGTGAAGACTACCGGGTACGGTTCGAGGAGTTGCAGGACGCCTACCGCTCGCGGTGGGGAGAGATATGCATTCACCTGTGACAGCCGTGCCTTTCCCGGTGGGTTCGAGCCCGGCCCGGCAATGGGAAATCCTTGTTGACCGTCGGGGGTCTCGTTGATAGAATTGCGCAGTTATCTTGTCGGGGCGCCGCGGTATTCCCGCCGCTGCACGGCGCTGGAAGCGGCCTGGGACCGGTGAAGGCATGTTGGTCATCGGGTTGACCGGCGGCATAGGCACCGGGAAGAGCGAGGCGGCCCGCCATTTGAAGGGCTTGGGAGCGACGGTAATCGAAGCCGACGCCGTTGGCCACGAGGTGTATAAGCCCAATACCGAATGCTGGCGAGAGGTGGTGTCCGCCTTTGGAGAAGGTGTACTCCAGCCGAATGGCGAGATTGACCGGCGAAAACTCGGCGGCATCGTCTTCTCCAGCCCGGAGCAGTTGGCCAGGTTGAACGCAATAGTTCATCCGGGGATAGCGCGGATGGTAACCGACGAGTTGGACCGTCTGCGAGTCGAGGGAACCCCGGTGGCGGTGTTGGAAGCCGCCTTGCTGTTCGAGGCGGGGTGGGACTCATTGGTGGACGAGGTGTGGGTAACCGACTCGCCGGTGGAAGACGTCGTCCAGAGGCTGCAAGTCCGCAGCGGGCTTTCGCCCCGGGAAGTGGTCGAGCGGATTGACGCTCAGATGGACAGCTCAGAGCGGCTGGCCCAAGCGGATGTCGTGATACACAACGCCTCTGGCGTGGACGAGTTGAAACGCGCAGTCGACAACCTTTGGAACAGCAGGGTAAAGGAAAGAGCAGCGGAAGAGTAATGGTAGATATCTCCGAACCGACATTCAAAGAATACGCCATCGAAGAGTTCCTGGTACGCAGCGAACCGTATTACAGGCCCGTGGGCGACGAACTGGAACTGTTTACCGCGGCCTATAACCAGCACATCCCGGTCCTGCTGAAGGGTCCCACCGGCTGCGGTAAGACCCGGTTTGTGGAGTACATGGCCTGGCGGCTTGGCCGGCCCCTGACCGTGGTCAAGGGGAGAAAGAGCCAGAAGCTGGCCGACGGAGAAGTGCGGGTGCCCCTGGTGACCATAGCCTGCCACGAAGACCTGACGGCCAGCGACCTGGTGGGCCGGTACCTGCTGGATGCCGACGGCACCAGGTGGATAGACGGGCCCATGACCAGGGCGGTGAAGTCCGGAGCCATACTGTATCTCGACGAGGTGGTGGAGGCCAGAAAAGACACCACGGTGCTGATTCACCCGCTCACCGACCACCGGCGGATCCTGCCGGTGGAAAAGACCGGGTCAATCATCGAGGCCGACGACCGGTTCCTGCTGTGCGTTTCGTACAACCCCGGCTACCAGAGCGCCCTCAAGGACATGAAGCACAGCACCAGGCAAAGGTTCATCTCCATAGAGTTCAACTATCCTCCCAGGGACATAGAAGCCGAGATTGTTCAGCGGGAGAGCGGATGCGACAAGCAGCAGGCCGAAGCCTTGGCCAAGCTGGGAGAGAAGATACGCAACCTGGAGGAGCACGGCCTGCAAGAAGGGGCCAGCACAAGGTTGCTGATCTACGCCGCTCGCCTGATGAGCGAGGGCATCCCGCCTCGCCGGGCTTGCCAGGTTGGCATCGTCTGGACTTTGACCGACGAGCCGGAGTTGCAGAGAAGCATCGAAGAGGTTGTCTCTTCGATATTCGAATAGGGGCGTGAATGGCATCATCTCCCTTGGACGTGATGCGCATGGCGCTGTCGCACCGGGGTCCGGCCAAGGCGGTCTCAGATACGCTCACACCGGCGGCGGTCTTGGTGTTGCTCTATCCCAAGGATGACGACTACTGCGTCCTGCTGAACAAGCGGTCCGAAAAAGTGGAGCACCACAAGGGAGAGATTTCCTTTCCGGGCGGAGGCCAGGAAACCCAGGATGCAGACCTGCTCCAGACGGCCCTCCGGGAAACGGAAGAGGAGATGGGCATCAGCCCGGCTGACGTTACCGTCCTGGGAGAGTTGGACGAAGTCGAAACCCGCAGCCGATTTCGGGTCAGGGCCTTTGTGGGCACGATAGCCGCCGGGTATCGCTTTAGTCCCAGTTCCGCCGAGATTGCGGAAGTCTTGGAGGCGCCCGTCGCAACCCTTCGCGATGCCGCCAACCGGCGAGTTGAAACCCGGTGGGATAAAGCCGACTCGATTACCGCCTATGCCTACGCTTACAATGAACACTTGATCTTCGGAGCCACGGCGCGGATCTTACGCCAGTTCCTGGACATCCTGGAGGATGGTGGTAAGAAGGAATGCTGAGTTGAGTGAGACTCCACTGTCCGACATAGAGAACGAACTGGCCAAGCTTCCGGCCGCGGTGCTGGATGCGTTCCAGGAAGCCATGCCCTCCCTGGAAGCTGCCTTCGGGGAAGAAGAGGTGGCCCTTTGGGCCAAGGAGGGCCTGGCAATCGGCGCTCAAACAGTGCGTTCCTGGGAGTCTGCGGTCGAGTACTACAAGGTCGGCCCCCAGGTTGCCAGGTTCCTGTCTTTTCCGTCGTTCATGCAGTGGGCCCGGTGCGGCACCTACCTGGCCCAGGACTCCCCAACGCTGGCGGTGTCCTTCTTCAAGGCCAGCGCCTCTATCGTGCCCAACCTGCGGCCGCAATACATTCCCCGCTGGGCGGGGCTGGGCCGCAGCCTGTACAAGGGCACGTGGAAGTCCAGCACTTTGGCGGCAAGGTTCTTCGAGGTGAGTCCGGACCTGGTCCGGAGCCTGCCGTTCTGGGACGTAGAAGTATTTACGGCCTTGATTGAGTCCCTGTCCTACAAGTCATACGACGCGGCCGGGGAGTGCCTGCTGTTGGGGCGGGACGTGCTGCCCGCCATGGGTAGGGAACGCGAGCCCTTCCTGTCCATGTGCCGGTCGTTGACCGATGCCGGCTGGCGGGACGTCAAGGCCTGCCTGGAGCAGTTGCCGAGGGCATTGCAGCAGGTGGAAGAGGGTCAGACGGGGCGCTTCCTCAAGCTGGGGGAACGGCTGGCCAAGGAAGGCATGAGGGATACCTCCCGGTTCATGTCCGACGGTTCGCAGGCCCTCAGCGCCGCGCCGCAAGGGTCTCAAGGACACATCATTGACCTGTGCGAAAGCCTGCTGACCATTTCGCCCGAGGCGGTCCCCTCTTTCATCAAAAGCCTGGGCGACGTCCTGAACCGGATTACCATCAACCAGCTGGACGCCTGGTTCCAGCACGGCGCCGGGCTGTTGAGGGACAACCCGGAAAGCGGAATTGCCTTCTTCAAGGTGGAGTCCAGCACCTCGGAGTCAATGCTGGAGACCCTATCCTCCAGCCTGGAGCTCAAACGAATCAAAGGCGTTATACGGCTGTACTGCCGGGCCCTGTCCGGCGCCCCGGTGGAGATCCTGGATACCAACGAGTTGGTGCGGAAAAACATCGGGTGGGTGGACGAAGACATGGCCTCCACCGACGGCACCAAGGTATTCCTGCCGACGGTTGTGGACCAGTACACCAGCAAGCAGGACAACTTCGATTGGTTCAAGGTGGTTTCCACCCACCAGGTAGCCCACCTGGAGTTCGGCAGTTTTGAATATAACTTTGAACGGCCGGCCACGCAGTTCATAGACCGGCGCTTCGACCTGGAAAAAGAGGCGGCGGAACGCCGCGCGATTCAAGAGCAAGAGCTGGCGGCCGAGCGGGCCCGTTTGGAAGCGGAGTCGGAGCCGCAGCCGGAACCGGCGCCCTTGCCGGACGGTGAAATCATGGCGGGAGTGACGGGCTCAGATGAGGAGCCTTCGCCTGGTCCCGCGGCCGATGGCCTGGAAGGCCCCGGCCCGGGCCGCACCTTCACCGACATCGGGCGGTTTTTCCACCTGTTCGACAATCGCCGGCTGGCGTTCGACATTTTCACCGTGCTGGAGGACTGCCGGCTGGACTTCCGGCTTGGGGTCGAATATCCCGGCATAGTCCGGGCTGCCGGCAGGGTGAGGCGGGAATCGCTGGCCAATCGCCCCAAAATCCAGGACCTGGGGCTCCAGGAGGCATTGGTGGAGTTGCTTATCCACATGAGCCTGGAGCAGTTCCACGATCTACCGGTGCCCAAGGAGTTCGAGGAAGAGGCCGTGGTGTTGGCGCAGATCTTGCATCAGTTGCGAACGGCCCTGGCGACGGTGGAAGACACCGGTGAAGCCACCCTCCGGGCCTACGAGATTATTTCCCGCATTCAGAACGAGACCCAGCCGGAGGAGGAGTGGGAGGAGCAGGACCTGGAGGAGCCCGGAGAATTCTCTGAGGAAGAGTGGGAGTCGCTGGTCGGCAAGCTCGAAGGCAATATGGATGCCCAGGGTGAACCGGGGGAGGGAGAACCCTACGATTCCCCCGAGCCGGTGGACTTCAGGGGCGACTTCAAGCCTGAAATGGTGCAACTGCTGGCCAAGCTTCAAACGGACCAGGACCAGCAACGGCAGGGGGAGCCCATCTCCCAGGAGATGCTGGAACAGTTGCTGCAAGACAGCGCCGAGTTGGAGTTGGATGCGGAGCAGGGCGACTTGACCGCTGACATGGCCACCTATGCCCAGAACATCATGAAAGAGGCCGGCGCTCCGCCGCCCGGCATGAAGCCGGGGCAGGGCCATGGACCCTTGGCGGACAACGAGGACCCGGGCGGCGAGCTCGAGTCCAGGGAGCCCAAGGCCTTTGTCTACGACGAGTGGGACTTCAGGGCAGCCGACTACCGGCCCCGGTGGTGCATAGTAAAAGAGAGGAACGTAGACGAAGGAGACCCGGCTTTCTACAACGAGTCCCTGAGGAACTACCTCACCCTGTCCAGCCACATCAAGCGCCAGTTCGAACTGATCATGCCGGAGAGCTTCAAGAAGATTTACCGGCTGGTGGACGGAGAGGACATCGACCTGAACGCCGCCCTGGAGGCCTGGGCCGACTTGAGGATGAACGTCCCGCCGGACGAGAAGATCTATTGGCACCGCAACCGGGCCCGCCGGGACGTTGCCGTAGTATTCCTGCTGGACATGAGCGCATCGACCGCGGAGGCCATAGACGAAGGCCGCCCGACGGCGTCCGACCGGGATGCCCCCGATGACCCAGTCGAATACATGGTATGGCTGCGGCGGCGGCGGGAAGGGCTGGTGCAGCGCAACTACAAGCGGATTATCGACCTGGAAAAAGAGAGCACTTCCCTATTGATTCAAGCTCTGGAGGCCATCGGCGACACCTACGGCATCTACGGCTTCTCCGGCTACGGCAGGGAAAACGTAGAGTTCTACGTGATCAAAGACATCAACGAGGGCTTTGGCGACAAGATCAAGCGGCGCATCGACAAAATCACTCCGTTACACGCGACCCGCATGGGAGCGGCCATCCGGCACGCCGCCAGCAAATTGGAAGGCCAAGAGGCGGCCACTAAGATACTCTTCCTGATCAGCGACGGACGCCCCCAAGACCGGGGTTACAGCCGGGAGGGTGTGGAAAAAGAGTATGCGGTCCACGACACCCACATGGCGTTGTTAGAAGCCAAGAGAAAGCAGATTACGCCCTTCTGCCTGACCGTGGACAAGGCCGGACACGACTACCTGAAGAGCATGTGCGGCGACATGGGGTACGAGGTGTTGGACGACATCTGGGCCCTGCCCGAACGCCTGCCCATGCTGTACAAGAAGCTAACAGTCTAATAGCCGCCCCGCTAGCCCGAGGCGATCATCTTGCGCAGCTCTATCAACGCCTGGTTAGACAGCCGGCGCTTTATGACGATGCGCCGGGGCGGCAGCCTGAGCTCCATTTCCGTTAATCGCCCGTCGCCGGCAATCGCCAGGTAGCCCAGGCCCACGGGCTTGCCTTCAAGCTCCCCTGGCCCGGCCACGCCGGTGACGCCGATGCCAAAGTCCGCGCCCAGGCGCTCCCGGACGGCGTGAGCCATGGCGGTGGCGGTCTGCTGGCTGACCGCGCCATGCTCCTCGATGACCTGGGCTGGAACGCCGTTGGCGACTGTTAACTGGCTGGTGTAGGCCACCACGCCGCCCTTGTAGTAGTCACGGCAGCCGGGAGTCTGGGTGATGGCGTTGGCCAGGAAGCCCCCGGTGCATGATTCCATGGTCGCCAGTGTCAGCCCCGCCTGCCTCAAAACAGGCCCAATGGCTTGTTCAGGGGTCTCGTCGTCGTAGCCCCAGACGTACTGGGCCAGCCGGGACATGATGGCCTCTTCCACCGGCTGGGCCAATGCCACGGCGGCCTCGGCGTCCCGCCCCCTGGCGATAATCCTCAGGTGGATGCCGTCGGGCTTGGAATAAATGCCGAGTTCGGGGTTCTCGCGGCCGAAGTATTCGGCCATCACCTCGTCTATCGCGCCTTCGGATAGGCCCATGGTCTTTATGTTCCGGGTGATGGTGACCTCGTCGGTTACCAACCGGCGGAGGCAGGGCTCAACCTCCTCCTGCCAGATGGCCTGCATCTCCCCCGGCGGGCCGGGGAGTGAAATGATTATCTTGCCGTCCCGCTCGGCCCACCAGCCGGGCGCGGTGCCCTGCCGGTTGCGGATGAACCGCGCCGACGGTATCAGAAGGGCCTGCTTGATGTTGGTGGAGGGCATCACCGACCCCCGGCTCCGGAAAAATTCCTCCAGCGCCTTCACCACGTCTTCCTGGACCACGGGAGTCTCGCCCAGGGCCCCGGCCACGGCTTCCCGGGTCAAGTCGTCCCTGGTCGGGCCCAGGCCGCCGGTGGTTATGAGCATGTCCGAACGCTGCAGCCCACGGGATATGGCCTCCGTGATCTTTCCCTGGTCGTCTCCGACTATGGTCACCCACTGGAGTTGCACCCCCAGGGCAGGCAGCCTGGCGGCTATCCAGGATGAATTGGTGTCGGTCAACTCGCCCATTAGCAGCTCGCTGCCAATGGAAAAGATTTCGGCTTTCAAGACGCCCTCTCTTTACCTTCGGTCCGCCGGCGCTCAACGCTGGAGGACGGCCTTACCGGAGACGGCATTTATCCCGCGTCTTCAGAGTCCGGGCCTACCCCTGGGGGATAAGGCGGCTCGGTGGCAAGGGCAGAGATGCGGTCGGTGATTTGCGTCCCGACCAGGAATAACCTGGGGTCGTCCGATAATCGGGCGTACCGGTATCGGCCGTCGTCGGTCAGGCTTCCCAATTGGAACTGGGTAATCCCTGTCCCTAGAATGCGAAGTTCCACGCTGGTATGGGGATCATCCAGGCCGTACATGGCAGGGTCGTCCACGGTCTCCGCCGCCAGGTCGGCCCGTGGGCCGCTGATGAACTCCGGCGTGTCTGCCCATTCGTCCGGGAAGACCTGTGGCGACTGCCCTATGGGGTCTGCCAGGATAAACCATTGGCCCGTGTCCCGGTCTTTGAAATAGGCGTTGGTCTGGCCGTCTGATGTGACTTCTATGAATTCCAGGTTTTCGGTGTCCACCTGAAAAAGTTGGAAGTATGGGGGATTGGTCACCAGGCCGTTTACAACCTCGGTCATGGACAAGGGCACGGTGAATAACTCCGGATTCCCCACCAGTCTGGCGTAGTGGCGCTGGTTATCCGGCGTGGGGTCGCCCAGGTGAAACTCGACGACGTTGCCGCTGCGGTCGCTAACGGTAACCTCAGTCACCGGCGATTCCAGCCCGAATTGCTCCGGACTGGATATCGTGTCGGCCAGCACCGGTACTTGGGGCCCGCTTAGCAGCAGCAGAATACCGGACCACTTGGGAGGAAAAACCAGGATTTCCTGTTCTCCTTGTATGGCCCAGTCGCGGCTGCCGGGCTTCTGCTGGTAGGTGACGGTTTCACCCTCGTAGCTTATCGAGACGCGGACGATGTCATCCGAGTCTATGTTGTACAGCCAGGGGTCGGTCTCACGGGGCGGGTCGGACCTGGTGAGTTGGATGATCAGGTAGGTGCCGCCAAACACCAACAGCACCAACACCAGCAGGATCGACAGTCTAACGTTCATAGGGTCCCCTTACCGGCGCACCCACCACACGTAGGCGGCCATCAGGCCCAGGAACCCTGGGATCAGCAGAATGGAGGACCAACGGACGAACCTGCGCTCGTCCCGGTCCAGGTTGAACTCCCTGAACACGAAGTGCTTGGGACGAATGGAGACCAGGGAATAGTCTCCCAGCAGGTAGTTGGCCGAGTTGAGGAAGAAGTCGGCGCCGCTGCCCACGCCCACGTGGAAGTTACTAACGAAGTCGGAGTCGCCGAAGACGACCATGCTGGCGAACCGGTTGCTTACCGGCTCGGCGGCGGAATCGGGAGAGTCCACCGGCCCCACGTACGCGATGGGTTGGAAGGAGCCTGTTGGGTCCGGCGTCTCGCCGCCCGTGCGGGGTTCCGTCCTGGCTAAGTCGTCTATCAAATAGCTGTTGCCGGAGGTTACTGCCAGCGGTATCAATGCCCGCTCGGCGCTGTTGGGAACAATGTTCGTAACCGGCGCCGCGCCGGTCAAGCGGGTGTCGGAAAGGTAGGCGCCCTGGGGCGCAGCTATCCGGTACAGCGGTTCGTAGGCTTCCAGGAGTCGCGCATCCGGCGATATCGAAAGCCGCAGGGTGTGGGGCAAGCCGGGGATAGATGTTGCCTCGTCCCGGATGTAGCCCTGGCCGATGACCAACCCCCAGGAAAACATGAACTCCAGGAACGACTGGGGAGTGTCGGGCTCCGCCAGGAAAATAAGGCGGCCGGCCTCGCGGCGGTCGACTTCCTGCCCGTTCTCGTCCAACTTGAGGCCGGTAAGGTACCGGTTCAGCTCGGCGGCGTGGGCCTCGGGCAGCTCGCCTGTGGGGCCTGCGATGACCAGGAGGGCGGCGCCGGGCAGGCAGGTCTCGTCGCCGTCGGGGCAGGCCTCTGCCGGGGCATCCGGCACGGAGACGTTCTCGTCCGACGGGTCCCACCACAAGGTGCGCACGTCGTAGTTGTCTCCCTGCAGGCCCACACTTATGGCGGCGTAGCCGTCGTCTCCGGTGTCGCGTATCGAACGTTCGCCGTGGCCGCCCAGGAAGTAAATCGCCTTCTGCTCTTGACCGGTCACCACCAGGATGCTGCTGTAGAGGTCCTGCTCAAGTTCGCTGTATCCCGGCGACGACGGATAGATGACGTCGGTGACTCCCGACTCCAGGTTCTCCACCACTATGGTTTCCTCGACAAAGGGCGAAGCGGCGTTGCCGAAGTAGTCCCGCACCAGCTCCGGCTCCAGGTTGTGGTCTACGAAGCGGTATTCGAACCTGCCGGACTGCGTCGCCTCGAACTCTCGGAAAGTCGCCTGCACGTTGGCCCGCCGCTCCAGGCGCTCTCGAGTTGCCTCGTCCGGGTTGGCGTCGGAATCATCTGCGTAAAACGCAGTGGCCTGTATCGACTGCTCCAAGTCCTGAAGCAACTGCTGGGTGCTGCCGTGAAGGCTGAACTGGTTGGTAGCGGTTACGTCGGTCCTGCTGTTGCTCTGGAAAGCGACGACGTTGATTACCACCACGATGGCGGTGAATGCGGCGATCATAATGGCGGTGTTGACGCCGTAGCGGCCGGTGCGGCTGAAGAAGGCTGCCATCACCGAACTCAGGGCTATGAGGGCGATCATGAGAATCAGCCCGCCGCCGATGGCGATGTTGGCAATGCCGTACCAGAACATGGAGCCTACGAAGGCAACGACGACAATGCCGGATACCAACCCGACAACACCGGCGAATACGATGGGAGCGCCGAAGGAACCGATGGCGTCCAGCGACGGTTCCAGGAAACTGAACAAGGTCCGGGACAGGGCCGCGGTTTCCTCTCCGTCCCCCGCGGCTGAGCGCCGCTGTCGAGAAGCGCCGGCAGGGGCCCCTGCGCCGCGGCCGGTGTCTCGCCGCCGGCGGCCGCGGCCGCCCTGGCCGCTACGGTTAGAAGGGCTGGTCACCTTACCGCCACCTTCGGGACTCCAGTACCCGGACACTCATGAAGATGAAGAAAACAATGACGCTGAGGTAATAGACGATGTGCTTGGTGTCGATCACTCCCCGTTCGAAGTCGTCGAAGTGGCTCCGGATGCTCAACTCGCCGATGACCGTGGCGATGCCGCCGCCGAGGTTTTGCGAAGCCAAGTCGGCGAAGAACAGCAACAGCAGGATGCCCATGGCCACCACTGCCGCCACTATTTGGTTGCTGGTTAAAGTCGAGCAGAACATCCCGATGGACAGGGCGGCGCCTCCGTATAAGAGCAGCCCCAGGTAGCCCGCATAAATGGGCCCCGGGTCCGGCGTGGCGTATACGAACAAGAGAACGGTGTAGTAGAGGGTCATCGCCACCGTTGCCGCCATGAAGGCAAAGCTGGCCAGGTACTTGCCGGCCACTACCTCCCAGTCCCTGACCGGCGAGGTGAGCAGCAGTTCAATAGTCCCCAGTTTCTGTTCCTCGGCCAGCAGGCGCATGGTCAGCACCGGCGCCAGGAAAATCATAATTATCGTCGCGCCGTCGAAGAATCCGCTGAGGGTCGCTTCGGGAAACGCGTCGTTGAGCCGGCGGGTGAAGAAGAAGCCGGTAATGGCCAGGAACATCATGCCCACGATGTATGCCGTGGGGCTGCTGAAATAGACCAATATTTCTTTCCAGGCCACTGCCTGGACGGTGCGCATGGCTAGAGGTCCTCCTGGGTGGTGAGCCGCAGGAAGATTTCTTCTAATGTCATTCCGGCGGACTGCATCCCAAGCAGGCTCCAACCGTTGCTGACGACGACCCGGGACACGGTGTCCCGCAGGTCCTGGTCGGTCTGGGCCCGGACCGAATAGACGTGCCGCTGGCCGGCAACCCGGTGATCGACGCTCTCCACCCCCGGTATCCCCCGCAGCGCCGCCAGCACCTGGTCAGTAGGCCCGGCTATTTCCACCTCCAGGCGTTCGGCGCTCTGGAGCCCGGCGGCCAGGTTTTGCGGAGTGTCCTCGGCGACGATTTTCCCTTCGTGAATTATCAACACCCTGTCGCAGATCATGCTCACTTCAGGCAGGATATGGCTGCTGAGCACCACCGTTTGTGACTTGCCCAACTCTTCTATCAGCCGCCGCGTTTCCACTACCTGGATGGGGTCAATGCCGATGGTCGGTTCGTCTAGCACCAGCACCTCCGGCTCGTGCACGATGGCCTGGGCGATGCCCACCCGCTGGCGGAAACCCTTTGACAGTTTTCCTATGAAAGTCTTGTGGTACTCCCCCAACCGGCATACGTCCACCACGTCGTCAACCCGCCGATTGATGTGCCTAGAAGGCATCCCGCGGAGGGTGGCCATGTATTTGAGGTAGCTGGTCACCGTCATATCGGTATACAGAGGCACCGTTTCTGGCAGATAGCCGATGCGGCGCCGCGTCTCCAAAGACTTCTCCACCACGTCGTAGCCGTCTATGGTCACCGTTCCCCGGGTTGGCGGCATGTACCCGGTGATGATCCTCATGGCGGTGGTCTTTCCCGCGCCGTTGGGGCCTAGAAAGCCCAGAATCTCGCCGCGTTTGACCCCGAAGTTGACGTCCTCGATGGCGCAGTATGGCCCATAGTAATGGGTCAACCCGGTAGCCTGGATCATCGTTTCGTTCAATGTGCGACCTGCCTCAATTGCCGTGTGGTGGGTGCGGCCTTGGCCGCAGCCGGAAAATCCATCCTCTTAGGAATAAACTGGTCAAAGCGCCGACAACGGGAGACGCATGCGCGGGGCCTGTACCCGGCGTACTGCCGTAATGGCGCTGCCCGGAACGCGGCCCTGCCGGCATTCCAAATTTAAATTGCCTTGCTGAGCGAAGTGATGATATTCTATATCGCCGGTTTTTGCCAAGGTATACGCACGGCAGTAAATTTGGGATTGGGATAGCTGTTCCCAGGGAGAGAAGATGCACCTGGTTATCGACGGATATAGCGGGGATAAGGCCAAGATGTGGGATGTGGACAGGGTTAGAAGCTTCTTGTTGGACTGCCCCGCCACCTTGGGAATGACTCGCATCACCGAGCCGAAGGTCTTGGAGTACAACGCTCCCAAGGCCGAGGATTCCGGGGTGTCCGGGTTTGTGATAATAGCGGAAAGCCACATCAGCGTGCACACCTTTCCCCACCGTGACTACGTAAACATAGATATTTTTTCATGCCGGCCCTTCGACCACGACAAGGCCCTGGCCGACGCCAAGAGCCTCTTCGACTTGGAAGATGCGAAGACCTGGTTGCTGGACCGGGGGCTGGAATGGCTGGATGAAAGGCAGGGCCTGACCCAGACAATGGAGCAGCGGACCGTATTGACCACCGGCGGTCCCGCCCAACGCAACATCTGACCCCGAGATTGGTCTGGCCTCTGACCTACTTCCCGGCCCTGACAGGAACGCCAACCCGCGGCGTCATTTTCCGCTGGAGGCTTAGTGGGAAAGTCCCTGCGCCTGCCCAAGATATTGGGCATCCCCGTGGAAATCAACGCCAGTTGGCTGGCGGTGTTCCTGTTGCTGACTTTCGTGATAGTCCAACAACTGGGGAGCGCCAACCTTGGTTGGCCGGCGGCCCAGCGGTGGCTGGTGGCCGCGCTCCTGGTGGTGCTGTTCTTCGTCTCGGTGCTGGCCCACGAGTTGAGCCACAGCCTCCTGGCCCGGCGCATCGGCATACCGGTACAGGGTATTACCCTGTTCATTTTCGGGGGAGTATCCCGGCTCGGACGGGAGCCGAGCCGTCCCCTGACCGAGTTCTCCGTCGCCGTGGTTGGGCCGGCGACCAGCCTGCTCTTGGCCCTCGCGTTTGGAGGCGCATGGTACTTCCTGGGTGGCTCCAACTCCGTTCTGGGCGTGGTCTTGCTGTTGCTGGCTTGGGCCAACCTGGTGTTGGGCGGTTTCAATATGCTGCCCGGATACCCGTTGGACGGAGGACGCGTGCTCCGCTCGGCCGTATGGGGAATCACCGGCAGTTACCGGAAAGGCACCGCGGTTGCCATCCGGTCCGGACAGGCCGTAGGCGGGGCGACAGTGGTCTTCGGGATAGTGACGGCGGTGATGCGGAATGTGCTGGACGGCGTGTGGATCGCGGTGGTGGGAGCCTTCCTGTTCTCGGTGGCCACCGCCAGTTTCCGCCGCGAAGTTGGCAGCGGACGTCAAAGCTGAACGGCGCCTGCATGGGGCCTGCCTGCGGCAGGGCTATGCTACAATGAGACCAGCTTGAACGAGGATTTCCGCATGGCCATCCAAGGGACCGTGTACGTCGACCACGCAGGGACCACTGCCATGGACCCCCGTGTGGTTGAGGCCATGACTCCTTACTTCACCCAGGTGTACGGGAACCCCTCCAGCCTCCACACCGTAGGCCAGGAGGCCAGGTATGCGCTGGATGAGGCCCGCGAGCGGGTTGCCCGGGTCCTGGGTTGCCGCGCCCGTGAGATTGTGTTCACCGGCGGCGGCAGCGAGGCCGACAATGCCGCCATTTTCGGCGTCGCCGCGGCCTTGCTGGAGACCGGCAATCACATCATCACCAGCAACGCGGAGCACAGCGCGGTATTGCACACCTGTCAGCATCTGGAAGGCCAGGGGTTCGAGGTAACCTACCTTCCCGTGGATAAGTTCGGCATGGTCCACCCCGAGGCGGTGCAGCAGGCCATTACCGACCGCACCACCTTGGTTTCCCTAATGTACGCCAACAACGAGATCGGGACCGTCAACCCCATCTCGGAAATCGGAACGGCGGTGCGGAGCAGGGCGGCGGAGTTGGGGCGGACCATCGTCATGCACACCGACGCGGTGCAGGCTGCCGGCTTTCTGGACCTGAACGTGGGCCGTCTTTGCGTGGACATGCTGAGCCTGTCTGGCCACAAGTTCCACGGCCCCAAGGGCACGGGTGTGCTGTACGTGAAACGAGGCACGCCCTTCATGCCCCTGATCCTAGGAGGCGGCCAGGAGCGAGAAAGGCGGGCCGGAACGGAGAACATACCGGGTATTGTCGGCATTTCGGTGGCGTTGGAACTGGCGGACGCGGAAAGGGAAGAGACCAGCGCCCGCTGCGCTGCTCTGCGGGATCGGATCATCCAGGTGGTCTCGGAGCGAGTCCCCAATTGCGTCCTGAACGGACATCCTTCGGAACGCCTGCCCAACAACGTCAACTTCTCTTTCCGGGGCATCGAGGGAGAGCCGATTCTGCTGGGCTTGGACATGGCCCGGATAGCGGCGTCCAGCGGCAGCGCCTGCAGTTCCGGATCGCTGGAACCCTCCCACGTGCTGCTGGCCCTGGGCCAGTCGGCCGAGTTGGCCCGGGGCAGCCTGCGCATTACCTTGGGCAAGGAAAACACGGCGGAAGAAGTAGACTATATGCTAGAGGTGTTGGTAGGGCTGGTGGAACGGTTGCGCCAGTTGCCAACGCTGACTACAACCGTTTCCTAGCCGCCGCCGATGAGGAGCCGATGTTGGAATTAAACGGTGCGGCTCTCCGGTGGCTTATTCGACATGCGTAACGTTTTACGGCAAGGTAGGCTGGCCTTTCTCCCCATTGTGGTACTGGTAGTGTTGCTGGCGGCAGCGTGCGGAGACCCCGGTTTCCAGCCCATAACCCAATTCGGCAACGTTCTCACAGTCACCGTGGTCGACGTGGAACGGTTCCCAGAGCTGCGCTACACCAACTATGCAGGAGAAAGGGCGCTCAACCACTTTCGCCTGATGCCCGCCCGCCAAGGGAACGAAATAGTGGCGGTGCGAATTCAGGTGAGGAATGACACCGCGGTCAATGCGATCGTCACCCTGGACCAGGGAGCAGCCCAGTTGGAAGACTTCTTCGGCGGCGGGTATTTCCCCTTGGATGTCGGAGCGCGAGGCGAGGTATGGACGCAGTCGGGCGGCTCATGGCGCTGGGTGAGCAATACCATGGCGGCCGATGTGCCCGTCTACGGTGAGGGCGAAGATGTCCCCGACCCGCCTGGCTGGGGCGACGTCCCGGTCAGATCCATCGAACTGGACGGCACCACGGCAAAGGAAGGAGGAGGGTTCCTGGCCGGGTCCGTCGAGATGCCGAAGGGGACAAGAATCGACGGATGGATGGTATTCGAGGCGCCGGAAGGTACGGAATTCAGCGAACTGCAATGGCGCGCCGCAGACAGCATCCGCATCTCGTTCTAACGGCAGTGGTTGGGCTGCGGGTACAGGACCGCCGGCGATCAACAACGACTTAGCCGCAGTATCCAATAAGACGTTTGTCTCTAATTGCTGAATGATTAGGTCGGCGCTAGCTTACTTGAGCGGAGTTGACGGGCTGCGACAAGCCCCGCCGCCCACGCCATGGCGCAGGCTGTTCCATATGATTGCCGGCTCCACAATTCCCGTGGCCGGTATCTTCGTTCCCGTGGACTTCATGGTGGCGGCGCTGGCCGTAATGACCGGCGGCGGCCTGGTGCTGGACCTTACGCGGTTCCAAATACCGTGGGTAAACCGCAGATTCCTTTACTGGCTGGCGCCCCTATTGAAGGATGACGAGCGCCGCCGTTTCACCGGGGCCACCTTCATGGTAATCGGAGCCTTGTTCTCCTTCCTCTTGTTTGGCCCACAGGTGGCGGTGCCGGCCCTGCTTTTCCTGTCATTGGGTGACCCCGCGGCGGCGTTGGCGGGAAGACGATTGCCGGGCCCCAGGATACGGGGAAAGTCTCCCGGAGGGACTGCGGCTTTTATTCTAGTCTCGGCGGCGGTAACGGCGGCGCTGACCGGCAGCGGCGCCATAGACTATCACTGGGGACTGTGGATAGGGGCGGCGATAGCCGGGTTGGTGGAGTTGGCGTCGCTGCCGCCGGACGACAACCTTTCCATTCCCCTGATAGCCGGGGTGTCCATGTACTTCCTGGGCGTTTAGAATCGCTGCGACGCGCCGGGCTAGGCCCCGCCGTCGAACCGTATGACCTGGGCCCGCTCCCTCTGGAACCTTAGGTAATTCTGCTTGGTCACGTCGGGCCGGTGGGAAGCAATTACCTGCTTGGCTGCCGCCGCCCCTTCGGACAGCAGGTCGATGGCAACCATGGCCATGATTTTGGCCGGGTTGACCACCGCCGCCTCGTAGTCGGTAATCACGTAGTCCTTGCTGTGGCCGGGGCCCACCGCGCCGGCGGTGTAGGGGTGACAGGCAGGGATGATGCGGCTCAGGTCTCCCATGTCCGTCGAGCCCCCGCGGTTGCGCCGGGTGGGAATCACCATGGTCTGCCGTTCACCCAGCAAATCGACGGAGTTCCGCCGGAATAGCTCTTGGAGGGCAGGGTTGTGGCGTATGGGGTGGTACCCGGGAATGTTGGTGATTTCCACAGAGGCGCCCACTGCCAGCGCCCCCGCCTTGAAGCACCGGTCGACCACTTCACCGTTTTTCACCACTGCCTCAGGGGTCGCCGACCGGACGCGCCACTCCAGGCGCACGTCGGCGGGCACCGCGCTGACCGCCTCACCCCCCTTGGTGACTATCCCGTGAATGCGGACGGTCTCGTTTTCCTGGTGGGTTTCCCGGTTGGCGTTGATGGCCTGCAGGGCAAAGGTAGCGGCGTTCAGGGCGTTGATCCCCAGGTGGGGAGCGCCGCCGGCGTGGGCGCCCCGGCCGATAAACCGCACGTATTTGACCATGTGCCCGTTGCTGGCGCCGCCCACCGCGAATTGACGGTCGCCCATGTCGCTGGCCGTGTGGCACATCATGGCCATGTCTACGTCGTCGAACTCGCCCAGCCGGATTAGTTCCTGCTTGCCCCCCAGGAACTCCAGCTTTCCTTCCTCCCTTAGCTGCAGCCTCTGTTCGACGTCGACGAACTCCTCCGCAGGCACCGCGAAAGGCACAATCCTGCCGGAAAGCTGGGCCAGGACCTCAGGGGTCTGCAACCCCGCCGCGGCGCCCAGCATCATCCCAATCTGGCAATTGTGGCCGCAGGCGTGGGCCGCGCCCGTTTCAGCGTTCGCATGGGGGTGCTGCTCCACCGTCAAGGAGTCCAACTCTCCAAGAAGAGCAACGCTGGGCCCGGGGCCGCCGCAGTCGATTGTGCCCTTGACGCCGGTGAGGGCCAGGCCGGACCGGTGCTTTATGCCCATCTCGTCGAATTTACGAGCGACCAGGCTGGCGGTCCGCGTCTCGTTGAAGCCGGTTTCGGGGTGGGCCAGGATATCCTGGGCGACGGCTATCAGCTCTTTCTTCTTCTCGTCGATGGTCTGGCAGGCCCTTTGCTTGAGTTCGACTTTGGTTAACATAAAAGTTACTCGCCTCGGAAGGTCTCTTCCGAGGCCAGGCCCCGCATGAACTTCAGGTATTCGCCGCTGGTCATCTCCGGCCGGTGCGCCGATATGACGCGGCCGCCCTCGACGGCCCCGTCGGCCAGCAGGTCCACCGCGGTGGCGGCGAGAGCCTTGGCGGCGGTGACCACCGCCAGCCCGTAGTCTTCCACTACGTAGTTTGCTCCATGGCCCAGGCCCGAGGCCCCGCCGACGTAGGGGTGTATGGCCGGCATCAGGTGGCTGATATCTCCCATGTCCGTAGAGCCTCCTCGGTGCGAGGCGTGGCCGATCCCGTCCATGCCCACCAGTTCCACGGCGTTGGCCTCGAATACCTGGGACATCTGGGTGTCCTGCCGCAGGGGCAGGTAACCGGGTATGGTCTGGATATTCACGCCGGCGCCAACCGCCATGGCGCCCGCTCTGACGGCCCGGTTCACTTTTTTGTTGGCCTCTAAAATAGCCTCGATGGACCGGCCGCGGACGAAGGTCTCCATTCTCACGTCGGCGGGGACGGCGCTGACCGCCTCGCCTCCCTTGGTGATGATGGGATGGACCCTGATCGAGTCTTCGTCGCGGAAGGTCTCCCGGTTGAAGTGTATAGCGGTCAACGCCAGCGTGGCCGCGTTCAAGGCATTGATGCCCAGGTGGGGCGAACCACCGGCATGAGCGCCCCTGCCGATGAACTGGATGCGCTTGGCGACGGTGCCGTTGTTGGTGCCGCCGACGCAAAGGTCCTTGTCGTTCCGGTTGCTGGTGGTGTGCATCATCATGGCCAGGTCGACGTCGTCGAACTCGCCGAGCCTGACCATTTCCGGCTTGCCGCCGAGAAACTCGATCTTGCCCTTTCGGCGCAGCCCGTCCCGGTACTCGATTTCGATGTACTCTTCCGCGGGGACGGCCATGAACACCAGCCTGCCGCTGAGGGCGGACAAAACGTCCGGCTGCATCAGGGCCATGGCGGCGCCCAGCATCATGGCCACCTGGCAGTGGTGCCCGCAGGCGTGGGCTGCTCCCGTCTCAGGGTCGGCATGGGGGTGCTGGTTCACAATCAACGAGTCCAACTCTCCCAGCACGGCCAGGGCAGGGCCTGCCGAGCCGCCAATCAGGTCGGCGCGAATTCCCGTGAGGGCCAGACCGGCCCTGAACGGGACGCCCATTTGGGCGAAAGTCCCCGCCACCAAGGCTGCAGTCTTGGTCTCGCGGAACCCCGGCTCCGGGTTTTCCAGGATCGTCTTGGCCAGGTTGACGATTTCGTCGGCCCGGTCGTCTATGGCTTGGCAGACCCGGCGCTTGAGGTCTTCTTTTGAAGGTGCGGCAGATGCCATGAAACACCCCGGCAAAGGCTACAGGGATTTTAGCAGAGGCTCGGCCCGTTGGTATATGGAGAACAGGCTCCGGCGGCATAGCCCCGTTGTATAATTCGCCCCGACGGCCATGAAGATTGTCATTGCCCCCCAGAACTTTAAAGAGAGCGTTTCCGCATTGGTCGCCGCCAAGGCCATAGAGCGGGGCGTTCTGGCCGTCGCGCCTGAAGCGGAAACGGTCCTGGCGCCGGTGGCCGACGGCGGAAACGGGACTTTGGAAGTCCTGGTGGACGGCACCGGCGGCCAAAGGTTCAAAAGTGTCGTGACCGGCCCCATAGACTGGCCCGAGGAGGCCGCCTGGGGTGTGATGGGCGACGGACTAACAGCCGTGGTGGAGGCGGCGCAGGCTTGCGGCTTGGCGTTGGTCCCGCACAGCCGTCGCGACCCTAGATTCACCATCAGCCGCGGCGTCGGGCAACTCATGGCGGAGGCGTTGGATAGGGGATTCACCCGACTTATCGTCTGCCTCGGCGGCACCGGCACCAACGACGGAGGCGCCGGAATGGCCGAGGCGCTGGGCCTGCGGTTCCTGGACGAGGATGGCCGCAACATCCCCGAGGGCGGGGCCGGGCTGGCCCATCTGCATCGCATCGACGCAAGCGGCCTGCACCCCCGGTTGGCCGGCGCGACAGTCATTGCGGCCGTCGACGTGACCAATCCCCTGTGCGGCCCCACCGGGGCATCGGCGGTGTTCGGCCCCCAGAAAGGGGCTTCAAAAACGGCGGTGGAGGAGTTGGACGCCGCCCTGCTTAACCTGGCCCAGGTGGTGCATCGTGACCTGGGGATGGACGTGACGGACATACCCGGCTCCGGGGCCGGCGGCGGTATGGGGGCCGGGCTAATGGCCTTTGCCGGGGCCCGGCTTACCCCTGGCATAGACATGATTTGCGAAGTCCTGGGGTTCGACGAGATCTTGGAGGGGGCCGACCTGGTGATAACCGGCGAGGGACGGGTAGACCGGTCGACCATATACAACAAAGCGCCGGTGGGAGTCGCCGCGAGGGCGCAGAAGCACAACGCTCCTACGTTGCTCCTGGCCGGCAAGCTGGGTCCCGGCTACGAAGAGCTATACGACCACGGTATATCGGGAATCGTCTGCATCGCCGACGGCCCCATGAGCACGGCCAGGAGTCTGAGACGGACCGAGGAACTGCTGGAGACGGCGGCCCAACGGACCATGCGCCTGCTGATGCTGCGGGGGATTGGCGGGTAAGCCAGCGGGGTGGCTCCCCTACGCCACCCGTCGCTCCACGAAGTCCAGCACCTTCTTGGAAAGCTCTATGGACCGGTCGGCGTCCAACTCGTCGAACGCTTCAGAGGGGATACCGCCGGGCAGGTAGCTGGGGTAGCGGGTTATTTCGTAGTACTTGTCCAACTGCCGGGCCTCGGCCTTGATGGTGTCGAACATCATGTCGAAGAGCTTGGCGTCTTCGCACAGGTCTATGAGGGAGTGGCTCCAGACGTCCTCTACCCGCCGGTGGTAGAGGAAGGACTTGACCGCTTTCTCCGCTGCCTGCTGGCCCATGAAGCAGGCCAAGTTGAACCGGCCGCCCTCCCGGGCATAGACCGCGTCGTCCAGGTCCTGCTGCGCCTGGCGCAGCCAGCGGGCGCTTTCAGCTATATAGTCGGGCATCGAAAATGACCCTTCCGTCTTTGCAAGCCCGGTCCAGGGCCGGCAAGGCCTCTTGGAGTTCTTCAAACTCTTCAGGAGTATATACCTGGGTATCCACGGCTACTGCGGTGTCCAAATGGTACGAGAAGAAGTCGGACCGCCTGCCGAAGGGCCGGTCGGTCTTGTGGACGACGATAAGCTCTATTTGGCTGTCGGGTGCGTAATCGTCGGTGACCATGGCCCCGGTCAATATGACCTTCTCCACGCCCAGCATGGGCAGGGCGGAAATAATCTTTTCCAACTCCTGCTCCATGAATTGCTTCCGGTACCTGGAAAACCCGGCGCGCACGGGCATTTGATGCTCCTGTGGGTTGGCTGGGGACCTGTTCTTGGTGACGCCGCGCTCCTCGGGAGCTACGGCAGCAGCACCAGGTGCGCTTCTCTGGGGCCGTGGACGCCCACCACCAGGGTCTGTTCGATGTCGCCGGTGCGGCTGGGGCCCGTAACGAAGTTCAGGCAACTGCCCATGTCCCCGCCCTGGCTATGGTATTTCAATCGGCGCAACAGGAAGAGATCGTCCAGGCTCTCTACTATATCTTCCGGCCGCACCAAAACCAAGTGCACCGGCGGCGCCAGCGAGACCAGGCGGCTCAATCCCCGGCGGGCCGCCAGCGCAACCGAGCCCGTTTCGGCAACGGCGTAGTCCGCCCCCGTGATCGACATCCCGGCGGCGGCGATTTCCTGCCGCAGACTCTCTCTGCTCCGGTCCTCGTCCTGGGCCGCGGTGGTCACTGTCAGCCCCTGGGCCTCCAGGGCTGCGTCTACCGCGAGGCCGTCGAACACCGGCTGGGCGGAGCGGACCACGCTTTCCACGCCCATAGTTGAGGCAACTGAAACGACGTGCTCCAGGGCCTCCTGGTATCCCGCCGCCTGATGGACCCGCCAGCCGCCGCGGCCTGCCGAAAAAGCCAGTTTCTCCGCCAGTGTGGCGGGGTCCTCGGCCAACCGTCTCCGCACCTCGGCCGCCTGGGCTTCCAGGTCTGCCAGGCGTTCTTGCAACCGGGGATAGCCGGGGTCCGGCGGAAACTTGTCCCGGCCCAACGCCCGCCGCACCGATTGCAGGAACTCCTCTTTTGGTACTCCCACGGGAACCGCCATGCTAGTCGTTTCCTCCCCGCTTCCGAGCCTGTTCCCTGCGCCATATTTCGCGGAAGGTCTGGGGCGGCATCGCCGGCAAGTCCCTGGACCTGGTCCAGCGAGACAGGGGCGGTAATGAGATCCTCTCGACCATCCGCTTGGTCTTTGAGAATGAAATGAACGGGGCCCATTGCAGCGGCTTTTGCAGCGTTCGTCCTGCCCGGAGGACCAGCGACAGCAGCCGCGGGCCGCCCATGATGCGGGCATAGCCGCGGGCAAGAAGGGACTCCATACTCCCCGCCGCTTTCCGCTCTGTGGACGTGCCTTCCGCCAGCTTGCTGCGAAGCTCCAGCAGCATTTTGGGAATGTTGATCTTGACCGGGCAGGCGTCCCGGCACGCGCCGCAAAGGGTGGAGGCGTAGGGCAAGTCCTTGGCCTGCTTCAGCCCCGTCAGCACCGGCGTGACCACGGCTCCGATGGGGCCGGGATACACCCAGCCGTAGGCGTGGCCCCCGACTTTACGGTACACCGGGCAGACGTTGAGGCAGGCCCCGCACCGGATGCAATGCAGCGCCTCCCGTAGCTCCTCGTCGGCCAGCAGCCGCGACCGGCCGTTGTCCACCAGCACCAGGTGGAACTCCTCCGGGCCGTCTTCGTCGTCGTCCCTCCGCGGCCCGCTGATCAGGCTTACGTAGCTGGTGAGGCGCTGGCCGGTGGCCGACCGGGGCAGCAGCCTGAGAAATAACGCCAGGTCCTGCAGCGACGGTATGACCTTCTCCATGCCGGCGATGCCCACGTGGATGCGGGGAGCCGAGGTGCAGAACCTGCCGTTGCCCTCGTTGCTGACGATGGCCAAACTCCCGGTCTCGGCCACCAGGAAGTTTGCGCCGCTGATGCCCATGTCCGCCTCGAAGAACCTGTCCCTCAGCGTCTCCCTGGCGGCGCGGGCCATTGTCGGGATATCGTCGGTTGGAGGCAGCCCCAGGTTGTCGGTGAACAGACCGGACACGTCTTCCTTGGTCTTGTGGAGGGCCGGAGCAATGATGTGCGAAGGCGTCTCCCCGGCCATCTGGATGATGTATTCCCCCAGGTCGGTCTCGTAGACGCGGACGCCCGACCCTTCCAGGACCGGGTTCAGGTCCAGTTCTTCGGACACCATGGACTTGCTCTTGACGGCGACTTTTACCTGTCGGCTGCGGGCCAGTCCGGCTACGATCTCGTTGGCCTGGGCGGCGTCGCGGGCGAAGTGGACCTTGCCGCCGGACTTGATCACGTTGTCGTGCAGCATCTCCAGGTAGTAGTCCAGGTGGGCCAGGGTGTGGGCCTTGATTTGCTTCGCCTGGTCCCGCCACGCCTCCCAAGCCTGGGGCGTTACTTCATCGACGGCCGCCAACCGCTCGGCGTCGAAACCCGATCCCACCCGGCGCAGGGCGCGCTGGAGCTGGGGATTGTCGATGGACAGGGTAGAGGCTTGTGAAAAGTCTTGGGTCGTGACCCGCGCCATCGTCTAAAAGCCCTCGAAGTATTGGGATATAGATGCGGTCGTCATGAGGGGCAGCGCTACGGCGCAGGATCGCCGGCCGATTGCCCGTCCAGGACTTGGGCTAGGTGGCAGACCCTTATGCTGGACCCCTGGCGGCTGAGGGCCCCTTCTATGTTCATCAGGCAGCCCATGTCGCAGGAAACCAGAGTGTCCGCGCCCGACTCAATGATGCTGGATACCTTGTCGGCTAGCATGGCTTCCGAAATGTGGGGGAACTTTACGGCGAAGGTCCCTCCGAACCCGCAGCAGGTGTCCGCCTGGGACAGTGGGCGCAACTCGAGGTCTTGGACGCTTCCCAGAAGTTCCAGGGGCTCATCCCTGACCTGGGCCTCCCGCAGCATGTGGCAACTGGGGTGATAGGCCGCCGCGCCCTGGTATTGGGCCCCTGCGTCGGTCACTCCCAGCACCTTGACCAGGAACTCCGAGAACTCGTAGACCCGACTCGATAAGTCGTTAGCCTGCCGGGACAGCTCAGGGTCGCCGCGAAACAGGTCACGGTAAAAGACCCGCATCATGGCGGTGCAGGAGCCGGAGGGTACCACAACGTAGCCGTCGCCCTGAAAGGCCCGCAGGACCCTCTCCGCCAGCTTGCCGGCCTCCCTGGTGAAGCCCGAGTTGTACAGGGGCTGGCCGCAGCAGGTCTGCCCCATGGGAAAGTCCACCTCTACGCCAAGGCGGCGCAGGGTGTTGACCACGCTCACCCCCACTTGGGGATAGAACTGGTCTATGATGCAGGTTACGAAAAGCGTGGCTTTGGTCTTGTCGGCGGGCATCGGGCGGGCGTGAGGAAGCGGAATTGGTCTGACTGGACTGACAAGCTAGGGTAGCAGACCGGTATGATGGTGGCAACCGGCGGGCTGCGGGCGGAGGGCGGCCGCGGTATAGTGGGGACTGCGGAATCCGGCGCGAATCGAGAGGACGGCAATGACGGCAAACGAGGGACCATGTAAGGAAACGCCCCAGCGAGACTCGATGGCCTCGCTGGAAGAGTGGTACTCCAATGAGATTTGGGGCAAGCGGGCTGGCAGCGATGACTCCCTGTTCGAGAATATGGGCCTGCAGGTGTTCCAGGCGGGCTTGACCTGGCGGATGATACTGGCCCGCCGGGATGCCTTCCGCGCCGCGTTCGACAATTGGAACATCGACGCAGTGGCGGCAATGGGGCCGCCAAACGTGGAGGCGCTGGTCCAAGACGCAGCGATAATCCGCAACCGCAAGAAGATAGAGGCCTGCATCGAGAACGCCCGCATCATCCAGGGACTCCGGCGGGAGCACGGGTCGTTTTGCGACTGGTTCTACCACGCGCTGGAGGGGGATAGCCTGCCGGAACTCCAGAAGGCGCTGCGCTCCACGTTCAAGTTCATGGGGCCGGAGATCGCCCGCATGTGGCTGATGGCCGCGGGCCGTATCGGCCACGGGGACTGACCGCTCCACCGCGCCGCGTACCAGGGCAACGTAGCCGGGCGGCGTCCCCGCCGGGCTTCCACGGGACTTGAAGCCTTCCCGTAGCCAAGCTACACTGACACGCGAAGTTACACTATCCTGGCGATTAGAGAATTGGGGGTTCCGCATGGACTGGGGAATGGAAAACCGGATGAGGCAGTTGATTCAGGCAGACGGCCATTGCATGTTCCTGCCCATCGACCACGGGTACTTCATGGGCCCTACCAACAGCTTGGAGGAGCCCGGCAAGACGATAGCGCCGCTCCTGCCCTATTCCGACGCCCTCTTCGCCACCCGCGGCGTAGTGCGTTCTGCCGTAGACCCCAATAACGCCAAGCCGCTGATTCTCAGGGTCTCCGGCGGCACCAGCATGGTGGGCGGCGACCTGGCCAACGAGGGGCTGACCACCTGCATGGAAGAGGCCATCCGCCTGAACGCGTCGGCGGTTGGCATTTCGGTATTCATCGGGTCGGAATACGAACGCCAGTCATTGCTGAACCTGGGCAAGCTGGTGGACGAGGGTGAGAAGTACGGCATCCCGGTAATGGCGGTCACCGCCGTGGGCCGGGAGTTGGAGCAGCGTGAGTCCCGGTACCTGGCCCTGTGCTGCCGCATCACGGCCGAACTGGGGGCCAGGGTGGTAAAGACCTATTGGTGCCCCGACGGCTTCGACAAGGTCGTAACCGGCTGCCCGGTGCCGGTGGTCATGGCCGGTGGGCCCCAGGCCGACTCCGAGTTGCAGGTGCTGGACTTTGTGCACGACGGCATGCAGCAGGGCGCCATCGGCATCAACCTGGGCCGGAACATCTGGCAAAGCGAGCACCCCGTCCCCATGATCCGGGCCCTGCGCCACATCGTCCACGAAAACGGCTCGGTCCAGGAAGCCCGGGAGATATTCAGGAGTCTCGTCACCACCCAAGCGACTCTTACGGCTGCTCCTGTCTGATCTTCCGCCGCCGGGCCTTGCATCCCTGGTCCGTGACTGCAGATAGCCCAGCCGTCCGGGTGATAGACTCCAACTGCCCCAACGCTGCCTGAGAGGGTACCCAACTTGCGCGTGGCAATGTACTACAACAACCGGGACGTGCGTCTGGAGGAGATGCCGGCCCCGGCCATCGGCCCCGGCGAGTTGCTGCTGCAGGTGGAGGCCAGCGGCCTCTGCGGCAGCGACGTGATGGAGTGGTACCGCATCGAGAGGGCCCCGTTAGTACTGGGGCACGAGGTTGCCGGCGTGGTGGCCCAGGTGGGCGAGGGCGTGGACCGCTTCGAAGAGGGCGACCGGGCGGTGGTCACCCACCACGTGCCCTGCAATGCCTGCCGGTACTGCCTGAGCGGGCACCACACCGTCTGCGACACCCTGCACCACACCAGTTTCGATCCCGGCGGCCTGGCCGAGTTCCTGAGGGTACCGGCGATCAACGTCGACCGGGGAGTGTTTCCCGTGCCGGACCACGTGTCGCTGGACGAGGCGGCCTTTACCGAGCCCCTGGCCTGCGTGCTCCGGGGCCAGAGGCGGGCGGACCTGCAACCAGGCCAGACGGTGCTGGTGCTGGGCAGCGGCCTCACCGGGATGCTCCACGTCGACCTGGCCCGGAGCCTGGGAGCGGGCCGGATACTTGCCACCGACCTGTCGGAGTACCGGCTGGAGGCGGCCCGCCGGTTTGGGGCCGACGTCACCATCCCCGCCGACGAGGACGTGCCCGCGCGGGTGCGCGAGGCCAACGGCGGGCGATTAGCCGACCTGGTTATCGTCTGCACCGGGGCACCGCCTGCGTTGCAGCAGGCCCTGGAATCCGTGGACCGGGGCGGCACGGTGCTCTTCTTCGCCCCGACTCAGCCGGGCGTGTCTATCCCGGTTTCGGTGAACGACGTTTTCTTTCGCAACGACGTGACCCTGACGACGACGTATGCGGGCAGCCCGGCCGACCTGGCCACGGCGCTGGACTTGATCGCGTCCGGCCGGGTGCGGGTGGGCGAGATGATAACCCACCGGCTGGGCCTGGCCGAGGCCGCGCTGGGTTTCAAGCTGACGGCCGACGCCCAGGACTCGCTGAAGGTCATCATCCAGCCGCAGAAGTAGCGCTACAGCCCCGCCAGAAGGTCGGCGTCTTTGCCGGCGTCCCCGGGCGCGGCCAGGGCAAAGTATTCCGTGCTCATGGACTCCCGCAGCAGGTGCTCGGGCAACTGGGAAAATGGGCCGTTGGGGTCTATCTGGGTGCGGTGGCAGTTCAGAGACTGGATCTTCACTTCCACGTAGGCTGAGACGTCGACCACGGTGGTCACCAGTTCGTCCGGCGTGCCGATGGTCTCCACTTCCTGGCTGGCGAAGGGCGGGGTGATGCCCGCGTCGATCATCTGCTGCCACATCCGGCGGAAGTTGCTGCGGGGGAAGCAGACCCAGTAGAGCAGCCGGGGCTGCCAGGGCGCGGTGCCGGCATCGACGCCGGGTGCGTAGCCGGGGTCGGCGGCTAGGGGAAATGCCTCGGTCACGTGCCGCTGCATGGTCACGTGGTCGGGATGGCCGTAGCCTCCGGTGGGGTCGTGGGTCAGCACCACGTCGGGTCTGGTTTCCCGCATGACTTCCACTATCTGGGCTACGACCCGGCTTGGCTCCGCCTGGAGCAGGGACTCGGGATGGTCGTTGTCCCCGGTGCCCTGCATGCCGGAGTCACGGTAGCCCAGGAACCGGACGTCGGCGATGCCGGTCACGTCCATGGCCCGGTGCATCTCTGCGCGGCGGACCTGGCCCAACGTTTCGGGGGTTGCCAGGTTTGGGTCGCTGATCTCGCCCACGTCGCCGTTGGTGGCGCAAATCATGGTAATCCGGGCGCCCCGGTCGGCCAGCATGGCCAATAGGCCGCCGCAGCCGAAACCCTCGTCGTCGGGATGGCCGAAGGCGGCCAGCACGGACAGGTGGCTTAGGTCAGGTGATGGGCCGGGCACGGCAGCGGCTCCTTGTCCTCTTGCAGGATTTCCAGGGCAGCGGACGCAGCTCCCCGGATGCCGGTAAAGGCGCCCTCCGCTGTGTCGTCCAGGTGGCTCAGGTAGGGCAACTCGGCGCACAATCCGATGAACATGCCGTCATCGTCCGACCAAACGACGCGGTAGGTGTAGAGGTCCAGCAATTCAGCCATCGAGCGCCTCCAGCTTGTCTATGGCTTTCAGGACTTGCCTCACCTGGTATTCCTTGGCCATGCCCTTTCCGTGCTTAATCAGCAGCAGCAGCTCCAGCCTTGCACCGTTCGCACACGCCGTCCAAGTACAGGACTTCAGGTAAGAGCGTCTTAGCTTATGTTGTCGCCGGTGGGTGAACCGGTCCACACTTGCATCTGCCCGTTCAATAACAATTTAGCTCGCTTCTCATCCATCCAAGCACCCTCGAAGTTCAATCTATCAACGTCAGTCCGCAGACCTTGGTGGTCGGTCAGTCGAGCCGCAAACTCGCACAAATTCCGCCTACTGATTCGGAGCAAGTTCTCGGCGTGTTGCTTTGAGACATTGATTATTTCCATATCACTTCCTCGGGTTGCCTTTGCTTTTGGCCAATTTGCCGCATAATTCCCAAATTTTTACCGGGGTTCCACTGAGTCCCATTTCGTCCCGTTTTGGAGGCTGCACTCGCGGGGCCGGCGGAAAATTAACTTCCACACCATTTCATCCCATTTCCTCTCATTTCGGTGCGCCGGCAGAATTGCGCCGCGCTTGGAGGGGCCTTTGGTCGTTGCGCGCCAAGAGCCGGGTCAGCCGGTTGGTTTGAGTACGGCTGCGTGATGTTGTCATAGATACCATGGTAGGCGGCGTCTGCGAGTTTGGAAAGGGGGCAACTGTCATGAAAATTGCAAGTTGTTTTTGGCAGTCCGGGGTGACATAATACCCAAACCCCGTAAGGTTCGGGGCCTCAGGGCGTAGGCTCGTGGTATGCGGCGCCCAATCACAAACACCAAACCATACTAAATCCGCAGGTGACCCAAGAATGAAGATATCGTGCCTACAGGAAAATCTCAGCCGGGGCCTGGCCGTCGTCGGGCGGGCCGTCGCCACCAGGGCTACGCTGCCCGTCACCCAGAACGTCTTGCTCAGCGTCGACCAGTCGATGCTGAAGCTCTCCGCCACCAACCTGGAGATCGCCGTTACCACCTGGACGGGGGCGATGATCGAGGAAGAGGGGGCGGTGACCGTTCCGGCCCGGCTGTTGACCGAGTTCGTCAACGCCCTGCCCAACGACCGGATAGACCTGGAGTTGGAGCCGGGCAGCGGAGTCCTGAAGCTGAGCTGCGCCCGGTCCCAGGCCAACATCCACGGCACCGACGCCGGGGAGTTTCCGCCCATTCCCACCGTCGACGAGAACGTGGCGGCCCAGGTTGACCCGGCGGCGCTGAACACCGCCATATCGCGGGTCGCCTTCGCCGCGGCCACCGAAGAGTCGCGGCCGGTGTTGACCGGCGTTGAGATGAAACTGGAGGGCGACCGCTTCAGCCTGGCCGCCGCCGACGGGTTCCGGCTGGCGGTGCACCACGGCTCGCTGGCGGCGCCGGTGGAGTCGGAAATCAAGGTCATAATACCGGCCCGGACGCTGAACGAACTTAACCGCCTGCTGGCCGACCGGGAAGAGCCGGTGGAAATCATGATGGCCCCGGCCAAGGGACAGGTGTTGTTCCGGGTGAAGGGGGCCGAGACCGTCGAGGTGGTTTCCCAGCTACTTCAGGGATCGTTCCCCAACTACGAGCAGCTAATTCCAGAGCGGCACGACACCCGGACGATATTGGACCTGCCGGGCCTGCTGCGGGCGGTTCGTACCGCGGCGATATTCGCCCGGGACGGCAGCAACATCATCCGGCTGGAGATGACGCCCAACCCCTCAGGAGGCGACGGCGGGACCGTGGCCGTCTCCGCCCGATCCGAAGAGGTGGGGGACAACCGGGACGAGGTGGATGCAGATGGCATAGCCGGCGAGGCGGGAAAGATCGCCTTCAACAGCCGCTACCTGCTGGACGTGCTATCGGTCCTGGAGCGGGGCCAGATAGCCTTAGAAACCACCACTTCCTCCAGCCCCGGCGTCTTCAAGCCGGTGGACTCGGCGGACTACGTCCACGTGGTCATGCCCATGTTCGTGCAGTGGTAGGAGCGCTCCTGAGTTACTGCGCTTTGACCTACTGGGCCTGAGCGAAGACGCGGTTGCGCCCATAGCGAGGAAACGCACCCTGCTGGCTAGCGAACCGTCTATACGCGGGTCGAAGAAGGCGGAGGTGGCTGGGTGACTAACTTGGCCATAAAGTTGAGTTTGGGACTGGGTTGTTTGCATCGAAGCGATATTTCCATTGGGGGTCGAGGCCGCACGCCTAATGGCTGAAGGGGAGCGCGCGCGAGTCACTAACCGTTCTGCGCTGAGTGTCCGAATCCGAAGAGCAGCTCAGTATGCCAGGAATGCAGTCCAGGAGCGCCTTACTGGTCATTCAACCGTAGATGATTCTGCATCTGTGCGGGATTACTATCGAGAAAGAGACCCAACCAGTAATGCAGAGACCACCCCACCTGAAGGTGAGCATGTAGATCTCCGTTGCATGTGGGCAGTAGAGTTCTACACACCTTCGCACATAGACAAGTTAGTAAACAACCTTAAGAAACTGGGATGGGACCAAAATGACTTCCCAGGGAGGGAGAGTCCAGCTTCCTGGGTTCGGATTACCCGTCAGCATTCTGAGGGTGGTAGCTGGCTTAATCTGGGCACGATCAGATCTAGTGACCACGTGAGCGCCTGGCCAATCAGAGACCGTACTGCGCCACTGCCAACGCATGTTCGCTACGCAAGCGGTGGAATCTACTCCCTGACTCCATCTCTCACGTGTATCGTCATGCGCTTTGTGTTTGAGGACAACTTCCGGTGTCGGCTAGATGCGATCCTAAGGCAACCGAGACACACGTTCACACGGCCCGTGTCAGGTAACAGCCGTGAAATCCTTAACCCTGAATGGCAGAAGACAGATGACGTACGCCAGCTCCGGCAAGAGTGCGCAAACTTCGCGGCGGGATGGTTCAAAGAGAATTTGCCGGGGGTGTTCTCTTCAGGCCTTGTTGGAGGTCAATTGCCCACATGTGAGCTAGTCTCGCTGCGGAAGGCTGAACCGTTTCCAGATCGGAAGAAGGGAGAATATACTCCTTCAGGTTATCTGCGTGTTCTCGATTTGGAGTTCTCTCCTTCTGTGTGGAAGAGCAAGGACACTCCAAGTCTAAAGTTCTCATTCGGACTATCGTTACGCAGTTCTGAATACCATTCAATCTTCGTGGTTAAAGAAACCGAGATAGAAAACACCGAACTGTTGAAAGCGTATGGTGGGTTACCCGGACTGGCCACTTATGTCGATATGACTTACCAGGAAATGATTGGCAAAGTAGCCATACGCCCCTTATTGAATGGCTACAGTAGGCGCCTCAACGAACTTCGCGACGCAGTGACAGCGAAGATTCGGCGCCCATCACGTCGAAGACCTTCTCGCACTTTGCAGGTACTTGTAGATAATGTTGCATACGATGTTGACATTGCGGCGGTTACGACTGATTTGATTGCATCTACTGAAGAGCCTTCTTGGTTCTTCCGGAACTTGTCGAGATTCGAGCCGTGGAACGAATGGGAATCTCGCGATTCTTTGGCAGAGGTCTTCCGCCCCACCGTTAACAGACACTCAGTGATGCTCAGGGAGACAGCCCAATCTCTGCGCGATCATTTGACACAGTTTGGTTCTCTAATCGCTGCCACAGAGGACGTACGAACCCAGAATAGAATCCTTTGGCTCACGGTCATTGTCGCCGCCTTGGCATTGGTTACGGTTTTTTCGAGCAGCGCTGACTCAGCACTGGTAGGCTGGGCACAAGACATTTGGGGCCACTTAACGTGGTGGAGAGGTTGATTGACGGAAGAGCCACTACTGGCCCTTCATAGTCTGATATCACAGGGTAGCCTCAACGGTCTCTAGATTAAGCCCGGACCCCCCTTTGGCAACCCCAAGTCCCATTAGGCTTGCTCCACCACACTGCAATCGGGGCTGCGACGTCTGGGCACCTCGTATGCCGCTTGCAGCCCTGACACGCCAGGTGGTACAAAGACCCTAGCCAACCCCGCCCCTTTCTGCCGCCAATGATTCGTTGCAACGGACGGCCCTGCCCATGCGATTGACCCCTTCCAAGATTTTCTATGGCTGGTTTGTGGTTGCCGCCGTCGCACTGGTGACCTTCGGCGTTTCAGGAGCGCAGTTTTCCTACGGCGTGTTCCTGAAGCCCATGACCGAGGACTTCGGCTGGACCAGGGCAACCCTGTCGCTGGCCTTCGGCATCACCTTCATGATCTCCGGCTTGCTGCGTCCCGCGGCGGGCTACCTGGCCGACCGCTACAGCCCCAAGATGGTCGCCATGGCCGGCGTGATCGTGATGGGGGCCATGTTCCTGCTCATACCCCTGGTCCAGGACCTGGTCCAGCTTTACGCCGTATTCGCCGTGATGGCCATCGGAATCACCCTGGGCGTGGGCCCGATCCTTACCAAGATTGTCAGCAGCTGGTTCTACGGCAATCGCGGGATGGTGCTGGGCCTGGTATACGGCGCCGGCTCGGTAGGCGGCATGGTCCTGGTGCCCGGGGCCTCGCTGTTCGAGGAGCTTGCCGGCTGGAGGCAAGCCTACTGGTTCCTGGGCCTGCTGTTGCTGGCCGTCATTGTGCCCATCGGGCTGTTGTTCATCAGGAGCCGTCCCGAGGACGTGGGACTGCAGCCGATGGAAGCGCCCGGCGGGTCCGAGGAGCCGAGCGAGTCCGAGAGCCGGGGGATGACGCTCTTTGGCCGGGACGCTGACTTCCGCGAGGCGGTGGCGACGCCGTTCTTCGCCAAGCTCACCTTTGGGTACTTCGTTTGAGGGTACTCGATGAGCTTCGTGCATGCTCACTTCATCACCTACGCAACAGACCTGGGATATCGCCCCCTGGTCGCCGCCGGAGTGTTCAGCCTCATCGGCGGCTCGGCCCTTATCGGCGCCCTGTTCCTGGGCCGTCTCTCGGACAGGCGCGGCCGGCGGGTGTGGCTGGGCATCTCCTACCACCTGCGCACCATGGGTTTCGTCGTGGTGCTGCTGTCCATGGGAGTGCCCTGGGTGGGAATTCCTTCCCTGGGACTCGCGCCCCTCTTGATTGGCGTGCTGCTGGTGGGCTTCTCCTGGAACGCGGTGGTGTCCATTACCGCGGCCTACGCCTCGGACCGGTTCGGAATCTCCAAGCTGGGGGCAATCTACGGGACCATGTTCGCCGTGATGCCCGTGGGCTCCGGCCTGGGGGCCTACCTGGGAGGGCTGCTCTACGACTATCGCGGCACCTACGACTGGGCCATCTGGTCCAACATCCTGCTCTTGTTGGTGTCCGCCATATTGGTCTTCTCCATCCGGGAGCCGCGGCGGCCGGCGATGCTGGGCGTTGCCGCTGCCGATTGACTGCCGCACTCCCGACGTTGGCCCCGGCCCTACAACGTCCATCGGCGCCGTTGCGGCAGTTAGCATGGCGTATCTCGGCAGTTGCCATTAAAATGCGGTAGCCATGACCGGCCAGGCGAGCGACCGGTGCGCAGGGCTGACCCGGCCCGTACCGGTTCCCCAGACTGATTATTGGGAGGCCAACTGATGGAATTCCGTAAGTTTGGAAACACCGACATCACCGTTTCGGCCATCGGCATCGGCGGGATGGACTACCGGGTGCCCAACGCCGCCGGGACCAACGGTTGGGGCGGAGACATGGTCGAGGCTATAAACCGCGCCATAGACCTGGGGATCACCTGTTTCGATACCGCGGCTACCTACGGCGGCGGGGACTCGGAGCGGATGTACGGCCGGGCTTTGGGACCCCGCCGCAAGGACGTGGTGTTAATCACCAAGTGCGGCATCGGGTATGCTGACCGGCCCGGGGCTCTGGGCCGGGACAGCCGGAGAGGGCCCGTCCTTGCGTCAATCGACGAGAGCCTGGAGAGGCTGCGGACGGACTACGTAGACGTGTACTTGATTCACCTGCCGGACTCGACCACGCCCTTCGACGAGACAATGGACGCCCTGGACACCGTGGTGCAGCAGGGCAAGGCCAGGGCCGTGGGCTTGTGCAACGTGACCATGGAGCAAGTCAAGGAATGCCAGAAGACGCGGCAGGTCGACGTGGTGCAGTGCGGCTACAACATGTTCGACCGCCGGATGGGCCGGGAGGTCTTCCCCTACTGCGAGGAGCAGGGCATCGGCGTGATGGCCTTCGCTCCCCTGGCCTTCGGAATCCTCACGGGGACTTTTACCATGGACACCAAGTACCGGGACAACGACACGCGGGCGGTGAGCCGCCCCAATTGGGACGGGGGGATATACACCGACGAGGCCTACGAGAGAAACCTGCGGCTGGTCCAGGACCTGAGGGCCGTCGCCGACAAGCGGGGCAAGACATTGCCCCAGCTTGCCTTGAGGTGGGTCCTGTCCAACCCCTCGGTCAGCGTTGCGCCCATCGGCACCCACAACGTTGCGGAAGTGGAAGAGAACATGGGAGCCCTGGAGTGGGCGCTGTCGGGAGAGGACCTGAGGGAGATAGACGAGGTGTTCGCCGGCTACGGCGTGGACACGACGCCAGACCTGCCCATGCCCTGAACGGGCTTGATCACTTTTGCCTGAGCTGGTTCCGTTTGCTTTTCGAGTATGCGGCCCATTGGCCTAGATATGCCAGAGGCTATAACCGAACGGAACCCCGAGTGGTTGGAGGAACTAGGCCGTGGTTGATAAGCGATCTGGCATGAGGGGGTAGACGGTGCGTTGGGTTCGTGAGATATGCTATGCCTGTTTCATGGTGGTGCTTGTACCTGTCGTACTGGCAGCCACCGCCTGTAGTACTACCAGCACGGTGGAGGTAGTCCCGCCAACGTTCGAGGTGGTAGTCCAGGCAACGCAAGACGTGATAGACCCGGTGACGGGCGAAGTGTTGGATCTGAGTGCAGCCATCACGCAGGGGTGTGCCGGAGTTGATGCGAGCAACTTTGATGTGACCATTACCTGGTGGCTTGGTGAAAACGGTGAGGCCGGCACGACGATAAGAAAGTTTGAAGTGTCTGGAAACGACTATCGAATGACGGATTTCTACCTCGACCCTCTCGATTCTTCCCTGGTGGGTAGAGGCGAGCAAATTCGGAAAGATGGTGTTTCGTACGTCCGGGTGACCATAGATGGCGATCCGGAAACCTGGGGGGAGTGGCAAAAGTACAACGGCTATTTTGAAACTGGCCCCGGTCCCTGTCCGCACATCGACCCTGAATATACCGACATGGTGCGGGTTGGTCCCCGCCATTTTGTCCTGAAGGAGGGTGCTGTGGAAGGCGTGGAAGCGGAATTCTGGCTAGACGAGAACGGCGCGATCCTCCAGGAGCTTGAGTGGGTTGTCGACATTGGTCGGTTTGGCAAAACCTATTCGGATATCGGAGTGCCCAATCTCATTACGGTTCCAGGGGAAACGCCTGCGCCCACGCCGCTATCAGTCTCCGTGGATGATAGGATAGGCGACCATCCCGACATCATTGCGGGAGGAGTGCTGCCCGGTGACGTTCTTCTTTCAGTCTATTGCAAGAAAAGGCTGGGGCGGTTGATTACGACGGAGAGCTACAGGTACTGTTTGGAAGAATGGGGCTCGGACCGACACCCCGAGGACTTCGATGAACTCCCCGAGGACTTGGATGAACTTCGCTCAGTGATTGAGGAATGGTTCCCATCCCCCGCAGGGGAACCCCTTATTGCGGAAGGAGTGCTGTCCGGTGACCTTTATTCACTACATGACCTCCTTCTTTCTGTCTATTGCACGAAAACCAGGCCGGAGAGCCACAGGGCCTGTATGGAACGATGGGGCTTGGACCGATCCGCAGGCGAGGACTTGGATGAACTCCTCGAGAATCCGAATGAACTCCGCTCAGTGGCTGAGGAATGGTTCCCAGGGTCAGAGGAATGGTTTTTAGAGTTTGCCGATCTGGTATTGCAGATAGTTTGGCTTGAGAAACCTCGCCCGGATCCCTAGCGCCGGGCGCGGTTTCGCCTGAAAGCGAATCAACCGCGACGTGGGCGCCGGTTCGTGCCTGGGGGTTGTCGTTATGGGAAGAGTGGTCTTCAGAACATGAGGCACCGGTAGACCCGTATGTGTAGAAGGTCCGGGAGTTAAGCCCCACCACCGGGGAAGTAGTGGAGTCTCCCGGGTGGTTGGAGGAGATAGGCTGCGATTGATCAACGTTCGGCGGGTGAGGATTTGCAAGATGGACAACCGGCTAAGTCAATATGCAAGTCGCAACTAGACTAATTCACGGCTTTGCCGTGTCCGACTGGGACGAGCTTGCCACGTTTGCGGTGGAGGCCGAGCGGCTGGGCGTCGACAGCATCTGGTCGCCCGAGGCCTGGGGCTTCGACGGCGCCACGCCGTTGGCCTACCTGGCCGCCAAGACCTCCCGCATCAAGCTGGGCACCGGCGTTCTGCAGATTGGAACCCGCACTCCCGCCAACATGGCCATGACCGCCATGTCCCTCTACTCCATGTCCAAGGGCCGGTTCATCCTGGGCATCGGCACCAGCGGCCCCCAGGTCATGGAAGGCTTTCACGGCGTGGTCTTCGACGACCCCATACAGCGGACCAGGGAGACCATCGAGATCATGCGGCAGGTGTTCAGCGGGGAGACCGTGGCCTACCAGGGACGCTTCCACCGCCTGCCAGTGCGCGAGGGCCAGGGTAAGTCGATTCGGGTTGCGGCCCCGCCGGCCCCCGACATCCCCATTTACGTCGCCTCCCTGGGCCCGCGCAACCTGCGCCTCACCGGGGAGCTTGCCGACGGCTGGGTGGGCAGGTGCTTCATGCCCGAGCACGCCGACGTTTTCTTCAGTCACATCAACGAAGGGGCGCTCAAGGCCGGCAGGTCCGTGGACGACCTGGACCTGCAGGGCGGCGGCGACTTGCTCTTCACCGACGACGTGGACGAGGCGGTAGAGGTCCTGAAGCCGGCCCTGGCCTTCAGCCTGGGGGCCATGGGCTCGCGGCGGTTCAACTACTACAACGCCGCCTACAGCCGGGCGGGTTACGGCGACGAAGCCAAGCAGATTCAGGAGTTCTGGCTGGCCGGTAAGCGTGAGGAGGCCAGGAAACTGGTCCCGCGCGAAATAGTCCTCAAGACCAACCTGGTGGGCACCGGCGAAATGGTCAAAGAGCGCATACGGGCCCACCGGGACGCCGGGATAACAACCCTGGGAGTCTCCGTGGGCCACGCTCCCGCGCCCGGCGGCGGCTTCGGCCCGCCCACGCTGGAACAGCGCATCGAGGCCCTGGGCAGGTTGATGGACTTGGTCAACGAGGTGAATGGGGAGGGTGGTGGAGGCGGCGCTGATAAGGCCTAAGGCCTCACCCGCCCAGATCAGTTGCTTTGCGGCTGAGCAAAGTGTATATTTGGGAGTAGAAACGTATAAGCATCTAGGAGGTTGTATGCCCAGGCGTATGACTGTCGTGTTCGATGACGAAGAGCTCTACACCGATCTCAAAGTGACGGCGGCCCGCAATGGCCTGCACGCCAAGGACATAGTCGCCGAGGCGGTTCGAGATTGGCTGGAGACGAAGGAAGACGAAGAACTGCGCCGGGACTTGGATGAGGCCCGGCGGGAATGGGAAAGCCAGGGAGGAGTCGATGCCGGAGAGTTCTTCCGGCAGCAGCAGGCAGGCGTCGAGAGCTAGCCAGTGCCCTACAGGGTAGAACTGGCTCCGGCAGCCCAGCGGGATTTGAGACGACTGAACCCTGAAGTGATCGGCAGGTTATCGGGCGTCATCCAATCTTTGGCCGACACGCCCAGACCAGTAAATTCCCGTAAGATTCGCGGCCAAGACCATGCTTGGCGGGTCCGGATGGGCCGGTACCGGATCATCTATGACGTTTACGACGACCGCTCGTTGGTCCTGGTGCTCAAGGTGGACCTTCGCCGCGAATCAACGTACCGGTTGTGAGAATTTTGTCGTCCTGGGAATGCCCAACAAGACAACATAAGTGTTGACAACAACACAACTGTTGTGCATGATATGCAAAGGTGAACGCAAGAGAACTGCGACGCTGGCTGAGAAGGCAGGGCTGCACTTTTCATACTCATAAGGGCGGCAGCGGACATCTTACCGTCCGGCTGGGAGACCGCACCAGTCAGTTGCCGATGCACGGGGGCAGCAAGGACTTGGGACGGGGTCTGGTAGCCAAGATCAAGAAAGACCTGGGGTTGGACTGATGCTTGCATATCCCATAACCCTCGAAGATGATGACGGGACTTTGCTGGCGACTTCCCCCGACTTCCCGGAGTTGACCACCTTTGGCGACGACCGGGAGGAGGCCGTCGCCCGCGCCGGCCACGCGCTGGAGGAGGCGATAGCAGCGCGCATCCACTTTCGCCAGGACATTCCGGAGCCGTCCCCGGGTGAGACCTATGCCGTATTGCCGACGCTGACCTCGGTGAAGGTGATGCTGTACCAGGGGATGAGGGAGCAGGGCATCGGCAAGGCGGAGCTTGCCCGGCGCCTTGGGTGGCACCTGCCGCAGGTCGACCGGGCGTTGGACATTCAGCACCGTTCTCGACTGGACATGATGGACACGGCCCTGGGAGCCATCGGCCGGCGGTTGCACGTGACTGCGGCGGATTCCCCGGTCACGGCATCGACGGCTGCTGGAGAATAGAGTTCTCCCGCCGCCAGCCACACCCCTAATGAAAGTTACGCGACTCCGGCGGGCGGGGGATGACGTACATCGGCTTGGCCTTTTCCACCACCAGGTTGTAGGTGCCTTCGCGGCGGGACATGACGCCGGTGACCACTAAAAAGGGCGCTTTCAGTTCGTTGCGCAGCCGGGCATAGTTCTTGGGCCACACCACCATTGGAATGTGCCCGTGTTCGTCCTCCAGGGTGATGAACACGGCTTTGGCCAGGGGGCGCTGGCGGCGGATGACCAGCCCGGCCACCGTGATCCTCTCGCCGTCGGCGGCGGACGCGGCCTCGCCGCTGTTCAGCACCCTGGTTCCCAGGCTCTGGCGAACGTAGGCCATCACGTGGCTCGCGGGGTGTAGCCCCATGGTGCGGTACTCCCGGGCCATCTCGTCGAAGGCCCCGGCCTTGGGTAAAGGCGCCAGGTCCTGCTCCACCGGCAGGGCCATCTGCATCTGGCGGCCCACCGGCCGGTAGCGCAGGCCCACCTCCCACCGGGCCATGCGCCGGTCTGCGCACAGGCTGTCCAGCGCGCCGGCGTCTATCAGGTCCTCCACCTGCTGCTGCTCCAGGCCCGACCGGGCCATGAAGTCGGCCAGGCTGAGAAATTGCCCCACCCCTTCTTTGGCCACGGCTATTGCCCTGGCCGCCTCTTCTCCCAAGCCCTTTACATAACTTAGGCCCAGCCGGATAGCGTCGTCTTCGATGACGCACAGCTTGGAACTGAGGTTTACGTCGGGACCGAGGATGCCCACGCCGTGGCGCTTGGAGTCCTCTTTCAGGGTCTCCGGGGTGTAAAAGCCCATGGGCTGCTGGTTGAACAGGCCCAGGTAGAATTCGACAGGGTAGTAGCGCTTGAGCCAGGAAATCTGGTAGGCGGTAACGCCAAAGGCGAAGGCATGGGACTCGGGGAACATGTAGTGCCCGTTGAACCGGTCGAAGATGCGGCGGGCCGTCTCTTCGTCCACGCCCTGGGTCAGGGCTCCGTCCCGGAACCGTCCCCACCAGCGCTGGAGCATAGGGCCGTTGTTCCGCTTGGTGAAGGCCCGCCTCAAGCGGTCGGCCTCGGAGTGGGAGAGGCCGCCGACGTCGTGGGCTACCTGGTTTATCTGGTCTTGGAAGAGAATCACGCCGAGAGTCCGCTCCAGGGCCCGCCGCTCCAGTTCGTGGACGTACTCCACCGGCTCCAGCCCCAGGCGGCGGTCTATGTAGCGGCGGACGCCGTCGTTGGCCCCCACGCCGGGCCGCACCGCCGCCACCTCGTGGGCCATGTCGATGAGGTTTTCCGGCTTGATGCGGGGGATAGTCTGCTGCTGGGCCGCCGACTCCACCTGGAACACGCCGATGGTGTCGGCCTTGTGCAGCATGGCGTAGACCGACGGGTCTTCGAAGTCTATGCGGGAGAGGTCCGGGAAGGCCCCATGACGGGCCTCGATGGCCCGCAGGGCGTCCTGGGCCTGGGAAAGGGCGCCGATGGCGAGAAAATCTATCTTGACGAAGCGGGCCTGGTCGATGGAGTCCTTGTCCCACTGCATGACGTAGCGCCCCTGGATGGCGCTGGGCTGGACCGGCACGATGTCGGTCAGCGGGCTGGAGCCTATTACCATGCCCCCCGGGTGCTGGGCGAGGCGTCGCGGGAAGCCGTACAACTGCCCGGCGAGATCTATGAGATGCTGCCACAGAGGGGCCTTTACCTTGTCCTGGAAGTCGGGCAGAAGGCCCATCTGCTCCCCCAGGGGTATGCCGTCCCGCTCGTCGACCCGCTTGGCCAGCTTGCCCACCTGGTCGGGGGGCAGTCCCAGGGCCAGGCCCAGGTCCCGCACCGCGCCGCGGGTGCGGTAGGTATCGATCATTCCGGTAAGGGCCGCCCGCTCCCAGCCGTATTTCTCATGCACCCGCAGGATCAGCTCTTCGCGGATGTTGCGGGGAAAGTCCAGGTCGATGTCCGGCACGCTGGCCAGTTCGTCGTCGGGCAGGAACCGCTCCAGGGAGAGACCGTAGTTGAGAGGGTCGATGTGAGAGATTCCCAGCAGATAGCCCACCAGCATCGACACCGACGAGCCCCGTCCGCGCCCCGGCGGGTTGAACTCCACCGGCGTCTCCGGGTCCGCCAGCCCCAGGTCCACGGCCACCTCCTGGGCCAGCAGCACGATGTCGCGGTAGATGAGAAAGAAGCCGGCCAGGTTGTGCTTTTGGATGAGGCCGAACTCCAGGTCCAGGCGTTGACGCACCTCCAGGGTGATGCTGCCGTACCGCCGCTCGGCAGCTTGCCGGCAAACCTGTTCTAGGTATGTCTGGGGAGTGTGTCCCTTTGGGACCGGATGGTCCGGGAACTGGTACCCCAGGTCTTGGGTGAGGTCGAAAGCGGCGCAGCGCCGGGCGATGCGGGCGGTGTTTTCCACGGCTTCTGGACACCACTGGAACAGGCCGGCCATCACTTCCGGGGGCTTTAGAAAGAACTCGCTGTTGGGCCGCCGCTCGCGGTGAGACTCTTCCAAAGAAGTATTGTTCCTGACGGCCACCAGGCAGTCCTGGAGGCGGTGACGCTCCCGGACGTGATAATGGACGTTGCCCGTTGCCGCAACGCCCACGCCCAACTCTTGCGCCATGTTGACCAGGCGCTGGTTGCGCCGGGTATCCCCTTGGACAAGGTGCTGCTGCAGCTCTAAGAAGTAGCTGCCTTCTCCAAAGAGGTCTCGGTAGCGTGAAGCTACATCGCGAGCTTCGGCAAAACGCTGCTCGTCGAGCAATGACGGGACCTCGCCCCGGCGGCAGCCGGACAGGGCGATAAGGCCCTGGGTGCGCCCCTCCAGCAGGGCAGGGTCCAGCTCCGGCTGGCGGCGGTCCTCTATATGGGCCTGGGATACCAGCCAACACAGGTTGCCGTACCCCGTCCGCGTTTCCGCTAGCAGGGTGAGGTGCCGGCCGCCGGCCAGGGTGACCTCGCAGCCGATTATCGGCTGGATTCCGGCGTCGTGGCAGGCCTCGGCAAACTCCACGGCCCCGCAGAGATTGTCGTGGTCGGTGACGGCCAGGGCCTGATAGCCAAGGCCGGCGGCCTGCCCCACCATCTCCCCAATGGAAGAGGCCCCTTCCTGGAAGCTGTAATTGGTGTGCAGGTGAAGCTCGGCGTATTTATTTTTCATGCCCGCTGCCGGAACCACTGGCCGCTGACGAGGTCTTTGAACAGGCCGGTTATGGTCCCGTCTTCTAAAGCGACGCGGTAGTAGATGCGCGACACCGGCTGCTTGCGCCACCACTCGTCGTCGATGCGCCAGACGTCCAGCACCTCCGCCACCAGGCGCCGCTTATACGAACGCGACGTCCTGGCGTTCCCGCCCTTGGCGGCGGCGACGGCCGCGGGCATATCGTTGCCGTCCACTTCCACCTGCACCGGCTGTGGAGCGTCTAGGGGTCGTATGCCACCAGGGTGCGGCGCCGTTCCGGTATCCGCGACCATGGCTCCACCTCCCTGACCCGGAAAATAGGGGGCCGGCGTCCCAGCCGGGCCCGGAGCTGCCGTATGGCGTCGTCCAGCCGGGCCTGGTGACGCACCTCGGGGAACAGGCTTTCCTGCCGCCCCGACTCCCCGGTGATGCCGGAGAGGGTGAGCGATAAAGTTTCCAGCGGGCCGGGCAAGGCCAGGTTTTCCAACCGGCTTTTCAGGATGAACATTGCCCGGTCTCGGTCGCCCACCGGCTCGTGAAAGCCGACGCGCTTGCTCCAGGAGGACCCGTTCTCGGCAGACCCTTCCAGGAAGGCCACCTTGGCAAAGCGGCCCCTTATCTGGCCGGCAAAGGCCCGGGTCAGCAGGCTTTCCAGCGCAATCAAAATGGCGGGCAACGAAGCCGTGGGAGATGCGAAAGCGACCTGGCGGGTGAATATCTCCTCGTGCCTTCGAGGAGTTAGCGGCTCGTCGTCCCGGCCGTTGGCCAGCCGCCAGAGGCGCGCTCCTTCCCTGCCGAACTCGGCCTGCATGGTGTTGAAGGGCAGCCGGGCGATACTCCCCATGGAGTCCAGGCCGAAGTCCAGCAGCCGTTCCTTGATTTTCCAGGAGGTGGGCAAATGGGTTACGGGCAGCGGGGCCAGAAAAGGTGCGGCCTTTTCCGGAACGCGCACAGCCCGGCTGGGCCTGGCCTGCAGGGCGGCGGCGTAGGCGGGGAACTTGCCCTGGGCCACGCCCGCCCGGGGGTAGTAGGCTTGGGGGACGGCGTCCACCACCGCTTTCAGCAGGTTGGCCTCGCCGTTGTAGAGCTTCTCCAGTCCCCTAAGGTCCACGTAGGCCAGTCCCAGGCCGGCGTCCTCGACGATGGGACTCCGTTGTTCCAGGTTGTCCAGGATACCGCCCCATCTCTCCCGGTATAGGGGCGAGTCGGCTTCGATCAGGGCGGCGTGGGGACAGAGGGATAGGGCCTTCTCCAGGGACATGCCCGGTTCCACGGCGCGGGCCGCAGGCGACCGGTCGATGACCAGCTTCCGGTGGCCGGACTGTTCGATGATCAGGGCCGCCTTGCCCCGTAAATCGGGCTGGCGGAGCAACTCGGTTTTCAGCGGCAGATTAGCTACAAAAACGCACGCGATGGACATGGGCCCTCCAAAGGGAAGGCCATTATAAGAACGTGCGTTCTACTTAACAAGGGGCTGCTGTCAGTACGGTCCCGGCCACCGGTTTTGGTTCCTGGGAGGGCTTGGTAAGTCCCGGCGGGCGGCGCGAGGAATGGGGTAGAGGGTGGGCTGGACAAAAAGAGACGCCCCCTTAACAGGGGACGTCGGGCCAGCGATACTCTCGCTGGGGGGTCTCTATATATTACATCATCTTGCAACTTGCGCCAGGCGTTCGCTGACCAGCCGGTTAAGGCTTATGCCCGCCTCCGCCGCAGCCACGACCAAGGCCCGGTGGGTCTCAGGAGGTACGCGGAGATTAAGATGGCCGCTGTAACTACGGCTGTGCAATGGCTCCGGGACGGCCTCTCCGCCCTCGGCCAGATCATCCACGGTGAAGGCAGCCAGGTCTCGGATACCGGCGATGGCCGCCTCGATGGTGTCATCCACGTGGCTCATGGACGGCAGCTCGGCGCATAGGCCGATGTATGCGGAATCTTCCTCGGACCAGAACACCCGGTAGGTGTAACGGTCGCTTACCTTTGCGCTCATTTCATATATACTACCATTATTGATAGCACTTGTCAGCCCCATAACTACTTACACCGAAGCCTTTGTACTTCTCTCAGCCCCGCTTACATTCGACGCGTGAACAAACGGAACGCCACAAGACCCCTCACTTCCACTCGTCGTCCGTCGGCCAGATGCTGGAAGCGCCCGGCCCGGCCTGGTAAGTGACGCCTCCCTCCACCCGGCAGCCCTGGGTGGCATCCCGGTATTCGAGGTAGTGGGGCGACTGCATGTGAGTGTCGAGGGTCTCCTTGTCCTTGAAGACCTCGTAGACCCATATCCTGTTGGGATTGTTGCCGTCCTGGACAACGTCCAGCCTCAGGCATCCCGGCTCCTCTTCGACCGAGATGCGGGCGACGTTTACTAGTTCCTTGATGAACTTTTCCTTATGTTCCGGCTTGAGTTCACTGGACGAAATTACGACGTACATAGCTTCTCCTGGCCCCTTGGCGATTGATCTATGGTCATGGCGCAGCCCAGCCGGTCATACCGGCGCGTAGCGCTGAACGCTGATCTCTCCAGCGCGGGCGCGCATCCGGGAGGCGTCGTACCAGGCCTGCATTCTTAGCAACATATCCATGCTCACGTCGAAGGCCTTCTCGATCCGCAGCGCCATCTCCGGCGACAGTGCAGCCTTGCCATTCAGCAGATCCGAAAGGGTGGCGCGGCGGACTCCCAGAATTCCGGCGGTCTTCGTCACGCTCAACCCCAGTTCCTCTATGACCTCAGTGCGTATGAAGTCACCCGGATGTGAAGGGGTCATATTTACCTTAATGCCGTCGGCAGCCATTAGTGGTAGTCCTCCAAGTTCAAATGGGCTACGAAGCCATCTTGCTCTTCGAACGTGATTCGCCAGTTGCCTGATATCGAAACGCTCCATTCGTTCCTACGGTCGCCGGAGAGGCTGTGAACGCGCCAACCCGGTGTCGCGTGGGCAATAAAGCTGTCTAGGTTCTCGGCTAGTATCAGCACGGTTAAGACTTTCCGGACCCGGTCGACCAGACCTTGCTCCAAGAACTGAGGGTTATCGTCTTCAATCAGCCTACGTAGACCCCGGTGTCGCACGGAGCGAATGATCATGCTCCCAGTGTACGCTATGACAGTACGCTTAGCAAACCCCCATACCGGCGCGATGGCAGCGAGCCGCAATTAACGCAGTCAATCGCCATGCTGGTGCGGGCCATGGCGCGATATTCTATAATCCGGCATAGCTGGCGGCATTGCTTAACCCGCGCTAGGAGAGCCTGGATGCTGGAAATGAGGACCGTAGCACCCGAGGAGTTTGCCCAGTGGGTCCGCGCCGAGTCGCGCGCCTACGGCAACCGGCTGGCCGTCGACCCGGAGACGCTGCGCCCCCACTTCGACCTGGACCGTTCCATAGCCGTGTTCGACGGCGAAAACATCGTCGGCGGCGCCCACTCCCACCGGCGCGAGATGTCCATACCCGGGGCCGCGGCGGCGGTCGCAGGGGTGGCCAACATCGCGGTGCAGCCTACCCACACCCGGCAGGGCGTGATGACCCGCATGATGCGCCACCAAATTAACGACATCCACCAGCGGGGCGAGGCATTCGCCGCCCTCTTTTCCACCGAAAGCGTCATCTACGGCAGGTTCGGGTACGGCGTCGGGTCGTGGCGAGAGCGGTGGAGCATCGAGCGCCAGTTCACCGGGTATGCCCAGCCCCACGAAAGCCGGGGCCGCATCGTCTTTGTAGACCCGGAAGACATTACCAAGGACCTGCCCGAGATCGCCCGGCGGAGTTCCAAGGACCGCCCCGGCGTGTTCCAGAAGCCGCTACACCACTGGGAGTGGGAATCCCGATCGCCGGAGCACAAGCAGGGCGGCCAGGGGGGGCTGTTCTACGCCGTCTATGAAGAAGACGGCAGGCTGGACGGCTACGTGAAGTACCGCACCGCCAGGCCCAATCTCATCGTGCAGGAGTTGATGGCAGTCACCCCAGGGGCCGCCAAGACGCTGTGGCGGTACTGCTTCGACCTGGACCTGATGACCAGCGCCGAGGCCCTCGGCCGCCCCATAGACGACCCTTTGCCCTGGCTGCTGGCCGACCCGCGGCGGCTGGAGAGGTCGGTTAGGGACGGTATCTGGGTGCGCCTGATCGACGTGCCTGCTGCCCTGGAACTGCGCCGTTACGCGGAGAGCGGCGACCTGGTATTGGAAGTCAGGGACGAGCTATGCCCCTGGAACGATGGGACCTACCAGTTGGAAGGCTCCCCCGAAGGAGCCTCGTGCCGCCCCTCGACTTCATCCCCCGACCTGGCGCTGTCCGTTGCCGGTCTGGCCTCGGCATACATGGGAGCGGCGAGCTTCACCACCCTTGCCCAGGCGGGCCAGGCGGATGAACTAAAGCCGAGAGCGGTGGAGCGCGCCGACGCCATGTTCGCCGTCCGCCGCAAGCCCTGGACGCCGTATGGCTTTTCGTAGGGTGGGAGTCTCGGATACAGACCAGCGCAAACGGGGTTACGGAGCGCCGCAACGCTCCGTCCCAAATCACGCCTCGGCTAGGCTCCGGGCCTGGCGGATAAAGTCTGTCGTTTCCCGGATGAGGTCTTCGGTCTCCTCCGGCTGACAATCGTCGTGGTAGAAACATTCCCCGTGGAGAATCGTTTGACGCTCTATGTAGCTGCGGCGAAGGTCGCGTAGGGCCGGGTCGCTGCGGGATGCGATGCGCAACCTCCTCCCGGCTGCAGTAGACGTGGATGGCTGCTCTCCGGTCCGGGCCAGGACCAACGCCTCGGCGGCGCGCACGGTGGCGCACCATGCTTTCTCTGCCGCGTCGCGGATGTCCCCAGCGGCCATGCGCTCCAATGCCGAGCGGTGCAGTTGGTCTGCGTCAGCGAAAATGCGGGCAGATTCGGCTTCAATGGTGGTCATAGGCTTCTCTCTGTCGGCTATTATAGCATCCGGGTCTTTGGAAGCCTGTGCTCCCGGGAGCAAGTTACTGCCGGAGGGAGGTGGGCAATAGCACCCTTCCGTACCGGGTGCTAAAATAAACCCTAGCCTGAGCAATCCCCTTCTTGCATCCATCGGAGGACTCCCCAGCAATGCCCGGAAAAATCGACTTCAACTGCGACATGGGAGAGAGCTTCGGGCCCTACAAGATGGGCTGCGACGAAGAGGTAATCAAGTACATCACCTCGGCCAACGTCGCCTGCGGGTTCCACGCCGGCGACCCCATGTGGATGCGCTGGACCGTCGATTTGGCCGAGCAACACGGGGTGGGCGTCGGGGCCCAGCCCAGCTTTCCCGACCTGCAGGGGTTCGGCCGCCGCAACATGACCGTATCTCCCAATGAGGCCAAGAACGACCTGGTATACCAGATCGGCGCTTTGGCGGCCTTTACCAAGAGCAAAAAGCTGCAGCACGTAAAGCCCCACGGCGCCATGTACAACATGGCCGTTAACGGCGGAGACCTGGCCAAGGCCATCTGCGAGGCCGTCCTGGAGGTGGACCCGCGGATGATACTGGTGGCGCTGGCCAACACCCCTTGGGCCGCCGCGGCCGAGGAAATGGGCCTGCGGGTGGCCAGGGAGGCCTTCGCCGACCGGGCCATTAATGCCGACGGCACCCTGGTGCCCCGTTCCCAGCCCGGCGCAGTCATCCACGACACCGACGAGGTTGTCGAGCGGAGCATCAGGATGGTCACCGAAGGGAAGGCCGCCGCCATCACCGGAGAGGACGTTTCCATCCAGGCCGACACCCTCTGCCTCCACGGCGACACCCCGGGCGCGGTGGAGTTGGCCGCCGCCCTGCGCTCCAAGTTGGAGGCTGCCGGCGTCCAGATCGTCCCCTTGAGCCAGCTGGTCTAGCGGCGTCGTCGGTTGTCGCCAACCCCCGGCGCCAGTGATATGTACCAGAGAGCCAGATTTTCCCCCGCCGGGGACAAGGCCATTGCCGTCGAGCTGGGCAACGCCATCTCCGTCTCGGTAAACCGCAAGGTGCAGTCCCTTCTCGCCGCCGTCGAGGGTGAGCAAATCCCCGGCGTCGTGGACCTGGTGCCCAGCTATCGCTCATTGCTGGTCTACTACGACCCGTTGCTGGTGGGCTTTTCCGACTTGACGCAACGGCTGTCCGAACTGGAGCAAAATCTAGACCAGGCCGCGTCGCACACTCCCAAGGTGCTGGAGATTCCAACCGTCTACGGAGGGGAGTTCGGGCCGGACCTGGCCCACGTGGCGGAACACAACGGCCTGACGCCTGGGGAAGTGGTCCAGGTACACTCCGGCGCCGAATACCTGGTGTACATGATGGGATTCACCCCCGGCTTTCCCTACCTGGGGGGCATGTCCGACAAAATCGCCACACCCCGGCTGCAGACGCCCCGGCCGCTTATACCCGCGGGCTCTGTGGGCATCGCCGAGCAGCAGACCGGCATCTATCCCACCGAGAGTCCCGGCGGGTGGCAGCTTATCGGCCGCACCCCGGTGCAGCTTTTCGACCCGCAGCAGGAGCCCCCGGCGCTGGTCGCCGCCGGTGACCTCATCCGCTTCGTCCCCATCACCGAGACCACCTACGACGTAATCCGGATGCAGGTGCGCTCCGGAAGCTATAACCCGGCAACACCGGACGGGCGGTAACGGGTTAATGGACGTCATAGAAGTCCAGGAAGGCGGCCTGTTCACCACGGTGCAAGACCTGGGGCGCTACGGCTACCAGCGCTACGGGGTGCCGGTGGCCGGCGCGGTGGACCCATTCGCCTTGAGGGTCGCCAACATCCTGGTGGACAACGAAGACGGAGCAGCCGGCCTCGAAATCACGCTCGCCGGCCCCAAGCTGCAATTCCTGGCCGATGCGGTCATCGCCATAACCGGCGGCGACCTGGACCCCCGGGTTGACGATGAACCGGCGGCCATGTGGCAGGCCCTCGCCGTCTCCCGGGGAGCCGCGCTTTCCTTCGGCAAGCCTCGGGACGGCCTCCGAACCTACCTGGCCGTGGCCGGGGGCATCGACCTTCCCCCGGTGCTGGGAAGCCGGTCTACCTACACCCGTTCCGGCCTGGGCGGACTTGATGGCCGTCCTTTGCGAACGGGAGACACGCTGCCCGTCTCAAACGAGGGACCGTCGGCGCAACCCGTAGGCCGGAAGCTGCCCCAGGAACACGTCCCCGCCTACGGGAACAGCCACGCGCTGCGGGCGGTTATGGGCCCCCAGGACGACGCCTTTACCACGGAAGGTATCCAGACGTTCCTGTCCGCCGAATACACCGCCACCCACCAGTCGGACCGCGTCGGCTACCGGTACCAGGGGCCGCAGATACAGCACAAGGGCGGAGCGGACATAATCTCCGACGGCGTGCCCTTCGGCGCGGTGCAGGTCACTGGCGACGGGATGCCCATCGTGCTCCTCGCCGACCGGGGCACAACGGGCGGCTACACTAAGATCGCCGCGGTCATCAGCGCCGACCTGGCTGGGGTGGCCCAGGCCTCGCCGGGAGACACCACCCACTTCCGGGAAGTCACCCTGGAAGAAGCCCACCAAGCCCTGCTGGCGCAAGAGCAGGTAATCCAGCGACTCAAAGACACGCCGCCCGTTCCGACGGCCCGCCTCGGGTGAAAGGGCGGATACGGGCCGGGCGATGGTCCGTTTGCTTTTGTGCGCCTACGGCCAAATAGTCCTTACATGCCAAGCAAAAGAAACTCAGGGAGGCTATCCTGCTCCTGGAGGAGGAGCAGCCCAATTCCCTGGTCGATTTCATTAAGGCTGGGTGGTATTGGCACGGTCACGAAGGAAGGAATGGACACCACGACAGGGAGAATTCGGGCTGGTTGCGGAGGCCTCTACTCCCTTGGGTTCGTCGATCTCGAGTGACTCCGCCGGGTTCCTGCTGTTCTATGCCGCGGGAGGTTACATCACGTGTTAGCCTGCCGGAATGGCTGATCGAACAGCGGGGCGGCATCTGGCCTCAGGCGTGGCAAACCTTAAATGCAAGCGGGACGTGTTTTTGTTGTTCCCATCCCAGGACTTATGGTATCCTCAGAACCACAGTGCACACCGCGTCCTTCTTGGTGTTGATCCTGATTGCAGGCCTTATAGCAGCTTGCAACGGGGGCCAGGCGCCAGACAGCACCCATTCCCGTACGCCTGAGCTGCCTACTCGTGCATTTGCTACTGTAACGGCCACTACCGTCGCTGAGGCCACTGCCTCAACTTCGGTGCATACTGCCACTACGGGCGTACCTGAAATCAAGGTGACCTCTCCTGTCGCCACGGCCATTGCCTCGACTGGGACAGCTACCCCCACTACGGAAGTCTCCGAAATCAGGGTGACCTCTGAGTTGGTAACCAATGCCAGCTTTCCCGTGGCCATGGCTTTTGCCCCTGATGGCCGGCTGTTTTACAACGAGTTCCTCAGCGGCAAGATCATGGTGTTCAACGATGGGAGGACGTCCACCTTTGCTGAGTTGGACATCCTCTCCCTGGGGGAATGCGGCCTAATAGGGCTGGCCATCGATCCTGACTATCTACTGAACCGCTATGTCTATGTGTACTTGATCGAGCCGGTGCTGGGACGGGACGATATCGGGCATCCCGTAATCATGCGATTTACTGACGTGGCAGGCCGGGGGGCTGACCCCACGGTGCTGGTAGGCGACCTGCCCAACACCAACCCGCTAGTATGTGGCCATGTCTCAGGCAATCTGGTCTTCGGGCCTGACGGCTACCTCTACTTTACCGTAGGAGAAATGGAGTACAAAGACCCGTCTCAGGACCTGAGCAGCCCCTTGGGCAAGATACACCGTATCGATAAAACAGACGGGTCTGCGGCGCAGGGCAATCCATTCGAGAGCGTAGAGGACGCCGATCAGCGGATATTCGCTTACGGGTTACGAAACACATTCGACTTTACCTTCAACCCTGAAACAGGAAAGATATATGCACCGGAAAACGGCTTGGGCAACTGCGACGAGCTAAATATTATCGAGATGGAGCAAAACTATGGACACCCGGCGTCTTCCTTCGTAGAAGAGCGCCCGCCTTGCCTGGAAAGAGAGGGAGTGACGCCGATATACCTCTACAGCAGGCCGGGAATGAGCCCGGAGACCTTCACGTCCAACGTGGCGCCCACTGGAGTGCACTTCGTTTCGGGGGAGGTGTACCCTACCTTGGGCAGTTCACTGCTCAGCTGTGAATGGAACACCGGGTATATGCGGAGGCTGCTGCTGGACGGCCAAGATAGCGATCAGGTCATTGATGATAGTGTAGTAGTCGAGGACTGTCGGCTGGACATAACAGCCGATGCTGAGGGGATAATCTACTATTCCAACACTGGGGAAATCCGTCGACTGCTTCCGTCAGGAAACGCTCCCTGATATCAGTCCCGGGAGCTCCGTTTGCTCTCCGTTCGACGTCCAATATGGAAATCGCAATCAACATGCGCTGGCGTTCGTTGCGACGATAAAGGCATCCGACCAATCGGATAGGGGTTTGTAGGAAGCATCCGTGACCCTCACCATAACTAGCTGCCTGTCCATATTCTCGAACACACCCTGAATACGCCCTATGTCGACCTTGGCCACCCTAGAAGTGTCCCATTCAACCTCGAGCCCAAAGTGGATTGAGTCGACACCTTGGTCCACCAGCCGGAATTGCAGATGGCTGTTGCCAACTGAACCGAAATTCTCTCCCATGATAGTTAGGAGGCGCTCCCGGCGGTGAGGAGAATCTCGCAGGATGCAGCTTGGACTTCCGGGGGACACTGAGTGAATGATGGCTGGCCCTCGTTTCACTTGGTCGGGAGTCGGTTTCATTCTGGGCGGGCATTGAAGCGTCTTAGTGATTACCGCCTCGTCGGTGCTGCCCTTCCAGTACAGTAGATTCAAGTCGACAATCGTCAGCCAATGGTAATTGATGCACTGGCCGTCCATCTCTATGAGGAATATGCCATTGTTTCCAACAACATCGATGACACCAAAGGGATTAGGCCTGAGCTGATGCCCTGTCTCGGTGACGATCCCTGTAATGCCCCGGTTTGGCAAGATGGCCAACCCCGATCCATCTGTAATCAATACAATCTCGGGGACTGCGTCCACGACATGGTCGCCAATTCTCGTTTCCAGTTGATAGAGCCTCAAGGCTACGTCCGGCAACGTTCCACCATCGGGGTCCACTACTCTCAAGACTGTTCGCCCTGGTGTATCGTAGAGGTAATCACCGTAGAATCCTCTACGATATCCCGTGTTGGCCTTGAGACCACCCGCCGTATGAGGGCTAACAAACCTACTGTTTAACGACGACATTATGTCCTCAATTTCATATGGAAACCGGAAACAGACATAATCGCCATGGCCGGGCCAATAGTAGGTACCACATCCGGCCATGTATCCTGGTCTGTTGGCGTCTGGCACTAACACTTGGTCCGTGGACAGGTGCATGTTGTAGATATCTATCACGCCCAATTGGTGCAATAGCTCATGGATGAGTCCCCAATCAATAGTGGGCCGTCTCTCGTAATTTTGTACTGAGAAATGGCTGTCTGCAGGATCCCGAATTGTCCACCAACCATCCATATACCACCCAAGTTCATGCTGTGGAGGAGTTATCTCACGGTCTGAGATAGCGAATAGTTCGGCACGCACTCGGTCTTTTAGTCCTGCCTCGGCCAGCATTGCATTCAACTCAATAACGTGCCCATGCATCCATTGTTCCGGCGACTGTATCCCCCCAGGCAAGTCCGCAGAGAGTCTAAGAGATTCGTATGCACCTGGCGTGAATGCAATTCCCAGGCTGTAACCCTTTATCCAATCGACAATTGAGTTATTGTCTTCGACAAGTTCGGAGATTTCATCTTCAGTATCGACATCGAAGCGTACGACAGGGTTGGTTGCATCCCCTGGCCACTCTATGGAGAAAACGAGTGTAATGTGTTCTCCGGGTCTCAGTCCTTCGTGACGCCCTGATGCGACCGATTCCTCGTTCATCTTCCACTCATAATCAAACGGACCTGATGCCGTGTCTCCAAAATTCCGCACGTGGGCGACCAGTTCAATGGGATCTCCAGGATCTGGCCATCGCTTGATACCGGCTTGTTCAGGACAAACAGTCGCACCCTTGAACTGATCGAATTGGTAAGGGCAATCTCCATGCATAAAGTACGCAACCTTGTACCTCTGATATCGTGGCAACCGTTCGATGTACGTAGCACCTAGATCTATGCCGCCTTCGTAGACGGGCGGCAAATCTCCACAAAACTGCATTGCTCCGACTTTCCAGTCGATGTCCCTTATCTCGTCCGGAATACATCCAGCCAGGGCATTGCTGTTTATATAGAATGTTCGCAGGCTCGTGAGGAAAGCTAACTCATCTGGAAGCGTGCCCCTTAGAGAGTTTTCGCCAAGAAATAGACGCTGGAGATCCACCAATTCGCCCAGTTCGTCCGGGATCACTCCGACAAGTTGGTTTCGACCGAGGTCCAGCGTCTCTAGGTGGGCCAGACCGCCCAAGGAGCTTGGGATCTCTCCTGTAAGGACGTTGTCGCCGAGATGCAACTGACGGAGGTTGGCCAGTTGCCCGAGTTCATGAGGAATCTCTCCGTCTAGATGGTTCTGGCCTAGATTCAATACAGACAGATTGACCAGGCTGCCAAATGCAGCTGGAATGCTACCTGACAGCCTGTTGACATCAAGTCGAACTACCTGAGCAGCGGTCAGACGGCCCAACTCCCCGGGTATATCACCCGTCAGCCGGTTGTGGCTCAGGTTCAACGTCTCGAGGGCCGTCAATTCGCCCAGTTCGTCCGGGATCGCTCCTACGAGTTGGTTTCGACCTATGTCCAGCGCTTCCAGGTGGGCCAGACCGCCCAAGGAGCTTGGAATCTCGCCTGTAAGTATGTTGTCGCCGAGACGCAACTGACGAAGGTTGGCCAGTTGACCGAGTTCTTGAGGAATCTCTCCCTCTAGTTGATTTTGGCCTAGATGCAACATAGACAGATTTACCAGGTTGCCAAACGCAACTGGAATACTCCCTGACAGCTCGTTGCCATCAAGTCGAACTACCTGAGCAGCGGTCAGACCGCCCAACTCCCCGGGTATATCACCGGTCAGCTGGTTGTGGCTCAGGTTCAGCGTCTCGAGGGCCGTCAATTCGCCCAGTTCGTCCGGGATTACTCCGGTCAATCCCCTCAGGGATAGGTTCAACCCCACTACTCTGTACGGATCCCCTCCAAATTCGACGCCCCTCCACTCCTCCAGCGAAACGGCCTTGTCCCAGTTGAGTATCGCTTCCCCACCCAGAGCTTCTCTGGCTTCGAGCAACGTCTGACAATCGGCCAAGAGATCGGCGTCGACAGGCGGGCTGGCAGTTTCTGATTCTTCTGCACACATGGCCGTGCGGGGCTTCAATGGCTGTGTGTTCAACTCTGCTTCAAGGTTGGGCGTGGCTGTTGGAGTAGGTGGTAGAGACGGCTTCGGGATAGAAGATTCCTGAGTGGTTGTAGAGTCGACAATAGCCTGTGTAGACATGGGGCTTTCAGTTAGCGGGACTGTTTCAGGGTTGGGCGTGGCTGTTGGAGTAGGTGGTAGAGACGGCTTCGGGATAGAAGATTCCTGAGTGGTTGTAGAGTCGACAATAGCCTGTGTAGACGTGGGGCTTTCAGTTAGCGGGACTGCCGACGGTGGACCATCGTCACATGCTGATAGTGCCGCAACTGCTAACAGAGTGGCGAAACCCATACTTGCTACTCTTTGAGCATACTGCTTCAGCATTGGCTGAATTCGTACTTGAGATTGGTCCTGTTCCACTTTCCGTACCGGTCAAGTGACAGTCTTACGGGTCTTGGTTTTGCCCCATCCATCGTACCAATCGTAGTGTTGATCTTGCGGGTCAATGGACACCTGCCCGGGCCGCCAGGGCAAAGACCTCTGGAGCCAGGTTCCCCAACGCGCATTCGGAAGTTCACCGTTATAGTGCTGCCTCCATCTTCCGATTTCCTCCTCAGCATCCTCAGGAGGCAAGAACCAGCTTTAACTGGGCCGTTCCTCTCGAACCTGGCATTGAAGGCTTCGATCATAGGATTGTCTGTGGTTTGCCTGGCCGGCTGAAGTCCAACTCCACATCATTCAGATACGCCCACAAAGGAAAACTATGCGGCGGCCTACTGTACTGTGCCGAATATCGCCCTTACCGGTGAAGCGGAAAGCCTTGCGGTGACTTAGGACACCTGCGGCGGCACTAGGCACGCGTGCCTGAAAGGCCTGGTGGGAGTGGGAGACGACTGGGAACATACCACGATGTGTTGGTCGAGTTCCCCCCGGAGCAGTTCACTTCCCGCGGGACTCCCACGTCCTAGTTCGTTCATCGGCACGCTGGCCACTAGCATTGGGACCGAATGTCCTCTTCCGTAGGCCATTGGCGACCATAGTACAGGATAGGCTCCTAGAAATTCCAGGTCGAAGGGGACCGGTAGGCTCCCTTACGACCCTTATCGCAAAGTAGAGCCGCCGTTCATGGAATGGCCTGCCGTGCTAAAATCCGAGGCAGCACCTCAGTGGAAATCTCCGAGATTGGGGCTAGCTTCGCAATCGACGCCGAAACAGAGATTGCCGCAACGGACAGCTGCCTAGCCGATGCCAGGCGTTCCGGCAAGGGCAAAGCGGGTTCAAGACTCCCGAGCCGCATATCCAAAGACCGGCACTACGCAAGGCCTGAGACGGCAATCGCCGCTCCCGTCCTGGATGCGCCGATTACCTCGGCCAATCTTGAACAGAATCATCAGGAATTAGATTTTGGCACAGGCTTCTAGAAGCCCGCTCCAAAGGGACTGAAAAGGCCATACCCAGGAAGCAAGCGAAGTCCGGGCGATTGCCGGAAGCAGCTTTGTTTCGCCACGTTGTTGAAGGAAAACGACCGCTTCGGCGTACAGCGCGGCTTCGTTGACATAAGTTGGGCCCATTGTTAAACTCAGCCGTCGTGACACAGTCTTTCCCCTCTCCGCCAAGCCCCCGGAGCCCAGGAAACCCGCCGGCGGGGAGCCTTCCCCGATTCGCCCCAGGCCACGGCGGGCCTGAGCCCGCTCCCGCCAGGCATCCCTCAAACGCTCCCCGGCTTTCGACCAATAACGAGGTGGTGAAATGACCCAACAGTTCCCCCTGCTGTTCACTCCCTTCCAGCTGAGCAAGTACACCCTCCGGAACAGATTGGTGGTAACCGGCCACGCCACCAACTACGTCGACGCTCTGAAGCATCCCACCGAGACATACGGCTACTACCTTAGGGAAAGGGCCAAGGGCGGCGCCGGCTTGGTCACCATGGGGGCCTGCTCCGTTCACCCCACATCCGGGGCCATATTCATGAACCACGAGGACGGAATAATCCCCAAGTACCAGCGCATCGCCGACCTGGTGCACGAATACCCGGTGCCGGTGCTGGCCCAGTTGAACCACACCGGCCGGGCGGCGGCCATCACCCAGCGAACAACCTTGAACGGGAACATAATGGCCATGGGGCCGTCGGCGGTGCCCCCTCCCGCTTTCGGCTACGTCCAGGCCATGCCCAGGGAGATGACCATCGACGACATAGAGGAGATGGTCGACGCCTTCGCCCAGGCGGCCAGGCGGGTGCGAGAGGGCGGCCTGGATGGCGTGGAAATCATGATCGGCGCCTACAACCTCTTCTCCCAGTTCCTCCACGAGCAGAGCAACCACCGCACCGACAAGTACGGCGGCAACACGCTGGAAGAGCGGTCCACCTTCATGATGGAGGTGATGCAGGCGGTGCGAAACGTGCTGGGCCCGGACTTGCTGCTGGGAGTGCGCCTGTACGACGACCTGGTGGACTACAGCATCCAGTTCGAAGAACTGAAGGAGATTGCCCAGATCCTGGACGCCTCCGGGTTGGTCGACTACCTCAACTCATGGATCGGCATCAAGCCCGGCGAGGTGACCATCCGCAGCCACGTCCCTCCTTACTATCACGACGCCGGGGAGTTCGCCTGGCGGTCAGAAGGGATAAAGGAACTTGTCAACGTGCCGGTAATGGGCATGGGCCGCATCAATACCCCCACCATGGCCGAAGAGATGCTGGCCGCCGGGAAGATGGACCTGGTGGGCATGGTCAGGGAGCTAATAGCCGACCCGTACTTCCCCCAGAAAGCCATGGAAGGCCGGGTGGAAGACATCCGCATGTGCCTGGCCTGCAGCCAGAGCTGCGTAGGCCGCCAGGGGCTGAACCTGCCCATCACCTGCATCTACAACCCCGTCGTCGGGCATGAAAAAGAGTGGGCAGACGTTGGCCCTGCGCCGGTGAAGAAGAAGGTCGTGGTCGTGGGCGGGGGACCCGCGGGCATGGAAGCGGCCCGCGTTGCCGCCGAGCGGGGGCACCAAGTGGTGCTGTTCGAACGTTCCGACCGCCTGGGAGGGCAGGTCAAGGTGGCCATGCTGCCCCCCAAGCGGGAGTCTTTCGAGGAAATCATCCTGTACGGCGAGAGAGAGCTGCCCAAGCTGGGCGTTGACATAAGACTGGGCACAGAAGCGTCAGCCGAGTCCGTGCTGGCCGAAAGCCCCGACGCGGTGATAATCGCCACCGGGGCCACTCCCTACTTGACCGAGATTCCCGGCTCTGAAGGCAAGAACGTCCTCACCGTGGCCGACGTGCTGACCGGGGCCGAGACCGGGGAACGGGTGGTCGTCATCGACACCCAGGGAATGCCCCCCGCCGGCCTGGTGGCCGACTTCCTGTCCGACCAGGGGAAGCAGGTCGAGATAGTCACCGGACTGACTCACGTGATGGCGGGCACCATCATCCGCGCCGTGTGGCACCACCTGTACGGCCGGCTCCTGGGCAAGGGCGTGGTGATGAGCCCCATGACCGGCGTCACCCGCATTGGCGAGGACTCGCTGGACGTCTACCACGTGGTCAGCCCGAAGGTGACCCGGACCATCGAGTCGGTCGACACGGTGGTGATAGCCGCCGGGGGCCAGGCCAACGACGAGCTGTACCGGGAACTGGAAGGAAAAATCGACGGCCTCCACATGGTGGGAGACTGCGTCCAACCCCGGGACATAGAAATGGCCACCTACGGCGCCCACAAGGTGGCCCTCAGTCTTTGAGTAAAAATTCAAGTTCTCCCCCTTCCCCAAAAATTGTCGTTCCGAGGAGCCCAACTCTCACCTGTCATTCCGAGGAGCGAAGCGACGAGGAATCTGGGGATGGGCGTCCCGCCTCGCCCCAACGTGGCTGAGTGGGTCAGGTAGCCCGTCCGTTCGTACTGAGGCTCTCGAAGGGGGAAAGGACGGGGTCCGGGGGGGCAGCGCCTTTCCTCTCCGCCGCTCCTTGCGAAGGGGTAACTCCGCCGAGGTCCGGCAGTTCTTTGCGACCGAGGCGTCTCCATTCGGGCTTTAGTCCGTTAACTCCGCATTGAAATCCGGCTGGCAAACCCGGTCTCCGAACTAAGCCCCTGGTAATATACGTCCATGATGATGGCCAGGCTGGCAATAGAAGGGACGTTGGCCGTGGACTTCCGCCGTCAGGCGGCGTCCGCGCTGATGCACCCTGCGACGCTTGTAGCCCTCGGCACGCTGCTGGCGAACGACCTGTTGTTCAAGGCGCTATGGCCGGGGGCATGGGCGCCCGGCAAACTGAGCGACCTTGCTTGGATGATATTCGCTCCGCCGTTGCTGGCCTACGTCCTGTCGCTTACCCCCCTGGGGACCAGCCAACGTCGGCGAGCAGCATTCGCGGCGGCCTACGCCGGCCTTCCCCTGCTCTATGCCGCCTTCAACACATTTCAACTCGTCCATGACGTAATTCTACGGGCGCTGGGATTCATTGGTGGGGACGGGCCCCGTTCGCCTTTGGATCCTACGGACTCACTGGTCATACCTATCGCAATGGCCATCGCTCTCTGGGTATGGCGACGGCCGCCCTTGGACTCAGAGAGTATACGCTCCCGCCTGGCGGTGCTCGCGGCAGCCACCGCCGCCCTGGCAACCGTGGCCACCTCCTACGATTCCGACTGGGGGATTACACGAGTGGGCCGGACTGATTCCGGGACATTAGTCGCTATTACCAGGGCTTACTTTCCTTCTACAGGCTTCGGCGGCTCCTATGAAAGCGCCGACGGCGGATTGACTTGGGCAAAGCTAAGCGAACATCCTGTTCTGCCGGAGAGACAAGGGAGTGCGGAATGGGAAACCGGGGGCTCATCGGGGGCCTCCTTCAGGTTAAGCGACGGAAATATCATCCGGGTGTCTGGGAATTCCCAAGAGGTGGTCTACTCTTACGGAGATCTAAACGGCAAAGGGAACAGGTGGCAACTGGCTCTCGACAACAGAGATAATCAAATCAGGGCAATTTCGACCAAACCGCATGACCTATTCTACGATGACCGCAGCGGCAACCTAATCGTAGCCATGGGTCTTCAAGGAGTGGTCGTTATAGGCCAGGATGGACCGGCTGCAAGAGTCGCCGTCGGCCTCTACTCGCCGACAAATTTCTCTTTGAGTGGCAAGGTCAATACGCTCTTCAGTTCTCTGTTGGCGTGGGAGACAGTGGTGTACGCCGCCGTCGCTTTCCTGCTGGCCTTTTCGTTTGCGGCCCTCGCCCTGGCGGGTCCGGCGCCGTCAGGATGGGCAAGGCTCTGCTTTGCCCTCGCCGCGGCAGGTTCCGCTCTTCTAGCAATCACCGCTGGCGTCTACCCTCATGTCCCTGAGGCCCCGTGGGAGGAGGACGTCATAGGGGGTTTCGCCCTTTTCTTCTCCGGGTTTGGAATCATTCCCTTCTTATTGATAGCCGGTGGGCTTCCGTTTGCTCGGCTCACCCGTAGGCGGGCGCTGGCCATTGCCGCGGCTACCATCGGGATGCTGCTGCTGATTGGGCTTGGCGCCCTGGTATTGTTCGAGACGGGGGCCGCAATAGCTAATTTTGTCGCGGTTGGATTGGTTGGGTTGGCGGCCCTCGCCCTGTGGCGATGGCAGAAGTGGTTGCGCCGAGACGTTGCCGATTCTCCGGCCGATGGTTCTGCCAATGCTTCTACCTGACCGCTCCCCCCTGGCCCCGGTGCTATAATCCCCGTATTCCTTCAGCCTGCTTGTGACTCCGACCGGAAAATTCCGGCGGCCAACGAGGTGGTGATATGCCCCAGCAATTCCCCTTGCTGTTCGCTCCCCTCAAGCTTGGCAAGTACAACCTGCAAAGTAGGATAGTGGTCACCGGCCATAACGCCAACTTCCTGGCTGGAGGCATGCCCACCGAGGCCTATGGCTACTACCTGCGGGAGAGGGCAAAGGGCGGCGCAGGCATGGTCACCCTGGGTTCGTGCTACGTGCACCCCACCGGCGTTGCGCCCCACCGTAACTACGACGAGTCCATAATCCCCAGGTACCAGCGTCTCGCCGAACTGGTGCACGAATTTCCTGTGCCCGTGCTGACCCAGATGAACCACAACGGGAGGCGCTCCGCGCTGGCCCTGCGGCGCAGGCTGGACGGAGACTTGATTGCCATAGCGCCGTCGGCGGTGCCCACCCCTTCTTTCGGCTACCCCCCGGCCATGCCCCGGGAGATGACCATCGACGAAGCCCAGGAAATCGTCGTCGCCTACGGCCGGGCCGCGGAGCGGGTCAGGGAGGGCGGCCTTGACGGGGTCGAGGTCAACATCGGAGGCTACAACCTCATCGCCCAGTTCCTGCATAGCCAGAGCAACCGCCGCACCGACCGGTACGGCGGCGATACCCTGGAGGAGCGGTCCACTTTCCTGATGGAGGTCCTCCAAGCGGTGCGCAATGCGTTGGGGCCGGACCTCATCATGGGTTCCCGCCTCTACGACGACCTGGTGGACTACAGCATCGGCTTCGAAGACCTCAAGACCATTGCCCGGCTGCTGGACGATTCCGGGCTGCTGGACTACCTCAACGTATGGACCGGCAACCTCCAGGGCGAACTCTCCAACCGCTACCACGTGCCGCCCTACTACGCCCAGCCGGGAGGCTTCACCTGGCGGGCCGAGGAGATAAAGAAGCTGGTCAGCCTGCCGGTGATAGGCACCGGCCGCATCAACACCCCGGCAATGGCCGAGGAGATCCTGGCCTCGGGCAAGATAGACCTGGTCGGCATGGTGCGAGAACTCATCGCCGACCCCTACTTTCCCACCAAGGCCAAAGAAGGCCGGGTGGACGACATCCGCATGTGCATTGCCTGCAACCAGAGCTGCGCCGGCCGCCACTTCGTGGGCCTGCCCATCTCCTGCATCTATAACCCCACGGCCGGCAACGAAAAGGAACTGGCCGAGCCTGGCCCCGCGCCGGTGAAGAAAAAGGTGGTGGTGATAGGCGGCGGACCCGCCGGCATGGAAGCCGCCCGGGTCGCTGCCGAACGGGGGCACCGGGTCGTCTTGTTCGAACGTTCGGACCGGTTGGGAGGCCAGGTCAAGGTGGCCATGCTGCCGCCCATGCGGGGGTCCTTCGAGGAAATCATCCTGTTTGGCGAGAAGCAGCTGCCCAAGCTGGGAGTGGACGTCAGGCTTGGAGTGGATGCAGGCTCCGAGATCGTGCTGGCCGAAGCTCCCGACGCTGTCATAGTGGCCACGGGATCGACCCCCTACTTGACCGAGATTCCCGGCGTCGAGGGCCGAAACGTGCTCAGCGTGTCCGACGTGCTGACCGGCGCCAACACGGGGAAACACGTGGTCGTCGTGGACACCCAGGGCACGCCGCCGGGCGGCTTGGTGGCCGACTTCCTGGCCGACCAGGGCAAGCAGGTTGAAATCGTCACCGGCCTGACCTTCGTGGGCAGCGGCACCCACGCCCAGGCCGCCTGGCACACCCTGTACGGGCGTCTGTTGCAAAAAGGCGTGAAGATGACTCCCATGACCGGCGTGTCCCGCATCGGCGAGGACTCGGTGGACGTCTACCACGTAGTCAACCCCGACGTACGCTGGACCATCCATCCCGTGGACACCGTGGTGATAGCCGCCGGAGGCCGGGCCGTCGACGGCCTTTACCGGGAACTCAAAACCAGCTTCCCCGCAGTGTTCGCCGTGGGAGACTGCGCCCAGCCCAGGGACATAGAAATGGCCACCTACCAGGCCCACAAGACCGCCCTGGCCATCTGAGCCGCGCTTCTCCCACCTTCGGGCGCCCCAACGCCCCGCCCATAGCCCAAAACCCATCCCCCCTGCCATTTCGAGCGCAGCCGAGAAATCTCAAGTCCACTCCCACAACCCGCCTCCGACCCGTCATTCCCCGCGCCAGGACCACTGCGTAGGCGCGGCCAAGCCCGTCCGTTCATCCTGAGGGAAATCGAAGGGTGAACGGACAGCCGGGGCTGGGGACCGAGACCAACCGGCGCCCCAGCCTGTCATTCCTGTAGATGTCAGGTAATTCGTTGACAGAATAGCATGGGACGAATAGCTATTCTGGAGGCGAGGATGCGTAACAACAGCAATGACCGTACAGTGGAACGAAACTATGTCCAGAAGTGGCGGTTTCTCATCCGGGAGTACCAACAAGTCAAGGCGAAGGAACACCCCAGGTTCCGCTTCGTCCAGGACTTCTACAACTTCCACGGCACCAACCGACAGACCTTTGCCAAGTATTACAACCGCTACAAGCAAGATGGTAGTGACCTAGCTCTACTGCCTCTCAAGCGCGGCCCCAGGTGGAAGAGCCGCCGCACGCTGCCTTTCATAGAGGAGAAGGTGCTGGAGCTAAGGCGTAAAGGTATAAATCGGTATGAGATATATGCGATACTCCAGCCGGTACTGAAGTCCCGCACTCCTGCGCCATCCACCATCTACGCCATCAGCCGGCGTCATAACCTGAACAAGTTGACCAAACCCATGGAACAGTCCAAAAGAAGGATCATCAAGGCCAGGGCAGGAGAGTTGGGGCATCTGGACTGCCACCATCTGAGCAAGGACCTGATCCTGGGCGCCAGACAGCGCTACTACCTGGTGTCTCTGCTGGACTCCTGCACCCGCCTGGCCTGGGCGGAGGTGGTGGAGGACATAAAGAGCCTGAGCGTGATGTTCGCCGCCCTAAAGAGCATCAACTTGCTGAATGCCGAGTACGGGGTGCGCTTTGAGGCCATACTCACCGACAATGGCCCTGAGGTGGCCACCCACAAGAGTAAGGAGCAACACCCCTTCGAGAGGATGCTAATGGAGCTGGGGATCAAGCACCGCTACACCAGGCCCTACAGACCCCAGACCAATGGCAAAGTGGAACGGTTCTGGCGGACCCTCAACGAAGACCTCTTGGAGGGGACCACCTTCGAGTCCTTGGACGAGCTGAAGGATGAACTGATGCAGTACCTCCTCTACTACAACACCGAGAGACCCCACCAGGGCCTTGGAGGCAACACTCCACTGCAAACCTTGCAAAATCTGTCAATGAATTAGCTAACACATACAGGAATGACAGTGGGAGTATGCGCTAGGGAATGATTGTGGGGGCGTGCGCTAGGGAATGATTGTGGGGGCGTGCGCTAGGGAATGACAGTGGGGCCCCGCACCCCACAACCATCCCCGGTGCTATAATTCCGAATGTTCCTCCGGCGCAAACGTGACGCCGGTCAGCCGGTACCAGCATAAATCGAGGTGCAGAAATGACCCAGCAGTACCCCTTGCTGTTCACTCCATACCAGCTAGGCAAGTACACCCTGCAAAGCAGAATCGTGGTGACGGGCCACCAGGCCAACATGATAGAGGCCCGGATGCCCAACGAGGCCTATGGCTACTATCTGCGGGAAAGGGCCAAGGGCGGCGCCGGGATGGTGATGATCGGCTCCTGCTACGTGCACCGCACCGGGTTTGTAGCCCACGAGAACATCGACGACGCAATAATCCCCAGGTACCAGCGCATCGCCGAGCTGGTCCACGAATATCCGGTGCCGGTGATTACCCAGATGAACCACAACGGCAGGCGCGCCGCCATGACCCAGCGGACGGTGTTGAACGGGGACCTGATGGCCCTGGGGCCGTCGGCGGTGCCCATGCCGGGTTTCGGCTACGAGCAGGTCATGCCCAAGGAGATGACCATCGGCGAAGCTGAGGAGCTAATCGCCTGCTACGGCCGCGCCGCGGAGCGAGTCCGCAAGGGCGGCCTGGACGGCGTGGAAATCCTGATTGGCGCCTACAACCTCATCGCCCAGTTCCTCCACAGCCAGAGCAACCGCCGCACCGACCGGTACGGCGGGGACACCCTGGAGGAACGGTCCACTTTCATGATGGAGGTGCTGCAGGCGGTGCGCAACGGCCTGGGCCCCGACCTGCTGCTGGGGGTGCGCCTGTACGACGACTTGGTGGACTACAGCATCGACTTCGAGGACGGCAAGACCATTGCGCAGATGTTGGACGCTTCCGGCCTGCTGGACTACCTCAACGTGTGGATCGGCAACATGGTGAACGAGGTGTCCAACCGTTACCACGTGCCTCCCTATTATACCGAGCCGGGGGAGTTTGCCTGGCGCGCCGAGGAGATGAAGAAGCTGGTCAACCTGCCGGTGCTGGGGGCCGGCCGCATCAACACGCCGGCCATCGCCGAGGCGATACTGTCGTCCGGGAAAATGGACCTTGTTGGGATGGTCAGAGAAATGATCGCCGATCCCTACTTCCCGACCAAGGCCAAAGAGGGCAGGGTTGACGACATTCGCATGTGCATTGCCTGCAACCAGAGTTGCGCCGGGCGCCAGGGGTTGGGCATTCCCATCACCTGCATCTACAACCCGGTGGCGGGCCACGAAAAGGAGTGGGCCGACACAAACCCCGCTCCGGTGAAGAAAAAAGTAGTTGTCGTAGGCGGCGGGCCCGCCGGCATGGAGGCCGCCCTGGTGGCCGCCGAGCGGGGGCACAGCGTCGTCCTTTTTGAGCGTTCCGACCGGCTGGGAGGGCAGATAAAAGTCGCCATGCTGCCGCCCCATAGGGAGACCTACGAGGAGATCATCCTGTTCGGCGAGAAGCAGCTGCCCAAGCTGGGAGTGGACGTCAGGCTGGGAGTGGAAGCGTCCGCCGAGTCTGTGCTGGCCGAGAGCCCTGACGCGGTGATAGTAGCCACGGGGTCGACGCCCTACATGACCGAGATACCCGGCGTCGAAGGAAAGAACGTCCTCACCGTGGCCGACGTGCTCACCGGGGCCGAGACGGGGGATAGGGTTGTCATAATCGACACCCAGGGCAACCCGCCGGGCTGCTTGGCGGCCGACTTTCTGTCCGAGCAGGGCAAGCAGGTTGAAATCGTCACCGGGCTGCCCTTCGTCGGCAGCGCCACCATCGCCCGCGCCGTGTGGCAGCACCTCTACGGCCGTTTAGTGGACAAGGGCGTGGTAATGAGCCCCATGACCGGAGTTAACCGGATAGGCGAGGACTCGCTGGACGTCTACCACGTGGTCAGCCCCGAGAATACCTGGACCATAGAGTCCGTGGACACGGTGGTCATCTCCGCCGGCGGCCAGGTGGAGGACGGCTTGTACCGGGAGCTTGAGGGCAAGGTAGAAGACCTGTACGCCGTGGGTGACTGCGCCCAGCCCCGGGACATAGAAATGGCCACATACCAGGCCCACAAGGTTGCCGTCGGGATCTAGGCGATACCGGCAGGCGCCGGCAGGCCCATGTTTAGGCAACAAGGTTACGGCTAGGAAAAGGGTTTCCCCCTCCCTAGCCGTAAATTGCTAACTTGGGCGTCGCCGGTTTTGGCGACTAACCCACTGGCTTTAGGGAATCCAGTCTCTCCAGACGTCCTCGTTGGCGTCCACCCATTCTTGGGCAGCTTCGCGAGGAGTCAGGTCGTTCTCCGTGAGGTTGAGGACCATCTCGTTCTGCGCCGCGTTGGTCATCTGGAAGTTCGATAGGAACTCGTATGCCTCTGGGAACTCGTCCTTGAATCCCGGCCATGCCAGCTTGGCGACTTCGTCGGTGGCGAAGCCGCAATTGAAATCTTCACCGTCGGGATAGCAGTCCGACGTGTAGGCAGGCATCTCGATCTGCACCAGGTTGTACTTGGCGTGGGCCCAGTGGGGCTCCCAGAGATAGGTCAAGATGGGCTCGCCCCGGGTGAACGCTGCGTCGATTTCAGGCAACGCTGCGCCCTCGGACCCGGCAAACACCACCTGGAAATCGGCGCCAAAGGCCTCCAAGCGTTCCTCGGGCTTGGTATCCCACGCCGCGGTGAACTCCAGCAGCCGGCCGCTGTCGCCGGTGTCGCTGGTGGCGAAGACGTCCTTGTACTGGTTCAGGTCGCTCACCGTGCGGAGGTTGGGGGCAACGGCCTCGATGCCGCGTTCGGCGTCGCCGTGGATGACGTAGGAAGGCACGTACCAACCCGTCTCGCCGGTGATGCCTACCGCCCCCACTCGCTCCACCGGCGGGTTGTCGACGTTCACGTATTGATTCAAGAGTTCGGCGCTGTATGACGGCCAGTTACAGCAGACAAAGTGAAACTCGCCCGATTCCAGCCCGATGAACAACGGAGCCGAGTCGGCGGGCGCGAACTTGGTTTCCACCGTGTAGCCAAGCTCGTCTTCCAGCAGGATCTGCGCCACGGCCGTGGTGACCAGCTGGCCGTCCCAGTCCTGGTCTACGAGATATACCGTGCCCTTCTCTTCTTCGCCGCAGGCCAGGCCTAATGCGACCACCAAGGCCAGCAACGACAACATAATGGCGCTCACCCGCATCTTCTTTAGTAAATTCATACCGCTCCTTTCTTGGTCAGGCGTGTTTCCGACACGCCTTGGAGTCCGCCACAAGGCGATATAGTACCACATGGCCCGGCCGCCTCGCGCCAGGCCTGTGCGCAACGCCCCTCACCGCATCGCTGCTAGGGGTACCGCCGCGCCTCGTTCTCCCTGGGTAATACGGTCCAGCGCCATCGCCATGAACACGATGGTCATGCCGGCTATCAGGCCGTCGCCCATCCGGAGCCAGATGGAGTTTATGAACACTTCCTGGCCCAGCCCGCCGCCTCCCACCATTCCGGCGATGATCACCATGGCCAGCACCATGATGATGGTCTGGTTGACCCCCATCATTATGGTTGGGAAGGCCAGGGGTATCTTGACCTGCAGCATGGTCTGAAGGCCGGTGGAGCCGTGGGACTGGGCCGTCTCTATCACCTGCACCGGCACTTCCTTGATGCCGAGACTGGTCATCCGCACCACCGGGGGCAGCGCGTACACCGAGGTGGCGATTATGCCCACCAGTGGTCCCACGCCCCACAGCATTATCACCGGAATAAGGTAGACGAAGATGGGCATGGTCTGCATGGTGTCCAGGACCGGCCGCAGGACAGACTCGAAGGTCTTGTTCTGTGAGGAGAGGATGCCCAGGCCGAAACCGGCGACGACAGTGAACACGCCTGCGGTAAGCACCTGGCTCAAGGTGACCATGGTGGCGTCCCAGACCCCGCCGACCCCGGCAAAGGCCAGGCCTACCAGTGCTAGAAGCGCCACGCGCCATCCCGCTGTAACGAAGGCCACGCCCGCGGCGGCGACCATCATGGCCGGCCAGGGCAGCCACAGGAACAGGGTGAGGAAGGGTGCGTAGCCGAGTTGCCGGAAGAGTATGTCCCGCACCCAGCTCGTCAGGAAGTGGAGGTTGACCGCCATCCAATCGAAGGCCCGGTTGACGGGCTCCGCAATTGAGAATACCAGTTGGTCCGGAAAGTCCCCCAGGAAACCCACCAGCGAGCCAAGTACGATGAGAGCGACCATCAGCGCCGACCCCGCAATGGGGACCGCGTTGCGGACGGCCGTGTTGTTGAGTCCTGACGCGGCGGCCCCTTCGTCCCGCGGACGGGCGGGTGAAGCCGAGGAGGCGGGGCCGGACTTTACAAAGGCGTAGCTGAACCTGTCGAGGATTATGGCCAGGAGGACGATGGCCAATCCGCTCCCCAGCCCCGCTCCCGCGTCCACTTCCCTCAACGACAGCCATACGTCCCTGCCGAGACCCTGCACCCCCACAAAAGCCGTTATGATCACCATGGCCACCGCCATCATGATCGTCTGGTTGATGCCCATCATTATGGAACTCTTTGCCAGCGGCAGTTGCACTTGGAACAGCGTTTGCGACGTGGTCGAGCCGTGAGACCGGGCAGTCTCTATGGCAGCCAAAGGTACCTGGCGAATTCCCAGGTTGGTTAGCCTGATCACCGGCGGGATGCAGTAGACCACCGTGAGGAACACGCCTTGGGTTCCGCTGACGCCGAAGAGGATCAGTGCGGGGATGATGTATACAAAGGCAGGCAGCACCTGCATGGTGTCGAGAACGGGGCGCAAGACGGACTCGAAGCGGTCGTTGAAGGCGGCCAAAATCCCAATGGGAACGCCAAGTCCGACGGCGATCAGGACTGAAATTCCCACCACGCTCATGGTCACCATGGCGGAGTCCCAGAACCCAATCATACCCGTAAGCAGGATCGCCGCTCCGCCGAACAGCCCCAACGATCTGCCACCCAACCTGAACCCCAGCATCGACACGCCTGCTACGACGGCAGGCCAGGGGAGCCACAGCAGGAACCTGTCGGCCAAGTCGAGGCCGCTGTCTATCACGCTGGAAATTGGGTTGAACAACCAGGAGAAGGTATCTTCAATCCAATCGAAGAAGCCGTCAATGGGCTCCTGAATTGCAGGTTCCCAGCTTTCGGGCCAGTTGCCTATGTCAGTATTGGCGTTGGCGCTGGCCAGGGAATAGGCCAAAGCATAGGCGGCGACGGCAAGGGCCACCCACAGAAAGCCCCGGTACTTGCGGTCCCTGAGAAAGCCGGCCCGGAGAGCCTCCGTGCGAATCACGCGGCCACTCCCTCGTCGCTGATGAGCGCGGCCATTGCGGCTTCCCGGCTGATGGTGCCGACGCAACGTCCCCCGTCCAGTACGGCAATGGGGCCGTCGCCGTCGATGGTGAGGGGTATGAGGCTTTCCAGGCGTGTATCCGGCTCGACCACGGGGCAGGAGTCCCGCATAACCGAAGCAACGCTGGCGTTGTTCCCGCCGCCTCCGGGCACGTCCGCCAGGAGCACGGCGCCGACGAACTGCTCACTCCCGTCAACCACCACTGCGCACTCGCATTCCTGCGCGGCCAGCTTGTCCGCCACGCCGGCCAGTCCCTCGTCCGCGGCGCAGAAGACCTGGGACGGGGCCATAACGGTCCGTGCGGTAAGCACCTTGGAACGGGGTACGTCGCGCGTGAAGTCCCGAACGTAATCATCGATGGGGTTGGATACCAGCTCCTCCGGCGTTCCCACCTGCACGAACTCGCCGTCCTTCATGATGGCCACCCGGTCGCCGACTTTCAGGGCTTCGAGAAAATCGTGAGTTATGAAGACCATCGTCTTCTGGACCATTTGCTGCAGTCCAATCAACTGGTCCTGCATCTCCCGCCGGATCAATGGGTCAAGAGCGCTGAAGGGCTCGTCGAAGAGCAGGATCTCCGGGTCGGCGGCCAATGCCCGGGCCAGGCCGACCCGCTGTTGCATTCCGCCGCTCAACTCGTGGGGGAACCGTTCCTCCCATCCCGAGAGGCCCACCAGTTCGATGACTTCGGCGGCGCGTCCGCGCTGGGTGGCCTTGCCGATGCCCTGGACCTGCAGGCCGAAGACCACGTTTTCAAAGACCCGCTTGTGGGGGAAGTTGCCGAAGTGCTGGAAGACCATTCCCATCTTGTGACGGCGAACGTCCCGCAATTGCTGCTTGTTCATGGCGAGCATGTCCTCGCCGTCTATGCGGATTTCCCCGCGGGTCGGCTCGATCAGCCGGCTGAGGCAGCGTACTAGGGTCGACTTGCCGCTGCCGGAGAGACCCATGATTACAAAGGTCTCGCCCTCGCCTACGTGAAACGAAACGTCCCGCACCGCCAGAACGCAGCCGGTCTCGGCCAATACCTCTTCCCTGGACTGGCCAGGCCTTACCGAGTCGGCGAGCTCAAAGGCCCCTTCGCCGAAGACTTTCCAGAGGTTCTGGCAGACCAGCCTTGAACCGGCGTCCGCCCCGGATTGACCGGCCGGCCCATCAAGGTTGGCAGCCGTGTATTCTCTTGCCGAGTTCCCGATGGTTTCACTCCCCTCTGTCGCTCAGGACGGGACGCTGGTAAACAGGCAGGCCCCTGCGGCGGAACACCCATTCGCCGGGCTGGAGTTTGGCTTCTTCCGGCGATTCAGCCCGTGGCTGTCAGTCTAGGCAAAGACCAACCAGCCAAAGCAGCCAAACGAAAATGTAGATTCGAGCGGGAAAACGCCAATTATAACATCGCTGGCCGCCGCTCAACGGGCGAAATGGCCGCAAGGGACGCGGCGCTGTTGTGCCGCGTCAAACACCCTTGACGAAATCAGCCACCCGCTCCGCCATGGCCATCACCGTAAGGTTGAGGTTTGCCCTCACCGTGTCAGGCATGATCGAGGCGTCGACGGCCCGCAGCCTGTCAACGCCGTAGACCCTGCCGAACTGGTCCACAACGGCCAGCGGGTCGCTTGACGGCCCCATCTTGCAGGTGCTCGACACGTGGTGCGCCGTGATCAATTCCCGCTTCATCCAGGAATCCAGCGCGTCGTCGGAGTGCAAAACGTCGTCCGGCGGAGCGCACCGCTCCTCGATTATCTGGTCAAATGCCTTGTCCTTGAACAAATCGGCGCACACCCTGACGGCTTCCCGCAGACGGGACCTGTCGAAGGGGTCGTCCAATAGGTTGAAGTCGAGGTACGGGGCCAGCCCGGGGTCGCTGGACTGGATGCGCAACTCTCCCTGGCTCAAGGCCAGGTTGAGGCACAGGCTGACGCCCACGCCTACCGGGTCCTCGTGGTCCAGTCCCCTCATAGGACTTTCCGCCGAGTAGTTGCCCATGTAGATGATCAGGTCGTTCTTGAAAGGCGAACCCGAGGCGGTAAACCGCAGCGTGACCGTGCCCGTTGTCACCTGGTCCACGTCCAGCGGGAATCCCGGGCGCGTCCGCCAGGACATTGGCACGTCCGGGTGGTCTCGCAGGTTGCGCCCCACGCCTGGGAGGTCCTGCACGACGGGTATGTCCAACTGTCGCAGCTGCTCCCCCGGTCCGATGCCCGACAGCGCCAGGATGTGCGGCGTTCCAATGGCGCCGGCGCAGAGGATGATCTCCTCGCCGTACACGGAAAACTCCTCGCTGCCGTCGATGACCCGCAGTCCCACTGCTCGCCGGCCGTCGAAGATGACTCCGCTGGCCAGGCAGTTGGGCCTGATCGTCAGTCCCGGCCGGTGACGGGCCTGTTGCAGGTAGCCGATTGCCGTGCTGACCCGGACCCGTTCGGCAATGTTAAACGCAATGGGCCCCACACCCGTGGATCCCGGTCGATTGTGGTCCGGGCAATCGGGAAACCCGGCGTCCCGGCAGGCCTGGTAGAAGGCCTGTGCCTGCGGGGGCCACTGGCCGGGTTGGATTCTGCCGCAGCTAATGGGGCCGTCCGAACCGTGGTACTCGTTTGCGAAGTCCCGGTCCGACTCCAGCTTTTTCATGTAGGGAAATATCTTCTCGAAGCTCCATTCGGAGTTCCCCCACTCCGCCCAGCGGTCGTAGTCCTCCGGCATGCCCCTGAGGAACTGGGCGTCGTTGACGGCGCTGGAGCCCCCGGTGACCTTCCCGCGGGGAATATCGATCCAGGCCTGATCGGTCGCCCTGGCGCGAAATTGCCAGATGTGACCGCTGTCCCAGAGCGCCTCACCGGTCCCATAGGCATACCTCACCGGGTCTGGTATCTGCTCCAACGCGGGGTAGTCTGCCCCAGCTTCCAGGAGCAGCACTGACCGGCCGCTGTCTTCCGTCAGCCGGGCGGCCATTACCGCGCCCGCAGACCCGGCTCCTACGATAATGTGGTCGTATTTCTCATTCACGATGCACGAAAATCCCTATCGACTGGATCGCCCCGGCAGCGAATCCTATCATGGTCGGCGCTATTCTCCAACCGGCGAGGCTAAATGGCATTGAGCAGCCCGTTGGCTGCGTACCCCGCCGCGCATGCGCCGGCAATCGCCAGCACAACGTACAACACAAAAACCCTGGCCCGCACGACAGCCGCCACCGCTACCGCGGCGTACAGGCTCACGGCAGCCCCGGATATCATCAGCCCCAGGGCGGCCCCGAAGCTCATCCCCATGTCCATTAGCCCCCTGACCAGGGGCAACGCCGCGTAGCCGTCCAGGTACATTGGAGCGCCCACCACCACTGCCAGCGGGACCGATGCCCCCGCGTCTGCGCCGAACAGCGATATCACCCAGGCCTCCGGGACCAGCCGGTGCAGGAACACCTCCAGCACTAGGGCCAGGGCCAGCCATCGGATCATCGGCCTGGCGCTGTCCCAGGCCGCCGCCCAGAAACCGCTTTGCCCCTCGTCGCAGCCGTCTTGCTGGAGAGATTCAGGCCGCATCAGGTCTCGGCCTGCGCCGCGGTACCCCGGCAGGACGGCCGTCACGCAGCCCGCCAGCAGCCCAATGCCGAAGGCCGACGCGGCCTTGGCCACCGCGAATGGAACGCCGATTATTCCCGCGGTGATCAGCAGCATGCTCGGGTCCGTCACTGGTGAGGCGACCCAGAACGCCATCACCGGGGCAATGGGCAGGCCGCGGCGCAGCAAAGTCGCTATCAACGGCAGCACTCCCAGGCCGCATACCGGCGTGACTGCGCCGATGAAGCTGGCGATCACCACCGACCGTACCGGCCCGCCCTTCAGCCAGGACAGGGCCCGGTCGGACCAGCGCCCCGTCGTCAGTGCCCCGGCCAGCAGGGCGGCTACCACGACCACCGGAAGCAGTGTCAGCAGGCCGCGCCCAACGTCCCGCAGCATGTCGGCGTTTGCTTCTGGGGCCAACGACCCGGCGGCCAGCAAAGCCCCGGTGACGGGCCAAATCAAGCCTATTCGACCCGGCAGCATGGCGAGGGGACGCCAACGCAGAAAGGCGTTTACTTTGGCGACTGAACCGGATTCCAGATAGGCCATTACACTCAATTATCCCAGGGCCGGCCCCCAAGCGCGCCGGGTTGCCCGCCCAGGCCGTTACAGGCCAATGGTTCTCGCGGAATCGAGGTCGGAAATGGCGGCGCCGATTCGCTCCAGGGTGTTGCGCAGGTAGAGCTGGGCCCTTTCCCCTTCGTAAGCACAGTAGCCTCCGGTCACTACCCAGAATACAAAGAGCTCCAGCATGGAAAGCCGGTAGTCTTCCCAGCATTCGTCGAACGAGTAGCCCCTTACGCCGCCCTCTTCCAGGGCTGCGTGATATGCGCGCACCAGGGCCAACTCCTCACGCCTCCGCTGCTGAGGGGGAAACGCCTCGCTTATGAACGTGGCCGCGTCGTAGACGCCCCGGCCTCGCACGCAAAACTCCCAGTCCGCTACCACCGGCCCAGGTTCTGGACTATCGTGGAAGAAACAATTGTCCAGCCGGTAGTCCCCGTGAATAATCGTGCAGGGAGGCTTGGTCAGCCTGGCCTTTATCCTGTGCGATTCAGTGGCGACACGGTCTCCCAGGGACCGCAAGCCCTGCGGCATTCCATCCCCCGCCTGGGCCAGCAGCGAACTCCACGCCCCGTCGTACAATTCCCGGTAGGTGCAGGCTTCCGCCTCCCTCCAGGGCATCCAGTCCAGGCGTTCCAGGAGCGGGCTGTCCCACCATTGCGCCTGGAATCCGGCCAGGGCGAGAAGGCAGCGGCGGGCTTCCTCCATGGTGCAGCCCGCCACGCTGTCCCCCTGCCTGGCATGGCTCATGTCCTCCAGCAGCAGGATGGTGTCGGTGCTGTCGGGGTCCATTCCGCAATGGTAGCCGCGCGGGGTCCGCACCTGGGCGCGGTCCGCCAGTTCCCGGTAGAACATCACTTCCCGCCGGTTCTGCCCCAATTTGTCGAATACCGACCTGAGCAGAGGGTCTGCCGACGGGAGCTTTACTATGACCGTGCGCGGCAGGCTGCTGGACGCAGGCGCAGTACCGGAGCCGTAGTGAAGCCTCAGCCGGAACAACTGGTTGATGAATCCCGTGCCCTCGGCAATGGGCTCCACGGCATATCCCACCACCGGGTGGCCGCCGGGCTGCCGGTCGGCGCCCAGGGCCTCATTCAACCACCGTGGCGAGATTTCCCCCAGTTCTCTCGGGACCTTCAATCCGCTCCCTCGTTTCCCGTCAATCCCAAGGTTGACTTCCGGTCCGGTCTTGGCAGGCAACACAGTCCTCCGCCTACCCGCCCTTGGAGACCTTTGCACAACCCTCATGCCGCCGCTCGATAACAATTGCACGGCTTGGGCTGTCCGTTCGTCCTGAGGCTCTCGAAGGGGGAACGGACAGCCGTAGCTACGCAAAGGTCACCACTTCCGGGCAAAGAATACGCAGTGCTCCATGGGCTTGGGGTCTTTGAAATACATGACCCCTCCCAGTTTCCCTTCCTCCTCTGGGACCACCGTCAGGCCCCGCGCTTCCAGCACGCCCAGCACCGCATCGACGTCGTATAGCTGGAATGTCCTGTCCGCGCCGTAGTCCCTGTCATACACCCTGGCCACCCCGGTCCCGTTCTTGAACATCAGCTGCAGCACGCCGCCCGCTTTAGTCACACGCCCCAACTCCGGCAGCGTCACCCCCAGGGCTGTCTCCGGCTCGATGTGCTGGATGACCGCGTTGCAGAGCACGAAGTCGAACTGCCCCTCCGGGTGGCCGAGAGGCTTGCGCAAGTCCGTCACCGATACCCTGTCGGCGATTTCAGGATGCAGCTTCCGCGCCTCTGCGATGTTCTCTTCCACCGCGTCCACCCCGTACACGTCGTACCCCTTCTGCCAGTAGAAGAACACGTCCCGGGCCCCTGCGCCGCAGCCCGCGTCCAGCCCGCGGCATCCCGGCGGGACCAGCTCCTGGAGCCGGTCCATCAGGTCCGTGTCCCCGCCGAGTTTTGGATGTGACGACTCCAAGTACACCGACTGGATGAAGTTGTGGCTCACCTCGGCGTACCGTTGGGCGTGGCTCCGGTAAAAGGACTCGGAAAAGTCCGGGGCGCCGGTTATTTCAGAAGGGCCGCTCATACGCATGGACTCTCAGACCTCATAGAGATCGATGAACTGGCCGATCATGGCGTCGGGGGCCTGGGCCGCCAGGTACAAGGCCGCCTGGGCCACCTGCTCGCTGCTCATCCACCCCGGGTCGCCCTCAGGCCGGACAGTCCGGCTCATGTCGGTATCCACCCCGCCGGGATTTATGCCGTTGACCTTGATGCCGTGGTCGCGCAGCGAGTTGGCCAGCGAGATCGTATATCCCACCACGCCCCACTTGGACGCCGGATAGGCTCCGTAGTCCGACGAGGGGCGTCCGACGACCGACGACCCCATGTTGATGATAACTCCCTGCCGTCTTGCCACCATGTGTGGAGCGACGGCCCGGCACACCGCGTGCATGCCCCGCAGGTTGGTGTTGATCACCTCGTCCCACTGCTCCATCGTGGTCTCCCAGACCGGCGTGTGGTAGGTCGTCACCCCGGAGTTGTTCACCAGCACGTCAATCCGGCCCCACCGTTCAATCACCTGTTCCGCCACGCGGGCTGCGTCCTCCTCCCGCGTAACGTCCAGGATGTGTGCCTCGGCCGTCCCTCCGCCGGCCCGTATCTCCTCCGCCGCATCGTCCAGGCGTTCCTTGTCCCGCCCGGTCACTATGGTCACGGCGCCCTCGGCGGCGAAGCACAAGGCAATGGCCCGGCCGATGCCCCGGCCGCCGCCGGTGATAAACGCAACCTTATCCTTCAAAAGCATTCAATACCTCATCCCAATGGACAGGTCTCTCCGGCAAAGCGCCGGCAACTTGGTGAACGTGACCGCCGCCGAGGCTGTACCGGAGGGTTGAGTTGCCGGCCGCCGGGCTAAATCCGCAGTTCCAGCCTGGGCTGCAGCAGGCGGTCCGGGACCGTGGTCTCGCGCATGAACCGCACCAGCGTCTGGTGAATTTCCGAGGCCACGTCCATGCGTGCTGCTATAACGTTGTCGAGCTGATGGGGGTCGGTGTTCAGATTATACAACTGCGACACCCCCGGCACTGGACTGTACAGCAGGCTCCACTCCCCCGAGGTCACGGTGGTAACCGGCGGCTCCAGCAGGGTGCGCAACAGGCTGTCCACCGAGGCCACCGGATCGCCCGGATTGGCGAACGGCAGGCTGCTGACCACGTAGTCGCGACCCGGACGCGACGGGTCCCGCATCCCCGGCGCCAGAGAGCGGCCCTGCACGTAGTCCGGCGCGTCCAGCCCCAGCAGGTCCAGCACCGTGGGCATCACGTCGATGGCCGAACTCATCCCCTGGTAGGCCCCCGGCGACACCCCCGGCGCGCGAATCAGCAGCGGCAGGTGCACGATCTCCTCGTACAGGGGGCAATAGCTCCACTGGGAACCCGGCTCGTCGTAGGGCCTTAGCGTCCCGTCAGGGTACTTGTCAGAGCTCATCTTGCCGAAGAGGCCGCCGTGCTCTCCGAAGTAGAACCCGTGGTCGGTGGTGAATATGACCACCGTCTTGTCGGCAAGCCCCATGTTTTCCACCGACCTCAGCAGATACCCCGCCCAGGTGTCCACCATGGTGATCTCGCCGCAGTACGTGGCATGCCCCTTCTCGAGCTGCTCCTCGGTGTAGCCCGGCACGTCGTGCCAGTTGCCGTAGACCGGCAACACCAGCTCGCCGTCGTAGTCCGGCAAATACAACTCCGTGTAGTAAGACGGAGCGTCCCACGGCTCGTGGGGGTCCCAGGTGTCCACGTACAAAAAGAAGTCCTCTTTGTAGTGCCCTTCCAGCCACCGCATCGCCGACATGAAGGTCTTGGGCGCGTTCCTGTCCCCCTCGTGCCGCCAAGCGTCCCGCACGTCCAGGGCCTCGTGGTGATAGCCGGGTTCGGGGATCAACGACCACAGCGTGTCCTGCCCCGTGTTCATAAAGAACGACTGAAAGCCCCGGTCGTAGTTCATGCCGTCCCGGAGGTAGTAGGGCGTGTCCACGGACGCCGCCGTGTGAAAGCCGTTCCTGGCCAGGATCTCCGCCAAAGTGCTGACCCCGGTTGGCAGCGGCTCCCATCCCATGAAGGACATCGTCCAGCGCCCCGTCTGGTGGTCCGCCCTGGTCGGCATGGTGGGAAAGGCCGCCGAGTAGTGCCGGTCGAAACGGACCGCGCCGGCGGCCAGCCCGTCCAGGGAGGGCGTCCGGATCCTTTTGTTGCCGTAGGCGCCTATGTGGTCGCGGCGAAACGTATCCGACACAATCCAGATGACGTTCATCATGTATCTCCCTGCAAACAGGCGGTAATGAATTTATTATCACAAAACGGGCTGCTATGAAAAGAGCAGCAGCGGAAACGTCGACCGCACCTGCCCCTCAAGCCGTCGTTGCCAACCCCACGGCAGGTTGTTAGAATCACGCCCATACAGCCGCACCATATTGGACCTTAGCAGCGAGTTGCGCAGGAGGGCGTCATGGCAGGAAAGCGCACCATCTTGGTAGGCACCGTTGGACACGGCGTGATGCGGAGCGAAGACGACGGCGTGACCTGGGGCAATACCCCCATCACGCAGGGAATACACTCCGACTGCCTGATCCGCAGCATGGCGCAGGAACCGGGACGGCCCGAGAAAATCTTCGCCGGCTCCGACAAGGGCCTGCACCGCACCGAGGACGGCGGCAAGACCTGGCAGTTGCTGGACACACCCCTCAACGGCAGCATGATCTGGGAACTGGCCATCGACCCTGTAGACCCCAACATCATGTACGCCGGCACCGGCACACCCAGCACTCCGGGCATGTTTCGGTCAACAGACCGGGGCAAGACCTGGGAGCAGCGCCCCATGCAAATTGCCGAGTCCTGTCCCGCCGTGGGCGTCCCCCGGTTCACGGGAATAGCCGTGGACCCCACCGACCACAAGAACGTCTGGGCCGGAATCGAGGTTGACGGCGTGAGGCGCAGCACCGACGGCGGCGACACCTGGACCGCGGTCCCCGGCGCCCTGAACAACCTGGACTCCCACGACATAATCGTAACCGACGGCTCGCCCAAGACGGTGATTTCGGTGGGCAACGACGACCTGTTCACCAGCACCGACGACGGCGAGACCTGGGACCCCGTCGGGGCCAAGGAGAAATTCCAGTGGCCGGGCGACCGAGTCTTTCCTCGCGGCATAGCCCTCAAGCCGGGCGACCCAGACACCATCTTCCTGGGCATCGGCAGCGCGCCCACCGCCGACAACGGCGCAGTTGTAAGGTCGCAGGACGGCGGCAAGAGCTGGGACCGCATGCCTCTGCCCGTCGAACCCAACTCCTACGTCCACACCGTCGTGGTGCAGCCCGAAGACCCGTCCTTGGTCCTGGCCGGCACCCGCTACGGCTACCTCTACCGCAGCGACGACGGCGGCGACACCTGGATCAAGCTAAAGCGTGAACTCGGCGTCATCTCCACCATAGTCTGGCTGCCCAACTAGCCCCAAACCCAAGAGCGACGAATCGCCCAACTAGCCCCAAACCCAAGAGCGACGGGTCACCCAACCCGTCACTCTCACCATGTCATTCCGAGGAGCGAAGCGACGAGGAATCTAAAATCCATCCCTCCAACCACGCAAGGGCAGCGAAAAATCCCTCGCCCCTACCGGACAACGCCCGTCCCCCGCGCCCCCAACCCGTCACTCACTCCCTGTCATTTCGAGCGCAGCCGAGAAATCTAAAACCCATCCCCCAACCACGCAAGGGCGACGAAAAGTCCCTCGCCTCTGCCGGACGCCACCCGTCACTCACGCCTTCCCCCACCCGTCACTCCCGTGCAGGCGGGAGTCTAAACTCCACAGCCACAACCCCTGTCCAAGAACCCAACCAACCCGTCCGTTCGTCCCGAGCCAAGTCGCGGGCTCTGTCCTGAGGATAGCCCGTCCGTTCGTCCTGAGGGAAATCGAAGGGGGAACGGACGGGCGGCGGTGGATGCTAGCCAGCCCCCCTCACCCCCTCAAAAACCCCACTATCCTGGGGTTCACTTCCTCCGGCCTTTCCTGGTGCATGAAGTGGCCGGTCCCCGGAATAATCACCTTCTCCAGGCCCCCGGTAAAGAACCCGTCCGTCGCCGCGCTCTCGAAGGCGTCCAGCCGCTTGGGACGGTCCCTGGTCCCGTGCAGCGCCAGCGTCGGAACGGTCACCGGCCCGGCGTCGATCCGCGCCTGCTCCGCCGCCAGCGTCGGGTCTGTAATAGCCGGGCTGTAACGGGCCCGGTAGTAGCCCAGGGCCGCCTCGACAACTCCAGGCTTGCGAAACGTCTCCCTTATCCTCTCCAGTTCCTCCTGGGGAATGTCCCACTCCGGCGAAGCGTGCCGCCACCAGTCCTCCACGAAGGCATAGTCGTTGTAGGCCACGATGTGGGCGGCGTTGGGTAACTGGAACAAGTACCCGTGCCATCGGCCCATCATGTAGTCATAGTCCATGGCCAGTTGTTCGTCGGCCCGGCCCCAGGCGATAACCACCATCTTGGCCACCTTCTCCGGCGCCAGGATAGACGCCCCGATGACCGCCCCCGCGCCCCAATCGTTGCCCACCAGGTACGCCCGTTGGCCGCCCAATGCGTCGATTAAGCCCACGACGTCCTTGGCCATCGACACCGACTGGTAACCGCCGTCCTTGGGAGCTTCCGTCGGAGCGTACCCCCGCATGAACGGCGCCACCGCCCTGAACCCGGCGTCGGCCAAGTCCGGAAGCAAATGCCGGAACGAGTAGGCGTGGTCGGGGAAGCCGTGCAGGCACAGGACCAGGGGTCCCTCACCCATCTCCAGGAAGTGAAAGTTCAGGCCGTTGGCCCTGACCGAGCCGGTCTTGAAATCGGCCATGCTCCCTCCCCGTTTCTGTGTTCAGAGACAGGCCGCCAAGGCCTGGAAAATCAGCCCATCTAAGCCCGCGGCCAGATGCGCCGGGCCTTGACCAGGAACTGCACGTCCAGCCCGTCGAACATCCGGTCCCGCTGGTGCAGCTCCGGAAGCACCTTGCCGATGGTCTGCACCGCCGTGGTCGGGTCTGCGGCATCGGTCTCGTAAATCGCCAGGAACTTGCCGCCGGTGGCCTCCGGCTCCAGGCTCTCGTACCTATAGGCGGCGTGAAAAGACCCGATGTCCAGCATGTCGGGCAGGTGGAAGTCGTGGTACCAGTCGTTGAACTCCTCCTCGTCGTAGCCCTCCTTGCAGTTGGTGGCTACGAAGAGCATCCCCGTGTCGGCCTTACCGCGGCCACGTGCTGTCCGCCCAGCCGCTTGAACATCCCGGTGCTGACGGACTGTATCAACGGCGTGGTCCGGCGTTCCCGGACGCCCCGTTTGGCCATCTCCTCCCGGGCTATCGGCCTGGCCTGGGTCACGTCTTCCATGTCGGACTCGTAGGTGGCGAGGTACTGGCCGTGGGGCGAGTTGGGGTCCACGTTGGCAAAACGGATGGCGTTGCTGAAAACCCCGACGCGGGTAACGTCGGGAATGTGCACGTGGTTATACCAGCGGTTGAACTCCACCTCTTCCGCGGGGTCCTTGCAGTTGGTCCGCGTCACCAGCAACCCGTTGGGATAACGTCCTTCCATGATGCCTCCTTACTGCCGGAGAAAGTCAGCCATTAGAACTCTCCCCATTCGCGGGGGAGAGGCTTGTGCCAAAGAAGGTCAACCCTCTTGGGCCTTACCGGAGTACGCGGTCACTCGAAACTCTGTTTGAGGTCGTCCAGCCACACGCGGAGAATCTCCAAGTCGATTTCGAGGTACGAGTTCTCTTCAGCGATGGCTATCGCCGCTTCCAAGTGTTGCAACGCAGCCAAAAGGTCTCCCTCTAGTTCGTAACAGTTGGCTAGTAACGTGTTAGCCTCAGCATCAGTGTGGAACCCGACGACGCTCTCTGGGGCCATCGCGAGGGCTGCCTTGGCATCTGTCACGGCTGCATCACATTGACCTACCATTAGGTACGCGAGACCACGATTAACCCGATCTGTCGAGGTATCCTCTATTTCAATGGCATTTGAGAAGTGTTGGATCGCGAGATCGGGTTCTTCCATGTAACTGTAGGCCAAACCTATCCTGTTCTCCAGCACTGCTGAGGGGCGGGTGTGAGCCCGAATAGCCTCTTTGAAACTTTCGATTGCGGCTTCGTACCGACCCGATTCAAAGTGCTCAGTGCCTTCTTCTACAAGCCGATAAGCGTCAGGGCCAAAATAATCCATATCCCCGACTAACACGTAATCGGGGGCGTTGGTGGGGGTTACAGTGGCCCGCGCGGTTGTGGCATAGGGCGTATAGGTTGGACGTGGGGTCGCTGTGGGTGCCGGGGTGGGCGTAGGATACGGAGTGTAGGTAGGGCGTGGGGTTGAAGTTGCGGGAGCTTCCGAAACGCCGCAAGCGACAAGCGTTAAGACCGCCACCGCCATCAGTACTACCGCGAATCGCATAGTTACGCCCCTCTAAGTCTGCCCGAACCCCAGGTCAACCCCCACCCCCTAAGGCTCGCTTCGGTCCCAGCTTTCGTCGGTCCAGTAGCCCACCCTGGGGATGTACACCCTGCCGGGTAGCCCCTGGGCCCGCTTCAGCCGCTGGATGTTGTACAAATGGGTGGTGTACTCGTAGTAGCGGTGCCGGAAAGTCGTTTCCAGGGTTATGAAGATGCGGGACGGGTCGCCGGGCGCCTCCCGGACTCCGCCGGGAAACAGGTGCCGGTAGCGGCCGTTAAGGCTCGTCGCCGCCTCCTCCAGTTCCTTGGCCCGCAGCGACGCCACGGTCTCCCCCTCCAGCACCGACCGGCACAGCTCCAGACCCTCCCACAGCTTGCCCAGGATGGCTTGCGGCTCCCAGTACAGGTCCTCGTTCAACCGCCGGTCGTGGGGAGAGTTGACGATGCTGTCCAGTTCCTCGGCGTCCGGACGGCCGTCTGGGAAAATCTGGCTGCGCCACCGGCCCCAGAGCCACCGCACGTCTCCCGACGACATGTGGCTCAGGTTGCGGCGGATGCTCCACTTGCCCCATTCCCACTGGTCCGTCTCGAAGTCCAACTGGGCGTCGGTCAGACCTCCAACCTCGGCGGATATCATCTCGTACACCTGGTACGGGTACTGGGGGAATAATTCAGTAGCCGGAGCGTCGTCGGGCAGATTCTGATCAGTCATTTGTAAGTCCTCTAATCTTGAATTTCCGGGCCCGTAGGCTCACCCCAACACCTGCTCTGCCAGCCGTTCCAGCCCCGGCAGCACCTCGCTCTCGGGACCCCGCGGCGCAGCCACCACCACCCGGTCGGCCCCGGCCTCCTCCATGCGCTGGATCAGGTCCCGGTCCGCAGGCAAATTATAGACCATCAGGCGGATGCTCTTGGGGTCCCGCCCCGCCGCCGCGGCAAGTTCGTCCAGTGTGGCCCGGCCCGCCCGCACCTGCTCCGGTGTGACCCTCACCGGCATCCACCCGTCGCCGTAGGCGACCACCCGCTGGAACACCCTGGTTGCGAACCCTCCCAGGTATACGGGAGGGTGGGGCTTCTGCAGCGGCTTGGGACTGCACTTCACCGGCGGGAAGTCGTAGAACCTGCCGTGAAACTCGGCCTCGTCCTTGGTCCACAGTTCTTTCATCGCCAGGATGGCCTCCCGGCTCTGGCCCCAGCGGTGCTCGAAGTTCCCGCCCATGATTTCCGTCTCTTCCTTGAGCCACCCGGCCCCGATGCCGTAGATGAACCGCCCGTTGGACATTAGGTCCAGGGTGCGATCTGCTTGGCCGTCAGCAGCGGGTTGTGCTCCGGCACCAGGCTGATCGACGTGCCCAGCTTGATTGTGCTGGTCACCGCCGACGCCCTGGCCAGGGCTATCAGGGGATCGGCCATGTCGTCCATCGACGGCGGGAAAGACCCGTCCGGAGTCCCGCCGTACTTGGAGTCGGTCTGGACCGGCACGATGGTGTGCTCCGGGATCCAGCAGGACTCGAACCCCAGTTCCTCCGCTTTCCGGGCCAGCACGGCGACGTCGGCCGATACGCTGGTTATCGAGAAGGACGTGCCTATATCCATGGTTCCTCCCTGGGAGCGGGATGGACTGGGCGCATGGCCGAACGATGGCCGGGGCTTTCCCCTATTTCAGGTCTGCGACCCTGGGGGCGACCTCCTCCATCATCAGCCGCAGGGAATTCTGCATCAGGGAATGATCGTCCGGGTCCTGGGGAATGGCCAGCAGGTGGCCAAAGCCGCCTACTTCCTCGTAGAGGGCCCGGATTTGGTCGGCGCATTCCTCCGGGTCGCCGACAATCCAGACGTTCTCCATCATGTAGTCCACGTCCAAGGCTTCATCGGGCATGTTGGGGTCGGTCTTGTAGTAGGACAAGGCGCCCGCGTCCTTGATGTTGCGCAACAGGTGCTCGTCGTATGGCCTGCCCAGCACGACGCGGGCCTCTTCCCGGGCCGACTTGGGAGTCTCGCCGACGTAGACCTGCCGCCCGACCCGCAGGTCGCTCCGGCTGGCGGTGCGCCCGGCGCTGGCCGCCCCTTCTTCCACCGTCTTCCACAGGTCCTTGATGTAGGGGGCGGTTAGATTGGTCATGGGAATCCATCCCCGCTCTCCGGCCAGCCGGATGCTGTCGGAGCCGGGTGTTGAAGCCGCCACGCCGATGGGCGGATGAGGCAGTTGATAGGGCTTCATGTGCAGCCGGCGTTCCAGCTCCGGCGGAAACTCCGGGGCTTTCACATGGTAGTACTTGCCGTCGAAGCTGAAGTGGCCGTCCTCCGCTCCCCACATCTCCAGGATCAGGTCCAGGGCCTCCCTGCCCTGCTCCCGCACCGCGTTCATGTCGCTCCAGTCGATGCCGTACAGCTCCAGGTCGGTGCGCAGCGACCGCACGCCGATGCCCCAGTAGAAGCGGCCCCGGGCCATGTGGTCCAGCATGGCGATGCGGTGCGCCGTGTCCACCGGATGGTGCAGCGGCAGCATCGTCACCCCGGTGGCCAGGATGATGCGCTCGGTCAACGCCAACGCCTGGGCGATGAGCAGCTCCGGCACCGGGGCGTTCTCCCACATCTCGGTAATGTGCTCCCCGATCCACGCCTCGTGGCACCCCAGCTTGTCGGCCAGGACGATCAACTCTATGTCCCGGTCGTAGGAATCGGCATACGACCTCCGGGGCGGGTGCAGCGGCATCATAAACAGGCCAATTTCCATGTATCTATCCTCTTACTTCAAGACGATTTCCGCTATGCGTTCAAGCTCATCCAGCAGGTCCAGGTCCGAGCCCCTTCCCAGGGACACGTTCACCCGGTCTACCCCAGCCTGCTGCAGCTTCTCTATGCCGTCCCAGTCGGCCTCGCCGTAGCTGCCCACCGTTATCTGGATTTCCCTGGGGTCCCGGCCGGCGGCCTCCGCCAGTTGGTCCAGGGTCTCCCGGCCAGCCCGGATTTGCTCCAGGGTCAAGCCCACGGGAAACCATCCGTCCGCCCATTCGGCGGCGCGCTGCAGCGCCCTGGGCCCGTTGCCGCCTATCAACACCGGCGGGTGCGGCTGCTGCACCGGCTTGGGGTCGCACAGCACCGGGGGGAAGTCGTAGTACTTGCCGTGGAACTCCGCTTCCTCCTTGGTCCAAAGCTCCTTCATCGCCAGGATGGCCTCCCGGGTCTGCGCCCACTTGGCCCCCCACGTGCCGCCCATGATTTCCAGCTCTTCCTTGAGCCATCCGGCCCCGATGCCGAAAATGAACCGCCCGTTGCTTACCCGGTCCAGGGTGGCAATCTGCTTTGCCTGCACCAGGGGATTGTGCTCCGGCACGATGCTGATGGCGGTGCCCAGCTTGATCTTCTCCGTTACCGCCGATGCCTTGGCCAGGCCGATCAGCGGGTCCCCCCAGTCGGCGATTATCGTCCGGCCGTGGTACGTCGAGGCATAAGACGCGGGCACGATGGTGTGTTCCGGCATCCAGAACGACTCGAACCCCAGGGACTCCGCCTTCTGCGCCATGATTGCCGCGTCCAGGGTCTGGGTGAACATCCCGTGCCAGCTTCCTGCGATGACGCCTATGTCCATGCTTTGTTCCTTCCGCCGCCGGCGATGCGCCGGCTTGCCGAGCCTCGCCTATTATACAGCCAAAGTTAGTGTCATAGGCCCCGCGTTGCAGGTCTCGGCGGGGGCGGTGGACAATGCCCGGCGAGCCGCCGTATTATTCTCCATGGCCGCCGGCCCGTGACCCCCAATGCTGCCGCGGGCGCGGCCCTGCAAATCCCACACGAGGTTTGACCCCATGAAGATTCTGATGACCGCCATCTTGGACAATCTCAACGACGAGCAGGTCCAGCGGGTACAGGCCGTTTCCGAGGAGAACGACGTCGTCGTGGCCCGCACCCGTGAAGAACACCTCGCCCAGGCCGTCGACGCCGACGTCATCTTCGGCGTCTTCAACCGGGGCCTCTTCGAGGTTGCCAGGAACCTTAAGTGGGTGCAGACCGAGAGCGCCGGCATCGACACCCTGATGTTCGACGAGTTCGTGGACAGCCCAGTCATCCTCACCAGCGCCAAGGGCACCGTAGGCACCCACCTGGCCGACCACTCCTGGGCCCTGCTCCTGGGGCTGCTGCGGGGCATCGGCCGGGCGGTGCGGGAGCGCACCTGGGACAGCCGCATGCCCATTCGCAGGGAGACCTGGGAGTTGGGCGGCAAGACCCTGGGCGTCGTCGGTCTGGGCGGCACCGGTATAGAAGTTGCTCGCCGCGCCCCCGGATTCGGGATGGAGGTCATCGCCGTCGAGCCCGAGGACGTCCCCCAGCCGGACTACGTGCGGGAAATCTGGAAACCCGACCGCTTCCACGACCTCCTGGAGCAGTCCGACGCCGTGGCCGTCTGCTGTCCCCTCACCCGGGAGACCCGCAACCTGTTTGACGCGGAGGCTTTCAGGCACATGCGCAGCCACGCCATCCTGGTCAACGTGACCCGCGGCCCCATAATCGACGCGGCTGCCATGCTGGAGGCCCTCGACGAAGGACGCCTCCGCGGCGCCGGGCTGGACGTGACGCCGGAAGAGCCGCTGCCCGCCGACAGCCCCCTGTGGGACCATCCCCACGTCATCATCACCCCCCACGCCTCCGGCGGCTCGCCGCTGCGCCTGGACCGCAGCATCGACCACTTCTGCGAAAACCTCACCCGCTACACCGACGGCCGCCCCCTCCTAAGCCTCATAGACAAACACAAAGGCTACTAACCAGTCCAACCATTCCCGCCCCCCAACCCGTCCTCCCGCCCCCAAACGTCATTCCCGCGGAGGCGGGAATCTAAAATCCCTGCCCCCCACCTCGTTCGGCCGGACCCAACTAGCCCGTCCGTTCGTCCTGACCCCGTCCTGAGGTTCTCGAAGGAGGCTCTCGAAGGGGGAACGGAGGGGCGGTTGGGGGATGTGCAGCGCACCCCCACCGTCATCCCGAGCCCAGGGCACCCAATCCGTCATTCCGGCCCCCGAGCCGGAATCCAGAGCGCCTGTTCACCACCATCGCACCATTTGCTCCGGCTCCAGGCCATGGAGGGGCCCTTCAACCGGGGTTGGTGGCAGAGACTTTTAGATTCCTCGTCGCAGGCTCCTCGGAATGACAGGCTGGGGCCGGCGGCGGTGGATGCTAGCGGCACAATCCCCTCTCCCCGACGCGGGAGAGGGCTAGGGTGAGGGGGATTCACCCGGCCACCTCAACCCCCCGCCATAGCCTCCAGCGTCTCCCGGTACGACCCAAACCCCGGCCCCACCGGAAACGGCGCCACCACCGGTATCTCCAGCCCCAACGACCTCCGACGCTCCACCTCCGCCCGGCACTCCTCGGCCGTGCCCACCACGGCCACCTGGTCTTGCATCTCCGGCGTGATGGCGCGGTAGGCCGCTTCCCGGTCCCCCCGCTCCAGCGCCTCGTCCACCGCGGCCATCTCCTCCTGGAACCCGGCGTTGTCGAAAAAGCTCCGGTAGTACGACATCCCGGCGTAGACGGAGATCTGCCGTTGCAGCGAGGCCCGCGCCGGGGCAACGTCGTCCCCCGCCGCCACCCGCACGTACCCCGCTACGGCGACCTCCGAGGGGTCCCGCCCCGCCTTTTCCGCTCCTTGGCGCACCAGTTCCACCGATTCCGTCAGTCGGCCCGCCGCAGTCCAGTTGAGCAGCACCCCGTCGGCTATCTCCCCGGCCATCTCCAGCATTGACGGACCCAGCGCCGCGATGAACACCGGCGGCGGCTCCTCGGGCGTGCTCCTTCCCAGGCCCGCGCCCTGCAGGCTAAACACCCGGCCCTGGCGCGTCACCCGCTCACCCCGCAGCAAGCTGCGCACTATCGTCACCGTCTCCCGCAGACGGGCCAGGGGACGGCTAAATGCCACGCCGTGGCCCCGCTCCGTCACCGGCCTGTGCCCCACGCCCAGTCCCAGGATGAACCGGCCCTGGGACACCGCGGCCAGCCCGGTGGCCGACATTGCCGTCACCATAGGTGTACGGGCGAACACCGGCAAAATCCCCGTAGCCAGCTTCAGCCGCGTGGTGGTCATGGCAATCGACGCCAACTGAGTCAGGGCGTCCCGGCCAGCGCCCTCCGGCATCCACAGCGTCTCATAGCCCAACTCCTCGGCCAGCGAAGCCAACTCCCGGTGCTCCCCAGAACTCATCTGGGGCACCATCTCTATCCGCGCATCCAACCGAGCCAAAGTCCTCCTCCTTAAATCCCGAATTACCCGCAACGCCAGTTTCCGCCGACACAACAGCTTTACATAACACTGTTATCCCCAGCCCACTGTCATTCCGAGCGAAGCGTAGCGGAGAGAGGAATCTAAAACTCCTTCCCCACGAACCTGTCCAAGGGACCCTATACACCCCGACCCCCACCCGTCATTCTCGCGGAGGCGGGAATCTAAAATCCCTGCCCCCCACCTCGTCCTGCCCCCACACCAGGCGGCCCGTTCGCCCCGAGCCTGTCCTGAAGGTCTCGAATGCCTGGCCTTGCGATAGCCCGTCCGTTCGTCCTGAGGGAAATCGAAGGGGGAACGGACGGGCGGCGTTGTGCCAAGCCTTCCACTTCCAACAGCATCCCCTTACCCCCACCGTCATTCCCCGCCCAACCCCTCAAGCTCCCATCCTGTCCGCCAAGTCCACAAAATCACTAGCCACCACGTCGAACGACGGTTCCGGGGTAGTGTCCGGCCGGTTGTCGGGCCCAAACTCCATCGGCCGCGGCACGAATGCCGACCGTAATCCTACCCTTTGCGCCGCCAGCAGGTCTCCTTGGTGCGCCGCCACCATCATCACCTGCTCCGGACGCAGCATCAAGAGATCCACCGCCGTCAGGTAGCTCTCCGGGTCCGGTTTGTAATGCCGGGCCAGCTCCGCCCCCAGGATGCAGTCCCAGGGCAGCCCGGCGTACTTGGCCATGTTGGTCATCAGCGCCACGTTGCCGTTGGACATGGGCGCAACGATGAACCGCCGCTTCAGCCGGTACAGCCCCGCCACGGCGTCGGGCCATGGGTCCAGCCGATGCCAGGCCAGGTTCAGCTCGTCTTTGGCCGCTTCATCGACGCCCCGGATGTCGAACTCGGTCAGCACCTCGTCCAGCGACATCCGGTGCAGCCGGTCCAGGTTGGTCCAGGGCAGATCCCCGGACCGGACCTTGTCCATGTAGGGCCGGTACTTTCCACGCCAGGCGACGGCAAAGGCCTCCCAGTCCCGCTCCAGCCCGTGTTCCCTGCCGAACCGGGCCGCCTCCCGGATAACCGAAGTCCTCCAATCGACCACAGTCCCAAACACGTCGAAAATCAGCGCCTTTATGTTGGACGAGTCCATAAGCTCCATCATCCCCGGAGTAATCTAGGTGGCCCGGCCTGCCGATGTCGTCGGTCCGCTAGCGATAATACCCCCGCCAACACCCAGCGGCAAATCAGGCGCCCCGCCCCAACCCACGTTTGACAACCCACCCGGCGCCGGGTAATTTAAGGTCGCCCGCAAACGCCTACGCGTCATACCCGCGAAGGGAGATTTTCGCACAACCGTCGTTCCACCGCTCCAAGACCATCGCATAAGTTCGGCTCCGGCTGTCCGTTCGTCCTGAGGGAAATCGAAGGGCGAACGGACAGCCGGGGTTACGCAAAACTCTCAGGCAGCGAAAACCCGGA
>OZ219860.1:0-1133447 GCA_964291545.2 Dehalococcoidia bacterium
ATGCATCCTTCGAGAACGGCTGGGGGCCGGACGATTAGAGAGAACGCATGGCGGAAGGTTCACATCAAACTGCGCTAAGGCCCAGGCTGCCCCAGTGGCTCAAAGCTCCGGCGCCGGGAAACCCCCGTTATCTGAAGCTCAAGCAGACGATGCGGGAGGCCCGGCTGCACACGGTATGCGAGGAAGCCCATTGCCCAAACATCGGCGAATGCTGGGGCGGTGGCACAGCCACCTTCATGGTACTGGGCGACATCTGCACCCGCCGTTGCCACTACTGCGCCGTAACCACCGGACGCCCGATGGGCATCGACCTGCAGGAGCCCGCCAGGCTGGCGGACACGGTGCGGCTGATGGGGCTGGACTATTGCGTCATTACGTCGGTAAACCGCGACGACCTGGCCGACGGAGGGGCCTTTATCTTCGCATCCTGTATTAAGAAAATCAGGGAGAGGGCCCCCGGCTGCAAGGTTGAAGTCCTGATTCCGGACTTTGCGGGGTCCGGATTGGCGTTGAAGAAGGTAATCGACGCCCGGCCGGAGGTGCTCAACCACAACATCGAGGCCGCCCGGCGCATCTTCCCCAGGGTGAGGCCCAAGGGCGACTACGAACAGTCGTTGGAACTGCTGGCCAGGGCCAAGGAGTATGACCCAAGTACGGTGACGAAATCCGGGATCATCGTTGGCATGGGGGAAACCACCCAAGAGGTGTTGGAGACGATGGACGACCTGCGGCGGGTGGGCTGCGACCTGCTGACCATCGGCCAGTACCTGCGCCCGTCGGCCAAGCACCTGGCTATCGACCGGTTCTACCACCCGGGTGAATTCGAAGAGTTGGCGGAGGCCGGCCGAGCCATGGGCTTCAAACACGTGGCCTCCGGCCCCTTGGTCCGCAGTTCCTACCACGCCGACCGTCAGCACGTAGCGGCGCAGTCAGCGTCGGCCCAGGGGAGCTAAGCCAAGAGCCCGGCTTCTGGCATAGCTTCCAAGGTGAAATAGCGTGTAGCGTTGGTCGGCCAGTTGGGGGATTGAAAGGCCTTAGCGGTTTAGCCCAGCCTTGTCCCGCAGTGCGGCGACCGTGGGCATTGCCTCGAGGTCGCGCCACCACCGCAGAAAACGACCGGTCTCGCGGGCAACCAGTTCTTCAGCCAAACGGGCTTCTCGGGCGGTCTCCGACCCGTTGGCGTTGGAGGCGGCGTGCAGGTCGTCCACGTCATGTAGCTGAACGTTTTCTATGGCGGCCACGGCCGGGTCTATGTCCCTGGGCACGGCGATGTCCATCAGGAACAAGGGCCGCTGCTCCCTGGCGGCCATTGACTGGCGCACGTCGGCTTCCCTCAGGATGTATTCCGGAGCGTCGGTGCACCCGATTACTATGTCGGCTACCTCCAGGGCTCGCGGCAGCTCCTCCAAGGATACTGCTTGGGCTTCCAGCCGTTGGGCCAACTCCTGGGCGCGGTGATATGTGCGGTTGGTGACGGTAATCTTTTGGACGCCGGCCCGGGCCAGGGCTCTGCCGGTAAGCTCCCCGGCATCGCCGGCTCCGACAACCACGACGTTGCACCTGCGCAGGTCTCCAAGGGTTTGCCTGGCCAGTTCAACGCACGCTCGGCTTACGGATAGCGCGTTCCTGCCGACCTTGGTTTCCCGGCGCACCTTGCGGCCGACCCGGAGAGCCCACTGGAAAAGGTGGGACAGAGGCTCCGGCAAGGTATCCGTTTGGCTGGCGGAATCGAAGGACTCCCGCACCTGGCCGATGATCTGCTCTTCGCCCAGGATCATAGAGTCCAGGCTGGACGCAACCCGGAACAGGTGGCGTACGCACTGCTGTCCCCGGTACACGTACAGGAACCGGTCAAGGTCTTGGAGAGATACGTTGAATCGGTCAGCCAGGAACCGCTTGATGCGTTCCTCGCCGGACCCGCACAGATGGGGAGGCCCATTCCCGTCCGCCGGTTCCATGGCGTAGAACTCCGACCGGTTGCAGGTGCTGACGACAACACCCGGAACGCCGTAATCCGCCATGGTCTCCAGGGCTTGGGGCAATTGGGCCTTGGTCAGTGACAACTGCTCCCGTACTTCCAAGGGTGCAGTACGGTGATTCAGGCCCACTAACAGGAATTCCAAATATTCACCTATTGGGAGCGGCTCTCCTCAGACATTGGCGGGTGTGGTACGGACACCCGGCGTTGTCCAATCCGGCGTCTTGGCGCCGGCTTCCGGAAAGCCTGCTTGAGGAGCTACAGGGCCTCTGCGGGGTGAGGCTGCTCCTGGTCCAGCATGTCTTCCAGGATTCGCTGAAGGGCCATGGTGTGACTGCAGACCCCTCGGGAAGTAAAGAATAGGCATTGACAATTCCAAGAACCGGAGTCGAAGACTACCTCGTGGGAGTTGTGGTCGCCCTGAAAAGTGGCCTTCAGGCTGGTGATGGTTACCCGCCCCCGCTCTTCGGCATATTTCTTGGCCTTGTCAATCTTCCCGATTATGCTGGAGTCCATCGACACCTCCTAAAATTGAGACGGTCAACTCCCTGTAGATGAATTTTAAATTGGGCGCGGGCGGTGGTCAAGGCTGATTGACGCTCGCGTCTGCGGAGACATAAAATCCCCACAGGCGCTTCCCACAGGACCGGTCGATGAACGGCAATCAAGTCAGACAATCCTTCATCCGCTTTTTTGAAAGCAAAAACCACCTCCACATGCCCAGCGCGTCGCTGGTGCCGTCGGGGGACCCGACCCTGCTGTTCACCAGCGCCGGCATGGTGCCCTTCAAGCCCTTCTTCACGGGGGAGCAGACGCCCCCGGCGCGGCGGTTGACCAGCAGCCAGAAGAGCTTTCGGACCACCGACGTGGAGGAGGTGGGAGACCACAAGCACCTGACATTCTTTGAAATGCTGGGCAACTTCAGCATCGGCGACTATTTCAAGGAATCGGCCGCCGGTTATGCCTGGGAGTTGCTCACCCAGGGCTTCGAGCTGCCTCCGGAGCGGCTGTTCGTCACTATTCACCTGGACGACGACGAGACCTTCCGGATATGGCGTGACCAGATTGGCGTCCCGGAGGAGCGGATCTACCGTTACGGGGACAGCGACAACTGGTGGGGCCCGGCGGGCAACGAAGGGGCCACCGGCCCCTGCTCGGAACTCCACTACGACGGAGGGCGGGAGAAGGGATGCGGCGAACTAGTCACGCCGGACTCCCTGACCGGAATTCTGCGCGAGCACCGCAGCGCCGGGGTTAAATCCGGATTCCCTGAAGTTCCGGGGTGCCACCCCAACTGCGACTGCGAGCGGTTCGTGGAACTGTGGAATCTGGTGTTCATGCAGTACTACCAGGACTCGGGGGGTGAGCGCACGCCTCTCCCGTCGCCCGGCATCGACACCGGCATGGGGCTGGAGAGGGTCTCGGCGGTGCTGCAAGGCAAGGCCAACGTCTACGAGACCGACCTCTTTTCGCCGATTATCGACCGCGTGTGCCGGCTGACCGGGAAGACCTACGGCGTCGAATCGGACACCGACTATGCCATCAGGGTGGTGGCCGAGCACTCCCGCGCCGCGGTGTTCCTTATCGGCGACGGGGTAGTCCCTGGCAACGAAGGCCGGGGCTACGTGCTGCGGCGCATCATCCGCCGGGCCATCCGCTACGGCCGGCGGTTGGGCCTGGACCAGCCGTTCTTGACCCAGGTGGCCGAGTGTGTGCTTCCCCTGTTCCAGCAGGTGTACCGGGAGTTGGAAGAGAACCGGGACTTTATCATCCGGGCGGTCCGCTTGGAGGAAGAGCGGTTCGGGGAGACCTACGACCGGGGGATAGGCATCCTCAACGGCATGATGCAATACCGCATGCTCCACAGGGAGGCGGTGTCTAAAGTGGTTGCACTTGCCAAGTCGCGAAGACCGGGACCCGACGGAGCGGCTGAAGCACTGGAAAAACACGGGTTCTTGAAGCGTCAGCCCGACCTCGACGGGGACGAGCAAATTGGGCAGGAGATGGCTGCTGAAACAGTTTCCCAGTTGGCGTACGCTGCGTTTGCGGCATCCGGCGGCGGTGACAAAACTGCAGATGCGGATGAGCCGGTTGCAGCGCTGGACCACTGGGCCTCGACGATCTCCGGGAGGGAGGCCTTCGTCCTGTACGACACGTTTGGGTTTCCCATAGAACTGACCACCGAGATAGTCAGAGATTCGCTGACGGTTGACCTGGAAGGCTTCCGGCAGGAGATGCAACGCCAGCGGGAGCAGTCCAGGGCTGCCAACGCCTTTACCGGCAGCATGGAGATGGTCACGGCTTACGAGAGCCTGGGCGCCGGTCCGACTCACTTTTCCGGTTACGGCGGGCTTACCCTTGAGACCAAGGTTGCCGCAATTCTGGCGGAAACCGGTTCCGAGAACTGGGAACCCGTAGGAGCCGCCGGCCAGGGGCAAAGGGTGGAAGTGGTGCTGGAGGAAACGCCGTTCTATGCCGAGGGCGGCGGGCAGCTGGGAGACCAGGGGAACATTGCGGGTCCCAACGGCGTGGTCGCCGTAGAGGACACCCAAAGTCCGGTGGCCGGCCTTATCGTTCACCGCGGCGTTGTCCAGCACGGGGAGCTTTCCCTGGGAGAAGAGGTTACCGCTCAGGTTGACCCGTCCCGCCGCCTCGACGCATCCCGCAACCACAGCGGCACCCACCTGCTGCACGCTTCCCTACGGGCGGTATTGGGCCCTCACGTGCGCCAGGCCGGGTCCATGGTCTCACCGGAGCGGTTGCGCTTCGACTTCAGCCACGTCGGCCCCATGTCTGTAGAGGAAGTCGGGTCGGTGCAGGGCCTGGCCAACCAACGCATCAGGGACAACCTGACGGTGTCATCCCACGAGACCACCTACAGCGAAGCGGTGCGGCAGGGCGCGCTGGCCTTCTTCGGCGACCGCTACGGCGATCTGGTCCGGGTGGTGTCGATGTCGGACGGCGACGCTCAGGATGGCCCGTTCAGCGTGGAAGTTTGCGGCGGCACCCACGTGTATTCCACGGGCCAGGTGGGCACGCTGTTCGTGCTTGGGGAGTCCAGCATTGGCGGAGGCATGCGGCGCATAGAGGCGGTAACCGGGAGAGCCGCCGAGGGACTCTTCGTGGACTACGCCGCCAAGCTGAATGCCATATCGGAAAAGCTGCAGACCCCTGTTTCGGGGCTGGAAGCTCGGCTGGACAGCTTCTTGCAGGAATCGGAAGAGCTCAAAAGACGCCTGGCCACGTCGGAACGGGCCTCACTACGAGCCGAGGCGGAGGGCCTATTGGGCCAGGTTGTTGACGTGGACGGCGTCAAGGTGGTCGCAGGGCGCACCTCCGCAGGCAGCGCCGAGGCTATGCGGGAAATGGGCGATTTTCTGAAGGCTAAGCTGTCCAGCGTCGTAGTGGTGCTGTCTGCAGTCATCAACGACAGCCCGTCCCTGGTGGCGATGGTGACGCCGGACCTGGTGGACCGGGGCGTCCACGCCGGCAACCTGGCTCGTGACACTGCCAAGGTGATGGGCGGCGGCGGCGGCGGGAGACCGGAGATGGCCCAGGCCGGCGGCCGGCAAGTCGAGAAGCTGGACGAGGCCTTGCGGGGCGTGCCGGAACGGGTGCGCAGCAGCCTGCCGTGATATTGACTCGGACCGGCTGTTAGGGAGTTGGCGCGCTGAGGATGCTGGCCTTGGACTTGGGGGAGCGGCGCATCGGCTTGGCGGTGGGCGACTCCGACGGGCGCGGGGCCTTCCCCGCGGGGCACTTGGTGCGCACCAAGTTCGCCCAGGACCTGGAGCGTGTCAGGCAGATTGCTCAAGAGAGGTACGTCGAGGGTTTCGTGGTGGGCGTGCCCTATACGTTGCGGGGAGATGAAGGCGACGGGGCCAAACGGGCGCTCCGGTTCATTCGGGCCCTCGAGAAGCTGACCAATCTACCAGTGCATTCCGTGGACGAACGATTTACGTCGTTCGAAGCCGAGGGCCTGCTGAGGGAGGCGGGCAGGCAGCCATCCCGGGACAAGGGGGCCGTGGACGAAACCGCCGCGGTATTGATTCTTCAAAGGTTCCAGGAACTCGGGCCGGAGTAGCCGCCGGTTTCAACCCTGCGTCAGGGGACCTGCTATTGACGCTCGACAACTATCACCGCAGAATAGATAAGCTAGGCCTGTGTCCTGGCCTGTCGGTCCTCCCCGGACCGGTGTCTAGCGGCCTATTGCCCGGTGGTGTAGTGGTAGCACGTCAGCCTTTGGAGCTGAAATCCCTGGTTCGAATCCAGGCCGGGCAGCCAAGACTTTCGGCCTAAACCCCCTTCCGCCACCTCCTCAAACCCTACGAACCGCCGGTGCTACTCCACTATCGGCTGGGCGATTATCCATAGGCTGACCACGGTGTAGAGCACCATCAAGGTCAGCATGGGATATTGGCTATTGAGCGCGGCTGTCCTGTCTTTGAACAGCCGGAACGCAGCCAGGTGGGCCAGGTACACCGCTAGTACGTGGCCCGCCACGATGACGGCGACGGAGAGGAACCAGACGATGCGGGCGTTGATGACCCCGATGTCGATTTGGTAATCGGCTGTGCCGAACAGGTCCCAGCCCCGGCCCAGGGGGTCGGAGGCAACGGGAACGATCAGCTGGCCCTGGACCAGCAGCAGGGTGATGAAGTGGGCGATGTTGTAAGCCAGTGCAATAGGTATGAGGGATAGGGCGAAAGTCCGGGCCATTTCAACCGCACTCGCCCCGTGCCCCGCGGACCTGGACATGAAGTAGGAGAACAACAGGTACACCAACAGGAAAGCTACAGGGAAGAGCAATACGCCAATGGTGTCGGCAAGGGTGAGGCTGTTGAAAGCGGCATAATTGAGCGAGCCGGAGAAGCCTTCTACCACGTAAGACCGAAAGTCTGCCCAGGCAGAGGTTGCGCTGAAGCCGTCGAATGTCACCGTCGCCAGCAAAAGCACCACCATGGCCAAGCTGTCATTGGTCATCCCATGGTTCTTGGACAGGCCGATGGCGAGGGGCCGGACGTTCAGTTCCCGGTTCTTGGCCTGGGCGAAACACTCGTAGCAATTGATGCAATCCCCATCCGGGTCCATGCACTGGTCGCCGCATGACCGGCAGAGGCCCTGGTCAAGCGCCCGCGCCTCGGTGGGTGCGAACCTGGCAAAAAAGCCGAACACCACTGAGAAGGCCTCGCCGTGCCTCAACCAGCGGTGTTTGCCGAACACCGCCATGCCAGCCAAAGTTATGGCCGTGTAGACGAGGACCATCACGGCGACGCGGTCGGGCAGCGAGTTCTGGGGGAAGGCGTCCTGCAGCCAACTGAAGCACAGGAACAGGACTACAGCGGGCCAAATGCCCCACGCCGGGAGATAGCTGACGTTCAGGCTGAGACTGTGGCCGGGACGGACCAGCCGGTACAAGGCCTCGGCCCCGTCGAACAGGGCTTTCCAAGGATTCAAGACGGCCCACAGGTTCCCCACCAGCGCCGCCAGGAAGGCCATGCCGACCCACCAGATTATCCAGACGAAGACCGGGGCGAAGTTCAACGTCGGGCTTGGGTCGCCGACAAGACCGGCGGCGATAACCAGGCCCAGGAGAAACACCGACAGGAGTTTTAGCGGCAGCAGCGCCGGGCCGGCCAGGACCAGCCGCAAGACCCGGTGTTGGAGCAGGTTGTACCGCCGGTAGGAGCCTTGGTCCGATGCGCCCTTGAGGAACATTCCTAAGACGGCGAAGGACAGGGCCACCGCTACGCCGGCCCCTATCATGAAATAGCCCAGGGGCACCGGCAGCTCAGTGCGCTGGCCAAAGCCGTGAGCGTAGACCGGCTGGGCCAGCAAGACTGTTGCCAGAACTGCCAGGACGATGGCGGCCAGGTGCGCTGGTCTCATATCGCCGCCGTCAAAGGTTCACGGACGCCTGCCCCGGGCGCGGCGCCAGGTCCAAAAGATCAGGACGAGGAATGCGGCGAGTCCGGCAGCAAGCCAGACTGCGGGGAGCCCGTCCGGCTCGTTGACTTGTAATGGCAGGTCGAGGCTGGCTTTCCCCAGGCGGCCGTCGGTTTCAAGGGAGATCGTCCAGCTTCCAGCCGTGTCCAACGGTACGTCCACTTCATAGGATTCGGGGTCCAACGGCGTGTTGACCGCCTGCACCGGCGCAACACCGGCGGAGCCGGCAGGACCTTGCGCTGACACCACCACTGCGGCGTCGGTGATGACCGTTTCGTTCTCGGCGTCCTGGACTATGATGCTCAGGTGCAGGATGCCCACCGTGGGAATGCCGGGCAAGATGCCCACCTGCAACCGGTAGGGCCCAACGACTTCCTCTTTCTCGACGCGGACTGCCCCGTTGGCTGAGACTGTTGTTGCGCTGGCAACCGTCGCCGCAGGAAGGCCGAGGCCTAGAACCAGGATGGCGGCTATAGACAGCCTAGAAATCATCGACAAGGGTGGAGCTATTCACGAGCCTCGTTCTCTTGGGTCTCTCGTCGGGGTTCAACGAATTATCGTACCCTCAGGACTGCTTTCCGGTCAATTTTGGTCCCAGCGTTGCTACGATTTTCCAACGCATTTCCACGATGCGCACTACGCAAAACCGAACGGGGGGTTGCCCGTGCAGCGCAAACCGGCAATCTGCGGCTTTCCATTTTCTTGACTCTCGCGATGGGCCAGGCTTACACTGACACCGGAATCTACTTACTATGGATGTACTTAATACATGACCGGACCTTTTACCCCTGGCGAAGACGTGGCGCTCTTCATCGACTGGGAGAACTTCAAAATCAGCCTGGCCACGGGGCACCGACTCCCCAATGTATCCGCACTAAAGGAAGAAGTATCCAACCTGGGCAGAGTGGTGGTGGCCAAGGCCTACGCCGACTGGGTAAGCCGCGCCCCCGAACTCAGGGGGGCCAGCCAGTTCATCAACGACCCTCCCGCCCTCTATGCCGCCGGCATCGAGCCGGTGTACGTGCCCACCCGGATATTCTCCGGCAACACCAGGTCTTCCACCGAACCCCCGCGCGGGCCTCGAATCAAGAACAGCATCGACGTGAAGATGACCGCGGACTGTCTGGAGTCCGCGCATTCCTACCCCAACATCGGCACCTACGTTCTGGTCTCCGGAGACTCCGACTTCATCCACGTGGTCAACACGCTGCGCACCATGGGGAAACAGGTGGTGATCATCGGGGTCTCGTGGTCCACCTCCCGGCGGTTGGCGGACCAGGTGGACGGTCTGATCCTGTACGACGTGGACGTGGACCCGGTGACTGCGCCGGAGCCGGTGGCTGCCGGCAACGGCCGCGCCCCGGTAAGAGGCGACGAAGTCAGCCGGGTAGAGTTGGCCGAGGTCATTCGCGTGGTCGAGGACCATCGTCAGGACGGAGCGGGAAGCCGGCGGCACGCCGTTGCTGACCTCCATCAAGCAGCGTGTAGTGCGCCGCATTCCGGCTTTCGACGAGAAGAAGCTGGGCTTCTCGGGCTTCAAGAAGCTGATGGCCCGGGTGGCGAGGGAAGGAAACATAAGGCTGATCACCCACGGCCTGGTGGACTGGGCCATCATGGCCGATGAGCCGGGCCCTGATGAGGGAGAAGCCGATGCTGTTGCGTCCCAGGAGGCCCGGCCTTCGCAGCCTCGGGGCCGCCGCCGCTTCAAGCCGGGGACGGAAGAAAGCGCTGATGCTCCCGAGGAGGACCACGCACAGGTAGTTCCTCCCCAGCCGGCCTTGGCCGAGAGCCAGTCCGTTGCCCCGGCGCAGGCCAACGGAGCGCAGGCCCTGGAAGCTGCGATTTCTGAGGCCACGGCCAACGCCGACATGCCCATGGGTCCCGGCGACGGCCTTGATTCCCAACGGGCCGCCGACTTGATTGTGATGGCGGAGACGCTGCAACACCGGGAGGGGATCAGCCACGTGGCGTTCAACTTCCTGGTGGGCGAGGTCTGCCAGGCCCTGGAGCAGGGACTGGAGGCCGAGGACGGCGACATTACCAAGCGTTGGGCCCAGGTCTACTCACGGGCCTACGTGAGCAGGCTGTTCCGAGGGCTCAATTCGGCCGCCATGTTCCAGAGGGGCTGGCATTCCTGGCGAGATGAGACTTCCGGCGCCCAGAGACGCCGGCGCACCTTCACCCTGGACTTGGAGCATCCGGTAGTGGACCAGGTGCTGAAGTCCCGGTGGGGGTCCAGCGCCGCAGAGTACGACGACGCCGTAGTCGACGATGGTTCCCTGCAGGAAGAAACGGCCACCAAGAGCCCGGTCAGGATAGCGGTGCCCTTCCTCTCCCGGTTCCTTCGCAGCCGCCGCGGCGAATAAGTCCTGGGGCCCTTCGACAGACCCAGGACAGGCTCTGGCGAGCGGCTTTCCGTAGGTTGAGGCCACCCCTAGTCGAGGAGCGCGTTACAAGTCCAGGACCAGGGTCGACCAGCCGAAGTCCCTGGCGCCCAGCCCCTCGGCAGTGTAGGGGTGGTAGTACTCCCTGAAGCCCGACCGGTCTATGCATTCCAGGCTCTTTGCGACTATGGCGTCGGCCAGTTCCCCATAGCCGTGCCTCCGCAGTCCGTGGGACAGGAACCAGTTGGTGTTTATCCAGCTTGGGCCCCGCCAGATGAATCCCCCGGGATTTCCGGGCAGGAACCTGGGGTGTGACGCAGGCGCCGACGGGATGGGATAGGGCGTCCAGAAGTGCTCCGGCGCGGTTAACCACCCGTTCACCAGCCGCTCCACTATAGGCCGGGGCAGGTCTTCCAGCACCAGGGGCATCAGCGAGCTTATCGTCACCTCTTTGACTGGGACCTCGGCTACCCCGGACAGGTCGAAAAAGGCCCCCGCTTCCTCGTCCCAACACTTGGACAGCAGGGCGTCCCGGGTCCTGTCCGCCTCCCGCTGAAACTCGGCAGCCTCGGGCGCATCGCCCAGCAGCCGGGCCAGGGAACGCAGCCCCATGGCGTATATCGAATTCACCAGCACGTCTTCGACGTGGAATATGTCTGCGGCCAGGATGCTCCGGTCATCGCCCCGCAGAGGCTCGTAGGCCGCGTAGACCTTTTTCAGGGCGGCAATGAACCCACGGTTGCTCAGTTCCTCAAGCCCCAAGATGCCGTCGTACTTGGGAGAGCAGTCGGTGCCCGCTTCTTCGGGCTGTATGACTGCGATGAGGCCATCGTCGTCCGGGTCCCGCTCCCGCCGGAGCCACCGGTAAAAGGCGGTGAGCACCGGCAAGGCGTCGCGGCGAAAGTCCTCGTCGCCGGTGGTCTGGTAGATGCGCTCCACGGTGTAGGCGATGATGGGCGGCTGCATTGTCGAGCTGTAGTGCTCCGAGGTGCGGCCCACGATGTTTCGGCTGAGGAAATCGGGCTGCTTCTCCATCTCCCAGAAGATGATGTGGGGTATGAAGCCGTCGGGCAGGGCCCCGCTCATCAGGGTGCGCATCTCGGCCTTGGCCTGCTCTTGGTCCAGATGAATCAAGGCGATGGCGTGGAAGCAGGAGTCCCAGAACCACTGGAAGGGGTAGCCCACCAGGGAAGGGCAGACGAAGCTGTACTCCTTGCCGTTCCAGTCGGCGACGCCCTGCCGCAAGTTGCCCAGGAGGATTCGCCTGGCTTTAGCCTCTAATTCTTGGCGGTCCACAGCATTGCCAGACCCGAGGCTGGTCCGTGTTGGAAGACGACCCTATGGCTGGAGAACTTAACGAGACAACTCGGCCAGTGGCCGAAAAATTTAGATCCCCTTTCATTTCCTCTCATTTCCTCCCACTTCGGCTTACCATGAGGTTGGGAGGCGCCGACGGTGGTTTGCCCGCCGTTGAACATCCAAGGGTTTGTAGACGTTGCCATGAGTGCCATGTGTTCGAGTTTAGGTAGGGGCTCTCGGGGCTGTCAAGCGAGTTCTGACAGTGCTGAGTAGCCGCCGCATCAGTGGGATAACGTCGGCTAAGTGTTCGCATCAACTGCCGGTGTCGTATATGCAGGGTATGGACCAGCTAAGGGCTAGTGGAAATCGAGTAAACAGAAAATCAATGAGCAGGAGGAGCAGTATGCTCCGCGTACCAACCGACCGCGAGCCTACGCATCCGGGTGAGATGCTGCTAAGGGAGTTTCTCCTTCCCATGGGCTTGACGCAGCAGCAATTGGCCGACGCTATCCGAGTCCCGTACCAGCGCGTCAACGAGATTGTGCGAGGCCGTCGCGGGGTCACGCCGAGCACGGCGTTGCGGCTCGCCAAGTTCTTCGGGGTCTCTCCGGGCTTTTGGGTGAACCTGCAGCTGCGCTGGGACCTGTACCAAGCCCAGCGCAGTGAGGCGGAACAGCTAGAGGTCATACGGCCGTACGTGCCGCCTGTTGACGTGACATTGCCAGTTCGTTAGCTGGGGTTGGCGGATTAGGTGGGGTTACGCCTAAGGTCGTGGTATGAGTCGAGTGGCTACTCCACCCCCTAACCGCCCCGGTACACCTCCAGGTACTTCCCCGCCACAGCCGACCAGGTAAAGTGGGCTAGCGTGTACGCTTGCCCTTGGCGGCCAAGTTCGCGGCGGTAGGCGTCGTCGTTGACCAGGCGCTCCATGGCTGAGACGGCCTCGTCCTGGTCGAAGCGAGGCGTTACGACTGCGCCCTGGGTCAGGAGTTCCCGGTTGGCGCCCACGTCGTGGGTCAGGACTGGCGCGCCGTGGGCCATAGCTTCGAAGAAGACCAGGCCGAAGGCTTCGTATTGGGAGAACAGGACGAAGAGGTCGGCTTGGGAGTACCATCGGGCCATTTCTTCGTCGGAGGCCTCACCGGCCATAACTACTTCTCGTTCCAGGCCGGCTTGTTGCACCGCGGCGGCAATCCTGCCCTGGGCGTCCTCGTCCCGGCCCACCAAGACCAACCGGGCCGGACGTGCAAACCGGCCGCGGGCTTGACGGTAGACCTCAAGCAGCCACTCCTGCCCCTTGTGACGGCCCAATCGTCCCACGCAAAGGAGGGTCAGTGGCTTGGTTGAGTTATCGGGGGAGCCTGGCTCCGCCTCCAGATCCGGAGTAGAAGAGTTAGAAGGACCGGACTCCGGTTCCGGCGCGCCCCAACCGATGACCGACTGCTTGCGCGGCGACGCCCAGTAGTCCCGCCTGACCAGGGCGGCTTCCTGGTTGGTCAGGGAGACTACGCGGTCGACAACGCGGCACAGGAAGGCGTTTAGGGGCCGAAGCCACCAGCGGACCAGGGGCAACTTGTGGTACGAAGGGGTGAAGACGAACCGGGCGCGGCCCCGGAGCCAAAACCAACACCACAAATGCCCCCAGAACCAACCATCGCTGACAAAGTGGACCACGTTGGGGTTGAACTCGCGTAGGTAACGCCGGACTCGCAGGGGAGAAAACCAGACCAGGGGCACCGAATATATGGGCAGGGACCACCTGGGAAAACCGGACAGGCGGAATATTTCTATTCCTTCGGGAGTGGTCTCCCGGTCGTCCCAATGGGGCTGGGGAATCCTGGGAAAGGCGTACTTGGTGGTGAGGACCCCGACGGCTTCGACTTCCGGCGATTTCTGAATCTGGAATGTCAACTGCTCGATGGCCCGCTCGACGCCGCCCAGGTAGGGACGAAAATAGGGCGTCAAGAAGAGCACCCGCAGCGGCGGGGTCATGCCAACGCCCGCTCCAGGCCGTTGCCCCAAGCGTCGCTGATCTCTTCCACCGCCAGGTCCAGCCAGTGTCCCCAGGTGAACCGGCCGCCCCCGGTCACCCCCAGCCGCAGCAGGGGCGTCCCGGCCGCTGCGGCCATCCCTTGTAACCCGGTCCACCGATCCGGGGTCACCGCGACGACTATGCGGGACTGTCCTTCGCCAAACAGGGCCGAATCCCATCGCTGGGGCAAATTGGCCTCGCCGGTAAAGCCGATGCCGTTGGGGATGCACAACTCGGCCAGGGCCACGGCCAGCCCCCCCTCGGAGCAGTCGTGAGCGCAGCTCACAAGTCCGTCCTGGATGGCCCTGCGGCACAGTTCCTGAACGCGCCGCTCCAAGTCCAGGTCGATAAATGGGCGTCCCGCCGTCATGCCGTGAATAACCTGCAGATATTCGCTGCCGGCCAGGTCGGAGGCCCGCTGCCGCCAGTCCCGCCGGCCCAGCAGGCCCACCACCATCCCCTCTTCCGGAAAGAGGGCTTGGGCGTGGCGCGTCACGTCTTCGATCAACCCCACTCCCCCGATAACCGGGGTGGGATATATGGCCTGGTCCTGGGACTCGTTGTACAGGCTGACGTTGCCGCTGACCACGGGCGTTCCCAGCCTGCGGCACGCCTGGGCCATGCCCCTGACGACCCATTCCAACTGGTAGTAGACCTCGGGCCGTTCCGGGTTGCCGAAGTTCAGGCAGTCGGTGAGGGCCAACGGCTCTGCGCCGGCGCAGGACAGGTTGCGGCACACCTCGGCCACGGCTATTTGGCCTCCCCTAAATGGGTCCAGGTGGCAAAGCCGGCCATTGCCGTCGACGGTCAGGGCAATGGCCCTGCTTGAGTCCTTGATGCGGATGACGGCGGCGTCGCTGCCAGGCCCGACGACGGTGTTGGTCTGCACCTGGTGGTCGTACTGCCGGTAAACGCTTTCTTTGCTGGCGATGTTGGGAGACGACAACAACGTGAGGAGCACGTTCCCGGCTCCCCGGCCGGGCATTGGGACATCGGAGATGGGGAGACGCCAGCGTTGGCGCAGTTCGGGCCCGGGAACGCCTTTCTTCCGGTAGCGAGGAGCGTTGACCAGGTGTCGGATGGGCAGATCGGCAAGGGGGCGAGAGCCGTCGAGAACGTGAACGTCGGGAGGGCCTGTTACCGCGCCGATGGCCCTGCAGGGCACGTCCCACTTGTCGAACACCTGCCTGACCCGGTCGACCCCGCCGGGGGAGGTTATCAGGAGCATCCGTTCCTGGGACTCGGAGAGCATTACCTCGTACCCGTTCATGCTGTCTTCCCGGCGGTGCACCTGGGAGATATCCAGTTGCACCCCGCGGCCGGCCCGGGATGCCGATTCCACCGAGGAACTGGTAAGGCCGGCGGCCCCCAGGTCTTGAATTCCCTGCACGGCCCCCGTGGCCAGGGCTTCCAGGCAGGCCTCGATTAGCACCTTCTCCAGGAAGGGATTGGCCACTTGCACCGTGGGTCGCCGTTCCTGCTCTCCCTCGAAAGTGCGGGATGCCAGGCCGGAAGCGCCGTGGATGCCGTCGCGGCCGGTGCCCGCTCCCACCAGCAGCAACACGTTGCCCGCCTCGCCCGCCGACGCGGTGGCAATCCGGTCCAAGGGGACGAGGCCCACGCACATGGCGTTTACCAGGGGATTCTGGGAGTAGGAGGGATCGAAACAGATCTCCCCCGCCACGTCGGGGATTCCGATGCAGTTGCCGTACCAGGAGATGCCGCCGACCACTCCCTGCAGCAGCCGCTGGTTCTGGGCGTCTTGCGGCGGCCCGAACCTCAGGGAATTGAGCAGGGCAATGGGCCGGGCCCCCATGGCCAGGATGTCGCGGACGATGCCGCCCACGCCGGTGGCCGCTCCTTGCCGGGGCTCCACCGCCGACGGATGGTTGTGGGACTCGACCTTGAAGACCACGGCCAGCCCGCCGCCGATGTCGACGGCCCCGGCGTTTTCGGCTCCCGGCCGGGACAACACCCGGGGAGAGCGGCTGGGCAGAAGCCGCAGCAACGGGGCGGAGTGCTTGTACCCGCAGTGCTCGCTCCACAGGGCGCCGAACATGCCGAGTTCCACCGGATTGGGCTCCCGGTCCAGCAGGTCCAGGATCATGTCGTACTCGGCCTGGGTGAGGGCGATCTCTTCCAGGGTTTCTTTGGTTACGGGCATGGACTGACACTGCCCCCTGAAACTCGAAAATATCTGGCTGCATCGCCGAAATAGCGCCGCACCGGCTCGGGGTCCGTGGCCGTTATCAGGGTCTGCTCGTACTCTCCGGCCTTCTCCATCACCCGGCCCCGCCGCTCGGCGTCCATCTCCGAAAGGACGTCGTCCAGCATCACGATGGGGTTTTCGCTGCGCACTGACGCCAGGTAGGTCGCCTCTGCTAATCTCAGAGTCAGGGCCAAAGTGCGCGCCTGGCCGCGGGAGCCGTAGGCGCCGACGTCCAGGTCGTTGATCAATAGTTCCAGGTCGTCGCGATGGGGCCCGACGGCGGTATGGGCGGTGGCGCGTTCCCGCTGGCCCGAGGCGGCCAGGGACTGGCGGAACTGCTCTTCGGTGGCCGGTATGGAGTCACCGGGGGGCACGCTGGGCCGATAAGCCACGTGCAACTCCTCGTCGGGCGCGGCCAACCGGGCGTGGTGCTCGGCGCAGGCGACGGCCAGATCCCGGATTACCTCCCGGCGGCGCCAGACCAGCCAGGCGCCTTCCTCGACAAGCTGATTGTCCCAGTACTCGAGCTCGTCGGCGCCTGCTCGACCTTCCTGGAGCATGCGCAGCAGTTGGTTGCGTTGCTGCACGACCTTTTGATATCGCTGGAGCGCCCGGAGATAGAGGTTGTCTCCCTGGGATATGAGAATGTCCAGGAACCGCCGCCGGTGGGACGGGGCGCCCTGCACCAGTTCCAGGTCGTCGGCGCTGAAAAGCACGGCATTTACCGTGCCGATCAACTGGGCGGCGGTGCGAGTGACCCGGTTGACCCGTATCTGCTTGCGCAAAGAGAACCCGGCGGCGCTGCCGGCAGACGGCAGTTCCTCCGAGGCTGCGGGACGGGCGGCCTGATAGCCGACATAGACCTGCACCCGGTCGCCCTCCTTCTCTATGGTCCCGCCGACCAGCCCCTGGCCGCCCTCGGCGACGGCCTGGAAATTGAGGACCTCCCGCTCGTTCTCGGCGCGGAAGGACCGGGCCACGGCCAGCAGGTATACGGCTTCCAGCAGGGTGGTCTTTCCCTGGGCGTTGGGCCCGAAGAACACCACCACGCCGGGCGGAAGCTCCAGGTCCAACTCGACCAAGTTACGGAAGTTGTTCAGCGTAAGGCGGGAGAGGTACACCTAGACGGCTAAGGCGAGTCCTGGATGGAGCGTATTTGCTCTTCCAGTTCCCGTGCGCTGTTTACGTCGCCGTCGGACAAGCGGAAGCAGCGGTCCAGGTAAAGCTGGGCCAGCCGGGAGCCTTTCTGCGAGGCGTCCCTGGCGACGGCCAGCAGCGACGACACCTGGAATTCCTCCGGCAGGTGCCCCGCCAGCGTGGTTATCTCTTCGGCCGCTTCTTCCACGTTCTGCGAGTCGTCTCCCTCCACGGCAAATCTCAGTTTGCCCAGCAGCTTGGAAAGCTCACCCAGCTTGTCCCGCTCGCTCATCAGGCTGAACATGACCTCATTCACGTTGTAGGAGCGGTCCTCGTCTGTCGCGGATTCCTGTTCGGCAGCATCGGGCTGGGAGGACTCGGCCACCAACGCCGCCGGCCCGTCAATCCGCTGGGCGTATTTCTCGGAATAGGCTTGCACGGCCTCGTTCACCGCCTCCATCATCCGGGGCAAGTCAAACGAGAACATGCTGTCGCCGAATACCAGGTCGTCGTCCCTCTGCCGGCTCATCCGCTCCAGCTCTTCGTAGCTGCCCACGGGCTCAGGGACGGGGGGCATGGCGAAGGCAGAGAAGTCGCTCATGGGCAGGTTGCCCAGGTGAGAGGCAAGGAAGGGCGGCACGTATTTGCTCATGTCCGCCTTTACCGGCAGGACTACCAGGTAGGTGGCGTAGACCTTGTCCGGCTCGGTGTTTACCCGAAAGTAGAGGAGGGCGTGGCCCTTGGGACGGTCGGGGTCACCCCTGTCGAAGGCAATGTCCATATCCCCTGTTTCCTTGCCGGGACGGGCTGGGGAACATTATAGGTTATCGTCCGGCGGCAGGCCATAGGCGACCAGAGGCCGGCTCGGCTTGCATTCGTATCTGGGATTAATTATACTCGCAACATCCGCCCGTAGGCGTGGAGGAAGACCATGGCCAGTGAGTTTGGGAAGATAGAGATCGAAATAGTTTATTGCGTGCCTTGAGGCTATTTCCCGGTCGCCGCGTGGTTGGCGACGGAATTCTTCAAGTCAGACAAGCCTGGGGACCAGGCAATCAAGCTGACGCCCAACGCCGGGGGCCGCCTGGAAGTGTACGTTGACGGGGAGAAGATCTTCGACCGCAAGACCGACGGCGGCTACCCTGAGCTGAACAAGGTGCGTGAGCTCAAGATGACCATCGCCGAGAAAATCTTCGAAGTCGAAGAGGCGACAGCAGCCGGAATTTCCTAGCACACACTGGCAACGAGTCTTTAAAATGCAGCCCTCGATCGTTATCCGGGGCTGCATTTTTGCGCCGTCGAACATCTCACTCGCAGGTTCAGGAGCAGTCCTTGGCCGACGCGGAACACATTAGAGCGGCCCGGTCAGGCCCCCAGGGATTCGCCGAGTGGCGGGCCGGGAACCCCGACGTTCGCCTTCAACTGCAGGGGGCGGACCTACAGGGCGTGGATCTGCGAGGCGCCCGCATCCGGGACGCCAACATGCGGGGCTGTAACCTTTCAGGAGCCCGGCTGTCCAGAGCCAGCCTGGCGGCAGCCGACTTGCGGGAGGCAGACCTTGCCAGCGCAGACTTGGCCCGCGGGTCCCTGGCCGGGGCAAATCTCACGGCGGCTGACCTGACCAACGTCAACCTGTTCTGGGCCGACCTGAAGAACTGCAACTTGCAGGGTGCAACCCTGCGCTGGTCGCGGATGGTGCGGGCGTCTTTCCTCAACGCTGATTTGACCGGCGCCGACGCCAGCCAGGCGACGATGATAGAAGCCGATCTGCGCAATGCAACCTTGGTGCAGGCGCAGTTTCGTTCCGCCAACATGAACGGTGCGGACCTGGGCCGGGCAATCATGACGGGCGCCGATTTCACCTTGGCCATGATCCGGGACTCCCTGTGGTTTGCGGCAGACCTGAGGGGAGCAAATTTCGACAAGGCCAGCCTGCATCGTTCGGATATGGACGGCGCCAAGTTCGACGAGTCGACGATTTTTCCCACAGGCTTCGACCCGCACAGGACGGGCAACCGGGACGTTAAGGATTAGCCCAGTCCGTATGCTAGAATTATCACCGGCAAATAATCCAGGGGGTTCCAGTGCCAGTCCTCCAAGTCACGTCTGATCAGCCCGGCGCCGGCAAGACCTGCCTGGCCGGGGCGCTGCTGCTCCACCTGGCCGAGTCGGGCCGGCGGGCCGGGTACTACAAGCCCTTCTCCAGTAACCCCGGAGAAGACCACGATTTCGCTTTAATCACCCAGTCCCTCGGTGACGGCGCAGCGTCTCCACCTGACCCGGCGCCGCTTCCGTTGCCCGGCGCCGGCGAGGCCTTGCCCGCCGCGGTGGCCGAGCAAGTGCAACAGGCGGTCACAGGCCTTCGAAGCCAATGTGACTGGGTGGTGCTGGAGGGACCAGACGGCGCGCAGGATCGGCAACCTTCGCCCCTGGCCGCGGAACTGTCATCACTGACCGGTTCCAAGCTTGTGCTCATGCTCCGGTACGCCAAGGGCCTGACTGCGGCGGACGTGTTAAAGGCCGCAGAGCCTTTCATCGACCGGTTGGCCGGGGTCGTGATCAACGGCGTCACGCAATACCGGGTCCGTGAAGTCAACCAGGCAGTAGGCTCTGCGCTGGCGGCCCGCGGCATGCCCTATTGGGGCGCTGTGCAAGAAGACCGGACTCTATTGGCGGTCACCGTCCAGCAAATCGCAGACCATTTGGGAGGCCGCTGGGCCCAGGAGCCGGAAAACGTCGACGCTTCCGTGGAGCGGTTCCTGATTGGCGGCAACATCATGGACCTGGGCCCGACCTACTTCGGCCGACACTCCAACCAGGCCGTAATCGTCAGGGCCGGCCGGCCGGACATCCAGATGGCCGGGCTGATGCCGGAAACCCGTTGCCTGGTGCTTACCGGGCGGGAAGAGGTCGCCCAGTACGTCAAGGCGGAGGCCCTGCAGCAAGGGGTGCCGGTCATCCTGGTGGATTCCGACACCGTGGAAACGGCGGAGGCCCTGGGCGGAATCCTGGACCAGCCATCGCCGCCCACGCGGGACAAAGCTCATCGTTTTCTACAGCTCCTCAGGGGCAGCCTGGACCTCGACGCTCGGTTGGCCGAACTGGGCTAAGAATCCCGCCGGCTGCGTTGGGCGTTACCGAGGCAGCCTCTCCTGAACACGAGACCCTGGTATCCACCGCCTTTACCCGTGAACGGGTCTAGTCTAGAGGAAGGTATAGCCCATGCCTGATGCTTACAAGATAGTCATCGAAAAGAATGAGCCGATTACGTTACGGGACGGCGTCGTGACCTATGCCGACGTCTACCGGCCCCTGCTGGACCGTCCCGTCCCGGTTGTGGTGATACGCACGGCCTACGACAAGGAGGGCGGGGGAGGCATCACGGCCTATCCGCCCCAGGTGAGGCTGGCCGAGGCGGGATACGCAGTCGTAATGCAGGACATCCGGGGACGGTTCACCTCGGAGGGGACCTTCTACCCCTTCGTCAACGAGACCGACGACGGCTACGACACGGTGGAGTGGGCGGCAACCCAGGCCTGGAGCAGCGGAGCGGTCGCCTTGATGGGGGCGAGCTATCTCGGAGCCACGACCATGCTGGGAGCCAGGAGCGGCCATCCGGGCCTCAAAGCGGTGGTGCCAACGGTAACCACCGACCAATACTACGAGACCTGGAACTATCATGGAGGCGCCCTGCAACTGGGCTTTGCGGGCACCTGGGCCGGCGGTCTGGCGCAGTCGCTGGCCATGAGGCCCGACACCTGGCTGACTCCGGAGCAAGTGAGGAACCTGGGGGCCGCGCTGTCCGACGCCGCGACAACCTTAGCGCACCGGCCGGTGGCCGAACTCCCCGGGGTGTCGCAAGAGGGAGCGGCGCCTTGGTGGAAAGACTGGGTCTCGCACCCCGACGACGACGAATACTGGCAGGCCTTACGCGTCTCCGACAGCTTCGGCTCGATGGACGTCGCCGGGCTGCACCTGGGGGGATGGTTCGATATCTTTCTGGCTGGGACAATCCGGAACTTCGTGGGGCTGACCAAGGCGGGCCGCACTCCCCAGAAGCTGATAATCGGCCCGTGGGGCCACAGCAACTACGTGCGTCGCTTGGGACTGATGGACTTTGGGGCAACCGGCCCGGCGCTGTTCTCCGGCGTTCACCAGGAGATCATCCGCTGGCTGGACCGTTGGGTGGCTGACAAACAGGAAACGGACACCGGCGCCCCGGTGCGCTACTACCTGATGGGCGCCAATCGCTGGCGGGACGCCGACGGATGGCCGCCGCCTGAGGGGCGGGTGGAGGCCTGGTACCTGCACAGCCGGGGTGGGGCCAATAGCCTGCGGGGCGATGGCGTGCTGGACAGGCAAGCCCCCGGCTCGGCCGAGGCCGCCGATGTATTTCTGTACAACCCGGACCGCCCGGTGCCGACCCGGGGCGGGAACCTGCTGATGCTGCCAATCCACGACCCAGGGCCCTGGGACCAGCGGGAGGTCGAGGAGCGGGATGACGTCCTGGTCTACACGTCTGACCCGCTGCAGGAAGACCTGACGGTGGTGGGGCCGGTGCGGCTGCACCTGTGGGCAACGACCGACGGGCCGGACACCGACTGGACCGCGAAGCTGGTGGACGTGAGCGAGGACGGGATGGCCCTGAACCTGTGCGACGGCATCATTCGCGCCCGATACAGGGAGTCCACTGAAAAGGGCAAGCTGCTTACGCCCGGCGCAGCCTATTCCTACACCGTGGACCTGGTGGCCACGGCCCACGTATTCATGGCCGGACACCGGCTCAGGCTTGAAGTCAGCAGTTCCAACTTCCCCCGCTTCGACCGCAACGGCAACACGGGGGGAATCGTAGCACAGGAAACCGAGGGCCGGGTGGCAATACAGCAGGTGCACCACACCGCCGAGCAACCCTCGTGGCTGGAGATTACGGTCCTGGATTCCTGAGGGAGTTGGCTAGGAGCTAAGCGTCCAGTTGGCTGGCGATCCTGCCTTCCAGAAGCTCTTCGTAGTCGAAGACCACGGCAGAAGCCACAGTGGCCGTCAACTGGGGCAGGTCTAGCTGGCGATGGGTGCTGTCCCTGAACTCCAGCCAATCGTGCTCCAGCTTTATCTGGGGCTCCACCAGGCCGTCAGCCTCTATGGCCTCGCCCTCTTTGAAGTTAAGCTCGCACGCCTGCAGCACGCCGGGCTTGCGGGGGTTCCACAGGGGAATACCGAACTTGCGGGCCATGATAGGGCGGTGGCTGTAGATCGAGCAGGCGTCGTCCACCAGGGCGGGACAGGGGATGTGGCGCCGCCCCACCAGCCGGTCCAGCGCTTCTTTGACGACTCGGCTGTGGGCCTCGATGCCCTGATTCTCGTCCACGTCTGACCCGGTGAGTTCCGCCAGGTAAGCCAGGGCCTTGCGGCGCATCTGCTCCCTGGCCTCGGGCTCCAACGCCTTCACCGCCTTGGATATGTAGGCCGCCTCGATGGCGCTGATGGGGAACAACTGGCTGCAACAGCTGCTGCAGCCCATGCGGCACTGCATCCGCTCGATGAATATATCCCGAACTCGATTGAACTCCCGGTCCACGTCGGACAGGAGCTCTTCATACGTCCGGTATATGCTGTTCAGGTCAGTTGCCATGGGTTAGGGATGCTCAACATAAGACGTTCCGCTGTAGGTGGGCTGTGACTTGGATGGCCCTCCGGTGGACGGGTCGGGTTTCGCAAAGTCCTCAGCAGCGGACGAGAATTCTCAAAACATAGAGTTTTCTAAGTGAACCTAGCCATCAGTAAGGTTGCGCAGGGAAGCTTTCAGGGCGTCTTGATGCACCTTATCCCGCACCTTGTCGTGCAGCGTGGTGACTTTCTTGGAAACTGTCACTGGCGGATCGTCTTTGAGGAGGCCCAGTGACGATAATACTCCGTGTTCTGAGACACCGAGCACTTGCCAATCTAGTTGACCAGCGGTACGGACTGCTAGACTGTCCTTCGTTTGGAGTCCCAGCAAGGATTCACGCTTGACGACGTAGCATTGTTCGCCGACCCACGCAAAGAACGCGTCTCCGCTGGCTTCCCATGTGATATCACCTTTTGTGGTCATGCGAAACAGGGCGCGGATGATTTGGGTGAACTCCGACATGAGATGCTTGACCTTCTTTCAAGGCTTCTTGTGTCAAGCAGACTAGTGGTGTGCATCGTTACTGTCAAGGTTCGGCGTGTAATGCAACTATCGCGATTTTTTCAAGACTCTGGTCGAAAGAGCTATTTCTATTGATTCCCCGGTGAGGCAGTGCGGCAAGCGCCCCAGCCCAAAGGTGGACTGCCATCCAAAGGCGGTTTACACTTACAAAGAGGCGGGTGTTTGAGTCGCCCGACCGACACAGCAGGAGATAAACCCATGAGCGCACAAGGTAAGGTGGCCGTAGTCACCGGGGCAGGCACCGGCATCGGGAAACACACCGCGCTGGCGCTGTTGCAGGAGGGATACTCGGTCGCTCTGGCCGGACGCCGGGCCGAGCTCTTGGAGGCCACGGTGAGCGAGGCGGGCGAGGCATCCTCCCGGGCATTGGCGGTGCCCACCGACGTGGGCGACCCCGAGGCCGTTGGGGAACTGTTCGCCAGGACCAAGGAGCGGTTCGGACGCCTGGACCTGCTGTTCAACAACGCCGGTATGGGCGCGCCCCCGGTGCTCCTGGAGGACTTGACCTACGCCCAGTGGAAGGCGGTGGTGGACGTCAACCTCACCGGAACGTTCCTGTGCATCCAGGAAGCGTTCAAGATCATGAAGGACCAGGACCCCATGGGAGGGCGGATCATCAATAACGGCTCGGTATCGGCTATGACGCCGCGGCCCAATTCCGCCCCGTATACCTCCACCAAGCACGGCGTCACCGGGCTCACCAAGTCCACCTCGCTGGACGGGCGCAAGTACAACATCGCCTGCGGCCAAATCGACATCGGCAACGCCGACACCGCACTGGCCGCGGCTTTCAAGAGTGGGATTGTCCAGGCCAACGGCAGCATCCTTTCGGAGCCGGCCTTCGACGTCGACCACGTGGCCCAGGCCGTGGTCTACATGGCGGGGCTGCCGCTGGACGCCAACGTGCAGTTCATGACCGTCATGGCTACCAAGATGCCTTTGATCGGGCGCGGCTAGGGCGGCCCACCGCTCCGGCTTAATTTAGGCACAGGGCTGGGAAGAATTACTCCGGCTGGCAGGCAGGTCCAGTGACCCCATTGAGCATAACCCCAGGGCTGCAACGCTTGACCCTTCCTGTGAAGGGCATGACCTGTGCCTCCTGCGTGGCCAACGTGGAACGCGCCCTGAAAGAAGTGGACGGCGTGGCGTCGGTGTCGGTCAACCTGGCGACGGAGAAGGCCCTGGTCGAGGCAAATCCCCGGCGGGCCACCGCTCAAGTTCTGGCCCAAGCGTTGGAGGCCGCCGGGTATGCGGCGGAAACGGATACGCTGACGCTGAACGTCGGCGGCATGACCTGCGGGGCTTGCGTGTCCCACGTCTCCAACGCGCTGGCCGGGGTACCCGGCGTCATTTCCGCCGGGGTCAACCTGGCTACAGAGCAGGCAACGGTGGAGTACCTGGCCGGAGCGGTCACGCTGACTGACTTTGGCGAGGCGGTGCAGCGGGCCGGATACTCGGTGGAGGGCGTTGCCGGCGAGGTCCTCGACGACGAGGCGGAACGGGCCAGGCTGGCCCGCTCCCGGGAAATAAAGACTCTCGCCTGGAAGGTCGCCTTCGGCGGCGTTATCGGCGCCGCCATGATGACCCTGATGTTCATTCCATTGGACCGGCTGGGCATGACCTCGCTGCAGTTCAACCTGCTGCTGTGGGCGTTGGCCACGCCGGTGCAATTCTGGATCGGGGGCGTCTTCTACCAGGGCGCCTGGGCCGCGTTCAAGCGCCGCACGGCCAACATGCACACCCTCATCGCCCTGGGCACCAGCGTCGCCTACGGCTACAGCGCGCTGCTGACCGTCTTCGAGGGGTACTTTGCCGAGGCGCGCCTGGTCTACGCCAACAGCGTTTTCGGCCACGGGATCGGCGTCTATTTCGAGGTCTCCGCCATCGTCATCACCCTGGTGCTCTTGGGCAGGCTGCTGGAAGCCCGCGCCAAATCCCAGACCTCCAGCGCCATCCAAAAGCTCCTGGGGTTGAGGCCCAAGACGGCGCGGGTGGTACGAGACGGGGTTGAAACCGACGTGCCCATCGACCAACTGGCGGTGGACGACGTCGTGGTGGTGCGTCCGGGCGAGCAGATAGCCACCGACGGCGAGGTTGTGGCCGGAATTTCGACGGTTGACGAATCGATGCTCACCGGGGAGAGCCTGCCGGTGGACAAGGGGCCGGGGTCGCCGGTATTCGGCGCAACCATCAACAAGACGGGAAGCTTCCGGTTCCGGGCAACCAAGGTGGGCGGCGACACCGTGCTCTCCAACATCGTCCGCATGGTGCAGGAGGCCCAGGGGTCGCAGGCGCCGATCCAGCGATTGGTGGACAAGGTGGCGGCCCGGTTCGTGCCGGCGGTCATCGGCATCGCTCTCTTGACCCTGTTGGTGTGGGTCGCGTGGCAGCCGGTTACGCCGGGAGTGCCCATAGCGATACTGAACTTCGTGGCGGTGCTGGTCATTGCCTGTCCCTGCGCCCTGGGCCTGGCGACGCCCACGGCGATAATTGCGGGCATGGGCAAGGCGGCGGAGCGGGGCATCCTGTTCGGCAACGCCGAGGCATTGGAGCGGGCCCGGAACCTGCAGGTGGTGGTGCTGGACAAGACGGGCACTGTAACCACTGGACGGCCGGTGGTAACCGACCTGGTAACCGCCGCCGGCCGCACCGAGGATGAGTTGCTGGGCCTGGCCGGGTCGGCGGAGCGAGGCTCCGAGCACCCCCTTGGCGAGGCCATTGCCGCCGCCGCCGGCGACCGGGGTCTGCCCATGCAGGAAGCGGCGGTTTTCGAGGCATTGCCCGGCCACGGAGTCCAGGCCAGGGTGAACGGCGCGGACCTGACCATAGGCAATCTTGCGCTGATGCGCGAGCGAGGGTTTGCCCTCAACGGGCTGGAGGCCCGGGCCAAGGAGTTGTCCCTGGACGGCAAGACCCCGGTGTTCGTGGCCGTCGACGGCGAAGTCAGCGGGATAATTGCCTTGGCCGACGAGTTAAGGCCGGATGCGCAGGAAGCGGTGGATGCCCTGCGCCGGTTGGGGCTGGAAGTGGTGATGTACACCGGGGACACCCAGCGCACGGCCGAGGCCATTGCCGGCCAGTTGGGAATAGGCCTGGTGTTGGCCGATGCGCCGCCGGACCAGAAGTTGACGGAAGTCCGGGCGCTGCAAGCCCAGGGGAAGTCCGTGGCCATGGTGGGCGACGGCATCAACGACGCGCCGGCATTGGCCCAGGCGGACGTGGGCATAGCCATCGGCGCCGGCTCGGACATTGCCATCGCCGCGGCCGACGTTTCCCTGGTGGGCAGCGACATTCGCGGGGTACCCGGGGCCATCGCCCTGTCCAGGGCCACCGTGAGGACCATCAAGCAGAACCTGTTCTGGGCCTTCGGGTACAATACCGTCTTGATTCCCGTGGCCGCGGGCCTGCTGTTCGTGGTGTTCAACGAGCTGCTTGGAGGCCCGGTTCCAGCCGGTCCGCTGCGGCAGGTGCTGGGAGACTACGGGTTCCTCAACCCGGTGATGGCCGCCGCCGCCATGGCCCTGAGTTCGGTATCGGTAGTGACCAACTCGCTGCGGCTGCGCCGGTTCAAGCGCTGACCATACTCCCGCAGATAACCGGCGGCGATTCTTAGGCCTCATACGACGGCCACTTGTCACCATTGACTAAGGAGGAACAACATGCGCGGCGTTGTGTTCAACGGAAACCGGCAGGCAGAAATCAAGCAATTTCCAGACCCGCAGGCCGGGCCCGGCGAGGCGGTTGTGAAGGTCCGGGCCTCCGGGATGTGCGGCAGCGACCTTCACCGGTACCGCGCTGCCGAGCCCACCGCGACGATTTCGGGGCACGAACCCTGTGGAGTCATTGAAGAGTTGGGGGCAGGAGCGCCCTCCGGACTTCAAGTCGGCGACCGCGTCATAGTCCACCACTACCGGGGCTGCGGCATCTGCGAAATCTGCACCCTGGGTTACGAGCAGCTATGTCCTGAAGGCAACGTGGTCTACGGCGGAGGCAGCGGCCACGGCTCCAACGCCGACTACATCCTGGTGCCGTCCCGCACCTTGGTGCGCCTCCCCGACGAGTTGTCGTTCGAGGAGGGCGCAGCTATCTCCTGCGGCACCGGCACCGCCTGGAACGGCCTGAGGAAGATGGACCCGTCGGGCCGGGACGTGGTGGCCGTGTTTGGACAGGGCCCCGTTGGCCTGAGCGGCACCCTGTCGGCCAAGGCCATGGGTTCCCGGGTCATTGCCGTGGACGTGGTGCCGGAACGGTTGGACCTGGCCCTCGAGTTGGGGGCCGACCACGTTATCAACAGCCGCGATACCGACCCGGTGGAGGCCATCCGGGAACTGACCGGCGGAATGGGCGCCTCGGTTGGCCTGGAGACCTCCGGCAACGGCGACGCCCGGTCCCAGGTGCTCCAGGCTTTGCGGCCCTTTGGCCGTTGCTGCTACGTGGGCATCGGCGGCCCGTCGACCATCAACTTCACCAGGGACGTAGTCTACAAGGTCGCCACGGTCTACGGCTCGTGGACTTTCAGCAAGTCCGAGCTCATCGAAACAGCCCGTTTCATGCTGGAAGCCCGGGTGCCCCTGGAGAAACTCATCACCCATAGGTATGGGCTGGACCAGGCGGTGGAGGCATTCCAGACCTTTGATACCGCCTCCACGGGCAAGTGCGTGTTTCTCTTGGACTAAGCCCCTCGCCCGTCCGTTCCCCCTTCGATTTCCCTCAGGACGAACGGACGGGCTGTCTCCGGTTCACACCGGGCATGTCCTTAGTCAGGAGGATTGATTTGCCTTCGCATCGACTTGCCTGAGACCCTGGCACGAATAACTTACCCCAACGCCGTCACGACCAGTGCCCGGTAGACTTCTAGCGCCCCCGACTCCGGCAGTTCATCGATACTGAACCAATGTACCTCTGTGTGCTCATAGGGTGCCGCATTGACTGGGTCTCCTTCCCACGATAAGACCCTATACACATGCACGACTGCAGGCTCGACCGGGTCATAGACCTGCCCCAGCCATCCAATCTCAAACACTTCTATTCCCAACTCCTCTCGGGCCTCCCTCTGCAAGGCCTTCTCCAAAGACTCCCCCTCGTTGACGTGCCCACCGAATAGATCCCATACATCCGGCCAGAATCGCGCAAATGGGGACCGATGCACGAGCAACACTGCGTCGTCTTTGATCACGGCTCCTGCAACACAGATCGCCTCAGAGTCACTCTGTGACATGAAAATCTCCCGCAAGGTCGAGGCGGGCAGCCACTAGTGGCCGTCAGTCCACCTCTCGGTCCTTGACGAATTCGAGATAGTCCTGAGGATGAATCGAGCCATATAGATGGAGGTGGATGTCCGCCAGGTGTCTAGCAGTCTTCACCATCGGCTTACGATAACACCGGAGAACAGCAAGCAGCAAAACCGGATAGCGGGTCGGCTCAAGCGCCGCTTTCTCAGGCCGCTAAATGCTCCAACTGCCCCAGGTATTCGCCGAACAGGGCCATGGACTTCTGTTCCGGGGCTCCGGCAAAGTAGCGGATTCCCTGGGAATAGCGATGCACCTCCCGAGGGTGCATGGGGAGGTTGCCGCCGGGCCCCGAGATCTCGTGCGAGCCGTATACCCAGTCCTCGTGACTGGTGTAGAGGGAATCCTCGATGAGGTTGGCGCCTTCCTCCGGCAGATCTGACCGCACCACGAACCGGGCGATAACCAAGGGCAGGCCGGTCCACTCGGCCCACTCTGACCCCAGGTCGTAATGGTTGGGGAACTCCCGCGACACGCGGCGGTGCCTCAGCCCCTCTGTCCCCACCAGCAATATCCCATCGTGTGGTTCCTGGCTGGAAACCAATTGCCCCTGCTCCAAGCCGTGCTTCAGGGATAGCAGAATCTGCAGCAGCTTGACCGCCGTCGGCGCCTCGGAGGGCGCCGCGATGGGGGCGCCGCCCATCTCTTGCAGCGGCCGCTTGGTGGACAGGTTGACGCTCATAGCCAGCGAAATGAATGCCACGCAAAAGCCGGACAGGGGCCTCATCGCGTCGGCCAGGGGAAAACAGTCCACCAGCGGAATGAGCCCGCCCTGCAATCGACCGTCGGATATGGCGGCGGGCAGTTCGTTGGGCGGCAGTTCCTGCACCTCGATGCCCCGCTTGGGCATGTCGAAGAACAATGGCTCGGAGCTGATGTAGGGGGTGCGTCCCACCCTCAGCGGCGGCATTTCGGTTTCACCCGCATAGGCATCGTTCCAGATTCACCTGTCCCCTAAAGTTAAACAGGGCCTCGGTGGTGCGAGGCCCTGTCTCGGTTGCCGTATTCTCCCGCCGGTTAAAGCCCGGGCGCCGAATAGGCCAGGGACTTTTTGTGGTATATCTGGATGCGGCTCCGGGTCGCCTCCACCACGAACACGGTGTCGTCGTGGTCCACAGTAACCGACGTGGGGCACCAGAAGAACTTCTCCCGGTACACGTCCGGGGCCCGGTCCCGCTCATCCCACATCTCCGGGTTGGCGTTGAGCTTGTCCCTGCCCCACTTGGAAATCGTCGCGTCGCCCGTTTTTATGGCGGCCACGTTGCCGGCGGCGTCGAATACCTGGAGACGGTTGTTCATCCAGTCGGCCACGTAGACCGCGCCGGCGCTGTCAACCGCCACCCCGGAGGGCCGGTTCAACTGGCCTTCGTCGGAACCGGGCTCGCCGAACTGCTGCATGAACTTGCCGTCGGGGGAGAACTTCTGGATGCGGTCGTTTTTCCAGTCGGCAATATAGACGTCGCCCTGGGAGTCCAAGGCGATTCCCCAGGGCAGGTTCAATTCGCCCTGCCCGGTGCCGCCGACACCCCACTTGGAGATGAACTGTCCGTCCTTAGTGAATTTCTGGACCCGGTTGTTGCCCGAGTCCACGATCAACACGTTGTCGTCGGCGTCGAAAACCATGCCCGAAGGCCGGTCCAGTTCGCCGTCGCCGGACCCGGGCCGCTCCTGCCATTTGCCCAGGAACTCCCCGTCCTTGGAGAACATGGAAATGCGGTTCAGCCATTCGTCGGAGATGTACACGGTCTCCTGGCTGTCCAGCGTGATGCAGGTGGGCCAGACCATTGACCCGTCGGCGGGGTTCCACGTATGGGGGCCCTCCCTGGGAACGCCGCGGGCGAACTCGGTAATCAGTTCGTCGTCCAAGCTACATACCGTAACCCGCGTCCCCTCGGGGCGATACTCGGAGCTCCGGCACAGCACAAACATCAAGTCCCCGCTGTCGCGGGCCATGCTTACCGGCCCGCGGAAGCCGGTCCCTGCCTGTTCGGGACGGCCGATGGTCTTGAAATACTTCAGGTTTATGAAAGAGTCTTCTGATGGCATTTCACCCTCACAGAGACCTGATTCGAAACTATCTGCCCCTTCTCCGGCGGGGCCGCGGTCCTATGGCTGCGAGATCGGCAGTCTATACGAAGTCCAACTGCTCGAAGGACCCGTTGACGATCGGTTTGGCGTCTACGCCCATCCACTTCTCGAGGATGGTGGAGTAGAGGCCCCGGAAGTCGTTGTTGAAGTGGAGGTCACCCTCCAACAGCTTGCTCTCTTCCAGGGACGGGTATTCGCCGTACAGGCCGCCCTTCACCTTGTCGCCAATGACGAAGGCGTGGCCTCCGGAGCCGTGGTCGGTGCCCGAGCCGTTGTCGTGCACCCGGCGTCCGAACTCGGTGAAGGCCAGGATCATCACGTTTTCACTGGCGCTGTGTTCCTTGATGTCTTCGTAGAAATTGGCCAGGGCCCTGCTGGTGTCGGTCCACAGCACCGGGTGGTTGCCCTGCTGTCCCGCGTGGGTGTCGAAGGCGTTGTAGGGGGAAGCGGTGTACAGCACCCGGGTTCCGAAACCGGCCAGGTGGGTCTGAGCGATGTTCCTCATGTATTGCCCCACGGTGTCGCCGCCGTATTCAACCGTCGAACTGTACATCTCCGGGGCCTTGCTCAGAACGTCGGCGCCGGCCAGGGCGTCCAACCCGGTCTGGGCCAGGTAGTCTACGGTGGGTCCTTGCCCGACCATGGGAGAGTAGACCTTGGAGAATACGTCCAACGCCTTGGCCCGCTGGTCCTGGTCTGCAATTCCGGTGAGGACGCCGTAGGTCTCCAGGTTCCCCACCGACGCCACCGGCACGCCCATCACGGCCATGGCCCGGGGCAGGCCGCGGCCGAAGTTGACCCCGGTCAGCACGTTTTCCTTGTTGGGGTCCAGGTCGCGGACCAGGCGGCCCAGCCAGCCTTCGTCGCCCACCTTGTCCGGCTCGCAGGTGTGCCAGATGTCCATGGCGCGGAAGTGAGAGCGGCTGGGGGAGGGGTACCCGACCCCCTGGATGATTGCCATGTTGCCCTCGTCGTATATCTTCTTCAAGGGCGCCATGGTCGGGTGAAAGCCTATTTCGTCGTTGATCTGCAGAACCTGGTCTTCCGGCACGCGCACTCCCGGCCGGTTGTCGTAGTAAAGCGGGTTGGAATAGGGGACGACAGTATTCAGCGCGTCGTTGCCGCCGGACAACTGTAGCACCACCAGGACCGAGTCTTTGTTCGTCGAGGTCATTGCTCAACCTCCAAAAATTTGAGGGCTGCTGGCGCCCTCGCGGCCCGAAGGGCCGGCTTGACATGCCTAAACCGGGTTTAGGCGAACAGGTATTCGGTTGTCGCCACTATGGACTGGAGTACGGTGGTCACCTGTCCGGGGAATTTCTCGGAATCCGTCCGGATCTCGCCCTCGCTGGCGGCCAGTTGGACGATCTGCTTGCGGGTCTCGTCGGCGATCTCGTATGAGCCCAGGTTTTCCAGGCAGCCGTTCACCAACTCCTCAGGGGTCAGGGAACCGCCGCGTGCGGCCAGCCTCCCAATGATGGCCTGGATGCCGGGGAGGCTATCGTTGCCCACCTGGTCTGCAGTGAAGTTGATGCGCTCCACCAGCGTCCCGGAGTCGATCCACTCCCGCCCGGTATGCCAGCCTTCCACTGTGGGAGGGTTGAGCAGGTCCTGCCCCATGTAGCGGATGGTCATGGCCACCGCGTCCAGTCCGGGTTTGGGGAAGGTGAAGTCTCCCACCAACTTGATGGTGCCCACCACAGTCTCCGCCGGGCTCTTGACCTTGGCGAACCGGGCGTTCTTGAAGAAGTCGGAGTTGAACAGGACCCTGAGCATGGAGGTAATGTCGTAGTTGGAGCGGAAGTATTCGTCTTCCAGCATCTTTATGGCCTCGGGGTCCCTGGGCGAGGTGTCCTTCCAGGCCGGAACGTGGGGTTCGTCGGCTACGAAGAAGTTGTACAGGTGCCTGGCGATGAACCGGGCCGCCCCCGGCTGCTTCACGATGATGTCGATGATGTCTTCGCCGTTGAGGTTGCCCGTCTCTCCCAAGAAGGTCTTATCGCCGTTGTCATGGTCGGTGGGGTCGTAGACGAACCTGGACTGGTACCTGCCGTAAGGGTACCTGGGAACGGCGTTGGCCACCGTCCAGCCGGTGAAGGCGCGGGCCGCCTCTTTTACGTCGTCCTCGGAGTAGTTGAATTCGCCGTCCATGCCCACGCCCAGGGAGAACAGCTCCAAAAGCTCTCTGCCCCAGTTCTCGTTGATGGCCCCCTTGTGGCTCATGCAGTTGTCCAGGTAGTACACCATGGCCGGGTCTTTGGCCAGGCCCAGGAGCAACGTCCGGAAGCTGCCCATGCCCAACTCCCGGTACATATTCAGTTCCGTATACTGCTGGCGGGGAAATTCCAACTTGGCATGGCCGGTTGGGAAAATACCGTGCCAGAACAGGGTCATCTTCTCCAGCAGCGGGCGGTTGGTGTTTATCATCTCGTAGGTCCATTCTTCCTGCTGCTGTTCCAACCCCGCCTGGATCATCCAATCGGTCCGGTAGCGCTTTATGACGTCGTGTTCGAGTTCGGGCTGCTCTAGCGGGTGCAGAAGCTCTTCCACCGTAGCCTCGTAACCCTTGGCGGCGCGGGCCTCCAATTCTTCCAACCGGGCGCCGAATCCAGCGCGGCGCATCAGGTGGGCCATTAATGCGACATCTTCTTTAGCCATTTCCCTCTCCTAAGGCAGCCCGGAACGTAGCCGGGATGGACGGATGTGGCGGAATTATGATGATGGCGAATTATAGCATGGGCGAATTTTGGGAACAAGTCTAACCAGCGTCGCACCGAAGACGGAGCGAATAGTCCAAAATGCGCCTAACCGTGCCTGAAAGCGGCGCACCGGTTTTGCGCTTCCCGCGGTTGCGGTAACATGGGCTGCCAAGGACTTCTGTCCTGGTTGATTTGCGGGGGTAAGAACGGATGGCTGCCAGCATAGTCGCCGGTTCCGTAGCCGCGGTGGTCGCGGCCCTGGTGTCGCTGCCCCTGCGCTCCCCCGACGACATCCTGTTGAACAGCGCAACAGTTGTCGCCGGCGCGCTGCTGGCCGGGATAGCCGCCGGCGTAGCCTGGCGCGTGTTGTCAGGCCATCGCCGGCGTCCCCTGTTGTTCTTGCTCTGCGGGTGCGTCGGCTTTGGTCTGATAGCCCTGCTGGCTGCGGCCGGTGAGACCCAGCTTGACCACTTCGCCGCTTTCGTGCTTCCGCTGGGGGCGATAGTCGTCTCCCTGACCGCACTGTTGACTCTATTGCTGGCGGGCAGGCCCCTGCCGGGACGAAAGTGGCTGCCCGCGGCCGCCGTTGTCGTGGCCCTGGCGGTGGGTATCGGCCTGGCGGGCCAGGGCGACGAAGAGAGCGGGAAGTTGGAGCTTCCTCCCAGGGCGGGCGCATACGTCCCGCTCCAGCAAAATATTGGGCCGGTTGTTTTGAAGGGGCAAGTCACTTGAACACCCAGCAGGATGGGGCGTAAGGTTAGTGCAAATTACCGGAGGTGCCGTTATGGGAATGGCTTTGCTCAGAGGTCCGCGCCGAATTTTATTGCTGGCGGCGCTGACCGTCCTGGGAGTTGCGCTGCTGGTGGGATGCGGAACGTCCGACAGCCCAGAGGCAACGACCGCGCCGCCGACCGCAGTCACCGATCCCGCGCCGCCGACCGCCACGCCGACGCCTACCGAAAAGCCTGAGCCGGAGGCCACTGCGCCGCCTGCGCCGTCAGGGGCAAGGGAAGCCGGACAGGTGGACGGCGTCACCTTCGCCGTCGGAGAAGGCTCGGAGGCGACGTTCACCGTGGAAGAGCAATTTGCCCGCGTCACCCTTCCCAATGACGCGGTGATGCGCACCACCGCTCTGTCGGGCGAGGTGCATCTGGACGGGAGGCCTTCGGTAATCGAGATAGACCTGCACCGGCTGACCAGCGACCAGTCCCGCCGCGACGGCTACGTCCGCAGCCGGATGTTCCCCAACGACCCTATAGCGACTTTCACTCTTGACGATGCCACGCCGCTGCCCGCCGGGTTCACCGAGGGAGCAGAGGTGACCGCGCAGGTCACCGGGCAACTGCAAATCCGGGGCGTCCAGGCCCCGGTTACGTTCGACGTGGAAGCCCGCGACGACGGCGACGTTATCTTCATCCTGGGCCGCACCACCTTCGTCTGGGATGACTTCCAGATACCCACGCCCAACATCGCCGGGTTTGTCGAAGTGGTGGACGAGGTCAGGGTAGAGGTGCTGCTGGCGGTCAGGCCGTCCCCGTAAGCAGCGTTACCGCAACGCCAAGCGTCTAGCCCAGGAAGCGCCGCAGACGGGCGGCCTCCTCCACGTACTGGACGACGTTGACCTCCGTCCGGTCTTTGGATATGCCGGCCCATACGGCGGTGGTAAGCCCCTCGTGGACCCGGTCGATTTCCCCGGCGAACCGGGCCAACAGACTCGGGTAGGGGTCCCCCAATAGTTCCTTCACCAGACGCTCGTTGGCGAACTGCAGGGCGGAGCGGAGATCGTCGTCCAGGCTGGGGTAGGCCTGCCGCACGAAATCCAGGTCGGCCTCGGAAAGAGAGGCCAGCCCCAGGAGTTCCGGCGGTACACCGATGGAGTACAGGGAAGCGGCGAAGCCGATGGCTCTGGGCAGGGTGACCTCGCCCACGCCGTCCAAGGAGCGTCCGTAGCCGAACAGGCCCACGTGCATCCTGCGCTCCCGCCGCCTGGGGACGTGGGCCGAGACGGTCCTGACCACGCCGGCCAGGCGTTGGACCTGGGCCTGGTATTCGGCGGTGCTCTTGTCTATCACATTGCGGGCCGCGGCCGGGTCGACGGGTATGGGCTCCCCGCGCTGGTGTTCCCGGATCTGGGCGATGCCGGCTCGCACCGTTTCCTCGTCGTAGTCGTACTTGAAGGCGGACTGGACGGTGAATGTCCAGGCACTGGGGTACTCGACCAGCGCCCGCCGGACGTTGAGGGGGTTCAGGTGGCCCCTGAAAGGCGCAGACCCGGCGCCGATGATGGGGAACATGGACAGGCCCAGTTTCGCTTCCAAAGCGTGCAGCTTGAGCAGGGCCTGCTTCAAGATTAGCTCGGCGGCTACCACGCCGTAATTGAGGGCCGGGTCGCTCCGGGCCAGGAACACCCGCTGGAACGGCAGGCCCCGGTCCTGCACGTAGCCCTCGACAATGTCATCGCAGCGGAGCAGGCTCCTCATGTCCTCTATCAGGGGAATAACCCGGACTCGCTTGGGGAAGAACTCGCCAACCCAGTCCTTGACTGACCTGTCGTCCAGCAGGGCCTGGTCTTCCTGGCCGACCACCACCTTCCGGTAGTAGGCCTCTATAAGGGAGACCTCTTCAGTCGAGGTCGTGAGGGGAAGGATTACCTCTTGCAAGGGCGGGACCGTATCCATGCCGTAGAAGCCCTGGGCCGTGTCCCAGGCGGAGGGCAGGCTATGGAGCGTCTCCACGGTGGACTTCCGCATGTCGCTTTCCGCCCGCGGATTGGCCACGCGCAGGGTGACGGCCACGTCGCGCCCCAGGTGAAATTCGTCCTGGAAGACCTGGGGATAGCCGGTGAGAAGCTTGCGCACCACCTGGGTGTCCGCTTCCTTGCCTTCGGAGTCCCACATCTGCTCGTCGCAGCCCAGGCCGAACACGTAGACGGCCTCGGCAACTTCTCCGTCGCCCTTGACCACTCCCGCCTCGTCGGAGAAAGGGGCCGGTGCGGCGTTGTCCGGGTGCTGGGTGCTCATCGCCCTGGGGACTAGGGGCACGGTGTACCTCGCACGCTTGGAAGTGGGAAGACCAGGGACCGTCGCTGGGGCGAGAATGCCCTGGGATGTAGCGAGCCGGGCTGAGCTAGTACCAGAGACCGTCGGGGGGTATCTCCACCATGCGGTCCACGTAGATGCTGGGCACGTGGATCTCGTCGGGGTCCAGCTCTCCAGGCTCTACCACGGGGTTCTCCAGTTCAACTATGGTAGTCTTGGCCGCCATGGCCATGACCGGGTTGAAGCTGCGGCCGGCCAGGCGGAATTGCAAGTTGCCCAACCGGTCGCCCTTCCAGGCCCGGACGAAAGCGTAATCGGCATGCAGGGGGTATTCCAGCACGTAAGTCCGCCCGTTGATTTCCCGGTGCTCCTTGCCCTCTGCCAACTCCGTCCCCACGCTGGCCGGCGTGTAGAAGGCTCCGATGCCGTGGGCGGCGGCGCGGACGCGCTCGGCCAACGTGCCCTGGGGCATGAGTTCGGCGTCTATCTTGCCGGCGGCGTACAGGCGGTAGAACGCAGTCACCTGCGACGGATGGGTGGGAGCGCTGAAACAGCAGTGGACTTTTTTGACCTGGCCCGCCTTTATCACCGTGCCCACGTCCACCCCCTCGTCCTCGTCCAGCCCGCCGTGGTCGTTGGTGATGGCAACCAGGTCCTTGGCCCCCTGCTGGGTCAGGGCGAAAATCAGGTTGCGGGGAATCCCCACGTAGCCGAACCCGGGGAACATGATGGTCGAGCCGTTGGGTATGTCGGCCACCGCTTCCAGGAACGTGGAGAAGAGTTTGTTCTTCATCTCCCTGTCTGCCTTGAGACGGATATCCAATACATACTAACTTACACTCGAGGAGGGAATCCACTTGGTTGCGGGAAGGGGAATCGGGGACCGCGGAGAGCGTATCTGGGAAGGCCTACTCCCAAATCCCGTCGGCGGGTATTTCCACCATGCGGTCAACGTAGATGCTGGGCACGTGGATCTGGTCCGGGTCCAGCTCGCCGGGTTCCACCACCGGATTCTCCAGTTCGACGATGGTGGTCTTGGCCGCCATGGCCATCACCGGGTTGAAGCTGCGCCCCGCCAGCCGGAACTGCAGGTTTCCGAGCTTGTCCGCCTTCCAGGCCCGGACGAAGGCGTAATCGGCGTGCAATGGATATTCCAAAACAAAGGTCTTGCCGTTTATCTCCCGGTGCTCCTTCCCCTCGGCCAGTTCGGTCCCCACGCTGGCGGGAGTGTAGAAGCCGCCGATGCCCGAGGCCGCCGCCCGGATGCGTTCCGCCAACGTCCCTTGCGGCATGAGCTCGGCCTCTATCTTGCCGGCATCGTAGAGCTCGTAGAAGGGGGTCACCTGCGACGGATGGGTGGGAGCGCTGAAGGCGCAGTAGACCTTCCTCACCTGGCCGGTTTCGATCACAGTGCCCACGTCCACCAACTCGTCCAACACGCCGTGGCCGTTGCTGATCGCGACCAGGTCCTTGGCCCCCTGCTGGCTGAGGGCCAGGATCAGGTTGCGGGGAACTCCCACGTTGCCGAATCCGGGGAACATGATGGCGGACCCGTCGGGTATGTCGGCCACCGCTTCCAGGAAGGTGGAGAACATCTTGTTTTTCATCGCAAGGCAGGCCTCAGGAAAAATGTCCGGTACATACTAACGCAGACATGCGCGGGAATCCACCGGTTGGCGGCTGACATGCCCGCCCGCCATCCACCCGGAATACAGGGAAGGCAGCAGCCCTCGAAGCAGCGTGTGCTGCCTTGACAACCGGGACTGTCGGCTAGAAGAATTCAGGGAAGCAATCCGGGGAGCCGGCTCCGGCCGGGGAACGTCGGACGGGCCGGGACAAGGAGGCAGCAGCAGCGATGACGCTGGAACGGGCTACGTATTCCGTTACCGAGTCCGATTTGGAATTCATGCCGCTGGACAAGGAAGAACTGCCCGAGGAATTCCAGGGACATCACCTGGTCCGCCAGGGAGAGGTGGACAACCAGGCCCTGGCGGAGAACGGCTTCGGCCACAACACCGCGGAGAGATTTCTAAAGGCCGGACGGGTCACCGGCTTCATCAAGGAGTTCGGGCTCCGGTCGCCGGAGCACGACCCGGAAGGATTCAATTTTGTGGCAGCCAGCGTGGCCCACCTGTTCGACACGCCGACTTCAGTTACCGGCTGGATGCACGACATCTTCCTGAAGGACTTCGAAGACCACGTTGGTGAAGAGGTGGACGAGGGCCGCCGCCTGATATCCGCCGACCGCCTGCACCCCACGGGCTTCTTCGATGAGGCCGTTGGCCTGCGGGTTGTTCAAGAAGGCCCGTCAGGGCCGGTCTCCTCGACGGTCATCGACTTCAGGGTCGGACGCATCCTAGGCGTGGCCTACGTCGGCACCCTCGGAGACCATCAGCGGCTGGACCTGGCCGCGCAGGTAGGCATCGCGCTGGAGAAACGAATAGTCAGGGTGGTGTTGGGGGACAGATGAGCGCGGGGGAAGGGCCCGAAGCAGGATGACGGCCGTTCATGGCGAACTTGTGGCGCCACGAACGGCTTGATTAGTTTCCTGGTGGAAGTAAGTTGAGACCCGGCTAGTCGTCGGCCGAAGCGGGCTCCGGGGCCGGGGCCTCTACCCTCGGTCCGCCCGGCGTGCTGTATCCAGGCTCAGATTCGCCAATCTTGGCCCGGACGTGGCGGACCATCGCGTGGACCCTGGGCAGCGTTGGATATTCGCCTCCCTCGGCCGCCCGGTCGTAAATCCTTTCACCGTCTGCGAAGACTTCCAGGATTCCCTGTCCTCGCGGCGAAAGCGTGACCGCGGCGTCGGGGCCGAAGTGCCTGAAAAACTCATTCGCCAACCACGTGGCGGTTCCCAAATACTGTCAAGATACGCAGTAGGTGATCTCTATCTGGACTTTGCCTTCCATAGCAGGACCTCCCAATGGGTTGTCTCAGGAGTGATTGCCGCCAGTATAGGGGACGTTGGCCCAGGCCCGCAACACGAGGCCCTAAGGCCCATCCAACCCCGCTACCCGGTACACCAAATCCATGTCCAGGCTGCCCCTGACCCAGTCGGCCAGCTTGTCGTACTCCCGGTCCCAGGCCACGTCCTCGGCTGCCAGGGAAAGGCTAACTCCCTTGCGGCGGGCCAGGGCCTGCAGCATCGCCCGGCGCAGCCCGGCGTTGTGGAACAGGCCGTGTATGTAGGTCCCCAGCACCCAGCCTGAGGCGTCCACTGCCCCGTCGAAGCCGGTTGCCTCGTCCACGGGGACGTCCGACCGGTCTTCGATACGGAAGGGCGGATTGGCCCCCTGGCCGTGAGTCCGGCCCATGTGAATCTCATACCCCTGGACCGGCAGTCCCTGGGCTTCGGACAGGAGGCCCGGCGCCGGCATCACGCTGCCAACAATTCTGTGTGTCTCCTTGGTCGGGGCAAAGACGGTCGATGAAGGCAACAGGCCCAGTCCCTTGCATTCTGACCGTGAGGACTCCACGTTGTGGGGATCGGATATCCCGGTCCCCAGCATCTGGTACCCGCCGCATATGCCGATAACCGCCGCACCGTTGCCGTGGGCCTCCTGCACCGCGCCGGGAATGCCATGCTCCTCCATCCAGCAGAAATCGGGAATCGTCGTCTTGGTTCCAGGCAGGATGACCAGGTCCGGGCGGCCCAGTTGACTGGGAGAAGCTACGTAGCGCAGCGACACGCCGTTTTCCCGCGCCAGGGGATCGAAGTCGTCGAAGTTGGAGATGTGCGGCAGGTACACCACGGCGATGTCCAGCAGCGACTCGCCGGAAGCGAGGGCAGCGTATTCCAGCGGCACCGAGTCCTCCTCCGGAATGTGGATGTCGCGAAAGTACGGCACCACCCCGGCCACCGGCGACCCGGTGCGCTGCTCCAGCCAGGTCAGCCCGTCGGCCAGCAGCGCCGGGTCTCCCCGGAACTTGTTGATGATGAAGCCCTTCACCAGGGCCCGCTCGTCGGGCTCCAGCAGCTCCATGGTGCCGACCAGCGAGGCGAAGACGCCGCCCCGGTCGATGTCTCCGCACAGTAGCACCGGGGCGTTGGCGTAGCGGGCCACGGCCATGTTGACGATCTCAGTGGCTTTGAGGTTAATCTCTGCGGGGCTGCCGGCCCCCTCTATCACCACCACGTCGAAGTCCTGTCGCAGGCTGTCCAGGGACTGGCGCACTATCTGCCAGAGCCGGGGCTTGATGCGGTCGAAGTACCCCCTGGCGCCGGTCGATCCCTGGGGCCGGCCCAGCAGCACCACTTGGGACGTGTGGTCGGCCTCGGGTTTCAGCAATATGGGGTTCATCTCCACCCGTGGCTCCACCCCTGCGGCCTGGGCTTGCGCTGCCTGGGCGCGGCCAATCTCGCCGCCGTCGGCGGTGACGTAGGAGTTGTTTGACATATTCTGGGCCTTGAAGGGCGCAACCCTGAACCCGTCCTGGCGCAGGATCCGGCAGAGGGCCGATACCATCACGCTCTTTCCAACGTGAGAGGCGGTGCCCTGGACCATCAGGAGCTTGCTGGTCACTAGACCTGGCCGTCCAGGTGCGACGTGTCGTTGTGCAGGCGCAGTACCGCGTTGTCGGGATAGATGTCCACCACCGACAGGCTGCAATTGGAGAAATAGAACCGCCAATTGGCCTCTAGCGGCAGTTCCATCAGGGCCACGAACATCGCCCGTACAGAGCCTCCGTGTCCTACTATCAGCACGTTTTCGCCGGCATGGCGCAGCCGGACGTCGCTCACGAAAGAGGCGACGCGGGCGTTGGTCTCGCGGGTGCTTTCTCCTCCGGTGGGAGCGAAGTCCAGGTCCTTTACCAGTGACGCCGCGAATTGCTCCGGGTGCCGTCGTTCGGTTTCCTCAACGGTCAGGCCCTCGAACACCCCTTGGTGGCACTCCCGGAGTTGGGGAGTGGTGTGCAGTGGGACGTTCCTTCCCTTGAGAGCCTCTCGTGCGGTGCCGGCACAACGCTCCAGGTCGCTGGAGTATGCGACGTCGATAGGGAACCTGGACAACCGCTGGGCCAGCATGCGGGACTGCCGCACCCCGGTCTCAGACAGCGGGACGTCGGTATGGCCCTGGATGCGGTTGCCAGCGTTCCACTCGGTTTCCCCGTGGCGAACTATCAACCAACGGCCCATTCAGTCCAATGCCTCATCCATCTGGCGCCTTGTGAATGGGCGCCCGGCTGCTTCCGGCCCCATTCTAGCAGAGCCTGCGCATTTCCCGGTCGTCGTCGATGCAAGACCGGGGCCCGGACGACCGGGGTCGATTGTCCACTGTCCTACTAATTTCACGCCTAAAAGGCCAAATTTCAAAATTGGGCATACAAGATATTGACAGGGTGGTGTATGGTTTATACAATATATCGACCTTCAAAGGTGAGGTGTGTGATGGAAGCCTACTGCGTCAAATGCCGAAGCAAGACCCAGATCAAGAATGCCCAGGGGATTACCATGAAGAATGGCAAGCCCGCCACCCAGGGGGTTTGTCCCGTCTGCGGCACCAAGGTCTTCCGCATCGGCGCTACTCCCTAACTTCCCCAATCCGGTGGCGAGTTAACCCATACAGAGCGGACTTGGGTTAAGTCGCTAGTCCCGCGAGGTGCGCCGGCGGAAGCGAGGTATTCTCCCTTGGAGTTGCCTGGGGCTTGTGTTGGTAGGTTTGGCGGAGTGCTCCGCCGGTGCGCCGAATCGTACCCAGTCCGACTTCTTAGACACTGCCGGTTGACCCCTGCACGGAGGTTGACCGGTTCTTGTTGTCCGTTCTATCTCGACTCCGGTTGCCTGACGTTAGGCTGCGGCGATAGAATGCGCCGCCTGGCCCCGCATGTGCGCCGTACCCGTCGCGTCTTGGCAGATCTGATGCTTCACGATAGGGAAGTCCCATGACTCCATCGGAGAACGTCGTATTCTTCAATGGCCGGCTGCTCCCCGAAAGCCAGGTAGGAATACCAATCCGGGATGCGGGGTTCATCCACGGCGATGCCGCCTTCGACGCTACCCGCACCTTCAACGGCGCTCCCTTCAGGCTCCGGGAACACGTTCACCGGTTATACGACTCCCTGCGCTATCTCAGGATCGATCCTGGCATGGCCGAAGATGAGATGGAGAAGTGGTCCCTGGAGGTGGTCAACCACAACTACCCCCTGCTGCCGGAAAACCAGGACATGTGGGTGATGCAGCGCATCAGCCGCGGCGTCGAGCCATCCCTGCCGGGAGAGACTGCAACCCCGACGGTGCTGATTGAGAGCCACGCCATCCCCTTCGCCAAGCGGGCCAAGCTGTACCGCGACGGTATCCGGGTAATCACCCCTTCAGTGCCCAGGGTGCCGCCCAGGTTCATGAGCCCCAGGGCCAAGACCCACAACTACCTGAACATGGTGCTGGGCGAGTTGGAAGCCCAGGCCGCCGACCCGGAGTCGTGGGCCGTGCTCCTGGACGAATTCGGGAACCTGTCCGAAGGACGGGGCTCCAATATTTTCCTGGTCAAGGACGGAGTGGTGTCCACCCCGCAGGCCCAATTCGTGCTGGCTGGAATCACGCGGGCCGTGGTGTTGGAACTGGCCGAGGGACTTGGTCTGTCCGCCCAAGAGAAAGATGTGGACTTGTTCGACGCATATGTTGCCGACGAGGCGTTTCTTACCTCCACCAGCCTCTGTATTTGCCCCGTGTCCTCGATAAACGGGGCGGTCATTGGAGGAGGACGCACCCCCGGCCCCGTGACCCAAAGACTGATTTCCGCCTTTAGCGACCTGGTGGGAATGGACTACGCAGCCCAATACCTGCGCCACCTTCCCGGTTAGGCCGCGGCGCCTCTTGCCGGGGCCATTTGGATAGTCGATGCACCGTCCGCAGTAGTCGCATTGTGAAACCGCCAAACCGTGAAGGCTTCCGCTTGTGGGCCTATGGCGCCGGTGCTACACTAGAAGCCAATGAGCCGGGCCCGGGCGCCGGAAAGCGCCAAAAGAGTCCGGCGCCGCAGATATTCAGACAGCCCCCACCGGAACGTGCCCCAAAATGAGCTTTGTAACGATATTTCAACGTCCTGAAATTCAGACGGAACACCTGATCATGGCCTTCGGCGGGTGGGCCGACGCCGGCGAAAGCGCCACCACGGCCATCAAGTATTTGCAACGCAATCTGGATGCCAAGAAATTCGCTGAGATAGACCCGGAGGAGTTCTACGATTTCAGCCATACCCGGCCCTATTCCACCCGCAACCGGGATGGGCAGCGCAAAATCCACTGGCCGGCAAACAAATTCTCCTACTGGACCGGGCAAAACGGCAGCCAGGGCGCCATGACTTTTGTAGGCGTGGAACCCAGCCTGCGGTGGCGTACCTATTCCAAGGCGATCGTCGACCTGGCCGTGGAACATGGCGTAAAGAAGGTGCTGCATATCGGGGCCCTGTTGGATTCCGTCCCCCATACCAGGGAAGTCAGGCTTACCGGCGGCGCCACGGGCGACGGTTTCAAGGATACGCTGGAACCCCTTGGCGTCCGCTCTTCCAACTACCAGGGACCCACAGGGATAAGCTCGGCAGTGCTCGAGGCCTGCGGTGAGCAGGGACTGGAATATATGTCGCTATGGGGGCACACCCCCCACTATCTTCAAGCCGCGCCCAACTACCGCGTCGGGTATACCCTCGCCAAGAAATTGGCCTCTCTATTGGACCTTTCGCTGGACATGAGCGAGCTGCAGACAGCGGCGGAGACCTTCGACGAGCAGGTAATCGCCGCAGTGGCCAAGGACGACCAGCTTAGCTCCTATGTGGACAAGCTAGAGGGCCAGTACGATGAGGCTACAGCGCCGGACCCGGGGATTCCCGACCCGGCGGAGTTGGTGCACGACTTGGAGCAATTCCTCAGGTCCGAGCAGCGCCGCCGCCCGGGAGACCATCTATCCTGAGTCCACGCTCCGCGGGCCTTTTCTCCCGCCGCCCCTGCCCGCCGCATCTGAAGGTTGCCAGTGGCTCCACGTTCTTCTGATAAGAAGACCGTAGTCAAGAAGACCGACGGGCCTGGCGTTGACGTCGCCAAGGCCATCGGGTTGCTGTCGGCCCAATACGGGCCGTTCGAAGAAGAGCCTCGCCTGGACGCCGTCCACGAGGTGGTCTTCACCATCCTGTCCCAGCATACCTCGGACATAAACTCGTCCCGTGCCTTCCGGCTCTTGATGGAGCGTTTTGACACGCTGGAGGAGGTCGCCCAGGGCAGCGTCGCCGATATCGAGGAAGCCATCAGTCCCGGCGGGCTGGCGCGCGTAAAGGCGCCCCGCATTAAGGAAGTCCTGAACCTTATCCTGGAATTGAACGGCTCTCTGGACCTTTCTTTCCTACGGGAGATGCCCCTGAACGACGCCAAGGACTGGCTGAAGCAACTACCCGGCATCGGCCCCAAGTCTGCCGGCATCATCCTCAGCTTCTCCCTTGGCATGCCTGCCATGGCCATTGACACCCACATCTACCGGGTGTGCCAGCGGTTGCAGCTAATCGGCCCCAAGGTCAACGCCGAGAAAGCCCACGACATCCTCGAGGCCATGGTTGCCCCCGATCAGGTCTTCCAGTTTCACGTGGCCTTCATCACCCATGGCCGCCAGGTGTGCAAGGCCCAGAGGCCCCGGTGCGTCGACTGCGTCATCGCCGCTGCTTGCCCGTCCAGGGACCAGTTTATGGACGTGAGCGCCGGCGACGCGGCGGAAACCACCGCAGCTCAGGGACGGAAGCGCGCCAAGACTAAGATGCCTCACAGTGTGGCCGGCGTCGACGCAAAGAAGAGGGGCAGAACCAAGAGCAAGCCCTGAAACCCGGGCTTATTCACGATGCCGTCTTATTGTACGGTCAACCCAATTGTAGTAGTGTGTACTCTCTACGGGGAATCATCGAAGGGTTGAGACCAACCTTGGAACGCGCTCATGACTGACGGAAAAAAGCCGGCCGTTTACATCGACGGAGACTCGGGCACCACGGGACTCCAGATCGTTCAACGCCTGGGCCAGAGGCAAGACATAGAACTGCTTTCCCTGGGCGCGGAGCGGCGGCGCGACGTTGCTGCTCGGACTGAGCTATTGAACGAAGCCGACGTTGTCATCCTGTGCCTACCCGACGAGACTGCGGTGGAGGCCGTTACCTTTGTAAAGAACGAGCAGGTCCGCATCATCGACGCGAGCACCGCCCACCGGGTAGCTCCAGGATGGGTCTACGGCATGCCGGAGTACGATGAGGGCCGTCCCGAGGCCATTGCGGCGGCCGGCAGGGTCTCCAATCCTGGGTGCTACGCTATGGGAGCCATATCGTTGCTGGCCCCGCTGGTGCGCGCCGGACTGTTGCCCAGGGACCACATCGCAACCGTGCTTGGGGTTTCCGGGTACAGCGGGGGAGGAAAGTCCCTCATTAAAGAATTCGAGGAGGAGCCCGACGCCGCTACGTCGCCGTTCTACGTCTACGGCTTGACCCAGACCCACAAGCACCTGGAAGAAATGAGAATTCACTCGCTGCTGGCAAATTCGCCGTCTTTCGTGCCCAGCGTGGGCCGTTTCCGGCAGGGCATGGTCGTCTCCGTCCCCCTGCAGGCTGGGCAATTGGCCAAGCGGGCTGAACGCTCGGATATCCTGGGGATACTTGGCTGGGCCTACGAGAACAGGCGCTTCGTGCAGGTTAGGGCTGACGACGCCGGCGCAGACGGCGCGACGAGAATCGACCCGTCGGAATTTGCGGGAACCAACCACATGGAGCTGGCGGTTTACGGGGACGCCGCCAACCGGCGGTTCCTGCTGACCGCGTCCTACGACAATTTGGGGAAAGGGGCCTCGGGAACGGCGGTCCAGAACCTCAACCTGATGCTGGGACTGCCTGAGGACGTTGGCCTGGAAGGGCCTCCGCTGCCCACTGCGGAGGCCGTCGCGACCGGCTGAATACGGGCCGCTGCCGCCCCGGCGTCTAGCGTCAACGCTCCGGATACAGAGCGTCGTTCCCTGGCGTAGGGCCGGCCGGTTGTAGTAAGATACACCTGTGCCCCGGTCGTCTAGCCTGGTTAGGACGCCACCCTTTCAAGGTGGAGATCATGGGATCGAAGCCCATCCGGGGTACCAACGTCATCCCCGCTTTGTTTCTCCGATTCAGCCCTCTCCTTAGGGGCTGCCGCTTCCTAACTATCCCATCAATTTTGTGCGACAACCCCATACGCCGCGCCGTTCAACAGGCTGCTTTTGTCCAAGAATCCGGCCATGGAACTTAGGAAACGTAGATTGGGCCGGTCCGGCCTGATGGTCACCGAGCTCGGCCTCGGGGCCATGGACACGCCGCAGGCGGCCGAGGGCGCCGACACCCTGCACGCGGCCCTGGACCTGGGCGTCAACTTCATCGACACGGCCAGGGAATACCAGGGCAGCGAGTACCTCATCGGCCAGGTCATTCGAGACAGGGGCGTCAAGGACTTCTTCGTCGGCACCAAGACCTTCCAGCAGACTAGGGACGGCTGCCAGCACGACGTTGACCGCAGCCTGCGGATGCTGGGCGTCGACGCCATCGACCTGTACCAACTCCACGACGTGTCGTCCCAGGAGGCATGGCAGCGTGTGATGGGGGAGGGAGGCGCCTTGGAGGGACTGCAGATTGCCAAGATACGGGGACTGGTGAAGTTCATTGGAGTCTCGTCCCACAGCTTGGACGTGTTGGAACTGGCCATAGAATGCGGCGAGTTCGACACCGTGATGGTCGAGTACTCGGCGTTCTTCCCGCAAACGCGGGGGTTGATCGCCATGGCGCATGAGCGGGACGTGGGCGTCATAGCAATGCGGCCATTGGGCGGCTCGGGGCGGATGAGCGCCATCAGGTCCCGCCTGGCCTCAGGCTACCGGGGCGCGCTTGCTCCCGACAACCTGCTGCAATACGTCCTGTCTCACCCCGGCGTGTCGGTGGCCATACCCGGTGCCAGGTATCCCTCGCGTGTCAGGGACAACGTCGCCGCGGCCGCGCAAGGCCGATGTCTCAGCGAGTCTGAGCAGCGGCAGTGCGAGGAGGAAGCGGGGCTGCTGTACTGACAGGGCTCCCGTTCTGCGGCTGAGGCAGACCGGGCGTTACTCCAGCTCTACCAGCGGGTCGTCGGCGCCCACGGGGTCCATGGGCTGCACGTAGATGGTCTTCACTGTGCCATCCTTGGGCGCCAGGATGCTCTGCTCCATCTTCATAGCTTCCACGACGCACACCTCGGCCCCGGCGGAGACCCGTTCCCCTGGGCGCACCAGTATGGAGATGACCCGGCCCGGCATCGGTGAGCGGAGGATGTTGTCGGACGGTACGGCCTGCGGTGACCTGCTCTGCGGTGGCGGAGTAGGGACGTCCGTCGAGCGGGGACGGCCCCGGCGGGGCTTGGGGTAGGGCGAGGCCTGAAGACCCTCGATCTCCACCTGGAAGGTCTGGCCTTCGACCGTAACTTCGACGGGGGACTGGGAGAGGTCTCCGACCTCTACCGTGTACCACCGCTCGCCGACCCTGATGCGGACAGTGGTTATCGCCAACTCCGGTAACTCAATGAGCGGGAAAGGTGTTGTTCCCTGCGCCCGTAGGCGCGCCAGGGACTGGCGGCCGGGGACGCCGAGCCCAGGTGCTGGCTGCCCTGCATTGCCAGCGCCAGGGCTACCCCGATGGCCGCCGCCGTCTCCCGGTCGGACTTGCTATGACCGTTGCTGAAGATGGGGCTACCGCCAGATGGACTGGGCGTGCTTTGCTTCCGCTCCTGCATCCACTGGGGAAGAGAACCGGTGTTGTAGGTGTTGTCGGCAAATTCCCTGGCGGCCAAAACGTCCTGCAGCAGCGGGATGTTGCACTTGACCCCCTCCAGGCGAAAGGCAAGCAGCGCCCTGAGCAGGCGCTTGATCGATTCTTCCCGGGTTTCCCCCCAGGTCATGACCTTGGCCAGCAAAGGCTCGTAGTCCAAGGCGACTTGATACCCCTCGAACAGGCTGGTGTCGACCCTGGCGAGTTCCGGCGAAGGCAGGTTTAACTGGGAAACCGTGCCGACGTCGGGCAAGAACGTGTCCGGGTCTTCGGGATAGACGCGCACTTCTATGGCGTGGCCCCTGGGCTTGATGTCTTTCTGGGCCAGCGGCAGGGGTTCCCCTGCGGCCACCTTTATCTGGAGTTCCACCAGGTCGACGCCGGTAATCAGTTCGGTTACGCCGTGCTCCACCTGGAGCCTGGTGTTCATTTCCAGGAAAAAGACCAGTCCTTCACTGGATACCAGGAACTCGACGGTGCCGGCGTTGGTGTAGCAGATTTTCCGCGCCAGCTTCAGCGCCAACCGGCAGACCTTGCGGCGGACCTCCGGAGAGAGTTTTTCTGCCTGCGTCTCCTCCACCAGCTTCTGGTTGCGCCGCTGCACCGAGCAGTCTCGCTCGAATAGGTGAACCACGTTGCCGTGGCTGTCGCCGATAACCTGGACCTCGATGTGTGAGGCGTTTTTGAGACATCGCTCGAAATAGAGCTTCGCGCTACCGAAGGCGTGGTCGGCGACCTGGCGGGTGCGCTCGATCAGAGGCAGTAGTTCGTCCATGGACTCGACGATGTGGATGCCGATGCCGCCGCCGCCTTCCGCGGCCTTGACCATCAGGGGGAATCCCAGTTCCCAGGCTTTTTCCAGGGCTTGGCTGTCGTCCACGGCGTCGTCGGTGCCCGGCAGGACGGGAACGCCGGCCTTCTTGGCCAGCTTCCGGGCTTGCAGCTTGTCCCCCATGGTTTCCATGACGTCGGGCTTGGGGCCGATGAAGAGGACGCCGGCTTCCTGGCACTTGGCGGCGAAAGAGGCGTTTTCCGAAAGGAAACCGTACCCCGGGTGAATGGCGTCGGCGCCGGTTTGCCTGACCGCTTGCAGGATCTTTTCCTGGTTCAGGTAGCTGTCATGGGGAGTCGAGCCCCCCAAAGCGTAAGCCTCGTCCGCCTCGCGAACGTGCAGCGCGTTGGCGTCGGGCTCCGAGTAGACGGCCACCGTCTGGATGCCCATCTTCCGGCAGGTGCGCATGATACGGCAGGCGATTTCGCCCCGGTTTGCTATGAGTATCTTGCTAATCAATCCGATTCTCTGCTCTGCGTCCGTACGCTTGGGGCCGCCTGTCGCGGGGCCTCCGGGCAAAAACGACCGCCCCTAAGTATACACCCCAGCCGTAGACTCCCGGTTCAGTTGTTCCAGGAACGAGGTGGAACGGACTTCCTTGTCCAGCCAGTACCCGACGGTGGTCCCCAGCACGGATTTCAGCTCATAGGCCAAGGCCCCATCGGCCTTCAAGTCCATGACTTGGGACAATGGGCCTCTGTGGAGCAACCGAAGCACCTTGAGGCACCTCAGAGAGAGGGGCCGAATCTGGGCTTCCACAGGCCTGCAGTCGGAGCAGACCGCGCCGCCCAGCGGGGGACTGAACTGGTGGTTGGCCGGCGTCAGCGTATTTCGGCATTCCAGGCACCGGTACAGCTCTGGCATCAGGCCGGACAGGTTTAGCAGCTGCAGTTCGAAAAAGCGCAGCGGCCAGTCGGAGTCCGGGTCCTGACCGATAGCCTTCAAGACTTCACCGGCCAGTTGGTAAAGCGGCGGGTTCGGGCTGGCCTCGGAGCCGAATCCGTCCAGCAACTCCGCAACATAAAGACCCTTGGTCGTAGCATTCAGGTCCTGCTTCAGGTCGGCAAAGCCGTCGGTCACCTGAGCCTGGTTGATGTAGTCCAGGTTACGTCCCTGGGCCAATGACAGCCGGACCTGGGTCAGGGGCTCCAGGTGGCCCATGAGCTTGCTGGAAACCCGGCGGGCGCCCCTGGCCACCGCCCGCAGCTTGCCCCTGTCCCTGGTGAACAGGGTCACCAACAGGTCGGCTTCCGCCAAGGGGGTCTTCTTGAGGGTCAGGGCTTCACAACGGTATGTGCGGGGAGGGGCCATGTCACAACTCTTGCCGGCCCTGGAAGGCGCGGCTGAGCGTCACCTCGTCGGTGTATTCCAACGAACCGCCTACGGGAAGCCCCCGCGCCAGGTGGGAGACCTTGATTCCAGGCCGGGGCAGATGGCGGTTGATGTACATGGCGGTGGCCTCGCCTTCCAACGTGGCGTTGGTGGCGATGACCAACTCGGTCACCTCTTCGTTGCCAAGGCGGTCCAGCAGTTCCTTGAGCTTGAGTTGCTCCGGGCCTACTCCGTTGATGGGAGATATCACGCCGTGCAATACGTGGTACAGGCCCCGGTAGCACCGGGCCCGTTCCAGGGCCAGCACGTCCAGGGGTTCTTCCACCACGCACAGCACCTGCCGGTTGCGGCGATGGTCGGCGCAGATGGAACATGGTGAGGCGTCGGCCAGGTTCTGGCATTCCTCGCAAAAGACGATGTTTTGCTTGACCCCGCTCACCGCGTCGGCCAGGGCGGAGGCCTCGTCTTGGGGAAGTCGAATGATGAAATAGGCCAAGCGCTGGGCGCTCTTGGGGCCGATGCCGGGGAGTTTGCTCAACTCCTGGATCAGCCGGGCCAGCGAGGGGGCAGCCGATGGCATGTGGTCGTTGGTCATGGCGAAGCTCGCGGGGACGTGCTAGAACCCTGGAATCTTCATCCCGCCGGTCAACGGCCCCATCTTCTGGGCCGCCAACTCCTGGGCCTTGGACAGGGCGTCGTTGACCGCGGCCGCCACCAGGTCCTGCAGCAGCTCCACGTCCTCGGCAGCCTCGGGGTCTATGGTCACCGATTCGATGACCTGCTTGCCGGACATGGTCACCGTGACGACCCCGCCTCCGGCGCTCCCTTCCACCTTAAGGTTCTCCAGTTCTTCCTGGATTTTCTGTAGCTGGGCCAACTGGCGTTGGGCCTGCCGCATCATGTTGCGGTTCATTCCGCCACCTCCTTCAGGATCCTGGCGCCCATCCCCATGGCGGTCCGGACCAGAGGACTGTTCTGGGCCGGCGCCGCCGATGAGCCGCCGTTGCCGTTGTCTTCCGTCAACGTAAGCTTGAATTCATAGCCCTTGTCGAAACACTGGCGAATTACGTCGGATAGCATCCGCCTCCCCGTGGGGTCGTCCATTTCCTCCTGCATTCGTTCCATGTGGGTCCGGTGGGAGAAGGGCAGGCACAGGGTTTCCCCGTCCAAATACACCGATTCGGGCCGGCAGTCCTTCAGCAAAGCCCCAAGGAAATACTTCTTGCCTCGTTGCCGTGCCAGCGCCCGCACCGCGGCCGTCCAGGCCCCGGCCAGGTCGCCCTGTCCAGCTGTAGGAGGCGCAGCAGGGACGCGTTCCGGGACCGGCGGGCTGGAAGCGGCCGGGGCTGCGGCCGGGGTTGCCGCCGGCTGGCGCGCCGGCGCGGTTCCGGGAGGGTTGGCTGTCGCTGGTGGCCTCTGGGCCCCGTCGCTGCGCGAAACAGCCCGAGGGGCCGGCTGAGGACGGGCAGGCGCAGGACGCTCCGGCGCCTTCACCGCGGCCGCCGGAGCCGTACCCGCAGAGGGCTCCGCCTGCGCCGTGCATATCTCCACCGCGGCCAGCTCCAGGGGCAAAGTGGACGGCGCGTCGTAGCGCATGTTCACCTCTCCCCAGGTCTTCAACGCCTTCACTATCCTCCACGGCGGCAACTTTCCTACCAGTTCTCCCAGTTGCTTTATGACGTGATCGGGAAGGTCCAGCGACTGCCCCGCGTTCCACTGCAAATGCATAACGGCCCTGAGCAACTCCTGGGTCTGCCGGTGCAATTGCCGCAGGTCGGTCCCGTCCCAGGCTGCCTGGTTGATGGCCTCCAGGGAAGCCGACGTATTGCCCATCAGGAGATGCGTCGCCAAGTCCAGCCACTGCTCCCCGTGTCCCAGCCCCAGCAGGTCCTCCACCTCGCTGAGGCCCACGCCGTCGGCTGAGGAAAGCACCAACTGTTCCAGGAGGTTTTGGGCGTCCCGCAGGCTTCCGGCGGCGGAGCGGGCCACCAGGCGCAATGCCTCGTCTTCCACCGCGGCCCCTTCAGCGTCGACCATCTCCTTCAAGCGGCCGTAGATAAGCTCGGAGGGGATACGGCGGAAGTCGAAACGCTGGCAGCGGGAAACAATGGTCGGAATTATCTTGTGGGCCTCGGTGGTGCACAGGATGAATATAACGTGGCCCGGCGGCTCTTCCAGGGTTTTCAGGAAGGCGTTGGCCGCCGCGTCGGTGAGCATGTGGGCCTCGTCTATGATGTACACCTTGCGGCTGCCCTGGGCCGGGGAAAAGTTGACCTTGTCCCGGATGTCCCTGATTTCGTCGATGCCCCGGTTGCTGGCGGCGTCCAGCTCGATGATGTCCATGAAGCGGCCGTCGTTGATCGCCTGGCAGATGGCGCACTGGTTGCAGGGGTCGCCGTCCTGCAGGTCCAGGCAGTTTGCCGCCTTGGCGATGATCCGGGCGGTGGTGGTCTTGCCGGATCCTCGCGGGCCGCAGAACAGGTAGGAATGGGATATCCGGTCTTGCTTGACGGACTGCCGCAGCGTTGTGGCGACGTGCTCCTGCCCCACCAGCTCGGCAAAGCTGCCCGGACGCCACTTACGGTAGTAGACCTGGGTGGTCATCTAACCCGCGTCCTGTCGTCGGTGGAAGCCGGCAGCGCTTCCAGGGCGGCGCGCTCTTTTGCCTGCATCTCGGCCTGTTCCTGGGGGTCCGCGTGGTCATGGCCGGCCAGGTGCAGCACCCCGTGTACGGTCAGCAAGGCAAGTTCATCTCCCAGGGCGACGCCTCGCTGCTCCGCCTGCCTCTTGGCCTGCGGGTAAGCGATGACTACTTCGCCCATGGGGGCGGCCTCGCCGGGAGGAAAGACAAAGTCAGGCACGTCGCCGCCTTGGGAGTCGGGTTGAGCGGACTCGCCCTCCCAGTGGCCCGAGAAAGAAGCGGAGAAAGCAAGGACGTCGGTCACCTCGTCCAGCCCCCGGTAGTCCCGGTTCAGGTCCCTGATCGTCTCGTCGCTGGTCACCGCCAAGCTCACCTGGCAAGCCTCACCGTTAGGACAGGCGACTCCCAGGGCCCTTTCCACCGCCGCCCGTAGCCGGTCTTCCTGCACCAAGCCCCCAAAGGCTTGGTCGACGGAAATGTCCACTTGATTAGCGATTCAGATGCTCCCTGGGGGCCGTTCGGCATTGGCCGACGGGGGTCGGCGAGGCCGGCCGGGGATATCGAGGCCGGGAGGTTGCGCCCAATTATACCCGGCGGCGGTTGGGGCCACAAGGAGCATCTGGCCATGGCGGGCGGCGTTGGTTGCCGGGGAGTTTGTGTATAATGTTGGCGGCTTTAGCCAGGCTGTATTGCATATATTACGATTGCCAAGGCGGTGTCTTTGACCACCACAGAGTCCGCGGGTAAGCGCAAGTTCAAAATACTGGGCACCAGGCCCATTCGCCACGACGCCTTGGAGAAGGTCACCGGCCAGGCCCGCTACGGCGCCGACATCATGCTTCCCGGCCTCCTCCACGGCAAGATACTGCGCAGCCCCCACGCCCACGCCCGCATCAAGTCCATAGACTACAGCGAAGCCCTCAAGCTGCCCGGCGTCAAGGCGGTGGTCACATCCGAGGACCTCCCCCAGTTATCGGGCAGGCCCGAGGACGTGGCCGCGGGCGCCGCGGTGAACCCCCTCTTTCTCAGCAACAACGTCCTGGCCGCCGATAAGGTGCTGTACCAGGGCCATGCCGTCGCCGCCGTCGCCGCCGAAAGCCCCCACCTGGCCGAAGAGGCCTTGGCGCTGATCAACGTGGAATACGAACCTCTCCAGGCGGTGTTCGACGTGAAGGAAGCCATGGAGCCCGGCGCGCCCATCCTCCATGAACGGCTGCACACCACGGAAGGCGGCTTCTTCCGCCCCGGCGGCCTGCGGGACGACGACGACCGGTCCGCCCAGTCCAACGTGTCCAGTCACGTCGTTTACCAGGTGGGGGACGCGGAGCAGGGCTTCCGGCAGGCCGACGTCGTGCTGGAACGGGAGTTCCGCACCAACATGGTGCACCAGGGCTACATCGAGCCCCATACCGCCACCGCCATGTGGAACACCGACGGCAAACTCACCGTGTGGGACAGCTCCCAGGGCCAGTTTGCCATGCGCGACGGCACCGCCGCGGTGCTGGGCCTCCCCGTCTCCCAGGTAAAGGTCGTGCCCATGGAAATCGGCGGGGGGTTCGGCGGCAAGCTCTGCGTTTATTCCGAGCCGGTGGCTGCGCTCCTCTCCCGGAAGACCGGCCGCCCCGTCAAGGTGACGCTGACCCGGGCCGAGGACTTCGAGGCTACGGGGCCCGCTTCCGGCTGTTACATCAAGGCCAAGATGGGGGTTACCAAGGACGGCCGCATCACCGCCACCGAAGCCAGGTTGATTATTGAAGCCGGAGCGTTCCCCGGCGCTCCCATCCACTACGCCAGTTCCTTTATATTCCGCCCCTACGACATACCCAACATGCGGGTGGAAGCCTACGACGTGGTGGTCAACAAGCCCAAGGTGGCGTCCTACCGCGCTCCCTGCGGCCCCCCAGTCGGGTTCGCCGGCGAGACCCTGGTGGACGAGATTGCCGAGACCCTGGGCATGGACCCTCTGGAGTTCCGGCTGAAGAACGGCGCCAAAGAGGGTTCCCGCAGGGTCAACGGCCTTACGTACCGCCGCGTCGGATGCCTGGAAACCCTGCAGGCGGCCAAGGACCACCCGCACTACCAGGCCCCGATTAAAGGGCCCTACCGCGGCCGGGGAGTCGCAGCCGCCGGCACCGCCAACATAACCGGAGCGAGTTGCGTGGTGCTGAATCTGAATGAAGACGGCACCGTCAACCTCATAGAGGGCTCCTCCGACCTGGCCGGAAACCGTACCGTAGCCGCCATGTACGTAGCCGAAATCCTGGGCATTCCTGCCGAGGACGTTCACCCAAGGGTGGTGGACACCGACGCCATCGGGTACACCGGCACCAGCGCCGGCAGCAGCACCGTTTTCCGCATCGGCTGGGCCTGCGTCGAGGCTGCCGAGAGCGTGGTGCGGCAGTTGAAGCAACGGGCTGCCCTGATCTGGGAGGTCTCCCCGGATGAAGTCGATACCCAGGACGGCGTCTACTTTCACCAGGCAGACCCCGAACTGCGCCTGACCCTGCAGGAACTGGCCGCCAAGCTTAATTCCACCGGCGGCCCGATAGTTGGGGAGGCCGCAGGCGACTGGGGCGGCGAGACCACCGGCTTTGCCGTCCACGTGGTAGACGTCGAGGTGGACCCAGACACCGGAAAGACCCAAATCCTGCGCTACACTGCCTTCCAGGACCCCGGCATTGCCGTGCATCCGGGCTACGTGGAAGGCCAGATGCAGGGCGCCGCGGTGCAGGGCATAGGCATGGCGCTTAACGAGGAGTACGTCTCCAACGACAAGGGAAAGATGCTCAACGCGTCCCTGTTGGACTACCGTATGCCCGTCAGCATGGACCTGCCCATGATCGACGCCCAGATAGTGGAGGTCCCCAATCCCCACCACCCCATGGGCGTCCGCGGCGCGGGGGAGGTATCCATCATCCCGCCCGTCCCCGCCGTCGCCAACGCCATATACGACGCGGTGGGAGTCCGGATGAGGGAGATGCCCATGTCCCCGGCGGCGGTCTTGGAGGCCCTCTGGAAAAAGCAGTCCCATTAAGACCGCGGCAGGCTCAGCCGGAGCCCCCGGCCAACCATACCAGCGATAGATGTAATAGGAGAAAACAATGAAGTTCGGCATCATGCTGCCCCATTACCGCACCGTTGCTTCCACCGAGGCCATTACCAAGATGGCCAAAAGAACTGAAGAACTGGGTTACCATTCGATATGGGTCACCGACCTGATTATGGTGCCCCACGTCGCCCTTGCCCTCTTCGGCCCGTCCTTCTACGAGGCCACCGCCGTCTTGTCTTACGTTGCCGGCATTACCAGCAAAATCCGCATCGGCGCCAGCGTCATCGCCCTGCCCTTCCGCAATCCCATCCACATGGCCAAGGTCGCCTCCACCATAGACGCGCTGTCCAACGGCAGGCTCATCCTGGGCGTGGGCCTCGGCGGTCCCGAGTCCGAGTCCCGGCAGATGGGCAAGATAGGCGAGAACATGGGCGTCACTCGCGGCGCCCGGTCCGACGAGGCCATCCGCATCTTCAAAGAAATGTGGACCAGCGACAACCCGACGGTAGACACCGAGAACTATCAGATTTCCGACATCTACGTCGAACCCAGGCCGGTGCAAAAGCCCCACATGCCCATCTGGGTCGGCGGCAACACCCAGCGGGCGCTCAGGCGCACCGTCGAGTTCGGCGAGGTTTGGCACCCGGCCAGGGCCCCCTTCGAGTTCGTGGCCGACATGGCGCAACGGCTAACGCGCATAGCCGAGCGGGCCGGGCGGGACCCCCAGGAAATCGGCATTGCCCCGCGCCAACCGATGAAAATCGGGTCGGATCAGGCCCTGCGCAACCCCGATACACCCCTCCTGGGAACGGCCCAGGAGGTCATCGACAACGTGGGCCGGTTCCGCGACATCGGGGCCGAGTACCTGGTCTTGGACACCTTCTCCGTCCCGGCGCTGTACAACGAGACCGCCGACGACTGCCTGGAGACCGTGGAGCGATTCGCCGCCGAGGTCATGCCCCACTTCAAAGACTGATAGCCGGCTAGACAATTACAGGGAGCCCACAACGATGAAATTCGGCATCATGCTGCCCCATTACCGCCCCGTCGCCTCAACCGAGGCCATAGCCCAAATGGCCAAAAGGGCCGAGGAGTTGGGGTTCGATTCGGTGTGGGTCACCGACCTCATCGCTGTGCCCAACATCGCCTATGACCGCTTCGGCCCCATCTTTTACGAGTGCACCACCGTCCTTTCTTACGTCGCCGCCATTACCAGCAAGGTCCGTCTGGGCTCCAGCGTCATCGCCGTGCCCTTCCGTAACGCCATACTCATGGCCAAGATCGCCGCCAGCATCGATGCCCTTTCCCACGGCAGGTTCATCCTTGGCGTGGGCGTCGCCGGGGCCCAGTCCGAAATGCTGCAAATGGGCGTGCGGGACGACGGCCGGGGGGCCAAGCGGGGCCAACGCGCCGACGAGGCCCTGCGGATTTTCCGGGAGGTGTGGACCAGCGACAACCCGTCCGTAAACACCGAGAACTACGAAATATCGGACTTCCAGCTGCTGCCCAAGCCGGTGCAGCAGCCCTTGCCCATTTGGGTCGGAGGCAACTCCCGGCGGGCCCTGAGGCGGACCGTCGAGTTCGGCGAGGTATGGAATCCGGCCAGGCCGACCATAGCCGAAGTGGAGGCGATGGCCCCCCGGCTTAGGAGAATGGCTGAGGCCGCCGGGCGAGACCCCAACGACTTCGGCATTGCCCCGCGGATACCGACGAAACTGGTGACCGACGAGTCCCTCTGTAACGATGTGAACCCCCTGCTGGGCACTCCGCAGCAGGTCATCGACAACGTGGGGCGGTTCCGCGACGCCGGCGTGACTTCCTTTGTTATTGACACCTTCAGCATCCCGGAGTTGTACGGCGAAACGACCGAAGACATTTTCAACACCATGGAGCGGTTCGCCGCCGAGGTCGTGCCCCACTTCCGGGACTAGGCCGCCGGGCTATGGCCCCGCCGGTACGCTAGTCCTCCCCGTGCAGGCTCTCGCCCCTCAGCAGCCTCGCCGCAATGTCGTAGGTCTGTCCCCTGGCCCGCACCGTCGGCGAGTGGGCGGCCAGGAACCGGGCCGCGCCCAGCAGTATGTGGCCTCCCGCGGGACGCCCCGCGAAATTCCGGTATTGCCGCAGCCCCGACTCGTATATCTGGAACATGTGGAACCCCGCGTCCTCCCGGAGCAACGCGCTGCCCAGGGCCCGGACCAATTCGTCCTCCTGACCCCTGGCTATCATGTCCGCCGCCACCAGGGCGGTATCGTCCACTTGCCCCTGTCCGTCGAACTCGTGCAGCAGGTCTTCCGTCGCCGAGCTCCGTCCTAGGGGCGCCGGGATAGCCTGCTTGGGCACGTTCAGGAACCGCTCCAGGTAGACCGACATCGCCCCGTCGAAAATCCCCCGCGCCAGCAGGTTCGAAGGCGCTCGCCTCATCGCCTGGTCCACGGCGTTGGCGTAGGTGAAAGAATGGTGGATCGTATCCCAGTCGGAGAACTCATTGGTCACCCGGAAATGCACCGCCCGCCGGGCGGCCGCATAGGCCACCGCCGCGGAAAGCTCCGTCAGTGGCGCCCCTTGCCGCACCAACCCGGCCATCTCCGACAGGGTGTCCCTGGGGTCGCCGTCCATAATCTGCTCGGCCAGTTCTTCGTGGCCCTGCCAGTCGGCCATCCTTCCGCCGCCCTCCGCAATCAGACCGTCCAGTTCCGAGTAAACCTCCGTCAATAGACCGGCCAGGTCCACCGGATGCCGCCAGGCCGAGGTCTCCTCCATCCGCGGGGCATCTATCATGTTGGCCCTGGGAATCAGTGACGGCAGCACCTCCTCGGCGTATTCCCATCCGATGTGGTCCAGCAACTCGAAGGCCTTGTTGGCGAAGTCCAGCGAGTGCCCGCCTCCCAGGAACAGGTGATCGGTGCAGGCCGCAAAAATCATGTCCGCGACGGCTTTGGGTCCCAGGCCGATCCTGATGGCCGTCCGCAGCGTCCGCTCCGCGGCATTGCCCGAACGCAGGTGTACGAACCGGCGGAACCACTCCAGGTACCGCTCCGGCCGGGTCTCCGAGGTGTCCAGCGGCCCCAGGTCGAAGTTGGGAGGCTCGTCGGCAGTGTCTCCGGCAACCTGAAGCACGCCGTGATACAGCGCCAGCGGCCGGTCCTCCTCGTTCAAATACGGCGCCACGTTGGCCATCGCCGTCAAGATAGAAAGTCCCGCAGTCCACCCGTCGGCCCGGTTCCGGACGCCGAACAGGGCCGCTTGCCGGACGATTTCCTGGTTATGGCCGATGCCGCTGAGGCCGATGACGCTCTTGGCCATAACCAGCCTGATGTTTTGCTTCAACCCCTCGTCCAGCTTCCTGCGCCAGTGGGGAAGCCGCTCCTCCACGATGGGCGTGGGGTCCAGCCACACCCTACCGTCCCTGACCTCGGCGTAGAACGAGGTCACGTCGTCGGCAAAGGGGTCGAAAGTGCAGCCCCCGGCCAGGTCGAACTTGGCGTGGTGCCAGTGGCACGTCAGGATTCCGTCTCCCACCGTGCCCCGGTGCAGGGGAAATCCCATGTGGGGACAGCGGTTGTCCAGGGCGTACACCTTGCCCTGGTCCATCAGCACCAACACCGTATGGCCGTCCACCGACGCCACCTTGAAGCCCTCGGCCCGCAGCTCCTCCTCGGAACACACTTCGACCCTGGCATCCTTCCGTGTTTCCAGCGTTGTCATGGCCTGCCTCCCAGCGACGCTCTGTTACAGCGCCGATTCTCAGCCGGGATACCCCACTTGCCCCCACCCTGCTTCAGAAGAAAGCCTTTGCCTTCTTAACATAATTGTAGCACCGTGCCAGAGGAGACATCGCTTAGGCTGAGGTTGGCGCAACGGGCTCCATCGCAGATTACTGACACACAGGCCATTGCCAACTCCGAGCGCTACTCCGTATGCTACCCATAGGTTGCTATCGCCTTGCCGAAGCTACGAGCCTGTTCCCAGGCAGTGTGGCTCAGAATGGCTCACAATGGCGCTAGAAAAAAGAGTCCGGCCTCTGCCGTGCTAGTGACGGCATCGGGTTGCGATAAGGCTCTCGAACCAACGAAGCGAGGTTTTCTCTTCCCCCAGTTTCCATTCATTCGCTTGACAGCCCGCCGCAGGGATCGTGACAATGGAGGCCAATGAGCTCTACTAGTATTAAGTGTCCCCACTGTCTCGTAGTTTTTCACAGACCAAGCCCTAATTTCAGCCAATTAGGGCCTGACCCGGATGGGTACTGGTGGGTTGAACACATGAAATGCCCAGATTGCTCGAAAGTGATTGTGTGGTTAGTAGTCTCCACAGATGAATCTCGCTTTGATGGGAACGCTATATTGGTGCGTCCTAGAGGGACGAATCGCCAACCCGTGCCCCCGGAAGTACCAGGCGAATTTGCAGATGACTACCGTGAAGCTTGCCTTGTACTTGCTGACAGCCCCAAGTCTAGTGCTGCCTTAAGTCGGAGATGCCTGCAGCACATTCTGAGGGAGAAGGCAGGTGTGAAGAATTCGAATGACTTAGCCAAGGCGATAGAGGAAGTCATTGACAACCGGGCTGTCCCGTCGGACATCTCGGCATCTCTCGACGCAGTCCGCAATATAGGAAACTTCTCGGCACACCCCAACAAGAGCCAGAATACCGGCGAGATAGTCGACGTGGAACCAATAGAGGCCGAGTGGTGCCTCGACACCATCGAGATTTTGTTCGACTACTACTTCGTGAAACCCGCCAACATAAAGCAGCGGACCGTGGCTCTGAACATGAAGTTGGCCGATGCCGGTAAGCCTCAGATGCCGGTTGAGAACTGAGGGGCTGGGATATCCCCAAGGGGGAGTTTTAGCGATGGAGTATGCATACCCTTGTAGTATCGTCCCTGACCATGATGAGAAGTTGGCCACCGGAATTGACGCCTGGGTTGTGAGCTTCCCCGATGTCTACGGTGCAAACACCGGCGCTGACACGTGGGATGAAGCCCTTGCGCTTGCGGAAGATTGCCTGATCATGGCGCTGGGAGCTTATATGCGGATGGGAGAGCACCTACCGGTCCCCAGTCCGTTGGCCGAGGGTCAAGTGTTGATTCGCCTCCCCGTACGCGTTGTGGCCAAATTGGCGTTATACATGGCCATGAAGGAAGAGAGCATCAGCCAAACCCAGTTGGGCGCCCGTTTGGGCATTCCCCAACCAGAGATTCATCGGATGCTCGATTCGCAGTACAAGTCCCACGTGGGGAAGTTAGAGGGGGCATTACGCGCTTTGGGCCGCGGGTTGGCGGTGTCGACAGTGACGCTTTCCTGAGGTAACTGCTTATCCCGCCCGGTTCTTGAGGCTAACCCAGTTACAGCCCTTCGAGGACTGGGCGTCGGTTTTGCACTTGCCTCCGCCATTAGCCACCCCTTGACTGGCGTCTAGGCGGGTCGTATAATAGCGGCTCGCAAGGGAGTGTTTCGAAGAAGGATGCTGGTCATCTGACATAAGCAGTAACCGATGGGACACCTGGGCGGCGGCTTGGGGTTAGGCCCCTGCCGCCGTTTCTCTTGTGGCACCTTAACAAAAGAATAAGAAGTCTAAATCCTGCAATAGAACACCAATTAGTTTGGAGTTCCTAGCGTGGGTCAAGTTATTAAGGGCTTACGGTGGATGCCTTGGGACCAAGGGCCGATGAAGGGCGCGGCAAGGCTGCGATAAGCCCCGATGAGCCGTCTAGCGGGCATAGTCGGGGATTCCCGAATGGGGTAACCCGTTCCGGTGTTGAGCCGGTTCATCCTTCCCATAGGGGAAGGAGGGTAAGCAGGGGAACTGAAACATCTAAGTACCCTGAGGAAAGTAAATCAACCGAGATTCCCTGAGTAGTGGCGAACGAAAGGGGAATAGCCCAAACCAGTGTGACTTAACGGCGCGAGGGCCTATGTCGCACCGGGGTTGTAGGGAGCGCCTTGGGTCGCCTCGTCAGACCCAAAGAAGTTACAAATCTCATCTCTAGTTGAAGGAACCTGGGAAGGACCGCCATAGAGGGTGAAAGCCCCGTAAACGAAAGGGATGGGACTTCCGGCGCTTACCCTGAGTACCACGGGGCACGGGAAACCTTGTGGGAAACCGGGGGGACCACCCTCCAAGGCTAAATACCCTTGGTCACCGATAGCGTACCAGTACCGTGAGGGAAAGGTGAAAAGAACCCCTAGCGGGGAGTGAAATAGATCTGAAACCGTAAGCCTACAGAAGGTCGTAGCCTCTCTTTCGGGAGGGGTGGCGGCGTGCCTATTGAAGAATGATCCGGGGACTTACTTTGTGGAGCGAGGTTAAGGGACTGGAGTCCCGGAGCCGCAGCGAAAGCGAGTCTTAATAGGGCGAACAGTTCCATGCAGTAGACCCGAAACCGGGTGAGCTACCCATGGCCAGGTTGAAGGTGCGTTAACACGCACTGAAGGACCGAACTCGTGGCTGGTACAAAAGCTTGGGATGAGCTGTGGGTAGAGGTGAAATGCTAATCGAACCCGGATATAGCTGGTTCTCCCCGAAATGCATTTAGGTGCAGCCTCGGGCAACAGGTGGACGGAGGTAGGGCACTGAATGGGATATGGGGGCGTGAGCTTACCAAACCCAATCAAACCACCAATGCCGTTCAACCGATACCCGGGAGTGAGACTGCCACAGATAAGTGCGGTAGTCGAAAGGGAAACAGCCCAGACCACCGGCTAAGGCCCCCAAGCGCAGGCTAAGTGGGAAAGGAAGTGAGGTTCCCCAGACAACCAGGAGGTTGGCTTAGAAGCAGCCACCCTTTAAAGAGTGCGTAACTGCTCACTGGTCGAGGGGTCTTGCGCCGAAAATGTAACGGGGCTTAAGCCTGCCGCCGAAGCCGTGGATGTTCAGGTGCAAGGGTGAAGACTCCGCTCCCAATGGCGGGACCAACGGGCCAATCCGCCAAGTAGGGGCGTTCCGGTTTCGGCCGGAACAACCCGAAGTCGGAAAGGCCCCGCGGCGACACCGGCGGGAAACGAGCTGGATCCCTTGGTCACCACCTGGGCGTGGTAGGGGAGCGTTCCTCGGGCGACGAATGCAAGCCGTGAGACTTGCTGGAGCGCGGGGAAGTGAGAATCCCGGAATGAGTAACGTAAACTAGGGTGAAAATCCCTAGCGCCGCAAGCCCAAGGTTTCCTACGCAACGTTTATCGGCGTAGGGTTAGTCGGTCCTAAGCCGTAGGCAAGCGCCGAAGGCGATGGAGAGCAGGTTAATATTCCTGCACCGCCGTTGTTTCGCTTTAAAACCAAGGAGGGGTGCGGAAGGGCAGGTAGAGCATGCCTATTGGACATGGTGTGTCCTTGACTGTAGGCGAGCCGGGGCAGGCAAATCCACCCCGGCGTTAAGCTGAGGGTCGAGGGGATTGGTTCTTAGGGACACGAAACTCTGCTGGACCCAAGCCGACGAGAAAAGCTTCGTGGTTATGGAGCAGGGGCGACCGTACCGCAAACCGCCACTGGTGGGCTGGGATAAAAGTCCCAAGGCGCTCGAGCGAACCTCCGCTAAGGAACTAGACAAAAGAGCCCCGTAACTTTGGGAGAAGGGGCCCCCCGGGGGGTGAAGCCACTTGCTGGTGGAGCGCTCTGGGGGCGCAGAGAAGAAGGCCGGGCGACTGTTTAACAAAAACACAGGTCTGTGCTAAGGGGAAACCCAACGTATACAGGCTGACGCCTGCCCAGTGCCGGAAGGTTAAGGCAAGGGGTGCAAGCCCCGAACTGAAGCCCCGGTGAACGGCGGCCGTAACTCTAACGGTCAACCGAGCAGCGCAATCAGGCTCAGGGCGCAAAGCCCAGGGTCGGAAGGCTGTTTAAGGCCGTTGTAAAATCCGGCTGTATGCTGGGAAGTCCGAGTATCCGGCGCTACCCATCCCTGATGGGTGACAAAGTGTCCGGTGCGGATAATCAGCAGGAAAGGCCCCAGACGCGAAGCGCTTCCCAGGTCCAATGGGAGTTGCGGAGCCCTGGGGAATCCTCAGAGACCATATGCCGGAATCCCTGGCGGAACGTGGGATAAGAGATGGTCCGATCTGCACGGCGACGTGTAGAGGCCGGCAGAAATGACCGGCCCACCCAAGCCCCGGTAACGGGACCCTTGGGGAGTAACAACAATGCCTAAGGTAGCGAAGTCCCTTGTCGGGTAAGTTCCGACCCGCATGAATGGTTGAACGACTTGGCCATTGTCTCGGCGGAGGGCTCGGTGAAATTGCGGTGCCCGTGAAGACGCGGGCGACCCGCGGCAGGACAAAAAGACCCTGTGGAGCTTTACTGTAGCCTGGTATTGGGCTGGGAGCTGTCATGTGTAGGATAGGTGGGAGGCTTTGAAGCCCCGACGCCAGTCGGGGTGGAGCCATCGTTGAAATACCACCCTTGGCTGTTTTTGGTCCTAACCTCAGCACAACTGGGGGACAGTGCCTGGTGGGCAGTTTAACTGGGGCGGTTGCCTCCTAAAAAGTAACGGAGGCGCCCAAAGGTCCCCTCAGGACGGATGGAAATCGTCCATAGAACGCATTGGCATAAGGGGGCTTGACTGCGAGACCTACAAGTCGAGCAGGGACGAAAGTCGGGCAAAGTGATCCTACGGCACCGTGTGGAAGGGCCGTGGCTTATCGGATAAAAGCTACCCCGGGGATAACAGGCTTATCTCGCCCAAGAGTTCACATCGACGGCGAGGTTTGGCACCTCGATGTCGGCTCGTCCCATCCTGGGGCTGAAGGCGGTCCCAAGGGTCCGGCTGTTCGCCGGTTAAAGGGGTACGTGAGTTGGGTTCAGAACGTCGTGAGACAGTTCGGTCTCTATCCGCCGTGGGCGCAGGAGGCTTGAGGGAACCTCTCCCTAGTACGAGAGGACCGGGAGGGACAGACCTATGGTGTGCCAGTTGTTCCGCCAGGAGCAGCGCTGGGTAGCCATGTCTGGCAGTGATAAGCGCTGAAGGCATCTAAGCGCGAAGCATCCCCCAAGATTAGGCCTCCCTCCCCGATTAGGTTCGGGGGTAAGACTGCAGAGAGACTATCTGCTTGATAGGCCGGATGTGTAAGTCCCGTGAGGGATTCAGCATACCGGTACTAACCGGTCGAGTGTCTTGACCCACGCTAAGAACTCCAAACTTTGACTATAACCCCCCACTCTCTCCCGCAAAGAGAGACGATAGGGGCGGCAGGAACCAGGCTTCTTGTTCTTTCCAGCGACATGCGCGGAAGCTCGCGCGGACAGGCCGCCCTTAGCGGCGCCCAAGTCCCGCTCGCCCTGAGCTTGTCGAAGGGTTCATCGCGGGGTGGAGCAGTGGCAGCTCGTCGGGCTCATAACCCGAAGGTCGTTGGTTCGAGTCCAACCCCCGCTACCAAGAAAACTAACCCCTAACTGCCCCTCCTGGGTAAATCTCGGAGGGGTTTTCAATTTCCGGCCCCGGAGCCCTTGTCCGCGCAAGAGCATGCCGCCCAACGGGTTGCGCCGGCATGGCCCATCAACTACCCTTGGGAATTGATGGGCAAGTTTATTCCCGACACCATCAAGCTCTCCGAGGCTTGGCCGACGTCAACGCCCTCCGCGGGAAAGCTGATTGGCTCCGCGAAGGGCCTGGTCCGCCGTCTCAGGCGCAGCCCCAGGTTCTGGGTCCTGGCGAGCACGCTGCTCCCGGCTCTGGTGTGCACCCTCCTGGCCTGGGCCTATGCCTCGTCCCTGTGGCAATTGGTGCTGTACTTCTGGTACTCCATACCGTCCAACAGCTTCGTCTATCTGCCCAACGAGCCCGGAGTCCTCTTTGCCGCCGCGGTCTACAGCCCTTGGGTAGTAGCCGTGGTAGGCGGAGTCGCCACCATGATCGCCTGCATCATCGACTACGCCGTCATCAAGCGTGTGTTCGAGTTCCAGCAGGTTGCTCGGGTAAAGCAGACGGGCATCTACAAGAAGGCCATCCAATGCTTCTACTGGCGCCCCTGGCCCACCATTGCCGTCCTGGCCGTCACCCCCTTGCCCTTCTATCCGATCAGGGTCCTGGCGCCGAGTTCGGACTACCCCCTCTGGAGATATACCTCGGCCAGCGTCATCGGACGTAGTTGCCGCTACTATCTCCTGGCCATAGGAGGCTCGTGGATGCACGTTCCTCCCCACTTCCTGATACTGATGGTCGTATGCATGCTGTGCACGCCGCTGCTGGCGGTCGTCTGGGCGCGCTGGAAGCTGCGGCAAACGGGAACGCAACGAGCGGATATTCGCACCGACGCCCTGGACGCGGAGGGAGCGGGCGATTAGAGCCGGTCGGGGACTCCCGTCGCTTCAGACCTGAAATCCCAGGGCGTCGGCCACATCCCGCTGCCGGACGTCCAGGGTGAGGAAGGTTATCTCGCCGGGGTTCTGGGCCACGTATAGTGCAGTCGCCACGTGCCACAGGTCCGCCCCGCGCAGGTACCCTGCCGCCAACACCCAGTCGAACTCGTCGGTCAGCGGCCGGTCCGGATAGACCCACTCGATCCCAAAGAGAACAGAACGGTCAATGGCAATGCTCTCGCGCCGGAACGCAGCCCGCACCTCCGCTTCCAGGAAGTTCGAAGACACCAAAGATTGGAATTGGTCCAGGCGTCGGCCCATGCCGAAACTGCTGGGTTCACCGAAGGCAACGGCAATGAGCGCTGAGGTATCGACGTAGGCAGTCGCCACTATTCCCGGTCGGCGAGAAAGCGTTCCAGCGCGCCGGGTATGTGGGCCACCGGCTTGAACGGCTGCTTTGGCCCGTGGGCGGGCTGGAGAATCCCGCGCCTCCTCAGTTCTTCAAGCCTGTCTTCGATCGTCTCCGGCCCGCTTTCTATGGGGCGCAACTCCGCCACCGGCGCGCCCCGGTAGGAGATAGTCACCGCTCTACCCTCCCGGACGTGTCGCAGTACTTCCGAAAAACGCGCTTTGGCTTCGTATGTCGAATAAACTATTCCCATGGGCCAAATATACTAGTCAGACTAGTCAATGTCAAGTCTAACTAGACCGCCAACCCAGCCCACCAAGGTCATCTGCCGCTGTACACCGGTTGACGCTTCTCGATGAATGCCGTGACCGCTTCCCGCTTGTCCTCGCTGCCGTTGGACGGCCCGTTCGCCGTATACTCCTGCCGGGCGACCCGTGCCAGGTCGGGCATGTGACTGATTAGAAGTTCCTTGGTTGACCGCACCGCCAGGGGTGGGTTCGAGCCAATCTCTTCAGCCAGCGCCATGGCCTCCTCCATCAATTTGTCGGCGGGGACCACCTTGTTTACCATGCCCTTCTGCAGGGCCCACTGGGCGTCGTAGACCCGGCCGGTGAGGGCCATCTCCGCGGCAACGCCATGCCCGACCAGGAAAGGCAGAAGATATGAGGCGCAGTTGTCGGGGACCAGGGACCGCTTGATGAATATGGAGGCGAACCGGGCTTGATCGGAAGCCACCCTTATGTCGCTGGCCAGGGCAATGGCCAGACCCGCCCCTGCAGCCACGCCGTTGACCGCCGCGATGACCGGCTGGGGGAGCAGGGGCAGCCGCGGCCCTAGACCGATGGCGCTGGAAGCGGGATCGGCTTTGTTGTCCTGCTTATCGGCTTCCCGGGCGGCGGACCGGTCTTCGGCCAGGAGGCTCACGTCTGCGCCGGAGGAAAAGCCCCGCCCGGCCCCGGTCAGTACCAACGCCCGGATGTTTGGGAACTCCCGTGCCACTTCATCCAAAGCGGCGTGGTATTCGCCCGACAGCTGCCGGTCAAAGGCGTTCAGCTTGTCCGGACGGTTCAGGGTTAGAATGGCCACGTGGCCGGTCCTTTCCAGGGTTAGCGTTTCGTAGTCCATGAAGACCCCCATCAAGTTCGTGCCCGCCTAGCCATCGGAACGTATACTGTCGGGAGCATATCCCAACCCTGGAGTCGATACAAGACAAGGCGCCGGTCCGGCCGGCTTGAACCCACGGTAGGAGTAACATGGCCAAGCCGGTTGCTAAGCCGACCACAACTACGGAAAGCCAATTGACGCCTGAACAAAAGGGCCTTCGCCTGTACAACGAATTCGCCCACCTGTGGCCGGTGATAAGCCCGCCGGAGGACTACGCCGAAGAAGCGGAGCATTGGCGCACCGCACTCCGCGACCTGCTGGGCCCCGGGAGGCAACGCATATTGGAACTGGGCTGTGGCGGAGGCCACCTGCTGTCCCACCTGACAGTCGACTTTGAGGCCGAGGCTGTCGACCTGTCACCCCAAATGCTGGCGCTTTCCCGAAAGTTGAATCCCGGAGTCGCACATCACCTGGGAGATATGCGCACTGTTCGCCTCCCCGGAAAATTCGACGCCGTCCTGGCCCACGACGCCATATCCTACATGCTGACCGAAGAAGACTTGCGGGCCGTGTTCGCCACCGCCCGCGCTCACCTGCGCCCGGGCGGCGTGTTTCTCGCGGCTCCAGACCTGGTGCGAGACACCTTCCGCCCCCGCGTTATCCGCTGGCCCGGAAGGCCCCCTTCCAGTCCGGACGGGCCAACGGTTACGGTCGAGGAGCACATCAGGGACCCTGACCCCTCCGATACCGTCGTAGAGTCTTTGTTCGTCTACACCATCACGGAAAACGGTGTCACCCGTGTTGAGGAGGACCTTCACCTTAGCGGTCTGTTCCCAATTGCAACATGGGTGCGGCTTTTAGAGGAGGCCGGGTTCGCCCCGGAGGTGCTTCCCCTTCCGGGAGACGGTGACGGTTGCGGGGAGACCCTGTTCCGCGCCGTCTTCCGGGGTCAAGGCTCCAGACCAACTTCCGGGTCTACGTAAATCGGCCCGGAGACGCGTCAGTCGCGAAAGCCCGATTCCTCCCGCCATTCCAGGTACTCCCTGATGCCCGCGGCCAAGTCATGGGCCGGCTCGAATCCCAGGTCCTCTCGCAGTCGCGTTGTATCCATAGGCCCCCTCGTCGCGTCGGGCCGCAGGCTGCGCACCTCGTAAGTGGGGTCGTCCACGAGCCGCACCGTCGGCCTCACCTCCTGCAAGGCTTGGGCGATGTCATCCAGCGTGTGCACGCGGCCCGAGGCCACGTTGTACTCACTGTAGGAAAGGGATGGAGCGTCTAGTATGGCGCAGACGGCGGAAGCAGTGTCGGCCGCGTACGTATAGTCCCGGCCCGCGGTGCGGTCGCCGATGCGGATGAGGTCGCCCCGCACCGCGTCCCTGGTCCATTCGTAAAAGACGGACATTATGGCGCGGTGACCCGTAACCCTTTCCATGGGGCCGTATGGAGAGCTCAGGCGCGTGCTCACCGTTGGAAACCCGTGCAGTTCCCCAAAACGGCGCGTAAGAAGTTCGCTGGCGTACTTGGTCACGGCGTATAAAGTCTGCGGATGAAGCTGGTCATCCTCGTGAAGGACTTTGGCCGGGTCCAGGCCCTCGCCGTAAACAGATCCAGAACTAACGTAAAGGAACCTCTCTATGTTCAGCTCCATGGCCAGGCCCAGCAAGTTGGCCGTCCCGGTTACGTTGATATCCACTATGGGGCGGCTATGGTCTCTCTCGATGTCCGGGCGCAAGCCGGTAAACACCGCGGCGTGGACGATCTTTGTGACTCGCCGCCCGGCGACGGCGCGTTGCAAGTCGCCGGGATTCAGAACGTCTCCCTGAACGTACTCGATCGACGAGGAGTGGGCCGAATGGTATGCCTTCACCAGGCCGTCGGGCGGGGCCTGATCGAAGCACACCACCTGGTGTCCCCGCTGGGCTAGGGCCTTGATGATGTTGCTGCCTACGAAACCCGTCCCGCCGGTCACCAATGTAGACACGTTATCATCCTTCTCGTTGAACGGGGCGCCTTTTTTCATTGATGCAGCTACAGCGAAGCGTTATCCTGTGAAATATCCCGGTTTTACCTTCATTGCCAGACGGTAGGGGGACGCCAGTTGGACGCGCCATAACGGATACCCTTGGGGCTTTCCTCACCTCCATCCCGCTCCTGGCCTCCCGCTCCCCAACGGACCCGCTTTCACCGGTTGCCAGACAAGGGGTTCCATAGCCCGAGTCCCTGTCACTTGAGAAGATTACGACATGGACGTTGTAAGTTCAATCGCCGCCCAGGCCGCCGGCCAAGCTGAGCCCCACCTGATCCGGGACTTCGCTATCATCATGGCCGTAGCCGGCGTGGCCTTGGTGTTGTGCCGGTTGGTCAAACTCCCCACGGTTCTCGGGTACCTGGCATGCGGCGCCCTCATCGGTCCCTCGGCGCTGGGGGCCGTGGAAAATCCGGAAACCATCAGATTGCTGGCAGACTTGGGTCTCGTGCTGCTTCTCTTCGGCATTGGTCTGGAGTTGGGGTGGAGGCGTATTCGGGAGGTGGGGGGCACCGTCATCTTCATCGGCTTGATCGAGATGGCGGTTATGTTCGCCCTGGGGTTCGAGATCGCAATTCTGCTCGGGTGGAGCGATATCAACGCGGTGTTCTTGGGCTCTGCCCTGTGCATCAGTAGCTCGGCGATATTGATGACCATGCTCCGGGAGTCCGAGCAGCTTCTGGAGACGCGCGGCCGGTTGATTGTCGGGATACTGGTGGTGGAAGACTTCGCCGCTGTCATCCTTCTGACTGTCCTCGCGGGCATTGCCTCTGCTGAAGGCACCGATGTCCGGACTGTCGGAACGCTGTTGGTAGAGCTTGTCTCATTCGCGGTCCTCGCATTGGTTTTTGGTGCATTCCTCGCGGACAAGTTAGCCAATATCTTCGATCGGTTCGGGTCGGAAGAGACGCTGCTCATTGTGGGGTTGACTCTGTGTTTTGGGTTGGCTTTGACCGCGGAGCAACTGGGCCTGTCGGGCGCTGCCGGGGCGTTCCTGATAGGCGCCGTCTTGGGAGATTCTCGGCACGCCGGGGACATGGAGCGGATTATGCGTCCCGTCCGGACCATGTTCGCCGCTATATTCTTCGTATCTATTGGAATGCTCATCGACGTGTCTTTGATGGACGACTACATTGTCCCCACCTTGGTGATTACCGCGGTCTTCGTGCTCGGGAAGATAATCGCAGACACTATGGCCACCTTTCTCACTGGCCAAAGCGGGCGCGTTTCCCTGAGCGTGGGATTCGGGATGCCGCAGATGGGAGAGTTCTCGCTGGCCATGATTAAAACCGGAGCCGATGCTGGAGCTATAGGAGCGTTCATGTATCCGGTGGTTACGGGCGTAACTGCCATAACGGCGCTGATCTATCCGCTGATATTCCGTTCCTCCGATGCCGTCTCACGGTTTGTGGTGCGCCGGTCCCCGCGGCTGTTGCAACGGTACGGTAGTGACATGGGAATTGCCCTGGCCACCCTCCGCAGCGCCTTCCAGTTCAACAGCGACAGGGCCAAGCAGATCCAGCGAAGCAGCCGCGCTATCCTGCTCGATCTCGGAATTATCGCACTCTTTCTGGCGTTGGGCACCGGCAGTGTTCGCTTTACCACCCAGCTATCGGAAGTCCTTCATCTGAGCGAGAGCATGCTCGGCCTTATCATCGGAGGCGCGGTCTTGGCCCTGTGTATACCACCTGGAGTCGCCATGTGGCGCTCATTGCGCACCCTCGCCGACAGCTTGGTGGAATACAGGCTTCCCAGGTATTTTGGGGCAGCCGGCAGTTGGACCCAGAGCAATCTCCGGGCGGTCTTTCGGGATACGGCCCTGTTGCCGATTCTGGTTGTTCCGGGGGTCTGGAGTATCCCGTTGGTCTCTCGCCTGTTGGCCTTGGGCAGCTTCAGCGCTCCGTTGCCCATCATTATGGTGACGGGCATAGTAGCAGCTTTGGCAGTGGTCGCGTTTCGCATTTACCGGGTCTTGAAAGTGATGTTTAGCCAAACATTCCTCGGGGAAGATGATCCCGCCGCCCAGGACCTTCCCAGCAGCGCCCAGGGCGGCGACGGCGACCAGACTACCGGGTGAACTGCCAATGCAGCCGACCATGGATTGCTCCCAATAACCGCACTTCCTGGCATAGTTGCCGCGGTCCGGGAAAACCTCCGGCCGGGCGCGCCGTAATTCCCAGTGTCTGGGCAGGCAACCGTAATGAAGCAGGGGAGTACCGGCGTTGCATCCTCCCTTGCCCATCCTGCATAATCCGGGATGGTGAGAGTCGGCTGCGCTAAACTGCGCCTCTTGGCATTCGAGGCAAACGTCCCCCGGCCGGCGCACCGGCGGCTTGGCGGCGCTTCTAGCTGAGGCTGATACTCCGGCCATGAAAGAAGAGGCTTATGGGCATTAACGACGCATTCCCCAACGGTCTGAACATCAACGACGCCATCGATTTGCTGCAGCCGGTTGCAATTTTTGTCCTCGGCATGGCGGTCTACGCCTTTGCCGTCTTCAAGTTCTATCGCTTCGTGGCGTCTCGGGACATGTTCCAAATGGACTTGTCCAAATACGAGGAGTCGCGATATCGATGGGTGCGGGCATTCCTGCAAATCACCATGTACGTAGCCAAGTACATCATCCTGTTTCCCATCTTCGCCTTCCTCTGGTTCGCCGCTCTGACGCTGATTCTGGCCTTCCTTTCCAAGGAACAGTCCTTCTCGGATATCCTGCGAATGGCTCTGGCCACGGTAACCGCCATTCGTATAGTGGCATACTACGACGAAGACCTGTCCAGGGACGTGGCCAAGATTCTGCCCTTCGCGGTCCTGGCCATTTTCCTTATAGATCTGTCGTTCTTCAAGATTGGGGAGTCCTTGGACGTCCTGAAAGAGGCCAAGGACCACACCGCATCGATCGTCTATTATCTGGGATTCCTTATCGCCGTCGAGTTCGCATTGCGGGTCATTTACGGAGTCTTGACGTTTTTCCTCAGCCCCAAAAAACGTCGAAAGTCCGCCGGCTCCTCGGAGTAAAGTATAAGCGCCTCGTCAGTGTTGGGCCCCGCCAAGGGTTGGACATCGCCCCGCGGCATCCTGACATCATGCTACGAGCCGAGCCGTTGCTCCCCGTCCACCCGTTGGGACGTGGATGCGCTCTAGTCCGGCGAATCATCGCTCCCGCGGCCGTTCCGGTGGAACGCGTATGCCCCCGCCGCGGCCGCAGCCGGAACTACAAGACTGATAATCAGCCACACCCATACCCCGTTGGCGCCGGGTTCCTCCGGCTCTCCAACCTGCGTCGGCCTGGAACCGACCGTAGCGACAGGCGCTTTACCGGCCGTAAAGCCCTGAGGTGGCTTGAACTGTGGAGTGAGCTTCGGCGTGGGCGTGGGGATTTTGGTGACCGTTGGGTGTGCAGCCGGCGCTGAACTGGGTGTGGGCGCTGCCGTAGGCATAAGCGCAGGAGTGGTCAACTGAGTTGGAGTGGGCGTACGAGGAGAAGTCGATGAGGGAACAAGTGTGGGAATCTCCGACGCCTCCTCGTCAGGGCCGGTGGAAAGGCCGGGCTGGTCGTCGAGGCCAGTGGGACCGGCGGGAGCGCCTGCATCGTCTTCGTGGCCGCTGTCTTGGCCCGTGACTGTGGTCGAGCGTCCGTCGAATGCACCTGAAATTCCGATCACGGCAGGCGATGGCGCTCCTCCAGGGGTGACTCCGTTAAGGGACCGGATCTCGAAGTAGTACAGTGTTCCTCCTTCCAGGCTGGCCACAGTGAGGTTTGTTTCCTGCCCGGCATCGGTCCATGCGGCCGACGCTAGTCCGAAGCTGAACTTGGCATAACGGTACTGGTAGCCGGCGATGGTGGCCGGGTCTATGCTGTTAAGGACTCCCGTGTCGGATGGAGCTGTCCAAGACAGGTCGACCTCGCCTTCGCCGTCGCCCGTCTCGGCAGAGAGACTTGCGGGAGCCCCGGCGGACTCATCGTCGTCGGTTATTGTCCCCGTAGCCGTTTCATCTATCAGGATCGCGATTCCCGGCGAGGCCGTGATGACTACAGTGAATGTCTCGTTGCCCTCTTCTATGGCATCCTGGGCCGTCGAGACAACAAAGGCCTTACTGGTCTCCGAATCTGTGAAGGTCAGAGCACCAGAGGCGGTTCCGCCCAGGTCGACAGTAGAAGCCGTGTCCGACTCGTCAAAGGACACTCTCCAGTCCAGAGTGACTGCGCCCGCGCCCGTCTTGCTGACGATGAAGGAAAGCTCGCTGCCCTCGGCGCCGGTGGCGTCGGCGATGGAGACGCTGGGCAACGCCTGGGCAATCGCGTCAGCCTCGTTGGATGCTGCCCCTTCTGGAGTGACGCCGTTCATGGCGCGCACCTGGAAGTAGTACCTGGTTCCTCCCTTCAGGCCGGTCACGGTGAGGTTTGTTCCAGACTCCGCATCGGCCCAAGCTGCCGACGCCAGTCCTGCACTGGACTCGGCCTGACGGTATTGGTAGCCGGTAATGATGGCCGGGTTTGTACCGTTAAGGGCTCCCGTGTCAGACGGAGCCGTCCAAGACAGGTCAATCTCACCGTCTCCGGCGCCGGTATAGGCAATCAGATCGCTGGGAGTGCCTACGGACTCATCGTCGTCGGTGATGGTGCCGGTGGCGGTGCCGTCTATTAACTCCGCCGTACCCGCGGTGACTGTCAGGGACACGGTGAATGACTCGTCGTCCTCGTCAATAACGTCCTGGACAAGGGCTACGGTGAAGATCTTGCTAGTCTCCGACGCAGTGAAGGCCAGCCATCCTGACGTAGTTGCTGCTAAGTCCCCGGTCGTGGCGGTGTCCGACTCTTCAAAATACGCGGTCCAGTACAGCGTCACCGGTCCCTCGCCCGCTTTGCTGACTGCGAAGATTGCAATGCCGCCCTCGCTGCCCGAAGTGTCTGAGATGGAGATGGATGGGCCGGTACGGGTTACGATGATGGTGTAAGTTCTCTTCGGCCCGTCCTCGGCAGTGACGATAACTTTGATGGTATTGGCGCCTACCCTTAGGGGGATAGGCCCGCTGGGAGACCCGCTGGTCACAGGTGTGCCGTTGACAGCTACGGTCGCACTCTTGTCCGCAGCCGTTGGAGTCACGGTCAGGTAGGCCACGTTGTTGGCTACGGTCACCGTGTATGCCGTCTCCCTTGTCGTAAATCCCGGCGACAGCGTCCCCAGCGAAGTCTCCAATCCGGAGAGGTTGGCGTTGGATGAGATGGCCTTGGCGATTGCGCTCGCCTGGTTGGAGGCGGCTCCCTCAGGAGTGACTCCGTTGATAGCCCGAGCTTGGAAGTAGTAGGTGGCCCCGCCCGTAAGGCCAGTGACGGCGCGGTTGGTGACCGTGCCCGCATATTGCCACGCGGCAGAATCCAGCCCTGCGCTGGATTCTGCCTGACGATACTGGTAGCCAGTGATGGCGGCCGGGTCATCTCCGTTCAAAACACCGGTGTCCGATGGGGCAGTCCACGAAAGAACAATCTCGCCCTCGCTGCTACCGGTAGAGGCAATCAGGTTCGTGGGCTTGCCTGCAGACCCATCGTCGTCGGTAATGGTCCCGGTGGCCGTGCCTCTAGCAAGGTTTGCTGTGCCCGAATTGACGGTCAAGGTCACGGTGAATGTCTCGTCGTCTTCGTCGATCACGTCCTGGACAGAGTCTACGGTGAATGACTTGCTGGTCTCCGAAAAAGCAAAAGACACCGATCCCGACGTAGTTGTGGCTAGGTCGTCGGTCGTGGCACTGTCTGACTCGCCAAAAGAAGCACTCCAGTTCAGCGTGACCGCACCTGTCCCCGTCTTGGTAACAGTGAAAGACACGCTACTGCCCTCTAAGCCCTGAGAGTCGTGGATGGATATTGACGGCCCGGCGCGCGTTACGGTGATAAGGTACTTTTTCTCCTTCACATTCTCGGCGGTGACGATAATTTCGATAACATTGACTCCCACTTTGAGAGCGACTGGCCCGCTGGTTGCTCCGCTGTCTACCGCCGCACCGTTCACTGCGATGGTCGCGTTGCTGTCCGCCGCAGTTGCAGTCACGGTCAGGTAATCCACACTGTTGGCGACTGCGGCCGTGTACACGGTCTCCGACGCGGCGAAATCGGGCGACAGGGTTCCTTGGGAAATTGCCAGAGCGGAGAGGTCGGCGTTGGAGGAAAGGGCCTGGGTCGACGCCTTGGCCTCCACACCGTTGCTGCTACGCGCCGGCTCGCCATTCAATAGCACGCCCACTCGGTAGGCGTGTGTGAAGCCCGCAGCCAGGCCCGTGTCCAAGTAAGTTACGCCAGACTGTGCTGGGCCTATGGGCACTTCGTCTCGGTAGACCTGGTAGGTGACGGCGGGCGTGCCCGGATAGTCTGCCGGCGCCGGTGCCGCCCATCTCAGGGCCGCTGACGTAATGCCCGCCTTGACGGTAAACGCAGGCCGGCTGCGGAGCTGGCTGCCGAACTCCTGCCAGGTCGCCGCTGTGCCCCCATCCAGACCGTCCAATTTCAACGCCGGGTACTGGGAGCTTGTGCCGAAGTCCCACGGGTCGTCGCCGGTACTGTCTCCGTCCAAGTCCACGTTCCACTCTGCGTAGATATTGCCGGCCGGCGTCCCGTAGCCCGTCGGAGCCTGCAACTCAGCGGTGGTCTTGCCCTGCGTAGGGTGTGTCTGCCCCGAAGTATCGGTGTCGAAGTAACTGAGAGTCGCCGGGCGTTGTTGGTCGTTTCCGACCAGGCCGCCCACATTGCTGCCGCCGCTGACGGCTCCAGTGGCGTAGCTAGCTCTTACCTCGCCGTTGGAGTACCCGATCAAGCCGCCCACGTCGCTGCCTCCGCTCACCGCTCCCGTCGCATAACTTGCAACCACCAACGCCGAGGGAATGCTTCGCCAATGCAGGTTGCCCACCAGTCCGCCGACGCGCTTCAGGTTACTGTTCACCCTGCCGGTGGCGTAGCTCCGCCGCACCACGCCCTTCACGCCGTCCGCGCTCCCAATTACCTGTAACTCGCCTACCAATCCGCCTACAGCTCTACGGTCGTCAGTACCCATCGCTGTCACGTTGGCCGACGATCTGCTATTCTCTATGACTGAGTTTTGCCCATAACCGACCAATCCCCCTATCCGTCCGCGGCTCCCGGCTACCGCGCCCGCCGCAGACGCGCCCCTTACGGTGGCTTCCTCCAGCCGGCCCACCAGCCCTCCCACGTATTGCTCCCCGGTCACGCAAAGGCCGGCCAAGGCCACGTTGCTGATTTCCGAACCTTCGGTTGCTACTCCGAACAGTCCCACGTTTGTAGTCCCGCTCCGGTAGATGAATAGATTGTTGATGCTCCATCCGTTGCCCTCGAAGACAGCCGCAAATCCGGCGTTCAGTATCCCGATTGGGTGCCACCCCGCTCCGTCGTTCCAGTAAGTGTCGTCGGCGTCCGCCTTTCCGTCGCCGTCCGTGTCCAAGTCCAGGTCCGCCATCAGTTCGTAGCCCGTGCACTCCGCGCCCTCACGGCACACGCTGCCGCCCGGCGTCAACGGAAAGGCAGCTGCGTACAGGGCTGCTTCGTCCACATCGCCGGTGCTTACGTCGTCCTCGACCGACCCGTCCCCGTCCAGGTCGTAACGGACCGCGTTAAGTTGCTCTACAGTGGTGATCTCGATGAGACCGTCGCCGTCGGAGTCGTGGTTGCTCAACGCCGTCCCCCGCGAAACCGCCGGCCCGGAGGGGTTGGCTTTGCAGGAAAGCGCCTTAGCCTTCGCGCTGGCCTCGCTGGAAACGTCACCTTCGGGAGTGACGCCGTTGAGGGCGCGCACTTGAAAGTAGTAGGTAGTTCCGCCGGTGAGCCCGGTTACGGTGAACGTCGTTGCCGTCCCCGCATCGGTCCATGTGGCCGGCTCCAGCCCTGCGCTCGACTCCGCCCCCCGGTACTGGTAGCTGGTGACGGCGGCAGGGTTCGTACCGTTAAAGGCCCCAGTGTCGGACGGAGGTGTCCAAGAAAGGTCAATCTCCCCCCAGTTGGTCCCCGCCGCCGCCGTCAAGCTGGTGGGAGCGCCGGCGGACTCATCGTCGTCGGCTATGGTTCCGGTAGCCGTTCCATCCGTTAAGTCCGCTATGCCTGAGGCAACGGTCAGGGTTACGGTGAAAGTCTCATTGTCTTCGTCGATGGCGTCCTGAGCCGTCGCTACGGAAAAAGTATTGCCGGTCTCAGACTCGGTGAAGGCCACCGTGCCTGAGGCCGTCGAGCCCAGGTCGCCGGTTGTCGCCGTGTCGGAGTCTTCTACGGACACGGTCCAGCCTAACGCGGCTGCCCCCGTTCCTGTCTTGGTAACGGAAAAGGACACGTTGCCGCCCTCGGTGCCGTCGGCGTCGGCGATGGAGATTGCCGGGCCGGAGCGGGTAACGGTGATGGAGTATGTTTTCTTCGTCCCGTCCTCGGCGGTGACGACGATGTCAAAGTCATTGTCACCGATGTTGAGGGCAATCGCCCCGCTGGCCGAGCCGCTGGTCACCGCCGCATCGTTCACCGCGATGGTAGCGTTGCCGTCAGCCGTCGTTGGCGTGACGGTTAAAGCCCCCGCGTCATTGGCTACGGTGGCCGTATACGCTGTCCCCGCCGCGGTGAAATCAGGGTACAGCGTGCCTTGGGAAATCGACAGGGCGGAGAGGTCGGCGTTGGAAGATAGAGCCTTGGCCTCTGCGCTGGCCTCCTGGGATGCTGCGCCCTCGGGAGTAACCCCGTTGAGGGTCCGCACTTGGAAGTAGTACGTCCTTCCGCCGGTGAGGCCGGTTACGGTGAAGGCGGTTGTCGTTCCGGCGCTGCTCCACGTAGCGGACGCTAACCCTGCGCTGGACTTGGCTTGGCGATACTCATAACCGGTGATGGCGGCGGGATCTATTGTCCTACATCACTAACGCAACAGCCACTATAGCGGCAAAAACCGTGGCGGCCATCACTGCTATGCGGCGAACCTCCGGGCCCGCGTAGCCGGTGGAGGGCGTTACCCGCCCTCGAACGGTTGCAGTTTGAACCTGCGATGAAGAGACGTCAAGCTCGGTATGCGCTGATTCCGTCGGTTGCTCGCTTGCATTGTTAATTCGAACCTCATCGTTCGCGGGACGTGAAACAACGGGTACGCCGCCAGATTCACGGCGCGCCTTTTTCCTCCGACGATTCAGTTGCGCCTGCCGCGCTGCCACCCTCCTGGCCTTGCCTGCCACGTAGCCTACCTCCTGCCTCTTCGACCTGTCATAGCCCTTCGAGAACACTGCTGGCTACAGAATCGACTGGTAACCGTGTAGCTGTTCTTCCGTGGATGGTACTTGCGCCCGCAGGTATCGCAAGTCTTGACGATTCTTATATCGCGGTTTTTGGGATCGTCGGCCCCTAGAATGTCTTCCGCCATTATCAACTCCTCTCCCTGGATTGGATAGGTTCAGGCATGCGGCGACCTGGCCGTTTCTAATCCTGCACGGAGAAGTCCATCAAGTAGGTTTCGTCGTCCAGCTTGGTGAATTCGACGCTAGTGCGACCATAAGCGTCAAGGTCTTGCCGCGTGACAAAGCTTCCCAACGGAACTCCGATCCTGCGCCGAAAGTACTGACCCAAGATATGGTTCCCGTCAGGAGTTTCTATTGCCTTATCGCCGTCTTGGGCAACAACTGCCATGAGGGGCAGACCGTCGTCAGTCAAAACGGTAAACTGAGTGCCTCGGCTAGGGAAAAACTTCTGCAACGCTATCTTCCTGGGGACAGACAAATAGGCCTGGTCGCGTTGCCTTCCAGCCCGCTGTCCCCAATTTAGACCGGATCGAGCCGGAACCAGGCCATTACTTGTAAGGAGTGACACTGTTACTCTGTCCCGGTCCGGGATTGCCTGCTTGGGCGAAAACATGGCGATATGCTGATCAACATCAGCATGGTCGATCTCCAATGAGCCCCGTAACGCTTCTTCAAAAAAGGCATCCGCCAACCCAGGATCCGTTTCCGCCATCGCTTCCTGCCGCTGGTCGGGTGCTATAAAGCCCTTCTGAGTATAGTTGGCGCTTCCGATAAAGGCTTTCGTCGGAGTTCCGTCCGACGACCAGACATAGACCTTAGCATGTATCGCCGGTCTATCGATGCGATAGTTGCATTGGAAGCGCCCGCCTTGTTGCAGTTGCCTGAACATCGAATTGTCGATAAGTGATACGCCGTCGGCCTTAGCCATGCCGTAGACCAACTGAACTTTGACACCTCTGTTCAAAATTTCTTCGTCGTTCAGGTGCCGATGCGCCATTGAAGCGCTGGCATAACCGCTGACGATCTTCAATTCGTTCGCACCAGCCATGGCGGGGGCCAGCAAAACGTCCCTATACAGATGTTCGCTAAACATGGGCCAGTTCCTCATGCTTGCGTACAAGTTGCGTCAGGACAGTCTTAAAGACCACTTTTGCCGCTGTCGGCGGTACTGCCATGCCTATCTGCTTTCTAACACTCTCCTTGCCTCCCTCAAACTTGTACCAGTCCGGGAAGCATTGCAATCTTGCCCGCTCTCTGTTGGTCAGTGCGCGAGGCTCGTCCCAATGGTACATGTGAGTACCGCCACCACCGCTCCCGGTGACTGTGTATGACGGTTCATCTGGGAGCAGGCGCCGGTATATCTGGCTAATCTCAGCACCGCTTCGCATCTTCAAACGCAACGCGTCAGGTAGATCTGCTGTGAAAACGTTCTCGCCCGGCTTTATTCGCTTCAGACGCTCTACCACGGTCGGACTCTGCGCGGTGCGTTCGTTGTTGGGGGCACTCAGGGGTATGTCCGCAAGAGCCTGCCGCGCGGTCAACGTCCTCGAAGTGGGTGTCGGATGGATAAAGGCGATGTCCAAGTCGCTACGGAACCCGACGATAATGTATCGATGCCTTCTCTGCGGGACTCCGTAATCCTCGAATTTGTACAGGTTTTCTGAAACGGAGTAGCCCATGCCCGCCTGCCCGAGCTCGCCCAGGATTCGCTTAAAGTCGTTGTTCTTATTGACGGAAGAAAGCCCGCTGACGTTCTCTGCCACGAAGAAGAAGGGATTAAGGGCGTCGAGGGCCCGTACGCCATAGGTGTACAGGTCTCCGTAGTTCCCGTTTATGCCCCGGCGTTCTCCCACTACGCTGAAATCGTTGCATGGAAAGCCGAAAACCAGCCCATCGATCGGCGGCAGAGCACTGAACTCAATGTCCTGGACGTCAGCCTGGATGACTCGCTCCCGCGGGACTGTCTGAGCAATGGTGCGGCAACTGTCAGGGTCGACATCCGTTACCCAGGCGTGGTCGAACCTCCAGCCTCGGTGGGACACCTGAGCGGCTCCCAAGGCCATGCCTCCCGCGCCGCAAAAGAGTTCGCCGAGCCGTACTGGATTAAACCAACCGTCGAACAAGGCAAGTTGACCAGACGGGCTGGCAACTTTGACCTCAATCGTCACTTAGTCCCTCCGTGGCGGCAAAAGGTTGGACAGCAGATTCGTCAAAGCCTCGGCATCCTTGGTCTGACACTCCCAAATGGTCAAGGTCGTCCATCCAGCGGTCTCCAACGCGTTGCGTGCCTCTCCGTCTCGAACCGCATTCCGCCTGAATTTCTCCCGCCAATACGGAACGTTGGTTTTCGGCACAGAGGAGCGCCTACATCCCTGATGCTGATGCCAGAAGCATCCATGTACGAATATCACTGTACGATAGCGCTTCATTACTATATCCGGCTTTCCTGGTAGCCCGTTTCCATGGAGCCTATAACGATACCCCCTCCGGTGGATCTGCGAGCGGACGCGCAACTCAGGCAACGTATTCTTGCTACGGATTCGACTCATTGTCCAACTGCGGTTTTCCCTAGAAAGGGTGTCAGACATCGGCCAACCCCCCTACAGCAAACTTGCACTGCCCAAGTCCCCCGGGGCTGTCGACACGGCGTAGGCCAGCCGTATCCCCTCGGGCTACTGTACCGTAACGTACCTGCAAGGTTCTTCTAGTTGCAACGGTGGCAGACACCGTTGTGTCCGCGCTTCAGTCTGGCCCAGTGGATCTCAATCCGGTTGGCGTGGGTCATGTCGCGGACATACTCGCCAACGGAACACCATACCACATGTTGTAATCGGCATAGCCCATTGTACGCCGCCGCCTCGTCGGTGTAAACCACTGCCATGGCAGTACGCTACCTCGATTCTGTTCGCTCGCTAGGTTTATTACGAAGTTCATATCGTTTGCATTCGGGTTCCGGCCACCAACCCTACATTCGCGCACTCGCTACGGTCTCGCGTCCCAGCTCGCCCGAGGTTTTGACAGAACCCATCTACTGACATTTGCCCCTTGCCCAGCACCATAGAATCCCCCTATCATAAATTCAGGTCAGGCCCGGCCATTGCGCCGGACCTAATCCAGACCTGCCACTGAGGCCCGTGATATGTTGTGACCAAACGCCGCTCCAAGCCCGCGTCTCCTCCCGTCAACTCTCCCCAACGGGAGGAACTGGGAGAAATTGACAGGCGAATAAAATTTTCCAGCCTCTCCCACCGCCAACAGACTGCGCTTCCTATCATCGCCGCCACTCCCACCTTGGCCCAAGCCGCCCGCTCCTCCGGCATCGGAGAAAGCACCCTCTACCGTTGGCTCCAAGAGCCCCTCTTTCGCGAGGAGTTGACCCGCCTCCGCGAAGAATCAGTCGACCTCGCTAAACAGGAACTCCGCGGCGTCATGCTCCGCAGCGTGGCCGTCCTTGCCGAAGCCCTGGAACACCCCGATATCGCCATCCGTCTCCGAGCCGCCCGCTACTCCATGTCCTATGCGGTCCAGATTTCCGAGATCGAGAAACTCAAGGCCGACCTGCAAGCCGTCGAAGACTCCCTTCCGCAATGGACGGCCCAAAACAGGAGCGACTAAAAAATGCCCAAGACCCTAATCTCTCCCCGCCTGAGACTAGCCCGTCCGTTCGTCCTGAGGGAAATCGAAGGGGGAACGGACGGGCGGGGGCTTCGGGGCCGCACCCCCGAAGCCCCAGTGAGAACAAATAAGAGCAAATGAAAGGCAACCTAAAATTTCAACCAAGAGGTGAACAAGAATGAGCCAGCTATCCTACGTCAGGTCCCGCATCAACGCCCTCCGCCGCAAGTTCGCCCTCGAAATATCCCACAACCAGATCCGGCCCATGGTCGAAGACTTTTGCTCCGAGTCCTATGCCGCCGCCATGGCCCGCAAGCCCTTGCCCGACCAATGGGACTTCTTTCCCAAAGTGGCCGCCGCTGGATTCCGCCTCCCCACCTTCACGGCCGCCCACTCCTACCTGGAGCGTTGCCTCGCCCAAAAAGTCCTTCCCGGCGTCGAGCATCTCCTGGGAGCGCTCCTTCCCTGGGCCACCCTCCGCGGCCTCGTAGTGCCCTCCGCCGACGGCCCGCCCGTCCCCGTCCCCCAGAGCAACTAACATGAACAGTTGGCTTTCACATCTCGAGTGTACCGTCTGCGGGTCCCGGCATCCGGCGGACCGCCTGTCCGGCGTCAGCCCCTGCTGCGGCAAGGTGCTCTACGCCCGCTATGACCTCGCCCGCATCCGCCGGGACGTGGACCGCGACCGGCTGGCCCCGCGCAACGCCGGCATGTGGCGCTTCGCCGAGCTTCTGCCCGTGCAGGACCCCGCCAACGTCGTCACCTTGGGAGAGGGCGATACCCCCCTCTTGCAGCTCAAGAACCTGCAGCGCAGCCTGGGCGTCTCCAACCTCCTCCTCAAGGACGAGGGGCTGAATCCCACCGGCACCTTCAAGGCCAGGGGCATGTCCGCCGCCATTTCCAAGGGGCTGGAGCTCGGCGCCGCCGGCTTCACCGTCCCCTCCGCGGGCAACGCCGCCGGTGCCGCCGCCGTCTACTGCGCCCGCGCCGGCCTCCCCGTCAAACTGTTCATGCCCCGGGACGCTCCCGACTCCAACAAGAAGGAATGCCTGGTCGCCGGCGCAGACCTCAACCTGGTCGACGGCCTCATCGGCGACGCCGGCCGCCTCGCCGTGGCCGCCGCCCTCGAGCAGGGCCTCTTCGACCTCTCCACCCTCAAGGAGCCCTATCGCGCCGAGGGCAAGAAGTCCATGGGACTGGAAGTAGCCATGCAACTGGGCTGGCGCATGCCCCGGGCGATCATCTACCCCGCCGGCGGAGGCACCGGCATCATCGGGATGCACAAGGGGTTCCTAGAGCTGCTGGAGCTTGGCTGGGTACAGGGAGACCTGCCCAGGTTCATCGCCGTGCAGGCCAAGGGCTGCCGGCCCATCGTCCAGGCCTTTCACGACGGCGCCGATACCGCCCGGCCCTGGCCCGACGCCGCCACCGTCGCCGACGGCCTCCGCGTTCCCGCTCCCTTCGCCGACTACCTCATGCTCCCGATTATCCGGGACACCAACGGCACCGCCCTGGCCGTGTCCGACGCCGATATGGTCGCCGCCATGTACGAGCTTGCCGCCGCCGAGGGCGTCTTTGCCTGCCCCGAAGGCGCGGCGACTTTGGTTGCCTACAAGCGCCTCATTTCAGAGGGATTCCTTGAAAAGGACGAGACCACCGTCCTGTTCAACACCGGCTCCGGTTACAAGTACCTGCAACTGATCGCCGGCACAGCCGCCTGATGGTCATTCCCATAGCATCGCGGCGCCTGCATCGGTCAAACATCCGGCGGAATTCCGGGTCGAAAGTGATTGCCAAGATTCGGAAAATCCCCTACTATGCCCATCGGCCTATGTCACTATCCTTCTAGTTGGGGGACAACATGGAAAACAGTGGCAATCAACCCTACCCGGTCCAGTTCGACGTCGACTACCCCGAAGGCGGGAGGAACAGGCTTTCTGTTCTCTTGAGGATCCTCCTGGCCATCCCCATCGGCATAGTCCTGATGTTCGTAAGCGGCTATATCGACACCGGAGATGCCCAACTCAGCGACACCATAGGTCCCCTCACCGCAGGCGGCGTCCTCTGGATCGCTGTGCTCCTGATGATTGTGTTCAGGCAGAAGTATCCCCGTTGGTGGTTCGACTGGAACCTTGAGTTTCTGAGGTTCACCTCAAGGTTCGAAGCATACCTGTTGCTGTGGCGCGACGAGTATCCGTCTACCGACGAAGAGCAGTCGGTCCACTTGAATATTGAATACCCCGACGTTCAAGGGCAACTGAACCGGTACCTGCCCATCATCAAGTGGCTGCTGGCTATTCCGCACTACATCGCCTTGGCAGTCCTCAGCGTCATTGCTTTTGTCGTGACCGTCCTCGCCTGGTTGACCATACTTGTTTTCGGGACCTATCCCAGAGGAATGTTCAACTTTGCCGTCGGCGTATCGCGGTGGTGGCTCAGGGTCGCAGCCTACGCCTTCTTGCTGACCACCGACCGGTATCCCCCGTTCAGCCTGAGGCCGTAAACCCTGGCCCCTCCGCCAAGCCCGTCCCTGAGCCGGGGCAACCTTAGCCGTCCCCGGCTCAGCTCTCAACGGATGTGATAGAATTTAGCCAACTCGCCCCCTTCGTCACCCGCTAAGCTGGTCGACGAACAATGGGCCTATAAGGAACTCCCGTCCTTGCCTGAAAGAATCCTGGTCGCCGTGGCCTGGCCCTACGCCAACGGCCCCCTCCATCTGGGTCACGTGGCCGGATGCTACCTAGCCGCCGACGTCTTCGCCCGCTACCACCGCCTCAAGGGCAACAGCGTGTTGATGGTTTCCGGCAGCGACAGCCACGGCACCCCCATCACCGTGCGGGCCGACCAGGAAGGCGTCTCCCCCCAGGAGATTCTGGACCGCTACCACGCCCAATTCCTGGACACTTGGAAGCAGTTGGGCATCTCCTTCGACCTCTTCACCACCACCCATACCGAAAACCACCAATTAGTGGTCCACGACATCTTCCGGGTATTGCGAGAGCGGGGGTACATCTACCCCGACGTGATGCTGCTGGCCCGCTGCAACCAGTGCGACCGGTTCCTCCCCGACCGCTACGTGGAAGGGTTCTGCCCTCACTGCGGAAACGAACGGGCCCGGGGCGACCAGTGCGACCTCTGCGGCCGTACCCTGGACCCGCAGGACTTGAACCAGCCCCACTGCGTCTTGTGCGGGACGACAGCCGAGTTTCAAGAGTCCGAGCACCTGTTCCTCAAGCTCTCCGCCTTCCAGGGACCCCTTTTGGAGTGGGTCAAGGAGAAGGACCATTGGCGCGCCAACGTGCTCAACTTCACCCACCGCTTCCTCGAAGACGGCCTCAAAGACCGGGCCATTACCCGCGACCTCACCTGGGGAGTCCCCGTCCCGCTAGAGGGTTACGAAGATAAGCGTATATACGTCTGGTTCGAGGCGGTCATAGGCTACCTGTCCGCCGCGGTGGAGTGGGCCCAACAGTCCGGCTCCCCGGATAAATGGGAAGACTTCTGGAAGGACCCCGACAGCAAGTCCTACTACTTCATCGGCAAGGACAATATCCCCTTCCATTCCATCATCTGGCCTGCCATGCTCATGGGCTACGGCGGCCTGAACCTGCCCTACGACGTTCCGGCCAACGAGTTCCTCAGCCTGGAGTCCCAAAAATTCTCCACCAGCAATAACTGGGCCGTCTGGGCGCCGGACTATCTGTCCCGCTACGACCCCGACCCGCTGCGCTATCTGCTGTCCATAAACATGCCCGAGTCCAGCGACGCAGACTTTTCCTGGGCCGAGTTCGTCCGCCGCAACAACGACGAACTGGTGGCCACCTACGGCAACCTGGTAAACCGGGTTCTGTCCTTCACCTACCGCAACTTCGACGGCAAGATTCCCGAGCCGGGGCCGTTGCGGGAGGCCGACCGGGCGCTGCTGGAAGCCGCCCGCTCGGCTATTGAGGGCATTGACCGCAGCCTGTACCAATGCCGCTTCAAGGCCGCGATCGCCCAGGGATTTTCCCTCGCCCAGGAGGCCAATCGCTACCTGGACTCGATGGCGCCTTGGAAGACAATCAAAACTGACCGCAAGGACGCCGCCACGTCCCTGTGGGCCTGCATAGCCGTCATCAACTGCCTCAAGATGGCCCTGTTCCCCTTCCTGCCCTTCAGTTCCCAGCGGCTCCACGAGTTTCTGGGTCTTGACGGCGAGGTCCAAGGGGAGCAGTGGGATTACGACCACGCCGTCGCCGCGGTGCGGCCGGGAGCGGACTTGCGGGCGCCCTCACCCTTGTATACCAAGCTCGACCCCCAGGTTGCTGATGAAGAGGTACAGCGCCTGGGCCTGCAGACTGTCTAGGGGCTGGCGTGCTTAAAGGCTTGGACCAGCAGGCTGCATCCATCTATGCCCCAATCGAGGACCGGCTGGCGTGCGTCGAGGACCGGCTCAGAGGTCTTTCCACGACGGGGGACGGCTACCTCGACGAGCTGCTCGACTACGTGCTGGTAAACGGGGGCAAGCGGATTCGCCCGGCCATCACCTTGTTGGCCTCGAACTTTTATCCCCACGACGCCGAGAAGCCCGTCACCATGGCCTCGGCGGTGGAGCTGCTCCACGTTGCCACCTTGATTCACGACGATACTGTCGACAACGCGGACCTGCGCCGGGGCAAGCCCACGGTCAGCAAGCGCTGGGGCCAGGACGTGGCCGTGCTGTTCGGCGACTACGTTTTCGCAACCTCGGCAACCTTCGTCTGCGACACCGGCAACATCGGCGTGATTCGCCGCTTCTCCGAGACCATCATGGACCTGGCCAGCGGTCAGCTTGTGGAGTACTTCAGCGCTTTCGATGCCCAGGAAGCCCGCAAGCTCTATGACGCCCGCATCTACCGAAAGACCGCCTCCCTGTTCCGCACCGCTGCCGAGACCGGCGCAGTCCTGGGCGGCGCTCCCGGCCCCCAGGTGGAAGCCTTGCGGACCTACGGGCACAACATCGGCATGGCCTTCCAGATAGTCGACGACCTGTTGGACGTGCAGGGCGACCCCTCCCAGCTGGGAAAGCCCGTGGGCCACGACCTGGTGCAGGGCGTGCTGACCCTGCCTGCCATCATGCTGCTGGAGCGTTATCCCGGAGACAACCCCGTGGTAAAACTGTTCAAGGACCCGGGCAACGACGGCCAGTTGCAACGCGCCCTGGAAACGATCAACGACCCGTCAATAATCAGCGACTGCAACGCTGTCATTCGCGGCTATTGCGATACCGCCTCCGCAGCTCTGGCTGTCCTCCCCGATTGCCCCGCCCGCCGTTCCCTGCTGGACCTGTCCGGCTACATCTCAGACCGCACCCACTAGCCCTGGTGCAGCGGCGGCCCTGGTTGCCGTCGCTCTCCGCCGTTGCCGGTGACTAGCCGCCGGCTTCCCAGGCCACTCTCCCCCCTACTATGGTCATCACCGGACGTACGTCTTTCAGCCCTTCTTCCTCCATGGCGATGGGATCCTGGTCCAACAACACCAAGTCGGCCAGCTTGCCGGGTTTGATGGTTCCCTTCACGTCCTGCGTGCCGTCGGCCCGCGCCCCGGCAATGGTGTACATCCGCAACGCCGTCTCCAGGGAGACTCCGTTGGATTGGCAGCCGTGAGCAAAATCTTCCCCTGATACGGTCCGCCCGTCGGCGCACAGGCCGGTCACCGCGCTGTAGATGCCCGGCCAGGGATTGGGGTCGATTACCGGCGAGTCAGACCCAAATGCCACGTCCACCCCCCTGCGGTGCAAACCGGCTACCGGGTACAAGCTGTCCAACAGCCTGGGGTCAACTCGCTCCCGGTAGCGGTGCCCGTGGTGAAAGACAAACCCCGGCTGCGTCACCACCATCGCCCCGCTGCCCTCCACTTGGTCGGCGAGCTCCGGGGGACACTCGGCGCAATGCTCGATGCGGTCTTTGGCCTCCAGCAACCTTGCGCTCCCACTGTTCTCTTTGAACACCTGCGCCGCCGCGGCCACCGCCTCCTCCTCTATCGCGTGCACTGCCACCGGAAATCCGGCCCTGTGAGCCTCCTCCACCATCCGGCCCAGTTCCTCAACGTCCGGCTGCATCGCCCCGGTGGTCAGGCTGAGCATGATCTTGACGTGCCCCATTCGCAGCCAGTGGTCGCCATGCCCCCATTTCCAGCCTGAGGCCAGGAAGTCTCCCAGGTGTCCGGCCCCGGCCATCATGGTGACCCGGCAGGGCAGCAAACCCGATGCCTGTAAGCTGGCCATGGCGCGCCAGCGGTCGGGGCTGTTGTTGAAACCGGCATCGTGCACCGACGTGATGCCATGGCTCAGTAGCAGGCGGCCCAGCCGGGCGATCCCCTCGTCAGCGTCCTTTCCGTCCCGCAACCGGCCCAGCCGCTGCCTCAGGAATGGTCCCATCTCCAGCAGCAGTCCGGTGGGTTCGCCGGAACCCGCCTCCCGTTCGATTACCCCGTCTACCGGGTCCGGAGTGTCCCGGTGAATCCCCGCCAACCGTAGCGCCATGCTATTCAGCACAACGGCGTGGCCGCTGCGGTGGTCCAGCCGCACCGGATGGCCCGGCGCGGCCTCGTCCAACTCCCAACGGTTGGGATGCCGCGCCTCCTCCAGGGCCAGGTCGTCATAGCCGAATCCCCGGATCCAACTTTCACGGGGCGTCTCGGCGGCGCGTCGTTGAACAGCAGCCTGTAACTCCCGGATATTGGAGACGTTATCCGGCCCGCAAGGCAGGCCCTGCAGCGAGGAAGCCGTGGCAAACAGATGGCAGTGGGCGTCTATAAGACCGGGGACCAGGGTTCTACCCTGGCAGTCGATGACTTTCGCGTCCGGCCCGGCCAAGCGGGCCGCTTCCCCCAGGCTTCCCACAGCCACTATAGTCTCGCCCCTCACCGCCACCGCTTCCGCCCGCGGCTGCGCCGGTTCCAGGGTGACGACCCTGGCGTTTACCAGCAGCATGCCTGGCCCCGATGCGGTTGAGGTGGCTGGCGCCCGATGTGTGGGTGTCGTCATGGCCTGTTGCTCAGTCCCAGTGGTCTGCACTCCGCGAGCACGCCTGTCCGTATCCCCGCTGAGCGCATATAATCCTAGCACAGGCGGCGCGGCCGCAATCCCATCCCGCAAGTGAAGGATACTCCGCTGAATACCCCACGGCGCGCAACTTGGGCCGTCTAGGTCCTGGAGACCCGGAGCCCCTCGTCGACCCAGTTGCCAAGGTCAGCCCAGGCCAACGCCGCATCACCGCGGCCGCAGTGGCCCTGCTGGTCTTGGCCGGCATCCTGTTGGTCGTATTGGACTGGCAGGAGGTCCGCGACGTCTTGTACCACGCGGATTGGCGCTGGATGCCGCTGGCCCTGGCCATCACCGTCGTCTCCTATTTGTGTCTAAGCTACAGCTTCGCCTCCATCAATCAGATCTTTCATATCCGGATGGACTGGCGCAGCCTGCTGGCTGTGGGTTTCGTTTCCTCGGCAATGATTGCCGCCGCCGGCGGCCTGGCCGGCCATGCGGTCCGCCTGCTGCTGATGAACCGGCGGGGCCTCGCCACCGGTGACGCGCTGGCGCCGTCCCTGTTCCACGCTTACCTGGAGAGCTTGGTGTTCTTCGGCCTTATCCCCATCGGCCTTGGCTACCTTCTGTTCACGCATCCGCTGTCGCCGGCGGCGGCGCTGTGGCTGAGCGTGGGGACCGGGATACTGGGCTCGGCCTTTGCCGCCACCGCCGTGGTCTTCTTCTACCGCCCGGTCCGCTCGTTTGCCATCTGGTTGGTCCGGTCGGTCTGGAGGTGGGTGACCAGGCGGGACATTGGCCCATCCCTCGGCGACTTCGAGGCTACGTTGACCGGCGGCTTGGCCGTCCTGCGGGAGCGGCCTCTCGCCCTGGGCTTTCCTGCGGCCCTGGTGTTGTTGGACCGGATCTCCAGGATCGCCCTGGCCTGGGTCTGCTTCCAGGCCCTGGGCAGCGACGCCGGCCTGGGGGTGATAGCCACCGGGTTCTCCGTAGGCGTAGTTGCGGGAGTGATGTCCATGGTTCCCGGCGGATTGGGCGTCCAGGAGGGCTCCATGGCTGGCACCTACCACCTGCTGGGGGTCCCCTTGGAGGAAGCTGTCCTCGTGTCGGTTTTGTTCCGGGCGGTCTACTACATGACGCCCTTTGCCGTCAGCCTGGCATTCTACCGGGGAATGCTGCGAACGCGGCCATGATCCCGAAACTCTCCGGGGCAGTTGAGGTGAACGTCCCCGGAATTTGGTAATATGGCCGGGTTGTTGGGCTTGATCGCGCGGGCCGCATTTAATCTGGCTCAACGAAATACTAGAAAGGACCAGCCGATTCTTCCCATGTGCAAATTGCTAACCCTCGCTCTCAGCCTGGCCATTGTCTTCTTGATGGTTGCCTGCAACGGCTCCCAGAAAGTCCTGACCGTCCTGTACTGGCAGGCCCCTTCCACTCCCAATCCCTATCTTTCCGGTGGATACAAGGATCGGGACGCCGGGGCCATCACCTTGGAGCCACTGGCCAACTACGATCCCGACGGCATTCTCGTCCCGGCCCTGGCTGCTGAAATACCCAGCATTGAAAACGGAGGCATCTCCCAGGACCTCACCTCCATTACCTGGAACTTGAGGGACAACCTCAAGTGGTCCGACGGCAGCAGCCTCACCGCCGCCGACGTGGTCTTTACCTGGCGCTACTGTACCGACGAAGCCACCGGCTGCACCGCCAGTAGCGCCTTCACCGACGTGACTTCGGTGAAGGCCTTGGACGATTTGACGGTCAAAATCACTTTCCATGCCCCGACTCCGTATCCCTACACTGCGTTCGTCGGCGCAGGCGTTCCGGTCCTCAGCAGCGCCCAGTTTGCCGATTGCGTCGGTACAGCCGCCTCGGGCTGCGATGAAGAGAACTACGCACCCTTGGGATCGGGGCCCTATCGCATCGTCGACTTCACCCCCGACCGGAATGCCCGCTATGAACGCAATCCCCACTACCGCGGCGACAGGCCGTATTTTGACGGTGTGGCCCTTGTCGGCGGCGGCGATGCCCTTTCCGCCGCCCAGTCCGTCCTGGAGATTGGAGAGGCCGACTACGCTTGGAACTTGCAGATAGACCCCCAGGCCCTGGCCGACATGGAAAATGCAGGCAATGGAATGGTCGTGTCGGCCTTCTCCAGCCTGGTCGAGCGCATCGTCCTTAACCAGACCAACGCCGATCCCTCACTGGGCAACGACCGCTCAGAGTACCTGGACGGCGCCAACCCCCACCCGCTCCTGACTTTCACACCCATCGCCCGCGCCATGTCCATGGCCGTTGATCGCTCTCTCATGGCACAGGAGCTCTACGGCTTCGCCGGCGAGCCGGCCTGCAATCTCATCGTTGGGCCGCCGGCCTACGCCTCCACCGCCAACGACGCCTGTCTGCCCCAGGACATTGAGGGGGCCAACAAGCTCCTGGACGACAGCGGCGTCCTGGATACCGACGGCGACGGGGTCCGCGAATACAACGGCATTCCCCTCCGGTTGACCTACCAGACCTCTACCAACGACGTGCGTCAGGAGACCCAGGAACTGGTACAGGACTGGTGGCGGGAAATCGGCATCGAGGCAGAACTGCTGCACCACGACGCTGCCGTCTTCTTTGGCGGCGACCCCGTGGCCGACAAAGACCAGGTCTACAGCCGCTTCTTCGCCGACGTGCAGATGTACGCCACCGGGCCTGACATCGACCCGCAGCAGTACCTCTTTGGTCTGACCTGCGTCGAGGTCCCGGACCGCGACAACAACTGGAGCGGCAGCAACGTGCCCCGCGCCTGCAATCCTGACTTCGACGAGTTGGCAGAGGAGCTTTCCCATACTCCTATAGGTCCCAGCAGGGACGCCTTGGTCAAACGGATGAACGACATTCTGGTCCAGAGCTACTACGAGATTCCCCTGGTGAACCGGGGCATCGTTTCGGCCCACTCGAACACTCTGCAAGGCGTCCGCATCAACGGCTGGGATAGCGAGCTCTGGAACATCGCTGAGTGGCGCCGGTAACCGGGGCCTGCCGCCCGCCTTGGTCCATGTTGGCGTCGCCTGGCGGCCCGCTGGCGCGGGAGTATCGCCAGGCCGATGGCAATCTTTACATCAATGCGACCGGCGGGTATATTCGTTGACGGCTAGTCTCCTTGGCTTGGTCTATTGACCAAGGAAAGATGGTCTGACCCGCCATGGCGAGGCGCCTGGTCTGAGCGGTCCGGCCAGGGAATAGGAATGAAATCGGCTTAGGGGGTGAGGCAATGCCCATGGTGAATCGGTTGGTGGCAGCTTATCTGGTGCTGGTGGCGGTGGCGGTGGCCGTCAATTTCATCATTACCCCGTGGTACCATCCGGGCGGCGACGAGCCGTTTGAAGTGTGGGAGATGCTCAACTACTTCATGGCGGCAGGAATGGTGCTTGGCCTGGGGTACAGCTATCTGGAGAAACGGCGCGTCGACGCAGATTCTTCGGCGGACGTTAAGAGCTACCTGGGAGCGAACGCCGCGTTCTATGGCACGGTCGTCGTGTTCCTTCTGTTCTTCTGGAACTGGTTCAGCCTTCTATCCGGCAAGCACCTGGATAACGACAACGTGCCCGACGGGCAATTTTGGACTGTCATCGATGTCCTGATGCCTATCGTATTGGGTGTTACCGGTTGCCGCATATGCCGCAACTCTGACTCGTAGACCGGTTTCCGGCGCCGGCGCTTGCCGCAAGAGTAGCTGACCGGTATTGACCGGAGCCGGACTTTTGCCGGCTGGTGTCGGTGTATTTTCGCCGCCCGGCTTCCGGCAGTAAGTGGAGAGAGGTCATGGGTTTGTTCTCCTACACTCGCGCCCTTGCTTTGGGCCTTGTTCTCGTCGCTGCCCTGACCGCTCTCGCTTGCGGCAACGGTGGTGAACAGTCGGAGGCCCCCTTCAGGATAGGCGTGATGGAGTCTCTGACCGGCCCCGGCGAGACCTACGGCGCCGTAGCCAATCACGCCAAGCTGATGGCCGCGGACGAGATCAACGCCGCCGGCGGCATCAATGGGCGCAGCCTGGAGCTTGTCGTCGAGGACTCCGGTTGCACCGCCAAGGACGCAGTTGCTGCCTACAAGAAGCTGACCGAAGTTGATGACGTCAAGATTATCCTGGGCACCTCTTGCAGCGGCGCCATGCTGGGAGCCGCCCCCCTGGCTGAGGCCGATGGCGTGATACTGTTCTCCGGCCTGGCCAGCAACGCAGACATCGCCAAGGCCGGAGACTATATATTCCGCACCCAGATCAGCGATCTGCAGGTGGGTATAGACACCGGGAATCTCCTGTGGGCGGACGGTATCCGCTCCCTGGCTACCATCAGCGAGCAGACCGATTACGCCCAGGGCATCCGGGCCTCCACGGTTTCCCAGTTCGAGGAACGCGGCGGCACTATAGCGGCGGATGAGCGTTACCCGGCGGACGTCGCCGACTTCCGGCCCCAGTTGACCAAGCTGTTCGCTGCCGACCCCGACGCTTTGCACGTGTCGCCCCAGTCTGAATTCGCCGCGGGTACTATCGTCAAGCAGGCCCGAGAGCTGGGCTACCAGGGCCCGATCTATGGTGAAACCGTGTCGGTGGGCACCACCGCCCTGGACATCGCCGGCGACGCCGCCGCCGGCATGAAGGCCTTTGCCAACGTCCTTGACTTGAATATCCCCAAGGCCCGGGAGGTCCTGGAGAACTTCAGAGAGCGTTACAACTACGTGACCCTTCCCTGGCACCTTGGCTCCGCCTATGACGACGTGTACATCGCCGCCGAGTGCCTCAGCCGGACCAACGACGACCAGGACGCCGACGGCTTCCGCGACTGCATGTACGAAATCACCTGGAGCGGCGCCATCGGCAACGACTACCGCTTCGACTCCGACGGCGAGGTCGTGGGCCTGCACCGGGTGGCCGTCGAGGTCCTGCCCGTTTCCCAGCGCACCAAGGACAGGCTGTACCGGGTGCTGGGCGCCGCGCCCCAGGAGTAGATTAACGGGTCTAACCGGGCCGTGCGGCAGGCGCGGCCCGTCGAACTCCTCCCTGCTTTCGTAATACTCGGAGCGGTGCTCTACCCCTGGTGGCATTTCTGCGGCTCCCCCGAATACCGCGAACATGGGGCCATTCCAACCTCTGTTGCCGTCCCGTCGAAACACTGATGGAACGATTTTGACCATTCCTGCATATTATCTATATAGACCCGCCGCCCCAAGACGGAAGATTGGACCGGGGAGCAGCCAGTGACCGATAGCGAAGCCGTCCTTAGATGCCAGGGAGGGAACCGGGAAGCCTTCCGCCACCTGGTGGAGAAATACAAGGACCTCCTCTTTGGCGTCGCCTATTTCATGACCGGCAACCGGGCCGCAGCCGAGGAGCATGTCCAGGAAGCCTTCCTGGCGGCCTGGCGGGGGATCAAGGGCTTCCGGCGGGAAAGACTGTTCAAGCCCTGGCTGGTGCGGATACTGGTCAACGGCGTGCTGGCCCAACGGCGCAGGCGCGCCGTGCCCACCACGCCCCTGGAAGAGTCGGCAAACCACCCGGAAGCGGTGAACTTGGAGGACGAGGTTGCAGCCTCGGAAGACCGCCTCAGGGTGCGCCAAGCGTTGGCCGGTCTCAGCCAGGAACACCGGCAGGTGGTGGTGCTGCGTTACTTCGCCGACATGACCGTTCCCCAGGTGGCCCAGTCCCTGAAGATGCGGGAGGGAACGGTAAAGTCTCGGCTGCACCGGGCCCTGGCACAGCTAAAAACCCAATTGGAAGACATGGAAGCAATCGGCAGTCAGGTGATGGACTATGGCGCATAGCGAACCTCAAGACCAAGAACAACAAACCGAAAGGCTAATGCAAGACTATTTTGCCTCGGAACGAGCAGACATCCAGGCCCCGGACGACCTGTGGCTGCGCCTGGAAAGCCGCCTTGGAGAGCAGCAGGGCTCCTTCCGTCCGTCTGCCGTTCTGGACTCGATATTCCCGACAACTAGCCGCTGGTGGAATCCCGCCGTCGCCACCGCCGGCGTCGCCGCCGTCGCAGTGGGCGTGACCGTGGCGGTCCTGACCACCAGCGGCGGGCAGGACCCTACCGGTACGCCCCTGGTAAGGCATAGCGGCGACTCCGGCGACTCAGGGCGGTACACGTCCGCAGGGGCCACTCCGGTCGCCGAACTGTTGGCAGCACCAACGGAGGCTCCGGAAGCAACAATGGCGCCAGCCGAGGAACCGACAGCAATGATGGAGGCAACCGCTGCACCCACACCGGCGGTGGACTACGCTTACTACGAGGTCGAGCCTACACCGGCAGCAACGGTGATGGCGGCGCCAACCGAGGCGCCAACTGCAATGATGGAACCGGAACCCGAAAGCGGCGATACTCTTGGGTCCCAGACGTCGCCCCGATCAACCGTATCGCAGGTTACGCCTCAGGCTTCCACCCCCTCCGCCACCGAGTTCCAAGACTACGGCAGGCTGTCTTTCGTCTCCGCCTTCGACGACCCGGTCTCCACCTTCAGCTTGGACACTGACCGCACCTCTTACCACCTGGCCCTCAACTGGGCCCGCAACGGCTTCGAAGTGGAGCCCGACTCGGTCAGGGCCGAGGAGTGGATTAACGCCTTCGACTATGGCTACCAGCCGCCGTCCAGTTCCCGGGAATTCGCCATTTATTCCGACGTTGCCCGTCATCCCTTGGACGACCGCCTGCACCTGGCCCGCGTCGCCTTCCAAGCGCCGGATGTCCGGGACGACACCCCCCTCAACGTCACGCTGGTCCTGGACGCTTCCGGCTCAATGAGCAACGGCAACCGGGTGGACATTGCCCGGGAAGCCGCAGAGACCATACGCAACAGCCTGGGCTCCAGGGACCGCATCGCCGTCGTCCACTTCACCAACTCCGTAATCCACGAGTTCACCGTCGAACACCGCGACCCGGACCACCGGCAGGTCAGCCGGTCCATCTCCAACCTGGCCCCCCACGGCTCCACCAACGTCCAGGCCGGCCTGGACCTGGGAGTCAAGCTGGCGGACCAGGCTCGCCGTGACCGTCCCGGCGCATACAACTACATCATTCTCATGTCCGACGGCGTGGCCAACGTCGACGCCACCAATCCCTTCGCCATCCTGGAGTCCGCATACGACCCGGACCGGGGCAACCCGCTACGAATCATTACCGTCGGCGTCGGTATTGAAAACTACAACGACTACCTGCTGGAGCAGTTGGCCCAGCACGGCGATGGTTGGTACCGCTACCTCAGCGACGTCGAGCAGGCGCGGGCAACCTTCAGCCGGCAAAACTGGCTGGCCCTGTCGTCACCCTTCGCCGACCAGGCCCGCGCCCAGGTGACCTGGGACCCGGACATTGTCAGGTCGTGGCGCATCGTCGGCTACGAGAACCGGGTCACCCCCGACGCCGCGTTCACCCAGGACCGCAAGGAGTTCGCCGAGCTCCCCTCCGGCGCGGCCACCACCGTCTTCTACGAACTCGAGTTGCATCCGGAATGGGAGAGGCTGTCGCAGCGCGAGAGGCTGGCCGGCGTCGAAGTGAAGTGGGTCGACCCGGCCACCGGGAGGTCACGCACCCAGATGGGCGCTGTAGGAGGCCATTTGAACCTCAGTTTCCACCGGCACGCCGACCACTGGCTGCAGTTCAGCGCCATCGTAGCCCTGGCGGCCGACCGGTACAGCGGTTTGAATGACGAGCGGCGGGGCTACGAGAGCTACCTGACCGAGGCCAGTGTCGACCTGGACCTTCTGCGGGACTTGCTCGAGCCTTTGCAGGGAGACTTGGGCGGGCTCGTCGCCTACAACGACTTCCGGTTCTTATTGGCGCACATCGCCCAGACCGTCAGGGACCAGGCGCCCGAGTCAGCCCCCTCCGGGTACAGTCCCTAGCCTCTCCAACCCCCCAGCCGGGTTCCTGGGCCGCAGGACATTGTCCTGCGGCCCTACTCGGCGACTTCGGACAGACGAGCTATGATTGTCCCGACGCTGGGCCGGTCGCCTATGGCGCTGCCGACCCTGCGCCATTGGATGACACCGTCCTGGTCCAGGATGAACGTGGCCGGGGCGGCGAGGCCGTCTCCCAGCCGGTTGTACACGTTGTAGTCCCGCGGAGTCTCAGTGGACGGGTCATAGAGGATGGGGAAGGGGATGCCCAGTTGCTCCACCACCCAGGCGGCGTCCTCCAGGTCGTCGATGCTGATGGCCAGCACCTCCGCGTCCAGATCCTGTATCTCCTCGTAGACTTCTGACAGCTCGCCGAGCTGTGCGCGGCAGAACCCTCACCAGAAGGCCCGGTAGAACACCACCACTAAGTTCTTCTCCCCCCGGTAGGACTCTATGGATACCTCCTCCCCCGTGGCGGATGGCAGCGTGAACGACGGGGCCAGGTTCCCCACCGAGTAGCCGACGGCCGCGCTCGGCTGGGTGGGCGCGGGAGTCGGGGTAGGGGCGGGTGTAGGCGTGGGCGTAGGCCTGGAAGTTGGCGTGGGAGTGGGCGCTGGAGTGGGTGTAGGAGTGGGTGTAGGTGTAGGCCTGGGGGTTGGTGTCGCGGCCGGCACAGGCGTAGGCGTAGCAGTGGGCTCGGCGGTTGGTGTAGGCTGCTGCGTTGGCGGGACTGCCGTGGGCGTCGGCTCAGGAGTCGGTGTGGGCTGCCGCGTCGGCGCTTCTACGGTTGGCGTAGGAGTAGGCTCAGCAGTTGGAGTGGGCTCCTGGTCCGCCACGATAGCGGTAGGTTCCTCGGTCCGTTGAGCCTCGGGAGTCTCGTCCGGAGGTGGAGAGGGCTGCTCCGTTTCAGCGGCTTCGGTAGGTGCGCTGGTGGCGGCCGGTTGGACCGCCGGGGTCTCGGCGCTCAACGTCGGGACCTCCGTGGGAGCGGCAGGCGCCGTGGCCTCTGGGCCGCCGCAGGCCGCCGTAACTCCGAAGACCACAAGCCCGGCCAGAACAACTTTCAGCATCACCCTACCATTATATTCCAGGATGGCTGGTCGGTAGCAACAGGTAGCGGTGGTATTCCCTCCTGCCTTGGCCGAAATGCTCCCATGGTCGGCAGCCGGGGTAGTATAATCGAAATAGGCGGTAAACGAGGAGCATAACAATGGCGGCAGGCGACTTTCTTTCCGATGTCACCACTCTGCGAGAGCGGGCCAGGCAGCACATCGAGCGTGGCGCCGTCACCCCCAACTACCAGGCCGACGTCCAGACGGTGGTCAAAGTACTCAACGAAGCCCTGGCCACCGAAATTGTCTGCGTGCTTCGCTACAAGCGCCACTTCTACATGGCCACGGGCATCAACGCTCCCCAGGCCCAGCAGGAATTCCTCCAGCACGCCAACGACGAGCAGATGCATGCCGACCAGATCGCCGCCCGCATCGTCCAACTGGGGGGAGAGCCTAACTTCTCCCCCGAGGGCCTCGCCTCCCGCAGCCACTCCGAGTACGTCGAGGGTGAGACCTTGGAGGACATGATCCGGGAAGACCTGGTGGCCGAGAGGGTCGCCATCGACTCCTACGGCGAGATGATTCGCTACCTGGGTGATAAAGACCCCACAACCAGGCGGATGATGGAGACCATCCTGGCCTCCGAAGAAGAACACGCCGAAGACCTGGCCAGCCTCCTGGCCCAGATGGGCTAGACCCACAGGCTCCGGCAACGGACCATTGAGCGTCGGCAGGCCGGCACGCGCATGACTTGCTGACAAATAGCCCGTTGCGCCGGCCCTCCTCTTGAGTAGTACAATGATTGCCCCATGAAAAGTTTCCGCCCGCTGGCCCCGATAGTCGCCGCCCTGTTGCTCGCAGCCGCGTGCACCGGCGACAGCCCTACTCCCGAGCGAGACATCGATGCCACGGTCCAAGCCGCCGTGGCCGCCGCCTTGCCCACCGCGACGCCTACCCCTACGCCGGACATTGAGGCAACAGTCCAGGCGCGGATGGAGGCAACTCGCGCGGCCGCTCCCACGCCAACACCAACTGCTACTCCTACGCCCGTGCCCACGCCTACGCCTACGCCCACCCCAACCCCCTTACCTACTGCCACGCCTACACCCGTTCCGACTCCAACGCCAACGCCGACCCCAACCCCTGTCCCGACACCCACTCCACGGCCTACGCCGACACCGACACCTGTTCCCACGCCAACTCCAGACTCTGCGGCGCTGTTGACCGCAATGGTCAGTGAAGCTCGCCCTGCCGTGGTAAGGATTGAAACCGGTTCCGGCTCGGGCTCGGGGGTTATCTTCGAGACTCAGGGGAGGACTGGCTACATCGTCACAAACCATCACGTTGTTGAAGGCGAGACTCGGGTAACCGTCACCGTGAACGACTCCGCTACCTATTCGGGCTCCGTCCTGGGAACGGACCAAGAGCGAGACCTAGCGGTGGTCAGCATCTGTTGCGGCAGCTTCAAGTCCCTGCCCTTCGGGAATGCCGCAGCCGTCCAGCCCGGCGACGCAGTAGTCGCAATCGGCTACGCTTGGGGGCTGGACGGTCCGGCCACCGTGACCCGTGGCATCGTTTCGGCCGTCCGATACGAGCCGGCCCTCCTCAGCCAGGTCATCCAAACCGACGCCGCGATTAATCCGGGCAATAGCGGAGGTCCGATGCTCTCGTTGTCGGGTAAGATTTTGGGTATTAACACGTTCGGTTACGACAAAGCGCAAACCGAGGGGCTGAACTTCGCCATATCCGGGACGACGGTGCAATCCCTCGTTCCTGCACTGCAGGCGGCCCCCGCAGCCACGCCAACGCCCACCCGCCGTCCCACACCTACGCCAACACCGGGTAGCACGGGCGGCTTCGGCCCCATCAGCGGCGAACTGCACCATGATCCGTCAGACGGCTTCATCAAGACCGAGTACGCCGGAGTCGACATGGCAGATATTACGGTGAATGCAACTTTCTTCAACCCGTACTCAGCCGATTTTCACTCTTGGGATTATGGGTTCATACTCCGCAGAGATCGGTTTGATCAAACTGCGCCTTTTGTGCAAGTTGTGGTTTCCAGCGACGGCAGGTGGTCCGTGTTGACTGGCGCATCCCCTCCTTACACTCAGATAGCTGGCGGTGCTTTAAGGTTTTTCTCTCCCCAAACAGGCGGTAGCAACACGTTGAATTTCACAGCTAGAGGAAACCGAGGAACCCTGTGGGCCAACGGTGAGGTGGTCGGGGGTATCGATTTATCTGATAGGGTTCAGGCTGGTGATGTTGCCGTTATTACCGGAGCATTCGCAGGCAACGAAGTAGCTGGGGCTGCCACCCGATATGAATACTTCGTTGTTACTGAGTGGTCCAGACTCTATGGACCAGTTGGTGGCACTTTGGAAAGCGGCACAGGAGTCCTAGGATACCACGATAGTGGAACACAACTACTGACCTTTACAGCCGAAGCTGAATTTGTTAGTCCAAGTGGTGTCGACTGGGACTACGGCTTTGCGTTTCGGAATTCCGCCTCTAACCGCCTCGACGCTGTGATTGTTACGGGGAACGGGTGGTGGCACCACTACACGCTAGACCTCGGTGATGAAGAATACACTCAAGTTGCGACTGGCAGGCTTCGAGACTCAGGGGTTAGCCTGAAATCGCGCAACATTTTGACATTGAGTGCTCAGAGCGTAGTCGGTTCCTTTTCAGTCAACGGAATACACGTTGCAAGCTTAGACCTTAGCCATAACTTAGATGAAGGTAACGTGGCCGTTATTGGGAATTTCTTCAGTGATCATCTCGGTGCGGTCAATTTCGAGGACTTCAACGTATGGACGTATTGAACGACCAAGGCCCCATCTCCCAATATGCTAAACTCTACCGTCGTCCCGGACGTTCCGACGGGCCATTAGAGCCCCGTAACGCCCCGTAGCCCGCTCCTCAGCACCATAGGCCGATGCGCACTGCAATGAACCGAACGATTCACCTTGCCCAGCGGCTGGTAAACGCCCGCTGGTTCGAGCACTTCATCATCGCCGTCATCCTCGTCAACGCCGTTATGCTGGGAGTCGGCACCTCATCCCGCGTGGACCGCGACTACGGCGACTGGTTGGACCTGGGGTACCAGGTGGCCCTTGGCGTGTTCATCGTCGAGGCCCTGCTTAAGATGCTGGCCCTGGCGCCTCGCTCCCTCAGGTATTTCCAGGACGGTTGGAACGTCTTCGACTTCCTGGTGATAGTCCTGGCCCTCGTACCCGCCGCCGGCCAACTGGCCATGGTTGCCCGCCTGGCCCGCCTGCTGCGGGTGCTGCGGCTGATTACGGCCATCAGAGACCTGCGGCTGATAGTTGCCGCGCTGGTTCGGTCTATCCCCAGCGCGGTCCACGTCATCTTGTTGATGGGCATCGTGGTCTACATCTACGCCATATTGGGATACTACTTCTTCCACGAGCATGACCCCGAACACTGGCGCAGCCTTGGCATATCAGTGTTGACCCTGTTCAACATCATCACGCTGGAAGGTTGGGTCGAGGTAATGTACACCGCCATGGAGTTGAACTCCCTGGCCTGGATTTACTTCGTCAGCTTCGTGGTCATGGGGACGTTCGTGGTGATTAACCTGTTCATCGCCATAATCATCAATAACCTGGACGAGGCCAAAAAAGAACGGCTCCGGGAGTTGGAGGGGCCGGTGTCCAGGGAAGAACTGCTGCGGGAGATTCGGGCCACCCAGTCTGCGCTCCAACGGTTGGAACAGCGGCTGGACGACGAGCCGGCAGAAAAACCCTGATTCCAGTTACCGCGCTCACCGCCGTCGGAGTTACCGGTTCGCCCCATCCAAGCGGCAAGTTTGGCCGTGAGTCCCAAAGCATTGCAATGACAGGCCACAGCCGGCCCGTTGGCGGCTGGCACACCACGCCGTCTCCACGCCTCAAAAAGCTAGCGCCCCCTCAGGCTTAACCTGAGGGGGCGCTGATGGTGCTGGGTGTAGGCGGGACCCTTACCCGCTCGTTTCTAGGAGACCGACACCTCCACGGTGTCAAGCTCCTCGGCGTAGGCCGGGTGGGTTATCTCTCCTCCCAACGGGTCGGTGCCGGTGGCCTTCGCTGTGAAGACTTGCGATTCGGCGTCATCCTCCACGTCCACTCCGGGGCCTCGCAGCGTTACGGTTACCAACCGCCACTCCCAGGTCTCACCTGGGCTCAGGACCCCGTCGTCGCCATCGTCGCCGCCGATCCACTGCTTGGCAGAGTCTTTGGTCAGGGTGACGCCTCCGGGTTCTACTGAAACACTGACATCGGTCAGAGGCGAGTCGCCCGTGTTGGTCTCGGTGATGGTCAACACGTGGACTACCAGGCTGAACGACAAGCTCTCAACGAGCATTACGCTAGCTTCGCTGCCGGGATGGATTACCCGGACGGTGACGGTGTCGCTGTCGCTCACCGGGCCGCTGTCAGGAGCGGTGCCGCTCACAGTCATGGTAACCTCGGTGTTCTCGGCCAACGCCTCCGAGGTGCAGTCGTTGGTGATCTCTTGTCCTGCGGCTACCGTTCCCAGTGTCATGGAACAGCCCGGCGCAGAGTCTGGAGCTGCTACCGTCACGTCGGTCAGGACGGCGTTGCCGGCATTGCTAACCGTCACGCTGAAGTTGACGGTTGCTCCCTCCCTGATGGTCTGTTCCCTCGGGGATATTTCGATTCCCAGGACGGCGTTGAAGACTACTACCTCCGCCTCGTCACTAGCGGTTACCGTCGTTCCCACCTGTGACACAGTGCCGCTGGCGGTGGCCGTGACCACCGTGGTGCCCAGGTCAAGTTCGCTGGAACAGCTGTATGTATGGCTCGCTGTATCAGTCCCCGTCTCGCCCATCGCTCCGATAGTCTGATCGCACTCCGCCGCATTGGCTACGGAGACCGCAACCTCTACCAAGCCTGTGGCATTGGGGTTGGTAACCGTGATGTTGAACTCCGCAGCCTCCCCGGTCCGTATCTTCTGGGAGGCTGGAGTGATCTCAACTGATATAGATACGGGTACGACGCTGATTGCAGCGGTTGCCATGCCGCTGACCGACTCTTGGCCCTCCGGCGCTCCGCCGACCACGTCGGCGGTTGCGGTGACAACGTTGTCGGCCGCTTGTGCCGGTGACATTGCGCACTCAAAGCTCTGCGAGCCGCCTACAGCCAACGGGTCCAACGTCCGGTCGCAGTCGGTGTCCAACGAGTCTGAGACCTGCACGTTGGACAGTTGGAAGCCTCCGGTGTTGTTGACGGTGATTTGGAACTCGGCGTCGCCGCCCTCGAAGATCGTCTGCTCGGGGGGAGCTACCACTACGCCAATCGAGGGGGGTGTCAGTCCGAATTTGTTTTCTCCAACGTCTTGTGCCTCAGTTTCCGGGGTGCTGTGAGCTACGCCGTTTTCGTACGAAGCGTTGACGACCAATACTCCGTCTTCGGCGTCGGCTTGGTCTACAGTGTATTCCACCGCGGGCGCCGAGTAAGGCGTTCCGGCCCGGACCACGGGTATCGCGACCCCGGTGTCTCCTCCCGCCAGTGGTCGGGACTCGCCGTTAGGAAGGGTTATAGAGAGATCACCACCTTCGAAACTGCAAGCGACGTCCCCAGCAGGGAGCTCGCCCACCGACAGGATGGTCTGGAAACGCACGCGCATGCCGTGGGAAAGCTCGATCTTATCGATTAACGCCGCTTCCTCAGTGGCATCCGTGACAATTATCGAGGCGGCGCTGGAGGGAATACATGCCGCCGGGTCATCTTGGCCAAATACAAGTTGGCCCTGGAACAACAAGATAGCCATTACGGCCGCGGTTATCGCCGTGAATATTGCCAGTGGTACCACCCTGCTTTGGCTCAACTTCATCATCTGACCACCTGTTAGCGTTAGGATGTTCGGGTTCCGGCTGACGCCCAGCGTAGAATAATACAAGATGCACTAATTGGCAAGGCACTTTTCAATGTCTGGCTCGTCAAGTGCATCGGGCGCTGTTCGTTGGTTCTTCCGGAAATAACGGTAGACATAATATACGTAGATTGGCCAAATAGCAACCATATTGGCAAGGGATTTTTGCCGGATTATGTCAAAACTACCGGCAGCACGCCTGCGTTGCTATGACGCGGCAAGCCCCTCGGCTATGGGTCGGACAGTTCCAACCGGGTAGAACTTCGGCCCGCCGCTGCACGCGAATCGTTATCGACTATGCCTGGAGTGAGGAAGGGGGTCCGCCAGGTTAACCGGTGGCCTAAAGCCGCTGCCCGGTGACCCGGCGATGCGCTTCCAGGTACCGTTCCGATGTCTTGGCCACGATGTCGTCAGGCAATTCCGGCGCCGGCGGCTCCCGGTCCCAGTCCTGGCTCACCAGCCAATCGCGCACGAACTGCTTGTCGAAGTTGGGCTGCGACTGGCCCACTTGGTACCCTTCCAAGTCCCAGAACCGGCTGGAGTCCGGGGTGAGCAACTCGTCTATGAGAATTAGCTCCCCGTCCAGGAGCCCGAACTCCATCTTGGTGTCGGCCAGTATGATCCCCTTCTCCAGCGTGTAGTCCCGGGCGAACTGGTACACGGCCTTACTTACGTCGGACAGCCGCTGCGCCATGTCCTGCCCCACCATGTCCACCACCTCTTGCGCCGACATGTTCTCGTCGTGCCCCACGTCAGCCTTGGTTGTGGGCGTGAACAGGGGCTCCGGGAACGCCTCTCCTTCTTTTAACCCCGCCGGCATGGGCTGTCCGGAAACGGTGCCCTCCTTCCGGTACTCCGACCACGCCGACCCGGTGATGTACCCCCGGACGATGCACTCGATGTCGATCCTCTCCGCTTCCTTTACTACCATGGCCTGCCGGGCCACTTCCCGGGGCACATCTGATAGCGATGGGCTGGCCTCGATCAGGGGCCCCGCCTCCGGCGAGTCGGCCAGGGCAATCAAGTGGTTTCCCACTAGGTGGCTGGTCTGGTCGAACCAAAACGCAGACATCCGGTTCAATACCAGGCCCTTTTGGGGAATGCCGGTTGGGAGCACCACGTCGAACGCTGAAATCCGGTCGGTGGCCACCATCAACAGCCGTCCGGTGTCCAGCCGGTAGGTGTCCCGCACTTTGCCGCGGTTGAGCTTGCCGGGTAGGTCTGTCTCTGTGAACACGGGGTTTTCCTCTCAAGATCGATTGGACGTCGGGGGTGGGCCCCAGCCGCTCCGGGACACAGTATAAACCATGCCCAGGCGAAGATGGCAACGCTCCCTATCTAATGAAATCCCTCGGCAGACCTCATCCTGTCCTCTCTGGCGCGCACCTCCAATTTCAGGACTTCCGCTGGCCGGGCCTGCGGCTTCGGAGCTTTTGCGTCGCCGCTTTGGTAAGATTGTCAGGCCAAAGCTCGCCAAATCCCCCAACCGGCCGGTCCAGGTAATCCGACTATGTTTGCCCGCGTGACTTTCGCTCAAGCCCAGCCCGGTAAACTGCAAGAGACCATAGGTCTGCTCAGCGACACGTTGTATCCCGCGCTCAAGGAAATGGAAGGATTTGAAGAGGCCTTCTTGCTGGTTGATCCACTCTCCGAGAAGGTCTGCGGGATAACCGTGTGGGAATCCGAAGACAGCGTTCCCCATGTTGCCCGGACTGGGGTGGAGGACGCGGGCCGGGCTACCCGCAGGTTCTTCGAAGCCCCGCCCTTGGAACAACTGGCAACCATCCCCCTTGCCACCCAGCCCGGCCGGGACGTCTACCGCGTCGCCGCCCGCCTTTCCCCCTCCCAGCCATTGGCCGGGGCCCGCGCCAGTGTCCTGGCAGCCCAGGCCTTGCCCGGTGAAATGGACCGCATAGCTGGCGTTGCTCGCGACTCGGTTCTCCCGGCAGCCCGGCAATTGCCCGGGTTCCGGTATGGCCTGGCTCTCACCCAGGTCGGCGCCGGTTTAGCCCTGGCTGTAACCATTTGGGAAAGTGAAGCCCACGCCGTCGATTGGGAGACAGGCTCCCAATACCGGCAGTTGGTCACTCACATAACGCCCCTTCTGCACGGCCCACCCAAAGTGAACCGCTACGACGTTAGCATCTGCCTCTAGCGCAATTGCCGGTCTCCAGTCCGCCTGTGGACCCGGAATCGGCCGGAGCGATCCCACCCGCTCGATGGCCCCTGGGCCAGTGGCGGCCCTAGACTCCTCCGTTGGAACAGGGCTGGGCCCGGTCATTGCGCTGTCACCAGGCCGTTGACGGTCCCAGGCCTCAATGCCTAGACTTAAATGTAGCGGTGCCTCGGAGTTACCGATCCGCCGGAATTGCATTCGCCTGGGAGCAAGTTGAGACTCGTGAGAATGAGCTATTCAACCGTGGCAGAAAGTCCTGAAGGCCGCTTCGATGCCACCTCCCTCACGCTCGGAATGTCGCAAAATGTCCCAGAATGTCTCAGCTATCAAAAAACCGGCGAGCAAAGACGCTTTCTTGACGCTTGGCTAATCGGGAATTGCAGGCCCCGCTCAGCGCCTGCCTGACAGGTGTGCAAAGTATTGACTTGGGCCGTGCACAGCGCAATAATTGGGGTGCGGCAATAGCCCGATTTAAGCGGGCGGTTTGAACACGTGCCTGCCGCAAAAGCAAGGAGGCTTAGGCAATATGGTTGAGCGCAGAATCATTTCATCTGACAACCACGTCATTGAGCCGGTGGACCTGTGGACCAGCAGGGTCGAACCCAAGTACGCCTGGCGCGCCCCCCACGTTGAAAACCTGGGTGAGCAGGGCGACTTTTGGGTCTGTGACGGCCGGAAAATCATCGGCGTCACCGGTGGGTCCGACAAGGTCGGAGTCAGGTTCGAAGACCCAGACGCCATGCACACCGTTTCCAAGACCGAAAACGTGCGCCCCGGCGGTTACGACCCCGACGAGCACGTCAAGGACCTGGACATCGACGGCATGGACATCAGCATCCTCTACCCCACCGTCGGGTTCATGCTCTACGGGCTGCCCGACAGCGAGCTGCTGGACTCCCTTTGCCGGAGCTACAACGACTGGGTCGGAGAGTTTTGCAGCGCCCATCCCAAGAGGCTGAAGGGCATAGCCATGTTCAACGTCGATGACGTGGGCGTTGGAATCAAGGAACTGGAACGGGCCCATAAGATGGGCTTCATCGGGGCCATGCTGGCCGTCTATCCCCGCGAGGGTCACTTCTACAACCAGCCCAAGTACGACGACCTGTGGGCCGCGTCCGTGGACATGGGAATGCCCCTGAGCCTGCACATCGGCGGCAACCGCTACAGCCCCATCCAGGAATTGGCCGACCCCGACATAGAGCGGCCCGCCTTCATCTGCAACGCCGACTACTGGCCTCGCATGTCCATCTGCGACATGATTTTCGCCGGCGTTTTCGAGCGCTTCCCCAAGCTCCAGGTGGGCTCGGTGGAGCATGAGCTGGGCTGGGTGCCTTTCTTCCTCGACCGCATGGACTACACCTACAGCCAAAGGGGCAACATGGTCGGCAAGGGCAACTTCAAGGACGGTGTCCTCCCCAGCGACTTCTTCCGCAGCAACTGCTTCCTGGGCTTCCAGGAAGATGGGGAGGGCGTCAGGCAGCGCCACGTCATAGGCGTGGACACCCTGCAGTGGGGCGCCGACTATCCTCACTCCGAGGGGACCTTCCCCAGGAGCCGCGAGATTGTCGAGGGAATCCTGGCGGAGTGCTCAGAAGACGAGAAGGACAAGATTGTCGGCGGCAACGCCGCCAGAATCTACGACCTCTAAGTCCCAGCTATTCCTGGTAATCCAGGATGGTCCACTGCCACGATAAACCGGCCCATCGCTCGGGATTCACCCCACTCGATGGGCCGGTTATTATTACCCTTAGCTCAGCTTTCGGTAAAACCGGCGGGTGCCCCGCGGTTCAGCCGTACCGGTTGATTGGCGGAGTAGCCACCAGCCCCCGCTGGCCCTCGGGAATCCTCAGATAAGCCGCTCCCGCCTGGAACACCGCCGCCCTGTAACTTGCCAGGGCATCGGCCAGTTCCTGCGCGCTCGGCCACGACCCGCCGTTGATCCTCAGGTCCTGTCCGGCCCCAAACTGGGCCCCTACGTCCGTCACGCTTACCTGCCGCCACTCCCTTTGCAGCTTAGTCGCCGCATCGCTTATAACGTCCACGTACACCATGGCTTTCCTGCGGGCCTCTCCCGCCTCTCGATAGGCATTCAGATAGTCGGATACAGGGTCGCTGGCCATATTCTTGCACCTAAAGAACTTGGGGGTTGGAGCGGGCGATGGGACTCGAACCCACGACCATTTGCTTGGGAAGCAAACACTCTACCACTGAGTTACGCCCGCTCGTTGGCAGCCGTGGGTGACGCCTGCGGTGAGTAAGTATATCAAAGCCCCGATGCCCCTGGAAGGGCAGGACTCGCCCCTTGGGAGTACGCCCCCGGAGGCCGCCCGGAACTTCCTGCGGAGCCGAAGTTAGCGGCCCGCCAGCGCGCGGATTTGCTCCACCGCCTTGGGTAAGTCTTCGTTGATTATCACCGGTTGCCCGTGTATTCCGGCCAAGTCCAAAATGCCGTCCTGCAGCTTGACCAAGCGGGCCAATTGTTCGTCCGAAAGCCTGCGGCGGGAATGATTGGGGCTCAGCACCCGCTGCTTCAGCGTTTCACGGTCCGGCACGTCCAGAACGCAAAGTAGCGACGCCTCCAGTGATTCAGGCTCCAGCACTCCAGGCAGGAAGTGGCTTCCCTCCAGCACCATCCCTATCCCTTCCCGGTGCGCCCTGCCTATGCACGCCTCTATGGACGGTTTCAGCAACATCGACTGTCGCACGGCCCCTTGCAGCAGCGGCCCGTGCTCTGCAACTCCGGGTGCAGTCGAGGGAGCGGCGCCGTCCAGGTCCTGATATGCGTCGTAGCTGTGGCGCTTCAAGATTCGGGCGTCCCCTTCCGGCAGCAAATGGGAGATAGATGCCCTGATAAATCCCGTGCTCAGGTGATGGGAAAGCCCCAACTCGTTCATCAACAGGTTGGCAATCGTTGTCTTGCCGGTGCCCGGCGCTCCGCCCAGCAGGACGACTAATGGCCCATTTCGGTCCATCTGAGCCGAGGATGCTCCTACCAACGGAAGTCTCCCCTTGTGAGACGCATCAGGTTGTAATGCCTCCGGGCGTCATGCCGTTGACCGTGCAGGTCAGGATTCTTGGCCCGCGGAGCCGCCGCAGGCGTAATCCGGTGGGAGTGTACGCGGGCCGGTTTGGAGTGTCAACTTTGTTGACGCCCGATATAGCCGAATTTATAATGACGCCAACCGGCAGCCCCCAACAGGGCTGCCCTATTCTGCAAGCGAGTTTCATATGCCCGATCATGACGTACTGGTAGTGGGGGGAGGCTTTTCCGGCATGCGGGCTGCCATCGCCGCCAAGGCCGCCGGTGTGGACGCAGCCCTAGTCTCCAAGGTGTATCCTCTCCGAAGTCACTCCTCCGGAGCCCACAGCGGCATCAACGCTGCCCTGTCCGACGGGGACTCGTGGCAGGCCCACGCCGAGGACACCGTCAAAGCGGGTGACTACCTCAACGATCAGGACGCAGTTGAAGTCCTCTGCAAAGACGGCGTAGGCGACGTTATTCAACTGGAGCATTTCGGCGTAATCTTCAGCCGGAACGCCCAGGGCAACATCGACGTCATGTCTTTTCCGGGCTCGTCCAATCCCCGCACCTGTTACGTCGGCGACTCCGCCGGCCACATCATCCTCCAGGTGCTCTACGAACAGCTTCTTAAGCATCGGGTCCAAACCTACAACGAATGGTTCGTCACTTCGCTGCTCGTGGATGACGGGACCTGCCGGGGTGTGATGGCCCAGGACCTGGCCTCCGGCGAGCTTGTGCCGCTTTACGCCAAGGCCGTTGTTCTGGCCGGCGGCGGCATTGGGCGCATGTACCAGCCCAGCACATCCGCTTTCGGCGCTACGGGCGACGCCGCAGCATTGGCATACCGCGCCGGAGCGCCGCTGATGGACATGGAAATGGTCCAATACCATCCAACCACCCTGCAAAACAAGGGCTTGGTGGTGACCGAGGCAGCCCGAGGCCACGGAGCCCGTTTGGTCAATAGCGCTGGCGAAGACTTCATGTCTTCTCATGCCCCCGAAACCGGCGACATGGCGCCCCGCGACTTGTGCAGCCGGGCCATTGCCGCTGAGATCGAAGCTGGTCGAGGCGAGCAGGGTTGTGTTTTCCTGGACTTCCAGCATCTCGACGGCGCCCTTGTAGACGACCTGCTGTCCGAGACTCAACTCCTGGTAAAGTCGATGACCGGCGTAAACCTGCAAAAGCAGTTGGTCCCGGTCAGACCCGCTATGCACCGGCCCATTGGCGGAATCCAGGTTGACCTGCAGGGAGCAGTTTCCGCTGTGGCCGGGCTGTTCGCCGCCGGCGAGTGCGCCTGTCCCGGCGTCAACGGCGCCAACCGGTTGGGAGGCAACACGCTGTTGGAATCCGCCGTTTTCGGCCGCCGTGCCGGTGAATCGGCGGCGGCCTATGCCCAATCAGCCTCGCCAAGCCGCGGCCCCGAATCGTTGGCGGCCGGCGAAGAGAAGCGCCTCCAAGACCTGGGAGCCAGGACTGGCGGGGAAGACTCTATAGGCTCTATACGTAGCGAACTCGCTGTCACTATGCACGAGAAGGTGGGACTGAGCCGCGACGGCGCCGGATTGCAGCAGGCGTTGGACAAGATCGCCGAATTGAAAGACCGTTACCAGCGGGTGTCCATTGCGGCAACCGGCGGCCCTTACAATCCGTCGCTGTCCTCCCTGCTGGAACTGGGCAACATACTGGACACAGCCCAGGTCATCGCCGCCAGCGCCCTGGCCCGGCAAGAAAGCCGCGGGGCCCATTACCGCACCGATTTCCCCGAGCGCGACGACGACAACTGGCTGCAGCACACCTTAGCCACTGGCGCGCCGGAAGGGCCGTCCCTGGCCTACAAGCCGGTGACAATCACTCAATGGCAGCCCCAAAGGAGGGCCTACTAATGGAATTCAACGTCAAGGTGCGCCGCCACGATCCATCTGCCAACGGCAAAAGCCCCACGCAGACCTACACCATAGACATAGAGGAAGACGCCACCGTCCTGGACGCCCTCATGCGCATCCGGGAAGAGCAGGACAGCACCTTGGCTTTCCGGGGCTCCTGCCGCAGCGGTTTCTGCGGCGATTGCTCCATGCGCCTTGGCGGCAAAAACAAAATCGCCTGCCGCACCACCATGGCCCAGGTGGTCAAGGGCGACGAGGTCACCGTCGATCCCATCCGGATGATTAAAGTCTCTAAGGACATGATGTTCGACGTGGGAGAGATGGTATACGACAAGTACGAAGCCGTCGAACCCTGGGTGGAACCCGCCCAACCATTGCCGGAGCGGGAACATAAGGTCTCCAACGAGGTCGTCAAGGACCTGCGCAAGGTCATGAGTTGCACCATGTGCTGGCTGTGCGACGAGGGGTGCACCACCATGCTGGTGGACCGCAAGTTCCTGGGCCCGGCCGCCCTGACCAAGGCCTACCGCGTCGTCGCCGACCCCCGCGACAGCCGGACCAACGAAAGGCTGCACAACCTCAGCGACGCCAAGGGGGTCTGGGACTGCTGCCACTGCTTCGAGGCCACCGAGCACTGTCCCAAGGGTATCGACCCTACCGAGCGCATCTTCGCCATCCGCGACAAGGCCATGAAAATAGGGGCCGGCAACTACCGGGTTAAAGGCCACTACAAGAGCTTCATGGCCTCGGTCAAGAAGGCCGGTTGGGTGGATGAGACCCGCCTGGCCATCGACACAGAGGGGGGATTCACCCACTTCCTGGCCCAAATTAAGCAAATTCCCCTGGGGTTGAAGGCCCTCAAGCGAGGCAAGATGCCCAGGCCCTATTTCCTACACCCCAAGAGGCCCGGGGCCGACAAGATTAAGAATATTTTCCGCAAGGTGGAGGCCAAGAAGTAATGGCTTACGCGTTTTACCCCGGTTGCGTGTCCAAAGGCGGCTGCCCCGAGTTGTACCCGGCGGCGGTCAAGGTTTGCGCCAAGCTGAATATCGAGCTGGCCGAGCTTACCGACGTCGGCTGCAGCGGCGCAGGCTGCCTGCCTCAAGAAGTCTCCGACCCCATCAACGCCCGCACCCTGGCCAAGGTCGAGCAGATGGGCATGACCATGATGACCATCTGCAGCACCTGCCAGGGTGTTTTCACCCAGGCCAACCACCGGCTCAAGACCAACCCCGAGTACCGTGAGCAAATCAATCGCGACCACTTGGCCGCCGAGGGACTCCAGTACAACGGCACCGTCGACGTCAAGCACTTCGTCTGGGTGTTGGATGAAGAGTACGGCTTGGACAATCTCAAGGAGTTGATCGTCCAGCCGTTGACGGGACTGCAAATTGCCCCCTTCTATGGTTGCTACCTGCGCCGGCCCCCGGAATTGATGGTCCCCAAGGGCTGGGAGAGGCGTAAAACGGTCTTGGAGACCACCATAGAGACCTTGGGAGGCGAGGTGACCAAGATCTCCGGCAAAGGCAAGTGCTGCGGGTTCCCCATCTTCTCGGCTAGTGAAGAAAACGCCTTGGAGATGTGCGGCACCCACACCTTGGAAGCCCGTGAAAAGGGCGCCGACTGCATGGTCACCCCGTGCCCGTTGTGCCACCTGGAGTTGGACGGCAAGCAGTCCGACGCCGAGCGGCACAAGCAGGCCAAGATCGACATGCCAATACTGCACCTTCCCCAGTTGGTGGGACTGGCCTTGGGTTTCAGCCCAAGGGAAATGAACCTGCACCGCCACATTGTTTCTACCGACGACGTCGTCAAAAAGCTGGAGTCGGTCCGCACCTAGAAGTCTGGGCGTCGCTATCGACATGGACCGGCCCCAAACGGCGATGCTCTGGCTAGGACTCGTCGAGGGTGTTGGCGGCTGCGCTGCCTGAAGCCACTTCACGGGTGTGCTATTCGCTGGGTGACGACTAGTTGAAGGTGTCTAGGTCGCCGGTCTGCCGCGCTACTCTTCCGGTTAGGCTTCAGTAATGGCCTTCACCAGCCGCGTCTTGACCGCCCTCGCCGGCCTCCCTGTGGTCCGCCGCGGCGTGTACTGGCTTTGGAACGGCGGGCCCGACGGCCAGACCATACCCAACTATCGCTGGGTGGTCATAGTCCTGTGGAACACCTGCTCCATCGCCAGCTGGATGCTCCCTTCCACCATGGGGCTTCTCCTTCCCTCTATTAGCGAAGACCTCGGCCTATCGTCTGGCCAGAAAGGCCTTCTGAACTCCGCCGCTTTCTGGGGCAGCCTGGCTTTGGGCATTCCCATGGCTTGGTGGTTCTCCAAGTACCCGGTCAAGTTTGTCACCACCGCAACTATGGCCTTGTGTGCTGGGTTCTTCTTTCTGCAGGGTTGGGCGCCGGTCTTCGCCGTGCTGCTGGCCGGCCGTCTCCTGTTCGGAATCTCGCGGCTGGCCGCCGACCCTGCCCGGGCCATCTTGACCAAGCAGTGGTTCGCCGACAGGGAAATAATCCTGTCGCAAAGCGTTGGCAATGCCCAATTTGGCTTGATAGTTGGTGGCGGGTTCCTGTTCACTCCCATCGTCCTGGCAGCCTTGGGAGACGACTGGCGGATGACCCTTAACCTCTACGGGGCCTTCTTTGCTTGCTTGACCCTGCTTTGGTGGCTACTGGGAAGAGAACGGGCAACACCGGAGCAGCGCAGGCCGGAAGCGCCCCCCCGGGAGATAGGTGTACTGCTTGGCGCCCTGAAGCACCGCGATCTGTGGCTGTCCGGACTGGGGTTCTTTGGTGTTGCCACTGCCATGGGGGCGTTCCTCGGCTTCTTTCCCACCTTGATGCTGGATTCTTACGGCGTGTCCGTAAAGTGGTCCGGAGGAGTGCTGGCTCTGTCCACCTTCATTGGGGGAGTAGCTGGCCTTGGAATAGGCTATGCCGTTTTCATCTCCGGCAACCGCAATGCAGTATTGGCCCTGGTGGGCATTCTCATGGCCGGCAGCTACGCGGGGATGACCCTGACCGGTTGGCTGCCCCTGTTGCTGATGCTGGCCACAATCAATGGGGTCAGCTGGGGCTTCTGGCCCGTTCTCTCCACGGTGCCCTATCTACTTCCCGGAATACGGCCCCGGGAGGCCGCGGTGGCGTCCACCATGACTATGACCGCGACCTCCGGGGGCATGGTGCTGGGGCCGTTGATGGCCGGGTTCATTGATGACGCGGTGGGCAATCTGCAGGCGACCCTATTGGCCATGAGCATGACCCCCCTCGCCCTCACCGCTGTGGGACTCATGCTCCGGACTGATTCCAGTCGCCCGGGACGGGCCAAGAAACTAAATTGACAGGCATCCTTAGTTCTGATACCGTTCCCGTTCAAGCAGCGTAATCCATAACGCCTTAAGCTGTGCCTCCCTGTCCCTTAACGGCCTGGGTTGTTCAATTGTCAAATCTGGGCCAACGCCAAGGCTGGTCAACTTCGACCCGGAGATTGATGCGGTAATGGTTGAAACCAAAACGGCCGGCGACGTTCTGCTGAAGGTCGAGGACCTTCGCACCTACTTTGAGACCCGCTGGGGCACGGTTAAGGCCGTGGACGGGGTCAACTTCGAGCTCCGGGCCGGCGAGACCCTGGGCATAGTTGGAGAGTCCGGCTCCGGTAAGACCGTCACCATGCTGTCCCTGATGCGCCTGGTGCAGGAGCCTCCCGGCCGTATCGTCAGCGGGAAAATAGTCCTGGATGGCGAAGACCTGCTGGAAGCTTCTGAAGACGAGATGACCAAGATCAGGGGTAGCAAAATCGCCCTGATCATCCAGGACCCCATGACCTCCCTCAACCCCGTTTTCACCATCGGCACCCAGGTGGGTGAAGCCATCCAGATACACCAGCACCCGCCGCGAGCTACTCTGCGGGAAAAGGTCTTGGAGGTCTTGCGGAGGGTGAACATACCCGCCGCCGAGTCCAGGGTGCGGGACTACCCCCACCAGATGAGCGGCGGAATGCGCCAGCGGGTGGTGGGCGCCATCAGCATATCCTGTCAGCCCCTGGTGCTCATTGCCGACGAACCTACAACTTCCCTTGACGTGACCATCCAGGCCCAGTACCTCAGGCTCCTGAAGGAATTGCAGCAGGACTTGGGCGTGGGATTGATCTTCATCACCCACGACTTTGGCATCGTGGCCAAGGTGTGCGACCGGGTGGCGGTAATGTATGCCGGCAAAATCGTCGAGCAGGGGTCGGTGAGGGATATCTTCAATAATCCCTCGCACCCCTATACCGAAGCATTGCTTGAGTCCGTTCCCAAGATGGAGGAAGACGTGGAGAGGCTCTTTTCGATAGAAGGGCAGCCGCCGCCCTTGTATAACCTCCCCGTTGGATGCAGTTTCGCTGACCGTTGCCGGTACGTGATGGACCGGTGCAGGAACGAGGATCCCGATCTGCTGCCGGTAAGCGACGGGCACGCTTCCGCCTGTTGGAGGGTGCAGTGACGACGCCTGTAGTTTCCGCTGACCCATCAGCAGACGGCGAGGTTCTTCTGGAGGCCAGGGACCTTAAGAAGCACTTTCCCGTCACCAAGGGTATCCTCTATCAACGCGTGACGGGCTACGTTAAGGCTGTTGACGGTGTGTCTTTTCAAGTACGGGCCGGGGAAACCCTGGGGCTGGTCGGCGAGTCTGGATGCGGCAAGACCACTACCGCAAAGATGCTGTTGGTCCTTGAGCGGCCAACTTCCGGAGAGTTGCTGTTCAGGGGAACTGAAGTACAGGACGCCAAAGCCGGCGCCCTGAAGGAATATCGCCGGTCGGTCCAGGCCGTCTTTCAGGACCCCTGGAGCTCATTGAACCCCAGGATGCGGGTAAAGCACCTGATTGCTGAGCCCATGGTGATCAACTGGAATGTCTCCAAACAGCAGATTGAAGACCGGGTCGAAGAGCTTCTCAAGGCTGTCGGGCTTGACTCCTACCACGCCAACCTGTACCCCCACGAGTTCAGCGGGGGGCAGAGGCAGAGACTTGCCATCGCCCGCGCCCTGGCCCTCAACCCAAAGGTCATCGTGCTCGACGAGCCGGTGTCGGCCCTCGATGTCTCCATCCGCGCCCAGATAATGAACCTGCTCAAAGACCTGCAGGTCGAGTTCAATGTTGCTTTCCTGTTGATAGCCCACCACTTGGCTACCGTGCGCTACATGTGCCGCTACGTGGCCGTCATGTACCTGGGGGAGATCGTCGAGTACGCAGAAGTCAAAGACCTCTTCGATAATCCCATGCATCCCTATACCAAGGCCCTCATGTCCGCCGCCCTGCCTTCTCATCCCGACGTTGTGCAGGACGAAATAGTATTGACCGGTGAGGTGCCCTCGCCTTTGAATCCACCCGCGGGCTGCCACTTCCACCCTCGGTGCCCCTTTGCCATGGACCGGTGCGCCGTGGAAACGCCGGTGGAAAAAGAAATCACCCCGGGACACCGCGTGGCCTGCCACCTGTTCTAATCGCCCAGCGTTAGCCGCCCCTGGCAACAAACGCCGGCGACAAATAAGGCCCCTGAAACGCCCAGGGGCCTTTTCTATGCCTGGGATTTTGGAGCCGGTGAGGGGAGTCGAACCCTTGACCTGCGGTTTACGAAACCGCTGCTCTGCCACTGAGCTACACCGGCTCAGGCGTTGTTAAGGCGATGTCCGGGGTAACCGCCCCCAGTCCGTCCCGTTGCCCGGTTGGTCTGGCGCGGTCCGGCCTGGCCCTTGCCAAACACCCATCGACAACATTTGACAACAAATATACGCAGTTGTCTAGACACTGACCAAGGCCAAAATTCGCTTGGGCCGGATTTCGGGGCCAAGGACGCGCCCATGCCCTCGCCGCACCTGAGCACGCCGAGAAAGTTGGGATGCTGCTATGAGATTGCGCGCCCGGAAGCGATTGCAAAACCGGCAGGACAGCCAGGATGGCTGCCCTGCCGGTTTGCCGGACGACCGTTGATCAGCAGATTCAGGTGGGCTGGCGCGCTGCCCCCGCTGCTCTTAGACCGGCATATCCCCATGCCGTGAGATTGGAACGGCGTTCATCGCAGAGCCTCAACGATTCGTTCTACGTTTGTCCTAAACATGCCGAGATAAGTGCCGCCGGGGCTGTCTTTTTCGCCCAGTGAGCCCGTGTAGAGTTGGACAAGCTTGGCGCCTGTCTCTCCTGCTACTGCCTGCGGCAACTTTGCGCTGACCGTGTTTTCGCTGAATACCGCCGGTGCATTGTGCTCCCGGACCACTTCGACCACTCCCGCAACGTGCTCCGCTGAGGGCTCAAGATGGGTCCCTAAGGACGGAATTATCAGCCCGATTACCTCAAACCCGTAGAGTGCTGCAAAGTAAGAGAAGGTGTCATGGGATGTAACCAGCAGCCTGCGCTCCGGCGGCACCAACTTGACCTGCTCTTGAGTCCAAGCGTGTAGCTCGTCAAGCTGCGCCGCGTAGTCAGTGGCGTTCTGAAAGTAGATTTCGGTGCCCTCGGGGTCTAGGGCCGAAAGCCGAGCGGCAATAACGTTTACTGCGACCTTCACACGGTTCGGGTCGAACCAGAAGTGCGGGTCCAGAGGGCCGTGGTCGTGCCCTTCATGGCCATGGGCATCCATGTGGTCGTCATGGTCGTCCTCGTGGCCATGGTCATCCTCGTGGTCGTCATGATCGTCCTCGTTGCCATGGTCATCCTCGTGGTCGTCATGATCGTCCTCGTTGCCATGGTCGTCCTCGTGGTCGTCATGATCGTCCTCGTTGCCATGGTCGTCCTCGTGGCCATGGTCATCCTCGTTGCCATGGTCGTCCTCGTGGTCGTCATGATCGTCCTCGTTGCCATGGTCGTCCTCGTGGTCGTCATGGTCGTCTTCGTGGTCGTCATGGTCGTCTTCGTTGCCATGGTCGTCCATGTGATCGTCGTGATGGTCGTCCCCGGCGAACTCCAGCGGATCAACGCGCTCGCCAAGAGCGACTATCTTGGAGTCATCGGCGCTGGCATTGTGCAACAGGTCCTCCAACCAATCCTGCTCGAGGCCAAGACCGATGGTCAACACGATGTCCGCATCCGCTACTTTGGCAACGTCCTTGGCTCCTGGAACGAAATTGTGTGGATCGCCGCCCGGTGGCAACAGGCTGAACACTTCAACCCTGTCCCCGCCTATCGCCTCAGCCCAGTCACCCACAATGTTTGATGTGGCGACCACCTGGAGCGGCGGTCTGGAGGGGGTTGCAGTCTCCGTTGCGGGCGCCGCGTCTGTTGGAGTTGCCTCGACGGGTTCCGGTGCGCTGGTGGAAGTGGCCGTAGGCTGAGGCCGCTCTGTTGCCGGCATGGAGCCGTCATTCCCGCAGCCGGCCAGGAATGCTGCGGCGATTAGCAAGAGGAATAAGGCCATCGCCGGTGCTAGAAGCCTCCGATAGTTATTGATATGTTGTATCATATATGGTTCCGGTTCTCCCTTTCGTAAAATTTACCTGGATTCAACTCGACGCTCTCTTACACGACTTCCGGTAAGAGTTGCGACGTAATATCATTTAGCGCAGCGCGAAACCGAGCTTCGGTCACTCGGAACAAACCCTGCTACGCTCCCTCGCCGGCCGGGCAGGGATCACATGCCACGTATAACTCGATTCGGTGGTCTACGACCTGTCCGGGGAGTTCTGCGGCAATCGACCTCAGCATCCGCTCGACCGCGGCTGCCCTGAATTCCTCCACTGCGCCGCATTTGACGCACACATAGTGGTGGTGATGGTGACCGGTCCGGGAGACGCTGTACACGTGGGACCCGTCCATCGTGGCAAGCTTACAGACTGCTCCCGCTTCAAGGAGGACCTTGATGGTGCGATACACCGTCGCCCTGCTGACCGAAGGCAACTCTTCGCTCAGCCCCTCCGCTGTGAAGCCTTCATGCTTCTGCTCCAGGACATCGACGATCGCTTTCCTGGAAAGAGTGACCCTGTGGCCGTGGTCCTCCAGCGCCGCCATCAGGTTCGGAGGTGATGTTTCAAGGTCCATATTGATACGCTATATCACTACGATTTAAATATGCCTGTCGGCGATGGCCCGTTTGAAAGTGATACACCATATCATTCTGCAGTCGTCTTTGTCAACACCGGATTTGTCGAGTGATGCCGCCATAGATCTGGTCTTCCCCGTCAGCCTGTTTGGACTGGGGGCAGGAGGGTCTTACGGTCAGTCCTTGGCCTCTTTAGCTTGTGGACTCTCACGTTCGCCGGAAACTGCTTGGTATTCGGCCCGGCGGGCGATTGATTTTGCCAGCCCGCCAAAAATCCAGGAGTGTAATGGATAAAGCCCGTACCAATAGGCTAGGCCGCCCAATCCCTTGGGGCTGAACGCCGACGTTTGTTCCAAGCGGGTCTCTCCGCCCTGAGTTTCCTCCACCTCGAATTGGAGCCAGGCTTGGCCGGGGAGCTTCATTTCGGCCTTCAGCCGGAGCAGGCAGTCGGCTTTTAGGTCTTCCACGCGCCAGCAATCCAAGGCGTCACCGACGCGTAGGTCATCGGGATGGCGTCGCCCTCTTCGCAGACCTGCGCCGCCCAGAAGGCGGTCTACCGTTCCGCGTAGTCTCCAGGCCCAGTCGGCGAAATACCAACCTCGGGTTGCGCCTATCCCAGTGAACACACGGTAGACGTCACTGGCTGGGGCTGCGACCCTGTGCTGGCGGCGCTCTACAATCATCCCTTGGCGAGATTCCAAATGCACAGGTTTTCCCGTCCCCTCGCTGGTGCCTGCAGCGTCGCTCCATGACGTGTCCATATGTCCGTTATCGAGGTCCCGAATCACACTGCTGATTGCCGAAGCGTACCCCTGAGGCTCAATATTGGGGAATAGAGTCCTGGCCAGCCCGTTGGTCACGACCACATCGTTGCGAAGCCCTTCCACAAGCGGCACTGCGATAGTGGCAGGAATAGGGGTCATCCAATGGACCCAGTAGGATGACAGCCGAGGGGTTAGGACCGGGACTGGGATCATCAGTCGTCTTAGTCCTCTTGCCTCCGCGTACCCCAACATCAGCCCTCTGTAGGTCGTCACGTCCTTTCCCCCGATCTCTATAGTGAGCCCGGCGCTTTCCGAGACGCCAAGGGCGGAAACCAGATACGCCAGGAGATCGCCGACGGCAATGGGCTGGATGCGCGAGTAAATCCACTTGGGGCAGACCATGATAGGCAGCCGCTCCACAAGACAACGAATCATCTCGAAAGAGATGCTGCCTGATCCAATTACTACGGCGGCCCTGAATTCGGTGACGGGAACCCCGCTCTCCCTCAATGCTTCTCCGGTTTCTTGGCGGGAGCGCAAGTGGCGGGAAAGCTTGGCGTTTGGGTCCCCCAATCCTCCCAAGTAAATGATGCGCTTGGCCCCTTCTCTCCGGGCTGCTTGACCAAACGTGCGCGCCACATCTATGTCCAACTCGTGGAAGTCAGGTTTCTTGGACATACTGTGAATCAGGTAGTAGGCAGTGTCCACCCCTGCCAACGCTTTCGTCAGGGCTTGCGGGCTAAGAGCGTCGCCGACCACTATGTCGACCCGTTCGCACCAGGGCCGGGAGAGGGCCCGGCTCTCACTCCGCACTAAAACGCGTACCTGGTGCCCTTCTTCAATCAACTTGGGGACCAACCTACCGCCGATGTATCCGGTGGCCCCGGTGACTAGGACCGTTTCTGGTTGGGCCATTAGATCCCTTGACCTGGCTTCAATAACTAAGCAATGGTGCTGGGCATTACAGAGGCAGACAGGATAGGATGAGCCAGCTAAGGCCGGCCGGGCTGACCCCGGCGGGCTTGGTGACGTCCCGCTCCGCAAGGGACTTGGTAGCTACAACCGGCCTCTGGATGCTTCACCGGTCTGCGGCTTACGAAATCGCCGCTCTACCCTTGAGCGGCGCCGGCTTGTCCGTTCCCCGCCCGCTCTGTCGGCGCGTTAAACCCCGGATCGGTTCCAGATGCGTCGCGCCCACGCCAGGAAGGCGGTCTTCCCTGTGGTAACGCTGCGTCCAAGTCTTGACTGGTTCCACGCGCGTTCGTGGAAGTAATATAGGACGATCTTTACTCCGCTATCCGCCAACGCAAACAAGCCGGCGCCCTCCCAGTTGCCATTCCAGATGAAGTAGATGATGCCGGTAACGGTAAAGGCGGTTGCCCGCCATGACATGGCCTTCAGGAAACTGCGGGCGTGGGACTCTGTATATGAATGCTCTCCGTCTTTGGCTGCTGCAACCGCGCCGGTCCCGGCTGCCGCATCCTGAACTGCGTCTTGGTCTGGAACTTTCAAGTCTGACATGCCTTGGCTGTTTGGCTCCTTCATCTTGCGCATCAAAATACGTCCGTCCCAATTCTAAGGTGGAAACGGGCGCAGGTCGAGTCTATCACATACATACATAGACGAATTCATGCCATCCAAACCCGCCCGGACTTCAGGTGCAAGGGTCGTCATGAGCGCCCGCAAGTCCCCCTCCCCGACACTACTTCGGTTGACACCTTCCCAACGCCGATTCTATAATGCCCATCATTAACAACCATAGAAGGTCGAGGCACGTGGGGGAACCCGGTCTGTCCGGGTTGAGAGGCCCCAGTTTTGGGGCGACCCTGTGAACCTGATCTGGGTAATGCCAGCGTAGGGAACGACGCTAGTCTTCAGGCCCGGCCGCCCATTGGATGACGAGATACGGGCCGTCAACGACTCTACGTTGGCGGCCCGTATGTTTTTGCCCGCTTCTATGGGGAGGTGCGCAATGGCCCAGATGACACCGGAAACCATCCGCCTGCAAGGCCGGTCCAGTTTCCCCGCGAGCAAGAAGGTTTACGTTCAAGGCTCCCGCCGGGACATTCAAGTCCCATTTCGCGAAGTTGCCCTGACACCCACCAGGGGCCGCTTCGGCGATGAGTCAAATCCGCCCCTACGCCTGTACGACACCAGCGGTCCATATACCGACGATGCAGCTACGTTGGACGTCCGCCGGGGACTGCCGCCGCTGCGCAAGGCCTGGGTCCTGGAGCGTGGGGACGTGGAGGAGACCGACAAGGTCTATATTCCGTCCAACGGAACGCCGGCTGGGCAGGTATTCTCCGGGTTGAGCAGGCTTCCCCTGCGGGCTAAAGAAGGAAAGGCGGTTACGCAGATTGGCTACGCCCGTCAAGGCATCGTCACCCCCGAAATGGAGTTCATCGCAATACGCGAAGGCGTAACGCCTGAGTTTGTTCGCAGCGAAGTCGCTCGAGGCCGGGCCATTATCCCCAGCAACATCAATCACCCTGAATCAGAGCCGATGATTATAGGCCGCAACTTTCTGGTGAAGGTCAATGCCAACATCGGCAACTCGGCAGTGACCTCTTCCATTGAGGAAGAGGTTGAAAAGATGCTGTGGTCGACCCGCTGGGGCGGCGATACGGTGATGGACCTGTCCACGGGAAAGGACATTCATTCCACAAGGGAGTGGATCATCCGTAACTCCCCGGTTCCCATCGGCACAGTCCCCATCTACCAGGCTCTGGAAAAAGTGGACGGCGACCCGGCGGAACTGACTTGGGAGTTGTACCGGGACACCATCATCGAACAGGCCCAACAGGGAGTGGACTACTTCACCATCCACGCAGGAGTGCTCCTCCGCTACGTTCCGATGACCGCGAAGCGGGTGACCGGCATTGTTTCCCGGGGCGGCTCAATCATGGCCAGTTGGTGCCTGGCGCACCATGAAGAGAACTTCCTGTACACCCACTTCGAAGAGCTTTGCGAAATCATGCGGGCCTACGACGTGGCCTTCTCCCTTGGCGATGGGCTGAGGCCGGGAAGCATAGCCGACGGCAACGACGAGGCCCAGTTCTCAGAGCTGGACACCTTGGGCGAGCTCACGCAGATTGCATGGAAACACGATGTCCAGGTAATGATCGAGGGGCCTGGACACGTCCCCATGCATAAGATCAAGGAAAACGTGGACCGCCAGATGGAGGTGTGTCGAGAGGCCCCCTTCTACACCCTCGGTCCTCTCACCACCGACATCGCTCCCGGCTATGACCACATCACCTCCGGCATCGGCGCGGCCATGATCGGCATGTACGGCACCGCCATGCTTTGCTACGTCACCCCCAAGGAGCACTTGGGGCTGCCCAACAGGGAAGACGTCAAAGCGGGTGTCATTGCCTACAAGATTGCCGCCCACGCCGCCGACGTTGCCAAGGGCCATCCCAAGGCCTCGGAATGGGACGATGCCCTTTCCAAGGCCCGGTTCGAGTTCCGCTGGGAGGACCAGTTCAACCTGGCCCTGGACCCGGACACTGCTCGGGAATACCACGACGAAACCTTGCCTGCCCAGGGCGCCAAGGCGGCCCACTTCTGTTCCATGTGCGGCCCCAAGTTCTGCGCCATGAAGATTACCCAGGACGTCAGGGAATACGCGGCGCAGGTGGGAGTGACGCCGGATTCAGCCCTGCGTCAGGGGATGGACCAGAAGGCTCTGGAGTTCCGCCAGTCCGGAGGGAAAATCTACCAGGAAACTTAACGGCCAAGCCAGCCTGGCAAGAGGCCGACCATCACGTCACGGCGAGCCTGGAGCAGGGTTCCCAGCCAGGTTTTCGGCGGGCGATTCAGGGCTTTCGACTATGACCATCGGCTCACAGGCAGGAGGACTCGGATGTCCATGTATTTTCTCTTGGGCAGCCTCTCGGCCAAGGGCCAGGAGTTGCTGCACGGCAATCCCGACTTGGTGGTCGAGGCTGCCCGCGATATCCAGGTAGACGGCGCCGAACTGCTGGGCCAGTACGCTGTGCTGGGCAGGTACGACTTTGTCATGATGGTGGAGGCCGACGACAACGACGCGGTCGCCCGGCTGTCGCTGGAGTTTGGCGTAAAGGTGGGCCTGCACATCGAGACCTTGCCCGCCATCGCCATTGGCTTTCTACGCCAGGACCCCACCGATGACCCGATCTGGAGCCTTACGTCCGTTGAACAACCCACCCCGGAGTAGAGCTCCGGTCACCGTCCCTCGGGCCATGTCCATCGCCGGGTCTGACTCCGGCGGCGGCGCGGGCATCCAGGCCGACCTCAAGACCTTTGCCGCCTTGGGCGTTTACGGAACGTCGGTGTTGACCGCCGTCACCGCCCAAAACACCCTGGGCGTCACCGCTGTCCACCAGGTTCCCGCCCAGACCATCGCCGCCCAAATCGACGCCGTGCTCACCGACATAGGCGCCGGAGCGGTGAAGACGGGCATGCTGGCCAGCAGCCCCATCATCGAATGCGTGGTCTCCCAGCTTAGCCGGCACACCGTCCCCTGGCTGGTGGTTGACCCGGTCATGATTGCCAAGAGCGGGGACTCCCTGCTGGAAAACACTGCGATCGAAACCCTGCGGTCCCGGCTAGTCCCGGCGGCGTCGGTGATCACGCCCAACATCCCCGAAGCCGAGGCCCTTACCGGCATGAACATAACGTCCGACCCTGACGCGAGGCGGGCAGCGGAAAAACTGGTTGGCATGGGCGCCAAATCCGTTGTCATTAAGGGCGGGCACCGGAAGGGCCCGGCAGCCGACCTGTTCTATGACGGCTCCCGGTTCCATGAATTCTCCGCCGAACGGATCGATACACCCAACACCCACGGCACCGGCTGCACCTTCGCCTCAGCCATCGCCGCCGGCTTGGCCAAGGGCCTGAGCATGCTGGACTCCGTCGCCGTGGCCAAGGACTACGTCACCGAAGCCATCCGCAGCTCCTTCTCCGTAGGCCAGGGCCACGGTCCCCTCAACCACTTCTACAAGACCTGGACCTGAAACGCCGCCGCGCCGCGAGTTTGTTTCATCCCCAAACCGAGCCCCAGCAACGGCGCGCTCTGTGCAGGTTACGGTATAATTACCGGCGCTAATTCCAACGGCTCTTGAAGCAATTCAGAAACTCGCCGCACTCATAGGTCTGCCAAGCATGTTCAACCCCGTATCCAGCAGAGTCAGCTTTCCCGACCTCGACGCCGGGGTCCTCCGGCAATGGGAGGAAAACGACGTATTCCAACGCACCTGGACGGAGCGTCAAGACGCCCCCCTGTTCGTAATGTTCGAGGGGCCGCCCACGGCCAACGGGAGCCCCGGCATACACCACGTCCTGGCCAGGGTGTTCAAGGACGTCATCTGCCGCTACCGCACCATGAAGGGATACCGCACCCTGCGCAAGGGCGGCTGGGACACCCACGGGCTGCCCGTCGAGTTGGAGGTGGAAAACGAGCTCGGCCTGGCCAGCAAGCGGGACATCGAGGAGTACGGCATCGAGCAGTTCAACCGGAAGTGCCGGGAGAGCGTGTTCCGCTACCTCAAGGACTGGGAACGCCTGACAGAGCGCATCGGGTTCTGGGTGGACATGGATCGTCCGTACATCACCCTGGACAACGACTACATCGAGTCCGGCTGGGCCATACTCAAAGAGCTATGGGATCGGGGCCTGCTCTATCGCGACATGCGGGGAACGCCCCACTGTCCCCGCTGCGTCACCAGCCTGAGTTCCCACGAAGTCGCCCTGGGCTACCGCGAGGACACCCCCGACCCGTCGGTCTTCGTAAAGTTCAGGTTACTGGGCTGGAACGACACAATACGCAGCCGCGGCGCATTTGACGGGGCTTACGATTCTCTGTTGTCCCACGGCGAGCCCGTCTACTTGCTGGCATGGACCACGACGCCTTGGACTCTCCCGGGCAACACTGCCTTGGCGGTTGACGCGAACGCGGAGTACAGCCTGGTTGAAGTGGAGGACGGCGACGAGCCAGCGCGGCTCGTGCTGGCGTCCGAGTTGGTGGAACGGGTCATAGGTAGCCCCTACAAGGTCTTGTCGACACACCGCGGGTCGCACTTGGTGGGACTCACTTATGAGAAGCTGTACACCCCAGGGGAGTATGGGACCGAAATCAAGCAGTTCAATCGCGCCGCGACGGCCGGGACCGCGACGATGGAGGCGGCTGACTACTTTGACTCGGAGGTGGTTGACGCGCAGTTCGTCTCCATGGAAGACGGCACCGGCATCGTCCACATCGCCCCGGCCTTCGGCGACGACGACCTGGCCCTGGGCCGCGAGAAGGGCCTGGCTTTCGTCCAGCCCGTAGACCTCCTGGGCAACGTCACCGGGGATTACCCCTTCGCCGGCGCATTCGTCAAGGACGCCGACCCGCAGATCATGGACGACCTGGAACGCCGGGGCCTGCTGTACCGGCGGGACATATACCGGCACACCTATCCCTTCTGCTGGCGTTGCGATAACCCATTGCTCTACTACGCCAAGAGTTCCTGGTACATCCGCACCTCCGCCTTCAAGGACAAACTGGTCAGCGGCAACGATGAAATCAACTGGTATCCCGATTACATCAAGAACGGCCGTTTCGGCGAATGGCTCCGCAACAACGTCGACTGGGCCATATCCAGGGAGCGCTATTGGGGCACGCCTATACCCATCTGGGAATGCCCCGACTGCGGCCACGCCCGGTGCATCGGAAGCGTTGCCGAACTCAAGGCCCAGGCCGTGCCCGGGTCTGGAGAACGAGCGGAAGACCTGGACCTGCACCGGCCCTACGTCGACAACGTTCTGTTGCAGTGCTCCGCCGATGGCTGCGGCGGAAAGATGCGCCGCATCCCGGAGGTGATGGACGCCTGGTTCGACTCCGGAGCCATGCCCTTCGCCCAGTGGCACTACCCTTTCGAAAACCAGACCATTGACCAGGAGGACGATGGCCGGTTCCCCGCCGACTATATCTGCGAGGCGGTGGACCAGACCCGCGGCTGGTTTTACAGCCTCCACGCACTCTCTATTTTGCTCAAAGACCGTCCTTCTTACCGCAACGTCATCTGCCTGGGCCTGGTGTTGGACGAGCGCGGCCGGAAGATGAGCAAGCGCGTGGGCAACGTGGTGGAACCCATGCCCGTGCTGGACGAACATGGCGCCGACGCCCTGCGTTGGTACCTGTTCACGGCGTCTCAACCGGGCGACTCCCGGCGTTTCTCCTCCAGGCTGGTGAACGAGACCCTGCGCCGGGTATTGCTCACCCTGTGGAACGTCTACTCCTTCTTCACCAACTACGCATCCATCGACGGATTTCACCCGGAGCAGAAGCCGGACGGCTGGCGGCCCGACACCGAGTTGGACCGCTGGATTCTCTCCGAGCTCAACAGTCTCGTCGCCCAGGTGGACGCCTGCCTGGACGGCTACGACCCCACCAACGCCGGCCGGCGCATGCAGGAGTTCATCGACCGCCTTTCCAACTGGTACGTCCGCCGCAGCCGCCGCCGGTTCTGGAGGAGCGAGAACGACAGCGACAAGCTGTCCGGCTACATCACCCTGCACACCTGCCTGGTGACGTTGTCCAAGCTGATGGCCCCTCTGGCCCCGTTTGTATCCGAGGAAATTTACCAGGGCCTCGTCCGCGCTGTGGACCATGAAGCGCCCGACAGCGTGCACCTCGCCCAATTCCCTGTCGCCGATGAAACCTTGATCGACGAGGAGTTGATGGAGGCCACGCGGCTGGCCATGCGCGTCTCCAGCATGGGCCGCGGCGCCCGGTCCAAGGCGGGAATCAAGGTCCGCCAGCCCCTGCCCAGGGTGGTGGTGAAGACCCGTTCCGACTCCGAAGGCGCCATCCTTCAGCATGTCCAAAGCCAGGTGCTGGATGAGTTGAACGTCAAGGCCGTGGACCGGGACGGAGAATCCGGCATCTATCAGGCCGCCGCAACCGCCCTTGGGGATGCGTCCGAAGGCGTGGTGCAGGTAGACGGCTTCTGGGTCGCCCTGGACGGCGGCTACATGGTCGCCGTGGACGGCACGGTGACCCCCGAGTTGGCCGAAGAGGGCCTGGCCCGGGAGTTGGTGCACCGCATTCAGAACCTGCGCCGCGCCGCCGACTTCCAGGTCACCGACCGCATCGTCACCTACTACCAGGCGCCCGAGGAGATCGACCGGGTAATGAACGGGAACTTCTCCGGCTACATACGCCAGGAGACCCTTAGCGAAGAACTTTTAGACGGCCCTCCCCAGGACGGCGCCAAGACCGAGACCTCCAAGGTGGACGGCATGGAAGTGACCCTGGCGGTACGCCGGGTCTGAAGCGGCGCGCCATGCCCGAACTGCCCGAGGTCGAAAACACCAGGCGTTACCTCGTCGAAGCCGGTCTGCCCGGTACAACCTTCACTGGCGCCCGGATTGGGTGGGCTAACTCCGTCCGCTCGCCCGGTCTAGACGCTTTCGTTGCCGGCGTCGAAGGGCAGCGGGTGCGGCAGGCGGAGCGGAGGGGCAAGTACCTCCTCGTCCCCTTGAGCGGCGGCGCTGCCACCGCGGGCCCCACTTTGATCATCCACTTGGGAATGACCGGAGGCCTGCGGGTTCAGGATGCCGGACAGCATCCGCATCCCATGGTCCGTCACACTTTCCCGTTGGACGACGGCAGGGAGTTGCGGTTCATCGACGGCCGCAAGTTCGGCAAGCTCTGGCTGGCCGACGACCCCAGCCAAGTCATGCCCGTCCTTGGCCCCGACCCGCTGGCCGGCGAACTGACCGTGGAATGGCTGGCCCTGGCCTTCAAGGGCAGGACCGCCCCGGTCAAGGCCCTCATGCTGGAGCAGTCCATTATCCCCGGCATGGGCAACATATACGCCGACGAGTCTCTCTTCCTGGCCGGAATCAGTCCATTGCGCCCCGGGGCGGAGATTTCCGTCGACGAGTTGGTGCGCTTGAAGGACGGCATCGCTGTGGCCTTTACGGAGGCGTTGGACCGCTACGACGCCAGCCGCCGCGAAGGCTGGCCCGACCCACCCCTGACCTTGGAAGCCTGGTCCCTTCTCAGAAAAGAAGGCCGGCCCTGCCCCCGGTGCGGCGGCCCCATTTCAGCCATGCGCATCCGGGGCCGCACCTCCTGCTTCTGCCCTAGTTGCCAGGGCTAGCCTGGGCCTGCGCCGCTGCGGCGGCCGGGCGCACCGGTAGCCCTGCGGGTTGACCCTGAGACCCTCCCATCAGTTGAGCCAGAATGTGGACCCCAGCTCCTCTTTTCTGACTTCTATGCGCACCGGGAAGGCGTCCTTCAAGTCGTCCAGGTGGGTGATGACTATTATCTTTTCGAAGTCGTTTTGTATGGCCGATATAACGTCCATTATCCGCTCTCGGCCGGCGGCGTCCTGGGTGCCGAAACCTTCGTCGATGAACAGCGTGGGCAGCGGCGCGCCCATGCGCTGGGCCAGCACCTTGGAGAGGCCGATGCGCAGGGCCAGGTTGATCCTGAACGCCTCGCCGCCGCTGTACATCTCGTAGCTGCGCGGGCCCAGGCCGTCGCTGACCCGGATTTCCAACGTTTCGATGGGGTCGCCCCGCCCGGTGCGCCGCTCCCGCTGGGTCTCCAACTGCACCTGCATCTGGTTGTCGGTCATCCGGCCCAGCAGCAGGTTGGCCTCCTCTTCCAGCCGGGGGACCACCGTTTCGATCAGCATGGCCTGGATTCCCTGCCTCCCGAAGGCGGTGACCAGCTCTTGGTAGATGTCCTGGTCGCTCAACAACGTCGCGAGGCGGGCCGTCTCTTCGGCTATCTCTCGTTCCAGGGCCTTGGCCCGGTCCATCTGTCCCAGCAGGTATCCCCGGCGCGCTACGGCTTCCTGTTGCCGTGCTTCCAACCCCCTCTGGCCCTCGTCGGCAATCTTTAAACGCTCCTCCCACGTGGGAAGCTCGGAAAGGCCTTCCGCGTCGGCCTCGCGTTGTTGTTCCAGGTCCAGGCGCTCCCGTTGCCGCCGGTCGAGCATCTCCCGAGTCTGGGCCGCCGACTCCTCCTCCCGGGGGAGGCCCTCCTCGGCCTCGGCCAATTGGCGGGACTTTTCCAGGAACGGTTGCAGCTCCTGCGTCCGGGAGTAGGCCTCGGTGCGGGAGCGCTCGTCGTATCCCAAGGAGACAATCTGCGCCTCTAGCTGCGCGAGCTTTGCCTGCTCGGCATTGGCGAATTCCCCCGAGGCCAGCGACGCGGTTAAGTCGTGCAATTGCGCCTGCGCTTGCTCCAAGTCTTGCTGGGCGGACTTGGAGTCTTCTATGTCCCGTTCCACCCGGCTCAGGGCTAACTCAGATTCCCGCCGGTTACGCTCCAGCGCGGCCTCCCGCTGCCCCAGGGTCTGCTGCGTCTTGGCTTCCTCCGCCTCCAACTGCTGCTTGTTGGCGGCGTTGAGTCGGAACAGGCGCCGCTTCTCGGCTATTTCGGCTTCGTAGGTCTCGGCCAGCCGTCCGCACCCGTCCTGGCCCAATGGAGTCTGGCACAGGGGGCACAGGGCCTCGCTTTGGTCGGTCCGGTTCAGCAAGTCCAGCTTGGCCCGCAGGTCCTGGCCCTCGGTCTTGTACCGCTCCTCGGCGCTCCTGGCTTCGCCGACGCGAGTGGACAGGGTCCGCAGGTCATCCCTCTGGACGGCCAGGGACTGCTCTTCCTGCTCCAGTCCCTTCAGCTTTTCCTGGGCTGCCGCCCGCCGTTCCGCCAGCGCAGCCGCCATCGCCGCCTTGGGCGGCAACTCCACCTCCACCCTGTGGCGCAGTTGCTCCGCCTGGGCTTCCAACCTGGCCCTGGCGCCGTCGACGGCGCGGACCAGTTGGGTCTTCTGCTGGTTGAGTTCGTCGTGGTTCCGGCGCAGTCCTTCCAGGGCCTCGAAGCTTTTCCTGGCAAGCTCCAGGTCCGCCATCCCCTGCCGGATGGTCCGCTCCTGGGCCATCAAGTCCTTGTAGCCGGACACCCGTCCCATGGTCAGCGCCAGGGCTGATTCATGCTGCCCGATCTCCACGCCCAGCATCTGTATCCGGCGTTCCGACTCCTCCAGCCGCTGCCTCCGGCCGTCCAGTTCGGCTACCTTGGCCCGCAGCTCGGCGGTCTGCTGCTGCTGCTCCGCCAGTTGGCCGGCCAGGCCGTTCAGTTCGGCTTCGACTGAGGCCAGGTCCTGGGACAGGTCTCCAATCTGCTCCACCTGGCTGCGCATCTGGCCCAGGGACCCTTCCGTGCCGGCGGCCTTGTTCCTGGCCTGGTCCAGCCTTTCCCTGGCCCGGGCCTGCAGCAGGTCGTAGTCTTCCAGGCCGATGATCTTGGCCAGGACCGCCTTGCGGTCGGCGGGGGTGCGGTTGCTGAACTCGTCGGCCTTGCCCTGCAGCAACAGGGCCGAGTTGGTGAAGGTCTCAAAGTCCATGCCGATGGTCTGGTCGATCTTGGCCTGGGTCTCCCGGATGGAGTTGCCGGTTATGGGCTGAGCGCCGGCTGGGCCCAGCACCTGGAGTTGGAGATCGGACACACCCTGGCGTCTTCGGCTTCCGGCACGGGCGTGGGTGCGCACCGTGCGATATTTGACGTCCCGGGCAACGAAGTCCAGTTCCACCCGGCACTGGTCGGCGCCGTAAGAAATCACGTCGTCCTGGGTCCTGCCCCTGGCCCGGCCCCACAGGCACCAGGTTATGGAGTCCAAAAGAGCGGACTTGCCGTGGCCGTTGGAGCCGCACAGGCAGGCCACGTGGATACCGGTAAAGTCCAGGTCGGGGACCCCTTCCCGGTAGCATAGGAAGTTCTCAAGACTGAGGCGCAGCGGAATCATCGAGGCACCCTGGCGTCGGGCTGGCGCCGGCGGTCTCCGGCATGGGTGAAGCCGGGGTTATTCTAGCACAGGCAGGCGCCGCCGCCGTGGGGAGGCGACGCTGGAGTCAGCCCTGGCAGGCCGGAGTCAGTAAGTCGGGTGTACGACGCTGGGACAGCCAGGCGGGCCGTTTCTTGACAACTGGGACATCCTGGGACATTTCGGGACATTTGAGCCTGGGGCCACGGCCGCTAGTTGGGCGCCGGCAAGCCGGAACCGGCGACGACGGCGCAAATATTTGCCCCCCGTGACCCAAGCCCACCCGGCATGGCCTGGACATGGACAGTTGACCTAGGCCTCGAATTTCGGCGCACAATCGGCATAGTCGTAGTATGCCTAGCTGCCCCGGGGCGCGTCAACGAGAAAATGTCATCGCGGAGCCGCGCCTTGACCGTCTGATCGCTGCCCCGCACGCCATTCCCGCGCCCCCAACCTGTCATTCCGAGGAGCCTGCGACGAGGAATCTAAAACTGCCTGTCCTCAACCCGTCTCCCCCCCTCAAAAATCCTACGCGCCCCCGCCCGTCATTCCGGCCCCCCAGCCGGAATCCAGAGCGCCTGTTCACCAAGATCGTGGCCCCTCCGCCAACAGCCCGCCCGTTCCCCCTTCGATTTCCCTCAGGACCAACGGACAGCAGGGGTCTGTCCTGGGTCGGTCGTAGGGGCAACCCTTGTGGTTGCCCAACCCCCCCCAAACCCACTGTCATTTCCCCCCTTGCCCACCCCCACAACATCCCCATATCATAAATCCAGGTCAGGTCCAAGCCATTGCGCCGGACCAAATCCAGACCTGCCACTGAGGCCCGTGACATGTTGTGACCAAACGCCGCTCCAAGACCGCGCCCACCCCCTCCAACTCTCCTGAACGAGAGGAAATGGGAGGAAATGAGAGGGGATCTAAAAATTCCAGCCTCTCCCGCCGCCAACAGTCCGCACTGCCCGTCGTCGCCGCCACTCCCGCCCTTGCCCAAGCCGCCCGCCACCCGTCATTCCGGCCTCTCAACCCTGTCATTCCGAGCGCAGCGCAGCGGAGAGAGGAATCTAAAGTGGTTGTGCGCCATCGTCGTGGCGTTCCCTGCAACGCCGTGCCATAGAGGAGTCCTTCAACCGTGGTTGGGACCAGGGACTTTTAGATTCCCCGTCGCAGGCTCCTCGGAATGACAGGGTGGGTCTGAAATGACGGGGGCCCAGGCCGTCCGGGCGGGGGGATGTGGGAGCGCTCCCCTACCCCTAAATGGGAGGAAATGAAAGCAAATGAAAGGCAACTCAAAATTTCCATCAAGAGGTGAACCAAAATGAACCAGCTATCCTACGTCAGGTCTCGCATCAACGCCCTCCGCCGCAAATTCGCCCTGGAGGTATCCCTCGTCCGCCTCCGCCCCATGGTCGACGACCACTGCCTCCAATGGACCATCGCCCGCGCCGAACGCCGCTCCGCCCCCGACGACCTTGCCTTCTTCCGCAAGGTCGCTGCCGCCGGATTCCGCCTCCCGACCTTCACGGCCGCCCACAGCTACCTGCAGCGTTGCCTCAAAGAAAAAACCGTACCCGGCATCGAGCATCTCCTGGGTGCCCTGCTTCCCTGGGCCGTAGCTCGCGGTCTCGTTGTTCCGTCCGCTGACCCACCACCCCTGCCGGCTCCCCAAAGCGCATAAGGCGTATAATGCAGTGGGTTGGCCCAAGGCCTGTCCAATATCCGATAGTTTATGGCTAGGACGTAACTAATGTTTGAAAGCCTGACGGAGAAGCTGACCGGGACGCTGCAGCGCCTGACCAGCAGGGGGCGTTTGACCGAGAAGGACATCGAGGATGCCCTGGGCCAGGTCCGCCGCTCGCTGCTGGAGGCCGACGTCAACTTCCGCGTCGCCCGGGATTTCGTGGCCGGCATCAAGGAACGGGCCATGGGCGCCGACGTGCTGGAAAGCCTCACCCCCGGCCAGCAGGTGGTCAAGGTCGTCCAGGAAGAGCTGACAAGCCTGCTGAGCGGGGGCGACAACCGGATGACCCCGGCCAGCCGCCCGCCGTCGGTAGTTATGCTGGTGGGCCTGCAGGGCTCCGGCAAGACGACCACCACGGCCAAGCTGGCCCTGTCCCTGCGCCGCCAGGGGCATCAGTCGCTGATGGCCGCCGCCGACCTCCGACGGCCCGCCGCCATCCAGCAGCTCGAGACTCTGGGGCGGCAACTGGACATCGCAGTCTATTCTCAAAACCCCAAGTCGTCCGACGCGATAGACGTTGCCAGGGGAGCGGTCAAGCGCGGCCAGGACCTGGGAGTCGGCTGGGTCTTGATCGACACCGGCGGCCGCCTGCACGTCGACGGCGAGATGATGCAGGAACTGGAGGATATGAAGTCGTCTGTCTTGCCCCATGAGATCCTGCTGGTGGTCGACGCCATGACCGGCCAGGACGCGGTCAACGTGGCCCAGGAGTTCAACGAGCGGGTGCCCCTCACCGGCCTGATAATGACCAAGATGGACGGCGACGCCCGGGGCGGCGCCGCGCTTTCCATAACCAAGGTCACCGGTGTCCCCATCAAGTTCCTGGGCGTGGGAGAGCGCCCCGACGGCCTGGAACAGTTCCACCCCGACCGCATGGCTTCCCGCATCCTGGCCATGGGCGACATCCTGAGCTTAATCGAGAAGGCCCAGGAGGCCGTCGATACTAACCAGGCCAAGGAACTGGAGCGCAAGTTTCGCCAGGCGACCTTCGACCTGGACGACTTCCTGCAGCAGATTCAAAGCGTCAAGAAGATGGGCTCTTTCAGCCAGATAGTGGAAATGATTCCCGGCATGAGCCAGTTGACCAAGCGGATGCCCGCGGCGGACCTGGAAGAGGGCAAGGTCACGCAGGTGGAGGCCATCATCTATTCCATGACCCCCGAGGAACGCCGTCGCCCGGAGATAATCAACGGCAGCCGCCGGCGGCGCATCGCCCGGGGCAGCGGCACCACTCCCCAGGACATCAACCAACTGCTCAACCAGTTCCGGCAGACCCAAAAGCTGGTCCGCCAGTTCTCCCGCTCCCGCGACCCCCGGAGCCTGATGAAGCTGTTCAGCTAGTCCTGCCGCCCAAAGTGGCCGAGGCCAGGTTGGTGTACGCCGCTCCCTGTGGACCAAGGTCGCTCCGGACCAAGTGCACCTCCTCGACCAACCAGGGCTGGGACGCTTCAATCAAACAGGTAGCGACGGCCCTGCCCAAGCGTGAACGTTGCGCACTACTCGCCCGTTCCTGCACCCGGCCAAGGGTCAGATGGGGCGCAAAGGGACGCTTCTCCGGGGCGAAGCCCAGGCCGGCCATAGCCGCCTCGATGGCAGCCTGTAGCTTAATCAAGGGATCCAAGTCGCCCTGCACTCCCGCCCAAACCACCCTGGGCCTGCTCTCGTTAGGGAACACGCCCAGTTCAGACAGTGTCAGCTCAAACGGGACCAGGTCACGGCAGGCCAGCCGCATTCCCTGGGCGATGCCGTCCACCCGGCCGGCGTCGACGTTGCCCAGGAACTTCAGGGTCAGGTGCAGTCCGTCCAGATTGACCCACCGCACGGCTCCGGGCGCCACTGCCGACACACGTTGGACCGTAGGCTCCAGCACCCGTTGCGCTTCCGGCGGGACGGACAGGGCGATGAAGGCCCTCAGCGTCCCCTGCGGTCCGCTCAACCGGTCAGTTCCTGCCGGAGTTCCCCGAGCCGGTCGTACCAACCTGCCAGGTCGGCCACAGAGTACACGGCGTTGGCCGGACTGGGGTTGGGCACAACGAAGACATGGGTCCGGCCTATCTTGTGCTGCTGCCGGCCAAGGGCGGGCTTTTCACCGATGCCCTCGGCGTACTTCAAGTATGCAGAATAGGCGGTGATGCCGTGAAAACAGGCTATCAGCGGCTGGTATTGCAGCAGCTTGCCCTTGAGCGCCGGGGCCCATCGCCGATAGTCGGCTGCTCTCAGGCCGGACGCCTGCGGAGTGGGCCGTTTGACCACGTCGGTGAATCCGATGCCGTGGTCAAGCAGGGAGGCGTCGTCTTCGGGAGACAATTCCCGGCCTACGAGGGATGACCGGTTGAGGGCCGCCCAGAACCTGTTGCGGGGGTTGGCGAAGTAGTGGCCCGCCTCCACGGAATAGCGGGATGGGTTCAGGCCGACGAACACTATGTCGAGGCCCTCACGCAGGTAGTCCCTAAGAGTGGCAGGCTGTTCCATGAGTTGCCGCCGCAAGCCGCCCCGACCGAGCAGTCGGGGCGGTTGAAGTTAGCAAGCTACTACTGGAAGTGGGGCATGATCTCGCGGGAGAACCGCTCCGCCATTTCCACTTGTTCGGAGGGGCTCCGGGCGGGGAAGCCCCCCAGGAAACTCTGCACGCCCGAGTCCAGGTACTTCTGGATGTCATCTATAATCTGCTCGGTGGAGCCGGTCAGCCTGGTGCGGTCGGGTCCGGGGTTATCGTCAAACACGATGTTGCAAAGCATGACGATCTCCACGGCATCCTCGGGGCGCCCGGCTTGGACGGTCATCCTGCGCATTCGAGCTACGGCAGCTTCCATTTGTTCGGGTTCCAGAATGGTCCGCCCCCCGCTGGTGGGTGTGGGGCGTGCGCCGTAGGGGACCCATCCGTCGCAGTACTTAGCGGCTCGGCGCATGGCGGGCCCGGTGTGGCCGCCGACATAAATGGGGGGATGGGGCTTCTGGACCGGCTTGGGGTAGAAGCCGGCGCCGGTGACCTGGAAGAACTCCCCTTGGAATTCGGGGTCTTCCTTGGTCCATAGTTCCTGGTAAAGCTGGATGTACTCGTCGGTAACCTTGCCCCGCTGCTCGTAGGTGTCCAGGCCAAGGTACTCGAACTCCTCCCTCATCCAGCCGACGCCAACGCCCAGGATCAGTCTCCCTTCGGACAGGACGTCCAGCGTGGCCAGTTGCTTAGCGGTAACCACCGGATGGCGGTAGGGAATGATGAGGACGTTGGTGGCCACCCGCAGCTTGGTGGTGCAGCCGGTAACGAAGGTGAGCGCGGTTATTGAGTCCAGATAGGTCCCCCTGGGGCTAAAGGGGGTCTCTCCGTCGGCGGTATAGGGGTAACGGGACGCGATGCTGTGGGGTATAACCAGGTGGTCGCTGCACCATACCGAATCGTACCCCAAGTCTTCCGCCCTTTGGGAAATGAGCTTGATGTTTTCCGGGGTGGCGTTAACGCCGGTAGTCGGCAGATTCTGTCCAAATTTGACGGCCACGTCACACCTCCTTCGCGTCTAACAGAGTAGATATAAGGGGTTTGCGGCGATAGTATACCATGGTGTTTTGCCGCGGGAAGCGTCTCCGGCTCGGTTGAAGGCTAACTGAGGCTATGCTAGGCTGGAACGGGAGGCATACCGGAAAATGGCCAAGAAAGTGGTCGTCGCCATGAGCGGCGGCGTTGATTCGTCGGTGGCGGCGCTGCTGCTGCACCAGCAGGGTTACGACGTGGTTGGCGTAACCATGAAGCTCTACGCCCTGGACCAGGACGACCTGCCCGCCCACTACAAGGGCTGCTGCTCGCTGGACGACGTGGAAGACGCCCGTGCAGTGTGCCGGGCCCTGGGAGTCCCCCACTACGTTCTCAACGTTCAGGAGGAGTTCCAGGCTCACGTCATCGACTACTTCTGCTCCGAATACCAGAAGGGGCGTACCCCGCATCCCTGCATAGCCTGCAACGACAAGATAAAGTTCGACTTCCTGATGCGCAGGGCCGCGGTGATGCAGGCCGACTACGTGGCCACCGGCCACTATGCCAGCATTCAGCGCACTGCCGCGGGCGCGACGCTGAAGAAGGCCGTGGACCAGGACAAAGACCAGTCTTACGTGCTTTTCGGCATGGGACAGGAACAGCTGGCCCATACCCTGATGCCGGTGGGCGAGTTTTCCAAGAAAGACATCCGCCAAATGGCCCTGGATGCCGGATTCCCGAACGCCGACAAGCCGGACAGCCAGGACATATGCTTCATCCCCTTCGGCGATTACAAGGCGTTCTTGCAAGACCGGGTGGAGCCGACGCCCGGCGAGATTGTGGACACGGAGGGTAGGGTACTAGGCAGCCACCGGGGCATCGAGTTCTTCACGGTGGGACAGCGGCGCGGCCTGGGAATCGCGACTGGCGAGCCGATGTTCGTTCTCAAGGTCGAGCCGGAAACCGGTCGGGTGGTAGTTGGGCCCGAGGAGTCCCTTTACCAGAATAGCCTTTGGGCTTCGCGGGTGAATTACGTGCTTGGCAGGCCGCCGGAGGGTCCGGTGGAGGTCAGCGTGAAGATCCGCTACAAGGCCGAGGAGGCCGACGCGACGCTGCATCCCAGGCCCGACGGGGCGTTGGTCCAATTCGAACGTCCGCAGCGGGCCGTTGCGCCAGGCCAGGCGGCGGTTTTTTACCAGGGAGACCTACTCTTGGGCGGTGGCATCATCGAAAGGGATGTGCCAGAGGATGAAGGGCTTTGCATGGGCTTAGGGGCTGTTGCCGAAATGCCGGCGGTCTAGGCGGGCCCTTATGCCGGACCTATCTTTGGAAAAGAGCCTCGCGGCTCGTGGATACCGGCTGGCGGCGGGGGTGGACGAGGTAGGCCGCGGGCCCTTGGCCGGGCCAGTGATGGCTGCCGCGGTCATACTGCCGCCGGGGCTGACCGGAGACGAGCCTTGGCTGGAACTTCTAGACGACAGCAAGGCGTTGACCCCGACACGGAGAGCCAAGGCCGACGCGGCAGTACGCGAGTACGCTTTGGCGGTGGCCCTGGGCTCCGCCTCTACTGAAGAGATCGACGACGTGGGAATAGCACAGGCGGGCATCTGTGCCATGATGCGGGCGGTCGCCAACCTGCCCGTTACCCCGGAGCATCTTCTGCTGGACTTTGTGCACATGGAGCGGTGCCATCTTCCGTTCCAGACCGTCGTCAAGGGGGACAGCATCAGCTATTCCATCGCGGCGGCATCCAACGTGGCCAAGGTCGCAAGGGACCGGTGGATGGAGGAGGCGGACGGACTGTACCCGGGGTATGAATTCGCTCGCAACAAGGGCTATCCCACCGCTCGGCACCGGGCCCGGCTGATGGAGGTTGGCCCCTGCGCCATCCACCGTCGCTCGTTTGGACCCGTGCAAGAGGCAGCGTCGCGGTGGGAGGTCGCCTGACATGCCCACACCCCGCACGAAACTGGGAACGTGGGGCGAGTCGTTGGCCAGCCGGTTTCTGCTGGACAAGGGATATCGCATCGTGGCTTCCAACTACCGCAACCGCCACGGCGAGGTGGACATCGTGGCGCGTGACGGAGAGGAACTGGTGTTCGTAGAAGTGCGCACCCGGCGTCCGGGCGGCTACGGCGCGCCGGAGGAGTCCCTGTCGCCGGCCAAGGTACGAAGGCTGGTGAATACCTGCCATGAGTACCTACAGGAAAGGGAGCTGGAAGGGGCCCCATGGCGGGTCGACCTGGTGTGCATCTACCTGGGCCAACGCGGGCGAGTGGAAAACGTGCATCACCTGCCCCACGCTGTCGAAGTCTGACCCCTGATGGCCAGCGATACTACAGATGCGATTGTTGTTGGCGGAGGCATAATAGGGTGCCTGACCGCCTATTTGCTGGCTCGCGAGGGCCTTAGCGTGACGTTACTGGAGGCGGACGCAGTGGGCAGCCACGCCTCCGGGTTTGCCTTCGGGGAGCTGGGAGTGCTGGACGGGGCCGGGCTACCCCATCCTCTTTTGGACTTCAGCGTCTGGTCGTTTCGACAGCACGAGCCGCTGGCGACAGAACTCAGCGGCGTGTCTGGGGTACCCAACTATTACCAGCGTTCGGAGCGGTTGAAGCTGGCGTTCGACGAAGAGTCAGTCCAGGAATACCAACGGGACTTGGAGTGGCAGAAGAAGCTGTCGGACTTTCAGCTCCAGTGGCTCAGTCCGGAGGAAGTGGTCAAGGTCGAGCCTATGGCCAGCGCCAACACCCTGGGGGCGGTGCACGTCGACGGAACGGCCTCTTTGGAGCCTTACCGGTATACCCTGGCTGCCTGCCAGGCGGCAGAGCGGGCCGGGGCGCGGGTACTCCTGCGCCGGGTCACTGGTCTCTTGACCGGCTGCGGCCGGCGCCTGGGGGTAATGCTGGAAGGAGGGGGACGATTGGAGGGCGGAATAGTTGTGCTGTCCCAGGGCCCGTGGACCGGCGAGGCCTCGGTCTGGTGCGGGGTCGACATACCGGTGCGGCCCCTGAAAGGCCAGATTCTACGACTTCAGCACCAGGGCCCCCCTGTAAAAGCCACCCTGGCCTGGGAGGGCAGCTACGCGACCAGCAAACCCGACGGGCTGGTCTGGGCGGGAACGACGCAGGAAGAGGTTGGGTTCGACGTCCATCCCACAGACGAGGCTCGCAATAGCATCATGAGCGACCTGCTGACGATGGCGCCGGGACTGGCCGAGGCCCAGTTGGTGCAGCAGACGGCATGCCTCCGGCCGCTGTCGGCGGACGGGCTGCCCATAGTTGGCCAGGTCCCCGGTTGGGACAGTCTTTTCGTGGGCACGGGAGCGGGACGCAAGGGACTGCTGTGGAGCACCGGCATGAGCTACGCCTTGCGGGACTTGATTGTTAAGGGCAGCACAGAGGTGCCGGGTGTGGAGCATTTGGACCCGGGACGGTTTGCCGGAGGTTAGGAGATATCTTCTTTTCTGGCTACCAGCAGGCCCTTTTCCCTGGATACGCGCATGGCAAAGGGAAAGCGGTTGATTTGCAGGGCCAGCTCCACGTCCTTGGGGTGGAATTGCGGCTGGCTGTCATCGAAGAATTTCTGGGTCTGGCCGCCGGTCATAATCAGACTGCGCACCGCATCGGGGTCCGGGTTCCGCCCCTCCAGTAGATTTCGCAGGTATAGGGCGCATTGCTCGTCCTCGTCGGAGCGGTGTGCGCCGCGGTCCCCCATGGCAACGATTGACACCATGCGGGGGTTGTCTCGCCGCACCGCCGTAGCCGTGGCAGTAGCCGTTACCAACGAGCCCAGGTAGATAGTCTCGGCGTTGATTGCTGCTGTCACTCCCACCGTTCCGGCGCGGGTGGACTGGACGATGGTCTTGCCAGCCACGTCTGCCTGGGAGATTTCGTAAGGAGAATTGCCGTAGTCGAACCCGTCAGGCCGCTTGCCGTCCACCTCGCCCATGATGATGAGGTCGCCACCGTCTTGGTGACGGAGTTCCAGCGCCTTCTCGACCTCGGCGACGAGGATGATTTCCGCAGCGCCCCGGTGAAAAGCCATGGCCGCGGTGGTGAAGGCGCGGAAGACGTCGACGATGATAGCAGTGCCTTGAGCTTTCTTAGCACCCTTAACGAGGCTGTCCAGCCGTATCTCCATAGCTATTCCTGACCTACTGTTGCCGTTGCCCAATCGTGGACAACATGCGGGAAGTTGCTATTATATATTCTGACCCAACCGGGTGATATCGCGCAGCCCGGCGGCAGGCCGGGAGGGTGTTGAAAAATGGCGGCTCAACAGGAAAGACGTGACTTCGTCAAACATTCGTTCTTCAAGGTGTCCCCGGAGTGGAGACGGTTGCCGGAGGCCGAGCGGGAGGACAGCAAGGACCAGATCGCCGAAGTTGTGGCGGAGTTTTCGGACCGAATAACGGTCGGCTCGTACAGCCTGGGGGCTACGCGTGGCGACGTGGACTTTCTACTGTGGAAAATCTGCCCAACGCTGGAACCCATAAACGAGTTGCTTGCGCAGATCAACCGCACGCGGCTGGGCCAGTTCCTGACCATGCCCCACTCTTATCTGTCGATGACCAGGAAGTCACCCTACGTCGATGGGCACGAGCACCAGGGCCAGGAGGGCGCCGGGAGCACTATGCGGATTCTCGGGCGTAAGTACCTGTTCATCTATCCGTTCGTCAAGACTCACGACTGGTACCAGCTGCCTATGGATGAGCGACGACGGATTATGGGCGAGCACTTCGTCATAGGGCACCGCTATCCGGATGTGAAAATCAGCACTGCATACTCGTTTGGCCTGGACGACCAGGAGTTCGTGTTGGGGTTCGAGAGTGACGACGCGTCGACGTTCCTGGAGCTGGTGGAGGACCTGCGCAGTTCGGAGGCGCGGCCCTATACGCTAAGAGACACGCCTATCTTTACCTGCGTCAACAAGCCCTTGAGGGACTGCCTGGAAGATCTAGGCTGAGCAGGCGCACCGGGCGGCCGGCCGCCGGGCTATCGTTCCAGGTTCCTCATGTGGTTCATGGCGGAACCGGCCTTGAACCATTGGATTTGCGTCTCGTTGAACGTGTGCTGCAGGTCGAAACTGTCCTGGCCGCCGTCGGCGTGATTGAGCAAGCACTGAACAGGCTTTCCGGGCGCGAGGCCGGCCAGACCCAGCAAAGTGATACGGTCATCGGCCAGGACCTTGTCGTAGTCTGCGGGGTCGGCAAAGGTAAAGGGCAGCAAGCCCTGCTTTTTGAGGTTGGACTCGTGGATGCGGGCGAAGCTGCGGGTGATGATGGCCGCGGCGCCCAATAGCCTGGGAGACATGGCGGCGTGCTCCCGGCTGCTTCCTTCGCCGTAGTTATGATCGCCGACGGCGACCCAGCGCAGTCCCTGGGCCTTGTACGCCCGGGCGACCGCTGGGATGGGTGCAACTTCCTGGCCTGCTAGTTGGTTCGTGCCGGTGCCGGGCTCCTCAGTGAAGGCGTTGTCGGCGCCCAAGAACATGTTATCGCTGAGGTTGTCCAGATGTCCCCGGAACCGGAGCCAGGGCCCCGCCGGGGAGATGTGGTCGGTGGTGCACTTGCCTTGGGCCTTTACCAAAACCGGCAGGTCAACGAAGTCGTTGCCGTCCCACTCCGGCCAGGGGGCCAGGGACTGCAAGCGATTGCTGTCGGGGTCCACTGACACTTCGACGCCGTCGGCGTTGTCGGGAGGGGCTACGAAGCCCGATTCCCCGGAATCAAAACCACCAGGCGGCACCTCCGGGGCGGGCTTGGGCGGCTCCAACTGAAAGGCCTGTCCGTTGGGGTCGGTCAGGGTATCGGTCAGCGGGTTGAAGGTCAACTTTCCGCTGAGACCCATGGCCAGGGCCAATTCGGGGCTGGCGATGAAATTCATAGTCTCGGCGTTGCCGTCGTTGCGCCGGGGGAAGTTGCGGTTGTATGAGGAGACGATGGAGTTGGGTTGGCCCTGCTCGGACCCGGCGCGGCGCCACTGGCCGATGCATGGACCGCAGGCGTTGGCCAGCACGGTGGCGCCGACCTTTTCCAGCGATTCTTGCTGGCCGTCGCGGGAAATGGTGGCCCGGACCTGTTCGGAACCCGGGGTGACCATGAAAGACGAGGCGACGCGCACTCCGCGGGCCGCGGCCTGCTCGGCCACGTCGGCACAGCGGCTCATGTCTTCGTAGGAAGAGTTGGTGCAACTGCCGACGAGGGCAGCGGTTATCTCCTCGGGAAATCCGTGCTCCCGCACCTCTTGGGCCAAGGCCGAGATTGGCCGGGCCCGGTCGGGAGAGTGGGGGCCGGTTATGTGGGGCTCCAGCGTGGAAAGGTCTATTTCGACCACGCGGTCGAAAAATCTGGACGGGTCCTTCTCAACTTCGGGGTCGGCGGTCAGCAAGTGGGTGTGGCGGGCCGCCAGTTCGGCGAGTTCTTCCCGGCGGGTTGCCCGCAAGTAGGTGGCCATACGCTCGTCGTAGGGGAACACGTCTCCGGTGGCGCCCAATTCGGCGCCCATGTTGCAGGCCGTCGCCTTGCCGGTGCAACTGATGGACTTGGCACCTGGGCCAAAGTACTCGATGATGGCGTTGGTGCCGCCGGCGACGGTCAGGATTCCCGCCAGGCGGATGATTACGTCCTTGGGGGCGGTCCAGCCCTGGAGTTCACCGGTAAGGTGTACGCCTATCAGGGTGGGGTACCGCACCTCCCAGGGCAGGCCGGCCATGACGTCGGCCGCGTCGGCTCCTCCAACACCGATGGCCAGCATTCCCAGGCCGCCGGCGTTGGGGGTGTGGGAGTCGGTGCCTAATATGAGACCGCCGGGAAATGCGTAGTTTTCCAGCACCACCTGGTGGATGATGCCGCTGCCGGGCTTCCAGAAGCCCATGCCGTACTTGCGACTGGCGGACTCAAGGAAGCGGTAGACTTCGTTGTTTTCGTTAAGCGCCTGCTGCAGGTCGGAAGATGCGCCAACTCTTGCCTGGATTAGATGGTCGCAGTGGACGGTGGTGGGCACTGCGGTGCGTTGCCGCCCCGACTGCATGAACTGGAGGATGGCCATCTGCCCCGTAACGTCCTGGTGGGCCACCCTGTCGGGGCGCAGCATGATGTAGCTCTCGCCGGGGGTCAGGTCGGCGCCTGCGGGGTCGTCGAGATGGCCCAGCATAATCTTTTCGGCCAAGGTCAAGGGCCGGTTGAGGCGGGAGCGCACCGTCTCAAGCCTGTGCTCCATCTTCCGGTAGGCCTCGGCCACGAACTCGGGCGTCGAGTCAATGAGGTTCATTGGTTGGACTCCTGAGGAAGTTTCAATAGAAGACCTTTAAAGGTCTGGCCTTTAAAGGTCTCTCGAGGCCCTGCCACAGGGCCTGGGTAATGGCGCCCTAGGGCCCTACTTGCGCTTGAGGTCTGCGGGGTCGTTGTTCTCGAAGTACTCGTAGTTCATGGGGATGTAGGGGGCGAATTGGGGCGGGGTGGCGTCTTCGGCGAAGATCGCCGTTACCGGGCAAACGGGCTCGCAGGCGGCGCAATCGATACACTCGTCGGGGCTGATGTAGTACATGTCGTCGCCGTCTTTGGTGTAAATGCAGTCCACTGGACAGACGTCGACGCACGACGCATCTTTCACGCCTACACACGGCTCGGTAATGATGTAGGTCATCGTTTCTCGGCTCCTTGTTGTCTACAAAATGCCATGCGGCGAGAGGTTGGGCCGCATAGGAAAATTATAGCATAGGGCTATTGGTTTGCAATAAACGGTTGGGACAGAGCTAGTGGCGGGAAATGCGGAGGTTAGGCTGCTTGGCTATAGGACGAGGCCGTAGGTGCGTTTTTTGATAGCCAGGTTCACGAAGGTCTCGGTGCGCTGGACGCCTTCGATGTTCCCTATCTTGTTCCGCAAAAAGGTGCCGAGACTCTCGGCGGACTCAAGTCCGGCCCAGATGAAGATATCGTATGCGCCGGTGGTTATAGCGACGTACTGGGCTTCGTCCAGGGAAGCTATAGCATCGGCCACTTCGTCGGACTTGCCGGGGTCGGTCTGCAGCCCCACCAAGGCGGTGGTTGCGTACCCCAACTTCTCCAGGTTGGGTACGGCGACGATCTTGACCACGTCCTGCTGGACCAAGCGGCGCAGCCTGCGACGAACGGTGCCCTCGCTCACGCCTACTTCCCGGGCGATCTTGGCGTTGGAGGCGCGGCCATCCCCTTGCAGTAGGGCGATGATTTTTCGGTCCAGTTCGTCCATTGGTGGCACTCCCAGCGGGTTTACATATTTTTGGTCTCGGCCTAGTCCCGGTGCATAATAGGCCAGGCCCAAGTGGCTGTCAATACCGTTCTACGGCTAATGATGGCGGTATGCGCCACCATGACGGCTATCATATGCGATTACCGTCGCTAGTGCGTCAATATTGGCGGGATACGATGTATTGCCCAGCGTGGTTACCGTGTGAGTTGCTCGCAGCAAGGGCCAGGCGCCGAAGGCAAGTGTCAGGCGAGGGATCGCGGTTATGGCTGTTGTTGCTGGGCCTGGGGCCGTTTGATAACATGTAGTTACGGGAGGGATCGCATAGTGGCCTAGTGCGGGCGCCTGCTAAGCGCTTAGTCTGTGAAAGCGGACTCATGGGTTCGAATCCCATTCCCTCCGCCAGAAGCCCTCTTCCATGGCCGTCCGTTCTGTTCCGTTTTTCCGTCTCTTTAGCTTAGCTACGTTTGACTTCAATATTGCCGTTTAAATTGGTATTGTTCCGTCCGCCACCTTCTGCCGCGATTTGTTCAAATTTGTGGGAGATACTAAGGATACCATTGGGCACCCGGAGCATGCCGAAGTTAAGCCGTGGGTATCCTGGACATCTCCCCCGCCCGGCGATTACCAGGGCGCAGCCAATTACGTCATTCCGTATCTAGCGCAGCGTCCACGTCGCGCTCGCCAACTGGGCGCACACTGGAACCATAGTCAAGGGCGCCAACCACAGGCAACCCCCGAGCGGGAGGGGAGACGTTCTCTGCCATCATTTCCAAGGCCTGATTCCAACGCTCCAACAGGTTGCTGCGTTTCCAGGCTCACAAGAGAGTGAATCTCTAACTGTGGGAAACATCTGCTTGCTTATTGGACTAGTCAAGTGCAAAGCAGGCAACAGGGATCTCCGTTGCCAGGACGCCTCACCCCCACCACGGATTTGGGCTTTCTGCGATCCTAGGATCGCAACGCGTCGATGTATGCAGGCATTTGTCACAAATTGGGAGCCAGCAAACTGCCTATGATCCTGGGCCGGAGACGGTGAACTCCAGCCCGTCGATTAGCTTCCTGCCGTCGTCGGCACAGATGGCCCCCTGAGCGTCGCAATCTGTTGTAGCAGGGAGGGCAACGGTTGCAGCGGCGTCGGAATCCGGTTTGACGGTGATCGTCCATCCTATGTTGCTGCCCTTCTCTTGGCGTTGTGCCTTCTTCACCGTTCCTCCGTCCACCGTAAAGACATGATCTCGCAGGGTCTTGAAGCTCAGTTTAAACTCCTCGCTGAACCGGATTCCGAAGGTGAAGACATCCGTGCCGTTGTGGCTTGCCGGAGCGTTCTCTAAACTGACGGTAAGCGGAGCTGGAGCCGCTAGAACGGGGCCGGTCGCCTCGCTGGTCAGAGACTCCTCGTTGCCCGCGTCGTCAGAGAAGCCCACCTGGACCTGGATAGTCAAACCCTCTTCGTCTTCGGTGAGGTCGTAGCTGGAGCCGGTGGCCCCGTCAATGTTCGACCCTCCGGCGATCCACTGGTAGCTGAAGGTCACCTGGTCCATGCCGTCGGCGTCGACGATGCCGGATGTGTCCGCAGTCAATTTCTCTCCCACCCGGGGCTCGCCACTGACGGCCGGCGTTCCAACGGCGGGCGTGTTGACCGGAGGTTCCTCCGACTTTGTACCCTTGCCGGTCCTTCCAGGATCGTCTTCGTCGGTATTTTCCTTGTCCTTGCCTTCCTTCCCAGTGTCCCCAGTGTCATTCGGTTTGACAGACCTGGTCTCCCTCGGCCCGTCGTCGCCGGTGATGGTGTGCTCCAACGCGGTGGCAAGCCTGCGGGCTCCACTGGCGCAGGGTGCGCCTTGAGCATCGCAAGGCCGGTCAGCGGGCAAGGAGACCTTGATGTCGTTGTCGTCGTCGGGCTCCAACACTATCTCCCAGATAGTGGTATCTCCGTCTAGCCACCAAGCACTGGTCACCTTTCCGCCCTCCACGTCGAGGAGGTGGGCGTAATTGCGTCCGATGTCGACCCGAACCGGCTCGCTGAAAACGATCCGGAAAACGACTTCGCTTCCGGGGCCGCGATGGGACGCCGGCACCATAGTGAACTCCGCGCTCACAGACTCCAGCAGCCCTCTGTCTGTCTCGTTCCTGGCCTCGGAGGGAGGCTCGCCAAACTCACAAGAGGAGGCATAGTTCCCCGCGGTGTCCTTGATAGCTGGCGCTCCAGACGGTGGCGTCAAGTAGAGGAATTCCACCTCGTCGGTGGCCCTAATGGCGCGCTTGGCGGGCTCCTCCAGGGTAAGTATCACCGACCTGCCGGATATGGACGCGCCGGTGACGTTTCTTGGGGCGCCGTTTACCAGCACACGGAATGACTCCCGGCTGGGGACTGAACTGCCATCCAGTGTCCGCTCGTAAGTGATGGTCAGTTGGTTCCCATTCACCACAGTGTCGACGATATCGAGGGAATCCCTTTGGGGCATGCCGAAGTGCTCGGCGGACGGCTCGCTATCCCCCGCCCCATTCACTGCGATGACGCGCAGCGTATACCGGGTGTAGTTGCTCAGTCCGCTGATCATGTAGTAGACCTCAGCAAGTTTCCCGCCGGGAGGCTGGACGGTAACCTCCTCTACGGCATTCGGGTTACCCCAACTCTCGGTCGCGAGCTTCCACTGAAGCCGATAGTGTGTGATGGCTGAGTTGCCGTCCTTGTGGGGTGACATCCATATGGTGACCAAGCTGCCATCGCCGGGAATAACCCTCAGGTACTTGGGCGCAGTGGGTATAGTCTCAGGCGGTTCGGGCCGGTCATCCACCGGGTCCTCGGCGATCATGATTTCGTAGGTATCCCCGTCGGTCCAGTTGGCGAAGAGGTTCTGCAACTCCGGGTGATGCCAGATGAACTTGGTCCCAGACCCGTTTCCGCCCGCGGCATCGGTGAACGGCAAGGCGATGCCGTCGACGTACAAGGTCCAGTCCCGCTGATGGTCCCGGTCGACCCTATGCTTGAGATCGCTTCCCACCACCTCCAATATGTGTATTGAGAACGTGGAGTACTCCGGGATTCTGCCGGGAGAACCGGGAACCACGTCAGGATGCATCCCAGGGGTCGTGAACATGCTCCAGACCTGATATTCCTTGCCCCGGAAGGTGAACCGGTTGTCGCTGAGGCTCGAGTAGCGGAGGTAGGGTTCCTGCGTTGTGTGGTAGCCCAGGCCCAAGCCCGTCCGTTTCCAGTCTTTCGATCCTGCGTCGGCAAACTCCACCGTGGCGCACCATACGGCAGTCCCGCAGGTCGGAACCTCCATGTTCATCAGCTCTACCGTAGCGACGGACGGGGCTCCGGCGGCCACTCCCGCAGGGAGGTTGCCGAACCTGAGCTCGACGCTCTCGCCGTCGTCCTCGACCAGGTCGTCGTAGGCCATGACGATGAAGGACTTCTGGGTGTCGCCGGTGGCGAAGGTCACGTTGGAGGGCACGCCGGTCCAGTCGGCGCTGGTGGCGCCGTTCATCCCGGCGGCGGTAATTGGAACGACGATCACGAATGGGGCCGGGCTGTCCAGCTTGACGACAACCTGAGCGCCCACACCGCCCTCGTAGGCTTGGTAGCTGGAGGATCCGAAGGACACGTGGACGGAGTCGACAATGGTGACGACGGCCTGGGAGTTGTCCCCGCTGCTCAAGCCGGCCAGGAGGGTCCCGAATCCCAGGGTCAGGGTCTCATTGTTTTCGTCCTCCTGGTCTTGGACAGCGGTTACTATGAATGACGTCTCCACATCTCCGGAGGTGAAGTCCAGGTTGGCGGGTACACCCGAGTAGTCACCAGAAGTCAACCCGGTCCCACTGGTGGCGGTTAGCGGGATGCTGAAGCTAGCCTGAGGCTCAGCGCTCAGCATCACCTTTACGGTTGTAGTGCTTCCTTCACGGGTGGTGTAAGAGGACTGCTCGAAGCTGATGGTTGCCTCGGTGACTCCATCTCCGAATATCTCCTTGTTCACGCCTTCGCGGCCGCCATCGGTGTCAATAATGCTCACCACTGTCTGATTCGTAGTCCCTTCACTTACAGCGGTGGGCAGCCCACCAAAGGTAAATTTGACAGACTCGTCGTCGTCTTCCTCCTCGTCGTCGGTGGCCTCGAAGTCGAATGTCTTCTCCGTATCGCCACTGTTGAAGACGACACTGCTGGGGACGCTGTAGTCGGAGGCGGTAGCGCCGCCCTGGTTGGTCGCGGTAATTGGGATGGTGACTGTCCGCTCGGGATCGGCGCTGAGGGTGACCGTTACGGTGACGCTTTCGCCCTCGACGGCATCGTAGGCGTCCTGCTCGAAGCTGACGGTTACCGAGGGCACGTCGTCGTCGGTGATAGATACGACCGTCTCGTCCGTAGAGCCCTTGGTTACTCCGGCGGGCAGTGGGCTACCGAGTCCGAGCTTCACGCTCTCGCCGTCGTCGTCAACCGTGTCCTGGGTTGCCGAGAAGCTGACCGTCTTCTCCGTATCGCCGCTGTTGAAGACGACGCTGCTGGGGACGCTGTAGTCGGACGCGCTCGCGCCGCCCTGTCCGGTCTTAGTCAGGGGGATAGTGACCGTGCGCTCAGGGTCGGCTGAGAGGACCACCTTGACCGCGACGGAGTTGCCCTCGGCAACTGTGTAGGAGGTCTCCTCGAAACTGACAGTGACCGATGGCACGTCGTCGTCCGTTATTGATACGGTCGTCTCGTCCGTAGAGCCCACGGTCACGCCGGACGGCAGGGAGTTGCCAAAGCCCAGCTTCACACTCTCCCCATCGTCGTTAACCGTGTCCTGGGTGGCCGAGAAGTTGGCTGTCTTCTCCGTATCGCCGCTGTTGAAGACGACGCTGCTGGGGACGCTGTAGTCGGACGCGCTCGCACCGCCCTGGTTGGTCTTAGTCAGGGGGATGGTGACCGTGCGCTCCGGGTCGGCTGAGAGGGTCACCTTGACAGCGACGGAGTTGCCCTCGGCAACTGTGTAGGAGGTCTCCTCGAAACTGGCTGTGACCGATGGCACGTCGTCATCAGTTATCGTTACCGTCGTCTCGTCCGTAGAGCCCTCGGTCACGCCGGTCGGTAGAGAGGCGCCGAAGCCGAGCTTGACGCTCTCGCCGTCGTCGTCAACAGTATCCTGAGTTGCGGAGAAGCTGACTGTCTTCTCCGTATCGCCGCTATTGAAGACGACGTTGCTGGGGACGCCGTAGTCGGAAGCGCTCGCGCCGCCCTGGTTGGTCTTAGTCAGGGGGATGGTGACCGTGCGCTCGGGATCGGCGCTCAGGATAACCTTGACCGCGACGGAGTTGCCCTCGGCGACTGTGTAGGAGGGCTGTTCGAAGCTGACGGTTACCGACGGCACGTCGTCGTCCGTGATTGATACGGTCGTCTCGTCCGTAGAGCCCTTGGTTACTCCGGCGGGCAGTGGGCTACCGAGTCCGAGCTTCACGCTCTCTCCATCGTCGTCAACCGTATCTTGGGCAGCCGAGAAGTTGACCGTCTTCTCCGTGTGGCCGCTGTTGAAGACGACGCTGCTGGGGACGCTGTAGTCGGACGCGCTTGCGCCGCCCTGGTTGGTCTTAGTCAGGGGGATGGTGACCGTGCGCTCAGGGTCGGCCGAGAGGGTCACCTTGACCGCGACGGTGTTGCCCTCAGCGACGGCGTAGGAGGCCTCTTCGAAACTTACCGTCACCGATGGCACGTCGTCGTCCGTTATGGTTACCGTCGTCTCGTCAGTGGTGCCGGCGGACACCCTCGTCGGTAGGTTTTGGAAGCCCAATTTCACGCTCTCGCCGTCGTCGTCAACAGTATCCTGAGTTGCGGAGAAGCTGACTGTCTTCTCCGTATCGCCGCTATTGAAGACGACGCTGGTTGGGACGCTGTAGTCGGACGCACTGGCTCCTCCCTGGTTGGACTTGGTCAGGGGGATCGTCACCGTCCGTTCGGGGTCGGCGGAGATGACCACCTTGACCGCGACGGAGTTGCCCTCGGCGACTGTGTAGGAGGTCTCCTCGAAACTGACTGTGACCGATGGCACGTCGTCGTCCGTTATTGATACGGTCGTCTCGTCCGTAGAGCCCTCGGACACGCCGGCCGGTAGGGAGGCGCCGAAGCCGAGCTTGACGCTTTCGCCGTCGTCGTCCACCGCGTCCTGGGTTGCCGAGAAGCTGACGGTCTTTTCGGTGTCGCCGCTGTTGAAGACGACGCTGGTGGGAACGCTGTAGTCGGCGGCGATGACGCCGCCTTGCCCGGTGGCGGTGATTGGTATGGTCACGGTGCGTTCCGGATCGGCGCTCAGAGTGACCTTCACAGTTACATTGTCACCCTCGGCAACAGCGTAGGAAGACTCTTCAAAGCTGACTGTTACCGAAGGCGCATCATCGTCTGTGATGGAGATGGTCGTCTCGTCCGTAGAGCCCTCGGTCACGCCGGTCGGTAGGGAGTTGCCAAAGCCCAACTTCACGCTCTCGTCGTCGTCGTCAACGGCGTCTTGAGTCGCTGAGAAACTGACCGTCTTCTCGGTATCGCCGCTGTTGAAGGCGACGCTGGTTGGGACGCTGTAGTCGGAGGCGGTAGCGCCGCCCTGGTTGGACTTGGTCAGGGGGATGGTGACCGTGCGCTCGGGGTCGGCGCTCAGGATAGCTTTGACCGCAACGGTGTTGCCCTCGGCGACTGTGTAGGAAGGCTCCTCGAAGCTGACTGTGACCGATGGCACGTCGTCGTCGGTTATGGAAACAGTGGTCTCCGACGGAGTTCCCGCGGTAACGTGTGCAGGTAGGGAGCCGCCGAAGCCCAGCTTCACGCTTTCGCCGTCGTCGTCCACCGCGTCCTGGGTTGCCGAGAAGCTGACGGTCTTTTCGGTGTCGCCGCTGTTGAAGACGACGCTGCCGGGGACACTGTAGTCAGAGGCGGTAGCGCCGCCCTGGTTGGACTTGGTCAGGGGGATCGTCACCGTCCGTTCAGGGTCGGCGGAGAGGACCACTTTCACAGTTACGCTGTTGCCTTCGCCAACCGTGTAGGAGGGCTGCTCGAAACTCACGGTGACTGAAGGAACGTCGTTGTCCGTTATTGAAACAACCGTTTGGGATGGTCCGGTGGAAGAAACCCTCGGCGGAAGGTTGCCGAAATTGAGCCTCACCCTCTCCCCATCATCGTCCTCCGTATCTTCTGTTGCGGAGAACGCGAAGGTCTTCTCGGTATCGCCGCTGTTGAAGACGACGGTTTGAGGGGCAATCGAGTAATCGCTGGAAGAAGCCCCGTCCATGTTTGTTACGGAAATCGGGACCTCGATCGTCCGCTCGGGGTCGGCGCTTAGCTTCACCTTCACCGTTTCGCTGCTGCCTTCGGCCACGGTGTAGGTACTCTGCTCGAAGCTGACCGTGACCGCAGGCACATCGTCGTCGGTTATGGAGACGGTGGTCTCAGCCGGAGTTCCCGCCAAGACGCGTGAGGGGAGGGATGACCCAAAGCCGAATTTCACGCTTTCACCGTCGTCGTCAACCGAGTCGTCCGTCGCTGCAAAGTTGAATGTCTTCTCCGTGTCACCACTGTTGAAGACGACGTTTTGGGGCACAACCGAGTAGTCAGCCGAACTTGCGCCGCCCTGATTAACCTTCAGCAACGGGATGGTCACCGTACGCTCCGGGTCGGTTGAGAGGATCACCTTGACGATGACGGAGTTGCCCTCTGCCACGGTGTAGGAAGGCTGCTCGAAGCTGACCGTGACAGATGGCACGTCGTCGTCGGTGATGGAGACGGTCGTCTCGTCCCTGGATCCCTCAGTCACCCCGGCCGGCAGGGAACTGCCGAAGCCAAGCTTCACGCTCTCGCCATCGTCGTCTACCGTGTCCTGAGTCGCGGAGAAGGTAATCTCTTTCTCGGTGTCCCCATCGTTGAAGACGACGCTGCTGGGGACGCTGTAGTCGGAGGCGGTAGCTCCACCTTGCCCCGTGGCGGTGATTGGTACGGTCAAGGTGCGTTCCGGGTCGGCTGAGAGGACCACTTTCACAGTTACGCTGTTACCCTCAGCTACCGTGTAGGAAGGCTCCTCGAAGCTGACCGTGACAGATGGCACGTCGTCGTCGGTGATGGAGACGGTGGTCCCGCTGTATGTGCCCGACGAAACCTGGTCTGGCAGGTTGCCGAAGCTGACTCTCACGCTCTCGCCATCGTCGTCAACATTGTCGGAGGCGGCTTCGAAGTCGAATGTCTTCTCCGTGTCACCACTGTTGAAGACGGCGTTTTGGGGCACACCCGAATAGTCGGACGAACTTGCGCCGCCCTGATTAACCTTCAGCAACGGGACGGTCACCGTCCGCTCCGGGTCGGCTGAAAGGGTCACCTTCACCGCGACGCTGCTGCCCTCAGCCACGGTGTAGGAAGGCTGCTCGAAGCTTGCCGTTACCGATGGCACGTCGTCGTCGGTGATGGATACGGTGGTCTCCGCCGGGTTACCCATCGTGATTCGTGCCGGAAGGGATGACCCGAAGCCCAGTCTCACGCTTTCGCCGTCGTCGTCGACGGCGTCCGGGGAAGCCCGGAAGGTAATCTTCTTCTCTGTGTCGCTGGCGTCGAAGACTATGCTGTTGGGAACGCTGTAATCGGAGGCGTCAGCGCCGTCTTGCCCGATGGCCGTGACGGGTATGGTCACGGCGCGTTCCGGGTCGGCGCTAAGCTTGATGGTCACCGACACTTCGTTTTCCACGGTGTTGGTGGTGCTTGGGTCGTCACTCTCGGCGACCGTGTAGCTGGCCGAGCCGAAACTGACGGTTACCGCCGGGTGATCGTTGTCGTCGATGCTGACCGTGGCCTGGGAGATGCTGCCGGGGTTCACCTGGGCTGGCAGGTTGCCGAAACCCAGCCTGACTTTCTCTCCGTCGTCGTCCAACGAGTCGTCGGTGGCCGAGAAGTTGATAGTCTTCTCGGTATCGTTCGCGCCGAAGTTCAAGGTCGTCGGCGCTCCCAAGAAGTCTAAGGAGCCCACTCCGCCCAGGTATGTCGCGCTCACCGGGACGTCCACCGCCCTCTCAGGCTGGGCCGAAAGGATCACCTTGACGGAGATGCTGCGGCCCTCGGCAACGGCGTAGGAAGGCTGTTCGAAGCTGACGGTGACGCTGGGCACATCGTCGTCCGTTATTGAAACAACGGCCTGGGACGGGCTGGCGGAACTTACCCTCGCGGGGAGGGTGCCGAAAGTAAGTCTCACGCGCTCGCCGTCGTCGTCCAGCGTGTCGTCGATGGCTTCGAAGTCAAACGTCTTTTCGGTGTCGCCGCTGTTGAAGACAACGTTTTGCGGTACCCCCGAAAAGTCTGCGGATTCGGCCCCATCCAACGTGGTGACTGTTATGGGCACCTCAACGGTTCTCTCGGGATCGGCGCTCAGCACGACCTTGACCGCTACGGTATCGCCCTCGGCAACGTTGTAAGTCGCCGACCCGAAGCTGACGGTCACCGGCACGTCATCATCATCGGTAACATTTACCAATACATCGTCGACGGATATCCCGTTGTACTTCGCGTCCGTGCTCGCGGCAGTGTGGGTGACGGAGCCGTCCTCGTCGTCGTGGCCGTTGTCCTGCGACGCCGATACCGTGACGGTCTGGGCCGAGGCCCAGTTGGACGGGGTAAAGGTCAGGTCCGCTGGATCGGCGGTCACGTCGGTGTTAGACGGGTCGTTAACCGTGATGGTGACGTTGTGGGTTGGTTGACTGTCTAGGACCACGGTATAGGTGTCGGAGTCCCCTTCGTCTATGTCGAGCGACGTGTCGGAAACCGTCACTCCCGCGGTGTCTTCGTCACGTATGGTGAACGTGCCAGTTGGGATCGGAATGCCGGCGTTCGCGGCGTCGGATAACGTGAGGTTGAACGTCTCGTCCGACTCGTCCACGTCGTCGTCTACAATGGTTACGGTTACGTTCTTTGTAGTGTCTCCAGGTGAGAACGTGAGAGTCCCGCTGGCCGGGGTATAGTCGGAACCGGATGTGGCGGTCCCGCCGCCAGTGGCGTAGTCAACCGTAACGGTCTGTAGGCTCGAGGGGTTGAGAGTCACGGTGAAGGTGAAGCTTCCGGCGTCCTCGTCATCCTCTCCGGAACTAACGGTGAGATTGGGCTGGTTGCCCTGGGGGGCCTGCCAGTTCACCGTGACGCTGTCCGAGCCGGAAGTCACGCCGCCCAGAGTGGCAGTGGCCTCGTTGGTGACCTTTCCGGCGTCTACGTCATCCTGGGTCGTGGTGTACGACCCCGTGCAGGTCAGGAAGCCCCCGGGTGCAAGTCCAGCCCCGGAAACCGCAGGGCACGTGATGTTGCCGGAATCTATCTTGTCGTCGTCGATCTCCAGGGTCCCCGACAGCGCGACGGTGCCGGTGTTGGTGACCTTGTAACTGTAGGGGATGCTCTCGTTGATTCCGCCAAACCCGGCGGCCGTGGTTGTCTTCTCCAGTTCCAGGTCCTCCACCTGGTCGACGGCGGTCTCCCGGGCCACGGTCTTTTCCGCGACTTCGTCCGCAACGGCCGTGGCGGTGTTGGCAACCGATCCCGCGTCCACGTCCGCCTGGACGATGGTGTAGGTGACAGCGGAGGTGCAGGTTGCGCCGATGGGCAATTCGGCGCAGTCGGCGCCGCTGGGGTTTACGAGGGCGTCCTTTACGTTGACGTTCGCCAGCGGGACGTTCCCCGTGTTGGTTGCGACCGCCGTATAACTTAGAGTGTCGGCCAGGTTCACTTTGCCGTCGCCGTCGGTGTCCCCGTGGGTCGGGGGATCCATGGTCAGGGTAAAATCAGGGGCCGGAACTTCGTCGTCGGTCACCGTCACGGACACGTCGGCCGCGGCCAGACCGTCGTACTGGCTGTCAGCGGTCGAACTGACAACATGCGTGATGTTGACCACTTCTTCGTCCACAGCGTCGTCGTCCTGATCAGCGGTCACAATCACCGTCTGGGCAGCGTCCCAGTTGCCGGTGGTGAACGTCAGAGTGGTCTTGTCCAGCGACAGCTCAGCGTCGGCAATGCCGCCGATGGCCACCGTCACGCTCCCAGCGGGCTCGGTGTCCAGGACGACGGTGTAGGTTTCTGAGTCTCCTTCGTCTATTTCAAGGGAGGTCTCGGATATCGTCAATCCGGCAGTGTCGTCGTCCGTTACGGTTACCGGGACGCTGCCGGCGGCTAGACCATCATAATGAGTGTCGGCAGTCGAGCTGACGGTATGGGTAATCGTGATCACATCTTCGTCGACGGCGTCGTCGTCCTGTCCCGCCGTCACCATTACAGTCTGCGCCGTATCCCAGTTACCGGATGTGAAGGTAAGCGCGGTCTTGTCGAGGGTCAGGTCTGTGTTGGTAACGCCGCCGATGGTCACCGCCACGTTGCCAGCGGGCTCGGTGTCCAGAACGACAGTGTAGGTGTCGAAGTCACCCTCCTTAATTTCGAGTGAGGTCTCGGATATCGTCACCGCGGCAGTGTCGTCGTCCGTCACCGTGACGACAACGCCGCCAGCGGACAGGCCGTCGTACTTGGCGTCAACGCTCGAACTGACACCGTGCGTGATGTTGACCACCTCTTCATCGATAGCGTCGTCATCATGTGCAGCGGTTACCTCCACCTCCTGCGCGGTGTCCCAGTTGCTGGTGGTGAAGGTAATGGTGGTCTTGTTGAGCGACACGTCCGTCCCGGTGACCCCTCCGATGGCGACCGTCACGTCACCGGCCGGCTCCGTGTCCAGCACCACGGTGTAGGTGTCGGAGTCTCCTTCTTCGATGCCCAGTGAGGTCTCGGATATCGTCACCCCAGCGGTGTCGTCGTCCGCAATGACTACGGTCGTTTCGGCTGCGCTCCCTTCGCTGACGCCGTCCGGCAACGGGCCGTCGAAGGTCAACTTGACCGACTCCCCATCGTCGTCGATGTCGTCCTGAGTGGCGGCGAACGCGAAGCTCTTCTCAGTTTCTCCGGAGTCAATGGTGACTTCCAGGGGCACGTTGGAGTAGTCGTCAGCGGACGCTCCGTCCTGCTCGGTTACCTTGATGGGGATGACCACAGTCCGCTCCGGATCAGCGTCCAGAGTTACGGCGAGGTCTACGGTCCCGCCCTCGGCAACTGGGTACGCGGCGGCGCCGAAGTTGACCTTTACTTCAGGCACGTCGTCATCGGTAATGCTCACCGTGGCTTCTGAGGTCGTTCCGGCCGACACCCGGTCGGGCAGGTTTCCAAAGCCCAGCTTGACCGACTCCCCATCGTCGTTTTCGGTGTCCTGGGTGGCGGTAAACATCACGGTCTTTTCCGTCTCCCCGCTGGCGAAGGTGACGTTAGTCGGCACTCCGGAGTAATCGTCGGCGCTGGCCCCGTCCTGATTGGTGGCGGTTACCGGGACGGTCACCGGCCGTTCCGGGTCCACGCTCAGGGTTAAGGTGACATCCACAGTCCCGCCCTCGTCCACGTCGTAGGTTGCATCCCCGAAACTAACCTCCACAAAGGGGTCGTCGTCATCCCGGATCGTCACCTCCACGCCGGGCACAGACAGGTCCCGGTAGTGCATGTCGGCCGAACTGATCGAATGGGTGACATGAGCCGGGGGCTCGTCGTCACCGTCGTCGTCGTGGGTGCCTTCGACAAAGATGTACTTCCTGCCCCAGCTCTGCGGGGTGAAGGTAACCGAACCCGGGTTCACGGTGAACCCGGCATTGGCGGGCACGTCTACGGTTACGACGACGTTGGCGGTGGGCTCTGTGGCCAGGGCGACTGTGTAATGTTTCCGCTGCCCTTCCCGAACGGTGAGGGAGGTGATTGGGACCCGCACTGCCGAGGTGTCGTCGTTGGCAACAATCAGCCGGGTGGAGACCACCGTTAGATCGGGGTGGTCCGACGTACCATCGATCGTTACGGTCTCGTCTTCATCCTCGACGTCGTCATCCGTTCCCGACAGGTATAGCGTCGCCGTCCCCGTTGACTGGCCCGCCTCGATGCGCAGGGGGGTAAGCAAGTTTGCGATATACGAATGGGACCGTTGCGTGTCGCCCATGTGGGAGACGGTTAAATTCACGTCGGAAGCCAACGTACTGGCACCCTCCAGGGTCGCGGTGATTCCCAAGAAGTGAACGTTGCTTCCCTCAGACACCGTATCGCTGGTCATGGACAGCCTGACGGTGGTCGGCTTCGGGTCGTTGTCCAGTATCGTGAGCCGGACTCCATTGACCGGAAGGCCCGGGGCGGAGTTGAGCCCGCGGATAGCGATCTGTTCGTCGCCCTCGTAGACGGTATCTTCGACCGGGGTCAACGTCAGGTTGGCGGTGGCGGAGTACTCGCCGGCAGGGATGGTCAGGGTTGAAGAGTCCCAGGACGCCGTATAGTCGTCGGTAACGGTGGCGGACACGTCCAGGACGGACAGCGCCACCTCAGTATCCACGCTTCGAGTCCCGCCTCCCAGGAGGGTCGCCCGCACCGGAATCGTGACTGCGCTCCCTCCCTCACTGATGGGTCCGGTTGTCGCCAAAAGGGAGATGCTCGTGGGTTCCTGGTCGTCATCCTCGATGACCACGTCGGCGGGGGTGACCGTTATGGTGCCGGGGACGGTGCCGGTGACCTCCAGCGTCTCGTCGCCCTCCGCGACGTCGTCGTCCAGCACCTCCAAAGTCATGGCCTCGGTGGCTGACATCTCTCCGGCTGGGATGGTCAGGGTGGCGGTGGCAGCCTGGTAGTCATCTCCCGCGGTTGCCGTGTCGTCCGCAAGCTCCAGGCTCACGACGGTATCGATCACCCGGGACGACACACCGGCCAGGGTGCCGGTTACGGTCAGCTGCAGGGAGGATGCCGTTTCAGCGACGGTGTCCGGGGCCACGGTCAGCGTGACCTCCCCCGGCTCCACGTCGTTGTCTACGATCTTCACACCCTTGCCGGTCGAACCTGCAAAGACCGTGGACTTGGCCGACAGGCGAGCGATCTCGTCGTCTTCGGACAATGTGTCGTCCACCGGGGTGATGGTGATGGTGGCTGTCACGCTGGACTCGCCAGCTGGGATCGTTACGTTGGCGGTGGTGGCTGTGTAGTCCACGCCCAGGGTCGCGTTGTTCTGGACACCCGGACGGTCGATCGTCTCCACGGTCACCGGCGTGTCGACGGTGAATTGAGTCGTGCCGTCCAGGGATACCGTTACCGTGATGTTGGTCGCCCCCGCGTCCTCGTCAACCTGGTTGTGGGAAATGGAAGAGATGGTCAGTCCGGTGGGTGCGGTGTCGTCGTCGACAATGGTCCCTTCGGCTCTGGTCACTCCCAGGGGGACCATCTCGGGCGGTGAAGAGTTGCCGATGGTGGCCTCTTCCAGCACTACCACGAAGGTCTCAGCGTTTTCGACCAGGGTGTCCTGGGTGGTCGTCACGGTAAAGGTGGCCGATCTGTCGCCCGCGGGGATAGCTACGGTGCCACTGGCGGCAGTGTAGTCCTTGTCAGGGAGGGCCGTTTCGCCTACGTCCAGGGCGTCGCCGGCCTGTTTCGTGGACCACCCCGCGGACACGATCCGGTCGGATACCGTGGACAGGGTAATGGTGAAGGTGGCAACTGCGCCTTCGGTCACGCTCGGATCGTCCTCGATGGATACCGTCAGGGCATCCTGGTCCAGGATTCTTGTCGTGGCGACGTTGTCGGTGGCTGAGACCGAGCCTGGCCGCTGGTCGGTGGCGACGCTGAATATCTCCACCTTCAGGGTTTCATCGTCGTCGTTTATGCCGTCCGCCAGAATCGGGAAGGTGATGGTCCCTTTCGACTGCCCGGCGGAAATCTCAAGGACTCCCGCCTTGCCGCTAGCGTCTCCGGGCGGGAAGGTGATGGCCCCTTTGGGAGCGGCGTAGTCGTCCGAGACTGTGGCGGTGCCGGAAGTCTCGAAGGGAATGTTGACGTCGTCTGCGGGAACTCCGCCGGTCAGCGTCACGGTGAAGGTGGTGTCGTTGCCCTCGGCTACTTTGTCGGCATCAGCAGAGATAGAGGCGGTCAGGGTCTCGTTATCCCTGATGGAAACCTCGAAGGACCCCTCAGTGGGAGATATGGTGGCGAGCCGCGTATCGTTGGCCGCCAGCTCGACGCTGAAGGTCTCCAGGGCGGCTTCGAACAGATTGTCGTCGACGACATCCACGTCGATGAACCCGGTGTTTTGTCCAGGCATGAAGGTAAGTTTTCCGTTTGCCCCATGGTAGTCCGCCCCCAGGGCCGCGGTGCCCGGGACCGTACGCCATCCAACGGCCGGGTTCCTCTCGCTGGCCGTGGTGTTCGGATGGGACAGCTGAACGGTGAACCTAACGGGACGAACTTGCTCCTCGTTAACTATCGAGTAAGCCCGGCTCACCGACGCGACCAGGGCCTGTTCATCGTCGACGATGGTGCCGACGGCGCCGTCATCAGCCAGGCTGGTGAGGGCTGGCCACCGCAGGGCGGCGTACCTGTTGAGGACCTGGCGAGGTTTGCTGAGCTGCGCCGTGAAGGTCTCGTTCCTCTCATGAATCGTGTCGTCCAACGTGACCACGGAGAAGGTCTTGGTCTGTTCCCCGGCCGCGAAGGTCAGGGTTTCGGTCTTGGCCTCGAAGTCCTGCCCCAGGCTGGTGGCGGTCACGTTGGCGTGGGAGGTTGCATCGCCGTCTGCGGTGGCGACCTCCACGGTCACCTGCTGGAGGGCAGGCGCATTCAGGCTCACGCTGAAGTCCACTTGCCCGGTGGACTCGCCGGCCTGGGCGTCGGCTATGGAGAACGCCAGGTCGTTGTCGTAGAGATACAGGGTCCTGTAAGGGGCCCCCTGGTTGTGTGAGTCCGGCGGTCCGATATACACAGGGGAGTAGCCCGCGCCCTGGGGTATATTGACGGTCAGGCTGCCGTCGGCCTCCACCGTGCTGTCGTCCACTGTGGGCAGGGCGAGCTCGACCAGGGCGACTCCCTGGGCGAAGGTCACGGTCGTAGGCGGCGTACTTGCCAGAAAGTCTCCCGTCTGGGTGATGTCCAGGTTGACCGTCATTGCCCCGTTGGCCGTGTGTCCCTCCGTGGCAACGCTGAAGCACTCGCCCTGAATTGTGATGTAGCAAACGCCGCCCACCAGCTCTTGCAGGACCAGGCGCTGGAGCTGGACCAGGACAGCGTCGCCCTCCTCGGTATGGAAGGTGGAGTGGCTGAAGGCGATCCCGTAGTCGACGTCATCGTCCAGGATCGTGCCCGTGCCGGTGTCGTCCGCCAGCGTCAGCTCCGAGGGGTTGCTGAGGACCACATTGAAAGTCTCGTCGGCCTCGTCCAGCTGGTCGTCCAGCAGGGACACGGTGACCGTCTTCTCGGTTTCTCCGATGGCGAAGTTCAGCGTCCCGCTGGCCGCGGTGAAGTCCGCGCCGCCGGTTGCGGCGGTGGTGGACCCGTCCTCCTCCGTGGCCCAGTCCACCGAGGCCGCCTGCTCGATGTTGGCCCGGTCCAGTGATACGGTGAACTCAATCGTCCCGTCCGTCTCCCCCGCCGAGGCGTCGGAGACGGATACGTCCGGCGGAACGTAGTCGTCGTCGGTAACCGCGGTGGTCGCGGATAGCACGTACCAGGAGCTGCCAGGATACTCCTTTACGCGGTAGCAGTAGCGGTCGTCCTGGGGAGGGCAAGCTTCTGGACCCACCCCTGTGTACTGCAGTTCCACTGTGATTCTGCCGTTCGGCTCGTCCACGCCGTCGTCTGTAGTCGGCACGCTGAGGGTGACCGTCGCCTGGTTGGCGGCAAAGGTGACCGTCTGGGGGGCGGCGCCGGAGATGTACTCGCCCTTCTGGGTCACCAGGACGTTCACCTGGAGGGGACGGGTAATGGAGTCGGGCTTGCCTCCGTGACGGTGCAGGGTGAAGGTTGCGGCATCGCCTTCGCTCACGGAAGCCTTGTCCCGCGTGATGCGCACACCCATGAATCTGCTGTAGTACCGGAAGTTGATGCTCGACGGGGTCCCAACCCGGTACTGGGGGTAGTACCCGCAGGCAGCCGGGTTATCCGGGCAGTAGTGGGCCTGCAGCTCCAGGGTCCCGCCCCTGCCAAGAGCCTTGGCGTAGCCAAACGATCCGATGCTGATCCCGTTAGAGTCGCCAGGGTCGAAACGCCATCCCCTGACTTCTGACCTGGTGGTTGTTTCATCCTGAAGTGGAGCTGGCGAGTGTTTGATATGGGTGATCTCGGCATTCACAAACAGCCTGCCGGAAACGTCGCCGGTGCGGCTGAAGGGTAGGACGAGCACGTCGAACCCATCGAAGAATTCGCTGGTTGTCGAAGATCCTGTCACCGTGGGTACGTCGTCGTCCTGGACCCAAATCTTGGCCGATGCGTTGTACAGGGCCACGTAGTCGTCGTCCGCGTCGTTGAGCACCGTGGCGTGGTAGGTGCTGTTGCCGTAGTTCAGGCTGTCGTCGTCGGTCTGGCGGGTAACGGTAACCGTCCGTGTCCCGGCCGGGAAGTCTACGGTGATCTCCTCGGTGTCGAAGTGAATGTGGTTTTCAGGGGTGGTGATGCCCCGGGTTGGGTCGTCCAGGTCCGCCTGCGTCACGCGATACCTGACCCGGTTCAGCTCTAGCCGGGCCTGCAGGGCGTTGTCCGTGGGTGTGCTGCGGGTGACCGTGAACGACACCGGCTCGCCCTCGTTCACCCAGTTCTGGTCTTTGGTGACCGACACCGAGGGCTTCGCGGCGTCGTTGTCATAGATGGTGAAGGTGTGCGAATTGGGCCAGCCGGCGCGGTAGTTGGTACCGTCCACCAGCGTTACGGTCAGCTTGCCGATGTCCTCGACGGTGTTGTCGTCCTGGGTCGGGATCGTGACCGTGGCGTCGGCTTGTTGTAAAGCAAAGGTCACGGTCTCAGGAAGGGTTCCGGTGGTGTAGTCGCCGGTCTCGGTCACCTCCAGGGTTACCGTGAGGGGAGACCTGCCCGACCTGGCCAGCTCCAGGGTTATTGATTCACCCTCAGCCACTCGCAGCGTGGAGGCGAGCAAGACTACAGTCTCCAGATTGGTATCCCGCACCGTCACGGTAACGCTGGACGGCCTATCTCGCCAGTAGGTCCTGGGTTCTCCGATGGTCGGCGGGTCCAGCAGAGTGGCGGTAACTGTATGGGAGCCATTGCGGGCATCATCGTCCGTCGTGGTTATGGTGTGCTCCACGTTGGCGTCCCCCGCCGGGAACACGACGGTGTCCTGCCGGTTTTCGGCGTGGGGAGCGGTCTTGTCGACCTGCAGCCACACGGTAAGCTCGTCGGTCGTGTCGCCGTCGCGGGTCAGGGTCAGGATGACGTCGCTGCCCTCGTCGACGGCCTCCGCCTGGGCTTCCAGCGTGACCACCGATTCGTCGTCTTCGATGACCCCGTCATGGATGAGGTTGGCTACACCGTCCTGGAGGGCGGCGTTGACCGGGTCTGACAGGACGACGTGGAAGCGCTCCTTGTAGCCGGCGATGGAGTTCTGCAAGATCTCCACCGGGATGGCGGCGCTGGTCTCCCCCGGGGCGAAGGTGAGTGTTCCCGTAGTCTGGGTGACGCTGAGGCCATCGCCGGTGAAGTGGTCGTTGACGCTGTACTCAACGGTTGTGGTCATAAGAGAGGGCAAGGCCGTGAGCATGTCCACCCAGACGTAGATGGTCCCGTCGCCCTCGCTGACGGTGGTGCTGGTGTCGCGGAACCCCAGCACCGGCAGTGGGTCCGTGTTCCGGACGATGATGGTCGCAGATGGGTACGAGCTGTTGATCTCATAGGCGTCGTCCGCGAGCAACTCGACCGTGAACTCCGCATCGCCGTCGTAGCCGTCGTTGCGGTGGGTAATGTAGCCCGGGGTTATGTTCCCAGACCCCGCGGGAATGGTGAGGGTCTGGTTTCCCAGGGTCGAATCGTACACGGCATTACCGTTCTCCGAGTGGTTCACCTTCACCTGGAGGGGCTCCCCGATGTGCCCGTTGTGAGAGACCCGGTAGTGGAGAATGTTCCCCTCGTCGATGCTGCTCCTGAACGCTTCCACGCTGACCACGTACGGGTCGTTGTCCAGTATGGCGCCCATGACGGTGGCGGTGCTCGCAGGCGTCCAGAACTCGGGTCTCCCGGGCTGAAGTGTCGCCGTGTAGTGGTGGTCCGGGCCCTTGTAGCTGTCGTCGGGCTGGTGGTACCTGAAGGTTAACAGGGACATGCCCGCGTCCATGCCAAACACGTGGTATTGCTCATCACCCACCGGCCCGGCGATTATTGGGATTTCCAGAGGGTTCTTGTCTTCTCCGATACGTCTGATTTCCAGGACCAGGTCGTCGCCCTCGTCCACCTCGGCGTGGTTGAAGGCGATGGACACCTGCGGCGCCACGTCGTTGTCGGCCACCTGTACGGTCAGCGACGTGGAGCCCACGATGTCATAGTGCGGCTCCGCAGCCACCGCGAACGTTATGGCGTTATCGAGAATGTCCCGCCAGTCGTCCGGAGGCGTGATCGTTACCTCCTTGGTCACTTCGCCGGGAGCGAAAACCACGCTGGATGGGACCTCAACCGCCTCCGAGGCGACGTTGCCCTCAAGGAACCCGCCGGGGTCGTCCACCGACAGGCCCACGATCAACTCGTTTGCGGTGTTGTTGCCCCTTGTCAGGGTGAAGGTGGCGGTGTCCCCCTCCGTGATGCTGGTGTCGTCCACCGAGAGGGTGATGGTGGGCCGGTCGTCGTCCAGTATTCTTACCGTCTTCGTTGAGAGCAGCAATATCCTATCTGACAACGAGGATGGAACCAGGAGGCCGGCCATAAAGGTATCCCGCGGCTCGTACACGGAGTCGTCAAAAGTGGCGACGGTCAGCGTCTCGGTCTGGGTAACGTATTCCACATACAGGTCTGTCATCGGGATCGCTGGGAATACCACGTCGTGGACCCGGTCAGTCGGGTTGGTGCCGTCCGCCATGCGCTGGTTGGGCTCCCAGGTGCGCACTTGGACCGTATGAGACTCCAGGGGGTTCCCCCAATTGCGCTCCAGGGTGATGGTGACGTCCTGTCCCTCCGGCAGCTCCTTGGGCGCGACCGATTCGAGCTTGATATGGATCCCCAACGTGAGGTCAGGCCAGATGGTCCTCTTCCTGTCTCCATTCACCGTCCAGTACTGGGCCTCGATGTCGGGGCTGAGGGTGGTCTCTTCGGCAGTGTCCTCTATCCGCTTGATCTCGGCGGAGTATTGCCACAAATTGTGGTCAAGAAGCCCGTTATCGAGCACCTCAATCCGCCCGACCACTTGTCTCTGGTTCCCGGTTAGGGTCAGGGGGAACTCCCGGTAGCGATTTCCTGTTTCGGGATCCGTGGGCCAACTGGAGTGGCGAGGACTCTCCCAACCGCGGTTGTGTTCCACCCGAACGACGAAGGTTGCGGTCTTGCCGGTGTCCTGGGCGCGGCGGCTGACCAGGAAATGGGCGGGGTGGGGCTCCTTCAGTTCGTGACGGACTAGGAAACTGCGGTCGTCGTCATAGTAGAAGGTCCCCTCCGCCGGGCCGGGGGTGCAGTTGTCCCCGTTCTGGTCACAGGCCAGGTATGATTCTCCCTGTTCCCAGTGCGCACTGTCGGCACTGATCCGCCCCCACTTGAAGGTGAGTTCCTGGGCGGTGTCGTTGTCGGCAACCGACAGGGTGGTGTAGGTGCCGCCATTCCCGGCTTGACCCAGGTAGTAACCCGTTCCGGGCAGGACGTAGACCTTTACCAGTCCGGCGGGTTCCAGGTCCCGCTGGTCGTCGGGGAATGTCAGGGTGAGCGTCTGGGTGGTGGAATTGGCCGGGAAGGTAACCTGGGTGGGGATGGCGGGAGCCGGGTCCCAGTGGTTGCCCCGGAGTCGGTCGTCCGGGTCGTCTATCAGGATGTTCACGGTCAAGGGCTGGGTCGCGTCTCCTCCGGTCCGGGTGAAGGTGACGGTCGTGCTTCCGCCCTCGACGACGGAGTCGGGGTTGGCAGCCACTGTTACAAGAGTGCTGTTGCTGGGCGGGTCGTTGATCTCCACATCGATCATGTTGGGCAGCCCCTCGGTGTAGCGGATAGCACCGTCCACTTGGCTGATGCTGAGGATATCCGCTATCAGTTGGTCAGCGCCGGTCTCTGCGACCCCGTCCACGTAGGGATAGACGGTGAATTCGGCGTGTCCCCGCCAAGCCTCGATGGTCACGTTGTGGTATTCAGTGCTGGGGTTGACGCCGAAGCCCTCCTGCCGGTTGGCTTCCCAGGTCCAGACCCGTACTGTCACAGGCTTACTCATTGGGCCCTCGATCCGGTACAGGGTGAACACGACGGATTCTCCCTCTGTTACGGTGGTCGCGTCGCTGTCGATCGAGATTGTGCCGTTGCTGGCGCCGCCGTCAGTGGCGTCGATAGTGGTCTCCCGAAACCCCGGCTTCACAGTCCAGTACTGGGCCTCCTCGCTGGAGTCCAGCTCGTCTCCTGTGTGGTCCTCGATGGGCTTTATGGATGCCCAGTAGTCCCAGTTGGATTCGGATTCTCCGTTGAATGTGACCGTGAACTCCTCCTTGACCTGGAGGTCGCTTCCCGAAATCTCAAGCGGGTAGTCCTTGTACAGGCGGCCAGTGCCGGTGTCCTCGGTCCAGTCATCCAGTCTCCAGTCGTCACCGCTCCGGTCGGTCTCCACCCGGACCGTGAAGGTCGCCGGATTGCCCGTGTCGGCGTCCTGTTGACGGCGTTTGACGACTATCGCCAATTTGTCAAAATTGCCCTCGTACACGGAGGCGCCGTTGGTCCCATCCTTCCCGAAGTTGAGCTCCAGTTCCTGGGCGGTGTCGTTGTCGGTCACGGCCGTACTCGCGCTGGTACCCAGTCCAGTGTGTCCAGGTAGGTACGGAACTGAAGGCCGCATTCTGGGAGGAGCGACCTCCACCGTGATTCTGCCGTTCGGGACGTCGCGGTGGTCGTCCAGGGTCTGCAGGCTGACCGTGGCGGTGGATGAGTTTGCGCCGAACTCCACGCTTATTGGCAGGGCCGGGGGTGGGTCCCAATGGTTGCCCCGGGTGAAGCCGGAGTCGTCTTGGATATTGATTTGCACGGTAAGGGGTGACGCGGTGTCCCCTGTACGAGTCAGGGTGAAGGTCGCCGCGTCACCCTCTGTGAGGCTTGTCGAGCCGCTCGTGATGCTGATGCGAGGTATGGTGGACGGAGGGTCCAGTATGGTGAATTCGGTTTCGCTCTGGGCATCGAGCTCGTATGAGCCATCGTCACTGGCGACCACCTTGGCCTTCAACGTGTGGTTGCTCTCGGTGGACTCGTCCACACCGTCGACATAGGTGGGCACACTGAAGTACTCGATCGTGGCGCCATAACGGTGGAAGGTGAATTGACGCGTCCGTAGGCTGGGATTGTTGCCGTTGCCGTCGTCCAGGTTGGGCTCCCAGATCTCGACCTCCACCGTCACGCTCGCCGCTGACATTATGCCCTGCCTGGTCAGCTTGAAGGAGGCTTCAGCGCCCTCGTAGACATTGGGAAGCCCGTAGTAGGAGCCTTCGATTTTGAAGGTGGGCGCCTGGGCCTGCGCTTGGGCCGGGGGCGTGGAAGAGAAGAGGACCAATGCTGCCAATCCCAAGGCTGACGCGGCGTGGAGGAGAAGAATTGCGGCCGCCCTGGGGTGCCTGGTCACAGCTAACATCTCCTACACAAGCAGGCGGCTGTCAGAGCCCACTCACTGTCGGCGATTGACGTGTTCATTTTGTGACGCGCGCCCGCGTTTAACTGTGTCCATGCGGGGATGGCGGCTGCCCCACCGCTGCGTAGTTCGCCACGACTCTTGCGGTCACTGACGCGAAGGCAGCCATATCCTCTTTGCCGACGCCCTCACAGAGCCTGGAGTCGAACGCTTGGACGCGGACGTCTAGGTCTTGGGTCAGCTTCAATCCCTCTTCGGTTAGGGTGAGGATTACCACCCTCCTGTCGCTGAGCAGACGCCGCCTCCGGATCAGTCCCATGTCCACCAGCTTGGTGACCGAGCGGCTTATTCCCGACAGTGCAATCGGCAGCATCTGGGCAAGTTGCGTGGTAGTCCATTCTTGAGAGCCCAGGAATAGCCTCAGCAGGGCAAAATCGATATGGGTCAGGCCGTGCGCAGAGACTATCTGTCCCATTCCGCGGGCTACGGCGTTGACAAGGCCGGCTACGCATGCACCGAGGTCGTAGGGAGGGACCCAACCTAGCGTTTCGGGTGACGCCTTGGGTGAGGGATCAGAATTCATTCCAGTTTTTTACCGAGCGAAACAATTCCAACTGGAAACAAATGTAACGACCCGGTGTAAGGATGCCGTAAGGATTTCCGGGGAACTGTGTAACAGTCCGGTGAGAATCGGCGTTCCGTACCCGCAGAGAGGCGCAGTGAAGACCCTTTATGGAGTGGGGAGGGTCTAAATCAGGGTCCGGGAGCCGGCCGGATTTTGGTGTAAGGGAGCTAAGAGAACCGGAAGGGGACTGGAAGGTTGGGGGCTCTGACGGTGTCCCGGTGCGGGCCTTACTGACTGGCCTGAATCAACGCGATTCCCAGCGCCCCGGGGCCGGCATACACACCCAGGGCCGGGCCAAAACGGGCGATACTGGGCCGGGAACCCTGCGGAAGCAGGTCCTGCAGGTCTTCTGCAACCTCCGAGGCGACTGCCGGAGTGGTGCTGTGCATCACGGCGAGGGACTCGATTGGTGCGAACCCCCGCACATTGTCCTTCATCAGGGCCAGGGCCCTGGGAAAGGTCCGGGCCCTGCCCAGCGGATGCACTTCACCGTCTCGAACCATGATAATTGGCTTTACGTTCAGGACTGAGCCTACCAGCGCTTGGGCCTTGCCGATTCGTCCACCTTTTCGGAGGTATTCCAGTGTCTCGAACGCGCACAGACATTCTGTTCTACGGACAGCCCCCTGGGCCGCAGCAACGACCTCCGGCTGGCTGGCTCCCTGCATCGCCAACCTTGCGGCCGCCATTACGATCAGACCCAGGCCCATGGATGCCTGGCCCGAGTCGACCACCTCGATTGGGCAATCTGCCGACGTTGTCGACGCTCCCTGGCTTGCCGAGTTGCAGGTGCCGCTGATCTTGGACGAGACGTGGATGGACACGATCCCGTCGGCATCCCGGCTCAATTCATCGTAGGCCTGTCTGAAGCGGCCCGGCGACGCCTGCGACGTAGTGGGCAGTTCAGGGGCGATGGACAGCTTACTATAGAAATCGTCCGGCGTGATGGTGACGTTGTCCTCGAAGGAACGCGTCCCAAAGTGGACGTTCTGAGGAATGATGGTAATGCCCAAGTCCCTGGCAGTATCGCCGTCGATGTCGGAGGTGCTGTCGGTCACAATTCTGACAGTCATGACGACCTGTCGAAGTCCCTACACCACGGACGGCTTCGCCATGCGATAGCCAACCCCTGGCTCGGTGAAGATGTACGTAGGGCGCGCGGCGTCGTCTCGCAGCTTGTGCCGCACCTCTTTGACGTATTGGCGCACAATCCGGGCGTCGCTGGCGTAAAGCGGTCCCCAAACGCGTCTTAGCAGCTGTTCGTGGGTCAGCACACGGCCGGCGGCGGTTGATAGTTCGGCAAGTAGTTTGTACTCGGTCGCGGTCAGGTGTACCGGACGGCCGGCGACGGTCACTTTGCGTTCTGCATAGTCGATGCTGAGGCCGTCATGCAGATAGTTTGCAGACGACTCCCTCCAACCTGCGGACCCTCCCCTCCGAAGGGCCACGTCGATTCTCGCCATCAACTCAGTCGCTGTGAACGGCTTGGCGATGTAATCGAAGGCGCCAAGCTCGAACGCGCGGCCTATCTGCTGATGCCATTCCTGCCCCGCTACAAAGATGACCGGCGCATCGGAAACCCTGCCGATGCGCACCAACATCTCAAATCCATCGGTCCACGGCAGCATAGGCTCGAGGAGTACGACGTCGGGGTTATGCTCTTCCAATAAGCGCTCAGCCTCCATCGAAGCGTTAGCCGTGAACGTTGCAAATCTCTCTCCTGAGAGGGTGTTGCGGACGTATCTGCTCGTCTCTGAATCCTCAACTATCGCCAGGATTCGCGCCCGTCCTTCGCCAACGTCGAGGGCGGGCCGTGATCCATCCGCCCTGCGGTCTGCGCCGCTCGGCAAGTCGGCCACGGGTATCGTGAACGTGAACCCATCGCTCTCATCTCCCTCCTCAACTGTCAGCCGGCCTCCGTGCGCTTCCACTATCCCCCTACAGATCGCTACTGCCAGGTTTCCTCCGCCATTTCTCGCCGCCAAAACCCGGCGGGCGGTACTTGAGCGCTTTCCCAATTCGTTCATCGAATGCAGTGCGGCTGCGGTTTCGCCATTCACACTGAACACGACGTAAGCGTCCATGAGCGACACCCTGAGTCTGACGGTTGACGTTTCTGGCGAGTACGCGGATACGCTGGCAACAAGATTGCTGAGGACCTGCAAAATACGCCGATTGTCGGCCATCACCCTGGGAAGACCCGGCGGTAGCTCGACCTCGATGCCGCTATCCGGCCAGGATCCATGAATATTCGCCTCTTTCACCTGGTCCAGCAGGTCTGTTACCTCCACCGGCTCGGGACTGACCGACAGTGTTCCGGCCTCTATGTGCGTAATGTCGACCAGGTCGTTGATCAGGTCTCGCATGAGATCAGTCTGTTCGTCGATTACCCTCAAGAACTGGCGAGTTTCGGCGGGGTCGACAGGGTAAGGGGAGTTGAGCAAAGTGGACGCCGATCCCTTGATGGCGGTAAGGGGGGTCCGCAGTTCGTGACTTACCTTGCTGAGAAACTCCGCCCTTTGCTTTTTCACCTCTTCCAACGGACCAATGTCCTGAATGGTGGCGACCACGGAAGCGATGCCGCCGCCGTCCCGGCGTATGGGCCTGGCATTGACCAGAGTAGTGATCGTCCGCCCGTCGTTGAGGTGTATGACCACCTCCTCGGCGAGTACGCTCTCGCCGTGTTTCGACGCCCTTGTGGTGGGGAGTTGGTCAACCGGGATGTCGCTTCCGTCCGGCCTCCGCAGCGACATTACCTCAAGCAGTTGCCTGAGAGAACGGCCCGGCGCGTGTAACTTACCGACAATCCTCCTAGTCTCGTCATTCGCCGAGACCAGGTCTCCGGTCTCTGCGTCAAACACCAACACTCCTACTGGAGAGATGTTGACCAGCGCCTCCAGGTCTGCCTTGGCCTGCTGCTCTTCCCGGTATCTTCGTGCGTTGAATATCGCCGCCCCGGCTTGAGATGCGAACATCACAAGAACGTTCTGGTCTTCACTGGTGAAGTTCCTGCCGCCTTCCTTCTCGGTGAGGTAGATGTTGCCTACGTGCTCGCCGCGATGGCGGATGGGCATTCCGAGGAAGGTCTTCATCGGTGGGTGGTTCTCGGGAAACCCGACCGAACTGGGATGGCTGGAGAGGTCCGCGAGCCTCAGCGGTCCCCGTATTTCGTTCATGTAACCGAGCAGTCCCAGCCCTTTGGGTAAAACGTCCAAGCGCTCGGTCTCCTCGGCGGAGAGCCCCGAGGTTATGAAGTCCTGTATGCCCCCTGACTGTTGGTAGGTGAGGAGAGCGCCGTACCGCGCGCCGGTCAGGTCGCGGGCATTGTCTATGACTTCCTTGAGGACGGTATTGACGTCTAGAGTTTCGCTAACCCGAAGGCTGGCCTCGCTGAGCTTTGAAAGCCGTGTCCGCAGCGACTCGATGGTCTGCACCAGGTGGCCGGACTCGGCCGACTTCGCCCCGTTGCGACGCGAAGTCCTGGGTGACCCAGTAGATTGGGAGAGCCGTCCAGCCGACTCCTCTTCCCTTGATTTCCTGGTGTATCCTGCCGTCATCACTTACGTTCCGTTGTTCCGTTTCCAACTGCCGTTAGGCAGCCTCTCTCAGCGATAACCCCCCGCCGCCGGCCGGTCCGGCGACGACCCTAGCGGCGTTCCGTAACCAAGGCCGCAATCCTATTTGTCCCAACGCATGGCAAACGAACTTAGCCCCACGAGTGGGATGTCTGGCACACCATTATAGGGAGTCTATGTAAGCTTGCCGTTAATATTTTGCCATTTTACACGTCATTTATTGTGAGTTTAGTGTAAAGATGATAATATGGCCCCGATTAGCACAAATTCCGCCGCCTGGCGTCCGGCAGAGAGAACATCGGGCGACAAATCCCAGCGAGGTTGCAGAGTGAATCAAAAAGACGACCTGCTACAAGAAAATCAGGCCCTGAGAGACCGGCTATCCAGGCTGAGCGAAGCCAGCGTGCACATCAACGAGAACCTAGATTTCAATGTCGTCCTTCAGAAAGTCATTGACAACGCGCGCTACCTTACCAATGCCCGCTACGGTGTGATTGCAAGCATGAATGAAGTCGGCGGCGTGGGACCAGTCCTAACGTCCGGGACCACACCGGACGAGCACCGGCAGCTCGTGGAGTTGCCGGGTGGCACACGAATCTTCGATCACTTCAGCAAGATCCCCGGGCCTCTCCGCGTGGACAACTACTCTGAGTTTGCAGAGTCGGTTGGACTGAATGGCTGGCTGCCGATGACCGTATTCGCCGGTCTGGCTGCGACCATTAGACATCGCGGCGAGCCCGTGGGGATCATATGGCTGGGCCATAGCCGGGAGGATTTGGAATTCACCAAGGAAGACGAAGAGACGCTGGTCATGTTCGCCTCACAGGCGGCGATGATCATCTCTATCTCCGGCAGGTACCGGGACGAACAGCGCGCCAGGGTCGACCTGGAGACCCTGATAAGTACAACCTCGGTGGGCGTTGGGGTCTTCGACGCCGGAACGGGAGCCCCTGTTTCCACCAACCGGGAGTGGTTGAGGATTATCGATACATTGCTGGCCCCGGACGAACCACCGGAGAATCTTCGAGAGACTCTGACCATCCGGCGCGCCGATGGTCGGGAACTCTGCCTGGCCGACGTGCCCTTGGACCAGTTGCTGCGGGCTGGAGAGAAGGTGCGGGCGGAGGAGATGGTCTTCAGTGTGCCAAGCGGGCGGAGCATCACCGTGCTACTGAACGGCAACCCCATCCTTTCAAAGAACGGTGAGGTGGAGAGCCTGATCGTGACGATGCAGGACATGACCCCTCTCAAGGAGGTTGAGCGGCTTCGGGCCGAGTTCCTGGCGATGGTGAGCCACGAGTTGCGCACCCCACTGGCCACGGTGAGGGGTTCGGTCTCTACCCTGCTGGACGAATTCTCCGACATGCACCCCGCCGAGATGCGCCAGTTCCACAGGATCATCCTGGAACAAACCGACCGTATGCGAGCGCTGATCGCCGACCTCCTTGACGTGGCCCACATCGAGACGGGTACTCTGCCCGTCTCCCCGCAACCGGCTGACCTGGCAGTATTGGTAGCCGAGGCCGGGAATACATTCCGCATTGGCGGTCAAAGACACAACCTCAACATTGACGTCCCGCCGGATTTGCCCTGGGTGATGGGGGACAAGTCTCGCATTGCCCAGGTACTTGGCAACCTGCTGGCCAACGCGGCCCGGCACTCACCGGAGTCGTCTACCATCAGGGTGAGTGCAACACCGGGCGATCTCCAAGTCTCGGTATCGGTCTCCGATGAAGGCAGGGGGATCCCCGCGGAGAGCCTGCCGCACCTGTTCAGGAAATTCTCCAGGATCGAGACTGAGGAGCAGAGTGGGGATACAGGTCTGGGCTTGGCGGTCTGCAAGGGGATAGTGGAGGCGCATGGGGGCCGGATCTGGGCCGAAAGTGACGGGCCCGGACTGGGGGCGCGGTTCACCTTCACCTTGCCGACCGTCGACCAGGCCGGGTTTGTCTCTCCTGAGCCGTCCCTCTCACTCTCCGCGTCGTCTGCGCGCAGGTCGGCTCGTGAACAATTGCGCATCCTGGCTGTGGACGATGACGACCAGGCCCTCCGGTACATCCGCGACGCCTTGGTAAAGTCGGGTTATGCGGTAATCGCCACCGGAGACCCGGCGGACGTGCCCCGCCTCGTCGAGGAAAGGAAGCCCCATTTGGTGCTGCTTGATTTAATGCTGCCCGGAGTCGACGGCATAGATCTGATGAAAGAGATTGTGAGCGCCGGCGACGTGCCGGTAATCTTCGTGTCCGCCTACGGTCAAGACCAGCTCATCGCCAGGGCCTTCGAGATGGGCGCCGACGACTACGTGGTCAAGCCTTTTTCGCCCACAGAGCTTGTGGCCCGGATCGGGGCGACTATGCGCAAGCGAACCACGTCTGAGCCGTCCATCCCCTATGTCGTGGGCGGCTTGGTCATAAACTACGCGGAACGTCTCGTGACGCTTGAAGGGCGTCCGATAGACTTGACGGCCATACAGTACCGGTTGCTGGTCGAGCTATCGGCCAACGCCGGGCGGGTTCTCACCTACGAGCACCTGCTGAGACGGGTATGGGGCACCGATGGCGACGCCGACGTGCGGCCCATGCGCACCGCCATCAGCGCCATACGCTCCAAGTTGGGCGACGACGCCGACAACCCGGCATACATCTTCACCGAATTGCGTGTTGGCTACAAGATGCCCAAGGCAGACTCGCCTTGAAGAGGACCGCTCACAGACCGAAACAGCCCCACAGCGGGATGAGTATAGACTGATCGCCGCAGTAAGTTGTCAGCGAAAACGGGACGCCAAACGGCGTAGAAAACCCTGGGTGGACGGCTTGGCGTATGAACCTCCGAAGGCCGGACCCATCTGATGACAGCCCGTAAATCGCCCAACCCCTCCTCCATATGAAGCCGCAGTAGGAACGTCCATCACGCCGCCGGCATGGATTGGACCCCCTAACCTTTCTCTACACCCTCGAATGTCCCATTTTCGCTGACGACTTACAGCCCACGACCCCAATTAATGGGCTTCCCGGGGACTGATAGCGGAGGCGCGTCGGCGGGGAACGTTCTTGCGGATGCCTTTCGTCCCGACCCTGCGCCCGGTAATCGAAGTGGCGCTTACGAGGGTGTCCAGGCCGGTCTGGGAGCGCCTTCCAGTACCGGCGGGCGTTCGAACCTACGGTCGCCGCCTTTGAGGCGAAAATGACCCGCGTCTTTTCGTCTTCCTTGGTGAACTCCACACCGTGCCGGCGATGGCCCAGCCAACTGGTTTCCGGGGGTTAATTTAGCTCATATGATTGAGTTTACACTAAACTCACAACAATTGCCTCTTAAAGGGCCGAAAACTTAACAGCGAGCTTATACCGACCTCTTATAATCGAGTGATAGCCGCCCCGAATGCGGGGCTAAGTTACTTGCGCCAGTTGAGAGGGCGGGATGGCATTGCCGCAAATCGAGGGTTCCTCCAGTAGCCCGAATGCGCCTCTACCGCAGTCCCAATGGCATTTGGGCCCCGTCCGTAGGCACTGGTCGAGATCTCTCCTAGCGATCCTCTCATTGGCAGCCCTTGGCATCCTCGCGTCCCTCTTCCTGCTGCAGTCCCCCCATGCCCGCGCGCAGGAGGATGTCACCGCCCCCTTACTGCTGGCAGCGAACGTGGACGGAACGTCCCTGGTCCTCATCTATGGCGAGCTCCTGAACGAAAGCTCCACCCCTGCAACGAGCGATTTCACCGTGGACATCGGCGGCACGGACTATACCCCGTCGGGCGTCGCAGTGCTTGGCGCCGAGGTGGCGCTCACGCTGTCGACGGGCGCCGCGAGTGGCGACACGGTGACTTTGGACTACACCGCCGGGACAAACCCGGTGGAGGACCCAGCAGGCAACGACGCGCAGGATCTGACTAGCTGGTCTGTGACGAACCACACCGGCGCGACCAACGACCGGCCGGAGTTCTCGAGCGACACGATCACCATCTCGGTCGATGAGAACACGCCGATGTCGACCGCATTCGGGGACCCGGTCGCCGCCACGGACGATGACACGGGCGACACGCTGGCCTACCAGCTGAACTCGCCCGCCACACCGACATTCGTCATCGACACGAGCACCGGTCAGATTTCAGTATTTAATATGCCGGACTTTGAGACCAGATCCTCCTACGTAGCACCTATGTACGTAAGAGACAGCAAGACCCCCACCGGAGACGCCGACACCCAGTGGGACGACAGCATCAAGGTGACCATCAACGTCAACGACGTCAATGACGAGCCCACCATCGCCGGCGACATTGCCCCCGATGTCGATGAAAACACCACCACCGTCGGGACGTACACGGTCTCTGACCCGGACCCGGGGGACACTCACACATGGTCGATAGACAGCGACACCAGCGTTGAGGAGAACCGAGACGGAGCGCTGTTCGAGATTGGATCGACCTCCGGCGTGCTCTCGTTCAAGAACGCGCCGGACTACGAGACGCCGGGCAGCATGGCAACTACTCCCGACAACCAATATCTCGTGACCATCGAGGTCACCGACAACGGTTCGCCCGCAATGAACGCAACCTTAGAAGTTGCCATCGATGTCCTGGACGTCAACGAGCCTCCGGACATCACGACCACCGGCTCCTCCCACACCAGCATCAGCAAGCCCGAGGGGACGCACACCACGGAAATCCTCGCCACCTACGCAGCGAATGACCCGGAGAACAACACGCTGACGTGGACGCTGAGCGGCGCGGACGCGAGCGATTTCACCATCACGAGGAACTCCGACGGGGAAGGCGTGCTCAAGTTCCAGCACCTCACCGACTTCGAGTCTCCTTCGGACACCGGCGGTAACAACATCTTCGACGTGACCGTCGAGGTGAAGGACACCAGTGGCTCAGCCGTCGACGACGACATTGACGTCACGGTGGCTATCACCAACATCGAAGAGCCGGGCAGGGTGACGCTGCCCGGCACGGTCACGGCCGGATCCGAGGTCACCGCAACGCTCACCGACCCGGACGGGACTACCAGCAGCGAGTCGTGGCAGTGGTCTAGATCCGACACGCCAGGCGGGACGTTCACACCCATCAGCGGGGCCACCTCCAAACCCTACACGCCCGTGGCCGCGGACGTGGGCAAGTATCTGAAGGCCAAGGCGGACTACACGGATCCCCACGGCTCAGGTAAGTCCGCAACCAGCGCCGCATCGAGCCAGGTGGGGGCCGGCAACGTTGATCCGTCGTTCAGCGCCACAACCGCCACGCGCAGCGTGCCGGAGAACAGCGGCGCAAACGTTGACGTCGGGAATGCGGTGGCTGCCACTCCCGGCGACAGCGACACGCTGCACTACTGGTTGACCGGCACGGACGCGTCGTCCTTCGACATCGTTTCGACAAGCGGCCAGATACAGACCAAGTCGGGGATCACCTACAACTTCGAGTCCAAGAGCAGCTACAGCGTGACCGTCAACGTGAGCGACAGCAAGGACGCCGCCGGCAATGACGACAGCAACTCTGTGGACGACACGATCGCCGTGACAATCAACCTCTCCAACGTGGACGAGGCCGGCACGGTGACGATCATGGGCAACGAGTCGGGCGGCGAGACGCTGACGGCGTCGGTGACGGACATCGACGGGACGGTCAGCAGCCTGTCGTGGCGGTGGGCGCGAGGGGACTCGGCCGCGGGACCCTTCACCAATATCTCCGGGGCGACGTCCAGCACTTATACAACCGTAGCAGCGGACGTGACCAAGTACCTGCGGGCCACGGCGTCCTACACGGACCCCGAAGATTCGGGCAAGTCCGCCAACGCCGTGACGGGCCAGATCGGCGCGAGCAACGTCGAGCCGTCATTCAGCAGCATGACCGCAACGCGCAGCGTGGCGGAGAACAACCTGGCAGGCGTGCACGTCGGGGCTGTGGTGTCGGCCACGCCTGGCGACAGCGACCCGCTGCACTACACCTTGAGCGGCCCGGACGCTTCGTCCTTCGACATCGTTGCGACGAGCGGCCAGATACGGACCAATTCGACCGGCTACGACTACGAGACCAAGAGCAGCTACACCGTGACCGTGAACGCGAGCGACAGCAAGGACGCCGCCGGCAATGACGACAGCAACTCTGTGGACGACAGCATCACGGTGACCATCAACCTGTTGGACGTCAACGAGCGCCCCGCGATCACGACCACCACGACCGCCGTTTCCGTAGCGGAGAACCAGACCTCCGTCCTCACCTACGCGGCGACCGACGTGGACGACAACGGCGAGACCACCGACGCGGACAACGCGCTGACGTGGTCGGTGGAGACCGCCGACGACGGGGCCTTCTTCGACATCAACTCATCCAGCGGCGCGCTCACGTTCAAGAACGCGCCGGACTTCGAGAACAAGCAGGATGCCGGAGCCAACAACGTCTACAACGTCACGGTCACGGTCACCGACAACGGCATTGACGGCGCCCGGCAGCCGTCGACAGATTTCCGTAGCGTCTCCAAGTCCCTGGCCGTGACCGTCACTGACGTCAACGAGACGCCCACGTTGACCACCGCCCCCAGTTCCGCCTCCTTTGACGAGAACGCGACGGGAGTTGTCGCGACGTACATCGCGACGGACCCGGACGCGACGACGGGGACGATGATTTGGGACCTGATGGGCAATGACGCGGGGGACTTCAACATCACCTCGAACGTGAACGGAACGGCCGAGCTCACCTTCAAGAACTCGCCGGACTACGAGAGGCCGGACGACACCGGCAGCAATAACGTCTACGACGTGACGGTGCGGGTGAGGGACAACGGGAGCCCAAGATTGGAAGACACCCAGAACGTCGCGATCACCGTCAACGACCTCAACGAGACGCCGGTGGTCGCCGGAAACGCCGGGCCGAGCTTTGCAGAAATCGAATTCGATCATACCGCCACGGCCTCGGAACTGGTCATCGGCACGTACACCGCCACCGACGATGACAACAGCGACAACACCGGCCTCCAGACAATCACGTTTGACGTGAGCGGCACGGATGCGGCCCACTTCAGCATCGATGGAACGACCGGTGTTCTGTCGTTCAGCATTGAGCCGGACTTTGAGAACCCCTCCGACCTGGCGGACTCAAACATGATGGGCGCCTCCGACAACATGTACGAGATCGTCGTGGAGGCGGATGACGGGCAGGGCGGCACGGGCGAGGAAGAGAGTGTCGGGACGTTCACCGTCACCGTGACCGTGACCAACGTCAACGAGACGCCGGAGGTCCCGCTCGGCGTTCCTGACGAGAGCTTTGCGGAGACCGAGTGGGACGCCGATACCGCGGACCTGGACATCATGACATACGTCCCGCGAGACGAGGAGATCAGCACTCTAACCCAGTTGTCGTGGTCTCTGGCCGGCACGGACGCCGCCGACTTCCAGATCACGGAGGACTCCACAACCGGCCACGGCACGCTCAGCTTCCGGAACCGGCCAAACTATGAGGACCCGACCGACCGCGTGAACACCGCCGAGAGCCACGCGGCCGACGACAACATGTACCAGGTCACCGTGAAGATCAGCGACGGCCCCAACACGCGGGACTACCCGATGACCGTGACCGTCACCAACATCAACGAGACGCCGGAGTTTACGCGCGTGGTGGGCCCGGGCCTGCACGCCAACGAGATCGAGTACGACTCGGGGACGACGGCTGCCGACATGGCTTCCATCCCCGCCACCTTTGCAAACCAGTCCTATTGGTACCCGTTCGAGGCCCGGGACGAGGAAGGGGACGACATCATATGGACCATCACCGGGGGCGACGCGGCCGACTTCGTCATCGTGGAGGCCCCCAACCCCGAGAGGCCCAACTCCGACGAACTGGCCATCGTCCGCTGGAATATCGTGCCGGACGCTGAGGACCCAATGGGTTCCGGCAATTTGGGACCTGAGATATACGTGCTCACCGTGAACGCATCCGACGGCGCCAATATGTCTGAGTATGAAATCCTCATCCAGATTAACGACGTCAACGAGAGGCCGGAGTTCACGGGGACTATCGAAACGGCGATAGCCCTCGACGAGCACGACTCAACCCTCGACGCGAGCTTCCAGGAGCCTCCCTACGCCTTCCCCACCATCGCGCAGTACACCGGGTACGACGAAGAGGGCGGCGTCACGTGGTCGCTCACGGGCACGGACTCAGGGGACTTCGAGATCGACAGCGGCGGCAACGTCACCTTTAAGGAGACGCCCAGCTTCGAGGATCCGAAGGACTCCGGTGGGGACAACGTCTACAACTTCACCGTCGTCGTGACAGACATCCAGAGCAAGACAAACAGGCGCACGGCCATGCAGCCCGTCACCGTCACCGTCCGGGACATAGAGGAGACCGGCGTCATCAGGGTGAGCAACCTGGACCCCGTCGTGGGGGACACGATCACCTTCACGCTGACGGACCCGGACGGCGGCATCGACACGGATCCAACCGCCATCAACTGGACGCTGTGGGCGGACGGGCAGGCTCTCCCCGTCGGCAGTAGCGCCTCCACGATGCACTCGTACACCGTGGACGAGGACGACGCCGGGAAGGAGCTGCGGGCCGAGGTGACCTACTTCGACCGGCGGAACGCGGACCGCGTCTTCGCCAATCGGAAACAGTTGACGAGCGCGGACACCGCGCCCGTGGAGGCGAGCCCCCTGCCCAACGTGCCCCCCCGGTTCCGAACGGGCACCGCCCAGGCCATCGAGGAGGGGCCGGCCGGCAGGATGCTTCCGGACCGCATAACCGCCACGGACCGCGACGGCGACAACCTGACATTTGGTATCCAGCCTGGGCAGGACGCCGCTCTCTTCGAGATCAATGCGTCCACCGGACAGATCAGGGCCGTCGGGGCGTTGGACTTCGAGACGGCGGGAACAAATGGTTTTCTGTTCTTCACCGTCACCCTGCACGACGGCAAGGGCCTCGACGTCAACGACATGGTCATCAATGACGACTCCATCGACGCCACCGCCGTTGTATCGGTGCAGGTCATTGACATTGAAGAGGAGGGTGTCGTCACCCTCTCGAATCAGGAGCCTGAGGCGGGGACGCCGCTGACGGCGACCCTGACGGACGGCGACGGGGGCGTCACCGGCGAGAGCTGGCAATGGTGGCGGTCGCAGGACGGACGGACGGGCTGGTCGCCCATATCGGGAGCGACCAGGAGCAGCTACACGCCCACAGTGACCGACGAGGACGCCTACCTGAGGGCCACGGTTGAGTACACCGACAGGCGCGGCGGCGGCAAGCGGGCGGAGGCAATCACCAGCCCCGTGCCCAGTGAGAACCGCCGGCCCCTCTTCCCGTCAACGGAGACAGGGCAGCGCAGCGTGGACGAAAACGCGAGGACGGGAGTGAACATCGGCGGGCCGGTGGCGGCGGAGGACCCGGAGCGGGACCGGCTGACGTACTCGCTGATGGGCACTGACGCATCCGACTTCACCATCACGAGCACGGGCCAGATACGGGTCGGATCGGGCACGACGCTGGACTTCGAGACCAAGTCCAGCTACCAGGTCACGGTGGAGGTGCACGACGGAAAGGACGGGACCGGAGCCACGTCGACCGTTATCGACGACACGCAGGACGTGACCATCACGGTGGTGAACCTGGAAGAGCCGGGGACCGTCACGCTCACTTCAGAAACGACTACCATCCAGGCGCGGGTCCCGGTGACGGCCTCGCTGGAAGACGACGACATTCCGACCAACATAACGTGGCAATGGGCGCGCTCTCGCAGCAGCACGTCGGGATGGGCCAACATCGCCGGGGCGACTTTACCGACGTTCACTCCGGATGACACCGACGAGGGCGGCTACGTCCGCGCAACCGCCAGCTACAACGACGGCGAGGGCTCGGGCAAGACGGCCGTCAAGGTGTCACCGCGCGTGGGACAGCCGCCGCCGGTGAACTCGGCGCCGGCGTTCCCGGCGGCGGAAAACGGCAGGCGGGAGATCGCCGAAGACGCAACCGGTGGCACGGCCGTGGGCGACCCCGTGGCGGCCACGGACTTCAACGACGACCCGCTGACGTACACGTTGAGCGGGACGGACGCGGCGCTATTCACCATCGGCGCGAACGACGGGCAGCTGCGGGTTGCGACGGGCGCGCAACTGGACTTCGAGACCAAGCGCACGCTGCGGGTCACGGTAGAGGTCACTGACGGAGCGGACGCCCTGGGCGACCCCGACAGCGACGCGGTCGACGACCGGCAGAACGTGACCATCACCCTGACGGACGTGAACGAGGCGCCCGTCGTCACCGGTGACGAGACGCCCAGCGTCGCCGAGAACCTGAACCGCGCCGTCGCGGCATACACCGGCACGGACCCGGAGCGTGACACGCTGACGTGGTCGGTCAGCAACAACAGATTCTGGATTTCCCAGCGGGGCCAGCTCCATTTTGCAACCCCGCCCAGCTACGAGGATGGGACAAGCTACTCGGTGACCATCACGGCTGAAGACGAGGATGGCCTGTCAGGCTCCTTGTCCGTGTCGGTCACGGTGACGGACCTGGAGGAAGCAGGCGTAGTCACCATTCAGCCCAAACGCGGGTGGGACGGGACAAGTTTCCAGGCCGAACTGGATGACGACGACAACATCGTTGGTAGTGTCGACTGGCAATGGCAGCGTTCTTCCAACCGTTCCAGCTGGGGCGACATTTCGGGCGCGACGTCGAACAACTATACGGCAGGGGCCGACGACGTCAACCAGTACCTGCGGGCCGTCGCCAGCTACGAGGACGACCGGGGCGGCGGCAAAGAGGATTCGGCGGCACTAGCCGGGCGAATAGCCGACTCCACCAACCGACCCGCAACGAACAATGCACCCGAGTTTTCGGACGCCACGGCCGAGCGCTCCGTCGGCCAGGGTACGGCGGCGGGCAGAAACATCGGCGGGCCCGTGCGGGCGACGGACCAGGACTCGGGCGACGTGCTCACGTACTGGTTGACAGGGACGGACGCCGGCCTCTTCGACATCGACCCGGCGACCGGCCAACTGAAGACATGGGCCGTCCTTGACTACGACCCAGATGGAACCAACGAGTATACCGTCATCGTTAACGTCCACGACGGCTTCAACTCTTCTTACATCGCTTCAACAAGCGTGGACGCGACTATTACGGTGACCATCACCGTCACCCAGGCAGCGCAGCGGACTAGCCCTGGTGGCGGAGGAGGAGGTACGGGCACCACCGCACCACCACCGCCACCACCGCCACCGCCGCCACCGCCGCAGTTTGTCGACGGCTCCCGGACGACACGTTCGCTCACCGTCACCGCGCAGCCCGACGACGCCGTGGGCGACCCCGTCGCCGCAACGCACCCCAACAACGAAGACGTGACCTACACGCTGGGCGGGGACGACGCCGACGCCTTCACCGTCGACGCAGAGACGGGCCAGGTGCACCTTGGCGAGGACGTGACTCTCGCGGCGGGGCAGACGTACACGGTCAACGTGACGGCATCGGGCGAGTCCGGGACCGGCGCCCTGATCATCGTGGACATCGAAGTGGTGGCGGACCCGGCAGACCCGTACGACCTGAACGGCGACGGCGCCATTGGAAAGGAAGAGGTCGTCAAAGCGGTCTTCGCCTACTTCGCCGGAGTTATCGAGAAGGAAACCGTGGTGGAATTGCTGGAACGTTACTTCGCGGCGTAACGAGTTGCAGCGGCGCGTTCAGTCGATAGGAGGACTCTTGATCAGGACGAATCTGGCAGCCATTGCCGCGCTGGCCATCATCGCCTCGGTGGGCATCGCGGCGCTGCTGGCCCAACCCGGCGCCGTCGAGACGCAGTCGCACAGCGCTACCCGATCCTTCGCGGCTGACCGGGCCGCCCCCGGCAGTGAGGTCGAGATAACCATCACCCCGGGGAACCTCGGCGGGTTCGGCCAGGTGGAGGAGACGCTGCCGGAGGGATTCACCTTCGTCCGCTCCAGCCTTGACGAGTTCCAGGTGAGTGTGACCGGGCAGACCGTGCTTTTCACCCTCATCAGCGGCGACAGTTTTACCTATGTGGTCACCGCTCCAGCCAGGGAGGGCCAATACACCTTCTCCGGCATCGTCAGAAACTCGGACAGGGTTGAACAGACCATCGAAGGCCGGACCACCCTGCGAATCGGGCCTGAGCCCACGCCGGAGCCGACGCCCACACCCACGCTGGAGCCGACGCCCACACCCACGCCGGAGCCGACGCCCACACCCACGCCGGAGCCGACGCCCACACCCACGCCGGAGCCGACGCCCACGCCCACGCCGGAGCCGACACCCACACCCACGCCGGAGCCGACGCCCACACCCACGCCGGAGCCGACACCCACATCAACGCCGGAGCCGACACCCACATCAACGCCGGAGCCGACGCCCACGCCCACGCCGGAGCCGACACCCACACCAACGCCGGAGCCCACGCCTACTCCGGAACCCATACCTTCTCAGCCAGAGGAGTCGGGCCGGACGGGTGGAATTCCCGGCTGGGTTCCCGCACTCCTAATCGGCCTGGCGATTGTTGCCCTCATAGGCGGCTTGATCATCTTTAGACGGCACCGAAGATAGGTGGTTCGGTGGAGAGTCGACAACAAGGGTCAATGGGACGCCGAGGATAGCCGATAGGCGTGATACAGGATGGCCGAAAGGGTATGGAAAGAAAGGCACGGATGCCTGATCTAGATTGGTGAGAGGTGTCGGAGATGTTGGTAAAGCCCCGTAGAGTGCGAAAAGGTCTAGTCATTGTGAATACCGGGGAGGGCAAGGGAAAGACGACGGCTGCCCTGGGAGTGATCTTTCGCGCTTGGGGCAGGGACTTCCGAGTCAGGATGTTCCAGTTCATCAAGCATACATCCGCGAGGTTCGGTGAACATCGGGCAGCTGAGAGGTTGGACATTCAAATTGAGGCCCTGGGAGATGGCTGCACCCGGAGTTCGAACGATTTAGGTAAGTCAATCGCACTGGCTAAGGAGCAGTGGGACCGCTGCAAGCACTCGATACTCAGCGGCAATGAAGAGATCGTCGTTCTGGACGAGTTCACTTACCCCATGCATTATGGGTGGGTGCCCGTTGCCGACGTTGTCGATACCCTCAAGCGAAGGCCCGAAACGATGCACGTTATCATCACCGGTAGATATGCCCCCAGGAACTGGTTGATTGTGCAGACTTGGTCACTGAAATGAGGTCGATCAAACATCCCTACCATGATCAGGGCGTTAAGGCCCAACTTGGAATCGAGCTATAGCGATATATCGGCAGGTCATTGCTTATCCTGAAGGGCCGGCTTGGTGTGCTTCCTCAAGGACCGGCCGGCGAACCAGCAGGAAGGCGCTATGGCGGTCTCATTCGTAGTCGAGCCCACGCCGGATCAGCCCGAGTGGGATTTTCCGGGCCCCTTTCTCGACGGCCGCCTACAGGCTTGACAGGCCTGTAACGCCGCTATACCATTCTCGCTGTCAATAACATATAACCACTGCCCGTTCAGGTTCCCATATAGGGAGAATAGGGAAGGCGGTGAGAAGCCGCCGCGGTAGCGCCACTGTAAGCGGGATTAGTGCCGGAGCCCACTGTCGGAACACCGATTGGGAAGGGCCCGGCGGACCCAGTCCACCCGCAAGCCAGGAGACCTGCCTGAATGGGAGGTGACTACTCTCCGCACTAGAGAGGGTCCCTTGGCTGACGGGCATAAGTCCCGAGCAAAGCGAAAGCCAGCACCTCCAGCGGAGAGCCGCCGGAGGTGTTTTTCTTGAAGGCAGTTGGACTTGCCACCCTGCGCGGGTACCGCCAGGCGGGAGTTGCCCCCCGACTGGCCATCGGCCTGTCCGTCTTCGTCCCGCTCATCCTGGCTGCGGCTTTGGTTTCGTTAAGCCTGGGGCCGGTCGAAATCCCAGCCGGCCGCGTCGCCTCCATTATTCTGGCCCACGCCAGTCTCGATTTTTCGGGATTCGCCCGCACCGAACAGCTGGTCGTCGAGCAGATAAGGCTTCCCAGGATCCTGGTGGGGGCTATTGTAGGCGCCGCCCTGGCGGTGGCCGGGGCGACGATGCAGGGACTGTTCCGCAACCCCATGGCCGACCCTGGGATTATTGGAGTATCAGCAGGCGGCGCCGTGGGGGCAGTTGTAGCTATTGCCACAGGGCTGACGGGCCTCTTCTTTCTTGCACTGCCCGCGTTCGCGTTCCTAGGCGCCATGGCGGCCTCTTTCCTGGTCTATGGCATCGCCGCGGTTGGCGGGCGCTTCTCCATGGCCACCCTTTTGCTCGCAGGCGTCGCCGTCAACGCGTTCCTGGGAGCCATCGTCTCCGCAATAATCATCCTTCTCCCCGATAACGAAGCCCTGCGGGAGATTCTATTCTGGCTTGCAGGTGGATTGGACTCCCGGTCCTGGGAACACGTCCGGATCGCCTCGCCCCTGATAGTGGGCGGCATCGCCGTAATTCTACTGATGACGCGCGACCTCAACCTGCTGATGCTGGGCGACGACGAGGCCCGGTCAATGGGGGTCCGCGTGGGTTTCACGCGGCCCGTCCTCCTGGCGGCGGCGGCGTTGATCACCGGCTCAGCCGTGGCGGTGAGCGGAACAATCGCCTTCGTAGGCTTGGTGACGCCCCACATGCTCCGCTTGGTTCTAGGGCCGGACCACCGTGTGCTGGTTCCCATGAGCGCAGCGGGAGGAGCGGTATTCGTCATCGTGGCCGACACGGTGGCCAGGACCATCATTCAGCCCGCCGAGTTCCGCGTCGGCATTCTTACTGCATTCGTCGGCGCGCCCTTCTTCATCCTGTTGCTGATCAAAAACAAGCGTCAGGTCTACTCCCTGTGATGTGCAACAACCGAAAGGAGTTAACATGGTAATGCGACAGATTCCCGTTTTGGTCGTCCCCATAGTCATTCTTCTTGCGCTGGTATTGGCGGCGTGTTCGGCGGCGACCCCAACGCCGACCGAAGCGCCAACCGCGGCAGCGACTGCAGCGCCAACGGCTGCGGCTACGCCGGAGCCGACCGAGGCGCCTACCGAACCGCCGACGCCAGCACCTACCACGGCGATGACCGAAGTTCCTACAGACCCTCCTGACCCCACACCCTCACCAGAGCCCACCCCAACCCCTGGGCCGACTGCTACACCTCAGCCGACGCCGACCGCCGTACCTGTGTCGCAATTGCTCGAGGGGGTCCGGGGAATCGTGGATCCCTCGAACCTGGGCTGGCCGCGCGAGGTGGAGGGGCTGAATGGTCTCGTGACCATCCCGTCAAAGCCGCTGCGGATTATCACCGCTTCCGTCGGACATGATGAGATGGCCCTGGCCCTTGTGCCCCTAGACCGCCTGGTGGGGGTTGGGAGGGCGACCAAGAACTCCACCTACTCCAACGTTGCATCCCTGGTCCAGGATATAGCCGAGATTTCCCGGGACCCTGAAGTGATCGTCGCCCAGAGCCCGGACGTTGTCGTCACCAGCCCATTCTTTTCTGCGGAAGCCGTCGACGCGTTGTCCAGGATCGGAATCCCGGTCGTCCAGACCGAGTTGAAGCACGACCCTGAGGCACGGATTAACAGCATTCTGCTAATGGGCTATATTTTCGGTGAAGAAGAACGGGCCCTGGAATTCGCCACTGAGGTATCAGAGCGTCACAACGCTCTGGTTACCGTGACCGGCGCCGCCAGCCCTCAGCCTCGAGTTCTGGCCCTCACCCAATACTCCGACAAACTGTGGGTCGCCGGAGGCAACTCCACTGAGGGCGGCGTCATTACCGCTGCCGGGGGCATCAACGCAGCTGAAGAAGCCGGCATCGATGGAAATCAGACCACCAGCCTCGAAGGCGTTATCGCCATGAATCCGGAGATAATCATCATTGCCCAGCCCATCGAATTTGGCGCTGAGGAGTTCCGGCAGAGTCTGTTGGACAATGAGGCTCTCGCCGAGTTGCCAGCCATCAAGAACGACCAAGTCCACATCGTGGAGAGCAAGCACTTCACCACTCTTTCCTACTGGAATATCCGCGGCGCTGAAGACCTGGCCAGATTGCTGTGGCCGGACCAGTTCCCCGAGCCTTCCACCACCCAATTCAGCCTGGCAGAGTAACGAAATATGAGCGACGCCAGACCGCAGACGATAAACGCCCAGAACGTTACCTTCGAAATCGAAGGGTCCACGCTGCTGCACGGCGTGGACCTCTGCGCCGACCGAGGGCAGATGGTTGGCCTGATAGGTCCCAACGGAGCCGGGAAATCCACGCTCCTCAGAAGCTTATCAGGCATCCTGAAATACCATGGGGGGGCCATCGCTCTCGACGGAGAGGACTTAAATGCTCTGTCGTCAAAAGACCTCGCCGCCGGCGTGGCGCTCGTTCCTCAGATTGCGCCGTACACCCACGGGTTTACGTCCATTGAACTCGTGCTCATGGGCAGGTACCCGCACCTGGGGCGATTTCAAATCGAGGGTAAAGAGGACGACCGCATCGCCCGCGACGCAATGCAGTTGACCGAAATTGACCGTTTCGCCGACAGGACCCTCGATACCCTGTCAGGCGGGGAGCGTCAGAGAGTGTTCGTGGCCCGCGCCCTGGCGCAGCAGCCCCGGCTGCTCCTGCTGGACGAACCTACGTCCAACTTGGACGTGCTTCATCAACTCAAGGTGCTGGACCTCGTCCGGCAGTTGGTCGACGAAGGGTTGACCGCCGTCGCCGCCATCCACGACCTTAACATGGCGGCCCGCTATTGCGATAGGCTGGTCTTGCTGAGTGCAGGACGGGTGCTGGCCAAGGGGTCGCCTCAAGAAGTCCTGACTCCCCCGATTATCGAGTCTGCCTTCGGCGTCAAAACCGCGGTCTATAAGGACCCGGTAACAGGATCTCTGGCCATTAGCCTCATCGGACCGGCTGACGAACACTCTACGGAGGTAAACGGGTCGAGGTCCAATGGACCATCAGAAATGCTGACTGTAGCGGATAAAGACGGGTCATCCGCCTGACTTGGAGGAGCGCCGCATGAGCAAACAGGAGAGTGAGGGTCAACCCATTGCGCCAGTCAGGCGTCGTCGCGTCCGTCAGGGACTTGTCATCGTGAACACCGGCGAGGGCAAGGGCAAGACAACCGCGGCGCTAGGGGTTATCTTTCGAGCGTGGGGCCGGGACTTCCGCATACGGATGTTCCAGTTCATCAAGCACACAGGCGCCCGATTCGGAGAGCACCGGGCAGCCCAACGGCTGGATATACCCATCGAGGCCCTGGGCGACGGCTTTACCTGGCTTTCCAAGGACATGGACAGGACCGCGGCGCTTGCTGCCGAGCAGTGGGACCGCTGCAAAGAGGCCATCTTGACCGGCGATGAGGACATCATCATCCTCGACGAGTTCACCTACGCCATGCACTACGGCTGGGTGCCAGTTGACGATGTTGTCGACGTCCTGAAGCGGCGGAGAGATACCATGCACGTAATCATCACGGGCCGATATGCCCCTCAAGAGCTTGTGGACTGCGCCGACCTGGTCACCGAAATGAAGATGATTAAGCATCCTTACCGGGAAAAGGGCATCAGGGCCCAGCAGGGCATAGAGTTCTAGCGATGACCCTCGACGACGTGGTCGCCCGCATCGCGCCGGCAGACGCCCAGGCGATGCGGCAGGCCGAACTCAGGCAGGGCCGACTGACCAAGCCGCCCGGCAGCTTAGGCCGGTTGGAAGACCTGTCCGTACAGCTCGCCGGGATATTCCGCACCGAACGCCCCCGGCCAGGCGGCAAGGCCATAATCGTCGCGGCTGCCGACCACGGCGTCGTCGCCCAGGGTGTCACCGGATATCCGCAAGAGGTCACCGCCCAGATGGTGCAGAATTTCCTGGCCGGCGGCGCTGCGGTCAACGTCATGGCGCGCCGGGCGGGCATCGACCTCGTCATAGTCGACGCCGGCGTGACCACACCGTTGCCCGAACACCCAGACCTGAGAGTAGTCGGCGTTGGCCGGGGAACCGCCGACATAACCCAGGGGCCGGCCATGACCCGCAGCCAAGCCGAGGCTTGCGTGAACGCAGGTATCGGCTTGGCGCTGGGGGCTGCGGAACGCGGGGCAGACATACTGGGCCTCGGTGACATGGGCATCGGCAACACTACTGCGTCCAGCGCCATAACGTCGGTCTTGACTGGGAAACCGCCGACGGACACCACCGGCCGGGGAACGGGACGGACCGACGAGGAGTTGAATCATAAGATAGCCGTAGTCCAGCGCGCATTCGAAGTGAACCGCCCCGACCCCGGTGACGGCCTGGATGTCCTGGCCAAGGTTGGCGGATTCGAGATTGGCGTGCTGGCCGGCATGGTGCTTGGCGGCGCCGTGGCCCGCAAGGGCGTGATCCTGGACGGCTTTATTTCGGGCGCGGCAGGGCTCATCGCATGCACCCTCTGCCCCAACGCCAGAGACTACGCCTTCGCTTCTCACCTGTCGGCTGAGCAGGGGCACAGAATAGTCCTCTCTCACCTCGATTTGAAGCCGCTCCTAGACCTGGGCATGAGGTTGGGAGAGGGCACCGGCGCGGCGCTGGCCATGCCTATCGTAGAGGCAGCCGCGGCCTGCCTGGCCGATATGGCGACCTTCGCCGAGGCAGGGGTCTCCGATAGGGAATCCGAGGAGGATGCGGACGGCCAGAGTTGAATAGCCTGCGGCTGGCCATATCCTTTTTGACTGTTTTCCCAGTCGCACCGCGCGACATGGACCGCATGGGCGCTGCCCGAGCCTACTTCCCCCTGGTCGGCCTCGCCTTGGGCGGCATACTGGCAGGCCTCGATTTGGCCGCAAGACAGGCCCTGCCGGCGCCTGTAGTAGGGGCCCTGCTGGTGGTAGCGTTGCTGGTGCTCACCCGGGCCATCCACACCGAGGGGTTCCTGGACTGCTGCGACGGGCTGTTCGGAGGTTACTCCCCGGCCAGGCGGCTGGAAATTCTCCGGGATACTCACGTGGGCGCCTTCGCCGTGGCCGGCGGCGTCGGCCTGCTGTTGTTAAAGTGGTCTCTTTTGACTGAAATATCAGGAGAAGTCCGGGTTGGTCTGCTAACCATCTTCCCGTGCCTATCGCGGTTTGGAATGCTTTCGACCATGGCCGCATTCCCATACGCCAGGGAACAGGGGATGGGCACGGCGTTTCGGGCTGACACCGGACGTTGGCACATTGTCCTGGGCCTTGTCACCGCAGTCGCGGCCGGAGGCCTATTGTTGGGGACCACAGGGATATTCGTGCTGGGCGCAGCTATCGCGGTGTCTTTGGGGCTGGGCTGGTGGATTTCGCGGATGCTCGGCGGCATGACGGGCGACGCGTACGGCGCCGTGAACGAGGTGGCGGAAGTATCTGCGCTCCTCGCGGGCCTCGTCTTGGTCCAGACGCTCCCTGAAACGTACTGGTCGCTGCCGTGGTAAACCGCTACGATAAATGCGGACGTTTCAACGGGAGCTGCCAGGAGGCCTTTGCGTCACACCGCGCTCCTGACTCCAACGGTTTAAGGAACAGAAAATGAGTAAGCGGCTGACGTTGTTGCTGGGAGGCGTTCGAGCGGGCAAGAGCATCTACAGTCTAAAGCTCGCCGCGCGCGGCCAGCGTGTCCTGTTCGTCGCCACGGCAGAGGCCGGAGACCAAGACATGAAGTCCCGCATTGAGGCCCACCGAAAGGCTCGCCCGCCGCATTGGGACACCCTCGAAGAGCCGACCGACCTTGTCGCAGCTTTGACACCGTTGTTACACAGCTACGATACCGTCCTGCTCGACTGCCTGACCCTGTGGGTCAGCAACCTGCTGCTGCGGGAATCAGACCTCGCGTCGGCCCAGGGCAAAGTCCTGCCGGAAGCCCAAAAACTGTTGGACCTGTACCACCGCGGCGCCTGCTCTTGGGTTGTCGTCAGCAATGAGGTGGGGCTCGGAGTCGTGCCTCCCACCGAACTTGGCCGCGTCTACGCTGACGAACTCGGACGGGTGAACCAAGCTGTGGCCGCCGAGGCGGACGAGGTGTACTTCATGGCCGCAGGTCTGCCGCTTCCGCTAAAGGTCTCCAAGCCGACGGGCCACAGCGATCTCATTTAACCCCACCACGGTCTGGGCTCTCAGGGCAACCCTGAATAACGCCTCCGCCGATCAGCTTCCGGTTGTGTACCGCCGTCAGGCCCGAGAGCCGCCTCCACGCCTCGTCCGCGGCCCAAGTTATACGCTCGGCGTCCGCACTGAACAGCAACCCCACGACGGTGCCGCTATGGGCAGCGTTCACCCCCAACGTTCCCGCGGCCTGGCCCAGGGCCAGCGTTGCCGGCAGTTGCAGCTTCGGCAGGACCGTTTGATGTGACAAAGCGCTCTGCGTCGCACCGCGGCCTATTAGTTCGCCGTCGCCGCCGTCCAGCCCCTCGGTGATGAGCTGCAGCGCCTCCCGGAAAGTCGCCTCTTGCCTTTGAAGCTCCGCATCCCTGTTCACGGCGTTGAACGCCTCTGTATCCACCACTCCTGCGAACTCCAGCACCAAGACCCGCATATCCGGCGGATCTCCCAAGGAGCGAGCTATTTGTCCCCCCTTGTGGTCGAACAGCGCGATCCCCGGCAGCATCACCCCGTCGCTGGGTTCGACGGCCAACGCCAACTCCGCTTGCTGCTGGATTGGAAGCTTCTGGCCCATCGCCGCAGCCGTTGCCCCAATGGCTGCTGAGACGTCGGCGGAACTGCTTGCCATGCCCTTGCTGCGGGGAACAAGGCTTTGGACTCTTAATTCAGCATCTACGTCTTTGCGGCCCAATAAGCCAAGCGTAAGTTCTACAGCGCGGCTGGCTTTCGGCGATTCTGCCGGCCCTTGCACCAGGCCTGTGCCCTCCCGCAAATCCACCGTGGCTGTCGAAAAGAGATCGATGGGACAGGTCACCATCACCGGCGTCCCGTCCAGCAATCCCTGGGCAAGCTCGCCGCAAGTGCCTGGGGCCGAGGCCTCACCGCGGGCCTCGACACGTCCCCTGAGGCTGTCGTCTTGGTGACTGTTCACTAAATGGTTCCTGCCGCTACCCCAGCACCGCACGCAACGCTTCTATGAGCCGGGTGCACTCCTCGGGCCGTCGAACGGCGATGCGGACATACTCCGGCAGGCCGAAGGACGTGCAGTCCCGTACTGCGATGCCTCGGCGCAGGAGGGCGAGCCGCACTTTGGTGCCATCGCCTACCCGTGCCAGGAGGAAGTTGGCGGCAGACTTTGTCGTCGAGATGCCCAATGTCTCCAGCGCTCCATAAAGATACTCCTTCCCCTCAGCAATGACCCTTCTACCCTCAGCCACATGTTCCGCATCGCCAAAGGCGGCAATGCCCGCTGCTTGGGCTACGGCATTAACGCTCCAGGCCGGTTGAAGCCGCCGCACGGTGGAGACGATATCGGGTTCAGCCGCCATGAATCCCAGTCTAACCCCAGCGAGAGCGTGGTCTTTCGTCATAGAGCGCAGGATGGCGATGTTGCCGTTGCGGAGTAGCGGAATGGAGTCCCATTGCCCATCGGCCAGGGGGGCATAAGCGTCATCCAACACAAACAGGCCGTTCTCCCCAACGGCTTCGTGGATTCTCTCCACATAGCCGCGGTCCAGGTACACCCCCGTGGGGTTGTTGGGGTTGCAGAGGAAGACCATGCTGGGGCGCGCCTCCAGGATTTCCTCCACGGCCGCATCCACCAACCACCGAAAGCCCTCGGCCTGTCTGGCCTTGAATAAGCACACATTGGTGCCTGCTAATGTTGCCGCGGCCTGATACTCTCCGAAGGTTGGAGCGAATATCAGGCAATTTCCCTGCGGTCCAAGAAAGGCGCGGGTGAGCAGGTGGATGATTTCCGTGGAGCCGTTGCCGATCAACAGGTTATCGACTCCCATACCCAGCCGTTCAGCCAATTTCTCCCGCAAGGCCAGGCAGTGCCGGTCTGGGTAGGCGGACAGGTCCGTCGCCGCCGCGGCCTGCTTGACGCGGCGGGACGGGCCCAATGGATTGACGTTTGCGCTGAAGTCCAACACATGCTCGGGAAGAAGGCCCAGGGAGCGCAGTTCCGCGGTGTCCAATCCGCCGTGGACAGTCGCCAATCCATCCATCTCCCTAGTACCAGCCTATGATGGACTGCCGGATCGCCAACATGCCGATGATGGCGACCGTTCCCAGTATGGCCGTTCCATCGGCGACGCGGATTGCAGCGCCGATGTCCCTGGCGCCTGGCTCTCTCAGCCCCTCACCGAGACAATAATGCCCCGGTTTCTCTAACCGTGTTCCCAGCAACCCAGCCATCGCGCTCATGGTCAGTCCAGCGTTGGGGCTAGCCGTGAACCGGTTGTCTCGCCGCATGATCGACCAACCCCGGCGCACCGGCAGGCGGGCCAGCGCACCGCTGAGCAAAAGCAACAGCGCGGCGATTCGCGCCGGGACCAAGTTGACAGCGTCGTCCAGGCGCGCAGCCGCCTTGCCCAGGTATTCGTATTTACCTCGATAGCCCAACATGCTGTCCAGGGTGTTTACTGCCCTGTAGGCCACCGCTCCCGGTACTCCGAGGACGGCGAACGCCAGCCAGGGCCCAATGTAGCTGTCCGTGGTGTTCTCTGCCACGGACTCTATGGCCGAAGCCGCCACCAAGGGTACGGTTAGGCCGGAAGGGTCGCGACTGACCAAGTTTCGAAGACTCTCTCTAGCGGCAACCAACCGGCCCCCGTCCAAGGCCTGTCTTGTCATGTTTGCAGCCGATGACAGCCCCCTCACCGTAAAGGTGGTCCGGAGGATTACCGCACCGCCGAACACGTAAGCCAGCGGGTGTACCGACGCCAGGGCATCCATCGCCAGCCACGCTAGTACTGTCGACCCACCTGCCACAGTGACAACGATCAGGCAGCCGAATAAGAACGCCGGAAAGGGCCTCGTTGGAGCAACCCTCTCCATAGCTGTGATAGCGCGTCCCATCCAGACAACCGGATGGACTTTGGCCGGAGGCTCTGGCAATAGGCGGTCAAGTCCAAGCGCCAGCAGAAGAACCAACGCATCCAGGACTAGCCCGTCCCACCACGAGGAGACCATGATCAACGAGATAATAGTGCATTTGTGCAGGTGTTTACAAATGCAGACTTCTAGTGGCCAATGGATTCATTGGTCGAAGGATGCACAACCCTGGTTGTGAAATGCCAGCAATCACGGTGCATTTCGACCGGAGAGGTCGGGACAAATAGTCAAGGACCGCCGCGGGGCCCGCTAACAGTTGGAGGGATGGCGGTAATTCTTGGGGAGTGGAGTTGGGGTTCCTGCAGGATGAGTCCAATCGTCGAGGCCTGACCGATTTCACTTCTGACCTGCGCCGCGGTGGATGACGAGTCTACGACCATCCAGTCGTCGCGCTTTGACTTGGGAGCCTGAATTTCCCATCTCACCAGCCGGGACGGGTATTAGGCCGCCGGCTGGGCTGTAGAGGCTTGCTAGATCACTTGCCAGTAGCGTCGTCCCTCGACGCGCACTACTCGCCCGAACCCGCTGGTGTGACAAATCGCCATCGGAATGTTTTCCGACTCCGACCGGTCTACCATTTTTCTTCTGGTTTGGACCGCCAAAGCAGGGTCCTCGTCAAATGAGAGCACCCAGTCGGGCTCTGTAACCTGGGCAGGGTTGTGGAACACGTCTCCCATGATCAGGGTGCGCTGTCCGTCCGAACCGATGGCCAAGCTCATGGAGCCGGGTGAATGGCCTGGAGTGGAAATCGCGGTAACCTCGCTGGTCAGGGGAGTTTCACCGGACAAGAGGTCCAAGACGCCCAGTCTCTCCAATGGGCCAATGGTCTCTTCCCAGAACGAAAAACCGGCCTTTTCCATGTCGTGGGGAGCCTTATAGAGATCCCAATCGGCTTGGTGAGCCATATACCTGGCTCTCGGGAATGTCGCCTTCGGGTTAGGGCCTCGCTGGCTCAAGTTCCAACCGACGTGGTCCGGGTGCAGATGGGTTAGAAACACGGTGTCAATATCTTCAGCGTGCAGTCCCGCGGACTGGAGTTCCGCCAACAGACGACCTTCTGCGACGCCGCCGAAAGCGGCGACGGTGCCCGGGTTGGAAGCACTGGTGCCGAGGCCGGTATCCACCAGGATAATGCGGCCTTGGGAGCGGACCAAGTAACACTCAAAATGGACCAGAAGATTGTCCGTTCCGACAAACGCCTCGGGGAATCGTTGCTGATATGGCGACCATGCGTCATTTGGAACGTCGGGGAAGGTCATGCTCAACGGTAACGGCATCTCGGAGTCGTGCAGGACCGCGATTTCGACGTTTCCTACCGATAACTTGCTTTGCGGCATGGTCATCCTCTCCTAGCGCAATTGGCCAATGGGTTGCTGTGGATTACCCGGCGGGTGTTTCTAGAGGCGCACTCCCAATACCTGCCATTCGTTGCGATTCTTTGCGATGGCGGATAACGGGCCGCTTGTTGCCTGATTGGCTGTGGTCGCTAGCCACTGAAGTATTGGGTCTTAACCTCAACTCTGGAGTTCTTGATGAGCGAACGGGGCGATAGTGTCTACCAGGGCCTTGCGTTTCATGGCGATGTCCGTACCACCAATGAGGAACAAGCGCGCTCCCAGGCCATAGTAGTGGTTCGCCTGCATTGGGCTGGAAACTCCCATGGCGATGGTTTTTCCCGCCGCTGCAGCGAGGCTGATGATTCTATCGATCCTCGGCGCCAGGTATTCTTCTGCTTCGGGGCCAAATAGCCCGAGACTGGCGCCCCAGTCATTGGGCCCCACCCCTATCATGTCTACGCCTTCGACGCCAAGGATGGCATCAAGCTCTTCGTAGGCGTGTTCGCTCTCTACCAGCACCATCAGGCGGGTAGCGTCGTTCACTTCTTGCAGCCGTTTCTCAGGGCCTGGACCCAGGGTGTACCCGGTCCTGGGAGTGGAGGATGATATACCGCGCCGGCCGAGGGGCGGGTATTTGCCCAAGTCGACGAGTTCGCCGGCTTGAGCAACGCCCTCTACCATAGGTAGGACTATAATCTCGACGCCGCCGTCGAGCAATCTCTGTACATGGGTCCGCGACAGCTCGGGGATACGCACCAGCGGCACCATCCCCAAGTGTGAGATAGTCCGGCTAAGGTGAATCGCCTCTTCGTCCGACTGATGGCTATGTTCCAAGTCGAGCCAGACGACGTGGTAACCCGCCTGCGCCATCAACTCGATCTCGAGTTGGGTTACGTCACGACAAATTGCGCCGTAGAGCGGTCTATTCTGACTGAGAAGCTGGCCAAAGCGATCTGTCAAGGTGTCATCTCGCTTTCATTTTGGGACGGGCACAGTCCCCTGATGGACCCGGCGCCGGGAAGGGGCGGCGTTAAGGGCGCATTTGACGAATATGAGGCATAGTCCAGCAAATTTACTCCATGGCCTTCATGTGTTCCAGCAAGTGCTGACGGCTCTGATACAGGGCCCGTTCCCAATCAAATGGGTGCCAATACAACTCAAGACTCAGATAGTGCGAGTAGCCCCCCTGTCTGAGGACTTGAAACAGCGCGGGAAAATCAATGTCGCCTTCCCCCGGGATGTCGTGATGGTGGACCCTGCGCTTAGTGTCAGCGATCTGGATGTGCCTGGCATAAGGCAGGGCTTCAGCGGTGCACCGCAACAAGTCGCTCTCGAACGCCTTAACGTGGGCTACATCTATGGTCAGCCTGAACTGGGGAGAATTGATCTCCTGGATTATCGGAATAGCCTGACTGGTCGCCTCTACGAAATGGGGGTGTAGGGTAGCTTCAGGCTCGAGCACCAGGGTCACGTCCCCGGCATTCCTAAGGCAAGCGCGCACACCCTCGACCAGCATCTCCCTGGCCTCTTCAGCAGAGACGTTATCGTGCTCGAAGTCCCGGTATAGGATACCGCTTGTGAAGTTGAGGACTGGAATGGAAAGGTAGTTGGCGATCTCAAGAGAGGCCGATATGAAGTCTATTCTTTCCTTTCTACCCTCCGGGTCGGCAGATATTAGTGAAGGTTCCTGGGGGACATCGGTAAGAAGAAATAGCCCGCCAGTTGCCAGGGAAACCGGCTTTATCTGAAGCCGGTCCATTTGCTCTTTCAACGAGCGCAATCGTTCTTTGGTGACATCGTATGGATGCAGGTGCGCCTGGTCCAGCGATATCTCTATTCCCTCATAGCCAGCTTTAGACACTTCCTCGATAGCACGTTCGAGCGACAGGTTTAACAGGCCGTTGGTGTTAAAACTCAGGGGAAACACAGCCTTCCTCCAACGATTCAACCTCGACCTTTATGCCTTGGCGTCCTACGAGGTTGGTGGGTGCACTATCGTAGGTAAATATCTGGCAGTGGCGGGTGCAGGTTACTGCAAGATGCTCAGCCCGGACAAGCTGAGAGTATCGCCTATGTTACACTTGGATTTAGGGCGCTCGCTCGCAGCCAGGTTACCGGTAGGTGTACAAAGCGAAGTACGAGGTTCTTTATGAGTGTGCTCGATGAACGGCATGTGTTGTTTACGGATAATGGGACGAACGGCCAGCCCGACGCCGCGTCAATCCCCCTAAGCGTCGAGCGGGTTAGCGACCCGAGCGGCGACGAAATTCACGTCATCGTGGGAGAGGCTCGCACGGTTTTCACTTCGGACCATTTTCTGGAAATCCTCAGGAAGCTGCAATGGGCGGTGGCGATTGACCGGAGTCTGGTGAAACCCTGAACCTAACCATGGGACCGCCATGGAAGCCGCCTTTTTCGTGAGTCTCTCTGCCGTTGGGCATCTTCAGCCAGCGTTAGTTCTCGGTAAAATATGCCTGCGCGAATTGGATTGAGCGGCGAACTGCATCGTCGACGACCTCGGGGGACTCGGGTGTGCTTTCCCATCCTATCTCGATGGATGCCGGACCACTAAAGCCGACGCGGTCCATTTCAGCAAGCATAGGCCCCCATTCAACTACACCCTCACCAAGGGCGCGAAAGTCGTACTTCCCCATGTCCGACGAACCCTTGTCGTTCAAGTGCACGTGGTCGAGGTATGGCGCCAGGACCGTGATGTCATCCTTTGTCGGATTCGAGTCACTAACGAAGTACAGCAGTCCGGCCGGGTCGTAGTTGATGCGGAGGTTGGGATGATCGAGCCGGCGTATCAGGGCCAAAGACTGCTCCGCATCGCTCAACAGGTACCCTACGGTTTCGAGACATAAGACCACGCCCAGCTTTTCGGCAAGGTCCGCCAGCTTCAAGACATTTCCGCAGAAGAGGTCGTCCACTTCGGGCCCAGACCGTAAAGGCAAGTCCGGCCGATGATGCTGCCGATCAGGCGGCAATGGTGTAATGATTCTCGGGATGTTTAAATCGGCGGCCAGCTGCAGCCGGGAAGTGAAGGCTATGAGTCCGACCTCAGTAGTAATGTCTGCGTGAGCGCTCAAGCTCACTGCGGTCAGCCCATACTCGTCGAGCGAACGGGACACCTTGTCGCTGGCGCCAGGCCCCAAATGGTCGGGCGCGACATGGTCACAGGAATCCATTGAACCGCACAGCTCCACGTGCGATATACCGGCTTCAGCGATTCCGCGGAGCGCCCGGTCCAACGGAAAATCAGTGTAGCACATGGTGTCGATGACGAGCTGCTCAGCCTTCATGATTAACCGGCCTCCCTCAATAAAGACACAACGGAGACCTCGGCTGAGGCCCCCGATCTCGATACTTTAGTGATTGATATACCGCAGGCCGCCTTGCCTCCCTTAGTGGCACAGGCGGCCTGCGTATTGTTCAGGATCCCAATATGTGGGTTACCCTGATGGCCTTAGGTTCTAGCGGAGGTCACCCGCGAGCTCTTCGACCAGTTCGATATTGCTCGAGTCGACTACCGCCGGGCCCGTCAGAACGTCCTCCGCCGGGAGGAAGCCTGCCTTGTTGTACAGGTACAACCAGATGATGGGCAAGTAGCCTTGGAGATAGGGCTGCTGGTCGATGGTGAATTGTACCGATCCGTCCTTGATCAACGGCGTTACGACGTCACCAAGGTCGAAGCCAGTCACTATGACCCCGTCGTTAAGGACACCCATTTCCTTCAACGCTTCTGTGACGACGCCCTGACAAAGTTCGCTGGTGCAGACCCAGACGTCTGTGTCCGGGTTAGCCGCCATCCAGCCTTTGACCTGCTCGGTCCCCAGGGTGGGATCATCATCGACTTGGACGAGTTCTACTTCAATGCCCATGGGCTCGAGGATTTGCCGGACTCCATTACCCCGGTCGATGATAACGGCGTTACCAATCTGCGACGAACCGACAGCGACCCGAGTAGGCGGTCCGAATCTCTCGAGTATCTCATTTGCGGTGCGGTTACCGGCCGTAATTTCGTCAGAGCCCACATAGAAGAGATACGGGATGCGCTCTGCCTTGGGCCTTGGGTCCCTACCGTTTGCGGCGATCAAGGGTATACCAGCGTCGATCGCTGCTCGATAGACGGGATCGGCCGCCGCCGGGTCGGGAACGCTTACAGCCATACCGTCAGGCTGCCTGGCCGTGAGGACCTCTACGCGGTTGATTTGGTCCTCAACCGAGTACTCGGTGCCTATCCAGAAATCTACTTCGGTGTTGGTCTGTTCACCAGCCAGGTTTGCGGCTCTCTGCATCATCAGCCAGAATGGATGCGGGAAGGTATGGTAAACCGAGTAGAAGGTGTATTCTTTCGGACCCCGGTCTCCACCGCCCTCGGCCGCGACCTCCACTATCCTAGTAACCTCCACCTCCCTTGTAACCTCAACTACCTCCCCGGAGGCCGGCGCAGGATCATCATCGCCATTACCGCACGCGACGACTGCCAAACCTGCAATGACCAAGGAGGCCACCAACAGCAGCATAGTTACGCTAATTCGCCTCAATCTCATACTCCCCCCTTTAAGGTGCTATTCTTGGTACATCCAGCCTGGTGTGAGGTGATACGTGGCGCCGCTTGAACTTGTAGGTACTCCAAGCGTCTCAGTGTCACCCCTTTACGTTGGAGATTCGGGATATTCTATTTTCATTCGGTAACGGTTGTCAACCCTCAATCGGCTTTGATGCAAAAGTCCTACGCGGCCAGTAGTTTTGCATCAAGGGCCGTTTCTGATGCAAAAGTCCCCTCAGCGTCGGCCTGGTCGAACACCGGCGTAACCCCCAGGACGTGCATCGCGCGAATCAGGACGCAGATGTTGTGGCACAAGACCTTCATTAGTACCTCGTTCACCTGAGCGGTATCGGTCTTGGCCCGCACCTTGTCGCCAAACTTGGATTTGATCATGTGGAAGGCCGTCTCCACGTTACTGCGCTTGTGATAGTGCCTCTTGAACTCGTTGGCGTTCAGGGTGAACATATGGTACATCTGCGCCCATAGCTCGTCGAACTTTTGCCCCTTCGCCTTCGCCTTTGCAACCGATTTGAAGTCGATGTAGGGCACCCCGCCAGCGTCCACGACCGCATGAAGGTTCGCCCTGCTGGAGTAGGCCGCGTCCGCCGAGACCTCCCGGATGTTGAAATTCTCCGCAGTGGTTCTCACAAATGTCGGCAGGTACGGAGAGTCTGCCGACATTGACGCGGTGGCGTCGGCCACCGTGACGATGTTGGTCTTGACGCCGACCATGATGTGCAACTTGGTCCACCGGACTTCCTTCTTGGACGTGCCCCATTTGTGGTCGAACCAGCGGTTGTAGGCCGTGCTGGCGAAGCCCGAGGAGTCCTGGGCAAAGTCCACTTCCACATCCTTGAGGGGTGATGCGCTCTGGCAGATTAGATCCCTAATCACCGGCGTCACATCAGGCCGCTCGAAGTAGCGGATCGGCGTCGAGAAGGACGGTTCCTTGCCCATGCGCCCCTGGTTTACTGCGGCACGTAGGTCCGACATGGCCCGCCTGCTGGAGAGGGTGGAGTAGACCTTGAGGCCCATGGCGTAGAGCATATCCGAGAGGGGAAGGCGGGGGCGTCCATTGGCCTGCGGCGGCTGGGGCACGGTGTCGCACAACTCCCGGAGCAGCGTGGCGAATAGCTCGCCTTCCTGGACCTGCGCCGTGTTGTAGGCCGTCCAGTGCTGCGTTGGGGTGATGCGGACGGCCACAGGCTCCGCCTCGGCGTCGCCCGGGTTCTCCTGGCGTTGGAGAAACGCCTTTACGCTGTAGATATGCTTGCAAGGAAGCTTGCGCTTTTCGTAGTCCGGGCAGGTACAGTAGTCACCGCGGTCGAAGTTCACCAGGTAGACGCCGTTCCCGCTCTGGCTCGTCACCTTGTACCCGAGCTCGTCCGGCCTGATAAAGCTCTCGGAGAAGTTGGCTATCGCCAGACCGCGCTGCTGCCGTCCGAGATCGCCGTCGTCAACATCGTTGGGTCCCAGGGCTGTAGTGAATTGGATAGTCATGGCACCGCTCCCGCATTGCTATTCTCTACTTATAATAACATACACTGTATCTTATTGCAATGCGGCGATGTCAGTTATCAGCTATCCATCTCCTCCTCCATCCCGTCCAGCCGGTCCCGGATGCGCTGCAATTCCTCCAAGGAATAGTGGGCCTTGAGCCGGTCGGCAACGCGCTCAACGTTCTTGCTCAGGGTCAAGGTCTTGGGCCTCGTAACCCATCCTATGCCTGCTTCCCTGGCGGCGGCGGCGGCACTTGGGAATTCCCCCATCTCCCACCGCTCGAAGATGTCTGGCCTCGTGTTCAAGACCCGGCCCAGCAGATAGTCGGGGTCGGTGCCCTGCTTGGGCTTTTCAAGATTATCATGATAATCTTGAAATTCTTTACTCCTGCGATCTCCGCCGTGACCGTATTTCCGCCTCACCCGAGCTGCGATGGGCTGAACGTCAATGCGGTGCTTCGCCTGGGCGTCGTCGCCAATGGCCAACTGTCTCAGCATTTCGTCCTTGGAGCCGAAGGGGGTATCGTAGGGCACCTGCTCCCAAATCTTGTATTCCTCGGCTTCTTCCCAGGTCTCGATGTATCGCTTGTAGTCCAGGTCTAGGCTCTTCCAGATGGATTGAAGGTAACTGATTGTCTGCCAGCACCATTGCTTGTCGCCCTTCTCCTTCGTGGCCCGCAGCCCAGATATCCCTGCCTCTGTCTGCTCATCTTGAAAGGTTGTCATGTTAGACCTCCGCAATCTCGGCCTCAATGTTGTCAGTGATGGTGTGGATCACAGCTACATCGTCAATCTTCTCAAGGCTCCACCCCTTCCCTCTCAACCCAACCTGCTTGAATTGCTCATACCAGAAACTCCCGGCCATCCTGCCGAAGGTCTCACTACTGTATTCGAGGCCCGCGGCTCGTAGCCGCTTAGATATTGCCCGATTACCTAAGTCGGAGCACTCCTTCCTGGCAGCTTTCAACCCCTTGGTGATGTTGAGCGTTGAGGAAGCACCGTTCCCAGTGGCTTCTGTTGGTGGTGGTGGCGCGCTCACGTCGTCGCCGACGTCTTCTATTTCCGCATCGGGATTGACTCCAGCTCCCTCCAGCCACTTGGCGAGAGATGCCTTGGGCACATCCGCATTGGGAAAGGTTCGCCTGAAAGAATCCGTCACCGGGATAAACGCGGCTGGGGCCGTTGCCCCGGCCGAGTCCTTCATCTCGCCCGTAAGCACCACACTGTCGGGGGTGAAGATGGTCAGCGGCTGCATCGGTGGAATGTCGATGGTCCCCGTAGAAACCGCGGGCGACTCGCCTTCCCGGACGGGGCGGAGGATTCCCGTTCCCTTCAACGTATCCTCAACCAATTGCCGCGTGATCCGGTCGTCCGGGGCTATGTAAACGCTTTCAGTCACGGGTTTGTCTGGATACCCCGGCACGTGCCAAATAGTTGCAACTCTCATCATGCGCTGGTGGAAGTACGCCCGGCTACGCGTATTCGACAGGTCAAGGGCGACTTTCGCATGGGGTACGTCAAGCCCGATTGCGCCCATCTGCTTCACTATCGCCACGTCTATCTTCCCTTCCACAAACTCATCCAGCAGGTTTTGGGCAGCGGCGTTGCTTGACACTATGATTTCACATCTCAGCGCAGGGGAGATGGATTCCAGCATCGCCTTGACCTTCTGTGCATGGGCGTTTTCCCCCTCGTCGAACTCTTCCTCATGGTTCCCCACAAAGACTATCCCGGCTGTGCCAGCCTGCCGGGGGTCGCCCCTGCGGTTCTGCAACTCCGTCAAGAAAAACCGTATAGCAGGTTCCATGATGGCCTGGTCTCTCAACGCCTCCCTGTACGCCCTTCTAATGTCCGAGTCCGAGAGGTCATCGAGGACCACCCGTTGAATAACTGCTTCGGCCAAGTTGTCCAAGGTGCCCCCTATACCGAAGGGCTGGTAGGTGATGTAAGCCACCGGGGGCGGCTTTTCCAACATGGCTTCTTCAAGTGTTAGCTCATAGTGGGGTTCCAACTCATAGAAGACACGTTCGCGCCCGTCGGATGTGGTATCGAGGACCCGCCTCTGACCTTTGAAGAACGGGATCGGGCGGCCATCGGAACGGTATGGAGTGGCCGTCATTACCACAAGGTATGCCCCGGCTTCTGCCAGCGTCGGGCCGATCCTGCCCCAGGTGTTGCTATCGCTGGCTAGATGTGCCTCGTCCATGTACACCACCGGGGGAAGGCCCGGGCCTTCTGGGCCGAGCGTCATATCAACCCACTGTAATAGCTCTTTCAGGTGTAGATTTGCCATCTGCGTAGTGATGGATGTTATCTTCGCGTTGCGTAGCCTGCGTATCCTCAGCACGCGTTCCACTGTCTGCACCGGAAGGAACGCCTCAGACGGGAAGCCATACCGCTCCGCGCTGGCCCTCAACTTGACCTCGTCAAGCATTTGCTCCACGAGGTTCCGCGCAGGGACCACGACCAGCGCATTGCTCACCAGGCCGTCCTGAATCATCTGGAGAGCCGATAGGCGAGCTATGTCGCTTTTGCCGTACCTGGTTGGCACGACTATTGATGTAAATGCCTCTCCCCTCCGGCGACGGCCTATAATCTCGTTGATGGCCGACAATTGGCCCCGGCGCAACTCAATCTCGTTAATGAACTGATATAGCATCTTTGCCCCTTTCTTGGCGTTACACTGCCCGCATAACGCCTGCATTTCAAAAACGTTGGTCCGGTGGGAGACAGTCCACGGGATGATGTGGTCAGCGTGCCAAGAATCCTCTAGCGGTTCGCCGCAGTTGGAGCATAGCCCGTCGGCGTCGTGATAGAGCACAGCCCGTAGACCTGGGTCCCGCAAGAACCGGCCTTTTCTGACGCTCATGCCTCGGGGGGCGCCCCGAGCGCTCGGGATCCTTTCTGATAACGACGTTTCGGAGGAATCCGACGTTTAAGGAGCACCCTGTCCAAATGCTGCAATATGGACACCATGTTGTTTGGGGTCCGGTGCCCGGCTTTCCACTTCACGATGGCGTTGACGGTCATTCCCAACTCGTCGGCAATGGCCGCTTGGGTCCACCCCTTCTCCTCTAACGCCTTAATCCGTTGTTGCACTTCATTCACAAATCAAGGATAGCATACAGAGTATTGTCGCCACAACGACAAGGTGTCACCCCCGGCAGGGTGGGAAATGTGATACCATACCCTTTGTCATAACCGCCCTGGGGCGATTTGCCCCTGGAATCACCAATGGAAGCGATCTGGCGAGGACGGATTCTCGCCCCCTTGCCGCTTGCATTGGGATGAGGCGGTTATGACAACGCCGATTCTTCGCCGTGAGTGAGGGGGCACCCCGCCATTGTCTGCTATTACCGCGCGCCCTTCCCTCGGCGTGGTGTCCGCACACCTTAACCGCGAAGGAGGGATTATGGGCAGGGGAACCTTTCTATTCTGGCTCTGGACGTCATTTGACGGTCGCATCGACCGCAAAACTTTCTGGCTCGGCTTCATCCCTGCGTGGCTTCTGCCGAGCTTTGGGTGGGGCCTGTTCGTGGGTAACGAAGGCCCGTGGTCCGTCGGCCTTGCGCTGTCTTTCGTTGGGATTCTTGCGGCGGGGGCCGTGATTACAAAGCGATGGCACGACCTTGGACTATGGAGTACGGGCTGCGGCGGGATGGCTCCGGCGGGCCGGACAAGCCCCCGGTGGTTGAGAACCCGCACCTAGTCCCCTGTGAGCACTGCGGCCAGCCGATAGGAAATCACGGGTGCAGACCTACCAGCACCAACGGGAAGGTCTGGCACTGCCGGGCTTGTTGCCCGACGCCAGAATTGGTGGCCGTCTAAGATTCAATAGTATCATCGGCTCTGATTGCGAGGAGGGTCGTCGCGGCATAATGACACGCAAGCCTTGGGCCGGACTTCCCGGCTTCTAGGCAACGCCCCTTGTGATGGGGGCCTACTGGTCCGGTGCTATAATACCAGTCGGAGAATTACGGCTACGCCTGTAGCCAAGCCTGTAGCCAAGCCTGTAGCCATTAATCCTGCCACGATGACCCATGTCCTTATTTGGCCCTTAATCTCTGACACATCGGTTTCACGCGCATAGCTCTTCAGGTCCCCCCGCAGCTCAGATACTTCCCTGGCAAGAGCATATACTCGATCATCGAGGCTCTGAATCTCCTCGCTCCGACGTTGGACCTCTCTTCCGTTTCCGACCATTAATCTTCGTCGAGCCAGTCCCAAAACTCGCTGTAGTAAAACCCGGAATAAGAACCATTCAACTTGAAAACGATGCCAACTTTCTCATCATCCAACTCAAGCAGGTCCGATACCACACCTGTGGGCACTGAATTCGTCGAATACAAAACGATGACGTTCTCGTTGATTTGATAAACGTCGAACAGAGTCTTAGCACGCTTCTTATCGGCGTCGGATACAGACTCCTCTAAAACGACTAGGTAATAGTTGCCGGACGAGGTGGTCACGGATGAACTCCACTGTGTTCCCGTAGGGTGCTTCTATCTTATCACAATTGCTAGGCTGCCCTTCCGCTTACGCCAATTCCCCTTGTTGCCCTTCTAGGCGCTTATACCGCGTAGCCTCTCTGAAAGTCCCTTCGCGTGCCCTTCGCGGGTACTCCGGTCGTTTGCCAGCCAACAATTCCTCGATGGTCAATATCTGGATGCGCTTATAGTGTTCGTCGGGCCAGTGGGGAGACGTATAGAAGCCAGCGGTAACGGCTTCTGTTTCCATCGGGCGTGTAGGCTTTTCCAGCGTGATGAACAGCCCAATGGCGGCTTGCTCCCTCTCTACGTCGCCCTTGAGAGTGGCGACATGGGACCGGTTGACCTTTCCGCTCTTGACCTGCACAACGATGCGCTTAGGCTTACCCTTGTTGTCCTCAAAGAAGTTGATATAGCCGTCAACCCCGGAATCAGCGCCTTTGAGATAGTCCCGTGCTGGCCGGGCCTCCACCAGGCTCAAGGCCCACCATTCGAACTGGTAACGACCTGAGTGTTCGCTATCAGTTGCCAAGGCCCTCGCGCTGGCAACGTCCACGGGTGCGCCTATCACCTTATATGGGGTTAACTTGTTGCCAAAAGAATCCTGTAACCGATGGCGGATTAGCGTAGTCGCCAAGTGGGTAATGTCAATGCCTATCCACCTACGACCCAGCCGTTCTGCCATCACAACCGCGGTTCCGCAGCCACAGAAGGGGTCAAGCACCACGTCGCCCTTATTGCTACTGGCCTTTATGATGCGCTCCAGCAGGCCGTCCGGCTTTTGCGTAGGGAACAATTGTTTGATGGGAGGTACTCTCCCAATTGCCCAAACATCGTCTTGGCGAGTCCCCAAGGTTTTGCCTGACGTTACGGACGGAACGCGCCTGCCGTCCTCGCCATAGGCTCCTGAGATTATTCGGCCATCACCGAACCTCTTTTTGGTGGACGGGGCGCGCTCCATGTATAGCTGATTGAATGTCGCGGCCTGCCGTGCCGACCGGGCGTAGAAAAGCAGTACATCGTGATTACGCTGGAAAGTCCACTTGCCCGCCGCCCATTTCTTGTAGTGCCAGATAATTTCATTGCGGAAAGCCCCCCCACCGAAAGTCGCATCCATGAGCAACTTGAGATAGTGGCTGGCCGTGGGGTCACAGTGGAGATAGATGCTACCAGTGGACTTGAGTACCCGGTGCAGTTCAATGATGCGCTGGGCCATCATCGTGAGATAGGCCATCATGTCGTTCTGGCCTAGCACCTGTCTGAGAGCCGTTACCAAGAGACTAACTTTCTGCGGCCCATTGACCACAACATCTTGATAGGCCCTCTCCGATTCAATGCTCCAATGCCAAGTATCCTCGAACGCGGTGATCTGCGCCGCCGACTGCTGGCCGCTCTTTTCCTGGAATAGTACGTTGTACGTGGCGTTGGAGTTGAACGGCGGGTCCAGGTAAATCAGGTCAACACTGGCGGGGGAGATGTGGTTGCGGAGTATGTCGAGGTTGTCGCCAATGTAGAGGAAATTCTCGGGGGGGGGGGGGTAGAAGTCATAGCTCTAGGCCGTTGGTGTCTTACCGGCTAGAAGAATCCAGGCGGTGCTCCACATGGCCTAATTGTTCCACTGACCCACGCATAACCTAGCCCTGTGGAAAGCAATTCGGACACAGGGGATACCCGGCTTCCTTGGCCGTGTCCAAGTTGGGGAATAGCTCCCAATGAGGAGTCGTCATGGTATGGGTGCCATGCATTCCTTCAGTTTCAGGCCGGTGAACCCGCGACCCTTCCAAAGTCGATGCAACGTAGACGACGACCACGCCGTGCGATCTATTTTTCGTTGCCATCGTTTCTCCTCGCGTTAACAGGAGTTATGGGTGTACGCGGGGCGGTAGCGCTATTGTCCAGTCTGCCTCGTGGTGTATTCTAACATAGTGAGATGGGGCGGTCGCTAGAGTAAAGTGTGCAACCACCAAGAGATAAGCTGCACCGGATAACCAAGGAAATTCAGGCGAAACTACGGCAGCTTGGCGATCAGCTTCGCGGCGGAAACGACTCAGCCATCATGGTGTGGTTGCTGGATGGAACTTTGGCATGTTCACACCGCCCACTTAGGTATCACCCAGATTTTGGGGTGCATCCTTCCAGATGTCGGTGCGGTAGCTGTCGTAACTCCTTGCCTCCAGAGGCTAAACAACTGGTCGTCGATTGGGTAGAGCGAGCAAAATTCGAGGGAGTCCGGTCGATCATAAGCCTGCTCGAGGACGATCAGCACCAGAAGTACTACCTCCGCGGTAGCCTAGGTCTCCATCCTGAGGGACTGTTTGGATATTATCGAATGCAGGGGTTCAACTTTTGCCATCTTCCAATGACCGATTTCCAGACACCGTCGAAGTCCCAGATGGAAACTGTTTTGAAGGCGTTTGAGCGTCTGCCCAAGCCGGTACTCCTTCAATGCAGCGCTGGAATAGACCGCACGAGTCCTGTGGCAGCATACATCGTATTCAAGCATGGGTTCGAATAACCACCTACCGGTTAAGCATAATTGTGGGGGCGCGCCCAATGCCAAACTGGCACACTTGCCTTTCCCCGCTTGAGGTTCACCTAAGTCGCAAAACAGGAGCTGACAGACAATGACCATGCCCTTTGCTGAAGACTCTCACGTTCATACCCGCGCTCTCCAAATATGGCAAATTCTCATTGGGAGAGCTCACAACCGGCAGGAAATTACATATCGGCACTTGAGGCAATTGATGGGGTATCCCGAAGGCTCGTACAACGTCCTTAGCCACTGCTTGGACCCCGTCATGCGCTATTGCCAGCAAAACAACCTTCCGCCCTTGACCGCTCTGGTTGTGGGAGAGCGCACTGGCAAGCCCGGTCAAGGCTTTACTGTTGGTTCCGGGGATTTGCATGCCGACAGAGCGCGAGTCTTCGATTTCAATTGGTACGGCATTTTCCCGCCAACACTGGAAGATTTGCAGAGGGTCTAGCGATCCAGGCCGGCGAGCGGATGTGCCCCTGAGCAGCAAGGTATGGAAGAACTACTGAAATCGTTCTGCGAGATCACCGCAGGTGCAGTTGGGAAAGGCCCCGCCGCGTTAGGGTTTATCGTGTTTGGCCTTGTGGCAGAGGGAGGTCTTGCTTTGCAAGCGAGTTGGAATGGAAGGACTAATAGGGCCAAAGGGGTAAGCCTAGTGATGGTGGTTCCACTAATATTCGTCCTATTTGGGTGTTGAGCATTCGGTATTCCCCTGCCGTAGCCGGGCAGACTACCTTTTGCATCAGCGCAGGGACTTATGCATCAGGTAGAGGGTTTTGCATCAAAGCCACCCTCAATCTCAGAACTGATCTCGTCAATTCGGACCATGGTCCCGCGCTTGGCCGACAGCCTTACGGCTTCTAGGGCCAGGTCCACGGCGTAGCCATCCTCGAACCCCCCGCCGACCATGGGAGTTCCCCGCGCCACGGCCCCGACAAACTCGTAAGCCTGGCCTACCCAAGATTCGGTCATGCCATGGCCGAAACTGGGAAACGGATAAACCTGGACGTCCTCGTAGTACGGATGAGCGCCGGTGACCTTCACGCGCCTGGAGCCCATGGTCTCTTCATCGTCCATGGATGTCCGGAAGAACTCAAACTCGGCCATGTCCCGGCTATTGAACTTGGCCGATGCGATGGAGCCAATCACGGTAAACTCCAGCCCGGATATATGACCGGGGGCCACGCGGCTCACTGCGAACGAGGCCACAGCCCCGTTCTGAAAGCGCGCCGTGAAAGAGGCGAGGTCGTCCGTATCGACTGTACCAAACTCCCCGGTTACCTCTCCTTTTTCATGACCCGATACGTATCCGGCCAGTATCGGACGCTGGTCGATAAACGTGGCCATCGAGGCCCCTTGAACGCTCTCTATATCCCCCAACAGGAATCGAGCGGCGTCAACGACATGGGGACCTACGTCGGAGAGGGCGCCCCCGCCGGCCAGTTCCATCGTGTAGCGCCAGTTAAGAGGTATCTCTTCATCAGCCGCGTAGTCAACCAGGTAACTGCCGATAAACTGGCGGGCTTGACCGAAGTCTCCCCGGTCCAAGGCCTTCTTGATGGCGGCAATGGCGGGCATTCGCCGGTTATTGAAACCCACACAGTGGACTACGCCGGCCCGGCGCGCGGCCTGCAGCATTTGCCATGAGTCGGCTGCATTGTTGCCCAGGGGCTTTTCGCAGAGGACGTGCTTGCCCGATGCGAGCAGGGCTTCTACCGCCGGCCGATGCTCGTGGTTGGGCAACGCCACCGTGACGGCATCGACGTCATTGGCTTCGGCCACGGCTTCCCACGACGTGGCGGCCCGTTCAAACCCAAACCGGTCGGCTATTTCCTCGGCCAGCGGTTCATGTTTGTCGGCCACGACTACCAGGCGAACATTTGCCGGAAGCGGGTGGCGGAGGTCGCCAAGGCGCCGATAGGCGTGTGAATGCAACTGTCCAATCAGACCGGCTCCAATAACGGCGACCCTAATTTCCGGGAGCGCTGATCTGCTCATCTAATCCCTCTCCAAGCGCGCGGCTGGAAACAACTACAACCGTGCAATAGCTTCCGACCCGCCGGTGACGATCATCTCCGAGAGCTCCTCTTTGGTCTTTTCGTCCTTACCGAAAGTCCCGAGTGTCGTCCCGTGACTGAGGACCACAAATCGATCAGCGACCGAAAACACCTGATGCACGTTGTGGGTTATAAAGATCACGGCCACGCCCGCGTCTTTGGCCGCCTCCATGAATCTGAGCACCTTCTCGGTCTCAATCAGGCTCAAAGCAGAGGCCGGTTCGTCCATTATCAGCAACTTCGCCTGATAATAGACAGCTCGCCCGATCTCGATTGACTGTCGCTCGCCGCCGGAAAGCTTGGCAGCTGGCTCATCCACGGACCTTATAGTGATCCCTACGTTGTTCAGAGCCTCACGAGCGATCTTCCGCGCCGTACCCAGGCTCAAGTAGCTAAATGGGCCAAAGCGCTTGGTAGAACCTTCTTCTCTGCCCAGGACGAAATTGCGAAATATACTCATGGTATCGACGATTGCCAAGTCCTGGTATACGGTCGAAATACCGAGTTCCATTGCATGCTTGGGGTTATTTAACTTGAGTGGCTGCCCCTCCCACAATAGCTGGCCCTCGTCGGGAATATGGACACCGGACAACACCTTGATTAGCGTTGATTTTCCGGCCCCGTTATCGCCGACAAGGCCGACAATTTCCCCCGGAGCTACTGCAAAATCCACCTCGCTCAACGCCGTTATGTGCCCGAACCGCTTGGAGATGTTGCGCGCCTCGATAAGCCAGTTCCCGTTGCTGCTCATATCACTCAACTCGCTCCCCTAGATTGCGTCTTTCCACAGACCTGTTTATCACAACCGCAAACACTATCAGCAGTCCCACGAATCCGTCGAACCACTCGCCGGGTACTCCGGAACGAGCCAACCCTACCTGGATTGTGGAAACCGCGATCACCCCCAACGCAGCCCCGATGACCGAGCCGTATCCACCCCATATGCGGGTCCCGCCGATGGCGCAGGCGGCGATGATCTCCAACTCCAGCAGCCGTCCCCGGTTTGATTCAATGTAAATGTGCCTCGGCATTTGAACGGTACCGGCAAGTCCGGCCAGAAATGCACTCAAACCAAAGAGCAGGATCAGCACAAGATCGGTAGGCACTCCCTGCTGTTTGGCCGCGCGGTAGTTGCCCCCGGTGGCGAACACCCAGTTGCCGAAGCGGGTCCTCTGCAGGAGCAGGGTTCCCAGGAGCACCACCCCTAAGAACCAGAAGCACGTGACGTACAAGCCCGTATCCAGACGATGGCTGAAAATTTGAAGCAGGGTATCATCGCGTTGGACGATTATGAACACCCCTTCGGAAATGACGTAGCCCACTCCCCGCCAAAGCAACAGCCCGCCCAGCGTGAGGATGAAAGAGGGTATACCCAGCTTTACGACGGCGAACCCCTGAAGGAGTCCAATCGATAGCGCAATGACCAGGGCCAGCGGCACTGCACCCGACGATGGCATATCCGCCATCAACGTGCCTACTATTATGGCGGTCAACCCCAGCACCGAACCCACCGAGAGGTCGAAGTGCCCGGCTATGAGGAGAATAGATACGCCGCAGGCTACGATTCCCCGCTCAGAGGCCAGGGTTATGACGGAATAAAATGCGGCCTTTGTCGTAAAGTCTTCCGCGGTGAACGAGAAGACAATAGTCACCGTGATCAGGGCCAGTATCGCCGCCGTCTCTGGCCGGAAAGCCAGAAAGGCCTTGAGACGATTCAGCGTCGTCTCAGCGGCGGGCGCGACCGTAGCTGCTTCTGCCATCAGCCCAATTTCCCCGGGTAGCTTGCCATCATCAGCCTAATGCCGACTTGAGCCGGCCTAACCTCGCGCTTCCCCAGCTTGGGGCGATTTGGTACTGCTACGACTCTTCGAGCCGGTGCGTTCAAAGAATACCTTCCACCCATTCTCTCCCAAAATCTTGGCCTTCTCCTCCTCTGTCAAGAAGCTGCTGTTTTGGACGAATCCCATGGACTCGGCATAGGAAGCGTAAGTGAACGCCCAAGGAGCATCGGTGGCCCACAGCATCCGGTCGGCGCCGACGGAATCGTAGAGGAGCTTAAACACATTGAGGTTGGCATCCGGGTCGAATTGGTTGTTCTTCTTCGAGGTTTCCCACGCATTGGCGAAGTCCAACTCCACCCAGACGTTAAAGTCCAATGCCAGTTGCATTACTTCGGGCTGGCCGACCCCCCACCGAGCGTTGTGACAAAAGACAAAGACCATCTCTGGAAACCGCTCGCAGACGTTTCTCAACTCCCTGGCTTGCGGAGGAGGGTTCCCATAAAAGTCGATGTCCAGGACCACTGGGATATTGAGTTCGACACAAGTGCGCCACAGGTCATCCCTCTTGGGATCGTCCAGATGGAAGGGCCCATGGAGCTCCAGCAGAGGCAGGCCGCAGTGGTCGCTCATCTCAATCTTGAGTGATGTAAGTCCCAGTTCCGTGACCGCATGCACTAGTTTATCGATTTGATCATTGCCCCCGGAGGCATCTATCTGAGCGCTGGCCACGAAGCGGTCCGGGTATCGCTTAATGATAGTGGAAAGATACTCGTTCATATCGGGCCATCGATAGCAAGGGGCCTGAAGCAGAACGGTCTTGTCAACTCCGGCCTCGTCCATGCGCTCAACAAAGATCTCCGGCGGCGAGTTCGTATTTGTGTAATGCTCGGGCAGCCACTGACCCCACAAACGGCCTCCCTCCCTGCCCCATACGGCGTCTTGGGCGGGTGTGGTGTAAAGGGGAGTGATCGGATACCGTTCGCGGTACTCTATGACGCAGGGCAGGTTTTCAAACGCCGGGACTTTGTCGAGCCACACCTTACCGTCCTTATACGAGGTGAGGCGGTAGGTGAATTGGTAGCCGTCGGCCTTATCGAATATATGGGTGTGTGTATCGATGATCATGGCTCTCCTTAATCTCGAGAAATCGCGTTATGCTGGGGATTCCTCTATCCGGCCAGTACGGTGTCCATGAATTGCTTAGACTCGGCGGCAACTTCCCAACGGTCCCACGGCTCCTCGTGGTAGCCGAAATAGTGGGCGGAGTATTCCACAGATAGGAAGCCCTGGTAGCCTATTTCGCGCAAAGCGGAGACCATCGCCCTGAAATCTACGACCCCTTGGCCCAAAGGGGGGCACTCGAAGTCAAGAGGAACACCCGAGAAGGATACCCTCTCCTCGTGAGGCTCATAGATTCTGGTGTCCTTCATGTCGACGTGAACGATGCGTGAGCCCCAGTGTCTCACCCATTCGGCGGGGTCCTCTTTCACCGAAGGCAGGTGACTTGGGTCAAAGTTGACGTACGGTTGGCGTTCTCCCAGGTCGTTAAGGAGCCTGCTGAGGTCTGCCATGTTGGATACCAAACACATGGCAACGGCCTCAAAACCGAATTTAACACCCCGCTCCTCGGCGTAGCAAGTGCATTCGGCAGTTGCTTCCAGAAGCCATTCCCAGGCGCGCTGCCGGTCAACTCCGGGAGCAGGGGTGCCGGCGAGGCCGTGGACCACGTCCGTTCCCAGGTCCAACGCCAGGTCAATGCAGCCCTTCATGAAGTCCAAGTTGTTTTGCCGCGCCGCGCCTTCCGATTCGACCAACGACACGTGGGCGCTGATGGACGAGAGTTCGATGTCGTGGTCCAGGGCCAGCCGTCGAATCTCGGCTCGTTCATCGGGGCTGAGGTCGGGGGTCACGTGGGGTTTCGTCCACGGCGCGAACTCGGCATTCAATTCAACGCCCTGGTATCCCAGGGCAGCCAAACGCGGGATAACCTCCGTAAGGGGGTACATATTGAACACCCCGCTATGGTGGCTGGTTTTCATGGTCTGCCCCATATTTGAAACTCCCCGATTCGGCTGCCTGTCTCGAAATTCCGTGACGGCCGATTTGCTCTTACAAATGTCTTCCTTGTTCCAAACGTATGCCCAGACCACGCCTTTGGCCCAGGGTGCTAAGGACGACCGAGATGACTACCACCAGGCCCAAGGCCGCATCGAACCAGAAGTTGGGTATCAGGGCGTCGACAAACCCGACTCTAACCATGGAGATTATGAACACACCCAGGGCGACGCCGATTATGGAACCGTAGCCGCCTGCCATGCGCGTCCCGCCAATTACTGCGGCTGCGATGGCGAACAACTCGACCCTTTCGCCGCGGAGCGGGTCTCCAGATGAGAACCGCGCCAACTGAACGATGCCAGCCAGCCCGGCCAGCCCGGACGAGCAGGCAAAGAGCCATATCTTGGTGGCATTGACCGGAACACCCATCTGCCTGGCCGCCGGCTCGTTGCCACCGATGGCGAAGACCCAGTTGCCGATACGGCTCCTTTGCAAAATCAGAGTGATAACAAGCACTAAGCCGAGGAACCAGAGAATCGAAATGTCGGCGACGTGATTGGTGAAGGGTATGTCTACCCTATAGGAGAAAGCATTAAGGAAAGAATGGTCATCATGCAAATTCGGTATGGCGCCACGGCCTTGCCCGCCACCCCCAGTCGCTCCGGCCTCCTCCAGGGAGGCAATCGCCTGATTTGCCGTCACCAACGCTACTCCCCTCCACAGCAGCAACGCACCAATGGTGAGAATGAACGAAGGCAGACCCAGCCTGACAATGAGGATTCCATGCACCAGTCCAATGGTTATGCAAGTAAGGAGGGTCAGTATGACCGCGAGGGGCGCCGGCACACCGGCGTTCAATATGATCAACCCTAGCAAGGAAGAAACCGCCAGTACCGATCCCACCGAAAGGTCGTACTGAGCGGCCAACATGAGAAAACCGACACCCAAAGCTGCGATACCTAGCTCGGCAGTCCTGATAAGCGTGACGGTGACGTTAATGGGTGACAGGAATTCCTCGCCTATCACATAGCCGAGCAGAAGGAACACGACGATGGCCACAAAGACGGATATGGTCTCCGGACGATAGGCCAGGAATTGTCTAAAGCCAATCAGCGCCGGGCTCTGCAGGAACCCTTCGTACATCTGTACCGGAGCGGGCCGTTGAGCAAAGGCGCGGGCCGATGTTTCGGCAGCCTTGGACCTTGCTGCCGTTGCGCTGTTCCTAATCTGGGAGACCAGTCCAAACAGCCTATTTAGCATTGCCTTGCAATCCTAAGTTATCCGACAAACCTTGGCAAGACCGTAAAGCGCCGTATTTCTAATTTCGCGGTACTCGTTGGGCAAATGGGCGTGGCGCTACCTTACCATCAATGTACTGCGTGGCGCCAGCCTATTGCGGAAGCTCCTCGATCTTTAGTCCCTGGCTCACCGGAGCAGCCCCACAGGACCACCCTCCATCCACGGCCAGGGCCTGGCCGGTCACAAACGAGGCCTCATCGCAACTCAGCCAAAGGACTGCGGCGGCGATTTCCTCAGGGTCAGCTACGCGGCCCATGGGAGACTGGGTAGAAACCTGGCCGACTGCGTCGGGAGTCTCCTTCAAATACGCCTCAAATATGGCTGTCCTGGTGACGCCGGGGCACACGGCATTGATGCGAATTCCCTTATCGGCGTAGTCTAGCGCTGCCTGCTTGGTCAACCCCACTATACCGAACTTGCTGCTGGCGTAAGCAGGGGAGTTGGGGCTGCCTATCAAGCCGGCTACCGAAGATGCGTTTACGATGGCTCCACCGCCGTTGGCCAGCATCTGCGGGATCTCGTAACGCATACAGAGCATTGTGCCTTTGAGGTTGATGCCAATGACGCGGTCCCACTCTTCTTCCGGAAGGTCTGCCACGGGGAAATGCAGGTTGTCGACCCCCGCGTTGTTGAAGGCGCAGTCGAGCCTGCCATACCGCTTAACGACACTTTGAACGAGAGCCTCGACGTCGGCTGTTTTGGACACATCGGCATTGACGAACATTGCCTCTCCGCCGGCATCTACGATGGTTGCCAGGGTCTCGTCGGCCCCCTTAGCGTTCACGTCGGCAATGGCAACCTGCGCTCCTTCCCTGGCAAACGCCACCGCGGCGGCCCTACCGATGCCGGAGCTCCCGCCTGTAACCAGGGCTACTTTCCCATTAAAGCGCATCATTTGCTTTCTAGCCGGTGTAGAGTATCGACTCCTAGCGTCCAACCGTGCTCGCCGTGTCGGGGCCCTGTGCCGGGATTAATTTGCGCGCCTCAACGCAGTGACCCGCGTTGTTGCCACTTAGAGATAGCCAGCCGGCAGCGATTTGTCAAGAAAGAGCGTCGTCCAGGAAGCTCTTGGTTTGCAGGGCCACCTCCCACGGGTCTTCGATGTACCCGAAGAACATCCCTTCGTACTCCATCGAGAGAAATCCGTCGTAACCTATCTCCCGCAGCCCACCGAGCAGAGCCCCGAAATCAATCAATCCCTTACCCAGTGGCAGATACTCGAATTCAGTGGTCAACCGTATTGCCCCCTCCGGCAGCGGCCGCAACTCGGAACCTTCAGGGATTTTCTTGGCGTCTTTGACGTGGACGTGCACGATGCGCGAGGCCACCTCTCTTACGCCTTGGGCGGGGTCTTCGTCCACGACAAAAAAGTGGGTGGGGTCGTAGTTGACGTAAAGCTTGTCCTCACCCAGGTCGGCCAGGAGCATTTTGAGCCTTGGGATAGTGTTCACTATGCTTCCGACAACGGCCTCCAATCCAAGGGCAACGTCCCGCTCCTCTGCATAGCGAATGCACACGGCCATGTTTTCCAACAGGTCCGCATAGGCTCGGTCCCTGGAAACCCCGTCGGGAACTTGCCCGGCCAGGATGTGCACGAAGCCTGTTCCCACGTCTGCCGCCAAGTCAACGCAGCCCTTAACGTAGTCCACGTGGCGTTGCCTTTCCCGCGGGTCCGGGTCGACCATGCAGGTTGTTTCGAAGTGGTGAGCGCTGATGGACGAAATTTCCATGCCGTGGTCATGCGCCAAGTTCCGGATTTCGGCTCGCTCCGCGGCGCTAGTCTGGGGTGTGACATGAGCCGGAGCCATTTGAAAACCTTGAGCGTTGAGCTCGACGCCCTGATACCCCAGGGCGGCTAGACGGGGAATGACCTCTGTGAGTTGATAGTTGAAGAAAGCTCCGCTATGGAATCCGATTTTCATTGCACTTCTCCTCGTCAAATGGGGCTATGCGCTCAAGTGCGCACCTCTTCCCGCATGAACTTCAGGTATGCCGCGGCGAAGACCAGCGAGGCTGCGGCCAGAATTCCAGTAAGCTGGGGCCACACCAGGATCAGGCTCTGACCAAGTGATATCGGCTGGGGACCGATGCCCTGAACGTCCTCTGCCCTGACTAAGCCGAGAGTCCGGACCTGGGGGTTCAGCAGTGGTTGCGTGGCCTCTTCGTACAAGAATGCTGGAGAGAATCGTTGTATTCGCTGCTCCCATTGCGCCCGTTCCGCGGCCACACTTTGGGCGTCTTCCGAGTCTTCGACCACCTGGTCGGCGATGGTCACCGCGAAGAAGGGAATAAAGAAGGTGAGGGCCAGCCAGACCCCGAGGGACGCCAGGGCGGACATAACCGCGCGTTCGAACAGCAATGAAAACATGATGGAAAGAGCCAGCCACAGCGCCATGTAAACCAAGGTAGCGGCTAGAAACAGGGTAAGGCGCACCACCTCGTCGGCGCTGGGGCCTATACCCAAGAAGTACAGTCCGATGCCGATGACGATAAACATCATCGATATGACACTGATGCCGAGGACAGTGGCGCCGGCAAGGAATTTGCCGTTAATCAGGGCGTCACGGTAGATGGGTTGAGTCAAGATCCGGCTCAGCGTGCCCCTGCTGCGCTCTCTGTTTATGGCGTCGAAGCCCAGGGCGAGGCCCAGCAACGGCCCAAAGAAGCCGACGAAGAAAAGGAAGGACAGCGGCGTTTCACCGCTGGTGACAAATAGTTTCAGGAAAGCGAATTCCGAGCTCACGCCGGCAGCCTGCTCCCGGAGGTCCTGGGTGGTGGTGTACGCTGCCCACGTTGCTGCGAGGGCGATCAAGAGCAACACCACGCCGAATAGCCGGTTGCCAAAGTAGTCTGCCAGTTCTTTCCAATAAACTGCAGACATTGTCATACCTGCTGGAAGTAGCGGAGGTAGATATTCTCCAACACCGAGTCACCGCTTCGTAGGGTGAGCAAAGAGTCGCCGTGTTGCACAGCAACGTTCGCGACCTGGGTGCGAGCCTCAAGCTCACACTCCACCGTGACCAGGTTGCCCCGGGCCGAAACCGAGTAGACGCCGGGAACCGCCCTGAGCGCATCCTGAAGGTCGTCGGCGACCAGGCCGAATTCCATCTCTATGACGATTCCCTCACCTGCCCGAGATTGCTGTGCCAGGTCTCCAATAGTACCCTGGACAACCATCTGACTCTGGGACATGATGCCAACTCGGTCGCAAATGCGCTGGATGTAGTGCAACTGATGCGACGAGACCAGCACTGTTATGCCCTGGTCGCGGCTCATTCCCGTAATCAGGTTTAGAACGTCCTCGACGGTGGCGGAGTCAATACCCTGGGTAGGCTCATCGAGCAAGACTACTTTCGGCTGCTTGACCAGCACGTCGGCTATGCCCAGCCGTTGCCGCATGCCGCGGGAGTACTGCTTGACGGGCTGTGCAGCTCTTTCAGACAATCCAACATAGGCGAGCGCTTCATCTAACCGTCTTAACGACTCCCGGCGTCCGATGCCGTTGAGGCTTGCTGTGTAAAGCAAGTTCTCTTTCGCCGATAGTTCGCCGTAGAACCCTACAGTCTCAGGCAAATAACCGGTGACGCGTTTGACCTCCAGGGGGTCGCTCGCACAGTCGTGGCCAAGGACGCGAGCTACTCCAGAGGTGGGGAAGGTCAGGCCGAGGAACATCATGATTGTGGTGGTCTTCCCGGCGCCGTTGGGACCCAGGAACCCAAATATCTCGCCCTCGTCAATCTGCAGATTAAGGCTATCCACGGCGGTAAAGTCGCCGTACTGCTTGGTCAAGTCTACTGCTTCGAGGGCGGCAGTCATCTGCGCCCCAGCCTCACGAACAGTCCTCCGATGCCCGCGAACACCAGCACCACGATCAATATGCCAACCCATCCGAAGGACGTTGACCGGCCCACCGTTATGCGAAGAGAAGCGTCTGTCTGGGCGTCAAGCGCAGTGGCAAATACGTCGACGCTGTAGTCTCCCGGAATGGTCTTATCCGGAGGAGCAATGATAGCTGTAACTTCGGCGAGCTCAGTTGGCGCCAGGTGTGAGATTACCTGGGGGTCGAAGTTGAACTTCCAGTCTTCCGGGGCGTTGGAAAGGAACCGGACGTTGTTCAGCCCGGCAGTGCCGGTGTTGACCAGAACCAGCTTGATCTCCGATTCTTCGCCGGCCGTTGTCTCGGCGTTCAGGCGGCCGGTCAGAGTGGCTAGTGATAATTGGGGGGTGCCAGTGATTTCTACCTCAATGGGCACCTCCGCCGGTTCAACGCCCTCCGCGGTCGCTCGCAGTGTAATCTTGTATAGCCCGGGCTCGGCATTGCCAGGCGGCTGTACTGTCACTTCCAGAGCTTGGGTGGTTTCAGCCTTCAGACCCAGCGAGGCTATTAGTGTATCCTGGAAGGCGGGTTTGAATGACACTTGCCACCCAGGGGGTCCCTCGCCCTCCAGGCCAAATTGCCGATTTTCTAGATCGGCGTTCTTGAGATCAACTCGGAACTGAAATGAACTGTCTTTGGACCCGGCAAGGCCGGTGTAACGGGGCTCCAATTGGACGATTTGCCCCGGCGCCGGCCGAGGTCGTTGTGCATTGGGGTCGCCCACGCTAATCTGGTAGTTGAGTTCGTTAAGGACCCGGTCTTCCTGGTCGAAAAACCCCACCAGGAAGGCGTAGTTGCCGTCGGCGACATCCCCGGGAAGCACAAAACGGAATACAAGGTCTTGAGTCTCGCCGCCAGGACGCAGCTGAACTCTCCGTACTTCCACGCTCTTGAATTTGCTGTATACGTGCGCGTTCCAAGTATCGGGTCCCGACAGAATCTCGATATCCACTACGGTTGTCTCGTCGCCCTCGTTGCTAATCTTCAGGTCTAGGTCAAATTCAGAAGACTCGTCCGAGTTGATCGCGACACTGGTGTATGGCGAGTGTACGGTGATGCCTGTCGTCGGCCCCTGTGCATGCGCCACGCCAAGCGGTATGAGCAGCACCAAGAGAGCCAAAGGCGCCAGTTTGATCATAGCTTTTTGGTCCTACATCCGGGTCTGCTGATGATCACACGTGTGTATTGATTCGTGCGCGACGTTTGTGCATTTAACAAGGGCGAACAGAACTCCATTTCCACCGCCGGTATTGCCATCATTGTTTCATTGAGAGCGTACTGACAATCCTGGGACATACATTGCACGTGCGTTGCCAGGAAAAGATTGCTTCGAAATGGGTGTGCTTCATCCGATCCCGATGTTGCGGAAGTAGGAGCGGGTCCGTTCGGCGATAGGCTCCAGAGTGTCGTGAGCCGGCTTGAAAAAGCCTTGCTCGACTGCGGCCATCCCTTCGAACCCTACGTCCTGCAGCACCCTGCCCAATGCTTCGAAGTCTACGACGCCGTCGGTCTGCTCGCAAAATACTCCCATCTGGCAGGCTTGCACCATGGGTATGTTCTCGGCCCTCACCCGCTTCAGCTTCTCCCCATCTACGTCTTTCAAGTGCAGGTAGCTGATTCGTTTGTGGTGCTTGCTCATAAACTGAGCCGGATCACCGGCAGAGTACGCATGATGGCCGGTATCGAGACAAAGGGACACAAGCTCAGGGTCGGTCTGCTCCAGCAGCAACTCGATCTGTTCTTCCGTCTCCACGTGGGTGTCACAGTGTGGATGGAACGCGAACCGCAGGCCAAAACGGTCGCGCGTGAGTGCAGCGAACCTGTGCGTCGCCTCAATCAGGCGGTCCCATTCAGCGCCGTCCAGTTGGGCCGGCAATACGCGCTTTCCTGTTCTTAAGTCGAAGTAGGTGTCATCCCAGAGCACCAGGTATTCCCCACCTAGCGAAGCTAACAGATCGCCGGTGCGAGTCAATACGGACTCGATGGCAGGCCAGCTAGCGGTATCCTCCAGATGGCCGCCCATGACCGTGGCGGCGATCAAGCTCAGTCCGCGCCGGCCAAGCTCCTGGCGAAGCACCCCTTCTTCGGTGGGCAGATAGCCGTATGGACCCAGTTCGATGGCGTTGTAACCCGAGGCTGCGACCTCATCCAGGAATCGGTCCCAGGGTACGTAAGAAGGCCATCCGTCGGCCAACCATACACCCCACGAGTCTGGAGCGGTGCCGATCTTGATACCCAACGGTTCCCTCCAATCGGGTAGATTACCACCAGGCCAAGTACCGTCTTACATGATTTCGACCGAAGTAGCCCGTTGGCCCTCGAGGCCAGCGACCGACGACCACCTGAAGATCAAGGAAGATCCCTCCGGCGGCGATGGCGCTCGGTCAAGGGTTACCGGCAGCGAGGGGACCTCAGACCGTATCACCACCGTCCACGACCAACGACGCGCCGGTGACGAAGGATGCCTCATCGGAGGCAAGGAAGAGGACACCGTAGGCGATTTCCTTCGGGTCTGCGAGCCGTTTCATGAGATTGGAGCTGGCCATGTCCCTGAGGACCTCCTCTCTATCTCCCGAGGCCAACTGGGGAAGCCGCTCGAATGCGGGAGTCAACGTTGAACCTGGGCAGACGCAATTGACCCGGATCTGGTGGGGAGCGAGATCCATCGCCGTGTTTTTGGTCAACTGAATCACCGCGGCCTTGGAAGCGCCGTACGGCACACTGGCGGGCCGGGCTGCGAAGCCGCCGATGGAACCCATATTGACGATGGACCCACCGCCGGCAGCCTTCATTGCCGGCAATACGTGCTTTATGCAGAAGGCCGCTCCCATCAAGTTAACGTCGATGGTGCGCCGCCAGTCGGAATCCGTGACGTCCTCCACCGGCCCAAAGACGAAAGCGGCGGCATTGTTGACCAGGACGTTGATCGTGCCGTACGCGTTCAATGCCGTTCGGACCAACTCTTCTACCTGGGGTTCCTCAGACACGTCTGTCGGAACGAAGGCTGCCTCACCGCCGGCCGATTTTATTCGCGTGGTCGTTTCCCGGCCGCCTTCGGGGTCGGTGTCGGCCACTACCACTGAGGCGCCCTCCTGCGCGAATAGTTCGCAGACCGCCCGCCCTATTCCGGACGCGCCACCAGTCACTATGGCAACCTTGTTGGACAGTCTCATGCGGAACGCCTGAAAATTATGGAGCGAGTCAGCCGGGGGACATAGTTGAGGCAGGACATGGCGGGGGATATTCTACAATGACTTCCAAAGGGGGTCAATTGAGCCTCGTACCACAACCAAGGAAGTCACAAACCCAGGAATCATCCACGGTTCCCTGTGTCAATCAGGTCATCTTGTTGACTTCGCCGCGACGGTGATAAACTCGGTGTGCCGTCGATACGCCGAGTTGCTTGATCGAAATTCGTGAAACGCCCGTTGGCCCGAAGGGCCGGTTGGGCCAAAGCAGCGTGAGGAGAGACTATGAGATTCGATGGGAAGGTGGCTCTTGTCACGGGTGGCAGTGCAGGTATTGGCAGGGCCACCGTACTGGCTTATGCCAGGGCGGGGGCACGGGTCGTCATTGGCGACATAAACGTCGCGGAGGGTGAGGAGACGGTTCGCGCCGTGGAGGAAGCTGGCAGCGAGGCTGCATTCATTCGGACTGATGTGTCCCAAAGGGCAGACGTAGAAGCGTTGGTAGAAGGCGCCATCGCCCGCTTTGGCCGGCTTGACTGTGCCTTCAACAACGCGGGCGTCGACAACCGGCATTTCTCAGTGGGAGAGTTGCCTGAGGCCGAGTGGGACCGTGTTCACGGCATCAACCTGAAGGGGATGATGTTCAGCCTACACTACGAGATACCTCGTATGGTGGCCATGGGCGGCGGAGCGATAGTGAATTCCTCGTCGGTCGTAGGCTTGATCGGCAGTCCGGTATCTGCGGCTTACATAGCCAGCAAACACGGAGTCACCGGTCTGACGAAATCGGCGGCGCTGGACTATGCCAACAAAGGCATCCGCGTCAATGCCGTATGCCCGGGAGTCATCAGGACCGCCATAATCGAGGCATATTTGAAGGAGACTCCCGACGCGGCAGCCCAACTTGCAACCCAGGCGCCGATGAGGCGCATGGGCACGCCGGAGGAGGTGGCGGCCGCAGTAGTCTGGCTGAGTTCCGATGAGGCGTCGTTCGTGACTGGACAAACACTGGCCATCGACGGAGGGTGGACCGCGGGAGCAGCGCCGGTAAGTGATGGTTCACTCTAACTGCCTAAGGAGTTTAACTGCGCCCGCGGACCAGGCTCGGATCCTGTTCGCTCCTGCAATCGCCTTGCTCCAAAGGGCAAAGATAGGTTGGGACCAGCCGTCAGCGGCGGCCTAGCCTCTAACCCCGATCTGCGACTCCAGCCCAGCCACGTCTAATATCGCCCACTCCTCTGCCACCTTGCCCCCTACTATTTTGAAGACGCCGACCGCCTCTACCCTTATGGATTTGCCCGTCGGCTGGTGACCCATGAACACTCCCTTGTGAGTACCCCGCAGCGTCGCCCGTAAGAATACTTCATCCCCGTCGGACATCCACTGGTCGTAATCATGCACTAGGTCGGGGAACCCGGTGTAGAGCATGTTTACCCTCTCATCCCATCCGGCCCTGTCGACGTCCGGGGGCTGGCCGGCAACATGGGCTGTGAAGTCGCTGGTTACCAGCTCGGCAACAGCAGCCGGGTCCTGCCTGTCCAACGCATCGAACAGCTTTTGCACCAACGCCCTGTTTTCTTCAGACATTCAACATTCTCCCCTTAACGTAGATTGGATAAGTGTTAGACTTTGCTCGCGTTCGTGCATTATAGCATCGCCGATAGTCTGCCTTGGTTGCCTCTCAGCTATGCTCAGGGTCCAGGCGAATGTTTGTGGGAGTAGTTGGTTGTTCCGACCGCCCAAACCGCTCCATCATCATCCGGCGGGTTGGCCGATTTCCACCGGCAGGCCGGTGCGGGCCGATTCATAAGCCTTCAGCACCAAGTCCAGGTCCTGCAACCCCTCCTCGCCGGTCATGGCCGGCTCCGACGCTTCCATGATGCTCCGTCTGAATTCCAGCGCCATGGACGCCAGACCTCGCTGGTCGTAACCGAGTTGACGGACCTCCTGGGAACCGGCGTACTCAATCCTGAGCGAGTGGGGGCCTTGATCGTGCAATTCGAAGTAGAGATTCGCACGGGCGCCGCTGACGCTGACCCAGGTAACCTCGGCCGGCTTGCCGACGGCCCAGGTGAAGTTGATGATGCCCACTACTCCGTCGGGTGAGCGCGTGTTAACAACGATGCCGTCCTCGGCTTCCAGCCCCGGGACGCCCGGCGGCACTTCGAGTGCATATACCTGGTTCGGCCGCCCAGCCAGATAGGCCAGGACACTGGCTTTATGGATCCCACCGTCCATCCAGATTCCGCCGCCGGTTAGATGCCTGTTGTTGCGCCACGATTTGGGGTCGAATGGGTGTTCTTGCTGCACCTGGATAAGGCGGACCCGGCCCACGCCTCCCGAATCGATGATCCTCTTCGCTTCTTGCACCGGGGCGCGGAACCGGTAGTTCTCGGCAATCATCAGCTTCACGCCGGCAGCATTGGCCGCAGATATGATTGCCTGGGCTTCATCAATGGTCCGGGCTATGGGCTTTTCCAGCAGGATGTGCTTCTTCGCCCGAGCTGCAAGCTGGGCGTGTTCCAAGTGGAGGTGATGGGGAGTGCATATGTATAGCGCTTCTACGCGGGGGTCTGCGGCGGCGTCCTCATAGGAACCGAATGCCCCCGCCCCGTTGAACTCATTGCAGTAGTCTTTTGCGCGAGCGTAGTCCCGGCTGGCGAAGAAAAGGTCTACCCTGTCCCTCGCTACAGCGACTTGTTCTGCGAAAGTACGGGCGAAGCCCCCGCAGCCTATGACGCAAAGTCCCAGCTTCAAAAACGCCTCAAGACTCCTGAACGGAGAGCTATTACAGCCCTTTACGAGACCAGGAACCCGGCCTCAGGGTGCAAAGTATAGCAACCGGTAAATTTCGGGGGCAAGCCGGACCTCAGGGCTGGGAACTGTTAGCAGGACACGACGGCTATGTGGAGCGATGGTCAAGCGCCCGGCTCAACTAAGTCCACTGGAACGGCTATAATCTCTTGGTCCAGACCTACATAAGATTCAGGAGGCTCCATGTACATAATCATTGAACCTGTCCAGATCAAGGAAGGGTTCAAGGAGCAATTCATCGAGGGGCTGACCGAAAACGCCCGAAGCGCGGTCCGCGACGAACCAGGCTGCCTGAGGTTCGACATCGTACAGGACGGCAACCATGACGACAGGATATGGATCTACGAAGTCTACGTAGACGAAGAGGCTTTCCACGCCCATACACGCACTCCTCATTTCCTCAAGTTCTTTGCTGTGGGTGAAGCTTGGAAAGCAGAGGCAGGACTAGTGGGTGCGGGCAGGGGGGCCTTCAACATCTCGCCGACGGACGATGAGTGGTCGTAGTCGGGTGAGTTCGCCTGTGCGGAATGGAAATCGGTGGAGATAGCGCCGCGACCTGAAGCGGCTGCCATGGCAGGACCTAACACTTCTGCTGGTTCGCCTGTGACTACAGGGTCATGACTGGTTTGGAAAGGTATGCGGCGCGGTAGATTTAGCAGACATTAGGGACCGATAGGATAAGGAAAAGCCCGTGGCGCATGGTCGTCCACGGGCTTCGTCCTATCGGCCTACTGGCGTTGACCCGGAGGTCTTAGTCCCGGGGCCAAGGTCCCGGCATGGCCTTGGCCCTTAGATTCGTATCAGCCGATTGTATCCGCAACTGCTCGATCCCTACTGGCGGTGGGGCGCAAACTCAAATGCGCTCATGTACCGCGAGTCAGAGGTGCTCAGGTGCTCATCCCAAGGGTCCACATTGGGGCCCAGCGGGTATATGTTGTTCTGGACGTACAACCCGATGTCCAGTACGTTGTCCCAGACCCACTGGCCTAACTCCACGGTGGCCTGCCAGCGCTCGTCGTTGTCGAATATGGCATTGACTCCGGCCGCCCGCTCACTGAGACCAGGGTATTCCACGCCGCCGCTCCAGTTGAATATAGACTGCCACATCCAACTAAGTGCACCCATCGGCTCGTCGTATGGGGTTATGGTTGTACAGGTTGCTCCATCATAGGTCCTGTCCCCATACCGTGCTTGAAGGGCGGCGGAGGGGATGGCCAGGTAGTGGGCGGTGATGCCAATATCGGCCCACATGTCGGCCACGGCCTGGCAAGCCGCTATCTCACCGGCCACTTCCGCTATGTCGTTCGCTATTGTTATCTCGAAGCCGTCTTCATAGCCTGCTTCGGCCAGAAGCTGCTTGGCCCGCTCCACGTCGTACTCCCACGTCCAGTGGTCAGGCTGCCTGTCTTGCACATTCCCCCAGCCCCACATAGAAAGGGGCGCTCCCTCACCGTGAAGCACTGACTCTACGATCTTTTCCCGGTCTATGGCTATCGCCATGGCCTCGCGCACCTTCCGCGCCCGTTCCCATTCTGCGGAGTTAAGGTCCGGGTTACTGGAAACCCAGGGTTGCTCGTCGGGCTTATACGCGGGCAACGGTTCCTCGCCGGCGGCAGGCTGGACGTAGTACTGGCCATACAAGCGCAGGCCCGATTCACCGACGCCCTCCTGGCTCATGAACTTGGTGCCGGGTGTTTGCGCGAGGAGAGATATTTGCTCCGGTGATGTGATGAAGGTGTCTATCCGGCCCACCTGGAAGTTGGCTATCACCGAGGCGTCTTGGGGTATCTCCATGAACGTCAACTCGGCGAAGTAGGGGGTCTGGCGGTAGTGATCCTCCACTGCCTTGAACCTCCAGAATTCGCCGGTCTGCGCCTCCACGAACTCCCAGGGTCCGGTGCCGACCAGCTGTGGACCGGCTGCATCGATTCCCACCGATGCGATCAACTCTTCACTCTGTTTCTTGTTGACAATCCACATTCCGTTTATCCCGGGGCCGGTTATCCAAATCGGCATATCCCACCTGGGGACCACGGTGTCGGTCACCAGGGTATACCTATCCGGGGTGGTCATGCCGCCTTCCGGAACGTTAAACAGGTAATTTATGTAATAGAAAAGGTCGGCCTGGCCGCCCTCGCAGCCCGCCTGTTGAGCGGAATACATGACGTCTTCGGAGGTGAACTCTCCCACGCCTCCGTGGAATTGGACCCCCTCGTGAAGATTGAAGGTCCAGGTCACATTATCTTCGGCGACGGACCAGTCCTTGACGAGCATGCCCTCGTATTCCTTGTTGGCGTTCTTCCTGAGCAGGTTTTCGAAGGCCGCCATCGTGATGTACTGTTTTGCCGGGTAAGGGGTGTAGCAGGGGTGCCCCTTATAGGAACCCATTTCCTTGAAAGCAACCCGCAAATTCCCATGGGGCTCGGTTGACACCGGCGGCGGCGCGGTGGGCTCGGGGGCCTCGGTAACGACCGCCGTCGGCACCGGAGTCGCCGGTTCATCCTCACCGTCGTCAGTCGGCTGCGGGGCTTCTGTCGCGTCCGGCGCCTGTGTGGGAGCGTCCGTAGCCGCAGGCGGGCTCGTTGCCTCTGGAGCGGTGGTTGCCGCCTCCCCGCAGGCAACGGCTATCGCCAGCAGCGACACTATAAGCATTGGCACGAAGAACCTGAAACTCAACCACGGCCGTTTCGGCATAAGTCCCCCTCGATATTCCGGTTCATTTAGCCGGGTCGGTTGGACGTCTAATACCCAGCCCAACCCTGATTGGTCCAGTATAACCCGATTCTCCCCGACAACTTAAATGGTTGAAGCGTGATTTGTCAACCAGAGCTCACGGCTCTCTGTCGCTAGGATTTCCCTTGGTACAGCGGGCCGCGCAGTACCTGCCCGGGCAGTGCGCCGGTGTGCTCGCCGTCCTCCAGCAGAGCCTCGCCATTGACGATGACGTAGTTTATGCCGGTGGCGCCCTGCTGCACGTGCATCTCGCCGCCGGGGAATTCATAGATGGGCTTCCGCGGTGCGGCGGCAATGGTATCAGGGTCGAAAATGGTGATATCTGCTGCCTTACCCGGGGCGATGAAGCCGCGGTCGTGAAGGTCGTGCATCAACGCGGTCTTCCCGGTCATGCGGTCTCCTCAATTTTGCCAACGGTAAAGACATGAGGGATCGACGGGAAAGGAAAAGCCCGTGGAACATGGTCGTCCACGGGCTTCGTCCTATCGGCCTACTGGCGTCGACCCGGAGGTCATAGTCCCGGGGCCAAGGTCCTGGCATGGCCTTGGCCTTATATTCGCATCAACCGATTGTATCCGTAGCGGCTCGGCCCCTACCGGCGGTGGGGCGCAAACTCAAATGCGCTTATGTTCCGGGAGTCAGAGGTGCTCAGGTGCTCCTCCCAACTGTCCAAGGCGGGTCCCAGCGGGTATACGTTGTTCTGGACGTACAACCCGATATCCAACGTGTTTTGCCAGACCCACTCACCTATGTCCAAGGTGGCCTGCCAGCGCTCATCTCTGTCGACTATGGCCCCGGCTGCATACTGCTGCTCATTCAGACCAGGGAATTCCACGCCGCCGCTCCATGAGTATGCAGGCTCCCACAGGTAACTATAGACGCCCATGGGCTCGTCGTATACGGTGGCGTTTTGACAGGTAGCGCCATCATAGGTATTGGCCCTGAACTGTCCTCGGAGGTTGCTGTAGGGAATGCTCAGGTATGTGGCTTTTACGCCAATATCCTGCCACATGTCGGCTACGGCCTGGCAAGCCTGTTCTTCGGCGGACGCACCCGAGATGGCGGTTGCTAGCGTTATGTTGAAGCCGTCCGGATAACCCGCTTCGGCCAGAAGCTGCCTGGCTCGCTCGACGTCGTACTCCCACGTCCAGTGGTCAGGCTGCCTGTGTTGCACATTTCCCCAGCCCCACATGGAAAGGGGCACTCCCTCACCGTAGAGTATGTCCTCTATGATCGAGTCCCTATCGATGGCTATCGACAAGGCCTCGCGCACCTTCCGTGCCCGTTCCCATTCTGCGGAGTTAGGGTCCGTGTTACTGGAAACCCAGGGCTGCTCGTCGGGCTTATACGCGGGCAACGGTTCCTCGCCGGCGGCAGGCTCGAGGTAAAGCTGGCCATACAAGCGCAGTGATGATTCACCGCCCTGCTGGGTCATGAACTTGGTGCCGGGTGTCTGCGCGAGGAGAGATACTGAACCCGGTGATGCCACAAAGGTGTCTATCTTGCCCACCTGGAAGTTGGCTACCACGGAGGCTTCAACGGGTATCTCCATAAACGTCAACTCGGCGAAGTAGGGGGTCTGGCGGTAGTGGTCTTCCACTGCCCGGAATTTCCAGAATTCGCCGGTCTGCGAATCCACGAACTCCCAGGGTCCGGTGCCGGCCAGCATTGACGTGGCTGCATCGATTCCCACCGATGCGACCAGCTCTTCAGTCTGTTTCTTGTTGACAATCCACATTCCGTTTATGCCGGGGCCGCTCAACCAGACCGGCATATCCCACTTAGGGCTCCCGGTGTTGGTCACCAGGGTATATTTATCCGGGGTGGACATGCCGCCTTCCGGAAATAGGTAACTTATGTACCAACCAAGGCCGTTCAAGTAGCCCGAGCGTTGCATCTGCTCAGCGGAATACATGACGTCTTCGGAGGTGAACTCTCCCACGCCCCCGTGGAATTGGACCCCCTGCTTAAGGTTGAAGGTCCAGGTCACACTATCTTCGGCGACAGACCAGTCCTCGACGAGAATGCCAACGTATTCCGAGTTGGCGTCCTTCCTGAGCAGGCTTTCGAAGGCCGCCATCGTAGTGTACTGTTTTGTCGGCGAAGAGGTAGACCAGGGGTGCCCCTTATAGGAACCCATTTCCTTGAAAGCAACCCGCAAATTCCCATGGGGCTCGGTTGACACCGGCGCCACCGCGGTGGGCTCGGGGGCCTCGGTAACGACTGCCGTCGGCACCGGAGTCGCCGGTTCATCCTCACCGTCGTCAGCCGGAGGCTGCGGGGCTTCTGTAGGATCCGGCGCCTGTGTGGGCGCGTCCGTAGCCGCAGGCGGACTCGTTGCCTCGGGCGGGGTGGTTGCCGACTCCCCGCAGGCAACGGCTATCGCCAGCAGCGACACTATAAACATTGGCACTAAGAATCTGAAACTCATCCACGGCCGTTTCGGCATAAGTCCCCCTCAATATTCCGGTTCGTTTAACCAGGTAGGTTGGACGATAAGTCCTCAGCCCAACCCCAGTCAATCGGGTATAACTCAATTCCTTGCGACAATTTAAATATTAACGGGTAAATTGTCAACCAGAACTCACGGCTCTCTGTCGCTAGGATTTCCCTTGGTACAGCGGGCCTCGAAGTACCTGCCCGGGCAGTGCGCCGGTGTGCTCGCCGTCCTCCAGCAGAGCCTCGCCATTGACGATGACGTAGTTGATGCCGGTGGCGCCCTGCTGCACGTGCATCTCGCCGCCGGGGAATTCATAGATGGGCTTTCGTGGAGCCGCGGCAATGGTATCGGGGTCGAAAATGGTGATATCGGCGGCCTTACCCGGGGCGATGAAGCCGCGGTCGTGAAGGTCGTGCATCAACGCGGTCTTCCCGGTCATGCGGTAGACCGCGTCTTCCAGGGACATAATTCCTTTTTCCCGCACCCAGTAGCTCAGCAGCCTGGTGCTGTAGTCGGTGCGGTCGCCCTTGTCCGGCCGGGCGCCGCCGTCGGTGGTGCCGATGACCGTGTACGGCGAGCCCATGATCTGTCTCTGGGAATCGGGGTCGGTATTCCGGTCGATGACCATGAAGCTGGTCCGGAGATCATCGTCCAGCACCAGGTCCAAGAGGGCTTCGGCAACGCCCTTGCCCTGTTCCCCGGCAATTTGCTCGACGCTCTTGCCGCCGAACTTCCTGTTTCTCTCCTCGTGGGCCATGTAGACCTCGACCAGGTCCCAGCGCCCGCTAAAGCTCATTCCCTGCCCGGGCGATTGGCCTCCATTACCTTCGGCTTCTGCGCTTAATCTACTGCGGACCTCCGAATCCCGGAAAGACCGGATCCTCTCCTCCACCGGCTGGGCCATCACCGAGTTCCAGGTCGGCATGCCCTGGAACACCATGGAAGGGCTGATCATGTCCTCGTCCTCCAGGCCTCCGAACCCCGACCTCAAGTCGAAGATGGGTCCTGCGATGGCAGACAAGCACGAGGCATAAGCCCTGGCGCCTGACCGCCAAGACTGTTCCAACCATTGCAAATGCTCTTTCCAGTCGTCAGGGTTAATCAACTCCTGGGAAATGAGGTTGTACATAGCGGGGCGGCCGGTCCTGCGGGACAACTCCTCGGCGATCCTGGCCGGCCCCAGGAAGTCGCCCAGGGCGCCGCCGCTCACCTGGAAAACCCCGGTGCCCACTTCGCCTAGCACGCTGCCCAGGGCGTACCACTCCTCTGCGCCGGCCACTGAGGACGGGACCAGAACGTTGAAGAACTCTATTCCGTGATCGGCGAAATTGGCAATGCTGAAGCCCAAGGCCCCCGCGAGCATCCCTTCCCGGACCAGTCCCCTCATCGCTTCGATTTCCTCTGGGGTAGCCAGCCGGTCGTGGCAGGCATCGCCCATTACGTAGCGCCGGACAGCGGAGTGCCCGATCAGGGCGCCGACGTTTATGCCTCGGTTTCTCCCGATGGCATCGAGGTACTCCGGAATGGACTCCCAGGCGAAATCCACGCCCTTCTGCTGTGAGCTCATAGGCACGCCTTCCATCTTCTCGAAAAGGTCCAAGTACCAGTCGCCGTCGCCGGGCCGGGTGGGGGCGATGGTGGTCCCGCATTGCCCGACTACGATGGAGGTGTTGCCGTTGAGCGACGTGGACTTGACTATGGGGTCCCACATGCATTGGGGATCAAAGTGGGTGTGGTGGTCAATGAAGCCGGGCGCAACCACCAGACCATCCGCATTGATGGTGCGGGCCGCGTTTTCGTTGAACTTGCCGACTCCTACTATCTGACCATTGGTCACTGCGACGTCCGCGTAGAACCAGGGTTCACCCGAACCGTCTACTACCCGCCCGTTCTTTATCAACAGGTCATACGCCATTACGATACTCCCTATTTATTTTGGTAATGCGGCGCCAATCCGGCGCCAATCCGCTATCATCCGGATGGCCTGCTGCGCTTTCGTTAATCCACCATTCCGGGCCGGCAAATACTATAGCACGTACTGTTGGACGTCATCAAGCATCTCCAACTCGCGGCAAGTACAGCTCTTAAGGCGCCGAGGAGCTTTCGCCCGTTGCGAACGATTTCGGCGGCGGCGGCCGCCTCTTGAACTCGTTTACGCACCTATTGCGTTATCCTCGAGGGAACAAAGGACTGCTCGTCGTCGTCGTTCTCGGCTTTGATAGCTTCGGCCATTTCTTCCTTGAATTCGGCCAGCAACTCGTCGCTGACCACACCGCCGGCTGCCACGGCCTTTTTCTTGAAGGTTTCGAACGTCCACTGGGTCGCGGTCCCCCGGGGCATTTCTTCGAAGAAGTTACGATCGAACACCGGCATCTCGCCGGGGCCGAAGTAGCCTTTGCCCTCCAAGGTGTAGCCTTCCAGGTCGTGGGTGCCCTTGCCCAGGACCTGCCCGGTCTGCACGTAGTGCTCCATGACGTTCTTCATGCCGTACTTCTGGATGGGGCAAACCTTCATACAGATGCCGCAGCTCATGTAGCGGGCCATGACCGGACGGCAACGTCTCATGTAGACCTTGTTCTTTTCTACACCCCGCCACCAGATTTTGTCGCGCATCAAGGCGCGGCCAGGACAGCGGTTGACGCATACCTGGCACACCTGGCAAAAGGCGTGTATGCCGTAGTCGATTGGCTGGTCATAGGTGACCTTGGCGTCGGTGACGATTATCATCAGCCGGTTCCTGTTGCCTTCGTGGGGAGTAAGCAGGTACCCGCAGGCGCCCAACTGTCCCAACCCGGCGGCCACGAACATGGGAATCATCGCTCCCGGTGCGTCGTTGGAGTGGATAACGTGGGCGCGGTATCCCAAGGAGCGGATGAATGTCCCCAACTCCAGCCCGGCGGCAGTCTGGCTGCGGTAGGCGCCTGTGTAGACGATCTCGGCATCTATGCTGGGGATGGTCTGGGTGGACTCGAAGTCCTGTTGGTAGGCCAGGCAGATGGCGGTGGGAAGGTCGGTAAAGCCCCGCTTGTGCTTGAACTCGTAACGAGGGTCATAGGCGGTGAAGCCCACCTCGATGTAACCCACTTGCCTCGCCTTGTCTCTGATCAGTTGGGTGACGTCCTCGCCGGTGGGCTCAGCCGTCGGCTCCATGTCGGCAGTCTCCCGTCCGGCGAGCACCAGGTGGCGGTCAACCCTGCTGTGCTCCATGAAGATTTCCCACGCCTCGGCGTGCTGGTTCATCATCTCGACAAACTGCCAGTCCTGAGCGGCCTGCTGTGAATAGTCCTGCATTTCCTCGGGGTGCTCCCTGGCGTACCAATCGACCTCCCGGTCATTGGTTGGTATGCCGGGCACCGTCTCCAGCTCTTCCGCAACGGGAATGGTTACCGGGCTGTCGCCGTAGCGCTTGCCGGGCCTGACCACCTCGTGGCCTATTTTCAGCATGTCAACTCCTCCCCTATGCTTTTGGCGTACATTAACGGGAAGTGTAGCTCCAAGGATGATTCATTGGCCGATTGTAGCGGTCACACGCCGACAATGGCAATATTCCCGGCGGCGCGTGGAGGCAGCAGCATCAGGCGAACACCTTGTTTCCCACAAAGGGCTCCACGGCGTCTTTCACATACCCGGCCAGGCCCTTGAGGGTCTCGGCGACGGTGCGGTGGACAGGTATTTTGGTCATGATAAAGATGAAGAAGAGCTCCCCTGATGACAGCAAGCCGCCGAACCCCAGCAACGACTTGAGGTCGTACTGGACTACGAATTCTCCCGCATATTTGGCCATCCCCTCGAAGATCTCCTGGTTTCGCTCTGGAACTGGTACATTCTGAACAGCCATCTCCGCGCTGCCCTGGGCTTCGGGCACGTAGAAGGGGCTAAGTGACAAGCTGTCGGCCAGTGAAGGGTCCGGCCTCATCACCGCGCTCAGGTCTATGCCGAACTGGTGGATCACCGGGCTGAGCATGGGAATGGCCGAAACCAAGTCGGCGTTGGCCAAAGGAAGCGCTTGGTTAATTTTTGAGTAGGCCCGGTCATTAGCCTCGAATATATCCCCGGCGGTGCCCAATAGACACAGGCAGTGCAGTCCGTCTGATGGGACGGTGGTGCCAAAGATTTCTCGAGCGAATCCCTGCAGTTCTGCATCTAGTTGGTCGTATGGGTGGGTCTTGTAGAACCTCACCAATGCGGTGGTGGTCTCGCCGGTTGCCGGATCGAGGATATTTTCGTAGAGCACTCTAACCATTTTATAGGTCGCCTCTTCCATGCTGGATGAGCCGGACGCCGCTGACCGCAGAGCTTCTCCCAGATCAGCCACGTCCGCATCGGTTAAATTGGTAAGGTCGTACATCGCATTGCTCCTTTCCGAAGTTGTGCTACGCCGTTGGCTTTCCTGGCCCCAGTTGATTTGCCTGTAACGTGTTATTCCCGGCCAAACACAGGGTTGCCAGCATTGTCCCAACCCTGCGGTCCATTGTAACTCACTTACCCTGGACGTCTGCCATCTCTAAGCGCCGGAGAACCTGGACATGACTTTGGTGGCGAAGCTTTCCAGGTTCTTCAATGACCTCTGAAGCGGCATTCCGGGATGGGTGAACTCCACCAGCAAGTAGTCCAAATTGCAGACCTCCTGTAGTTCTTGGACCTTCTCGACAACGGTGTCAGGCGATCCAACCAGAAGGGTGCGAGGCTCCAGGAAGTCCCAGTCCAGCTTAACGCCGGGGTCCAGTTCTTCCCCCGGGTTGGTAAACACCTGCCTGCCCCGGAACGGGTCGTTGTAGATGAAAGACGACATGATAGCGTGCTCCGCTTCCCTGCGGGCTTGTTCCATGGAGGATGCAACGTAGGTGGAGCGCATCACCGCCTGGCCCTCTCCCAGGCGGAACGGTTTGCCCTCCGCTTTGGACCGGGTTTCCGCGTAGAGCTCCATTCTCTGGCGAATCCTGGCGGCCGGCGGTTGCCAGTAGCAAGCCTGGAGCCCCATTTCTGCGGCGGTCGCGACGGAGTTGTCGCTGGACACGGTCATCCACAGGGGTGGATGGGGCTGTTGGTAGGGCCTGGGCGTTACCCTGAGCTTGGTTACCCGCTCCCCGTCTTGCCAGACCGGGTCCGGCGGGAGGGTGGGGTGGCTGAACTCGGTGCCCTCGGCGGGGAACCTGTAGTTGGGACCCTCGTGGCTGAAGTATGGGTCTGCCCAAATCTTGCGGACTATTTCAACGGTCTCGCGGAAAAGCTCCCTGTTATCCCTGTCTTTCCGGGGATCGGCATTGGGGTGGAACTGGGGCCCCTCGTAGGGCCAGATGCCCCTGCCGAAGCCGACTTCGATTCGTCCCCTGGTCATGTTGTCCAGAATGGCCAGGTCCTCGGCCAACCTTATGGGGTGCCACCAAGGGGCGATGTTGGCCATTTGGCCGATGCGTATTGCGGATGTCCGGGCCGCCAAATCGGCGCCCAGGAGTATGGGGTTCGGCAGGTCACCCACACCGTAGGGACCGAAGTGGTGCTCGCCCAGCCACATGGCCTCGAAGCCCAGTTCTTCGGCCAGGACGGTCTGCTGCCGGAGGTTGTCCAGCATATCGGCGGAGTTGGTGGACTCTCCGGAGGAAGCGGCGACGGTGGTGAACGCTGCAAACCTCAAGACGGCGCCTCCATGCTATAGGGATGGAAGATACGGGCCCGGCGTTGCACGGCCAGCCGCAGGCGGGGTTCTAACGGACTGCGGCCATAGCCTTGAGCGGATGGTGGACTGGACGGAACGGGACTATTACCTTCAGGAGTCGGACTTGAGCAGCGCCGGGCGGATTCTGGTATTCCAGTAGTCGTCGTCGCGCTGGTCCCGCAGCTGCTCGACCAACTGCGCCACTTCCATTCCCACGGCTTGGCCCAATTCAGATACCGGGCGGCTCCCCGCCAACGCGGTTACCGCGGCACGGAGCTTCATCACGTATTCCGCGACTTCATAAGCTGCTCGGTCTGAGGCAGAGCGGGCCTGCAGGGCCTCCAGCTTCTCAAGCCAGTCCAGGCCTCTTTCGGCCTCGTCGAACCCGTCATCCAGCGCATTGGTAGTAGTCATCCGATGTCCTCCCGGCGTCTCGGCTCAGGCGCCCCGTCTCCGGACTTTGTATCACTTGGCGAGGTTGTCCCGCAAGGGTTAGGGATTACCTGGAGCCTTTTACTGCCCCGACGGCAATCCCTTGGCACCACGCTCAACAGCCTCAAGTCCATTGAACTTGACACCAATGGGGCGAGGCCATAGATTGCTTGGGGTTGCCGAATCCTTTCGAGGCTGTGTAGGGCCTTGGTGCAATCGCGGCGAGGGGCGCGATCTATGACTACTACAGTTGAGCGACAAGGTGCGTCCACGAGCCCGTATCGAGTGGTGGGCACCCGCCCTATCCGTCACGACGGCCTGGAAAAAGTCACCGGCGCCGCCAAGTACGGGGCGGACATTCACCTGGCGGGAACGCTCCACGGCAAGATCGTTCGCAGCCCCCATGCACACGCCCGCATCCGGTCCATCGACACCACCAAGGCCGAGGCCCTGCCCGGGGTCTTTGCGGTGACCACTTCGCTGGACTTCCCGTTAATCGACGCCCAGCCCATTGACTTCGGCCAGATGCTGGGCAACGCTCGTCTGGTAGCGGAACACGTGATGGCCAGGGATAAGGCGCTGTTCAAGGGCCACGCCGTGGCTGCCGTGGCGGCGGTAAACGCCCACGTGGCAGAGGAGGCGGCCCGGCTGATAGAGGTGGACTACGAGACACTGCCCGCGGCGCTGACCCTGCATGACGCGCTGGAGGATGATGCCCCGGCGCTGCACGAGACCATGACGACTCACTTTAGATTGGAGCGGTTCGCGCGCGGCGAGGACACCGGCGTGAAGGGAAACATAGCGGGGCACATCCAGCACAAGCTGGGCGACGTTGATAAGGGGTTTGCCGACGCCGACGTAATCGTGGAGCGGGAGTTCGAGACGGAGACGGTGCACCAGGGGTACATCGAGCCACACGCCTCCACGGCGGTGTGGTCGCCCAACGGCCGTCTGACTATCTGGACGTGCACCCAGGGCGCTTTCGGGATCCGGTCCGAGACCGCGGCGGTGCTGGCCATACCCGAGTCTAAAGTCAGGGTAATTCCCACGGAGATAGGAGGCGGGTTCGGCGGCAAGCTCACCTGCTACCTGGAGCCGGTGGCGGCAGTATTGTCCCGCAAGAGCGGCAGACCCGTGAAGATCGTGATGGACCGCAGAGAGGAGTTCGAGGGCACCGGCCCCACCTCGGCGACGCTCATGCGCTGCAAGATGGGGGCGACCAAGGCCGGCAAGATTACCGTAGTGGAGCTGTATATGGCCTTCGAGGCCGGGGCCTTTCCGGGGTCCCCCGTGGGAGCCGCCGCCCAGGCCGCCACCGGGGCCTACAACATCGAGAACCAGTTGATAAACGGCTACGACATAGTGTGCAACAAGCAAAAGGTCCAGGCCTACCGGGCTCCGGGCCAGCCCCAGGGCACTTTCGCCGTGGAGCCGGTCATCGACGAACTGGCGGAGAAACTGGAAATCGACCCCATGGAATTCCGACTGATGAATGCGGCGCAAGAAGGCGACCGGATGCCCACGGGTGTGCCACTGGCCAGGATCGGGATCAAGGAAATGGAAGAGGCCATGAAGGCCCATCCCCACTACAGCGCGCCGTTGGAAAAGCCCAACCATGGCCGAGGAGTGGCTGTGGGGTTCCGCATGCAGGGCGGGCAATCATCCTCGGCGACGATTAACGTGAACAGCAATGGGACCATTAACCTGATCACCGGATCAGTTGACATCGGGGGCACCCGGACTGCTTTGGCCATGCAGGCCGCCGAAGTGTTGGGCCTGGAAGCGGCGGACGTTAACCCCGCGGTGGCTGACACCGACGCCATCGGTTACACCACGCCGACCTGGGGCAGCCGCACCACATTCGACACCGGCCTGGCGACGATTGCCGCCGCGGAAGAGGTGAAACGGCAGACGTGCGCCCGGGCGGCCTTGATCTGGGACGTGCAGCCGGAGGACGTGGAACTGCGGGACGGAGTCTTTGCCAGCGCTAGGAACGCGGAGGACACCATGACTTTCAAGGAGCTGGCCGGGAGACTGCTGGGAACCGGCGGCCCCGTCACCTGCTCGGCGTCCTGTCCCAATACTACCGGGCTGGGGCCCATCATTGCCGGGAATATCGTGGACGTGGAGGTGGACACAGAGACGGGAAAGGTGGACGTCCTACGCTACACCGCTTTCCTGGATGCTGGGACTGCGGTGCATCCCAGTTACGTTGAAGGCCAGATGCAGGGAGGGACGGTGCAGGGCATCGGCTGGGCGTTGAACGAAGAGTACTTCTACAACAAAGACGGGACCATGCTCAACTCCACCTTCCTGGACTACCGAATGCCCACCAGCCTGGATTTACCAATGATCGAGACGGTGATAACCGAGGTCCCCAACCCCCGGCACCCCTACGGGCTCAGGGGGGTGGGCGAGGCCCCTATCATCCCTCCGTTGGCGGCGCTGTCCAATGCGATTTACGACGCGGTGGGTGTGCGTTTGAGGAAGTTGCCCATGACTCCCGGCAGAGTGCTGGAAGCCCTGGAAGAGAAAAGGAAGACCCAGCGATAGCATAGGAATCCTCAGGTAGGTCGGCTCCGGGGAAACCGCTGACCTGTTAGCGCCGGGACCGGCCGATCCATATCAGATTAACCGCGACTATGGCGGCGGCGGCAAACCACAGCAAGGTGCCCAGGGCGGGGTTGAATTGCAGCCCGACGCCCAGACCAAGGTAAAACACTACGACCGCCAGCACGAACAGCAGGATATGAAGTGCGATTCTGGCTGTGGTTCTCATCGTCTCTCGGTTATTCTACTATTCTCTAAATTGATTGACACGGCGCAAGGACTGGCCGCCTAACCTACGACAACTGCCGAAGAGTCGCAATTCAGGCCAAGTTGGTATAGCATTGGGCATAGGCGGCGAATGGTTTACGAGTACATATTCGACTGACGTGCACCGCGACGGCCACTGGCAATTCACACGTCTCCGTCACGCCGCAGCCCTTCTGGAAGGGGCCGATTGGTTGGTAGAATAGCGGTCAACGCTCCACATCGTACTATCACCAGTTGCCAGGGACTCCCTGCGGAGGAGTCAACATGCTGAAGATCGGACACCAGGTGGTCAGGCCCGGCAAGACCCTCAAGGACGACCCGGTAACCATTCCCGTTGCCGAGGAACTGGAAACCGTGCCGGGCATACCCCTCAACCAACGGGAAATCGATTGGTATTCCCGGGAATACCCGCTGGAGAGACACTACGAGGCCGAGCGGGCTTCTTATGGTTGGTTCTACGCCAATCGCAATCTTAACGAGCACATGGGTAAGATCGACCGGGAGCATGAGAAGCTGTCCCGAGGCCTCATTCTTGCCGGACGGGAAACCGCCGACATGGAACCTACCGCCGACCCTACCGGCGAAGACGTCACCGGCCTGATCAAGGACCAGGCCAAGCGTCTTGGATTCCTCGAAGTCGGCTTCACCGCCTACGATCCCCGGTACGAGTTCAAAGCCAAGCGGGGGTTTACTCAATTGCCCACCGCCATCTGCCTGGCCTACGAGCAGGACTACGAGGCCACCCAGACCATTCCCAGCATAGACGCCGAGATAGTGCACTCCAGCGGCTACCGGACTCAGGCAGCCGCTGGGCTCAAGCTGGGCAACTTTATCCGGTCGCTAGGGTACCGGGCCCACGTCATACACACCAGCGACTCCACCGGCCCCATGCTTCCCATGTTCGTCGCCGCCGGCCTGGGCCAGTTGGGCGCCTGCGGTTACCTTCTTACCCCCCACGAAGGCAGCCGGGCACGGCTGATAATGGTCACCACCGACGCCAAGGTCACTTACGACCAGCCGGTCGATTACGGCATCCACGCCTTTTGCCAGATTTGCCAGGTCTGCGTCAACCGCTGCCCTGGGCGCGCCTTGATGCGGGACAAGATTTGGTGGCGCGGCTCTGAAAAGAACAAGCTCTACTACAAGCGATGCATGCCGGTTCTCACCCGGTACGTTGGCTGCGGCGTCTGCATGAAGGTGTGCCCCATCCAGAAGTACGGCATGAAGAACGTCATGGAGCACTACGTGCAGACCGGGCAGGTCCTGGGCAAGGGCACCCACGACCTGGAAGGCTACACCCTGGAGGGTAAAGGCTACTTCGGACCTGGCGAATTGCCGGTTTTCGACCGCGGCTTCTTTACCGACATGCCCACCGGCGACTCCAGCCAGTGGGCGTTCGAGAATTTCAAGAAAAGGGCCCTGGCCGCGGGCGGCGCCGTGACTGACGAGGCGCTGTACGAGTTCAAGCAAGACTTGGTCAACGCCATTCAAGAGGACAACCAGGATATTGAGCTAACGGGCGGCTACAGAGGCGCCCCGGACGACTGAACCCCGAAGACCATTGCTGAGAGGTCAATAATGGCCGGCTACAGGGTCATATCATCCGATAACCACGTCGTCGAACCGGCGGACTTGTGGACCAGCAGGGGCGAGTCCAAGTTCAAAGACAGAATGCCCCGCGTCGAGACCGTGGACGGAAGCGACTGGTGGTTCTGCGAGGGCATGCAGGTTATGGGACTCTCCATAGCCGGAGCCCAGGCGGGGGTAAGGTTCGAAGAGCCGGACAAGCTTAAAGATGAGGCTGCGTTCGAGGACGTGCGTCCCGGCGGTTACATCCCAGAAGAACACGTCAAGGACATGGACCTCGACGGCGTCGACGTGAGCATAATCTATCCCACCCTCTGCAACGCCCTATTCATCACCATTGCCGACACCGAGCTTCTGAGCTCCGTATACAGGACCTACAACGATTGGATTGCCGAGTTCTGCACTGAGGCCCCGAAACGCCTCAAAGCCATCGCCCAGTTGAATATGGACGACGTCGAACAGGGCGTAACGGAGTTGGAACGCCGCGCCAAGATGGGCTTGGTAGGAGCCGTTACCCCAGTCTTTCCTCCCAGTGGGCGGACCTATGACCGGCCCGAGTACGAACCGCTGTGGGCCGCGGCCCAGGACCTGGGAATCCCCCTCAGCCTGCACATAGGCACCAATCGTCTCGGCACAGGGGATGAGTTTGACCGCGTCTTCCAGAAGCTGATGCCCTCCGCCACCTACAAGGTCAACAAAGACTACTGGGTGCGGATGTCCCTGGGCAGCATCATCTTGAGCGGCGTTCTCGAGCGCTACCCCAACCTCCAGGTGGGGTCGGTAGAGCACGACCTGTCCTGGGCCCCCTACTTCCTGGACCGCTTGGACTACACCTACACCCAGCGAATTCATAGCGACTCAGACTACCTGTTCAAAGACGGCGCCCTTCCCAGCGATTTCTTCCACAGCAACGTGTTCCTCGGATTCCAGGAGGACGCCTTGGGCATCAGGGACCGTCACATCATCGGCGTGGACAATTTGCAATGGGGAGGTGACTACCCCCACGCCGAGGGGACCTTTCCCAGAAGCCGCGAGATACTGGAGGAAATCCTGGCGGACTGCACCGAGGAAGAAAAGGCCAAAATCGCCGGGGGCAACGCCGCCCGGGTATATAACTTCTAGCGCCCTCTGAACCCCGGCGCTCCTCGATTGCCAACGATAATGAAGAATCCCGTGACTGAACACGACGTTGCGCTAATGGCCCACCTGTTGCGCCGGGCCTGCTTTGGGGCGAGCCGCGATGAGATCGAAGCCAAGGCGGCCCAGGGCTACGGTCCAACGTTGGAAGAACTGTTGAACCCGCTGAGCCAGCCGGAAATCGAGGAAGACTTGATGTTCCGGCTGCATCCCTTCTGGTACCAGAGCCCGGCCCTCCCCTCTCACGAGTGGGTCCACCGGATGATCAACAGCCCCCGCCAGCTTCAAGAAAAAATGTCCCTCTTCTGGCACATGGTCTTCTGCGCCGGGTATAGCAAAATCGACGTTGGCCAGGAACTGGGCTATATGATCGCCATGTTCCGGGAACACGGCATGGGCAGCTTCCGGGACCTGCTATTCCGGCTGTGCACCAATCCCGGCATGCTCTATTACCTGGACAACAACGAGAGCCACAAGGATACGCTGAACGAAAACTTCGGCCGGGAGTTGTTGGAGCTGTTCTCCATGGGCGTCGGCATGGACGAAGAGTTCAACTACACCGAGGACGACGTCAAGGCTTGCGCCCGCGCCTTCACCGGCTGGAACATAGCCCCCGCGTATCCGCCGTTTCCCCATGGCCGCAGCCGCTGGGAGTTCCGCTTCGACCCCGCGGACCACGACGACGGCGAGAAGACCTTCCTGGGTGAGACCGGCCATTGGAACGGGGGCGATGTCCTGGACATCATCTGCAAGCAGCCCGCCACCGCTAGGTTCATTGCGCGCCACCTGTACAGCTTCTTCGTGGCAGACGAGCCGCCGGTGCCTGCATGGCGCTTTACCCCTCCACTGGACGCGGGACTGCTCGAGGTCATGGAGCGGGCCTACTTCGACTCCGGCTACGACATCACCGCCATGCTGCGGGTCTTGTTCACCTCCCAGTCCTTCCAGTCCCCATCGGCCCGCTTCGCCAAGGTCAAGAGTCCGGCGGAAATGGTCGTAGGGACTTTGAGATTGGTCGAAGACCACTTGGAAATCAAGCCGGGCCTGTACGAAATATCCCAGAAGTCCACCTACATGGGCATGGACTTGATGAACCCGCCAACAGTGGAAGGCTGGCACACCGGTAGGGAATGGATCGACAGCGGCACCCTGGTGGAGCGAATCAACTATGCTACCGAATTGTTGGGGAACACCGATCTGCCGGGCGTCCGGTCGTTGGTAAACCGGCTCAAAGCCCGGGGTCCGGCCCTATCTCCCGGGGATTTCGTGGACGGCTGCCTCGACCTCATAGGCCCGATGACCGTTGATAGCGAGACCCGCTCGGAGTTGGTTTCCCACGCCAGCCGGGGTGGAGACATCCGTCATGGCTCCAAGTCCGAGAACGCAGAGTTCACCCGGCGCACCGGCGAAATGTTCCAGATGATCGCTTCCACGCCGGAATTTCAGTTCGAGTAACCGCCCTATCTGATCTCAAGAAGCCGAGTTACAAGCAATGTCCACCCATTTTTTCGGCCTCAACCAGCGGTCTTATAACTACAGCCATTCCCTGGGACGCCTGGAAATGTCGGGCACAGGATTCCGCAGCCCGGTGGACTTCGCCATTAGCACTGAAGGCGTCGCCTACGTACTGAACCGCTCCTATGAAAAGCGGCCCGACGGCGTCCACGTCACCATGATGACCTTGGACGAGGCATACATCTCCGAGTTCTCATCCTACGGGGAAGCAGAGGGACAGCTGGTTTGGCCCACCTCCATAGCCCTGGACTCCCAACGCAACGTCTACGTCGCCGACGAGTGGCTAAACCGGATAACCGTCTTTGACCAGGACGGCGAGTTTCTGAGCAGTTGGGGAACACCGGGCTCCGGCGACGGGGAATTGGACCGCCCGGCCGGTATTGCCATTGGCCCTGAGGGCGTTTTGTTCCTAACCGATAGCCGCAATCACCGAATCCAGATGTTCTCCCTGGACGGTCGCTTCAGGGGCAAGTTCGGCAGTTTTGGAGACGGGCCGGGCCAGTTTAACCTTCCCTGGGGCATCGGCCTGGACCAAGAAGGCAGGGTGTTCGTGGCCGATTGGCGCAACGACCGTATCCAGCAGTTCACCGTCGACGGAGAGTGGCAGGGGAGCTTTGGTCAGTCGGGCAGCGGCGTTGGCCAGTTCAACCGGCCCAACTCCGTATCCGTGGACAATGACGGTGACATCTACGTTGCGGACTGTTTCAACAACCGGGTACAGGTGTTGGACACCGAGGGCCGGTTCGTCACCGCCATGCTGGGCGACCATCGCCTATCCCGGCTGGGCAAAGAGAAGCTCATGGCCAACCCCGATATGATTCGCCAACGGGTCCTGGCATATGCCAACAATCCCGACTACGAGCAGCGATTCGACCACCCCAACGCAGTCAAAATCGACGGTCACGGGCGAGTTTGCGTGTTGGACCCTGTTCGAGGGCGCATTCAGGTCTATACCAAGACTCATGAGCCTGGGTTGGCCCAGTAGAACCTGGCAGCTACCGCACGGTCTCCTTGGGCGGACCTCTACTGGTCTACTACGTCGTGGGGACCTGCTTCGCGCAGGCCGGCTTCGGTCTGCCGAACGAAGACCGCCTTGCTTTGCATCTCGGCGATAGTCCCGGCGCCGCAGTAGCTCATCCCGGACCTCAGGCCTGAGAGCAAGGTTTGCAAAACGTCGGGTGCGGAGCCGCTGTAGGGTACGAGGGCTTGGACTCCCTCCGCGGCCACATCCGCCTCTTCCGACTCCCATCGCGCTCTGCCGTCGTCTGGGTCATCGCGAAGAGCCCGGTCCAATGCAGCCTCTTTCGACGCCATACCCCTGCTCATCTTCATCTTCTGGCCGCTACGTTCTACCACCGCTCCCGGACCCTCGTCGGTCCCGGCCAGCAGGTTGCCCAACATCACGGTAGAGGCCCCGGCGCCTACAGCCTTGGCCACGTCTCCGGGGAACCTGATGCCCCCATCTGCAATCAAGGGTACCTCGTGGGCCCTAGCAACTCGCGAAGTCTCGAGGACAGCGGTAAACTGGGGTACGCCCACTCCCGAGACCTGTCGGGTGATGCACATGGAGCCGGGCCCTACTCCCACCTTGATGGCGTCCACACCTGCCTCGACAAGCCGTTGGGCAGCCTCTGAGGTGGCAACGTTGCCCGCCACTAGCGGGACGCCGGCCAGATGCTCTCTCAGCTGACTTATGGCGGACAACATGAGCGCTGAATCCCCATGGGCAATGTCGATGACCAGAGCATCGGCCCCGGCTTTGCGAAGCGCGTGGGCTCTTTCCAGGAAATCCCCAACCACTCCGACGGCCGCAGCCACCCGCAAACGTCCGTTCTCATCGCGGGTAGCCCACGTCGAATCTTCGTTGTTGTTGTTACTGTAACGCTTGACGCGGGTTACCTCGGCGGCCTGGGCCTCTACGGGAAGAAATCGGTGGATTACGCCGATGCCGCCGAACGCGGCCATGGCGATGGCCATGGAGGATTCCGTCACGGTGTCCATGTCGGCGCTGATGAAGGGAGTCTTCAGGGGTATTTGCCGGGTGAACCAGGTAGCGCAGTCCACACTTTTCCGCGTCTCAATGGAGGAAAAAGAAGGTACGAGTAGAACGTCGTCGTACGTCAGCGCCAGCGGAATAGACTGCAATGACGCACCTCTAGGCAGGATGTCGTGTTCAAATCTTAGCATAAATGGACGATATTCCCCGTCTTGCCATTCCCGGTTTGTTGGTCAAATAACCGTGGTTGGGGACGCCAGGATGGACAGCCACCGCCTGGTATTGGAGCCAATGGAGCATATCAATGGGGCCGGGCTGCGCCGCCACGAGCAGGGGGCTATCCCAAGTGAATCGTCAGTCCGTCCGGTACAGGTACCGTATATCCCAGAGCCCGTAGAGCGTAGGCGTAGTGTTGCCGAAGACGTTCCGCACCGCAGTTAACCGCTCCGAAAGGGTGGTGTAGATTACCGGGACGTTCTCAGAGGCGATGTCCTGGGCCTCGTGGTAAAGGTCTACACGTTTGTCACGGTCCAGTTCGCGGCTCGCCATAACGTACAACTCGTCGATTTCGGCTTCCCATTCGGTGGCCGGCTCAGGCTGGTTGGGGTACCAGAGGTGTAGGCTCTCACCGGTGTGCCAGAAGCTAATACCGCTGTATGGGTCGGAGCCGCCGGTGAAGCCGATAATCATGGCCTCCCAATCGTAGGTAGCGGTTAGCTGGGTTACCAGGTCTCCGAAGTCGACAAGGGTGTAGTCGACCTTGAGTCCGATGTCGCTCATGCCTTGGTGCACCAACGAACCTACGCTCTCGCGAACGGTGTTGCCTTCATTGGTTATCAGCGAAAACTCTATGTCGTTGCCGTCCCCATCCTCACGAATACCGTCTCCGTCGGTGTCCATCCAGCCTAGGCCGTCCAGGATTTCGTTGGCCTGGTCCAAGTCGTAATCGTACCGTCGGACATCGGGGTTGTGGAAGTCGCCGGCAGCCGGGCTTATCGATGCCCATTGCGGGTAACCCAGCCCGTGCTGCACGTCTTCAATGATCGCGTCTTTGTTTATGACGTGGGCCACAGCCTGCCGGAACTCCACGTTCTGGAACCACTTGAGTTTTTCGGGAGCGACGTAAGGCTCGCCGGTGTCGGGATTGTTCCCGGGGTTCATGTTGAATCCCAGGAAAGTCGTGCCGAAAGCGGGGCCCCTACGGTGTATGGTGAAGTTTCCTTCCTCTTGCAGGGCTTCAAGCCGGGCGTACTCTTCGCCCAGGACCCCGTGGACGTCGGACTCGCCGGCCAGAAACTTCTCTAGTTCGGTCTCCAAGTCAGGCACTATGACGTGGACAATCTCGTCCAAGTAGGGCAGGCTGTTGCCCGCGTCATCCTTGAGCCAGTAGCTGGGGTTGCGGCCCATAACTACACGCTCTCCTGGAATATAGGTCTCGATGGTGAAGGGTCCGGTGCCGACGATTTCTGACGGGTCGGTGTCGATGTCCCAAGTTTCCGTGAATGACCCGTCGTCGACGTGCTTTTCGAGGATATGCTTCGGATATATTGCCGTGCCCATGGACCGCAGGAACGGAGCGAAGGGGCCGGGGAGGACGCACTGGACCGTGTAGTCGTCCAATGCAGTGACAGTCATGGGCTCGTCCCGCCAATCGCCGGTTTCCTCGTCCAGGAACCGGAAATGAAAAGCCGGGCGGCTGCTGGCCGGGATGTCGTGGTTGTAAATGATGCGGTTGAAGGTGAAGTCCACGTCGTGGGCGGTGAAGGGCTCACCATCGTGCCACCTGACGTCGTCGCGAAGGTGGAATGTCCACGTCAAGCCGTCGTCGGAGCTTTCCCAGGACTCCGCCAGCAAGGGCTCCACTTCGTCGGTCAGCCACGATGTTTCGGTCAAGCCCTCGAACAGGTATCCCAGAACACCCGATGACGAGGCGTCGGTAGAAATGGCCAAATTGAAAGTCAGAGGCTCGGAGATGGTGGCTGATGTCAAGGCGCCGCCGTGCTTCCCGATGGAGTACTCGAACCCGTCGGCGTTTTCCTTCAGCCGGTCGACTACGCTGTCTTGGTTGTCACCGCAAGCGAACAGCGCGGCAGTCGCGAAGACCGTAACAATTGCCAGCCAGAGTCCCTTCTTCACCTCATCTCCTCTCGCATCAATAAATCCTGGCTAATGGTACGCCGTATCAATTGTATCACGTAAGGTTGGACAAGCCACGGCGGCCCTTTGACCAGATTTTATGAGTGAGGGACATCTGTTGTCGGCTGCAGGCATTCGAGCAGGTGGCTGACGGCTTTATCGCGGCGGCCCCGGGGACGTCGTTGAAGGATCAAATGGGTCTAAACTTCTCGCAATGCCACCACAGGTATTTCCCTTTTGGTACGCGCCTCGTACTCGGCGTACCTGGGCGCAACTGCCTTGATGCGCTCGAATCGGCGATGTCGGTTGTCGCCAGTCAGCGGTTCTGCTCGCATTCGACGCGTCCCTGAGCGCGTCTGGATCTCTACATCGGGGTTGGCGACCAGATTGTGGTACCAGGCGGGGTTGGTCGGCGCCCCGCCCAACGAGGCAATGATCAGCAACGCGCCGTCATCTTCGAGATAGAGCAGGGCCGCAGTACGCCGCTTCCCCGACCGGCGGCCTGTGGTGGTCAACAAGAGAACCGGCAATTCAAACCGGCCGAGTAGTCGTCCGCCGGTCAGCCGGAATATAAACACGTGAATGGGAACGAAGAAACGCAGAAATAACCTCATGTTCGACTCCTCTTCGCCAGCGCCGCGGCCACGCAGTATAGAGCGGCGTCTCCAGGGACACGTCTAGTTTGACTTCATTCCTCGCTGGCGAAAGTGCATCCGCGCCAGCCGCAACTGGTCATAGGTGAACCGGGATTCGAGAAATTCCCAAACGGGTTTAAGCTCGGCGCTGCCGCAAGTGCCGAAAGCCTTCCGGATTTCATCAAGGCTTTTCGTATCCGGCAGCAGGTGCTCCACGTCCAACTCGACCCCTCGCTGCTGCAACCGCTCCATGTGGTTAATGATGGTGGTTTCCGCCAAGCCCCGTTCCTTGGCGATTTGGCTGACGGACATCCCTTGCGACAGAAGCACGTTGGTCGCTTGTTCCGTTGCTCCCCGCCGCCGTGTCGGCGGTCCCGGCTGGGCCGCTGCCTGCCCTGGCCGCTCCTGCTTATGCGCAGCCCCTGTTGCGGCGGGGAGGCCGCTGGACTGTGCGTAGGCCTTGATAGCCTGCAAGAACGCCGGTCCGTACTGTTCCAGTTTTGCTTGCCCCACGCCGTGAATGGATGAAAACTGCTCCACGGTAAGGGGGAACTTTGCCGACATGTCCCTTAAAGACACATCGCTAAACACCACGAAGGGAGGAAGATTCTGGGCGTCGGCCACCCGGCGGCGTAAAGAGCGCAGCTCCTCGAATAGGCGATTGTCATATTCCATAGCATCGCTGGCTCTCGAACGTGCAGTTGGCTTGGGCAGGGCCAGGGAGATGCTCCGGCGGTTTCTCAGGAAATCCATCCCGGAATCGGTGACGGCAAGTATCGGATACTCACCCTGGATCCTGTCCAACAGCCCTTCGGCTTGCAGCCGGCCAATGATATCTCTCAGTTCCTCGCGCGTCCTGTCCTTGGCAATCCCGTGTACGCTCAACTGGTCATGGCCCATGGCCAGGATGCGCTTGTCCCTGCTGCCGGTGAGCACTCGGATTACGTGGGTTGCGCCGAACCGCTGGCCGGTGCGGATCACGGCGGAAAGAACCTTCTGAGCGATTTCAGTGGCATCAACGTGTTCCCGTGACTCCAGGCAGACATCACAACTGTCACAGTTGTCTAAGGACCAGCTCTCTCCGAAATATTCCAGAATGGTCCGGCGGCGGCATACCGGCGATTGGGCGAAGTCAACCATCTTGGCCAGCTTCTCACGGGCGGTCCGGCGTTCTTGGGCGTCCTCTATCTGCTTGATGAAGTACTCCTGCTTTGCCTTGTCGGAGTAGCTGTAGTAGAGCACGCAGTCGCTGGGCAACCCGTCTCTCCCCGCCCGGCCGGTTTCCTGGTAGTAACTTTCCAGGGACTTGGGCAGGCTGTAGTGGACCACCAGACGAACGTCGGGTTTGTCTATTCCCATGCCGAATGCAATGGTGGCGACGATGATCGGCGCCCGGTCGTGGATGAAGTCGTCCTGGGTGCGCCGCCGCGTTGCGACGTCCAGCCCGGCATGGTAGGGGAGTGCGTTCAGGCCCTGGGTTTTGAGGCTTTCGGCCAAGTCTTCGGTTTCCTGGCGGGAGAAGCAGTAGATGATGGCGGACTGTCCCTGGCGGGCTTTCAGTAGGGACAGTAGCTGGTTCCAGGGGTCTTTTTTGGGCCGTACTGAATACGCAAGATTGGGCCGGTTGAAGCTGGACAGAAAAACTCGGCCTTTTCCCAGGTCAAGCTGCTCGACAATGTCTTCCCGCACCCGTTCCGTGGCGGTAGCCGTTAAAGCCACAACCGGCACCGAGGGAAAGCGTTGACGCAGCTGACGGAGGTTGCGGTAATCGGGGCGAAATTCGTGGCCCCATTCTGAGATGCAATGGGCTTCGTCTATAGCTATCAAGGCCAGGTCCAAGCTATGGAGGAAGCGGTTGAATCCGGGCATGGCCAGTCTTTCCGGGGCAACGTACAGTATCTTGACCTGACCTTGACGGACGTGCTCCTGCACCTGATGTATCTCTGAAGCAGGAAGAGAGCTGTTGATGTACCGGGCGGCAATGCCGTTCGCCTCCAGGCCGTCCACTTGGTCTTTCATCAAGGCGATGAGAGGCGATATAACGAGCGTGGTGCCTTTTTGGGCCAGGGCGGGCAACTGGTAGCAAAGAGACTTGCCGCCGCCGGTGGGCATGAGAGCAAGAGTGTCCTGGCGGTCCAAGACGTTGGCGATTATTTCTTCCTGAAGGGGCAGGAAGCTGTCGTACCCGAAGTACGACCGGAGGGCCGGAAGCAGGTTAGTTGCCGTGGTCATAGAGGATTGACATCTCGCGGGCGTTGATGGTTGTGGAAAGTGACCGGGCGGGCCCGAACCATGGTACTGCCAGCTTTTCACTGGGGCAAGGGAGTAATTGACAGTGGCGCGAGGAGAGCAGCCGGTTTCTAACGTCGAACCTCTCAAATTCAAGCCAACCCAGGCCGGGCCTCTACCAACTCTCGACCCTTATCCGGTTCCACAGCACTTGACACTAATGGGCCGAGGGCATAGATTCCCCTTGGTTAGTGAATAGTCCTCATCCCGGGCAACCGGCCCGGCGAAAATACTGTGTGAGGTAAGGTTGATGGCTACTACAGCGGAACGGCAAGGCGCAGAGTCCGGCGCTTATCGGGTGGTGGGAACCAGGCCCATACGGCACGACGGCATCGAAAAGGTAACCGGAGCCGCCAAATACGGCGCGGACACCCAGCTGACGGGCATGTTGTACGGCAAGGTGCTGCGCAGCCCCCACGCCCACGCCCGCGTCTTGTCCATCGACACCAGCAAGGCTGCGGCCTTGCCGGGGGTGGCTGCAGTGGCCACGTCCAAGGATTTTCCCATCATCGAATCTGAAGACATGAACCTGGCAGAGACGGTAGTCAACGCCCGCCGTAATGCTGAGCTGGTATTGGCCCACGACAAGGTGTTGTACAAGGGCCACGCCGTGGCCGCGGTGGCGGCGGTAAACGCCCACGTTGCGGAACAGGCCGCCCGGCTGATAGAGGTGGAGTACGAACCCCTGCCCATAGCGCTCACACTGCGCGACGCCCTCAAGGAGGACGCGCCGGTACTGCATGAAAAGATGACGATCTTGTTTAAGGGAGCGGGGACGGCAGGCCGCCAGGACACCGGGGTCAAGGGCAACATCGCCGGGCACGTGCAGTTCAAGTTGGGCGACGTCGAAAAAGGGTTCGCGCAAGCCGACGTCATTGTTGAGCGGGAGTTTGACACGGAAACGGTGCACCAGGGATATATCGAGCCCCACGCTTGCACTGTTGTCTGGAATCCTGATGGCCGGGTGACGGTCTGGACCTGCACCCAAAGTTCCTTTGGGATCCGCTCCGGCGTCGCCTCCATTCTGTGCCTGCCGGAATCGGCGGTTAAAGTCGTGCCGACCGAAATCGGCGGCGGGTTCGGGGCCAAGTTCACCTGCTACTTGGAAGCGACGGCCGCAGTCCTGTCCCGGAAGAGCAACCGGCCGGTGAAGATGGTGATGGACCGTAGAGAGGTATTCGAGGGTACCGGCCCTGCCGCGGCGACCAACATGCGCTGCAAGATAGGCGCAACCAATGCCGGGAAGATCACCGCGGCGGAACTGTACATGGCTTATGAAGCTGGGGCCTATCCAGGTTCTCCGGTCGAAGCGGGGGCCATGGCTGCCACCGGCCATTACAACATCGAGAACCAGCTAATGAACGGCTACGACATAGTCTGCAACAAGCAGAGGGTCCAAGCTTACCGGGCGCCGGGCCAGCCCCAAGGCACGTTCGCAGTGGAAGTGGTCATCGACGAACTGGCAGAGAGGCTGGGGCTCGACCCCATGGAATTCCGGTTGATGAACGTGGCCAAGGAGGGTGACCGGATGTCCACTGGGGTGCCCCTGGCCCGCCTGGGCGTCAAGGAAATGGAAGAGGCGATGAAGGCCCATCCCCACTACAGCGCTCCATTGGAGGGGCCAAACCAGGGTCGGGGAGTAGCCGTGGGATTCCGCCTGCAGACTGGACAACAGTCGTCAGCAACTATCAATGTGAACAGCAACGGGACCCTTAACCTGATAACTGGATCGGTTGATATAGGAGGCTCTCGGACCGCGGTGGCCATGCAGGCCGCCGAGGTGCTGGGCCTGCGGGCCGAGGACGTTGAGCCGACGGTGGTGGACACCGACGCCATCGGGTACACGGCAGGCACCGGCGGCAGCCGGATAGCCTTCGACACCGGCCTGGCCGCCATTGCCGCCGCGGAAGACGTGAAGCGCCAGATGTGCGAGCGGGCCGCCATGATATGGGAGGTACAGCCGGAGGACGTGGAACTGCAGGACGGCGTTTTTGTGTGCACCAAGAACCCCGAGGACCGTATGACATTCCAGGACCTGGCGGGAAGGCTCATGCGAACCGGCGGCCCCATCACCTGCTCCGCTGGAACCAACAGCACCGGCCTGGGCCCCGTCATCGCCGGGAACATAGTTGATGTAGAAGTGGACTCGGAGACCGGCAAAGTGGATGTATTGCGCTACACCACGTTCATAGACGCCGGCACGGCGGTGCATCCCAGCTACGTGGAAGGACAGATGCAGGGCGGCACGGTGCAGGGCATCGGTTGGGCCTTGAACGAAGAGTATTTCTACTCTGACGACGGCACCATGCTTAACTCCAGCTTCCTGGACTACCGGATGCCAACGACGCTGGACCTGCCGATGATAGAGACGGTGATCACAGAAGTGCCCAATCCCCGCCACCCCTACGGGCTGAGGGGAGTGGGCGAAGCGCCGCTTATACCCCCGCTGGCTGCCATGTCCAATGCGATATATGACGCCGTTGGTGTACGGCTTACCAAGCTACCTATGACTCCCGGCAGCATCCTGGAAGCCCTGGAGGCGAAGAAGTGAAAACAACAATCGAGTTTGACCCCAGCTACGCCATGCTGACGGTGGACCTGGAGCCAGGCGAGGGCATCAAGGCCGAGCCGGGAGCCATGGTCCTACAGCAGGGCGTGGAAATGCAGACCGGCATGGGCGGCGGCGGCCTTTTTGGCGGGTTCAAGAGAATGCTCGGAGGGGAGTCTTTCTTCGTCAATACATTTACCGGCGGACCGGGCGGCGGGCACGTGGGCCTTGCCCCCAACTCACCCGGAGACATCGGTTCCTTTGACGTGGACCCGGGCACCGACCTCTTTGTGCAGTCCGGTTCCTTCCTGGCTTGCACGCAGAACGTCCAGACAGACGCCCAGTTTCAAGGTTTCAAAGGCTTCTTCAGCGGCGAGAGCCTGTTCTTCATCAGGGTCTTCTCCACTGAGGGGACTGGGAAGGTCTTCTACAACTCCTACGGCGCCATCAAGAAAGTGGCGGTCGAACCCGGCGCAGAGTTGGTTGTGGATACAGGCCACGTGGTAGCGTTCACCGATGATGTACAGTACTCCATCGGCAAGGTGGGCGGCGTGCGCTCACTCATCGCCGGAGGTGAGGGCCTGGTGATGAAGTTCACGGGCAATGGACAGGTGTGGGTGCAGACCCGAAACCTCGCATCCCTCGCGGAGAAGCTGATTCCTTTCCTGCCAAAAGCGCCCAGCAGATAGCGCCCGCGGCCCTGACCGACGAGACATCCCCGCCATGTTGAGTGGCGCTTGATCATCCCCGACGGCGCGCGCCCTTTCCATACGCCTTTAGCAGTATTGCTGAGAGTAACTCTTTGGGATACGATTGAATGGCAGGTACTACTACCAAGGGACGTGGCGCATGTCGGTCGTACTCGCCCACCGGAACGCTGCCGTAGCCAGTTCTCTGGCGCTGATGCTGAGGGCCCACGGGTCACTAAACGTCGCCGCGTCCGTGTCCCGCACGGAAGACATTCTACCCGCGGTAAAGACGGAGCAGCCCCTGCTGGCGCTAGTCGACCCGTTGCTACCCGGCCTGGACCTGGCAACCTTCGTTCGAGACGTGGAACGGGTTGCCCCCGGAGCCGGTGTGGCCGTGATGGCCGGCGTGCGAAGCACGTCATTCCTACGAGTTGCAGTGGAGAGCGGAGCCCGCGCTTTTCTTTCCCTCAACTTGCCGGTGGAGGAACTGGTGCGCGACCTAGAATTGGCTGCGTCTGGCCAGGTGGTGGTGTCGAGTCCAGTGGCAAGCTCCCTGTCTGATTTGGTGTCCAGGCCGCCGGACCGTCAGGAAGTGAAAGGGCTGTCCGGTAGGGAGATCGAAGTCGTGCACCGGGTCTCCCACGGGTCTACTAACCGACAAATTGCAGAAGCGCTAAACTTGACTGAAAACACCGTGAAGGTGCACCTACGAAACATCTTCCGGAAGCTGGAGTTGCGCAACCGGCATGAGTTGATCGCCTACGCCCACCGAGAGGGTCTGGCGCCCCATGCCGGCCCCGGAACAACTCCTTAGCATTAATTCCTTCGTTCATCTGGAAGGTCGGGCATCCCCCATTCGGATTCACCCTACCGGCGCGTATTTTTCGCCACTATTAGGTATTGTTATATAAACTATTCCATTTACACTGGATAGTAAGAGAGTTGTTCCTGGAAGCCGGGCAGGCGAAAGCCATAACCAAATGATCATCAAAAACAAATAGCGAGGAGGGGTCCGTATGGTTACTACAGAGACAGGGGTAATGAACCCAGGCAATACCCAGGCTTGGATGGGATCCGACCCGTTCCCGTTTTACACCGAGAACCCCAGCGGGGTACCCGGTGTAACCCAGATAGAGGCGAGCGTTATCGCCGCCATCTCCGGGCACGTGGCCCGCACCGTCGAGGGCGTGGCCCGGCTGGGCGCCACCGGCGGACTGGTGAGGGCGGTCACCGACTCGGTCCGCTCCCGCTCTTCGGCAATGGCCGCAGGCGTCGATGTGGAGGCGGGAAAGAAGGAGGCGATACTGGATATCGACCTGATCGTCGACTTTGGCTATCGGGTGCCGGACGTGGTGCAGAAGGTCAGGGAGGAGGTGGCCATGGAGTTGCACAGCCTGGTTGGGCTGGTGGCCAAGGAGATCAACGTCTCGGTGGTGGGGATCGAGTTCCCCGACGGCCCCCGCCGACAGGTCGAATAAGGTCCAGCCGCAAGGTGCGAACCGGGTCGGGTTGGCAGGCTTGGTTCGCACCTTGCAATGCCTGATAGAATCCATGCCATGAACCTTCTTAACGGGCTTTTGGTGTCTCTGGGCAGCTTGTTCTTGGTAGCCGCCGGGATCATGATGGTGCTGATAGCCAGCGAGGCTGTTTCGCCGACAGTGATTCCCGGCGGCGCTTTTGATGCAGAGCTAATTGATGTCGCCATTGCAACGGGCTCGGGGCTGTGGGCCTACGTCGGGGCGGCCATAATCCTCATTGCCGTTGGAACCCTTGTCTTAGTGCTGGAATTCTTCCATGCCGCCCGGGCCGCCGCTCCCGGCATGGTGCTATTGCGGTCCGAGGAAGAGGGGGTAGTGCGCATATCGTTGGACAGTGTGCGACAGTTGGTAGAACAGACCTGCCAGAGCAACCGACAGGTCCGCCGCACAGTCTGCGGGGTGCAGATGACCGAGCAAGGACTGCAAATGCAGTTAAGCGTTGGCCTGCAACTAGGATCAGAAGTGCCCAGCGAGAGTTCGGCCCTTCAGCAAGAAGTGAAAGAGGTTGTAGAGCGCCTTATCGGCCTGCCCGTGGCGGACATTTCCATACGAGCCCATTATGTGAAAGGCCGGGAACAGTCGGTCCTAGTGAGGTAATCGAGTGCCCAAGCCAATTTTGGCCGGCTTGATAGCCGGGTTGATCTTTGGAGTAGTCTTGGTTTGGCATGGCGCCGGCGCGGCCGGGCTGGTCCTGCTTTTCACCGTGGTCGGACTCCTCATTGGGGCCATCGGCTGGCTGGTGTGGCGCATCATAAACGGGGAAGTGGACGCCGAGGACCTGCGCAACCTTGCCAGCACGATATTTATCGGGCGGCGGCGATAGGTTACTACCGGGTTCCTGCTGGTTGGGGCGGGGTCGAGAGCCCCTCAGCTTGATAGCCGCCGTCTCCAGCCTGTCTGTAGCCGGTGTCGGCGTAAGTCTCCGGTTATTACCCCGCCGGCTTTAGTTCCGCAACAAAGATCGGAATTTCGCGTTCGGTTTTGTCTTGGTAGTCCTGGTAGCGAGGGAAGACTTGCAGCGCCAAGTTCCATAGTCTTTGCCGCTCGATTGGGTCGACGACTTCCCGCGCCTGCATCGAATGGACTACGGTCCCGTCGCGAATCTCGACGTTCGGGTCGGCTTTGAGGTTGTAGTACCAAAGCGGATTCTTTGGCTCTCCTTCCTTCGATCCCACCAGGACGTATTTGTCGCCATCCACGACTCTGTTCAACGGAGTCTTGCGGATAGCGCCCGTCTTTCGACCCCTGTGGGTCACAAGTATCATCCTCAGACCGTCGGGAAACTCGGAGGCGAAATAGACCGCCCCTTCGCTGCCCCCGCTCCCCTCGTACTGCTCTACGTGTTCCGACACCCAACTCCTGGGGCTGGGAATATATTCGCACATGGTCATTTCTACGGCCTCACGTCATTGGTCTAGCGGCGCCCGGTAGTCCTTTGTACCACCGCTTGCATCGGCGCATCAAGCGCGTCGCTCCCGCCGTAGTTGAACAACCGGCGGCTATAAAGGTGATAAAATACCTTATATCGATCTCGGCGCTTGCCGCCGTCTGCAATGAGAGCTATGGACAGCTTTTATCTTTGGACTATTGGCTGCCAAATGAACACCGCCGACTCTGAGCGTTTGGGGGCGGCCCTGGAGCAGTTGGGTCTTCAGCCAGCTAGCCGAGCACGTGACGCCGACGTAATCGTCCTCAATTCATGTGTCGTACGGCAGAGCGCTGAGGACAAGGTGGTGGGAGCCGTCACTGGTATACAGCCGCTCAAGACCAGCAGGCCCGACAGAATCGTGGCCCTCATGGGGTGCATGGTTGGGCCAAAGACAAACGACTTGAGCCGCAGGTTCCCTTACGTGGACGTTTTCATGCGCCCGCAGCAATACGGACCTCTTTTGGACTTGGTTGGCGAACGGCTGGGCCTAGACTGGGAAGGATGCCTGGGGTCCCTGGCCCCGATGCGGCCAGACGTAACAGCATACGTGCCCATTATCCACGGTTGCGACCTCATGTGCTCATTCTGCATCATTCCCTACCGTAGAGGCCGCCAGGTCAGCCGCCCGGTGGAAGACGTGACACGAGAGGTGGAATTGCTGGCCGCCCGCGGCGTCAGAGAAGTGACCCTGTTGGGGCAGACGGTGGACGCCTACGGCCACGACCTGCCGGAGAAGCCGGACTTGGCTGAGCTACTACACCGCCTCAACGCCATCGGCGATCTGGACCGAATACGTTTCCTCACCTCCCATCCGTCATTTATGAGCGACGGCATTATCGACGCTGTTGCTTCCCTTCCCAAGGTGTGCGAACACATCAACTTGCCCGTGCAAGCCGGAGACGACGACGTGCTCAACCGCATGCGGCGCAACTACACGCAAGCAGAGTACGTTGATCTCGTCGGCCGCATCCGTGACGACGTTCCTGATGCTTCCCTGAGCACTGACATCATCGTTGGGTTCCCCGGCGAGACGGATGAGCAGTTCCGGCGTTCATTGGACTTGGTGTCCGACATGCGTTTCGACAAGGTGCATTGCGCGGCCTACTCTCCTCGGCCCGGCACCATCGCCGACCGCACCATGGGCGACGACGTTGGACCTGAGGAGAAAACCCGGCGGCGTCAGCTCATCGATGCTCTACAGGAAACTATACAAACAGACATAAACTCCGAACTCCTGGGCCAGGATGTAGAGATCCTCGTAGAAGGCCGCCATCGCGGCAAATGGCAGGGCAGGACCCGCAGCAACAAGCTGGTATACTTCGAGGACCAGGGGAACCGTCAAGGACAGTTAGTCCACGTCAACGTTACCAAGACCAGTCCTTGGTCTCTACAGGGAACGCCAGTCTCGGCGTGACGGCCTTGGGCCTTTAAGGGAGCGCTACCACCGTGGCTACGAGAACCCGCCAGCCAGTAATCAGCATCAACGAGTTAGAACACTCCGCCTTTTGCAAGACGGAAGACGACCTGCCTGCGAAGCCTCTGGCCGAGGAGTTGGCTGTTAATGTCCGCTGGCAAAAGATACCAGGCGAATACTTACATAGCTCCGTGGAGGAACTTGACAGCCGCATCTACCAGGCCAAGAGATCCCTTGGGTCTTCGGTAACCGTACTGGGACACCACTACCAGCGTGAAGAAGTCATAAAGTATGCGGACTTCCAGGGCGACTCCTTCATGCTGTCTCAGCGGGCAGCCTCCCAGGCGGAAGCGAACTACATCGTCTTCTGCGGCGTCCATTTCATGGCCGAGACGGCGTGCATATTGTGCGCTCCTCATCAGAAAGTAATTCTGCCCAATCTCGCCGCGGGTTGTTCCATGGCGGACATGGCCCCCATGGAAGACGTGGACGACGCCTGGGAGGACCTGGTCGACGCCCTGGAAGGCTTCGGAAGCATCACCCCGGTTACTTACATGAACTCCACTGCCAGCATCAAGGCGCTGTGCGGCCGCAACGGCGGGGCCGTTTGCACCTCGTCCAACGCCGCCGCAGTTTTGGAGTGGGCCTTTGGGCAGACAGAAAAGGTGCTATTCCTGCCGGACCAGCACCTGGGGCGTAACACCGGCCTCAAGCTCGGCATCCCCTTGGATCAGATGGTCGTCTGGAACCCGTTCAAGCGATTGGGAGGCAACACCCCTGAGCAATTGCGGAACGCCAGGTTGGTGCTGTGGCAGGGACACTGCGCCGTCCACACGAGGTTCACCGTGGGGCAGATTCAGGCCGCACGAGAACGATTGCCCGATGTCCAGGTATTAGTTCACCCTGAATGCACTATGGAAACGGTCAAAGCCGCTGACCTGGTGGGCTCTACCGAGTTCATCCGCAAGACCATCAACAACTCCCCACCGGGCAGTAAATGGGCCGTGGGCACCGAGATTAGCCTGGTAAACCGCCTGGCCTTGCAGAACCCGGACAAGACCATCTTCTGCCTTGACCCGGTGACCTGTCCCTGCTCCACCATGTATCGCATTCATCCGGCCTACTTGCTGTGGGTGCTCGAGGGGCTGCTGGACGACACCGTTGTAAACCAGATCACGGTGCCAGTGGACGTCAGGCGTGATGCCCAGGTTGCCTTGCAGCAGATGCTGGCCCTGAAATAGCCGCCGCCGGCGCTCGCCGGGAACTATCCTGCGCCGTGCAGGCCGAAATATTACAGCCCACCGGAACGCAAACCGGTGGGCTTCTTGGTCCAACGGCCAGGTCCCTTACGACTATTGGCGGAAATTATGGGGCCGCCTAGGCTCTGGGCCACGCCGGTTAGACTCGCAGTAGTATAATGCCCAAACTCGCAGTCGATCCGGACCGTTGGGGCAGAGGGCCACGGTTGACCAAGACCAGCTACGATTTCATTGTCATCGGCAGCGGCATCGCCGGCCTGAACATAGCTTTGCTGGCCCAACAGCACGGCTCGGTGTTGATTCTCACCAAGGGCAAGATCGACGACTGCAATACCAGGTACGCCCAGGGTGGCATCGCCGCCGCCATCGGTCCAGGCGATTCCACCAAGCTGCATTTTCAGGACACCCTGGCGGCCGGCGTTGGCCTATGCGACCAGGAAGCTGTCGAAGTCCTCACCAGGGAAGGGCCGGAGCAGGTGTCAAATCTGATTCATTGGGGTGTGGCGTTTGACACTATCCACGGCCAAATCGCCCTTGGCCGGGAAGGCGCCCACAGCGTTCCGCGCATACTACACGCCGGCGGCGATGCCACAGGTCAGCATATCGAGCAAGCCCTGACCGAACAGGTAACCAAGTCGTCCATCACTGTCATGGAATACACCTTGGCTACCAAGTTGGTAGTTGATCGCGGAAGGGTCATGGCCGTGGAAGCCTTGAACTCCATAAGCGGCGAGCACGAGACTTTCACCAGCAACATCGTAGTGCTGGCTACCGGCGGGGCGGGACGCCTGTTCGCCTACACCACGAATCCCGAGGTCGCCACCGGCGATGGCGTGGCCCTGGCCTTTCGGGCCGGAGCCCAGCTAATGGATATGGAGTTTTACCAGTTCCATCCCACAGCCTTTCATAAGGAGGGCGCTCCGGCTTTCCTCCTGTCCGAAGCCATGCGAGGCGAGGGAGCTGTGCTCCGCGGCCGGGACGGCCAGACGTTCATGGCAGACTATCATCCCTTGGGGGACCTGGCGCCCAGGGACATTGTGTCACGGGCCATAGCCGCCGAAATGGAAAGGACCGGGACCAAGTGTGTGTACCTGGATATCTCTCACCTGCCGCCGGACAAGGTGCAGGGCCGGTTCCCCAACATCTACCATTTCTGCAAGAGCTACGGGCTCGACATAACCAGGATGCCCATCCCGGTGGCGCCCGCCGCCCATTACATGATGGGCGGCGTCAAGACCGACACTTGGGGCAGGACGAACATAGCCGGGCTATATGCCTGCGGCGAGGCAGCCTGTAGCGCGGTGCATGGAGCCAATCGACTGGCCAGCAACTCTCTGCTGGACACGCTGGTGTTCGCCAACCGGCTTTTGGACGGCGCTCTGCGCAATCCTTCCGAGCCGGCGTCGGGACCAGAGGCTGGCAGCCTGGTCTTCAGCCCCAGCTCGCAGCCTCTCGGGGACGTTAAGGCCCCGCCGTTAGATCAGGCAACTTTGCAGGACTTGATGTGGCGCAGCGTAGGGATGAACCGCACCGGCTGCCAGTTGCGTGAGGCTTCCGGCATTCTTCAAGTTTGGCAACAGGCCATGCCCCGGCCTACCGACCTGGCTTCCCATCAACTGAACAACATGGTGCAACTGGGCGTGCTCATGGCCGAAGCCGCGCTGTTGCGGCAGGAAAGCAGAGGTTCCCACTTCCGGCAGGACTTCCCGGAGACCTCCGCCGCCTGGGAGAAGCACATAGTTGCCGTCCGGCGGGAGGAGGGGTCTTGAGCGAACTGCCTCCAGAAGTCTACCGACTGATAGACGCAGCCATCGCTGAAGACCTGGTCTTCAACGATCCAACCACGCAGGCCTTGGCGCCAGATTCCATTGCAGGAGTAGGTGTAATCCGTTCCAGGGCTGCCGGGAAGTTGGCCGGGGTGGACGTGGCCGAGGCGGTTTTTCGGCGCCTCAATCCCAGCATCTCAACTCAAAAGCTGATCGAGGACGGCGCTGACCTATCTCCAGGAGACGACGTCGTCCGACTGGAAGGAGCAGTCGCCGACATCCTACGGGGAGAGCGGGTCGCCCTCAATTTCCTGCAGCGGATGAGCGGGATTGCCACTGCCACTAGCCAGTACGTGCGAGCAATCGAGGGTTACAAGGCCCGCATCGTCGATACCCGCAAGACAATGCCCGGCATGCGATACCTGGACAAATACGCGGTTCGCATGGGCGGCGGCAATAATCACCGGCAGAACCTGGCCGACGGCATTCTGATTAAAGACAATCATATCCAAGCGTTGCGCTCTGAGAACATGGGCCTGAAGGAGATTATCCAACTGGCCCTGTCCCGGGCCTCTCACACCGTGAAGCTAGAAGTGGAGGTGGAGACGTTGGCCGAGGTCAAGGAGGCCGTCGAGGCCGGCGCCCACATCATCATGCTGGACAACATGAGCGTCGAGACCATGCGTCAAGCCGTGGACATAGTTGAAGGCAGAGCGTTGATAGAGGCCTCGGGAGGAATCACGTTGGACACGGTCCGGCAGGTCGCCGAGACTGGCGTCGATTTGATATCCATCGGCGCACTCACCCACTCGACAACCGCTTTGGATATGAGTTTGGACCTAGAGTCCAGCTAGGACCGGCGGGGCCTGCGCCGGTCGGCGCTGTCCAAGAGTATGGTTACCGGACCGTCGTTTTGTAGCCGGAGTTGCATGTACTCTTGAAAGTATCCAGTGGCCATTCTTAGCCCGGACTGTTTGAATAAATCCACGGCATATTCGTAGAGGCGCTGCGCTTCTTTGGGCTGGGCTGCCTCGGTGAAGTCGGGACGGCGGCCCTTCCTGGTGCCGGCGTACAGCGTGAACTGGCTGACCACCAACAGTTCTGCACCAGCTTCCAGTGCTGAACTGTTGAACCGGTCCCCTTCGTCGGAAAATATCCTGAGGTTGAGGATCTTTTGGGCCAGGTACTGGGCGTCCGCTTCTTCGTCTTCCCTGCCTATACCCAGTAGTATGACGAGGCCGGGGCCGATGTCGGCCGCGTCTTTGCCGTGGGCCGAAACCGAAGCTTCAGTTACTCGCTGGACTACTGCGCGCAACGGGGAAACTCCCACTGGCCTTGGGCGGGGCAACGTAAGTGGCGACGGGCTGTAAGGCGGCTGTGTTAGCTGCTTGAGGAGCCGGCCTCTGCCTTGGCTGCGGCCGAAGACCCGCTTTTGGAATCCGAGGACTTTTCGCTGGACGACGTTCCGTTGTCCTTGCTGCCGGAGGCCGTTTTGCTTTCCGAGGATTCTTTGTTGCCGTTTTCCACCGGCCGCTTGGGACGACCGTAGTCGGTGGTGTAGAAACCGGACCCCTTGTATATCACGGGAACCGCGTGGAACAATCGCTGGCCTCGTCCAGAGCATACCGGGCACGTTCCGGTGCCCGCCTGGGCGAAGGTTTGGACCAACTCGAATTCATTCGAGCATTCAACACATCTGTAATCGTACCGAGGCAACTGCACCCTCCTGGGGCAAAAGATCGCGGCGGGCGCAAAGCCGAGCCAAACGCCAGCCGATCACCTCTATAATTTACCAGCCCCAGATATAGGTGTCAAACTGATTGGGGCAGTGAGCGTAGGTATCCACGGCATCGGCGAAAGGGAGCCGAAGTGTTATGAGAGTTGGCTCTCGGGACTGGGAGAAGGAGCAAGCACCAGTTCCAGAAACACGGCGCCATCGATGGGATTGTGCCGATACGCCGGAATGTCCACGAACCCAAGGGACCTGTACAGTTGGACGGCGGCATCCATGCTTGGCAGCGTGTCCAACCGCACGGAGGCATATCCAAGTTCCCCAGCGAAGCGGAGCGCGGCTTCACACAGCAGGCGGCCAATGCCCAGGCCTCGCCAATCACGTTTCACGTACATCCGTTTAAGTTCGCAGCGCGAGTCCCCAAGGTCGCGGATGCCGGTGATACCGACCGTCGTATCACCCTCCCGCGCCAGGAGGGCTACCCCTCTTCCGGCTTGGCCATACTGCACGGTGATTTCAGCAAGTTCTCGATCTGTGTCCTGAAAGTCCGCGGAGAACGGCAGAGAGGCAAGGTACTCCTTGACCAGTTCGGTGAAAACGCCGTACTCGGCCGGGGTCTTGGCGGTTACTATTTCAACGGTGTCGGTCATCCTCAAGATACATCTCAAGTTGCTGCGAGCGTCAATAGAGTGAAGGGACGGAAAGGGGTCAGTTACGGAGGACTGGCAAGTGATGAGGGCTGCGGTCGGGGAATGAGAAAGGGGCGTTCATCGGAAAGACGAACGCCCCTCGTCCACATCCAAGCTGACTCAGGGTGACCTGGCTGCAGTGGCTTTATCGCCCGGCCTCGAACTCCCGCTTCTCCTCGGGGGTCAGGAAGCTGATGGCTTGCTCGACAACGTCGAAGCCAGCGGCTTCACTGAATGCGGCCAAGAAGCCGTTGCTCAAGGGCCCGGGGACCTTGCCGTCCCCGATGGTGTGCCCGTTGAGGCTCTTGGCGGGGATAATGCAGGCGGTGCTGGTGCAGAAAAAGGCCTCGTCGGCCATGTAAACGTCGTGGGGGGTGTAGTCGGCCTCGTCCCAGGGTATCCCCATGTTATCGGCATATCCCATGATGGTGTCCATGGTGATGCCGGGAAGCACATGGCGCCGGTTGGGCACCTTGAGCCTGCCGTCCTTGACGAACATGAAGTTGGAGCCCATGCCCTCGGTCACGTTGCCGTTGAGATCCAGCATCAAGACCCACATCTCAGGGTCGGCCTGCTTGGCCTCGAAGTCCGACACAAAGTGGTTCATCTTGTTGGCGATCTTGGCCTTCGGGGAAAGGCTTTCCGGGGGAGTCCGCCGGGTGGCGGAGGTGGCGGCCCGAACGCCCTGGATGTATTGCTTGGCGAACTGCTTGAAGGGATTGGGGCGGGCATAGACGGAGACGTTGGGGCCCGCATGGAATTCCTGGTTCAGGTTGCCCCGGCTGACCACCTGGTGAACGTTGAAGTCTCCGTATTGGCCCAACAGGTGCTTGTTGGCGTCCACCACGTCCAGGGTGACTTTCTCCATTTCTTCCCAGGTAAGACCGGGGTTGATGCGGGTGTACTTCAAGGAGCGGTACAGCCGGTCCAAGTGGGCGTCCAGCCTGAAGACCTTTCCGCCAAAGGTGCGTTCGGTGTCATAGACCGCGTCGCCCCACCGGTAGCCCCTGTCCAGGGCCGAAATCATGGCCTTGCTTTCGGGGACCATCTCGCCATTAACGTATACGATGAACTCCTGTGAGTCTGCCATCCTTTAGCGCTCCTTAGGTATTTGGTGTCTTAAAACTACCCTTCCCAACCGAACGCTATTCAATCACAGCAGAGGTACGCTGTCAATGTGCTACGCCCTTGAGTAAGCGACGCGCCAGCATGCGGCGGGCGACCTAGAGCACGGCCACCGGATTTACCGGCGACCCTGTTCCGCCTACCACTCTCAAAGGGTTGACGGTAAGCAAGAACTCGTAGCGTCCCGCCTGATCGCATGCCTCCGCCAGCGGTTCCAGCAGTGCGCAGTCAAGGAGCGCGAGACCGTAGGCAAAAATGGCGCCGTGGACCGCCCAGGGCAGCCCGTATCCATTCGGGGCCAGGTCCTCCATGTCCCACACCAAGAGGGAGCACTCGGACTCCCGAAGAAACTTGAGACACGAAGCATGGAGTCCTGGCCTATAGTCGCGGCTGCTTCCCCACGGGACGTTGCCCGCTGCGTCCCATTTTTCACGGCCGCTGTATACCACCAAGGCGTCGCCAGGCTCCAGATTCAGTCCTTCCGCCTTGGCGATGTCTTCCAACTCCCAGCCGTGCACCGGCTTCTCGTGGGTGACGTAAGGCTCGGCGCGGTGTTTGGGAACGTCCAGCAGGACGCCCCGAGTCATGATGCCGTCCTTCCATTGGTCAATCGACCCCCATACGGCCCCGTCCATGGTGACTTCTTGCGACGGGTCCCGGCCGTTCCACATGCCTTCGGCGTCCCAGGCATGGCACAAGGCGTCCAGGTGGGTGGTGGCGTTGCCGTGAAAGGCTATTCCCAGATAGTCCACGCAAGCGCCTGCGCCTTCTCCCCGGTTGTGCTGTTTCATGTAGTGGACGGCCGGGAAAGGGTTGTTGGGTGCGGGGGTCTTGGGGAATGCGCGGCTCAAGGAAATGGCTTGGCCGGACTTGACCAGCCGGGCCGCGGCGATCCGTTTCTCCGGAGTAATCAGATTTACCGCGCCCTTCTGGTCGTCCTTGCCCCACCGGCCCCAGTTACGGTCGTCTTTGAGGTATGCCTGGACTTCCTCCCTGGTGGGGATGCGGCGTTCCATGGGTTTCCTCCTGGCTTCAGGCTATCGGGCGTGGATTGCGGCCGGACGGATGGCTATCGGCCGACTTACTCGGGCGCCGGCAGAACGTAACATAAACGAGATTGGCATGGAGAAGGACTGGATGAAACTTTCAGATAGCTGGTCAAGCGCTCGGCCGTTAACGAAGCTTGGCTCCCCGCAACGCTGCTTGGGGAGCCAATTGATCACGCAATAGTGAGCTAGTGATTAAGGAGAGGACGAATCAGCGCCTCATCTGGCGTCGACGCCGGCGGGCCGCACGTTGCGCCGCCAACCGTTCCTTTTGCGCCTTGGAGCGGAAGAACCGACGGTCCTTTAGCTCCCTGAGCACACCGGAGTGCTGCACGGAAGCTCGGAATCGGTTAACCAGACTTTCCGGGGACTCGCCTTCCCGAGGCGTCACATATGCCATTCACCGCTCCTAGGGTAAGTATGGGTCATGGGTAATGTACCACAGGGGAAACGGCAGGGGCAACCTTCTGTCACGGTTGGAAACGGCGTTTTGGCTGTCGTTGCTCTGTTCAGGACTTGGGTTGTGCCGCTGCGAGCGGCGGATAGGGGAGCGGCGCAGTAACGGGATGCCGCGTGCGCGGGAGGGATAGCGCTGTAGCGGGCTGGATAGCGCTGTAGCGGGCTGGATAGCGCTGTAGCGGGCTAGCCCTGGATGAGAGCATGGGATATGATGGGCGTTCCTCTCAAGCAACCCCAGAGTGGGGACAACGGAGAAAGGAACGAATGGAAGTAACGAAGCATCAACCGGGAATGTTCAGCTGGGCGGACATGCCGGTGTTGGATATGGACAAGGCCCTGGACTTCTACACCGGACTCTTGAAATTGGACGCTACTCCCACAGAGGTTGCCCCCGGGATGACATACGTGGCGCTGAGCAAGGCGGGGAAGAACTGCTGTGCTTTGTACACCATGGACGAGGCGGCGATGCAGGAACGGGGCGGCCAGTGGTGGGTGAGCTACTTCACCGTAGACGATGCAGACGCTACGGCGGAGCGGGTCAAGGCGTTGGGAGGCTCGGTCTGGTTTGAGCCATTCGACGTGTTCGGGGAGGGCCGAATGGCGGTGGTCGCCGACCCCACCGGCGCAACGTTTGCTTTGTGGCAGCCCAAGAGGGGCATCGGCGCCGAGGTGTTCGGAGAGCCGGGGGCCCTGGCGTGGAACGAGTTGTACACCCACGACGTGGAAGCTGCGGCGCGATTCTACGGCGGGTTGTTTGGATGGAAGGCCAACGCTGCGGCTACTCCTGACGGCGGTGAGTACACGGTGTTCGACTTGGATGGACAGCCTGCGTCGGGGATGATGGCAATTCGAGCAGAGTGGGGAGAGATGCCAGCCAACTGGTCCATCTATCTGGCAGTGGAGGACCTGGAAGAGGCTTTGAAGCTGGTGGAGACCAAGGGCGGGAAGGTCATAAACCGGCCGATGCACATCGACGGCGTGGGCACGTTCTCGTTTATCCAAGACCCAATAGGGGCTTACCTGTCGGTGATGGAGTTGGACGCCGCCGGCTGAAGCGTTAACGCCGGTGCGTTAAACTTCGAGCAGCTTCAGGAACTGCTTGTCGCTGCGGTGGGGCCCCAGGATGGCCAGCCTGGTATTCTCCCGGCAGCACAGCGCCTGGGCGACCCTGGCAACGTCGGTCCCTGTTACGGCGTCTACTTTCTGAGCGGCTTCGTCCGGCGTTGCGACCCAACCTTGGAGTAGTTCTTGGGAAGCCAGCCATGCGGCCACGCCGCGGGTATCTTCCAGGCCCAGCAGCAGTCTACCCTTGGCGTACTCCTTGGCCTTGTCGACTTCCTGGTCGGGGGCTTCGCGGTGCATTGCCTCCATCTCGGCAATCACCGCGCCTACGGCGTCACGGGTCTTTTTCGGCTCAACGCCGCAATAGACTACTAACGAGCCGCAGTCGCGGTAGTAACTTGTGGAACTGCTGACGTCGTAGGTCAAGCTCTGCTCCTCCCGGAGATTGAGGAACAGGCGGCTGCTCATGCCGTCCCCGAGCATCACGTTGAGGATGGCCAGGTTGTAACGGTCCGGGTCTTCCAGGGACAACCCGGGCAAGGCCAGGCACAGATGGGTCTGGTCGGTGCGGCGCTGTTCCATGCGAACAGGCGGTCCTGGCCGGCTGTAGTCCACCGGCTCCCAGTCCAGGGCGTTCTCCGGTTCCCAGGCTGCAGTTGCTTCTCCCACGAGTTCCAACACTTCATTGTGAGATATGTTGCCGGCGACGGCGACCACAGCGTTGGCGGGGTTGTACTGTCGGCGCATGTAGTCCAGGATGGCGTCCCTGGAGATGGCGCTCACCGATTCGGGGGTCCCGCCGACGTCGCGGCCCAAGGCCTGTTCCGGCCAAAGGGCATCGTCTATCAACAGGTCGACTTTGTAGGTGGGATGGTCGTAGGTCATGCGCAACTCTTCCTGGATGACCTCCCGCTCCTTCTCGAGTTCCTCGGGGTCCACCAGCGGGTGCTGGACCAGGTCCATGAGCACGGCCAGGGCGGTGGGGAAGTGGGGCTGGGGCACCTTGCACCAGAAGGAGGTAACCTCGCGGTCGGTGCTGGCGTTCATCACGCCGCCGACGCCTTCGATGGCCTCGCTGACCTGCCTGGCGGTGGGCCAGCGCCTGGTGCCCTTGAAGGGAAGGTGCTCCAGGAAGTGGGAAATGCCGGAGGTTTCGGCAGACTCGTACCTGGAGCCTGCGCCGATATTGAAGACAGTGGAAACCGACCTGCTGTGGGGCATGGTGGAAGTCAGCACGCGGAGTCCGTTATCCAAGACAGTACGCTGGTACATGAAAGCTCTACCTATTGGTCATATCTAAAGTAACGCGGGGCCACCCGAGGTGGTGGCATGCGTTTAACTGGGGCCCGGGAATGGCGCCGCAGGGAGACCTGGCTAGCTTTCAAGCCAGCTCACGTCTCCGCACAGGTCCGGCGGGTGGGTCCTGGAGGCGAAGTCCTGGTACTGCCGGCGGGCGTCGCCGATGGTTGTGTCTATTCCGTGGCCGGGATACACGGCGGTGTCGTCGGGCAGGGCCAGCAGCTTGTCCTCGATGCTGGTTATGATTTCCCGTAGGGCCTGGGGACTGGTGGTCCTGCCGGGGCCGCCGGGAAACAGGGTATCGCCGGAGAAGAGATGGTTGCCGAACAGGAAGCAGCGGGCGCCCTCGGTGTGGCCGGGAGTGGCCAGCACCTGCAGTTCCAGGTTGCCAAACTTGACGGTGTCGCCGTCCTTGAGGGATAGGTCGGGCCGCCTGGGCAAGGCGTCGGCATCCTCGGCGCCGATGCCCACCGCGGCGCTGACTGCTCCGGAGATCGCGCCGAACCCCTCAAGATGATCGCCGTGGCGGTGGGTAATCAGGATATTGGTTATCTTGACGTCGCCGATGGCGTCGATGAGCTTTTCCGGCTCGGCCGGGGTGTCGATGATAACACCCTCGTTGGTCTCGGGGCACACGAGAATATACCCGTTGTTGTCGATGGGCCCCATATGGGCAATCTTGGTGATGCGGACTTCGCCGTCGTAGTGGACGGACATGATGCTCTCTCCGGCAGTGGAATTTGGCGCAGTCCATTGTACCAGAGGGGTGGAATAGGGGCCATTGGGGAGCAATTTTGGCCAATGGCGGATAGCTGGCAGGGGATGACACTTTCGGGCGAACGATTTTTTGGTTCCCCTATCATTTTCTCCCATTTCCTCTCATTTAGCACGGCCGGGGGTCGTCCGGAGGCGTCAGCCGCAGCGAAAGGGGGGTAGCCACGGCTACTGCCGCTAGAACGAGTCTTTTTTCTTGTGAGCCATTTTGAGTCATTCTGAGCCATTGGCCTCAATGGCGCCGGTAGGCTGTCAAGATGCCGGCGGCCGCCAACCGGTCTATGGATATAGTAAGGAGCGATGGCAGGATGGTGCAAGGCCCAAGTGTCAGTGATTGAGTCCGCGGAAGCCAAGTGGGAGTTACCGGACTGCTGCAGATGGAAATCGGGGAAATCCGTTCTTACGGGAACATATACTTGCGATACTGCAATAGGCCTTGCTATAATGCTATAAGTAATGTTATATTAGAAAAGTAATCCATTGGGAGATATTGTTATGCTGGAATCCGGAATTACATACAAAGGGCAGACTACATTGCCCAAAATGGTGCGGGAAGCGCTGGCGTTGAAACCTGGTGACAGGGTGCGGTACGTCGTCCTGGGCGATGTAGTGCTGATAAGGCGGGTCGGGCCTACCAGCCGCTTGTTCCGCAGCCTTCCTTACGACGGGCCTGTCGTGAGCCTGGAAGACATGGACCGGGCGATTGCAGAAGGAGCCGCCGGAGAGTGATATCGATCGACACAAACGTAATCGTTCGCTACATCGTCGGCGATGACGCCGAACAAACGGAAGCGGCGCGGTCCCTGGTGGACGGGTTGACGGCTGACGATCCGGGCTTCATCTGCCGGGAGGTTGTATTGGAGGTCGCCTGGGTATTGGAGAGGAGCTACGGTTTCACGCGGTCCAGGGTTGCCGAGTCGTTAATGGACCTGACGGCTTCGGATACCTTGGTGGTAGAGAATTCGGATGACGCGGCTGTGGCCGCGTACCTGTCCCGACAGGGAAGCGTTGAGTTCTCGGACCTGATGATCCTGGCGGCTGCAGAGCGGATGGGGGCACGACCCCTCTATACATTTGACCGCGCTCTTGCGCGAGTGGACGGGGCTATGCTGGTTGGGGGCGGTTAAGGGGTTAGCATCAGGGAAATATGGCCTGGGGCGGCCCCCGCCGTTCGTTTGATTCTTGAGCCTCGCCACCAACAGATGTTGTCTTTGACCCCTGACGGTTTTCTCCCAGCGACTGGTATGGTCGGAGCCGGCTAGCCTAAGGGTAGTGCCAAATGGCCGGTGATTCACATCTTGGCTTGGTGAGAATAACCGGGGGTACCGAGAAATCCATACCAAATAGATTGGATATTGACTTTACGCAACCGGAATCCAAGGCCTTTATCTTCTTGGAAGGGGATTTAGAGGCATCCAGGTTCCAAACGGCGTTGCGCAACTTCTTTGCGACCTCAACGTGTCGATCCTTGGGTGTAGCTTGTTTGCCAGGCATGAACCCTTCAAACAGCCTCACTTCACGCTGAATACCGCAATCTTGGAGCTTGCGCAGCAAATACCCTGCGGCGATCACCATCGCGGCTCCAGCATTCTCATACCAATACCAGTGTTTTCTGCCCTGTTTTTCAAACAACCGACCACTGGGGTTGCCGTTGTCGGCAAAGGCTACGGAGAGCGGTGCTTCCAGCATTAGGTTTAGTGGTTTGGGAGAACGTTTCTGAGCCTCTGCGGTCACTAATTCTGCCAGGCGGGCAAACTTGACCTCCTTGCCATCCCCCTTCTGGTCCACGATGCCGCATGACTTCCTCGATTTGCTAAAGCCGAGGTCAACAAACAGCCATTCACCGCTGTCCTTGGAAATCTGCTCGACAGTTCCGGCTCGAATCTTGGCGCTCATAGCTCCTGAGACACCTCCGCGGCAAGTGTTGACGCACCAATCGGTGTGCGTAGTGCACACCGCGGAGCTATAGGCTGACTTGGATAGGTAGTAGTAGCCGCAACTGCGCCGGTCACCCGAGCTAGTCGCCGACGGCGGCGGGTTGTCGCTCCGGGCGGGGGCCCGGCTCCAGCACCTGCTTGATGTAGTGGCCGGTGTGGGAGTCGGGGTTGGCGGCCAACTGCTCCGGGGTGCCTACGCCGATGAGACGACCGCCTCGGTCGCCCGCTCCCGGGCCCAGGTCGATTATCCAGTCGGAGTTCTTGATGACGTCGAGGTTGTGCTCGATCAAGAGCACGGAGTTGCAGGCATCAGCGAGCCGGTGCAGCACCCGCAACAGGGCGGCGCAATCCTCGAAGGACAGGCCGGTGGTGGGCTCGTCCAGCAGATAAATGGTCTTGCCGGTGGCCCGCTTGGACAGTTCGGTGGAAAGCTTCACCCGCTGGGCTTCGCCGCCGGACAGGGTAGTGGCCGGCTGGCCCAGGCGGATGTAGCCCAAGCCAACGTCCCGGAGGGTCTCCAGCTTGGCCCGGATGCGGGGGATGCTCTCGAAAAATTCCAGGGCCTGGGCAACGGTCATGCTCAGCACGTCGGCGATGCTCTTGCCCCGCAGGGTTACCTCCAGCGCCTCCCGGTTGTACCGGCGTCCGTGGCACACCTCACAGGGGACGGTAACGTCGGGCAGGAACTGCATTTCAATCTGGTTGTACCCTTCCCCCTGGCAGGCCTCGCAGCGGCCTCCCTTGACGTTGAATGAGAAGCGGCCGGGCTTGTAACCCCGGACCCGAGACTCGGGAAGGCTGGCGAAGAGCTCCCGGATGGGGGTGAAGGCCCCGGTATAGGTGGCGGGGTTGCTGCGTGGGGTGCGGCCGATGGGAGACTGGTCGATGTTAACGACTTTGTCGATGTTCTCCACGCCGGTAACGTCGTCATGCTTGCCCGGAATGTCGCGTCCCCGGTAGAGCATCTGGGCCAGGCGTTTGTAGAGAATCTCGTAGGCCAGGCTGCTCTTTCCGGACCCGGACACGCCGGTAACACAGGTGAGTAGACCCAGGGGGATTTCGACGTCGATATTGCGCAGGTTGTTCTCGCGGGCTCCGGTGATGCGCAGGAAGTGACCGTTGCCGGGGCGGCGGGCCTCCGGGGTCGGCACCCGTTTGCGCCCGCTGAGATACTGGCCGGTTATGGAGCCGGGAGCCTCCATGATTTCGTCGATAGGGCCGGTGGCTACGACGTGGCCGCCGTGCTCGCCGGCGCCGGGGCCCAGGTCGGCGATGAAGTCGGCGGCGCGCATCATGGCCTCGTCGTGCTCGACGACAACCACGGTGTTGCCCATGTCTCTCAGGCGTTTTAAGGTGCCGATGAGGCGGTGGTCGTCGTGGGGGTGCAGGCCCACGGTGGGTTCGTCGCAGACGTATAGCACGCCGGTAAGGCCCGAGCCTATCTGGGTGGCCAGGCGCACCCGCTGGGCTTCGCCGCCGGAGAGAGTGCGGGCGGTGCGGTCCATGGTCACGTAATCCAGGCCGATGTTGGTCAAGAACCGGAGGCGGCCGTCGATCTCCTTGAGTATCTGGTTGCCGATGGTCCGGTCCCGAACGGACAGGGTCTCGCCTGGGTGGTCGCCAGGGGCGTCGGGATCGATCTCCCGCACCCACTCCAGCGCGTCGCCGATGTTCTTGGAGCAGACGTCCATGATGCCCAGGCCGCATACGGTGACTGCCAGCGCTTCGGGCCGGAGCCGCTTACCGCCGCAGGACTTGCAGGCCCTGGCTGCCATGTAACGCTCGATTTCCTGGCGGGTGTGGTCGGACTCGGTGTCGCGGTAGCGGCGCTGCAGGTTGGGAATCACGCCTTCGAAGGTGGTGTCCCAGGTATAGACGCGGCCGTTGTGGGACTTGTGCCGGATGGTCACCTTCTTGGTGCGGTTGCCGTACAGGACTATGTCGAGGTGCTCCTGGGTGAGGTCCCTGACCGGAGTTTTGACGGAGAAGCCGTGCTCACGCGCCACTCCCTCCAGCAGGCTGAGGTACCAACTGTTGGAGACGCCGCCCCTCATCCACGGAGTCACGGCGCCCTCGGAGAGGGACAGGTTCCGGTTGTAGACCACCAGGCCGGGGTCCACCTCCAGCTTGTAGCCCAAGCCGGTGCACTGGGTGCAAGCGCCGTGGGGGCTGTTGAAGCTGAAGGTGCGTGGTTCGATTTCGGGCAGGCTGGTGCCGCACTGGGCGCAGGAAAACTGCTCGGAGAAGACCAGTTCCTCGCTGTCCTCCACGTCCACCTGCAAGACGCCCTCGCCCTCCTTTAGGGCGGCTTCCACCGACTCGGCCACGCGGCTGACCTCAGTATCGGGGCTGATGATCAGGCGGTCCACCACGAGTTCAATGTAGTGCCACTTCTTCTTGTCCAGTGTCAGGCCGCCCAGCTCTTCCAGCAGGTGGACCTGGCCGTTGACCCGGACCCGGACGAATCCCGTCCTTCGGGCGGTCTCAAATACGTCCTTGTGCTCGCCCTTCTTGCGCCTGACCTTGGGGGCCAGGAGCATGAGGCGGCTACCCTCGGGCAGGGAAAGGATGGCGTCGACGATCTGCTGCACGGTCTGGCGTTCCACGGGGCGGCCGCACTTGGGGCAGTGGGGACGGCCTATCCTGGCGAAGAGCAGGCGAAGGTAGTCGTAGACCTCGGTGACGGTGCCCACGGTGGAGCGGGGGTTGTGGGAGACGCCCTTCTGGTCGATGGATATGGCGGGGGAGAGGCCCTCGATGTAGTCCACGTCGGGCTTGTCCATGCGGCCGAGGAACTGGCGGGCGTAGGCGGAGAGGGACTCGACGTAGCGGCGCTGGCCCTCGGCGTAGATGGTGTCGAAGGCGAGGGAGCTTTTGCCGGAGCCGGAGACGCCGGTAATGACGACCATCTTGTCGCGGGGAATGCGGACGTCGATGTTCTTTAGGTTGTGCTCCCTGGCGCCTTTGACGAAGATGTATTCCTGAGCCATCGCCCTCCACCCGACATTATTTGTCCGGGGTCTATTTTAGCATTGGATGGGTGGTTGGGGGTATGCGGGGGGTGGCGGCATTCCCGTCTTCGCGGGAAAGGCGGTGGAAGGCGTAGGGATGACGGCGAGGGGTAGGAGTAGGGGCATTGATTGGGGGAGCCGCATGTAAGGGCGAAAGATTTTTCGCCCCTACCCGGTGGGACCGCAACGCCCTTAGGGACGTCGGTTTCCTTCGACTGGCTCTGGACAGGCCCGTCGGGAGTCCCGGAACAGGCGACAGCGGTCCGTTCCCCCTTCGATTTCCCTCAGGACGAACGGACAGCCTAGTCTCAGGCTAGGTATTTGGCTTCTCTGTGCTCCCCATTCGAAAAGCTCAGAACAAACGAGCAGCATAGCTCCACGCCAGGCAACGGCCTTCGTGCCGGGAAAAGGAGGTGGGTGGCCAGATTGACCAAGATTCGGGAGCGATCTGGGCAGGTGGCCGCGCCGATCACCCCGCCCCCAGCGCCTGGGCGGTTTGGCCTATGACTAGGTCTACTGCCGATACGATTTCGTCGACGTCGTGGGAGGAGACGCAGAGGGGCGGCATGATGTTGGTGGTGTTGCTGCCGCGCAGTATCAGGCCGTTTTCGGCGAAGCCCTGGGTCAGCCGGCCGCCCAAGTCGGCGTCGGCGGGGAAATGCTCCTTGGTCTCGGGGTCCTTGACTATTTCGATCGAGCACATGAGACCCAGGCCCCGGACGTCGCCGATTATCGAATGCTTCTCTTTAAGCTCTTCCAAGCCGTCCAGCATGTAGCGGCCCATGCGGGCGGAGTTTTCCACCAGGCCCTCTTCTTCGAGAATCTCGATGTTCTTTAGGGCGGCCGCGGCGGCCACCGGGTGGCCGCCGAAGGTAATGACGTGGTGAAGGGAGACCCGCTGGCTGCCGACAAAGGCGTCGGAAATGGGCTTGCGGGCGAGGGCCCCGCCCATGGGTATGTAGCCGCTGGTCAGGCCCTTGGCGATGGTCATGATGTCGGGGGTCACTCCCCAATGCTCGGAGGCAAACATCTTGCCGGTGCGGCCGAAGCCGGTAATCACCTCGTCGGCTATGAGCAGGCACCCGTAGCGGTCGCAGATGTCACGCAGCATAGGCCAGTAGTTGGGGCCGGGCACTGCTACGCCGTAAGGGGCGGCCACCGGCTCGGCGACAACCGCGGCGATGGTCTCAGGCCCCTGGAACTTGATGATGTCCTCGATTGCCCCGGCGCAACGCTCGGCGCATTCCTCCGGCGTAGAGCCGCCGTAATCGCAGCGGTAGGGAAGGGGCTGGGGAGCATGGAACACTCCGGGGAACATGGGTTCGTAGTCCGTCTTGGGCATGGACGGGAAGCCGCCGAGGGCCAGTGCGCCAAAGGTAGCGCCGTGATAAGAACCCTTGCGGCTGATGAACTTGGTCCTGGTAGGCTCGCCTACGCGCTTGAAGTAGGCCCGGGACAGCTTGAGGGCCGTCTCGATAGACTCGGATCCTCCGCTGGTGAAGTAGCAGCGGGATATGTCGCCGGGGGTGATGCGGGCCAACTTGTCGGCCAACCGTATCGCGGGCTCGGTGGTGGATCCCATGGGCATGTAGGCCAACTGGCGCATCTGCTCATAGGCTGCGTCGGCGATCTCGGTGCGGCCGTAGCCCACGTTCTTGAGCCACAGGCCGGACATGGCGTCGATGTAGGTATCGCCCAGGGCATCGGTGACGCGGCACCCGTGGCCCTCGGTGAATATCTTGGGCTCGCCCTTCTCGGCCATGTCGCTGGGCTGGCGGAGGTAAATCCACAGGTGTTCCAGGGCCGATTCTTGTAGCTGCTTGACCTCGGATTCGGTGCGGGTGGCCACGGTCTAACCTCCCAGGTGGATTGGGGGGCGGTGTTGGCGATGACGGGCTTTGGCGCGCGGGATTATCTCACAATGGCCCTCGGGGTGACCAGGCTGAGATTCCCGCCCCGCGGGAATGACGGGTTGGAGGCGAGGGACAACTGAGCAACGGGCGGGAAGGGGAATCGGGACTATTGCGCTCCGGCCTACGTTGAACAGGCCGCTTGGTTGGGATAAGCTTGCCGCAGCGTAGGTCATTGATTTATTTGGGGGGAGCAGACTGTGGTATCCGTTGCCTCAAACGCCCGTCGCATCCAGGGCAGGGCACGGGAGGAACTGGCCCGGGAGCTGGGCAAGCGGGTGTCGGGAGAGGTGCGGTTCGACGCCTTTTCCAGGGTGCTGTACAGCACCGACGCCAGCATATACCAGATGGAGCCGGTGGGCGTGGTGGTCCCGGACAGCGTGGAGGACGTGCTGGCGGTGATGGAGGTCGCCGCCGGGAACGGTGTGCCGGTATTGCCCCGCGCGGGCGGGACCAGCCTGGCCGGCCAGACGGTGAACCATGCCATCGTCATGGACTTCAGCAAGCGATTGAACCGGGTGCTGGAGGTCAACCCCGAGGAGCGTTGGGCGCGGGTGCAGCCGGGGATTGTTCTGGACCAACTCAACATGCACCTGGCGCCTTTCAACCTGCACTACGCTCCCGACCCTACCACCACCAGCCGGGCCTGCGTCGGCGGGGGCATCGGGAACAACACCTGCGGGGCGCACTCGGTGATATACGGCAAGACCCTGGACCACGTGAAAGAGCTATCGGTGGTGCTCTCCGACGGCTCCCCCGCCCACTTCAGGCCGCTGAACAGCGATGAACTGGAAGCCAAGCTGAGCGGCGACGGCCTGGAGTCGGACATTTACCGGGGCGTGCGGCGTCTTGCCAGGGACAACGCGGAGGAAATCGACGCCCGATACCCCAAGATCATGCGCAGGGTCAGCGGGTACAACCTGGACGAGTTCGTCACCGATTCGGGCTTCAACATGGCGCGCATGGTGGTGGGATCTGAAGGCACGCTGTGCGTGGTGACCGAGGCCAAGGTCAACCTGGAGCCGCGGCCGATTATGACGTCGCTGTCGCTCTTGCATTTCACCGGAATTGTGGAGGCCGGGGAGGCCACCGCGCGGGTGCTGGAGCACGGTCCTTCGTCGGTGGAGGTGGTGGACAAGATGGTGCTGGACCGCTCCAGGGCGTCCCTGGGCGGTTCGCTGAACCTGTCGCTTATCGAGGGAGACCCTGGGGCGCTGCTGATGGTGGAGTTCTACGGAGAGTCCGAGGCCGAGTTGACGGGGAAGATGGACGCCTTGAAACAGGACATGGCGCGCCGGCGGATGGGCTACGCCTGCGTCAACGTGCTGGACAGGGCAGGCCAGGCCGCGGCGTGGAATTTGCGCAAGGCCGGCCTGGGGTTGCTGATGAGCATTACCGGCGACGCCAAGCCATTCCCTTACGTGGAGGACAGCGCGGTGGACCCGGAGCGGTTAGGGGAATTCGTGGGGCGGTTCGACGAGGTCGTGCGCAGCCACAACACCACGGCGGCCTATTACGGCCACGCCAGCGTCGGCTGCCTGCACGTGCGGCCGTTGGTCAGCCTGAAGGGACCGGAGGGCATCGCCCGCATGGAGGCCATAGCCGACGAGATTAGCGACCTGGTGAAGGAGTTCGGAGGGTCGCTGAGCGGCGAGCACGGCGACGGCATAGTGCGGGGAGTGTGGACGGAAAAGATGTTCGGCCCGCGCCTGTACCAGGCGTTTCGGGAGGTAAAGGGGGCCTTCGACCCCCAGGGAATCATGAACCCGGGGAAAATCATCGACTGCCCGCCGATGACCGAGAACCTGCGTTACGGTTCCGACTACCGGGCGGCGTCGCTGCCCACCAGGCTGGACTACTCGCTGGAAGGGGACTATGCGGCCGCGGTGGAGATGTGCAACGGCATGGCAACCTGCCGCAAGCAGGAAGGGGGCATGTGCCCGTCGTACATGGCGACCAGGGAAGAGGAGCACTCTACCCGAGGCCGGGCCAACCTGCTGCGGGCGGCGCTGTCGGGGCGGCTGCCCGAGAATGCCATATCCGGCCGGCGGCTGTACCAGGCGTTGGACCTGTGCCTGGAATGCAAGGCCTGCAAGGCGGAGTGCGAGTCAGGGGTGGACATGGCCAGGCTGAAGGCCGAGTTCCTGGACAACTATTACCGGTCCAACCGCAGGCCGCTGGCAAGCCGGATGTTCGCCAACATAGACCTGGTCAATCGCTGGGGCAGCAGGCTGGCGCCCTTTTCCAATTGGGTGACGCGTAGCCCGGTAGGTAAGTTGGCGGCCACGGCGATGCTGGGGGTGGATACCAGGCGGTCGCTGCCATACTTCGCCCGACATACCCTGTCTAGTTGGTTTAAATCAAGGCCTGACGCGAGTCCCGGCGCCGGGAGCAGTGGCGAGGTGGTCCTGTTCAACGATACTTTCATGGAGTACAACTACCCTGAGGTCGGACGGGCCGCGGTGGAGGTGCTGGAAGCGGCCGGATTTCGTGTGATGCCGGCCAACGCGGGTTGCTGCGGCAGGCCCAAGATTTCCCAGGGCATGATGGCCGCGGCCCAGGAGCGGGCGCGGCGTATGGTCGACCTGCTTTACCCGTATGCCGCCAGGGGAGTAGCCATCGTAGGCTGCGAGCCCAGTTGCGTCTTGACCTTCCGGGACGAGTATCCCCAGTTCTTGAAGGACGAGAAGTCGCGGGTCGTGGCGGCGAACACCTACCTGGTGGAAGAGTTCCTGATGATGCTGGAGCAGCGAGGTGATTTGGACCTGAAGTTCGGTGAGACGGCTAAGAAGGTGCTATTCCACGGGCATTGCCATCAGAAGGCGCTGGCGGGAATTTCCAGCTCCGTGTCTGCCTTGGGGCTGCCGCCGGGCCACGAGGTCGAGCAGACCAATGCGGGTTGTTGCGGCATGGCGGGGTCGTTTGGATACCTGAGGGAGCGTTACGACGTTTCGATGGCTATTGGAGAACAGGCCCTGTTCCCGGCGGTCAACGCCAAGGGCGACGACTGGGAGGTGGCGGTTACGGGCGTTTCCTGCCGGCAGCAGATAGAGCAGGGCACCGGCCGGAAGGCGAGGCACGTGGTGGAGGTACTGCGGGACGCGTTGGGGTAGGGAGCTGCCAGGCAAATAGCGCGTCAGGGTTGAGCGGCAGCGCCCCAGTCGAGGCCCGTCGAAAGTAGGTCTCCGTTTACCTTAATCTTGTGCCGGAGGCTGCCTATTAAGTCGGCGTCCTGGCTTACAAACGGGAACACCCGAGCTATGGGCTGGCCGTGTTTGGTGATTATCAGGCCTTCAGCGTCAAGTTGGTCCAATACATCCAAGCACTGCTCTTGGAACTTGGCGGCGTCTATTTCTTTCGTTGGTTCATACCTGGATTCGGACATAGGCAACGGGAACTTCACCGCATATTATAGCGGTTACTCCGGCAGTTCGGGGGTGACGCCGGGGTCCAGGCCTACGCCGAAGGCGGCCAGAATCTGGCCGACGAGTAGGTAGTGGCCGATTAGGGCGGTGAGGTCTACGACTCCGCGGGTGCCGTACTTGGCATGAACGGCGTTGAAGGTGGCGTCGGTTATCTTGCGGTCCCGCAGCAATTCCAAGGCGTAGCGCACCAGCAGAGCCTCCTCATCGGACAGGCCTTCGGGGGCCTTGCCATCGGTGATGGCTCGGATGGTGTCTTCCGAAACGCCAGCACGGCGGGCCAGGGCGGCATGGGCGGTGTACTCGAACTGGGACTTGATCTCGCGAGCGGTGGTTAGAATCACTACTTCTTTCAGGCGTTCAGGCAGGTTGAACTCGAACCGGACGTAGGCGCCGGTGTGGGCCACGCGGTGGGCCAGGTCGGGGCTGTGCAGCAGCGCGCCGTATGGGCCTCGGACCCCGCCCCGGCTGCCGACTATTTCGTCAAAGAATTTCTGTTCTTCGGGGTCGAGTTGGTCTCTGCTGATTTCCGGCAGTCGCGACATCTGGAGCCCTCCTTGTTTAGCGTAAGCTGAGCCGGCATCGCCGGCGGTGGGAACGGGCATCCGTCCCTGGGCCGATACCTGCGGAAATAAATGATACCAGACCGGTCAGGGCGTCCGGTTACCGGTCGCCGCCTTGAATTGGTGCAGACGCCCGGCTAGACTAGGGCCTTAGTGATTCTCGCTTTGGCCTCCTACGTAAGCAACGGGCCGCAGGCCCTCCTTCAGTGGCTGTTCCGGTGTGACGCTGCACTTTTCGCTCCCTTAAGAAAGGCAGCGGTTGCGGAGTTGACTAATTGAGCAGCTTGTCCCGAGTGGGACGGGGGTTCAACGCCCGCTACCTGCCGTCGTTCCAGGCGCCGGATTTCCGCAGGCTTTGGACGGCCAGCATGTGCTCACAATCGGCCTACTGGGCCTTGATCGTGGCCCGGGCGGCCCTGGTGCTGGACCTGACCGATTCGGCTGCCTGGACGGGCTACGTCACCTTTGCGGCGATGATTCCCGCGGTGGCGATGGCGCCCATCGCCGGATACCTGGCAGACCGGTTCGACAGGCGCTCGGTCCTGGCGGGGGCCTACACGTTTAGTTTTGCCGGGGCTGCGGCGCTTGCGATGCTGGTGGGGTTCCAGGTGGTGGAGGCCTGGCAGGTGCTGGCGCTGGCCGCCATCACGGGCTGTGCCAGGTCTACCCAGATGCCTGCCGCCCAGGCATTGTTGGCCAACATGGTGCCCAGGGACCGTTTGTTGAACGCGGTTGCGCTGCACCAGATGACGTTCCACGGGGCGCGGTTTATCGGGCCGTTCATGATACTGGCGGTTCTTTGGGCTACCGGGAACCAGGACCTGGTATTTTTCGCCGCCGCCGGCATGTACTTGCTGGGCCTTGCGGCGGTGCTGAGAATCCGGACGGTTTCCCGGGGCGTCATCGAGGTAGGCAGGGGACTGGGCATATTCACCCGGAACATGACGGCCGGGCTCTCCTATATGTACCGCACCCCCCTGGTGATGTCCATCGTTCTGTTGGTGGTGGGCCACTGCGCCTTGACCATGTCCTTCGAATCGCTGTTTCCGGTGCTGTCCCTGGACAAGTTTGGCCTGGAGGACAGGGCGCAGATTATGGGCAGCGTGAGCTACCTGATGGCGGCTTACGGAGTGGCGGCCCTGATGACTTCGTTCTATTTGGCAGGGGTGCAAAGCGAACAAACCAGGGGACGTATATTCCTGTGGCTGGCGCTCCTCAGCGGAGGCACATTGACGGCGTTGGCGGTCTCGCCCAATTTGGAACTGGCCATCCTGGCGGCCGGAGGCATGGGGTTTGCCCAGGGAGGCTTCATGACCATGAGCCATTCGATGCTCCAAAGCATTGCGCCGGACGAAATCCGGGGCCGGCTGATGGGAGTCTACAGCTGGCACATACAGGGGTTCATGGCCAGCTTCAACCTGATAAACGGGACGCTGGCGGCGTTTACAGCCTTGACGGCGTCGATGGTGTTGGCTTTCGGCGGGATAGGATTCATGGTTATAGTTGTGTTGAGCCTGGGCAGGTTGCCCCTGCGGCAGTTGTACCGCCGCGGGGTGCCGGCGACCTGAAGGCTGGTCAAGGCTCCGGCGCACCATCAATAGTCCGCTGATATCTAGCGAGAAGGCGCGGGCGTGCTCTATTTGGACATATCGAGGGGCTTGGCATGGTGATTAGCGGTCTTTCCCGGAGGCGCCGGTGATCGCGAGATCGGGCTTCTCTGCGTTCCGGTACCGGGAATACCAGCTTTTCTGGGTGGCAGCGGCGTTCTCCAATATCGGCATGTGGTCGTTGATATTCGCGACCTATTGGCTGATGCAGGAACTGACGGAGCGGGAGTGGATGGTGGGGCTGTTGTTGACCTGCAATGCGGCGCCCATACTACTGTTTTCAGTATGGGGCGGCGTGGTGGCCGACCGGGTCAACCGGCTGAAGCTGCTGCGGGTTACCAGGGCCCTGTTCTCAGCTCTGGCCCTACTCATGGGATTCCTGGTCGCCTCCGGTGTGATCGAGCCGTGGCATATTCTCGCAATCTCGGTGGTGAAGGGGATCATGCTGTCTTTCGACAACCCGGCCCGGTCGGCCATGGTCCCGGCCTTGGTGCCCAGGGAGCAACTGGCCAGCGCGGTGGCCCTTTACTCCATTGTTTTCGGCTCGGCGGCTATTGTGGGGCCGGCCATCCTGAAGCCTGTCGTGAGTCTATGGGGCCTGGAAGGGGTCTACTTTCTTATCGGCGCGGCCTATGCCTTCACGGTGGCGACGCTGACCTTCATGAACTCGCAGGGCCACCGGCCGGAGAACCGTCCGACAGCTATGGTAAGGGGGGTGATAGACGGGTTGCAGCACATCAGGCTCCGGCCGGTCATCGCCGCTGTGATAGTACTGGGTTCCATAGTGGCCATCTTCGGGCACACCTATCAAGCCCTGTTGCCGGCCTTCACGGGGAAAGTCCTATCGGGCGATATAAACACCTACAGCGACCTACTGCTATCGGCGGGCATCGGCGGCCTGGCGGCGACCATAACCATAGTCGTTCTCGGCGACCGGGTGCAGCCGGCGCGGTTCTTCGTCGTGGCCGGAATCTTCTCCGGCCTGGGTATTCTGACGCTCTCGCGGCTCGACTTGTTCACGGGCGCCGCCATAGCCATTGCCTTGGTCGGCGGGTTCCACGTGGTGTTCCAGACCACCAGCACGACCCTGGCGCTGAGCCTGGCGGCGGACGAGTTTCGAGGCAGGGTGATGAGCGTGCACCAGCTAAGCTGGGGGGCCACAGCCCTGGGCGGACTGCTCATGGGAGGACTGGCGGAATGGGTGGGGGTTGCGGAGGCAATCGGGTTTGGCGGACTGGTGGTGACGGTAGCCGCGGTTGTGGTTGCCCTGGTCGGGTTGCGCCGAGAGCTTGTGTCCGGCGGTACACCCCAATACGGCTCGATTCGCTCGGGCCGTTGAAGGCGTCTTCTCCAATGCGTCGTTTGCATTTTCCAGCGCGCTTGGTCATGGAGGGCCCACTCGTTCAAGGTGATTGTCAAGCTTGAGCAACCGCAGTCGGACTTGAGTTGAACTGGTAACTATTCAGTAGCAACACAAAAGTCCCATAACCACCGCCGCCGGCAACCAGGCCCTCCCCCGAAAACCCGTAATATTAAACCGAGCCAGCATCCAACTGACTTCAGCATTGACACACAGACATTCTCCGTGGTAGTTTGGGTTCACCCCCCCTATCGCTTCGCCGGTAGGGTCGAGACCGCCCTTAAAGGCGGTCTCTGTCTTTGTATGGAAGCTGCCATTGATTACCAACCTGTACATCGACGGCTTCAATCTGTACTACCGCGCTGTCCGGGGAACCCCCTTTAAATGGTTGGACCTACGGAAGCTCGGTGAGACCCTCTTCCCCGACGACGCAATTCACGACATCTGCTATTTCACCGCTCTCCTCGATGCGCGGCCAGACGATCCGAGTCAACCCCGTAGGCAACTGGTGTATTTGAGAGCCTTGGCGACGCTGCCAGGCTTCAAGGCCTCCTTCGGCACCTTTCGATCAGGAACCCAGTGGCGACCACTGGCAGAGCCGGTTCGTGGCTTACCCGATTATGTCCAAGTCAGGCATTCGGAGGAGAAAGGGTCCGACGTAAACCTAGCCACACAGCTGCTCGCGGACGGGTTTAGCGGCAATTACGAACAGGCGGCCGTGGTGTCGAACGATGCAGACTTCGCGGGCGCCATGCGGTACGTGAAGGACGGGCTGGGCCTTCGCGTCACACTGGTAAACCCTGACCCCAACAACCGGAGTCCAAGTGAGTTAGCCGGCGCCGCGAAGTACGTGAAACGCCTATGGAAGAGCCATCTTCGACTGAGCCAATTCCCGGAGACTTTGAGGGACGAAGTTGGGCTCATCACGAAGCCGGTGGGGTGGTAGCGGTTCGATACCCGGAACGGCGCCGACCTGTATCGATACCCAGCGAGCATATCCGCCCGATTGTTCTGCGCAGTGGTCAATTTGGGCAAGGGCGCTACCGCCTTGGACTATCCTGTAGGAGGCGCCGATTTCGGTTGATCATGGCGGCTTCCCGATGAGGCCGGACCCGTATATTTCGACCGCTCAGGCACCGGGTTACCAGGGCAGGTACAAGTGGGTTGCCTTCGCGGCCATAGCCATAGGCGGCTTCACCTACACTGTGGAAGAGATCGGCATCGTCGTTGCGCTGCCGACCGTTGCCGAACACTTCAGCGCGGAGCTTGCCACGGTACAGTGGGCAGTGGCGGGTTATGCCCTGACGATAAGCGCCCTGCTCCTGCCCATGGGCCGGTTGGCAGACATCATCGGCCTGAGGAAGGTATACCTGGGCGGGCTTGTCATATTTGTTCTTGCCTCTGCCCTTGCGGGCCTGGCAACGAGCATGATCTGGCTAGTCGCAGCCGCAGCGGCGCAGGGTTTGGGCGCGGCCATGACCCAGGGCACGGGGCGGGCCATGGTCATCTCCATATTCCCAGCCAGCGAGCGCGGCAAGGTGTTGGGCGCGCAGATGAGCGTCATCGGCGCGGGGGTCATCTTCGGTCCGGCGTTGGGTGGCATCGTTGTGGACCTGTTGGACTGGCGCTGGGTGTTTTTCATCGGCGCCCTGGCGGGACTGGCGTCCCTGGCCTCCGTCCTGATTTTCGTGGAGCGGTTTAGAGGAACCGAGGACGTCGGGAGGGTGAGGTTCGACTGGTTGGGAGCCGTGTTGTCGGTGGGGGCAATGGCGTTGTTCCTGGTCGCCATCGGCAACGGTCACCAGATTCTGGAGGATATCACCGAGGGCCGCGAACTCGGCCGGGTGTCATACTTCGTCATAGCTGGGATTCCTGCCGCCGCGGCGCTGCTGGGCGGATTCATCTGGTGGGAGCTTCGCTCCCGCGGGCCATTACTGGATCTGAGACTCTTCAAGAACTTGATGTTCGCCCTGGGAATCGGGGCGGCGTCCACGTCGTTCCTGGGCGTATATTCGATGTTCTTCCTGATGCCCTTCTACCTCCAGGGAGTGCTGGGCTACAGCGCGGGTAAGTCGGGACTGATTCTGGCCGTCTTTTCCGCGGTAATGATCGTGGTTGGTCCGATTTGCGGTCGGCTCTCAGACCGCTACGGCACGCGGGCGTTCAAGGCGACCGGCATGGTCCTGACCGCCGCGGGGCTGTTGCTGTTCTCCAGGCTTACCGAGACCTCTCCGTTGGCGCTGCTGATGCCGGGGATGATTGCTATTGGAGTGGGCGTCGGCATGTTCGGCCCGCCCAATGCCAGCAGCATCCTGAGCACGGTGGCGCCGTCCAGGTACGGCGTGGTGTCGGGGCTTATGGCGATGTTCCGGAATGCCTTCAGCGTGGTGGGCATAGTCATGGCGACGACCATCGTGACCTCGGCGATGGCGGCGAAGGGCTACCCGGCCAGCCTCGATGCGGTGTCGGACACAGTGGACCTGGGCCTGCTCCGGGCCTTTGCCTCGGGGATGCGCTTGGACTTCCTGATAGTGGGATGCCTGCTCCTGGCGGGAGCGGCGATGTCCATGGTAAAGGACGGCGTGGGACGATGGGAGCCGGGCCGCTGACGGCAGGGTAGATTCGGCCTGCCCACACCCAATACATATCGCCAAACACGACGTACAATAGAATAGAGGCCCAAATTACACATACGCTGGGGAGTGATCCCAGGGGCCCCCGTTAGAATTTTCCGGAGAGGAGGGTTGTCCAAATGTCTACCTTCGGTGATTTGGAGCGGGCGCTTAGCCAGTCTTTACGAATACCGTTGGTTCATCGGCGCCGGCGTCATGGTCTGCATGGCGGCGTTCCTGGCCTTCGGCTACTGGAAAAAGTGGCACCTGTTCCTGTGGAAGCACCGGGTACGGGCCGGCCTGATTTCAGTCCCGTTCGTGGCCTTGACGCTGTGGCTGGGTTGGTCGCTGGGATCTCCGTTGTTCACCAACGTGACGGTGGAGGAGGAGTTCCCCTACGCCTTCACGGCAACGGTGCCGGAAACTATGGAGCGAGAGGACATCGAGCAAGCTATGGCCGGAATCGCCGAGTTGGATGACACGGTCATGGAGTCCATGCCTAGCGCATCGACCATGATGTTGGAATCGGCCGTTATGGAAGCCATGGGCATGATGGAGGAGGCGGAGGAAAGCAACGACGAGGCGATGATGGACGAGGGCATGGAAATGATGCAGGCGGCCCTGGACAACGCGGTGGAGGCCGCGGAAATGGAAGAGGCCATGGACAGCGCCGGTGAAGCCGCAGAAACCGTAGAAACCGGAGAAAGAGGCCCCGGCGGTGCAGGTCAAGACCGGAGAATTCAAGGACGCCGACGCCTTTCACCAGGGCAGCGGCCAGGCGATCATCTACCGGGGGCCCGACGGTTCCCACCTGCTGCGCTTGGAGAACCTGGACGTGACCAATGGCCCCAGGCTGCACGTTTATCTATCGGGCCATGCAGACCCCGGGGACCCGGAGGCGGTCCGGGCGCTGGGCTACTACGACCTGGGTCGGCTCAAGGGGAACCGGGGCAACCAGAACTATCCCCTGCCCTCTGACGTGGACGTGTCTGCCTATAACAGCGTGGTGATTTATTGCCAGCCCTTCCACGTGGTGTTCAGCGTGGCCAGCCTGACGGACGCCGGCTGATGCCCGGCCCAATCCAGCCGGACGTGGTTTACCGGCTGCCGTCGGTGGGCGACCCGGCCCTGTCGTCCGACGGCTCTTTGCTGGCCTACAGCTATTCCTGGGTTGACCAGGAAAAAATGGAACCATGCTCGCGTGTCATGATGATGCAGTTGAGCGGCGGGGAGGCCCGGGAGTTCACCCAGGGAAAGTCTGACTCCGTCCCCAAGTTCTCGCCCGACGGAGGCAGGCTGGCCTTCCTGCGCCGGGATGAAGGGGGCCGCAGGGGTCTGTGGGTGATGGACGTGCGAGGCGGGGAAGCCAAGGCGTTGGACACCGGCAAGGCCAGCGTCTCCGACTTTGCCTGGTCGCCCGACGGCAGGCGCATGGTGTATTGCGCCGACGTGGACCCCGCTCGGGCAGACGAGGAAGGCGAGAGCGACGACGCTCCCAAGGTCAAGGTGGTGAACAGGATACGCTACCGGTTCGACGGCCTTGGCTGGCGGGGCGACGCCCACTTCCACCTGTTCGTCACCGGGCTGGACGGGGGCGAGCCTGCACAAATTACCGACGGGGACTGGGACGACGTTGCGCCGGTGTGGTCTCCCGACGGAAGCCGCATAGCCTTTATCTCCGGGCGGCGGGCGGACCGGGACCGGCTGGCGTTGACCCAGGTCTACGTAGTGTCTGCCGACGGAGGGGACGCCGGATGCTGGTCGGACGGGCTGACCGACGTGGGGGCCCTGGCCTGGTCGCCGGACGGCCGGCAACTGGTCGCCGCCGGGTCGGAAACGCCCCAGGGGATGTCTCTGTGGCAGTCGTGGCTGTACGTGCTGGAGCCGGGCAGCAGTCCCCGGCGTTTGACCGACGACAACCTGCGGCCATTGGTGAACTTCCCCGTCGTCACCCGGCCGCCGGAGTTGCGGTGGACCGAAAATGACCGCATCGTCTATCTGGCCGACCAGCGGGGGGTGTCCTGGCTGGTGTCGGTCCCGGCGTCGGGCGGGGACGTACAGCCATTGGCGGGAGGCAGGTGCCAAAGCAACAGCCTAGCGATAGACGCCGCTGCAAGTGAAGCTGTGGTCCTGTCGTCATATCCCGGGTCGCCTGGTGAGTTGTATCACGTTGATTTAGCGTCGGGGACGGAAAGGCAGTTGACCCGCCAGCAGCGAACCATACCTGCAGGGACATCCCCCGGCGTCGATGGAGAAGTTCTGGGTCGGTCGAGAAGACGGCTGGGAGATCGAATGCCGGTTGTGGCTGCCTCCGGAATTCGACGAAACCCGAACGTATCCCCTGGTCCTGGACATTCACGGCGGTCCCAATGGGGCATTCTACGATTCCTTTGCCCCGGTGCAGCAGGTGCTTGCGTGCGCGGGCTACCTGGTGCTGACAGTCAATCCCCGCGGCTCCTCGACCTACGGCCGGGACTTCATGATGGCGGTGCTGCAGGACTGGGGCGGCGAGGACTACCTGGACCTGATTGCAGCGGTGGAGGAAGTAGCCGACCGGCCCTACGTGGACGGAGACAGGCTGGGTGTACACGGCTACAGCTACGGGGGCTACATGTCCGCCTGGATAATCGGGCAGGACAATCGCTTTAAGGCAGCGGTGGTGGGCGCTCCCTGCATCGACCTGTACAGCATGTACGGCACCTCGGACATCGGGGTCAGCTTTGGCGAGGACCAGTGGGGCGGCAACCCAGTGAACGGGGCCTGGAAGCTGCTGGAGCGTTCGCCAATTGCCTACGCCGCCAATGTTGACACCCCGGCGTTGCTGTTGCCACGGCGAGGACGACCTCAGGTGCCCGGTGTCGCAGAGCGAGGAGTATTTCTCGCTCTTGAAGCGGCTGGGGAAAGAAGTGGAGTTTGTCCGCTTTCCGGGCTGCAACCACACGTTCCCAAGGATGGGCCACCCGAAGATGCGGGAGGAGTACCTGGCGCGGACGCTGGCGTGGTTCCAGCGGTGGGTGTAGTCTAGTCAGACCCGTTCGCGTCCTTCGACAGGCCCCGGCTGTCCGTTCCCCCTTCGATTTCCCTCAGGACGAACGCACAGCCTCGTCTCAGGCCAGGTATTTGATGCACCCTTCGACGGGCCCGGGGCGAACCAGGGATGATCAGGGAGACCTGTAAGCAGGGGCTAGACTTGCAGGAGGTGTTGGATCGATGGAGTACCGAAAATTCGGGCCTACGGACTTAACGGTCTCGGCGATCGGCTTCGGCTGCTGGGAGGTTTCTCGCGTCTACACCAAGGATATGGCCGAGGCCATGGCCCTGGCCGTGGACCGGGGCATCACCTGCTTCGATACCGCGCCGGTGTACGGGAACGGAGAGTCGGAGCGGATGCTGGGCAAGGCCCTGGGCTCCCGCCGCAGGGACGTGGTGGTGGTGACCAAGTGCGGCGCGGGCTATGCCAACAGGCCGCCAAAGGGCCGGGACGGGCGTCGGGAGTCGATTTTCGCCTCGGTGGATGAGAGCCTGCGGAACTTGCAAACGGACTACGTGGACGTGCTGATGCCTCACTGGCCGGATACCGAGACGCCCTTCGAGGAGACTATGCTGGCCATGGATGAACTGGTGCAGCAGGGGAAGGTCCGGGCTGTCGGGTTGTCCAACTTCAGCATGGAGCAGATCCAGGCCTGCGCGGCTGCCCGGCGGGTGGACGTGCTGCAGCACAGTTACAACATGTTCGACCGGCGGCCGGAGACGGCGCTTTACCCACATTGCGAGGAGCAGGACATCGGCGTAATGGCCTGGGGGTCGCTGGCCAACGGCATACTTGGGGGAACCTTTACCGCCGAGACCAAGTTGCCGGAGAACGACTGGCGAGGGAACGCCATACCCGAGTACGGTGCGGGAATGTACGCCGACATACCGGGCACGGTGCGGCTGGTGGACGAGCTGCAGCCCATCGGGGCCAAACGGGGTAAGACTATGGCCCAGCTTGCCCTCCGCTGGGTGCTGGCAAACCCCACGGTGAGCGTTGCGTTGGTGGGCATCACCAACCCCAGAGAGTTGGAAGAGAACCTGGGCGCGCTGGACTGGGCGCTGTCGGGCGAGGACCTGCGGGAGGTGGATGAGGTGTTCGCCAGGCACGGCGTGGAGACGCGGCCCGATTTGCCCTTTGAGCCTTAGGGGTTGGCGGTTCCGGGAGGCGGGTGCAGGCCGCAGCTGCCGGAGTCTGGCGAGGTGGGAGCGTGGGAGTTTTAGATTTCTCGTCGCTGCGCTCCTCGAAATGACAGGGGGAGGCAGTGTGTATTCCCTTGATGCCGGGCGCCAAGAGACTGCCGGCGGAGTCACGCCTGGTTGAATGAAATTAATCGGAAATGCTATTATTTGCCTTGTAGATAGTTCACTTTGAGTGTTTAGCTGCTGGTGTTTCGGAGGAGAGCAGATGGCGGACCATGACATCGCATTGATGGCCCACCTGATGCGCCGGGCCGGTTTCGGCGCCCAGTACCACGAGCTGGAAGCCCGCGCCGCCAAGGGGTACGAGGCCACGGTGGAGGAACTGCTGCATCCCGACGACCACCCCAACGGCTTAGAACTGGACCTGGCAGAACGGTACTTCACCGAGTGGAACCACTACATCAGGGGCGTGCCGGAGTACATCATCTGGCGGATGATCAACTCCAAGAGCCAGTTGGAAGAGAAGATGGGCCTCTTCTGGCACGGCATCCTGTGCACCGCCGACAGCAAGACCCAGAGCTATCCCACGTCATACGCCGAGTGGGAGATGTTCCGCAAGTACGGAATGGGCAGCTTCAGGGACCTGCTGGTGGAGATTTCCAAAGACCCGGCGATGATTTTCTACCTGGACAACTGCCTCAGCCACAAGGACGCTATCAACGAGAACTACGGCCGGGAGCTGCTGGAGCTTTTCTCCCTGGGCGTGGGCATGGACGGTGAGTTCAACTACACCGAGGACGACGTCAAGGAATGCTCGCGGGCCTTCACCGGCTGGACCATCGCCAATAACGTCCCCCAGACGCCCTACGGCCGCTATCCGGCCCTGTTCGTGTATAACCCCGCCGACCACGACGACGGAGAAAAGACGTTTTTGGGCGAGACGGGCAGATGGAACGGCGAGGACATAGTCGACATCATCGCCAAGCAGCCCGCCGCGGCCCGCTTCCTGTCCCGGCACCTGTACGACTTCTTCGTGGCCGACGAGGCCCCGGTACCCGCCTGGATGGATACCCCGCCGCGGGATATGGACACGATACGGATGCTGGAAGAGGAGTACTTCCGGTCCAACTACAACATCCGGTCTATGCTCCGGGCGCTGTTCAACTCCGACGCTTTCAAGAACGCCCGATTCGCCAGGATCAAGGGGCCTATCGAGACGGTTGTCGGGACGCTGCGGCTCATTGGCGAGTGGACGACCTACAAGCCCGGCATGGAAGTCATCTTCGACGAGATGAAGCACATGGGGCAGGAAATATTCAATCCGCCGTCTGTCGAGGGATGGCATACCGGCCGGGAGTGGATCGACGGCGGCACCTTGGTTCACCGCATCAACTTTATCGCCGACAACGTGAGCGACCTGACCAAGCCCGGCATACAGGAACTGGCCAGCAGGCTGGCGTCGGAAGGCCCGGCCCTGTCGGGCGAGGCGTTGGTTGACGGCTGCCTCCGCATGCTGGGGCATTACGAACTGGCCCCGGAGAGCCGGGATATGCTCATAGCCCAGGCGAAGGCCAAGGGCCCGGTAGAGACCGGCGGTGAGGAGTTCCGGGAGCGGGTGGCCCAAACGCTGCAGATTATCGTTGCCACTAAAGAGTATCTCTACGCCTGACCCGTAGCCCGGAGCGGCAAATTTTCGGGACGGCGTACGACGACAACCGACATGGGAGAGGTGCGAAGATGACGTCGAATAAGAAAGACCCGGTGCTGGTGGTGCTCCAAATGTCCGGGGCCTACGACACCATCAACACGATTGTCCCCTACACCGACCCGCATTACCTGGACCACCGGAAGCACCTGCGCATCGACCCGGAGGAAGTCCTGCCCATAGACGACAAGATTGGATTCCACCCCGCCATGGGGCCCTTGAAGGACTTTTACGATCAGGGGAAGATGGCGGTCATCCAGGGCATCGGGTATCCCAATCCCATCCGTTCCCACTTCCGCTCCATGGACATCTGGCATACCGGGGATATCGACAAGACTGGCGGCTCCGGCTGGCTGGGCAAGGCCATTAAGGAGTTAGACCCCAACAAGGAGAACATCCTGACCGGGGTCAATTTTGGGCGAGGCCTGCCGCGGGCATTGGCCTCTCCGGGGGTTTCCGTGGCGTCTGTGGGCACCCTGGACAACTACGGCGTGCTGACGGGAATCGAGGAGACCGACCAGCGGGCCGAGGCCCTGGACATATTCGCCCGGATGTACTCTCCCATGATCGGCTCTGGGCCGGTCAACGATTATCTTTCCCAGACGGGCCTTGACGTGATCAAGGGCGCCGACATTTTGAACAAGGCGCCGGGAATGTACTCCTCCACGGTGGAGTACAACGGCGACTACTTCTCCCAGTGGGTCAAGAACATCGCCCAGGTGCACCTGGCGGAGTTCGGCACCCGGGTGCTCTACACCGGGCTAAATCCGGGGACCTTCGACACCCACGCCAACCAGGCGGTGACCTTCTCCCGGCTGTGGGCGGACATGTCCAACGCCGTCACCGACTTCTACGAGGACCTGAAGGAACACAACGCCAACGAAGAAGTGGTCATCTGGATGTTCAGCGAGTTCGGCCGCCGGGTTAAAGAGAACGGGTCGGGCACCGACCACGGCGCGGGCAGCGTTGCGTTTGTCATCGGCGACGCGGTGAAGGGAGGGCTGTACGGGGAGTACCCGTCGCTGGAGCCGTCCAAGCTGGACGAGGGCGACCTGCAATGGAACAACGACTTCCGGGGCGCCTACGGCACCCTGTTGGAAGATTGGATGGGGTTGGACGCCAAGGAGATTTTGGGCGGGTCCTTCGAGCAATTCGACTTCATCAAGTAGGGGCGAGCAGCCATAGTTCGTTAAGCAGGGTGAACGCCTCGAGAAAACGCGAGGGTGAAGAGACATGGTTAGCACTCAAATAGCGCCGGTGACGTTCCAGTACAGCCACACCATAGGGCGGCAAGAGTCCCGCGGCGGCGACGGCTTCTTCAATCCCGTGTCCATAGCCCGTGGAGAAGGAGACCTGGTCTACGTCTTGAACCGGGGCACCGAGACGCCGATATTCACGCCCTGCAAGCGGGTCACCATGTTCACCATCGACGAGGAGTACATCGACCAGTTCGGCAAGAAAGTCGGACCCGAGGACGCAACTCGCGAGGGCACTCCCGACGGCAGCTTCATGTGGCCCACCGCCATAGCGCTGGACTCTGAAAGCAACGTCTATGTGGCCGACGAGTGGCTGAACCGCATCTCCATTTTCACCAAGGACGGGGAGTGGGTCGGCAAATGGGGAGAGCCCGGCCAAGGCGACGGCGAAATGAGCTGGCCTGCCGGCCTGGCCTTCGACTCCCAGGACCGCCTCTATGTGGTGGACAGCCACAACAACCGGGTGCAGGTGTTCACCAAGGACGGTAAGTTCCTGTTTAAGTGGGGAACGGCGGGCGACGGCGACGGGCAGTTCAACATTCCATGGGGCATACATATCGACCACAACGACGACGTGTACGTGGCGGACTGGCGCAACGACCGAATTCAGAAGTTCTCCGCCGACGGCCGCTTCCTGATGAAGTTCGGCTCGTCGGGAGACGGCGACGGCCAGTTCAACCGGCCCACGGGCGTTGCGGTGGACAAGGACGGGATCATCTACGTCGCCGACTACAAGAACGACCGGGTGCAGGTGTTCGACGCCGAGGGCGGCTACATAACCAAGCTCACCGGCTCGGCCACGCTGTCCAAGTGGGGCCGGGAGCGGGTTGACCTGAACCCGCAGACGCAGATAGAGCGGGACATGGCCCAGAACCTGGAGGAACGGGAGAAGGTCTTCCAGGGTCCCATCGAGGTGGAAGTGGACGACGACGGGCGGCTGTTCGTAGCCGAGGTCTGCCGCCACCGGCTGCAGGTGTTCCAGAAGCAGACCGCCATCTACCAGGGCGGCACGCTGTAAGCGGCTAGACCCCCTTCTAAACTGACGGGATTCCCAGTTCCTCCCGCACGATCTTGATGGTCTCGGCGCGGCTGCGCTCCGGCTGCCGGGCCCGCAGGCCGATGGGTAGGTTCTCCACCTTGGGAACGATCTTCAGGGCCACGAACACCGGGCCGGTCTCCTTCAGGATTTCCTCCACGTTGGTGGCAAAGTCTTCCAGGTTGTCGAACGAATGGGCCGAGGCGTAGCCGGCTCCCCTGGCCACCTCGGCGTAGTCGATGTCAGTAGCGTTGGGCACCGGCTGCCCGCCGGTGGTGGCGTAGCACTCGTTGTCCATCAGGAAGTGGAAGAAATTCTCGGGCTTTTTCCCGGCTATCGTCGCCAGGTTCCCCAGGTTCATTAGCAGGGAACCTTCGGAATCGAAGAACACCACCTTCTCGCTTGGTTGAGCGAGGGCGAATCCCAAGGCGGAGGACGAGGTCTGGCCCATGGTGTTGCCCAGGGTCAAGTCCCGCCGTTCGTTGGTGGACGTGCTGCGCCAGACCCTGCCCGACGTGCCGGTGGCAATGACGATGGCGTCGCCCCGGTGCTTTTGGAAAGTCTCGAACACGTCCTCTGCGTTAATCACAACGTGCCTCCAAGAGTCTCGATTCCAGTGGGGTTGAATTAGGCTGGTATATGCCAGGCCCTAGCGGTTGAAGCCGTGGTACTCGTCGCCGATGAGCACCGCCACGGGACGGCTGTTCTTACGGGCCTCGTCGAATGCTACTGAGATGCGGGGACCGTCGTCGTCGTGCTCCACCAGGTAGTAGTTGATTCCCATGGCGTTGAGGAAGGGCTCGGTATAACGGGCCGCCGAGTCGGTGACCACGCCGTGCCGGTTCCAGCCCCGGTAGCCCACGATGAAGACCATGGGGAAGCCGGCGTCCAGGGCCATGCCGCGGATTGAGTCGCCCGATTCCATCATGCCGGTGTTCTGAATCAGGCAGACGGGAACCTTGCCGCCGACAATCAAACCCATGGCTATGGCGAAGGTCTCGCCCTCCCTGGAAGCCGGAATCACGTCCAGCCAGTCCTGCTCCACCATGAGCTCGTAAAGGTAGTTGGTCTCGCTGTCGGGAATGGTTATGACGTGGGTTACGCCGTTCTTCCTGAACTCTTTGATCAGCGTTTCCGGTTTCAGCAGAGCGGCCTGTTGGTTGACCATTGATTACTCCTCTGCGCTGAGGGAGATTGCCTTGGGGTAGTGAGGCTTGCGGGCATCGCCGCCCTTGGCGCGCCGCCTGATTATAAGACGCGGCAGGTTGGCGGTCAATTTGGGGGGTGCCAAAAAGAACAAAGGCCGGCAGCCAGTGGTTTTATATGAGACCCTGCTTTTGCTCGCCATGATAGGATGTAGCGGACGGCTTCGCTCCGCCACCCAGATAGCGGCTGATTGAGGAGTCCGATGCCCCATCGTAAGGAATTCAACGCCTGAAGGCTCCAAAGGCGACCACGGCATGAAACGAGCTTCCGGAATGGTCCAAATTGCGCTCGAAACTCCACGCCAAAAAGACGTAGCTGCGATGATCAAGGCTTTGGATTCCTATCTGGGATCCCTATATCCAAGCGGCTCCAACTACTTGCTCGACGTGGACTCACTTATGGGGGAGCAAGTTAGATTCCTGGTTGCTAGGGTCGACGGGGCAGCCGCCGGTTGCGGGGCCCTGGTGCTCGATGATCCGGGATACGCCGAGATCAAGCGCATGTACGTGAGACCTGAAGCGCGAGGGCTCGGCGTTGGCGCGACGATTCTTCGCGAGCTCGAGGACTTGGCCAGGCAGGAACAGCGTACCGGTATATGCTTGGAGACCGGCGTCCACCAGCCGGAGGCGCTGGCGCTCTACAGGCGGGCGGGGTACGTTGAACGCGGCCCATTTGGCAACTATCCACTGGATCCTTTGTCGGTGTTCATGGAGAAGGAGCTTTGAAAGATCTGGTACATCGCAGATGAGGATAGCGTGACGCACGAAGAACGACACCAAGCCCAGGAAGCCTTAAGGCGAATTCATACGGAGTTGATATCTATAGGCCAGGAGGCCCAAGAAGCCTTGCAAGTGCTTGTTAGGGGCAGAGCCGAACGGCAGGAGAGGCAGCGCGAATTAACCCAGCAGATGCTGCGGATAGTTGCGGACATGCAAGCAGACATTGCGCGCATGGACGCCGATTAGGCCCACTGGCGCCGGTCCCTAGGAGAAAGGCCTGGCCACTATCGAACAGCATTCACTTCAAGTTGGACGCCCTCGTGCTGCTGAATGCGGCCGATTATTTCGAAGATGTTGCGGGCGTTGGGGTTGCCTGCGGGTCCGAACATTCGCATGAGGCTCTTGGGCGGCTTGTTGGTGAGGGAACCAAGCTTTTCGAACCCTATGGCGGCGTTGATGTAGTCACGCAACACGACTTTTCCGGCATCAATATCCCCGGCCAAAAGACACTCTACCCCCTCTTTCAGCAACCCATCTCGAAAGGCCGGGTCGCGCTGTGCGCGGGCCTGAACTGTCTCCTTAAAGTCACGGGTGAGGGCCATGGTTTATGACTCCTGCCGGTTCCGGACGTCGACGTATTCCCTGATCTCGGGCACACCAAGATGGTAACTGATATGTTACCAAAGAACAATGCTTTTGTGTCAAAGCGCGCGCGTCTAGGGCTTGACCGGCTCCTGCGCCGCCGGCAGCGCGGCCCTGGACCGTATCGCGTAAATTACGAAGGCCAGCGCTATTCCCAAGACCGGTGTGAAGGACATCGCGTAGAGGGCGAGCTGCGGGTCCTTGGTAGCATCTTCGACGAATCCCACAATCATCGGCCCGACGGCCCCGCCGGTCCAGGCGCAGGTGACCGTTACCGCCATGGCGGCCGCTATCTCCCTGGGCCGCACTCCGGGCAACTGGTAAACCAGGGTGTTGATCGCCGGGAAGTAGACGTGGATCAGTCCCCTGACCACCGACACCATCAGCAACGCCGGCACCCAGCTTATGTGGAGAAGCCCCACGTTGGTGCCGATGATGGTGGCCGCGGCCAACGCCAGCAAAACCGGTTGCCGCTGGGCCAGCCACGGTATCGAGTTCAGCAATGCTCCCCCGGGCCCTCCGACCAGCATCACAATTCCGACAGAGAATCCGGCTATTACCGGGTCCACCTTGAGGTTCTCAACGGCGAATTTCGGCCAGAAAACGTCGAAGGACGTGACGGACATTGTCGCCGCAAACTGGGCAAGGCCCAGCAGCCATAGCTGCCTGTATTTCAAGATGCTGAGCAGGGGGCTGCGGTCCTGGGACTGCAGTCCCCTGGCGAACTCGGCAGTCACCCGTTCCCTTCCCACCAGCAGCCACAGGAGCGAGGCGGCGGCGCCTACGCCACCCATGATGTAGAGGACTTCCCGCCAGCCTCCCACCAGGTTCAGCAGCGGCCGCGCGGCCATGAGGGCCAGTCCCCAGATGATGGTGGTGCCGGCATACATCGCCGCCTGGGTGAAGGGGATCTGGACGGCGGAGGACCACTGCTGTATCAGCAGGGCCCGGGGCGCCTGGAGGGCTATCTGGCAAACACCCAGGCCGATGCGACCCACGATGAAGACCGCCAACGTGGGCGACCAGCCTTGCAGCAGAGTGAACGAGCTGATGCCCAGGAAGCACAACAGGATTACCCGCCAGGGACGGTAGCGGGACAGCCACTCGTTTAACGGGATTGCCAGGGCGATATTGCCGAAGACGGCCGAGGCTCCCAGCAGTCCTTCTTGGGACGGCGACAGCCCCAGCTCGTCAGAGATGTCGGGCAGCAGCAGGCCGAAGACGAAGATGGTGGCCAGCGCGGTGGCCGACCCCGACGTAAGTGATCCCAGGACCACCCACCGGTAGGCGGTTATTCCGGCGTCGCGTGCAGCGGCCATCAGCTAGTCACTGTCCGCTGTTGGGCCGGTGTGCAAAAGGCTCTCAGTAGGTGATGCCGTTGGTGATTGTTCATCGACGCGAAAAGTATAGGGCCATAGCGGGAAGAATTGATAGGAGGGAGTGTTCGAACCAGGGCGGGAACAGTCGCCCTCTGCGGGGAGACAATGGCTTGGGGCTAAGAGGCCGGTGGGCCGGAGCTAGGAAGGCTTAGCCGAGGCAACAGGCAGCGATGCCCTGGAGCGCAATACTTGGAGGACCAGCGCGGAGACGATCCCAATAACCGGGAAGAACACCGTCGTGTAGAGGGCCAGGCGCTGGTCTCCGGTGGCTTCATCAATGAACCCGACCAGCAGCGGCCCAATGGCCGCTCCCGCCCATGCGGCCGTCGACGCTACGGCCATGCCTGCCGCCACCTCCCTGGGGCTCGCTCCGGGCAGTTGGTACACCATGATAGTGACCGCCGGGAAATAGACGTGGACCAGCGCCCGCACCACCGCCACCATGAACAACCCCGGTGCCCAGTGCAGGTGCAACAGCGCAACCCCGGTGCTGATGATGACAACTCCGCTGAGGCCCAACAACAGGGTCTGCCGCTGGGCCAACCACGGAACGGCGTTCACCATGATTCCCGCGGGCCCGCCCACCAACATCACAATCCCGGCGGTGATTCCGGCGATCTCCAGGGAAACATCGAGGTTGTCCAGGGCGAAGGTCGGCCAGAAGAACTCGAAGGATATAAACGGGATGGTCGCCGACCACATCGCCAGCCCCAGCAGCCACATTTCCTTGTATCTGAGCACGTTAATCAGGGGGCTGCGGACTTGGGACACCAGGCTCCTGGCGTACTCGGTGGTCACCCGTTCCCTTCCCACCAGCAGCCACAGGACCGTCGACGCGCCGCCTATTCCGCCCATAAGGTACAGCACGTGCCGCCAGCCTCCCAACAACTCCAGCAACGGCGGCGTGGCGATCAGGGCCAGGCCCCAAACGATGGTGGTGCTGCCAAAAAACACCGCGTGGGTAAAGGGCATCTGGCCGGCGGAAGTCCACTGGTGTATCAACAGGGCCCGGGGGGCCTGGGTGGCCATCATGGAGACGCCCAGGGCAATGCGACCCACGATGAGCAGCGCCAGTGTGGGGGACCAACCCTGCAGCAGGATGGACGCGGTTATGCCGAGGAAGCACAGCGCGGCTATCCGCCGGGGGCTGTACTTGGACAGCCACTCGTTCAACGGAATGCTGAAAACCAGGTTGCCGAGGACCACCGATGCCCCCAGCCATCCCTGCTGGGACGGCGACAATCCCATCTCTTTCGAGATGTCGGGCAGCAGCAGGCCGAAGATGAAGATGGTGGCCAGCGCAGTGGCGGTCCCGGTGGTGAAGGCGCCCAGGCTTACCCACCTATGTGGAGGGATAGTCTCCTCGCCGATTGCCGCCATTAGTTGGTCACTATGCGGATCTGGGCCGCATTAGCGAAAGCCCGCGTCAGGGGATGCCGTTGGTGATTGCTCATCGACCCACGTCGCCGCAGCGGCTAAGGCCGGCGCCCCGTGAGGGCCAGGAGCTTGTCTTGGATGCCCGCGTCGGACGGCACCGTCACTTCGGGGCCGAACGCTCCTTGCTCTCTTCCGGGGACGGCGAACGGCGCGATGGCCTGATAGCACATCTCCGCGAGGACGCCGTCCAACGTCGCGTCCTGACCTGTGGCCTTGGCCAGGTCCCACTTGTGAACAAAGACGTCGCCGGTGTTGACGACCAGCAACTGGCCCAACGTTATGGGGCCGAACGGAGCCTGCACCTGCTCGTCCATGGGCCTGCGCTTGGCTTCCGCCAGCAGGCCCTCGGATATGGCCCCGAAGGCGGCGGCAGCGCCCCCGCTTGGAAGTTCGTCATCCACGTCCATGGGGTTGAGTGCGGGGCCTCCCGTCAGCATGTTGATCGCCCATTGGGAGACCTTGAAGTTGTGGTTGATTAGCTGACGCACGTTCCACTCGGTGCAGGGCGTCGGATCGCCAAGCTGGGCAGCCTTTAGCCCGGCCATGGTGGACAGCATGGTGTGGGCAGCGGCCTCGTAGGCTTCTATGGGGTGCAGCGATGCTGAGGTCATGCGCGTCTCCTTTACGCCAAATGAGCGCAGTTAATCGAATGCAGGCGAATCAGCGGAAATGGGGAATTACCCGGCTTCCCAGGAGCTCGATTTGCTCCAGCGCCTTGACGTGCTCCAGCCCGGGCCACTGCACCCGCAGGACCATGTACATGTCGCCCAGCCGCTCGCGGTACCGCGCTATGTCCTCGACCATCGATTCCGGGGAGCCGGCGAAATAGCGGTCCGGGCTGTACTCCACGTCTCCCCACAGCCTGGCCTCGCTGCGTATGTGCCGTTCTCCGTCCCGCAGGCCCGTCTCGTAGTCGGCATCGATGAACAGGTCGCGGCGCACCGGAAGCAGGTCGGGCGCGGGCCGTCCAAAATCCTCCAGGCGCTGGTAGTAATAGTCCCGTCCGCTCTCCAGTTCTTCCAGGGAGTCGGAGGTGGTGGGATACCAGGAGTCTCCCCAGCGGGCGGCCCTCCGGATGGCCCTGTTTGCGTTGCCCGCTACCCATATAGGCAGGTGGGGATTTTGGACGGGCTTGATGGCCGTTCTTGCGCCTGACAATGAGAAATGCTTCCCCTGGTATGTAACTTCATCCTCGGTCCAGAGCCGCTTTATCACTTGGAGGGACTCGCCGGTCCTGGAACCCCGGTGCTCCGGGGCCACGTTGAACTCGGCGCATGGCAGGTTGCGGCGTCCCACGCCCACCCCCAGGATAAACCGGCCCCCGGTGATTACGTCCAGGGTTGCCGCTTGGTCTGCAACGTCCACCGGATTCTGCAGGGCCAGGAGGTAGATTCCCGTGAGGAGGGACATATTGCCGGTCTCGGGGGCCAGGGCGGCCACCAAGGGCAACGGATGGAACCTGCGGGCGGGGTAGGTCAGGTAGGTGTGGCTGACGGCGAACAGGTCGAATCCGGCGTCCCTGGCCGTCCGGGCTATTTCCAGAGTCTCTTGAAACTGTTTTTCCGGGGGGTAATCCGCTGCCCGGATGGTGTAGTTCAGGATGCCGAATTTCATGGAAGCGTCTCCTCGGTCGACGGCAAGTATGCCGGCCCGCTAGGACTCCCTGGCCGCCGCCGGCCTGTCAGCGGAAATGAGGGAACACCTTTCCGCCAAGAAGCTCCATTTGCTGGATTGCCTGCTGGTGGGTCTGCCCGGGCCACTGCACCCTGAAGACCATGTACATATCGCCCAGCCGCTCGCGGTAACGCGCTATGTCCTCAACAAGCGAGCCGGGAGAGCCGACAAAATATCTGTCCGGGCTGTATTCCACGTCGCCCCACAGCCTGGCCTCGCTGCGTATGTGCCGGACGCCGTCGCGCATGGCGGCGTCGTAGTTGGGGCCGATGAACAGGTCGCGGCGCACCGGCAGCAGGTCAGGCGCCGGCCGGCCAAATCCTTCCAGGCACTGGTAGTAATAGTCCCGTCCGCTCTCCAGTTGTTCCAGGGAGTCGGAAGTGGTGGGGTACCAGGAGTCGCCCCAGCGGGCGGCCCTTCGGATGGCCTTGGCTGCGTTACCGGCGACCCATATGGGCAGGTGGGGCTTTTGGACGGGCTTCGCGGCCGTTGTCGCTCCCGACACGGTGAAGTGGCGTCCCTGGTGGGTCACTTCATCCTCGGTCCAGAGCCGTTTTATCACCTGCAGGGCCTCGCCGGTGCGGGCTCCCCGGTGCTCGGGCTCTATGCCGAACTCGGCGCAGGGTATGTGGCGGCGTCCTACGCCCACGCCCAGGATGAACCTGCCTCCGGATATGGCGTCCAGGGTGGCTGCCTGCTCCGCGACGTCCACCGGGTTTTGCAGGGCAAGGAGGAAGATGCCGGTGAGCAGAGACATGTTTCCCGTCTCGGCGGCCAGGGCGGCCAGGAGAGGCAAGGGGTGAAAAAAGCGGGCGGGCGACGCCAGGTAAATGTTGGGGACGGCGAAAAGGTCGAACCCGGAGTCCCTGGCGGCCCGGGCGAATTCCGCGATCTCCTGGAAATGCCGATCGGCGGGGTAGTCCCCGGTGCGAGTGGGCCAGTACAGGACGCCGAACTTCATGGGGACGCCTCCTCAGACCGGGGCAGGTTTATCCGCCCGTCGTCTGACGTGGTAAAGGCAGCAGGTAATCGAGGGCGGCCTGATGCTATTGAGGGCCAACTCAGCGCAGTTGTACGGCGAATTTGCTGCGGAACTTGCTGAGCTTGGGGCTTATCACGAACGTGCAGTAGGGGTTGTAGGGATTGTTCTTATAGTAGTCCTGGTGATAGCCCTCGGCCTCGTAGAAGCGGCCCAGGGGCTCCAGTTGGGTCACCACCGGGCCGGGGAGTTCCCCGGACGCGTCCAACTCCCGTATGGTCTCTTCCGCCGCCTGCCGTTGGTGGTCATCGGCGTAGAAGATAATCGACCGGTACTGGGTGCCCACATCCGCTCCCTGCCGGTTGAGAGTGGTTGGGTCGTGGGTGGCGAAGAACACTTCCAGCAGGTCCCGGTAGCTGACCACTGCTCTTTCGAAGGTTATCTTCGCCACCTCCGCGTGGCCCGTCCGGCCGCTGCACACCTGCTCATAGGTGGGGTTCTCGGTGTGTCCGCCGGCATAGCCGGAAACCACCGACTCCACGCCCATCATTTCCAGGAAGACCGCCTCGGTGCACCAGAAGCATCCGCCGCCGAACACGGCCGTCTCCAGGTCTGGCTCGATGCGCATATCCTCGGACATAAATGCTCCTGTTGGTCCATTTCCGACCTCTAAAGACGCCCCCACCCCTCCCCCTGAGAAGGGCTTATGCAAGGGTTTCGCTTGGAGGCCTCAGTTGGGCCCAGCCGGACGGTTGGGCCTAAAGGTGGTAAATCCTGGCCGCGTTGCCCCCGGCGATTTTGGCCTTTTCTTCCTCGTTGCACTCCACCAGGAGCTCTTCCAGGATCTCGCGGCTCCTGGGGAAGGTGGACTCGGCGTGGGGATAGTCCGACCCCCACTGCAGGGTGTCCACGCCGATGATGTGGCGGTCCTTGATGGCCAGGGGGTCCTCCTGGAAGCCGACGAAGACGTTGGTGCGGAAGAAATCGCTGGGGAAGGCCTCGTTCTTGAACCGGTAGGGGGAGAACACCTGGGCCCGCTGGGCGTAGTTGTAGTCCATGCGGTCCAAAAAGTGGGGCGCCCAGGAAACTTCGTGCTCCACCGAGCCTACCTGGAGACCGGGGAAACGCTCGAAAATCCCGGCAAAGATGATGTTGCCCAAGCTCATACGGATGAAATAATCGACGTTGGACAGGTGGGTGGCGTCGTAGTTGTCGACGTCCTTCACTTCCGAGTCCGGTCCGGTTCGGTCGGTGCCGATGTGCAAGCTCAAGGGCATTCCCAGGTCCTGGGCTGCGGCCCATAGGGGGTCGTACTCAGGCTTGCCGTAGGGCCGTCCCTCTGGAGGAGTCACCGGGATCATTGCGCCGATGAAACCCAGCTTGTGGGCCCGTTCCAGCTCCCTGACGCCGTGACTGATGTCGTCTATGTTGAGCATTGCTATGCCCTTGAGCCTGTTGGGAATGGCGTTGCAGAACTCTCCGACGTAGTCGTTGTAGACCCGGATGTTCTCCGTCAGGAGATCGGTGTCTCTCACGCCGTAGAGGAAGAGAGCAACGGTGGGATAGACGATGCTGACGTCTACGCCGTCGATGTCAAGGTCCTTGACGTGCTCCTCCGGAATGTAGGAACCGGGACGGTTCTGTTCAGACTTGGCGTCGGTGACCACCGCGCCGGGGTCTTCGAACCTCACGCCGGCCATGGCCCCGCCCCCGGTGAACATGAGCATGTGGCCGTCGCACAGCCACAGGTCGCGGTCCTCGTAGTGTTCGATTTGCGGCGCCTTGTCTCTGAACTTGGGCTGGATCCTACTGGTCCATAAATCGTCCGGCTCGATGACGTGGTTGTCCGAGGATATGACTCTGTAGTCCGACATGATCCTCCTCCCTTATGAAATGTTCCGGGACAGTTTCTAGGGGATGGCTGCACTTTAATATCGCAGCGCATGGGTTGTCAATCGGCGTGCGCCCAGGCAGCCCCACTCAGGACACGGAGTAACCGCCGTCCACTGTGATCACGGCTCCGGTCACATAGTCCGAGGCCGGACTGGCCAGGAACATTGCCGCGCCCTTCAAGTCGTCGGGGTCGCCCCAGCGCCCCATGGGAATGCGGCGGCTTATCAAGTCGTACCGTTCCGGCTGGTTCAGGGGAATGTCGGCGGTCAGGTCGGTGGGGAACCAACCGGGCAAAATGGCGTTGGACTGGATGTTGTCCCTGGCCCACGCCACAGCCAGGCTCTTAGACAACTGCACCAGGCCGCCCTTGCTGGCGGAATAAGGAGCGCCGCTGCCGCCGCCGCCGAATATGGAAAACATAGAGCCGATGTTGATAATCTTGCCGCCGCCGCGGGCCTTCATGTGCGGATAAACAGCCTTCGCGGCCAGGAAAGCGGCCCGCAGGTTCACGTCCAGGGTCAGGTCCCACTCGTCGCCGGTCAAATCCTGGGGTTCCTTGCGCACCACCGTTCCGGCGTTGTTGACCAGGATGTCCACTCCCCCCAAGTCCTGAACGACCCGGGCGACCATATCGCCGACCTCCGCCTCCTGTGTCACGTCCACCGTCAACCCAAGGGCCTTGACTCCGCAGTCCTGGATCTGGGCTACGGAGCGAGCCGTCTTCTCAGCGTCCCGTGCGGCCACCGCGACGTCGGCGCCGGCCTCGGCCAGCCCCAGGGCCATTGCCAGGCCCAGGCCTCCGTTGCCGCCGGTGACCAGGGCAACCTTGCCGTCAAGGCTGAAGAGGGGGTTCGACACCATGGAGACCTCCGCTTCGTCTCGGTTGGGCCAGGATAAAGTTAACGCCATTATAGACAAGGAGTCCGACGGCGGTGATGGACTGCATTGCCTCAAGGCTTTAGACTTGGCTATTCAACTACGTGAAGCCATCCACCCCGACAGCTCTCAAGTGCCGGGGCACGGCAAGGCCTGAAAGGAGCGCACATGTCGTATTTCATCGACCCGGCGGAGATTGGACGCAATGAAGTGGCGCCGGGGTTGAACCTGAGGAGCATGTGGGGCGACAAGGTGATGATGAGCCTGGTGGAGATCGCGCCTGGCGCAGTGCTGCCGGAGCATGCTCACCCCCACGAGCAGGCCGGCATAGTCATGCAGGGCGAGTTCGACTTCACCATTGGCGGAGAGACCAAGCGGGTGAAACAGGGAGACGCCTACATGATTCCGGGGAATGTCCCTCACAGCCTGGTGGGTTCGGAGGGCTGGGCCCTGGCGCTGGACATCTTCAGCCCCCCTCGGGAGGAGTACAAGAGCCAGGGCCGATAGCGAGGTTGGCCTGGCTGCAGGAGCGCTATCAGCCTCTCGTCCAGTCGGGCGGCTGGGGGAACAGTCCCAGCAGGGGCGACACGGTGAGCAGCGATCCCCTGTCGATGCTGCCGATGGTCGGCCTGCCGCACATGGCCATGGTGCCGTCCAGTTCGTCTCGAAGCATGTTCAGCACCGAGACTAGGCCGGCCTCGCCGTTGACCGCCAGTCCCCAGAATATGGGCCGTCCTATGAGCACGGCCCGGGCGCCCAGGGCCAGGGCCTTGTAAATGTCCGTCCCCCGCCGGATTCCACCGTCCAGGTAGACCTCGATGCGTCCGGCGACGCTGTCTACCACGTCGGGCAGGGCTTCTATCGTCGCCAGGGCGGTGTCCAGGTAGCGGGCCCCGTGGTTGGAAACAATTACTCCCTTGGCTCCGTGGTCGGCGCAGCGTCCTCCGTCTTCGCTGGCCAGGACGCCCTTGACCACCACCGGCAGCCGGGTGTTGGCCGCCAGCCATTCCAGGTCGGGCCAGGAAGCCGCCTGGGAGCGAAGGTCGGTGTTGCGGGTCTGAGCATCGGATCCCAGCTTCCAGGTGTGTCGAGGCCGGTTCAGGTGGGCGTAGTTGGGGGCGAAACCGCCCACGTAGTCGTTACGGATATTGCGCTCTCTCTTAGGCCTCACCTTGGCGTCGACGGTCAGGCAGATGGCGGAGTAGCCGGCCTCTTCCGCCCGGGCAGCCGATTCCAAAGTCAGGCCCGGGTCCTTGTAGATGTACTGCTGGAGCCACAGGGGCCCGGAGGCGGCTTGGGCTACGTCCTCCCAGGTGCGGGAGGCGCCGGAACTGACTACCATCACCGTGCCCACCGCCCCGGCGGCCCTGGCAGTGGCCAGCTCCCCATCGGGATGGGCCGCGCCGTGGTTCCCCGAGGGGTCCAGCAGCACCGGCAGCGTGATTTCGCGTCCCAACACGGTGGTGCTCAGGTCCATGTTGCTGACGTCGACCATCACGTTGGGCCGCAGCATTATGGAGTCGTAGACGGCCCGGGTCCGCCGCAGGGTAATCTCGTCGGTGGCCCCGCCGGCTATGAAGTCGTAGTCCGGCTTGGGCAGGCTGGCCTTGGCCAACTCTTCGTACTCGAAAATGTTTACCGGTTCCCGGGTCATCCGTCTCCCCTTTCGGCCCCTGCGGAGCGCGGCTATAGTCCGGTCAAGCCAGGCGGCTCGGGAATCATACCCTTGGCCGGACCTGGTCGGCGAACCGCTCCATGTTGTCCAACCGCTCCGGCAGGCCGGCCCCTCTTATATTCATGGAGATGTGGCCGATTCCCGCGTCCTGGTATTGATGGATGGCGTCCAGCATCTGCTGCGCTTCTCCGCTGAACGGGGCTACCCCTGACCGGCCGTAGGCGTCTTTTTCGCCGAAGCCGACGTTGTTGACGTGGACCGCCAAGCCGAGGCTGGCTGGGTCGCGGCCGTATTCAAGGCAAAGCCGCTTCAAGGAGCCCAGTTTGGCCGCGTATGATTCCGGGTCGATGTTGCTGGGGTACCAGTAGTCTCCCAGGCGGGCCGCCCTCCGCAGAGCGGGACGGGACCAGCCGCCGACCCATACAGGCGGGTGCGGCGTCTGGACGGGCTTGGGATGGAACGCTCCGACGTCGGAAAATTGATAGTGCTCGCCCTCGAACTTGGGTTCCTGGGAAGTGCACAGCTCTTTGAATATCTGGATGTATTCGTCGGTGACGCTGCCCCGGTGCTCATGAGAAGCGCCGACGGCGTCGAACTCCTCCTTCATCCAGCCCACGCCGACGCCCACCGTCAGCTTGCCGCCGGACAGGTGGTCAAGGGTCATCAGCATCTTGGCGGTGACGACGGGGTTGCGGTAGGGGACGATGAGCACGCCCACGCCCAGGCGGGGTGGATTTACCGCGCCGCCGACGTAGGCCAGGGTCATCAGCGGTTCCAGCACGTTGTCCCCCGGGGAGGCCGCCATGCGGCCGGTCGCGTTGTAGGGATAGCGGGACTCCTGGACGTTGGGAACGAAGATGTGGTCGCCCACCCAGACCGCGTGGAACTGCAGTTCGACGGCGCGCCGGGCAATAGCAAGCATATTCTCGACGGTGGCCAGGGGACCCATGTTGCCCAAGGTTATGCCGAACTCCATGGCGCCTCCGTTGATATCCCATGGCGGGGGCAAGTGGACTAGGCAGGGGTGTACACCCTGTTGCCGTCGCCGCCGCCGTTCTTGGCCTTGCAATTGGGCATGATGGGCCCCGCCTGGGTTACGTTTTGCTGCCCTGTGACGGAAGGGATTGTAACCCGTATTCCCCGGGGGCGGCTAGACGCCAGCGAAAGGGGGAGCGGCGGAGGACGCGCCTGGCTCAGACGTCCAAAAAGGGGTTCTGGATGCTCAGCCGCTGCACCTGCTGGCCGTGCTGGAGGTCTTCACTGCAGAGGCGCCGGCAGCCGGCCTCCAGGGCGGAGGCAACTATCAGGGAATCATAGAATGAGTACCGGTAACGACTCTGGAGGGAGACCGCGCTTTGGTATAAGGATATCGAGGGGTTTATCTGCCACAAAGGGGCAAGAACATCGTCCAGGAGTCGGCGTACGCGGTCGAGAGACATACCGTATTTCTGGGTCAACACATTCATCGTTTCCTGGACGACCTGGTAGCTGGTGCACCCGGTGCCCCGTTCCAGGCTTTGACTGACCAGAGTCTCGGCGCGCCGGCGCTTGCTGGCGTCGGACCCGTCGAACAAGTAGACGAACACGTTGGTATCGATGAAGTCCTCAGCGTTCATTCATCTCTTCCCGGGTAAACTTGCGGCCCCCGGTGTCGACCACGGCCTGGAGTTCGCGAATTACTTGCATTGCCTTTTCGGCCTGCCCGTCGCGATGGACGTAGCGTTCCAGCCACTGTCGGAATTGCTCATTAAGCGTCGAATTCTCCGTGGAGGCGCGTTTGCGGGCCGCCTCGATTAATGACTCGTCGGCGCTCAGGGTTACGTTTTTCATTGCGGCCTCGGTATCTGGGTTACACCATTATCGTGTGCACTGAAACAGTGTACCACTGTGGGGAGAGCAAATCAATGATCTTAGGACCGGGCTCTAGAGCCACGCGAGCGAACGGGCGCGCTTACGCTTTCAGGGGATTGCGCCAGCGGAGGCCGGGGAACCGGCTGAAGTCGCTGTCGTTGGAGTGGACCTCCGCCTGGTACTCCATGGCCAGGGCGGCGATGTGGGCATCGGTCACCAGGTTAGCCCCAACGCCGGCGACGGCCAGATTTCTGCGGAGAAGGTCCAGGTGGCCGGCGCCGGGGTTGACCGGCGACACTTGAGGGAACTGGAACCACTCGGTTACGAAGTCTAGGGCTTTTTCGGGTGTGGCCGGGCTGGCCAGTACGCTGGGGTGAGTCATCAATCTAACGAAGCCGGTTGCAACGGCCCACGAGACGCCCACGCGTTCGCTTCCGTTGATCAAGTCTTCCCACCAGCGCCTGGCCGCGGCATGGAATGGGGCGCCGTCGCTGTAGGCGTAGACCAGCAGGTTGAGGTCCGGGATGATCACTCGGCTCCAGGCCGGGTAAAGGCGTCGGCCTCCAGTTGGTCGTTAATCTGGTTCAGCCTTAAGGGATCGATTCCCGGGGCCAGCCCGCTGTTATGGGGGGCAACCCGGTATTCCGCGGGCTTCTCCCTGATAACGTTGGGCGTCAGGCCGCGCCGGAGCGCCTCGTTGACCACTTGCTTAAAGGGGCGCTCCATAAACCTGGCCCGCTCCCGCAGGGCTTGCGCTACGTCGTCATCCAGCGTAAGTGTAGTTCTCATGGAGGCATCATAGTGCATCATTATATTGATGTCAAGATGTCTACGTCTCGGCTGGCGCCCTGGGCGGGACGCCGCAGCCCACGACCAGGCATGGGTAGCCCGAGATGGCTGCACGAGGTCTTAGATTCCCGCTCGGGGGCGGGAATGACGGGCTAGGTTGCGGGAATGAGGAGTTGGCCCGTGGGAGTGAGGCTACCTGCGGCCGCGGGAGCGCGGGCCCTTGGCCCATTCATCGCCCCAGGGCACGTCGGGCAGGTTGCGGGAGCGGCGCACCTCGTTGATGGTCAGCACTCCCCGGTCCAGCAACTGTGTTTCCCGCCGCACCCGGCTGTCTTCGTCCTCCCGCAGCACCTCGATGGCGCTCAGGTCGAACTGGACTTCTAGGTCTGGATACCCCAGCCGGGGGAGCAGCATGCGGTTCAGCCGCTCCTCGAAGAACCGCAATTCGGGCAGTATGGTGTTGCGCCAGAACATACGCTCGGCGGTGTTCACGTTGGAAAAGGTGGCCCGTTCCAGGTCTGACAGCAGGGGCATGGGAACGCCATAGGTCCGGCTCACCTCCTCCAGGCTCCAGCGCAGCCCCTGTATGAACTCCATTTCCCGCTGGTTGAAGCCCAGGGTCTTGACGTCCTTGACGAAGCTGGCGATGGCCGGACGGTGGGCCTTGGCCGGCCCCCGGTATCGCTTTTCCCACCGGTCGTAGAACTCCTCGACCTCGGTCTCGGTCATGTTCTCGTTGGTTAACATAACAAAGCCCGGCTGGGCTGCGTTGCGAAAGAAGTTGCGGTTGAAGCGCAGACCGTCCTTGCCCATGTCAACGGCTAGGCGGGCCGGGGCGATGGGCGAAAGGCCGGCGTACTCCTCCAGGGGATTGAAGTAGTGCATCCACAGCATCTCGTCGGGGGTGTAGGCCACCGGCCCGTTGCGCCCCTGGTACACGAACCCCCGGATATAGCGCCGGCGGTCCGGCAGCACGGTGACCCGGTCGGGACGCAGGGGCCAGATTTCCCACCGGCCCCTTTCGTCTTTTTCCAGGGCCCAGAAGGACGATCCCCACAGGTTGAGATAGGTCTCGGTGGCCCTCCACAGGTCCTGGCGGGTGTGCCAGGGATTTACCCGGTCCAGGAGCAGGCGCGCCGGATGCTCCGGGCCCACCGGCAGCAGCGTTCCATCGGACTGCCGCCGGTACACCATTAGTTCAGGCCGGCTGAGGGCATCGGCCCGGAGCTTGATGGCGGAGTACACCGACACCGACGACGCGTAGTATTCGCCGTAGGCGGAGTTGGCCCAGGATGCGCCGGGGGAGGCGGTCTCCTGGAACCAGTCCACGTCAGCCGACGCAGCCCGGTTGGCCCGTTGCCTGGCATTCGCGGGCGCGGTCTGCGCGGGCCGCAGCCGACCCCGGAGCCTTTCCAGCCTTCCCAGAAATCGGGCCGGGGCCATGGCGACGGAGGGTAGCCCCTTAACAGCTTCCAGCACGCCGCCAGGCGGAGTCCTGCGTTCTTCTCTATTTTCCTGGGAGATGACGGACTTGTTTTTCATGTGTACACCTTTGGTATGGCAATCTTGGTCTAGGTCCATACTTTGACCTTGGCGGGAGGTTCGACGAAAGCCAGCATCAGGGCGTCGGCCTTGTCGGGAGAGGGCACGCGGCGTTTGTACATCTGCTCCTTGCTCTCCACCCGTAGCCTCCCCAGGCTGTCGACGTCGTAGCGCATGGCCGCCAACTCCCCCATCAATTCGTTGTCCGCCGGAATCCTGATTTCCCCCGCGGCGAACAGGTCGCGCAGCCGCGAATAGCCCTCCGCCCTTAGGTTGGTGAAATGCCCCCTATCTCTCGCGCTGCGGGCCACGTTGATTCCCCTCACCGGATGGCCCTGTTCCCGCAGCCGGTCCACCACCCCTGCCCCAGGCCAATCTCGTCCACGCACACGTAGTCCGGGTCCGAATCCCTGATGGCCGCGGCGATGCGCCCTGCAAACTCCATGAGGTCCATCTTTCGGAAGGTCTGTATGTCCTCCACGATGTTGCCCCGCCGGCGCAGGATGACGCTTCGGTCGGAGCCGTACCGGGCCACGTCCACCGCCAGCACTACAACGCCGCTGGATGCGCCCTCATGTTCGTAGTCCAGCCGGTCCTCATCGGCGGCGGCCTCCAACGCCGACAACCCGAACAGGGCTTTCTCATCCTGGTCGGGGAACTCCCCCAGGACCCTTGACCGGTAGATGGGATTGTCTTCTCCCCAGGTGTCTTTTCTTTCCTGAACCCACTCCGCGGTGGTCAGGCCCTGCACCACTGTCCTGCCCGCCTGCACGTTGGGGCTGTCCAGGGCCGAGATGGTTATGGTGTGGTAGAGGCGGCGCTCCTCGTGAAATGCCCGGCGAAAGGCCCCAGAGGCGGTGGTGGGATTGCCGATGAGCAGCAGCCGCGGATTGGCAGAGGTCATCACCGCCTCGATCCCCTCGTATATCTCGTCGCCTACGCCTTCGGCCTCGTCCACCACGATAAGCATGTGGGGACAGTGGAATCCCTGGAACTCGTCGGCCGACCCGGCGGACAGCCCCATGGCATAGCGGTCCTCGGCCAATTCCCAGCGGGTCTCGAACATTGAGCCGCCCAGCAGGTCCCTGGCAGGCCGGTAAAGGCGGCGGATCTGCCGCCAAAGAACGTGCCGCACCTGGCGGAAGGTGGGGGCGGTGCTCAGGACAATGGCCGGGTCGTGGCAGTGAATGAACCACAGCACGGCCGCGGCGGCGCAGAAGCCCTTGCCCAGCCCGTTGCCCGACTTGACCGCCACGCGCCGGTGGGCGGCCAGGGCAGCGAGGACCTGTTGCTGTTTGTCCCAGAGCCGCACCTGCAGCACGTCCCTGGCGAAAGTGAGGGGCGGCGTATACTCGGCCGTCGGAGATTCGTCCATGGTTAACGCCGGTCCTTGTAGCCCGAGGAGATTGCTACGGTCCGCGATTGTTTAACCTTGGGCCCGGGCTGCGGCGGGCTTGGCTCGTCCGGCTCCGAGGGGCTGAACAGAAAACCGCAGTCCCGGCACCTCAGGATGTCGTTGTCCTTGCGGGACTTCTTTTCCAGTTTGAGCAGTCTAAGAGAATCGCAACGTCGGCATTGCAAGGGGCCCCACCTCCCAAGAAATATCGGCCAAAAAAAGTACAGGGACGACCCAACCTTTGTGGGGCGGGTCGTCCCTGTACTTACACGCTATTCCCTGGCCGCCGGGGTTGTCAACGGCCTTGCGTCAGTGGGGGAGGAGGCAGTGCGTCCATGAGGGCAGCCCGTCCGTTCGGCCTGAGGGAAATCGAAGGGGGAATGGACGGGCGAGGTGTGGTGGGCAAGCCTCGCAGAGTTCTCCACATGCGGGAAAACCGGGGGAAGAATCAGACTGTGGCGGTTAGTCCGGCCGGTGCTTTTCGATCAAGGCGATGACGCGGCTGTCTATGTCGCCCAGCGACACCCCCGCGTCGGAACGGGCCACGCCCAGGTGGGCGGCCCTTTGGATGTCCTCCCACTCGGGCTCCAACTCGTACTCGTCTCGCAGTTCGTCGAAAAGATTGTCCAGCGACTGTTTATCGAACATCTCTTTCCCTATTTGTCCTGGTGTTTGAAGTCCAGCGCCGCGGCGCGTGGCTATTGGACTGTATTGCAGTCTACTCCGGCCTTGTCCACGTGGCAAGCCTGTCAGGGGTTATCTCCATGAGCACGGCTTGGCCGGACTCCACTATCTGCCGGGCAAAGTCCCCGCCCTTTTCGGCTCCCCAGTAACGGAGGCAGATGGAGGTTACAGTGTTCTCCAAGTCGTCGGTGGTCATCCTGGCCTTCCCTTTGGTCAGCACGTAGGCATAGGGCGCGTCGGGCGTGGCTATGGACAGGCTCACTCTCGGGTCTCGACGGATGTTGCGGGTTTTCAGGACATTGTCGTGGGTGATGATCATGAACTTCCCGTCCCGGTACCCGTACCACACGGGCGTCACCTGGGGCGAACCATCACGGTTCACGGTGGCCAGGTTGGCGAGGCAATCCCCGGCAAGGAGCTTTTCTATCTCAGCGGGGGTCAATTCCCTATCAGCCATAATGCCTCCGGTCAATCGGCGTGACGCGCTCAGTCGGCAGTCGTCCAGGTGATGAGCTTGTCGGGCGTTATCTCGATTAGCACATTGTCGCTGGACTTCAGTATCTCCTGGGCGAAGGCCTTACCAACTTCATCGCCCTGGTACCGGACGGCAATGGACGTGACCGTAGCCTCCATGTCGTCGGTGGTGACCTTGGCCCTCCCGTGGACCAGCACGTAGGCAAAGGGCTCGCCGGGCGAGTTGATGGACACGGACACTCTCGGGTCCCGGCGGACGTTGCGCGCCTTGGCGGTAAAGCCGGCGGTGCTGACGACAAACTTCCCGTCCCGGTACGCGTACCACACGGGAGTCACCTGCGGCGACCCGTCCCGCTTCAAGGTGGACAGGTTCGCAAGGCACTTCCCATTGAGAAACTGCTCCATTTCGTCAGCGGTCATAGACCGGTCACCCATAGCGCCCTCCATGCATCAGCGTAATGCCCGCAGTATATTGCGCCCGCCTGCTGCGGGCAAGAAAGGGGCAGGCGATGACCAGGCTCGTCTTTCGGCTAGGGCCGGTCTTCCGGCGAGTCCGCCGTGGGCCGGCTGCGCCGCTGCTGCCACAGGTAGAAAGCAGATATGCCCACGGGTATGGACACTATGAGCAGCCCCAGGATGGCCACCACGGTCCAGGGGCCCAGGTCGAAGGCGTGGTCGAGGAAGCCCTTGATCCATTCCAGCAGGTCCGGGTCCGCCGCCTCGCCGTGATGCCCGGCTGCCGACAGGAGAATGGCCCAGGCGCCCAACGGTCAGTCCCCGGCGAAGGCGGAAGCGGGTTGGGCCTGGTACCGAACCGAGTACTTGCGCTCGTTGACGGAGAAAGCAAAGGCCGCGGCGACGAACAGCAGAGACCCGGCGGCCAGGAAGGGCACCGTGTAGGAACCGGTCAGGTCGTTCAGGAATCCCGCCAGCAGCACCGCTCCGGCTCCGCCTGCCTGGTGAAAGACGAAGGAGACGCCGGTGATGGCTCCCAGGGCTCTCAGGCCGTATACGTCGGCGGTCAGCGATACGGTAAGGGGGTTGGTGGCAATCCAGGAAAGGCCGGCGACCACGGCGAAAATCCAGACCCCGGCGTCGCCCGACAGGAACGGGACTCCCAGCAACGGCGGTATCAGAAGCAGCATGTAGGCCGAACCCCTGGTGAAGTAGACCAGGGCCAGCAGGTTCTTGCGGCTGAACCGGTCGGACAGCATCCCCGCGCCGATGCTTCCCAGGGCGTTCATGCCTCCCATGACCGCGAACACCGCTCCGGCCATGGTGGGCGACAGGTCTCGGTCTTCCTGGGCGAAGGCGACGAAATGGAACGCCAGCAAGAAAGTCGTTGCCCCGCAGACGAAAAACGGGACCGACACCTGCCAGATGGGGAGCGAGCGGAAAGACTCCCGCCACCTATCGGTGTCCAGGGGAGGCGTCGGAGGCAGCCCCGCCGTCCCGCCGCCTCCACCGGGCCCATCGATATCCCCATCGGGCCTCAATCCCAGCTTGGCCGGACTGTCTTTCAGGAAGACCAAGGCCAAAGGCGCCGCCAGGAAGATGATCATGCCCAGGGCAACCCAGGTGGTCCTCCAGTCGGTGGCTTGAATCAGGTATATGCCGAAGGGCACCAGGACCAGCGACCCCGTGGACGCCCCGCCGGAGATCAGGCCCAGGACGGTGGCGCGACGGCGCAGGAACCACCGGGCCAGCAGGGCCGAGGCGTTGTTCAGCGACGCCCCGCTCAGGGCCATGGACGTGACCACGCCGAACAGGAACATCAGGAAGAGATAGTGGAAGGTGAGGCTCAGCAGCGCCGTGCCCAGCGCGACGATCACCAGGTTGATGATGATGACCTTGGATCCCTGCCGGTCGAACCAGCGGCCGAAGAAGGGCTGGGCCATGCCGTTGAACAGGGTGCCCAGGGCCCCGGCTATGGAGATGGTGCTCCGGTTCCACTCGAATTCCTCGCTCATGGGAATGACGAAGATTCCCATGGCGCCCCGGGCGCCGGTGGTCACCATGGCAATGAAGAAGCAGGTGGCGACCACGTACCACCCGTAATAGATGCCGGGGTTGGTGTTGTTAGGCGTGGATGTCAAAGCTTGCGATGGGTCGAATTGCAGCAGGTTTGGGCGTCTGTATCATAACACCAGGCGCTCACAGACAGGGCAACCACGAGGGTTGCCCCTACGGTTGGTTGGTGGGGATTGGGACGGCTTGGCGGCTTGCCGTAGCTCCGGGCGGGCATTAAGATTGGCGGAGGATTCCAAGCTGGAGGACAAGCAATCAGATGAGAGCAGCCAGACTGGCGGGACCAAAACACTTTGAGTTCATCGACGTGGAGGTCCCGACTCCTTCCGACGGCGAATGCCTGATTAAGCTGGAGAGGGCTTCGGTGTGCGGCAGCGACATCCGCCACGGCTACAGCGTCATTGACGAGGAGGAATTCCCAATGCCGCCGGGCAGGCCTTGCCACGAGGTTGTCGGCGTGGTGGTGGAGAGCCGCACCGACGACTTCAGCGAGGGCCAGCGGGTTATCGTCCTTCCCAGCAAGGGACATGGCGGCCTGACCGAATACCTGGTGTCCAATCCAGGCATGATGGTCCTGCTGCCCGACGAGGGCCCGCTGGACGAATGGATCATGTGCCAGCCCTCGGGCACGGTGCTCTATTCCTGCCAGCAGATGCCCAACATTCTGGGCAAGAACGTGGTGGTCCTGGGGCAGGGGAGCATCGGCCTCAGCTTCACCATGATTACGTCGCGCTGCGGTGCCGGCAAGGTCATCGGCGTCGACCCGCTGGAATTCAGGTTGTCCAAGTCCAGGGAATTCGGGGCAACCCACGTGATCAACCCGGACAAGGACGACGTGGACGAAGCGGTGGCGGAGCTCACCGGCGGCCAGGGCGCCGACATCGTCGTGGAGGCGGCCGGGTACCCCGAGACCTTCGATACCGTGTTCAGGCTGGTGCGCCAGTACGGAACGGTAATAATCTTTGGGGTGCAGACCGACAAACGCGTCCTGCTCACCCATGACACGCTGATGGACAAGCAGGCCAGGATCATCCCCACCACGGGCGCCCGCAGCGGCAATCCCACGGCGCATATCGAGAGAATAGTCGCCCTGCGCCAGAGGGGATGGTGCGACCCGGGGAAGCTGGTGACTCACCACATGGGCTTGTCGCAGGTGCAGGCGGCTTTCGACATGTACGCGGCGCACGCCGACAACGTGATTAAAGTGGTGATGAACGTCAACGAGTGACGGGTAGGCCGTCCGTTCGTGCTGAGGCTCTCGAAGTATGAACGGAAGAACAAAGCCGGTTGAGTTGTTAGCCGCCGGACCCCGGCGGTTCCTTGGGGCTCAGTCAACAGCCCGGATGGGTGTGGTTCCCGCAACAGCCCCGGAGCCGCTTTATCTTGGCCAGGTTGTTGGATATGAACATGGCCAGCTTTCGCCCCATGGGCATAGGCCGCAACAGGTTGGCTATGGGCGTGAACGAGAGGTCTCTATCGCGACACATATCGAATCGCCTTCACCGGCCCCGCTGGTCGCCCCACAGCAGGATGTGGAGCCGGGTTGAAAACCTGAACCCCTCCCTGGCGCAAGCCTCTGCCACCCACCCGCTCCGGTCCTGAATGCTCTCTGGGGTCACACCCTCGGGCATGAGAATAATCCGCTTGCCCGGCAGCCCGTAGGCGTCCCTCAAAGCGCATACTTCGGCAACGTCATCGGGCTGGGTCACCACGAACTTGAAGAATGCGTTGGGCAGGCGGGCCAGGGCTTCCAACGCCTGCCGCTGCTCCCGCCGGTCCCTGGGATTGCCAGACGACTCCAGCTTGGGCGAAACGTTCCACTGGTCCACGTGCCGTTGAAAGTCGGCTTGGGGCGCAATGGTGCCGTTGGTCTCCACCTCCAACTGGAAGCCGTCTCTGTTCAGGGACGCCGCCAGTGGCGCCAGTTCCTCCTGCTGCAGCAAGGGCTCGCCGCCGGTGATAATGAGGCGGCTGCACCCGAAGGCCCGGATGCGCTCTTCCACTTCATTGGCGTGTAAATTCATTACTTCCCGGCCGAAGTCGTAGTTGGCCCAGTCCCAGGTGTACTTGGTGTCGCACCAGGCGCAGGCCAGGTTGCATGTCGCCAGCCGCAGGAAAACCGACGGCGCGCCGGTGTTGGGTCCCTCGCCCTGCAGCGAATAGAACACCTCGGGCCGGCCGTTGGGATGCCTGCTGACCCGCAGCATCTAGGCCTTCGCTGTAAGCCGCTGCAGCAGCGGGTCGGGGACTCCCGCTTCCGCAAATCCCCTGGCCCGGATCACGCAGCTATCGCACATTCCGCAGGGTATTGTTCCGCCCTGGTAGCAACTCCAGGTGAACTCCAGCGGGGCTTGGAGTTCCAGGCCCATTCTGACGATGTCGGCTTTGGACTTGTCGATGATAGGCGTTTCCAGCCGGATGGGCACGGAATACTGCGTGTACAGCTTGCTGCCGTGGGCCAGCGCCTTGGACATCTGCTGGAAATACTCGGGCCGGCAGTCGGGATAGCCGCTGTAGTCCACGGCGTTGGGGCCCAAGAAGACCTGGGCCTCCACCGACGCCGGGTCGGCCTGTTCCACCTCGATGGCGTGCAGCGCCTGGCTTTCCACCAAGGCCGCGGCCAGGGTCACGAACAGGGTGTTGCGCAGCGGCACGTAGGTAATGGGAATGCCGCCCTCTACCGGTTCTGACGCCTGGCCTTGGGGAACGGGGAAACGGTCAGGATTGGCAAGGGCCGAGTACCACGCGGCCTCTCCGAAAAACGAAATGTCCAGCAGGCGGTTTGGGATGCCCAAGGCGTCGGCGACCTCCTTGGCGCAGGCGGTCTCCTTGGCGTGGCCCTGGCCGTAGTGGAAGGTGAGGGCCGTCAAGCGGTCGGATTGGGCGTCGGCGTAGGCGGTAACGACGGTGGAGTCCAGGCCGCCGGATAGCAGGCTGACGCCGTATCGGATGGGCAAGTCAGTCCCCTTCCCTAAACTCGGCGTACTGGTTGTCCGACTCCCATAGCCTGACCTTGGCGGGCTTGATGCCGCATAGGGACCATGCCTGCCGGTATAGCTCCCGGCTCATCACCTCAGCCGAGGGGTTCTCGCCCTCGAACAGGTACAGCCTTCCCTCGCTTACCGGCTCCAGGCCGGCGATCAACTCCGCGTCTTCGGAATTGGCCAGGAAGGCGTGGTCCCAGTTGGAATCGATCCAGGACTTGATGCGGCTTCTGAGCTCGGTGAAATCGAAGACCAGGCCCATTGCGTCCAACTCGGGCGCTTCCAAAAAAACCTCGGCGCGATAGGTGTGGCCGTGGGGAAAGGCGCACTTGCCCTGGTAGTCCAGCAAGCGGTGGCCGCTGTCGAAGCTGATTTCAATCCTTATCTGGTGCATGGCCGCCGCCCTGGTGTTCACCGCCGGGATATTCAACGGAAACGCAGGCGTGAATGCCGCCCCTGATCCGGTAGTCCAGGGTCACCTTCATGTACCGGGGCTGTACCGCCGCAGCCAGGTCTTTCAAAATGCGGTTGGCGGCGTGTTCCTGAACGATGCCCACGTCGCGGAAGGACATCAGGTAATACTTGAGGGACTTCAGCTCGATGCAGCTTCGGCCCGGCACGTAGGAGATCTCCAGCGTCCCGTAGTCCGGCAGTCCGGTCCAGGGGCAGAGGGCGGTGAACTCCTCCGTGTCTATGTCGACTACGGAGTCTTGCTCTGGATAATCGTATTGGAAGGTAAGCAGGCAGTCCGTGTCGATGGCGGCCTCTTCCTTGAGGACCAGCCTTTGGTCAAGGTCTTCGTAGTCTTGTTTCAGCTCTGGTATGGTAGCCATTGGCTGGGCCTCCCCAATCCGGTACAGCGGTTCTGAGACTATGATAGGCATCCCGCCGCGCCAGTGTCAAAGCCCGGAGGCTTGAGCAACCGCGCCTTGTCGCTCCTTGTTGCCGGCGTCGGGCGACGTTAGAATACCGGCCATGACGTTGATAAACAGCCTGGTCGGCGCGTCGTAGCAGCGGCGGAGGGTCTATGAGAATCTGTTCCTTTATTCCCGGCGCAACCGAAATCGTGTACTCCCTGGGGCTGGAGGACAGCCTGTTCGGGGTGAGCCACGAATGCGACTATCCCGTCGCCGCCCGCAGCAAGCCACAGGTGGTCCGCAGCGTCTTTGACCAAGGAGCGCAACTGAGCAGCGCCGAGATCGACCGGACCATCTCGGAAAGAGTGGCGCAGGGACTGGGCATCTACGAAATCGACCAACAGGTATTGGAGGAAGCCGCGCCCGACCTGCTGTTGACCCAGGCGATATGCGAGGTTTGAGCCATCTCCACTCGGCAGGTTGCCGAGGCCACCGCCGGTCTTCCCAAGAAGCCTGAAATACTGTCCATCGACCCTCAGTACCTGGGAGACGTGGTAGACGCCGTCCGCCGCGTGGGGCAGGCGACGGGCGTTGCAACCCAGGCCGATTCCCTGGCGTCGCGGGTTGAAGCCCGAATCGACGCCGTCGGCCGGCTGGTCTCCCAGGCGGCGGAGCGGCCCAGGGTGCTTGGGTTGGAATGGGTGGAGCCGCTTATCTGCCCCGGGCACTGGGTGCCGGAAATGATCGAGTTGGCCGGCGGGACCAACTGCTTCGGCGACAAGGAGACCGCGTCATTCAAGCTGGAGTGGGACCAAGTCGTTGAGAGCCAACCAGAGGTTATCATCTTCATGCCCTGCGGCTACGACGTTAAGAGGACGCTGCAGGACGTGCCCCTGCTGGCCGCAAAAAAGGAATGGGCTGAACTTCCGGCGGTGCGCAACGAACGGGTGTACGTCATCGACGCCGGGGCCTACACCAGCCGGGCGGGCCCCAGGCTGGCGACGGGGCTGGAAATAATGGCGGAGATGATCCACCCGGAACTATTCTCGGGGATGGTCCCCGAGTCCGGCGGCCTGAGGCTCTACGGGAGCTTGGTCAGGGCGTAGCTAGTTCAGCCGCGGCCCCTGGAAGGGGTTGCGCTTGGCCACCGCCTGCTCCAGGACCTTGTTGCCCCGCTTGATCATGGGCAGCAGGCGTTCCAGGCGCCGACCTGCAGTGGGCGATTCCAAAAGCGTCTGCCTTACGTGCAGGGGTATGTCCAAGCTGGCCGCAGCGGAGTAGGAGAGGGTTACCGGGTCTCGCGGCATGGGCGCCTGGCTGGTCCATCCTCCGGCCAACGACGACAGGTTCTTCAGGTACTCGCCGTACTCCTCCCGGAACTCGGCCATCGCCTCATCAGACGTCTCGCCCGGCTCCTCTTCCAGCAACCTGATCCGGCCTTCCAGGTGGGGAGTACGCTGGGTGACCTCCTCGGTCTCGAACCTGCGCTCGCCGGCGGTGAGGATATTCATGCGGCCCTCTTCCAACTGCTCCACCTTGACCACCCGGGCGGTGGTGCCGATGTCGAAGGGTTCCGCAGGGCCGCCCGCCTCCTTGCCCGACTTGATGAGGACAACCCCAAAGGGCTGTTCCCGCTCGATGCAGTCGCCGATCATGGCCTTGTAGCGTTCCTCGAAGATGTGCAGGGGCAGGGCCATGCCGGGAAACAGCACCGTGTTAAGGGGAAACAAGGGCAGGCTGGACAGGCCGTCGCCGGGTGTCTTGGGCTCTTCGGTCATGGTGTTTGGAGTATAGATGGTCGGTATTGGATGCACAAGGCCGAGGGTAGCTCCCGGCCTCGAGCGGGGAGTTCTACTTTGGAGGTCAGATTCCCGCCTCCGCGGGAATGGCGGTCGGTGAATGGGACTTCTGCTCAACCACGGCCGTACGTTCGTCCTGAGGCTCTCGAAGGGGGAACGGGCGGACGGGGCCTTACGCCGCCCCCTCCGGGTTGACGAACCGCCAGCTTGGCAGGTCTACCCGCCACTTGCCGTCTTCCAACAGCATCGGCAGAATCAGGCCGTTGAGCAGCCGGCGGCCGGAGGTGCGCTCGGGGATCCCCGACGCCCCGAAGGGGAGAAAGGCGAAGGCATGCTCGTCGTCCAGGTAACTGGTGGGCGACACGCCCAGGTCAGTCAGGTCTTCCAACGGCCACAGCCGCAGCACCGTGTTGCGGAAGTCCTCCATCATGGACGCCCGCATGGGATGCGTCTCGTCGTAACCGGCCCGGTAGGCGACCTGCATGTCGACGTCGTTGCGGGTGGCCCAGACGCCCATGCGCATGCCCCGGGTCTCCTTGGACAGCATCGACCACGCCAGGCCCATGTCCCCGTCGCGGATGGCCTCGGCGAATGCGCCGGCCCGGTGGCCGCATTCGTCGGGGTACCTGCTCCGTTGTTCACCTGGAATGCTCATGCGCCCGCGCTCCTGGTTTACCAGCCGATAGCGTAGCCGTCCCGCCGGGGGTCCGCCGCGCCGGACAGCGCGCCGGTGGCCGGATCGACTTGGATCATAACTTCGCAGCCGCTGGCCGCCCAGGGCCCGATGATTTCCAGCCGGTGGCCCTTGCCCGCCAGCCCGGAGCGCACCTGTTTGTCGTAGCGGCCTTCCAGGTACAGCAGGTCGTCGCCATCGTGGGGAATGGTGGACTCGGTGGAGCCGTGGGTGTTGCGCCAGCGGGGCGCTTCCACTGCCTCGGCCACGGTCATGCCGAAGTCCAGCACGTGGGTGATCACTTGCAGGTTGGTCTGCACCTGGGTGTCGGCGCCAGGCGTGCCGCAGGCCAGCACCGGTCGCCGGGCATCGCCGTTGGCGGCCCCGCCGTCCCTGAAGACCATCACCGGATTCATGGTGTGGCGCACCCGCTTGCCCGGCTGCAGGCAGTCCACGTGATTTGGGTCCAGGTGCCAGTAGGTCATGCGGTTATTGAGCAGGATTCCGGTATCCCCCGCCACTACGCCGGAGCCCCAGCCGCTTTGCAGGCTCTGAAGCTGGCATACGGCGTTGCCCCAACGGTCGACCACCACGAAACAGGTCGTGTCTTCTTCGGGACTGACGGCGGCTGTGACGTCCCGACGTCCGGGTTGCCAACTCCGCGGGTTGCCTGCCGGAACGTTGGTTGAAGCCCGGCTGGGGTCGATGAGTCCGGCCCGCTCTTTGGCGTACTCCTTGGAGACCAGCCCTTCGATTGGGACGTCCACGAAGCGGGGGTCGGCGACGTAGGCCTCCCGGTCGGCGAAGGCCAGCTTCTTGGCTTCCACCATGAGGTGGATGCTTTCGGCGGTGTTGCAGCCCAGGGACTGCAGGTCGAACTGCTCCACCAGGCTTAACTCCTGCAGCAGCACGTGGCCGCTGGAGTTGGGCGGCGCTTCGTAGACGGTGTAGCCGCGGTACCCGGTGTAAATCGGTCCCTGCCACTGGGCCCGGCAATCGGCCAGGTCTTGCAGGCTCATCAGGCCGCCCTGGTCTTGTATGAACTTCACCAACGCTTGTCCGACGTCACCTCCGTAGAAGACGTCCCGTCCGCCGGCAACGATGGCCTGAAAGGTCCTCGCCAGGTCCTTCTGGTACAGGGCCTGCCCGGCCTGCAGGGGCTTGCCATCCCTGGTGAAGATTGCCCTGGAAGTGGGGAACCGGCCCAGCGACGGTTCGTCCGCTATGGCCTGGGCCAACACGTGGCTGACCGGAAAGCCGTTTTCCGCCAGGTCGATGGCAGCGGCCATGTCCTGGGACAAGGACAGTCTCCCGTATCTTTCATGGACGGCCAGACAGGCGTCCAGCAGGCCGGGGGTCGATGCCGAGAGGACTCCCTTCATGGGGATGCCCTTGGACTGAAACCGGCCCGGGTCCGCGGCGTAGGGAGATGCGCCGGTGCCGTTGCAGACCTCCAGGCGGTCGCCATCCCGTTGGTAGACCATGATGAAACCGTCGCCGCCTATTCCCGACATCAGGGGCTCCACCACGTTCAGCGCGGCCGCGGTGGCGATGGCGGCGTCCACGGCGTTGCCGCCCTGCTGCAGTATGGCGATGCCGGCCTGGGAGGCCAGGGGATGGGCGGAGCACACCATGCCCCTGCTGCCCATGACCACTGGCCGGTGGGCCTCGAAGTTAATGCCGTGGGGCGTTGATGCCACGGGGACTCCTTGGGGGTTCATGCGCCGGGCCCGCCTAGGGCTGGCCGGCCTTCTTCCGGTCAATCACGCCTTGGGCGCGAGGGCTTATGGCCTGTTGTATCGCCACGTTCAACACCGCCGGCCGCCCGGCGCCCAACGCTCGCTCTAAGGCGGGGGCCAGGTCTTCGGGATTTTCCACCAGTTCGGCGTAGCATCCCAGCCCCTGGGCCATCAGGTCGTAACGGCTGAGCAGCAGGTCGGTGGCCACGGTGCGGCCGTAAAGGCCCAACTGTATGTGCCGGTCGATTCCCCAGGCGGAGTCGTTGCCCACCACCAACACGATGTCCAGGTTGTGACGTACTGCGGTGTCCAACTCCATTCCGTTGAATCCGAAAGCGCCGTCGCCTACGCAGGCGATCACACGGGAGTCGGGCCGGGCCAGCTTGGCCGCCATTGCCGTGGGCAGAGCTGTGCCCAGCATCCCCAGGGTCGGCAAATAGTACCACCGGGAGGGAAGCCGGGCCGGCATAAAGGAACGCCCGAAGTGGCAGAAGTCCCCGCCGTCGTAGACTATTGTATCCTCGGGGCCCAGCAACGGCTCTATAGTCTTGTGAACGTACATGGCGTGCATCGGCTGCTCGGGCTTGTTCAGCCCCGCAGTCCATTCTTCCTGGGCCTGCTGCACTCCACGCAGTTCCTCCACCCACGGCAGTTCTTGCCAAGAATAGGCTGCCGCCTGGTCGGCGAGTTGCTCCAAGACAGCGCCGACGTCGCCGGTGATTCCCACCGCGACGCCCCGGTTGCGGCCGATTTCCTCGGCCGCGGGGTCTACCTGGATGATCTTGGCGTCGGCGGCGACGTTGGGCGGCCGGCAAAATCCTATGGTGTAATCCTGCTTTCGTCCCAGGAAGAGGACAAGGTCGGCGTCGGGCAGCCTCTTGGCGACCCAGTTCAGGCCTCTCTCGAAGAACCCGAAGCACAGCGGATGCTGGTCGGAAATCAGCCCCCTGGACAGGCCCTCGGTCAACACCGGCAGCCGCGTGGTCTCCACGAACCGGCGCAGGGCATTGCCCGGCAGGCCGTAAGATGCGCTGTCCCCGGCTATGACCATGGGACGCTTGGCCTGGCGCAGCAGGTCGATAGTCCGGCGCACCAGCTCCGGCTGGGCCGGCGCCGCTGCGGGAGGCCGGTATTCCTGCGGCTTATAGAACACCACGGCGTCCTCGTCCACCTCCTGCTCCTGCACGTCGGTGGGAATGGTCAGGTGCACCGGCCCCCGGCGGCCGCTGAAGGCTAGCCGGACGGCGCGGGCGATGTGGTCGGGTATCCGCCGGGCGTCGTGGACCATAAACGACCCCTTGGTGATGGGGGCTGCCATGCCAACCTGGTCCAGTTCCTGCATCGCTCCCCTGCCCATCTCCGCCAGGTCGGCGCAGCCGGCAATGGAGAGCAGGGGCGCTTCGCTGTGCAGCGCGTTGGCCAGCCCCGGAATGGCGTTGGCGAAGCCGGGGCTGGTGTACATGCAGACGCCCAACTGCCCCGTCGTTCGGCTCCACCCGTCGGCCATGTGCACCGCCGCCTGCTCGTGGCGGGTATCGACGAAGTGGAAGTCCATGTCCACCATGGCGTCCATGGCCGGCAGAATGTGGTCTCCGGCCAAAGTGAACACGTTGGTGATGCCCTCCAATTTCAGGGCCTTGCCGATCAGGTGGCTTCCGGTAACTCGAGCCATGTTTTCCCTCCGCGGGCGATTTAGCGGCCCGAGGGCCGCCGGGAACTTGTGCCGGCGCCTGAATTTGGCAATTGGCCCAGGCCCGGAAATGGTTGAGGCCCCGGTACCGGGGCCTCAATGACAGTCACATCGTATATGTGGCGCGGTAGTGGGTCAGTGGCTGCCGCAACCGCCGCTTCCGCAGCCGCAACCACCGCTTCCGCAGCCGCAACCGCCGCTCCCGCAACCGCCGGCGGAGGCGAACATGGGGTTGTTCACCACGAAGCCGACCTGGCCTCCAAACTGCTCCACGTAGTCAATCGTCGCCTCTTCCAGGAATGGAGCAGAATCCGAGTCCATGAGGAACTTGACCCCTTCTACGTCCATGACCGTGTCGTCGGGCTGGGACTCCTTTTCCATGGTCAGCATGTACTGCAGCCCCCCCGCTTGGGCGGGCATGGCTATGACGCGCAGGGAACTGTCGGATTCACCTTGCTCGGTGAGGACTTCCTTGATTCTCTCAATGGCTAGAGCCGTAATTTCCATGCCGTTTCTTCACACTCCTCGCTGATTGTCAGAGCGGGACTAGGCTTCGATTACGCTGCCTACGCTATCACATTGGTAGATGGAGGTCAACTGGCCTTGTGCAGCGATATGCGCAATTTAGCCTTGATGTCAAAACCCCGTTGACAGACTGGCCGAGGCTTCTTTAACCTCAATGCACGCAATCAAATAGCGCACTGGCGTTCCGGGCCCAGGCCCGGCGCCGTTAAGGGACCGACCCAAAACAAGGGCCGGTCCTTTTTTGTTGGCCCAGGGGCCGGACCTCAAGAATGCGGAGGTGAGGATATGGAACAACAAGCCGGTGATTCCTGGGGCAGGGAGAGACTGCTGGAGGCGCTGGATGCCTTCCGCCGCGGTGTGGGCGAGCCGCCCCTGTTGCGGAAATGGACCGGCGCAGGCTCAGAAACGGGCCTTGTCGAAAAAGACGAAGGGTCCGGCCCACGCCTTTCCTTCGTCCTTTCCACCGATGAGGTGGACCGACACGGCGACGTGATTTCAGCCGACGGCTGGGACCTGGAGTCCTATCGCAGCAACCCGGTATTCCTGTGGGCCCACGACTACGCCCGTCCCGTCATAGGCCGGGCATTGCAGACCTGGTCCGACGGCCGCCGCCTGATGGCCCAGATGGAGTTCGCTCCCACGCCCTTCGCCCGGGAGGTGGCCATGCTCTACGCCGCCGGCTACCAGCGGGGAGTGTCGGTGGGCTTCAAGCCCCTCAGCTACGAAGAGCGCAGAAACGAAAAGACCGGAGCAGTAGTCGGCATCAGGTTCCTGGAGCAGGAACTGCTGGAGGCCAGCGCGGTGCCCGTGCCGGCCAACGCCAACGCATTGCGTCGGGCGCTGGACCAGGCGCCGCTGGCCGGGGAGTTCCTCCGCCGCTCCGGGCAGGGAGGCTCCCCGGCCCAGGCGGCCTGGCCCCTGCTGACGGCGCGAGTGGACGAACTGGACAAGACGGTCCAGGAGATCGCCCGCACGTTGGCCGCCTTGGACCCCGGCGACGACGGGCCCCAGGGTGCAGGCATGGCGGACCTGCTCTCGGCCCTAAGGGAAGGACGGGCCTAGTCCCAATCTTCATACCCGGAAAATCCCAAGCGAATCCAAAGCTAAATCAAAGAAGGAGGAAGAGATGACCATCGGAACACAAGACCTGGAGCTAATCAAGAAAGAGGTAGCCGGCATCCGCGAGTCCTACCAGTCGCGGCTCGACTCGGAAATCCCGCCGCTGCAGGAAGAGGTCAAGCGGCTGGGCGACCAGGTGGGCAAGATTCAAGACCTGTGGAGGGAGGGCGAGAAGCGGTCGATCCTGGCCCGCTATGGCGGCGGCGAGCGCCTCCGGGCGGCCCACGGTAAGTACACCGGCCTGGACCTGCTGGACCTGGCCTGCGTCCGCAGCCTGCTCACCGCCCAACTACGCGACCCGTCGGGGCTGAACCCACGGATGCTGGACGACTGGCGGGTAAACCTCAAGGCGGCCATGGACTCCACCACCGCAGGGGCCGGCGACGAACTGGTGGACACCCAGGAAGCCCGCGCCCTGTGGGAGGACGTGAACCTGGAGACCGCCGTGGCCCCCCTGTTCAACACCGTGCAGATGCCCAGCAACCCCTTCCTGATTCCCCTGCAGCTGGGCGACGTGAATTGGTACCCGGGGTCGGAAAACGTGGCCGCCAAGAGCACCGCCCTGGCCACGGCCCGCCAGACCCTCACTGCCTACGAACTGGTGGCCGAGGTCCCCTGGTCCTACGACCTGGATGAAGACTCGGTCATCGCCATGATGGAGGAACTGCGCCGCAGCCTGCTGCGCAACGCCCGAGAGGTCATCGACGACGTGATTCTCAACGGCGACGCCAGCGCCACCGACAACATCAACGCCGACGAGGCCACCATCGCCGCCACCGATCCCGGCAAAGGCCACTGGTTGCTGGGGTTCGACGGCCTGCTCCACCTGCCGTTGGTAGACAACACCGGCCAAGCCAATGACCACGGCGCCGCGGTCTCCGGCGACATGTTCAACGAGGTCCGCTCCAAGCTGGGCAAGTACGGCGTCCGACCGTCGGAGATGGTCTACATAACCGACGTCAACACCTTCATCCGCTGTCTCGGCGTCGACTCCTTCCGGACCCTGGACAAGTTCGGCCCCCACGCAACAGTCCTCACCGGGCAGCTGGGCGCAGTGGAGGGCATCCCAGTCATCGTCTCGGAGCAGATGAAGCTGGCCGACGCCGACGGCAAGGTCACCGACGGAGGCAACGACGCCGACACCGGCCGCTTGCTCATCGTCAACCGCGGCCAGTGGCGGGTGGGCTACAAGCGAGAGTTGAGCATCGAGACCGTGCGCGACCCGCAGAAGCGACAGAACGTGATGGTCGTCAGCTTCCGCATCGCTCTGCAGGAACGCAGCGGCTCCCGCTCCGCCGCCACCCACACTGCCCTGCAGTACAACATCACCGGCGTGGCCTAACCGCCGGCCGGCGTCCCTCCGCCCCGCTGGCATTACCCGCCCGTCCGTTCTTCCTGAGGCTCTCGAAGGGGCAACGGACGGGCGACGGTACGCCAGGATGGCCCGCGCCTATCATCCCCAACCCGTCATTCCGGCCCCGAGCCGGAATCCAGAGCGCCTGTTCACCAACATCGTAGCATTCCCTACGCCGCGCCCCGTCCGTTCATCCCGCAAGTCACGACAGCGCCCATCATCCCCAACCCGTCTTCCGGCCCCCGAGCCGGAATCCAGAGCGCCTGTTCACCAACATCGTAGCATTCCCTCCGCCGCACCCCGTCCGTTGATCCCGCAAGTCGCGACAGCGCCCGTCCGTTTGTCCTGAGGCTCTCGAAGGGGGAACGGACGGGTGGGTGGTGGCGGGGGCGGCCACACTTCATGTCTCCCAAGGTATACTAGCCAAGTGACGCCACCCCAGACCAACGTCATGATTGGGTGCTCTACAACGAATTCCAGCCCAATCCCAAAACCACACCCCTGTCATTTCGAGGAGCGCAGCGACGAGAAATCTAAAGTGGCTCGGCGCCGATACCGTAATGGATGCAACGACTCTTGACCCTTCTCTGCCGCCCGTGGTGACAACCGAGAGGCCCTGTCACCCACGTACCTGAACGGAACCCTGATCACCAGACCTATGTCTGACCAGCCACCAAAACCCAAATCCAAACCCGCCTCCAGGAAACGCGCCGACGTGCTCCTGGTGGAAAAGGGCTTGGCCGAAACGCGAGAGAAGGCGGCCCTGACGATCATGGAAGGACTGGTCTTCACTCCTTCAGGACGGGTGGACAAACCCGGCGCCCGCATCTCGGCGGAAACACCTCTGGAGGTGCGCGGCGGCCTGCCCTACGTGGGCCGGGGCGGGGTGAAGCTGGCCCACGCCCTGGACAGCTTTGGCTTACGGGTGGAGGGCCTGACCGCCCTGGACGTGGGAGCGTCCACCGGCGGGTTCACCGACTGCCTGTTGCAGCGAGGCGCCAGACGCGTCTACGCCGTGGACGTTGGCCGGGGGCAGTTGGACTACCGGCTGCGCCAGGATCCCCGAGTTGTGGTCATGGAAAAGGTCAACGCCCGCTATCCCTTCCAACTCGAAGAAGCCGTAGACCTGGTCACCATGGACGTGTCATTCATATCGCTGACCATGGTCATACCCTCGGCCCTGGAGCACCTGAAGCAGGCTTGCAACCTGATTGCCCTGGTCAAGCCCCAGTTCGAGGCCGAAAAAGGCGAGGTGGGCCGGGGCGGCGTCATCAAAGACCCGCAGGTGCACGCCAGGGTCCTGGGCCGGACCGTGAATTGGGCCACGGATCAGGGTCTGCGGCTGCGGAACCTCTGCGCCTCGCCAATCCTGGGAGACGCCGGCAACCGGGAGTTCTTCCTGCTGCTGCAGAAGCCGTGAATAATCTTCGAGGACATGCGTCGTGGAAGTAACCGAGTTGGCTGAAATCCTAACGGCCCGGGGGGAAACGGTCTCGGTGGCCGAGGCCGATACTTGCGGGTTAGTAGGCTACATGCTGGGCACGGTCCCCGGCGCATCCAAGTACTTTCCCGGCGGAGTCATCGCCTACAGCGGAGGAACCAAGCAGCGCATCCTGGGGGTAACGGACGAGCTGTACCAGACCTACGGCACCGTAAGCGAGGAGATGGCCGTCGCCATGGCAAGTGGCGTGCGGGAGCTTACCGGGGCCGACTACGCATTGTCTGTGACGGGAGTCACCGGCCCCGGCCCGGGCAGCCGCAACACTCCCATCGGCACATTCTTCATCGGCCTGTCGGCAAAGGACGGGCCTGACCACGCCATCCAAGTCCACCTGGACGGAGACCGAGACGCCATCAAGCGCGCCGTGGCCCAGGAAGCGCTGGACCTGCTGGGGAGGCATCTGGCGGGCGGGTGAATGACTATCTAGAGGGCTTGACCAGCACGCTAGTTCGCCGTACACTAATATCCGTACGATAGTGTCCATACAAAAGGAGTGGGACATGGCTAGGCTGGACGTAAGGCTTGACGCAGAGAGGCGGCAGCGGTTGCAGGAACTTGCCGCGGTACGAGGCGCGCCCATCTCTGAAGTGGTGCGCTCCCTGATCGACAGCGCCTATGAGGACGTCCAACACACTCAGCGCAAGCAGGCCATCGAACGGCTTATCGGCCTGAACGTGGAAGTCCCGCAGGATCCTGCAGTCCTATCCCAAGAGTTGGAGGCCGCCCATGATCCCGGCGGTCTTCATTGACGCCAACGTTCCCATATACGCCGCCGGCAGGGATCATCCTTACAAAGAACCATGTTCCCGGATTCTCCGGATCATGGGCGATGACCCCGAGTCGTTCGTCACCGATGCCGAGGTGCTCCAAGAACTGGTCCATCTCTACCTCTCCTCCCGCAGATGGGCCGCGGGGCGGGAGGTCGCCCTGGACTTCGCCGAAGCAATGAGTGGGCGCATAGAGCCGGTCCTCGCCGATGACGTGTTCTGGGCGATACACCTGGCCGACCACAATCCCGAGGTCAGCTCCCGGGACCTGATACACGCTTCGGTAATGCGACGCCTAGGAAGCACCAGCATCATCTCGGCGGACGCCGACTTCGACCGGCTCCAAGGCATCGACCGGTTGGACCCCGCCCGCCTCGGCGAGTGGGAACAGTTGATCCTCGCCGACAGCTAAAGCCAGCGCTCTCCGCAGCGTTGTCCTTAGCACCCTACCCCAGCTCCACCCGCCGCAACAAGTAAGCGTCGGAGGCCATAATCTCCGGGACGTGCTTGGCAAGGACCGCGGGGTCGTCCCTGGAGGTGAACACCCGGCCGGTGAGGGCCCCTGACTCGTCGCTGGCCAGGAACACCGTTAGCTCCGCCGTCAGGTCGGGGGACTCCCCCTTGCCGGCCAGCACGCCGCTGATGTAGTCCCGCAGCTCGGTGAGTCCCGCCGCCTCGGCATCGTCCCGGTTTCCCTCCAGCATCCGGGTGGCCACACCGCCGGGGCACACGCAGTTCACCCGGATGTTTGTCCCGGCCAGCTCCAGGGCCATGACCTCGGCGACCTTCATGATTCCGACCTTGCCGGCCACGTAGGCGGAGAACAAAGGGTACGGGGATATCCCTCCGCCGGCGCAAATGTTGACGATGCGGCCCCGGCCCTGCCGGAGCATGATGGGAAGCGCCGCCCGGGAGCAGTAATAAGTGCCGAACAGGTTCACCTGTATGGTGTTGACCCAACGGTCTGGGTCGGCCTCGTGAAGCATCCCCAGCGGCCCGGCGCTTCCGGCGTTGTTGACCAGGACGTCGATAGCGCCGTAGTGTTCCAGCGCCCGCGCCGCCATCCGGTCGGCCTGCTCCCGGTCCGCCACGTCGGTGGGGACCACCAGCGCCTCCGCTCCCAGGCGGCGCGCCTCGTCGGCCGTCTCTTCCAGTTCGGCGGCTGTGCGCGAGGCCAGGGCCAGCCTCGCTCCTTCCCTGGCGAAAGCCAGGGCGATGGCTTTGCCGATGCCCCGCCCTGCTCCGGTGATTATCGCTACCTGTCCTGCGAGGCGCATGGTGGTAGGCCTCCGTGGGTCAGATGCTGACTCCCCCTCATCCCAACCTTCTCCCGCCAGGGGAGAAGGGGTTTATGAGGCGTATCTAGCCCGGCTCCAACGTCTGGCGGGTCTTGCTTTCGGCGATGATCCGGTCCCACGAGTAGAGCATGGGAAACATGCGCACCTGCCGCCAGGCCTCCGTCTGGTCGTTGTAGTGCTGACTGCCCGGATTGCCTGAACAGCCCAGGGGAATCACCCACTGGGAGTTGTCCCAATCGGATAGATCGTAGACGTAGCGGGCCGCCGACGTATTCCCGATGGTTGCCGGATCCCCGGGAAGGTAGCTCCCGGCCAGGGGGGTGTCGCTGTCGCCGCTGGTGGGTATGGCCGGCGGGTCCAGAAACCCGGCCAGTTCCGGAAATGCCGCGGAGAGGGTGTGGCGAGGCCGGGCCTGGTGCAGCCTTCCCCACCGCCACTCCTCCATGTCGTCGCCGAGACGCTGTTGCAGGTCGGCGACCGCGTCCTGGAGGGCCTTGGCAAGCAGCGTAGTCCAGTCCTCCCCCGGCGGAAGCAGGCCCCGGTCGTCCGCGGCAATCATTCCTGCGATTTGGGCCCTGAGACGGCCGGTGAAGGATGCCGAGCCGCGCCCGCCGGTCTGCCAGGCTTCTCCGGTCAATTCCGGCCCTAGGTTGTGCTGCAGGACCCGCTTCACCAGCGCGTCCCTGGATATGCTGTACAGCGTAGGCTCCACCCTGTCCACGTCCATCGAGCCGTCCCACGCCAGCAGCTTGTCCCTGGCCCTGGCTGATGCCCCGTCCAAAGGCTGTACTTTTTGCATCAGGCCCGCGTAGGTCCGGCCCGGCGCCGACACCTTCCTGGCGTGAATCGCGGCCATGTCCGACGCCCGCGGCCCCTCGATGCCCAGCAGCCCCTCGGTCACGCTCCTGGCCCTGAAATCAGGGGCAAAGTCGTTCCCCAGGTAGTGCGGGTAGCCCTCTCCCACCGGTGGGTTGTTGGCGGTGACGATGTAGCCGGTGTCCGGGTTGATCGACCGGGGCATCTCCTCGAACGGGATGTAGCCCTGCCACTCCTGCTCCCTTGTCCAGCCGGGCACCGGCAGCCACCCGTTGTCCCGCGGCCTTACGGGGACTCGCCCGCGGCACAGGTAGCCAATGTTCCCGTGCACGTCGGCGAACATGAAGTTATTGCAGGGGTCCACCCAGTCCCGCATCGAGTCTGCCAACTCCGTGGCGTCTTTGACTCGCAGCATCTTCCACAGGACTTCCGGCCAGTTCGTCGGCCCTTCCGTGGCGGTGTACTTCATGGCGATGCCGCTGCCCTGCTCCGGCCCGCCGGAAATCACCGGCCCGTGGTGGGTGACCCACACGTCCACGTCCACGTCTTCGCCGTCCTTGACCTTGATGGTCTCCCGGTGGACTGCGGCCTTGCGCCAATCTCCCCCGTCCAAGTAAGAACCGTGGTCGTCGGGATTGAACCGCTCGATGTACAGGTCCTGGTAGTCCGCCCCGGTATGGGTCACGCACCAGGCGACGGAATCGTTGTGGCCGAAATGGTGGAAGCCTGGCAGGCCGGCAAAGGACAGCCCCATTACGTCGAACTCGGGGCAGGCGACGTGGTTCTGGTAGTACACGTTGGGCGTGTCCAGTGCCCGGTGGGGGTCGCCCGCCAGCAGCGGCTTGCCCGACGCCGTGCGGTCCCCGGATATGACCCAGTTGTTGCTGCCGCCGCCGTCGTTCAGGTATCCCAGGGCGGCGGCGCACCGTTCCAGTTCCTGCAGCCCGCTCTCCAACGGGCCCTTGAACGTCTCCCCCGGAGGCAGGATCAACAATTGCCCCGGCTGCCGCCCCGGCGACAGCCTTGCCGCCGCCTCCGGCCCCGCCTTGGCGACCATCCGGGCCCGCCACAGCTTGGACTCGAATACGCCCATGAAGATGTGCCGCACCTTGAACACCAGGACCCCGTGCCACGGCTCCCAGGGCTCCGGCTCCAGGCCGGTGATGCCGTACTCCACGGGGAGGGTCGACGTCGAGCCGATAAAAGCGTTCACACCGGCGGCATAGGCGTCCAGCATCATCCGGGTATGGCCTGCAGTTGCGTCGTAGTCCGCCAGCGCCGCGGCCTCCAGCCGGAACCGCCGCATCATCTTGTCCTGGTCTACCGCCGACTCGCCAATGACCTCTGCCCAGCGGCCGGCGGCCCGCCGGCGGTCGTACTCCATCTGCCACAGGCGGTCCTGGGAGGCGGCGAAGCCCTGGGCGAAAAAGGCGTCCCGCTCGCCAGCCGCTCTCACGTGGGGAACCCCCTGCGCGTCCCGGTACACCTCCACCGGCGAGTCCAGCCCCGCAAGCGAGACAACCCCGTCCAGCTTGGGCAGGGATTGTTTCAGGTCTTTTTCGTTGATCATGGCCTGCGTGGTCAGCTTTGGCTCCCAACGTCGGGATTTGGGCATCATACCACAGCAGTCTCCAACGCGATTATCTTGACCGGCAAGCTGCGAGTCCGCTCGCGGCGAGCTTGTCGAACCATAAGCGCGGCGCTTCGGCGCTCCCATGATGGGACTACTTCCGTCATACCGGCGAAAGCCGGTATCCAGACGCCGGCGCCAGCTATGCCGCCGAGTCTGCCATTTCATGGGTCGCCAAGGCTGTTGACGCACTGACCCTTCCAAGCCCACAATAGGCCATGGTTACCCGCCGCATACCGACCACAGTCCTGGCCGCCCTGCGCACCCCCGTGTCGCGATTCCTGGCCCGACGCCTGGCCAAGGCCCTCTTCATTCTGCTGCTGGCCTCCGCCGGAATCTTTGCCGCTGTGGACCTGCTGCCCGGTGATGGGTGCTCCCCACTCGGTATCCGGACCCCTTGGCCGGTTGACTACGAAAAGTGTGCGAAAGAGACAGGCCTGGACCGCCCCGCTGCTGAACGTTACTTTAGATGGCTCGGCGGCCTAGTCCAGGGCGACTTAGGCATGTCGTTCAACCAACTACGTCCCGTCCGGGATGTCATAGGCCTCCGGATATGGCACTCAACGGCACTGCTGGCCTTTTCCTTTCTGCTAGCAGTCCCGGCTGGGGTCGCCGTCGGCGCATGGACCGTTAAGCGGCCCAGATCCATAGTGCGTCTTCCGGCTGGAGCCGTTCAGGTTATGGCGGCATTGCCGGAGTTTGTCACCGGCGTGTTGCTCATACTTCTGTTCGCCGTGGCTTGGGAAGTGCTGCCGTCTACCAGTACGTTTGAACGGGGAGAAAGCCTGCTCACGGAACCGGAAATCTTGGTGCTGCCCGTCCTGACCATCGGACTATGGCCTTTCACCTATACGTTGCGGGCTGTGCGAGACAGGCTGGTGGATGGCGATGGGGTATTGCTGGCGACGATCGAAGCCTTGCCCGGGATGGTCTGGTGGGGACTTGGCAGCCTCGTCATAGTGGAGGTGTTATTTGCTTTCCCCGGGATGGGGTCTTTGCTACTGGCCGCAATCTATGCCGACGACCATTCTCTGCTCCAGGGTATCATGATGCTCATGGTCTCCTCCTACGTCCTGGTGTACCTTGCGGCGGACCTGCTGGCCGCGGCGTTGCAGCGACAGGTACCAGGGCCTGCCCAGCCGTCGAGCCGCCTCACGCCCCTCCCCGCCCCGTAGGGATTGACGCGTCTCCCTGCCCCGTCTACCATCGCAGCGAGCCGCGGCTCGTAGCTCCCGGGACGGCGGCCGGAGGAACGGCGTGAGGATTAACCGGCACGTATACAGCACCCACATCCAGGAAGACCCCAAGACCTTCGGGGCCATGCACCCCGGAGGCACCCAGATATACTTCGTGGGCGACCCTGACGGCGAGATGGTCATCGTCGACACCGGCGAGCCCTACCGCTCCTGGACTCGCCAGATCCTGGACTATCACGCCGAGTTGGGCAGCCCCAAAATCGCGGCCATCCTGATAACCCACGGCCACAACGACCACATCGGCGGCCTGGACCGGCTGCAGGACGCCCTGGCCTGCCCGGTGCGCTGCCACCCCAAGCTCGAGCCGGTCCTGACCCAGCGTCTCGGCCCCGGCTGCGTGTTCCCGCTGCGCTCCAGGGAACGCGCCACCACCGGCGGCGGCGTCTCCCTCCGGGCCCTGTACACCCCCGGCCACGCCGACGACCACGTGTCCTACTTCATGACTTCCGGCAGAGTCCTGTTCACCGGCGACACCATCCTGGGCAACTCGTCGTCCAGCGTCCGCAACCTCCGGCAGTACATGGACTCCCTGGACCTGCTGGCCCGGCAGCGCCCGGAGCTAATCTGCCCCGGCCACGGGCAGACCGTCCAGAATGCCGCGGCCAGGGTAAACTGGTACATCCAGCACCGCCGCCGGCGAGAGGAACAGGTCCTGGCGGCCCTGGAATCCGGCGCCTCCACAGCCGACGAAATCGTGCGCCGGGTCTACCCAGGCAACCTCCGTTCTAGCCTCAGAGCCGCCGCGGCCCACAACGTCGCCACCCACCTGGCCAAGGTGGTGGGGGAGGGACGAGTGCTGCAGGAGGCGGCCAGCTACAGCCTGACTGGCTGACCGCGACCGGCCCCTCCCCGTCCGCCGCGCAAACAAGGCACCCCCCGTTCGTGCTGAGGCTCTCGAAGTATGAACGGGAGCGGCCGAAGGCACGCCATTTACCGTCATTCCGGCCCCCGAGCCGGAATCCAGGACGCCTGTTCACCAACATCGTGCCCCTCCCCAAGACCCCGCGCGTTGGACGCACCCTTCAACCGGGGTTGGGGGCAAGGAGTCTGGATTCCGGCTTCCGCCGGAATGACGGCTGGGGGCTGCGCCCGTCCGTTGCGCAACCAAGGTAGCCCCCCGTTCGTGCTGAGGCGCTCGAAGTATGAACGGGGGGCGGCTCAACCCACCCGCCGCATCACCTCCGCTCCAGCAACTCGATCCGCACGTCGTCCGGAGCGCGAATAAAAGCAATGCTCGCCCCCGGCTGTATCTCCCGGGGCTCCATGTAAAACTCCGCCCCGCGTTCCTTAAGCTGGGCAACTGCCTCATCCAGGTTGTCCACGCTGAGCCCGAAGTGGTCCAGCCCCGCGTGGGGGTCCGCTGGCCCGGAGGGCTGATGCTCTTCGGCGCGGGCGATGTATATGGTGACGCCGTTAATGTCCAGGTGTATCCACGACCGGCCGTCATACTCGACAGATTCAACGATCTTAGCGTCGAACATTTTGTTGTAGTAGCGGGCGGTCCCCATGGTGTCCCGGCTTCTCAAATGAATGTGGTCAACGCTGTAAGTCGGCATCGCAGCCTCCATTGGACGGTCCTAAAACGCCCCTGCAGTCCCGTCTCCCCAACGCGGGAGGGGGTGAGGGGTAGCCCGTCCGTTCGTCCTGAGGGAAATCGAAGGGGGAACGGACGGGCGGCGGGGGATTCCGGGAGCGTACCCCTACCCAAGTATTACCCATGTCCCGGATTCACCGTGAGGGGGATTCAACTCCGTTCAACCAACTCGATCCGCACGTCGTCGGGGCCGCGGACGAAGGCGATCCTCAACCCGGGCCGGACCTGTCGAGGCTCGGTGGATAACACGGCCCCGCGCTCCCTTAGCTGGGCAACCGCCTCGTCCAGGTTGTCCACCCTGAAACCGAAGTGGTCGAGACCCAGGTGGGGGTCGACGGGCCCCGGAGGCTGGGTCTCGTCGGCCTGGGCGATGTAGACGGTCAGGCCGTTGATGTCCAGGTCCACCCGCGTCTGGCCGTTCGGCAGCACCGATTCAATGATCCTGGCGTCGAACACCCGGTTGTAATAGCGAGCGGTCTCCATGGGGTCCCGGCTCCGTAGGTGAATGTGGTCGTAGGTGTAGGCGGGCATCATCGCCTCCATTGCGCGGTCTCGAATGCCTGGACTCGCACGCCAATTACCGGGCTCGGCTCAGTTCAGGCCCGTCGCTGCCAATAGCCTACCAGCCCCGGCAACAAATGTCTCACCGGCAACGGTGCACTACTGTCAAAACGCCGTTGACGGCCCTCAACCTCAATCCCTAAACTTATATCAAGACGTATGCAATCCGGCATCAAGACCCATAACAAGAGTAAGTTCGCAGGCCGTCATTCGTCCCTCGTTTGTTTGAGCCAAAACATGGGGCAGCGGACCGCCCGGCGGCCCCGGCCGTAGCTACGAAATGTCCCCGAATGTCCCAAAATGTCCCGGTTGATGGAAAAGCCCTGACGGACAAACCCAGACCCTTGCCCCTGACCCCCGCCCCTTCTCTTGCCGTTTTCCCGCGGCGTCATTAGAATGACCTAAATGGCGTCCCAAGGAGCCCCCATGTCCACAGCCAGCGAAACGGTCCAGCGGAACCGGTTCTCGGAGGCCTTTGGATACCCCAAGGACACCGTGGTCGGCAAGCTGAAGCCCTACCTGACCAAGTACGTCCAAGAGTTCGTCAAGCACGCGCCCTTCGTGGTGATGGCGACCAGCGACGCCGAGGGCAACTGCGACGCCTCGCCCAAGGGCGGCAAGCCGGGATTCGTCCGCGTGCTGGACGACAAGCACCTGCTCTTTCCCGACGTGGCCGGCAACAAGCTGTTCCAGTCCTACCAGAACGTCGAAGCCAACCCCCACGTCGGCCTCCTGTTCATCATCCCAGGCATGAACGAGACTGTCAGGGTCAACGGCAAAGTGAACATCATCGACAAGGAAGAACTGGAACGGCGCAACGTCGACCTGTCCCTGTACGAGTACGACGACAACTCCAAGCACCTGCAGGGAATGCTTATAGAAGTCAAAGAGGCCTACGGCCACTGCCCCAGGGCCTTCAAATTCTCCCGCTTGTGGGACGTGGACGAGATAACCGCCAACCGGGCGCAGCGTCCCGTACCCGATAGGTCTGCCCACGTGTGAAGGCGCTCACCGTCCGGCAGCCCCGCAGCCCCGCAGGCCAAGCCTGCCTTGCCCAGCATCCACCGCCGCCGCCGTTGGCGACTGTTTGCCCGCGGCGGAGATTGCCGGATTTCCCGTTCTGCTCTTTCCAAGGATTCCCAGCCCTGAGGTGAATTAGCCCATGGTAACCGTCGACTTCGAAAAGCACACCCTGCCCAATGGCCTGGACGTAATCCTGCACCGGGACTCGTCGATCCCGGTCGCCGCGGTCAACGTCTGGTACCACGTGGGCTCCAAGGACGAGGAGCAGGGCCGCACCGGGTTCGCCCATCTCTTCGAGCACGTAATGTTCGAGGGCTCCAAGCACCACAACCAGAGCTTCTTCGAGCCGCTGCAAAAGGCCGGCGCCAATCTCAACGGCTCCACCACCCCCGACCGCACCAACTACTGGGAAGACGTGCCGTCCAATTACCTGGAGCTAGCCCTGTGGCTGGAGTCCGACCGCATGGGCTTCCTGCTGGACGCCCTAGACCAGCAGCGGTTCGAAGTCCAGAGGGACGTGGTCAAAAACGAACGCCGCCAGTCCTATGAAAACCGGCCCTACGGCATGGCCCAGTCGCACATTCAGGCTGCCCTGTTTCCCATGCCCCACCCCTACCACTGGATGACCATCGGCTCCCAGGAAGATTTGGACGCCGCGGTCCTGGACGACATCAAGGACTTCTTCAAGCGTTACTACTCCCCCTCCAACGCCAGCCTGGCCATCGCCGGTGACTTCCAGCCGGACCAGGCCCTGGAGCTGGTCAACCGCTATTTCGGAGACCTGGCCCCCGGCCCGCAACCGCACCGCAAGGGCAGGACCGACTCGGCCCTGGCCGGACGGGTGGAATTGGAGATGCGGGACAGGGTGACCCTGCCGCGCCTGTACATCTCCTGGCCCACTCCTCCCGACTTCCACGACGGCGACCCGCCCCTGGAATTGCTGCAGGCCATAATGTCCGACGGCCTCAGCTCCCGGCTCCACCGCTCCCTGGTGTACGAGCAGCAGATAGCGCAGAGCGCCCACATCCGCTACTACGCCGGGGAGATAGCCGGCCAGTTTACGGTCCAGGTGACTGCCGCTCCCGGCCATGATTTGGAACAGGTGGAGGCGGCGGTGGACGCCGAACTGGACAGGGTGCTTAGGGAACCTCCCACCGACGAAGAGATAACCCGCGTCAAGAACCGCATCGAGGCAGCCCACTACCGGCAGTTGGCCCGGGTGGGCGGCTTCGGAGGGCGGGCCGACCAACTTAACCACTACAACGTCCTGGGCGGCGACCCGGCCCTGATCAACTCCAGCCTGGACCGGTACCTGTCCGTGCAGCGGGACGACATCCTACGGGTGGCCGAATCCGTGCTTGGCGACGGACAGGTCAGGATGCGCGTGCTGCCCGAAGGCTCTTATCAGCCGGCTGCCGCAGTGGAAATAGACCGTTCGGTCATGCCCCCGCCGGCCGAGGAGCCTACCTTCACCCCGCCGACCCCAGTGCGCCGCCGGTTGGACAACGGCTTAGAGTTGTTGGTGGTGGAGCAACCGGAAACGCCCATCGTCGCATTCGGGCTGATGCTGCGGACGGGCGCTGCCGACGATCCGGAAGACCTGCCGGGCCTGGCGTCTTTCACGGCCCAGATGTTGATCGAGGGCACTACTTCCCGCACCAGCCAGGAGATTGCCTCCGAGTCCGAATTCATCGGCGCTCGAATATCCACCGAAGCCCGCCGGGAATACACCATGTTGGCCACCGAGACCCTGTCCAAGCACTGGACCAAGGCGCTGGACCTGGTTGCCGACCTTATCAAGCACCCGACTTTTCCGGAGCACGAGTTGGAGCGGGTGCGCCGGGAGCACCTGACCGACCTGCGGCGCAGCAAGGACGACCCCACGGCCGTCGCCGAGCAGTTGACCGCCGGCTTGGTCTTCGCCAAGGACACCGGCTTCGGGCACCCAATTCACGGCACCGAGGACGCCGTAGCGGCATTGACCAGGGACGACGTGGTCGCCCACCATCACCGGGCCTATTCGCCCGCCGGGGCCACCCTCATCGCCGCCGGCGGGTTGTCCATCGACGAAGTGGCGGAACGAGTGCAGGCCGCCCTGGGAGACTGGCAGGGCGACGCCCAAACCGGAGGCAATAGACAGGCAACCGCGCACGAAGGCGCAGCGGGCGCAAAGGTCTATCTGGTAGACCACCCCGGCGCGGCCCAATCGGTGATTCGCACCCTCCAGCCGACTATTCCCCGCCGGCACCCCGACTACTTCGGCCTGCTGGTGCTGAACTCGGCCTTCGGCGGCCAGTTCACCGCCCGCTTAAATCAGAACCTGCGGGAGGAGAAGGGTTATACCTACGGGTACCACTCCGGCATCCAGTGGCACAGCGGGCCGTCGTTGCTGCTCGCCGGCGGAAGCGTACAGACCGCGGTGACCTTGGAATCGACCTCCGAGACGCTAAAGGAATTTCGCGATATTCACGGCGACCGGCCCCTGGAGCAGCATGAATTGGACGACACCAAAGAAGGTATTCTGCGGGGCTACCCGGCCAGCTTCGAGCGACCTGGACAGATAGTCAGCCAGCTTCTGCAGATGGCGCTGTTCGATTTGCCCAGTGACTACTTCACCACCGTAAAAGGCAACATCGAGGCAGTGTCACTGGAGGACGTCCGCCGTATTGGCGCTGAGTTGGTCCAACCCGACCGGCTCTCAGTCCTGGTGGTGGGTGACCGGACCGCAGTGGAAGATGGGCTAAGGAGTTTGGACCTTCCCCTGAAGTTGCTGGACGGGAACGGGGCGGCTATCTCGGACTAGGGAATCAGCATCGTCACGAGGCTGGGTAGTTGACCTGCGCAAACTGAGGTTGCCTTTCTACCGTGGAATCAGTCATCGACCAGCCGTTCAACTTAGAGATTACTCTGGAATGCGGTCAGGGACACCGTTGGCGACAAGCAAACGGGAACGACGGCTGGTACGAGAGCGTGGTTGGCGACAGCATGGTACGCATCCGTCAAAAGGGTGACATTCACGACAGCAGAAACTTTGTAGAGTTCCTTAGCCCGTGGGCCGATGCGAAGGCAGAGGCTTTCCTGCGCTGGCACTTTCGGCTTGACGATCAAATTGAGGATATCTACGCCGACCTAAGCAATCGTGACCCGATAGTGGCCGAATTGGTTGACCGTTACCGCGGCTTAAGGGTCATGCGTATATCCCCGTGGGAATGCCTCGTGTTCTTCATCTTGTCTGTGCGGTCGCCCATCTGCCGAACTAAGGACAATATCGAGCGTCTTTCAAGAGGGTTGGCCTCGCCTTTGCTAGTCAATCTCGATGACTCTCGACGGCTAGCCTTTCCAGATGCTAGGGATGTTGCCCGGACGGGGCTGGGGAAGTTGAAAGAGTTACTGGTAGGGCTACCTGACTACGGGCCTAGAGTAAAAAAGGCTGGCGAGGCCGTGTCGAGCGGACGGATTGACTTTGACGCCTTAGCCCAAACGCCCTGCTCACAGACCGTCAGTGAACTTCGTCGACTTAGAGGCGTGGGACACAAAGTTGCCAACTGTGTTGCCTTATTCTCATTGGAAAAGCCAGAAGCATTTCCAATAGACACCCATATACACAACGCTTTGAAAAGGCTGTACGGTTATGTTGCAGGACTGCCTGCAGCAAAGAGTCCGGAAAGCCCAAGTCTGCGGCGTTGGATCCAAGAGCGATTCCCAAAGTACGCTGGCTATGCTTCTCAGTTCCTCTTCATCGACCAGTATAGAAGCACTCGGCCTCAAGGCTAGAGCAAATCGCAAGGCCTGGAAGGCAAGCGTCGCCTTTATAACCTGGCAGTGGCCTCCCGCTGGGCCCGGAACAGCGGCTCCATCCCCCGGGCCGCCAGAACCACCACTTCGGTCAGGGTCTGGCGGGAAAATGGGGCGTCCTCTGTCGCCCCCTGTACCTCCACCACCTCGCCCCGGTCGGTGAGCACGACGTTGAAGTCGACCTGCGCCCGGAAGTCCTCCTCGTAGCACAGGTCCAGTAACAGTTCGCCGTTCAGCACGCCGACGCTGACCGCGGCCACCGCTCCTCGCAGAGGCTCCGTGGGCAGGACCCGGTGCTTGACCAGCATTCGCATCGCCTGGTACAGGGCCACGTAGGCGCCCGTAATCGCTGCGGTGCGCGTGCCGCCGTCGGCCTGGATTACATCGCAGTCGATGTGCACCGTGCGCTCTCCCAGGGCTTCCAGGTCCGTGGCCGCCCGCAACGCCCGCCCGATGAGCCGCTGGATTTCCTGGGACCGCCCGCTGATACGTCCGGCATCCCGGTCCCGCGGCGTCCTGGTGTTGGTGGCGCGGGGAAGCATGGAATATTCCGCAGTCACCCAACCTTTGCCCTGGCCGCGCAGAAAGGCCGGCACCCGCTCCTCCAGGGACGCGGCGCACAGCACTTTAGTTGCGCCCATCTCGATGAGCGCCGAACCTTCGGCGAACTTCTGATAGCCGGGAGTAATGGCCGTGGGCCTGGGCTGGTCCCACGCTCTGCCGTCGTTTCTAGTCAAGGGCAGTTGCTCCTGTCGCTTTGGCCGTGTCGGGGTCTCATGGCCACCCCGGGGAACGGCGTCGTCCAGTATACATGAACCTGAGCCTATCTTTCCGTCCGCACCCAAAGGTGGGCGCCGTCACTGATTAGCTCCACTGTCCCGTGGCGGTCTGTGCGAAACAACAGGCCCTCGTCTACCGTCTCCGCCAGTCGCGCCTCTACCTCCCGGTGCGGGTGCCCGTACCTGTTATCCGCGCCCGCCGACACCACCGCCACTGCCGGGTCGACCGCGGCCAGAAAGGCGGCAGTGCTGGACGACCTGCTGCCGTGGTGCGGCGCCTTCAGTACGGCGCTTTCCAGAGACAAGGGGTCACGGACCAGGCGGCCTTCGGCTTCGGCCTCGATATCGGCGGAAAGCAGGACGCTGGCCTCGCCATAGACCAACCTCAAGACCACGGAATTATTGTTCCGGTCGGCGGCCGCGCCTCCGATTGGCCTTTCCGGCGGGTTCAGCACCTCCAGGCTTACCGACGGCTCCAGTTCTATCCGGTGCCCCTCCCGGAGGAAGATCGGCGCATAGTCCTCCCGCTCCAATTGAGACCGCCACCGAGGGTAAAGAGGACTTTGGGGGTCTTCCAAGCCGGCCACTACCGCTGCCACGTCGTAGTGTTCCAATACCCTCAACAGGCCCCGGCTGTGGTCGGCGTCCAAGCGGGTCAGCACCACCATGTCCAGGCTGCGGTCTCCTCGAGGCAAAGTCCCGGCCAGGGCCCGGGTGGCGCTTTCGGCATCCGGGCCTCCGTCCACTAGCACCTGCCGTCCCGTGGGCGTCACGATCAAGGCGCTGTCGCCCTGGCCCACGTCGAAAAAGTAAACGTGCAGCTTGCCGTCGTGTCCGGTGGCCAAGAGCTGCACCCATAGGAATACCGCCGCGGCCGCCAGCGCTGGAACCAGGAATCCCAAGGCCGCGGCGGGGCCCGACCCCGTTGCCCGGACGCCGTCCGCCACCGCGGGCTCTGCCTTGCCCGGGCTTAAGCGCGTCCAAAGACGGGGTAACCGGAACCCGCTTCCCGCCGCCAGCAACAGCCCTCCCAATACCAGGTACCAGGCCCACACCAGGGTATCGCCGACCCACGTCCCTGACACGGTGTAGCCGGGAGCCCACGAGACCAGTTCGATTAGATACGAAAGAGGTACCCAGGCCATCCATCCGAAGAACTGGCCCATGGCCGGGTGCAGGAATCCCGCTATAGCCGCGGTCATGGACCCAGCCAGCACCAGGGGCAGGGCGGGCAAGACCAGGACCGTAACAAAGATGCCCAGGACCGGTATCCGGTCGAAATTGAAAGCGACCAGGGGCCATGTAGCCAGCGTGGCGGCTGCGGATACCATCAGGGCCGAGGCCAGTCCTTTCGACAACTGGGCCGCCCATGGCCTAATCCATTCCGGCAAGGCCGCAGATCGCCGGTCTATAGCGGGCGAGAACATGCCCAGGTGGGGAAGGGCCACGGCTATGCCGGCCATGGCGGCAAAGCTTAGCTGGAACGATACCTGTTGCAGCGCCCTTGGTTCCAATGCCGTCATGGCCGCAGCGCTGAGCGCCAGCGCGGGCAATACGCTCCGTGGTCGCCCCAGGGCCAGGGCGGCTATGTAGGCGGTGCCCATGATGCCTGCCCGCAGCACCGACGGCGGAAGGCCGCTTACCAGGGCGTAAATCCATATCAACAGCAGCGGCACAACCAGGTAGACCATTCCCCGCCGGCCCAGCGCCGCGGCGGCTGCCGTCAAGGCGATGGCCATCAGGGTTCCAACGTGCAGTCCGGAAATCGCCAGCACGTGGGACGTGCCGGTCTCCCGAAAGTCCTCCACTAAGCCGTCAGGTAACTGTCCCCTCTGGCCCAGCAGCAACGCTTTGGCAACTGCGGAGTGGGGAACGGTCAATGCCTCGTCGATGTTTTCCGACAGCATCCGGCGCAGGTCGAATATCCACCCCCTCCAACCGCCTCGGGCTCTCGCCTCTGGAGCCAACACCGCTGCGTCGCGGGCGAAAACTATGCCGGATATCCCGTGGCTGGCCAGGTAGGACGGATAGTCGAACTCTTCCAGCTGCTGGGGACGCTGCAACTCCCCTTCCAGCAACAGCTCGTCGCCGTAGCGGAAAAAAGGAGGCGTCCGGGCGGCGACCAGTTCCGGGGAAGGCTCGGCATACGCCACCAACTTGCCTTCAGCCGGTTCCATGCCGCCGCCGCGGTCGATGGCCTCAGCGGAGAAGGTGAACTTGATGTTCCGGGCGGTGGCCTCCGGGTCGTTGGAAATCCTGCCCCGCAGCGTTGCCGGCTCCGAGTCCACCATGGCCAGCGGTGGGGCTGGCCCTCCGGCCGCCTCCACCCGTACCAGGGCCAGCAGCAATAGAGAGGCCAATACCAGTGGCCCGATGGGCAATCGTTGCAGGCGTAACAAAAGGGCGCTTGACGCAGCGGCCGAAATCAGCAGGAGGAGGGCAAGGATAGGCGCATCGGCCCGCAGGCCGATGTACGTTCCGGCCAGCCATGCCGCCGCAAGCAGGCCCGCCCGCATGGCTGTTCTACGCCGACCCCGTCGCGGTCAGTTGCAAACCGCGACCAGCGGCCTGATTCCCTCTAGCGTTGCCGGCCCTATCCCCGAAATCTCTGTAACCTGGTCCACCGACGTAAACGGGCCGTTCAATTCCCGGTAGGCGACGATGTCCCCGGCGCGGACCGGTCCTATGCGCGGCAGCGTGTCCAGTTGCGCCTCCGAGGCGGTGTTCAGATCCATCAGTCCGCCGCAACCGGTGTCAGCCGTTGTAACCAGCACTGGTCCGTTGGCTGGGTCAGCCCGGACAGCGGCTATCTCCCCCGCTTTCGGGATGTGGTACTGTTGCCCGTCCTGCAGCCACTGCGCCAAGTTCACCGCGTCCAAGTCCGCATCGGCGGTAGCTCCTCCCGCATCGGCCAAGGCGTCGGCCAACCGTTGCTCCACCGATAAGGCGTACACCCCTGGGTTTGCCACGGCTCCGCTGATATGCACCTGCACTTCCCCAGAGGCGACGGCATCGACGGCAATGGTTTCCTCGGCTTGGGGCGTTGGCAACACCACCTGTATGGGCGCATTGTCATCCCCTTGGAACAGGAGGAAAACACCCGCCAAGACGAGACCAGTGACAATAGCAGATAATGCTGCAGTCAACAATATACGATTCGTCAAGATAGACATTTGCGGCACTTTGGGAATTCGCGGCAGCTTGTGCTAATCGCGAGCGTCCGATTATAATTTACCGCAATTTCAGATGAAAGGGGGCATAGCTTGACTACTGCTGGACCATCTCACGACGGCAAGAGTGAGCTGCATGCCTTCTTCAGGGGAAAAGTGGTCCCCGTCAGCCAGGCCCAGGTAAGTGTGATGACCCACGCCATGCACTACGGCACCGGCGTGTTCGAGGGAATCAGGGGCAACTGGAACCAGGAAAAAGAGACCGTCTACATCTTCCGGCTCCGCGAGCACTACCAGCGCTTATTGGACGGGTGCCGCATTCTCCTGATGGACATCCCCTACTCCGTGGACGACCTGTGCTCCTTGACCGTCGATTTGGTTGAACGCAACGGGCACCGGGAAGACATCTACATCCGCCCCCTGGTCTACAAGAGCGCCGAGGTCGTAGCCAACCTCAAGCTCCAGGAGCTTGCGGCCGACTTTACGCTGATCACCGTGCCATTTGGCAACTACCTGGGCACCGACGTGCTCCGCTGCTGTACGTCCTCCTGGCGCCGGACCGCCGACTTCATGATTCCGTCGCGCATCAAGGTCTCCGGCAACTACGTCAACAGCATCCTGGCCAAGACCGAGGCAACATTGGCGGGCTTCGACGAGGCCATAGTCTTGAACGAGGGCGGCGGCGTCAGCGAAGGCTCCGGCGAAAACGTGTTCATCGTCTCCGGGGGCCGCCTGGTCACGCCGTCGCTGTCCGAGAGCCCGTTGCCGGGCATCACCCGCGACACCGTCATCAATTTGGCCAGGAGCGAGTTGGGACTGGAGGTGGTCGAACGCAGCGTGGACCGCAGTGAGCTTTACCTGGCCGACGAGTTCTTCCTCACCGGCACCGCTGCCCACCTGACTCCCGTGATCCAACTTGACAGCCGGCCCATAGGCGACGGTAAACCGGGACCCATCAGCCTCCAGCTTCAGAAAATGTACTTCGACGTTGTCTTTGGCAGAAACCCAAAGTTCCTGCATTGGTGCACTGCGGTCGCCCCTCGCATGGTCGCCGCCTGACCTGTCACGCGCCAATCGGGCCGGCGACTTTGCCCGGCGCGGCGGCCAAGGGCCCATGTCGAAACTGGACCTCGCCGTTTAACTTCGGTTGAGAAAGCCGACCAAACTGCTTTAGGAGAGTCGCCCCGGTGTATTGGGACCCCCTTATCTGGGCCAGCCTGATTCTCCTGTCCTACCTGGTTGGAGCTTTGCCTTCAGCTTATGTTGCCGCGCGACTGCTCGCCGGCCGGGACATCCGCCGCCTGGGCGACCAAAACTCCGGCGCGGCCAACGTATTCCGCAACATTGGCCCAAGAGCCGGCGTATTGGTGGGCGTAGTCGACATCCTGAAAGGGGCCGGGGTTATCCTGCTGGCCGGTGTTTTAGTGGACTCCTCCGTTCTGCAGATGTCGGCCGGGTTGGCCGTCATGGCCGGCCACGTCTGGCCTGTTTACCTGGGCTTTAAGGGAGGCCGGGGAGCCGCAGCGGCCATTGGTGTCCTGCTTGCCGCCCTGCCTGCACTGGCCCTGCCCGTGGCCGCCATTGCCTTGGCTGCGCTGCTGCTCTTCCGAAAAGCGGTCCTGGCCATCGGCTTGTTCTTTATCCCGGTGGCCCTTTTGGCCTGGTGGCCCTACGACTACGCTTACCCTGTTGCAATCTATGCGGTGGCTGTCCCGGTGCTGGTGGGCTTGGCGCACTGTTGGACCGTCCGGCGCCCGCCTTCACCAGGGCAGGCGGGCATGGACCAGGACCAGAACGGCGAACGAATGTTGCCCCAGGGTTAGCCCGCCCCGTGATCGGCCCATTCATCCTGGACTACTTCCTCCTGGTATTCCTCGCGGCCTCCGGTCTGCTCCAAATCGTCGGGGCATACCGGGGCCTGGCGGGCATCCTGCTGCTCAAGCGGCGCTCTCGGTCGTGCCTGCTGGGGCTTGTCCTGCTCGTGGGATCGTTCACCTGGTTCTTCCTTTCCGACGACCGCAACGTCCCTGATACAGCCGGCGGCTTGAACGGCAACCAACAATTCGCCTACTTCTTCGCCGGGTTGGCGGCTGCTCTGGCGTCCACCTTGGCGATTGCCTCCCTGGTCAACTGGCGGCTGGGGGAAGCTGACTCTCCCCCAGGGTCGGGCTTGGATGCCCTGAGCCGAAGCAACTATCTGCGCGCGTTGCTCCACACGTGGCGGCGGGCCAGGCGAAAATATTCCTCACCAGCCTCGAATCGCTCGGGAGACCGATGGCCCGACACCAGAGCTTAGGCGCGGCGGAACTGGAACAGTGGCGTGTCTTTAGACGCTGAAATCGTCACCTGGATGAACCAGGGTATCGGCATGTCCTACCTCCTGGACCGGGCTGCTTACCTGTTGGTCAGCGACTACTTTCTCCCCCTGGTCATGTCCCTCTGGGGCGTTGGACTTTGGTTTCACGGCGGGGATGCAGCGGCCAGGGGAGTCAACCAGCGAGGGGTCCTGGCATCTGCTATCTCCCTGGGCTTCGCCAATCTGGCGGTGCTGCTCCTGAACCAGCACTTCTTTCGTGACCGGCCCTTTGTTGACCACGACCTGGCCAACCTCCTGTACGCCCCTACCGACTCTTCGTTTCCTGCCAATCCCTCCGCCGTGGCCTTTGGCTTCGCGATGGCCATTTGGTTGAAGAACCGGCGGGCCGCCGCGCCGCTGCTGTTCATGGCGGGTTTGTGGAGCCTGGCCAGGGTATACAACGGCCTGCACTATCCCAGCGACGTGCTGGTAGGCGCCCTCATCGGAGTCGCCGTTGCTTGCCTGGTCACCTTGGGGATGCGGGCTGTCGAGCCCGTCACCGTTCGGGTATTGGACGCCGCTCGCCGGCTGCACCTGGCGTGACCGTAACCCCATCTATGGGGCCTCGTCGACGGTTGATTTGGTAGGCCACGGGAGCCCCGCAGCGCCCCGGTCCAGCCCAGTCCCCGTGATATAATTCCAAGGCGTATCGCCCGTGACAAATCAGCCAAGGAGCCGCCCGTGACCGTAGCAACCCCGATAGAAGCTCGCACCCAGATAGTCAACCTTGTTCGAGACTTTGTCCGCCGCGACGTGGAGCCGGTGGCCCAGGAATTGGACCGCGAGGACCGGATACCCTTCGACCTCATCGACAAGATGAAGGAAATGGGACTGTTCGGCATCGTCGTGCCCCAGGAATACGAGGGCATGGGCCTCGACTACACCACTTTCGCCATGATCTTCGAAGAGTTGGCCAAGGGCTTCATGAGCTTGGCCGGGACCATAGGCACTCACCATATCCTGGCCTACGTCCTGACCCATTACGGCACCGAGGAGCAGAAACGGCGCTTCCTGCCCGACCTTGCGTCAGGTCGCAAGCGGGGCGGGCTGGCCCTCACCGAGCCCGGCGGCGGCAGCGACGTGGCCAATGCCCGGACAACCGCGGTTAAAGACGGGGAAGAGTACGTGCTCAACGGGGCCAAGATGTTCGTGACCAGCGCCCTGTACGGGGACGCTCTGTGCGTGCTGGCCCGCACCAACGGGTCCAGCGAGTCCAAGCACCAGGGCCTTAGCTGCTTTGTCGTGGAAAAAGGCGGGCCCGGAATGACCGTGGGGCCCAAGCTGGACAAGCTGGGATACCGGGCCCTGGACACCTGCGAAGTGGTCTTCGAGAATTATCGCATACCCGCGGACAACTTAATTGGAGATGGGGAAGGCCGCGGGTTCGGCCAGGTGATGAGCGGGTTGGAGGCGGGGCGGATAAACGTTGGCGCCCGGGCCGTGGGCGTGGCCCAGGCCGCCTTCGAGGCCGCCATACGTTACTCCCAGCAGCGGGAGACCTTCGGCAAGCCCATCTCCCAGCATCAGGCGATACAGCTAAAGCTGGCCGACATGGCGACCAAGATTCAGGCGGCCCGCCTGCTTGTCCGCGACGCCGCCGGCAAGAAAGACCTGGGCGAGCGGATAGACTTGGAAGCCGGTATGGCCAAGCTGTTCGCCACGGAAGTCTGCCAGGAAGTGGTGTTGGAGGCCCTGCGCATCCACGGCGGGTACGGCTACATCAAGGACTCTCCCGTGGAGCGCTACTACCGGGACGCTCCCCTTATGGTCATCGGCGAGGGCACCAACGAGATCATTCGCCTGGTTATCGCCCGGCAGTTGCTGCGCCGGCCCGAATACCAGGTATAGCTAGCGGCCCTGCCACCGGGGCTTCCGCTTCTCCGCAAAGGCCCTGGGTCCTTCTTTCGCGTCTTCCGTCTCCAGAAGTTGGTCGTACATGTGGTACGTGAGGGCCGAAATGTCCTGGGACGACATGTTCAGGCCCCGGTAGGCCAGCTCCTTGAAATACTGCACCGCCAAGGGTGCGTTCTCGGCTATCTTGCGGGCCATGGCCATGGCCTCGGGCATAACCTGGTCTGCAGGGACGACTTTATTCAAGAAGCCCATCTCGTAAGCTCGCTGCGCGCTCACCGGCTCCGCGGTCAGCACCAGTTCCATCACCGCCGAAAGGGGCATCATCTTTGGAAGAATCGTCCCAAAGGGCGGCATCAAGCTCCACTTGGTCTCGGTGATGCCCAGTTTGGCGTCCTCCGAAGCTATCCTCAGGTCGCACATCTGGGCTAAGGACCAGCCTCCGGCCAGAGCGAACCCGTTTACCGCCGCGACCAACGGCTTCCAGGTCTGGCGCCATAGGTATGGACTGTCCGGCGACATGCTGGCCGAAGCCCTGGCCTGGATTCCCTGGGCGTTGTCGTCCGCACGCTCCTTCAGGTCCCGGCCGGAGCAGAAGGCCCTGCCGGCCCCGGTGATGACCGCAACAAACGCCTCGGCGTCCTGGTCGAACTCCGTGATGGCCTCGTTCAACTCTCGCCGCAGTTGCCGGTTAATCGAATTCAACGATTCCGGGCGGTTCAGCGTCATTAACACCACGTTGTCTTGCCTGTCGTAAAGGACTGTCTCGCTCATTCTCTGAAACCTCTGGCTAGGTATGGCGTTATGCTACTATGCCGGGTTTGCCCGCTCAGTCGGGTAGAGGCCATTCCCAGGTTGATGTCCGGTCTTTCGTAGGGGAAGCTGTGATGGAGTAGAGACCTCCTAGTCCCCGTGAGGCCCGCCATGCAGCCGTCGGTACACTTCCAAGAAGGCTTCTACCCGGTCAGGAGGCGTTTTCTCCAGCAAGGTCTGGTAAAACACTTCTTCGACCCGATGGAACTCTTCTTCGTTTACGAATACCAAACGCCCTTCCTCATCTGGTTCAAGGGCGGTGTGGCCTTGGTCGCGGAATTCGAGATAGAGCTCCCGCAGTGTCGCCGACAACGCATCCTCACCCACCGCCTCGTAAAGCTCCAGCAGGAAGTACGATCCCAGACTGTAGTTGCACTGGAGGGGAGGACCTGGGTCTCGGAACTCCCGTTCGTTCAACTGATGGATGTTGCTTATTCCCTCTTTGAGGCAGGTCTGTTCAACCCAGTTCCAGATATCGGGCTTTAGGTCTTCAAGGCTCTCTAGGCCGGCCTGATCGTAGGTATAAAAAGACATGAATTCTGCCCCACCTTCAACGAGCCAACGGGGGCCGAATGTGTAGTAGTAGTGGCCTATTTCGTGATAGATAGTGTCCCGTATCCAAATAGTTTTGGGCTCGCGTCTGACCGTGAAAAACCCTTCAAGAAGGCTCCCCCCAGTGTGGTGGCTGGCTATTAGGATCACGTCCGTGGCGGGGAAGCGTACGCCCATAAACCCCTCGGTGGCTCGCACCGCGTCTTGAATAATTGCCGTCAAGTCTTCATCGGCAGGAAAGGGCTCGGACTGGAAAGCCCACAGGTTGACCTCTCCCGCCAGGGGCAGCGATACCGTCGCCTTCTGGAAGAAGTGGGCGTCGAGTAGGTCGTCGTACACCAACCCTCCGCCAAGGTTAGTGGTCCTGGCGTACCCCAGCACGGCCATCAGCGCCATTGCTTCTTCGTCGTGTACCCCGTCCAACCAGGTCCTAGCCATCTCCAGATCGGCCGTCAATGCTGCGAGCACCCCCTGTTCAACCTCAGTAATACCGTCCACGAACCAGGGGAGAGCGGCCACTCGTTGGGCTAGGGCAAGGTCAGTATCTGCAAGACCCCGCAATGAATAGAGCCCCCTCTCTTCCGCTTCGGTAATGTCGTCTGCAAACCAGGGGAAATCTGCGACTCGTTGGGCTAGGGCGGGGTATTCGTTGGCAAAATACGCCAAAGCTCCAATCACCTCCCCCTCATTTTGGGTAGAGGGGGCGGCCGAGAACCAAGGGAAGTCTGCTATGCGTTGACCGAGCGCCGTATCGGTATCGGCAAGCGATGCCAATTCGGCGATCACCAGCCTCTCATTATCGGTAATGTAGTCTGCCGCCCACGGAAGTGCCACCACGCGTTGCGCGAGAGCCGTATCGGTATCGACAAGCCACGCCAACGAGGCTATCGCTCTCCACTCGATTTCCGTGATTCCGTCGGCAACCCATGGCAGACGGACGATGGTATCCCCCGCGTTGGCGTCTAGAAGTTGAATGTTCAGGATATGGTCTCTCGTTATTGAATGACGTTGGTCCGGTGGTGTAGTGAACCAGGGCAGGAGGGCACCGAGGTGCTTCTCCGCCCTTTGACGCGCCGTTTCAAGTTTGACCTCTATGCCTTCTACGGCCTTGCCGTCAACCCTCAGTTCCAGCCCCTGACTGCGGTCGACCGTTAAACCGTCTTTACCGTGATACCACCCCGCTGACTGATATGCGCCATCATCATCCGTCACCCATATCTGAAGGGTATAGACGCCATTTGGCACGTCTATGACAAAAGCGCCGTCGGGTAAAGCTAGTACCCAGTGTTGCTCGGCATCTTGGCTCCAAGCCGAAACCGCGAATTCCTTTGCTTTTTGCCCTTCTACACCGAGAATCACCCCGCTAATGGCAGTTGACGTGGGAGCAGACGTTGGTGTAGGCGCAGGGGTAGGCGTAGGCGCAGGGGTAGGCGCAGGGGTAGGCGTAGGCGCAGGGGTAGGCGTAGGCGCAGGGGTAGGCGCAGGGGTAGGCGTAGGGGTAGGCGTAGGCGCAGGGGTAGGCGCAGGGGTAGGCGCAGGCGCAGGGGTAGGCGTAGGCGCAGGGGTAGGCGTAGGCGTAGGGGTAGGCGTAGGCGTAGGCGTAGGCGTAGGAGTGGGCGTGGTTGTTGGAGCTTCTGTAGGAGGTGCCGTAGCAACCGTGATGGTGGTAGGAGCGATAGTGGGAGTCGCGGTAGCCGCCGGACCAGACCCGCCGTCGCAGGCCGCCATTGACGAGACAATCGCGACGCACACCGCTCCAACAGTAGCTATACGGCCCACCTTGTTGAGCATGACCGGAATTATACCTGAAAAAGCAAACCGGTTCACTGCGGCTGGCTGTAACTCGCTACGTGGGTTAGATAGCGAATACCGAGAGTGGGGGGCAGGGTTCTCAAGGTTATGGAGGCGTTCAGGTCACCGTAATTGCCGTCGTTTAGGCGTACTCCCCCAGATGCACTCCGCCGATGACGTGCAGGTGGCCGTGGCTCTGGCTCTGCAGGCCGTCCCGTCCGAAGTTGGACAGGACCCTGAAGCCATTGGGGGCCAGCCACCATCCCATTTCCACCGCCACCTCGCCCAGCCTGCCCATCAGGCTGCTGCTCCACATCTCGCTCTGTTCCATGTGTTGCTTGGGCATCACCAGCAGCATCAGCGGCACCCAGGTCAACTTGTTGACGATGACGATAATCTCGTTGTCCAGGTAGCGCACCCTGGCGGGAGACCTGCCGGCGACGATTTCGCAGAAAACGCAGTAGCCGGGTGCGGTCAAACGCGTCCTCCGGGCGGGTTGATTGTGTCTGGAGGCATGGCTTTGTGACTATAATTGGGCACGCGTCGCACTGTCAACGCAGCCAGTCTCTCCCGATGTCCGCGGTCCTTGCTGTATGTTATTATTGTCCCCGGAGTTAACCTTGTTCGGACTCGCCGTCTTGACCGTAAGCACCTCGGGGCACCAGGGCAACCGCGAAGATACCAGCGGACAGGCCATCAAGGACTCCCTTTGCCCCCAGGGATACGACGTAGTCCGCTACGAAATCGTCCCCGACGACCGCAAGACTATAGCTGGCCGCCTCTCGGAATGGGCCGATGCGGACGACGTGGACTTGATAGTCTCCACGGGCGGCACCGGCCTGGGGCCCTACGACGTCACCCCTGAGGCATGCCTGGATGTCTTCGATAAACAGGTCCCCGGACTGGCTGAAACGATGCGGGCCGGCACCCTGCAGTTTACTCCCATGGCGATGTTGAGCAGGTCGGTGGCGGGAATCCGCGGCAACACCCTGATTATCGCCTTGCCGGGAAGCACCAAGGGAGTGCGGGAGTGCCTGGACGTGGTTCGCCCCGTGCTCGATCATGCCCTGGAACTACTGAAAAGCGAGTCGGTAAGCGAGCACCCCCGCTGAGCCGATGCCCCGCGGAGGGATGCGGGGCACTATACAAATGATGACTGGAGCGTTGGATAGATGAATGAAGGCAGCCAAGAAGACACCCCTGAAATCAAGGAAGTCTATTGGCCCAGGGTCAAGGAAATCCTGGACGGAATCATGCACCGGTGGGAAGAACGCTGGGGCAGGGAAGGCGCCCTGGGCGTTCACCGCTACTACTGGGACTCGCCGGAGCAGCTGGCCAACGACGTGCTGTCCGGTGTGCCGGCTATCGAGCCGGGTATTCCGGGCCGGGAGACCCAGTTTGTCCGAAGCCTGGCGCGGGCCGTTCGCAACTGGGGCCGTATGCCCATGCGGGGACCGTTCCTGCCCCAATCAGAGATAGACGAGATAGCCGCCTGGATCGACAACGGCATGCCCAAAGGCCCGCCGGGGAGCGAAGAACAGTCGGCTGAGAACAGCCCCGCCGAAGCCAAAGAATAACCTCACTCGCGGGCTTCCGCCGCAGACCGCTCTTCAGCCTCGATTGACATAACAAACCGCCGGAGCCGGCATTACGCCAACCTCGGCGGTCTTCTTCGCGCAATAGAGGCGGCTATGGCGGCCGCCCTGACTGCTAGACCAGCGTCGGTTCCTTGGTCTTGGTGTAAACCTGGATTCGCGCGTTCTTGGTGTCCAGCACGCAAATCCGCCCCCGTTGGTCTACTTTTACTGCACTGGGGTGGGCGAGCCGCCGGTCGAAATACGGGTTGTGGGCCATGGCCAGCGCCCTCTGCCGGATCATGTCAGGGTTGGACAGCAGCTTCTCCTTGCCCAACTGCGACAACTCGTGATCGCCGTACATGGCGGTGACGAAACGGCCGTCGGAAGTTAGCACCTGCACCCGGTTGTTGCCCCAGTCGGCCACGTATATGTCCCCGTCGTCATCCACGCACACCGACGCGGGCCGTCTGAACTGCCCGACGCCGTCGCCGGACTGGCCAAACGAGGCCTGCCACTCGCCGTCCGCGGTGAACTGCTGTACCCGATCGTTCTGCCAGTCGGCCACGAACACCTGTTCGTCCGTGTCCAGTCCAATTCCCCACGGCAGGTGCAGTTGACCCTCGCCGTCGCCAAAGCTGCCGAACTTGGCAATAAATTTGCCGTCCAACGAAAAGACCTGCACCCGGTGATTGCGGCTGTCGGTCAGGAACAGGGTCCCGTCGTTCCTGATGGCCATTCCCGCCGGGCGGTCAAGCTCTCCGTCGCCGCCGCCCGCCGTACCCCAGTGGCTGAGAAACCGGCCGTCCTTATCGAAAATGCTTATCCTGTTCAGCCACTCGTCGGCCACGTAGACGTTGCCTTCCGGGTCCAAGGCAATGGCCGCCGGCCACACAAACTGCCCGTCCCCCTCGCCGTGTGACCCGAACTCGGATACGTACTCCTCGTCCAAAGTCATCATGGTGACGTGGATGCCGTCTGTCCGCGACTCGTACGCCCGGTTGAGCACGTAGGCCAGGTCCCCGTCGCCGATGGCCATGTCCACCGGCATGCGGAAGCCGGTGCCGGAAAATTCCTGGCGTCCTACCGAGTGGCTGTATTCGTAGGCCCGCTGGTTAAGGCCGAAAAAGTGGGTGCTCATTCCGGTTGCTCCCCACCCTGAGATTTAGATGTTTAGCTGTTTAGAGAAACCTGACCCGCTCGAAGTTGCCGCCCACGATGGGTTCGGGGTCCAGGCCCAGCCAGTCCTCGAGAATGCCGGAGTACACGCACCGGAAGTCCAGGTTGAACTTCAGGTTGCCGCCCTCTTCCTGCTCGGCTGGCTCCAGGGACGGGTACTGGCCGTAGACGCCGCCCTGTACACTCTCTCCAAGCGCAAAGGCAATGCCCGCTGCTCCGTGGTCGGTGCCGGACCCGTTGTCCATGATCCTGCGGCCGAACTCGGTGAACATGAACAGCAGCACGTTGTCGCTTTCGTCGTGCTCCCGTAGATCGGTCATAAACGTGTCTACGGTGGCGGACACGTCCCGCCACAGCCCGGAGTGCGTCACCGCCTCGTTGGCGTGGGTGTCGAAGCCGTTGTACGGGGAGGTGGTGAACAACACCCGGGAGCCGAACCCGGCCAGGTGGGTCTGGGCGATGTTCTTCATATACTGGCCCACCGCGCTCTTGGGGTATTCCAGGCTTGATTTGTATTTGCCGGGGGCCGTGGAAAGAATGTCCGCACCCTTCAGGGCATCGGAGCCGGTGCTGCGAATGTAGTCGATGACCGGGCCCCTGCCGATGGCGGGGGAATACATGCGGCCGAAAACGTCCAGCGCCTGTGCCCGTTGCTCTTGCCCCTCTATCTTCGTGAGCAGTCCGTAAGTCTCCAGATCACCCACCGAGGCCACCGGAACGCCGTCCTTGGCCAGGGCCCGCGGCAGGCCCCGGCCGAAGTTGACCCCAGTCAGCACGTTCTCCCCCTGCGGGTCCAGGTCCTTGATGGCCCGGCCCAGCCAGCCCTCCGTGCCCTGGGTGTCGGGCTCGCAGGTGTGCCAGATGTCCATTGACCGGAAGTGGGAGTAGCTGGCGTTGGGATAGCCCACGCCCAGGAAGATGGCCAGCTTGCCCTCGTCCCAGACCTTCTTTATCGGTCCCATCTCCGGATGGAACCCCAACTCGTCGGTAATGGGCAGCACCTGCTCCTCGGCTATGGCCAGGGTGGGCCTGGAGTCCCAGTACAGCCCGTCGGTGCGGGGAATGACGGTGTTCAGCCCGTCATTGCCCCCCGACAGGGAGAGTACCGCCAGGACCGGGTCTTTCTTGGTTGAGACCATGTGTTTCCTCCCTTGAGGTCTATCTCCGCCGGCTAACCAAACTGGTATTCGGCGGTGGAGGCTATCATCTGGAACATTTCGCCGGCCCGGCGGGTGAACTCGGCATCCTGCCCGTCGGCGCCGTGGCCTACTTCGCCGCCCCGTTGGGCGTGGGCCAGCAGTTCCTGGCGGGTCTCTTGGTGGACGGGCAGCGGGCCGACTACGTTTAGACACTCGTCTACGAGGGCCTCAGGCGACAGCGACGGCCCCAGGGCCTTCAGGCGGTCGACTAGTGCCCGAACGCCCGGTAGCTCGGTGTTGCCCAGCAGGTCGGAAGCGAAGTTGATGCGCTCCACGAGAGTTCCGCTGTCTATCCATTCACGACCGGTATGCCAGCCCTCCACCGTCGGCGGGTTCATCAGGTCCATGCCCATGTACTTGGGCTCCAGCGAAATGTCAAACAGGCCTGGCTTGATTTCCCGGTGCTCCCCCGCCAGCCGCAGCGCGCCCACAACCATTTCGGCAGGGCTCTTTACCTTTGAGTAGCGCACCGACTCGGACTTAAAGGCTTCAGAAGTGAACAGCGCCCGCAGCATTGCGGTGATGTCGTAGCCTGAGTCGAAATAGGTCCTCTCCAAAGTCTCAACCAGCTCGGGGTACAGCGGCGGGGTCAACCGCCAGGATGGCACCGGAGGCTCGTCGGCCACGAAGAAGTTGCACATGTGCCTGGCGATGAACCGGGCGGTGGCCGGCTGCCGGCAGATGATGTCCAGGATGTCGTCCCCGTTCCAGTTACCTGTCTCCCCCAGGAAGGTCTTCTCGTCGTCGTCGTGGTCCGCCGGGTCGAAACGGAACTCCCACCGGCTTCGGCCGTAGGGGAAGGGAGGATACGCCGGAGCGACGTTCCAGCCGGTGAAGGCCCTGGCGCAGGCCTTTACGTCGTCCTCCGTATAGTTCATCTCCTCGTCCATGCCCACGCCCATGGAGAACAACTCCAAGAGCTCCCGGCCGTAGTTCTCGTTAACGGCTACCTTGTGGCTCTCGGTGTTGTCCAGGTAGTAGAGCATGCCGGGGTTGACGGACAAACGGTAGAGCAGGTCTCTGAAGTTCCCCATACCGTGCTCCCGGAACATGGCGACCATGACCGCCATTTCCAGCCCGTGGTCTATCTTGCTATGGCCTGCGCAGAAGATGGTGTGCCAGAAGAGGGACATTTTCTCTTGGAGCTGGCGGGGGCTGTTGATCATCCGGTAGACCCAGTCGTGCACACTGGACTCAATTGCATTGGGCAAGTAGAAGCCGGGGTGCAGCCGGTATAGCAGGTATTCGTCGATGTCCGGCTGGCTCAGGGGGTCGAGCAACTGGTCCAGGGTGGCGTCGTAGCCCTGGGCTGCCTTGGCTTCAAGCTCGTTCCGGTCGGCGCTGAATCCGGCCCGCCGCAGCAGGTGGGCCATCAGGGAAATATCGTGGTCAGCCATGTGCTCCTCCCCTGGTGTGCCTCAGGGGTGCGCGGCTCCGCGCTCGCCTGAGGGACCATTGCCGGAGTCTGGCTCTTGTCCCACATTGGGACGGGGTGTGCTTGGTCGAAGCCAACGACCGCCGTCGGCAGCAACCAACCGGATGAGCTAACGATATTATAACGGCTTTTGCCTGTCAACAACGCCTGCAGCTTCTCTGTGGCAAGCTAAGGCCACGAGGCTTGGGCCGTGCTTGACACCGTTGTTTGCCCTTTGCTAGGATGCACAGCATCGGCTTACGATGTATCAACCTGGACGCAGCGCAGCCCGCTGCGTCCGAACATGTATCACCCCTGACGATGAGGCCATAGAACGGGATATGTCTCAGCAACCCGTCGCCAAGGCTCAATCAGGACCGGAACCTCCGGCGATGTTCGCCCGATACAAGACTCGGGTGGAAAACGAGCTTTCCCGTTCGGCGTTGGGTTCGGACAGCGTCGGCGTCTACATATTGCTCAGATACCACATGGGCTGGGTCGACCGGTGGGGCAACCGGGCCGGGTCCCCAATCTCCCAGGGCAAGGCGCTGAGGCCGACCCTTTGCCTGTTCGCCTGTGAGGCCCTGTCCCAGGACTTTACCAGGGCGATGGCAGCGGCCGCCGCCTTGGAGCTTATTCACAACTTTTCACTGATTCACGACGACATCCAGGACGAGGACCACGAACGGAGGCATCAACCCACCGCCTGGCGCGTCTGGGGCGTGTCCAAGGCATTGGTGGCCGGCAACGCCATGCAGTGCGCCGGTGACCTGGCCCTTCTCAGTTCGGACTATCGGGACCCATCCGCGGAAATTCCGGTCAGGGTGTCCCAACTGTTGACCGATAACTACCTGGAGATGATCGAAGGCCAATGCCTTGATCTGTCTTTCGAGTCCAGGACGGTAATCACCACCGAGGAATACCTGGACATGATTGGCCGCAAGACCGGGGCCTTGATCCGCAGCGGCCTGGAAATTGGCGCCCTGGCCGCTACAAGGGACCCAGCCGCCTTCCAGGCGTTCTCTCGATTCGGCGATTGCCTGGGGCGCGCCTTCCAGGTAAGGGATGACTTCCTGGGCATCTGGGGCGACGAGTCCGCCACCGGCAAAGCCACCGGCAACGACATACGGCGACGCAAGAAGTCATTCCCCATTGTCTTTGCCCTGAACCACGCCAGCCCCGGGTCCAGAAGCGACCTCTCGGAAATCTACAACAGGCCCGACCTGGACGAGGACGACGTGACAAAAGTCATGTCGATTTTGGATGAGGCAGGCGCGCGGGAGCAGTCCCAACGGATTATCGACGACAATGCCGCCGACGCCTTGAGCGCCTTGGACCAGGTGTCCCTTCCTTCATGGGCGCAGGACGAGGCCGAAGAACTGGTGGACTACCTGGCGCGGAGGGAGTCCTGACGCCAGGCATGGGGAACTGGATTTTGGGCTTTCAAGCAATTTCGATTTTGGGGTGGACTAGATGAAACGAGCGACGCGGCCGTTGGAACTGACGATTAGATTGGCGTGGTACGTGTTGAATAACCGCCTAGGAGGGCGCAAACGCTATCCCCTTGTCACCATGTTGGAACCCTTGGAAATGTGCAACCTGGCTTGCGTCGGCTGCGGCAGAATCCGGGAATACAAGCCGGTCATCGACAAGATGATGCCGGTGGATGAAGCTATAAACGCCGTCAAGGCATCCGGCGCTCCCATCGTGTCCGTTGCCGGGGGCGAGCCGACGATTCATCCCAAGATAGATGAAATCATCAACGCTCTCGTCGCCGAAAAATACTTCGTCTACTGTTGCACCAACGGTCTCCTCCTCGAACGGGTCATGGCCAAGGTGCCGCCATCCAAGTACCTGTGCTGGGTAGTGCACGTCGACGGTATGGAGGAGAAGCACGACGAGTCAGTGGCCCGGGCCGGCGTTTTCAAGAAAGCCATCAACGGCATTCAACTGGCCCTGGACAACGGATACCGCGTCTGCACCAACACCACCGTCTTCCGCAACAGCGACGTGGAAGACCTGTGGGACATGTTCCGCCTGGTTGGCGACATTGGCGTCGAGGGCTCCATGATCTCGCCGGGCTACGAATTTGAAGACGCTCCAGACCAGGAGCTTTTCCTCAGCCGGCAGGAATCGCACAACATATTCAAGAAGCTCCTCGACCCAGTCAAGACCGGCGGCATGCGGTTCTACAACAACCCCCTGTACCTCAACTTCCTCCAGGGCAAGCGGGAGTACCAGTGCACCGCCTGGTCCAATCCCACCTACACCATCATGGGATGGCGCAAGCCCTGCTACCCCCTTGCCGACGAGCACGTCCAAGACGTCAACGAGCTTTATGACGGGAAACTGTGGGAACGCTACGGCGTGGGCAAGGACCGCCGCTGCGCCAATTGCATGATGCACTGCGGCTTCGAGTCCGCCACCATCTTCCAGGCCGTCTCCGCCCCCAAAGACTGGGCCACCATGATAAAGTCTGGTGCCGCCAAGAGTGGCGGGATTTCGGTTGGATAGGCGGCCGGAGGCGACGTGCTGACCGTCATTGCCAGCATGGAACGTGAACTAGCCGGACTCCGCAGCCGGACGCGCGAGCCTAAATCTTGGGCCATCAAAGGCGGTCGCCCCATAGTCTCGGGCGCTCCGGGCTTGGAGATGCACGTTCTGGGCGTGGGGCCAAGCGCCGGCCCGGCCCTTACCTCCCTGCTGCAGAACCGGGACGACACCGACATAGCCCCGTCGGGGTTGTTGATGCTCGGCGTAGCGGGCGCCGTACAACCCGGCCTGAAAACTGGAGACTTGGTGCTCTCCTCCCGCTACTACCGGCAAGACTTTGATGCCCAACCGGACTGCCTGGAGCCCGATCCGGGGTTGTGGCAGTGGGCTTTGGCCGCAGCCGATGAATCAGACCGGCCTGTCGTATACGCCGACTCCCTGACCGTCAGAGGCTTGGTGACAACCGCCGATGCCAAGCAGGATATTCACCGCCGCCATCCCGTCGCGATAGTCAACATGGAAGACTACTGGACTGCCCAGGCCGCCCAGGACGCAGGAGTGCCCTTCATCTCAGTCAGGGCGGTGTTGGACACGGCCCAACAGTCTTTGCCCGATTACCTGTGCCGCATGGCCGCATCCCCGCGTTCAGCCATGGCGGGCGCAGTTGCCGTGCCTTGGCGGCTGCCTAGCCTATTTGGCCTGTGGCTGCGGTTTGGCATCGCCCAAAGGGCATTGACTGATTTTGCCGTTAACTTCCTTGCCCAGGCTTCGCGAGACGTCCCAGTCTCCGTCGGGGCCAATTCGGCCGAGCGCCGGAGCGCCGCGGCATGAAGGTCCTGGTTACCGGAGCGACCGGGTTTGTCGGGGGAAACCTGGCCCGGCTTTTGTGGCGTCAAGGCTACCAAGTTAAGGCTCTCGTACGACCCGGCAGCAACCTCATGGCCATCGAAGACACCGGCGTCGAGCCGGTGATGGGTGATATCCAAGAACGGGAGTCGGTTGATTCCGCCATCCAGGGATGCGAGGCCGTCTTCCACTGCGCCGCATCCTACACCTTCTGGTCTCGCGACCCCCGGCAGGTATACCGGACCAACGTCGATGGCACCGCCAACGTGCTGGCTTCCGCCTCTCAGGCCGGCGTATCCCGTGTGGTCTATACCAGCACCGTGTCCACAGTGGGCCTGTCCAACGGTCATCTGGCCGACGAGGACACGCCCCTAGATCCCGGACACCTGGAGGGACACTACAAGAAGTCCAAATACCAGGCCGAAACCGTCGCCCTCAACGGGGCGTCGGAAGGCCTGCCCGTCGTGGTGGTCAATCCCACGGCCCCCATCGGCCCCTGGGACGTTAAGCCGACGCCTACCGGCAGAATCGTGCTGGACTTCCTGCTGGGCCGCATCCCGGCCTACCTGGACACCGGCATGAACCTGGTCGACGTCGAGGACGTGGCCTTGGGGCACGTGGCAGCCATGGAGCGCGGCCGGCCGGGACAGCGTTACCTGCTTGGAAACCGCAACGTCACCCTGAAAGAAATCTTCGGCATGTTGCAGCAGGCCACCGGTATGCCTGCGCCCCGGTGGCGCCTGCCCTATTGGCTAACCATAGGAGCGGGATATCTGGACCAGTTCATCGAGGGTGGCCTGATGCGCCGGGAGCCTCGAATCCCCTTGGAAGGCGTCAAGGTGTCCCGCACTCCCATGTACGTCGATTGCGGCAAGGCCGTAGCCGAACTGGACTTCCCCCAGAGCCCGGTCGAGGCAGCCCTGCAGAAGGCTGTCGATTGGTTCCATTCCCACGGTTACACCCGCAATACAGCCCAGGTACAACCCGGGACCCCGGCAGGTTAGAGGAGCACGCGGTGGTGGTTGGCCAGCAGAAAATGACTATGCAGAACGCTACGTACGTCCGGTATGGAGAGGACGCGTTGGCCCGCGCCGTTCGCCTCAGCCAGGACTATTTCCGGCGCACCCAGCATCCCGAGGGTTACTGGTGCGGGCAGCTGGAGTCCAATACCACCATGGAAGCCGAGTACATGATGCTGTCCCATTTCCTGGGCAGGGTGGACCCGGAACGCTGGCGCAAACTGGCCAACTATATCCTGAGCAAGCAGCGGGAAGACGGTTCGTGGGGCCAGTATTTCGACTCGCCGGGCGACGTCAGCACGTCTGTTGAAAGCTATTTCGCCCTGAAGCTGGCCGGCTATTCCGCCGACTCCGAACCGTTGCGCAAAGCCCGGCAGTTCATCCTTTCTCGTGGGGGCGTTCCCCAGGTCCGGGTCTTCACCAAAATCTGGTTGGCCCTCTTTGGCCAGTGGGACTGGCAGGGCACGCCCAATATGCCTCCGGAGTTGATTTTTCTGCCCTCGTGGGCGCCCTTCAACCTGTACCGGTTCGCCAGTTGGGCCAGGGCCACCGTGGCCCCGATGCTGATTATCCTTACCCACCATCCTACCTGCCGGGTGCCGAAGTCGGCCAATATTGACGAACTCTATCCCGGCGGCCGCAACCAGGCCGACTACTCGCTGCCCAAGCCGGACGGCGGTTGGGGATGGGGCCGCCTTTTATATTACGTGGACCGGATCGTCGGCCTGTACAAGCGGTTGCCCCTTCACCCGTTCCGGCAACGCGCCGAGCACAAGGTCGTTCAGTGGATATTGGACCACCAGGAGGCCGACGGGTGCTGGGGGGGCATCCAGCCTCCGTGGGTATACTCCCTCATCGCCCTCCACTATCTGGGCGGTGCCGAAAACGATGCAGCCGTGGAAAAGGGCTATGCCGGCTTCGAGGGGTTCGTCATCGAAGACGAAGACACCTGCACCGTTCAAGCCTGTATGTCTCCCGTATGGGACACCTGCCTGGCACAGTTAGCGCTGCTGGATTCCGGCGTCGCCGAAGACGATCCCATGATTCAGCAGTCCACCACGTGGCTGCTGGATCAGCAGATTCTGGCCAGCGGGGACTGGCAAGTTCAGGTCAAGGACACCCAACCCGGCGGCTGGGCGTTTGAGTTTCATAACAACCAGTACCCCGACATCGATGACTCCGCCGAAGTAATCATGGCCCTGGCTGGGGCCCGCCTCCAGTCTGGAGACGAGACCCGCCGTCAACCGGCCATCGAACGGGGCGTTGCCTGGCTCGAGGCCCTCCAATCAAGCAACGGCGGCTGGGGCTCTTTTGACAAGGACAACAACTCCAAGTACCTGACCAAGCTCCCTTTCTCTGATTTCGGTGAAACCCTTGACCCGCCCAGCGTCGACGTCACGGCCCACATCCTGGAGATGTACGGCAAGCTGGGCTATACCAGGGACCATCAGGCCGTGAGCCGCGCTTACGAATATGTCCGGCAGGAGCAGGAAGAGGACGGGTCCTGGTTTGGTAGGTGGGGCGTCAACTACGTATATGGAACCGGTGCGGCCCTTCCGGCTCTGGCCGCGGTGGGCGAAGACATGGACCAAACCTACGTGCGCCGCGCCGTTGAATGGCTGGTGTCCCACCAGAACCCCGACGGCGGTTGGGGGGAAACCTGCGGCTCCTACGTCGCCCCGGAACTCCGCGGCGTAGGCCCCAGCACCGCCTCCCAGACCGCCTGGGCCCTCCTGGCGTTGATGGCCGCAGACCAGGCAGACAGCGAGTCGGTCATGCGGGGCGTTAGCTATTTGATTGAACACCAGAAGGACGACGGGGGTTGGGACGAGCCCTATTTCACCGGGACCGGCTTTCCCGGCTACGGCATCGGCGAACGCCTGCGGCAGTTGCCCAAACCGGGGGAAAGGGGCTACCAGGGGTTGGACCTGCCCGTGGCCTTTATGATCAACTACCGGTTGTATCGCTACTACTGGCCGCTGATGGCCCTGGGCAGGTATTCCAACCTGACCAAACGGGCTGGAGATAAGTCCCTCGGCAATCACCTAAACGGCTCGGCGCCGTCGCTCAACGGCCATGCGCTGCAGAACGGCGCTGGGACCAACGACAAGTCCCCGTCTCTTCCCAAGGCCGTTGACAAGCAGGTATAGTCACTCCTCTGGCATTTGTACACCGCACCGTGGAGCAATGCAGTGACTGCGTTGGAGGCGGCCTATGAGGAATGCCGCTCGGTTACCCGGCGGGAAGCCAAGAACTTCTACTACGCCTTTCTGACTCTTCCCGCAACGCGCCGCGGGGCCATTTACGTGGCCTATGCTTTCTGCCGCCACTGTGACGACTCGGTAGACAGGGTCGCTTCCCCCGACGATAAGCTCTCAGCCCTGCAAGAACTGCGCGCCGAGCTTGACGACGCCTACGCCGGCCGGTCCTCCGCGCCGGTGTTTCTCGCCTTGTCCGACGTCGCCCAACGATATGACATCCCCCGGGACTATTTCGCAGAGGTTATAGCCGGCGTCGAGAAAGACCTGGTCAAGAACCGCTATTCCGACTTCGAAGAGTTGCGGAGCTACTGCTACCAGGTTGCCTCCGTGGTTGGCCTCATTTCGATACAGATTTTCGGCTATCAGGATCAGGCCGCCAAGCCCCTGGCCGTGGACCTTGGCTTGGCCATGCAGTTGACGAACATTCTCCGGGACGTGCAGGAAGACCTGGAATTCGACCGCGTCTACCTCCCCCAGGACGAACTAGCCAGGTTTGGCTATTCCGAAACAGACCTCCGCTCCGGCGTGGTCAACGAGGCGTTTATCCAACTCATGCAGTTCCAGGCGCAGCGCGCCAAGGAATACTTCCAGAGCGGCTTCGGGTTGCTGCCCTATCTTTCCCCGCGGTCCCGGGCCTGCCCGGCGGTGTTGGGCCAACTATACCGCAACATCTTGCAGGACATCGAGGACGCCAACTACGATGTCTTGCACCACCGGATCTCCCTCAGCACCAGCCGAAAGCTGAGGGTCACCGCACAGACCTGGCTGTCAGCCGTCTTGCCGTTCGTGCCCTTACCCCGCGGTTAGCTTCTGTCCACTGCGTCCGCCGCGCGTTTGGTCTTGCTCGCTCCAAGTTACAAGCCAACTGTCAGACTGACTAGAGCCGGCGTCTGCCCATTGACGGCTGGCCGAGTGCCTACATTACAATTTACCCGGCAGCTACCGGCTCCGCCGTCAAGCGCTTGCAGTGGAAATAAACGTCCGGCGGCGCCAGGAAAAGTGATTTTGAATCCAGCATCGCAAGCCTGCGGCCGCCAATCGGAGTCCCGCAGCACTGAATATCGAGGCCGCTGTTAGCCATGCAGCAAGCTGACAAGGTGATAGCCGTCACCGGCGCAGCGGGCGCAGTCGGCCGTCGGTTGCTTCTTGAACTGGAGGAGAATGGCGACCAGCGGGAGATTGTTGCCTTGGACGTTATGCCGCTGGCTTTTCCGGTGCACAACGTGTCTGCCTACCGCCGTGATCTGGCCGGTCCGATCGACGATGTCCTGCAAGCCCACCGCGTCACCACGGTAGTCCACCTGGCTTTCGACGCACGTCGGGGCCGCGACCAAGTCGAGGTCGCAGCCATCAGGCAAAGTAACCAGGATGCCCTCAAGGCCGTCCTGGATTCCTGCGGCAGGGCCCGGGTCCGCCACTTCATCTTCCTGAGTTCCCACACGGCCTATGGAGCCTACGCCGACAACCCCGTCCCCTTGCCCGACGACGCCCCTCTGCGCGCCTCCCCCGACTTTCCGTACGGCTACGATAAACTCCTGTCTGAGGAGTTGATCAGGGAATTCGCCGAGCAACATCCGAACATCGCCGTAACCATCCTCCGCCCGTGCTCCGTATTGGGGCCCAACACCCATATCTCGGTTGCCAGGGGAATGTTCCGGCCGATGTTGCTGTCGGTTGGCGCCTGCAACCCTCCGCTGCAGTTCCTATACGAAGACGACCTTGCCAGGGTCTTGTCCATTGTCATAGCCCGCGAGATACCAGGCTCGTTCAACGTAGCCGGTGAAGGGGTGGTGTTCTACCGGGAGCTTGCCAGAATAATCGGGAGCCGACTCCTCAACCTGCCCGCCTTCCTCGCCTATCCGTTGGTCCGCTTGGCCTGGAACCTGGGAATCCAACGGGAGTCCACTCCTGCCGGGTTGGACCTGGTGCGCTATCCGATACTGTTGGACACCAGCAACCTGCGCCGGGTCACAGGGTATCGCTGCCGCCACACCTCGTTGGAAACCCTGACGGCCTTCACCAACTCCCGTTTGTTGTACAGCGAACCGGATGGCCCGGTCGCCGTCACCTAGCGACGTAAGCCCTTAGGGATAGCGCAGTTCAGTTGCCCTGGTGCAGCGCTGCGTGGGCGGCGGCCAACCGGGCCACAGGCACCCGGAAGGGTGAGCAGCTTACGTAGTCCAGCCCCGTCCGGTGACAGAACGCCACGCTGTCCGGGTCTCCTCCATGCTCTCCGCAGATGCCGATTTCCAGGTCCGGCCTGGTCTCCCGGCCAGCCTTGACCCCCATCGTTACCAGCGATCCAACCCCGTCGGCGTCGATGGTCACAAAGGGGTCTGCCGCCAACACCTCTTCACTAACGTAGAACCTGAGGAACTTGGACTCTGCGTCGTCCCGGCTGAATCCGTAGGTCATTTGCGTCAGGTCGTTCGTTCCAAAGCTGAAAAAGTCGGAGACCTCGGCGATCCTTCCTGCGGTCAGCGCTCCCCGGGGAGTCTCGATCATCGTGCCGAACTTGTAGTCGACGTTGACGCCCAGGCGTTGTTGCACCCGGGTGGCGACGGCGGTCAGGTCCTCCCTCAGCCTCCGCATTTCCTCCGCGTCCACGGTCAGCGGAATCATAATCTCCGGCCGCACGTCCACGCCGTCCTGCTTAAGCTTAACGCTGGCCGTGATTATGGCCTCTACCTGCATCTGGTAAATTGCCGGGAAGCTGAGACCCAACCGGCATCCCCGGTGCCCCAGCATGGGGTTGGCTTCCCTTAGGGAGTTCACCAATTGGGAGAACTTTTCTTTGTCCTTCAATTCCGATGGCGAAGACCCGTTGGCCCTGAGCTCCGCCAATTCCACCAATAGGTCCTCGTACGGCGGCAGGAACTCGTGCAACGGCGCGTCCAGCAGCCTGATGATCACCGGACGCCGCCCCATTACCCTCAGAATCTCGGTAAAGTCGTCTGTCTGGAGCTGTAGCACCTCGGCCAGCGCGGTGTAGAACTCTTTGACCTGCTCCGGCAGTCCCGGCGCGTCTAGAGGGTTGGATGCAGACCCCGGGTGTTCCCGCCTCCACTGCTCCGCCGCCTCGGCGTTCAACAACACCCTGCGTACCGCTGGCAGCCGCTGCTGGCCCAGGAACATGTGCTCGGTGCGGCACAGGCCGATTCCCTCGGCCCCCAGGGCAATGGCTTGGGCGGCGTCCTTTGGCGTATCGGCGTTGGCCCACACTCCAAGCCGCCGGACCCCGTCCGCCCAACTTAGCAACTCATTGGCTTCCACCAGGTTCTCCAGGTTGGGCTTGGCCGTCTCCAACGCTCCGAAGAACACCTTGCCGCTTGCCCCGTCGATGCTGATGTCCTCTCCCTCGTGGACCGTCATTCCATCTGCGGTCAACGTCAGCCGTTCCAGGTTCACCTGCAGTCCCTCGCAGCCCACTATGCACGGCTTCCCCAGGCCCCGGGTCACCACCGCCGCGTGGCTGGTCACGCCGCCGCGGCTGGTAACCACCCCTGCGGACGCCGCAATGCCGTGAATGTCCTCCGGCTTGGTCTCCGGGCGCACCAGTATTACGTCCATTCCCTGTCCCGCGGCGGCCGCGGCTCTGTCGGCGTCCAGGTACGCCTTCCCGGTGGCCGCTCCGGGCGAAGCTCCGGACCCCTGGGCCATCAACGAAGCTTGCACGCTTTCAGACTCGATGTTCGTTTTGAACACCGGGACCAACAACTGGCCCACGTCCTCTGGGTCCACCCGCAACAGGGCCTCTTCGCGGCTGATAGCCCCTTCCTTGACCATGTCCACCGCGGCCTTCACCGCGGCCCCTGCGGTGCGTTTGGCGCTGCGAGTCTGCAAAATAAACAGACGTCCGTCCTCTATGGTGAACTCCACGTCCTGCATGTCCCGGTAATGGGATTCCAGGCCCGCAGCCAGGTCCATCAACCGCGCCGAAGCTTCAGGCAACACCGCCGCCAGTTCGGTTATGGGTTGTGGAGTCCTCACCCCGGCCACTACGTCCTCGCCCTGGGCGTTGGACAGGAACTCGCCGTATACCTGCCGCCGACCGTCTACCGGATTCCTGGTGAACAACACCCCGGTGCCGCTGGTGGGCCCCAGGTTCCCGAAGACCATGGTCATGACCGTAACCGCAGTTCCCATGTCGTGGTCGATGCCCTCGTGGTTGCGGTAGAACACGGCCCTGGGCGTGTTCCAACTCTTGAACACTGCCTCTATCGCGGCCGTGAGCTGCTCCCACGGGTCTGCAGGGACCTGCGCTCCCGTAGCGCTTAAAGTGGCGTCCCTAAAGTCCTGTACTACCGCCTTCAACTGCTGCGTGCTAAGTTCATGGTCCTGGGTCACCGCCGCCCGTTCTTTATGGGCGGTCAAGACCTCCTCGAAAACCCCGGCCTCGGCTCCCAGCACCACTTCTGAGTAAATCTGCAAGAACCGCCGGTAAGCGTCGTAGGCGGGACGGGGGTCGCCCATCATCTCCGCCAGGCCCACGACTATTTCATCGTTCAGTCCCAGGTTGAGGATTGTGTCCATCATCCCAGGCATTGATACCTTGGCTCCTGACCGTACTGACAGCAGCAATGGACGCTCTGCTGAGCCGAACTTGCGGCCGATTTTCTGTTCCAGCGCCCGCATGTTCTCCCGGACGCTCTCTTCCAATCCCTCCGGGCACTGGTGGTCCAGGCTGAAATACTCCCGGCTGGCCTCTGTGGAAATGACGAATCCTGGGGGTATCGGCAGCCCCAGGCGGACCATCTCGCACAGGTTGCTGCCCTTGCCTCCCAGGATTTCGACCATAGACGCATCGCCTTCGTCGAACCGGTAGACTAGCTTTTTCGCCCGGGAAACTTGGCTCGTCACCTACTGGAACCTCCCTTGCTCCGTGGACGACAACGGTAAACCGCCGCCCTGATGCCTCTCCACCTCCTCACCGTTGCAGAATCATACTCCTCGATTGGTCTGATTGGTTGGCTCCGCCCCCGGCCGCCGTAAGCACCCCGCGGGGCAATGCCGAGATTATATCTCCCTGAACTGCGGTGCCGGGTCCTCTAGGTCGAAGGCGTTTAGCCACAGGTCGTCCAGCCGGATCTGCTCGTCCTGGGTCAGGTCCGGAGCTTCGCTGGCGTCGGTGTATTCCTTCAGCTCGTCCAGGTTGGTGAAGTTCGGCAGCACCGACACAATGGACGGCTGGGCCAGGCAGAATTTGATGGCGGCCTGGCTCATCGTCCTGCCCGCGTCGTCCCCCGCCAGGAACTTCACCTTGTCCGCTCTGGCCAGCGCCTGCTCCATCCACTCCGCCTTGCGGCTGGCGCGGTGATCGCTGGGGTCGAACTCGGGCGGCTTAGTAAACCGGCCGGTGAGCACCTCCGACGCATGGGGCACCCGGGAAATCAGGCCTACGTCTTCCTCTGCTGAGATCGGAAAAAAGTCCCTGGCAGGCTCCTGCTCCAGGATGCTGTAGATGATCTGCACGCTGCCTACGTGCCGCTCCCGCATCGACGCTTCGCCCTCCTCGAACCAGCCGATGTCCGGGCCCAGGGCCGATCCGTAGTAGCGAATCTTGCCCTCGGACTGCAATTGCTCCAGCGTCTCGAACAAATCGTCCCGTTCCAGGGCTTCCAGCCGCGGGTTGTGTATCTGGTACAGGTCTATGAAGTCGGTATTCAGCCGCTGCAGGCTCCGCTCACAGGCAAAGGTGACGAACTCTCGGTCGAACTTTTGCGGCCGCTCCCGGTGGCCTATCCTGGGCGTCTTGTCGTAGAAGTCGTAGCCGAACTTGGTGGCAATGGTAATTTCGTTGCGGTGTTGTCCCAGCACCTCGGCCAGCAACTCCTCTCCGTATCCCTCGCCGTAGGTATCTGCGGTGTCGAAGAAGGTCACGCCCAGGTCCAGCGCGTTCTCAAGCAGCGCGGTGCGTTCTTCCGGCGTCCGGCGTCCCCACCAGTTGGTCGCGACGGTCCATACCCCGAATCCCACTTCGGGCAACACCAGTTCTGTCCTGGGCAACTGCCGGTACTTCATCCGGATGGCGTCCTTTCTAACGAACCCGCTGAGAATAAAACGGCCCCAGTCATCTGGGGCCCAAGTCTTGGGACTGGCTGCTACGCCGCGACCACCACTCCCAACGCTCCCTTTATTTCGTCCGTCCGCTGCCGGAACTCCTCGTCGCTAAGCACCGGCTCCATGCGCCCCAGCGACACAGGCTCAGCCAGTTCTACCCACGACGTGCAGCCCTTGTACTCAGGCGAAAACGGCGCCGTTACCGGCTGCTCCAGCCGGTACACCCTGATTAACATAACGGACAAGGGGAACCTGGGCTTCCAGCGCAGCCGCGACTGGGCATAATCGTCAGTCCAGATGTGATGCGGCGACAGCGCCTCCACCAGTTTTTGTTCCAGGACCTCTATCGTCTCCGCCGCCTGGGCCCAGTAAGAAAACGTAATGTTGCCCCCGTCGTGCGGCTCCTCCAACAGGGCGCGAAGGGCAGACTGATGCGGCTCCTTCAACAGGTCTTCACGCTGGTGCTCGAAGGTCGGGTACAACAAAAACTCAGGATGGGCCACGCGGAAGTGCTTGCCCGTCTCGCTGATGCCGCCCTTCCGGAGCAACAGCACTTGACTGCCGCTGCCCAGGGCATCGACGGTTACGGCCCACTCTTTCAGAGCGATTTGGCACACTTCCGGCATCATTCTATGAGTCCCCTGGCCCGACGGACGGATTCACCCGGCTAATGTTAACACCTGGCGGTGGGCGCCTCAATCCCTGGGCCTGGAATTTGGAATAGGGCGTACACACGGCCTGTTCGTGCTGACCTTATCGAATCACACGAACGGATTCACCCGTGGCCAGATACGAACAGCAGGATAGGGCGTACCCTATGCTACGGTGGAGGCAAGGCTACGACCGCTTACTACCCAGTCCCGCCAAGCTCTAAACGCCCGGCAGCCCCAGCAACCCGGTCAAGTTGCGAGTGGTAGCCGCGGCGACCTCTTCCAGGCTCAGTCCCTTGATCTCCGCCAGCCGCTGCGCCACGTCCTGGGTATGCCGGGGCTCCGTCCAGTTGCTCCGGTACTTCTTGAAAGGCTGCGGCGCGGCGTCGGTTTCCAGAACTATGTGCTCCAATGGGATGGCCTTGGCCACTTCCTGCAGTTCGGGCAGCCGCAGCAGCGGCCTGGCCAGAGATATGTAGAACCCGAGGTCGATGGCCTGTCCCGCCGTTGGTTCGTCTGCTTGGAAATAATGCATCACCCCGCCCACTTCCTCCGCGCCCTCTTCTCGCAGGGTCCGGAACACCTCCGGGTGAGACTCCCGGGAGTGGAAAATGATGGGCAGCTTCAACTGGCGGGCCAGCCTTATCTGTTCCCGGAATGCTTGGTACTGGATTTCACGGTCCGGCGAGGTGGGCAAAAAGTCTAACCCTATCTCGCTGATGCACACAACCTTTGGGTTGTCCCTGGCCAGCCCTTCCAGCCGAGCGTACACGGCGTCGTCCACGGGTTCGAACGCCGCCATGGGATGAATCCCCACGCCAGCGTACAGGGCATCGTACTGCCGGGCCATACCAACGCAGTCCTCGCTGGACTCCACCGTCGTGCCGGCGCACACCACCATGCCCACTCCCGCCTCTCCGGCCCGCTCCAGTATCTCCGGTATCTCCGCCGCCGGGTACTTGTCCAGGTGAGTGTGGCAGTCGCCCAAAAGATATTCAGCCGCCATAGCGTCCCTCCCCAATTAGCTAATGTTATACTATCCCGGTTTTGGCTTGGTCAACCTACGTCCGAGCCTACGAATATCGTTGACAGCCCTATGGCGCGGTGCTACCATCATTGTTGACCCATTTAGTAGACAATTATAGCCGGGACTACGGGCCCGGCGGCTGTCCAGCCGAGGAGGCATAAATGGTCGCACCCAGGGTCATCTCCCGGACGGGCACCACGTCCGATGACCTCAATACCGACTACAAGTGGGGCTTCACCATAGACATCGACGCCGATGTCGCTCCCAAGGGCTTGAACGAAGACATCGTCCGCCTGATTTCCTACAAGAAAAACGAGCCCGACTGGATGCTGGAGTGGCGCCTCAAGGCCTACCGCCATTGGGTCAAGCGCAACTACGAGACGCCCAAGTGGGCCATGGTCCAGCACCCTCCCATAGACTTCCAGGACATCATTTACTACGCCGCCCCGTCATCTCAGCAGGACGGTCCCAAGAGCCTGGACGAGGTGGACCCAGAACTGCTGCAGGCCTTTGACAAGTTGGGCATTCCCCTGGCCGAGCGGGAAAAGCTGGCCGGCGTGGCCGTGGACGCCGTGCTGGACAGCGTTTCCGTCGCCACCACCTACCAGGACATGCTGGAAAAGGCGGGCATCATCTTCTGCCCCATCAGCGAGGCCATCCAGAACCATCCAGAGTTGGTCAAGAAGTACCTTGGCTCTGTGGTCCCCTACGCCGACAACTTCTACGCCGGCCTGAACTCCGCCGTCTTCAGCGACGGCTCCTTCGCCTATATCCCGCCCGGAGTACGCTGTCCAATAGAGTTGATGACCTACTTCCGCATCAACCAGGCCGACTCGGGCCAGTTTGAGCGCACATTGATCGTCGCCGACAAGGGAAGCTACGTCAGCTACCTGGAAGGCTGCACCGCGCCCGCCCGCAAGACTCACCAGCTTCATGCAGCCGTTGTAGAGTTGGTGGCCTTGGACGACGCCGAAATCAAGTACTCCACCCTCCAGAACTGGTTCCCCGGCGACAAGGAAGGCAAGGGCGGCGTGTACAACTTCGTCACCAAGCGAGGCAAGGCCCAGGGCCGAAACTCCAAGATATCCTGGACCCAGGTCGAGACCGGCTCCGCCATCACCTGGAAATACCCCAGCGTGATTCTCAAGGGCGACAACTCCGTGGGCGAGTTCTACTCCGTGGCCCTGGTCAACAACTTCCAGCAGGCCGACACCGGAACCAAGATGATTCACCAGGGCAAGAACACCCGCAGCACCATCATCGCCAAGGGTATCTCCGCCGGCCAGGGCAGCGCCACCTACCGCGGCCTGGTCAAGATGGGCCCGTCTGCCGCCAACGCCAGGAACTTTACCCAGTGCGACTCCCTGCTCATCGGCGACCAGTGCGGCGCCCACACCGTGCCCTACATCGAAGTCCGGAACCCAACCGCTCACATCGAGCACGAGGCTTCAACCTCCAAGGTCAGCGATGACCAGCTCTTCTATTGCCAGCAGCGGGGCATTTCCATGGAAGACGCCCACTACATGATTATCAACGGCTTCTGCCGCGGCATCTTCCAGGAACTCCCCTTCGAGTTTGCAATGGAGGCCTCCCAGTTGCTCAAGGTTAGCCTCGAAGGGGCTGTGGGATGAGCGGTCCGAACGAAAATCAACCCTTGTTGGAAGTCCGAGACCTGTGTGCCTCAGTGGAAGGCCTCGAAATACTCCGGGGCGTGAACCTCACCGTAAGTCCCGGAGAGGTCCACGCCATCATGGGATCCAACGGCTCCGGCAAGAGCACTTTGGTCAGCGTCCTCGCCGGCAAGCCCGACTATACCGTCACCAGCGGGCAGGTCCTCTATGAAGGCGAAGACCTGTTGGCCATTGAGCCGGATCTCCGCGCCCGCAAGGGCGTTTTCCTCGCCTTCCAATACCCCTTGGAGCTTCCCGGCGTGCGGGCTTGGCAGTTCCTGAAAGCCGCGGTGGACGCCCAGCGCGAGCATCGGGGCGAAGAGGAGATGGGAGCCCGGGAGTTCGACCGCATGCTCCGCGAAAAGACCAAGATGGTCGACATCGACCCCGAACTGGTCCGACGCGCCGTCAACGAGGGTTTCTCTGGCGGCGAGAAGAAGAAGAACGAGGTGCTCCAGATGGCCGTGCTGGAGCCCAAGCTGGGCCTGATGGACGAGACCGACTCCGGCCTGGACATCGACGCTTTACGGGTCGTAGCCGACGGGGTCAACCGCCTGCGGAATCCGTCCAATGGCATCGTGATGGTCACCCACTATCAGCGGATTCTCAACTACATCGCCCCCGATCACGTTCACGTCCTGTTGGAAGGCCGCATCGTCCGCTCCGGCGGCCCCAAGTTGGCCTTGGAGCTGGAAGAAAAAGGCTACGACTGGGTTAAGGACTCTGTAGGCGCAAGCGCGTGATCCAATCTCCGGCGCCAAGGCCATGACTCAATCGCTTACCAAGCCTGCCACCTATTCCGCCGCTATCGACGCCTTGCGGCGCAGCCGGAGCCGGTCTGCGCCCCCCTGGCTTGCCGATCTGGCCGACCACGCCTGGGCCCGCTTCACCCAGTTGGGCTTGCCCACCGCCCGGCGCGGCAACGAGAAGTGGAAGTACACCAACGTCGCCCCCATAGCCAGGGCCGCTTTCGGATATGCTTGGGACCTGGACCCCGACGAGGACCCCGATGCCGGCCGGCTTCGCCACTTCGGGTTGCTGGATGAATCCTGGACTAACCTGGTATTCGTCGACGGACGGTACTCCCGCTCCCTGTCCTCCTACCCGCAGTCGGCCCGCGGCATCACAGTCACCACGTTGGCCGAGGCCATAGCCAATGACGGGGACGTAGTCCGGCAACATCTGGCCCAACACGCCGGCTTCCAAGAGGACGGCTTTACCGCTCTCAACACCGCCTTCCTCTCCGACGGGGCCTTCGTCCACGTGCCCCGCGGCCATAACTCCAGCCGGCCCGTGCACCTGGTCTTCCTCTCCACCAACCGGGAGTCGCCCAGGGCCTCACACCCCAGGACGCTGATAGTGGTGGAGGATGATGCCGCTCTCACGGTGGCGGAAACCTACGCCGGCCCATCCGACGAGCAGTACTTCACCAACGCCGTAACCGAAATCTCCGTGGGCGGCGGTGCCCGCGTCGAACACCATCGCCTGTCGCTGGAAGGCGCTAACTCTTTTCACGTTGGTTTCGGACGGGTCCGGCAGGAGCGCGACAGCTTTTTTTCCTCCATATCCCTGGCCTTGGGCAACACCCTGGGCCGCAACGACTTCGAGGTCCTGCTTGACGGACCAGGCAGTTCCTGCGACCTCAGCGGGTTGTACCTCACCGCCGAAGGCCAGCACGTGGACAACTTGATAGGCATCGACCATGCCAAACCCCACACCTCCAGCCGGCTGAACTACAAGGGCATCCTGGACGGCAAGTCCAGGGCCGTGTTCGGCGGCCAGGTCCTGGTGCGCAAGGACGCCCAGAAGGTCGACTCCCAGCAGACCGACAGGAATCTGTTGCTTTCCGACCAGGCCGAAATCGACAGCAAACCCAGCCTCTTGATTTACGCCGACGACGTCAAATGCAGCCACGGAGCCACCGCAGGCCACGTGGACCAGGACTCCCTGTTCTACCTGAGAAGTCGCGGCCTGTCCCCCGAAGTCGCCGGCCGCATGTTGATTCATGCCTTCGCCAGGGAGATCATCGATGCCGTGGGCCTCGACTCCTTGCGCGAGTCCATCGAGGCCCTCTTTTTGGAGGCTATCCCTGCCAGGCCATTGCCCGTCGGTGGCAAGCCATGACCAACAGCGCCCCCTCGACGCCGGGAGGACCGCCCGCGGCTGGCTTCGATGTCGTCCGCATCAGGCAGGACTTCCCCATCCTGGGCCAGACCGTCAACGGCAAGCCCCTGGTCTACCTGGACAACGCCGCCACCAGCCAGAAGCCCCGGTCCGTAATCGACGCCGTGGCCCGGTATTACGAGACCGAGAACTCCAACATCCACCGGGGCGTCCACGCCCTCAGCCAGATGGCCACCGACGACTACGAATCGGCTCGCTCCAAGATACGGCGTTTCATCAATGCCGCAGACTTGGAGGAGATAGTCTTCGTCCGGGGCACCACCGAGGGCATCAACCTTGTCGCCCAGACCTTCGGCCGGACCAATCTCCACGCCGGCGACGAGATTATCGTCTCCGCTATGGAGCACCACTCCAACATCGTCCCTTGGCAGATTCTCTGCCAGCAAACCGGCGCCCAGCTCCGGGTGATTCCCATGAACGATGCCGGCGAGCTGCTGCTCGACGAATACGAGAAGCTTCTCAGCCCCCGCACCAAGCTGGTTTCCCTAGTCCATGTGTCCAACGCCTTGGGCACCGTCAACCCCGTCAAGACCATGGTGCAAATGGCCCGCGCCTACGGGGCCGCCGTCCTGTTGGACGGCGCCCAGGCCGTGCCCCACTGCCCCGTGGACGTCCAGGACCTGGACTGCGATTTCTACGCCTTCTCCGGGCACAAACTCTATGGCCCCACCGGGGTCGGCGTCCTCTACGGTAAGGCCCACCTGCTGGAGGCCATGCCCCCCTACCAGGGCGGCGGCGAAATGATCAAGTCCGTCACTTTCGAAGAGACCCTCTACAACGCCCTGCCCTTCAAGTTCGAGGCCGGCACCCCCAACATCGCCGGTGGCATAGGCCTGGGCGTCGCCATCGACTACGTCAACGACCTGGGCCTGGACCGCATCCGCGCCTACGAAAGCTCCCTGCTGGAGTACGGGACCCGGTTGCTGTCGGGAATGAGCAACGTCCGCATCATCGGAACGGCGGCCCAAAAGTCCGGGATCCTGTCCTTTGTCATGGACGGGGTCCACCCCCACGACCTCGGCACCATCCTCGACGCCGAGGGCATTGCAATCCGCACCGGCCACCACTGCGCCCAACCCGTCATGCAGCGGTTCGGCATACCCGCCACCGCCCGCGCCTCTTTGGCCTTCTACAACACCAGGGAAGAAATCGACGCCCTGGTCAAGGGCCTGGACCGGGTCTCAGAGGTCTTGGGTTAATGTCCAGCCTTGGAGACCTCTACCAGGAGATATTGCTGGAGCACAACAGCAAGCCCCGGAACTTTCGCAGGTTGGACGACCCCACTGAGACGGCCGAGGGCTACAACCCCCTGTGCGGAGACCAAATTTCACTGTACCTCAAAATCGAAGACGGCGTAATCACCGACGCCGGCTTCCAGGGCATGGGCTGCGCCATATCCAAGGCTTCCGCCTCCATGATGACCCAGAGCGTCAAGGGCCAGACCCTGGAATGGGCGGGCCGGCTCTCCGACGCCTTCCGACGCATGATGACCGACCCCGATGCCGACCTGGACTACGACGCGCTGGGAGACCTGGAGTCACTGTCCGGCGTGATCGAATACCCCAGCCGCATCAAGTGCGCCGTCCTCGCCTGGCACACCCTCAACGCCGCCCTGGCCGGCCGCGGCGAGACCGTAACCACCGAGTAGGCTCCTTCCCTATCGGCCTTTGGTTGGTGGATAATATACCTGGTCCCCGTGGCAACTGCCTAAGAACACTCCATTGCTGGTAGTGGCTGCCTGCGCAATCCGAAAGATCGTGAAGGACTAGCATGACTCAAGTCCCCGATGTCCCCCTGGGCGGCCTCTATGGGGATGCCATCCTGGACCACTACCGCAGCCCCCGCCACCGCGCGCCGGTTCCTGAGCCGGACGTTCAGGCCGAAGAGTACAACCCTTTCTGCGGTGACCGGGTTTCCCTGGCTCTCAAATTGGACGACCAAGGCCGGGTGGTCCAAGTGGGCGCGGACTCAGAGGGATGCTCCATAATCCAGGCCGCGGCATCCATGATGGCCGGCTCTTTACAGGGGAAGGACTTGGACCAGGCGGCTGCCTTGTCCAGCCTGTTCAATGACATGATGCGGGGGAATTCGCTGTCGCCTGCTCAAGAAGACGGCTTGGGCGAACTCAAGGCTCTGACCGTGGTGCGCGCCTATCCTGTCCGTATCAAGTGCGCCCTGCTCCCGTGGACCGCTCTTGAAGTGGGCCTCGAACGCTACGGGGCCAGACGCGCCCCTGACCGGTAGCCGTACTCCTCCGCCAATAATATGGAGGAGCGCTGCCAGGTCATGCTGTGACTGGCCCCGGCCGCTGCAGGCCCTTGAGATAGGCTACCTGCCCCTGGTGCTGGTGGAACTCCGCCGTCAGCAGTTGAAACACTGTTCTGACTGACGTGTCGGGACGTCTTTCCCTGGGGACGAACTCGAAGTCCTCCGGCTCCAGCCCCGTCAGGTATTCCAGGGTCTGCTCCCTCACCGCCCGGCCGTACTCCAGCAGTTCCTGCATGTCCAGCGCTGGAAAGCCGGCGACCTGCTCCGCGGTGTGGCCGAATCCGTTGTCCCGCGTCGGCAACCCGAACTTGGAGTGCCAGCCGTCCCGCTCCCAGATCTCGTTGCGTTTCTGGATGAAGAACTGTATCCACATGTCCTCCGCCCGGAACATGTGCCATAGCATCCAGCCAATATGGTTCGCTTCCGGCCCTGGCCGCCAGGTCAACTCTTCGGGAGTCAAGTCATCAATCACTTCCAATAGGCCGGCCCGTTCCTGCGTCAAAGCGTCCTCTATGAACCCCTTCAAGTCCATGCCCAGGCTCCTTTCACTTCGGTTAGGTCTTGTTAGGGACTATAATACGGAGGTCCGCAACCGGCGTCCATTTTCTAGGCTAGTGCTGCTCCCGATGTTTTCATCCGCCTATTGATATGCCCGCCGTTCAACAAGACCTGTTCAGCCGGGGCGGAAAGGCGGGCGTTGACCCAAAGGATTGCCTCAGGGACCTGCGCGGACAGGGCCATAGCGGGAACGAGCCGCACTATATCTGCCGCAGTCGATCGACCCGATCGGCTGTCGGCGGCCCTGGGGTAATGCAAGCGAGGCAATGCAAACATGGACATTGGCGAGACTCTCTACGTATCTGACCGAAAGCCTTGGCGGAACTGGTTGGAGGTTAACTTCGACAGCGCTAAAGAGATATGGCTGGTGTACCCGAACAAGGCGTCTGGTGAGCCTCGTATCCTCTACAACGACGCTGTGGAAGAGGCGCTGTGTTTCGGCTGGATAGACAGCATCATCAAGAAACTGGACAGCCTGCGCGCAGTGCAGCGGTTCTCGCCCAGAAGGCCGGGCAGCGGCTACTCCCAGCCGAACAAGGAGAGGCTGCGCTGGCTGGCGGACCGAGGCCTGCTGCACCCGTCAGTACTAGAATCTGTGAAAGAGGTACTCCGCGAGGAGTTCGTATTCCCTCAGGATATTGTCGACGCCATTAAGGCAAACGAACTTGCGTGGGCCCACTACCAGGGGTTCTCTGAGACGTACCGGCGAATTCGGGTGGCCTACATTGATGCCGCCAGATCGCGTCCCGAGGTGTTTCAAAGCCGCTTGTGTAGCTTTCTCAGGGCGACCGAGAAAGACAGGCGTCTGAGCTACGGTGGCATAGAGAAGTATTTTTGAAGGACGAGAAAGCGAACCTCCTGCGATTCCCTCACGTTGCCTTGGTTGCCGAGGTTTTGATAAACTCAAGCCATGGAGCCAGTTCGCGATATCTCCGCAGTGTCTTGGTTTGCAGCCAAGAAATTTGTTGCTCTTACCCCGCTCATCACCTTAGCAATGGTGATGCTCTGTGCCGTTCAGCTGTCATGGATGGGGTGGATTGGCGGCCTCCCGCCGACTGACGTCGCCTTTGAATTCATCCAGGAAGCCGCGCTCCCGGCCCTTGGTGGGGTTGGCCTGCTTACCGTAATCGCCCTCTGCTTCGCCGTCATCGCCGGGTTCGGCGGATGGTGCTTGTCACATCCCAAGGAGCGCTTCACTCTCTCAGCAGTATTGTCATGGGCGCACCGGCTTCTGACTTCTCTGCTTACGCCAGTCAATCGCTTGTTCAGTTACGGCACGGCCGTATGCCCTGCTGGCCTAGATGATCTTCTACTGGGTCCCCCTCTCCGCCGCCTGGCGGCCCCCAACGCCGCCGCGCTGTCCGGCGCCTCTCCCCTCTTACTTTAGGACCGCTCCACAAGCCGCCTTTGTGACCTTGGGCGCACTGTGTTCGCTGCGAGGTCTATCTTCAATTTGTGGAGGGAGTCATGGTACGCGCGCAACCAAGTGCCCTTGCGGATGATGCTACCAAGCGATGCTGGCGCTGCGGGGAGGACAAGTCGGTACATGAATTCGGAAAAGGGCGAAATCAGTGCAAAGACTGCAGGAAGTCCCTGCACCAAGATCGCATCAACCAAAGAGCCGGTGATGAATGGGCTTGCAAGCTATGCCAGATAGATAAACCAGCGAGTGACTTTCACCCCGGTGTACGGATATGCAGAGACTGTACTAACCAAAACAGGCGTAACCGTCGTGTTGCAGACCACGATTGGGCAGAGAAAGAGAGAAAACGTTCCAGGCAGTATTACGCGAATCACACTGAGAGCGCACGACAATACGGTATCGAGCGGTGGGGGCGGACTCCTCGCCCTTGCAAGAGATGTGGCAAAGAAAAATTGCCGAAAGAGTTCGTACGGAACCGTCAAACATGCCTGAACTGCAACGATGCGCCTGTTCAAACATGCACTTCATGTTGGCAAGGCAAGCGGGCGGAGGACTTCCAAACAATGAAGTTTAGCTTTACCTGTAGGGCTTGTAGGAATAAGCAAGCACAACGACAGCGCGCCGCGAATCCAGAACGCGTGAAGAAAAACAAGCGGACATACCTCGCTAAACCGGAGTCCCGGCAAAAGATAAACTGGCAGAAAAAATTGAGATACCACAACGACTCGCAAGAGCGGGAAAAAATTTGGGAACGCAATTTCCTTCGCATATTCGGGATGACCATCGAAGAGCGGGAGTTGAAAAAAATTGAACAAGGGGGGCGGTGCGCGATCTGTGGGTGGGAAGGGGAATTAGATCTCGACCACAATCATGTTACCAATGAGGTCCGGCAATTCCTTTGCCCTGCTTGCAATAAAGGACTCGGAAAATTTGGTGAAGGCGTTGGCCTTCTATTGAATGCTATCGAGTACCTCCGTAAACCTGCACTTGCCCCTCACAGCCTCGTTTCCATACTGGACAAAGGGTTAGCCGCTAGGTTTGAGATTCCTCATTGGGAAGCTAAAAGCCGAAATAAACGGTTCCGGGCCAGCAAGAATCAAAACCTAAAAAGGCAATTCAAGATCACCATCGACCAATACGAAGCCCTATTGGATGCCGGGAACGGCGTCTGCTGGATATGTCGCCACCCGGAAACAACCAAGAAGCCGCGGTCTGAATATGTGGATTCATTACATGTAGACCACTGCCATGTGACTGGCGTGATTCGAGGCTTGCTTTGCGGTAAATGCAACACCGGCGTAGGGTCTTTCAAGCACGACATAGAGATACTGCAAGCCGCCATAAAGTATCTCGAGCATTGGAACAGTCCAGCCGTAGACGCGGCATAGGCACAAGCAAACCAATCCAACAAGAGGTGAAGTGATGAGCAAGACCAGGTGGACCATCAAATGGGACCCGACCGCAGACACTCACTCTGAGGAGATGTCTGGAGCATATAGCCAGGTATTCCCGCTGGGGAAGGAACGCGGGGCCTTGGTATTGAGATATTGGCCGTCCTCTGAAGAAGAGTGGGCTCACTACGAGGTTGTCCTGGAGCGAGTTGGAGTGGATGGCTTGGAAGTAGTGAGTTCTCTGGCCGAATTCCCCTCAATCACAGATGCTATGGAAGCCGGCACCGCGTGGGCGTTGGCAATGGGCTGGATTGGGCGAGTGGGATCGGGAGACGGGGCTGAATGGGAGGTACTGGACGTCCCTGACTACTTGCCGCAGGATGTTTTCAGCGACTCAGAAAAATGGACAGTCCAGGATATTGTGGGGAAAACCGCCATCTAGAACGGCTCAGCCAGCCGCTTAATTAAGAACCGGGAGAACAAAACAGCCCATGTTGTCACCACAATCACTATGGATTCTGTTCGCCGCGATGTTGCTAGCCGCCCTCGCCTGCTCTGGCAATACGGCTACCACCGCCCCGGCGCCGACGAATACGCCTCAGTCCACGGCTGCCCCCGCAGTAACGCCAGCCGGGGAGCCGGCTGCTGTCCCCAGCCCGTCCCCAACCGCAACGCCGCCTGCAGACCTTGCCGCAACCCCCCTGCCAACTCATACCCCTGCGCCGACGCTGACGGAGCTTGTCGCAACGCCCTTGCCGACGCCTACCCCTGCGCCGACGCTTGCGCCTACCGCCACACCGACCACAACCCCGCAGCCGACCCCGACTCCCGCGCCAACGGCCACCCCGGTGCCACCGTACCTTGATGCGTTGAATAGCTTGCCCGACGCAGCGAAGGTAAAGCAATTGGGTTGGGTACAGGATGGTATCGAAGGGAGTGCTGAAACCACAGCGCTGCGGGAAATTATATATCTTGCGAACAGGAGCCGCTCAGCGGCGCTTAATGTTCTTGCGTTTGGGTGGGTAATGGACGGAGTCTCCGCTACAGAAGCCGATGACCTTGATTTGGTGATAGGTTTTAATGATGCTCAAAATGCGCTGGCAATCACTGAGCTCATCTGGGTGGAGGACGGCATCTCGGAAGTGGAACGGCAGGCCATTCAGCGACTGACCGCTATTGCTTCCTCCGATCCTGGGGAGGCTGCCCGAGTTATGACCCTTCCCTGGGTGTCGGACGGGGTTGATGCTCTGGAACTGAAGGCTATTCAAGAGGAGGAACCTTCTCAAACACCGCCACCGACGGCTACTCCCACTGTCGCTCCAACGCCTACGCCTACCCACACACCATCGCTTACGCCTACCACCACCCCCACACCAACGACGACACCGACCCCAACGCCGGTTCCGGTCGTCACCTTGTCGTCACTGCACGATACGCAAAATGCGCGCTGGCTGGTGAGAAACTACCCCACCCTAGCTCGGCAAATTCAAGGATCCACCTGGGTCCAGGACGGGCTTACCGACCTGGAACGCTCCACAATAGACGAACTGCTCTACATCGGCGCTGGTGAAATTGCCAATCTGGAGGCGGCACTGGGTCTCTCCTGGCTGCAGGACTCCATCTCGGAGACCGAATTTGACATCATCGATTGGCTCAGACGCGTGGCGTTCTACGATCCGCAGTCGACCAGCCGGCTCATCACGATGCCGTTCTTGGCGTCTCCAGATACTACCGACGTGCTGGCCCTCAGGGGAATGTCTAACCTTGGTTGGAAGGGCACACTAGCCGCCCTCACCGAAAGCGCTATCTTTCAGGACGGGATAGCCGATGCCCAAACAACACTTGTTGCGGGCATCGGCACTCTAGCCCACGCGCCCGCCGAAATTCAGCGGGTGTTGGAGCCTGGGGCAGCAGCGATTGAGACAGACGCCCTCGGCACCGACCTAACGCCGAATCTGAGAATCAGCATAATTCGCACAAACAGCCAACCCAAGCCGGGCACCATCGAAGCGACCCGGGACTTGATTGAATTCGTCGAGAACACGATGGGTTTGCCCCTGCCGGTAGATCACGTGATCATCGTCCTGAATGAACAAGCGGTCACAGACAAGTACGCCGGCACCAACTACGGATTCGCCTTCAGCTACTTGCCTGAATACGAACAGCAGCAAGGCACTCCCGAATGGCGGGATATTCAGCAGGGCTTTGTCCATGAAGCCGCACACTATTACTGGCGAGGCAGTGAGGGCTGGATTGACGAAGGACTTGCCAACATCGTCGAGTACATGTTCGGCAGAGAGAACGGTTTGAGCCGAGGTCAACTCCAACCGCAACGGCGGTCCTGCCAGGCCCATGACCTGGCAATGCTCTCTGAGTGGGACCCAGACTCAAGCGATTGGCGTCGATATGCTTGCACGTATTACTTAGGCCAATTGTTATTCCAGGAATTGCTTGAGGGCATGGGCGGGGAGGCTTTTGCCACAAAGATGCAGGAATTCTACCTCCTCATCCTGCAACAACAAGGCGCGGGGCAACTACCTGGTATCGATGCAGTTCGCCAGGTATTCCCTGGCCAAGCCGACATCGTGGAGAGGCATTGGTCTGGGAAGTTGAATGCCCCGGAGAACCGCGGCTTTGACGACGGAATTGAGCGGACCAACCATGACCTTATCCAGTGGACGCAATACCCAGTGTTCTCCGAAGGCGAGGTCGTGTTGAAGGGGATTCCGTTGGAGGACGCTGTTTACGTAGCCGAGGATATGCGCGCAATAATCAACTACAAGTACGCTGCCTTTACTCTGATGGCCGCAGACCGCTGGGAATTCTTTGGCAGCATCCTGCCATACGAAATCGCATCGGGATGGGAGTGGACTTTCGATGACCCCGGTGACGTCCAAGCTTCCACATTCGTTATCTTTCAAGCTGACAAACGCTTCCACATTGCGTTCCCGTTCCCAACGGTTCTGGGTGCACCGGAAGATATAGTCGTCGGCGTGTGGGGATATCAAAACGCAGACAGGGAAGCAACGATAGGCGATAAAGTAGATCTTTTGGGCTACGCCCGCATCCGGGCGGCCCCGGAATAGCTATGCCCGCACCCCCCCGCCCACTGACAAACCTCGCTTGACGCACCCCAGCGCAGAAAGGCAAACTGATAGGGTATGGACTTGACGTTACCGGTAAAAGATTTCTTCAGGGCCCTTGTCGTCGTACCCAAGGCCCAACCTACCGGCCAACTCTCCCTGGTGGAAGGAAATGGGAGGAAATGAGAGGGCATCTAAATTTTCAGGCGCCCCTCCGCCAACTTGTCTCCAATCCGCCCCACCCTTCAAACCCTTGACACCTGGCGCAACGTCCAACTATAATGACAGCCAGCGTTCCTTCGTTTCCCGCACCTTTCCCCGCAAACCTTCTCGTCAGACCCTATTGCTCAATTGTTCCAGCCTTTGACGTTGTCAAAACCGCGGTGCTTTTCCGCTTGATTCCGTTTGCGTAGGCGCATGCCCACTAAGTTTATCTTCGTCACCGGGGGAGTAGTCAGTTCAGTCGGCAAAGGGATTAGCGTCGCATCTATCGGACGCATCCTCAAAAGCCGGGGCCTATCCGTCTCCGTAATGAAACTCGACCCCTACCTCAACGTCGACCCCGGCACCATGTCTCCCTACCAGCACGGCGAGGTCTTCGTTACCGCCGACGGAGGCGAGACCGACCTGGACCTTGGCCACTACGAACGCTTTATTGACATAGAACTTACCCGGGCCTCAAACCTCACCGCCGGCGACGTCTATCTGAGCCTGATCCCCAAAGAACGCCGGGGCGATTTCCTCGGAGGCACCATCCAGACAGTCCCCCACGTCACCAACGAAATCAAACAGAAGATCATCGGCCTGGCCGAGGACACCCAAGTCGACGTGGTGGTCGTCGAAGTTGGCGGCACCGTCGGCGACATCGAGGGCCTCCCGTTTTTGGAGGCCATCCGCCAGATACGCAACGACGTTGGCCGCGACAACGTCTTCTATATCCACCTCACCTTGCTCCCCTACCTGGCCGCAGGCCAAGAATTGAAGACCAAGCCGACACAGCACAGCGTAAAAGAACTCAGGGGCATCGGCATTCAGCCCGACGCCATCATATGCCGCAGCGACTTCCCTGTCCCGGATGGAATCCGGGAGAAGATTTCGTCGTTCTGCGATGTCCCAGGCAAAGCAGTCATACCATTGGAAACCGTGGACAACGTCTACGAAATTCCGCTGATTTTGGAAGAGGCCGGCCTGGGGGAGATTGTCATGGAAGCCCTGGACCTGCGGGGCTACACCCAGGACCTGTCCGAATGGGCCGCCATGGTTGACCGCATGAAGGGCCTGGGCGAGGTGACGCCCATCGCCTTGGTGGGCAAGTACGTGGAATATCCTGACTCTTACCTGTCCGTCAGGGAGGCCCTGCGCCACGCCGGCCTCGTCCACGGGCGCGACATCGAAATTCAGTGGGTCCACTCCGAAGATGTGGAGCGGGAGGGCGCCGACGCCCTTCTGGCTACCGCTTGCGGCATCGTAGTTCCGGGAGGGTTCGGCCCACGCGGCGTCGAAGGCATGGTCCAGACCGTCCGCTACGCCCGCGAGCACCAGGTCCCCTATTTGGGACTGTGCCTGGGCCTGCAGGTGATGGTCATCGACTGGGCCCGCGACGTCCTGGGCCTGAAGCACGCCAACTCCTCCGAACTGGATCCCGACACGGCCGACCCCGTGGTCCACATCATGGAAGACCAGCGTTGGGTGTCTGCCAAGGGCGGCACCATGCGGCTGGGCTCATATCCCTGCCTGCCGCAGGAAGATACCTGGACCATGGCCGCCTACCGCGAATCCTTGATCAGCGAACGCCACCGCCACCGCTACGAGTTGAACAACGATTACCGCGAGGCCATGGGCAACTCCGGTTTCATAGTCGGTGGTCTCTCGCCCGACGGGAGCCTGGTGGAAACCGGCGAAGTCCGCGACCACCCATTTATGGTCGGCGTGCAGTTCCACCCCGAATTCAAGTCCCGTCCCAACCGGCCCCACCCACTCTTCACCGAATTCATCGGCGCCGCCAAGAAGACCATAAGAGAGGGCGTCCAGCGGCCGCTGCCCCTTGGACTCAACGGCGGGGCTTAGGTGAGACCTCAGACGAAACAACGAAGCCGTTTGGCATGAGACGTAAGACTATCGGACCCTCGAGGATACCCAAAGACACTTTAGAAGTGGTGATGACGTGAAGCTGTTTTTGGACACCGCAGATATCCAGGAAATCAGGAACGGCGCCCGCATGGGCGTCATCAGCGGCGTAACCACCAACCCGTCCTTGGCCGCTTCCCAGGGCATCGGCGACAAGGAGGGGTACAAGGCCGCCGTCCGGGAAATCTCCGACATCGTCGACGGCCCCATCTCCGTTGAAGTGGTGAGCCTGGACGCCGCCGGCATGATTGACGAAGGCCGCGATATCGCGGACTGGATACCCAATCCCTGGGTAAAGATTCCCAGCACAACAGAAGGCTTCGAGGCCATATCCGTCCTGGCCGGCGAGGGCATCAAGATCAACCAGACCCTCTGCTTCTCCCTGAACCAGGCCCTGCTGGGCGCCCAGGCCGGCTCCACCGTGGTTAGCCCCTTCGTCGGACGGCTGGACGACATCGGCCACGACGGCATGGAATTGGTGGCCGAAATCGCCTCCGTATTCGACGACAACGACATCGACACCCAGGTGATGGCCGCGTCCATCCGCCACAGCCTCCACTGCAACCTGGCGGCAAAGGCCGGCGCCCACATTGCCACCATCCCCTACAAGGTGCTTCTGCAAATGGTCCAACACCCGTTGACCGACGCCGGCGTGGAACGCTTCCTGGCCGACTGGAAGAAGGCCGGCGGACCCTGAATATGACGCATAATCTGCCAAGCCCCGGACGCCGCTGCTCCGGGCAAAACACTACCGGTACCACTACGAGGTGAACATGACGGCTACACAACGCATCTTGGATGTTGCTGAGATGGGCAACAAGACCAAGGACGAATTATTGAACATGGCCCAGGACGTGGGCCTGACCGACGGGGCAGCCCTGAACAACCTGCGCCGTGAAGAACTGCTCAGCAGGCTTTTCCAATACGCCTCCAATCAGCAGGCCTTGGTCGCCTCCGGCATCCTCGAGATTATGGACGAAGGATACGGCTTCCTCCGCCAGGTCGACCCGTTGACCTCCGGCGGCGACGTTTACATCTCCCAGTCCCAGATACGCCGCTTTGGCCTGCGCACCGGCGACACCGTCTCCGGCCAGGTCAGGCCCCCCAAGGAAGGGGAGCGGTACTTCGGGCTGGTCCGTGTTGAAAAAGCCAACGGCCTGGAACCCGATCAGGCCAACAGCCGCTTCCGTATCCAGTACGAGCACATGACCCCGGTGTTCCCGGAAGAACAGGTAGTTCTCGAGACCAACGGCGCCGAGCTTTCCATGCGCATGGTCGACGTTTTCTCCCCCATCGGCCTGGGACAGCGCGGCTTGATCGTCTCCCCTCCCAAGGCCGGCAAGACTACCGTGCTCAAGAAAATCGCCAACGGCATCGTTACCAACTGCCCCAAGGCCCTTCTGATGGTCGCTCTCATCGGCGAGCGGCCCGAGGAAGTCACCGACATGCGCCGGGCGGTCGAGGGTGAGGTCTACGCCTCCACCTTTGACGAGTCCGTCGAAGAACAGTGCCGCATGGCCGAGCTTTGCCTGGAGCGAGCCAAGCGCCTGGTGGAGTTCGGCAAGGACGTGGTCATTCTCCTGGACGGCATCACCCGCCTCACCAGGGCCTACAACCTGGCCGTCCCCAGCAGCGGCCGCACCCTGTCCGGCGGCATTGACCCCGTAGCTCTCTACCCGCCCAAGAAATTCCTCGGCGCCGCCCGCAACATCGAAGGCGGCGGCAGCCTGACCATCATCGCCACCTGCCTCGTCGACACCGGCAGCAGAATGGACGAGGTCATCTACGAAGAGTTCAAAGGCACCGGCAACATGGAGTTGCACCTGGACCGCCGCTTGGCCGAGCGCCGCTACTTTCCTGCCATCGACATCCTGCGCAGCGGCACCCGCCGGGAGGAACTGCTATTCGACCAAGAGACCTTCAAGTACATCCAGCTACTGAGGCGCATGGTCAGCCTCGTTTCCAACGATGGGTCGGCCAATGCCACCGAGCGCGTGCTGGAACGCATGGCCAAGTACAGCACGAATCGCGAGTTCCTCATGAACCTCAACAAAGACGCTTAGCTTCCGGACCCCTCCGCCGCGTGTAACCCAGGCCCCCTTCAATAGGCCCCGGACGCCGCCCCGGTTCTCAAGCAGCCGTCCCCTTGATATACTGACGCCAGTTCCCCATGTCTCGCCGGGAAGGTGGACGCTATGAAATGGGCCTCAGCCGTTTCCGATCACCCCAAGCTGGAAGACGCAGTGCAGGAATGCGCCCAGAACGCTCTGTCCGGCCTTGACGGCGTCGCCCCGGACCTGGCGGTGATATTCACTTCCATGCACCACCATGCCGGGTTTGACAACGTCCCGGCAATGTTGAAGCAGCGCCTGGCTTCCGGCCCCGGAACTCAGCCCATAAGAGTATTCGGCTGCTCCGGCGGCGGTATCATCGGCAACGGCGAGGAAATCGAGCAGCGCCCGGCATTGTCCATCACCGTCGCCTCCCTGCCCGCCGTGGATATCGTGGGCTTTCACCTGGACGCAAACAGCCTGCCGGACCTGGATGCGGGGCCCTCCTCCTGGGAGGAGATGGTCACGGTAACCGCAGGCCAGGAACCTCAGTTCGTCATGCTGGCCGACCCTTTTTCCTTCCCGGTACAGAACCTGCTCTTGGGACTGGACTTCGCCTTCAGCAATTCGGTCAAAATCGGCGGCATGGCCAGCGGCGCCGAACGCCCCGGCCTCAACGCTCTCTTCCTGGACGACCAAGTCTACCGCTCCGGGGCCGTGGGCCTCGCGCTTCACGGCAACATAGCCGTCGATACCGTCGTCGCCCAGGGATGCCGCCCCATCGGCGAACCCATGCGCATCACCGAAAGCAAGCGCAACCTGCTGGTGAAGCTTGACGGGCAGCCGCCGCTGGAATACCTCAAAGGCCTGTTCCAGACCATGAGCACCCGCGATCAGGGACTCATGCAGCACTCCCTGTTTCTCGGCGTCGTCATGGATGAGTTCCTGGAAACGCCCCAGCAGGGTGACTTCCTCATCAGAAACGTCGCCGGCATGGACCCCCGCACCGGGACGCTGGCCATCGGCGAAATGCTGAAAGAAGGCCAGCTCGTCCAGTTCCATCTCCGGGACGCCCAGACCTCCGCCGAAGACTTGAACGCCGTGCTGGAGCGATACGCCATCGACAACCGGGAGAACGACGTTCACGGCGCACTGTTGTTTTCCTGCCTGGGACGGGGGCAGTACCTTTACGGCCGGCCCAACCACGACACCGGCGTATTCCATGAGAAGGTTGGCCAGGTGCCCCTGGGCGGCTTCTTCTGCAACGGAGAGATCGGCCCCGTCAGCGGCACCACCTTCCTCCACGGCTACACCAGTTCCTTCGGCATCTTCCGCCCCAAGAATTAGGCGCCGCCAGGCAGGCCTCGATGCCCGCGCAGCCCCCACTCAAAGTCGGCATATCCGCGTCCCTGACCGGGCAGTTCCAAGTGCAGGGCCGCCAGGCGCTGGCTGGCCTGCAAGCCTGGGCCGGCGATGTTAACCAGTCCGGCGGCATTGCCGTGGGCCAGACCGTCCCGAAAGCCCATGTGTCCGTAATCCACCGCGACGATTCCAGCAAGCCGGACCGGGCCAGGCAAGTGACCGAGCGGCTGATCTCCCAAGACAAGGTGGACTTGCTCTTCGGCCCGTACTCCGGCGTCCTTGCCCAAGCCGCTGCCGAAGTCGCAGAGTCCCGACAGCGACTAATCTGGAACCAGGGCGGCGCCGCCGACGGCATATACCGGCAGGGCTACCGCTGGGTGGTCGGCGTCCTCACCCCAGCCAGTCAATACCTCACCGGCCTCCTTCCGCTAATCAGGGACGCCGACCCCGGTGCAACATCTATTGGGCTGCTGAAAGCCGAGACAGGCGCTTTCCCCCGCGTCATCGCCCAGGAGGTGCAGCGGCAGGCGGAGCTTTTGGGCTTTCAAGTGTGCTACGTTCGAGAGTACCCCGCATCCCTGGACGACTTCAGCGGCGTAGTGGAAGAGATCAGAGAAGCCGGCCCGGACGTGCTGGTGACGGTGGGCCGGATCCACAACGACCTCGCATTCGCCCAGTCATTGGTGCGCCGGCCTCTTAATCTGCGCGCCGCGGCTGTGGTCGCCGCACCTATCCAACAGTTTCAAGAAGCCCTGGGAGAGGACGTAGAAGGCTTTATCGGACCCAGCCAGTGGGAGCCCGGAACCAAATATCCACATGATTATGGTCCATCTGCTCAACGGGTACTGGAATCCCTGACCGGACAAGGCCGGTGCCCCGTCGACTATCCCATGGCCCAGGCCTACGCCGCCGGTCTGGTGGCCCAACGCTGCCTGGAAGTCGCCGGCTCGCCGGACGACGGGGCCTTGCGCCAAGCCGCCGCAGAGATGGACTTCTCCACCTTCTACGGCCGCTTCAAGATAGATCCGTCTACCGGCCGCCAGATCGGACGCTCCACCCTTTTGGTCCAGTGGCAACAAGGCCGCAAAGTCATAGTTTGGCCACCAGAGCAGTTCCAGGCGCCCCTGCTGCACCCGTGGCCCGGTTCGTGCGACGCATCAACCTCGCAGCGCTGAAGACTAAATCAGGAGGCTTGCCATGCTTCTCGAAAATCGCTCTGTCGTAATCACCGGCGCCGGCCGCGGCATCGGCCGGGCCATCGGCCTGGCCTACGCCAAAGAAGGGGCCCGCCTGGCCCTCGCGGCCCGCACCGCCGCCGAACTAGAGGACACTGCCCGCGAGATTCGTTCCCTGGGCGCCTCCGCTCTGGTAATCCCCACCGACGTTTCCGACCAGGAACAGGTGGACCGCCTGTTCGCCCAGGTCATCGACGAATATTCATCCATCGACGTCCTGGTCAACAACGCCGGGATAGGCGGCCCGGTGGGCGCCCTTCAGGACAACGACCCCGGCTATTGGGCCCAAACATTGCAGGTGAACCTCGTCGGGACCTACCTGGGGTGCCGGGCGGCGCTGCCGGTAATGCTCCGGCAGGGTGGGGGAAAGATCATCAACATATCAGGTTCAGGCGGCTCCACTGCCGCCTCCCACATATCCGCCTATTGCGCCAGCAAAGCGGCTGTAGTTCGCCTCACCGAGTGCCTGGCGTTAGAGTTGGACGGGACCAACGTGCAGGTCAACGCCCTGGGCCCCGGCGGAATTCACACCCGGTTGGTCGAGGATATGCAGGAAGAGGCCGCCGCATCGGGCAGCTCCGAGATATATGACCAGAGCCGCAACGTCACCACCGGCGGCGGCGAATCAATAGAGAGTGTCGCTGAACTAGCCGTGTTTCTAGCCGGCGACGATTCTGGGAACCTCAGCGGCCGGCTGGTCTCAACCCGCGACGGCTTGCCAACCATGCCCAGCCGCATCCCGGAGATTATGACCTCAGACTCCTACCTGCTCCGGCGGGTGGGGTTGCCTTAGCTAGAGGCTGGGATTACAGCAAACTGGAGCGTAGTTTATATCTTTTGGATCGGTCGACCGGAGGCTTAAACAGCATTCTCGTCGCCCCACGGTAAAGGCAAAGGGCCTACGCAACCATTGACGAAGGTTGCGAACGTAAAATGGAGGATTTCGAGGCCCTCTGTTTGGTAACCCGGGCTAACCCGTGAGTGGTTACCCACTGAGGTCCGCCCAGTTACTCGAACAATGTTCTGGGTAGGCCAGATTGCCGAATGATTGAGAGTAACGTGCCGGTCCGCAATTCTCTATGGTCGGGAATCGGAACGGTAACGGTGCCGCCGACCTGTGCCTTTTGCATGATCATATGGCTTCCCCGTCGTCGGACTTCCGTGAATCCGTATTGCCTCAGGATCCCGCATGCTTCTTGTCCCGACAGGATTCGGAGTCTAGCCACCCGCTATCTCTAGTCGAGTTACGTACACTTCGTCGTGCAGCCGCTCTTGAATCTCCGTATCCGAAGCGGTCTCGAAGAAGAGTTCCAATGCCTCTTTCAAGTTGTCTCGGGCCTCGTCCACCGAATCGCCTTGGCTGGCTATATCCAATTCGGGGCACAGGGCCACGTAGCCGTCGCCTTCCCGTTCAATGATTGCCGTCAACTGTCTTGCCATTGTTCTCACCATGCTTTCGATTCGGCCCGCAGCTCTCGGGGTTGGCATCTCCCACCCCCTACCCCTCCAACCTCACGGTGTTCCTCAACACCCCGATTCCCTCGACCTCCACCTCGCACACGTCGCCGTCCTTTATCTCTCCGGGTACCCCCGGGGTGCCGGTATAAATCAGGTCCCCCGGCTCCAGCGTTACGTACTGCGACGTAAAGGAGACTACAGTTGGTACGTCGAAGATCAGGTACTTGGTGCTTTCTCCCTGCACCTCGTTGCCGTTGATCCGGCACGAGACCCGTACGTCTCCGGGGTCGATGTCTGTCTCTATGAACGGCCCCGCCGGCGAGAAGGTGTCCGTCGACTTGGCCCTCCACCAGTTGCGGTCGTCCCGCTGCCAGTCCCTCGCGCTCACGTCGTTGCCGCAGGTGTAGCCCAGCACGTGCTGCAACGCCTCTTCCTTGGCCACGTTCCGGCACCTGTCCTTGATAACCACCACTAACTCCGCCTCGGCGTCCAGCTTGGCAGTGGCCTTGGGGCGGACTATGACGTCGTCGGGGCCGATCATCGACGTGGGGGTCTTGTAGAACACTATGGGTTCGGCCGACGGCTCCCGGTCCCCCAGGTGGCTGGAGTAGTTCAGGCCGATGGCCAGTATCTTCCCCGGCTGGCACGGCGCCAGCAGTTTGACTTCCGACACCGGGTGGGTGTGGTCGGTGACCTCATACGGCTCGAAGGGGTTGGTGCTCAATTCCTTCACCATGCCGTCTTCCACCACACCGTAGCTGATTTGTCCGTGGGCTAGATACCTGGCGATTTTCATGATTATTGCTCCTTGTCTGCTCTACTGCCGGGCTAATTGTATCCACTGGCGCGCCGCTTGACTACCGGCCCTAACCTCCGGCTGGTCCGGTCCCTGGCGCGCGGCCATGCTCCGCCCCAGGACTCCCTTCTTGTCGGAACTATGCCTGTCCGGTACTATGGCATCTATGGGACTTTTATTGCCTTCGGTTACCGATCCAGGCCCCCTATTCCGGGCCGCCTGCGGCCATGCCCCGTTCTTCGGAAGTCCCCGGTGGTGACACCCACCGCCGGCGACGCCGTCAGGGTCCTGGGGCTCCAGAAAAGTTTCGGCGACTGGCCGGTCCTCTGGGACCTCGACCTCACCGTCCCCTGGGGAGAGTTGCTAGTCCTGTTCGGTGCCAACGGCGTGGGCAAGACGACGCTGCTCCGCATCCTTTCCACCCAAGCCAGGCCCGATGCGGGCTCCTTGGTCGTCGCCGGTTTCGACCAACGGCGCAGCCCCCAGTCCGTCCGCCGGCGCGTCGGCGTAGTGGCGCACCAGACCTTCCATTACGACGACCTCACTTGCCGGGAGAACCTGCACTACTATGGACGCCTGTTCGGCCTTAAAGACTACCGGGCCCGCGCCGACGAGGTCTTGGCCCGCCTGGGACTGGAGCGCCGCGCCGACCGCCGGGTACGCACCCTCTCCAACGGGATGCAAAAGCGCCTGTCCATCGCCCGCGCCATCCAGCACCGCCCCCGGCTGCTGCTGCTCGACGAGCCCGAGGCCGGCTTGGACCGGGAATCCCTGGACGTCCTCCGAGACCTGCTCCTGGAATGGACCCAGGCCGGGGGCTCGGCCATCATGACCACCCATGACACTGGGCTAGGCCGCTCTTGGGCGCACCGTACCGCGGTCCTCGATGAGGGGCGAATCCAATTCCCCGACCCCTACGAATACCCCCAAGCTAGCTCGCCACGCCAACCCTTGGCTGCTTCGTTGGAGCCCCGCAAGTGACCAACTTCTTCAGGCCCGTTGGCGTGTTGGTGTGGAAGGACATCCTCTTGGAACTCCGTTCCCGCGAGCTTATCGTCTCCATGCTGGTCTTCGGCCTGATGTTGGTAGTGGTCTTCAACTTTGCCTTGAGCGTCACCCCCCAGCGGGTGACCACCGTGGCGCCGGGGATCCTCTGGGCCTCCTTTGCCTTCGCCGGCGTCCTGGCCATGAGCCGGGCCTTCGCCAGGGAGCGGGAACAGGGTGGACTGGACGGTCTGCTGATCACTCCCGTAAGCCGCGACTCGATATTCCTGGGCAAGGCTGCGTCCATTTTCTTGTTCATGGTGCTGGTGGAGGCCATTCTTCTGCCAATTTTTGCCGGTCTCATGGGTTTCTCTGCGGTGTCCTTTGCATTGCTTTTCACTATCCTGCTCGCCTCCGCCGGTTTTGCCCTGGTGGGCGCCCTATTCGCCGCCATCGCCGTTCAGACCAAGTCCCGGGAAATCCTGCTGCCGGTTTTGTTTTTTCCGGTGGTCCTTCCGGTCATCGTCGGCGCAGTCGAAGCCACCAAGCTGGCCATCGGAGGCGAATCGGTCGTGGGGATCGGGCATTGGCTGCCCCTCATCGGCGCATTCGACGCCGTCTTTCTTGTAATCTGTCCCTGGGTATTTTCTCTGGTAGTGGAGGAATAGATGTCCGCGGTTCCCGGTGAACAAGTCCAAGCTAACCGGCTGATACCGGCCGTGTTGCGGCGCAACTTGAAAGAGTTATTCCTGCTGGTGACCGGCGCATTGATGCTGGTCAACTTGTACATGATATTCATGGTCGCGCCCACCGACGCCAACCTGGGCAACGTGCAGCGAGTGTTTTACTTCCACTTCCCCATGGCCATAATGTCGTTCCTGGCCTTCTTCACCGTGTTCGCAGCCGGGGCGCTTTACCTGGTCCGACGGGAGAGCCGGTGGGACAACCTGTCCTACGCTGCAGCCGAGGTCGGCGTCATATTCATCACCCTCACCCTGCTCACCGGCGTAATTTGGGCCAAGCCGGTGTGGGGCGCCTGGTGGCTCTGGACGCCGCGGCTGACCACCACCCTGATTCTGTGGCTCATCTACGTGGCCTACATGATGATCCGGGCCTACGCACCCAACCAGAGCAAGGCCGCCGTATACGGCTCGGTCATGGGGCTCATCGGATTCATCGACGTGCTCATCGTCTATTTCTCCGTCGAATGGTGGCCCGGCATTCATCCGGCCCCCGTAGTTGGCCCCTTGGCCGAAAGCGACTCCCTGGAAAGCACAATGCGTGGCGTATTGGGCTTTTCCTTCTTGTCCTTCATATTCCTGTTGATTTACCTGGTGTGGGAGCGCGTGTCGCTGCGCTCCAGCGAGGACAACATCAAGTCCCTTCGATTTTCCCTGCGCCGGTCGCGGGCCGGCGCAGCCGCGGGAGAGTGAGGCGTTATGCTCTTTAACCTGCTCCAGACCCAGGTCCCCCCGTCCAATCTGCCCTACCTGGTCGCCGCCTTCGCCGTCAGTTGGGCTGTTTTTTTCATCTACGCCTTTTTCGTCGCCCGCCGTCAACGGGAACTGCAGGCCGAAATCCGGGAGCTGCGCCGGGCGTTGGCGGAGCTTGAATCCTCCGATGGCAACGGCGATTCGCGGTAGTGCAGCCGCTGTGGCTGCTCCAAGGTCGAGCTACGGTTGTCGTGGCCCTTGGAGGATTTAGCCGATGAGCGTGCCGGCCGCCTGTTGGCTGCGGCCTGCGGGCGTGATACCATCAATAGTGGAAGACGATTCGCGAAGGGCAGCCGGGCCCCACTGGGCCCGTCGCCGGGGACAGGTTTTTGGAAAAGGCGGAGTTCGAAAGCGAAGGCATACTAGAGGAAGAACGATCGGGTAGCCCCAACAACCGGTTGCGCCTCATCGTTGTGTTGCTGGTGGTCGGCTTGGCGTTGGGGTATATGGTATACGCCGCCTTCCCCGGCAACGCCCTCTTTTCCCTGACCGTCAGTGAGTTCTTCGACAAAGCCGAAGCCCAGGACGGCCGCATCGTCCGGGTATCGGGCAAGCTGGTGGAAGACTCATTTGCCAGGGAGAATAACTCCACCCTCGCCGCGTTCCAGCTAATTGACAAGGAAGAGACCGGTTCCGCGGCCCAGCTAGCCGCCACTTACGACGGCGTGCTGCCAGACCTGTTCTTCAACCCCCACTCCGAAATCATACTTCAAGGAAGCTACGGCCAGGGCCAGGTGTTCCACGCCGATACCATCCTGGTCAAATGCCCATCCAAGTATCAGGCGCTGGAAGAAGAACAACAGGCCAGCAGCTAGCCGCGGCGTCCTCATTAGCCCGCAAAAGTAAAGTCCCCCACGCAAAGTGGGGGACTCGTTTTTCCGTTCAGCCTGGGTTTTCCGATCAGAACTCAAAGGCCTTCATCAGTTCCTCTGTCGTCCGGCTACGGGCTTTCTCCCAGCTTTCCTGCAGCCGTTGGTTCAATGCCGGCCTCGCTTCATCCCTGTAAACGACTCCCACCGGCAATCCCCCCTGCTGCACCAGCCCGTAGGCCGAAGCCCGGTCCGTCGCGTCGTGCTCGTCCGGAATCTGCCACAACGACGGCTCTATTCCCTTCTTGGCGTCGCCCTTTATCTGCTCGAAGGTGTCGTTGTAGGTCGTGCAGGGCGACTGCACGTGGACAATGGCGAAACCGGGATGGTCCATCCCCTGCTTTATCAGGTTGGCCAGGAGCCGGGGTTGGCCCGAAAACCCTGACGCTATGAACGAGACTCCCAGGGTCAGGTACAACTCCAGGGGATTCTGCTGCATCTCAATCTTGCCGTAAGGGGTCGAACTGGTGATCTCCCCCAGTTTGGTTGTGGGAGAGCTCTGGCCCTTGGTCAGGCCGTAAACCCCGTTGTCCATTACCACGGCGCAGATGTTCAGGTTTCTGGACGCCTGCGGCCCGATGTGCTCGGCGCCTATGCTGAGAAAGTCGCCGTCGCCTGCCACCACAACCACGTTGAGCTCCGGCCGGGCCATCTTGACGCCCAGGGCTATGGGCAACGACCGCCCGTGGATGCCGTGGAACCCGTAGGGCTGAGGCCCCTCCAACAGGTGTACCAGGTTGCCGGAACAACCGATCCCCGCCACCACCACGTTGCTCTCCATGGGCAGCCCCGATTCCTCCAAGTGGCCAATCATCGCCAATTCCAGCGAGCGGCGCACCCCGAAATCTCCGCACCCGGGGCACCACTTGAAGTCATATTCAGGATTCTTCTTGCTCATGCCCTCACCATCTCCCTTTGGGAGGCGTTGACCATTTCAGAAATCCGGCTTACCAGGCCGCCTACCTTGAACGGCAGGCCGGTGTATTGTGTGATGGACTCGGCCTTCACTCCCAACGAGCGCAGGATGCCTCCAAACTGGCCTTGGTAATTCAGCTCCGGCACTATTACCAGTTCCTTTTGTCGCAGTTCCTCCAGCATCTTGGGCGGCAGCGGGTTTAGCAGCATGGTGTAATACCAGCCGATGTCTACTCCCGCCTCAATCAGCTTGTCGTAGGCCTCGCGGACCGGACCCTTGGAGGCTCCCCAGGGGACCAGCGCCACCGGCGACTCCGGCCTGTCTTGTTCGTAACGGTTCTCTTCCAGCAGCTTTAGCTTGCTGAACCGCCGCTCGGTCATCTGTACGTGCCGTTCCGGCAGGTGGGTCGTGTCTCCTATGTCGTCGTGCTCGCTGCCGTTGGCCACGTAGGACCCAGGCCGGCCCGGCAGGGGCATGGCCGATATCTCTCGCCCGGCGTAGCGCTGATAACCGTTGCTGCCCTGGTATACCTCGCGGCTTTCCACCATGACCTTGGACAGGTCAGGCTTGGGGATGTTCTGCGCCCGCTCCGCCAGCGACATCTCGCTCAACAGCATCACCGGGCCCTGGTATCGCTCTGCCCAGTTGAGGGCCATGACGGCGCCGTAGAAGCACTCCTCCACGGTCCCCACGGCGATCACCGGCAGGCGCACGTCCCCGTGGGCCGGCCACATGCAGCTAAGCAAGTCTGACTGCTCGGTCTTGGTCGGAAGCCCCGTGGCCGGGCCTCCCCGTTGCACGTCCACTATCACGCAGGGGATTTCTGCCATCCAACCCAGGCCTAGGCCCTCGCTCATCAGCGAGATTCCCGGCCCTGAACTGGCGGTCATGGCCTTCTTGCCGGCGAAGCCTGCCCCCAATACAGCGGTAATGGACTCGATCTCCGAACTCACCTGGTAGGCGAACTTGCCCTCTCCCACCAGGTTCCGTTCCATATACAGCAGAATCGGCGTCGCCGGGGAAATTGGGTAGCCCACATAGAATTGCAGCCCCGCCGCAATCGCTCCCAGCGACAGCGCCTCGTTGCCCTTCAGCATCAATTGGGCCCCGTCCGGCGGCTGTGAGGGGGCCAGCTCTCCCAGCGAGAACTCGCTGGTGCTCACGTGCTCACGGCCCAGGGTCATGGCCAGGATGTTCGACTTGATGATTTCCTCGTCGCTGGCCCTGCCTCTTGTGAATCTCGCAATAACGAACTGGTCCAGGTATTCCTTGGGCATGTTCACCAGGTGCGCCAGCGCCCCGATGACCACCATGTTCGCCGCTCGGTTGTTCCCCGTAGACTTGGCCAGTTGGTCGATGGGCAGCCCCACTCCCCGGGAGTCCCCGTCCAACTCGAACTCGTCGGAGTTGAATATGATGACTCCGCCGGCTTTCACTTCCGTCTGGTGGTTGTCGTAGGCCTCCCGGTTGAAGGCTACCAGCACGTCAACTTCGTCTCCCGGCCCCCTCACCGGGTCCACCGAGATACGCGCCTGCGTCCAGGTGGGGCCTCCCAGGATTTGGGAAGGGAACGTGGCAAAGGTCAACGCATGGTATCCAACCTGGGTGGAGGCCTGAGCCAGGCCCTCCGCCGAGGTTACGACTCCCTGTCCGCCTTCCCCGGCAAATCGGACGACGAAATCACGCATTTCCATCTATGGACCTCGCCGCCTCAACGTCGGACTTAGAGATAGTAGCAGTCTTAGGTTCGATGGAGATTCCCAAGCCTTCCCGGACGCGGGAGGGATGGGGAAATATGTAATGAATTCGGGCAGATTGAGTCAGGGGCCTGTTGTTCAGGATCTTCGACATGATGGCAAGTGGGGCAAGACCTTCCCGGCCTATTCTTGGCTCGGTGCTTGAGCTACCGGACACATACTCAACTGTCCTCGCGTGGCCGCAAGTCAGCCTCTCGAATATATCATCGCGCTCTCGGCATTGTCAATTGAGTTTGAGGCCTCCCGATCCCGCTATCAGCCGTGGATAGGACCGGGTTCGGCATCAGGGAATCGTTGAAAAGCCCTCGTTTGCCACTCCCCGCACGACGCCACAGAATAACCATTATGGGTGTCTTAAGCTCATTGTTGGGTTTTCGGGGTGTGTGCTAGAATCCCCCGCATGGACGACATAAAGTACTGGGTGGCCCTGGACCGGGTCCCCCAACTGGGAACGGTCCGCTTCCGCCGCCTGGAGGACTACTTCGGTGGGTTGGACAAGGCGTGGGAGGCTGGGCCCAGCGAACTCAGAGCGGCTGGCATCGAAGAGCGACCCGCCCGTGAAATCGCCGCAATACGCACTAGAACATCCCCGGACGCCGAATTGCAACGGCTTTCCAAGGCTGGGGTTACGCCGCTAAATTGGCATCATCCCGAATACCCGGCACGCCTGAAGGAGATTCCGGACCCGCCCCCTGTCCTCTATTGCAAGGGCAATCTGCTGCCTTCTGACGAACGTTCGGTCGCCGTAGTCGGCACCCGCGGCCCAACCGTATACGGCCGCGAGGCCGCAGCGGCCTTGGTTGGCGACCTGGCCCGCATGGGCGTAACTATCGTCTCCGGTTTAGCCCGGGGCATAGACAGCATCGCTCACCGTACCGCCTTGGACAACGGCGGCCGCACCATCGCCGTCCTGGCCAACGGACTCGACATAATATACCCACGGGAAAATGGAGAGCTATTTCAGAGGACCCAGGGCCAGGGCGCAGTGGTAAGCGAACACCCCCTCGGCGTCCGTCCCGACTCCCGCAGTTTTCCCCGTCGCAACCGCCTAATCAGCGGCATCAGTCTCGGCGTACTGGTGGTCGAAGCCCCTGAAAGCAGCGGGGCCCGCTGGACGGTGTGGCACGCCCTGGAACAGGACCGGGAGGTGTTCTGCGTGCCCGGCAGCATCTTCGCACCCACCAGCCGATTCACCAACCGCATGATTCAAGAAGGGGCCAAGCTGGTGGCCGGCTATACCGACATTCTTGAAGAGCTTAACATGACCGTCACCGGCCATCAGTACGACCTTCCGCTGCCGGCCGAATCCGACTCCGGCGACCTTGATGAGGAAGAATCGGGCCTGCTCCAGCACTTGGACGTTGAGCCTTTGCACATTGACGACATCATGAGAACCTCCGGCCTGCCCATAACCTCTGTAAGCAGTGTGTTGACCATGCTGGAATTGAAAGGAAAGGTGAAGCAGGTGGGATGCATGCACTATATCCGCGTGCGGGAGCCCGCCTCGTCCTATGGCAACTAAGACTCGCTCTAAGTCCACGGCAAAACCCCGCTCCAAGGCCAGGTCCACCGCCGCCCGCAACAAATCCGGCGGCAGCGCAAGCCAGCTTCGCAACGCCTCTGGCAAGAGCCTTGTAATTGTCGAATCTCCTGCCAAGGCGCGGACTGTCGGCCAGATTCTGGGCAGCAAATACCTGGTGACTGCCTCCCAGGGCCACGTCCGCGATCTGCCCAAGAGCAAGATTGGCGTCGACGTGGATGACGACTTCACCCCGTCTTACGTCATCATGCAGGACAAGCGGGCCATCGTTAACGCCCTCAAAAAGGCCGGCAGCGAAGCAACACAGGTCTACCTGGCCACCGACCCGGACCGTGAAGGCGAGGCTATTTCCTGGCACCTGCAGACCGCCGCCGATTGGGACGGCTGGTCCGCGCCGCCCAAGAGGGTGGTCTTCCACGAAATCACCAAGCAGGCGGTTGAAGAGGCCTTCCAGCACCCCAGGGACATCGACATGCAGTTGGTCAACGCCCAGCAGGCCCGCCGCATTCTAGACCGCCTGGTCGGCTACCAGATCAGCCCCTTGCTCTGGCGCAGAGTCCAACGGGGTTTGTCCGCTGGTCGGGTCCAATCCGTGGCTCTCCGCATGGTAGTAGACCGGGAACGCGAAATCGAAGCCTTTGTTCCCGTCGAGTCCTGGACGCTCGAAGCCCAACTCCGGAAGCAGAGCATTGAGGACTCCTTCACCGCGGTGCTGCATTCCGTCAAGGGGCAGAAGGGCCGCCTGTCTATATCCAACGAGCAGGACGCCCGGTCTTACCAGGCCCAACTCGATGGGGCATCCTACGCCGTAAGCTCGGTCAAGAAGAAGGACGTGCGCCAGAGGCCCGCGCCTCCCTTCATCACCAGCACCCTGCAGCAGGAGGCCGGCCGCAAGCTCAGGTTTACTGCTCAACGGACCATGGCCGTTGCCCAGCAACTCTACGAAGGCCTGTCCGTGGGAGCCGAGGGCTCGGTAGGCCTGATTACCTATATGCGCACCGACTCCACCCAGGTCGCCGCATCGGCCCTGAGCGAGGTGAGGTCATACATAGGACGCCGCTACGGTAAAGAATACCTGCCCGACAAGCCCAGGTTCTACAAGAGCCGCTCCAAGGGCGCCCAGGAAGCCCACGAGGCCATCCGCCCTACTTCCATTCAGCGAGAACCACAAGCCTTGAAGCCCCATCTCACCAACGACCAGTTCAACCTTTATAAGCTTGTCTGGGAGCGCATGTTGGCCAGCCAGATGGCCGACGCCCGCTCTGAGGCCACAACCGCCGAGATAGACGCCTCATGCCGGGATCAGTCCAAGACCTACGTCTTTCGGGCCACCGGCTCTGTGCTCAAGTTCCCCGGTTTCAGGTCTGTCTATCTGGAAGGTAGGGACGACACTGCCGGAGACTCCGGCCGGCAGCCCTTGCCCGAGTTGGCTGCCGGCGAAACCCTTGACTGCCTCAAGCTCGACGCCTTGCAGCACTTCACCGAGCCGCCTCCTCGCTTCACCGAGGCGACGCTCATCAAGGCCATGGAGGAAAAAGGCATCGGCCGCCCCAGCACTTACGCCCCCACCATAGGCACCCTGCTGGACAGGAACTACGTAAGCAAAGAGCGCAACCGCCTGGCGCCCACCCCGTTGGGCTCCGCCGTTACCGACCTCCTGGTCGAATACTTCACCCAAGTCATGGACCTGGAATTTACCGCCAACATGGAAGAGGAACTGGACGACGTGTCAAGAGGGGAGCGCGACTGGGTCCCCATGTTGACCGAGTTTTACGGCCCTTTCCAAAAGGCCCTGGAAGAGGCCCAGGAGTCCATGCCCCGTCGCAAGGTCGAAGAGGAGACCGACGAGGTATGCGATGTCTGCGGCAAACCCATGGTTATCAAGACGGGCAGGTTCGGCCGTTTCCTCGCCTGCACCGGCTTCCCCGAATGCCGCACTTCCAGGCCAATCCTGAAAAAGACCGGCGCATCCTGCCCCCGTTGCAGCGGGGACATAGTCGAGCGCCGGGCCCGCGGCAGGGGCAGGACCTTCTACGGCTGCTCCAACTATCCTCGCTGTGATTTCATTATGAACCAGAGGCCTGTGGCCGAGCCCTGTCCCGAGTGCGGCGGCCTCATGGCCCACTCCGGCCGCAACATGGCCGCCTGTACCGTTTGCGACTGGAAAGAACGGCTGCAAGACGCCAAGGAGCTGGCTACCGTTGGCGACTGATTCTCTGACCGGTCCCGCATCCTCTCCGGGCATGGCCCAGTTCGACGCCCTGCTGGAGCGCTTCCCCGCGTTCCTCCGGGGGCAACGGGGCCTCTCCGAGAACACAGTCCGCATCTACCTGGCCGATCTCTCGTCATTCCACGACTATCTCTACCGGGAAGGCCTCAGCCTTACCGACATGGACCGCCAGTTGCTGCGGGGATACCTGACTTGGCTGGTCACCGAGGCCGGCAACCGAGGCCGCGGCTATTCCCGGGTCAGCGTTGTACGTAAACTGACCGTGCTCCGGGCCTTCTACAAGTTCCTCGTGCAAGAGGGCCTGTTTACCTCCACCCCGGTGCCTTCAGGGCGAAGCCTTCGGGTAAAGGTAGACCGGCCTCTCCCCGAGTTCTTGGGACAAAACGAGGTCGAGCGCATGTTGCAGGCCCCCGACGATACCACCCCCTACGGGGCCCGCGACCGCGCTATCCTGGAGCTTCTCTACGCCTGCGGAGTGCGCCTTGCCGAACTTCATGGTCTGGACCTGGACAACGTCGCCCTGGAGCAACGGGAGCTATTGGTCCGGGGTAAGGGATCGAAGGAACGTTGGGTTGTCTTCGGGCGCCCTGCCCAGGCTGCTCTGGCCCACTACCTGAACCAAGCCCGTCCCCAGTTGCTGACTGAACGACCAGAGACCGCCCTGTTTCTCAACCGTGACGGCCGCCGCCTTTCCCGGCGCAGCATCGAAAAGGTGGTCCGCCGCTACGCAGTCCAGGCCGCGACCAGGAACGGTGTCCACACCCATACCCTGCGCCACACCTTCGCCACCCACATGCTCGAGGGCGGCGCCGATCTGCGGGTAATTCAAGAGTTGTTGGGTCACTCCAGCCCCACCACTACCCAGATATATACCCACGTGACCAACAAAGAGGCCCTGGCCGCCTATCTCAACCACCACCCCAGGTCCGACCTGTCCGACACCGCTGCGGACGCTGACCAGGATGACGATTTCGACCTTAGCATCCCCGGCGATCCGGATGAGCTTGACAACGCCGAGGCCGAAATGGCGGAGGAATTGCGCCGGTATTCTTCTCTCGCTGGACAACGGCGTGGAGGTTAGCTGATTGTGGCAACGTTTTTGATTCTAAACGGACCCAACCTTGGAGTCCTGGGCCGCCGCGATCCCGGCGTTTACGGCTCTGAGACCCTTGGGGAAATCCACGATAAAATCAGCGCCCGCGCCGCCTCCCTCGGAGTTCAGGTCGAGTTTTACCAGTCCAACTCGGAAGGCATGCTGATAGACCACGTCCAGCGGTGCTGGGGCCGGATTCAGGGCATCATCGTGAACCCCGGAGCGCTGACCCACTATGGCTACAGCCTGAGGGACGCTCTCTCCGACGCCGCGGTGCCGGTTATAGAAGTCCACCTCAGCAACATTCACGCCAGGGAGAGATGGCGGCGCCGTTCCGTCATCGCCGGCGTCGCCCAGGGCCAGATTGCGGGCTTTGGGTGGAGGAGCTATACTGCGGCTCTGGAGCTTATCGCCGCGATAGCCTCAGACGCGTCCAAAGAGGAGTAACCGTGAGGGAACGTAGAGAGCATCTGGTATCCAAATTCCCCGAAAAAGAACTTGACGCTATGTTGGTGTCGGCCCCCGAGAACCGCCAGTACCTGTCCGGCTTCACCGGCTCGGCGGGCTACCTGCTCGTGTCCAAAGACCAGGCCGTGCTGGCCACCGATTCCCGGTATACGGAACAGGCCGCCAACCAGGCCGCCGGCTGGGATGTCCGCCAGGTGCGCGCCGGTTGGGGCTGGCTCCTGGACTGGCTGGACGAGAACGGTGTCCGCCGTTTGGGATTCGAGAGCGCCGACATGACGGTGGCTTCTTACGAAAGCATCCTGCAGGCCTTGAAGCAACGCGACTCCCTCGCGCAGGTATCCCTGGTGTCCGCCTCCGGCTTGGCCGAAGACCAGCGCACCGTTAAAGATGACCGTGAACGCGCCATGCTCCAAAAGGCCATCGACACCTCCGACGAGGCCATGGAGACCGTGTGCCCCCAGATTCGGGAAGGTATGACCGAGCGCGAAGTGGCCTGGCGCATGGAAGTAGCCATGCGCGACCTCGGCGCTGACGGAATCAGCTTCGATACCATAGTTGCCGCGGGGCCCAACGGCGCAATGGCCCACCACCACCCTTCAGACCGCCCCATCGGCGTCGGCGAGCCCATAGTCATCGATATGGGCGCCAGGGTCGGCGGCTATTGCTCCGACATTACCCGCACCGTCGTCGTCGGCGAGCCCGACGATACCTTCCGCAAGGTCTACGACACCGTCCTCGGCGCTCAGTTGACCGCCATCAACACGGTCAAGACCGGTATGACCGGCGAAGAGTGCGACGCTTTGGCCCGCTCCGTTATCGCCGAGGCCGGCTACGGCGACAACTTCGGCCACAGCCTGGGCCACGGCGTAGGCCTGGCCGTCCACGAGTTCCCCCGGGTGGGGCCGCGGTCGCCCGACGTCCTCCAAAAAGACACGGTGTTCACCGTTGAGCCGGGCATCTACATCACCGGCTGGGGCGGGGTGCGCATAGAAGACATCGTCACCTTGGGTGACGACGGCGCAGTAGCCTTGAGCAAGGCGTCCAAGTAGTCCGTGCGGCCCTGCATGAGAGCGGCAGGCAGCGAGACATGAGCATCAATTTTGGGGACCTGAGCCGCGGTTTGGTCATCGAGCTGGATGGCCAGCCCTGGCAAATCATGGACTACGAGCGTCACAAGATGCAGCAACGGGCGCCCGTCACGCGCATCAAGCTCAAGAACATGATGTCCGGCGCCGTCGTCGAGCGCACCTTCCAGCGTTACGATACCCAATTTTCCCTGGCCGATATGGACAACCGTCAGGCCCAGTACCTTTATAACGACGGGACGTTCTATTATTTCCTCGACCAGGAGACTTTCGACCAGTACGAGTTGACCAAAGAACTTCTCGGCGCAGCGCTGGACTATCTCAAGGAACAGGCGGTCGTAGAAGTGGTCTTCTATAAAGGGTCCGCCATAAACATCAACCTTCCCACCCACGTGGAACTCCAGGTCGCCGAGACCCCCCCGGCCTTCCGCGGCGACACAGCCCAGGGGGGCAACAAGCCGGCTACCTTGGAAACCGGACTGCGCATCAACGTCCCCATGTTCATCACGCCGGGGACCGTGGTCCGGGTGGACACTCGCACCGGGGTCTATACCGAACGGGTCAGTTAAGCCCGTGGCCGTTTACTCCGTAAGCCAGGTCACCAGCCACCTGCGGCAGGCCTTGGACAGCGACCCGCTGCTGGCCGACCTCTGGGTGATAGGCGAAGTCTCCAATCTACGGGTGTCCTCCTCCGGCCACTCCTACTACACCCTCAGAGACGACCAGGCCGTCCTCAACTGCGTCATGTTTCGCGGCCAGCCCGGCGCCGAGCTCCTGGCCAACGGGACAGCCGTGTCCGCCCACGGCCGCATCACCTTCTATGAGCCCCGCGGCTCCACCGACTTCATGGTCGACTTGGCGATGCCCCAAGGTGTCGGCGAGCTCTCCCTGGAGCTGGAACGCCTCCGCCTCCGCTTGGAAGCCGAAGGGCTCTTCGCGGAGTCCCGCAAGCGTCCCCTACCCCATTTCCCCGCCGTCGTCGGCCTCCTTACCTCCCCCGCCGGGGCAGTCTTCCACGACATCGAGAACGTAATTCGGCGCCGTTATCCCCTGGCCCAACTGCTTCTATCCCCCACCCAGGTCCAAGGGGAAGGCGCTGCTCCCCAGATAGCTGCCGCCTTGGAAGGCCTGGACCGCGACGGCCGGGCCGACGTGATTATCATAGCCAGGGGCGGCGGCTCTTTAGAAGACCTGTGGCCCTTCAACGAAGAGATCGTCGCCCGGGCCATCTACGCCAGCAGGATCCCCGTTGTCAGCGCCGTCGGCCACGAGACCGACTACACCATCGCCGACTTCGTAGCCGACGTCAGGGCCCCCACACCGTCGGCCGCAGCCGAGCTTGTGGTCCCTGACCAGTACGATCTGCGTCGGCAGGTCGCCGAGCTGGCCGACCAGTCCGGCCGGGCTGTTGCCTATCTGCTCGAGGGGAAGAGGACGGCGCTGACCGGTCTGATACGCCGCATGGAAATGGGCATCCCTAACTTGGACACCCTGCGGCGGCGGGTCGACGATTTGGGAAGACTGGTGCAGTCCGGAGCTCAGGCCCGCGTTCGGTTGGCCGTTTCTTCGTTGGACGGCTTGGCCCAGCGCATGAGAGCCCTGGACCCGGCCGCCACCTTGGGCCGGGGCTTTTCCGTAGTCCAGAACCTCTCCTCCGGCCAGGTGGTATCCGGCGTAGCCCAGGTGACCACCGGGGATCAGTTGTCCATAACCGTCGCCGACGGAGACATCCCAGCCATCGCCGGCGGCAACGCCGACAAGCCCCGCGAAAAAGAGGCGAGGAAGAAGAGCAAGCCGCGAGAAAGCCGGCAGTTAATGGAGCGCTTGTTATAAGCAGCCCCTTGCCTCGCACCGGCAAATGTCTCACAATGCCCCATATAGTCCCACTCCCCAGCATCAAGCCTCTGGAGTGTGGAGGCCGCAAGCTTGTCAAACACCGCATCCCCGGCTGGTCGGCTTGCAGGTCGGAATGGAGTTAGTCACTTGAGCCAGGATACAGACTTGACCGGAGATGGCCGCACCCCGCCAGACCAGGCCGTCGCCTCGCTGTCCTTCGAGGAGGCTTTCCGGCGTCTCGGTGAAATGGCCGAGTCCTTGGAGCAGGGAAGTCTGACCCTGGCCGAGGCCACTGCCCGTTACCAGGAAGGTATGGACTTGGTCCGCCGCTGCAACCAATTGCTCAACGAGGCGGAACTCAAGATTTCCAGCCTGCAGGACTCCCACGCCCCCACTCAGGACGATGATGCCTGGGACCAAGAGGAATAGCCCGTTGCGGCTGTGCCTGTACGTTCACATACCTGGCTCCCAGGTACGCCAGGCTCCGTAGGGTATTTGCCTAGCCATGCTAAACATTGGATGGCTGTCCACCGGACGGGGTGAAGGGTCCCTTGGACTCCTGCGCTTCGTGCAGGACTGTATCCTCGACGGCAAGCTCGACGCCCGCATCCAATTCGTATTCAGCAACCGGGAACCCGGGGAGGCCGAGGGTTCCGACCGGTTTTTCGCCCAAGTCGAGAACTACGGTCTTCCCCTGGTCAACCTCTCCTCCGCAGCGTTCCGCCGCGCCCGTTCCGGCCCATTTGCCAAGCACAGGGACGAATACGACCGCCAGGCAATGGACCTGCTCTCTCCCTTCAGCCCGGACATCTGCGTTCTGGCAGGCTATATGCTCATCGTCGGCGGCGCCATGTGCCGCGCCTATCCACTGCTCAATCTCCACCCCGCTCTGCCCGACGGCCCAATCGGCACGTGGCAAGAGGTCGTCTGGCGCTTGATCGAGACCCGGGCCGGGCGCACCGGCGCCATGATTCACCTGGCGACGGAAGACGTGGACCGGGGCCCCGTAGTGTCTCACTGCACTGTTCCCCTCTCCGGCGGTGCATTCGCCCCCCATTGGCAGGACTTGCAAGACGGCGACCTGCCTCAGATCAGGTCCAAGCAGGGTGAGGACTTCCCCCTGTTCCAACTTATCCGCCAGGCCGAATACCAGCGGGAGCCTTACCTGGTATTAGAGACCCTGCGCTGTGTAGCCCAAGGTAGGGTGACCCTTGCCGGAGGCAATGTGCTGCAACAGGACGGCCAACCGCTTCAATTTACCCAGCCTGCGGGGTTATGCCTTGACCTGGAGATTAGCCGGGCTATGTCCGCCGCCGGCATCTCCCCCATTCAATAGTTGGCTGCGGGTCCCGCACGCCGCCCTCAGTCGAGGCAAGAAACCCAAGAACCCTTGAGCGTGGTTAGGCCCTGAACACAGCCTAGGGAAACAGTTGCTCCCCGGTTTCCGCGTCCACCACGGTTATCGCCCCCACCGGGCACGCACCCGCCGCCTCCAACATCGGTTGCCCGGCGTCCGCATCCGGGAACATTACCTCCGACTTGCGGGCCTCGTTTAGCCGGAACACTTCAGGCGCAACGACGACGCACATGCCGTTTCCCACGCACTGGTCCGGGTTTACTGTTGCTTTGAGCTTCTCAGCCATACCCTCGTCTCCCGCCGCATAGTGGCGCCGCCATCCGTACACCGCGGAGGGAATGTGAATCTTGGTGGATTATTGGCCAGCCTGCGGAGAAGATAGTTGGGGGGGTTGGCCTCCCGCCATCATGTGGCATCCCAGGGAGCGATTCTGAGGCGGAGCGCTAGGCGGTTTTCTGCACTGGTCCCAGGGCGATGTTCAAGGTCTTTCCCGCCTTGGTAACCAGCTTGGGATGTCTCTTTCCTTCTATGGCCGCTCGGTCCACTACGCACCGCGCAACGTCCGGCAGCGACGGCAGGTCGTACATGACGTCCAACAGGGCTTCTTCGATGACGTACCGCAGGCAGCGGCCTCCGGTGGGGTGCACCAACGCCCGCTCCGATGCGGCCTCCAATGCGTCTTGGGTAAACTCCAATTCCACGCCGTCGATGCTGAAAAGCTGCTGGTATTGCTTGACCAGCGCGTTCTTGGGCTCGGTCAGGACGCGCATCAGGGATTCCTTGTCCAACGGCTCCAGGGCGACAGTTACCGGCAACCGGCCCACTATCTCCGTAATGAACCCGAAGTCCAACAGGTCCTCGGGGGTCACCTGGTTCAGGGAGCTTCCAGTTGACTCGTCCTTGCCCTTGGTTTCGGCCAGGAATCCCAACCGGGGATTCGCCGACGCCATTCGCCGGGACACGACCTCTTCCAAGCCGTCGAAGGCCCCGCCGCAAATGAACAGGATATTCCGGGTGTTGATTTGCAGAAACTCCTGGTGAGGGTGCTTGCGGCCGCCCTGGGGCGGCACGTTGGCGATGCAACCCTCAATGATCTTTAGCAGTTCCTGTTGTACGCCCTCACCGGAAACGTCCCTCGTTATGGACCGGTTGGCCCCCTCTTTTCGAGCCAGCTTGTCCAGCTCATCGATGTATATGATGCCGTTTTCGGCCCGAGCAACGTCCCAGTCAGCCGCCTGGATCAGGCGCAGCAGTATGTTCTCCACGTCTTCGCCGACATACCCCGACTCCGTCAACGACGTCGCGTCGCAAATGGCGAAGGGAACGTCCAGGGTCTTGGCCAGCGTTTCGGCCAGCAAGGTCTTGCCGCACCCGCTGGGGCCCATCAGTAGGATGTTGGTCTTCTGGACTTCCACGTCCTTGCCGTTCATGTCCGTCCAGACTCTCTTGAAGTGGTTGTATACGGCCACGCTCAGGATTTTCTTGGCCCGTTCCTGGGACACCACGTAAGTATCCAGGTTGGCATAGATATCCCTGGGCACCAGCGGGGCCCGCGGCCCTGCCGGCTGTTTCTGCGCGGGGGTTTCTTCATCCACCAGGTGGGCAAACACTCGGATGCATTCATAGCAGACCGCGGCCTTAGCCTGGCCCGCCACGATCATTTCCGTGCGCGCCTGGGGTTTCTCACAAAACGAACACCGGCTGTGCTTGGAGCCCCTGCTTCCACTGGCCACACTCACCCTCCAGTCCAGGTCCTTGGGTCCACGAACGCGCCTAGTTTTCGCTCGCGTCCTTCGAGTCTGTCTCCGGTTTTGTCCCCAGGATTTCGTCTACCAGGGAGTATTCCACCCCTTGCTCCGCCGTCAGGTAGAAGTCCCGGTCTGTGTCCCTGGCAATCTTGTCGTAAGGCTGCCCCGTGTTCTCGGCCAGGATGTTCCGGATTTTGTCTTGCAGCCTGAGGATTTCCCTGGCCGCAATCTCGATGTCGCTGGCCTGTCCCTGCGCGCCGCCCATCGGCTGGTGCATGTGGATGGTCGAGTTGGGAAGGGCGTATCTCTTGCCGGGCTTCCCGCCCGAGAGCAGCACTGTAGCCATGCTGGCGGCCATGCCCAGGCAGATGGTCGACACGTCGCAGTTAATTAGCTGCATGGTGTCGTATATCGCCAGGCCGGCGCTGATGACGCCCCCGGGGCTGTTGATGTACAGGTTTATCCCCTTGTCCGGGTCTTCCCTCTCCAGGTATAGCAACTGGGCGATGATGGTGTTGGCCACGTGGTCGTTTATCGGCGTGCCCAGGAACACTATCCGTTCTTTCAACAACAATGAATAGATGTCAAAGGCCCGCTCACCGCGGGGGCTCGTTTCTATGACCATGGGTATGATGTTTTGGGGTAGATTAAGCGGTGAATCCTGCGGGTTACTCTGCATTGGGTCCTGCTCCTTACTTTGATTCCCCTGATGATTCTTCTGATTCTTCCGGGTCTTCGTTTGATTCGATTGCCGATGCTGTTTCCTGTTCCGCGGTCTGGCTTTCGTCGCTGCCCTGGTCTACGTCGTCTCCCTGGATGATTTCAGCGAGACGTCCCATAACCTTTCGGTTGAGCAGGTTCGACCTGATGGACTCCTGGGCGTTTGACGAGCCCAGGATGCGGCGCATCTGGTCCTTGGAATCGCCCGCTTCCTCCAGCATGGAAGCGATCTCCGCCTGGACCTCTTCCTGCCCGATCTCTATCCCCTGGTCTTGGGCCAGCTTATTCAGCACCAGGAAATTGTTCAGGCGCCGTTCCGCCTCCGGCTGAAGTTCCTTGCGCCACTCTTCCTGGCTTTTCCCCAGGTGGCTCAGATAAGTGTCCATGTCCAGCTGGCGTTCCTGTACCGCCCGTTCCTGCTCCTCGTAAAGCCTGTCGACTTCCCGTTGGTAGATGAGGTCGGACGCCTGGATGGTCGAAATCTTCAACAACTCTTCCAGGCCTGCCTGTTCCAGGCGGCGCTCCGCTGCGTTCTCTGCGGTCTCGGTAAGCTGCTGCCTGACGTAGTCAGTCAGTGCTGCGAGACTCTCGTAGCCGTCCCTGATTCCCTTGGCAAATTCGTCGTCCAACTCCGGCAGCGTCTTGGCCTTGACAGAAAGAAGCGCCACCTTCAGGTGGCACTCTCTTCCGGCGAATTGCTCTTGATTGTGGTCCTCTGGGACGGTTAGCGTAAACTCCTTCTCTTGTCCTTCAACCATCCCCTCCAGGTAAACCGAGAATCCGGGTATCGGCAACGGGTTGTCCAACTCGGGAATGAAATCGATTCCCTCGTCCTGGATGACCTCGTCGGCTCCGATTGTCCCCGTAACGTTCAGGGTCAGCAGGTCTCCGAACTCAACCGGGCGGTCCACCGGTTCCCAGGGCGCCGACTCGTACCGGAGTTGCTCGATTACCTCGTTTACCCGTTCGTCTGAGATTTCCACCGGCTCGCGCTCTACCTTTATAGAACGCAGGTTCCCAAGTTCCACCAGCGGCTCCAGGGTTACCACCGCTTTGAACGACACCGGCTCTATCTCTAATACCTCGAGGTCCGGCTCCATGAAGGCCTGCAGGTTTTCTTCCTTCAATATCTGGTCCAGGGTTTCCGGCACCATGAATTCCAAGGCCTCTTGGACCAATGCAGTTCGGCCCAAATGGCTTTCCACTATCGACCTGGGAGCTTTGCCGCGGCGAAAACCGGGAATGTTTATTCTGGAGACGATGCGGCGATACGACCGGGAGATAAAGGGTTCTTCGTCCTCTGGCGCCAATTCCACCTTCAGGACGACCTCGGTCGGACTATCCGACTCTTTAGTGACGTTCACCGACAGCCTTCTAGTTGGAGTTGTGGCGGGTGCTGGTTGCTCATTTAGACGGCAGGCTAGATTGCCAAGTGCTCTGTTGGGACGGCTTCAAGTATAACATAGTCGTCCCTCGGTTGGAACAATCCGCCTTTACCCCGGTCTCCTTTGGCACACTGGGATTGCCATCCTCAAGCCCCTCGGTTGTCACACCCATGTATCGCCAATATTATCGACCACCAAATTTGGTTGAAATACCATAATATAACTAAAAATGGTTTAAAAAAACGTTGACATAAGCAAGAAGGGATTGGTACTTTTAGGTTCATGGATGTGCGGAGGGGGCGACGGGCGTAATCCTCTGATTCCCCATAGCGCCGCTTTCGGGCTAAGACCCAGGTCATAGTCTGTTCCACTCTAACGTGGACGGGCTGCAGTTAGGCAAATCGCCTGAAACTTGTGGTCTACAAAGTATGGCGAGGTTCTTAATAGTAGGGGACTTGTTCAAAAGGATGACCAGTGGACCGTGCCGGGCAGGCATTCCGTCCGAAACGCGTTCACCAGCGGAAACGTCCTTATTTGGAAAGTACAGTGAACTGCCACGGCTCTAAACGCAAAAATATGGGTAAGCAATCCCGCGAGACGGCGGTGGTAGGCTGCCATGGCGACAGCGGGTTCGTACGACGACATGAAATCGCCGGCGTTTCACTGTCCGGTGTTGGTCGAGGAAACTCTGCAGCAGCTGGACCCGCGCCCGAACGGCGTGTACCTGGATGCCACGCTGGGGGAGGGCGGGCACGCCGCGGCGATTCTCGAAGCGTCGTCTCCGGCTGGCAGGGTATTCGGCGTCGATCTGGACCCGCGCTCCCTGGCCTACGTCAAGAGCCGGCTCAGCGGCTACGGCGGACGCTTCACTTGTGCACAGGGAAACTACGCCGACATGGCGGCCTTGGCTCAAGCTCAAGGCATAGCTCAAGTCGACGGTCTGCTCATGGACTTGGGGTTCTCCGCCCGTCAGGTCCAGCAACCTGGCTACGGCTTCAGCTTTCGCTCGGACGAACCGCTGGACATGCGCTTCGATCCGGCATCGCCATTGTCCGCAGAGCATATTGTCAACACGTTCTCCGAAAAAGACTTGGCCCAATTGATCTTTCAATACGGCCAGGAGCCCAGGTCCAGGGCCGTCGCACGGCGTCTCGTCCGCAGTCGTCCCATCAACTCAACGGGCAGGTTGGCCGAACTGATAGCCGCTGCCGTTGGTACGAGACGAGGGCGCAGGCTGCATCCCGCCACCCGCACTTTTCAAGCCCTGCGCATCGCGGTGAACGACGAGTTGGGCAACCTGGAATCGGGGATCAACGCTGCCATTCAGTTGCTGGCCCCCGGGGCAACTTTGGCGGTCATCAGCTACCACAGTCTGGAAGACAGGATCGTCAAGAACTTCATGGCCCGGGAGAGGACCGGCTGTATCTGCCCCCCCGCGGTCCCGGAATGCCGTTGCGGGCGTACCCCGACACTGGTTCAGACCGACCGGAAGATTATAAGGCCCTCCGAGCAAGAGGTGGCGTCGAATCCCAGGAGCCGCAGCGCCCGCATGCGCGTCGCCCGGCGGCTATGAAAGTCCCTGAGGCGGCGCCGGTAACCGACCCAAGTGGGCGCCGAAAATGCATCAATTCGATAGCGAGTAACACAGCGGCCGTCTGTTGACCTGCCGCAACGCAAGCAAGAGACCAAATCCAGTGAAAGGATGGTGGCCCTTTGGCTAGAGAAACTTTCTATACAGCCGTAGACCTGGGAAACAGCAAGGTAGCTTCCATAGTAGCCCGCGTGGGCACTGAGGGTGAACTGAAAGTCGTTGGCACGGGAATCGTCCCATCCCAGGGTATGCACAGGGGGCGAATCGAGCGCATTGACGAAGTCCAGACCGCCGTCAGGGCATCTTTGGAGGAAGCCCAGCGGTACATCGGCCGGGGCGTCGTCGCCAACGTGTACGCTGGCGTCAGCGGCAACCACATATCCTGCATCAACACCAAGGACACCGTCGCCAACTCCGGCGACGTGAAGGACATCAATACCCACCTCCTTGAGCAGTTGATAAAGTCCTCTGTGCCCCGCGTCGACCGAAGCAAAGACATACTCCACATAATCCCCATGAGCTATAACGTCGATGGCCTCACCGGCATGCGCAATCCCGTCGGCCTTCATGCCGACGAGGTGCAGGTGGAAGCCCACGTCGTCTTGGGCGAGGCCATGGCGCTGAAAAACACCGTCAAAGCCGTGCAGTCCGCCAAGGTCTCTGTCAAGAGCCTGGTTCTTCAGTCGCTCGCCTCGGCTGAGTCCACCCTTACCGGCGATGAGCGGGAGATGGGCGTCGTTTTCGTCGACATTGGCAGCGGCACGTCGGACCTGGTCATCTACCGCCAGGGCAGCCCTTGGTATTCTGCCGTCATCCCGGTGGGCGGCGACCAACTTACCAAGGACCTGTCGGTGGCGCTTCGGGTGCCTGTCTACTTGGCCGAAGAGACCAAGATCAAATGGGGCCACGCCGTGCCGGATGCTCTGGGCCCGGACGAAGAAGTGGTTATTCCCAGCTTCCAGGGACAGCCGCGGCGGATCTTCAAGAGGAAGCGGATCGCCGATCCCTTGAATGCCCGCGTCGTCGAACTGCTCAAGTTGATACTTTTCCAGGTGCGCCAGGCCGGTCTGCGCCAACTTCCCGCCGGGGGGTTGGTCATCTCCGGAGGTTGCGCCGAGCTTCCCGGATTCCAAGCGTTGGCGAAAAAGACCTTGGGCGGACCCGTGCGTATCGCCTATCCCAGCGGTATAGCCGGGCTGCCCGCTCAACTTCGCAAACCTGCTTATTCCGCTGCTGTTGGGTTGCTGCTCTGGGGCATCAAGCACCAGGGCGAAAAGCGAACATACCGCGGCGGCCGGCGACCTGCTTCGAAAGGCAAGCCCATGGTTGAACAGAACAAGCGGGAGTCTGACGAGCAGGTTGAAGTCCAGGTGGGGTGAATGCCTTTACATCTTCATTGGGGGCCGGACGCCGCGCTGGATGCGGCCTCCACCTCCCCCCAGGATACATTTCCTGGAGAAAGTGTGCAGGCATTGAAAGGAGGGGAAGAGGATCCCATCATTAGAGACAGTGGGCAGGAGAAACACCACCAACGCGCCGGTGCGGGATCTTAGCTCCCGTGGCGGTTAGAAAAATGGCCACAAACCCAGCGCGCCCGGCATCGCCCGGTCCGCTCCGGGAAATTGGTTGCAAGTCTAGGCCAACTCTGAGACGTAGGCGATTTAAAAGGAGATAGCATGGTTTCTGAAAGTTCATCCTCGTGGGAACCCGGATTTGACGTTAACGACCCTTACAAGGGTGTGCCCGAGATCGGCGCCGCCACCCCGCTGATTAAGGTCGTGGGCGTCGGCGGAGGCGGCAGCAACGCCGTTAGCCGCATGTTCAAGGAAAAGCTCCCGGTCGTGGAGTATCACGCAGTGAATACCGACGGCCAGCACCTCTTCAAGTGCGACGTGGCCCATCGTTTGGCCATCGGCCGCAACTTGACCCGTGGCCTCGGCGCGGGCGCCCAGCCTGACCTCGGCCGCCAGGCCGCCGAGGAAAGCCGCCAGGAAATCGAGGCTGCGCTCGAAGGCGCCGACATGGTCTTTTTGGCCGTCGGTATGGGCGGCGGCACCGGCACCGGCGCTGCTCCGGTCATCGCTCAGGTAGCTAAAGAGGCCGGCGCTCTGACCGTCGGCGTTGTTAGCAAGCCCTTCTCTTTTGAAGCCGCTACCCGCCGCAAGAATGCCGAGGAAGGCATCAGCCGCCTCAAGGACCACGTCGACACCCTCATCGTCATTCCCAACGACCGCTTGCTATTGATGAACAATCAGGGCGAGCAGACCTTCACCTGGGAAGACGCTCTGAAGATGGCCGACTCGGTCCTCCACCAGGGCATCCAGGCCATAGCCGAGGTGGTCACGGTACCCGGCGAGATCAACGTAGACTTCGCCGACGTCAAGACCATCCTCAACAGCGCCGGTCCCGCCTGGCTGGCCATAGGCCGGGCCAAGGGCGAAAACCGGGCCGTCGAGGCCGCCAAGATGGCCACCAGGAGCCCCCTCCTGGACATCGCCATGGACGGCGCCCGGCGCATCCTGTTCGTGGTGAGCGGCGGCGCTACCCTGACCTTGAAAGAGGTCCAGGACGCAGCCGACATCATCCAGGAAATGGCCGACCCCGACGCCAACATAATCTTCGGCACCTGCCGCGATTCCAGGCTCGACGACGAGCTCAAGCTGACCATGGTCGCCGCCGCATTCCCGGTCCTCCAGGAGAACCAGGAAATGCGAGAGGCCGAGTTGGACCGCTTGCTGCAAGACGTCGTCCCGGAAACGGAAGAGGAACTCGACGTTCCCAGCTTCCTTCGCCGCCAGTCGGGCACTCGCAACCGGGGGCTGTTCCGGTAGGCTCAACGGCTGGCCCATCCGTTAGAGTAATGTTCTCGGAGGCCTAGCAGCACTACTATCCCTTGTCTGGGATCATCAATTCCAGGCGCCGAGAATCGCCTTGAGGCCGTCTCTGTTACAGAGGCGGCCTCACTTGTTTGTGCGGGCTTGCCCCGCGTTTTCAAGGGAGAGGCTGGGATTGAGTAACTAAACCTCGCCAGGTCCCAACCGTGTAGTGGCGAAAAATCTTCCGCCCGCCCAAACCAATCACCCCCGCCCTCTACCCGTCATTCCCCAGCAGCCGGAAACCTCGCTCCTAACTCCCTCGATTGTCCCCTCTACCAGGCTACGTACCTATTGACTTTACGCCCTACCCATTATAGAATCTCCGCCTACTACAGGTAGTAGTTACGGTTAAACATAACACATTATATAGTATTTAAAACTAATTTAGAACGAATTTAAGAAAGAGTCAGGGTCATGAAGTGCCCGTTCTGCTCCTACGGCGACTCTAAGGTCACCGACTCCCGCACTGTGGAGAACGGCATTCGCCGCCGTCGCGAATGCCAGCGATGCAGCCTGCGCTTCACCACCTACGAGCGCATCCAGACCACCGCTTTGGTGGTCTCAAAGCAGGACAACCGGCGCGAGGAATTCGACCGGGAGAAGCTCATGGCCGGAATCCGCAAGGCCTGCGCCAAGCGGCCCATTCCCTCCCGCACCATAGAAAAGATGATCGAAGACATTGAAACCGAGCTCCAGCGGTTGGGCCAGGTTGAAGTGCCCACCGCCATTCTGGGCACCTTGGTCATGGAGCGGCTCCGCAACCTGGACCGGGTGGCCTACATCAGGTACGCCAGCGTATATCGAGACTTCCAGGACATAGAGAGCTTCGAACGGGCGGTCAAGGATCTGCGGGAAGACAACTCGCAGCTTCCCCTGCCCGAAGGCGGGCCCCGAGAAGTTACCCGACGTCGCCGGCGGCGCAACACCGCCACAGTGGCCCGCTATCGCCCCAGGAATATAAATCCTTACGGAAACGATGGTCGTTCTACAGATTCGGACGATACCGGAGGAAGGCCTTTCAATGAGATCTAGCCCGCAAGTTCCATCTCTCGCCAGGTTGCTGGCCCTGAACAATCAGGTCCACGATCTGGAAAACCGATTGTTGGGTGTGGCGGTGTCAGGCGCCCCTATCCGGCCAGTGGCCGTTGGCCCCCGCCCGGGGACCAACCCCATTGCCGAGCTGCAAGAGGAAATTGACCGGGGCGCCCGGGCCAGCCTCGCTGCCTGCTGGCTGAGCATGCCCGAGGACGACGAGGGCTAAAGTACCGGTAATTCGCGTGTGAGGAGGGGGACAGCGGGGATGGGAGAAAGGATTACTTGGTGGTTAGCTCTTGGATCGGGCTTGCGCCGCGGGGACTCTATTCCCTAAAATAGCTCTTCCGGTTCTGGGTGCGGCGGGGAAATCGGACGCCGCGGCCCTTGACTTTTCTCAAAAACCGCCGTAAAATCCGTCCCCTAAATGTTGTAGTAACAGGATTTAACGCTACAATATTTAGTAGCAACCGCTCCAGAGAGTGTCCTCGAGTGGCGGCGGTCTGGGCCCCGGCCCATTAGCGACACATTAACCTCATAGTCGACCGCTCTACCTGAGCTTCTTGATTGGTTTTTCCGGGGTTTGGGGAGGGTTTGTAGGTGGAAGGGTGGAAGAAGTATGACCATTACTCGCGATAGTTCCGATACGTCCGATGCAACAACAGGCCAACGCCGCCAGCGTATAACCGCGGCCCTGGAATCTGCGGACTTGGCCCCTCGAGGGGACAGTTCTGCTGAGATTACCGAGAACGCCAGGGTTGTCTTGGAACGCAGGTACCTGTCCAAGGACCGGGAGGGGAACGTCCTCGAAGACCCGGACGGCCTGTTTCGCCGCGTAGCCCGCAACCTGTCCCAGGCTGACCTTCTATACAACGGCTCCGAGGCGGCCCGGCAAGCAACCGAGGACGAGTTCTACGATGTTATGCGCCGGCTGGAGTTGCTGCCCAACTCCCCGACGCTGATGAACGCCGGGCGCGAGATCCAGCAGCTTTCCGCGTGTTTTGTCTTGCCCGTCGACGACTCCCTGGAGTCCATATTCGACGAGGTCAAGCAGACCGCCCTGATTCACAAGAGCGGCGGCGGCACCGGCTTTTCCTTCAGTAATTTGCGCCCCGAGGGCGACGTGGTCGGCTCCACCGGCGGCGTGGCCAGCGGCCCCGTCAGTTTTATCCGCGCCTTCGACACTGCCACCGACGTCGTCAAGCAGGGCGGCACCCGCCGCGGCGCCAACATGGGCATCCTGGATGTCACGCACCCGGACATTCTCAAGTTCATCCAGTCCAAGGAAGACGGCCGGCACCTGAACAACTTCAACATCTCCGTGGCCGTGACCGAAGAGTTCATGCAGAAGGCCCAAGCCGGTGAAGACTATGACCTGGTCAACCCGCGGACCGGCAAGATCACCGGCCAATTAAACGCCAAGTACGTCTTCGACCTGATGGCCGAACTGGCCTGGAAGACCGGCGACCCCGGCCTGATATTCATGGACCGCATCAACCGGGACAATCCCAACCCACAGTTGGGAATGATCCAGAGCACCAACCCCTGCGGGGAGCAACCGTTGCTGCCCTACGAGTCGTGCAACCTGGCCTCCATCAACCTGGCCCGCATGGTCAAGTACGATGACGACGGCATTGCCATAGACTGGGACCGCCTCGACAGCTTGGTGCGCACCACTGTGCACCTGCTGGACAACGTTATTGACATGAACCGGTATCCCATACGCGAAATCGAGGATATGAGCAAGAAGACCCGTCGTATCGGACTGGGGGTCATGGGCTTTGCCGACCTGCTCATCCGGCTGGGAATACGCTACGATTCAGACGAGGCCCTGCAACTTGCCGATGAGGTTATGGGGCGCATCCACCGGGAGACCCACCGGGCCTCATCCGACTTGGCCCGGGAACGGGGACCCTTCCCCGCCTGGGAAGGCAGCGTCTACCGCCGCGAGGGCGCGGAGGGAGAAGGCCGCCCAATGCGCAACTCCGCTCCAACCACCATCGCTCCCACCGGCACCATCAGCATCATCGCCGGCGCGTCCAGCGGCATCGAACCTCTCTTCGCCCTCAGCTACGTCCGCAACGTGATGGACAACACCCGGCTGGTGGAAGCCAACCCCTATTTTGAGGCCGTGGCCAAGGAGGAGGGCTTCTACTCCCAGGATCTGATGGAACAACTGGCCGCGCAGGGCAGCCTGGAAGCCTTGGATGTCCCCCAATGGGTCAAAGAGGTGTTCCGCACCTCCCATGACATCAATCCCGAGTGGCACGTCAAGATGCAGGGCGCCGTGCAGCGGCACACAGATAATTCCGTATCTAAGACCATCAACTTCCCCCACGACGCCACCGTTGACGACGTGGCCCAGGCCTACATGCTGGCTTATGAGTTGGACTGCAAGGGCATAACCGTCTACCGGGACGGCAGCAAGGCCGGACAGGTGTTGAGCACCGGCGAGGGCGGCGACGCCCGGGAAGTCGCTCCCAGCGACGCGCCCGGTGAATCCGCCACGGCTGAAACCTACTTGACCCCCAGGGACCGCCCCCGCACCACTTATGGCGTCACCGAACGGGTGCGCACCGGCCACGGCAACATGTACGTCACCATCAATTTCGAAGGAGACAGCCAACCCTTCGAGTTGTTCGGCACCTTGGGCAAGTCCGGAGGTTGCGACTCCGCCCAGTTGGAGGCGATATCTCGGCTGGTGTCCCTCGCCCTCCGCTCCGGCGTAGATCCCCGGCATATCATCCAGCAACTCAGGGGAATCACCTGCTGCCCCGCTTGGGACTCTGGCACCTTGGTCAGGTCCAGCCCCGACGCCGTGGCCCTGGCTTTGGAGCGGCACCTGGCGGCTGAACATGGGGAACTGGCCCAGCCTGCCCAGCAGGCCTTCCAAATGGAACTGCCCGGCCGCACCGCCCTGAACGGAAATGGCAACGGCAACGGCCATGGCTCGGCCAAGAAGTGCCCAGACTGCAATGGGAGCATCGTCTACCAGGAAGGCTGTTTAATGTGCGTGGCCTGCGGCTGGAACAAGTGCGAATGAGGCGTGTGGTGTGATCGACGCGTTCAGCCGCTAGCCGGTCCCTCCTTCGGTAGCCCCCGGTGCAAGCCGGGGGCTACTCTTTCCAGCGCAATCACCCCTCATGGTCGTGCTACAATCCAAGAACCGCCATCCCGCGCCGCGCTACGGCTGCCACGGAGCATTGACCAATGTCCAACGATCAACGACCAGCCGTCGCCGTCACCATGGGTGACCCCTGCGGCATCGGCCCTGAGGTTGTGGCCAAGGCCGTTTCTGAACCCTGGGTGTACGCCGCCTGCCGCCCGCTGGTCGTAGGCAACACTTTCGCCATGGAGCGGGCCATTTCCCTGACCGGCGTCCCATTGAAAATCAACTTGATGGAGGACCCGGAAGCGGCCGGCCGTGATCCCGCCGTATTGGACCTATTCGATCCCGGCAACCTGGATCCCGAACACATCACCCCCGGAGAAATCAGTCCTCCCTGCGGCCGGGCCTCTATGGAGTGGGTTACGAACGCCGGCCAAATGGCCTTGGACGGCAAGGTTGCGGCCTTGGCCACGGCCCCGCTGAACAAAGAGGCGGCCTCTCTGGCCGGGTATCAGGCCATCGGCCACATGGAGCTATTACAGCAACTCAGCGGCGCCGATACGGTGGCCACCATGCTCATGGCCAGGAACCTGCGGGTCGTCCACCTCACCACCCACCGCTCCCTCAGGCTGGCCTGCGACTACGTCAAGAAGGACCGGATTTTGCGCTTTCTCCAACTTACCCGCGACAACTTCGTCCAGTGGGGCATCCCCCATCCCCGCATCGGCGTGGCGGCTTTGAATCCCCACGGCAGCGACGGCGGCCTGTTAGGCGCTGAGGAGGCGGAGGAAATCGCTCCCGCAGTTGAGGCAGCCCGGGATCAGGGAATCGACGCCATCGGCCCCGTGCCCGCCGACGCAATTTTCCACCAGGCCACCGAGGGCCTCTACGACGTGGTCCTGGCCATGTTCCACGACCAAGGCCACATACCGGTCAAAGTCTACGGCTTCGAAGAAAGTGTCACCGCCAATTTGGGCCTCCCCTTTGTCAGGACTTCTGTAGACCACGGCACCGCATTCGACATCGCCGGCCAGGGCATCGCCGACCCCACCAGCATGCTCGAGGCCATCCGCCTCGCCGCATCCCTGGCCGGCGGCGACGGCCTCCCCGCCGCCTGAGGTTTTTCTCAACCGGTCATCGCCAACCCCCAACCCCGCTCCCAGCCCCCACTCGTCATTCCCGCGGCGGCGGGAATCTAGAGCCCTTAGCCCCTCCCTTCTCTCTGAGCCCGCCCACGTGGCGCTACTGGGAAGCAAAATTCCTAGCCTGGGACTAGGCCGTCCGCTCGCCCTGAGCCTGTCCTGAGGTTCTCGAAGGGGGAAATCGAATGGCGAACAACCCTGCGCCCCAACCCCGCTCCCAGCCCCCCACTCGTCATTCCCGCGGCGGCGGGAATCTAGAGCCCTTAGCCCCTCCCTTCTCTCCGAGCCCGCCCACGTAGCGCTACTGGGAAGCAAAATCCCTAGCCTGGGACTAGGCTGTCCGTTCGTCCTAAGTCTGTCCTGAGGTTCTCGAAGTGGGAATGGACAGCCGCCGTTGTGCTGAAGCCCCCGCCGCGCGGCCTCACCGTGTCATGGCACACGAACGGAACAACACCCTATGGGCCTCAATTTCCCTCCCCATAGGTAGCCCCTGTAAGTTATAATGAACACCGCTATGAACTCCCATCTGATAGATACAACCGGCGGCCCCTCATGAACCTTGCATTCATAGGCGGAGGCGTCATGGCCGAAGCCATCCTCAAAGGTGTGCTGGCCGCCGGTCTGGCCCGCAGCAACGACGTCCGCGTCGGCGAGCCCGTCGCTGCCCGCCGCCACTACCTCACCGAGGGCTACCGCATAACCGCTGTCGATGACAACCGCAGCGCCGCCGGAGACGCCCAACTGGTCATCCTGGCGGTCAAGCCCCAGGACCTGGCTCAAGTGTTCGGCCAGCTCAACGGCGCCTTGACCCAGGAGCAAGCCGTCCTTTCCATCGTGGCTGGTGCAAAGGTGTCCACCCTGTGCGGGGGCCTCGGATTTGACGCCGTCATTCGCGCCATGCCCAATACCCCCGCCCAAGTGGGTCAGGGCATGACCGTTTGGACCTGTGGCCCCGCTGTCCCCGCGCCCCTGCGCGACCTGGCCCAGGAGGTCCTCGAGACCGTGGGCCGCCAAATCTACGTGGACGACGAAAAATATCTGGATATGGCCACTGCTCTCAACGGCAGCGGCCCCGCTTATCTATTCCTGGTGGCCGAGGCCCTCATCGACGCCGGGGTGTACGTGGGCCTCCCCAGGCCCATGGCCCAGACCATAGCCTTGCAGACCGTTTACGGCAGCGCCAAGCTGTTGCTGGAAACCGGCCAGCACCCTTCACTGCTTAAAGACATGGTGGTATCGCCGGGAGGCACCACCGCCGAAGCCCTGCAGGTGTTGGAGCGGGCCGGAGTTCCCGCGGCCTTTGTGGAGGCCGTCGACGCGGCCTACCGGAAGTCCCTGTCGTTGGGATCTCAGTAATGTCGGCCATAGTTGGCATTATTGACCTCATCATCATCCTGTTCACCATTGCTATCTTCACCAGGGTGATCCTGTCCTTTGTGATTCCCATGGCCGGCGCTCGCCCCCATCCATTGTTGCTGAGCATCAACCAAGTGGTCAGCCAGATTACCGAGCCCATGCTTGCTCCCCTCCGGCGAGTCTTGCCCACCCTTGGAATGTTCGACTTCAGTCCCATGGTGGCACTCATCATTTTGTGGCTGATTCGGGCGGCGATAGCCGGCAGCCTATAGCCCGTCCGCCTTGACCCGGTATCCGCCCGGCTATACAATCGATTCTCAAATCCCCCTCCGGCGAAGAGCAGCCATGCACCAGCAAGAAATGCTCAAGGGCAATACCGAGAGCGTGCTCCTGGCCCTCCTTGAGACGGAGCCGATGTACGGCTACCAGATCGTTAAAGAGGTTCAACAGCGGAGCAGCGGCTACTTCGAGTTTAAAGAGGGCACTCTCTATCCCGCCCTGCACCGCCTGGAACGGGCCGGCCTGATCGAAGGCCGGTGGCAGGACAACTCCAACGGCATCCGCCGCCGCTACTACCAGATTACAGACCGGGGCCGCCAGGCGCTGTTGGACCGCCTAAAGGAGTGGAAGCGCTTCAGCCAGGCCATGGATTCCATCATGCTGCCCAACGGCTCGTTGACTCAAGGGTAGTCCACCCATGGCCGCGGAATTCACCGACTATCTCCATTCCCTGGCCCGCCGTCTTCGCCTGGAGCCCAACGAAGAGCGGGAAATAATCCTCGAGTTGGAAGCTCATCTGGAAGACAAGGCCGCCGACCTCGAGGCCAGCGGTCTTGATCGGGAGGCCGCCCTCCGCACTGCCGTTGAAGAAATGGGCGCCCCAGAGACCGTGGCCAACGGCATGTACAAAGTCCACAGCCCTGGCATGTGGCGCGATGTTCTGCTGGCGGTCGTACCCCACTTCCTTCTGGCCTCGCTTTTCGCCCTTCACCTTTGGAGCCACTTTTTCCTGGTAGCTTTGCTGCTCATCGGCATCGCCCTGGTCACCTGGCGCAACTGGCGGGCCGGCAACCCCAGCAAGTGGTCCTACTCCTGGATGGGATACACCCTGGCCGCCCCCGCCTTGTCCTGGCTGCTCTCGTTGATAGCCCTCGCCTATGGCGGTTGGACCTTGGTCACCACCGGCAGCCTCCCTTTCAACGTCGTCTTGTTCGTGCTGCTCCTTGGCTACGTGCCCTTCTCCATGTGGATTATCTTCGGAGTGGCCCGCAAGGTTATGCAGCGCGACTGGCTCCTGGCCTCCCTCACCGCCCTTCCCTTCCCATTTCTGACTTCCTGGGTCCTGTTCCTGAACTGGCAGGGCGGCCTCTGGAGAAGGCCCGCCGAGGGGATACAAGGCACCGACACTGCTCAGGCATTTATCTTTCTGGCCTTGGCCGTAACTACCGCAGTATTCTTGAGAGTTGGCCACCGTGCCCTCAAGATTGGCCTCCTCACTCTCATTACCGCGGTTTTGGTCGCAATCTCCGCCGCTGCCCTTCCCGTGTCATTGAACTTCCTGGCCATACTGCTGATGATTGTCGCCTCCGTCGTATTCCTCCTCAGTCCGGCAGTGCTGGAGTCGCGCCTGAAACACCGTCACCCCAAGGGTGACCCGGACTCCTCCGGCGGTCAGGTAGTGACCCATTGGTTCAGCGACACGACGTAGCGGTGGTGGTGGACAGTAGCAGCTGTCTGCCGCCGGAACTCCTGCGCCAGTGGAATATCACCGTTGTACCCCACCAACTGGTAGTTGGTGACCGTTCGCTCCGAGACGGCGTAGACATCCATCCGGAAGAGTTCTACCGCCTCCTCGCCCAGGATCCCACAGCCTCCATGTCCACCGCCGCTCCTCAGCCCGGGCACTTCTTGGACGGATTCGTGGCCGCTTCGCAGCATGCTTCCAACGTCCTTTGTCTGACCCTTCCCGCCGAATTCAGCGCCACCTATCGCTCCGCCTGCGCCGCGGCGGCATCGGCCAACGGCAGGCTGGCCGGCGCCAGGGTCCATGTACTGGACAGCCGGGCCGCCGCCGGGGCTTCCGGCCTGATTGCCCTGGCCGCCGCACGCTGGGCCGCAACGGGTATGGCCCTCGATGACCTCGTGTCCCGGGTCCAGCGATTGCTCCCACGCGTCGGTCTGCTGGCCTATTTGGACACAATCCGCTACTTGCGTCGCAGCGGGCGGGTGCGGCAACTTGATGCCTGGGCTGGGGCCTTGCTCAACATCAAGCCCCTAACCGAGTTGCGCCAGGGAGAAGCCCGTGTGTTGGAGAAGCCCCGGGGCAGGGCCAATGCCGCACGGCGGTTGGTCGACGTCATGCGGGAGCGGGTCTCCGGAAAGCCCGTCATCGTAAACGTGATGGAAGCCAACGCCGGTCAGGATGCTGCTGCCCTCAGCCGTCGGATTCAGGACGAGTTCGACTGCCGTCAGCTTATTACCAGCCAGTTCACTCCGGTAATGGGCCTGCACACCGGCCCGGGTCTCCTGGGCGTCGCTTTCTACGTCGTTGACGAAGACCAGGAGCCGCAGGCCAGCCCATGACAAATGACCGACTACACCGAGACGCCGCATTCTTGAGAGAGGCGCTGGGACTAGACCGTTCACCACAGAAGGGCTCTGGTCCACGCCATGGGACTCTGGTGGCCTTGAGCGGTCTGCCCGGGACCGGCAAGTCCCATTTCGCCGCGCAACTGGCAGACAAACTGCCCTGCGTCGTGCTGGAAAGCGACCGCATTCGCAAGCTCTTGGTCGCCAGGCCCCAATACACCGGGCCGGAGCACGGCCGCGTCTTCACCGTATGCCATCTTCTAATCGAAGAATGCTTGTCCCTCGGCCACACGGTCCTCTTTGACGCCACGAACCTTACCGAGGCTTCCCGTAGACCCTTGCGGTTGATTTGCAGCCGCTTGTCCGTTCCCCTACTATGGATACGCCTGACAGCTCCGTTGGACGTCGTAAAACGGCGGCTGACCGGCCGGGACGCCGGGGAACCCGACGGCTTCTCGGACGCCGGCTGGACGGTCTACAGCCGCATGGCACCAGGCGAAGAGCCAATCAAGGGCCCTCATTTTGACGTCGACTCGTCAGGCGACATCACTGGCGTAGTCGATGAGGTTGCCCGCCAGATACCGGCGTCCGGAGCGGTCGTTGCCGGTCAACACCGTTCTGTCACCGGTTGACTCCACTCTCTGAAGGAAAATTGTAGATATGAGAATCACTGTAGCCGTCGACGACATCACCCAAGTCGAGACCCCGGCCCTGGTGGTCAACCTGTTCAAGGGTGTTACCGAGCCCGGCGGCGCGACGGGAGCCGTGGACAAAGCCCTCGACGGGGCCATCTCCCGCCTCATCAAAGATGGCGAGATAAAGGGCAACCAGGGCGGGATTGGCATGCTGCACACCATGGGCAAAATCGCCCCCCAGCGTGTCGTAGTGGTAGGGTTGGGCCCTGCCGAAAAACTCGACGCCCAAGTGGTCCGCCAGGTCTCGGGCGGCGTGGCCCGCTATCTCCGGCAGCGGGGCATCTCCAGCGCCGCCACCATAGCCCACGGCGCCGGAATCGGCGGACTGGACCCTGCCGTCTCCGGCCAGGCCATCGCCGAGGGCACTTTGCTGGGCCTGTACAGGTTTGAGTCGTATCTCTCTTCCGACGATGACCGGTCTCAGAACGATCTTGAAGAGCTGGTCATCATCGACCGGGATCCCGTCCAGACCGCCGCCATCCGTTCCGGCGTGGCCGTGGGTCAGACAATGGCCGAGGGAGCAATCCTGGCCCGGGACATGGTCAACGAGCCGGCCAACGTCATGACGCCGTCGCAGATGGCTGAGACCGCCGGCCGCGTCGCCGGCTCCGATGGCTTGTCTCTCACGGTGTTCGAGGCCTCCCAGATGCAGGAAATGGGCATGGGGGCCATCCTCGGCGTCGCCCAGGGCAGCGACCAGCCGCCCAAGCTTATCGTCCTTGACTACAAGGGCGACCCGGAACGCCCCGAGAACAACATGGGCCTGGTGGGTAAAGGCATCACCTTCGACACCGGCGGTATTTCCCTCAAGCAGCCCGGCGGCATGGAAGCCATGAAGGGCGACATGGCCGGCGGCGCGTCCGTCATAGCCGCCATGCAGGTCATCGCCCGGCTCAAGCCCAAAATCAACGTCACCGGCATCATCGCCGCCACCGAGAATATGCCCAGCGGCTCGGCCCAACGCCCCGGTGACGTGGTGCGGGCCATGAACGGCAAGACCATTGAAGTGATTAACACCGACGCCGAGGGCCGCCTGGTCTTGGCCGACGCCCTGTGCTGGGCCCGTGAGAAGGGCATCACCCGCCTGGTCGACGTGGCAACTCTCACTGGCGCCATGGTCGTAGCCTTGGGCAAGGCGTGCACTGGAGTCATGGGCAACGACCAGGCCCTCACCGACCACATAGTCGCCGCCGGGGACGACACCGGCGAGAAATTCTGGCAGCTTCCCATGTTCGACGAGTACAAAGCCTTGATAAAGAGCGACGTGGCCGACATGAAGAACTCCGGCGGCCGCCAGGCCGGTTCCATCACCGCCGCCTTGTTGCTCGCCGAGTTCGTCGACGGCGCAGCCTGGGTGCACCTGGACATCGCCGGCACTTCAACCGCCGCCGGCACCAAGGGCTACCAGGTCAAAGGGGCTTCCGGTGTCCCGGTCCGCACCCTGGCCCAACTGGCCTGCCGCTTGGCCGACGAGGCGGCCTAGCTCCACCCGGCCCGGGAGTTTCTCCGTTCGTGCTGAGCCTGTCCTGAGGTTCTCGAAGAGGGAAAATCGAAGTATGAACGGACAGGATCCCCGCCGACCCCCCCACCCCTGTGTTACTATGGGCCTCCAAAACCACGTAAAGGAGTCATCACCATGCCATTCGGAGGCAACGACTGGCTGGCCCTCACCCAGGAAGAGACCCTGGAGCCCGACCTCCCCATCTGCGATCCCCATCACCACTTCTGGGACTTTCGCACCGCCCGCATCCCTTACCAGAGGTACCTGCTGCACGAACTGGCTGACGACATCAACAGCGGCCACAACGTGCGGTCCACCGTGTTCATCGAAGCGCGCTCCATGTACCGCACCGACGGCCCCCAGGAGCTGCGCTGCGTCGGTGAGGTAGAGTTCGTCCAGGGCCTGGCCGCCGCCAGCGCCAGCGGACTCTACGGCCCTGGCCGCGCCGCTGCCGCCATTGTCGGCAAGGCCGACCTGACCATGGGCGACGCTGTCAAGCCGGTGCTGGAAGCCTTGCAGGCTGCCAGTCCCAACCGCTTCCGAGGCATCCGCCACTCCGTCACTTGGGACCCTCACCCTGAAATCGAAAATCAGGCTGTGGGAGCCACCCAGGGCATGATGGGCGGGGACAATTTCCGCGCTGGGGCTAAAGTGCTGCAGAGCATGGGACTGTCCTTCGAGGCCTGGATGTTCTTCCATCAGCTACCGGACCTGGTCGGATTCGCCAATGCCGTGCCCGACCTGACCATCATCCTCAACCACGTCGGAGGCTTGCTGAGGACGGGTCCCTACGCCGGCCGGGACGACGTCATGGAGACCTGGCGAAAGGGCATCGCCGCCGTGGCCCAGTGCCCCAACGTCAACATGAAGCTGGGCGGTATCGGAATGCCCCGCACTGGCTTCGACTGGGCCACCCGCAACCAGCCCATTGGCTCGGAGGAACTGGCTCGGGACATGGCCCCGTTAATGGACTACTGCATCGAACAGTTCGGCCCCGGCCGGTGCATGTTCGAAAGCAACTACCCCGTGGACAAGGTCTCCTATTCCTACAACGTCATGTACAACGCCTTCAAGCGCCTTTCCAAGGCCTACTCCCCTTCAGAGCGCGCCGCCATGTTCCACGACAACGCCGTAAAGGCATATCGTATCGAGGTGTAGCGTCCCTACGGATTAACGTACTGCGGTGGGTAGGTATTCACGCCGTGCCTGGCGAAGACAGCGTCTATACGTCGCAGATCTTCGGCCGATAATGCCCACTCTAAGGCGCCTAAGTCCTCGTCCAGCTCCTGGTCGCTCAGGATGCCCACCAGGGAGACGCCCACTGCCGGGTTGTCCAGCGTCCACCTGATTGAAAGCTGCGGCAAGGTCTTGCCCAGGCTCTCCGCTATGGGTTTCAGGTCGTTGACCAGGTTTACGTTTCGCTCCCACACCGAATCGTCGAACATGTCCACCACCACTTCCGGCGCGTCGCCCCGCATGCGCCAGTCCACCTCCTCGAAGTTCTTTGGGTTCGTGCAGGTCCCGGACAGCAGCCCGGATGCCAACGCCCCCCAGCCCATCACGCCAATGCCCTCCTGCTCGCAATGGGGGATGAGCTCCTGGTCCACCCGCCTGTCGAACGCGTTGTAGTGGAACTGCGCTGCATCCACCCGCCGGATGGCGTTGCATTCCTTGAGCTGGGCCAGGCTGTGATTTGAGAGGCCCACGTACCGCGCTTTCCCCTGCTGCACGATGCTGTCCAGGGTCTCCATTGTCTCCTCGAAAGGCGTGTGGGGGTCTGGATAATGCACCAGCAGCACGTCGATGTAGTCCGTCTGCATCCGCTCCAGGCTCTGCTCCACCAGGGGCAGTATGTAGTCTCGCCGGCTGTCCCGGCCCGGCTTCGGCCGGTCAACCTCCGAACCCTCCCAGCCCAGGCCGCACTTGGTCACCAGCGCCACCTCCTTGCGCCGCGCGCCCAGGGCCCTGCCCAGCATCTTTTCCGAGTCTCCCAGGCCGTAATGGGGCGCGGTGTCGAAACAGTTGATTCCCGCGTCGATGGCCCGGTTTACCGTGGCGCACATCCGGTCGATGTACTCGTCCCCCCACAGTCCTTTAGTCGGCTTCGACGCGTCGTGACAACCAAAGCCAATAGCTGACACGGTGATGTCCGTTGCTCCGAATTTGCGGTATTCCATAGCTTTGCCGCCTCCAGTGAGTCTGACTTGGGCCTTGAGGCCGATTTGCCTCATAGTACATCAATCGTCATCACCCGTTCCACCGATTGCTATGCTCGCCGCCAACCCGCCCCGCCGGCCTGGTTTCATTGACAACGTCAGAACCAAATTGATATAAGCCTGAACAGGTGTACAGCCAAGACAAGGGGGAATCGACGATATGAGCAGTCCTAACGAAGGCCCTGTAGGCGTCCTGCGCATGGTCGGCATCGATGTGGGGGACTTGGACCGGGCCAAAGACTTCTGGTGCGCTATTCTGGGCTTGGAAGAGGAGAGCCGTGGCCCCGAATACCTGCTGTTTGTTAGGAAGCCCGGGGAGCCAATTCTCTACCTCCAAAAGGTGCCGGAGACTAAGACCGTCAAGAACCGGATGCACTTTGACATCGCCGTGCAAGACCTGGATGCAGCAGTAGCCCGCGCCTATGCCCTGGGAGCGACCCGCTCGCGCACCATCCCCGGAGGCGGCCCCCACGTGGCCGTCTTGGAGGACCCCGACGGCAACGAATTCTGCCTGGTCTCGCACTAGCCAACCAGCGGCCGCAACCTCCCTGTCATTCCGAGGAGCTTGCGGCGAGGAATCTAGAACTCCTGGCAAAAGGCACTCGCAGGGCCTGTCCTGAGGCTCTCGAAGGAGGCACTCTCAGGCGGAACGGGCAGGGAGGCACGTCCCGAGTATGTCGGAGGGGCCAAATGGCCGCGTGGTCGGAGTTAAAGCGGACAGAGATTAGGGGGTACCGAACTCCGCCCACCCAAACAGGGCATTCGGGAAACTTCAACTCGGATTCTGTCAACTGCAGCTACGGAACCGAGGCTCACTACCATTTCGATAGTTGATTTGACACCAACAGCTTAGGGAACTCCCCGTACCTCCCGCCCTGTAGACCCTTCAAACCCCAAAACGAAAAAGCCCCGGCTACTTCAGCTGGGGCTTTAACATCTTACAACACGCTGTCCGCCGGGTTCGATCAATGTTTACCTGACGGGGAACGTCACTGGCCTTACGGTGAGATAACATTGGCCTTGATGGCTTTGCTCCGGAGATTACCCTCCTTATCCAGGTGAGCCCTGAGACCGGCTATGGCGGCTTTGACTAAGGAGGGGTCAAGGGACTGGGCCGCAGGGCCTTGCTCTGCTTCCTCAAGCAATTCTTTGCACCGTTCATCGATTTGCTGGAAGGCCCAATCGAGCTGCGCCTGTACGGTTTCGGCCTCCTCAGGAAACGGGCGGATCGTTCTGTCGGGGGGCATTAAACGATCATAGCCTCCGCCGTGCCAATGGCCTTGGTCCTCATGGCAATCCCAACGCAGGATTTCTTCATTACAGACCTGGACCCCTATGGTTGGACCTCCAACGTTACGTTCCCATTTCTCGGATGGAAAAATCCTCAACGGCCACGCATAAGCAGTGACTTGCCCGTCTGGGGACAGGGGAAGGTGCAATTCCGCTCCCCAATACTTCTCGTCTGAGGCCTTCGTTGCCATGGTTATCTTCTCCCTTAGCCCTACTGAGCCGTAGTATCCCTGGTTAGCTTTGGCCGACTCAACCGTGGCGCACCAACGTTGGAGGAAAGTTAGCACCTTCCGCCAATGTTGTCAAAGGTCAAAAGGCCCTTCAGCCCATATTCCCCATCTTGAGGATAACGTCACCGGCTAGCCGGCAGAAGCGGTATCCTCTGTTAGTTAGCCACCAGCCAATACAGCGGTCTCTTCCACTTTACAGATCCAGCCGGGGGACTATGTAGCCGGATTGCTTGAAAACGAACCATGAACTTAATGGCTGCCTCACGAGAGTGGAGCAATTGAGTGAATCGGAGGGCAGTTGACGCTCTCATGGTGACGTACTATAGTCCGAGCCATCCAAGGGGGAACATGTTCAGGAAAATCAGCTTAATCCGGGAAATACCGGTTAACGACCCCAAACGGACCTTTGGTTCTGCAAGGGAGGGCCGGGCGACGAGGCCCTGCAGCTGACGGCGAAGGGATATGCAAAGGTTTCTGGTACGGCGGTTCTTCATAACCATCCTCACCCTTCTGGCCGTATCGGTCATCATCTTTGCCTTGGCCAGAGCATCCGGAGACCCCAGGAGCCTGTTGCTGAGCCGGCAGGCCGATGTTGCGGACTGGGAGGCTCTTGGGGACAAGCTGGGCCTCGACAAGTCGTATATTCACCAGTACGGCATATTCATGAAGGACCTGGTCCAGGGCGACTTCGGCGACTCAATAGCAGAACGACGCCCCGTCATAGACGTGGTCGGCGAGCGCATACGGCCGACTATAGAGTTGGGGCTTGCCGCCCTGTTTTGGTCCACCATGGTGGGTGTGCCCTTGGGCATCCTCGGCGCGGTGCGACGGGACGGAATATTCGACCGCATCGGGAAATTCATAGCACTTATCGGACAATCAGCCCCTAACTTCTGGATTGGCATAATGCTGATATTCTTCTTTGCCGTGAGGTTAGAATGGCTGCCGCCCTCCGGCCGGGAGGGCCCACAGTCGATTGTTCTTCCCGCCATCACCTTGGGGTGGTGGTTCGTAGCTGTGAACATGAGGCTGATCCGTTCGGCCATGCTCGACGTGCTGGACTCGGAGTTCATTAAGCTGGCCCGAGCCAAGGGCGCGTCCGAGAGGTCGATCATCTGGAAACACGCCCTGAAAAACGCTTTGATACCGGCATTGACTTTTTCCGGCATCAGCCTGGGCAGCTTGGTGGCTGGCGCGGTGACCATTGAAATCGTCTTCGACTGGCCCGGTCTGGGACGGCTGGCGGTGGACTCCATGATCAGGTCGGACTACCCGGTGCTCCAGGCAGTAGTCATGATCTTCACTCTGATATTTGTAATGTCCGCTCTGCTGGTGGACATACTTTATGCCTATATCGATCCCAGGATTCGATATGCCTAGGGGCCGGGAGTAGCGGCCATGGCAGCAGACGCCGCCGGCGGAATTATTGTAGCTCCGGAATCCTTGGGCGTCCGGGTGCGCAGGGTAGTACGCAGGCTGCGGCGTTTGCCTTTAATACCGGTGTCCATACTGATGGTCCTGGTAGTCTGCGGTATCACCGCCCCTTGGATTTCTCCCCACGACCCTGTAAACGGCGACCTGTCTGATAGAGTCTTGCCGCCTTTCTGGGAAGGAGCTGAATACCGCCCCAAGACGGTCGTAGAAGAGAAGGCCATAGGGCAAGGTTATCGCGAGGTCGAAATCGGAAGCAGTGACTTCGAGGAGGCCGTAGCGGCAGAGGAGGCGAGAGCGATAGAGGAGGGCCGGCCGGTCAGGGAAATCGGACTGGGAGACCAGCTACCTGTAAAGACCAGGGACGGCGGCGCCACCAGGTTCTTCCTGGGCACGGATCAACTGGGCCGGGACATATTGAGCCGTATCTTCCACGGCGCTCGAATCTCCCTGATAGTTGCCGCCATCACCCTGGGGGTCGGCGGCACCATAGGCTCCTTTATGGGCCTGCTATCCGGCTACTATGGCGGCTGGGTCGACGAATTGATCATGCGCCTGGTGGACATAGTGCTCTCAATTCCCATCTTGTTGGTGACACTGGTCCTGGTGGCGTCTTTGGGAGCGTCCTTCGAACTTATCGTGGCGGTGCTGTCGCTGCTACTGTGGCCCCTCTTCGCGCGGGTTACCCGGGGAGAGGTGCTCCAACTCAAGAACATGGACTACGTGGCCCTGGCCCGGATATCGGGGGCCAGCAGCCTGCGCATAATGGTCTTTCACCTCTTGCCGGGGGTATTCAATACGTTGATAGTCATCGCCACGCTGAACGTGGGCGTGGTTATCCTGGTGGAAGCTTCGTTGAGCTTCCTGGGGGCCGGGGTACCGCCGCCCACGCCGGCCTGGGGTTCCATGGTCGCCGACGGCCGGGACCACCTGGCTGACGCCTGGTGGATTGCCACCATGCCCGGACTGGCCATCGCGCTTACCGTAATATCCCTGAACCTCTTCGGCGACTGGCTAAGGGATACCCTGGACCCAAGGCTCCGCCAGTTGAACTAACTCGCCCCAGGGGGTAAGGACTGCGCTAGTATTTCATAGGCCCATCTTCAGCCGTCGCCCACAAACAGGCTTCCCCGGCGGTAGGTTGGCAAAGCTTACGCGGCCCTTCACCAGTACGCGCTCGCCGCTCAATTCGGTATTGACTCCTCCTTAGTCGAAGCCGCCATAGCCGGTCTCAGGGCTCACCTGGATAAGGCCGGTGACCTTCGGGGCAAAGCCATCAAGGACAATATTATCTCGCCGTAAGGCCGGCGACGTTCCCCGTCAGGTAATCATTGCAGGTAATCATTGATATAACCTGGCGGACAGCGTGTTGTAAGATTTTAAAGCCCCCGCTGAAGTAGCCGGAGCTTTTTCGTTTTAGGGTTTGGCCCGGGTCACCGAAGGCGGCGTATCTTGGGCAATGCTGTGGCGGTCGCCACGCTGGTGAAGGTTAGGACCGCCCCGTTGACCAGCAGGGCCCCGGCAGCGCCCAGCAGGCTGGCCAGTCCGCCGATTCCCAGGTGGCCCACCGGGGCCAACCCTATGCTAAACGACCAAGATCCCATGGCCCGGCCCCGTTGATCGTCGGGCACATTGTCCTGCATCAGGGTCTTAAACAGGGCGTCAACGGCCTGGAAACAGAAGTTGACCAGGGCCAGGACCCCCAGGAAGAAGAACCAGTTGGAAGAAAGGGAGAAAGCCATCAAAGACATGCCGCCGCCGCCGGCCAGGCCAAACATCAGCATCCCTCTTCGCCGGTAGTCCTTTAAACCGGCCAGCATGGTCAGGCCCAATAACCCGCCCCCCTGCCGGACGGCGTACATGAAACCCAGCCCCTGCGGGCCCACACTCAGGACATCCTTGGCAAACACGGGGAGCAAGGTGGTGTGAGTAAAGCCAAACACCTCGTTCACAGATACCAGGCACATAAGGACAAATAGCACATGGTTTTGCCGCACGATCCGGGCGTAACCCGCTAGGTTATCCAGCACGGACTCGCGGCGAAATTGCAGTTCCCTTTCCGACCTGCGCGTCCCCAGCAGTACAACCAAAGATGCCAGGTAAAGGGCGCTGACGGCCAGGTAGGCGGAACCAGGGCCTGCCGCTGCAATTGCGGCCCCGCCAAGAAGCACCCCGGCCAGTCCCCCAGCCTGGTAGGTCATAGCGATCAGGGAAACACCGTTTAGGGCATTTTCGGGTCCCACAATATCGTAGGCATACGCCGGCGCGGCAGTTTGGTAGAAAACCAAGAAAGTTCCCGTAACTGCCGCCAAGACCATGACCGTCCACACCTGCATGGAATCGGTCAGCAGCAACAGGGCCATCGAACCCGCGGTGATACTGGCGCACCCAATGGTAAATCGCAGAAGGGTGCGGCGCTCCAGCCTGTCGGCTACTACCCCCGATACGATACCCAAGAAAAAATTAGGGCACGAGCGTACTGCATAAGCCACTCCGACCATGAAAACCGAGCCGGTCATGTCGAGGACCAGCCAGCCCACGGATAGCTGTTCCATCGCGGTGGCCACGTAATATAGGAGGGTAGCAGGCCACAGTATTCTGAAGTCCCGAAACCGGAAGGAGACGGCCCAGCTAATATTGCGCATTAACCCCGCTGATCGGGCCATGAAGTTGAATGCCCGCCCATCCCTTCAATATCGGCTTCACAAGTAAGATAGGGATGCCTCCCGTTCTTTCGGTGAGCAGCTAAGAAAGGCGCCGCCCACCCGAAGGTGGTGGTCCTGGAACAGTCGATCGGAACTTTCGGCGACTGTGGCGGATGCTCTCCGGTACGGGGCAGCCTGCCGCGGATGGGTGGGCTTCAGGCCAGGCGGTCTAGCCGCCGTACGCTTCCATCGGTATTTCCCAGGTCAAACTGATTTTCCTGAACATCCTCTTGGATGGCCCGGACTATAGTATGTCACCATGAGAGCGTCAACTGCCCTCCGATTCACTCAATTGCTCAACTCACTTGCCATTGTTCTAGTTGACAAGAGTATTGGAGGCTGTTAGCCTCTGCTGCGAATTCCCCTGTTGCGGACTCGCAACGCTACTGAGACCCAGACAATTACATAGGACTGGAGATGTAGGCATGTCGAAACGACCTTGGTGGAATCTTGGATTATTCGTCCCGATGCTGGCTGCGCTGGTATTGGTGATAGCGGTGGCCTGCGGGGAAGACGCCACTGCTACCCCAGAGCCAGAGCCTACTGCCGTCCCGCCGACGGCCACTGCCGTGCCGACGGCTGCGCCTACTGAGCCTACGGCGCCCGATGTGACGCCCGGAGATGAACCCTATGGGGCTCTTCGTATCGCCCACCCAGAGCAGGGCATCTTCAGCGGACATCCCGGAATGACCGGCCTTCCCCAGGCTGCGCATGTCACCATGGCTGCTTACGAAGGACTGACCGGGCGCAACCTCAGGGGAGAGTACTTCGGCAGGGTGGCCGAGGATTGGACTATCGCTCCCGATAACCTGACCTGGACCTTCGAGCTTAAAGAGGGGATTCAATTCCACGGCGGCTTGGGGGAGATGACCGCCGAGGACATGGTATGGTCCATTTCCCAGGCCGGGGCCGAGGACTCCGTACACCAGTCCTCAAGCCAGATTAGGGCCAAACTTCTGAATCCGGAAGGCCATATCAAAGCCTTAGATGACTATACCATCGAGGTGAACACCGGCATCCCCACGTGGGACATGCTCTTTGTCACAACTACTCCTGGCGTGGACGGAGCATGGGTGGTCAGCAAGACGCAGGCCGAGGAGCTGATCGCAACGGTAGGACTGGACGCGGCCAACTCGCAGTTGGCCGGCACCGGGCCTTGGGAGTTTGTGGAGCAGCGCACCGGCGAGTTCTGGAAGTTCAAGGCATTCCGGGACCACCACACAAAGGTCCCCTTCTTCGACGAGTTGACATTCATGGAAATGGGCGAAGAGTCCACCCGCATAGCCAACTTCGATGTGGGCAGGGTGGATACCTTCTTGGCGGCCCTGGACAGCGTGCCTGCGCTGGCGGAGATAGACGGCACCAAGTTCATGGCCCAGAAGGACGGCTCCGAGTCAGGCCTGACCTTGTTTGGCAGCTACTACGCGACCTCCGATGGAGACAATTGTCCGGCGGCCTCGGTGTGCCCTGCGCCCGGGTGGGACCCCGACGCGCCCTATGTATCCAGCAACCCCGACGTTAACTCCCCCGAGTGGGAACAGGCCCGCAAGGTGCGCCAGGCCATGGGGCTGGCCATAGATAGGGACAAGATTGTAGAGGAGCTCCTCGGGGGTGAGGGATCGCCCCTTGCGATGTGGGGGTGGGCCACTTTTTCACATCGGGCCAAGCCCGAATGGAAGTGGGAGTACGACGTGGAGCGGGCCAAGCAGCTCTTAGAAGAGGCGGGCTACGGTGATGGCTTCGAGCTGGAAATCGCTCCCGCCATCCGCGGTACTGCCGCCGAAGTACAAACCTGCGAGGCGGTAGCTGACATGTGGGCGGATATAGGCATTACCGCCCGTATCCAAAACGTTCCTTTCGGCACCATGGCCGACGATATCATAAGCCGCGATGAAAAGAGAGTAGTCTGCTTCGGCACCAACCCACTGTTGGAACCCGTATTGCTATACGAGCTCGGCTATCACCCTGATACGCTCTTTAGCGTCGGCTTAGACCACCCCTTCCTGAGTCCGCTTGTAGTCGAGGCCTATAACACCTTCGACCCTGAGGAGCGCTGGAAGCTTCAGGTTGAGATAGGCGACTGGCTCTGGGCCAACTCCCTGGACATCGGGTTGTACTCGGTCAACAATATCTACCCGCTGGGCCCCAACGTGGACACCTGGGAGGACCGCCTGGAGACCGGGGACACACGGCGCCTGAGCGCTCTGGAATGGGCGCCGCATCGGGAGTAGGGAGCGCCGCCATGGACGCATGCTCTTGTCCCACGGGTAAGGGGTAAGAGTTTCCAGGGGTAAGCTTCAAAACTCTTGGCGCTACTCCTGGTAGGTGGGGGAGTTTTGGTATACCTACCGTGGATCCCCCTCCCCAAAAAGGGAGTCTAAAAGTGACGGGACCCGCCCAAGGCGGGTCCCGTCACTTTTTCACTTTTGTTTTCAGCGTCGTGAACCGACGCAATTTGATGCGCCCATATGAACTTCGGTTTAGTCGCTGCTCCTTCGCTTCATCAACTGGATCAGCCCGATAGTCGCGGCGATGCCCCAAAATCCTTCTAGTACCACAAATGGAATGAATCCGATCAGAACAGAGGCGGAGCAAGCCAGTCCGGCGCCAATGATATTGATCAGGTTGTACATTTTGGTGTCTTGTAGCAGGATTTTCCACCTGTTGAGGGTAAAAGCCAATAGCAAAAGCGCCACACCAATCGAGCCTACTATGACTGAGTAATCATCTATGGTCATGTTGTTGTGTACATTCTCCAGGAATCAACCATTGCCTATGTCATCAGCCGCCGGAAGAAGCTCAAGGCATCGTCGCCGGTGATCTTCTTGATGTCGCCGTCGGAGTAGCCCCGGGACAGCAGGCAGCGGATGATGTTCTGGCCGTCGGCCGGGGAATCCAGGCCGTTCAAATAGGGCGTCAGGAATTCCGGCGGTGCGTCAGGCTCACCATGATCAGGAAAGAACCGCTCACCATGAGCCGGTCAAAGGGTCATTCTGTTCTGGCCGAAGAATGCGTGCTCGGCGTATCCTACGGCTGGGTGTCACCGCTGCCTAATCAAGGTAAGAACCAGGACCCGGAGAAGGACAAGGAACAGGTACTGTGGGCCCGGCCCTCTCTCTGTGTTGGGAAGGGTCGGCCCTTAGCGGACCTGCCGTCAACCGTGAGTCGGGCCCCATTGGCCGGGATGAGTACCACGCACGCGCCATGAGGGCGGTCCGGGTTGCTTCCGGGGACTCTATGACTTAGGAAAGGCTCACCCAGGTCGTGCCAGGTCAGGGCAATCTCTTCATCGCCGGCGCTCACCGTCTCGGTCCAGAAGGACCTGATGTCCCCCGAACTCGAAAATTTCGCTTCTCGTTGCGGAATCTCCAGGTTTCCGAAAGTAGGGCTCATCCTGCCTTGAAGCTCGCCTTGTAGCCAACGTGTCATCTGGACATTGTCGGTATAAATCCTTGGTTGATCGTCAGTGAGTTCGCTCTGGATGAAGAGCACGTGGCCGGCTCCTTCCGGCGAGAAAAAGACTCGCCAGAAACTGGCATTTGTGGTTTCCGGACCACCATCGGTCTCTCCCAGCCTGAGGGCGGGGTTCTCACCAGTGACGAGAATCCGATTGGGGTCAAAGGGACCGGTTGTCATTCCACGTCCTCCTTGGGATAAATGTCTGGGCTACCGCATCCCGGCTGAAATCATTTCAAACCAGGTGTTGCACTTGAGCTGTGAATCCACCTTCCGGCCTTCGCCGGAATGACGTGCGGGGACCGGAGCCTATAGCATTTGAATCGCTAAGCCTAAGGAGCCTGCACCTGGGGTTTATCGTCCTCGATGGGCTTGCCGGTGGCCGGATCGACCTCGAAGGGGCCGGGCAACTCCAACTCTTTGGCGATCTCCCGCGTTGCAGGGATCACCTCCTCGCCCATGAGCCTCAGGCTGCGCATAGCCTCCTCGTGGGTCATGGCCCCGTCGCCGTCCCAGAAGAATACGCTGCCGGGGCGCAGGTATTCCAGTACGTGGCGGATCCTGGGAATCACCGTCTTGGGTGTGCCGGAGATGATGTTATAGTCTGCGATCTGGGTCTCGTAGGCTTCACCGAGTATCCCGTCCACGCCGCCCCGGACCCGGGTAGCCGCCTTCTGTGTGGGCAGCACCCTGGTGCGGGATGAGAGGCCCGGCATAGTGGCCAAACCCGGGTTCAGCGTCCCTTCGTTGCCCCGAAGGAAAGGATTGCTGGGCCCCTGGATGAACTTTCGTCCCGCTTCCTCTGCCAGTTCCTCGGTTTCGTCGACGTGAACTTTCCACAGGTAGGAGATGTTTTGGGGCCCGGACTGATACCCCATTTCGGAGGCGGTGTCGTGGTACACCTGAAAGGCCTCCTTGGTGGGCTCAAGACGGGTGGAGAGCATCACGTAAGGAATGCGTTTTTGGGCCGCCCAGATTAGGGAATCCCGGCTGACCACTCCGGGGAGCCAGATGGGCGGATGCGGTTTCTGGTAGGGCATGACCCAAGGGTTCACGTGGCGGTACTGGAAATGTTTGCCTTCCCAGCGGAAGGGCCCCGGCGTGGTCCAGGCCTTGACAATGAACTCATGGGCCTCCTGAAATCGTTCCCAGTTGTAAGCCGGTGGAGAGTTGTGGGCGACGGCTTCCCTCCCTGTGCCGCGCACCCATCCGGAGACCAGCCGGCCTCGGGAGATTAGGTCTATCATGGCCAGTTGCTCCACCAGCCACAGAGGGTCGTCCCACACGGGCAGAATGTTGCCCAGGAGGACGATCTTGGCCTTGTTGGTGATCTTGGCCAGAATTGAGGCTTCCACGTTCATGGCGCCGCCCATACAGAAAGGGGTGCCGTGGTGCTCGTTGAGCATCAGGCCGTCGAATCCCATTTCTTCGGCGTAAACTTTTTCGTCCAGGTACCGGTTGTAAAGGTTAGCGCCCAGCTCCGAGTCGTAAATCCCGTTGCTGACCTTCAAGTCCATTATTGGACTTCCGGTGGCCCCAAAGTAGCCCGATTTGGGATCCTGGTAGGGTCGCTCTGTAAAGTAACCAATGAACATGGCGGTCTCCCGGTTCGACCTTCGATCCGGACTCCCTCCATCCGATGGGAAGACAGGGAGCTTCGTGGCCGTCGGTATTGTAGCATTCACGATGTGCCCTCACAAGCAGACAGGTATTCAGGACGGTGATGTTGTCGGCCAGCGCAAACAGGCTGCCCCAAGGGAGCAACTTGGGCACAGACAGGCGAGTGTGAACTGTTATGCCTGGCAGAGAGAAGGATGCCTCATGAGAGTGGAGCAAGCGAGTGAATAGCAGGGCATTTGACCCGCTCATGGAGACGTACTATAGTCCGAGCAATCCAATAGGGAGCTGCACTCATGAAATACGGAATTACATTGCCGGACAGGGGGCCCCTGGCCAAACCCGAGAAGCTGAGCGCTATGGCGCGTAAGGCAGAGGAACTGGGCTACGAATATATCCTGGTCTCAGAACATATCGTAATACCCCGGAGGATCGCTTCGGCGTATCCATACAACGAAAGCGGTGCATTCCCCGGCGCACCGTCAGGCGAGTCCATGGAGCAACTGACAATGTTGTCCTACCTGGCGGGATGCACCAGCAAGATACGGCTGGCGCCCAGCGTAATGGTGGCGCCCTATCGCAGCCCTTTGCTGGCCGCCAAGGTCTTGGCCACCCTGGACGTGCTATCTCAGGGCCGGTTGGTGGTGGGTATCGGTGTCGGCTGGATGCGAGAGGAGTTCGAGGCGTTGGGCTTGCCTCCGTTTGAGGAACGAGGAGCGGTGACCGACGAATACCTACGGGCCTTTAAAGAGCTATGGACCAACGACAATCCGAGTTTCCAGGGAAAATACGTTAGCTTCGATAATATCAGTTTCCTGCCCAAGCCGGTTCAAAAACCATCTCCGCCGATCTGGGTCGGCGGAGAGAGCGGACCGGCGCTGCGGCGTGCTGCAAGGCTGGCCGATGGCTGGTACCCGTTGGCTACGAATTCCACCTATCCTATGCGCACCCTGCAGCAACTGGCGGATGGGATAAAGCGGCTGGCTTCCTACGCTCGGAGGTTCGGCAGAGACCCTGGGGAGATCGAGGTCATATACGGGGCTCGCCCCTTTGAGCTCCAGAAAAACGGCGTAAGCCCGGAATCCGGGCGGCTTCCCTTCGTTGGCACCGTGGATCAGGTGGCATCGGATATCCGGCGCTACGAGGAAGCGGGCGTTGGTTCACTTTTATTCGACTTTGCCAGCGATAATGACCAAGTGGAACCCGGTCTACGCCGAATGGAGGAGTTTGCCACCGAGGTGTGGCCCAAGGTCTAATCGGGCCCTCGAGGGTTGCCGGAACGCAATATTGATTAGGAGTCCAATATGATGACTGGCGAATTCCGCTGCATCTTCCATGCAAGGGACTATGACGGCACCGTGGCCTTTTACCGGGACGGTTTAGACTTGCCCATCGTCGACGAATGGGACAATGGGCCTGATGATCAAGGCACGGTATTCGGCGCCGCTTCTGGACGGATTGAGGTACTAAGGCTTCCTGGCAATCAGGAGCCCGACGCTGTGTGGGACTACAGCAAGCCCCAAGGTGTAACGGTGGCTATTGAAACCGACGACGTGGACGCATTGTATAAGCGAAGCGTGGATAGGGGACTGTCGGTTAGAAAGGGGCTAACTATTCAAACCTATGGGCATCGTACCTTCTTCATGTTGAATGATCCGAATGGAGTCACGCTTTACATAATGTCCAAACCCGGGTAACCGGAGACGTTGCCAGCCTAAAATCTCTCGAAGATCACCACCAATGGCAAGGCCAGCGCAAATCTCCGGTCATAGCAGCCATGGGCGTGAACCGCTCAGCCTGAGCACCTCGAAGGAGTTGTCTCGCGGGCGCTAATAACCCTATTGGGCGGTGAAGCCCCCGTCGATGACCAACTCCGCCCCGGTAACGTAGGCAGACTCGTCGGAGGCCAGGTAAAGGATACCGTAGGCCATGTCATAAGCGTTGCCCAGCCGGCCCAGGGGTATCTTGTCCAGCCATTCTCCGCGCCCGGGCTCGTTTTCATCGGAGGAACTGGTCAGCGGCGTGTGGGCGTAGCCAGGGTGGACCGAATTGACCCTGATGTTTTCTTTGGCGTATTGGATGGCCGCTGCCTTGGTGAACAACCGGATGGCTCCTTTGGCGGCGTGGTAGGCGGCGGAGGAGGGCCCGCCGACGAGCCCGGAGATGGAGGAGATATTGATGATGGAGCCTCCACCGACCTTACGCATCTCTGGGATGGCCTGCTTGGTGCCCAGAAAAACGCCCTTGGCGTGGACATTCATTTGCGCGTCCCAGGCCTCAACAGTGGTCTCCTCCACGGTTGCGGGAGCGCTGGTTCCAGCGTTGTTCACCAGGATGTCCAGCTTCCCGTAGTTGGAAACAGTGGAGGCCACGACTTCGATCCAATTTTCTTCACTGGTAACGTCGTGGCGAAGGAACAGGGCTGCTCCCCCGTTCCCTCGAATTTGGCTGGCGGTCCTTTCCCCCATCTCCTCTTTTATGTCGGTCAAGACCACCTTTGCTCCCTCTTGGGCGAAGAGCCGCGCTGCCGCGCCACCGAAGCCCATCAGGCCCCCTTCAACCCCTGAGGCGGCGCCGGTGATTAAAGCCACCTTGCCTTCCAACCGCATAAAATTCTCCTTCGCGGCTTTACCTGACCGGATCATAGCTGCACGGTCTGGCGCTTGCCAATGCTTTCATTGCCATCATTCCCATCTCCATCGGCATGGACGCCCTTGTTGGCGGGTAGAAACTAGTCGGTGACTTCTACTCGCTCCCCGTGGTACACACCAATCCCGGGCATATCGATGGTCACTCCCTGGGTCGGTCCTTCGCCGGCGTGAAACTCCATTACGGCTGGCCACCCCGACCAGATGAACTTACCGTCCTTGGTCTGCTGGACCTCCTTGCGGTAAGGGGGAAAGAGCTCGCCGCTCTGGTCTTGCTCCCCGCTCGAGTAAAGCTTATCACCCTGGCGGCTAATATCCAGGGTGAGATGTTGGTTGAGAAATCCGGTTAGCGCATAACGCCCGACGTGATCGTCGAATCGAGAAGGATCAGGCGTCCCCATCTCCCGCACCATCGAAGGCGCAAGCGCTACCTCCATTAGGGAAACGGTGCGGTGGAACAGCAAGCAATCATAGGCGGGTCCCGGCGCCTCCGGCCCATAGCGAAGATTGTGGCGGGTCAGCCGCTCCGTATTCAGCCATTGCGCCGCGGGCCCCGATGTGGGAGCTTCGCGCAGGTCGAGAAAGTAACACTCCGGCCCAACTTGATCGTAGGCGGCAGGGTTGGTGTCCGGCAGGGGCTCTTCGCCCTTGGTGGTATAAGCGCTGGCAGCGCCGATGATCAGCATCTTCTCCCGGCCGATGCGATTGGCGATGTAGGACCCCATGGAAGTCGCTTTCAGGTCCCGCACTGGATACCGCTGCAGATGCACGTTGTGGGCCCCGACAACGATTCGGGCGTCAGGTCCTTCCCGTTTCAGAATCCATTCGAGGGAGCTGGCCATTGAGGAGTCACGGACGTTCCAAATGGTTAGAAAGCCCTCGTCGGAATCCAGGTCTCCGGTCTGGGCCATCGCCAGGAGCATATCGCGCAAGACCTCCGCGCTTCTCAGCGCCCATTCGTAGTCGTCCCGCGAGCTGGCCTGGATATAGGCCAATCGATGTCGTTCTATCCGATTGATGACCAGGGTCGACTCCGCAATGAGGCGGTGCCAGGTCCCTACCTCAACCTCGCCTCGCCGGTCGAGGTTGAGGTCGCGAGCCGCCCCTTCAAAGCTCCTCTTGACGTCGTTGGCGAGACCGGCGTCGACCTTGCGGCCGAACTCCATCAACTCGTTGAAGGGGTGCTGGATATGAAACCAGTTTCCCGTGCCGTCCATCCCATAGAACCGCAGTTCCCGGTCGCGGTCGGGGTTGGCATTGTAGTCCCGCATCCATTGGATGAGCTCCTGAAGCTCCGCCCACACCCCCCAGGCATTGGTCACTGACTTGACCACCGTGTCCCAGTCGACGTCAGCTCCGGCCACGTACTCGTGAATCTTACGACTCTCGACGATTCCCGTTTCGAGCACGAAGGTATTGAATCCATGCTCTTGGACGAGATACTTGAACAGACGGGCGCGAAAGCGGTTCCACTCGTGCAGATAGTGGGCGTTCTCCCCCAAGGCGACGATCCTGGCATCACCGATCACCTCTCCCAGGAAACCCAGGTCGTCATAGTTCTCATCGGTTCGCGGTATCGAAAGCGGTACGGCCTCGCCTTGTGCCCAGGCGACGAAAGGTCCTGGGTCAACCGTCGAATTCTGTTCGACGACCATTAGTTCCCCTCCGTCGGTGTTTTCCAGGAGCTTCCTCTGCCTCAGCGAGCAGGCTTTCAATTCGCCGTCGGGGTCCACTGTCACATCTGTGGGCCAGGTCAACCCTCCCCTCTTGGCGCCTGGACGCCCGAACTGGGTCACGGAGTCGCCATTGGCTGTAACTTTCTGGGCCCGGTGGGTCTTGGTGTCAGCCGCTTACACGCACTCTTGGCCGTCCACGGTGATTCCCCAAGGAGAATCCAGGCCGCCTTCGCTATTGCCATGTTGGCCCCAGGCACCCAAGAACTAAGGCTTCTCCTCCTGACTCCAGGCCATTAATTATCCCCTCCTTCGTAAGGAGGGGATATAGGGCAGGTTGAATGTCCCGGTAGAGGCGCCCCCCTTGGTCCCCCTTATCAAGAGGGACTGGTTGCAGTGGGCGCCTAAATCAAGCAGCTAACCGAGGAAGGGCAGTTTCTCGAAGCTGCCTTCGACGATGGGTTTGGCATCCAGTCCCATCCAGTCCTCGAGTATGGTGGAGTAGACTCCCCGGAAGTCGTGGTTAGGCACCACGTCGCCCTGTTGCAGGTCCCGGTCTTCCATGGATGGATACTCGCTGTATTGGCCGCCCTTAACCTTATCGCCCAGGATAAAAGACACGCCTCCGGCGCCGTGGTCGGTGCCCGACCCGTTATCGCGGGTCCTTCGGCCGAACTCAGAGAACATCAGCATTATCACATTGTCGGCGACGCCGTGCTCCCTCAGGTCATCGAAGAAGCACTCGACTCCTTCGGAAACGTCCTTCCACAACTTGTCGTGCATGTCCATCTGGTTGGAGTGGCTGTCGAAGCTGCCGTGGTCGACGTAAAAGACGCGGGTGCCGAAGTCCGCCATGTGGACCTGGGCGATTCCCTTAAGCCGCTTGGCCAGTACCGTGTTCGGGTATTCAATGCTGGAGGAGTACATTTTGGGAGCTTCTTTCAATATGTCGGCGCCCTTGAGCGTGTCCAAGCCGGTCTGTCCCAGGTAGTCCATGACCGGTCCGCTGCCCACCGCCGGGGAATACAACCGGGCGAAGCGGTCCAACATGCGAGTACGCTGTTGCTGCTCCGAGATGCCGGGCAACAGGCCGTAGGTGTCCAGGTCGTCCACCACGGCTACCGGCACGCCGGGCAGCACCAATGCCCGGAACAGAGACGCGCCGAACGCAACTGCAGTCAGGACATTTTCCTTGTTGGGGTCCATCTCCCTGGCGGCCCTTCCCAGCCATCCCTCGGTTCCCAGCTTGTCCGGTTCGCAGGTGTGCCAGATGTCCATTGAGCGGAAGTGGGAGCGAGGAGAATCCGGGTACCCTACTCCATGGATAATGGCCATGTCTCCCCGGTCGTAGATGTTCTTTACCGGACCCATCCGAGGATGGAAACCCACCTTGTCGTCAATTGGAATCACTTGGTCATCGGGGATAACCACTGTCGTTCGGTTGTCCTTATATAGGGGGTTGGTGTAGGGCACAACCGTGTTTAGATAGTCGTTTCCTCCGGTCAACTGCAGTACAACCAGGACCGGGTCTTTGCTAGTGCTGGTCATCTCTCCAACTCCTTTAGGAGTCTAAGCGTATTGGTACTCCCTCATCGCAACTATTAGTTGCAGTAATTCGGACACGCGGGTCATCGATGCTTCCACCTGGTCGGCCTCGTCCCAACCGAAGTCCCCGCCTTCTTCTACATAACCTATTAACACATCCCGGCTTTCCGGGTCCACTTCCAGGGGACCCATCAGGTCCAAGCAGCTATCCACGACCCTTCCGGGTGAGCGCTCTCCCTGCACCTTGAGCCGTTCCACCAATGCCTTGACGCCGGGGCGGTCTAGGTCCCCAACCAGATCAGCGGTGAAATTCACCCGCCGCATCAGGGAGCCGCTGTTGATCCACTCAGCGCCTGTGTGCCAGCCTTCCACACTGGGAGGGTTCAGCAGGTCCTGGCCCATGTAGCCGGGCTGTCGGGAAAGGTCACCGATTCCGGGGGCCGGAAACTCGGCTCCCCCCACCAGCCTCAAGGTGCCCACTACTACCTCTGCCGGGCTCTTGAGACGGGCAAACCGGGCGTTTTTGAAGAAGTCCGAATTGAACAAGACCCGCAGTGTTGAGCGGATGTCATAACCCGACTCCACCAGAGTATCGGCCAACAACTCTACTGCCTCCGGGTCTACGGGAGGGGTGACGGACCACGCAGGGACCTGGGCCTCGTCGGCCACGAAGAAGTTGTAAAGGTGCCTGGCGATGAACCGGGCCGTTGCCGGCTGCTCGCAGATTATGCGGATTATGTCCTCACCGTTGAAATTGCCCGTCTCCCCCAGGAACGTCTTTTCACCATCGTCGTGGTCTTCCTCCCGGTACTCGAAGAACCAGTCGTGGCGTCCGATTGGGCCCCGGGGCAGCCTGGGCAAGATGGACCACCCGGTGAAAGCCCGCGAGCACTCTCGGACGTCCACCTCGGTGTAGTTGCCCACGCCCATGCTGAACAGCTCCAACAACTCTCGGCCCCAGTTCTCGTTGACGGCCGTGGAGTGGTTTTCGCAGTTGTCCAGCCAATAGATCATGGCCGGGTCCTTAGCCATCTCCAAGAGAAGCTCTCGGTAGTCGCCCATTCCTTTTTCACGGAACGTTACGATCATGTCCATCACGTCTTCGTAATGGTCCACCTTGGAAATCCCGGTTGCGAAGACTTGGTGCCAGAATAAGGCCATCTTTTCTTCCAGGGGCCGCTGGGTATTTATCATGTCGTGCAGCCACTCGGCCGCGCCCATGCCGGGGAGGGTGCCGGGGCGCCAAGCCCACGGGTGGTAGCGCATCATTTGGGCGCGGTCCAAAGGCTCCTGTAGTTCAGGGTGCAAGAGTTCTTCGACCGTGGCCTCGTACCCTTTGGCGGCGCGGGCTTCCAATTCTTCTCTGGGCGCTCCGAAGCCGGCCCGCCGCATCAGGTGGGCCATTAAAACTATATCTTGGTCGGCCATGGATCTTTGCCTCCTACGGCATTTTCCGTTGGGGTTTGGACCAGTTGGCGAAAATTACTTGAGGCCCGTAACTAAGTGAACTATACGGTATTCAAATGATAGATGAGATGCAGTTTTCCCGTCAACGACCTGGAAAGTGTTCAGGCTCCGCAGAGTGTTGAGAGTGCGAAACACAACGTGCACCATCGTCGGTAGCCGCGAGCCGATACGGCGAGCCCTTCCTCTTTATAGATTGAGCTGAGGCACCATGTAGCCGGATTGCTTGCTGTATATCTGAATACGGCCTCGCTGGGTGTCCACTACCAGTAAGCGATTGTTGGCCTCGTCGAACTCCACCGCCGTGGGCTGGGCGAAGGTCCACTCCGGCTCGGTGCTGCGGACCTCACGGCGGCGTTTCGCAAAGTCCGGATTGGCCTCTACGGTCATCTGGCCCCAAGTCGATAGCTGTTGGGCGTCGCCCGCAAGGCTGGTGATGAACTTCCCCTGGGGATCGAAGATTTGTATGCGTCCCCGGTTCCAGGCGTTCTTGCTCCAGTCGCATATGTACACGTCGCCGTCGGGGTCCACGGCAACATCCGTGGGCCAAGTCAACTCGCCCTTCTTGGTGCCCGGACGACCGAACTGGGCTACGAAGTCGCCATCCGACGTGAACTTCTGTACCCGGTGGTTCTTGTGGTCGGCAACGTACACGTAGCCTTGGCTGTCTACGGTTATTCCCCAAGGGGAGTCCAACTCGCCTTCTGCATTGCCCAGGTGGCCCCAACTGCCCAAGAACCTGCCGTCGGTTGTGAACTTTCGGACCTTGTGGCTGCGCCCATCAGTGATATACAGGGTGTCGTCGGCGTCGACGGCGATCCCGGAGGCCCCGTTGGGCTCGCTGTCATCGTCCTGGACTGTGTTCCAGCGATGCAGGAAACTCCCTTCTTTGTCGAAGACGCAAACCCGGTTCATCCATTCGTCGGTAACGTAGATGTTTCCCTGTTTGTCTGTGGTGATTCCCGCCGGCCAGATAAGCTGTCCATCACCGCTGCCGTACCTGCTGAACTCGCCCAGGAACTCTTCTTCCCCAGCCTGGCCGCCCAGGGCAAATATGCCGACCCGCACCCCTAAAGCGGTCTGGTCCCAGCCCACGTTGCTGATCCTCTCCTCGCCGCGGTTAATCACGTAGGCAATGCCGTCTTTGCCCAGGGTCAGACCCACCGGATTCCTGAACCCCATGCCAGACTCGGATGTTCGGCCCACGTTGTGGCTATAGTCATAGGTTCGTCCGGCTACCGTTTCTGTGAGCATTTCGATCCTCCGTTTAGTTAGCTACCAGCCAATACAGCGAGTTCTTCATTCTTATAGATTGAGCTCAGGGACTATGTGGCCGGATTGCTTGAAAACGAACCCTGAACTCATCAGTATCGCGAATGAAATCCTGAAGCCGTAATCCACCCTGGCGTGCTTGCGGTCACCCTGGCGGTGGCTCGTTGGTAAAGACCAAGCCGCCGGTCCCCGTGGACCTACCGCCCACGCCCTGACAAAAGGATACCTTCACGTCCGACGCCTGGCGTCCGGCTTCCCCCTGACCTGCCGGATCGCCTCCTGCATGGCGAACGTTTCATACATGCCAGCATGGGAAATGGCCGGTATTTCCCAGATCGAACTGATTATCCTGAACATGTTCCTTCTGGGATGGCTTGGATTATATCACCCCACCATGAGAGCATAAACTCCTCTCCGATTCACTCGATTGCCCCACTCTGCCGTCGGCCAGGCTCTTAGAAACAACCCGAAGGAACCGAGACCGTCTCCGTAACGGCTAGGTTTGCAAATAGTCTTGACGAAAGCAGCGGCCAGTGTCTGTGGATTCCCCTCAGAGCGAACGGGCAGCCGGAGCCCCCTACGGGTCTACCAGCACCGGCGGGTACAAATCCACCCCGTACCTGGCGAACACCTCGTCTATCTCCCGCATCTCCTCGCCGGATATGGCCCACCCCAGCGCCCCCAGGTTCTCTTCCAGTTCCCGGCTGTTGATCGTCCCCACCAACGCCACGCTCACCGCCGGGTTGGAGAGCACCCACCGCAGGGAAAGCTGGGCGATGGTCTTGCCCCGCCTCGCCGCAATTGGTTTGAGTTCGTCCACCAGATGCACGTTTCGCTGGAAGGTGTCCAAGGCATACTGCCCCTTGATGATCTCCCCGGCGGCGTCTCCCTTCGACCGCCAGTCCGCGTCGCCAAAGGTCGTGTCCGCGGTGAAAGCGCCCGCCAGCAGTCCCGAGGCCATCGACCCCCACACCATCACCCCCAAACCCTGCTCCCGGCACCAGGGAAAAATCTCCGGCTCCATTCGCCGGTCGAACATGTTCAGTTGGTACTGTGCGACCTCCAGCGGCCGGATCTCGTGGCACTTCTTTAACTGGGCCTCGGAGAAATTGGACAATCCCAGGTACCTGACCTTCCCCTGCTGCACCAGGGTATCCATGGCGTCCATGGTCTCCTCGAAAGGCGTGCCCGTATCCGGGAAGTGGCACAGCAGCACGTCGATGTAGTCCGTCCCCAGCCGCTGCAGGCTCGATTCCACCAGCGGCAGTATGTTCTCCCTCCTGGCATCCCGGCCCTTGGGCCTGCCCTCGGCCGATCCCTGGAACCCGAAACCGCACTTGGTAACCACCACCACGTCCTTGCGGTGGGCTCCCAGGGCCTTGCCCAGCATTTCCTCCGACGCGCCCCCTCCGTACACCGGCGCGGTGTCGAAACAGGTGATTCCCAAATCCAAGGCCCTTTGTACCGCAGCGCTCATCTCCTCGCCGTAACCTCCGCCGCCTGCTACCTGCGGAACGCTCGCGTCCCAGCAGCCGCAACCCAACACCGACACCGTCAGGTCCGTAGGGCCGAATTTTCGGTATTCCATGGGTGTGCCTCCTACAGTCAGGTCAGTTCAAGAAAACTCAGGGGCCGTCCGTTCGAATCTCCGCCCGCCCGGTATCCGGCATTGTACAACAATCATTGCAGTGACACGGGCCGGGTGGCGGCGCCGCCGGAGGGAGGTCCTTGTCGTTGACAGTCAATTCGATAGACGCCTATTATCCAGATGACGCCTCGCCTATTTGCACGACGCGAACCATCAGGGAGGAACGGACACACTGAAGCCGGCCGCCGGTAACGCCATGTACACTGCGGACGAGGCCGCCGGCAGCTTTCGCAACCGGGCCTAATCCACCGAAAATCTAGCTTGCATGCTTGGTACTATTAGGAGAAGGAGAGCAGTCAGATGGGAAAGTCCAACATCATGCACATCGATGAAGCGCCCTTGGTCTGGGGGCAGCCCCGTCGAGATGACGGCGTCTTGGTAACCGGCTCCCAGTTCATCGGCGACCTGGAAACAGGCCCGTGGGTCTACGTCAACTCGATGGAGCCGAACTCCGCCGTGGAAACTCACAGCCACACAGTCGACGAGGTGATCTATATCGTCGAGGGCTCCCTCACCATTGGCGACCGGACCTGCGGGCCGGGAACGGTGCTGGCTATTGAGAAGGACACCGAATACGAGTTCACCACTGGAGAAGAAGGAGTCCGGTTCCTGAACATCCGCCCAGGCCTGGACGCCGGCCCCGGAGCAGAAGTCAAGACTGGCTGAGCCGGCCCTTAGGCAGGGTGTTACTGCGTGTGACGGGCCGGTAGATTCCGGCCTGTCGGGCGTCGAAAGACTGGCGCAGACCTATTCAACCGTAAGCACTATCTTCCCAAAGTTGGCGTTGGTCTCCATGTATTCGTGGGCCTGCGCCGCCTCCTCCAATGGGAACGTGCTGTCCACCACGGCCTTAATCCTCCCGTCGGCAATCAACGGCAGGACGTGCTGCTTGAACTGATTGGTCAGCGCTATCTTCTCGTCCAAGGGCCGCGTCCTCAGCACCGTGCCGTGCACCCTCAACCGCTTGGGCATCAACAGGCCCAGATTCGTCTCCACCGTGGCTCCTCCCATCAGCCCCACCAGCGCCAGCCGCCCCTGGGTCGCCATGGCGGCGATGTTCTGCTCCCAATACGGCCCGCCCACTAGGTCGCAGACCGCGTTGACCCCCTTCCTCCCCGTCGCCTCCTTCACCACCTGCACGAAGTCCTGCTCCCGGTAGTTGATGCCCTGGTCCATCCCCAACTCCGCTGCCTTGGCCAGCTTCTCCGCCGAGCCCGCCGTACCGAACACGTAAGCCCCCGCCCGGTGCGCAAGTTGCACCGCCGCGGTGCCCACGCCGCTGCCTGCGGCGTGCACCAAGGCCGACTCCCCCATCTTTAGTTCGCAATGGTTGAACAGGGCATCGTACGCCGTGAAGAATACCTCAGGTATGGCCGCGGCCTGGACGAAGTCCAATCCCGGCGGCATGGGCATTATCATCATGTGATGGGTAACGACGCGACTGGCGTACCCGCCTCCCGACAACAGGCCGAACACCCTGTCGCCGGGAGACGTCCCCTTCACCCGTTCGCCCACCTCCGACACCACGCCGGAAAACTCCAACCCCGGTACGTCGGCCCGCACTCCCGGCGGCGGGGCGTAATTCCCGTGACGCTGCAGCAGGTCGGCCCGGTTCAGGGCAGTCGCCTTCACGTCCACCAGAACCTCGTCCGGCGAGGGAACTGGGTCTTCCACTTCCCGTACCTGCAATACCTCCGGGCCTCCCGGCCCCGTTATCAACGCCGCTCGCATGGGCGCACCTCCTTCTTAGCCAACACTCTCAGGGCCTGATAGCCTCCACCTCTTCCCAAGTGATGCCGTCGGTAAACCATGCCTCACGGGCTGTCTCTCGCGCAACTTCAATATCCTCCGACACAATCGCCCTTAACCAATCGATAGCCCATGATTCGTCACCGGTAATGCCGTCCGTAAACCACGAAAGACCCCCTACCAGTCGCACAACCTCAGGGTCCCGATATCCAATTCCGGACAAACTGGATAGGGCTCGTGATTCGTCAAAGGAGATGCCGTCTGTGAACCATGAAAGACTCGTTGTCAATAGCGTAAGCTCAGAGTCCCGATATCCAATTCCGGACAAACTGGATAGGGCTCGTGATTCGTCAAAGGAGATGCCGTCTGTGAACCACCAAAGGCCTACTATCGGCTGCGCATCGATGCCTCGAGGTAAGTACAAGCTCGACACGGCACTTGACTCCTCTGGAGTGATGCTGTCGATAAACCACCTAAGGCTTGCCACGAATTGCGCGACCTCGATGTCCGCTAGGGCAAGTCTGCTCAAACTCCTGACGGCTCTTGATTCATTCTCGGTGAGGTCATCTGTAAACCATGACAGACCGGCTATCCGCTGGGCCAACTTTGAGTCCACCCTCCAAAGATCGTCCAAGTTGTGGGTGATCCAGTCCTCGTCATCGACGATGCTGTCTGTAAACCACGGCAGACCTGCTACCTGGTGGGCGAACTCAACGTTCGAGAGGGCTAGGTCGCTCAATCCTGAGATGGCCGTTGACTCATATACGCTAATACCGTCCGGAACCCACGATAGGTCGGCTATATGCCAGGCAAGCGGGACATCCGTAGAAGCAAGTTTGCCCAAATTGTAGACGAACGAAGACTCATCTTCCGTGATGTCGTCCATCAACCACGGGAATTCTGCTATGCGCCACGCCAGGTCTATGTCCGCCGCCGCGAGACTGGCAATCGCGCCGAATGGAACCGATTCGGATACTCCATTTCCCAACCAGCGGTACACTAGGTTCCTGGCAAGTTCGACGTCCGTTGATATGAGGCCGCTCTCGTAGAAATCCGACATCGCATAAAAGGCCTCTAGAGCATCAAACGAACCAGCAACGAACCAGGGGAACTCGGCAATCATTCTTGCCAAGCCGGCATCATTGCCCGCGAGATTGCTCAATTCGACGACAGCCCGTAGTTCCCAGTAGGTAAGGTCATCGGTGGCCCAGGGGACACTTACCACGTGCATGGCAAGCTCGAGGTCCGTCGACGCGAGCCTGTGCAGACTCTCAAGCAAACCGCGTTTGGCGTCAACCGTTACGGCGAGGTAGCCTAGTCCGCTCTGGCCTATGAGCCAATGCTGCTTAATGATGGCCGTACATATCTCGCTGTCCAATATCCAGAGCTCGGTTAACGCCTCGGCGTAGGCTCCGGAAAGAGCGTCCAAGGTCTCTTCATTACATTCGGTGATGGGCTCCTGCACCATTGGCGTGGGGGTCGGCGTCGGAGTAGCCGCGACAGTTGGCTCGTGTGTGGCGATCATCACAGATCTGGGCGTACCCGTGGGGACCTCTGTGGCTTCGGCCTTGTCTCCTGCCGGGGTTTCTTGGGCGGTCGCCGTTGGGGCCTGCGTTTCTATGGCGGCCGCAGTTGGCTCAGGCGTGGCAATGATCTCAGGCCCGGGCGTAACCGTAGCCACCAGGCCACAGCCAATTGTTGCTGTGAGAGCCGTGATAGTCGCTAGTACCGCGAATAATCTCATGACGCACGTAGGGGATGCCCCGGCAATTATCGTGCAGACCACGGCGCGTGGCAAACTACGCTTTCTTAGCCCGCTGAGGGCAGATCAGCTAGCAATAGACGACCATGTATAATGAACCGCAGGCGCGTTTCAGACCTCTCCGAAGCTTGATGAGACCGCAACCGCCAGGCAGGATGGCTCTTGGTCTGGCCCAATCCGCCGATGACTCTTCACAAAACGACCACGCATTGGCCCGTGTTTCGCTACACGATGTGGGCTCTCCTCGTCTTAGCGCTGTTGACCCTGGCTTGCGGCATACCCACCCTGGCGCCGGGGCCAACGGACAGCCCGACGATGACCCCAAGCCCTGAGCCTACTTCAACCGTTCCGCCTGCTCCCACCTCCACACCTTTGCCTACCAGCACGGTAGCGCCCACCGGTGCGTCCCCTACCGCTTCTCCCATCCCGACGGCGCCACCGACCGCGACGCCACCTGCATCTCCCACTCCGACACCGCCACCCTGGTGGTCCTTCGGCAGTTTATCGTGTTTTGCCCCATCATGTTCCCAGGTTGAAGCCCCTTATCCGTCCACGGTCTTGGCGGACCTCACCGCTGAAGCAACGTTTACCAACCCAACTCCCGCAAACCAATTTGAGTACGGGTTTGTGATTCGTGACCGCATCGAGATTTTCGTAGCCAGTCATGGCGCCTGGCAAGTCGTTACTTGGGCAAAGCAACCGGAGAGTGACTCCCTCAACGTTTTCTACGAGTTCGCCTCTGCCGACGGGGGGAGTTTGGACATCCCGTTTGATACCAACGCCGGGGGGGAGAATCATGTTCGAGTAACCGCCAAGGGTGAGCGGGTGTGCTTGTTTGTCAACGGTGAAGCTGCTGGCTGCGTTGACTTGCCGGAATTTACTATGGCCGACGAAGTCAGTATTGCTTCCAAGCGCGGACTCGTTTCCTATACCGGCTTTAGGGTGTCGGAGTTTCTTGAGGCCGGCTGAGTTATCCCGGAATTGTATATAATCGCCTGAGACTGGCGATAACTGATGTTCCCTGAAATCCCCGCGAGGAGGCCCTGACCATGGCTGAGAGCTACAGCATCCTGGTGGGCACCACCGGTGCGAGCCTGTTCCGCAGCCCCGACTGCGGCCAAAGCTGGGAACGCTCGGGACCTCCCTTCCCCGGCGACTCCCAGGTCAGGGCCCTGACCGTCGACGCCAGCAGGCCCAGGGTCGTCTACGCTGGCTCCAACTACGGCATCTTTCGCAGCAGCGACGCCGGCGCAACCTGGGTAAAGCTGGACTCCCCCATGGACGGGCTGCACATCTGGTCCATTGCCGTCGACCCGTCCGATTCCTACACTTTGTTCGCCGGCACCAGCCCGCCCTTCCTGTTCCGCTCCAGGGACGGCGGCGAGACCTGGCAGAAGCTGTCGGCAGGCATCGCCCAGGAGTGTGCCATCGGCCTGCCCCGGGTCACCGCCATGGCCGTCGACCCCGCCCACCCGCAGACCGTCTATGCCGGCGTCGAGATTGACGGCGTCTACCGCAGCCGGGACGGCGGCGACACCTGGACCAGGCTGAACACCGGCATCACCAATCCCGATATCCACGGCATGGCCTTCAGGTTGGGGGAACGCGAAACGGTCCTGGTAAGCACTCCCAACGAGATTTTCGCCAGCGCCGACGACGGCGATTCCTTCCAGTCCCTCGCCGCTACCTCTTCCTGGGACCTGCCCTACTGCCGCTGGATTGCCGTGAAGCCCGGTAACCCCCAGGTGGTCTTCGCCGCCAACGGCGACGCCGCCATCGGCAACACGGGGACCATTCGACGCTCCACCGACGGCGGTAAGTCTTGGGAGACTAGGCCCCTCCCCGTTGAGCCAAACTCGCCCCTGTGGAATTTCGCCACCCATCCCGCCGACCCCGACCTAATCCTGGCCAGCACCATCTATGGCGAACTGTACCGCAGCGCCGACGGCGGCGATTCCTGGGAGAAGCTGAAGAAAGAGTTTAGTGAGGTCCGGGCCCTGGCTTGGTTGCCCAACTAGCCCGCCAAGTATGAGAAAATTCTTGCGGCAGGTATGCCAATGCGGTTGACGGAGGAACTAGGTGGCAAGTCCAGAGAGTAACAGCAGCCCTCTGTTGTGGATCGGCGGAGCGATTCTCCTGACTGCAGCGGTGGTCATCGGCGGCTTCTGGGTGTACGCCATCACGACGGCCGAGGACATGCCGGCATTGCTCATGGTTGCGCTCCTTGCCGTCCCGGTCGCGTTGGTCATCCTGCTGATAGCGGTGATGAGAGATAGGATCATCAACAAGAAGAAAGAAAACTTCCTGGAGGTCGACAATTGATCGTAGCAACGACCGACGCCATACCGGGGGCCACCATCGCCGAAACGCTGGGACTAGTGCGGGGCAGCACCGTGCGCGCCCGTCATATCGGGCGGGACATCGTGGCCGGGCTACGCAACATCGTCGGCGGCGAGGTCAACGAATACACCAAGCTCTTGGCGGATGCCCGCGAAGAGGCGATTCAGCGCATGATTGAAAGTGCCGAGGGCATGGGCGCCAACGCCATCGTCGGCACGAGGTTCATCACCGCCGGGGTGGCTCAGGGAGCTGCCGAGATCGTCGCGTACGGGACCGCCGTTAAGACGACCTAGCTCCCCCTATGGCTCTGCATGGTCCCACTACCATCTGGAGGGGCCTCCTCCGTGATCACTTGGCGCAACTCTGAAACGCGGGCCGTGGTAAACCCATCCTGCCCGTCTTCGGGTGAACTCGACCCGGCATGCGACAATTTCTGTATTGAGCGTGAAATTCCATCTCACAAACGGGCCACTTGCCAAGTTTGAAAGGTAGTAGCCCGTTGTTGTCCATCGGCGGAGCGTCGGTTAAGAGCGGATTACGGTGTCACGGCGAGAACCAGGAACAGGACCAGTCCTATAGCGGCGGCGGCCGCGGTGGGCCTGCGTAGTAGCCTGTTGCTCAATCCCATGTACAGGCCAAGTGCAAGTACGCATAGAAGGCCAACTGCCATGGCATACTGAAGGTACTTGAAGGGAGCTTGCGCTTCTCCCCTGTGCAGGCCGATGAGCCTTCTTTGTAGGTCTGGGGAACGTTTTTCGATTGCAATGTCACCACCGGGATTGACCGTGACGCGAAAGTGGGTCTTGTAGACCGGCTGCGTTGTCAAAGTGGTGACTTGCGGAATTGATTCCTTTTGTTCTTCACCTTCATCATGTGATTCCGCCGGATCCGGGGAATCATGGTGGTCGTGGTCGTGGTCATGATCGTGAGTCGCTTGTTCCTCTTCTTGATGTTCGGTCGGAGAGGCTTCCTCGGGGGTTGTCTCTGATGCTGGGGCGGCCGCAGTCTGCTTTATCTGGAGAGCCTTGAAGGAATGATTGACGCCAGCGTCCTTCAGAAGGGCCTTGACCTCCTCTTCCAATTCGGCAGACGTGATGTCGATTGCTGCACCGCCTGGTGGATCGATGGCCACGATTTTATAGGAACCTTCAATGCCGGCGAGGAAAAGGCCGCCGGAGATGGCTACCAGCGCGAACATTGGAAACAAGAACGATGCGATGGTGAGGTGAGCGAATATGACTTTCTGTCGCACAGTCGTTCTTCTGCAGGTCTATCGGGGATTCATCGCGGTTTGTGCAAAGACGGGGCCGATTCCCAAATTTTCGTTTCCCCTGTTCCCGGGTTCAGCTATTCGCGACGTTAACTGACACTATGTCCACGCCGTGGTATTTCTGGTGGTTGACGGACGACGAGAGGCGGCGCAACAGGTGGAATGATATATCCCGGCCGTCGGATATGTCCGGGTTCTCCCCCATGTAGGCAAGCCTGTCTTCCAAGTTCTCCTCATCTGCTGCCGAGACGAACTCCAACTCGGCCCCGCTCCCCACAGACCGGGCGGTGACTACCAGGTGTCGTCCGCTGGCCAGCTCCGGGTCGTCATCCTCAGCCGTCATGCTGTGCAGCGTCTCCTCTCCCACCAGCACCAGCCGCTCGGCTGAAGCATTAGTCCATCCGGCGTCCTTTGCGAACTTACGGAGAAAGCCGCCGAGCTTGGGCAGCGTCTCCTCGTCCATGTCGATGCGCAGTCTCTTGCGCCTGGGTCCGGTCAGCTCCAGGAACACCATCATCACGACGGCCACAATCGCCCCGGAGGTCATGCCGTTCCCCAGCAGGGTGCCAAGAAAGCCGTCGCCCAATTGGTCCGCGAACACCCACCCGTTCTGGAACCCCACGCCAATCCAGAAAGCCAGCCCCGCCACCGCTGCCTTGCGGTGGTCTACCCCGTTCTCTATGACTATCTTCATGCCCTGGACGAATAACAGCGAAATGAGGACCAACAGGTAGGCCGCGGCCACCGGCAATGGGATGGCTATTAGCAACGCTGCAAACTTCGGGAAGAATGCCAGCCCGAAGATGATGGCGCCGATGATGATGCCCACCCGCCGCGCTCCTATTCCGGTGACTTCGGCAAGCGAAATGCTGGTCGAGTACGTGGTGTTCGGCAGGGTGGCCCCCAATCCTGAGAGAAGGTTGCCCATGCCGTCCGCGTTAAGCGCCCCCTGGACAACCCGGAAGTCGGTCGCCCTTGAGCGGCGCCGTGAGATTCTCTGGATGGCCACGCCGTCGCCTATGGTCTCTATGGCCCCCACCAATGTCACAACTATGAAGGCCGGCAGCAGCGCCCAGAATTCTGAGCCGGGCGTCACATCGATGCCTGGCCAGTCTTGAAACGGCACCCCAAACCAGGCCGCATCAGCTACGGCCGCTGTGTCGTAGAGGCCGTATGGAATTCCTACCGCGCACCCCGCGACTATGCCGGCTATTGGAGACCAAAGCCTCAGGGACGGGGGCGCGCGTAGCACCATCACTACCATGACGGCTAGAGTGATGGCGGCGACCAGTGGAGCCGCGGAGGCGTCTGTACCATCGGGTACGCTGCCCACAGAGTCGTAGATCACCGGCGCCACCGTGACTGCAATGAGCATTATCACGGTGCCCGTCACCGTCGGTGTGAATATGCGGCGGAGCAGCGATAGTCTGGCCGCCAGCATGAACTGGAACAGAGATGATATGACCACGAGGCTCGCTAGGGTCGATGGCCCTGCCAAGGTCAACGCCGCGACACATACGGCTATGAAAGCCCCCGATGTGCCCATTATCAGCACGTGCCCGGACCCGAACCGGCCCCATCGTGCAGCCTGTAGTACGGTGGTAACGCCGCAGACTGCCATCGCGGCGAATATCGCCCAAGCCAGGTAGCTCTCCGACGCCTCCGCGATGCGGACTACGATTACCACGGTAAGGACAACCGGCGCGACGATGAGCATCGCGGCCTGCGCCCCTGCCCCCAGCGCTATAAGTGGCGGTGGCTTCTCCTCAGGTTCGTAGCGGACGTGCTCGTTAATTGTTGCGCTAGACATCACTCATCCAATACAGGCTCTGCCACCACCTCGATCTCACCGCTGCGCAGCCAGACACCTGTTGGAATGTCCGCAGGCAGATAACGGATTTCCGGGGTGATAACTGAGCGGGACGCGGTCAAGAAGTCCAGCCGTACACGCCCATCATCCAACCGCAGAGAAGTGATCTTCCCAATAGGGATCCCCTCCACGTTTATGTCACTGCTGACTAGCCACTCGCCGCTGGGAGCCGCGACGGATAGGTAGCGCCTGGACGGCAGCACCTGCTCTCCGCTGTCGAGTTCGACTCCGTGCTCGATTCTACCGTCTTCCACAAGCCTGGCGATTATGCGCAAGCGAATCGGAGGCGACACTTCCTGACTAGCCGCAGGTTCTTCATAGCCGAACATTTGAAGAGTCTCGCTGTTGGTCGGAATCCCCAGGCTTTCGAACAAGCTTCGGTTTGCTGCGTCGACGCCCGTCGCCGCGCACAAAATTGCGTCGACGCCGGCGCCATATATGGGCGCTGCCGCTCGCATCTCGGCGTCGAGATTGAGCAGTCCCTCAATGTCCGTTGCTCCCGCCTTGTCCAAACCCTCGCGCAACTCCTCTCTGGCATCACAGTTTGTACCCCGAGAGAGGTGGTATAGCATCTCCTGAACTTCCTGAGCCTCCCACCCCACGCTGAAGGTGTGGGCTGCAGCCACGGCTTCCCCTGCCTGCACTGTTGGGACGATGACGCGTTGGGCGTATACGAAATGCGAATGAACGATAAGCGCTTCTTGGAACGAAAGAGTCTCTCCACCCTCGATGCGGTCTTGGAGTCCCCTCCAGGATTCGTCCAGGTACCCGAACTGAGCCGGCGCGTTGCGACCAAGTTCCAAGACCAGGTCTTCGATGGCAACGGGGTTGAGAGCCTCCCTAGCGGCCAGCGAGTCGGCCAAACTGGAAGAGGCAACCTCGTTTATGTAGTGGGTTGCGACCCGCTCCAATAGGGCGCTTGACCAGGGGCTCTCTACGTCCACCGGCTCGGACTCGTCGGGGACGGTCAGGTCTACCAGCCCCTCCCGTTCCAGGATGCCGTCCAGTACCTGGGTCCGAACGCCCGCGGCATATACCGCCTTGGTCCATGCTTCCTCGGTAACTTCGGCGTCAGGGTCTCCGACCGGCGTCACCGTCGTTGTCACCTCTCCTTCAGAGTCGGCCGCGGCTTCAACGATATACTCCACCCCGTCGACGCTCACGGTGACCGCATCGAAGGTGACGCTGCTAAGGACCATCAGATTATGCCATTGGCCGTGGAACCCGACCTCATCCCCGGATGCATCGTGGGTGACGATCCCAACGAACACCCACGAAGGGCCTGGCGTTCTGAGTGTCGCCTCAATCGGCGTTATCTCGTCTATGGTTGCGCTTACGTCGCTGGCCGTCGGTTCGCCCGAATGATAAGAGACGCCGGCTTGCCATCTGTCCTCCGAAGCCGTTATGGCGTCAAGCAACTGGAAGAGACGCGGGCCGACGACGTAGATAGTGGCGCTCCCGCCGATTTCCTCCAGGTCGCCTCCTCCCAGATTTCCGACGCGGAAGTGCACGGGGAAAGGCTGGCCAGCGATCACTTCTTCCGGTGTGTGGACTTCTTCTATCTTCAACAGGAAGCTGTCCTGCATGGCCAGTTCGTCCACGTGGCGGACCACGAGGGTGAAATCGGCCATCAGAGGCTGATAGTCGCGTTCCAGGTACGTCGTCGCCTCGATCATGTAGGTGCCGGCTTGCAGATAGCGTTGTATCCGTGAATTGCGCCTTTCCCCGCCGTCGTCGTTTGCGGAGATCAAGCCCACCGAGGGGGAAATGAGGGAGAGCACTGGGTCGCCATGCTCCGACATCAGGTCAATGCGTACGGTTCCACCCTGCTGCAGGTTAAACAGGTAAGCGTGAGCGGGATGCTCTACGACGAAGCGCGACCCGCAGGTGTCGAGTGTCCAGTCGCTGGTTGCGGTTAATTCGTCACCAGGCCCGAGCGAGCCGAGATGGACAGGTGCGCAACCCGTCACGCGGCTGACTGACAGAGAGAATTCAGCCGTACCGCGGCCCCGCCCGCCTACGGTAGTGGCTTCCACCAAGTATGCCCCAGGTGTTAAATCTCGCTCGACGCGGGCGTCGAGACCGGCGCCGCCGTCGTCGTTGTCCGCAATGCGGTTTCCCTCCGCATCCAAAAGATAAAGATAAGAGTCGCCCGCGTGGGACTTCAAATCGACTCTGATGCGGCCTTCCTGGACAATCTCGAAGCGATAGCTGTGGGCGTCGCTGTTGTTGCGAAAGCGGGAATCGCAGTCCTCGGTTGTCCATCGCCCGCTCGCCGTCAGTTGTGCGTCTGCGGCTTCTCCCAAAACGCCAAGGTCTTGCGGGGAGCAGTCAATTTCTTCCTGGGCCCAACCGACGCGAAACCAGCCCATAGCCAAGACACCAACCGCCAGTGCCGCGATGGCGCACGCTATCGTCAGTTTACGCATGCCAACCCGTGCTGGCCGGATTCCAACTCCACTTCGACTATTCTCTAGTTCGCTGTCCAAAACGGCCTCCGTGGCTCGACCATTGATTAATACCAGGTATCAATGACCGGCGCAAATATTATCATCCCCAAATATGCCCATCAAGAGGCTACAGGGAAACTAGTTTGAGTAGAGGTGACCACCCTAAGGCGCTCAGGCTGTATGGTGGGGCCTTCATTCGCCCAAGAGTTGCGTGGAAAACGATGACGGCTGGCAGGGTTTTGCCCATTGCGACGGCATGAAGTCAATAAAACAGGGGTAGACAGTCGCAACGGCATTATAGAGTCGCGTGCCCTTGCCTTGACGTTGCCGTCCAGCCGGCGGGTCTAAGCCGGGACCAACATACGCCCGCAACTGCTGCACAGCACCGTCTGCGTCCCTGACCTCACCCGCTGCTGTATCTGGGTGGGTTGCGACATCCGGCAGGCCTGGCACAGTCCCCGCTCCACCTTGGCCACCGCCACTCCCCGCTTTGCCCGCCGTAGCCCTTCGTAGCGCTGCACCGCCGAGGCGTCCAGCGCCCCAGCCAGGTCCTGTCGCCTTGTCGACGCCGCTTCGACCTCAGAGCCCCAGCGCTCCGCCGCTGCCTGCAACTCGGCTTCCCGGGCCTTCCACGCCGCCAGGCCGTCGGATAATTCCTTTTTCAGTGACTCCAGTCGCTGCTGCGACTCTTCCGCCTTCACCGATAGTTCCAGCAACTCGGCGTCCTGTTGCTCTAACTGTTGACGGACGTTCTCTACTTCTTGCTCCAGGCTCCGCAGGTCCCTGGCATTGGTGACCTCTCCGCCGTATAGCTGCTGCTCCAGCCGGGTCGAACGCTCCCGCAGGCTTTCCACCTCCAACTGCCGGGCCTTGTGCTCGCCCTGCACCCCGGGCAGCCGCTCACGTTCTTCTTCCAACGCCGTCTCCACCTGTCCGACCTGCGGCCCCGAAAGCAACTCCTCCTCCACCTTGGCCCGTGTATCCCGTAGGCTATCCAATATCAGGTCCATCTCTTGAAGTTGGTAAAGCTGTCTAACAGTGGTCATGGGTTAACGCTCGCAATTATCCGTCACGGCTTGCTTTGTGCTCCCGCCATCCCCAGACCCCAATCTCACTTACGTGACGGCCTTTGATTCCGGAACCAGACTTGATTCTAGAAAGATGCCCTGGCCTTGTCAAACACAAATGAGTTCCTAGTGAACCCCAAGTGAATCCATGGCGTCGCCGAACAGCCCCGGTCCAGGTCTTCTTATCGGCTAATGACAATTGCCCCTTGCCACCACCGCCCAAGGCTCTCTATGATGTTCACGGGCGCCGTTCTCGCCAGATCATCTAGGTCAGCCCGCCAGATAATCTTGTGGCTCACAATGGCCCAAAATGTCTCAGAAAAAAATATGGACCCCGGCGGGGCGGTCATTCCAGCCCTCATACTCGCCGTTCTCGTCTTCATTCCCGCCCTATCCCCGCCTTTATTCCCGTTTTTCTCTCCTCCATCCCCCTCATTCCCGACCTCACCCACGCCTTTCCCGCGGAGGCGGTAATCTCGTCTCGCCGCCCCATCACGCCGTCTTCCCGCGTCCGCTGACTTCCAAATAGTATGACGGTCTAGGGAGCCATTTACTTGCGCATACTCCACTTCTCCGACCTCCACATTGGCGTCGAAAACTACGGGCGTACCGACCCGGCGACCGGCTTGTCCACCCGCCTGGGCGACTTCTTGGCTTCCCTCGATCAGGTGGTCGAATATGCCCTGGCCGAAAACGTAGACCTGGTGCTCCTCGCCGGCGACGCCTACAAGGGTCGGGACCCTTCTCAGACCCAGCAACGGGAGTTCGCCAAGCGGTTGGCCCGCCTGTCCGAGGCCGGCATCCCGTCATTCCTGCTGGTGGGCAACCACGACCTGCCCAACGCCGTGGGCCGCGCCACCGCCGTCGAAATCTTCGACACCCTGCGGGTGCCCAACGTCCACGTCGGCTCGGCCCTCCAGAACTACACCGTTGACACCCGCTCCGGTCCTCTTCAGATTCTGGCCGTGCCTTGGCCGCGCCGGAGTACGATGTTGAGCCGGGAGGACTCCCGCGGCAAGTCCATCGATGAAGTCCGCCAGGAAGTCGAAAGGCGCATGACTGAAGCGATACACCGGCGAGCCCGGGAATTGGACCCTCAAACCCCCGCCGTCATCGCCGCCCACCTCACCGTTAACGGCGCCACCGTGGGCACCGAAAGGTCCATGATGCTCGGTCAGGACCACGTATTGATGGCCGGAGACTTGCAACAGCCCCAGGTGGACTATGTCGCCTTGGGCCACATTCACAAGCACCAGGTGCTGCGCACCGAAGCCCCCATGATGGCCTACTCCGGCAGCCTGCAGCGGGTGGACTTTAGCGAGGAAGGCGACGAGAAGGGCTTTTGCGTCGTCGACTTGGACCACGCCGCTCCCCAGGGCCGCCGCTTGACCGGTTTTGAGTTTCATACGCTGGAAGCCCGCCCCTTCGTCACCATCGAGACGACCTTGGTTTCCGGCGACCCCGACCCCACCCGGTCCCTACTGCGGGCCATCGCCCGGAAAGACGTCACCGACGCGGTGGTGCGGGTGCGCGCAACTATGCCCCCCGACTTGGCCCCCCATATTCGTGAGGCCGACCTTCGCGAGGCCCTGGCCCCTGCCCACTACATCGCTTCAATCAATCTGGACTCCTCCGAAGAGACGCGCCGCACCCGGCTGGCAGCCGGAGAAGCCGAGGGATTACAGCCTATGCAGGCCCTCCGACTGTATCTCCAAAACAGGGATATCGACCCCGACCGGCGGGACCGGATGGTCCAGTTGGCCCAGGAGATAGTCGACGACGAGGGCTAAGCCCTTTGCCCACCGCTCTCCGCCGCGGCTTGACCCCCTTTACCCCAAGCGATACCCTGTCTTCGCTCCGCCCCGCAATGTGAGACAGCCGTCCCCTGGTAACCTTGGAGGAGCCGGAGAGCAAGAATGAAAGCAGCAGTGCTGTACGAGCCGCAGCAACCTCTCCAGGTCGAAGACCTGACCTTGGACGGCCCCCGCCGGCGGGAGGTGCTGGTTAAAGTCGCCGCCAGCGGTGTCTGTCACAGCGACCTGCACTACGTTCACGGCTTGAAAGAATTCCCGTTGCCCGTGGTTCTTGGTCATGAAGGGTCCGGCATAGTCGAAGAAGTCGGCCCCGACGTCACCTATGCCAAGCCTGGTGACCACGTGGTCATGTCCTTCATCCCCAATTGTGGCCGGTGCTCCCACTGCATCGCAGGGCGGCAGCACCTGTGCGACGATACCTACAAGCTGATTGGCACCCTGATGGACGGCACCAGAAGGATGCGCAGCGGTGACCAGGAGATCAACCACTTCATGGGAGTATCGTCCTTCGGCGAATACTCCATCGTGCCTGAGGACAATCTCGTCTTGGTGCGGGAGGATGCGCCCCTGGACAAGCTGGCTTTGATCGGCTGTGGGGTTCCCACGGGGGTCGGAGCCGTCATCCACACCGCCGGGGTCAAGCCGGGCAGTCGAGTGGTGGTCATAGGCGTCGGAGGTGTCGGCCTGAACGTGGTCCAAGGCGCCGTCCTGGCGGGGGCGGAGTCAATCATCGCCGTGGACATCAGGGACCACAAGCTGCAGCATGCGGTGGAGTTCGGCGCGACACACCTTATCAACGCTGCCAAGGATGACGTGACCGAACAGGTCAGGGAGATCACTAAAGGGGAGATGGCCGACTATGCTTTCGAGGTGATCGGGGCCGTCGACACGATGAACCAGGCGCTGGGCACTACCCGTCCGGGCGGGGTGACAGTGCTGGTGGGCGCTCCCCCCGACGATGCCCAGCTAACCATCGACCCCAACTTTATGCAGGAGGGCCGGACTCTGGTGGGCTGCGCCTACGGGTCCTGCTATCCCAGGGCCGACATGCCCATGTTGATCGATCTCTACATGGCCGGCAGGCTGAAACTCGACCAGCTCATCTCCCGCACCTTCCCGCTGGACGGCATCAACACCGCCTTCGACCTTCTGGACAGGGGCGAGGTAGCACGCAGCATCATCAAGTACGATTAGCTTGCTGTAAGCAGCCTTCCTGGAAAGACCGTTATTCCAGGATGACGTTGTCGATGAGTCGCACCTTCCCCATTCGAACGGCTGTCGACACCATGGCCCGGCCCGTGACTGTGCCCAACTCCTCCAGCGAGTCGGGGTTGGCGATACTGACGTAGTCAATGCCGGTCACCGACGGCTCTCGTTCCAGTTCCTGCCTCACCTTGGAACGCAGCCTGTCCCCGTCCGTTTCGCCGCATCGCCACAGAGTCTCGGCGCGAGTCAGGGCTCTAAACACCACCGGCGCAGCCCGCCGCTGCTGCTGGTCCAAGTATGCGTTGCGGCTGCTGCAGGCCAATCCATCCTCTTCCCTCACCGTGGGGACTACCACCATATCCACGCCCAAGTCCAAGTCCCGCACCAAGCGCCTGATCACTGCCGACTGCTGCCCGTCCTTTTGGCCCAAGTACGCCCGGTCGGGCCGCGTGACGTTGAACAGCTTAGTCACCACCGTGGCCACGCCGCGAAAGTGGCCGGGCCGGTGCGCTCCCTCCAGCTTCTCCGAAAGCCCATCCACGCTGACCCAGGTGCTGAACCCTTGGGGGTAGACTTCCTGTACCGGAGGGACGAACACGAGGTCGGCGCCTTCTTCGCTCAGCAGCGCCAGGTCCCGGTCCAGGTCGCGGGGGTACTGCTCCAGGTCCTCGCCTTCTCCGAACTGGGTTGGGTTGACGAATATGCTGACCGCCAGGGTCTCGTTCTCTTCCCTGGCCCGTCCCACCAGAGCCAGGTGACCCTCGTGCAGCGCTCCCATCGTCGGCACTAGTCCCAATGGCCGCGCAGCTTCCCGGCAGGCGCGAGCCATGTCCTGCCTGGTTTCCAAGACCTTCACTGGATCGGCGTACCCTGCATATAGCTCAACTCTTCTAGGATCGCCTGGTCCATGGGAAAGCTGTGCTCCTCGGCCGGGAACGAGCCTTCCCTGACCTCCCTTGCGTACCGGCCCAGCGCGTCCTCTATCGTCTCCGCCAGGTGGGCGTACCGCTTGGTATGCTTGGGCACGAAGTCGCTGTACAGCCCCAACATGTCGTGCAGCACCTGCACTTGCCCATCACAGCCGCCGCCGGCTCCTATGCCTATGGTGGGTATGGTCAGCCGTTCCGAAATCAATCGCGCCAGCGGGGTGGGGACAAGTTCCAGCACCAAGGCGAAGGCCCCCGCCTGCTCCAGGGCCTGGGCGTCTTTCAGCAACTGGGCTGCACCGGCCTGGGTCTGACCCTGGACCCGATAACCCCCGAAGGCGTTCACCGATTGCGGAGTCAGCCCGATGTGACCCATTACGGGTATGCCCGCATCCACGACCCTGGAGGCAACGTCCGCTACCTTTTCTCCGCCTTCCAGCTTTACCGCTTGGGCCCCTCCCTCCTGCACCAACCGGCCGGCGTTGGCCATGGCCTGGGTCGAGTCCAGGTGGTAGGACATGAACGGCAGGTCCGCCGTCACCAAGGCCCGTTGCGACCCCCGGACCACCGCCTTCGTGTGATGCACCATGTCTTCCATGGTCACCGGTATCGTGGAGTCATACCCCAGCACAACCATGCCCAGGCTGTCTCCAACCAGGAGCGCGGGAATGCCTGCCCGGTCCCCCAGCCGCGCCGACGTGTAATCGTAGGCGGTGACTACGGGAATCTTCTGCCCCTTCCTCTTCATCTTCGCAATGTCGCGTACGGTTACCCTGGGCATGTCCAACTCCTCCTTGATTCGCACCGGCGATGTATCAAACGGGATGCCTTTCCCTGCTCGGGGCTTCTGTAACGCCATCGGCGTATTGGTCCACTAAGCATTTCATGGCGGCTACTCGGGCCTGGTCAACGCCCCTGTCCGCCGCAAGGGGCAGCGCCGCCGCCGCCAGGGCGGCGTATACCGGCGCCAGCTCCGGCAATCGGGAACTCAACGCCTCCAAGTGCGTCTTGACTGTGCCGGTGTCCCCACGGACCACCGGCCCGGTGGCCGCCGCCGTCGTTCCCTGTGCTGCAACCGCCTCCAGCGTTGATCGGCACAGAGGATACAACGACTGCATCGACTCCCTCTCCGTAAACCCCAGGGCCCGCCACACCTCGACCGCCGCCCGCAGCAGGGCCGTCACGTGGCCGCAGGCAAGGATCGCCGAGGCGTGGTACAGGGGCCGGTCAGCGTCCGGGAGAGAGACGGGGCGGCCCCCCAATTGGCTTGCCATGTCCCACAGGAAGTCATTAAGCCATCCCTGTCCAGACACGGCGACGGTAACTTCCAGGAACCGCGCCTCCGCCCCTTTCACTGAAGCGACGCCCCCAAATGTCTGGAACGGATGAAACGCGCCCGCCACTGCTCCCTGCTTCGTCGCCGGCTCCAGCAATTTCGTCGACGCCGCGCCGCAGCAATGGACAACTCCATTTCCGGGTTTCCACGTTACCGAGTTCGCCACCTCACCAATTACTTCGTCCGGCGTGGTGATGAACGCCAGGTCCACGGCGTCGTTCAGTTCCTGTGCGCTGATCATCGTTCGACAACCGGGAATCCCGCCGGCGAACTCCTCCGCCGAGCTTCTGCTGCGACTGTAGGCGGCGACCACCCGGTAGCCCTTGGCCGCCAGGGCCCATGCCAGGGCTTTGCCCAGCGCCCCGGCGCCTATGAACCCTATGGCAGGGTCGCGCCTATCCACGATTCAACTCTGAAATCGCCGGGTAGTCCCCCAGTCCCGAGGGCGTCTGCACCGCCCGCAGCACCGCCTGCGCCGTGACTTCCACAGCCGCCGTTCCCAGCTGGGACACGTCCATCTGGCCCGAAAAGCGGCCGGTTGAAAGGGCAAACATCGTGTCCCCGTCGTACATGGTGTGGCAGGGGCGTATCGTCAGCGCAAGCCCGTCGTGGCTGACCATCGCCACGTAGTTGGCCTCTTCCCGCGTCAGCGGGGCGTCGGTCGCCACTACGCCAATCGTGGTGTTGGTCATGCTTTGGTCTTCGTGGGTTGCGTCACCGGCCAGCATCAGATCCACCGGGTCAGCAAAGCCGGACCCGTCTTGGCGTCGGGGACCCGCAATCAACTTGCCTGACCGGTGGTCGTAAATCCCACCGTAGGCATTTACTGCCACCGCTGCAGCCACCGTTGGGCCGTCTGGGAACGTGACGCAGGCCGTCCCGAAGCCAGACTTGATTGCGGCCTCCGGCCCCCTGGCTTTGGCCGCAGTAGCGCCGGTGCCCGCACCTACGCTCCCCTCTTCCAGGGGACAGCTGCCGGCTGCCCGGCATGCGGCCAACCCCTGCGCTGGGCCGGGACGCACTCGTGGATTGATTACGTTCAGGTCGAACAGGATAGCTGCAGGCACGATGGGCACCACTGCCGGCCCCGTCTCGAATCCGATGCCCTGTTCAGAAAGGTAGCTGACCACGCCTGCGGCCGCTTCCAACCCAAAGGCGCTGCCCCCGCTGAGCAGCACTCCGTGGACGCGGTCCACCCGGCGCATCGGTCGCAGCAGGTCCGTCTCTCTGGTGCCCGGCGACCCGCCCCGCACGTCGACTCCCCCCACAGCCCCGTCCCGGCAGATGAACACCGTGCAGCCGGTGCCGTGGGCCATGTCGGTATAGTGACCCGCCTCCAGCCCGGCCACCGCTGTTATCGTCCGGTTCACAGGGCCCGTCTTCCCAGCCGGTCCCAGACAAAAGGAAAGCCCCGACGCGTCGGGGCGTTTTCAATAGACCCAGTTATGTTCCCGGCCGTCTCGGTCCCCATGAGATCCCAGCGGCGCACCCGGTGCTGAAGCCAAGGCCAGCTTAGAAAGCTCACCCCCCTATAAGGGTGGATGGCCCTTCAATTGTAAGAACCTGCAAACCTAGTGTCAACCAACGTCAACCGTTGTTTGACACATCCACCTCGCGCCCCTCTTCCGAAGCCTTGACCACGTTGTCGATGAACCGGTGCAACCTCACTGCCGCGGCGAAGTCCGGCTGGCTGTCGTCGCCTGACAAAATTGCTTGCCCGAACCGGCGGTACATCTGCCCCACGTTGAACGGCTCCCCTTGCGCCGCCTCCGGTGCAAAGGCGTACTCCTCTGGGACTTCCAGGTCTTCCAGGGAATTCCTCTGCCTGCAGCCTTGGAGCCGGACCGCGTCGGTGGTGGGAGAGAACCCGCAGGATGCCGCCAGGGCGCCTTCCCTGCCGTAAATCTCCATCTTGAAACCGTCGCTGCCGCCCCAGGGAGTGCCCGCTACGTGCACCGAGCACACTCCGCCGTTGGCCATCTTGCCGCTGACCATCGTGGTGTCCGGCGCCGTAACCTCCGCCGTCTGTCCCGACTCGATTACAAGCCATTCCTTGATTTGGGTGCTCACCACCGATGAAACCCGGCTGAAGTCACCCACCACGAAAGCAAGGGCGTCTAGAATATGGCCGCCGGCGATGGTCAACGCGTTGGCGCCCTGGTCTGCGCGCCCCTGCCACAATTCCGCTGAGGGCCACCGCAGCATCCCGCCCCAGGTCAGGCTGGCGCGGCATGACATAACGTCCCCGACGTAACCAGAATCGACCAGGTGCTTGATGTACAAGACACCGGGGTTGGCCCGTGTCTGCAGGCCGACCATGTTCCGGACTCCCTTGGCCTGCGCCAATGAGGCCATCTCCTCGGCCTCGGCGGTTGTGCGTCCCAGCGGCCACTCGGTGTAGACGTGCTTGCCGGCTTCCAGGGCCGCCATCGTCGCTTCGTAGTGCGCGGGCACTTTCACGGACACGGTCACGGCGTCGATGTCCTGGTGCTCCAACATCTTCCGGTAGTCGTCGAAAGCCAGCTTTGCCCCGTATTTTTTCCGCGTCTCCTCGGCGCTCTCCTGCCGGGTGGTACAGACCGCGGTCAACTCGAAGGCCGGGCTGGCCGCCGCCGCCGGTAGGTGGGTCCGCGAAGCCCATCCCTTGCGGCTATTGGCGCCTATAATGCCCAACCTTATCCGGTCAGCCATTCCTACTCCCAGAGGCAGGAATTTTTGGTTCCCCTCTCATTTCCTCTCATTCCCTCCCACCGCGGGTCGCTGGCATGGTTTGGGCCAGTTTCTTGTATCTGAGGCATTTTGAGACATTCCGGGACATCAGTCAGGTGCGGTTGCCGGGCCTGGAAAAGCGGCGAGAGCACTCCAACCACAGTGTAGGTAAGGCCGCCGTACGAGGCAAGGGCCAAGTGTCAGTAGTTTGGGGTTGCCGAGGAATAGGGCCGGAGCGTGTGCTTCGAAAGCCTCAGCACGAACGGGGATCGGCATTGCCGCTACGCAAGCGGGGGCTTGGAATTGACATCCAAGCCACCGGAAAATAGAGTGGAGATGGGTGGTTGTCACGGTTCTACAGGATTTGGCATGGGGCAACGTTGCCAGTTTTTAGCGTGAGGCAGCAGGATGGCGACAGTTCTAGATCACACGATAGTACCGGTGCGGGATAGAGAGAAGTCGGCGGAGTTCTATGCGCGCATTTTCGGCTTTGAAAACCTGGGGCAAACCGGCCCCTTTCTAGCGGTGCGGGTCAATGAGACGTTCAACCTGGACTTTGCGGTGTCCGACGACTTTCGGAGCATCCACTACGCCTTTGCCATGGAGCCGGAGGAGTTCGAGGCGGCCTTCGACAGGATCAGGGAGTCGGGGATCGCCTATGGCGACAGCCCGTTCGCCAGAGACAACATGCAAGGCCCCGGTATGACCATTGGGGCCAGGGGCCAAGGCAAAGCGGTCTACTTCGACGACCCCGACGGCCACGTATTGGAGATTAAGACTTACTAACTGCCCGCAGTAGTCATTGGAATGAACTAGTAGCTTCTTGGTAAGCTGAGTTCAGCGCTGTACTCAGCTTACCTGCTTTGTGAGGTAGCCTCTCGTTGCATCCCTAATCTGCAGTGCTTGTCCGCCACCATGTGCGGCCTTTCTCGTTGTCCAGCGCTTTCGCGAAATGGTAGAATCGCGGACGTAATACTAGCCTTCAGAAAGGGGGGCGCATGACAGACGCAGACACCCCGACCCCGGCGCAGGCAGCAAGGGCCGCTATGCCCCCATCCCGCCCTAAAAGTGAGATCGCCAGCTTGGGCAAGGAGGTATATGAGCACAGCATCCGGCAACAGGTGGAGGCCGACCATTATGGAGAGATCGTCGCCATTGACGTGGACAGCGGGGACTACGCCATCGGCAAAAACGCCATTGCCGCGTCTGAGGCTCTGCGGGACCAACACCCGGATGCCCAGGTCTGGCTGATGCGGGTGGGACATCGGACGCTCTATCGCTTTGGAGGCAGTTCCCTGAGGGGAGTTAAGTGATAGAAGGCTTCGTGAACGCCAATCTAGAGGCTGTCGTAACCCTGCCTCTGCGAGGCCCGGCGGGAGAGACGCGGGAAGTCGACGCCGTGATTGATACCGGCTTCAACGGCTACCTGACCTTGCCGGCGACGCTGGCGGCGGCCTTGGGACTGTCTGCCGTGGGCGATGGCGAGGCAGTTCTAGCCGACGGCAGAGAGGCTACATTTGACGTATACGGCGTTACAGTATTGTGGGACGACCAATTGCGGCAAGTCGAAACCGGGGCCGTCGGAGTGGACCCTCTTGTTGGCATGGCTCTGCTACAGAGCCACAACCTGAACATCGACGTTGAGGACGGCGGGCGCGTCGTCATCCAGGCCAAAGAGTAGCCGGTCTCCCGACCGGTTCAATTTGCTTTCCGGGTTTGGCGTACCCACGGCTGCCCAGGGTATAACCCGAAAGCTAGCGGCACGACCTTCACTCCTCATCCAACCGAACAAACAGACGTCCGTCGCTGACGGTCACCGGGAACGAGTGCATGCGGGCGTGTGGACCGTTGATGCACTCGCCCTGGGTGTGCTCGAAACGCCATCCGTGGTCGGGGCACATGAACACCGAGCCCTCGTTGGAAACCGGGCCGCCGGCATGAGGGCATACCGTCGACAGCAGCAAATATCCCTTCCGCCCCCACACCAGGTAGAACGTTTCACCTTCCACGGTGACAGGGGCGGGCAGCTTGCTGAATGAGGACTCAAAGCCCAGGTCTATCTCGGTCGGTTCCAGAACAGTCCTTTGCCGCGGGGCAGTTTCGTCCTACTAGGGCCGCCTGTGGGTTCAATCTTGACGCGACTTACGTTTTGCTGGAGTATAGGGCCGCGACGGATGCAATGAAAGCTCGGAGGCTGTGACGGTGGACCTTACCAGGGATGAAATACGGGCCATGGGCCATGCAGTCGGCTTGGAGATACAAGAGCCTGACCTGACCGAGGTCATGCACAGCCTTAACGCCTTGCTGGAAGCCTTGGACGGAATAAACCCGCCAGAGTTGGAGGGCGTGGAGCCCTTGCCCATCCTGATTCCTCCAAGCCACCCCGGCTACCCGTTGCTTCAGGAGCGGCGTCGGGCAGTCCACTGAGGCCTTGGAGCTACGCCTGGGTCAGTTCCAGCACCGCCTCGCGGAAGGCCGGCACCACCTGCTGCCAGTCTCCCACCACGCCGTAGCGGGCCTCCTTGAAGATATTGGCCTCGGCGTCCTTGTTGATGGCCACTATCACCTTGGCCCCCGAGCATCCGGCCATGTGCTGGCTCGCCCCGGAAATCGCCACGGTGATGTACAGGTCGGGGGTGATTGACTTTCCCGTCAACCCCACTTGATAGGCGATGGGAATCCACCCCGAGTCCACGGCCGCCCGGGACGCCCCCAGCGCGCCGCCCAATAGCTTGGCCAGTTCCCCAAGGTCCTCGAAGGGCTCGGGCCCGCCAAGCCCCCTGCCGCCGGAGACCACCACCCTGGCGTCCTCCAGCTTGACCCCCGTCGACTCTTCCTCCACCCGCTCCATGATGCGGTTCTTGGCCTGCGAGGCGTCCAAGTCCACCGGAAAGGACACGACCTCGCCCTGCCGGGACGTGTCCGGTTCCCTGGGTTCGTACACCTTGGGCCTAACCGCCGCTATCTGCGGAGTGTACTCGCAGCCGACTACCGCCACTGCGTTGCCGCCGTAAACCGGCCTGTTGGCCAACAGCCGTTTTGAGTTGGGGTCTACCGAGACTTCCAGGCAGTCCTGGGCCAGTCCCACGCCCAGCCGAAACGCCAGACGCGGGGCAAGTTCTCGGCCCTCTTCCGTCCGTCCTATGAGCACTACGTTGGGCGAGGTTTCCTTGCACAGGGCCTCGATAGCGGCCAAGTACAAGTCAGCTTGGTAATCTGCCAGCAACGGGCTGGTTACCGCGTACACCCGGTCGGCGCCGCCATGAATGGCCTGCTGGGCCGCCTTCTCCACGCTTTGCCCCAACACCCCCACGGCCAATTCCTCGCCCAGGGCATCGGACACGCCGCGCCCCGCCTCCAGCAATTCCTGGGCCGTCGAACTGAGGTCTTCTCCCGCCGTTTGGGCTACTACCAGCACGCCCTTAGCATCCGCCATCTGCTTTCCTCCGGAGAGTTGGGGTTGCAGCCCCTTCGGCCCGCAATCTCCCCCGATTGCGCCTTAAATAAGTTTGGCTTCCCTGAGCTTGAACGCCAGTTGACGGCCCGCGTCAGCAGCGTCGTCGCCCTCGATTATTTCGCATTCCTGGTCTCTCTGGGGTATGAACAACTCCCGCAGCGATACCCGCGGCTGCAACTCATCCAGGTCCAGTCCCAAGTCCGCCGCCGTCCATATCGTCGGGTTCTTCCTTGTGGCCGCCATAATGCCCCGCAGCGTCGGGTACCGGGGTTGCCCCAGTTCGTTGCTTACGGTTACCAGCGCCGGCAGCGGGGCCTCGTTCACCGTGTACCCGCTTGGAGTGGTGCATTCGGCTACGACTGCTCCGTCCCTGGCCTCCACCTTTCGGCAGAGGGCAATGCATGAGACCCCCAGTATTTCAGCCACGCCCAATGGAACTTGCGCGTTGTCCCAGTCCGAGGCCTGCCGCCCGCAGATGATCAGGTCGAAGCCCTCCAGCTTTCGGACCGCGGCCGCCAGGACCTGGGCCGTGAAGAAACTGTCTATCGTGTTCTGAAAGGCGTCGTCCTGCAGCAGGACTAGCTCGTCCGCTCCCATGGACAGCGGCTTCTTCATAACGTCCATGGCGAAGGACGTGCCGCTGGAAATAACGGTGATCGCCGCTTCCTGGGAGTCCTTGATTAAAAGGGCGGCCTCCACGGCGTTTTCGTCGAACCCGTTCACCACGGGAGCTATGCTGGGAGGCGTGACCACTTTCTTCGCGCCGGAATCCACCTGGAAAGCGGTCGCAGGCATTTCCGGGTCAATCACCTGTTTAGCCAGGACCGCAATTTTCAATGGCATCGCCAATTCTCCTCGCCCGCATTCCGTATGTGAAACATATCACTAAGGGCAGTCGAGTGTCAATTGAACGGGCCGCCCTGCGCCTACTCCAGCCAACGCTTGCCGGTACTAGACCGACTTCCCTCGCTGAACGTCAACCGATGTTTCGTCTATGGTCTTCAGAGGCCCATTCGCACCTATCCGGGCTATGAATATCCTACTGGGTGATATAATCGATTGTACAATAGATTAGTTAACCACGGCCCATCTAGCCCAAGGGACGCCGGGCGAAACCCAGGCGTGGAGTCTAGAAGAACATGAACACCCTCAAGACCTTTTTCCTGTTGATGGCCCTGAGCGCCATTCTGCTCGCTGTTGGGGGGGCAGTCGGCGGCACCACTGGCATCATCATTGCGCTGGTATTCGCTCTGGCCCTCAACTTCTTCGCCTACTGGTCCAGCGATAAAATCGCCTTGAAAATGGCCCACGCTCACCCGGTTACCGAGCAGGAGGACCCCGAACTCTACAGCATCGTTTCGGAGCAGGCCACGCGGGCTGGCCTCCCCATGCCCAAGGTATATGAAATCCAGTCCGATTCCCCCAACGCCTTTGCCACCGGCCGCAATCCCCAGCACGCCACCGTGGCCGTCACTACCGGCATCCGGCGTATCCTCAACCGCCGGGAGTTGGGCGGTGTGTTGGCCCATGAAATGGCCCACGTGGGCAACCGGGACACCTTGATAATGGCCGTGGTTGCCACCATCGCCGGCGCCATATCCATGCTGGCCTTCATGGCCCAAATGTCCGCCATCTTCGGAGGCTTTGGCGGCGGCCGCGACCGCGGCGGCGCCAGCATGATCGGCCTGCTGGTCGTCGCCATCGTCATGCCCCTTGCCGCTGCCCTGGTGCGCGCGGCTATTTCACGCACCCGGGAGTTTCAAGCCGACGCAACCGGAGCCCATACCTCCGGAGACCCACTTGCCCTGGCCAGCGCCTTGCAAAAGCTTGAAATGGGCGCTCAAGCCCGTCCCATGAAGGTTTCGGAGGGCGCATCCCATCTTTTCATCGTCAACCCCCTCAGGGGCCAGTCCATGTCTAATCTCTTCTCCACCCACCCGCCCATACAGGAACGGGTGCGGCGACTCAGGGACACCCGCCCCAACTTCTAGCTCCTTTCTCTCCCACTCCAACCGGCGGGGCCGGCCTTGGCTGCCTCTGTTATCGACCAAGCAGGCGATGGGGCAGGCTTTGCCCCCGGCCTGGCGCAACCCTGTATGGTAAGCCCCCACCCCTCATTCGATTCCTTGCGCTATAATGGCCCGGCAACCGTATGCTGTTCCTCTGGATAGTCCTCAGACCGCTGCTGACCCTCGTCCTGTGGGCGTTGTTCTTCGTGGCGTTTCTATGGTGGGCCCTCCAGGACAACGTAGCAGACAAGCTTCTCACCGCCGAGTTCTACACCGACACCATCTCCCAACAAGACGCCTACAACCGTATCTACGACGAGGTCCTGTTGGACCAGGAGTTGGAGGACACTACCCAGGACCTGCTGGGCGGCGTTCAGGTCGTCAGCCAACAAGAGGTCGCTGATCTCCTGCGGGACATACTCCCTCCGGACTATCTCCAAGCCCAGACTGAGGGTTCCATCCAGCGCACCGTCGCCTATTTCAACGGCGACAGGGAAGAGCTTGACCTCTACATTGACCTGGGCCCTCCGTTGGACAACGTCGAGCCCGTCATATTCGGGTATATCGACGAAAGAATCGATGGATTGGAAGAGCGGGATCTGGGCGCGTTGGAGTGCACTGAACAACAGGCCACCGACGTGGCCGAAGTTTACCTAGACCGTTGGCAGCGGCTTGCCGAGGGAGAAGCGCCCTCGAGCATACCCTCCCTGGCATCATTCCAGCCTGATTGCCGGCTTACCATATTTAATTTCGCTTTCGACGACCTGCTGTCCCAGGAGGGATTGGACAATCGGGCAAGGCGAGGACTGCGTGACGCTCGCGACGACCTGCAGGGACAGTTTGTAGCCGGGGATGCCAAGGGGGTCTTGAAATCCGCCGCCCGCCCCTTGGTAGCCCCGTTAGTAGACGATGCCGTCGGGGATATCCGCGAAGAACTGGATGCTCAGGACCGGTTCGACCTGGTCCACAGCATCGCCGACTGGAACGACGACGTCGATGAGCCGGAACTTCGGTCCAATATAGACTCGGTGCGGGACGTGGTATCGGAGAATCGGCAATATGCTAAGCTGATTGGATTGGGAGTGTTGGTCCTCACGTCCGTTCTCATGCTGGCCCTTCACTTCCCCGACATCAAGATAGGCCTCCGCTTTCTGGGACTGACCCTGTTTTCCACCGGCCTTTTCTTCTTCATAGCCGGCAGAGTGGCGGAGTCTCAGATCTCAGTCCGGGTGCAGGACCTTGTTGACCGGAGCTCAGACCAGTTGACCGACCTGCCGGCGTCGGCCACCCAACTCGGAGAAGACCTCCTGGTCTCCTTCGGACAGCAACTGGTGACAGGCGTCGACGTGCCGGCCCTGATCGTGCTGATCGTCGGCGTCTTGGCGTTTGTAGGTTCCTTCTTCCTCGACCAACTCTGGTCGGCTGTGAGCTCCCTTTGGGCCAAGCCGGAGGATGACCACAATCCTCCGGGGTCTGACTTCCTGGACAGCGGCGAGCCTCAACCTTAGTCTTCCATCCAGCCCAATCGCCCGCCCGGGCTATAGCTGCGCTCCCACAAACTGGGGGTATCCCCTCAGGAATTCCGCTGCCAACACTGCCCTGCGGCCCTCAAGTTGCAGCGACTTCAAGCCCAATATTCCCTCACCAGTGCCCACTCCTACCGGTGCCTCGCCCGCACCCAGCCCCACCACCGCTCCCGGCGCCGCATCCCCCGGCAGCGGCTGTACTTCCAGGAGCTTTAGCGTCTTTCTGTCCCATTGGGTGTACAGTCCCGGCCACGGGTTGAACGCCCGGCAACGCCGCTCCAAGTCCCGCGCCGGTGTTTCCCAGTCCGCCTCTCCGTCTCCTCGTTCCAAGCGGCGGGTTACGGTCGCCAGCGTACCGTCCTGCGCCTTGGCTGTAATTTCCCCTGCCGCCCAGGGGCCTAAAGCGCTCAGGAGCAATTCCGCCCCGGACTTAAACAACGCTGCGGTCAGGCCTCCGGCCGTTTCCTTGCCCGAAAGGAGGTATTCCAACTGGGCGACAATGGCCCCCGTGTCCATTCCCTCGTCCAGCAGCATTAGGGACACTCCCGTCACCGCTGCGCCGTCCAGGATCGCCGTCGCGACCGGAGATGCTCCCCGGTATTTGGGCAGTAGCGAGGGATGCAGGTTCAAGCATCCCAGGGGCGGCGTGTTCAGCACCGCCGGCGGCAGAAGTTGGCCGTAGGCGGCGACCACGATTACGTCGGGCTCGAGCCCCGCCAACTTTTCCTGCTCCGCCGCGGCTCGCAAGCTCTCCGGCTGGAACACCGGTAGGGCCAGCTCCAGGGCGCAGCTTTTCACTGCCGGCATTTCCACCGCCCGGCCCCTCCCTTTAGGGCGGTCCGGCCTGGTATACACCGCCGCGACTTGCGCTTCATCGGACGCGGCAAGGGCCTGCAGCACGGGGACCGCAAATGCAGGCGTTCCCATAAATGCAACCCTTGGTTTGCTCTTGACCATTCTGGTCTCTCAACGCCTCGCCGCCAGCCCCAATTTACCTTGACACTCGCGATTCGCCATTGCTAGAATGGGGCTACCGTCCAACCGGAGTTAGAATCAACGAGGTTCAGGCCGAGTGGGTTCGAATCTGGCGGGAGCGAGGCGGAATTTAAGAAGGAGGTGATCGCGAATGGAAGATAGTTTAACACCCAGGGGCGATGGTAGGCATCTGTCTGGACACGACGAGGTGATCGTCTCCTAGTTGTCCCTTACATACGAGAACCCGTTCGTCGGGCCCAGACCAATGTCTACCATCGCCCCTAGACCCGAGTGTCAAAGGGCGCTCCAATCGGCAGAGTGGCTGGGCCCGATGCTTTTGTTCGGGATCGATTTCAATTGACATCTGCGTCCCGCCCGGCTTAAAATCCCTCATACTCACACTCGGCGCAGTGCGCCCCGGAGATTAGATGCTGCGAATTCGACTCAGAAGGGTCGGCAAGAAGAGAAGGCCTTCCTACAGGATCGTCGTCGCCGAAGCCCGTTCCCCAAGGGACGGCGCTTACCTGGAATGGATTGGCAACTACGACCCCATGGCCGACCCCCCCATCACTTCCCTCAAAGTTGACCGAGCCGTCCAGTGGTTGAGCCAGGGCGCTCAACCCTCAGATGCCGTAAGGCGCATCCTCGACAAGAACGGAATCGGCCGGAACGGCTCCGTCATCGAAGTTGCCGCCGCCCCGCCCGTTGAAGACACCCCGGCCGCTGAGGCCGAAGATGCACCGTCCGCCCAGGCCGCCGGCGACGATACGGCGCCGGTGGAGGCTGAGCCGGAGGCCGATGCCCCAGCTTCCGACGACGAAGTCCCCTCAGATGGGTCTTCAGATGAGGATTCCGCCGCATGAAAGAGCTTATCGAATACATCGCCCGCTCCCTGGCCAGCGATCCCGACGCGGTCAAAGTCACTGAAGCTGAGGAAGACGGCCGCATCGTATTCCGCTTGGAAGTAGCCCCCGAGGACAAAGGCAAGGTAATCGGCCGCCAGGGGCGGGTGGCCCAGGCCATGAGAGTGCTCCTCAGGGTTGCCGCAGTAAAGCACGGCGCCCACGCCGTTCTGGAGATCGTTTAACTCCTCTGCTCCGCCGCCCGTTCCAACCAAGTGCGCTGGCGGTAACTCCAGGTGCCTGATCTCCAGAGTGACACCCCACAGGATGTCATTGTCGGCCGCGTTGCCTCGGCCCACGGCGTCTCCGGCGGGATCAGGGTCAACGTGCTGAGCGATGTTCCCCACCGGTTTGATCCGGGCCAGGCCTTGCACATCGGCGACCGTTCTCACTCCATTACCCACTCCTCTCCAGCGCCCAACGGCCAGGTGATTCTCCGGCTCCAAGGCATCGACTCCGTGGACGCCGCCAAAGGCCTGGTGGGGCAACCCGTCACAGTCCCGCAATCCTCCGTTCCCCCTCCCCGGGAAGGGGAGTACTACCATTTCCAGCTCTTGGGCCTGAGAGTGCTTACCGACGACGGTGAATGCCTGGGTCATGTCCGGGAAATCCTGGAGACGGGCAGCAACGACGTCTACGTCGTGTCCGGCGAATCTGGAGAGGTGCTGATACCCGCCTTGACCGACGTAATCCTGGAAGTACGCTTGGACGAAGGCTGTATGGTCGTAAATTTGATGGAAGGCCTCCGCTAACCGGCTTTGACCGGGCATATGCCCGGTGCTAAAATCGGCCATAGGGTTTTCCATTCTGCTCATTCCGTAAGCTCATGGTGGAGCAATTCTTCTTCCTCCCGTCAGGCGTCGTGCCCCGTCGTATGGGGGATATCGCTTGAAAGAATAAGACGGAGGCGCCCATGTCCGGTCACTCCAAGTGGTCAACGATCAAGCACCAGAAAGGCGCTGCCGACGCCAAGCGCGGCGCCCTGTTCACCAAGTTGAGCCGCGATATTGTGCTGGCCGTACGAGACGGCGGCGGCCCCGACCCGGACATGAACTTCCGCCTGCGCCTGGCCGTCGAAAAAGCCAAGAGCAGCAACATGCCCCAGGACAACATTCTCAGGAGCATCAAGCGCGCCAGCGGCGGCGAGGGCGGTGAGGAAAACCTGGAAGAGGTAACCTATGAAGGTTACGGTCCCGGCGGCGGGGCCATCCTGCTGCAAGCCCTCACCACCAACCGCAACCGGACCGCCGCCGACGTGCGCTCCACATTCACCAGGGGCGGAGGCAACCTGGGGGAAAGCGGCTGCGTTGCCTGGAACTTCGATTCCCGGGGACTCATTACCGTCGAAGTCGCGGACCCCGACAAGGGCGAGGAGATAAGCCTGCTGGCCATCGACGCAGGCGCCGAGGACGTGAACTTCGAGGACGGCATGCTGGAGATTTATACCGCCCCCGAACAGCTCTTTGAAGTACGCCGGGAGTTGGAGTCCGCCGACGCCAAGCCCGAGACCGTGGAGATATCCATGGTACCCAAGTCCACCGTGCCTCTGGGGGATAAAGAAGCCGAGCAGACCCTCAAGCTGCTGGACAACCTGGAAGACCTGGCCGACGTGCAGAAGGCCTACACCAACGCCGACTTCCCTGCGGAAGTTCTCCAACGGTACCAGGATGAGTCTTAACCGGTGAGTGGAGGGGCGGAAGCCGATGCTGGTGCTTGGGATTGACCCCGGCACCCTGCGCATGGGGTATGGCGTGGTGTCCGAGGACCGGCGGCTGCAGGCCGAAGACTACGGTGTAGTCTCCCTCCCCGCAAAAATGCCCCTGGAACAACGCCTCTACCAGCTGTACACCCACGTTCAGAACTTGATCGGCGTGTTCAGCCCCGACGCCGTGGCGGTGGAAGAACCCTTCGTTGGGAAAGGTGAACGCCGCTTCGCCGGCTCGGCCATCGCCGTCGGCCAGGCCCAGGCCCTTGTGCTAATCGGCGCGGCCGGCGCCGGCGTTCCCGTGTTCAAGTACCCGCCGGCCCAGGTCAAGCTGGCGGTGGCCGACTTCGGCGCCGCCACCAAGGAACAGATGCGCACGACAATATCGGCGACCCTGGGATTGACCGATGTCCCCGCCTCCGATGCCGCCGACGCCCTCTCCGTGGCCCTTTGCCACCTGATAAAGATGAGCACCGTCGAGGCCTTGGGCCGGGAAATCCCCCAGGGCATGGAGAGGTAGTGCGTGATTGTCGGGGTCCAAGGCGCCCTTGAATCTGTAGGCCCCGACTGGGTCCATATCCGCGTCGGGGGCGTAACCCTCCAGGTCTTCGTGCCCGAGAGCGCCATCGGCGAGTTGGGCTCTGTGGGCCAGCAGGTAAGCCTGTACACCCACCTACGGATGCGCGATGAACAGCCGGTGCTCTACGGCTTCACCACCCAGGCGTCGCTGGAGTTGTTCCAGTTGCTCAACGGCGTGTCCGGCGTCGGCCCCCGGCTTGCCCTCGCCCTGCTGTCCAAGCTGGGCGCATCCACCTTGAACCAGGCCATCGTCTCCGGCGACATCGCCTCCCTGGCCTCGGCCACCGGCGTGGGCCGCCGCACCGCCAGCCGCATCGTCCTGGATCTGAAGGGCAAAGTTGAGGCCGACGATTTCGAAGCCCTGCCCGGCCAGGCATCGGACGACGATGAAGTCATAGCCGCCCTCACCGCCCTCGGCTACTCCAACAACGAGGCCCGCCGCGCCGTGGCCAACATGGACCGCAGCGAGGAACTTACCCTCGAAGACCGGATACGCCTCGTGCTGCAGCAGATCGGCGGCGGCTGACGCGGTCCTTGCCCCTGCTCTCGCCGCTACCCGGTGGCGTGACCGGCGCGGGTCAGGGTATGATTTACGTGCAAGAACGACAGCCTTATAAGGCCCAATATGGTCGCTAGAACCAAAAAGACAGCCGACCCGCAAGCCGCACATAACGGCGGCAACGGCGTTGCTTCTCCTGAAGCCCGTCCCTTCGAGTTGGTCTCCGACTTCCAAATGACCGGAGACCAGCCCCGCGCCGTGGACCGCTTGGTCGACGGTCTGCTCCAAGGTACGGATCAGCAGGCCCTCATGGGCGTCACCGGCAGCGGCAAGACCTTCACCATGGCCAACGTCATCCAGCGAGTACAGCGACCCACCTTGGTCATGGCCCACAACAAGACCCTGGCCGCCCAGCTTGCCACCGAGTTCAAAGAGTTCTTTCCTCACAACGCCGTCGAATTCTTCGTGTCCTACTACGACTACTACCAGCCCGAGGCCTACGTTCCCCAGTCCGATACCTACATCGAGAAGGACGCCAGCATCAACGACGAACTGGACAAGCTGCGCCTCTCCGCCACCACTTCCCTGCTCACTCGCCGCGACGTATTGATCGTTGCCTCCGTGTCCTGCATCTATGGTCTGGGCGACCCCGCGGACTACTTCCACTTCGTCGCCCAACTCAGAGTGGGCGACATCCGCAACCGCAGCCAGTTCGTCCGCCAGCTTGTGGACATGCAGTACGAGCGGAACGACATGGACCTCTCCCGGGGCAGGTTCCGCATACGGGGCGACACTCTGGAGTTGGTGCCTGCCTACGAGGAGGCCGCGGTCCGTATCCAGTTCTTCGGCGACGAGGTAGAGCGCATCGTCCAGGTGGACCCCTTGACCGGCGAGTTCCTGGGCGAGAAGCAGGACATCTACATCTTCCCCGCCAACCACTTCGTCACTCCCAGGGAAAAGCTGGAGATGGCCGTCGGCGACATCAGGGTGGAACTGGACGAGCAGCTCAAGACCCTGCGAGACCGCGGCAAAGTGCTGGAGGCAGCCCGGCTGGAAAGCCGGACCAACTACGACCTGGAGATGCTGCAGGAGACCGGCTTTTGCTCCGGCGTGGAAAATTACTCCCGCCACCTGGCCCAGCGCGCCGCCGGCAGCACTCCCTGGACCTTGCTGGACTACTTCCCCGATGACTACCTGCTCTTCGTAGACGAGTCCCACATGATGCTGCCCCAGATTCGCGGCATGTTCCACGGCGACATGTCCCGCAAGAAGACTTTGGTCGAATACGGCTTTCGCCTGCCGTCGGCGCTGGACAACCGGCCCCTCAACTTCGAGGAGTACGAGTCCCGGACCAACCAGGTCGTCTATGTTTCGGCGACACCCGGCCCCTACGAGCTAAAGCACAGTTCTGCCGTCGTCGAGCAGGTCATCAGGCCCACCGGTTTGCTCGACCCCACCGTCGAGGTCAAGCCGACGACCGGCCAGATCGACGATCTCTTGCATCAGATCAAGCTCAGGGTAGAGCGGACCGAACGGTGCCTGGTCACCACCCTGACCAAGCGCATGGCCGAGGAGCTGGCCGACTACCTGTCCGAGATGGGCATCCGCAACCACTACCTGCACTCCGACGTCCAGACCCTGGACCGGGTGGAGATTCTCCGGGACCTCAGGCTGGGAGTCTACGACGTCATCGTAGGCATCAACCTGCTGCGGGAGGGCCTGGATCTGCCCGAGGTCAGCCTGGTGGCTATCCTGGACGCCGACAAAGAGGGCTACCTGCGGTCCGACACCTCGATGATTCAGACCATCGGCCGGGCGGCCCGCCACTCCAACGGCCACGTCATCATGTACGCCGACCGGGTCACCGACTCCATGAAGCGGGCCATCGACGAGACCAACCGTCGCCGGACTATCCAGGACACCTTCAACAAGGAAAAGGGCATCCAGCCCCAGAGCATCCAGAAGGAAGTCCACGACATCACCGAGAGCATCAAGGGAATCGCCGAGAACCGGGCCCGTTACCACGTCGCCCGGCAGGAAATGTCCCGCTCCGACATGTTCCGGGTGGTCAAGGACCTGGAGACCCAGATGAAGGAAGCGGCCAGGAACCTGCAATTCGAGAAGGCCGCACAGTTCCGCGACGAGGTCTTCGAACTTCGCCGCCTACTGGCCCTGGAAGAAAAGACCCTCACCCCCGCCGCCTTGGAAACCAACGGCGAATAGCCCCGGACTAACCGCCAGCCCCTACCCCACTGCCTGCCGCAGTTGCTCCAGCACCGCCCCGTTCTCCTCGGCGGTGAAGCCGTCCACGGCGGGGACGGACTCGCCGGTGGTGCCGTCCACTATCCCCAGGTCAACCATCCGGTCCAGCATCCCCGTCTCGTGTTCCACCGAGGGCAGCAGGTCCTTGCCCGTCAACTGCGACAACGCCGCCACCAGTCCGTAGCCGCCCCAGTTGGAGACGCTGGCGATTATCAGCCTGTCCACCGTGACCACTGAAGGGTTGTTGGGCAAGCGTTCCACCGACGGTATGACCTCGGCCAGGTTCCCCATGCCGATCTCGTTTCCCCCGTCGCCGATGGCCACCGACGGTATGTCGGACTCGAACAAATAGTCCAACCTGGCCGTGTTGGGAGTAATGTCCACGTCCCGCATGTTCAGGTAGGTCTCGTCCCTGGTCCGGCCGCTGCGCTCTATGGACAACAGCAGGTCAGGCTGCAGCCGCTGCAAAAGCTGGGCGGCCTGTGTTCGGCTGGCCTCCACGTCGGCTATGGGAAACTCAACAACTTCGGCGCCGGCGCCGGCCAGTTCCCGCATCGCTGGACCGGTAAACGAGTCCGTCACATAGGTAACGCGACGGTCCAGGGCCTGCAGCGCCTGGCCGATGGCTATAGCCCCGGCGGGGCCGTCGGTTTCCGGCCCTCCCGACATGGTGATGTAGTAGCCCGTGACGATCACCGTGTGGCCCGGATGCTCCAAGACGTAGCGGGCCGCGTTCCGGCAAAAGTCCTGGGGCAGGTGTGGGCGCAAATCGGCAATCCCCCGCTTGTCCTGCTGTAGAATAATATCTTCTATGGACTGGCTCATGGCCTCTCCGTCATCCCCTGGAGAATACTCTTAAACCGGGCTGCGGGCTTGAACCCTGGACGCCTACAAGACCGCGTAGTCCACGTCCTTCCGGTCGGTGATGAACATCTTGCCCGGGCCGTGGGTCAACATCAACGGCGGCTTGCAGCTCAGCGCCACTGCTTGCGGCGTCACCCCGCAGGCCCAGAACACCGGCTCCTCGCCGGGCAGCACCTCCACCGGGTCTCCGAAGTCCGGCCGTCCCAGGTCCTTTATCCCGATGACCGACGGGTCGCCGATGTGCACCGGCGCGCCGTGGGTGGCCGGGAACCGGGAGGTGACCTGCACCGCCCGCACTATCTGGTCCCTTTTCACCGGCCTCATGCTGACCACCATGGGGCCAGAGAAGACCCCCGCGGGAGCGGTCTGGATGTTGGTGATGTACATCGATACGTTGCACTGCTTGTCCTGGTGCCGCAGGGGAATCCCCGCCTCGACCATGGCGGTCTCGAAAGAGAAGCTGCAGCCCAGCAGGAAGGACACCAGGTCGTCCCGCCAGTAGTCCGCCAGCGACTCCACCTGCGCGGTGAACTCGCCGTTTTCGTACACCCGGTAGGCCGGCAGATCGGTGCGGATGTCCGCTCCGGGCGCGGTCAGCTTGGGCTCAGTTTGACCCTGCTCCAGCACCTCCAGCAACGGGCAAGGCTTGGGGTTCCGCTGGCAGAACAGAAGGAAGTCGAAGGCCAGGTCCTTGGGCAGAATGGCCAGGTTGGCCTGCACGTGCCCCGGCGCCACGCCCGACGTAACGCCCCGCCACTGCCCGCAGCGTATCAACTCCCGCACTTCCCGCGCCGTTTCCGGCAATACCTGGGCGGCCATGAACTTCCCCCTCTATAGTCCCTCAGTCCCTTGACGATGTGCGACGATAGCTGTCGTCTTTATCTGCCATCATAATAACAGAGCCGTGGCGCGGTCAATTTCTCCCAGCCCGGTCCCAGGCCAACGTAGGCGCTGGCTTGGCGGAATCAGGTGTCAAAGTTCGCCGCAACAGTCCTCTCTTTACCAAGGAGGGGATACAGGGGAGGTCAATGGTCACGGGCGGGAACACCACCCGTAGTCCCCCCTTCTAATGGCGGGAGGTTTGTCTATTGACAGTCGCCAGCTCCAGGTCCCTATGACCGCAGATGAGGTCGTTCAGGCCAAAGCCAAGTCGTGCAGGGCAACGACCGCGCCTCCGTGTTCCGTCGCCGCCAGCGCGTTGGCGAAACGGGCGTCGGCCGTCACCAGCGTCGCCCTAATCCGGTGGGCCAACGCTAGATACAAGCAGTCATACACCGGCCTATCGAGGGCCAATGCCAGGCGGACCGCCTCCGGACAGTACTCCTCATCCTCTACCCAGCGAACGGGTATATCTGAAATTGCCGCCGCTAGTGTTCCCGCCCTGCTGCGCTCCAACTCCCCCATCCGAGCTTTGCGCCACAGGGCGTTGCCGACCTCCAATGCAAGGAGCCGAGGAGCGTGCAGTTCATGGCCACCTTCCAGCAGCTGGTCAGCGTCGGTTGAGTGCTCCTCCTCCACGAACCACTTCACCGCTACGCTGGCGTCCACCACCAGCCGCATCAGATGTCCCGATGGCCGCTTTCGCGGTCTTCTCTAATCAGGACGTCTGAGGGCGTCTGGGAAACCTCGCCAGTCTCCTTGCGAAATCTCGCGGACATTGCTTGGAACGCCTCGGCCTTGCCTTCTACGCTGTACACTGCCGCCTGTTCTAGTATGTGGCGAGCCTCGCCCTCCAGCGAACGATTGTTGGCGGCAGCGCGGAGCTTAAGCCGTTTGACTATGTCATCGTCCAGTCGTCGCACGTGTACAGTCCCCATAACTGTCCTCCAAGTTAAGTGCTAACAATATGGTAGCATATTTTCACAGTGATGCAATAGCCCGGTGGTGCGGCAAACACAGTTCGTCCTGAGCCTGTCCTGACCTCGTCGACGGGGAAATCGAACCCCGAACGCCCCCCATCGCGCCGGGTGATATACTTTTCTCTGTGCCCCGACGCTTCCCGTACCGTGGAGGCAGGAGACGGCTCAAGAAACCTAACCGTAGCGAGTTGCGGTGTTGGACTTACCGGTGCACAGGGTAGCCTTGCTGGCGGGCCAGAATAACGGCGTCGGCCCGCTGGTGGACATGCTTGGCCGGGCCGGCCTGGCTTGCCTGCGCGGCTCAGACCTGTCCGAGTTGGAAGGCAACGGCCCGGAGCAGCAGCCCGAGGCCGCCCTGGTTGACCTGGCATCCATCGACCAGACGCAGGGCAGGCTCTTGATAGAACAATGCAAGGAACTGCGGATTCCAGTCTTGGCCTTGGCCCCACTTGACGGCGTGTCCGAATACGACCCGACCCTGAACCCGGACGAACTGGTCTTTTATCCTGTCCGAGAGGGCGAACTGCTTCCCAGGCTCCAGCAGGCGGTCTACCGGGTTAGAGGCCCCGCCAGTTCCCAAGTGTTGCGGGAAGGCGATTTGACCATAGACCTGGAACGCTATGAGGTTATGGTCGCCGGCAGGCGGGTATCCCTGAAGTACAAGGAATTCCAGTTGCTGGTGCTGCTGGCCTCCAACCCCGGCCGGGTCTATTCCAGGGAGTCCCTGCTCAGCCAGGTCTGGGAGTACGACTACCTGGGCGGCACCCGCACCGTAGACGTCCACGTGCGTCGTCTGCGCTCTAAGATAGAGTCCCCAGGCCGCACCTTCATCGAGACCATCTACCAGGTCGGCTACCGCTTCAAAGCCCCGGCCTAACCCCTCCGGGCTGCAGCCCGCGAGGGCCACCAGTTCCACCGCCCGAACAGCGCCACCAGCGAGGGCACTATCAAAGTGCGCGTGATGAACGTGTCTATCAGCACGCCCACGGCCACCGCGAATCCCAGTTGCATCAGGTCCTGGAGGGGCAGCACCATCAACGCCGAGAACGTCCCCGCCAGTATCATCCCGGCAGACGTAATCACCGGGCCGGTGCGGGCCAGGGCATAGCCCGTCGCCTCCGGCAACGGCGCGTCTTTGACCTCCTCTCGTATCCGTGACATCAGGTAAATGTTGTAATCGACGCTCAAGGCGTTGAGGAATACGAACAGGAAGAACGGGACGCCAGGGCCAACCCCAGGATGGCCCATGAGCACTACAAACACCAGTACGGCCAGCCCCAGGGTAGAGAAATAGGTGAACGCTATGGTCGCCATCAGATAAAGGGGAGCAATCAGCGAGCGGAGCAAGACCGCAAGGACGACGCCGATGGCCAGCAGTATCAACGGCAGCACCACCCAGGTATCCCTGGTGCTGGCCCTGCGGGTGTCCTGCTGCTCGGCGGTGTCTCCCCCAACCAGGACGTTCCCTTCAGGAAGACCGGCCTCCGCCGCGCTCTGACGGGCCAGCGCCCGCAGTTCAGGAATGGTGTCCAGCCCCTCCCTGGAGAACGGGTTCGCCGTCAATACGGCATTGATCACCACCGTGCTGCCGTCGTCAGATACGAAACGCGACGCTTCATCTTCCGGCAATTCAGAGCCGTATGGGCCGTCCACTCCCTTTGGACGGCTTGGCCCCGACACCCGGGCAACCCTCGGATGCTCCGACAAGTTCACAGTGATCTCGTCTATTCTTTGGAGCGAGGCGGGGTCGAGAGCGCGCTCGCCGGGCGGCAAGGAAACGTAGACCAGCGTGGGAGACAACTCTCCAGTCGGGAAGCCCTTCCTCAGCAACTCGAAGCTTTGCACCGACTCGGTGTCTCCTGGAAGACTGGCCAGCCGGTCGTAGTTTGTCTGGAACGGCAGCAGCCCAAGGACCAGTAAAGCAAGGGCAACGCCCGTGACCGCCAGCGTCGCTATCGGGCGCCGTAGGACCACGGCGCCAATCCTTCCGTAAATGCTCTCGCGCCATGCCGCAGTCCCCTGGACGCCCGTGCTCAGCCGCGGCCGCGCCGGCCAGAAAGCCGACCGCCCGACAATGGTGAGCACTGCGGGCACTAAAGTGATGGCCGCCAGCATCATCAGCGCCACTGCCACCGCAATCACCGGCCCCAATGCCTGGTAAGACCGCAAAGTGGCCAGCAGCAGCACCACCGACGCAATCAGGATTGTGGCCCCGGCCGAGGCGACCGCGCCTCCCACTCCCCGCATGGTGTTCCGCATCGCTTCGTGGCGGTCCTGGCTGCGGGTCAACTCCTCCCGGAACCGCGCCGAGACGAACAGCACGTAATCCGTCCCCGTGCCGAACAGGACTACAGTCATGATCCCAGTGGTCTGGGCCGACACCGTCAGGTCGAACTGCTGCGCCAGCCCTCCTCCCACCGCATTGGCCAGCATGAACACCGTCCCCACCGCCAGCAAGGGCATCGCGGCCATCAACGGCGAGCGGTAGATGACGAGCAGCAGGGCCAGCACCAGCAGCACCGTGACCAGCAGCAGCAGCGTGTCGATCTGCGAGAAAACGCCGATCAGGTCTACCAGCAGGCCCCCGGCCCCGCCCACTGCAACCTCGACGCCCGGCAAATCCAACGCCGCGGCCCTGTCGCGTATCTCATTGACCGTATCGGCAAACGCGTCCTCGGCGACCGAACCCGTGATGTCGACGAAGACGTACATGGTCGTCCCGTCCTCGGACACCAGGCCGCCTTGTGCCCCGGATCCCTCGTCCGGGAAGCGGACGCTGCCCACGTTTTTCGGCCCATCCGGCCCCGAAAGCCACCGGGCGAGGTCGGCGGATGCCCCGTAGGCCGACGGTCCCAGGCCGGACTCCGCGTGGAAGACGATCAGGATCGGCGTGCCCGCCGAGGGGAAGCGTTCCCGCTCCAGCTCGTAGGCACGGGTTGCCTCGGCGTCCTTGGGCAGGAAAAACGCCTCGTCGTTCTCCCGCACGTCGCTGAGCGACGGAAGCTGCGAGATCAGCGCCCCGGCGATGACCACCCAGGCCAGAAGGGTTATCCACTTTCCCCGGCGGCTGCTGGCGAAGTCGGTCAGATATGCCAGCATAGGCTCCCAGACCCATCGGGCCGCTTTCGCTCCAAGTTAATGCGCGTCGTTAAATCCAATTTTCTAGTCCTTCAAAAATCGCCCTGGCGCCGCCGACCTGCGGCACCGTCAGGTTGGCTCGTCGCTGACTGCGTCGAGGAAGCGCGCCACGTGGTCCGCCAACTGGGCGTGCTTCTTCTGCCGCAGCTGCGGGTCCTGCTCCATCACCTTGGTTGCTTCCTGACGGGCCGAGTCCAGCAAATGCCTATCCGACAGCTGGGCCATGCGCAGGTTGGGCAGCCCGCTCTGCCGGGTGCCGAAGAAATCTCCCGGCCCCCGCAATTCCAGGTCCACCTCGGCCAACTGGAAACCGTCGTGAATTTGCTCCAGTGCCTCCAGGCGCTCCCTGGCCACGCCCGACGGCGAGTCCGACATGAGGATGCAATAACTCTTGTGCTCGCCGCGGCCCACCCTGCCCCTGAACTGGTGCAGTTGGGCCAGCCCGAACCGGTCCGACCCCTCTATCATCATCACCGTGGCGTTGGCCACGTCGATGCCCACCTCCACCACCGCGGTGGACACCAGGATGTCCAGTTCGCCGTCCCGGAACCGGCGCATGATTTTGTCCTTGTCCCTGGAAGACATCCGGCCGTGGAGCAGCCCCAGCTTCAGGTCTGGAAAGATCTCGTCCGACAGCCGCTCGTATTCCTCTGTAGCCGCCTTGGCCTCGATGACCTCGGACTCTCCGACCAGCGGGCAAATCACAAAGGCCTGCCTGCCCTCCTCCACCTGCTTCCTGATGAACCCGTAGGCCGCCTGGCGGCGTTCCGGCGATACCCAGCGCGTCGCCACCGTCTCCCGTCCCGCGGGGAGTTCGTCGATAGTCGAAATGTCAAGGTCGCCGTACAGCGTAAGTGTCAGGGTGCGGGGGATTGGCGTGGCCGACATAATCAGCGTGTGGGGAGTCTCCAGTCCCCGTTCCCGCAACGCCGACCGCTGCAGCACCCCGAACCGGTGCTGCTCGTCGGCGACTGCCAGAGCCAGCTTGGGCAGCGACACTCCTTCCTGTATCAAGGCGTGGGTGCCTATCAGCAGGTCCAGCGTGCCGTTGGCGGCCATCTCGGTGAGCTCGCGCTTCCGGGACGCCCTGGTGCTGCCGGTCAGCAGGCCCACCGTCACCGGCCTGGCCAGCGAGTCCAGGTATACCGACAGCAGGTAGTCGGACTGCACCGGCCTGGCCATGCCCCCCAGCAGCCGGGACACGGTCTGAAAATGCTGCTCCGCCAGCACTTCCGTCGGCGCCATCACCGCCCCCTGGTATCCCGCCGCCGCCGTCCTGAGTAAGGCGGCCAGGGCCACCACCGTCTTGCCGCTGCCCACCTCGCCCTGCAGCAGCCGGTTCATCGGCGGCGTGCCCCGCTCTAAGTCCGCGTCGATTTGTCCGATGCACCGTTTCTGCGCCCCGGTAAGCTGGAACGGCAGCGACGACAGGAAGCCTTCCACGACCTCAGGTTGGCGCCCGACGGCTATGCCCTTTTCCGACTGGCTCTGGCGGCTTCGCCGTCCCAGCACCGCCAGTTGCAGGGTGAAAAGCTCGTCGAAGGCCAGCCGCCGCCGCGCCGCTTCATGCTGGCCCTGGTCTTCAGGATAGTGGGCTTGATAAATCGCGTCCGTCAGGGGCATCAGTCCGGCCCGTGCCCGCAGGTCGTCGGGAATCAACTCGTCCACGCCCCCCAGCCACTCCTGCAGCGCCTGCCAGGCGATCCGGCGCAGGTTGCGGCCGGTGAGTCCCGCGGTCAAGGGGTAGACGGGCACCAGCCGCCCCACGTTAATCGGGGCCTGTCCACGGTCCAGCAACTCGTACTCCGGCGACTCCAGCGCCAGTTGCCCCCTGTACACGTCCACCTTGCCGCTGACCGCTATCCGGGTGTTGGGCTTGATGGTCCGGGCCATGTACCGCTGCCCGAACCATATGACGCGCAGGTTGCCCGTCTCGTCGCTGAGCACCGCCTCGGTGTCCTTGCGCTTCCCTTGACGCCCGCCGGTTACCAAATGCACGTCCCATACGTCCGCCACCACCGTGCATTCCTCTCCGGGGGAAAGCTCAGATATCTTGGCGAACGTGGAGTAGTCGGCGTGTCGCTTGGGGAACAGGTACAGCAGGTCCCGGACGGTCTTCACGTCCAGCTTGGCCAGCAATTCTTCCGTCCGGGTGCTGATGCCCCGCAGCTTGGTCACCGGCGAGTCTACAGTCAGCCCCGCCGGAGGCTTGCGGCGACTTCCCTCCTTGGCCGCGGCTCTGGCGCCGTTGGAGCCTGTTTTTGCCGGCTTGGCCGGAGCAGCGGCTACCGGCGTTGGCGCGGTAGTTGGGCCGGCGTCGTCCAACACTGTCTGCCAGCTCCCGGCCCATTGACGGCGTTCCTCGGGCGACATTCGACTGTACGGTCGTTCGGGAAGTTGCTCGGCCTCTTCACGGCCGGCAACAATAGCGGCCATCTCCGAGGACCAGCGTTCCAGGAACTTGTCCAGGCCGCCAACCACGGCCCGGTCGTCGAATCCCCGGGACTCTTCCAACCGCAGGATGTTGCGCAGGGAGTCCCGCCAAGTTGGCGAACTGCCGCCGGCCGGGGCCATCAGGAGTTGGGCATATCGCCGGCGCGGGCCAGCGCCACGCCCAGTCCTCCGGGGCCTATGTGGGTGCCCAGGGCGGGGCCAAACCGCGCCACCACTATTCCGTTGGACGGCGCTACCGAGGACAGCCTGTCTCTCAGCGCCTCCGCTTCCTCGCGTTCCGTGCTGTACACCACCGCCAGCTCTTCCAATGGCGCAAGCTCTTGGGCCATTTGCACCAACCGGGCCAGCCCCCGGCCGCGGCTACGTGCCCGCTCCACCGGGTGCACCACGCCGTCTTGGATTGTCAGTATCGGCTTGACGTTGAGCACCGACCCCAAGAAAGCCTGGCCCTTGCCGATGCGGCCGCCCTTCTGCAGATAAGTCAGAGTGTCCAGCAGGAACATTCCGTGGTACCGGGACAGTTCTTGTCGCAATTGCTCGGCCAACTGGGCGTGGGACCCGGCGTCCGCCGCCCGCCGGCTTGCCGACAGGGCCATCAACCCCAATGGGATTGACGCCTGCTGTGAATCGACTATCTCGATGCGCCCGGCGCCCTCATCTCCCAGCGCCGCCCGCGCCTGTTCCGCCGAGTTCACCGTGCCGCTGAGCTTCCCCGACACGTGCATGGAAATCACGCCGTGCCCCTGGTCCAGCAACTCCCGGTACGCCTCCGTGAAGTCGCCCACCGACGGCTGGGCCGTGGTGGGCAGCGGACCGCCGGCCTGCAGCTTTTGGTAGAATTCGTCAGCCGTGATGTCCACGCCGCCCCGGTGGGGCTTGTCGTCGATAATTATGTAGGCGGGCACCACGGTGATGTCCCATTGCTTTGCCAGGTCCATGGGAATGTCCGATGCGCTGTCCGTTACTATTCTTACTGCCATGGTCTACTCCACCGACGCCAGATAGTGGTAATGGGGCTGCCCGCCGTACACCAGTTCCACCTCCAGCCCCGGCATCTGCGCCTCCAGTTGGCGACAAATCTCCTCAGCTTTCGCTTCTGAGCCGTCCTCTCCCAGGTACAGCGTCACAATCTGGTCCGCCGAGTCCAATACGCCGTCCAGGGCCGTTTTCAGGGCTTCTTCCGGCGACTCTGCGACGGATGCCAGGTCTCCTTCCAACAACGCGATAAACTGTCCGACCTCTACACTGGTCCCTTCGATGCTGGTGGAACGGACCGCCTGGGTTACCTCTATGGTCGAAACCCCGTCCAGGGCGTCTCCCATCGATGCCAGGTTGCGTTCCAGGGGCTCCTCTCGATTGAACGCCAGCAGCGCCGAAACCCCCTGGGGCACCGTGCGCGCCGCCACTACGTTCACCCGGGGATCGGCGCCCGCCGACTGCCGCGCCGTTGCCTCCACGTTGGGGTTGTTGGGCAGGACGATAATCTCCGCAGCGCCCGTGGCCTGGGCCGCTTCCAGGAACTGGCCCACGCTGGGATTCATGGTCTGCCCTCCGTTGATGACCATGGAACATCCGGCGTCCTTGAACAACTGCGTCAGGCCCTGCCCCTGCACCACGGCCACCACCGCCAGGCCCGCAGGTCCCGCCTGGCTCTGCTGGCCCCTGCTCACGAACTCCCGGTTCTGCCGTCCCATGTTCTCGATCTTGATTTCGTGCAGGTCCCCCAGCGACGCCCCGTAGCTCAGCGCCGGCCCTGGGTCTCCGGAATGCAGGTGCACCCTGGCCAAGCGGGCGTCTCCCACCACCACCGCCGAGTCCGACCACTCGGTCCCGAAGTGCTTGCGGATGTCCTCCAGGGCCAGCTCCTGGCCTTCGATCAAGAACTGGATGCAATAGCCCCATTGCGACTCCAGCGTGGAGTCCAGGAAGTCCGGGTCAATGCTGCTGCTGGTCCCGCCCGTGTTTAAGACCGGCTCGGTGCAGGCGGCGGCCACCGCATCGTCCAAGACCGCCTGTTCACAGCCCGTTAGTTGACATAAGGCGCCGCCGATTATCACCGCCACGCCCATCCCTCCGGCGTCCACCACCCCGGCCTCTTCCAGTGTGCGCATCTGCGACGGGGTCCGGTACACCGCCTCCACCGACGACCTGAACGCCTGCTCCCACAGGGCCCTGGGCTCAGCGGTCCCTTCCCCTTCCAACACCTGCTGCACCGACACCGACGTGGAGCGCAGCACGGTGAGCATTGTGCCCTCCACCGGCTGGGCAACAGAGCCATAGGCTGCATCGGCAGCCAGTGCCAGTCCCCGAGCCAGGTCGGGCCCGCTGCACGTTTCCGCTTCCCGCAGTGCGTCGGCCAGGCCCCGGAACAATTGGGACAGGATCACCCCGCTGTTGCCGCGAGCGCCCCAAAACGCCCCCTCGGCCAGACCCGACGACACCTCCGCCGCGCTGGCCTCGCCGTCGTCCGGGCACTTCTCCAGGGCCGAGCGTATGGTCAGCAGCATGTTGGTGCCCGTGTCGCCGTCGGGCACCGGAAACACGTTCAGCGCGTTGACGGCGTCCCGGTATCGCTCCAGGGATTGGGTCGCCGCAACGAACGCTTGCCGCAAATCGTCGCCGCTCAAATCGCTCATCGTCGTCCCTGCCTGGTCTTACCCTTTCCGCAAGATTATATCTCACGTTGGGCTGCAACGGCCCGCGGACTGCTCCTCCCGCAGGCCCGTTTACCTTGACACTTTCGAGACCCTAGCTTACCATGATTTGCGGAGTTCAACATGGATTACGCGGTTTTCAAGACGGGCGGCAAGCAGTACCGGGTCAAGCCCGGCGACACCTTGGACGTTGAAAAACTTCCGGTGGGAGTCGCCGCGGTTGCCGAATTCGGCGAGGTGCTGGCGATTTCCGACGGCGGCGACGTCACCGTCGGCTCGCCCTACGTCCCCGGCGCCAAGGTCCTGGCCCAGGTGCAGGCCCATTACACCGACAAGAAGTTGATGGTCTTCAAGTACAAGGCCAAGACCAGGTACCGGCGTAAGAGAGGCCACCGGCAGGACTACACCCGTCTCCTGATTCAAGACATCAAGGTGGACAAGCCCGCGGCCCGCACCCGCAAGCCCAGGGCCCGGCGAAGTACCGCCGCAAAGGCTAAGAACGATGGCGCATAAGAAAGCAGGCGGAAGTTCCAACAACGGGCGAGACAGCAACGCCAAGCGATTGGGAGTCAAGCGCTATGGCGGCGAGTTGGTATCCAGCGGGTCCATCCTGGTCCGCCAGCGGGGCACCCGCATCCACCCCGGCGCCAACGTCGGCCTGGGCAGGGACCACACCATCTTCGCCAAGCTCGACGGCAAGGTCCAGTTCGAGTGGCACGCCAAGGGCAAGCGGCGCGTCAGCGTCTATCCGCTGGACTAGCGGTCCTCCGCCGGCCCACACCAACAACAGTTACCGACAGAGACGAATATGAAGGCCGAGATTCACCCCCAGTTTTACAAAGCCACCGTCACCTGCTCCTGCGGCAACGTCTTCGAGACGGGGGCCACCAAGCCCGCCCTCAGGGTCGAGGTTTGCAGCAAGTGTCACCCCTTCTACACCGGCGAACAGCGGGTCGTGGACACCCAGGGCCGCATTGAACGGATGCGCCGCCGCTACAACCTGCAATGACCCTCACCCCCGCCGCCGCGGGCTGACTGACTCACTTCCCTTGCTGCTCCAATCGCCCAAGCCGTATATCATTGCCGGCGGCGACCGGCGTTCTTGCCGTTTGATTCCCGCGCCCGGACTCTCTATGGCTTTCGGCTTGCTTCAAGGAGATTTAAGTGCCTGAAGAGCCGAGGTTCGCCTACGGCGGACAGGCGGTCATAGAAGGCGTTCTGATTCGCGGCCGCAACCACTTCAGCTTGGCCGTTCGTCGCCCGGACGGGGGCATAGAGAGCCGCTGGGGCCGCCTTAACTCCTTGGCCACCGGGCGCGCTCGCCGTCTACCGTTCGTTAGGGGATTTATCGTCTTGGCCGAAACCCTTGTCCTGGGAATCAAGGCCCTGCACACGTCGGCCAACCTCGCCGCCCAACAGCCTGACTCGGATTCCAAGTCCGAAATCCCCAACTGGGCCCTCGTGCTAACTCTGGCGGCGTCCCTGTCGATAGGCGTCGGCATCTTCCTCGGGTTGCCCCTGTTGATCGTTAGGGTTATGGACCCCGTGGTCCCGTCCCACCTGGTAAGCGAGCTAATCGAACGCGCCCTCAACCTGATTATCCTGATCGGCTACGTCTGGGCCATCAGCTTCTTCCCGGACATCAAGCGCGTCTTCGCCTATCACGGCGCCGAGCACATGGCCGTCCACGCTCACGAGGCCAGCCTGCCGCTCAGCGTGGAAAACGTTCGGAAGTTTGGCACCCCCCATCCCAGGTGCGGCACCGCCTTCCTGCTCACCGTGGTCTTGGTCTCGGTGGTTGTGTTCATGTTGTTTGCCCTCCTGGAACAGTCTTGGTGGTGGCGCGCCGCCTCGCGGATATTGCTGTTGCCCGTCATCGCCGCCATCAGCTACGAGATAATCCGGTTCAGCGGCGCGCGCCAGCACCTACTGGTAGGGCAGCTTCTGGCCCTGCCGGGCTTGTGGCTCCAGCGGTTGACCACCAGGGAGCCCGACGACGGCCAGATAGAGGTGGCCATCTGCGCCGTAGAAGGCGCCCTTGCGGCCGACGACGGCCGGGAGTACACGCCCAGCTTCGGCGCGGGCGCTGCCGAGGCGACTGATGAAGCTGGCAGCGACGAGTCAGTTTTCGACGATGGAAGTGACCCCGCGGCAACTCATACGTCCGGCTGAGAAGATCACTGCTATCCGCCAGCCATCCCATGCTTGCATTACGCTCAGCTAGGAGTTATACTTGTTACGTAACACGTATTAATGATACGAGGCTTCAGAGATCGGAGAACCGAGCGATTCTTTGCCGGCCTTACCGTCCGGGATTTCCATAGCTTCCGTGATCAAGCTGTGCGACGGTTGACCGTGTTGGACAATGCTGAATCACTCCGAGACCTGGCAGGCCTCTCCAGCAACAGGCTCGAGGCTCTTTCAGGTGATCGCACCGGCGAGTACAGCATAAGGATCAATCTTCAATGGCGTATCTGCTTCCGCTGGGGAGACGATGGGCCATACGACGTGGCGATTGTGGATTACCATAGCTAGGAGTGCGGAGATGAGACTGAACAACAACATGCGCCAGGTGCACCCGGGCGAGGTCCTGGCAGATGAAATGGAAGAACTCGGCCTCTCCGCCAACGCTCTCGCCCGTGCCTTGTGTGTCCCCGCCAACCGGGTCACTGCGATTCTGAACGGTCAGCGCGGAGTCACCGCCGACACCGCTCTGCGTCTGTCCCGCTACTTCGGCACCACCCCCCAGCTTTGGCTGAACCTTCAGAAAACTTACGAACTCCGCGTCGCAGAAACCGAATCGGGCCTGGACATCGCCAACAGAGTGCAACCCAGGCAGCCTGCGCAGGTCCCGTAGCCAGCGAAGTCCTCAGCATTCCGGTGCTAGCCCTCAATCGGTCACCTGCTCAAAACGCTCCAGGCCAAATCACCGGCTACGGGTATGCCCCGCTGACGGGTGGCGTTTGACTGCAACTCCAGGGCAACGCCCTAAGATTGCCCGGATGGCTTATTGATTATCTTTCTGTGTTTATTATATTCTTACCATGAAACCTCATATCGTAAGGAAATGGATGATGGAACCCAAGAGAAAGAGACTTACTTTGGACCTGGACCATACCTTTCAGAGGCGGCTGAAGGCTATTGCGGCGCTCAAAGGCGTCAGCATGCGCCGGTACTGCCAAGCTGCCATCGACCGGGAATTGACGCGAGACGAAGCCAACGGGATGGCCGGACTCTTGTCCGACAAGCCCGACTCCGAGTTGTTCGCAGACCTCCGACACGAGATATTCGGAGGCAAACCCCTCGCCGGGAGTTCCGCCGACCTGATCCATGAGGCCCGTCAGATCAGGGATGCCGAGACAGAGGAGTGGGCGTGACCGGCTCGGTCGTCGTCGATGCAAGCCTGGCAGTCAAGTGGCTGGTTCAGGAGGAGTACTCTGACAAGGCCCGCGCCGTCCTGCAGTCCTGGGTTGACCGGGACATAACCCGCATGGCTCCGTATCTCATGCCCTTCGAGGTCGCCAACGCCCTCCACCGTCGTATGTTGCGCGGGGAGTTGAGCGTCGGCGACAGTACCCGCATGATTACACGGCTGCTTGAGTCCAGCCTTGAACTTCGCCAGCCGGCGGGTCTCCACGCCAAGGCGTTGCAGCTTGCAGATGAACTCAACCAGAACGCTGCCTACGACGCCCACTATCTAGCTCTGGCCGAGGTAGTTGGTTGCGAGATCTGGACCGCCGACGAGAGGTTGTACCGTGTGGCAAGGCCTAGCATTGGCAACGTGCGGTGGATAGGAGAGTTGGACGGGCCTGAAGCCCCGTGACGCCGCCGACCCATCTGGCTATACTGGATGTCATTCCCAGGTAGGAGACACCGCATGACCGATGCGCCCCCTCTAGGCACGCTGCTCGACCTTCTGGAGTCTGGCGCGCCGTCCCACCCGGCCATAGTGACCCCTGGCGGGCCTGTCGTGACCTACGACTTCCTGAAGCGCCAGGTGCAGACCCTGGCGCGCCAGCTCCGGGCCATGGGCATCGACCGCGGCGACCGGGTGGCCATCGTCCTGCCCAACGGCGTTGAGGCAATCGTTGCCTTCCTGGCCGTCTCAATTGCAGGCACGGCGGCCCCACTAAATCCGGCTTACAAGGCCGCCGAGTTCGAGTTCTACCTGGACGACACCAACGCCAAGGCCCTGATTACCGCGGACGCCGGAGGCGAAGAAGCCCGCAGCGCAATGCCAACGTCGACGATGGACATGCGAGCATCCCTAGACAACGACGGCAACGTTAGCCTGACGGGTCCCGCACTTGGCTCGCAGGGTCATCGCGACGCGGCCCCTCCGGCCCCCGACGACGTGGCCCTCGTGCTGCACACCAGCGGCACTACCAGCCGCCCCAAGCGCGTGCCGTTGTCCCATCGGAACCTAACCGCGTCGGTGGGTAATATCGTCCGGACCTACGACCTGTCCCCCAGTGACGTGGCCCTCTGCATTATGCCGCTGTTCCACGTCCACGGGCTGGTAGCGTCGACCCTCTCCACCCTTGGCTCGGGAGGGACCGTGGTCGTCCCGTCCGGCTTCAACCCTCTGCGGTTCTGGCCCCTCGTGGACGAACACCGGTCCACCTGGTTCTCCGCCGTGCCCTCCATGTTCCAGGCCCTGCTGTCCAGGGCCCGCAGCGGCGGCTCCAGCGGGAACCCCGGCAGTCTGCGCTTCATCCGCTCCTGCAGCTCGGCATTATCCCCGGCCGTCATGGAGCAGATGGAGTCGACCTTTGGCGTGCCGGTCATCGAGGCCTACGGCATGACCGAGGCCGCACACCAGATGGCGTCCAACCCCCTGCCCCCCGGCAGCCGCACACCCGGCTCGGTGGGGCACGGGACCGGCGTGAAAATCGGCATCATGGACGAGGCCGGCCAACTGCTGGAGACCGGCGCTGTTGGCGAGGTGGTGATAAGCGGCCCCAACGTCATCCGCGGCTATGAGTCCAACCCCGAGGCCAACGCCTCGTCCTTCGTAGGCGATTGGTTCAGGACGGGGGACCAGGGCGTGCTGGACGCCCACGGCGTGCTGACTCTCAAAGACCGGATAAAGGAGCTCATCAACCGCAGCGGCGAGAAGGTCTCGCCAGCCGAGATCGACGAGGCGCTTCTGTCCCACCCCGCCGTCGCGGAAGCCGTGGCCTTCGGCGTTCCCCACCCCACCCACGGCGAGGAGCCCGCCGCCGCGGTGGTTCTTGGCTCTGCGGCAACGGAGCGAGACCTGGTCGCCCACTGCAGGCGGAGCCTTGCCCCATTCAAAGTCCCCCGCAAGATACACATCGTCGACTCCATACCCCGCACCGCCACCGGCAAGGTCCAACGCCGGGTCGTCGCCCAGGCCGTTACCGGAGGGCCTGCGGAGTGAGATTCGCCGTGGTCGGCGCCGGCGCCATCGGGGCATTCTTGGGCGCCAAGCTCAGTATGGCCGGACACCAGGTCTATCTGATAGCGCGCGGCCCACACCTCCAGGCTATGCAGGCGCACGGAGTCAGCGTGCGGAGCCCCGAAGGCGACTTCCAGGCCCACCCCACCGCCACCGGCGACTACGACCAGGTCGGCGAGGTCGATTTCGTCTTTCTAACGGTCAAGGCCCACAGCCTGCCCGAGGTCGCCCCCAGGCTGGGACCGCTGCTGGGGCCGGAAACGGCCGTTGTCTCCACCCAGAACGGCATCCCGTGGTGGTACTTCCAGCGGCACGGCGGACCCTTGGGTGGAAGGCGGATAGAAAAGCTGGACCCCGGCGGCGCCGTCTCCGCCGCCATAGATGCCCAGCGCATCATCGGCTGCATTGCCTACCCTGGGGCCTCCATAGCCGAGCCGGGCGTTATAGACCACGTCGAGGGCAACCGCTTCAGCATAGGCGAGCCCGACGGCGCCACCAGCGACCGGTGCAGGAAGCTGTCCGTTGCCCTGAGAGAGTCGGGACTGCGGGGCCCCATCCGGTCCAACATACGCGCCGACATGTGGGTGAAATTACTGGGCAACGTCGCCTTCAACCCCATCAGCGCGCTCACTCGCGCCACGCTGGTCGAAATAACCGGACATCCCCAGGCCCTCGCCCTGGCCCGGTCCATCATGGAGGAGGCCGACGCCGTCGCCAACGCCCTGGGAGTGACCGTTCCGGTGTCGATAGAGCAGCGCATCGCCGGGGCCGCCGCCGTGGGCGAGCACAAGACGTCGATGCTGCAGGACCTGGAGTCCGGAAGGCCCATGGAGCTTGAGGCCATCGTCGGGTCCGTCATCGAGCTTGGAGACATGCTCGACGTACCCGTGCCCAACACCAAGGCCGTATACGCGGCTGTCAAGCTCTTGGGCGAAGTTACTGCTGCTAGGGGCGGGACGGGCTAGTCTGTCGGGCCCCGTTTGGTTATAGGGTCTGGCATACTCAGGCTCGGGCGCGGCAGACTCCAAAAGCAAACGGGACCCGCCAACGCTCCTATTCAAGAAACCTAGCTGGAACTATACAAGGCGTTGCGCATTACCCGTCCGGGCAGCGCTCCGGTGTGCTCCCCGTCTTCCAGGAGAACCTCCCCGTTGACAATTGTCATCCTGATGCCTTCGGCCAGTTGCCTGGCTCGCCAGCCGCCGGCCGGAAAGTCGCTCACTGTGTCTGCCGGAAGGGGTCCGACCGTTTCTGGGTCGAACACGGTTATATCCGCCGCCATGCCGGGACGTAATAGCCCCCGGTCATAAATGCCGAATGTGCTAGCCGATTCGAAGGTTAGCCGGCTGACCGCTTTCTCCAGGCTCATTATGCCCTCTTCTCTGACCCAATAGCCCAGCAAGCGGGTGCTGTAGTCGTAGCCGCCGTGGAACTGCACGTGGGCGCCGCCATCGGACAAACCGATGATACTATTTGGGTAGTTGAGTATCTCAGACACGGCCTCTTTGTCCACGTTGTTCTCTCCCAAGACGAACACCGTATTCAGGTCTTCCTCCAAGGCAAGGTCCAGAAAAGCGTCGATGATGCCCTTGTTTTGCGCCCTGGCGATATCGCTAATGGACTTGCCTTGCAGTCCTTTATTCTTCGCCAGCACCGGCTCTTGGACCCACGTGTACTCGTACCAGTTTCTCGCTATGTTGACGTCGGAATCGTCGACACTCCAGTCCACGGCCTCGGCGTGCAGCTTGGAGCGGACTCCCGGGTCGCTGTAGGCCCGGATTTTCTCCTCATCCGAGGCCAGCAAGATAGGATGCCATGTGGGGAATCCCAGGAATTGCTGGCAGTTTCGCAGGGTGAACCGTTCGGTGTCGCTGTTTGGAGTGCACAGGGGATATGCCCTGCTCCCGGCCTGCGACGTCTCGTCGATGATCGCCATCAGCTCTTTCCATTCATCGGGTTTGCGAACTGACTGGCCTAAGTTGTTGTACACGACCTGCCGGCCGGTGGCCTCGGATAGCCGGCTCATCAACCTGCTTTCAAGCTCCGCAACTCGCCCGCCGCAGCATTGAATAACCCCGGTGCCCAATTCCCTGAGCACGTCGGCCACGGCGAACATTTCCTCTTCGGAAGCCCAAATCGCAGGAATCAAGACGCCTTGGGGATCGTAGTGGCCTCTGTTCCGGGAGACGGAAAGCCCCAGCGCGCCGGCGTTCATACCTTCAGCGACGATGCGCTGCATCGACCGGACCTCTTCTTGAGTGGCGGCGCGGCCTTGACACTCGTCGCCCATGACGTAGTACCTGACCGCCGAATGTCCAATCAAGTTCCCCACGTTCACGCCCAGGCGTTGGCCCAGGGCGTCCATGTACTGGGGAATCGTCTCCCAGGAGAAGTCCAGGGTCCTCAGCACTTCCATGGGAATCGCTTCTACGTAGGACAGGTACTCGGACAACCTTTCCTGGCTCCCCTGCCTGACCGGAGCCAGCGCCAGGGAGCAGTTGCCGAAAATTACGGTAGTGGCCCCGTGATAGCAGGAAAAGCTGCACAGGGGGTCCCAGAGCGCCTGGGCGTCATAATGGCAATGGTTGTCCACAAACCCCGGAGCGACGACCTGGCCTGCGGCGTCGATCACGCGGTCTGCCGCGCCGTCCAATTTGCCCAATTCCACGATCTTGCCGTCTTTTATTGCCACGTCCCCGCGGAATGACGGCATTCCCGAACCGTCGACAATCCTCCCATCCTTCAACAGCAGGTCATAAGCCATAGGTCATACCCTCCTTGGATTGGATTGGATTGGATTATCCGGGGAGAAACGTATCCTATAGCACCACGCTTGGCTGGCGCAACAATCGAACTTGGAGCGATGCTCGACGTGCCCATGCCCAACGCCATAGCCGTATACGCGGCGGTAAAGCTTTTGGGTGAAGCGGCGGCAAGGAGCGGGATAGCCAATCGGGCTGGCTGAACACTCCGAATACACCCCGAGCGTCTTCTACTTTCTCCCAATAACCCCGCAGGCTACGCGGGCCCCCGTGTCCGATTCCTCTTCTCCATAGGCGTCCGGGTGTTCGTGCACTACGATGGCGGAGCCGTCGGCGTCAAATATGGAATGGCTCTGGTTCGTGTCCAATGCGATGCCGACGGTAAAGAAGTCGGCGCGCGCCGAACCGTCGGAGGCGGCGTAGATGTTGGGCAAATCGCCGCCGTGCCCTGCGCTCGAATCGCCGCGCTTCCAGGCTGAATGTACAAAGCCGTGCTCCGCATCGGTGGGGTTGAAGTGGTCGCCGGCGGCGTTAAAGTCAGGGGTACATGCGCCGGCCTCGTGGATAATGAACGCATGGCCTCCTGGGGATAGGCCCTTCACGTCGGCCATGATCAAGACTCCCGTGGCTGCCTGCCGGAACGTAACCGTTCCCATGGCAGCGCCCGACGGCGATACCAGCGCGGCCTCTGCCGTCAAACCCACTTCAGGTTCAGCCGCTTCACCCGACCGTAGCGCCAGCAAAGTCAAGGCGCCTGCCACTATGATGGCTATGATGACTCCGGGCACTATGAGAGTACGCAGCTCCGGCATCCTGAACATTTCGGGTCACTCCCCCCTAGGCTGACGGCAGCCTTGATGGCCGCGGAATTCTCTCGCTTCCCCACGGCAATTGGGTTGGCCTATACGACACGAGAGACATGGTAGATGCGTGATAACATAATGATACAATATATCAAAGCCCCGTTGTGCCCTGGTCCGGCTCTTCTTAGCGCTGATCCGGCCATCAACGGAATCTAGTTGACGCCCACCGGTCCCGTTTGTCTTTGGGATGAATCCTATATTGCCGCAGCCGCGCTACGCTCTGAAATCAAAGGCGCCCGGCCGGCCGGCTCCCTCATCATCAGGAACGCAATCCCTCCTACCAGGGGAATCGGCGCCAGGATCAAGAAGGCCGCACCCAGGCTCCCTGTATATTCTTGCATTATGCCCACCATCATGGAGGAAGCGACCAGCATCAAGGCCGGAGGCACTAATAATATGCCGATCATGGTCGCGAACGCCTTTCTCCCGAAGTACCGCCCTATCATCGAAATCATTATGGCGAATGACCCCCCCGAGGCTATCCCGAACAGCACCGCAAACGCCAAGACCATCCCGGTCCCTGGCGCCAATACCAGCAGTACCACCGCCACCGCCAGCACGGCCGAGAACGCGAACGCCATCTTCGTCATCGAAAACTTGTCGCCAAGATACCCGCCCACCAGCAGGAACACCACCGCCACGGCATCAGCCAACTCTGACCACTCGGAGAAGGTCGCAACGGGGTAGCCACGGTCGTCCAGAAACGTTACCAACCACGCGGGTAATGTGCCCAATGTCGCTGTCGCCGCCGCGTACCCCAGGGCCATCAGCCAGAAGGGTTTCGTCTTGATGGCCTCCCGCCACGTGTGCCCTCCGTCGGTTTCCGGCGTTGGGAAGCCCCCACTCGTTGCTTGGACACTGTCGGTGGCCGGCGGAGCATCGCCGTCCGGTAGCAGTCCCATGTCCTCCGGCCGGTCACGGACCAGGCGGGACAGGGGAAACGCCGCCGCCAGGTACACGAGTCCAATGACCAATGCCGTCGGCCCCCACCTAAACAGGTCAAAGTCAAGATAGGCCGCGCTCCCCACGGCCAACGCCAACAACACCCACAAAATGGCGCCCAGTAGACCACCGCCGACCAAAGCCGCCGCCATCGCAATCGTCTTGCGCCGGGCGAACCAGTTGTTCAACATCGTCATCATCGGCAGCCAACCGCTCAAGGCCGCCCCCAGGGCGAGCAACCCGAACACCACGTACAATTGACCCTGTATCAGGCTGCCTAGAGCGAAGGCCAATCCCACTGTTATCAGGCCACACAACACCATGCGGCGCGGTCCCAGCTTGTCCACTAACCTGCCCAGCGCCGGCAATAGTAGGACCGACGCCCAGAATGGTACCGCAGAGAACCACCAGGGCGTAGGCTGGTCCCAACTGAAGCTGCCCTCCGATAACGGGTGCCACGCCGGCAAGCTGATCCACATAGGCGCACCCGCCACGGCCATCAGCAGCGCCGCCAGCGCCACCATGTACCAGCCATAGAATATTCCCCGGAGCCAACGCATCGTCTACCTTCCCGTTGCCGTGCGAGTCTGAGCCGAAGATTCCCTTTGCTTTTGGGGTGTCGCCTATCTGGCAGTAGGCGTGCCAAGCCTTAAGAGCAAACGAAGCCTGTTCGCCACCTAATGCTAGGCAAGTGGTGTCTCATAGTATAGCCGACCGGGTGCCATCCAAGGCGTTCGCGCCGTTCGCCGCTTGAAGCCTACTTTCTACCAATGACCATGAAGTGCTGGCTCACGCCGGCCAGGGACGGCTCCCGCTCCAACTTCCGTACTAATTCCAGCAGCCGTTCCCGAGCCTCCGAGTCGCCCATGCGCTCTTCCAGTCCGGTTGTCAGCCAGCCGGGACCCTGTATTGCAAGGTTGTCCAACACCGTGAAACCTGCACTGCTAATCTCAGCTTCCAGCTCTTCAGGCCGGTGGAAGTAGGCGGTCGTGAAATAGTCCTTAGCAGTGGGATTGCGGTGCTGGCCCTCATCCAAGTCCCGCTCCAGGATTTGCCGGAAGTCCGGATCGTCAATGTAGCCGTTGACCAGACCGTTGAAGACCCCGGCGAACTTGTTGATCCCCACGCAGATGACCACTCCGCCGGGCCTCAGCGCCCGCCGAGCTTCCAACAGGGCCTCTTGTCTCTGCTCTGCTTCTGTCAGGTGGTACAGCGGCCCCATCAGCAGTACGACGTCGCAACTTTCGTCCGGCCAGTCCAACCCACGCGCGTCTCCCAGGTTGATGCTGGCGATGGGACACTCCGGTTGCTGCCGTGAGGCTTCCTGTGCTAGGGCCAGATGCCTAGGTACGGGATCAATCAGATGGACTTCGTACCCCTGCTGCGCCAGCCAGCATGCATACGCCCCGGGGCCGCCGCCCACGTCCAGCGCCACTAGCGGCGGAGGCGCCAGAAAGCGCATGATGATTTCCTTGGACCGGGCAAACTCCAGAACCCCGGAGCCCTTGAACAGCCGCGGCTCCTCCGGCGTCTCTTGGTAGTACCGCAGCATGTCGTCTAGACCGTCCGGGTCAGCCATTGCCTCGCTACCGTTTTCCTATTCACATAACGTTCCACCGCGCCCTACCCCCAGCCTCCGCCTGCAAGTGCTCCACCAGCCACTCCCGCACCGGCTCTGCAATGTAGAACACAGGCCTGATTAACTCCGATTCGTCGGCGATGGTCCCGTCCGACAAGGCCAGCGCCGCCTCCGCCGTTCCCGGCATGACCCGCACCCCTATTCGCAAGTTGGCCAGCGATGGCCGCAGGCGCCGCAGGAACGCCAGCTTCTCCTCCACCGACTCCCTGGTCTCCCCCGGCTCGCCAAATCCCTGGGATATGGTGTAGTGCAGGTCTCCGTCTTCGCACAGGCGGCAGACCCTCTCGACCTCTTCCAGGCGCTGCGCCAGCCCCGCCGTGTCCCGGCTGTCCACGCCCCGTCCGCCCGTCAACACCAGGGCGCAACCCGCCTCTTTCATCAGGGCCACCAGTTCCCCGTCGCAGGTGTGGGGCGCCAGGACGGTGTTCCAGTGGAGCTTGAGGTCCGCCTGTATCAACGCCCGGCACAGTGACTTGGCGTGGTCCAGCGGGATGTTGAACCCGTTGTCGATGAAGAACACCTTGCGCAGCCCCAGCCTGCGCTCCATGGTCTGTACTTCATCCACCACGTCCTGCACCGGCCTGATAACCCGCCAGGCCATGTCCTCCACCGCCTGCGCCGATCCCGCCGCTGGATACCAGAAGTCCCCCAGCTTGGTCAGCACGCCTATGCCGAATCCCGCTTGGCGGTACCGCTCCAGGTCCAGGTCTTCCAGCCGCGGCGGCTTGGAGAAGCTCGAAACAGCCGGTCGGCCGTTGAACACGACCTTGCCACCCTCCCGGTAAACCAGCCCTGGCAGGTCCAAGTACGGCTCCGACGCCTCCAGCCGGTCCGCCAGCAGGGCAAAGGTCTCTCCCCCGTCGCCGGCCACGCCCAAGTCCGGCTCCACGTAGGCAAAGCACGCCTCTGGCAGAATGCTGAACGCCGGGCCTCCGCACACTATGGTAGCCTCGCTGACCGACCGGACTCGCTCCGTTACCTCCCTGGTCACCGGCAACGCCCATTGCGGGTCCAGGTAGCTGCCGTTGTCCAGGTTGCGCAGCGACAGCCCCACCAGGTCGGGCTTGAACTCCCTCACCACTGCCTCGACCTCGGCCAAATAGTCGTCGGCGAACATCAGGTCCAAGACCTTGGTGGTGTGCCGCGATGGGTCAAGATAGCCCGCCACGTAGGCAAGGCCGATGGGCAACGGACGGGCGTCCATCCGGCCCATGAGCCTGTCGTGCCGGTTGGTGGCGATGAGCAACACGCGCATTCTGTTCTCGTCAGTCCTTGTGCCGGGCGAAATTGGTGGGAAGTGCCGTCATTATGCCCGACGCCGCGCCGGTAGACAAACGACAATTCCCACTGACAGTTTGCCCCTTCCAAATCCGCCAACGCCGGTCTAACATGGTCTTGGTGAGCTGGGCCTGCGGGCGGGCCCGGCGGGCTGCCAAGGACATGGCACGAAACGGCCCAGAATGACGCAAGAAAAAAACCGGACTGCTCCCAAGCCAGGCTCATTCTTGCTCAATCCCATGATCGTCAGGAAGGCGGTCCGCTGCTGAATACCCGCCGTTTCGCCCCGTTGGTGTGCTAGAATTGGCCAGACAGCCCAGATTGCAATAGTGTGGAGGCGGCCGTGGCTGGTCCCGGAGAAGCCATGTCCCTGAGGATTGGCGAGGTTGTGGCCTCCGCATCGGCGTCATTCACCGCCCAGTGCTACCAGCTCTATGAGTCCCCACCCCTGGGCAGCTTCGTGCGTACCGATTCCTCTTCGGTGGTCGGCGTGGTATCCGAAGTCGCCACCGAGCCGCTGGACGCCAGCCGACCCGTGCTGGCCAGGGGTGAAGCCGCCGCCACCGAGGACGAGGTCTTCCAGAACAATCCCCAGCTTTCCCGCCTGTTGGTCACCCGCTTCGAGACCATCGTCATCGGCCACCAGTCCGACGGCGGTTGGCGCCAATTTCTACCCCCCCTGCCGCCAGCCGTCCACTCCTTTGTCTACCTGTGCTCCCCCGAGGAAGTCGACCGGTTCGCCGCCGACCTGGACTTCCTATCCCTGATTCTCAACTCCGGAGTCCCCGTGGCCGACGAGGTTGTCGGCGCCTGCCTGCGCTCCGCCGCCGCTACCTGCCCCGACCAGGCCGCTTTCCTGGCCCGCGCCGGCAGGGCCCTGGCCTCCCAACTGGCCGGCGACCTCCCCAGGCTAAATTCCGTCCTCCGACGGGTGGCCCCGTGACCACCGGCGACGGCCATCTAACCTGCGGCCTCCCCGCCCAAGATGCAGGCTTTCTCGGCCTGGTCGTCGACGGCTCCCTGGCCAACGGCATCGAGGTCCGTCTCGACCAGGCCGCCTCTGTCGAGGACGTGAAAGTCGGCGCTTTCGTCACCATCCGCGGCAGCGGCCACCAGTTCTTCGGCGTGGTCACCGACGTGTCCCTGGGCAGCGCCGATTCCCGGCTGAAGCACGGCTCGGTGGACCTGGCAAACCCCTTTGTGTCCCAGGCCCTGTCCGGCACCGTGGCCTACGGCGCGGCGTCGGTCCTCCCCAACCTGATAATGCCGCTGGCCCTGGGAGACGCCGAAGAAGCACCCATCGCCGCCAAGAGCATCCCCGCCCACTTCTCCCGGGCCTATGCCGCCTCGGAACGGGACGTGGCCGCGGTCTTCGGCAATGAAGACGAGCGCCATTTCAACATCGGCAGTCCTCTGGACATGGAGGCCAAGGTCTGCCTAAACCTGGACGAACTGGTCAAGCGGTCGATTGGCGTGTTCGGCAAGAGCGGCACCGGCAAGACCTTCCTCACCCGGCTGCTGCTGGTGGGCATCCTTCAGGGCAGCCAGGCCTCGTCGTTGATTTTCGACATGCACAGCGAGTACGGCTGGGGCGGCCAGGACTCCGACGGCCGCGTGTTCATCAAGGGCCTGAAACAGCTTTTCCCCTCCCAGGTCGCCACTTTCACCCTGGACGAGGAAAGTTCCCGCCGCCGCGGCTCCACCACCGACGAGGTGGTGCGCATCGGCTACGGGGAGATCGAGCCGGAAGACGTGGAGATGCTCCGGGAGACCCTGAACCTCTCCGACGTCGCCGCGAGCGCCGCCTACAACCTGGAGCGCAAGTTCGGGACGGGACGCTGGATGAAGGCGTTCCTCGACCTGGACGGCCGGGACGCCGTTTTCGAGCTGGCCAATGAAATCCAGGTCCAGCCCCAGGCGCTGCTGGCCCTGTCCAGCCGGCTCAACCGCCTCAAGCGTTTCGGCTTCCTGGCCGAGGACTCCGGGCACGACGCGGCCAACCGGATTATCGAACACCTGGACCGGGGCAAGCACGTGGTGCTGGAGTTCGGCCGGTACGGCAACGACCTATCGGCCTATATTTTGGTCAGCAACCTGCTCACCCGCCGCATCCACTCCCGCTACGTCACCCGCAAAGAAGAGTCCGAGGGCGGCTCCGGCCGGGAACCCAGGCCGTTGGTCATCGTCATCGAAGAGGCCCACAAGTTCCTCAGCCCGTCCATTGCCTCCCAGACCATCTTCGGCACAATCGCTCGTGAGCTGCGCAAGTACAACGTCACCCTGATGGTCATCGACCAGCGGCCCAGCGTCATCGACGGCGAGGTGATGAGCCAGTTGGGGACCCGCCTGACCTGCCTGCTGGACAACGACCGGGACATCGACGCAGTGCTCTCCGGCGCCCCCGGCAGCCGCCAACTCCGAGGGGTCCTGGCCCGCCTAGACTCCAAGCAGCAAGCCATCGTCTTCGGCCACGCCGTCCCCATGCCGGTAGTCGTCCGCACCCGCCCCTACGGCCCCCAGACCTACGCCGAATTCACCCAAGGCCCCACCCGCACCCCAACCCCAACCGACGGCCCCACCCCCGAAACCCCCGAACAACGCCTGGAGCGGGAAATTGCGGAGTTGTTCTGAGCCTGCCCCGGTAACTGGGGCTTGAATCAAGATGCCGCTCTGATAATCGAATAACCTGACGCGAGGTAAGAAGGTCACAAGTGGATACAACATCAAAGCTAAGACCATTAACCCATAGACTTGACTCACTGGAATCGGCTGGTGCCGTTAGAGGCCTGCCTCCCCTGCCTCAGCCAGATGCTCCTGGGAACGGGTATCTCAAGCTAGACACCACCGACGATTTCCGGGTAGGGGAAATAGAACAATCATTGTTGATTCGCGGGTCTGCTGATGAAGCGCTGGACCGACTCCCTTACGGGACTGTTCAAACTGTTGTTACTTCACCTCCGTACTGGTCGCTTCGGGACTACGAGGTTGCCTCCCAGATCGGTCGAGACGACAGCCTTCCTGACTATATCGCTACCATAGTCAGTACCTTTGACAAGTTACGGAACGTTCTCACCGATGACGGAACGGTATGGTTGAACGTGGGGGACTCGTACACTTCCGGAAACCGCAGGTACCGGGCGCCGGATCGCAAGAATCGTTCTAGAGCCATGTCGGTTAGGCCCCCAACGCCTGAGGGTTTGAAGCCGAAGGATCTGATCGGCGTACCTTGGCGGCTAGCGTTTGAACTTCAAGATGCCGGTTGGTGGGTACGCTCCGAAGTGATCTGGGTCAAGCCGAACGCACATCCGGAATCAGTGATCGATCGCCCCACATTGGACCACGAAACGGTATTCTTGCTTTCCAAGAACCAAGATTACTACTACGACATCGATGCAGTCCGAGGGCCGAACGGGAGAAGGCTGCGGACCACATGGTCAATACCTACCGACCCTCAGAGGCAAATATATGCCAACGAGCTGAACCACCCGGCGGTAATGCCCATAGAGTTAGCCTATCAGTGTCTGAAGATCACAAGCCGTCCTGGGGACTTGGTGCTTGATCCATACGCCGGGTCCGGGACCACCTTGGTGGCGGCTCGGGACTTGGACCGGATGTGGATCGGCGTCGAATTAAGCGCGACGTTCGTAGACATGATCGACCGAAGGCTTACTGGATGAGCGACAGAGAAGACCTCAAGGCACGGATTGACGGCCTGTCTGAAGTAGCTGTCCGCTTCGTTGCGCGTATGGTGGATTCTCTGTCTTCGCCGCCTTCGGTGACTACTAGACCGCCAGCCACATGGATTTCAGGTACGCCCGACTGGATTGAGTACTTCGGTCTAGCTCTCTCGGTACATCATGGGACGACGATTGATGCTCTGGGATTGACTGGGTTTGAGACCGCCTTTGCTAATGCGTGCGACTCGGTAGGGTGGGCGGTCGGATGGGTTGAATCTGCTACACATCGATTTAGCGACCTTACGGTGACTGACAAGGAAGGCAATGGGCGGAAGTTGTCACTGAAATCTACTGCTGCCCGGGGGATTTCTGAGAAGACCGTTCACATCTCGAAACTTACAGAAGCCGCGTGGATTCAGGACGTGCGTTCGGCTCGCCAACGGCGAGATAGGACTCTTGAACTCTTCAGAGAATACAAGGATGCTGTCGACGCCATCGTGATGCTTCGGGCATTCAGACAACCGAATCAAATCCCTCGCCGGTACCAGCTAGTTGAGATACCTACTGAGATCTTTGATTCATTGCAAGAGGCCCCTTTGGGCGACTTCGACAGCGATGGACCACGAATCGACTGCTCTTTTGGAGGCCATCAGCGCGCTGCGCGCGTTTCGCTGGACAGGTCCGATGCCAAAGTCACAGTCAGTGGAATATTGCTTGACGTGTGCCGGGTTCACGCAGAATGGGACCTATCCGCCGCTCAGTCTGAGCTAGAGAAGTAGGTAACTGTCGTCGGACCAAGCCGAACCACGCTTACGCCTTGGTCCGGCGCGCAACCTAGAGACTGCCGCCAGACTACGCGAGCCATAATTCAGCGGACACTAACAGCCCCGGCCTTCCCCCGCCCCCTAGCCGCCGAACCGGCGGCGGTGCTGCCGAAGGGTTCAATCGTCCATGATTATCGGGATGCCGGCGGCTTCTGCCTTGGCCGCCGCCTCCGGGTTGATGACTCCGTCCTGCATCCAGATGTACTTGGCCCCAACCTCGATGGCCTGGTCAACCACCGGCGGCACCAACTCCGAACGCCGGAAGATGTCCACCATGTCGATGGGCTCGGGGACCGACTTCAGGTCCGGGTAGCTTTTCTCACCCAGCCACTCCTGGATCATCGGGTTCACCGGGATGATGCGATAGCCCTGGGAGCGCAGGTACCTGGATACCCGGTGGCTGTCCCGCTCAGGGTTATCCGATAGCCCCACCACGGCTATGGTCTTGGAGTTGGTCAGTTGCTCTTCGACCAGGTCCATCTTTCTCTCCCGGCCTCGTAGTTCCGAGGCTGCGCTTGCGCCAAATCCCGGCGGGCAAGCCTGTCGTCTACCATTCTCTGCGCCCGATGTATTGGAACGCCGCAATGGCCGCAGTCGCCCCGTCGCCCGCCGACGACACCAGTTGGGACGCCGAGTGCTGCCGGACGTCCCCCACCGCGTAGAGCCCAGGGACCGCGGTCTCCATGGAAGCGTTGGCCGGGATGTGCCCGGCGTTGTCCACCTTCACCAGCCCGCTTACCAGGCTCCCACGGGGTTCCAGGCCCACGTAGACGAACAGCCCGTCCAGGGAGACCTCGCTTGTCAGATTGGTGACCACGTTGCGTATCCGCACGCCCGAGACCTGCTCCTCGCCCAGCACTTCCTCCACCGTGGAGTTCCACATCATCTCCACCTTCGGGTGCGTTTGCAGCCGCTCTTGCAGCGCCTTTTGGGCCCGCAACTGCCCCCGCCGGTGGAATACCAACACCCGCTCGGCGTAGGACCCCAAAGTCACGGCCTCGTCTGCTGCCGAGTCTCCCCCGCCGACAACGCCGACCACTTGCCGGGCGTAAAGAGGGCCGTCGCAGGTGGCGCAGTCGGAAATTCCCCGGCCGTAGAACTCTTCCTCTTTGGGGAGTCCAAGTTTTCGCAGCCTTGAACCGGTGGCTACGATGACGGCTTTGGCCCTGTACCCCGACCCCTCGGTCAACACCCACTTGTAGTTGCCGTCCTGGGCGACCTCGGTGGCCTCCGCCAGCATTAGCGTCGCCCCTGCCGCCTCGGCTTGGCCCTGCACCGCCATCGTCAGGTCGGCTCCGGTGATTCCATCGGGAAAGCCGGGGAAGTTGTCTACCCGCTCAGCATTGATGATCTGCCCCCCGGTTATGGTCCTTTCGATCAGTCCCGTCTTCAGACCGTAGCGGGCGGCGAACAGAGCGGCGGTCAGTCCGGCTAGCCCGCCGCCGACCACCAATACGTCATAGTCGTTGACCACAGCGCCACCTCCTCACATTTTCCACCGACCTGTATTTTATCAACATCGGCGCTGGAGTTGGCCGTTGGGCGCTGCGGATTACATAACGTTTGCGGCGTCCTGTTGGGCCCTGAGGCGCTTACTGCCGCGGAGTCATCCCTGGTTTCTTAGCAGCATCATGTACTGCTCGCCGTTGAGGTCTCTCCAGCCCCTCGTCCTGAAACCGGCTTCCCTGGCCGTTTGTTCCAGTAGTGGCGGGTCAATCCTCCGTTCTACCGGCGGCCCCGTCTCCGTTTCCTTCCGGTACCACTCCAGCACCGTGCACCATCCGCCGGGGGTCAGCAGCTCCCTCACTGCGCTCAAGAACCTTGGCCTGTCTGCAGTCTGCTGCACCACGAAGGCCAGGAACGCTCCGTCGATGGACCCCGGCTCCAGCGGAAACGCGTACTCATCGCACTTGATCACCTCCACGTTGCCCATCCTCGCCTTGGACACCTGCTCCCGGCACGCCGCCAGCATCTCGTCGTCGACGTCCAGGGCATACACCTTGCCGTTGACCAGGAACTTGGCCAGCGGAACCGTGAAGAATCCCGGCCCGCAGCCTATGTCCGCCACGGTGTCGTGGAGGTTGACATCGCTGTGGCTCAATACCATAAAGGTGTCCAGGCTTTCGCTCCGCTCCCGAGACAGCAGTCTCTGGATGAACTCGCTGGCGCTTATCGGTTCCGATGTCATTCTGCCGTATCCTCCAAGCCGCATCCAATGTACATCACCCAATGCGCGGCAACAATAGACGCCAAAATCAACGCCGCCCAGGCCGGGCCTACTGTCAATACCCTCGTTGACACTCCAACATGCTCAGCTTACACTACCGTCTGGTTATCGCCGGCCCCGCCCAAGGCCGTCGTTGCCTACGGCTCAAGGCCGACATGCCCCATAGATTAAACGGAGTCAGGAGATTGGGATGCCCGACTTGGCGGAGCGAGACCCGGAAGTAGCGCAAGCCATCCGGCAAGAGGATGAACGGCAGCGCAACAACATCGTGTTGATCGCCGCCGAGAACTATGCCAGCAAGGCGGTGCTGCAGGCCCAGTCCGGCGTCATGAACAACAAGTACGCCGAAGGGTATCCGGGCCGCCGCTACTACGCCGGCTGCGAGAACGTAGACATCGTCGAGCGCCTGGCGATTCAAAGGGCCAAGGAAATTTTCGGCGCACAGCACGTCAACGTGCAGCCCCACAGCGGCTCCCAAGCCAACATGGCTGTCTACTTCGCCCTGCTGGAGCCCGGCGACAAGGTGCTGGGCATGCAGTTGGACCACGGCGGCCACCTGACCCACGGCGCCTCGGTCAACTTCTCCGGCAAGCTCTACCAGTTCATTCCCTACGGTGTGGACCGGGAGACCGAGACCATTGACTTTGACATGGTCGAGCGGCTGGCCTTGGAGCACCAGCCCAAGCTGATAATCGCCGGCTACAGCGCCTATCCTCGGACCATCGACTTCCCCAAGTTCCGCGCCATCGCCGACCGCGTTGGAGCCCACTTGATGGTGGACATGGCCCACATCGCCGGGCTGGTAGCCGGCGGGGCCCATCCGTCGCCCTTCCCCCACGCCCACGTGGTCACTTCCACCACCCAGAAAACCCTCAGGGGGCCGCGGGGCGGGTTTATCCTTGCCGTCGAGGAACTGGCCCGCAAAATCGACTTCGCCGTATTCCCCTTTGGCCAGGGCGGCCCGTTGATGCATGCCGTAGCCGCCAAGGCCGTGTGTTTTGGAGAAGCCCAGACGCCCGAATTCTCCCAGTACGCCGCCCAGATCGTGCTCAACAGCCGCGCCATGGCCCGCACCATTTCGGAAGCCGGGCTGCGGCTGGTCTCCGGCGGCACCGACAACCACCTGATGCTGGTCGACCTTACTCCCATGGACATCACAGGGCAGCAGGCGGAGTCGGCCTTGGAACAGGTAGGCATCTTCGCCAACAAGAACGCCATTCCCTTTGACACCAAGCCGCCCCGCGTGGCCAGCGGGCTGCGCCTGGGCGCCGGCGCCATCACCAGCCGCGGCTTCGACGAGGCCGCTGCCGAGAGAGTGGGTCGGTTGATCGTCGATACCCTCACTTGCATGGGAGACGAAGAAGTCCAGCGGCGGGTGGCCGGTGAGGTTGGGGAAATGGCGGCGACTTTCCCCGTTCCCGGCCTCGACATGTAGTTGAGCGCCTCTCAACCCAATGCTATAATCTCATAAGTTTCGAATTTAACAGTGGGGTCGTCTTTGCGCCATTATGAACTCGTAGTAGTCCTCAGTCCGATTCTCAACCAGGACCAGGCTTCAGACGTTTGGGGTAGGATTAAAGACTTTATCAGCAACCGGAATGGGGACATTACCCACGAGGAAATATGGGGCACCCGCCGGTTGGCTTATCCCATCCGCAAAGGGTCGTACCAGTTCCTGGAAGGCAACTACCACCTTACTCGCTTCAGCACTGAGCAGTCGTTCAACAAAGAGCTGAACACCTTCCTTCGACTGGACGAACAAGTCCTCCGCTCCTTGGTAGTCACCACGTTTGCCCCCGGCGAAGAGCCCAAGCCTCCTCCTCCCAGGGTGCGCCGCCCAGATCCCGCGCTAGCGGGCCAGGCGCCGCCCGCGGAGGGCGCCGAAGCGGCAGCGCAAGCGCCTTCAGCGGAAACGGGTTCAGCCGTTGCGGTGGCAGAGGCGCCGGCGGCTGAAGCTCCGGAGGAAGCGGCTGATCCAGCCGCAACGGCAGACGATGCCGAGGCCCCGGCCGCCGAAGAGCCGGAGGAATCCCAGCCCGTAGACTCGACCGAAGAGTCTTCGGAGAGTGAGGCGGTAGCGGACACTCCGGCGGACGACGCTGAAGCTGAAGCTCCTGCCGTAGACGAGCCAGAGCCGGCAGTTCCCGAAGCAGAGGCCGAGCCTGAACCCGAGGCTGCCGCCGAGGAGTCATCTGAGGCTGAAGACGCCGGGGACGAAAAGGCCTAGAGGGAAAGACGTTGAACAAGATTATCGTAATAGGCAATCTGGGGCGGGACCCTGAAATGCGTTATCTCCCGTCCGGCCAAAGCGTCACGTCCTTTTCGGTGGCGTCCAACCGCAGGTACACCACCAGTACAGGTGAACAGCGGGAAGAGACCGAATGGTTCAACGTCAGCGCCTGGGGACGCTTGGCCGAAACCTGCAATCAATATTTGACCAAGGGAAGCCAAGTGTACGTGGAAGGCCGCTTGCGCAGCCGGACCTACGAAGGTCGCGACGGCCAGACTCGCTTCTCAAATGAAATCAATCTAACCGACGTTCGATTCCTGGACCGAGGCCAGGGCAGGGATGGTGATGCAGCGCCTTATGGCGATGACTCAGGGTCCGGGGGATTTACGCCGCCTGCCGACGACATAGACGACTTGCCTTTTTAGTGAGCAGGGCTTAGCTGGAGGACTACACTAGATGACGACCAGACCACCGATGCGAGGAGGGCCGGGCAGAGGCCCGGGCGGCAGGCCCGGAGGGCGAATGGGCGGCAGGCCCCGCGGGCGGTACGCCCCCCGCAGGCGGGTATGCTCCTTTTGCATAGACCGCATTAAGTACATCGACTACAAGAACGTGGACCAGTTGCGCCGGTTCATTTCGGACCGCGCCAAGATCGAACCGCGCCGCCGCACCGGCGTCTGCGCCAAGCACCAACGGCCGCTGCGCATCGCCATCCAGCGCGCCCGGCACTTGGCCCTGGTGCCTTTCGTGGCCTTCCACCCCGCCGCCGGCGGAGTCCGCAGCTAACGGCCTGAGCGGAAACAACATCGAACTTGCATCGTGGACTCGCATAGTCAAAACGTTCCACCTTTTCTCGAATGAATGCCCCGTCAGCTTATGGCGCTACGGTATTAAGGGTTAACGATGCCTTTCCCCAGGTTCTGGGCTACCTCAACCTCTCGCTCAACTCGGGCCGATAGACGTCGGTCGGGGACTGGCCGCCAACCTCAGGCGGATTCTCCACAATTAACCCCTGAGGAGGCCCGTCAGCGACGGCATAGACGCTGGGGTTGGGCCCTGGGCGGCGCGCTGGTGCTAGTCATCGTCGGGGTGCTGGCCGCCGGTTATTACCAGGAGTTCTACAAGCCTCCAAGATTGTGGGCAGGCAGAATAAACGACGTGGAATTTACCATGGGTGACCTGGTTGAACGTATCCGGGTCGAGCAGGCCATTGCCGGAGAAGTCGACCTGAGCCGGCGTCCATTTGACTACATGCGAAACCTAATGCACGCCGAACTGCTCCGCCAAGAAGCTCCTGAATTGGGGATCGAGGTGTCGGACGAGCTAGTCGAACAAGCCATCAGAAGCCGCTTCTATCCTGAGGTTCCCGCCGGGCAGGCAACTGAGCAGGGACAGTTGGAGCAGGAATATCGAGAGAACCTGCAGGCCTACTTGACGCGCACCGAACTGGCGGAGAATGATCTCCGCATCATCGTGGCTGAAGGCCTTCGCCGCTCCCTGCTCAGTATTCATCTAAGTGAAAATATTGAAGACCCCCAGGAACAGGTGGAGGTCGCTTGGATACGGCTGGACGCTGACTCGCCGGTCGACATTTTCCAGGTCTTTGACCGCTTGCGCGATGAGGAATTCTCGTCAGTCGCCCAGGAGGTGGGCGAACCTGCGGGCTACGCTGATGCATCGGGCTACGTAGGCTGGCTGCCTCGCCAGGCCTTCCCGGAGATCAGCCGGGAGGTGTACGGAGACCCGGCCATCGGCAGGCCTCCCTTGGAGCCAGGTGAGATCAGCAGCGCTGTGAGGACATTGGACGACACGTACATTGTCAAGGTACTGGCCGGCCCCGAGGTGCAGCCGCTGTCAGACAAAATGCGGGCCAAGGTGATGCGACAGGCCGCCGAAGATTGGCAAGACCAGCGGCTTACCCAGGGCTTCGATCAAGGTTGGGCTAGGATCAGGTTCGCCTCTAAGTATTACAATTGGGTGTCGGAACAGGTCTTGCTCAGCAAGCCGCGTACGGACCCGGAATAGAGGTAATCGCTTTTGGCCATCCCGTCGGAAATCAACGTAGGCCTCTTGGGATTGGGCGTCGTGGGGGGTGGTGTAGCAGCCGGCCTGCAACGACGTGACGCCGTGGCTCGCGCCGTTGGCCATCCCGTGCGGCTGAAAAGCGCCTTGGTAAGGGACCTTGCCAAACGGAGGGACATCGACCTGGGACCCGCCTCGGTTACCGACGATCCCCAACAGGTTCTCGCAGACCCTGAAGTCCATGTGGTCGCCGAGGTGATGGGGGGCGTCGAACCAGCCCTCGGGTTCCTCAAACAGGCGCTGTCGTCCGGCAAGCACGTCGTCACGGCCAATAAAGAGGTCATGGCCAAGCACGGTTCGGAACTTCTGGACTTGGCCCGGCAAAACAGAGTCAACCTGCTCTTCGAGGCCAGCGTTGGCGGCGGTATTCCAATAGTAGGCTGCTTACTGAATCAACTGGCCGCCAACGACGTTCGGTCTATCCGTAGCATCATCAACGGCACCACCAACTACATCCTCAGCCAAATGGCCAATTACGCTACTCCTTTCCCGGACGCCCTCCGACAGGCCCAGCAACTCGGTTATGCCGAGGCCGACCCCACCAACGACGTCGAAGGCTTCGACGCCGCCTACAAGATCGGCATCCTTGCGTCCATCGCCTTCCGCCGGCCCGTCAGCCCGGAGGACGTCTATCGGCAGGATATCTCCGGTCTGGAACCCCAGGACTTCCTCTATGCGGAAGAGCTTGGCTACGCCATAAAACCGCTGGCCATCGCTGCCCTGGAAGACGGCGCGGTCTGCGCCAGGGTCTATCCTGCCTTGGTCCCTTTTGGACACATGCTTGCCAAGGTAGACGGGGCCTATAACGCCGTGGAAGTGGAAGGCAGCCTTTGCGGGAAGGTGCTCCTCCATGGCATGGGCGCGGGCCGAGAACCGACCTCCAGTGCGGTAATTGGCAACCTGATTGAGATTGGCAGGAGCATAGTTTCGTCCTGCGGCGTGGGGTCGTTAGACAATCCGATGGCGCCAAGTGCGAGCCGGTCTCAACGGGGAAATCCGGATGCCCCAGTGCCTGTCAGGCCCATCGACGACCTTGTCTCAAGCTATTACCTGCGCGTCAACGTGGCGGACCAACCCGGAGTTTTGGCTCACATCGCCCATATCCTGGGCCAGGGACAGATCAGCATAGCCTCGGTCTTGCAAAAGGGCGCCGATCAAGCCGCCCAGACCGCCGAACTCGTCATCATTACCCACCCTTCCAAGGAATCCGCTGTCCAAGACGCCCTGTTGAAGATTGCCGACTTGACGGTGGTTAAGAGAGTCAATAACCTGCTGAGAATCGAGGGTTAGCCCCCTCCCAAACCTTCCGCCATTGGAGTTGGGCGGCAACTGAGATCCGACATACAGAGGACCATGTCAAAGGGAGTCCTACGGACCTACAAGGAGCTTCTACCGCTGACCGGCGACACCCCCCTCATTACCCTGGGGGAGGGTGATACCCCGCTGGTCAAGTCTAACCAGTTGGGCAATGACCTGGGATGCGATGAGCTCTATTTCAAGCTAGAAGGATGTAATCCCTCCGGCTCTTTCAAAGACCGCGGCATGGTGTTGGCCATGGCCAAGGCCTTGGAGCAGGGCAGCAAGGCCGTCATGTGCGCCTCAACCGGCAACACCAGCGCTTCAGCCGCCGCTTACAGCGCATATTGCGGACTGCCTGCCTTTGTGCTCATTCCCAAGGGAGAGGTGGCCATGGGCAAGCTGGCCCAGGCCATGGCCTACGGCGCTCGTATCGTTATGGTCAACGGCAATTTTGACATCGCCCAAGACCTGGCCCGTGAATTCACCCGCAGGCACCAGGTCACCTTGGTCAACTCGGTGAATCCTTACCGGGTGGAGGGACAAAAGACAGGCGCTTTTGAACTGGTCGACACTCTGGGAGACGCACCCGACTATCTTTTCATCCCGGTGGGGAACGGCGGCAACATCACCGCCTATTGGAAAGGTTTCAGGGAGTACCATGACGTCGGCCGCGCGAACCAGTTGCCGCGCATGATGGGATTCCAAGCCCAGGGGGCCGCGCCCATAGTTAACGGAGCTCCGGTGGCTAACCCCCAGACCATCGCCTCAGCCATCCGCATCGGCAATCCGGCGAGTTGGACTCGTGCGGAGGAAGCCCGGGACACCTCGGGAGGCGTCATCGAGGCCGTTACGGATGATGAGATCTTGGAGGCCTACCGGATTCTCGCCTCCCAGGAGGGAATATTCTGTGAGCCTGCCTCTGCTGCTTCCGTTGCCGGCCTGACCAAAGCCGTCCGCGGGGGGTTGAATCTGTCCGGTCAAAGGGTAGTATGTATTCTGACTGGGCACGGCCTGAAGGACCCGGACCTTGCAGTCAGCAGCGTTGGCGGTAAGGCCACCGAAATCGAACCGACCATCGAGGCTGTCGAGGCGGTGGCCCTGGCTTCCGGCCAATAATCGAGGGGTTTGTTATTCAACTAGAACGCATAGAGCACGCGGTTACAGAACTGCTAGGGGCCATTGGAGAGGATACATCGCGGGACGGTTTACAGCGGACACCCCAACGGGTGGCTCGCATGTACCAGGACCTCTTTTCTGGAATCGGAATCGACCCCAGCCAGGCTATCGATACGGTCTTCGAGACCAAGGCTGCTGACCCGGTCGTACTGAGCGACGTTCCGTTCTATTCGGTATGCGAGCACCACCTCCTCCCGTTTTTCGGCCTTGCACACCTTGCCTATGTCCCTAACGGGAAGATTGCAGGTGTCAGCAAACTTGTCCGTTCCCTGGAAGCGGCTTCCCGCCGGCCCCAGGTGCAAGAACGGTTAACTGCCCAGGTGGCCGATGCCGTCTACGCTGCCCTGCACCCAGATGGGGTCGCGGTGGAACTGGAGGCAGAGCACCTGTGTATGTCGATGCGGGGCGTGCAGAAGCCTGGGAGCCGGGTTGTCACCTCCGCTGTTCGAGGCTCCTTTTCCAGGTGGCCATCCGGGAGTGAAGGCGTCCTCGCCCTGTTGAGAAGGGGGTAGGGGTTGAGGGTTAACCCGCTCAACTCGTTTCAGGAAATCCAGCCGGAATGGGAACTTCTCCTCTCCCGCCTGCCCACAAACAGCATTTTCCTCACGCCCCAGTGGCAAGAAGTGTGGTGGGAGACCTTTAGCGACGGCGCGAGTATGGCCGGCTTTTACCTTCGCGACGAGACCGGCGTAGCCGCGATAGCGTCCCTCTCCCGCTCTGGCGACACTTTGTCATTCGTCGGCAGCCAGGACACTTTCGACTACAATGACTTCCTGGTCAGCCCAGGATCCGAGCCCGAGTTTTTCGATGCCCTATTGCAACGGCTGGAAGACCAAAATTGCAATGTGTTGCAGCTAGCGTCACTGCTGGAAACTTCCCCCACACTGGGCTATCTGCCCGACGTCTCCCGGCAACGGGGATACGACGTCCAGGTGGAAATAGAGGACGTTACCTCCGGGATCGAACTCCCGCAGAGCTGGGACCAGTACTTGGCCGCGCTGTCCAAGAAAGACCGCCACGAGTTGCGGCGCAAGTTCCGTCGCTTGGACTCCTCCCTGGACTGGAGTTGGCAGACTTTCGTCACTCCTGAGGATATTGCCGGCAATTTCGCCGAATTCATATCCCTCATGCGCCTTAGTAGAGCGGACAAAGACCAATACCTGACGCCCCTGAGGTTGGATTTCTTCCAGCGCATCACCCAACGGATGTCCCAATTAGGGGCCGCCAGGCTCTCCTTCCTTGAAGTTGACGGTAAGCAGGTAGCCGCGAATTTGTGCTTTGACTATGAATCCTCTCGGTTGTTATACAATAGTGGACACAATCCCGAATTCTCCTACTACAGCGTGGGGATTTTGCTGAACGCCCTCTGCCTCAAGCAAGCCATAGAGCAAGGGCTGGGATACTTTGACTTCCTAAGGGGCCCGGAACCCTATAAGCTCCGCCTTGGCGGCCAACGCCAAAACCTTTACCAGATGACGGTGAAGCGGACTTGACCCGTCAGCCAATCGCATTCATTGCGTACCACGCCTCCCCCCTCGCTGCCCCGGGCCAAGCCAAGGCGGGCGGCATGAACGTCTATGTGCGCGAACTGGCGCAGGCCTTGGGTGATTCGGGCAGGCGCGTTGACGTCTTTACCCGCAGCCATCCCGGGGCCGAAAGCGCCATAGAGCAGGTTGCGCCGGAGGTTCGCGTCATCCATCTCCCGGACGGCGGCGCCGACGTTCCTCTGGAGTCACTGCCCAGTCACCTTCCCCGTTTTCAGCAGGCCCTGGAGGACTTCCAGCGCGAGCACCGGATGGATTACGGCGTCGTCCATTCCCACTATTGGCTGTCAGGCGTCGCGGGGCAAACGTTTGCCAACCGGCTGGAAATCCCACACATCATCACCTTTCACACCTTGGCCCACGTCAAGATGCAGTCTCGTGCCGGAGAGACGGAACCTGAAGAACGGCAATTGACGGAACGTTCCCTGATGGCGTCGGCCCAGCGCATCATTGCCTTCAGCGGTCACGAGCGTGACGCCATGGTCAACCTCTACGGAGCTGACCCGCGGCGCATATTCCTTGCCCCCTGCGGCGTTGACCTGTCCCTGTTCCGCCCGTTGGACCGAGGTAGTGCCAGGGGCAGGCTTGGCCTCAACGGGGAGAGGGTGTTCCTGTACGTGGGCCGCCTGGAGCCCCTGAAGGGTGCGGAACTCCTGATGCGCCTGCCTGCGTATTTGGACACTTGCGAGAAGACTCGTTTTTTGGTGGTTGGGGGCGGCCCCGGCGAGCAGGAGCAGATTGAACGACTGCGCTCCATTGCCCGGACCCTCAACGTTGACGAAGCCATAGATTTTGTCGGCATGGTCGACCAGGCCGACCTGCCCATGTACTACAACGCCGCCGACGTGTGCGTGGTGCCTTCCTACTATGAGAGCTTTGGCCTCACCGCTCTGGAATCCATGGCCTGCGGCACCCCTGTAGTAGCCTCCCGGGTTGGCGGCCTGCCCAATGTCGTTCAACACGGGCGCACGGGATATCTTCAGTCATGGCGCTGCCCCGAGGCATTCGCCAACTCCCTGGAAATTATTGTCTCCAGCCCCAGCCTGCGGGAGAGCATGGGCCGGGCGGCCCGGCGCAAGGCCGAGGACATGGGCTGGGGACAGGTCGCTGCTACGATATCCCAGGTATACGACTCCATTGATTCGGGGGGATAGGTGAAACAGCAAGACCAGCCTCCACGGCGCAGCCGGCTTTTCCCGCTGGGCGCGCTGCTGCTGCACTTCGAGCGCACCCTTGGCGCCGGCATCCTGGTGATGCTGCCCATCGCCATCACCGCGCTGGTCTTGAAATTCTTCTTCGACCTGCTTGACCCTATCCTGCAGGCCCCCATACACGTGTTCTGGGACCGCGATATTCCCGGCTTGGGGTTGGTCGCCCTCGCTATCATTATCTATCTGGCAGGGGTCATTGCCGCGTTTGTGCTGGGCCGCAAGGTAATTGACCTGGCCCATCGCGTCATGGAAGTCATACCCGTAGTCAAGGGCATATACAGCACCACCAGGGCGGCGGTGGGAATGTTCTCCAACACCGACAACCAACGCTACAGCGGCGTGGTCTTGATCGACTTTCCCCGCCCGGGGATAAAATCGATCGGGCTTATCACCGCCCGCATGACCGACGTCGAAGGCGCGGAGATGCTGGCAATATACGTCCCAACCACCCCGATTCCCTCTTCCGGCTTTCTTGTAATTGCTCCAGTCGCCGAGGTGACCCTTGCCGACATTAGCGTCGATGAAGCGATGCGAATCGTTATCTCGGGAGGTGTCCTCTCTACTCCTCTACTGACCCGCATGGGAGTAACGGCTCAAGACAACTCCAACTGGAACCAGTGAAGTTCCCTGGCCTTCTCGAACCCCGCCCAAGTGTATAGCCGTATCGCCGGCGTGTTGTTCTCGTCCACCTGCAGCCGGATGTCTGCCGGGTTTAGGCCCAGCAAATATTTCATGCCGCCCAGCAATATGGCGCTGCTGATCCCGCGGCCGCGGTAGTCAGGAGACAGCCCTATCATGCCTATGACTCCCCGGATGTCGCCGTCATCCGGGACTAGATTTGTCCAGCAATACCCGGCTGTCTTGTCCCCGTGCTCCAAGAGCAGAATCCCCTTGGGAGACGTATCCGCCGTGCCGGTGCGGTACCTGATTTGCTCCAATGTGTTGGGGCTGAACCCCCAGCTGCCTTTGAATGCTGCGTTCTGGACCTCAGTCAAGGCCTCCACGTCGCCGCGCTGTAACTGCCGAACCGAGAAGCCTTCCGGTATCTCCGCTTCAGGCAATTCCCTCCGCCGGCACACCATGTTCCAGTACCGGCGCACCAATGTGAACCCTTCACTCTTCAGTGTCTCCGCCTTGGGCGAGCCTTCGGGCAAGTAAAGGTGCACTACCTTGGCCCCCAGGTCCTCGGCGCGGCGGACCCCCCAACGGACTAGCTCCAAGTCCCGGGTCTCGCCCGTCGACTCCAACTCCAGGACCGCTCGGCTTATGGGCGGCTCCGGAAAGACCAGCACGTATCCCTCAATTTTCCCACTCTCTTCCAGCAGCAGGCAGTTCTCCTGGGGCGATAGCCCCGGTTGCCCCAGCTTATCTTGGAAGATGCGCCGCCCCAGCTCTATGTGTTGGTTTCCCCAATGGCTGGAGTTCTCAACAAAGTCCAAGAGGGCTGGCAGACAGTCGGCGGTATAGTTGCGGAACGGCAATGGGAATCCTCGAGGAACACGGATACCGGGCGACCTCGGCGGGGGACATTGGCCCCTCGGTGGCCGGCCCTAGCAGGTCTGGCGAGTCTAGCGGTGCCTAGTGGTAGGATCGAGTCGGCGACACTGCCGACCGATTGTAGCAGAGCCCCCTACCGGCCACAAGGACGCATTTGTTCCGGGACCCGCCCGCTGCCGTGTCCAAGTTGACTCCGCTACTAGCTGCTTGTACTATATGCCCCGGCTCGCGGCCCGGTGGGTCCGATATTACCGTTCCCAGCTTGCCGCTGCTTGTAGATGGATGCAAATGCGCGCCGGTGCTGGTGTACAGGCCGGGACAGCAAGACTCGCGAGGTCCGGGCGCGGCCGCTAACCCGCACTTAGGGGAGGTAGTCGAGGAATGGAAGAAACACCAGAGCGGGTGCTGACAGTCATTCCCCATCCGGGGAACGCAGAGTTCTGGTGCGGCGGCGCGATAGCCCGGTGGATAAAGCTCGGTGCATCTGTCCATTTCTTGCTCTGTACGGGCGGCGGCAAGGGAAGCAATGACCCCGACGACCGGGACCTGGCCCAACTACGGGAAGCGGAGCAGGACAGCGCAGCCGGAATCCTCGGCGTTACTGATTTGGTGATGCTTCACCGTCCAGATGGTGGGTTGGAGGATACCCACGATTTCCGTAAGGAGATAGTCAGGCAGATTCGTCGAGTACGGCCGCAGGTGGTAATCTGCCCCGAACCTTATCGCAAGAACCTGGCGTGGCACCGCGACTATCGAATTGCTGGGCAGGTTACTATGGACGCCGTGTTCCCCTATGCACGCGACCACCTGCACTTCCAGGACCTTTGGGAACGGGAAGGCCTGGAACCTCACAAGACCGGGACCGTCCTGCTATGGGGGGCCGAACTTGCGAATACCTGCGTCGATGTCGGCGACTGCATGGACACCAAACTCCAGGCCCTGCTGGCCCACCGGAGCCGGTTCGCCGAAAATTCCAAGTCCGAAATAGAAACTGCGGTCAAGCAACTGGCCCGGGACGCCGCCGTGGACCAAGCCTATGAATATGCTGAAGCCTTTCGCAAAGTGACCTTCCGTACCTAGCAAAGGGACTCAGTTCCAACAGTTTCCCGGCAGCCCGGTTACGCCGCTAAGCCACCGTTTCGCTTATCTGTATCGTCGGCTTGATGTCGGTGTAGTTGCCCAGGTCCCCGAGTATTGGCCTGCCCGCAGCCTTGAATGCCTCGTGGACTTCGTCAACTGTCCCGAACGTCATGTGCACCACCGCCTCGAAGGGCGGTTTGGAGCTTGGATCGGTGCCCGAGATGCCTTTGTCTGCCTCTACCTTGGTCAACCCGAGCGAGTCGAGATGTTCGTGGACCAGTGGGAGGTGCTTGCCGGAAAAATAGTCCCAATCGAACTTCTTTCCTTCTTCATGGGGGTATGCAAAGGTCACTCGGATCATTCTTTTCCCTCGCTAGCTATCAAATTCACGCCTATTCGCTTCGTCCAATTGTACACCAGGGCGGAGGCCCAGGCCACGCCTCCGGCGCGATACCGGACCGTCTCAGGCCATTGACGCCCGCTTGTTGTTTGGGTATTGATCCCGTAGTGCTGGGAACTAAAGATGGTGGTCAATGCTCGAACCTGAGAGTAAGCCTAACTGAAATCACATCTGCTACAATTGAGTTGCGGCCAGCCAAGATTTACCAGTCCCGGTGCATGATGCTGACAAATCGGCTTACCAGGTTCCTTAAGCTAAACCTTTCCTTGGCGCTTCTTTCTGCGGTGCTGATTCTCGCTTGCGGGACTCAAGAACAGTCTCCGGAAGCCCCTTCAACCGAGGACGCCGCGGCTGTGATTTGGGAAGTCTGGGAGAAAATAGATCTCTTCTACGTCGGCGGAAACGAACTTGACCCCGACACGCTGGTCAACGGCGCCGTCCGCCGCATGCTCGCCCTGACCGAAGCCCCTCCATACCCCTTCCTTACGGAATTGGGCCGGATGCGGGGCCAAGTCCAGCCCGGGGTTCCGCAAGAATTGGGCGACCTGTGGAGAGCTATGCTGCTGCACCAGCTACGCTGGCCCGAAGTCGATCCCTCAGACCTGGCTGCAGCCGCCGTCGACGGCCTAATCGACGGCCTGAATGACCCTGCCGCCGCATTCCTTGACGTAGACAGGTATCCTGTAGCCCGGGAGGCCCTCAGCGAAAGCCTGGAAGGCACCTATCTCGGCATTGGCGCCAGGGTTGTTACCCAGGACGACCAGATACTCCTATTTCCTTTCGAGGACAGCCCTGCCGAAAGCGCAGGTATTGAGGCGGGCGATGCTCTTCTGGAAGTGCAAGGCGTGTCCACCACCGGCAGGAGCATGGAGGAAGTACTGCAGGATGTGATCGGGCCCGAGGGCACCAGGGTAGAACTCCTGTTGGATCGATTCGGTGAGGAGGAGCCATTGGAGGTCCAGGTATTTCGGGACAATGTTATCCTGCGGTCAGTAGGCCGCCAGTTGACGCCGGGAGGGATCGGCTACGTGTATGTCTCCCGTTTCCGGGACAACACGGGCGACCAACTCTACGAGGCGATTGAAGACCTCAGACGGGTCGATATGCTGGCTTTGATTCTTGACCTGCGGTCTAATCCCGGAGGCTCTGAGGATGCCGCCGCCGACGTGGCCGGTCAATTCCTGCCGCCGGGAGAAGTGTTCATATACCAGGAGGACCTCAATGGAGACCGGCGTGAGCAGGTCATTAGAGAGGACTTGGACAGGTTTGACCTGGGCGATATGCCGATGGTCGTGCTGGTGAATGAGGACACAAGGGCCGAGGCCGAGGCAGTCGCCGCGGTGTTGCAGGAAGCCGGGCTGGCTAAGCTGGTGGGAGTTGGGACTTTCGGGGCTGGCTCGACCTACGACTTCGTAGAGTTGGACGACGGTTCGGCAATCTATATACCCGTAAGACGATGGTTCACTCCGTTAGGAAGACCGCTGAGCGATGGAGTCCAGCCCGATTTTCTGGTCGCCTTCCAAAGTGAGCCGGACGGGTTCGGACGGGAGAGCCAGTTCAACCGGGCCTACGAGTACCTGGACGGTCTACTGCCCCCATTCCGCTAAGCTGCTTCTTGGCAGGTTAGGCACACGAAGGTTGACGGGTCTTCCGGAATAGTCTCGCTGGCAACGTTTCGTTTTCGCCCGCACACCGAACACACCACGCTCGTCAGGGTCGGCTGCGCCTTCTCCGTAACCGTGTCGCCGCCCCTGAATCCCTGGTAGCCGGGATTTTCTTGCTTGCGGCGTAGGAACCGTTCCAAGTCCTTGCGGCGGCTCAATAGTTTCTCCTGATATTCCTTGCCTGGCGGTGGAGCAAGCCCTGACTTCCCAGAGCCGGACCAAGGGAGCCTTGCGCTAGGACCGTTACGCGACCTGGACGACGGCCCCGGCCTCTTCCAGCTTGGACTTGGTTTCGTCGGCCTCATCCTTGGCAACACCCTCTTTCACCTTCACCGGGGCCGATTCCACTAGTTCCTTGGCTTCTCGCAGGCCCAACGATGTGACTTCCCGGACGGCCTTGATCACATTGATCTTGTTGGGCCCAACTTCCTGGATGCTCACCTCGAACTCGCTCTGCTCTTCCGCTGCCCCGGCGCCGTCGGTCTGCGCCGCAGGCGCCGCTGCCGCGCCGGGCGCTGCCGCCACCGCTACGGGCGCCGCCGCGGTGATGCCGAACTCCTCTTCCAGCGCCTTCACCAGGTCCGACAACTCCAGCACGTTCATTCCTTTGATTGCTTCCAAAAACTCGTCCTTTGTCATTGCCATGGATCCTCCCTATTACGCTTATTTGTTCTCAAGTTAACCGCCCGACTCGGCGGCCTCCAACTGCCTGATTCGCGCTTGAAGCAACGAATCGAGGTTCTGTAACGGTCCATTTAGGACATTGACCAGCCTCTGTACCGGCGCCTGAAGCTGCCCCATCAGGGTGGCCACCAGCTGCGTCTTGCTGGGCAGCGTGGCCAACCGGTTTACCTGGTCAGGCGGCAACACCATGCCGTCCTGCAAGGCTGCGCCCTGAACGGCCAGCGTCGACCGGGTAGCCCGGCTGTATTCCGACACCGCCTTTGCCACCTCGGCTGGGTCGCCGTAGCCGAAAGCCACCACCGTCGGTCCTTGTACTATGTCCTTCACCTGCGGGCGTTGCGCCGCATCTGCAGCAAGGTACATGAGAGTATTCTTGACCACGGTAAACTCTACGTCGGCCGCCCGCATCCTACGTCGCAAGTCAACCATCTCGTTGACCCCAATGCCGGTGTAATTGGCCGTCAATGCGATGGTGCACTGCTCCAGTTTTTCCTTCAGGGCGTTAACTCTGTCTATTTTTTCTTGGGTTGGCATACGTCCGTCCTGCTAACAAAAAATCCCTGCGCCAAGACCAATGCGCAGGGACGACGAGATTCCATTTTGGAATCGGTGCGCCTGCGCTGGCGGCCCTTCGGCCCTTAACCCTGCATCCCTGCGGGGACCTACGGTCTTTGGCGTTAAATTATTCTGGGTATAGACCCGTCTTTGTCTTCTAGGGCGCCTCCAATGCCTGAAGCATGGCCAGGTCCAATGGAACTCCCGGCCCCATCGAAGAGGTCAAGTAGGCCGACCTCAAGAACGACCCTTTAACCGCCGACGGCTTGTCCCTGACTATCGCTTGGGTCAGCGTAGCCAGGTTGTCCGTCAATTGCTCGACAGTAAAGCTCACCTTGCCCACCCGGCTATGGATAATGGCGGTGCGGTCGGTGCGGTATTCCACCCGCCCCGCTTTCGCCTCCTGGATAGCCCTGGGCAAGTCTTGCGGTTGGACCATGGTCCCAGACCTGGGATTGGGCATCAGCCCGCTACGGCCCAATATCCTACCCAGCCGACCGATTTTCGGCATGACTTGGGGAACGGCCAGCCCGACTTCGAATTCCATCCAGCCGCCTTCTATCTGCTCGATCAGGTCGTCTTCCCCGACGTAGTCGGCTCCAGCCTGCCGGGCAGTGTCGGCGGCGTCGGCCCCGGCGAACACCAGTACCCGTATCTGCTTGCCCAATCCGTGGGGGAGCACCGTCACGCCGCGGACCATCTGGTCGGCATGGCGCGGGTCGGCGTTGGTGCCGATGTGGACCTCCACTGTTTCGTCGAACTTGGCGTTGGCCAGTTCCTTGACCAGTCCCAACGCCTCCTGCGGCGGATAGAGGCGGTCTTCCGCTACTCGTTCCGCTATGGCGCTGAATCGGCGGCTGTGCTTTACCATATTATGCGCTTTGCCCTCGCTGTCCCCGGCCCTATATGGGACTCTATTCCTCTGCCACCTGGATTCCCATGCTGCGGGCAGTGCCCTCTATGATTGCCATCGCCCCTTCTACCGACGCGGCGTTCAAGTCAGCCAGCTTTGTCTCGGCGATTTCTTTCAAGGCCCCCCGGCTGATGGTCCCCACGTGCCCCTGCCGGTGGTCGGAGGCGCCCTTTTCTATGTCCAGGGCCTTCCTCAAAAGCTCCGATGCCGGCGGGGTCCGGGTGACGAAGGTGAATGACCTGTCTTCGTAGACCGTCAAATGCACCGGCACTATTGTCCCGCTCTGGTTGGCTGTCCTGGAATTATACTCCTTGACGAACCCCATGATGTTGACACCGTGCTGGCCCAAGGCGGGACCGACTGGCGGCGCGGGGGTCGCCTTCCCGGCTTCCAGTTGCAGCTTGATGATTGCCCGTACTTTCTTCGCCAATGCCGGCTCCTAGATCCGTTCCACCTGCAGAAAGTCCAACTCCACCGGCGTCTCCCTGCCGAAGAAAGACACCAGCACCCGGACCTTGCCTTTGCCTTCGTCGATGTCGCCGATGCCGCCGATGAAGTCCACGAACGGCCCTTCGGTGATTCGCACCGTTTCGCCGCGCTCCAGCCCTATCTTGACCCGGGTCGCGCCCGACTCCATCTGCTTGAGGATATCCTCGATCTGCTTCTCTTCCAATGGCACCGGTTTGGGTCGCTTGTCCGACTCGTCTTCACTTGAAACGAATCCGGTGACCCCCGGCGTGTTCCGCACCGCATACCAACTCTCGTCGTCCATGGACATCTGCACCAGGATATACCCCGGAAACAGCTTCCGACGCTCCGACTTGCGCTGCCCTTCTTTGAACACCACCTCTTCTTCGGTGGGCACCAATACCTGCAGTATCCGGTCCTGCATGTCCAGGCTCTGGATGCGCAGGTTCAGGTTCTTCTCGACCACGTCCTCCTGGCCGGAGTAGGTGTGAACTATGTACCAACGGGGCTCTTCAGGGCCTCTTACTTCTTGTCCGTCAATCGTCGTCATGACGTGTCCTATTCTTGAGGGTCCTCCGGCTGCCTACTGATGTGGCCGGCGTAGCAGTCTCACCTTGCCGCCCGGTTATAGGACGTACCTGGTGAAGGTCTCGCCGAATATCCTGTCCAAGCCCCCCAGAAAGAATCCCGCGGCTAAAGCCAGCGCAATGACTATCGCCGTCAGCCTGGAAGTCTCCTCCCTGCTGGGCCAGGTGGACTTCCGCAGTTCCGAGACCGTTTCCTGCAGGAATTGGATGGGCCGCGCCCTTCCTCCGGTTCCCGGGGAAATCATCCGGGCCGCTCCTGCCGGCGCTCTGGCCATGCGGTCTACCTAACCTCTCTGTGCGCTGTGTGATTGCGGCAACGCGAGCAGTACTTCCGCAGTTCCAACCGCTGCGGGTCGTTCCGGCGGCTCTTGGTGGACGTGTAGTTCCGCTCCCGGCAGCTGCCGCATTGCATGGTGATGGTCTGCCTTACGTCTCCCGACTTCTTGGCCATTTCCTAGTCCAGCAGCTTGGTGATTACCCCGGCGCCCACGGTCCGGCCGCCCTCGCGAATGGCGAAACGCAACCCTTCCTCGATGGCTACGGGTGTAATCAGCTTGATGGTCATTTGGGTGTTGTCCCCGGGCATCACCATCTCCACCCCGTCGGGCAACTGGATCTCTCCGGTGATGTCGCTGGTCCGGATGTAGAACTGGGGCTTGTATCCGGGGAAGAACGGAGTGTGGCGACCGCCCTCTTCCCGGCTCAGCACATAAACCTCAGCCTCGGCGCTGGTGTAGGGCTTCATCGAGCCGGGCTTCACCAGGACTTGGCCCCGCTCCACTTCGTCTCGGTCGACTCCCCGGAGCAGTACTCCCACAGCGTCCCCGGCCTCGGTGGAGTCCAACAGCTTGTGGAACATCTCCAGGCCGGTGGCCACGGTTTCTCGCACGTCGCCGAAGCGTATGATTTCCACCGGTTCTCCCTGCTTCAGCTGGCCGCGTTCAACGCGTCCTGTAACCACGGTCCCGCGGCCCTTGATGCCGAATACGTCTTCAATGGGCATCAGGAACGGCCGGTCGACGACCCGCGTCGGCACCGGAATGTACTCGTCCATGGCTTCGACCAACTTGGCCACGCCGGCCTCCGCTTCCGGGTCGCCCTCCAGCGCCTTCAGTCCGCTCACGCGGATGATGGGAGTGTCGTCGCCGGGGAACTCGTACCGGTTGAGAAGTTCCCTCACTTCCAACTCAACCAGCTCCAGAAGCTCCTCGTCGTCCATCATGTCCACTTTGTTCAGGGCCACCAGGATTCGCGGGACTTCGACCTGCCGGGCCAGAAGTATGTGCTCCCTGGTCTGGGGCATCGGACCGTCGGGCGCGCTTACCACAAGAATGGCGCCGTCCATCTGGGCCGCGCCGGTAATCATGTTCTTGATGTAGTCAGCGTGTCCGGGGCAGTCTACGTGGGCGTAGTGACGGTTTTCCGTCTCGTACTCCACGTGGGCAATGGCGATAGTAACGCCGCGAGCCTTTTCCTCGGGCGCGTTGTCAATGCTGTCCATGTCACGGTAATTGGCCATGCCCCTCTCGGCCATTACTTTGGTGATGGCTGCGGTGAGAGTGGTCTTGCCGTGGTCCACGTGACCGATGGTTCCCACGTTGACGTGGGGTTTCGACCTGTCGAATCGCTGTTTGGCCATTTAGGTATCGCTCCTTTGATGTTGTTGCCCTTTGATGTTGTTGCAGTGAATTATTTGGAGCCCAGAGGCGGGATTGAACCGCCGACCCCGTTCTTACCAAGAACGTGCTCTACCGCTGAGCTATCTGGGCTGGCTGGGCGGGGCCCCTCAGGCGGGGTTAATCCCAATCCATCTATTGATGTTGATTTGGTTATTATACATGGTGGAGGGGGTAGGATTCGAACCTACGAAGCCCTTCCGGACGCCAGATTTACAGTCTGGTGGCTTTAACCACTCACCCACCCCTCCAAGTTTTCTAATATTCCTCCGCTTCCGGCAGGCCTGGGCTTGCAGCCTGCGTGGTGCATCTTGAGTTCTAGTTGGAGCCCCAGAGGGGATTCGAACCCCTAACCTGTCGATTACAAGTCGACTGCGCTTCCATTGCGCCACAGGGGCATATACCAGGCGTGGAGGCGCGCGCACTAAAAATAGCCCCTGATACCGGGGCCATTTCAGCCGGGACAGTTAAAACGCGGCTATTATATGCAACCCGCGTATAAAAGTCAATCGTTGCTACGCCTGCGGTCATCCGCTTGACGCCTCTAACCTTATATCCTAAACTCCTCCCGGCGCGCCGAGCCTACGGGCCGCTCCTCCCATGTCTTGGTTCGGCAACGCTGCACATAGGGGAAATGATTGGATGGACCTCAAGCCTTACATTCGAGTTGTTCCCGACTTCCCTGAGCCCGGCATCCTCTTCCGCGACATCACCCCGCTGCTCCAAGACGTGGATGCTTTCAGGAAGGTCATCGGCCTGTTTGCCGACCGTTACCGCCAAAGCAGTATAGACGCCATCGTCGCCGTGGAGTCCCGCGGCTTTGTCTTTGGAGCTCCCCTGGCCTACGAGATGGGGATACCGATAGTGCCCGCACGCAAGGAAGGCAAGCTTCCATCGTCTACTCACCGGGCAGAATACACCCTCGAGTACGGCAAAGCCGCCATGGAGATTCATGTCGACGCCGTTGCCCCGGGTCAGAGGGTCCTCTTGCTGGACGACTTGCTGGCTACCGGCGGGACTCTGGAAGCGTCAGCCAAACTGGTGGAGATGGCCGGCGGGAAGATTCAGGATATCGGAGTAGTCATCGAACTGCTTGACCTTGAAGGCCGCCGACGTCTGGAAAACTACGACGTCTTTTCTCTACTCCAGTACTGAGGTCTCATCCAGCAACTCCAGCGCCCCGACGGTTGAACAGGAGGCGGCATGGCTAACTGGCTGACAGTGGGCAACGCCGAGGTCATCGCTGTCTTGGATATGGTGCCGCCTCCCCGCGATCCTGCTTTGATGTTCCCGGATGTCTCTCCAGACGACTGGTCGCCTCACCAGGACGCTTTGGAGCAGGGCCGACTACAACTTTACTACGGCGCCTGGGTGGTGCGTTCCCAAGGGTGCACGATCCTCGTGGACACGGGCGTTGGTCCCGGGCCTCATCCTACCCGCGGCAACCGCACAGGCAACCTCAACAACGAGCTTGCGTCCGCCCTGATGCCTGAAGACCGGCCAGTTGTATCCAACTCATCCCCCGCCGGCGAAGTCGACGTCGTTGTCCACACCCACCTGCACTTCGATCATGTCGGCTGGAACGTGGACTACTCCGCAGGCAGCGCAGACCCTACCTTTCCCAACGCCCGGTATTTGGCGCCCAGGCTCGATTGGGAGCACTTTATTCAGCCAGAGGTGCTGGCCGACAGCCCGTATATAGAGACCCAGGTCAAGCCGCTGTTCGACGTCGGCAAAATAGACCTCATCGAGGGCGAGTACAAAATTACCGATGAAGTCGTCACCCTGCCCACTCCAGGCCATACGCCGGGGCACCAGGTCGTCCTGATTAGTTCCCAAGGACAGAAGGCCATGATCGTCGGCGACGTCCTTCACAACAAAGCGCAAGTCTCCCAGCCTGGGTGGACCGCCGCCGTGGACGTTGACAAAGACGCCAGCCGCAAAAGCCGCGCGGCCCTATTGGACCGCGCCGAGAAAGAAGGCTACGCGGTGGCGGCCGGACACTTTCATCCCATGGAAAACATTGGCAAGGTAGTCCGCCTGGAAGGCAGGCGCTACTGGCAGGTCTCGTGACCGAGACCGGCCAACAAACCTGATTTACCCCGCTCCCAGGTGGCCGGCTTCTTATCCGCCCCTCCTGGCGATTTCGAGCTAGTCCACCGGCGCCAGTCGCCACCGGCAAAATAGAGGAGGTTCGGCCATGGTCTCAGAACCCCAACGCTCTCCATTGGGGGAAACCAGCGACACCATAGAGGCCATTGAGGAGTGCTACCGTATGGGCTGGACCGACGGCCTGCCAGTGGTACCGCCCGCCGACTATAAAGTGCGCGAGATGTTGGACCACGTCGGCATGACCGGCGAGGAAGACCTTCTGTCTTTCGAGATGCGCCGCAGGGTCATCACTTCAGAAAGCGCGGCCGCCAACGCCGTCATGGCCGGATGCCTGCCGGAATACTTCCCAGTCCTGGTCACCGCCCTGAGGACCCTGGAGGAGGAAAAGAACTTTGTAAACATGGCGGCATCCTCAACCAGTTCCCCATCCGTTCTGATGATCCTCAACGGCCCCATACGCCACCAGATTAGCGCCAACTTCAAAGACGGCGTATTTGGCCCCGGAAACCGCGCCAACGCCAGCCTGGGCCGTGCCGTGCGCCTATGCCTCATGAACGGCTTCGACGCCCGCCCGGGGATCTTGGATCGCGGCACCCTGGGCAACCCCAGCAAATTCGCCCTCTGCATCGCCGAGAACGAGGAGGACTCCCCGTGGGAGCCGCTGCACGTCAGCCGCGGCTTTCAGCCAGGCGACAACTGCGTAACCGTCGCTGTAGCCTACAACCCCGTCACCGTCCAAAATTCCTTTGGTCAGACTGGGGAGAGCATCCTGGCGGCGTTGGCCGATACCCTCAAGTCGGCCTGCATGGTCTACCGCTTTCCCGCCCAATGGGTCATAGTGATAGGCCCGGAGCATGCCCTGACCCTGCAACAGGACGGATGGAGCCGCCGGAACATCCAGGAATACCTCATGGCCCACGCAACCCGTCCATTGAGCGAGTTGGTCCGCCTCGGAGTGGCCAAAGGTCCCCTCGACCCCGGCGCGCAGCAGGACGTCCGCCGTTGCGCCGATGACCCCGATGACATCCTGGTGCTTATGGCCGGCGGCACCGGCGGCCGGTACAGCGCAATCATCGACACGGTCCACTACAAGGTCCGCACCCGCAAAGTGGAAGTTTCGCGGCTGTGAACGCCGTCGCCTCGCCCAATTTGTCCGCCCTTTCATAGCTTGCAAAACTGTTGCCGCCGTGTATCATAGAAGCAACGCCCGAAACCATTGAAAGTGCGCACGGGAGGGCCGATATGGTCGAGACTGTAGCGGTGCGAAACATGCGGCTGGTCGATCCCCAGGGGGCCAAGCTGGAGCCCGGTCCCTTCCGCCTCTCCCCCCGGCCGGAGAGTCTTGCCGGGAAGACTCTTGGGCTCATGGAGAACCGCAAGGTCAACTCCGACAAGGTGCTCCGCGAGCTTGGGTCTCTGCTCAAAGAGAAGCACAGCCTGCGGGACGTGGTCTATCTCAGCAAGCACCACGCCTCCCTGCCTCCCAAGCCCGAGGTAGTACAAGAGGCCCTGGAACAGGTCGACGTCTTGATCACCGGGGTGGGTGATTGAGGCTCCTGCAGTTCGTGCAGTGTGCACGACGGAATTGAAATGGAGCGGCTCGGTGTCCCCACCGCGTCCATCATCACCCACGTGTTCCTCAACACCGCCAACGCCATGACACGGATGATGGGCGTCCCCGGGTTCGACTTTGTCGTCGCCCAGCACCCCTTGTCCAGTCTGACTGACCAGGAATGCAAAGACATGGCATCCACCATAGCGCCGCACGTTGAAAGCATACTGTTGGGCGCCGACGGCGGCAAAGAGGGCTAAGGGGATAAGAGGATCAAACCCGGCGCATGGATGGGCTGAAACAACGCATTTCCAAGGCCGTTCGAGGTCAAGCCCAACCGACGCAGACTATCTTATCCTCGCTCCTTGCGGTAGAGGATGAACTGGGCTACATCCCCAAAGAAGCCGTGGACGAGGTGGCCGACTTCACCGGCGTCACAGTCAATGACGTTTGGGCCGTAGCCTCTTTCTACCCCAACTTCCGCTTCGAACCGCCCTGCCTGCACCGGATGGAGGTGTGCTGGGGTGCTTCTTGTCACCTTACCGGCGCCCGCGAGGTTATACAGGCCGTCTTGGACGCCGCTGGGTTGCAGGAAGAGGGAGACACGTCCGACGGCAAGGTTAGCGTCAGGCTCAATACCTGCCTCGGCGCTTGCGCCCAAGCCCCTGTGATTTCCGTCGATCATCACCTCATCGGCCGAACTACTCCCTTAGATGCCCGAACCCGCGTTGTCCAACTTCTGGACAAGACCTCGTCCGCTGGGGAGCACAACCCCTAGTCGGGGCGGCATGTACCCTAACGCTCCGCATTTGTGCTTCGGCGGCATCCCCGCCCACCCTTCGATGAACTCGAGGACGGGCATCTAATGGCAACCAGTTTCCAGGAACTTCAGCAGGAGGCGGATACCCGTTGGGAGGCCCTCAACGCCGGGGACCGCCCTTGGGTGCGTATCGGTTCAGCCATGTGCGGCCAGGCCGCCGGGGCCGACGCAGTTTTCGAGGCCCTGACCGACGCCCTGCATGAAAACAACATCGACGCCAGCGTCAGCCGGGTGGGCTGCTTGGGATTGTGCTTCGCCGAGCCTCTGGTAGACGTCCAGTTCCCCGACGGTCCCAGAGTCTTCTACGCAAACGTTAATCCGCAGACTGCCCGTCAGATCGCTGCCAACCACCTCGCCGGCGGTTCCCCCGACGCAGACCTGGCCTTGGGATACCTGGGAGACGGGGACGGCCTTGCCAATGGCGCCGCATCGTCCATAAGAGACCTAAACGACCACCCAATGAGGGCCATGGAGACCCGTATCGCCCTCCGCAATGCCGGTAACATTGACCCTTTAGACATCCACCAGTACATCGCCACCGGCGGTTACCGGGCCCTGCACCAGGCCCTCACCCAGATGACCCCCGAAGAGGCCCTGGCTCAGGTTGCCGACTCGGGCCTGCGCGGGCGGGGCGGCGCAGCCTTCTCCACCGGCACCAAGTGGAGGTTCCTGGCCGGTTCCAATGCCCCAGTCAAGTACATCCTGTGCAACTGCGAGGAGGGCGACCCAGGCGCTTACAACGACAAGGGCATTCTTGAGAGCGACCCCCACACCTTGATAGAGGGAATGATACTGGCCGGTTACGCTACCGGCGCCACGTACGGCTATGTGTTCATTCGCCACGGCCACGACGGCCCCATAGACAAGACCCGCGCCGCCGTGCGTCAGGCGCAGGAAATGGGACTGCTGGGCCGCGACATACTGGGTTCGGGTTTTGACTTTGACATTGAGGTTGCCCTCACCGGCGATTCCTACGTGGCCGGCGAGGAAAGCGGCCTGATGGAGTCCATCGAGGGCCACCGGGCTATGCCCAGGTACCGGCCTCCCTTCCCCGCCCAGGTTGGGCTCTTCGGCAAGCCATCCAACATCAACAACGTCAAGACCCTGGCCTACGTGCCCGAGATAGTCGCCAACGGCGCCGAGTGGTTCTCCGGCATTGGCCACGAGCAGAGCAAGGGCACCGCCATCCTCTGCCTCTCCGGCGCTCTCAAATACACCGGAATGATCGAGGTCCCACTGGGTGTCAACCTGAAAGACGTCCTGTACCGGGCAGCCGGGGGAGTCCCCGGCGGCAAGGACCTGAAGCTGGTGCAGACTGGCGGTCCCCTGGGCGGCGTGCTCCACGCCGACAGCGTTGACATAATCCTGGATTTCGAGGTGCTGCGGGAGGCGGGCGCCATCCTGGGATCTGGGGGCATCATCGCCGCCGACGAGGACACCTGCGTGGTAGACTTGACCCGGGCTCTGATCGCCTTTTGCCAGTACGAATCATGCGGCAAGTGTTTCCCCTGCCGCATGGGCATGAGCCACCTGCTGGAAGTCCTGGAGCGAATCTGCCGCATGGAGGGCATCCCCCAGGACCTGGACCTGATGCGCCGCGTCGGCCAGGACATGCAGTCCGGTTCCCTGTGCGGGCACGGACAACTTGGATTCAACCCGGTGGCCTCAGCCCTGCGGCACTTCGGCGACGAGTTCCGGGCCCACATCATAGACCGGACCTGCCCCACCGGCCGTTGCCTGGAGCCCCGTTATTCTCCCCGGCAGACGCGGAGGTAGTTCTCTTATATGGCCGATGAAATCAGCATCAGCTTCGATGGCATAGAGGTCAAGACCACCCCCGGCAAGATGGTGCTGGAAGCCGCCATCGACGCGGGCATCTACATCCCTTACCTCTGTTACCACCCCGGCATGAAGCCCTTTGCCGCCTGCCGGATGTGCGTCGTGGGCGTCGAGGGCGGCCGCGGCTATCCGGCGGCCTGCGCCCTGCCCGTGCAGGACGGCATGAAAATCCGCAACGATGCAGGCGATGTCCAAGACTTGCGGAGATCCGTCATGGACATGCTGGTTGCCGAGCATCCCAACGGCTGCCTTACCTGCCACCGCATCGACATTTGCGGCCCCACCAACGTGTGCCTACGCCACGTCTCCGTCAACGACCGCTGCGTCACCTGCCCCAAAAACGAGCGGTGCGAGTTGAAAGACACGGTACGCTACCTGGGCGTCGACCTGGAGTCGCCCCTTGAATACAAGTACCGCAACATCCCCCTCGAGTTGGGCGACCCCTTTTATGACCGGGACTACAACCTCTGCATCGTCTGTGGTCGGTGCGTCCGTGCTTGCGAGGAGCTGCGCGGCGACGACGCCATTGGCTTCACCCAGCGCAGCGGCATTGCCCTGGTGGGCACGTCCTTCGGCACCTCTCTGCTGGAGTCTGGCTGCGAATTCTGCGGGTCCTGTATCGACGTCTGCCCCGTCGGCGCCTTGGTGGAGAGTGACCACAAGTGGGAGAAAGCCGCCAGTTCCCAACGCACCATCTGCCCCCACTGCCCAGTCGGTTGCCAACTGAACCTGGAGCTCAACGCAGCCGGTCAGTTCATCCGATCAATCCCGGAACTTAACTCCCCCGCCAACCGCGGCCAAGCCTGTTACAAGGGAAAGTTCGGCTTGGAATTCGTCAATAACCGCAGCCGGCTCAGGAGCCCGCTAGTCCGGCGCGAAGGCCAACTTTGTGAGGCCACCTGGGACGAGGCCTTGGAACTGGTTGCCACCAGCCTTGAGGATTTCAAAGGGCGCTCCTTCGCCCTTCTCGTCTCCCCCAACGGGACCAATGAAGACCACTACCTGGCCCAGAAATTCGCCCGGGTGGTGATGCAGTCCAACAACATAGACCAGACCTCCAACACCCAACCTGAGTTGGTCTTGGGCCTGGAACGCTCCCTGGGATATCCGGCCGCCACCAACTCCGTGTGGGACTTGGAACAGTCCGGCTGCATCCTGGTGTTCAATAGCAACGTTACCGAGGAGCAGAACGTCGTAGGAGTCCCCATCAAGAAAGCTTCCCGCAAGAACACCGACTTGGTGGTCATCGACCCAAGAGAGGTCGAATTGACCCGGTACGCCCGCCTGTGGCTGCGTCCCGCACCGGGAACTGAGCTAATGCTGCTGGGCGGCATCCTGCGGTCCCTGATAGACCAGGGCTTGGAGCAGACCGAGTGGTTGGACAAGAACTGCGAAAGTCCGGCCACCCTGCGCTATGTGCTCCACGGCTTGGACCTGGATGAGGTCTCCCGGGTTACCGGTGTCTCTCTGGAGGACATGGCAGAGGCTGCCCGCCTCTACGGCGCGGCCGCATCTTCCGCCATTGTTTACGCTCTAGACAATATCCCGGACGAGCTTCAGCGCGACTGCGTCCGCAGCCTTGTCGGCCTGGCCCTGCTCACCGGCAACGTCGGCAAGCCCGGCTCCGGTCTATACCCAATGCGCCGCGGAGCCAACGAGCAGGGCGCCTGGGACATGGGCTGCCTGCCCGACCGCCTGCCCGGCTATTCCCTGGTTAGCGACGATGACGCCCGGGGCCGCCTGGAGACCGCCTGGGGATGTGCCGTGCCATCCGCTCCCGGTTTGGGAGCCGCGGACGCCGTGGAGGCCGCGCAGAGCGGAAGTGTCAAGGCGATGCTCATCGTCGGCGACGGCGCCAACCTGGAGAGCGGCAAGCTTGGAGACGGTCTGGCCGCATTGGACAACCTTGACTTCCTGGTGGTGATGGATACCTTCCTGGGCCCCGCCGCTCAACGGGCCTCCGTAGTTCTCCCCAGGGCGACATTTGCCGAGAAAGAAGGCACTTTCACCAGCCTGGAACGCCGCATCCAGCGTCTGCAGCGGGTGTTGCGAGTTGACGGCGGTGAACGCCAACCGGAAAGTTGGGTGTTCTGCCAGTTGGCCCGCCTCATGGGCGCCGGCGGTCTGGGCTACGCCGTCCCCGCCGAGGTAATGCGCGAGATCGCCCAGGTTACGCCCATTTACGCCGGCGTGTCGTACCAAGGACTGGATGAACCGGGCCGGATGTTGTTCCGCACCAACCTTGAGAGTCCCCAGCCCACCCAAGTGCTGTACTCCGGCCGCGAACATCCGGGACTTCAGTGGCCGTGCGACGACGATAGCCCCGCCGGAGTTCCCACCATGTACTCGGACCGGTTCCCCTCGGGGACGGCCGAAATTGAAACCCCGCAGTTCCGCGTCGCGCAGCCATCATCAGACGCAGAGCACCCCTACTGGTACGTCCCCGGACGGGTGCTGTTGCAGCACGACAGGCCCATGGAAGTAATCAAGGGAAAACGAAACAGCATCGTGAGGGAGAACTGGCTGGAAATGAATCCCCAGGATGCCGCCGCTCAGGACATCTATGAAGGAGACCAGGTGGACCTGGAGACGGCTGGGCTACGCCTGTCCGGCAAGGCCAGGTTGCTGAGCACGGTGCCCCGGGGCGTCATCGCCAGCACCGGGCTTTTTGGTCAGCTTGCGCTGGATATGGCGGCCAGTGAGGATGTGGAGCCAGCCTCTAAAGTTCCGGGTCTCGACGTGCTTCCAGCCAAAATATCCAAAAGCGCTTCCACACGGCCCTAGATTAGCTGTCGATGGCCCCCATCTTGCACCCGGCAAACCGCCGGCTTCGTTAGCCCAACTGGAGAGTCACATGGCGAAAGAAACGTCCACTGCCAAATTGAAGGCCCCAAGACCCCAGCCCAACCCCGGTTTTCCAACCTGCAAGCTGGTGGAGCGCGTCGACGTTACCGAAGACCTGATGGTCATCAAGTTGGAACCGGAAGAGGAGCTTTTCAACTTCAAGGCCGGCCAATACTGCACCCTTGGGTTGGACGGCATCGAGCGGGCCTATTCCATCGTGTCCGCACCCCACGAACCGTGCCTGGAGATTTTCGTCGAGTTGGTCCCGGAAGGGGAGTTGACCCCCCTCATGTGGCGAATGGAAGTGGGGGATGCCATGTCCCTTCGCCCAAGGGCCAAGGGCCTCTTCACCATGGACCAGAGGGTCCATCATCACTTCATGGTCTCCACCGTCACCGGCGTTGCTCCCTCGGTCAGCATGGTCCGCAGTTGCATCGAGCTTGGTGCGCCCGGCCATAAGTTCTACGTTTTGGAGGGCGCCAGCTATTACGACGAATTGACCTACGACGACGAGCTGGCCGGGCTGGCCGACCAGTATCCGGATCTAGTGACCTTCGTCCCCACCGTCAGTCGCCCCAAAGAAGATCGCAACTCCGGGTGGAAGGGCGCTGGCGGCAGGGTAAACGACATCTTCGAGGAATACCTGGAGCGGTTCGATCTGCCCCAGGACGACACCCTCATTTACGCCTGCGGACACCCGGGAATGATCGAAGCCGTCAAGGCCAAGGTCGTCCCCCAGGGCTGGAAATTCAAAGAAGAGCGCTTCTGGAAGGAATAACCCTCCGGCAGCATTGGTTTTGCTGAGGCTTCCATGGCGGAGCGCATCGCGATGTCCCGGCCCCCCCATATCCGCCGCTGACGTCCGGCCCCTCCCGACTCGTTGACCCGTGGGTTAGAATCGCTGGTGTAGTCCGCTAACGGTCAGGTGGGCCTTGACGCCGATTCGCCGCCAGTATCTCAAGATCAAACACGCATACCCCGACGCCATCGTCCTCTTCCGGCTGGGCGATTTCTATGAGACCTTCGACGACGACGCCAAGACAGCCTCCCGAGAACTGGAGATAACCCTCACCTCCCGCAGCATGGGCAAAAACCTTCGGGTGCCCATGGCCGGCGTCCCTGCTCATTCCCTGGACTCCTACCTCGCCCGCCTCATCAAAAAGGGTTACCAGGTGGCCATTTGCGAGCAGTTGACCGAGGCTGCCGCCTCCAAGGGGCTGGTCGAGCGCGACGTTGTCCGCGTGGTGACTCCCGGTACGGTCCTGGAATCGGAATTGCTCGACCAGGGGGCCAACAACTACCTGGCTTCGGTGGTGGAGGACGGCGATTCCGCCGGCCTGGCCTACGTCGATATCACCACCGGCCAGTTCGCCGCCACCCAATTAGAGCCGGCCCAACTGGTCCCTGAGCTGGAGCGCATCGCTCCCGCTGAAATCTTGTTCCCCCGTTCAGAGAACCGCCCATTTTGGGCTGGCGACCGCGAAAACGGTTCCCCAGTTGCCCGCCGTATCACAGACCTCGACCCTGCATCATTCGACCTGCAGGACGCCGGTCAGGCCTTGCTGGACCACTACGGCATTCTGTCTCTCGAGTCCTTCGGCTGCCAGGACCTGCCTGTGGCGGTGCGGGCCGCTGGGGCCATTGTAAACTTCCTCGATGCAACCCAGAAGACCGGCAAGCCCCAACTAGCCCCCCTGGCCGTCTACTCGACCGGCAACTACATGGCTCTGGACAGCCAGACGCGCCGCAACCTGGAACTTTTCCAAGGGGGGCGCTCGGGAGACAAGCAATTCTCCCTGCTGTCCTGCCTCGACCTGACCAAGACCCCCATGGGAGGCCGCCTGCTGCGCGAGTGGCTAGGCCGCCCCCTGCTCGACATCGCAGGCCTGCAACAGCGCCTGGACGCCGTGGACTATTTCTTCCAGGACGGCTTCCGGCGCGGGGCAGTCATCCAATTGCTGTCCCGCATTCCTGATATGGAACGCATCATGGGCCGCGTCAATGGCGGGACGGCCGTCCCTCGCGACCTCAAGGCCTTGCAACAGGGCCTGGAGATTGTCCCGCAACTAGCCGACCAGTTGATGGCTCCCACCGAAGAGCCTGGCCCAGACTCCGGGCCGCGTGCCAATGATTCAGGAGGCCCCACGGCGTGGCTGGCCAGCCGCCTGATCCCCCTGTCCGAGGTGGCAGCCCTCTTGGACCAGTCCCTGGCCGCCGAACCATCAGGGAACGTGGGTGAGGGAAACGTCATACGAGAGGGGTTCTCCCCGGAACTGGACGAGCTCAAGCGGGCATCCCGCGACGCCCGGGGAGTCATCGCCGGCCTGGAACAGCGGGAGCGGGACCGCACCGGCATCAAGGGGCTTAAAGTCGGATACAACCAGGTGTTCGGCTACTACATCGAAGTCAGCAACGCCAACAAGGCCCAGGTGCCTGCCGACTACATCCGCCGTCAGACCTTGGTCAATGCAGAGCGTTACATTGTTCCGGACCTAAAGGACTACGAGTCCAAAGTTCTCAACGCTCGTGAGCAAATCGAACAGTTGGAACGGTCCCTATACCGCCGGGTCTGCGACCAGGTCGGCGCCGCCTCCGCCGCCATCGGCGACCGCGCCGCCGCCGTTGCCCGGGTAGATGTCTTTGCCGCCTTGGCCGAGGTGGCGGTGCGCCAAGACTACACCCGGCCTGAACTGGACTCCGGCGTGGCGATCTCCATCGAGGGAGGCAGGCACCCGGTGGTCGAGAGCGTACTGGACCCCGGCTCATACGTTCCCAACGATGTATACCTCGCCAATGACGGCCCGCAGGTCCTGGTCATCACCGGACCCAACATGGCTGGTAAGTCCACCTTCATCCGTCAGGTTGCCATCATCGTCCTCATGGCCCAGATAGGCAGTTTCGTTCCCGCTTCCAAGGCTACAATCGGCCTGGTTGACTGCATCTTCACCCGTGTTGGCCTTCAGGATGACCTGGCCACCGGCCAGTCCACCTTCATGGTCGAGATGGTCGAGACCGCAGCCATACTCAACCGGGCCACTCCCAGGTCCCTGGTTGTGCTGGATGAAATCGGTCGCGGCACCAGTACCTACGACGGCCTCTCCATCGCCAGGGCGGTGGTCGAGCACCTGCACAACGATCCGCGCCTGGGGTGCAAGACCCTGTTCGCTACCCACTACCACGAACTGACCGAACTGGCCGCTGGGCTGCCAGGAGTCCGCAACTTCAGTGTGGCAGTCACTGAGCAGGACGGAGACGTCGTGTTCCTGCACCGTATCGTGCCTGGCGGCGCCGACAAGAGCTACGGCGTCCACGTCGCCCAGTTGGCCGGCCTGCCCCAGGGCGTGGTCAGCCGTGCATGGGAAGTGCTTGCAGGTTTGGAACAGAGTCCCGGACAGAACAAAGGAGACCATCGGCAGCCGCCGGCCCGACAAATGGTCCTGTTCAATCCCGCCCAACCCTTGATCGACGAGTTGAAGTCTCTGGACATTCCCAACCTGACCCCTTTGCAGGCCATAAACCTCCTGTATCAACTGCAAGAAAAGGCCAACGACGGCAGCGATTCGTCAGGGCCCTAGCCCGTGGGTGCTTCACGCCGCTCCGTCAAGGCAGTAGAATACTCTCAACGGTCTTCTAGTTAACCTGCGTTAATGTGAGGCAGACGTGACTTCGAAAGCTGAATTGTACTGGTGGCCCCGTTGATCTTCCTGCCGTAAAGTAAGAGAGTTGCTCTTACAAAATGGCGTCCAAGTCCAAGAGCGAGACTATTTCAAAGATCCGTTCACCCGGCAGGAATTGACCGACCTTGCTTCCCCGGTTGGTACTTCCCACATTTTCGCCAGCCGAAGCCCCAGCCTGAAGAAAATGGGGCTGGCCGGTCAGGACCTGTCCGAAGCGGATATGCTTGACCTGATGCTCAAGGAACCCCGCCTGGTGCGGCGTCCCCTGGTCCGGCTGGGAGACCGCTTGCTGGTGGGCGCAAACTTGAAAGCGGTCCAGGCCGCCCTTGCCGGCGAGTAATGCTTCCCACAGCCCCGGCAGGGTTACTTGACATCGGAGCGCTATAGGAGAAACTACCCGTCTCTCCCGCTTCCTTCCTTGACATCTAGTTTCTCAGCCCCTTACTCTATAGAGTCCGCGGTCAACAAAATTTTTGTTTGAGAGGCGCAACCCCAGCACCTGCCCATGAAAGTCTTTTTTGACGTGGACTACACCATCCTGGGCCTGGACGACACACTGCGCCCCGGCACCAAGGAGACTCTGCAAAAACTTACCGATGACAGTCACCAGGTGTACATCTGGTCCGGTATGGGGGAACGATGGGAAGTGGTCAAACGGCACCAGTTGACACCGTTGGTCAGCGGTGTTTACGAGAAACCCACCCACCATTTCCACGAACGCCTGGACGAACTTGCGGTCCCCTTCGAGCCCGATTTCGTCATCGACGATTACCCCGAGGTGGTCGCCGCGTTCGGTGGAGTGTGGGTGCCCCCCTATTTCTTCCAGCGCAACGGCGACACGGAAATGGACCGGGTCTACCGCATCTTTTGCGATTTCGCCGCAACCGGGTCTTCCGACGACAGCCAGTACCGGGCCAAGGGTTCCCAGGTCCCTCTCATCTAGGCGGGGGCCATGCCCATTAGGGTACTGCCACCCGACGTAGCCTCCAAGATCGCCGCGGGCGAGGTTGTCGAGCGGCCTGCTTCCGTAGTCAAGGAACTGCTGGAAAATTCCCTCGACGCCGGTGCTTCCAGTGTCACCGTGGACATCCAGGCCGGCGGTACTGGCCTGATACGGGTGACCGACAACGGCGGAGGTATTCCTGCCGATGAGGTAGAGTTAGCCTTCCAGCGCCACGCCACCAGCAAGCTCCAAGACCCTGAACAACTGGACTCAGTCGCTACGTTGGGGTTTCGCGGCGAGGCCCTGCCGAGTATCGCTGCCGTCTCCATCCTAACCTTGACTACCCGCATCTCCGGAGCAGACGCCGGACATCGCGTCCACTTGGAATGGGGATGCACTAAACGATCCACACCAGAGGGTTGTCCTCAGGGTACTTCTGTGGCCGTCTCCGACCTTTTCGGCAACTTGCCTGCCCGCCGCAAGTTCCTCAAGTCCAACGCGGCCGAGACCTCACGGGTCCATGACGTTGTCGCCCGCTACGCTCTCGTCTATCCCAGTGTGCGCTTTCAATTGACCGTAGACGGCCGGTCGGTCATCACAACCCCCGGCAGCGGCAAGGGCAGGGAAACGTTGCTGGCTCTCTACGGTGCCGACGTGGCCTCGGCCATGCTCGAAGTGAGCGCCAACGACTCCGAAACCGGCTGGTCGGTGGAAGGCTTTGTCAGCCCGCCCGGAGTCAACCGGGCCAACCGGACCTACATTACCTTCTTCATCAACCAACGCTGGGTCCAGAGCCGCACCCTGTCCTTCTCCTTGGAGCAGGCCTACTATGGCTTGCTCCCCGAGAAACGCTATCCCATCGCAGCCGTCAACCTTGGACTGCCATATGAAGATGTGGACGTGAACTCTCATCCCGCCAAGAGGGAGGTCCGTCTCCGCCACGAGGGAAGGGTCTTTGCGGCTCTCCAGCGAGCCGTGCGCGAGGCCTTGATAGCCGATGCCCCAGTTCCACAGATGCATCCACCCACCAGTCCTTCATCGACTGCCGGCGCTTCTCCGCGGACATCCGCCGGCCCCGCGTTCTTTCCCCGTTCCGCCTTCAGCGTCCCCCGGCCAACCGTCCAATCACAGCCAGACGCCGTCGCGCCCTCGCAGCCCCCACCGGCCCTTAAGGTGGTCGGACAACTAAAGCTGACCTATATCGTAGCTGAGGGACCCGAGGGCATGTTCCTGGTTGACCAGCACGCGGCCCATGAAAGAGTGATGTTCGATAAGCTTATACTGGACGCCGCGCAGCGTACGCCCCCATCTCAACCGCTTCTGGAGCCCGTCGCCGTAGAGCTGTCTCCCAGCCAGATGGACGTGCTACGGGAACAGAGCGACTACTTGCAAAACTACGGGTTCCAACTGGAGGCCTTCGGGGACAACGTTTATCTGCTGCGGGCAGTGCCCCAGGTGCTGACTTCCCAGGACCCGGGCAAGTCCTTGTTGGACGTACTGGACCTGGTGGCTTTTGAAGGGCTGGTGCGGCAGCAGGATGATATCCTGGCCGCATCCATTGCCTGCCACGGCGCAATCCGCGCCGGCAAGCCTTTGGTGGAAGAGGAGATGCGCGCCCTGTTAGAGCAGTTGGAGGCCACCCCGAATCCCCACACCTGTCCCCACGGCCGGCCCACCATGATTCACTTCAGTTCTTACCACATGGAGCGGGAGTTCGGCCGCCGCTGATGCGGCAGCTATGCCGAACCCGTTAGCCCGGTCCCCGGAATAAGGCCTTCTTCGACCCGCCTTAGCCTTTAAGGCGAGGGTCTTGGGCCGGGTGGAAGATGGAGTCCTCCCCCGGAAACTGGTCCGCCGACGCCGAGGCCTGGCCGGAGTTACTCTGCCCCGGCTTTATCAACGGCAGCGCCACCGCTGCCAGAGCCGCCGCTCCGATTCCCAGCTTGGCCAAAAAGCTGCGACGGGACTCTTTGATATTCTTCGGTTCAATAGATTCTTTTGACACTGTCGACTCCTGCACTCCCATGCCCCTTTGGGCTAACCCGACTATTGATTTTACCCTCTGGGCCGCAATTTGCAATCCCATCTATCCTCAACTGCCGTGTGCGGCCCAATCCTCTAGCGCCATCCTGGCCACCTGACGCCCCATTTTCACCGAGTAGTTGGTGCCCCGGTCTTCGGGGTATATCTGCGTAGTGTTGGCCAGGTACAGGCCCTCGACCGGCGTCCGGTGGTCCGGAATGTGCAGCCCGTAGTCCACTCCCACAATGGGCTGGGCGCCGTCAACCTTGTGATGGTGGAATTCCATAATCCAGGACGGGTCAAAGTCCGGGTTGACCCTGCGCAGATAGGGCGTGAACTCCTCCACCAGTTCCTCGCCGCTCTTCTGGTATAGCTCGCTCTCCCTGCTGGGATAGTTGCTGATGTAAACGACGTGGTTGCCCCCGTACAGGGACTTGTCTATCAGGTTGGTGTGCTCTATAAGGGCCACAAACGGCATGTCGGCATCGGCAATGTTCATCCAGTATTTGCCCGACAAGGGCCTGTCCAGCACCAGCACCACCATCACCGCCGACAGGTACTTCACCCGTTGCAGCTTTTCCAGGTAATCGTCGGGCAGGAAGGGCGCCAGCCGGGTGAACACGTAAGACGGCGTGGTGGCTATCACCGCATCATAGTCTATGACTTGGGGCTCTCCCCCCTCCAACGCTGCTTCCAATCCAGTAGCCCGACCGTTTTCCACCACTACCCGCGTAACCCCCGACGACAGGTGCACGTCTCCGCCCTGCTCTATCACCCGTTGGCCCAGCACGTCGAACACCTGGCCAAAGCTGCCCATGGGGTAACCCAGCCGCTCCTTCTGCAGTCCCTTGCCCCGTGACGCTACCCTCAGATATATCTTGCCCCACAGCCACGTCATGCTTACCTCATCGTGGTGCTCTCCAAACTTCCCCCTTAGCAGCGGTTCCCAGATTACCTCGTATGCCTGCCTACCCATGTGCCGGGACAGCCACTCCCTGGCCGTCACCTGCTCGAACTTCCGCCAGTTCGTTGTCTTCTGCAGCAGGAAGGTCCAGAAGCCCACCCGCAGCCGTTGCGCCAATGATAGGGGCTTGAACCGCAGCAGGTCTATTGGTGTGCCGAAGTCCCACACCCTGCCGCTGTGGTACAGCCCAACCTTGGACTCCAGCCAGGCCAGCTTATCCCCCAGGCCGATTTCCTCTATCAACCCGGCCATGTCCCTGTCGCTGACGAACAGGTGGTGGTATCCCCGCTCCAGCCGTCCGCCGCCGACGTCGAAGGTCGACGCCTGTCCTCCCAGGAATGGGGCATGTTCCAGGACATGGGCGTAGTGCCCGTGCAGGGTCAACTCGTAGGCGGCGGCCAGCCCGGCCGCGCCGCCGCCGATGATGCCTACCCTCACCGCTGACCCTCTTTACCGGCGGTTGCCTGTCCGGCCGTCTCGCCCAGCAGCCCGTCGCCCAAAACCTCGCGCATGGGCCCGCCCGCTTTCAACGCCCCGGCCAGCCCTTTCAAAGACACATTTTGTTGCCAGATGAACGCCAGTCCTGCCAGATTCACCGGCAGCCACAACGCCGCCAGGTGCAGGAACGCCGCGTATGCCCCCGCCAGCGACGCCCCCACCCCCAGGACCATCAAGGTTTGCTGGGCCACCACCTCGAACGGGCCGATTCCTCCAATTGAGCTTGGCAACGCCGTGGCCAGGTTCGACGTAGCGGTCAACAGCAGTACCACCAGCACGATAGTTCCAGGGGAGCCGAAATGCTCGTCTATCCCAAACGAATAGATCAGCAGGAAGTATATGGCCGTCTCGAATGCCCATACCGGTAGCGACAATAGGAACAGGGTTAGGTGCTTCCGGGGGGAGTTTAGCACGCTGGTGCCCTCTATGAATGTCGCCACCAACCCCTGTATTTTGGGCCGGAAACGCTCCGGGGCCAGCCCGGTCAACCAATAGATGAACGTTCTGAAACGCTCCGACGCCGCCAGTCCGGTCAGAAATGCCAGCGCTCCGGCAAACGCCGCAACCGTAAGCAGCGCCAGTACAATCCAGGTGGTCCGTGAAGTCTCCCCGGCGCCGTCGAATTCCCCCATCAGCCACAGCGCCGGCCCCGCAACAGCCGCCCATGCCAGGAGGGTCATTCCGTCGTATACCCGCTCTACCGCCACCGTGCCCAGTGCCGAGCTGGCGCTGAGTTGCTCCCGGCGCGCCAGGTAGTAGGCTCGCACCAGCTCTCCCAGCCTCGCCGGCAGCAGGTTGTTGGCCATGTATCCGATGACCACCACCGGGTAAAGCCGGGTTGCCGCCAGCGGCCTCAGCGGCTGCAGCAGGTACCGCCAGCGGAATGCGCGAAAGTACACGCCTATGAAATACAGCGCTATAGACGGGGCCAGGTAGATGTAGTTGGCGCCCGACAGTGCCTCGCGAATCTCGTCGAAGTCCACCTGCCAGAACAGCACCAACAGCAACAGGATGCTGACGCCCAGCCCCAGCCAAAACTGCCAAGCGTGATTAAGCAACGTGCCTCATCTAGTCCCTTCCGGCAGTGGGTTCCAGCCTTCGCCGCGCTTTCGGTTGAGGTGGCAACTAGCGTTCCAGTATACGGAAGCCCTCGGTGCGGCTACAAGGTAAACGCCCGGCCGGTTTGATGCCTTGGTTCTCCAACTTACCCGCCCGGATCACGGGTCGTCACGGGGTAAGTAACTGTAGTACTCTGATCTGTACCAATCGGCCTCCAGGTTTCTGAACAGCACGTAGTCCAACGCTTCGAACCAGGCCTCCCTGTCGCCTGCCAAGTCTCTGAAGTGGCCAAAGTCCTTGGAGAGCTGTTGTCCGCTGGGCAGCCCCTTTATGCCCAACAGCCATCCTTCCGACTCCTCACCCACCGGGGCGCAGAATAACAACCGCTTCTCCTCCGGGCATTGAATGCGTTGCTCATCCTGCCTCCTGTACGTTCCCTCATTGAACCAGAGCAGGCTCCGGAGAGGTCCGTCCTCCTCATATGCGTCCAGCGCCTCGGTGTTCCTGCTGCGTGACGAGCCGACCAGCAGGGCGGCGGCTTCCCGTTCTTCACCCGGCGGCTTACAACCCGAATTCCAGCCAGCCTCCCCCTCGTCTTTGAAGCAAGAGAACTTCAACAGCCCGTCCCTCTGCGGGTCTCGAACGTACCAGTTCAGCGGATACCAAATGTCGTAGTCTATCGCCACCGCGTTTCCGGCATGCTCATGATCCAGTACACGTCGGTCTAATTCTGAGACGGTCTCTTTGATGTCCTTGCTCCCTTGGGCGTATACCAGCAGCTCGTTGCTCGTGTCATCGTAGGTATAGGCAGCCCGCAGCGCAGTTGCCGTGCCGAACCCCAACAAAAGGACCGCTAGCCCCAAGGCAGCCAGCGCCGAGCCGTCACGGGCTCCGACATGCCTCACAAGATAGGCCGCGACCAGGGCCAGCGAGGCTACGCTGCCCACCAGCGCCCAATGTTGTAAGGAGAAGTTCGTTCCGGGGTTGGTGTACTCGTGCGCCATGTACACCGCCGCTGCCACAATTATCGCCGGGAAAACCAGCAGCAACCCTCTCGCGCCGTCCAACATACGGGACCAGTCAACCCGTTCCGCCAGTTCTCCCATGAACTTACCGGCCAACACAATGAACGGCAGCGAAAGATTTACCAGGAGCCACGGCATCTTTTCGCTGGCTATCGTGTAAGCCAAGAGCGTCGCCGCGGCCCAGAAAGCCAGCACCATGCCCAGCCGGTCGCGCCGTCTTACAAAATAGACCAGTCCGGCCAGCCCAAACGCCAGCGGCAACAATTCATAAACCGGCAGCCCCGTAAAATAGTAATACCAGGGCTGGTTGGCCCTGCCATAGTCCTGTTGGGCCACCCAGTAGCCCATTCCCTGCCACACTCCGCTAAATAGGCCCGACAGGTTGGTGAACGCCGTGGTGTATAGCAACGCCCACAGAAAATAGAATATGCCCGCGGCCACCAACCATCGCCCCTGTAACCAGCGCAGCCCCAGGTACACCGACGCGTTGAAAGTCACCAGCAGCAACCCGCCGGCCACCAGGTAGTTTACCGGCGTCCTGTTGACGCCGGCTTCCACCGCGATTCCGGAGGGCAGGATCCCGTTAACCGTAGATGCCACGTCCACGACCCCTGTGAACAGGAAGGCGTACAACGCCGCAGCCTGGGCCGGCCATAACAGCAACAATGCCCCGGTCCGCCATGGCCGCCTCTGCCGGATTAGCACTGCAACCGCCGCCCCTGCCAGCGCCCCTGCCAGCGCCAGGTCCAGGACTGGAGGCCCAAATGACCACGCTCCGTCCAGGGGGCGGAATATGGCCATCAAGACCGCCCCTGCAGCCGCGCAAATTACGGCTATGTACAACGCCAATTGTTTGGCTATGCCCGCCCGCGCCCGGTACAACAATGCCAGTGCCCCCACTGCAGCAACTCCCAGGACCAGCGCGTGGAACCACCAAGCTCCGTCGTACACCGGGATATTGGCGAACGGCGCGCCCCACTCCGGCGCGCCCACTATCCCTGTTGACACACCCGCGGGATTCGCCAGCGTCAGTCCCAGGGCGTCCTGGGCCAGGCTCGCCAAGGCCGTCCACTGAGGAAGTGTCAGTGTGACCAGCAACAGCAAGAATCCTGCCGGTCCGGCCAACTGAGAGGTTCCGGTGTGCCCCCGTACCCAAGCCTTCAGTTGCGGAACGGCCATCACGAACATCGCTGCGCCCAGGACAAAGGTCACGATGTACGCCGTCTCTTTGGAGGCGAACATGAACGCCAGGACCGCTGACGCCAGGTACAAGTACCGGTGCTTGCCCTCCTCCACGTACCGCCACATCAATATCAGCAGGGACAAGGCCCAGAACGCCATCAATATGTCGTTCCGGCCGAACCGGCTGAAGTACAACATCACCGGCGATAGCGCCAGCATCGCGCCGGCCGTCAAAGCGCCCGCCCGGCCCAGGTAGCCCCGGAAGAAATATGGCAACGCCACCAAGCCCGTGCCGAAGAGCACATAGCCCAGCCGGGCGGTGAAGTCCGAGTCCCCGAATATGCGGAAGATAAGGGCCGTAAGCTCTATCTGAAACGGCCCGTGCATCCAGGGCGAGTGAATATAGTCCGTGCCGAACACCCAGGGCCACCCGCCCAACGCCCCTGCGCTGTTGACCAGCTTCCACGAGGCGTAAACGTGGATGGCCTCGTCGTAGTGCATCGTCCGTCCGCCCAGTTCCCACAGCCGCATCCCCAGGGCCAGGACCACCAGGATGAGAAAGCCCCACTCGACCCAACCGGGCCTCCAATTTGGACGGAACCGGGCCAAGACGTTCCAGGCCCGGACCTTGCTATCGGTTCGGACTTCGTCCATCATCCACCGCTATGCTTGCTCCGCCGCCCCAAGCCGAAAATTCGTAAATTACTACGCCTTCCGCCTCGAAAGCGGGTTCAAGAAACTCACCGAATCCGGATATATGTTCGACTCCATACGTTGATCGCTCGCGTTTTCCCACGTACACGTATCGCACGTCGTACTCCTCCAGCAACCGCCGGACCACCCCCCCATCGCTGCTCCCGTAAATTCGTTCCACGTCCTGCGCACGGCCCGCGAACGCCGCGATTCCCCCCCTCCATTGGGACTCATGGCCCTGCCATCCCAGCACCGTGGGCAGGCCGGTTGCAGACGAAATCCTGCCGAAGTCCGAGTAAGAGGGCCCCACCGCCTCTACGATCCGTCCCCAGGAGGCTTCGTCACGCAGCCACTGGATCGCTTCGTATTCCCCGGGGTCTTGATTGCGAACAAAGGCCAGGCCATCGAGAGTGCTGCCCACCCGGGCGCTGCCTTGCTCCAACACCCCGGTGCGGTCAATCACAGCCCCTATAGGGTAGTAAGCCGACGCAACCAGCAACACCACCACCGCCGCTCCCCAGACGTACTTCCCCAATCCATATAGCGCCCTGAAACGACTTGGGACCCTGCCGCCGGACGCCTGCGCCGGCTGTCCCCGAGATCCCCAGTAGTACAGCCCGTAGACCCCCGCCACACCCAGCACAAGCCAGGATTGGTAGTATACCTTGAACACTGTGTTCATGCGCCGGAACGCGCCGCCGAAGGCGTCGCTTACGTAGAAGAGCTCCGCTCCGGCCAGTAGGCAAAAGCCTGCTGCAACCAGCAGCAGCGGGAAGGCCGCGGCCGCTCCGCTTCCCAGCCGGACTCGCTGGGCTGCGCTGTAGACTGCTATCCCGGCGATGGCCAGCCCCGGCAATACCCACACGCCCCGCAGCGCAACGTCCCCCAACGCCGTCAATATGCCGTCCCTGGGAATGTGCAGCACGAGCACAATGCCTGACCAGATCACGATGGGCGCCGCTGCAGCAGCCAGTAGCGCTCCCGCCAGCGTTGCGTCATCCCTTGTCGGCAGCCGCAGACCCGGCAATTGCCGCACCAGAAACGCCACCGCCAGCGTGGTAAACAGCCCCATCACTATGAAAAACAAGAATGGCCGGGTGCTCACGTCCCGCAGCGGCAGTATCCCTCCGGTCTGGCCCTCCAGTTCCAGGTAGAACGGCAGGAACAAGGCCACGCCCAAGGCCAATATTGGGAGCACGAACGCCGACGCCCGCAGCGCCGTCTGCTGCAGGTCTCCGCCCGCGTCCCGGTAGCACTTGACCAGCGCCGCGACTCCCAGCAACGCCGCCAGGAGCGGCAGGTCCCAAAAGTTTATGAAGCCCGACGCCCCGATCAACAAAGCGGCCGCGACCGCTTCCACAGGGCGCCGCCGCAGCCACTCCAGCCCCAGCGGCTCCTCAGACCTGAATAGGTTCAGCGCCACGGCCAAGCCCAGCAAGAAGAAGGGCAGACTCATCATGTGCGCGTGCAGGTCGCCCAACAGGAAGCTGAACATGGGGAACTCGGTAATCGTGTAGTCCAGTTGCAGCCCGTTCTCGAAGGACCCGATTACCCGCGTGGCTTTCCACCACCAGTTGGGACCGTCTGGGAATGCACCAGAACCCGCTGGGCCTGCTTCCAGGCCGGCGATGCCCACCCAGCCCCAGAACCCGTCGCCACCCCAACCGCGGGAGTTAACGAACTCCAGCGCCCCCTCCAAGTTCCCAACCAGCAATATCAACGCCGGCGCGGCCAGCCCGAATCCGATCCCAGCCTTGATGCTTCCCCCAGACAGCCGTACCAGGTTGTACAGCAGGCCGAAAGCCCCGGTTGCCGCCATGGCTGGTATCAGGGGCACCGCCAGGTTGTAACCCACACTGGAAGGTATGGCTGTCAGTTTCACCAGGAAGGCCATGATGAAGTGGCCGAAATAGTAGTAACTGATGGAATGGCCCGACAGCCACTGGTCTTCGGGGGGGAAGTACCGGCTCTGCAGCACCGCGTTCAGGAACCCGAAGTCCATCGGCTTCTCCGTTCCGTGGATCGCCGGAGCCTCCGACGTAACCCACAACCATAGAAAGAAGAAGACCAGGAACACCGCCTCGGCTGCTGCCAACGTCCGCCACTCGGCCTTAACGAACGCCCACATCTCCCTGGCAGTGCCTCTGAAGACGAGAGCGCTCACTACTGCGGCTGCGGCGGCAATAGCGATGATGGTCCCCTGGGTGTTGGGAATCAGACGCGTCAACCCGGCAATCCACAACACGTAAGCCAGGACCACCAGGATCATTGGCTTGGCGAGGGTTAGTCCCCGATCGGGAAGCCTGCGGAACAACACGAAGCACAGCGGCAGCGCCAGCAGGCCCAGCAGTTCTACCGTCAAGAGCCAGGTTAAAGCGTCAACCATGGCTCAAGGGTAACAAGGGTGCAGTGTCATGAGAAGCGTTGCCACCAGGAATCGGCGGAAGTCGTAGGACGGCCGCGGCCCGTCCGGATACGCATTGTTACAGTAGGACCCCAGGGAATGGGGGGGGTGTTGCCTGAACTGCCCCGTTCACCTTCCAGAAAATTACTTCCCCGTTCGCCCTGAGGTTCTCGAAGGGCCTAGCGAGGGTAGATCACGGTACAAGGGGCCAGGAGTGAGTCGATGAACTGCCTGGAGTCGAAGGGCGCCAAATCCTCCAGGCTTTCACCCGTCCCAATGAACATAATAGGCACTTGGAGTTCCCGCTTGATGGCAAGGGCTATTCCCCCGCGGGCTGTGCCGTCCAGCTTCGACAGGAAGATGCCGGTGCAACCCACCGCTTCTTGGAATGACTTGGCCTGGGCCAGTCCGTTGTGGCCTGTGGTCGCGTCCAGCGTCAATATAACCTGGTGCGGCGCCGACGGGTCCTGCCGGCTCAGCACCCGGCGTACCTTGCGCAACTCCTCCATGAGGTTCGACTTGGTGTGCAGCCGCCCCGCGGTATCTACGATCAGCACGTCAGCGCCCCGGGCCTTGCCTGCCTGGTAGGCGTCGTAAGCCACCGCACCGGGGTCGGCGCCGGAGCCATGGCCGACTATTTCTACGCCCACCCGCTGCGCCAGGATCTCCAACTGCTCCACTCCGGCCGCCCTGAAGGTGTCCGCCGCTCCGAGAATCACCTTCTTGCCCTGCTGCTGGAGGTGATAGGCCAGCTTGGCGATGCTGGTGGTTTTCCCCACCCCGTTGACCCCCACCATGAGGATCACGTAGGGGCGTACTTCGTCGCCCGGTACCAGCGGTTCATCCGGCTCTCCCGCGTCAAGGTCCTGCACCAGCGACTCTTTCAAGGCTTCGAAGAGGTCCTTAGGATCTCCCAGCCTCTCTTGCCTGGCCCTCTTCCGCAATCCGTCGACGATCTCCAGCGACGTCTCCACTCCGACGTCCGAGGATACCAGCACTTCTTCCAGTTCTTCCCATACCGAGTCGTCCAGGTTGGACGAACGCAGCAGGCCCATGACACGCCCCAGCCACCGCTCGCGGGTGGGCTTGACCGCCTCGTCGGTGTTTTTTTTGGTGGCGTCCCGGTCTCTATTGAATAGGCGCAGCATCAGGTCACCCTGAAACAGTCAGTGATTCGTTTAGAACAGCTATTGGAGAGTTCGGAGTATGCCATAGTCCGATGCGGCTGACGATAAAAGCCCCGGCCGCGCTAGCTCGACGGTCTCTCTTGGACGGTCGTCTCCAACCGCGCCAAGGCGTTCTCCGCCGCAGTCCTCTCCGCCCCGGCCTTGCTGCCTCCGCGTCCTACTCCCAGTACCTCCTCTTCCACCACCACCTCTACGGTGAACACCGGACCGTGGTCAGGGCCTTCAGATGACAGCAGACGGTACGAAGGGGCCGATTTCCCCAGCCCTTGCACAAACTCTTGCAGGCTGGACTTGGCGTTCTCCCGGGGGATGTTTCCGCCCAGTAACTCTTCCAGTTCCGGGGCCATGGCCTGGAGAATAAATTGCCGGGCCCCGGAGTAATCCCGGTCCAGGTACACTGCCGCCACCACCGCTTCAAAGACAGCGGCCAGGGTCGATTCCCGGAGGCGGCCGCCATTGGCATCTTCACCCTTGCCCAACTTCAGGAAATCCCCCAGAGAGCACCGCTTGGCAACCTGGGCCAGGGTATCTCCTTGCACCAGCGCCGCGCGCCCCTTGGTAAGCTCCCCTTCGCTCATGTCGGGGCAACGCCGGTACAACTCCTCAGAGACGACCAACTCCAGTACCGCGTCGCCCAGGTACTCCAGCCGCTCGTAAGAATAAGAAAGCGGCCATCCCTGCTCGTTGGCGTAGGACCCGTGCACCAGGGCCTGTTCCAACAGCCGCCGGTCCTTAAATTCCAGTCCCAGGACGGCTTCCAGGTGGCCGCTCTTCAATGGTTCTCCTAGATTATGCCGTGGGGCCAGGGGGGTTGCGGCCGCTTCAGTTCGCCCATGTGAGTGAACTCGCTCATGGCTTTGGACAGCGTCTCGTACATCTCGGCCGCCTGCTCGTCCGGGGGGACAAACACTTTCAGGAACGCCGCCTGTCCGCCTGGAAAGACGAACGTGGGCACTCCAAAGGCCCCGTACTCTTCCACCGCCTTGGTGTGGCTGTCACCGATTTCCCTCAGCAGATCGGGGTCTGCCAGGTCCTCCCTGAAGCGGGCCAGGTCCAGCCCTGCGCTGACCGCGGCTTCGTGAATCACCGCCTCGTCGTTCAGGTCTGCCCTGTCCTCGTGCCGGGCCCGCAGCAAGGTCATGAAGAAGGACTTGAAAGCCTCTTTCCCTTGCCGCTTGGCCGCCAAACCGGCTTGATGGGCCAGCAGCGTTCGGTCCGACCCGTCCATGATCTCAGGCTGTTCCCAGATCTTGAAGCCCTCTTCCCGACCGCTGTTGGCTTGGTTCAGGCTAAAGGGCTGCCAGTCGATGTCTACCGGCTTTCCGGTGACCTCTTCCACTTTTGCCAGCCACACGGCGGCATTGTAGACGAAGGGTCAACGGAAGTCGTAGTAGGTGGTTGCCTCTGGTTCAGACATCTCAGCCCCTCCTCGTGGTCGTCGTGCCTCGATTTTATCCACAGCCGCGATGCTTGTCAAAAACCTGTTGATGTTCTGAGCCTTGCCTCCATACCGACAGAACCTATTCACGGACACTGGGTTCTGGAACATATGGTGTAACCCCATCCCGACCTTGTTGCGTAGTGGAAGTATCGTTGGTCATCCCGCAGATCATTGTTCGCAGACAACGCCATCTCCATCGCCGTCACGTGCACTAGGGACCATTGCCTGCGGAAACCCCCGTCCCCCGCCAGAACTCCCCTGCACCCTTGACTCCACAGCTTCTTTCGCTTCCTCGCATGACCCGTAAACTGAGATGTCCTCTTCCGACTCCCGTTCTGGCATCGTGGTCTCCGTTATGTCCGTGGCTTCAGGTTGCGTGGTCTCGTCTGCCGCAGAGATGTCCTCCGCTTCTTGAATCTCCACGCCAATCGGGTCAGTACAGGTATCCAGCATCTCGATGATCGCTTCAGCTTCCGATTGGGTCATGGTGAGCCCCCATTCCGCCTTCACTTCCGTCCAGTCTGTTGCGTATTGGCACCAGTAGTTCTCGTTCGGGGGCCGCCAGTCCTCTGGTCCCTTTGCACCCTTTGACCGATTGGCTCCCTTGGTGACGGCGATTAGGTGGTCTGGGTTTGCCAAGTCGTTGGCGTACTCCTGCTTCTTGGCCGAACTCCACCCCCATCCCCCGGAATTGTGGGCGTTCTTCAACGGCACCAAGTGATCGATGTCGAATTCCCCGGGCGTCTCGACGTAGGTGCCGGTGAATGCACCGTACCATCGGCCTGTCGCTACACGACATTCCTTTTCAGACTCGAAGGTGACCTCAACCAAACTCTCAAGGACAAGAACCTCCTGCCGCGCGTCTTGGCAGTCTCCGTCTTCGTCGACCCAGTGCTTGTATTGGGAACGTTCGTATTCGGGGATATCTGCTCCGATTGGAGCGACGGTGATTGCAAACGTCGTTGCCGGTGTAGACGTTTCAATCGATGGTGCTGGTGTTGGGGTCGGCATTGGCGTCGCCGTCGGCGCTAGCGTTGGGGCCGGGGTAGGGGCTGGTGTTGCGGTTGGTGCCATGCCGTCGCCACACGCCACAAACACGAAGGCTCCAACCAATGTCGCCGCCAGTGGGATTATCCTGAACTGATTCCACACAGACATATTCTGCATCCTCCGGTCTTTAATCGGGCCGGATTGTACCAATTAAGACGTCTACCGATATACGAGTCGCCCGCGCCCCGGCTGCCGCCCGCTAGGGCCTTCTGTCATGAATGCCATCCAACCGCTGCCTGGGCCACGGCTGAGAGAGATGCTGCGGAGGAAGATGACGTCCAGGACGTGGCCGAAGGGCATCCTATGACCTCATTGGTTACAGGCCCCTGCGGTCTTCATGCTTTGACATCCGGAGTGGCAAAGCTTGGCAATTCAATCCCCCAGAATCTATAATGGCCTCCACAGGAGGCCCTCCACGCCGCAGCTTCAGCACATCCCTTCCCCCCTTGGCGCACTCAAAAGTAGCCTGGATGGCGAAAAGCTGTCCGTGCTGCGTCGCGTGCGCCGCAGGGCTCTATCGGGACCCCCGTGTGTATACCTCGTTGGTGGCCCCGTTCGAGATGTTCTCCTGGGCAGGACTGTGGCCGACCTGGACTTTGTGGTCGAGGGCGACGGCCCCCAGTTGGCCGGAGAGTTGGCCGCTGAACTTGGCGGCGAGGTCATCGTTCATTCCAGGTTTGGCACTGCGTCGGTGGTCATGACTGGGACGCGTGTCGACGTTGTCACCGCCCGGCGTGAGACCTATTCCCATGCCGCGGCCCTCCCCGACGTGACGCCAGGCGCCATCGCCGACGACCTGCAACGCCGCGACTTCTCCATCAACGCCATGGCCCTGCCTCTGGCAGACGGCCGTCCGCAAGTCCTAGACCTGCACGGCGGCATCGAGGACATGGGTCGCGGCCTCATTCGCTCGCTCCACGCCGACAGCTTTGTTGACGACCCAACCCGCATGTTCCGCGCTGTCCGGTACGAACAACGGCTTGGCTTCAGCATAGAAGACGAGACCCTCGGCCAACTCCGCAGCGCCATCTCCCAGGGACACGTAGCGTCCCTGACCCCCGACCGCATCCGTCACGAGTTGGAGCGAATCCTACAGGAAGACCGTCCAGGCCCTGCACTCCAACGGTTGGCATCGCTGGGAGTGCTGGCCGCGATACACCCGTCCTTGGCTGACCCACAGGTCGAAGCGCTCTTGACCGCCGTGGCCGACTTGGGCTCCCACCAAGAACTCCGGCCGGACCCATTGGTGTACTTGTCGGCGCTGGCCTACTCGCTGTCTACGGACCAGGCCGAGGCCGTTATCGACCGCCTCAGCATGCCTGCCCATTGGGCCCAGGTGGTCCGGGACACCGTCCAAGTCAAAGGTCTTGAGAGCGCCCTTGCCGGTCAGTCGTTGACTCCTGCTTCCCTCGCTAGACTGTTGGACGGCTTCTGCCTTGAGGCGCTGTGGGCCGCTTCCAGGCTTGCCGGCTCGCCCTCGGCGGCGCAGCGACTCAGCGACTATCTGACCGAACTGCGCGGTGTAGCTCCAGCGCTCAGCGGCAGAGACCTGCTGGCCATGGGCGTGCCCCAAGGCCCGTTGGTCGGCCGCCTGCTCCAGGAACTGCGGGACGCCAAGCTCGACGGCCGCGTGTCCACCGAACGCCAGGAACGCCGCTTGGTCCAGGCTGCGCTCACTCGCGAAGGGAGTCCAACCGGGCATGGATGAAGACAACGAACAACAGACCTGCGTAATCTGCGGCGAGCTTCTGGACGGCGTGCATCAGACCTCTTGCCAGATGTGCGGCGGCATGTTCCACCAACCCTGGAGCAAGGACAGCGACATTCCCGAGTGCGGCCGCATCGGCAGCCACGAGGAGGCCCTGGCCATAGTCTTCCTGTGCGACGACTGCTACTACGGGCGCAGGCCCTAGTGTCGCCCGAAGCTGGTTCAATGCAAGCTGTCTACATAGAGTCCCACGGCGGCCCGGAGGTCTTGACCTACGGTCAACGGCCGGAACCGGAGATCGCGCCCGACCAGGTCAAGGTCCGGGTCCGCGCCGCGGGCCTCAACCGTCTGGACCTGTATACCCGGGAGGGAGGCCGCGGCCTGCGGCGGGAATTCCCGCCGCCGCTGATCCTGGGAGGCGACTGCGCCGGCGACGTTGTAGAAGCCGGCAGCCAGGCCGGAGGCTTCCAGCCCGGCGACCGGGTGCTGGTCAATCCCAGGCTGAGTTGCCGGCAGTGCGCCGCTTGCCTCTCCGGACGGGACGATCTTTGCCCCAAGTCCCAATTCATGGGGACTGCCATTGACGGCAGCTACGCTGAGCTAATCGCCGTCCCCGCGGGCAATCTCCACGCCATCGACGACAGTGTTTCCTACCTTCAGGCCGCCGCCGTCCCAACGACCTTCCTGCCCGTCTGGAATCTCCTCGTCCGCCGTATTGAGCTCAAGCCCTGGGAGACAGTGCTGGTCCTGTCGGCCTCCGCCGGAGTGGGCGTCGCCGCCATCCAGGTGGCCAAGAACGTCATCGGTGCAACGGTCATCGCCACCACCAGCACAGCCGAGAAGGCCGCCAAGGCCCTGGATCTGGGCGCCGACGCCGTTATCAACTACAACGAAGAGGACATCACCGAGCAGGCAAGGTCCCTTACCGGCGGTTCCGGAGTCGACGTGGTGCTGGACCACGTTGGGGCCGACTTCTTTCCCAGGGCCTTCAGCGCCCTGCGTCCCGGCGGCCGCTACGGCATCTGCGGCGCCACCACCGGCCTGCGCACCGAACTCCACCTGGGGCTGCTGTTCAGCCAGCAGAAGCAGATTTACGGCGGATTCATGGGCGCCAAAGAGGACATGAGGCAGATTACTGCCGTACTCAACAACGGTGGGATTCAGCCCGCGATAGACCGGACCTTCCCCCTGGCCCAGGCCGCCGACGCCCACCGGGCCATGGAGCAGACCAACTTCTTCGGCAAGCTGCTCCTAACCGTCTAGCTGAAATCGGCGGCGATCCCTCGAAACCCCGCTCTGGACCACCCTGGTGGGGGCGCCTGCGTCTTGGATCGCGGATACATGTTATACCGAGAGGCCTGTCCGTAAAGTGAGTGAAGCTATTCAGGCTTCTTTCCGGCAGCTGCCAAGGGGATGCTCCCACGTCGGCCCTCTGCCAAACCTACAGGCCAAGGCCGGCGCTGCCAATGTTGAGATTCGTGATGATACCGAGGTTGTTGCAATGCGTGTCCGTGAGGTCGAGGATGCCAGTGAAAGAGAGCTGCTTTGCAAGTTGGCGGTCGCGGCCTTTCCACCTTGCGAAGAGTTTAAAAACCAGACGACACGGCGGATTCCGGGCTGCGTTGCGGAACCGTCTTAGCTGCGCTTTGTTCATATTCCAGTAATGGCCAGCACATACCGTGTCCCATTGCCGCTGACCGTCAACACCCGTCGAGGTGTTCCTCGGCGGCCAACACTGGCTCGCCTTGCCAGAGAAAAGGGGCCAATTCGGTCCGTTTTCTGGTAGAATGCATGCACATACTTAATTTTCGCACCAAGGCTCCACACTCGGTAACGGACTATTATCTGTCCCGTATTTCGTTTTTGTGGCCCTTTGGGACAAGGAGTCCGTTTCCACATGGCATTGAAATCCACCGCGGCTCGCCCACGTTATTCCGGTTCTAGAGGCCGCCACCAAGTCATCTGCGCCGGGTGCGGCGCCTCTACAACCGTACCATTTCGACCAAGCCAAGACCGCCCAGTGTATTGCTCCCCTTGTTTCAAACTACGGCGCAACGCCTTTACCGCACCACCAAGGACACCAGCCGGGGAGCCGCTCACCGCAAATCCACCACCTAGGGCGCCTTTCGCTGTGGGCGATGGTCTTTCCACCTCCGCCGCTCCGGTGTTTGCGGGAATGGCCTTGAAAGCCTCCACTACGGCAGCGCTTTCCCGTATGGGCATAGCAGAGCCGACGCCAATCCAAGAAAAGACTATTCCTCTTCTTCTGGCGGGCCGAGACGTGATAGGACAGGCGCGCACGGGGTCTGGCAAGACCCTGGCCTTCGCCGTCCCATTGGCGGAACGGTGCGACCCGTCGGTCCGGCATGTCCAGGCGTTGGTGCTGGTGCCCACTCGCGAGCTTGCCATCCAGGTGGCCAAGGTAACGGAGGCCATGGCGTCGCCCCAGTCTCTACGTTGCACATTGCTATACGGTGGACGCTCGTTGCGGCCGGAATACACCGCATTGAAAACCGGCGCCCAGGTCGTCATCGGCACCCCTGGCCGTACGCTTGATCACATCCGGCAGGGCACGCTGGACTTGCAATCAGTGCGGTTCTTGGTTTTGGATGAGGCGGACGAAATGTTGGACAGAGGGTTCGCTCGCGACGTCGAGGCTATTTTGAGCCGGACGCCTTCCAGCCGGCAAACGGCCCTTTTGTCGGCGACAATACCCGAGTGGGTATCGAAAACAGCCACAAAGTACATGCGGGACCCGATAAGTGTGGAGGTGGACGCAGACCTGCAATCGTTACCCACTGTGGAGCATCTGGTCTATACCATCGAAAAGTCCGACAAGATAGGAGCGCTTCGGACCTTGCTGAACCAGCGAGGTCGAGAGGCGGTCATAGTGTTTGGCAAAACCAAGCGGGGCGTGAAGAGGCTGGCGGCACAACTAGGAGAGATGGGTTACCCGGCAGGAGCGTTACAGGGGAATCTTAGCCAAACCGCACGCGAGCGCGTGATGGCGGACTTTCGTTCCGGCGCCATTCCTATCCTGGTGGCAACCAACGTAGCAGCCCGGGGGTTGGATATCGAGGGCATTGGCCAAGTAATTAACTATGACCTGCCGGATTCTGACCTACTCTTCACGCACAGGGTCGGGAGGACGGGGCGCATGGGCCGCGCGGGTCAGGCAGTAACGTTTATCACCCCTGATGAAGGGCCGAAGTGGCGTGAGATTAACCGGAGCATGGGAGGCCGGCTCACTCGCCAGCCATGGAAGGCATCCCGCGGTGTGGGACACCGCCTACAGAGCGCCCGGTAACAACGGACGGTGCCGTGGGATTGAACCACTACTACAACAATGCCATACGCAACCTGGCTATCATTGCTCACGTTGACCACGGCAAGACCACCCTGGTAGACGCTCTACTGAAGCAGGGCCAGGCCTTCCAGGCCCATCAACAGGTGGGCGCCCTAATCATGGACACCAATCCGCTGGAGAGGGAACGCGGCATCACGATCCTGGCCAAGAATGCCTCAGTCTACTACGGGGACGTAAGGATTAACATCATCGATACGCCGGGCCACGCCGACTTCAGCGGAGAGGTGGAACGCGTCATGAACATGGCCGATGGTTGCCTGCTGTTGGTGGACGCCGTAGACGGGCCCATGCCCCAGACTACCTACGTCCTGCGCCAAGCCCTCCAACAGAACGTCACCCCCATGGTAGTTATTAACAAGATAGACCGGCCGGAGGCCCGGGCGGCGGAAGTGGTCGAGATGGTCCAAGACCTGTTCTTGGAATTGGCCACGGATGCGAAACAATTGGATTTTCCGGTGCTGTATGCTTCAGCCCGGCACGGTTACGCTACTACGGGCTTGGACGCACCAGGCCCGGATATGCAACCCCTCTTTCAAGCGATCTTGGATTCGGTGCCGCCGCCCAAAGGCGACCCCGATGCCCCCCTCCAACTGCTCGTTGCCGCGCTGGACTACGACAACTATCTGGGACAGGTGGCTGTGGGCCGGATCACCAACGGCACGGTGAGGCAACGCGACGACGTGGCGTTGTTATGCCCCTATGCACTGCCCGCTATCCACAACCTGGAGCACATATTCGTATTCCGCGGAATGGAGCGGGTGGAAGTGTTGGAAGCGCAGGCCGGCGACATTGTAGCGGTGACCGGTCCTGAGGGGGTGTCCATAGGAGACACCATAGCCTCTCCTGAAAACCCGGAGGCCCTTCCGTCTATCAACATCAACGAACCGACCGTACGGATGACATTCGGGGTCAATACTTCTCCTTTCATGGGCCGAGAGGGGGCCCATTGCACTTCTCGAAATCTCCACGATCGGCTGATGAGAGAGCTGCGGACCAACGTTAGCTTGAGAGTAGAGGCCACTCCCAGCCCCGACGTGTTCGTGGTTGCGGGACGGGGAGAGCTACATCTGTCCATCCTGGTCGAGACCATGCGCCGTGAACAGTTCGAATTTCAGGTGTCCCGTCCCTCTCCAGTGACCAAAGTAATTGATGGAAACACATATGAACCCTACGAGATTTTGAATGTCAGCGCACGTGACGAGCACATTGGCGTACTGACCGAATACTTGGCTACTCACCTAGCCCAACTCCGAGATATGCGGTACGGTGAGAACGGCTACGTCCACATGGAATATAAGATACCCACCCGCGGGCTGATCGGGTTTGACTCTTTCTTTGTCCGCACCACCCGGGGTGACGGAGTGAAAAACAGCATCTTCACCTCCTACGAGCCAATGAAGGGTGAGATAAAAGCCGAACGCGGCGGCGTACTCGTGGCATCGGAGGGTGGCGTAGCCGTGACATATGGGTTGCTGAATGCCCAGGGTAGGGGCGACACTTTCATTGATCCGGGCACGATAGTCTACGAAGGCATGATCGTCGGCTCCCACCACCGCGACGGCGACATCGAGATCAACGTCTGCAAGGAAAAGAAGCTGACCAATATGCGCTCTTCGACGGCCGACGTTACTAGACGATTAAACGCCACTGCCAGGTTGAGCCTGGAGGAGGCCTTGACGTTCATATCTGACGACGAACTGGTGGAGATTACTCCGCAAAACCTGCGGCTTCGTAAGATGGAACTCTCGGCTCTAGACCGAAAGCGCCAACGCCGGGATGGGATTCGCGCCCGAGATTAGGTACGCCCCAACGAGGGCGCTATGGAACTGTAGTACCGGCACAGCCGGCAGCAGGGTTGGATGCTTCGCCGAAATGCCTCCCCCAAGCTGCTGCTTACTGTTTAGACGACTGTTTGGACCTCTGCCGCTCCAACCGCCGCCCGTGGAACAGGTACTGCTGCGCGTATCCGCCGTAGCGGCCGAAGTGCTCTAATGCCCACTCCAGCAGTACCCTGTCCGTCGGCGTTTTTTGCCCCGGAAAGTACCACTCTCCCAGCGCCCGGCGCACCCATACGTCTATGGGGAAGGCCTCCAGCTTCTCCAGGGAGAACACCGCGATACAGTCGGCGATCTTCGACCCTATCCCCGGGCATTCCATTAACCTGGCCTTGGCTTCCAAGTAGGGAATTCTCACCAGTTCAGCCAGGTCCAACGCTCCCTCCGCCACCAAGTTGGCGGTCTTGTCCACGTAGGGCGCCCGGAAGCCCAAGCCCAGCCGCCGAAGTGCCATCTCACCGGCCCCGGCAAGCTGATGCGGTGCGGGAAAGGTGTGCCTCGTATAACCTTCAAGCTCAACCGGCTGGCCGTAGGCTTCTGACATACGCTCAACCGCCAGGTGGATGCGGGGTATGTTGGAGTTGGCCGAGCAGATGAAGCTGACCAGGCACTCCCAGGGTTCTATCCTGAGCAGCCGCAGGCCGGGATAACGATCGATCATTTCCGCAACGCGCGGGTCCCGGCTTATCTCCGCGTATATCGCCTCGATGTCGTCGTCCAGCCGCAGGTAGCTTTGCAGCAATGGGGCCACGTCGGCCTCGTTTGCGGGACGGCTGCGGAACTCGATTGCCCCGTCTTGTTGCCGAGCCTTTACCAGGTTGCGCCTGATGACCCCGAAGTACCAGTCCCCCTCCCGCCGCCATCGGTGGGACTGGCCGCTCTCCAGGCTGGCGCCCAGGTCTAGAGGTTGTTCAACTTCCAGCTTCAACGCCGGCGCCGACCCACTGGGCCGCCAGGGCCCCCACTGTAGAAAGGTTGCAGGGCTTCATCGTACAAGGCGGTATCGACTTCAGGAACGACTGCCCGTACGACCGCCCCGTGATGCGCTGGTCCAGTACCACAATGGTCCCCCGGTCCTCTTTGTTGCGAATCAGCCGGCCGATGCCCTGTCGGAACCGCAACACGGCCTGGGGAATCGAATACTGCTTGAACGGGTCCTCGTACTGTTCCGACCTGGCTTTCACCACTGGGTCGGTGGGCACCTGGAAGGGCAGCCGGGTCAGCACCAGCGCCTGCAGCACGCCGTTGGGCAGGTCCACTCCCTCCCAGAAGCTCGCTGTGCCGAGAAGGACGCTGCGGGGATCTTGGGTGAACCGTGCGATGAGCTGCTGCGGCGGGCCGTCGACGCTCTGGGCCAGTACCTGTATTCCTTCTGCCTGCAGCGGCGCCCGGATGCGGTTGGCCACCGCTCGCAGCGACGAGTACGAGGTGAACAACGCCATCGTCCTGCCGCCCAACGAAGTTCCCAGGTCCACCAGCACCCGGGCCAGCGCCCCCGCGTAGCCGTCGTTGTTGGGCGTGGGCATGTCGCCGGGCATCAGCAGCAGCGCCGCCTTCTGGTAGTCGAACGGAGACCCCACCAGCAGTTCGTCGCTCTCCTCGGGCAGCCCCGTCCTGCCCTTGAAGTAGCCGAAGTTCCCCTCGGTGCTGAGGGTCGCGCTGGTCATCACCACGCTCTCTTTCCGGTCGTACAGCCCTTCCGCCAGCATGGGCCCCACGTCCAGCGGCGCGGCGTGGAACGAAGCGTCGCCATTTGACGTTTCCCGCGATGCCCAGATGATCGACCCGTCGTCGGGAGAGCCGACAATCGACCCCAGTTGATGCCTCAGCTCGTCCAGGCTGTCCAGGATGTTCCCCGCCTCCATCGCCAGCGCGGGCTGGTCGCCGGCAGCCGGCAGCACCGTAGATTCAAGGAACCGCTGCAGCCGGGCCAGCACCTGCGAGGCCTGCAGCATCCGCACTTCCAGGTTTTCCCAGGCGAGGACAATCCCCTGCCACGATTGCCTGTTCCGGACCTGCGGGTCCACCAACACCTGCACCGGCCCGTCCGACGAGTCCATCCTCTGGGCTTCGAGGAATCCTTCTGTCGATGCCCAGAGCCTGGCCCACAGTTCCCGAAGCGCCGCGGCCCCGGTTTCCGCGTCCGCCACCGCCCGTTCTCCTTCCCGCCTCACCGCCGTGGTCATGCCCTCGGCTCCCAGCGCCATTCGTACCTGCACCGCCAGCCGCCCCTGCAACTCCAGGGCCTCCTCCAGCCTGTCGCGGGTCACGCTGAACCCCAACTGCCGCGTCGCTTCGTCTTCCAGGTGGTGGGCCTCGTCGACTACCAGGTACCGGTAGTCCGGGATCAGGCCCCCGCCCCGCACCAGGTCTGACAGCAGCAAGGCGTGGTTCACCACCACGACGTGGGCCTGGTCCGCCCGCTCCCTGGCGCTGCGCAGGAAGCATGGGCCGCCGTCCCGCAATCCGGGGCACCAGGCCTTCTCCCCGGCGGACACCCGCGACCATACAAACCCGTCCCGGCCCGAGAGGTTGATCTCTCCCTTGTCGCCGGTCACCGTGTCCTGGAGCCACACCGCCGTCTTGCTCAAGACGCGGGCGTCCTCCACCGTCGGGTTCTCGCTCCGGGCCAGGTAGTTCCACCGGTGCAGGCACAGGTAGTTGTTCCTTCCCTTCAGCAGCGCCGCCTTGACCGCGCCCTGCTCCACCAGCCCCGCTTCCTCCAGCACGCTCAGCAGGGCGGGGATGTCCTTCTTCAGCAACTGTTCCTGTAGGTTGATCGTATTGGTCGATACGACCACCCGCTGCCCGTGGGCCACCGCGAACAACACCGCGGGGAGCAGGTAGGCTATCGATTTGCCAACGCCGGTGCCGCCTTCCACCGCCAGGTGTTGACTGCGGAAGATTGCCCTGGTGACCGCGGACAGCATTTCCTCCTGCTCCGGCCGCAGTTCGAACCCTGAGAAGCTCTGTGCGAACGGCCCCTGCGCTCCCAGCAGATTGATAATCTTGTCCTCGTCCAGGGCTGCCTTGGAGCTGTCGGCCCGCCGCTTCTCCGGCCGGGCCAGCCGGCCCGCCAGGGCCTCGGTGTCCAGGCCGGTCAGGCCCGCGGCCGCCGTCCCTTGGGGCATTCCCCGCTGCAGGCCGGACAGCAGCGGGCTTATGGACCACCGGCTGCGCAGCGACAGGTGCACCAGGTGGGCCAGCAGGCCTGGGTCCAACTCCTCGGCCCGGCGCAATAATTTAACGAATACCTGGTGGGTCGCGCTGGCGTCGGCCAACGCCCGGTGGTGGTTTCGCAAGTCCACCTTGAAGTACTGCGATAGGTAGGCCAGGGAGTAATGGGAGGCGTAGGGCAACAGCGTGGACGCCAGGTCCCAGGTGTCGTAGGCCGGGTTCTGCAATTGCAGCCCGTGGGTGGCGAGAAAACCCAGGTCGAACCGCACGTTGTGGCCGATTACCGGGTGGTGTTCCAGGAAATCGCCCAGTTCGTGGGAGATCGAGCTGAAGAAAGGCGCTCTGGCGACCTGGCTGGGTTTGATGCCGGTCAGCCGTTGGATGAAGTCCGGGATGGTCCGCCCTGGGTTTACCAACGTCTGGAAAGTGTCGATTACCTGGCCGCCCTGGAACTTGACCGCGCCCACTTCGATGATGGTGTCCCGATCCTGGTCCAGCCCGGTGGTCTCCAGGTCCAGGGATACGTGGACCGATTCGAATGGCGAGGTTGAAGAGATACCCATCATCATCGCAGATCAGCCGCCGGGGAATAGCCGCGGCCCATCGCCACGCAGGGAGTCGGCAGGGGTCCGATAGGGTTGCCGCAGGGACATTTCAGCGCCGCTTGCCGCTCCCATCCCAGCCCGCCGCCCGCTATGGCAGGGGTTGCCGATTCCTATGTGCCGCTACCCGGCCCTCTCGTCCTTTCTCCCCGGCCGCGGCCTACCGTCAGGCTGTTGTGGTCAGACCACGTAGGGCCGGACCGACCCGGAGCGCAGGCCCACCGCGGGGTGGTACTTGCCGCTGTGAATAGCGGTCAGGAACTCTTCTTCGTTGTTGACTTCGTCGTCGAAGGCGGTCACGAACTTGCCCAGCCCGTGGACCGAGTGCGCGTCGCTGCCGCCGGTGACGGGCATCCCCAGCAGCGAGGCCACCTGCATGGCGAACTCGTTTTCCTTGTCCTGGGTACCGCCGTTGGCGACCTCCACCGCATGGGCCAGTTTGAACACCGGGTGGGTCAAGGCGTCCTCGGGCTTCTCCGGCAGAGGGTCGTCGACCGATTGGTAAAGCAGTGCCTGGTGCCGGCGGTGCTGGGTCAACGCCGCCCGGAAGGGATGGGCGGTCACCACGAACCCGCCGACCTCGTCGGCGGCCTTCCGCAGCTTGGCGGCCTTGTGAAAGCCCGATTGGAACTTGTCCAAGCCGAAGGCCAGCATGTGGCCCATGTCCGTCTCCACTTCCATCGCCCGCACCAGCACCACGTCGTGCTGGCTGGCAAAGCGCTGGAACTCGTGGCGGTCCCACGGGCCGCTGTGCTCAGTGATGCATAAACCCCGCAGCCCCAGCCGGTCCGCTTCCAGTATCAGGTCGTCGGGCTTAAGGCTGCTGTCGCTGCTCCCTTTGGTCGTGTGGATGTGGAGATCGAACAGTTTTGCCATATTTTGGTGGTCAGCCGCTTACCCCAGGGGCTGACGCTTGCGTAAGTCTATCCGGGATGCCCAACGCCGTCAACGTGCCGCAAATTCAGATTCCCTGCCATTCTCTCCCATTTCCTCTCATTTCGGCTTGCCAGCGGCTGGTTGGTTGGGGCGGCCAAAAATTTACTTTCCCCACCAGTTCCGCTCATTTGCGCCCATTTTGGCGTCTCCTGAGGGTCGGGACTCGGCCAATGGATTCCGCCCTTGGTGGCACTGACATTTGACGAATCGGCGACAGCCGTTCTGACATGAATCATCAGCTACTAGTTTGGGGAAGGGTCTTGGGGGCTGTCAAGCACGGTTTGTCAGTGGAAGCAACGTTGGTTTCGCTTAGGGATCGGACCTGTCACCCCGATGCTATACCCGTCACCCCGGCGCCACACCTGTCACCCCGAACGGAGTTAGGGGTCTAAAATCTCTGCCTAGAGCCAAGCGCCGTTTCCGCGGAATTCGATGCGCGGCTGGGGCCTGGCATTTGAGATTCCCAGGGTGCGCTCGGAATGACGTCGTTTAGCGGGTGGGCCGGCTGTGTAGTCGTTAAGCTATTGGACAGAGTCATCGGGGCCGGCATATCCCAGCCCACGCAGAAACTCCAGGTCATCCGCGGTCAACTGCGCCGACCTCAACAGTTCCGGGCGGCGTTGGAAGGTGCGGCGCAGCGACTCCCGGCGTCGCCACCGGGCAATCTCTTCGTGGTGGCCCGAGCGCAGAATCTCCGGCACCTCCAGGCCCCTGTACTCCGCGGGGCGCGTGTACAGAGAGTGTTGCAACAGGCCCGATGTGAACGAGTCCTCCGACACACTGTCCGGGGAGCCTACAACCCCTGGCGTTAGCCGGGCCACCGAGTCCACCAAGACCATCGCCGCCGGCTCGCCGCCGGTCAGCACGAAGTCCCCGACGCTTATCTCCCGGGTCGCCAGGCCCTGGGCTACCCGTTCGTCCACTCCGCCGTAGTGTCCGCAAATCAACACCAGCGCGGGGGCCTGGGCAAGCTCCTCGGCGATGTCCTGGTTGAACAACTCCCCCTGGGCCGACAACAGCACTACCGGTATTTCAGCCCGTTGCTCGTCCCTGTAGTTTCCCAGCGCGTCATCCACCGCCTCGAACACCGGCTCCGGCTTGAGGACCATGCCCGGCCCGCCGCCGAACTGGTAGTCGTCCGCCGTCCGATGGGCATCCCTGGTGTAGTCCCGCAGGTCAGTGACCTCTATGGACAGCAGGCCGTTGCCAGCGGCCATTCCCAGCATGCTGTACTGGAACGGACCATCGAATGCCTCTGGGAACAAGGTCAGGACGTGGAAGCGCATCGCAAAGAGCTGCCAACAGGGAGGAGTGGGAGACTTGGTGATGCTAGACAAGGGTGCTTTCATTGTCAAGAAAGTCCCTACTCTTCCCGCCGCTCTGAGCCGGTCGCCGCCGGGAAGCAACGTCATTTCCCGCGAAAGTCCCCGCCCAAAAGCAGGCAACCGGTCGGCCATCCTGGCTATAATTTCCTTACCGGCCCTAGCGGGCAGGCCCTCAACTGCTAGACCGTCAGCGGCATTAAAGGCACGTCGCTGACAACCCGGGGGTAGGGGATGAAGTGTGTGGCCCTCTTACGCTGCTTTGGACTCCTTTTGATTGCGTTCCTGGCAATTGTTGCCACGGCCTGCGTCGGCGGTTCATCTGGAGACAACATCGTCTTTGTATCCGACATGGACGGGGACGACGAGATATACCTGTTGGACCCCGACAACGGAGACATACTAAAGCTGACTGACAACCTGTCCCGGGACTTCGACCCCCGGCTCTCGCCTAACGGCGGGAGTGTTGTCTACCTCTCCGACGAAGCAGGCGACCTGAACGTCAACCTGGTGGACCAGGACGGAGAAGCCGTCACCCGGCTAACCCATGACCCCGGCGCCGGTGTGACCCCTTTGTGGTCCCCAAACGGACAGCGTCTGGCCTACGTCTCTCAGCGTGACGACAACCCGGAGGTCTACATCATGGCCGCCGACGGCGGCGGCCAGACCAGGGTCACCTCCAACTCCATCGGAGACGTAATCGGGGACTGGTCTCCAGACGGGGAATGGCTGGCGCTTTACCGCCCTGAGGGTGAACCGGAACAAGGGCTGTTCCTTCGCAATCCCGACGGCGTGAACCTGGTACAGCTCACTTCGGAGCAGGACTCCGGGGCCGTCTGGTCGCCGGACGGCGACAGCATCGCCTTCGTCAGGAGCGACGGAGATAACCAGGATATCTACTTAGTCAGGAGGCTGAAAGACGGCACCTGGCAGGACGACACCGAGCTCAGCCGGCTTACGCAGCACGACGCTGCCGACCATTCTCCCGCCTGGTCCCCCGACAGCGAGACCATTGCCTTTGTTTCCAACCGGGACGGCAACGCCGAGGTGTACATCATGCGTGCTGACGGATCCGGTCAGCGGCGGCTGACCAGGAACGATACCGACGACGTTGCGCCGGTGTGGTCGGGCAACGGAAAGCGCATCGCCTTTGTTTCCTACCTCTTCGGCGCCGGTGAGCTATTCGTGATGGAGGCCGACGGCAGCCGGCAGCGGCGGGTAACCAACAACCGCGCCGAGGACCACTCGCCCGATTGGTAGGGCCGGCTGAGCCTGACTCATCCGGGCAAGCAGCTCCCGGTAGGCCCCCACCGCCTGTGGTACACTCCCCGCGTCGCCTGCCCAGTCGTAACCGGCCCCGCACAAGCCTGCACCGCCCGGTTCGCTATAGCGAGTAGCCCATGCAATACCAGTCCATAGCGCCGATGATGAGCCAGCTATGGTCTCCCATGGCCGCGGTGACCAGTTCCTGGCAGGGCAAGCTCAACGCTCAAATCGTCGTTGCCGTCGGCGGTTCGTCGATAGTGCCCAGCCAGCCCCGCGTCGCCGTGCAGATTTACAAGAGCAATTTCACCCACGACCAGGTCTACAGCAGCGGAGTTTTCGCCGTCAACTTCCTCAGGCGGGACCAGCTTAACCTCATATCGGCCTTTGGCCTTGTCTCCGGACGCAACACAGACAAGCTCGCCGGCATATCCCACCGCCCCGGCGATACCGGTTGCCCGGTGCTGGAAGACTGCTGGGGATACCTGGACTGCCGCGTGGTCAACGCCATGGACGGCGGAGACATGACCTGCTTTCTGGCCGAGGTCGTAGCCGGCCAGTGCAAAAACGAAGAGGGCCCGTTGTGGTGGCGGGACGCCGCCCGGCAGTTGCCCCAGGACGTAATGCAAGAATGGGACCGCAAAATCCAGGGCGAAATCCAGTTCTCGTCCGCTCGCATGAAGGACATCAGCCCCGTTTCCTGGGACCCTGGGGCCACTACCTAGTCCTGACTTCTGGTTCGGACTCACCGCGTTGAACGACGTCCAGGACATAGTCTCCCGCATTCACGATTCCCCCCACCGGGCGGTATTGGCCGTTGCCGGCGCAGGAAGCCATGCGCTGGCCTGGCTGTTGGGCCGTCCCGGAGCGTCCCGCACTGTTCTGGAGGCGCTGGTCCCCTACGGGCCGGAGTCCATGATCGACTTTCTGGGATTCGAACCCGCGCAGGCCGTCAGCCAAGAAACTGCCCGCAACATGGCCAAGGCGGCTTTCAAGAGGGCCCTACTGCTGGGCATATCGGATTCTCCGCTGGTCGGCTTGGCCTGCACCGCCGCTTTGGTCACCGACCGCACCAGGCGAGGCCGAAACCGTTGCCACGTCGCCGTCTGGGACGACTCCGGCTGGACCGCCTACGACCTGGTCTTGGACAAGGGCCGCAGAGACCGGGAGGCCGAGGAGGACGTTGCCAGCAGGTTGGTGCTCCAGGCCCTGGCCGCTGCTTGCGGACTGCAGGAAGTCCCGGACCCGGGGTTGACCGGCGGCGATTCTCTGGAGACCGTACGGCATCCCCACCCTCATCCCCTGGAGCAATTGCTTTCCGGCGAGGCCGGCTTTGTAACCGTGAACGCCGACGGCGATATGACTGCAGACTGGCCCTCTCCCGCCGCCCTGCTGCCCGGCTCGTTCAATCCCCTGCACCAAGGCCACGAGGCCCTGGCCCATGCGGCTGCCGACATCCTGCGTGCAGATGTTGCTTACGAGCTCTCCGTAGTCAACGTGGACAAGCCCGCGCTAACTGCCGGCGAGGTGCGCAGGCGATTGGCGCAGTTCCAGGGCAAGGGAACGGTGGCGCTGACCCGCGCCGACACCTATCACAAGAAGGCGGCCCTCTTCCCGGGATGCGCGTTTGTCATCGGCTGGGACACCGCCGCCAGGCTGGTGGAACCCCGGTACTACGGCGGCGACCACGCCGCCATGACCGCCGCCCTCTTGGACATCCGGGCCGCCGGTTGCCGCTTCCTGGTAGCGGGCCGGCAGGTAGACGGCAGCTTCCGGACCCTGGCCGACCTGGCTATACCCCAGGGATTCGAGGGCCTGCTGCAAGCCATCCCGGAGTCGGCCTTTCGCCTCGATATTTCCTCCACCGACCTGCGGGAATCGGGTGGCTGAAGTTTATAAGACCGGCATTTGGGCCTACGTCGACGTGGACTTGAATGCCATTTCAGACGCAGCTTAGCGTGCATTACCTTGCGATACCACGATTGCATCGGCTATGATTGCCACACGGGAGCCTGGCTGGTGGTCGCAAAGGAGGCAGGCAATTGAGCACATTTACTGATGATGGGCAGGGTTCTCCTTTGCTCGATTTGTCCCAGTTTCCTATCGTAGGCGAAGCGGATGCCTACGACCGAATGAAAGCCGATCTGGAAAAAGAGTACAACGGTCGGTGGATCATTATCTCCGGCGGTGAAAAGGCGGGAGACGATTATGACTCCTACGAAGATGCCGCCGCCGCCGCTCACGCCATGGGTCTGGATGTCCACGCTTCCTACATCCGGCAGGTGGGCGTGGACGTCGCCATCTTCCTGTCGCAGGGCCGCTAGGCCTTGGCGCGATACCAAGTTCCCCCGGATCGTCTCCGGTCCAGCGGCCCTGGTATCGTCATCACCCTCAACGGCTCTCTGACTTTGGCCCTATTGGATACCGGGGCATCATTTTCGTACGTGGACATCGCGGCTGCAGAGCGCGTGCAAGCTCCGGTTGTCGCCCAACATGATGCAACCGGCGCAACCGGCGTCGGCACCTATCCAACGTTTGATCTCGTCTTCCACATTCCTCAGTTGAATGTGTTGGTGCCGTCCCCCGTACGTGCGCTCCCGTTGAGGCAGTCCGGACACATCTGGGACGCCATTGTAGGACGTGACGTACTGACTCAGTTTGAATTCTGCGTCGACGGCCGCACTGGTCAGATAACCTTTACTTGATTCTACCTGGGGAATCCTTCAAGAGTCCTCGTGGTAGGCCGGTCTGGAATATTCCCACTGAATCTGAAACCCCATTCTTACCGGCCCGTTTTCAATTGACACTCGTATCTGGCGGGTGATATATTGCCAATAGGCGACCTAACATAACGTACTAGCAATAAGGAACATGTCCGCCTATCGCAATGCCTTCGCATACGGGCGTAATTCTGCAAGCATTTAGCGCAGACCTCTTCGCCGAGAACTGGACGGCGGTCGCCCTCTCTGGTGTTATTGCAGTACTGGCCATAGGCGCCTTGTTCGGGGCCTCCCGCCTCCTCTCCTCCCGCCGCCGCTCCCAGACCAAGCTCACCCCTTACGAGTGCGGCATTCCCGCCACCGACTACCGGTGGTCAAACATCAACATCCGCTTCTACATCTTCGCCATCCTCTTTCTCATCTTCGACGTCGAGGCCGTGTTCCTGTTCCCCTGGGCCGTGATTTTCGTGCAGGAGAAGATCACCCAGGCCAATGCAGTGCCCTTCTACGCCATGATGCTGTTCCTGGCAGTCCTTTTCTTCGCCGTGATCTATGCCTGGCGCAAGGGGGTCTTGGAATGGCAGAAATAGAACTGGGCCAGGGCAACCGCCCCGGCCCCAGCCTGTTCGATGAGAAAGCGTCCGGCAAGGTGCCCGGCGTGGTGCTGGCGACCACAGACCAGCTTTTCGCCATGGCCCGCAAGTCGTCCCTGTGGACTTTGACCTTCGGTCTGGCCTGCTGCGCCATCGAGATGATGTCCACCTACATGGCCCACCATGACCTGGACCGCTACGGCGTGGTCACCTGGCCGTCGCCCCGGCAGGCCGACGTGATGATTGTCGCGGGCACCGTGGTCAAGAAGATGGCCGAGCCGCTGAGGCTGCTGTACGAGCAAATGCCCGAACCCAAGTGGGTCATCGCCATGGGCAGTTGCGCCACCAACGGCGGGCCCTACTACCGCTCCTACTCGGTGGTCATGGGCGTCGATCACGTCGTCCCAGTGGACGTCTACGTCCCAGGCTGCCCACCTCGCCCCGAGGCCCTGCTCTACGGCATTCTCCAACTCCAGGAAAAGATCATGCAGGACGCCAAGGAGCGTGGCTGACTTGGCTGGACAGAAACAGGCCAACCCGGGGTTCCCTGACCTGGCGCAGCAGCAAGGCGAGCTGCTGGCCGCTGCCCAAGACGTGCTGAGAGAGTTCGATCCCCAAGCAGGCGTCCTGGGAGGCCAACCGCAGATCACCGTAGATCCCGCCCACGTGGCTCAAGTGTGCCGGTTGACTAAAAACGACCCCAGGCTGGGGTTCCCCCAATTGCTCTGCCTCTCCTGCGTGGACTACCTGGAGCACCTGGAACTGGTGTACTTCCTCCATTCGCTCTCCCCGGAAAGACTGTTGTGCGTCAAGACCCGCGTCTCCTGCGACGACCCCCGTCTGCCCTCGGTCACCGGCGTATGGCGGGCGGCCGAATGGTACGAGCGGGAGGCCCATGACCTGTTCGGTGTGGTCTTCGACGGACACCCCGACCTGTCGCCGCTGCTGTTGTACGAGGAATTTGACGGCTATCCCGGCCGCAAGGAATTCCCCTTCCACGATTACCAAGAGTATTAGGAGCATTGGCGGGGTGGACAGGGTGGTGCTGACAGCAAGGGTGGTGGAAGCAGACGGGAGCTATGTGGCCAGCGTCGAGCAGTTGTCCTTGGAAGGTGTTGGAGGCTCGGTGCAGGAAGCCCAGGACCAGCTTATCCAGGCCATGCGCTCATGGATAGAGGCCCACGACGGACAGGGCGCTCTAGCCGAAGTCTTGGCCCAGGCCGGTTACCCCGGCGTAGAAGACAGCACCGAGCTCCAACTGGAGTTCTCTGAATAGCCCGCAAGGCGGAGCATGATTCACGTCCCATGAAGAAGCGGAAGGCCAAGCAGCCCAAAGAGAAAGGGCGCATCGTATACCAGGTGGAGGAGTCCCGCTCCGGTAGCGTGTTCCAGGCCGTTTGCCCGGAATTGGACGTCACCGCTTTCGGGGACACGCCGGAGGCGGCGAAAGAGTCCCTGCGCTCCCAGGTGACCATGTACCTGGAAGACTGCGACCAACTTGGAGCGTTGGACGAAACGCTTATAGAGGCCGGTTTCTATTTTGACGGCGAGGCTTGGACCAGCAACCTGGTCGCTCCCGTCAAGGACCCTGACATCGTCATTCTTTAACTGCCTGCTGTTCCCGAGTCCGGCGGCAGCCGGAGACCTTGAAGACAGGTAGTGGGAACGGCGGCGGCGAGGGCTGTTTATGGCCGAGGTTTCCCGGCAAGCGCCGGACCAGGCGCCGCCCGTCGAGATGCTCCTCAACATGGGGCCCCAACACCCCTCGACCCATGGCGTCTTTCGATTAGTGCTCTGGGTCGATGGGGAGAAGATAAACGACTGCCAGCCCCATATTGGCTATCTCCACCGCGGCTCTGAAAAGCTGTGCGAGGGCGAGCAGTACAACCAGGTCATCACCCTCTTCGACCGCATTGACTACATCGCCAACTTCAACAACGAACACGCCTACTGCCGCGCGGTGGAGCAGCTCATGGGCCTGGAGGTGCCGGAGCGGGCCGAGTACGCCAGGGTGATTCTCTGCGAGTTGAACCGCATCGCCAGCCACCTGCTCTACGTCGCTACTATGGGCCTGGACGCCGGGGCCATGACTCCGTCAATGCTCTGCTTCCGCGGCAGGGAGCGCATCCAAGAGGTGTTCGAGGCAGTCTCCGGCGCCCGCATGATGCACAACTACTTTCGCATCGGCGGCCTGAAAGAAGAACTCCCAGGCAACTTCCGGGAAATGATGGCAGACCTCCTGCCGGTGCTCAGGGAAGACGTGGAAGAGACGGACAGGCTGCTGACCTATAACGAGATATTCCTGGCCCGCCTTAAGGGCGTGGGCGCCATCTCCGCCGAGGAGGCCATCGATTACGGCTTGACCGGCCCGTGCCTGCGGGGGTGCGGCATCGACTACGACCTGCGCAAGGCCGCGCCCTACTCCGTCTACGACCGTTTTGACTTCGACATACCGGTGGGCCTGGACGGCGACTGCTGGGACCGCCATTACGTGAGGATGGAGGAGATGCGCCAGTCCCTGCGCATAGTCGAGCAGGCCCTGGAGCAGATGCCCGAAGGAGAGGTCGACTCTCCCATGAGCCGGCGGTTGATCCGGCCGCCCAAGGGCGAGGTGTACGTGCGCTCCGAGAATCCCAGGGGCGAAATCGGCGTCCACCTGGTCAGCGACGGGACCGACAAGCCCTACCGCGTGAAGGTCCGACCGCCGTCGTTCTGCAATCTTTCCGCCATACGCCGCCTGTTGCAGGGAGTGTGGGTCGCCGACGCGGTCGTCGTTCTGGGCTCCCTGGACATCGTGATGGGAGAGGTTGACCGGTGACCGGCGCGCTTCCAATGTTGACCGTCAGCGCCGCCGACTTCGGCTGGATAGTTCTTTCCCTGTTCCTGATGTTCGTTGGCCTGTCGCTGGTGGTGCTCAGCCTTACCTGGCTGGAGCGCAAGGTACTGGCCCGCCTGCAGAGGCGGGTGGGGCCCAACCGCACCGGGCCCATGGGGCTGCTTCAGCCACTAGCCGACGCATTCAAGCTGCTGTTGAAAGAAGATATCGTCCCGACGTCGGCCAACCGGGCCATCTTCTGGGCCGCCCCGTTAATAGTTGTGGTCTCGGCCTTCATGGTCTGGGTCACTATTCCGGGCGCCCGGGACGCCGCCGTCAGGAACCTGGACCTGGGCCTCTTCTACATCATCGCCTTCGCGGTGCTGGGCATACTTGGCTTGGTGCTGGCCGGTTGGGGTTCGGCCAACAAATACGGCCGCATGGGAGGCCTGCGGGCCGCCGCCCAATTGATCAGCTACGAGATTCCCATAATCATGGTCGCCGTTTCCGTGGCGATGCTGGCCGAGTCTCTGGACGTGCGGGAAATCGTGGCGGGCCAGGCGGACTATCCATACCTGGTGCTCCAGCCCCTGGGCTTGGTCATCTTCTTCATCGCCGGCCTGGCCGAGGTGGGCCGCACGCCCTTCGACATCTACTACGCCGAGTCGGAACTGGTGGGCGGCCCGTTCGTCGAGTACAGCGGCGCCCACTGGTCGGTGTTTTTCATGGCAGAGTACATAAACACCTTCGCCGTCGGCGCTTTGGTGACCCTGCTCTTCCTGGGAGGGTGGTCCGGCCCTGGTCTCTCAGGCCATTGGGAAATTATCTGGTTCCTGGCCAAGACCTACGCCGTCATCCTGGTCATCTTCTGGGTGAGGGGCACCTTCCCCCGCCTGCGCATCGACCAGCTCATGACCTTCGCCTGGAAGGTGATGGTCCCCCTGTCGTTCTTGACCATCGTCACGACCGCCGTGTACCGGTTCTACAACCTGCCGCCCTGGTCCATGACCTTGATGTCACTGGCCGGCCTGGCCGTGGTGGGATACGTGGTCTACCGGCGGATGACCGGACCCTACCAACTTGCGGCCAGGGTGCGGGCGCGGCAAGAATTGCTGCGGGCCCAGAGGACTTCTTCGTGACCGCCGCGGGAACGTGCGGCGAGGCTCATTTGGTAGACTGTCTTTACCAGGTGTTTCAACCAGCGCCAAGTCCAGGCAACGCCGATGATTAACAGCATCAAGGGCCTCTGCTTGACCCTCGTGTCCACGCTCAAGGGCCTGCGGCAGCCGGTTACCCGCCAGTACCCGGCCTCCGGTAATTTCTGGTCCCGGACCCCGGCCCCCACCCCGGTGCAGCCGCGGTTCATGGGCTTCCCCGCCCTTACGTGGGACGGCGAGGTCGACGAGCCCTACTGCACTGCCTGCATGGTCTGCATTCGCAACTGTCCGACGTTGTGCATGACTGCCACCATGAAGGACAACCCCCTCCACGAGGATGGCCGGAGCCACCGTCGCAAGATCGTCGACAGCTTCGAAATCAACCTCAACCGTTGTATACTGTGCGGAATCTGCGTGGACGTGTGCAACTTTGACGCCATCGTCATGAGCCACGAACACGAGATGAGCGGCTACCAGCGCAACGGCAGCCGGGTCGATCTCCCAGCGCTGCTGGAAATCGGCCAGAAGTTCCAGGACGACACGGCGTGGATTCCCCCGACCAAGCGGGCCAAGGAATCCGACACTGCCTCAGAGGATTCCGGAACCCAGGCTGCGTCCGCTGAGACGGCCGGCGAGGAGTCCTGAGGAAGCAGGAATGCATTCCCGGGGCCCGGTGCGACCCGGTACACCAGGTCAAACGAGCAAGAGGGAGGAATAGGAGCGGGGGACAGGTTTGGCCGCAGTCGGCATTTGGGTCTTTCCTTCAACCTGTTTCCTTTGTACTATCCCTAGAGGACTGAGAATGCCCAAGCGAGAAGACGAACGGCTCCGCAACCTGAGCAGCAAGCACCCAGAGGCGTGCACTTGCCAGGACTGCACGGAGAAGTCCCTCAAAATGAGGGAATCCAGGGCCAGCCGGCTGCTTCGCAAGAAGAAGCGTCCGGCGGAAAAGGTCAAACGCCACCGCGCCGGTTGCGACTGCGTCAGTTGCAGCCTGTTGACCTCCATAGACTTCACCGAGGCCTGATAGATGAGCTGGGTCTTTCATACAACTATCGGGCAAACGACCCTTGGGGAAGGGACGGGATAGGAAGCCGTGTGCGCCGGCATCTACTATCGTTTCACTGTAAATTCGTCCACTTGTCGTAGTCCCGCCCAGCGGGACTATTTGTTTGTTCGGGGGCGCTGACTGTGTCCTTGACCGTATTTATATTGCTGGCCGTGCTCACTCTGGGCGGCGCATTGGGCGTGGTGCTCACTCGGAACGTTGTCCACGCCGCATTGGCCCTGCTCCTGTCGCTATTGGCCACCGCCGGCGTGTACCTGGTGCTGTTCGCCGAGTTCCTGGCCCTGGTGCAGGTGCTGATATACGGCGGCGCGGTGACCATAGTGGTGGTATTCGCCCTGATGCTAACCCGCGGCGGCGATTACCCCCGTATTTCCGACAACCGCCAGTGGCCCCTGGCCGCCGCGGCCGCCCTGGGCTTGCTGGCGGTGCTCGTCCCCGCCTTCCTGATCAACAGCCCTGAGGGCACCCAGGCGCAAAGCCCCGCCTTCAGCGAGCTGGCCAACTCCCTTTTCACCCGCTGGGCCATCCCATTTGAAATCGCCTCTCTCGTCCTGCTGGTCGCCCTGGTCGGAGCGATCATCATCGCCCGGTCGGACCGGGACTCGGGCTGAACCATGGTGACGCTGTTCCACTTCCAGTTGCTCAGCGCCGCCCTGTTCGTCATCGGCCTGTACGGCGTCCTTTCCCGGCGCAGCGCGGTCCTCATCGTCATGTCCATCGAGTTGATGTTGAACGCGGTCAACATCAACCTGATTGCCGCCGCCTCCCACCTCAACGGCATCGGCGGATTCATCAGGTTCGACGGCCACGTCATAGCCATCTTCGTCATCACCGTGGCCGCCGCCGAGTTGGGGCTGGCCCTGGCCATCATCCTGCGCATATACCGCAACCGCCAGACCGTAAACGTCGACGAAATAGACCTGATGCGATGGTAGCCCTGTCGGCAGTTCGCCCCAGATTGTCCGGCTATTCCATCAGCGCGGTAGGCCGTTGATGGAGTGGGCCTGGCTCATTCCGGTCTTCTGCTTTGCGGCCGCCCCGGTTATCGTCGTTGCCGGTAAGTTCCTGCCCGGCAAAGGCGCTTCGCTGTCAATCCTCGCCGTCGCCGCCGGGTTCGCGCTCTTCTGGGTCGTTCTAGCCGGCTTCCTGGGCTCCGGCCCTGCATCCAACGACTGTTTCACCAGCGTTGACACCAGGGCGCTGACCTGTGCGTTCAGCCTCTCCTGGTTCCAGGCCGGGGACGTCCAATTCTTCTGGGGCATGGTCGTCGACCCGCTGGCCGTGGTCATGCTGGGTCTGGTCACGTTTGTCGCCCTGCTGGTGCAGATATATTCCTTGGGCTACATGCGCGACGATCCCCGCTTTAGTTGGTACTTCGCCGTGCACTCCCTGTTCGCCGCCGCCATGTTGACCCTGGTGCTGGCCGACAACTTCCTGCTGCTGTACGTCGCCTGGGAACTCGTCGGCATCTGCTCCTACCTGCTCATCGGCTTCTGGCACGAGCGGCCCGCTGCCAAAGAGGCGGCCAAGAAGGCCTTCATCGTCACCCGCATCGGCGACGTGGGCCTGCTGGTCGGCATCCTGCTGCTGTGGCGCGAGGTGGGGTCGTTCAGCATGTCCGATGCCTTCGACGCCGCCCGCACCGGGGCTATGAGCGAGGGCGTAACCACCGCCGCTGCGCTGCTGCTGTTTCTCGGCGCAATGGGCAAGTCGGCCCAGGTCCCCTTTCACGTCTGGCTGCCCGACGCCATGGAGGGCCCCACGCCCGTCAGCGCGTTGATTCACGCCGCCACCATGGTGGTGGCCGGCGTCTATCTCGTTGCCAGGGCCTTCCCCATCTTCCAGGCCTACGACGCCGACCCCCTGCTGGTCGTGGCAATCGTCGGGCTGGCCACAGCGCTGATGGCTGCCTCCATTGCCCTGGTCGCCACCGACCTCAAGCGCATCCTGGCCTACTCCACCATCAGCCACCTGGGCCTGATGATGCTGTCCCTGGGGGCCTTCGGCTACACCGCCGCGGTGTTCCACCTGTTGGCCCACGGCTTTGCCAAGGCCCTGCTGTTCCTCGCCGCCGGCAGTGTGCTGCACAGTACCGGCGAGCAGGACATCCGGCGCATGGGCGGCCTCCGCCGCGTCATGCCCCTGACCGCGCTGGTCTTCTCCGTTGGCGCGCTCTCCCTGGGAGGCATCCCCATCTTTGCCGGCTACTGGAGCAAGGAGGAGGTGCTGGCCGCGGTAGGCGGCAACCGCAACGCCGCCTTTCTCGCCCTCACCTTGTTGGCCTCGTTCCTGAGCGCGCTGTACATGTCCCGCGCCATGTTCGCCGCCTTCTTCGGGAAAGCCAAGCCTGAATCGGCGCAAGTCCACGAAGCCCCGGCTCTGATGGCCTGGCCAATGGTCCTGCTCGCGGTACTGGCGGCCGGTTTCGGCTGGGTGAGCTTCAACTGGCCCGGAGGCTACGACGGGCTTGGAACGTTCCTCTTTTTCGGCCAGGAACAAGGCTTTAAGTTCACCTGGTGGCTGGGGGTTCTCTCCGCGGTCCTGGCCCTGGGCGCATTCGCCCTCGCCTTGCTGATCTACGTCCGGGCCGCGGACTTCCACCAGGCGGCCTGGGCCCGCTTTGCCCCGGGCATACGAGTGGTGGAGAACAAGTACTACTTCGACGAGGTCTACCAGTGGACGGTGGACCGGGTGGTGCTGGCCTTCTCCAGGCTGGTGGCCCTGTTCGACCGCGCCGTGGTAAACGACCTGGCGGTCAACGGCCCGGCCCACTTTATACGCCGCCTTGGAGTATCTCTGCGACTGCACGTCACCGGGCGCGTTTACAGCTACGCCTTGGGCATGGCCCTGGGCACGGTGGGGCTCGCAATCTTCTGGTGGCTGAGGTCCACCTGACGCGGCCGTGATGGACTCATTCGACCAAATAGCCCTGCTTTTGCTTCTCGTGGTCCCGCTGGCCGGGGCGGTGGTGTTGATGTTCGCCCCCGGCGGCCGGGCATCCAGAGAAGTCTGGCTCTTCTCCGTTTTCGTCGCAGCCGTCTCCCTGGCCCTGTCCCTGGTGATTTTCGCCCGCTACGACTACGGCCAGGGCGGGTTCCAGTTCACCCGGACCTTCGAGTGGCTAGGCGCACCCCTCAACATCGACTTTTCGCTGGGCATCGACGGCATCACCGCTCCGCTGGTCTTGCTCAACGGCATAGTGCTCCTGGGCGGCGTGCTCATATCTCAGACCATCCGCTATCGCACCAGGGACTTCTTCGTGCTGCTCCTGGCCCTGGGCTCCGGGGTGTTCGGCGTCTTTGCCGTGCGCGACCTGTTCTTCCTGTTCTTCTTCTACGAGCTGGCGGTCCTGCCCATGTACCTGCTCATCGGAGTCTGGGGCAGCAGCACCGACTTTGGCACGTTCCTGCGCACCAAGGAGTACGGCGCTATGAAGCTGATGCTCTACCTCATCGCCGGCAGCGTGCTGGTGTGGGTTGGCATCCTGGCCGTATACGTCGAGGCGGGAAGCGCCGGGGTCCCCACATTCTCCCTGTCCGAGCTTGGAGCCTTGGCGCCCGACGGCACATTCAGCGAGACCTTCCAGACCCTGGTGTTTCCCCTGTTCCTGATTGGATTCGGCGTACTGGCCGGCCTGTGGCCATTCCACACCTGGTCCCCAGACGGCCACGTCGCCGCGCCCACGGCGGTCAGCATGCTCCACGCCGGCGTCCTGATGAAGCTGGGCGCTTACGGCATCATCCGGGTGGGCCTGGTGCTGCTGCCCGACGGCGCAGCCAACTGGATGCCCGTGCTCATCAGCCTGGGCACGGTAAACGTCCTCTACGGCGCGGTCTCGGCCATGTCCCAGCAGGACCTGAAATACGTCATCGGTTATTCCAGCGTCAGCCACATGGGCTACGTGCTCATGGGCATCGCCACTTTGGACCGGGTCGGCGTCGCCGGCGGCGTGCTGCAGATGTTCTCCCACGGCATCATGACCGCCCTGATGTTCCTGCTGGTCGGCGCCATCTACGACCGGGCCCACGTCCGGGACATCAACGTGCTGAACGGCCTGTCTAACCGCATGAGGGTGACCAGCTTCTTCTTCGCCGTCGCCGTCCTGGCGTCCATGGGGCTGCCCGGCCTCAGCGGATTTATCGCCGAGTTCATGGTGTTCACCGGGGCTTTCCGCACTTATCTGCCTTTGGCCGTTCTGGCCGTGATCGGCGCGGCCCTGACCGCAGTCTATGTTCTGCGGCTGCTGGCCCGCACCTTCCTGGGCGAGTCCGACGCCCGCTGGCGGGACCTGACCGACGCCGGCGGCATGGAGAAGGCCGTCGGCGGCGCTTTCGTGCTGATTCTCATATTCGTCGGCGTCTGGCCGGACCCCCTGACCAGGGTCATCAACGCCAGCGTGGCGACGCTGCCGGGAGTGTAGAGCGACCGTGCCGGACCTGACCGCAAACCTGGAACTGCTGACGCCGGAGTTCGCGCTGGCGGGACTGGCCTTCCTGGTCTTTACCGCCGACCTGCTGCTCCCCGCCCGCGGCAAGGTAGTCCTGCCCTGGCTGGCCGCCGGAGGACTGGCCGGAATCATCGTCCTCTCGCTGTTTATGCTCTGGGGCGAAAACAAGACCCTCTACGATGGCCTGCTGGCCGTAGACGACTACTCCCTGTTCTTCAAGATGTTTTTCCTGGGCATAGGCGTCTTCATAGTCTTCGCCTCCATCGACTACGTGAACAAGTTCCTGGAAAACCCCGGCGAGTTCTACGGCCTCCTGCTGCTGTCAATCCTGGGCATGAACGTGATGGCCCAGTCCCGGGAGCTCTTGACCGCCTACATCTCCCTGGAGTTGCTGAGTTTCAGCCTCTACGTCCTGGCCTCCCACGCCCGGTCCAGTCCCCGGTCCAACGAGGCCGGGCTCAAGTACATCCTCGTCGGGGCCTTCTCCTCGGCCATCCTGCTATACGGCATCAGCATGGTCTACGGCACGCTGGGAGTCACCCGGTTCGACGACATCAGCGCCGCCCTGGCCGTCGCCGGGGACATCAGTCCCTCCCTTTGGGTAGGCGTTGCCTTGATACTGGTGGGGCTTGGATTCAAGGTTGCCGCCGTCCCCTTCCATATGTGGGCCCCGGACGTTTACGAAGGTTCGCCGTTCCCCATCACGGCCTATCTGGCCATCGGCTCCAAGACCGCTGCTTTCGCCCTGGCCCTGCGGCTGGCCGCCGAAGGATTTGTCCCCGCCGTAGACCGCTGGGAGCAGTGGCAGGTCATCCTGGCCGTCCTGGCCGCGGCTACCATGTTGACCGGCAACCTGGTTGCCCTGGCCCAGCAAAACCTCAAGCGCCTCATGGCCTACTCCGGAATCTCTCACGGAGGCTTTGTCCTGGCGGGACTGGCCGCCCTGTCCTCCGGCTCCGTATTGGCCTCCAACGGCATCATGCTCTACCTGGTCGGCTACTGCGTCGCCAGCCTTGTCGTATTTGCCGGGCTCATCGCCTTCTTCAACACCACCCGGCGAGAGAACATCACCGGGCTGGCCGGACTTGCCGACAGCCGGCCCTTCCTGGCCGCCTCCATCGCCATAGGACTGTTCTCCCTGGGCGGCCTGCCCATCTTCGCCGGCTTTGCCGTCAAGTTCTACCTGTTCACCGCCATCGCCAAGGCCGGGTTCCTGTGGCTGGCCGGACTGGCCATCTTCAGCAGCCTGGTCTCCATCTACTACTATCTACAAATCATCCGGCAGATGTACATCGAACCTGCCTCGGATTCTCCCGACGAGACTTCCGATGAACTCTTAGAGGACCAGGCTCCGGCCGTCCCGCTCGCCGCCTCGCCCTCGGCCCTGCTGATGGCGGTGATAGCCGTCGGCGTCGCCGCCCTGTTCTGGATAGGCGTCTACCCTGCCCCGCTTCTTGACCCAATCGAGGCGGCCAGTCAAGCGATTCTGCCGTGACCCCGTGGCAGGCGCCAAGACACGTGGACTGGCAACGCCGGTGATATAATGGCAGCCGCCTTGAAAACCACCCCTTCTTCACCGGCAGGTCGTCTACCCGCATGATTATTTCCGTTGTCGGAGCCAGCAACCCCACCACAAAGCAGCACTTGGAATTGGCCGAAGCCGTGGGCCGCGAGCTGGCCCAGCGAGGAGTGATGGTCGCTTGCGGCGGGCTTTCCGGCGTCATGGAAGCCGTCTGCCGGGGCGCCAAGTCCGCCGGGGGCGTCACCATCGGCATCCTGCCCGGCGGCATCGCCGCAGACGCCAACGACTACGTCGACGTACCCATCGTCACCAACATGGGGTATTCCCGTAACGCCATCGTGGCCTACACCGGCCGCGCCGTCATCGCCGTCGGCGGCGCGTACGGTACCCTGTCGGAGATCAGCCTCGCCCTTGCCGAAAAAATCCCGGTGGTCGGCTTGGAGACCTGGGAGTTGACCCGCAATGGCGACGGCCAGCCGGTGCACGGCGACATCATCCGGGCTTCAGGCCCCGCCGACGCGGTGGACAAGGCCCTTGCCGCCGCCGCCGCCAGGGACGGGACTGGCTAGGTTGGGGATGGCCTTGAGCGAAACAGACCAGAGCGGCAATGCAACCATAGCCGCAGTGCAGGGCCGGGAGGTCCTGGACTCCCGCGGCAATCCCACCGTAGAGGCCGAGATCACCCTATCCAACGGCGGGAGTTTTCGCGCCGCCGTCCCGTCGGGCGCCAGCACCGGCACCCACGAGGCCCTGGAACTCCGGGACAAGGACCCCCAACGCTACGGCGGCAACGGTGTTTTGCGGGCTGTTGCCAACGTCAACGAGGTCATAGGCCCTGCCATACTTGGCCGAACGCTTCATCCAGGATCATCCCTGGACGAAGAACTAATCGCCCTGGACGGCTCGCCGGACAAGAGCAATCTGGGAGCCAACGCCCTGCTGGCCGTTTCTATGGCTTTATCCAAGGCCCAGGCTGCAATTGCCGGCCACGGCGATTCCCTGTGGCAGAGCCTTGCACTGGGCGGACCGGTGAGTCTGCCGGTGCCCATGTTCAACATCCTCAACGGCGGCCGTCACGCCTCCAACTCCGTCGACATACAGGAGTTCATGGTCTTGCCGGTGGGAGCGCCCACTTTTGCCGATGCCCTGCGCGCCGGCGCAGAGGTGTACCAGCAACTCAAGGCAGCCCTCCGCGACGCCGGGCACAACCTGAACGTGGGCGACGAGGGCGGCTTTGCCCCGTCTTTGCCCTCCAACCGCAGCGCAATCGAGCTTGTGCTAAGCGCAATAGAGGCCGCCGGCTACGCCCCAGGCCGCGATATGTACCTCGGTCTGGACGTGGCGGCTTCCGAACTCTTCGACAAAGAGTCCGGCGACTACGTGCTGGAACGCGAAGGCGCCCGGCTAACTGCTCCGCAATTGGTGGACCTGTACGAGCAGTGGGTCAGCGACTATCCCATCATCAGCATCGAAGATGGTCTGTTCGAAGACGATTGGGCCGGCTGGATGGAATTGACCGCCCGGCTGGGAGACTCAGTGCAGTTGGTGGGCGACGACCTGCTAGTCACCAATTCGCAGCGGATTAAAAGAGCGATAGACCCCCCCGCCTGCAACGCCGTGCTGCTGAAGCCCAACCAGGCCGGGACCCTCAGCGAAACGCTGGACGCTTTGAAACTGGCCCGAGGGTCCGGTTGGGGCACGGTCATGAGCCATCGTTCCGGGGAGACCGAGGACACCACCATTGCCGACCTGGCCGTAGGGTGGGACGTCCGCCAGATTAAGACCGGAGCGCCTGCCCGTTCCGAGCGGGTGGCCAAGTACAACCGGCTGCTGCGCATCGAGGCCGAACTGGGCGACCAGGCCCGCTATGCCGGTAGTTCCGCTTATGGTCGACTGCTGGACTCCCGCCCGGCCTGATACCTTCCAGACGCCCAGCGACGCCGCCTCCATCTCCTGTGGGCCTTGCTGCTTTTCAAGCCGCTTGCATCGGTTTATCATATGGACTGCCCGTCCCGGCCCTTGGCGCAGCCAGCGGCTTGACCGCGATCGGGCATCCCTAACGCTTGGAGGTACCGATGACCACCCGAATAGGCATCAACGGTTTCGGCAGAATTGGCCGCCTCGTCCTGCGGGCCATGACCTCGCGCCACCCCGACAAGATAGAAGTGGCCGCGGTCAATGACCTCACCGACGCCGAGACCAACGCCTATCTGTTCAAATACGACACCAACTACGGCGCCTATCCGGGCGAAGTCCAGGCAGTTGACGGCGGCCTCAGAGTCGACGGTCGCAGCATAAGGGTCTTTTCCGAGCGCGACCCTGCCCGGATCCCCTGGTCTGAATTGGACGTGGACCTGGTTGTAGAATCCACCGGCATCTTCACCGACGCCGACAAGGCCGCCGGGCACCTGGAGGGCGGCGCCAAGAAGGTCGTGATTTCCGCCCCCGCCAAAGGAGAGGACCTGACTATAGTCCTGGGCGTTAACGATCACCTGTACGACGCCGCCAAGCACAAGGTAGTGTCCAACGCTTCCTGCACCACCAACTGCTTTGCTCCCATGGTGAAGGTCCTCCACGACGCTTTCGGAGTTGAACACGGCCTCATGTCCACCATTCACGCCTACACCAACGACCAGGTGATAGCCGACCAGCGGCATTCGGACCTGCGGCGCTCTCGCGCTGCCGCCATGAACATAATCCCCACCAGCACCGGCGCCGCCAGGGCCGTCGGCCTAGTCCTGCCGGAACTCAACGGCAAGCTCCACGGCGTAGCCTTCCGCGTCCCAACCTCCACCGGCTCCGTCACCGACTTCACCGCCGCCGTCGCCAAGGACGCCTCTCCGGACGACGTCAATCAGGTCTTTAAAGACGCCGCCCAGGGTCCCCTCAAGGGCATCCTCGAATACGTGGACCAACCCCTGGTGAGCTCGGACTTCCGCGGCAACCCCCATAGCTGCATCTTCGACGCCCTCTCCACCATAGTAATGGAGGACCGCATGGTGAAGATCATGGGCTGGTACGACAACGAGTGGGGCTATTCCTGCCGCACCGCCGACTTGTGCGCCCTGATGCACGACAAGGGCATCTGACCCGGCTCCCGGTACGTATCCACAGAGGGGCCTTCCATACCCGGAATAGACCTGTCCTTCCAGATCGCGGTCGTGACTAACTCCACCGGCGGGCTGGCCGGTTTTCTCAGGGGCTCGGCCCATAGCCTCCCCGGCATGCGTACTGTCTTCTGATGGATTGGCTAACGCTTAACGGACGCCTCCCCTGGACCCTGGCCCCCCTGTTGCTCATCCTCGCCCTTGGCCTTGTCCTCAGGCTGCACGGCTTGAACTGGGACTCCGGTTTCGGCTTCCACCCCGACGAGCGGGACATCTACATGCGCTCCGGGTGCATGTTCGACCTCCTCACCGAAGCACCGGGCTGGGAGTCCTGCGGCTACGTCAGGGACCAACCATTGGCCGAGCCCGGACTGCCCGGCTTGGGCACATTGCTGGACGCCGACCACAGCCCGCTGAACCCCCATTGGTTCCCCCTGGGCAGCGTCCTCATCTATGTGATGGTCTTTTTCCGGTCCATCATCGAGCTCTTCGCCGACGTATCCGCCCTGGACATGCGCTACGCCGGCCGCGTACTGTCGGCCCTGGCCGACGTTGGCTCCATCCTCATGGTTTTCATCCTGGGACGCCGCATGTTCAGTCCAGGCGCGGGCCTGCTGGCGGCGGCCTTCACCGCCGTCGCGGTCATCCACGTACAGAACAGCCACTTCTACCGGCCCGAGACCTTCTCGGTGTTCTTCACCCTGGCTGCTTTCTGGGCCATGCTCCGCATGGTCGAAAAGAAGCGCCTGCGGGACTCCGCCCTTCTCGGCCTGATGGTCGGCCTGGCCCTGGCGCCCAAGGTCAACGTCCTGCCCCTGGTCCTTCCCCTGGCTCTTGCATACTGGTATAGGCTCGCGGACTCCGTCGACGGACGCTGGACCCAAATCACCCCCGCCTCGCTGCGCCCTGTGCTTGGCCACGCCGCCGCGGCCGCCCTGGTCGCCGCAGTGGTGTTCTTCATAACCACTCCATATGCCCTACTGGACGCGAGGGCATTCGTCGGCGACGTTCTGACCCAGGCTGAAATGGCATCCAACGCCGGCTTGTGGCCCTTCACCGTCCAGTACATCGATACGCCGCCCTTCCTGTACCAGCTTCAACAGTCATCCGTCTGGGGACTGGGCCTGCCCCTGGGAGTAGTCGCCTGGCTGGCAATACCCTTCACCGCCGTGATGCTCTTCCGGAGCCCTGAGACGCGCCGTCATGACCTGCTTCTCCTGGTGTGGGTCGTCCCGACGTTCCTCCTGCTGGAAAGCTTCGAGGTACGGTTTCAACGCTACGTCTTCCCGCTAATCCCGTTCCTGCTCCTAATGGCCTCCCGCATGTTGCTGTGGCTGGTCGATTGGTCGCGAGGCCTGCAGCCCCCCGGTGCGCCCGTCCCAGGTTTTCTGGCCCGGTTGAACCTACGACTGCCAAGGCAGGCGTTCCACGACAGAATTTCTGTTCTCCGCGACCGACTACCCGGCATCTCAGCCCGGTCTGCACCATCGTTCAGGCCCCGTTGGAGTTGGCTGGCCGCAGGCCTGGTGGCCGTTGTGTTGGGCTCGACTTTGTTCTACACCCTGGCCTTCCAACGGGTATACGCCAACGACCACCCGGCAGTCACTGCCTCCCGGTGGCTGACAGACAATGTGCCTTCCAGGACGCCCATCGTCAGCGACAACCATTGGGACGAATTCGTCCCCGGCCTTTACCGCTACGACACCTGGCAATTTCCCGTCTACGACCAGGACACCTTGGAGAAGATGGACAACCTGGCCCTCCGCCTGGCCCGCTCCGAATACCTGGTGTTTTACAGCCACCGCCCCTACGCCAGCGTAGCCAGGGACCCCGAACGTTTCCCTCTCAGCGTCTCCTACTACCACCGGCTGTTCGACGGTGATTTGGGCTATCGCCTGGAACGCACCTTCACGTCCTATCCACAACTGGCCGGAGTGGCCTTCCGCGACGACCCGTTTGACGGGTCCGGCCTGCCCCGGCCTAAGCCGTCGGTACCCGAGGACCTGCCGCCGGTGGTCTTGGACTTGGGTTACGCCGACGACAACGTGGTGGGATACGACCATCCCAGGGTGCTCCTGTTCCGCAATGTGGAACGCTTACCGTATTCCGACATTCGCTCCATGCTGTCCATCCCGCTGCCTGCATATGCTGCATCACCTGACAGGCAATTGATGCTGTCCGATGAGCAACTGGCTGCACAGCAGTCAGGCGGGACATGGTCCGAAATCATCGATCGGGACGGTTGGGTCAACGACGTGCCGGTGCTTGTCTGGCTGCTGGTGGTCGAGCTGGCATTTCTCTTGTCCCTGCCCCTGTGCATTTTCATATTCCGCCCGCTGCCCGACCGGGGCATTGTCCTGGCGCGGATTCTGGGCCTCCTGGGCGTCGGCTACGTAGCCTGGCTGGGGGTAAGCCTGGGATGGTTCGACTTTTCCCGCCGCGCGGTCATCGCCGGTTTCCTGGTGGTCGCCGCACTGTCGTCGTTGGCGCTGCTATTCCGTTGGCGTGAAATTACCGGGTTCCTCCGGCAGGAATGGCGTTTGCTGGTGTCGGCCGAGCTTCTGTTCCTCACCGCCTTCCTGGCGTTCGTCGGCATTCGGGCCGCCAACCCGGACCTGTGGCACCCGTTCCTGGGCGGCGAGAAGCCCATGGAGTTCGCCTACTTCAACGCCGTGATTCGCTCCACCACTCTGCCGCCCTATGACCCCTGGTTTTCCGGCGGGTACCTGAACTACTACTATTGGGGCTATTTCGTCCCCGCCGGATTGGTGCGCCTGACCGGCATAATCCCCTCAGTAGCCTTCAACCTTGCGGTGCCCCTGTTCTTTGCCCTCACCGTCACCGGGGCCTATTCCCTGGTCTACAACCTCGCCGAAGGGGTCCGGCGCTCCCGTGTGGTCGCATCATCTGCCGAGAATTCTCCGCCCGACCTGTCGGGGCCCCGCCGCTGGAGAGCGCGCCTGGTAAGCCCCGTCGGCGCCGGCCTCCTAGCCGCACTGTTCATCGCCGTCATTGGCAACCTGGACGGCCTGGTGCAGTTGCTCCAAGGCGGATGGAGCGTGATATTCCAAGGCGACCAGTTCCCGGGCTTCGACTTCTGGCGCAGCAGCAGGATGCTGGACGTTCAGGAGCGGTTCGACCCTGGGCCCCTGGTTTTTTGGCTGCCTGACACGGTCCCGGGCGTCTCCGACGTCTCGTTCCACATTACCGAATTCCCCTTCTTCACCTTCCTTTTCGGCGACCTCCACGCTCACATGATGGTCATTCCGTTTACTTTGCTGGTAATTGGACTGGGTCTAAACCTGGTCGTCGGTCTTAAAGACAACGGAAAGCTTTGGATTGTCGCAGCGGCTGCCGCTTTGGCCGTGGCCTTGGGCTCCCTATGGGTAATCAACAGTTGGGACTATCCTGCGTATCTAATCCTGGTGACGGCCCTGTTGGCGGTCGCAGTCCACTTCAGGCCCGGCCGCATGCCTTCCAGGATATTGCTCTTCGTCGCCCTTGCGGCCGGCGTCTTTGCCGTGAGCCTTCTGGCCTGGCTGCCCTACCACGATTACTACCAGCCCTTTAACGCCGGCCTGGATCCCACCAAGTGGCGCACGCCCTTTGACCGCTTCCTGGGAATTCACGGCCTCTTTCTGGTCGTCATCGCCGGCTTCCTGCTCTATACCGCCCGCCGGACTTTGGTCGCCGCGCTCGGCAGCCGCATCTTGGCAGCCGCCCGCATCGGAACCTATGCCGGGCCACACCTCCTTCCGCCGTTTACCCTTCTCGCGCTAAGGGTCACTTTGGGACTGGGACTACTGGTAATCGCCCTGTTGGCCGCCGCCGGCTATTGGACCGCCGCGGTGCTCATGGTCTACTTGCTGCTGGCTGGACTGTCCGCCTGGGAAGTCCTCAATAGCAGCAACCCCGGCCGTCCCTTTGCGTCCGTGCCCATCGTGCTGGTGGCTCTCGCCTTTGCCATCGCCATCGGGGTCGACTTCGTCGTCGTTGAAGGCGACATAGGCCGCATGAACACGTTGTTCAAGTACTACCTGGCGGTCTGGGTCTTTCTGGGACTGGCCGCGGCCTACATGCTTTGGCGCCTATTGGACCAGGGACTATTCGACGGCCGTCTTCGGTGGCTGGGCGCAGCGTGGATGACTGTCGTGGCCCTGCTGGTCTGCTCAAGCCTGATTTACACCGTGTGGGGCACCAAGGACCGGCTTGGCGTTCGTTTCAATCCCACCCCGCTTACCCTGGATGGCGCCGCCTACCTGGACCCTGCGGTCCATCAACTGCGCTACGGCGAAGATCTGCCGCCCATTGAACTGAAGTGGGACGCCGCCGCCATCCGCTGGCTGCAGGACAATGTCTCCGGCTCGCCAGTGATCCTGGAGGCCCATGACTTCGAATACACCTGGAATGGCCGCATCTCCACCTACACCGGCCTCCCCGCCGTGTTGGGCTGGCCCTGGCACCAGATGCAGCAGCGTTGGGACTATCAAGAAACGGTTGCCGACCGCGCCGCAGACGTCAGGCTGATATACAGCACCCCCGACAGCGACCTGGCTCTGGCATTGCTGCGAAACTACGGCGTCGAGTATGTAGTCGTCGGCGAGTTGGAGCGCCGCTATTACTCCGAGGTTGGACTACAAAAGTTCGACGATCTTACTGCACAAGGGATGATGCGCTTGGTTCACCGCAACCAGGGAGCGTCCATCTACCAGGTCGGCGGCCCTCCTTGAGTCGGCCCCTTACTTCTCCGTGGACTATCCCGTCGCTATTTACATAAAAGTCGTAACAATACTGACAAAAGGCCGTTGACATAACCGCCCTAATTTGCTTTAATATAGTCACCGGTTAAAAATAGTCTTAATAAAAGACTAATCGAAATCTTAACAATTTTGGGGCGTGTGTCTGGCCCGATAACAGGCGCAGCAAATTAAGAAGGCAAATGGGCTCTGGGGCTAAGAAAAGGGGTCAATCCGGGTGGTTGTGTCCCTTGTGCGGTGAAAGATTGTCCCCCCGTAGTAACTGAGCCCGAGCCTGCTGGCCCTCCTCGGTCCCGCCGAGCTGTCAATGGGTGTAGTGGTGATGTGCAGCGGAAACTTGGCGGTGGTTACCCGGGAGGGCCAGCCTCATTTTCACCCACTTTCGTCCCACCTGGGATAAGACCCCAGAACTTTGATCATGCTCACCGATTCCCGCAGGGCGGCTATCGCCTCTTTCACCCCCGGGTCCTGTCGGTGTCCGGCGCAGTCTATCAGGAATATATAGTCGCCCAGCGACTGCTTTGTGGGCCGCGACTCGATCTTCAACAGGTTGATGTTCCTGGTGGCGAACTCGCCCATCGTCCGGTACAGCAATCCCGGAGCGTCCTCCCGGTAAGAAAAACAGATTGACGTTTTATCCTTGCCCGTTGGTGGGTGGTCCTGACGCGCCAACACTGCGAACCGGGTGACGTTGTTTGGCGAGTCCTGCACTTTTCGCCCGATGATTTCCGCGTTGTACAGCTCCGCCGCCCGCCTCGGCGCTATCGCCGCCGCTCCCACGGCGCTGCTCTGCATGTCCGCCACCGCCGCCGAGTTGCTCAACGACGCCATCTGCTGCGCTTTTGGTAGGCACCGTTCCAGGAACTCCCTGCATTGGGCCAACGACTGGGGGTGGGAATACACCACCTCGATGTCAGCCAGCTTGACGCCAGGGTTAACCATCAGGTAATGGTCTATGGGCAGTAGCACTTCCTGGAAAATGGAAAGCTGCGACTCTTGGATCAGCAGGTCCAGCGTAAATGTAACTGACCCCTCCAGGCTGTTCTCAATGGGGACTATCCCCTCTTCGGTGATTTCCGATGACACTGCCAGCCCTATAGCGCCGATTGTCGGGAACGGCTCCAGCTCCGCTGTGGGGTCGTAGAGTAAAGCCGCTTCTTCCGTGTAGGTCCCGGCCGGCCCCAGATACGCCAGACGCTTGGGCATTACTCCACCTCGGTAAGGATGTCGTACAACGTCTGTTCGTCGTTGGTCTGCGTCACCGCAACCAGTTCGTCCTCCGCTTCCAGCATCAATGCGCCGTTCGGCAACTCCACCCTGTCCTTCTTCACCACCAGGGCTATCATGCTGTTGGGCGGCAACTCCACGTCCCGCAGCCGTTTCCCCACTACCCTCGCGCCTTCCGGGACGGACACGCTGACCAGTTCTCTTCCCGGCGCCTGCAGGTTCATCAGGTGCACGAAAGGCCGGCCTGGGACGCCTTCCTCGAAGCTTAACAGGATTTGGTGAATTTCGTTCACCACCACGTCCACTCCCAGTATGTGAAACAGAGGTTCGTTCTTGGGGTCTTTCACCAGCACCATGGTTCGGGGGACCTGGAAAACGTGCTTGGCGATCTGGCATATCACCAGGTTTGTCTCATCCCTACCGGTAACCGCCACCACCGCGTCGGCTCTGGTTACTCCGGCCCGCTTCAGCGTCTGCTCGTCGGTGCCGTCCCCGGCAAACGCCACGCTGCCTAGTTCGTCCGCCAGAATCCGATGCCTGGCCGGGTTCTTCTCGACAACCGCCACCTCATGCTCCGACGCCAGCAGGGCCTTGGACAGGTGGTACCCGGCCTCGCTGCACCCCACAATCAAAAAATACATTGGTCTCTCTAACTAGGTTTCTATTTGTTGCCGGATGTCTTGCATCAGCCCGAACGAAAAACCGACCACGTTCAACTGCAGTCCCGAATAGAGCACCTGCAGCCGCGGGTCGTTTATCTGGCAAATCACCTTGGGCACGTTGAAGATGTGCTCCGCCGATTGTGCCGCCAGGACGTTCCAATGATCGTCGTTGGACAGCGCCAGGAACAACTCCGCGCCCTCGATGCCTCCCATTCGCAGGTAGTCCTGCATCATGGGCTCCGCCATCCATATGACCCGTACCTGGGAGCTGTCTTCGAGCTGCGCCAAGCCTTCCCAGTCCTCTGCCAGCACGGTAACCTTGCGACCCTCTTGGGCCAGTTCCGGCGCCAGGTTCCTGGTCAACTGGTTGCAGCCGAGTATCAGTGTGTTCATCGCCTGGTTACCGTCCCCATCGCGCCGGCGACTCCACCGTCCGCGGCCCGGACGGGCCGCGCTGCATTCGCCCGGTTGATGCTGCCGTTATTTCCATTCCCGTCGCCGCTATCTTTTGCTGGGCCCCGCGGCTTGGGCAGACTGACGCCACAGTATCATCTGGCAGGAGGTGTTGCGGAAGATATATTCCGCCGTCGGCCCCATGTCCCATGAACCCAGCCTCCGCTTGTATGGTATTCCCAGGACTATCAGGTCCGCGCGCCGGTTCTCTGCCTCCATCACGATGGCCGGACCCGGCTGCCGGGCCCGTAAGCACGTCGCCTGCAGGCCCCGGTACTTTTCTTTGGACGCGATCTCTTCGACCCGGCGTAGAATCTTTTCGCCCCGGTCGATGTCCGCCCTTATCTCCGCTTCCAGCGGCAACCCCAGGGGCACCTCAACGACGTACACCGCGTGGAGCTCCGCCTTGAATTCCCGCGCCGCGCGGCATCCCCACCGGAATGCTAGTTCGCTTATCTCGCTCCCGTTCACCGGAACGAGCATGCGCCTCGCGTCTATCCGCATTTTACGGTTTGTACCTCAGGCCTCATTTGGGGCGTGAGTCGATGCGGCGCTATACCGCCGTCGCCGCGGGCGCAGGCGGCGGCAACTCTTGGGCCGCATCGTTCAACTGGCGAATCTGATAGTTGCTCCCGGCGACAATCAGCACGTCGCCGGCCTGGATCCGCTCGTCTTTGGCCGGGTGCAGAAATGAACTGCGGCCCCGCCGGATAGCCAGCAGGGACACCCTTTGATTGTCCTGCGCCCCGGCCAGCCCCACTTCCTCCAGGGTGTGGCCGATCATCCCCTCCGGCGGCTGTATCTTGCTGATTCCGTAGTTGGGCAGAAGCGGCATGTGGTCCATCACACCCGGGTCGAACCCGATGTGCGCCGTTCTCCAGGCGCTCTCCAACTCCGGGTAAACTACCCTGTCCGCCCCCACTTTTTCCAACGTTGAGCCGTGCAGTTCGTCGGCGGCCCGGGCGATGACGTACGGCACCCCGATGCTCTTAAGCAGCACCGTAATCATGATGCTGGCCTGGACGTTCTCTCCGGCCAGCGCCACCACTGCCACGTCGAAGTCCGCCACGTCCAGTTGGCTCAGGACCGCCTCGCTGGATGCATCGGCGCGTACGGCATAGGTCACGTGGCCCGACAGGTCCTGGACCTTTGCCTCGTCCGTGTCTATCGCCAATACGTCGTGGCCCGATTGGTACAACTCCCTGGCCACCGCCGCTCCAAAGCGGGACACCCCGATGACGCAAACCTGCTTCTTCATGCCGGCCCTCCGTCAGCCTATTTTAACCCTTTCTTGGGAGTAACGGTATAGACTTGCCTCTTCCCTCGGCGCCAAGGCCAGCGCCAGTGTGATGGGCCCCAACCTCCCCACTACCATGGCAAACATGAACAATGCCTTGCCAGCCAGGGTTAGGTCCCTCACGACCCCTGTGGACGACCCGGTGGTGCCGAATGCGGATACGGTGTCGAACAGCAGGTTCACGAACGGAATGTCCGGATCGGTCAAAGTGAGCACGGGCAAGACCAGGGCTATGAGGCCTAGTCCCACCACCGCCACCGTCAGTGCTCTCAGCACCTGGATTTGGGCGATCTCCCTCCCGAATGCCTCCGCATGCGCGCGGCCCCTCATCGACGAGACCACTGCCGCCACAACCACCGCGAACGTCGTCACCTTTATGCCCCCAGCCACCGAGCCTGCGGCCCCCCCGATGAACATCAGCCCTGGAAAAACCAGCTTGGTGAAGTCCTGGGCCGCGGCAAAGTCTATCGAATGGAACCCAGCCGTCCGGCCGCTGACCGAGTGGAACGCCGCCGACATAACTTTGTCCCCCACCGCCAGGCCGCCTATCGTGCCGTCGTTGGTGAATTCGGCCAGCAGGAACACCCCCAGCCCCAGGCCCCACAAAAAAAGGCTGGCGACAATCACCAGTTTGGTGTCCAGGCTGAATCGGCCAAACCGCCGGTGCCGGGCAATGTCCACCAGTACCGTCCAGCCGATGCCGCCAAGCATGATTAACACCATCATGATGCCCAGCAGCGTCCCTTCAGTGCCCAACCGTCCCAGTCCGCTGCCCGCCGGCAGTTCCGGCAATATCGAGAACCCGGCGCTGTTGAAGCTGGACACCGAGAGGAACATGGACTGCCAGACTGACTGTCCCAGGCCCATTCCGTCCAGGCCGGCAATCCGCCAGAAAATCGCCGCCGCTCCCACCGCGTATATCAGGAAGGCCACCAGGAATAGATATCTGGATATCTGCCGTAGGCCTATCATCCGCTCTGTGTGCAGGGTTTCCTGCATCACCAGCCGTTCCGGCAACGTCGACCGTTGGCCCATAATCAACAACAGGAACGTTGCCACCGCCATGAACCCCAAGCCGCCCACCAGCATCAGAAAGAAAATGACGGCATGGCCGAAATCGGTCCAATAGGTCTGGGTGTCCACCAGGGTCAGGCCGGTCACCGTCACCGCCGATATCGCCGTGAAGAAGGCGATCACCGGCGACGTGAACCCCTCCTCGTGGCTTGACATCGGCAATGCCAGTAGCAATGCTCCCATCCCGCTTAGGAACACGAACCCGGACAGCAAGATGTACGGAGAGTTGAACAGCCGCTGCGGCCGCCGGGGAGCAGGCTCCTCCGCCACCTGGGGGGCCACCTCCCATTGCCGGGCCTGGCGGATGACTACGTCTCGGGCGCTGCGCCGGCGCTCCACGTTCATCCGATGCCGCCTTGACCGGCCCGTCTCAGGCCCTGCATGACGCCCGCAACAAGCCCGCTATGAAACAAGGGCCTCGGGCGTACAGGGGAGTACAGGGTGGGGGTCAAGCGATTCATGCGGAACACCGCTCTCTTGGGCGTGGGAGAGTAGGGGATGGACGCACAGCGGTTCAAACGAGAAGAGGCTTCTCTTGCTCTGTATGGGGTTGGAGACTGCGCCGGCAATCTGCCGCCGTCGTCCGGCCGCAGCATGTGCGGCATTCGGAGCCCGCGGCCGCTGCGGGCCGGGTCTTGACCTGGCTTGGTCTCTAACCAATACTGCCGTTGGTTATCTATAGAAACACGGCTCTTTAAACCGCATTGACTCCAAGGATTCTAGGTTTTTGTCCCACGGGTGTCAATCGGCGGCGGGGATTCCTCCAGCCTCAGTATGCTAATATATCTGGCGGACCTAAAATGACGGAGGTGGCCGTGCATGGCGGCTAATTCCCGGCAGCGGGAGTCGCGATTCGACCCCGAGGCTATCGACCGCAAGTGGCAGGAGCGGTGGGATCAGGACGGCCTGCATCACACGCCGCCCGATGACCCCCGGCCCAAGTGGTACGAATTGACCATGTACCCCTACCCCTCGGGCGACCTTCACATCGGCCACTGGTATGCCATGGCCCCCTCAGACTGCCATGCCCGCTTCCGCCGCATGCAGGGATACAACGTCCTCCACCCCATAGGCTTTGACGCCTTCGGGCTTCCCGCCGAGAACGCCGCCATCAGCCGCGGCATCCACCCCCAGAGCTGGACTATGAGCAACATTGAAAATATGCGGCGGCAGCTCCGGTCCATCGGCGCCATCTACGACTGGGATAAGGAAATCGTTACCTGCGCCCCCGAATACTACCGCTGGAACCAGTGGTACTTCCTGAAGCTGTACGAAAACGGCCTGGCCTATCAAGCCAAGGGCCCCGTCGTCTGGTGCCCCTCGTGCCAGACCGTCCTGGCCAACGAGCAGGTCCTCAACGGCGCTTGCGAGCGCTGCGACACCGTGGTAACCCGTCGCGACCTGGAACAATGGTTCTTCAAGATTACCGATTACGCCGAGCGTCTTCTGGACTTCAGCGGCCTCGTCGATTGGCCCGACAAAATCCTCACCATGCAGACCAACTGGATAGGCCGCAGCCAAGGCGTGGAAGTCAGCTTTGACATCTCCCACCTGGACCTCGACGAGACCGAGATTCGCACCTTCACCACCAGGATTGACACCATCTTTGGCGTCACCTTCCTGGTGCTGGCTCCCGAGCACCCGCTGGTTGACCCGCTTACCACCGGCGACCGCCGGGCAGCCGTCGAAGCCTACGTGGACCGGGCGCGGCGCACCTCCGAAATCGATCGCCTGTCCACCGAGACCGAAAAGACCGGCGAGTTCCTCGGCTCCTATGCCGTCAATCGCCTCAACGGCGAGCGCGTCCCCATATTCATTGGCGATTACACCCTCATGAGCTACGGCACCGGGGCCGTCATGGGCGTACCCGCCCACGACTCCAGGGACTTCGACTTCGCCCGCAAGTACAAGCTCCCAATTCGCATGGTCATTGCCCCCATCTCCTGGGACGGCAGCGAGCCATCCGAGGCCTACTTGGGCGACGGCTTCATGACCAACTCCGGCCGCTATGAAGGCATGACCAACGACGAAGGCATGGAAGCCATCGCCTCCGATGTCGAACGCAACGGCTGGGGCCGGCGCACGGTCTCCTACCGCCTGCGCGACTGGCTAATCTCCCGCCAGCGTTACTGGGGCACGCCCATCCCCATCGTCTATTGCGGTGGGTGCGGCGTGGTCCCCGTGCCTGAAGACCAGCTTCCCGTCCTCCTGCCCGAAGACGCCGAATTCAAGCCCACCGGCGAGTCTCCCCTGGCCGGCAACGAGACCTTCGTCAACACCTCGTGCCCCCGGTGCAACGGCCCGGCCCGGCGCGAGACCGACACCATGGACACCTTCATGGACTCGTCCTGGTACATGATGCGTTACCTCAGCCCCGAATACGGCGACGGCCCCGTCGACCCGGCGGCCCTCAACCGCTGGCTCCCTGTCGACCAATACACCGGCGGCGCCGAGCACGCCGTCATGCACCTGCTTTACTCCCGCTTTTTCATCAAGGCCCTGCGCGACATGGGCCTGGTCGACTTCGACGAGCCGTTCCTCCGCCTCTACAACCAGGGTGTAATCCTGGGCGAAGACCATGAGAAGATGAGCAAGAGCCGCGGCAACGTCGTCAACCCGGACGAAGTCGTCTCTCAGTTGGGCGCCGACGCCGTCCGTTGCTTCCTGATGTTCATCGGCCCCTGGGACCAGGGCGGCCCGTGGAGCGAGGTCGGCATCAACGGCATGGCCCGCTGGCTCAACCGCGTCTGGGACATCCTGGAGCGCGACCCCGCCCGGCTGGACGACAGCCGTGACGGGACTACGGCAGCCTCGCAGCGGGATGAGTCCGTGCGGGAGACCCAGCGCCTCCTGCACCAGACCGTGCGCAAGTGCCATAACGACTTGGACCGCTTTAAGTTCAACACCGCCATCGCCGCCCTAATGGAATTCTCTAACCACCTGAACCGGGTCTGGGCCGACGCGAGCATCGACCCCGCAACCTGGCGAGAGTGCGTCGAGAAGTTCCTCCTGATGCTCGCCCCCATAGCCCCGCACGTTACAGAAGAGTTGTGGGAGCGCACCGGCCGGGAATTCAGCATCCACCAACAGCCCTTCCCCGCGTGGGACGAGGACTTGGCTGCCGAGGACACCATCACCTTGGTCGTCCAGGTGAACGGCAAGGTCAGGGACCGCCTCCAGGTCCCCGCCGACATTGAGGAGGACGCAGCCCGCGACCTGGCCTTGGCCAGCCCCCGGGTCCAGTCCTTCACCGGAGGCAAGCAAGTGGGCAAAGCGGTCTATGTGCCGGGACGGTTGGTCAACCTGGTGGTCAAGTGACTGCTTCGCCTTCAGCTGCAAGCAATGGCCGCCTCTACGGCGTCGGCGTTGGCCCCGGCGACCCCGAATTGCTCACGGTCAAGGCCCAGCGCCTAATCCAGCGTGTGCCGGTAATCTGCTTTACCCAGCTAGACGATGGACGACCCAGCTACGCCCTCAGCGTCGTCGAGGAATTCCTGGCAGACCCCAAGCCAATTTTCATCCCCATCATCGTCCCCTCCGACGACACTCCCGTCAGCGACGAGACCTGGCGGGACGCGGCCTCGCGCATCAGCGACCATCTCCTGCAGGGCCGGGACGTGGCCTTCATCACCGAGGGCGACCCCATGCTCTATAGCGAGTTCTCAAACCTGCTGGCCTGCGTCCGAGACGACTATCCAAACTTGGCCGTAGAGGTCATACCAGGGGTCTCATCCGTCATGGCCGCCGCCGCCAGCTCCGCCGTATCATTGGCCACCTACGGCCAGCGGCTGGCCATCCTGCCCGCCGTGTACGGCATCGACGACCTGCGCGAGGCCATAACCAACTACGACACCATCGTCCTAATGGAAGTTAACCCAACCTTGCTCAAGGCCCTGGCCAACCTGGAAAACCTGGGCCTGGCCGGCAAGGCCATCTACGTCCGCCGGGCCACCACCCAGCGTGAAGAGGTCGTCCAAGACATCCAGCAGCTAACCGAAGAAGACCTGGACTACTTCTCCCTTCTAATTATCAAGCGCTAGGCGCCGGCTATGATGAATAGCACAGGTCAGCCAGAGCGCGACTTTGCCGTATATAGTGCCTGACCTCGTTTCCCAGAAACATGGCATCAATTACGAGGGTGGTCTCGGACAGTTCGTCCAACTGGTCGATCATGCGGAGTGTCAATCGTTGCGCGGCCTCGGGCGGCCGTAGACTGCGCAGGCTGTCTATAATGGGTGCCAAGTCGTCTGAGTAGTCCCGGTGGAAGGCTTGAATTTTCTTTCTAGCTTCGCTGTCATCTTCCGACTGCTCCACTAATTCCAGGAGCGAGAGATCCATATCCTCAACTATGGGCTCAAGCTGGTCCCCGGCCTCATACATCGCGTGGCAATACTGGTCCACACTTGAAATTGAAGTGGGAGTAGATGTCGGGCCCGGCTCCCGAGTCTCCTCAACCCTCGCTATTGGGGTAGCGTCCATATGCGCCTCGGTTGCCATAGGCGAGGTGACGGCGGCTGAGTCAGCAGTGGGCATGTCGGGTGTCTGAGTTGGGATCGATGTGGGAGTGGTGGTAGGTACGGTTGTTAGCTCTGTCTCGCTGTCAGAGCACGCCAGGGTGAACACGACCAGGCTCGATATCAACAATAATCCGAGCGCTCGCATCACCACCTCTGGTGCAGGTTGCTTTCGGCGAGGGGCTATCTGCCCTTAGGTGCGCCATACGCCACAAGTAAATGGAACAAGACCGAACATGAATCTAAGACACGGCGGGATCTGTCATGCAGGAGATAGCCGCATTAGCTGGACTCTGAATAGCCGTTGCCCATCAGTGAGGCCCGGTCTTATGAACTGGCCGTATTTCAGCGCAGTTCTAAGCCCCCGACAAGAACCGCTGCACCAGCGCCGTAAACTCGTCGGCCTTCTCTATCTCCGGGTGATGGCCGCAGTCCTCCAGCACGGTTAACTGCGAGCCTTGGATGGCTTTCTGGTAGACCTCGCCCGCGCTCAGCGGCACGATCGCATCCTGCCGGCCCCACACGATCAGTGTCGGCAGCCCGCTCAACCTGGTCAGCAGGTCCGGCAATGCCGGATAGTACATATATGGCCGCCAACCCAGCCGGGCCGATTCCTCCCGGGCCACCTCCCACGACTCCCTCAACTCCGGCGAGGGGTCGTCGGGGCACACCGTCTTGAACTCCGCCACCTGGTCGGGATTCAGGAATCCCTCGGTAATGAACGTCGGCGCCAGCTCCAGGAACATGTCATATATCTGCCCCGTCGGGGGCTTGATTCCCATGGGCGCCACCAGCACCAGCTTCTTGAAGGACTGGGGACTCATGGTCGCCAGTTCGCTGGCCAGCCATCCCCCCATCGAAATGCCCATCACGTTTACCTGGCCCAACCCCAAGTCGTCCAGCGCATGCAGGTACCACCCGGCCATGTCCCGCATGTTCATAATCCAGGGCAATGCCGGGGTGGTCCCGTAACCCGGATGCGACGGGATATACAGCTTGTAGCTCTTGGCCAGCGTCTCCTGGTAGTTCAGCCACGCCTGGTGCCCCAGTTCATCGTGCAGGATCAGCAGGGGCTCTCCGTCGCCCCCGGTCACCAACTGCAACGGCGTATCCGCGGCGTTGACGGTTTCTTCAGTCCAAGTGACACCGGTGGTAGTCATGCGGTCCATTCTCCTTGGCAATGTCGTACTGGGTAAAGTCTTTCGCTGGGCGCCCCGCTGATTGTCGGCTGAGCCGTATCTCTTGTCAAGTTTGCCGGCCGCCTCGCGTCACCGTCGTCCCTTCGTCCGGTGGTATCGTTGCAGCCGTGAATTTGGTAAGATTGTCGGCAGAAGTTGACCAAACCGTTTGCGGGAGCCTAGTATGGCCCTTGAATATTGGTCGCCGGGCAAAGCCTATGGGCATTGCCGGGGCCAGGTATGTGTTGACGTAACGCGATGCGGTATAATGTAACGCGAAAACTAGCGACTGTGCCGTTGGGACGGGCGTTTCTGGCCGGTTAGAGCTTATACGCCCTGAGGATGGGAACAAGATGGGATCGAGAATGACAAAGACCAAACGGGTAGTGTTGCTGCAGCCGGCGTCCACCGGCGGCAACTTTGAGTACATTGCCATCCCCCGCCAGGGGATGCTGTTCCTGTCCGGCGCTTTGGGCCAATGGGAGGGCGCATTCCATTACGAGCGCGAGATTTGGTTCGAAGACCGCAGCGGCCCCATAGACCCCGACAAGGACCTGGACGGCGCCGACATTCTCCTGGTCACCGCCTTGATCAACGAGGCCCCCAGGGCCTACCAGCTCGCACGCCAGGCCAAGCAGTTCCACCCGAACCTCATCACCGTCGGCGGCGGCCCCCAGATGAGCCCCCTGCCCGAAGAGGCTTTCGACTACGGCCACTTCGACGTGATTGTCCAGCGCGAGGGCGAGGACATCATCGGCCAGCTTTGCGATGTCCTGCTCGCCTACAAGGGCGCGGAGCGAGACCCCTACCTGGGCAAGGTTCCCGGCATCAGCTACCGCTGCGAGGGCCAGGTCGTCCAGACCCGCCGCTCCGGCTTGGTGCCCCCGGACTTCGTCGAGCTCCCCGACTTCGCCTCAATCCGGGACCTGACCCCCAGCAATCCCATGGCCGGCGGCGTCCTGGAAACCGTCCGGGGATGCACCGAGAAGTGCACCTACTGCCAGGTCATCCAGCAGTTCCTGGGCTACCGCTTGATTTCCCGCGAGACCGAAATCAAGCGCCTCCACCAGCTAAAGGATATGGCCGCCGACGGCCTGATCCACTCCTCTCGCAACGGCACCTTCCAGGTGTTTATTTCCGACGACCTGCATCCCCCGCCTCTGCGCGCCGTCAAGTACCGCAACGAGCGCCTCGCCCGGCTCCAGGGCTGGAAGGACCACGTCGACGGCATCAGCATGATTTGCCAGGCCCGCGCCGAAATCGGCCAGGACCCTGAGTTGGCCGACGCCATGCACGAGGCCAACATCAAGATGCTGTACATCGGCGTCGAGTCCGACAACGCCGAGAACCTCAAGCTGGTGCGCAAACGCCAGGAACCCGGCGAGATGCACCGCCACATGACTTATCTCAAGCGCAGCGGCTTTGCCCTGGTGGCCATGACCATCATCGGCCTGCCCTACGACACTGAAGAGAGCATCATGCAGTTGGCCGACTGGGTAACCGGCATCAGCCGTTACCAGACCGCCAACCTCCTCACTCCCCTGCCGGCAACGTCCAACTGGGACAGCCTGACTCCCCTCAATGAGAACGGCGACGTCCTCGGTGAAGGCGAGATGCGGCCCTATCACCTCTACACCGGCCGCCAGTTCGTGCACCAGGACCCGCGCTGGACCATGGAGGAGAGCCGGGAGCTATTCGACCGCTACACCGCCAAGTTGAAGCCGGTGGACGAACTCTACGGCCGCATATTCCGCGTGCTGCGCAGCTACCGCCCGCGCCTGGCCTCCCCTGGCCGCAGCTTGGGCGACAGCCTGTCGGCCCGTATCGCCGAGTCCACCGAAACACTTAGAAGCTGGTCCGACCCCGTGTCCACCACAGGCAAGGAAGTCGGCGAAAATATCTCCCAGCGAGTCTCCGAATTGGTCGAGACCCTCAGGCTCAATTCCCAGCCCCTGGCCAACGCCCGCCGTGAGGTCGCCGAGAACGTCGGCACCCGCATCAACGAGTTGACCGATTCTCTCAAGGTCCTGTCCGACCCGTTGAGCACCGGCCGCAACGAGCTTGCCGCCAACGTCTCCGGACGCATCACCGAGCTTACCGACATGCTGAATCGCATGGTCCTGGATCGCAGGCAGACCAGGCCCGTAGGGGAATGACCCCAAGCCACGCCGCGTACCGCCGTGCCCGGCCACTCCGGCAGGCAGCCGTGCCCCGGCCCCGAGAATCTAAGTGAACGGTAATCGTCGAGTCTTCGTCACCGGCATCGGCGTCGTTAGCCCCCTGGGTCTCGACGCGCACTCCACCTGGGACGGCCTTGCCCAGGGCCGCTCCGGCATCGACTTCATCACTGCTTTCGACGCAGAAGGCTTCGACACCCGCTTTGCCGCCGAGGTCAAGGGCTTCGACCCCGAGAGCTATCTCGACCGGAAAGAAGCCCGCCGCATGGACCGCTTCGCCCAGTTCGCCGCCGTGGCCGCCCAGGAAGCCTGCCGTCACGCGGGGTTGGCCCCCGGCGCCATAGACCCCTACCGCGTAGGCGTCATCATCGGCAGCGGCATCGGCGGCATCATCACTCTGTCCCAGCAGTTCGAAGTCCTCAGCCAGCGGGGCCCCAAGCGCGTCAGCCCCTTCTTGATACCCATGATGCTGGCCGACATGGCCTCCGCCCAGGTCTCCATGGTCACCGGCTCGATGGGCGCCAACTACTGCGCCGTTTCCTCCTGCTCCAGCGGCGCCGACGCCTTGGGCCAGGGCTGGGAGATGATTCGCCGGGGCGTGGAAGATGTCGTTGTGGCCGGCGGCAGCGAAGCCCCCATCTACCCCGTTGCCGTCGCCGGGTTCAACTCCATGCGGGCCTTGTCCCGGTTCAACGAAGACCCCCAGGGGGCCAGCCGCCCCTTCGACGCCCAGCGCGATGGCTTCGTCATGGGCGAAGGATCCGCCGTCTTGGTCCTGGAAAGCGAGGAAAGCGCCCAGCGCCGGGGCGTCCCCGTCCTGGCCGAGCTACGGGGCTACGGCGCAACCTCAGACGCCCACCATCTCACCGAGCCTTCTCCCGGAGGCCACAGCGCCGCCAGGGCCATGAAGACCGCTCTCAAAGCTGCCGGCATAGACCCGTCAGAGGTCGATTACATCAACGCCCACGGCACCGCCACTCCTCTCAACGACCGGCAGGAGACCACTGCCATCAAGCGCGCCCTGGGCGAGGACGCCTACCGGGTGCCCATAAGCTCCACCAAGTCCATGACCGGCCATCTCCTCGGCGCCGGCGGGGCCTTGGAGGCCGCCGCCTGCATCATGGCCATGAGCAAGGGGCTGATTCCTCCCACCATTAATCTCCACGAGCCGGACCCCGACTGCGACCTCAATTACACTCCCAACAGCGCCTGCCAGGCCCGGATTAACGTGGCCATGAGCAATTCATTTGGCTTCGGCGGCCACAACTCGGTGCTGGTATTCGGCAACCCTGAGATGGCCCAATAGCCTCCATCGCCGCCGGCGGACATCGCTGGCAACTGCCCCCTCCCCTCCCGGTCCAGGACCTCCCTTCTGACCTTCCCCCGGCCATAGCCCAGGTACTGGCCCGGCGCGGCGTCAGCACCGCCGAGGATTTACGCCTGTTCCTCGACCCGCCCCAGCGACTGCCCTATGACCCCCTGCGCCTGGCGGGCATGGCGCCTGCCCTGAGCCGCATTTACCAGGCTGTCAACGCTGGTGAAACCGTCGGCGTCTTCGGAGACTTCGACGTGGACGGCGTCACCGGAACGGCCATCGTCGCCGAGGCTCTCAAGACCTTTGGCCTGTCCGTCGTGCCCTACCTGCCCCACCGCATGGAAGAGGGCCATGGCCTGTCCGCCGCCGCCGTGCAGAGCTTGGTCGACCGGGGCGTTACCTTGATCATCACCGTGGACACCGGCGTAACCGCATTGGACGAGGTGGCCTACGCCCGCGGCCGGGGCGCCGACGTCATCATCACCGACCATCACGTGCCCCACTCCGACCAGCCCGATGCCGCCGGCATCATCAACCCTCATCTTGCCGGCGGGACCTACCCCTTCTTCCAGCTATGCGGCGCAGGACTGGCTTTCAAACTGGCCCAGGGCCTGTACCAGTTCCACGGCCAGCCCTGGGACCGCAGCCTGCTGGAACTGGCCGCTCTGGGCACCATCGCCGACCTGGTCCCCTTAGTCGACGAAAACCGTTATCTGGTCCGGGAAGGCTTGTCCGCCTTGTCCAACACCGGGAGGCCGGGCCTTCAGGCGCTCCTGCGCATCGCCGGGGTCCAGTCCGGCCCGTTGACCGCCGAGACCGTGTCATTCCAGGTATCGCCCCGCCTCAACTCCCCGGGCCGCCTGGGCCATTCCATAGACAGCTTCCGCCTGCTGACCACCGACTCGCCGGCTGAAGGCCAAGCCCTGGCCGAAAAGCTGGAGAGCCTCAACCGCAAGCGCCGCGACCTTACCCAGGCCGCCATGGACGCCGCAGCCCGCCAGGTAACGCCCCAGGCCGAGGCGGACCAGTTGCCCCCGGTCCTGATGGTGTCGGCGCCGGAGATTACCCGGGGCCTCGCCGGCCTGGTTGCCGGACGCCTGGCCGAGACCTACCAGCGTCCCGCCGTGGCCATGGCCGTGGAGGACGACTTCATCGTCGGCAGCGGCCGCAGCATACCCGAGTTCGACATCTTCCAGGCCTTCTCCGACTGCGAGGACCTTTTCGTCCGCTTCGGCGGCCACTCCCAGGCCGCGGGCTTTACCCTGCCCAGGGACGACCTGCCCCTGCTGGAACAACGGCTCGCCGCCATCGCCAGCGAGACCCTGCCCAAGGGAAACCTTCAAGCTGTTCTGGACATCGACGTGGAGGTTCGCTTGGACGAATTGGACGACGGCCTCCGGGACTGGCTCTCTCAACTGGAGCCCTTCGGTATCGGCAACCCCCGCCCGGTGTTCATGACCCGGCGAGCCAGGGTATTGGAAGACCGGCGCGTCGGCGCGGGCGGCCAGCACGTCAGGCTGAAAGTGGCCCAGGGAAACGCTCAGTGCACCGCCCTCGCCTTTAACCAGTCAGACAAGTGGAAGGGCGGCGTTCCTGAAGTGGACTTGGTCTACACCCTCATGTTCGACCGCTGGCAGGGAGTCGAACGGACCACCCTCAAGCTCCTCGACTTCCGCCCAGCCCAAGCCTGACTCCGCATCCCACCCGTCATTCTCGCGGAGGCGAGAATCTCACGCCCTAAAGGTGCAGTCCGGTTCGGCCCGAACCTGTCCTGAGCATATCGAAGGTCCGGTCCTGAGGGTAGCCCGTCCGTTCGTCCTGAGGCTCTCGAAGGGGGAACGGACGGGCGGCGGGGGATGTTGAGTGCGCACCCCTATCCAAGTGTTACCCATGTACCCGGTTGCACAGTGAGGGCGATAGATCGAGGCAAAACGTCAATCTAAGTTCCAGTCTCCACCCCTAGCCCTTCCTCACCCAGCTTGCCCCGACCTCACAAACCGCGCCTTGCCCACCAGCAGCGGTATCGTGATTCCCAGTACTACCAAAGCCACTATCTGCGCCTCGTTCAACGGCCCGTACTCGTTGAACTCCGTCCGCAGGAAGCTCAGGAAGAACCTTCCCAACGAGTACGTCGCCAGGTACAGGGCAAAGAACATCCCCCGGGGCCGCAGCCGGTCCCGCAGCGGCCACAACACCGCCAGGATCACCAGGTCCATGAGTAATTCATAGGCCACGGCCGGGTGCGTGGCCCCAGTCCCGAAGGTCCGTTCGCACGCTATGCTGGCCCGCTCCGAGTGCGTATACACCACACCCCATGCCAGGTCGGTGAACTTGGCGCAGTGCTCCCCGTTGATAATGTCGCCGACTCTTCCGATGGCCTGGGCTATCAGCAGCGCCGGGACGCATATGTCCGCCAGGTGTCCCACCCCCGGCAGCGGTGCCCGCACCGGCTTGCCCAGGAACGAAAAGTAGTTGCCCCACGTGCTCAGGAACCACTGGGAATTGCGGATGATCATGTATAGCGATCCGCCGACGAAACCTCCCAGTATCGCCCCGTATATCGTCACGCCGCCCTGCCAGAAGTACAGGATCCTCACCGGGTCGTGGCCGTAGATGTTCCAGGTGTCGATTACGTGCAGGAACCGGGAGCCGATTATGCCGCCCAGGATGGCCCAGACTGCCACCGCGTAGATTCCGTCCGCCGACATCCCTGCGCGCGTTCCCAAGCGCGCCACCAGCACCACCGCCACTGCCACCGCCACAAACGTCATCAGCCCGTGCCATGAAATGGTCAAAGGCCCGATGTCCCAGTCAGGGTCTATACCTATCGCTATGGTTGCTAATATGTCCATCGCTCCCCTTGTTCGCCGGGCCTAAGGCAATTCCGGCCCGGGCGTTATCGTATGCGCAAAGTACACGTCTACCGGGTAGGGTTTCAAGGCCTGCTCCACCCGATTATGCTCGTCTTCTGACAACCCCAGGGCAAACATCGCCGGTCCCGCCCCGGCAAGACGGAAACGGCCTGGGGCCATTTCCTCCAGGCCCGGCCGCAGCCAGTCCCAGTCCGGGAAGGCCTGCGGGGCCACGTCCTCGAAGGCATTGTAGACCATGCCCGGCACCGCCTCGGCTATGAACTGCCCCCCGGCCAGCGTCTCTACCATCCGCCGGGTAACCCCGCCGTCGCTGTAGTGCGCCGGCGTTATGCGAGAGTACATCCCCGCCGTTTTGTTCGCCACCGTGGCGCCCGGACACACCAGCGTCACCGGCAGCCGCGGCAATGGCGGAAGCGCAGCAACCTGTTCTCCCCGACCCTGGGCCAATGCCGTCCCTCCCGTCAGGAAAAACGGCACGTCCGACCCCAGTTCCGCCGCCGCTTGGCTCAGTTCTTCATGTCCCAGGTTCATCCCCCACCAGCGGTCCAGCGCCAGCAGTGCCGCCGCCGCGTTGCTGCTGCCGCCTCCCAGCCCCATTCCCACCGGTATACGCTTCTGGATGCTGATGCAGACTTGCGGGGTCAGTCCCGCCCGCTCGGCCAGGCTTTCCGCCGCCCGCCACACCAGGTTGTCCTCGCCGTTTAACTCAGGCTGGTCGCATTCCACCCGCAAACGGGACGACTCCGATATGTCCAGCGTGTCCGCCAGATCGATGGTCTGGAGGATCGTCCTCACCTCGTGGTACCCGTCGTTCCGCCGGCCCAGTATCTCAAGGGTGAGGTTCACCTTCGCGTAAGCCAGGACTTCCAATAGTCCCCCGACCCTCCCAGGCGTCATATACCGCCGCCCACTCGTCCAGCGACAGCGTCGCCGGCCTCCTGCTGCCGTCTATCCCAGCGTCGGCCAACACCGCGTCTACCGCAGGAGCCGGCGCGCCAAGCCCTTGCGCCAGCGAGTTCCTGAGTTGCTTGCGCGGCGAGCGGAACCCCGATTTTACCACTTCCAGGAAGGCCGGGCCGTGGTCGACTTCAACCGCCGGCTTGGGCAGCAAGTCCAGCCGCACCACGGCCGAGGTCACCTTGGGCGGCGGACGAAAGCTCCGGGGTGATACTTTGCACACCACCTTGGACGAGGCATAGTACTGCACCGCCGCCGAAAGAAACCCCATCTTCCCCGGCGCCGCGGCGATGTTCCGGGCCACTTCTTCTTGTAGCGTCAACACCATCACAGCCGGCCGGTGTTCCGCTTCCAAAAACCGGCGAATTATTGGATTGGCGGCGTAGTAAGGGAGATTCCCCACAACCTTGTACTTAGCCCCCAATCCCACAAGGTCCCCAACTTCTAGCCTCCTGGCATCCCCTTCAACCACTGTAAGGTTGTCCGGGTTGCCCAGACGCTCCGCCAGCGTCGCTGCCAAGTCAGGGTCCAGCTCCACGGCGATAACCTGCGCCCCACGCTCAACCAGCTTCCGAGTCAAAGCGCCCCGGCCCGCTCCCACCTCCACCACCACGTCCTCAGACCCAACCTCAGCTGCATTGACTATCCGAGCCAACACCCGCGTATCGGCCAAAAAATGCTGCCCCAACGCCTTCCGCGGCCTGCGACGCCTGGAACCCTGCCCCGAAATGTCAGTACCCGCCGTCAAACCCAACCGTCATCCGCACGCTGCGTATGCCTTAGATACGGAAACATTTGCATAACCTGCATACCAGTCGCCCGTATAACCGGGCGCACCCTTTAGCGTGAATACCCGGGCCGGGGCCGTTCGTCCTGAGGGAAATCGAAGGGGGAACGGGGGGCGGGGTTCCGGTTGCCCCTGGAACAGTGCAAGTTCCATGCACGTTGCCCATACCCCGGAGATGGAAATCCGCGCATCCTTGGCCGCGCTCGTCCTCACGAATAATTGAGCCCTGGCGAACGTCCTGGCACTTGGCCGGGGCCGTTCGTCCTTGTATATTAATAGAGACGGCGGGGCAGACCGATTCGTCCCAGGTCGAAAAGCCGAGCCTCAGCGTGGTCGCCCCGGCGAATACCCCATGGAGCCCGAACAGTTGCCAGGGCCGCAGAGAGCCCGAATCACAAGGCAGGGCCGGAGGGAGAAGTAGATGGAACGTCCCAAGAAAGGGCAGGTTGTGGGAATTGACGTAGCCAAGGATTGGCTGGATGTAGCAGTAGACCCCGGCGGGGAGCAGTGGCGTGTCACCCAGGACCCGGAGGGCTTGGCGGAGTTGGTCCAGGGCCTGGCGGTACTGGGTCCGGACCTCATCGTCTTGGAAGCATCCGGAGGCTACGAAGGGGTGGCGGTCTCCCTGTTGGGCGAGGCAGGGCTGCCGGTGGCGGTGGTGAATCCCCGCCCAGTGCGGGACTTCGCACGGTCCCAGGGGATCCTGGCCAAGACAGACCGTCTGGACGCAGGGGTCATTGCCCGCTACGGCCGGGTCAGTGGAGTCAAACCCCAGCCGCCGGCGGCATCGGAAGACTTGGACATGGCGGCATTGGTGGCCCGGCGGCGCCAACTGATCCAGATGCGCACGGCGGAACGGCAGCGCCTGGCCCCCGCCCGGACCAACGTCCGAGGCCGAATTGAGCGGGTCATCGATATGCTGGACCGGGAAGTGGCTGACTTGGACCGGGACTTGACCCAGCGCATAGACCAGTCTCCCCATTGGCAGGAGCGGGAGCGGCTGCTGCGCAGCGTGCCCGGGGTGGGCCCGACGCTCAGCATCACCCTTCTGGCGGAGCTGCCGGAACTGGGCACCCTCAGCCACAAGGCCCTGGCCGCCTTGGTGGGCCTGGCCCCCATGGCCCGTGACAGCGGCCTCCGCCACGGCCCCCGTTTCTGCTGGGGCGGCAGGTCCCAAGTGCGCGCCGCCCTGTACATGCCCACGGTGGCCGCCTTGCGGTGCAATCCGGTGCTTCGCGACTTCTACCAACGGTTGGTGGCTCAACACAAACCCAAGAAAGTCGCCTTGATAGCCTGCATGCACAAGCTCTTGACCATCCTTAATGCCATTCTTCGTCACAACACCCCGTGGAACCCCAACCGCCTTGCTACACAAAACAGTTGCTGAGGCTCTCGAAGGGTGAACGGGGGGATGGGACGCGCCGCACCAGCCAGCCAATGAATCAGAAATCACCACAGAGACCGCGCACCTCCCTTCGACGACCACCACTGGACGTCTCCCGGACGGTGACTCCGGTCAGGCGCTCCCACGGCGCCCGCAGTATCCCGTTTACCGTTGCTTCCTTCCGGACCTGGCGGGGTTCACAGGACTACGCCGCGTGGGACCCAACCTTCAACGCCGCCGTCTCGAAAAATAGGCCCATTGGCGCCGCCTGGGGGAGGAATTCGACCCCGCTATAGCGGATTGCGAGTGCAGGGCACCGCTAGCTCCCCGTCTAGCGCGGCCTCCCTTCCATACTAGGCGAGCCGTTTCTGGGTGTCAAATGTGCCGCCCTTGAATGAGGTGCAATATGCTGTTCGCCCCTGATTGGTCTTAACATATGTGATGTGTATAATATACAGCGTGGATAGCGGTGCGATAGTACGAAGGTTGGAACGTGAGGGCTGGATAATGGTTCGGGTTCGGGGTAGCCATCATCAGTTTACGCACCCCGGCAAACCGGGGCAGCGAGTCACCGTCCCGCATCCTGTGAAAGATATTCGGATTGGAACCCTTCGGAACATATACAAGCAAGCCGGCTGGAGTTGGAGGTAATGGGCATGGAATTTCCGATAGTCATACACTGCGAGGACGGCAAGAGCTACGGTGTTACGGTGCCCGATCTCCCCGGTTGCTTCTCGGCCGGAGACACCTTGAATGACGTCTTCGGCCCCCACGGGGTTAGGGAGGCCATCCTACTCCACGTCGAGGGGATTCTGGAAGACGGCGAGGCCATCCCCCAACGCAAGTCCATAGAGCAGCACCGGAACAGCGGCCAGTTCGCCGAGGAGCACGAAAGCGTTATCTGGGGCGTGGTCGACGTGGACTTGGCCGACATCTCTCAGGACAGGGCGGCCCGAATCCAAGTCACCGTCCCTTCACGCCTGCTGGCCAAGATAGACCGCCAGGCCAAGCTGCAAGGCAAGAGCCGATCAGCATTCCTCGTCGACGCTGCCGAAAGACATATATCAGCCGTTGCCTAAGCGTCCATTGGACATCCTCCGAACGTGGACCGCGGTCAGGTGCTCCCACGGCGCAAACCGGACACCGGGTCACAATGACGCCTGAGGCAACACGATACCGCGCGCCGGTTGCCCACAACTCCCCGAATTCCAAACCCACCCCCGGATCATCCCAAACCTGCCCCCTTGTCAATCCAGCGCCGCCCCCCGTCATCCCAGACCCCGTCCCTCTGTCATCCAGGTCCCACCAATGTCATTCCGAGGAGCGAAGCGACGAGGAATCTAAACTCACTGATTTCTGCTATGCTGGGGCTTTGGATATCACGCTTCACTCCGAATCGTCCAGTGAGTACCAGATCCCCAACACCGGTCAAGTTTGCCTTGCGGTATATCATATACAACCGAATGCCCCGCTTCGTCGTTCCGTACCCATACCCAACCCCCCCCCCCGCCAAAATAGAGAGCCATCACTGGACTTGGCGAGGGCATCGGACAATTACAACCTCGTCCCGATTCTGACTGCGAGGGAGACTGGTCGGTAAACAATGCGTTGGCCTAAGGGAATATTCTACGGCTGGTACATGGTGGCGGTGGCGGTGCTGCTGGTGGCGGTGGGGGATTGGCAGTTCTGGGGTGACTTGGAGGAGTGGAAGCCCGCATTGAGGGACGGGTTTGGATGGACCGCAGGACAGCTAACGATGGTCGTTTTCCTGGTGCAGGCCTCGCTGTTGGCGGCGCCGGTGGCTGGGTTATTGGTGGACAGGCTGGGACCCCGACGCGCAGTGTTCTTTGGGCTGTTGGTCTTGAGCGCCGGCTTCGTGCTGTTCAGTCAGATACGTGAGCTTTGGCACCTGTACCTGGTGTCTATCGTGATAAGCATGGGTTCGCTCATGAGCAGTTTGCTGCCGGCGATGACGTTGTTGAATAACTGGTTCACCAGGCGCAAGACGATAGCGATGGCCTTGGCCTTGGCTTTAGCTGGTGTGTTATCCGGCATCGTCGTGCCGCTGTTACTGGCGTGGGCAATTGGGGGCGCTGATCCCGATGTATCCGAACAATTGGGGTGGCGAGCGACCGCATTGCTCGTAGGCCTTGTGTGCTTAGTGTTGGCGTTCCTACTATCCCGGCTGGTGCGGAACAGGCCGGGGGACATGGGCCTGGTGCCGGACGGCGATGCTCAGCCTCCAACCGCAGGGATCCAACGGATGATCGGCGGTTCTCCCGCCCCGGAGGCTGACTGGGGCCACAGTTGGCGGGAGGCCGTCGCGACGAAAGACTTCTGGCTGATGACCATAGGGAACGCGGCGGCGCTGGTGATTATCACTTCAATGCTCGTGCATTTGGGGCTGTTTCTAGACGACCGGGGCTACTCCCTCTCGACGATAGCAGTAGCGGTGGCTATGATTACGCTCTCGGTGGCAGTGTCTTCCCTGGCGGGAGGGTACCTGGGCGACAAGTTCTCGATGAGGAAGTTGGCGTTCGCGTTCTCAGCCCTGTTGGCGCTGTCGGTGCTGCTGCTGGTGCTCGCGTCGGGGACCCGGATGCTGTTCGCTTTTGCAGTCTTGTTCGGCACAGGTTCGGGCGGGCCAATCGCCATCATGTTTTCGATGAGAGGCAGATACTTCGGGCGGAAGGCCTTCGCGACAATAACCGGCATATCTATATCTCTGGCGGTCATCCCGACAATGTTGGGGTCGATTGCGGCAGGCGCAGTGAGAGACGCCACTGGGACCTACGGTGATGCCTTCCTGGGCCTGGCGGCGATTACTTTGGGTGGCGGACTTGCCTTCCTGAAAATGGGCGAACCACCGCACCAACGCCCCCGCTCGCTTGTGAGCGATAGCCCTCTCGAACAGGCGCCCGCAGAGCAGCCAAGCCTCTAAGCAAGCCGTATCTGGGGGTCAAATAACGCACCCCATTCCCAGAGCCATAATGTTACTTCGTTCCTCCACACAATTGCGTTGTGGAGAACTTGACTTTCCTAACGATACTTACTATACTATCTATAAGGTAGATTTAGGAGGATAGTGATGGTTGGACCAAAACGGATCACGGGATTTATGCCCTGGGCGAAGCAAACCATAATGGATGAGCCAGGACTCACAGCCCAGGAAATCTATTCCCGGGTGGACAAGCAGGCTAGACAAAAGAATATACGACTGAGCGCATCTTCTACTCCAGAAGCATCTTTGGTTGCAACATTGCACAAGACCCATCGGGAATACGGATTGAAGAGGGAACGGGGAAGGGACGGGAAGCTACGCTATTATCTCGAGGGACAAGAAGTACCCGATAAACCCGTTCCCACAGCAGTGATCGCGCGACCAGTTGGTTTAGTAGAGCAACCTCCCCACGATGCGATGAGTCGGCGACTAAATGTCGCCGCCAACGATGGTAACTGTTGCATTGACCTACCGCCTAAGGACCAAGCACTATTAGAAGCGTTAGTGGACCGAGGTAAGTACGCCGACTTACACGAGGCCCATTGCAGGTTGGTGTCGAAAGGTTTAGATGCGTTGCTCTCGAATCTATAAGCCGAGAGACAATTTTGGCGATTATCTACTTAACACATACCGATGCAAGTTAGCATGTCGTCGTTACGAGTGGCCATGTACCCGAAGAGCAAGCCAAGTGCCAGGAAGGCTATGAGGGCTAAGATACACCCCCACGCTTGACGCCCCTCCTTCGTACCCAACTCCTGGGCCGTGTCTTTAGCTGTCCAGACTAGGAACGCCACGAAGATCAGGCAGATGATGGCCATAATTGCGATGCCAACGATCCAGACCCAAATTGTCGCTAGCAATTCCCACACGCTACTGAGCCACCTGTGCCAAACATTCCAGTGTCTGGATGTTAACCCTCCGCCGTACTCAGACCCCTATTGACGTATCCGCGGACCCGCAATTCGGCCATCAACTGCTCCTGCGATCCGTCCCCCTTCAACTGGTTACAGGCATGACACAGAAGCTGATAATTGGCAATATCGCTGGCTCCGCCTATTGATCGCGGGATGATATGATCAATGGTGAGATTCCTGGACTGAAAGAAATGGTCGCATCCGGCACAGTACCCACCCTGTCTTTGATACAGGATCGCATGGTTTGTTCTCTTCTGTGTGTTCTTCTTCAGTCCTCGCGTGGCAGCGCGCGCCGCATAGTCTGCCAAGAGTCGAATTCCTGTAGGCACTGGACCGGGGGCCAATTGCATCTGTACATTGATTGCACCGGGAAACCTACGGGACTGGTTGACTCTAAGTTGACCAGCCAGGTCCATGTCGAAGTTGGCCTTGATATCGATTCTATCAGACAGCCGCCCCGTCTTGTTGGCTAGTTCGTATGCTTCCCGCGTGACCGCGCTCACTAATGTATTCAAGTCGTCCACTTTCTAAAACTCCCTCCGCTCAGCGTGCCTGCATCACGTCTCGTCTTACCAGGCTATGGCTTGGCCTCTATGACGACGCGGCCCCCGCTCTCAACGTCGATGTTCAGGTTGTTCCCGTTGAGCAACAGCATACCCACCAGTGGAGTGCTCCCCGTAGCATCAGCTTTGACCTGTCTCGATTGGCCGTCCCACAGGACCGTCGCGTCGTGGACGTCGAAGGTCACTTCGTCATCGTTGGCCAGGAGCGCTCTGCCTATGTAAGCAAAGGGCAGATCCAACTCCGTCACCAGCGTAGTCGGCAAGGTGAGAAAGCCGCTGTAGCCGGTGTCTATGACTGCTTCGATTTCCCGGCTTCGCCCCTCGAGGCCTTCTAACGAAATGGCTACGACTGCCTCGTAGGCGTCGTTCACCACTCCTTGGATCACTCCGTCCCCCGCAAGGACCGCGCTCCAAAGCTGCGCAATGCCCGGTACCCAACCCGCTCGCACAAGACGTTAATGGCGTTGGGGCGTATCTCCCGCAGGCGGTCCAAGGCAATAACTTCGCCGTCTGCGACTGCCCAACTCCCGCTGTCCACGTCAATTGCGACGACCTGCCCGTGGTGGTCGGCCTCGACCTGCCGGCGGATGTCCCGCTCGTATAGCTCTTTGCCGATGCGGGCGGTCTCTTCCCGTGGACGGCGCGGTCTCGCCCCGTTTCCATCCCCCTGCGTTTGGGCCGGAGTCTCCTTATCGCTCATCCAAAGCTCTCTTTAGACATATCTTTACAGAGGACATTTTACCTCTTCGCTGCCACCACCGCCAATGAAGCAACACCGCACACATCTGACCAGCCCACCAGACCTCCACTTCAAGGAGTCCACCGACTCGCGCTCCCAGCCCACGTCCGTCACTCCCGCCGGGGGCATAGCCCGCGGCCCCCTAACTGAAGTTCATTTTAAGCGCCCGTTCCAGGTTGCCAAGGTACTCGGCGAAGGCCAGCCGGCCCTCTGGAGTCGCCTCCACCCACGTGCGGGGCATTCTATCGAGGAACTCCTTGGTGGTGCTCACGTACCCCGCATCCTCCAGCTTGCGCAGATGGATGGTCAGGTTGCCGCCGGTCAGGCCCAGGGCCTGTTGGATAAAGCCGTAAGCCACCCGGTCCGACTCGGACCGGGACACCAGCAGCGTCATAATCCGTAGCCGCGTGGACTGGTGGATCGTCTCGTTCAGGACGACCGGCTCCTCGGTCATGCCACGCGGCTCTTGCGGATCCATACCCATGCGACGGCCACGACGGCAAGGATGAGCGCTGCCGCAACCACCGGCCCGGCGCCGCCGGCAAAGTGGACGGGTATGTAGAAGGAAGCAGCGATGCCAATTCCCACGAGGGCAATGGCCAAGTGGTGCATAATGCCGAACAATACGTATCCCAGAGCGATTACGCCGATGGCGACTCCACTGATGGCGATGGAGTCAACGTCCGCGGTCCATAGGCCGGACGCCCCGGGAATAACGAAAGCGGCCGCGACCACGGTCATCCAGAAGCCGAACACCCTGAGACCCGCAGCGGTGGCCGATGGGCCGCTCGCGTTCTGCTTGCTGGCCCGGTAGCCCATCAGGGAACTCCCTATCATGCCGGGAATGCACATACCGATCCACAATGGGCCGGGATACCATGGGTAGTCGTCGGCGAACCCAGGAGCCAGCGATTCGATGGCGTACATGGAAATGTACCCCAGCGCGACAATCGCTCCCCACAGCAACATGATGTTGGGCCAGCCCGCCACGTACATGGCGGACCGGGACCTGTCCAGGGTCGATTGTATTGACCTCCATCCTTGTTCCGGTGTGATCCCCTGCTCCTCTTTGTCTCGGTGCTGCATGCCTGGCCTCCAAACGGTGATATAAACTAGTTTATATAACAAACTCACTATCGTCAAGTGGAGGCGATTTCTGTGGAAAGGGTAAGCCCCATCCTGGTGCAGGTTGACCATCTGGAGTTACTTTTACCTCCAGGTTAGTGAGTGGGTTGGTCAGGTCCACTTGAGACACCTACTCCGGCCTCCCAGCCTCACCCCGCTGACATTTGGCGCTTGCCTTCTCGTGTGACTGGCTCTACCCTGTAGTTGGGCAAGATCTGCCGACGGCCGGTCCCGCAGAAATGAGCGAGAATGAGCGAAAATGGTGGGGGAGCTAAATTTGTCCCACTCACCGCCGGCAGCCCAGCCGGAATGGAATGAAATGGGACTCAGTGGAACGCCGGTAAAATTCCGCCCCAGGCCCAGTGGCTCTAAATGGCCCAAAATGTCTCAGAAAAAAAGAGTGCCGTCAGTCGTCATGCAAGGTCAGCGGCTTCCGACGCTGATGACTGGACGTTCGCTGCCGGAGAGGCCTGAGTGAAGATTAGGAAAGCCGTCATACCTGCAGCCGGACTTGGCACCCGCTTCCTGCCGGTGACCAAGTCCCTCCCCAAGGAACTGCTGCCCATCCTCGACAGGCCCATGCTCCAGTATGTCGTCGAGGAAGCGGCCGAAGCCGGGGTCGACCAGGTCATAATCGTCACTTCCCCCGGCAAGGAGTCCATCGCCTCGTACTTCCAGCCCCAGCCCGACCTGGAACGCCGCCTGGCCGCCTCTGGCGCCGCGGACTTGCTGGCCAAGGTCCAGCACGCAAGCAACCTGGCCGACGTTTCCTTCGTGATTCAAGAACAGCCCCTGGGTCTCGGCCACGCCGTCTTGACCGCCAAAGACGCCGTCGGCGACGAACCATTCGTAGTGATTCTCCCCGACGACATCATTGCCCACACCCCCGGCGTCGTGGCCCAGATGACCGCCGTCGCCGATGAACTTGGAGGCGGTGTCATTGCCGTAGAACCCACTCCCTGGGAGCTAGTCCACAACTATGGCGTCGTGGACGCTAGCCCTGCGGAGCAGGAACGGGTCTACCGAATAAACGGCCTGGTAGAAAAACCTTCCATGGCAGAAGCGCCTTCCAATCTCACCGTGGTCGGCCGCTACGTCCTGCCCCCGGAGATATTCGACTGCCTGGAGCGGACTCCCCCCGGCGCCAAGGGCGAGATCCAATTGACCGACGGCCTGCTACAATTGCTGGACAAACACAAACTCTTTGCCTACGAATTCCTGGGCAAGCGCTACGATGGCGGCAACCCCTTGGGCTTGCTTCAAGCCTCCCTGGAATTCGCCCTGGCTCGAGAGGATACCCGCGCCGCCGCTCTCGCTATGCTTGCCGGTACCCAACAGCCCGCCGCCGAGGTGTCATAACTCCCATGTCGGACGCAATCGCAGCCCACGTCGCCAACCTGCACGCCGCCCGTGACCAACTGCTGGAACTCCTCGACGGCATGGACTACTGCCTGGACTGGAAGCTCGAACCCGCGGATTGGTCCGCCCGCCAAGTCGTCTACCACTTGTTGGAATCACCCCCTGGCGGCCTCCAGAAAGTCGTTTGGGCCGCTGTCTCCGGGCAAGAAGAGGGCATCGAAGTCTGGGCGGGAGACGACAACATCACCCCGGAACGGGCAGGCTACGACTTGGAGCAGGTCCTTGAAGACGTCGCTGGGTTCTTCACTGCCATGGAGGAAGCCCTGAAGGCCGTTGGCAAGCAGGACTCTGGGGGACAGTCAGTCTTTGACCGCCATCAGACCAGCGGCGGCGGCCAAGACTACACCGTCGGCCGGCTCCTGGAGAGCATGTTCGGCGCCCATTGGAAGGAACACATGGGCCAGGTCCGGGCCCTGCGGGACGCCCTGGGGATGTAGCCTGAGCCAGGACCGGCTAATGCCCTAGCCGCCGCCCAGCTTCAGCATAGTCAAGAAGGCTTCCTGGGGAATCTCCACCCTGCCCACCATCTTCATCCTCCGCTTCCCCTCTTTCTGCCTCTCCAGCAGCTTGCGCTTCCGGGTAATGTCCCCCCCGTAGCACTTGGCCAGAACGTCCTTGCGCAGCGCCCGCACCGTCTCCCTGGCGATGATCCGCCCTCCGATAGCCGCCTGGATCGGAATCTCGAATAGCTGGCGGGGTATCGATTCCTTCAGCTTCTGCACCACCGCCCGGCCCTGGCTCGACGCCTCGTTGCGGTGCAGGATCATCGACAGCGCCTCCACCGGCTGCTGGTTGACCAGTATGTCCACCTTCACCAGCGGCGCCGGATGGTACCCGTCCACCGTGTAGTCCAGCGACGCATATCCCTGGGTCCTGGACTTTAGCTGGTTGTAGAAGTCCGCCAGCATCTCCGCCAGGGGCATGGTGTATTCCATTACCACCCGGTCCTGGGCTGCCCCTTCCGTTCCCACCCCGGCCGCCGGACTCGCAGCCCCCTGGATGTAGTCCATCCGCTTGAACTCAGATCTCCGGGAGTGCATCAGCTCCATTATCGCCCCGACGTGCCTGCTGGGAGCGACGATGGTCAGCGCCAGCACCGGTTCTCGGATCTCCTTGATCGCTCCCGTGACCGGCATCTTCGCCGGACCGTCCACCACCAACGTCTCTCCGTTGGTCAACTCCACGTGGTACGCCACGCTGGGCGCGGTGATGATGATGTCTACGTCGTGCTCCCGCTCCAGCCTTTCCTGGACGATCTCCAAATGCATCAGCCCCAGGAACCCGCAGCGGAAGCCGAAGCTCAAGGCCGCGCTGCTCTCCGGCTCGAAGGTCAGCGACGCGTCGTTTAGCTGCAGCTTCTCCAAAGCAGCCCGCAGGTTGTTGTACTCCTCTCCGTCCGAAGGGTAGATGCTGGCGAAGACCACCGGCTTCAGCGGCAGGTATCCCGGCAGCGGCTCTGCAGCCCGTCGTCCCTCTTCCGTAAGAGTGTCGCCCACGGTGCACTCCCGGACGTCCTTGAATCCTGTGGCGATGTACCCCACCTGCCCCGCTGTCAATGCCTCCACCGGCTGCGGGAACGGCGCAAACACCCCGACTTCCACCGTCTCCGTCACCTTTGCAGTGGACATAACTTCGATGCGGTCGTTCTTGGATACCTGGCCGTCCTTGACCCGGATGTGGGCGATGATCCCCTTGTACGGGTTGTACAGGGAGTCGAACACCAGGGACCGAAGCGCCCCCGCGGACTCTCCCTCCGGCGGCGGGATGCGCCCGATCACCGCGTCCAGCACCTCTTTAGCCCCGGTGCCGTCCTTGGCCGAGACAAACAGGACTTCCTCCCGCTCGAAGCCGAACACGTTCTGCATCTCGGCGGCAACCCTCTCCGGCTCCGCTTGGGGAAGGTCCACCTTGTTGACCACCGGAATCAACGACAGGTCGTAGTCCAACGCCATCAGCGTGTTCGCTATCGTCTGCGCCTCGATGCCCTGGCTTGCGTCCACCACCAGGATCGCTCCCTCGCAGGCGGCCAACGCCCGGGAAACCTCGTAGCTGAAGTCCACGTGGCCCGGCGTGTCGATCAGGTTGAGCTGGTACTCCCGCCCGTCCGGTCCCCGGTGGGACATGGTCACCGCTTTGCCCTTGATGGTGATGCCCCGCTCCCGTTCCAACTCCATCTGGTCCAGGAACTGGGCCTTCATGTCCTTGGCCCGCACCGTCCCCGTAATCTCCAGGAACCGGTCGGCCAGCGTCGACTTCCCGTGGTCGATGTGGGCGATGATGCAGAAGTTGCGGATTTGCTCAGGACCCATGACGACCCTAGAAGTTCCCGTAGCCCGGCGCCCGGATGCAGGCCGCCCAATGCCCGGTCTTCACCTGCCGCAACTCCGGGACAACGCGGGAACATTCTTCCACCGCCATGGGGCACCGGGGATGGAACACGCATCCCTTGGGAGGGTTCAAAGGGCTGGGCACCTCGCCGCGCAACACGATGCGCTCCCGCTGGGCGTCAGCCACCGGGTCGGGAATAGGCACCGCCGACAACAGCGCCTGGGTATAGGGGTGGGTCGGGTTGGTGTAAATCTCATTACGGTCGGCCAACTCTACGATCTTGCCCAGGTACATCACTCCCACCCGGTTGCTGATGTGCCTCACCACCGACAGGTCGTGAGCGATGAACAGGTACGTCAGGTCGTACTGTTCTTGCAGGTTCTCCAGCAGGTTGATTATCTGGGCTTGGATGGACACGTCCAGCGCCGACACTGGTTCGTCGGCCACGATGAACTTCGGCTCCACCGACAACGCCCTGGCTACCCCTATGCGCTGCCGCTGTCCTCCGCTGAACTCGTGGGGGAACCTGTTGGCCATGTACGGATTCAGCCCTACCGCCAGCAGCAACTCGGCCACCCGCTCCCGGTATTCGGCCTTGTTCTGCACCAGCTTGTGCACCAGCAGCGGCTCGCCTACGATGTTCCCCGCCGTCATCCGTGGGTTCAGGGAACTGTACGGGTCCTGGAAGATCACCTGCAGCTCGCGGCGCATGGCCCGCATCTGCTTGGACGATAGCCTTCCCAGGTCTTCTCCCAGGAATATGATCTGCCCGGCTGTGGGCTTGTATAGCTGCAGGATGCACCGGCCCACGGTCGTTTTCCCGCTGCCGCTCTCGCCTACTATTCCCAGCGTCTCTCCCCGGCGCACTGCGAAGCTGACGTCGTCCACCGCTTTGATAAAGCCGGTCGGCCGCTGGAACAGCACCCCCGAGTTTACCGGGAAGTGCATCTTCAGGTTCCTGACCTCCAGCAGCACGTCCCCGTTGGCTGTCCTGCCCCCGTGGCGTGGCTCGGCGTTCGGCGCGACTCTCACAGTCAGTTGACCTCCCGGTCGCCTTGTGCCGCGGTGCGGGCGCTTCCTGCCGGACTGGGAACGGCAGACGCCTCCTCCCGTTGGTCTAGCGCCTCAATGCCCAACTGGTCTGCCTGCCAGCATGCCGACCAATGCCCCTCCCCCGTTTCCATCAACGGCGGGGCCTCGGTTTCGCAGCGGGCCACCGCCCAGCGGCACCTGGGCCGGAAACTGCATCCCTGCAGAGGGTTCACCAAGTCCGGCGGCTGTCCTTCTATGGGTTCCAGCCTGCCCCGTCTTGGCTGGTCTAGCCTGGGCACCGAGTTCAGCAGGCCCACCGTATAGGGATGCCTGGGATTTCCGTAGATCTCCCTCGCCCGTCCCCTCTCGATTATCTTCCCGGCGTACATGATGTTCACCCTGTCGGCGTACCGGGCCACCACTCCCAGGTTGTGCGTAATGATGATCAGCGCAACCCCCGCCTCTGCGGTCAGCGCCTTCATCAGTTCCAATATCTGCGCCTGGATGGTCACGTCCAATGCCGTCGTCGGCTCGTCGGCGATGATCAACCGGGGACTGCAGCTCAGCGCCATGGCAATCATCACCCGTTGCCTCATGCCCCCGCTGAACTGGTGCGGGTACTGCCGGATCCTCCTCGGCGGGTCGGGAATACCTACCCGCAGCAGCAGGCTCTCGGCCTCCTCGCGGGCCTCTGTCCGGGACATTCCCTTGTGTAGTTGCAGCGTCTCTGTAAGCTGCCGCTCTATGGTCAGTACGGGATTAAGCGAGGTCATAGGCTCTTGGAAGATCATGGATATCTTCCCGCCCCGGATGGACCGCATCTCGTCCATACCGATTCTCAGGATGTCCCGGTCCTCGAACCAAACCTCGCCGCCCACAATCTTTCCCGGAGGACTGGGTATCAGCCGCATCAACGACAACGCACTCACGCTCTTGCCGCACCCGCTCTCACCAACCAGCCCCAGGGTCTCCCCGTCTTCCAGGTCGTAGGAAACGCCGTCCACGGCCTTGACCGTTCCTTCTTCCGTAAAGAAGTGGGTCTTCAGCCCCCTAACTTCCAACAGTGTCGCCAAGAATCTCCTCAGGGCCGCAAGTCCAGGCCCACTCCACCAAGGGTATCAGCGATCCTGGGTTTGGCCCGACAGTCAGCCTTGGCCCTATTATCGTCGCACTACGCCTGAGAACACAAGACTAGCCGCGGCCCGTCGCCGAAGTGTTCCGTTTAACTAGATTCCCACTATGTCGATTGGTTCGGTCTTTCGTTGACCTGGTCTAAGGCCAGGCGTTAAACTAATATGGTTAAAAGAACTGGTTGGAGTTGTCTATGCGGGAGATTCAGGCTACGCAAGCCAAGACGCGTCTAGCTGAGCTTCTCCGGGTGGTCGAGCGCGGGGAGTCAGTTGCCATAACCCGTCACGGCAAGCCAATTGCTCATTTGGTCCCGGCTCCCGTTCAAGACCGCGCCAATCGGCAAAGAGCGGTAGAACGCTTCCGGCAGCGCCGGGCAGAATGGGAGCGAGTCAGTTTCACCACGGAAGACATCCTAGCCGCTCGTCACGATGGACACCGCCTGTGACCGGTCTGGTTGTCGATGCGTCGGTCGTAATGGCCTGGCTCTTCGACGATGAGGACGAACCCCGAGCAGATAAGGTGCTGGAACACCTTGCCGAGGAGGGAGCCATGGTTCCCTACCTGTGGCATTTGGAGACCAGAAACACTTTGCTTGTTGCGGTGCGAAGCGGTCGTATTTCGTCAAAGGGAGTCAATGACCGCCTGGATGCTCTAAAAGGTCTACCCATCCAGACGGATGAGGATCCTGATCTTGAATCGGCATTCGACTTGGCTCGAGTCCATCACCTGTCCTTCTACGACGCGGTATACCTGGAATTGGCCAAGCGGGAAAGCGCCAAGCTCGCAACCTTGGACTCAGCGTTGGAGAACGCTGCCCTCGCCGAAGGAATTCGGCTGGCAGAGCGGTGAATTCCATTAACCGCCGCAGAAACGCTATGAACAGATGCGTAGTCTCTCTAGGCAGGCTTATCGGCGAAGCATTGTTGGCTGCATTGGTCCTCCTGGCCGTGGCTGCATGCAGCGGGGATAGCACTCCGCAACCCATAGATGGCGGGCCTAATTCGGTAGGTGTGACACCGGCAACTGCTCCGGCGGCCGAACCCGACACGCCCCCCTCGGGCGAAGAACTCTTCAACGCCAACTGTTCGGCCTGCCACGGTGTCGGCGCCGGCGGGACCGACGCAGGCCCTCCCCTGGTCCATGAGATCTACGAACCCGGCCACCATCCCGACTTCAGCATCCGCAACGCGGTCAACCAGGGCGTGATGCAGCACCACTGGTTCTTCGGCAATATGCCGCCTGTCGCCGGTCTTTCACCTGACGAAGTGGAGAAAGTCGTCTGCTACATCCGGGACGCGCAGCGCGACGGCGGCATCTTTGAAGAGCGCGAATACGGCGGCCCGTGCTGAGCCGGCCCTAGTTGGCCTCGGCAGGCAGCCGGACTAGGGGGCTCCAAGAACGACATGGAAGCTTGCCTGCATCCCGCTGGACCCGCACCGTGATGGCGTGGAGCAAAGTTGGTCCCGGCGTTACGGTCGCCCTAATCGCAGTCCTGTCAGCGGCGTGTTCTTCCGCTGGTGGAGAGCTTCCGACACCCGATAGCGCACCTCAAATGGGAAACGTCAAAACGGGTCAAGAGATTTTCACTGCCAACTGCGCGGCGTGTCACGGAATTTCCGGCGAAGGTCAGCCCGACTGGCACATAAGGAAGCCCGACGGCACTCTGCCCGCTCCGCCGCTCAATGGAGACGGGCACACCTGGCACCACGCCGACGGCCTCTTATACCGCATCGTCAGCCAGGGAGGAAGCATCTATGAAGACCCCGATTATCCGGGCTTCAAGAGTGCCATGCCGGCGTTCGGAGGCCAACTTACGCGCGATGAGATAATCTCGGTGATCACATACGTCAAGAGCCTCTGGGGAGACAAGACCAAGGTTGGACTTGTGATTAGAGATTCGCAGGCCTTGATTAGCGAAGAGGACCCGTTCCCGCCGGAGGGCGACTACATGCAGTATGGGAATACCGATGAAGAATGAGGAAGACATGGAGATTGAGACCTTGGTTGTGCATAAGGGACGGGAGGTGGACCCTGCCACGCGGGCGGTCACGCCGCCCCTGTATATGTCCACCACTTATGAGAGAAACACCGACGGCTCCTATCCGCAGGGGGGATACGTATATGGGCGGGTGGATAATCCCAACCGCCGGCTCTTGGAGGAGCTTGTGACGGCCCTGGAAAAGGGAGAGGACGCCGCGGCCTTTTCTTCCGGCGTGGCCGCGATAATGAGCGTCTTCCAAGCCCTGCAGCCCGGCGACCACGTAGTAGCTCCCCGGAACGTGTACTACGGCACCGTCCGCCTGCTGCGGGACATCATGGCCCGCTGGGGCCTTACTGCCAGCTTTGTCGATATGTCCAACCTGGGAGCCGTGGAAGCGGCAATCCAGGACTCGACGCGCATGGTCTTCATCGAAACCCCGTCCAACCCGCTGTTGACCATCACCGACGCGGAGGCAGTGGCGGCGGCGGCCCGGGAAAGAGGTGTCTACACCGCCTTCGACAACACCAGCGCCACCCCGGTGCTGCAGCGGCCCCTGGAACTGGGCGCGGACCTGGTGGTCCATTCCAGCACCAAGTACCTGGGAGGTCACGGGGACGTCACTGGAGGCGTCGTAGTGGCCGCCAGCAGCCAGGGGCTTTTTGAGAGAATCCGGCAGGTGCAGCAGGATGGCGGCGCCGTTCCGTCTCCCTTCGACTGCTGGCTGCTCTTGCGAAGCATACGCACCCTCCCGTACCGGGTCCGGGCCCACTCCAGTAGTGCGGCCCGGATATCGGCATTCCTGGCGGCGCATCCGAAAGTGGACGAGGTGTTCTATCCCGGTCTGGCAGAGCACCCCAGTCACGAGATAGCCCGCCGGCAGATGGAAGACTTCGGCGGCCTGTTGTCCTTCCGCGTGGAAGGCGGAAAAGCCGCCGCTTTCGACGTAGCCTCCAAGACGCGGCTGTTCACCAGGGCCACCAGCCTGGGCAGCTACGAGAGCCTCATTGAACACCGGGCATCGGTAGAGGGGCCTCACAGCACGACTCCCCAGGACCTGCTGCGGGTCTCCGTGGGCCTCGAAAATCCGGAAGACCTGATCGCCGACCTGGCCCAGGCGCTGGACGGTTAGGACACCGCCGCCGGTGAAGCTCTCCGTCATCATACCCGCCTACAACGAGGAAGCCTATCTGCCGGCGACGTTGGATTCAATCCAAGCCGCCGCGGCCCATCTGGGCGCTGCAGTAGTTGTCGACGTAATCGTTGTAGACAACGCCAGCGATGATGAAACGGCCGACGTCGCCCGTGAAAAGGGCGCAAGGCTGGTCCATGAGCCTGTCCGGGGCATTGCACAGGCCCGGAACTCCGGCGCCCGCAGCGCCGATGGCGACGTACTGGTATTCATCGACGCTGACGTCATCGCGCCGCCAAACCTGCTCTCCGCGATATGCCAAGCCATGAACGACCCCGCCTGCGTGGGAGGCGCGGTGGATGTCGAATACCGGCCGAAGCGCCGTTCCATGAGGGTCTACCTCTATGCATGGCGACTGCTGGCGCGCCTGGCCGGCATGGCCCAAGGCCCGGCCCAATTCTGTCGCCGCAGCGTCTTCGAAGCGCTAGGCGGTTACGACCCGCAGGTGTGGATCGGCGAGGACGTGGACTTCTACTGGAGTCTCAAGATGCTGGCGAAGACAGAGCGGGGCACGGTCAGGTTTATACGATGTCCCCGCGTGCGGCCGTCCAGCCGCCGCTTCGACAAGTGGCCGGTCTGGAAAGTGTTGCTCTGGACCAACCCACTGTTTATCGCGTTGTTTCGCCGTCGGAGAAGGTTCTGGGGCGGCTGGCACTCTCGCCCGGTGCGATAGTCCCCAGCTGACCAACTATGTCCTCTTTGAAAAGCCTCGGCTAGCCTGTTGAATCTCTGGGGATGTCAGAACCCGTCCCAGCCTGGCAGCGCAGCCGACTGCCTGACCCATACCGCCATCTGCTCCTCGTCTAACTCCCCTTCGTAGATGTCGACCCAGCGCGACTCAGGGTCCTTGCCTGAACCGGGCGGCTGCGGGTCCAGCAACGCTCCGTTGAGGAAAGTTACCTTTACGTAGCGGGTGAAGACGTGGAAGCTCAAGAACCAGCCCCGGCCCTCTATGCCGTACCAGGGAGAGTTCCACCTCACCGCTTTGCGCACTGCTGGTGCGTTGCTCACTATCAGGTCGTCTAGATGTCTCCCCAAAGCACACTTCCATCCCGGCATCGCCGCGATGTAGGCCTGCACGGGGGCATCCCCGTCGGCCTTCGCAATCTGTGGGTTTCCGCCCGAGAGGAGCCTAACCTCCCCACCGGCGGTCTCAGTGTTCCTGGAAGAGGCCGCAGTCGAGTTTTTGGACGTGTTACGAGCCATTTCCTACACTCCATATCCGTTGCAGGTGCCTGGTGGTACCACTAGGCGAGCTTGTCGGCGTCCCAACCCGGCTGACGCTTGAGAGCCACAGACCGCCTACGAACTAGTCCGGGATCGTCTTCCATGACACAGGCCCTCCCATTTATACGCCGCCTTTGGGTCCGGCGCGGCATTGGAGGGCCTGCTATAACCCAGTAATTTGTCGCTCCTCAGAGCGAGAAACTTAGTCCAAGTGGTATATCCTGGCGGCGTTGCCCCCGACGATCTTGGCCTTCTCGTCCTCGGTGCAGTCCGCCAGGATGTTGTCGAGGATCTCCCGGCTCCTCGGGAAGGTCGACTCGCTGTGGGGATAGTCCGACCCCCACTGCAGCGTGTCCACTCCGATCATGTGCCGCATCTGTATGCCCAGGGCATCTTCCTGGAAGCCCATGAAACAGTTGCTGCGGAAATAGTCGCTGGGAAGGATGCCGTCCTTGAACCGTGCCCGGTGGTGCAGCTCCCGCGGCTGGTCGGCATCATCAGACGGTGGCATACGGTCGGTGTAGGTATAGTCCATCCGGTCCAGGAAGTGGGGAGCCCAGGACAGCTCGTGCTCTACCGAGCCCACCTGGAGCTTGGGGTAACGCTCGAATACGCCGCTTAGAATGATGTCGGTAAGGGACATCCGCGGCCAGTAGTCGGCGTTGCACTCGAAGGCGGCCCTGGCGGTAGCGGGGTCCCAGTAAGAAAAACGGTTGCCGTTGATGTGCAGGCTGAGGGGCATCCCCAGGTCCTGGGCGGCTGCCCACAGGGGTTCGTAGGCCTCGTTGTCGTACAGTTGCTCCGGGATGGGATAGACTGGGATCATAGCCCCGATGTAGCCCATCTTGTGGCAGCGTTCCAGTTCCTTCACCGCCACGCTGACGTTGTCGTTGTTGAGCATTGCGATGCCCTTCAGCCGGTTGGGGATCGCGCCGCAAAACTCCGCGACCCAATCGTTGTAGGCCCTGCAGATCGCGTCTAACAGTTGGCTATCGGGAATGCCGAAGAGCATGAACCCGACAGTGGGATACACGATGCTCATGTACATCCCATCGGTATCCAGGTCTTTCACGTGCTCTTCGGGAATCCAACCCCCCGGACGCGCGTCTTCATGCCTGGCGCTGAAGGTCTTGTTGTCCGGGTCTACAAACCGGTTCCCGACGTTGACCCCGGTCGAAGCGCCAAGCACTTTGTAGCCGTCGCACATCCACACGTCGCCGTCTTGCAAACTCTCAATGTGAGGCGCGCGCCACGCGTACTTGGACTCCATCCTGCTGGTCCAAAGGTCTGCGGGTTCTACGACGTGGTTGTCCGACGATATCACTTTATAGTCTGACATGTTTGACCTCCCACTCGCTGGTATGCGCAATTAAGATTAGTCAGGCCGGTCCTTCCAACGTCAGTGCTGCAACCTCAATTTTGCTTTAGCCGTTGGCCCCTGTCAATAATTCCAGTGGGGCCACTCGCCATGAATCAGCCTGCCTTGGCCAGTTTGGGGGTCAATACTAACCGGCCGAAACCAACCGGCATATCTTGCTCATCCTGGCCGATGGCCAGCCCGGATTCACCCGCGATACAGGGCTATCATTGCCGCCAGGCTAGGCTGTCCGTTCGTCCTGAGGCGCGCGAAGGGCCTGTCCTCAAACCGGGTAGTGACGGCTTCCAACGGCTCACAAATATTCTTTCATTCCGCCTCGCGTCATGCCATCCGCCGGTAACATCACTAGTTGGCGGCAATAATTGTGAGTCAACTCACCTGGTTGACAGCTACGGCGCAGGCATCATACAATCTTTAAATGAGATGAGGTATCGATATATGCCGCATTGATATAGCTATACAGCTGGTATATCGTAGCCTATAGTTGCAATTAAGTATCAATATGTTCTGGAGAGGGCTTCTATCATGAACACGCCGCGCAGAGTACCTGTTACCATCCTTACCGGATTCCTCGGCTCTGGCAAAACGACCCTGCTCAACCGTATATTAACTGAAGAGCACGGCAAACGCATCGCCGTGATCGAGAACGAGTATGGGGAGGTGGGGATCGATCAGGCCCTCGTCATCGACGCTGACGAAGAGGTCTTCGAGATGTCCAACGGTTGTATCTGCTGCACGGTGCGCGGAGACCTGATTCGGGTACTGAACAATCTGAATAAGCGCCGCGACAAGTTCGACTATGTGTTGGTGGAGACTACAGGGCTCGCCGATCCCGGCCCGGTCGCCCAGACGTTCTTCATGGACGACGAGCTTCGTGCGGAGTTCTCCCTTGACGGGATCGTCACCCTCGTCGATGCAGCCCACATTGAGCAGCAGCTCGGCCGAAGCGATGAAAGCACGGAGCAAATCGCGTTCGCAGACGTCCTCTTGCTCAACAAGACGGATCTCGTCAACGGCGAAGCCCTCGACAATATCGAGGCTCGGATCCGAGAAATGAACCGAATGGCGCGAGTCGTGCGCAGCGAACGAGCGGACGTACCAGTCGACACTGTACTTGACCTCGCTGCATTCGACCTGGACCAGGTGCTCGAGCGTCGCCCCACCTTCCTCGAACCGGAGTATCCCTTCGAGTGGACTGGAGTCTATTCGCTCGATACCGGACGCTACGAGCTTAACCTCGCCGATGGACCTGATCCGGCGATGTCGCTCGTTGTAGCGCCCAATCAGGGCACGGATGACGCAGCCCTGCGGGAGGGAGCGGAGTGGTGTGTACGGCAGTACGCCGAACCTGCGGAGATCATTCATCCAGGAGACGAGATTTCGGTAGGGAAGCACGTGAACCTCCGGCTCGATTCACCGGGACGCAAGTCATTCTTCTTTGATGTCGCTGCGCCGGGTCGGGTTGGCCTCTTCACCCAGCACCTCCCGGAGGAGTTCGATCTCCAACTGAGGAACGCGGATGGAGAGGCTTTCAAACTGGCGGGCAACTTTTGCTCCGAGCCTGCCTGCACAGAGACGGATACAGACGCACAACGCATCAAGGGAGCGGTGGTTCCAGTCGAAGCCGAGCGGACCTGGGTCGCCCAGCACGAGCACGACGACGAGGTAGGGTCGATCTCCATCGAGATAGACGGCGACGCCGATCCCGAAAAGCTCAACGCCTGGCTTGGCGAACTGCTCCGGGAGCGCGGGGTAGACATCTTCCGAATGAAGGGATTCATCAGCGTCGCAGGAGAGTCGCGCCGCTTTGTCTTCCAAGGGGTTCACATGCTCTTCGACGGCCAGCCGGATCGCGAATGGGGGGACGCGCCCCGCCGCAATCAGCTCGTCTTCATCGGCCGCAACCTTGATGAGCAGAGCATGCGGGAGGGGTTCGAGGCATGCCTGATTTAAATGGCCGCAGCCAGATGGGCGTTCTTAACCCGGGCTGGTCCGGGAAGGTCGGCGACTACGCTATCGCCGGGGGCTGGGTCCTGCGTGGCGAGGCGCTGGTGGTCGGCGATGCTGAGGGTGGTGTCTACGCTTTCGACGGCAATTCTGGCGCGACCGCCTGGGAGCGGCGCGGGGTTCATGATGGTGGTGTGCTCTCGGTGGCAATTCACCCAAGCGGAAGCGCGTTCGCTACGGCCGGTCAGGACGGTCGAGTCTTAATATGGAACGCTGCCGAAGGTGAGATAAGCCAGGCTATCGACGTCGGTCGCGATTGGGTGGAAAACGTGGCGTGGTCACCGGACGGCCAACGATTGGCGGCCTCCTGCTCCCGGCAAGTTTACGCGTATGACGCGGACGGCGCAGAGGTTTGGCGGTCTGATGATCATCCCAGCACCGTCAGCGCGATCGCCTGGTCGAGCGCGAGGCAGCTGGCGACGGCCTGTTACGGTCGAGTCACGTTCTTCGACGCTTCCACTGGCGAGCTTCGCCAAAAGCTGGAATGGCAGGGATCCTTGGTGTCTATGGTGCTGAGTCCTGACGGGGGGATCGTTGTTTGCGGCAGCCAGGACAACTCAGTGCATTTCTGGCGGCGCGCCACGGGGCAGGACTCCGAGATGTTCGGATATCCTGGCAAGCCGTCGGCCCTGGCTTTTGATGATACCGGTACCCTTTTGGCCACCGGTGGCGGGGAGGCGGTCACGGTCTGGAGCTTCCGGAAAAAGGGCCCCGAAGGTACGCGGCCCGGCGTTCTAAAATTTCATGTTCTGCCAATTACGACCCTTGCCTTCGTTCCCGGCGCGATGCGCCTGGCCTCGGGAGGGCGCGATGGCGCCGTGGTGGTGTGGTCGCTGCAGAAAAATGGGAAAGGCGCACCGATAGGGGCCGAGGATTTGGGGGGTTCAGTGGCCGAATTATACTGGCGGCCTGACGGAAGCGCTCTTGCCGCCCTCGACGCCCAGGGTGGTGTGACGGTGTGGCAGATCGGACCGGCAAAGGGTCGAATCTCCCCCGTAAGCTCAGCGCTGGGCCGCGATGCCGACAGCGGCTAATTCCGGCGGCGGCTCGAACGTCGCCTGAAGTTCCTGGGAATAGTCAGGATTACAGAGCCAACGCGAACCCCTCCCTGAATTGTTTGGCGCAATGTTGGCAACCAGGGGTGTTCGGGCTGTAAACAGATACGAAAATGGGAGCGTGGTGGGGAAGCCGGGACTCGAACCCGGACGCCTTGCGGCACATGATCCTAAGTCATGCTCGTCTACCAGTTTCGACACTTCCCCCCGGCCAATTATATCCAATGGGACATCCAGGCGACATATCCTGCCCATCTCTTGACCGGCACATTCCCCGCCCCCAACCTGCCATCCCAAGCGAAGTGAGGAACCTCAAACGCCTGTCCTGAGGCACTCGAAGGGCCTGCCCTGAAACTAGGCTGCCCGTTCGTCCTGAGGGAAATCGAAGGGGGAACGGACAGCCGGGGCCACTCCTTATTCACAAGCGCGGCCGCCCAGACTCCGTTATAATTCATGGTGCAGGAACATCCAGGAACTACTCTCCAATAAACGGAGGAGCGGATATGCCGGAAAAATTAATCGGCGTGGACGTTGGCGGCGACACGACAGACCAAGCGCTGGACAGGATTCTACGCAGCGAGGCGGCGGGAATTCCGGCGGTCTGGATGACTACCGGCGGGGCCAGCTTGGACAGCATTACCATGATGGCCGCAGCCGCCGGGCGCACCAAGACGATTAAGTTCGGCACGTCCATCGTGCCCATCTTCCCTCGCCATCCCCTGGTGATGGTCCAACAGGCCCAGGTGGTCGCCCAGTTGGCCCCCGGCCGCTTCCGGCTGGGCATCGGGCCCAGCCACCGCCCCAGCATGAGTGCCATGGGCATATCCATGCAGGACCCGCTGGGTCACCTTAGGGAGTACCTGCGGATACTGAAGTCGCTGCTTCAAGTGGGAATGGTGGACTTTGAGGGCGAATTTTACCAGGCCCACGAATCGATACCGGAGCCCTTGGATGTACCGGTCATGGCTTCAGCATTGCAGGAGCGGTCGTTCGAGCTTTGCGGGGCCGAGTCCGACGGGGCCATCAGTTGGATATGCCCTGGGACGTATCTGCGCGATGTGGCCCTGCCCGCCATGGAACGGGGCGCCAAACAGGCCGGCCGTCCCGCGCCCCCGCTAATCGCCCACGCTCCGGTGTGCGTCCACGAGGACTTCGCCCAGGTGCGGGATGCAGTGCGACGGGGAATGGGACACCCCAGGATGCCCTTCTATCAGCGGATGCTGGCCGCCGCAGGCTTCCCCGAAGCCGCCGGCGGAGGGTGGAGCGACGCCATGGTAGACGCCATTGTCCTGTGGGGGGACGAGGCCGAAGTGGCCCGGAGAATTGACAAGTTGTTTGAATGGGGCGCGGGCGAGGTGCTGGTATCGCCGGTTGGCGCAGGCGCAGATGAGGCGGAGTCGATACACCGTACGACCCGCCTCATAGCCAAGTTAGCCGGAGGTACAGCCTATTAGTTGGTTAAACTCCCGGTGGAAGGGCTCCCGCCCAGCCGGTGCCCCGGCAGAAGTTGCAGCGAAAGGCCGACTTCCTGCCCTTACCCATGCAGTGGGCGCAGGGCCTTGCGGGTTGCGGGACCGATACCGACCCCTTGCCTCCACAGGCTCGGCATCCTTCGCCGTTCACCTGGCCGGTTCCTTCACAATAAGCGCAAATGGCTGGGGCAATCCGAGTTGCTTGCGTCATTTTTCCAGCTCCTGTGGCGATTTGGCTGGCGTATTATAACACCAATTCAAACTAGCTGGCTAGGATGCCCAGCCGGATACGAAAGGCTACTGACATTTGGCCCTTGCGCCCCCAGGCATTCGACCTTTACCATGGTCAGGAGATTCCATTCGCGGCTTGGCGGCTGAACGACGCCTCCTCCCTGGGAATGTCCCAAAATGTCCCGGTATGTCCCAGTTCTTAAGAAACCCGTCCTCTTCCCGCAGCCTGTTCTGAAGCTGGTAGACCACACCCAATCGCCTGTGGTTGCGTAGGGGCCAAAAGTCTTTAGCCCTTACCTTGCTGGGTTTGCAGACGCTGGTGGGACTCGTTCAGCAGGGGTAGTGAGGGCTGAAGGAAACGCCCGGGCCCGAATGCCTCAGACCGTGACCACGTCCGGTATCTCTTCCTTGATTCCGATGAGAAAATCGCGGACGATGCGGTTGAAGGTCTCCGGCTTCTCCGACATGGGCAGATGTCCAGCGCCGTTGATTACGTGCAGCCTGGAATTGGGGATAACCCGGCGCAGCAACTCACCGTGGGCAGGCGGGATGATGCCGTCCAGCCGTCCCCAAATCAGCAGCGTGTCGGCCGCGATGTTGCCGGCCGCTTCTCCCAACGCCGGGTCGTAGCACTTGCCTCCGGTCAACGCGACCACCAAGTCCCGGCCTCTCCACTGCCTCTGGAACTCCGGCCCGCTGCGCACGTTCTCCCAGGTCGCCCCGAACCCCGACACCTGTGGTCTGGCCACCATGCCCACCTTGGCGAACACTGCCGCCACGAACGCATCTTCGTCAAGTGCGGCTAAGTCGGCCGGCGGCGCATCCGGAGAATCTACTCCCATTGCGTCCACCAGCGCCAGCCGGGCTATGCGCTGCGGGTTCCTCACTGCCAAGTCCAAGGCCACCCATCCGCCGAAGGAATGGCCCATGACCGTCACTTTTTCCAGTCGCTCGGCGTCCATGAACGCTGCAACCAGGTCGGCGTAGTCCCTTGCGGAGGCTATACCCTCCGGCGGAGCCCCGTCCTGGAACCCGGGCAGATGCAGCGCATAGGTCAAAGTGGCCGTGCCTAGCGCCATGTGGAACGACTCCCACTTGCCCCCGCCACCCAGGCCGTGGAGGTAGACCAGGGGCGCCATGTCCCCTTCCCGGCCGCCTTTCAGATAGTAGACCTGCTGGTCGTTTACGGTCAGGCTGCCGCGAGAGAAAACCGAACCGTCCGCTGCTCCCATCGTTCCTTCCTCTAAAGGCTATTCGGTGCCCCGGCTCTAGCCGCTCTCGCTCCACCAGAGTTTGACGCACCCAAGCTCGAAGTAGGTCTCGTCGGCGAACAAGTCCGGTTTGGGGCCGTCCGCCGGCACCGTGAGTGACAGGCGTATGACGTAGTCGGAACCCGCCTCGGCCCGCTTCTGGGCCGCAAGTGAGGTGTCAGGGTCATGCTGGTCGGGAATCTGGGCGAACTGGCCGTAGGTCCCCTGGAACATCACCGTGCGCTCTGAACCGGTGGCGTAGTAAGTCTCTAACACCACTTCAGCGTCATCCGGGATCTTCCCGCCGTCTTTCGTCACCACGTTCAGGCGGATGGGTGTACCCCGGTGTTCGAAAGTCGGCCCGACGAATATGACTTGGAACGGCGCCCCGTCCGGACCCACCTCGGGGACCCTCATCTCCCACCCAACCTTCAGGCCACCGTCAACAGCCTCCTCTATCTCCAACTCCATCTCCGGCGACTCTCTAGTCAGGGTGTAGTTGCACCCGTCAAACAGGGGAAGGCTCATTCTGGTCCCTCTAGCTCAGAATTTGCGCAGACTGCCCGGTTCTGCTTTTGGGTCTCTTAGACGGCGGCGGGCGCCGGCTCGTTCAGGGGGCGGATCTTGGGCATTACATGCTCGGCGAACAGCTTCTTGGACTTTAGAACGTTCTGGTGCTGGTTCTTGCCCACCCGGAACATGGCCATGAAGTGGCCGTACCTGCCCTCTTCCGCGTCCTGCACCAGGTAGTCCGCCACGTAGTCCGGATCGCCGCATACTATAAAGCCGTCGTTACGCAGCTTCTCGAACGGCGTCCCAGGGGCGGGAAGCTCCAGCCCGCGGAACTTCTCCCGGTAGTCGTAGGAGCGGTCGGTCTGCAGTCCCGGCACCGGCGCCGACACCTGTATAGGCCGGCTGAACGTGCCCAATCGCCTGACGTACATGACAGCGTCGCGGCACTCCTCGATGGCCTGCTCGTTGGTCTCGGCCACGTGGATGTACCTAGCCGCCACGTACTGGTCCGTGGTCGGCTTCCAGCCGAACTTTTCCTGCGCCACCTCTTCGTAGTGGTCGTAGGCTACTCTGAATACCCCCACCGGGCTCCAGATTTTGCAGATGGGTATGTGACGCTCAGCGGCGAACTCAATGCTCTCCACCGACGCCGCAGGCATCCAGATCGGAAACGGGTTCTGCAGGGGCCTCGGCCATACCGAAACCGACTTCAGCTGGTAGAACTGGCCGTCGTAGTCGAACAACTCCTCGGTAAGGCACTTCTTCAGTATCTCGTAGGACTCGGCGAACCGCGCCCTGGCGGTAAAGGGATCGACGTTGTAAGACACGTACTCCTGGGGGGAGCCCCGCACGATACCGCCGATGAACCGCCCGCCGGTGAGCACGTCCAATTGGGCGAACTCCTCAGCCGTCTGAACCGGGTGGCGCAGCGGCAGCACGTGACCGATGACCCCCACTTTCATCCGCTTGGTCCTGGCGGCGATGGCCGATGCCAGCACCGTGGACGAGGGATTCAAATTGAAGTAGGTGAAGTGGTGCTCGTTGACGAAGGCCCCGTCGAAACCCAATTCCTCGCCCATGACCCACTCGTCCAAATGCTCGGCGTAGGTCTGAGCGGCCAGTTGGGGGTCGCAAAAGCGGTTTGTCTGCCGGGTCTCCGGGCCTATTTCATCTGGGATGCCCGGATATGTGGTCTCGTCGAAGGTGTAAATTTTCATCTGACTTGCGCTCCCGAGGTGTTCACTGGTTGGGAAGCTTACCGTCGACTTTGTTCTCGTCCGTTCTGGAACAATTTGGACGTTGCAGGATGAGGGCGCAACCTGGTGGCGGGGGAACTCTAGGCTGGAGTTCGTTGGGGAGTTTCTGGGGGCTAGCTGCCAATAGGGACGCCCTGCTTGGGTTGTCACAGAGTATATAGACGGCTATTTTCACTGTCAATTGATGGCGGCCGGGGTGCCACCCGCCTCAGCCGGAATCTCCACCCCGTATAGGTCCTGTAGCAGCCTCAGCAGCGACGCTACCGTCGGGCCGTATTGCTGGCCCCGCCGGAGCAGCAGGTATGTGGGCAACAGCACGGGCTGCACTTCCCGCAACCCGATGCGAGTCAACGAACTCGAGTCCAACTCCCGCCGCACACCGCTGAGGGGTAGCAATGATATCCCCAGGCCCAGTTGCACCATGTTCTTCACCGCTTCCACGCTGTCCAGGTTCATTTCTATCTTGGGCGTGACCCCCGCGTCGCGGCATACTCGGTTGATGAACTGGAAATATGACGACCCGGGGTCCCCTGGGTCGTAGACAATCAGCGGTTCCTGGGCCACTTCGTACATTGCCGCGGCTCCAGCGGCCGCAAAGGGATGTTCCGGGTGCACCACCAGCACCGCCTCTTCGTCGTAGAGATGCAGCACGTCCACGTCGGGATGCTGCATGAAGCGGGCCAAGCCCAGCTGCACCTCCTCGTCTACCACCATCTGCAGGACGTCGGTGGAGCCGCCAACTTTTATACGCAGGTTGGTCTCTGGATATAACCTATGAAAGTTTTGCAGGATTTCTGGCAGCACGTATGTGCCAATAACCCGCGCCGTGGCCATGTTCAGCACTCCAACCGACGCCTGCCTGACGCTTTCCACCACCTCTCTGCCCCGTCTCAGGGTTTCTATAGATCGCTGAGCGAAGGGCAGAAAAGTCTGCCCTAGGTTGGTCAGCCTCACACCCCTGGCTGTACGGTGAAACAAGGGTGCGCCGACCTCGTCTTCCAACGCCTGCACCCGCGCGCTCACGGAGGGTTGGGACAAGAACAGGGCATGGGCAGCCCGGCGAAAACTTCCTGTGCCTGCCGCTTCCAGGAAAGCTTCTAATTGAGGAATCTCCATCGCTGCCCCTCTCTACGCCGGCATCTGACCGGTTCCGACTGCTCCGTTATCCCGTCGCCTACAGTAATAATCTTAGCCTATTACTATGACAGAAAAAACCCCTCTTGTTATTGCACTGATTTAAACTATACTACGGAACATCAGTTAATCCCTTGGCGATCCCGCGTCAATTAGGAGCCCGGTTTATGGCGTCAGGAGTCCAAGTGCTTGGGGAGGTCCCCCAAGAGTGTGCCGAGGTCTTGTCCTCGCAGGCTTTGGACTTCATCGCTGCCTTGGCCCGGGCATTCGAACCCACCCGGCGCTCCCTTTTGGAAGCCCGAGCCCGACGGCAGGAATCTATCGACGCCGGAGAGACCCCCGACTTTCTCCCCGAGACTAAGAGTATCCGCGATGGCGATTGGCGGGTGCCTCCCGCCCCTAGCGATCTGACCAACCGCCGCGTGGAAATCACTGGTCCGACTTCCAATCGCAGAATGGTCATCAATGCCCTCAACTCCGGCGCCAATGTTTACATGTCGGATTTCGAGGACTCTCATTCTCCGACTTGGCGCCAGACTCTCAACGGTCAGATCAACATCCGTGATGCAGTGTCTGGCACCATTTCCGACGAGGCTCCGGACGGCCGTAAGTACCAACTGAACGAACAGACCGCCACCTTGTGTATCCGTCCCAGGGGGCTTCACCTCCCGGAACGCCATGTCTTGGTCGACGGCCAGCCTATTGCCGGCAGCTTTTTTGACTTCGGTCTGACCCTGTTCCACAACGCCCACAAGCAACTAGCGCGTGGCAGCGGGCCTTACTTCTACCTACCCAAGCTCCAGTCACACCGCGAAGCCCGCATGTGGAACGACGTCTTCGTGTTTTCGGAGGACGCTCTCGACCTGCCCAAGAACGTCATCAGCCCCACCGTGCTGATTGAACACATCCTGGCTTCATTTGAGATGGACGAAATTCTGCACGCCTTCCGGGAACGGCCATGCGGCTTGAACCTGGGGAGGTGGGACTACATCTTCAGCTACATCAAGACGTTCTCACAGGACGCCCAGGCGGTATTTCCCGACCGCTCTCAGGTCACTATGGCCACGGACTTCCTGACGGCTGCCGCGGAGCTCCTGGTCCAGACTTGCCACAAGCGGGGAGCGCATGCCTTGGGCGGCATGTCCGCCTATATACCCCGCCGGGATGACCCGGAGGCCAACGAGATGGCCCTGTCCCAGGTGAGGACAGACAAGGAGAGAGAGGCTTCCCAGGGATTCGACGGTGCTTGGGTCGCCCACCCCGGGTTAGTTGGGCCGGTGCTGGACGTGTTCCAAAACGCCTTTCAAGGAGATAACCAGCTAGCCCGCATACCGGAAGTGAAGATCACCGCCGACGAACTGCTGAAAGTACCCGGCGGAGAGATTACCGAAGCGGGTATCCGCAACAACATCAGCGTTACCCTCCAGTACATGGACGCCTGGATTCGGGGCAACGGAGCCGTAGCAATCAACGGGCTTATGGAAGACGCAGCGACTGCAGAGATTGCCAGGTCGCAACTCTGGCAATGGCTGCGCAACGGCTCTCAACTCGCCGACGGCAGGCAATGTACCGAAAGCCTTTACAACCAATATCGGATGGAAGAGGTGGGCAAACTTCTGTCCGCCACCGAGGAGAGCAACCCCGGCTCTTTGGACCGGGCCGTCGAACTATTGGACCACGTGGTCACGTCACCCACGTTCATCGAGTTTCTCACCTTACCAGGGTACAGGTGCCTGGACTAACAATTTTGGGCATGAGGTTAAAAACATGACCGTGCGAACCATTGACTTTGATCAGCAAGTAGCGGACTTGGAACGAGACTGGGCAGTGAACCCCCGGTGGCAGGGGATAAAGCGCGTCTATAGCGCCGCCGACGTCGTGAGGCTTCGCGGCACACTCCAGGTTGAGAACACCCTGGCGAAGGCCGGCGCCGAACGGCTGTGGGACCTGCTCCAGGGCCCCGGCTACACCTCCACTTTCGGAGCGCTCAACGGCTCTCAGGCCGTGCAGATGGTCAAGGCCGGCCTCCAGGCCATCTACCTCAGCGGATGGCAGGTGGCCGCCGACGCCAACACCGCCGGACAGGTCTACCCTGACCAGAGCCTGTACCCCGTCAACAGCGGGCCGGAACTGGTCAAACGCCTCAACAACGCCCTGATGAGAGCCGATCAGATCCAGGCCATCGAAGGGAAGAGCAACATCTATTGGTATGCTCCCATCGTCGCTGACGCCGAGGCAGGTTTCGGCGGCCCCATTCACGCCTACGAACTTATGCGCAATATGATTGAAGCAGGGGCTTCGGGAGTTCACTACGAGGACCAGTTGGCTGCCGAGAAGAAGTGCGGTCATATGGGAGGCAAGGTCTTGGTGCCCACTTCCCAGTTTATTCGCACTCTCAACGCGGCCCGCCTCGCCTCCGACGTCGCCGGAGTTCCCACGATCCTAGTAGCCCGCACCGATGCCCTTGACGCCACTTTGCTTACCAGCGACATCGACCCCGAGGACCGGGACTTTATCACTGGCGACCGTACTGCGGAGGGTTACTTCCGGGTGAGCAACGGTATGGACGCCATTGTCGCCCGCGGCTTGGCCTACGCCCCCTACTCCGACCTCCTCTGGTTCGAATGCTCTCACCCAGACTTGGAAGAAGCCCAGGTGTTCGCCGACGCCATACACCGGCACTTCCCTGGAAAAGCGCTGGCCTACAACTGCTCGCCGTCCTTCAACTGGAGGCACAAGATGGACGACGCCGAGATCGCCCGCTTCCAGAACGAGTTGGGCCGCATGAACTACAAGTTCCAGTTCATCACCCTCGCCGGGTGGCACATGGTCAACGTCAACACCTTCGAGTTGGCCAAGACCTACCAGGAAGAGGGAATGCCCGCCTACGTTCGCTTGCAGGACCGGGAATTCGCCCTCGAAGACGAAGGCTACACCGCCACGCGCCACCAGCGACAGGTAGGGGCCGAGTTCTTCGACCGGGTGATGATGACCGTCAGCGGCGGCGAGGCGGCCACCACCGCCCTTGCAGGCTCCACCGAGAGCGCCCAATTCCATCACTGATGAAGTGCAGCCCGCCGCCGTGGGAGACTCCCTGCCGGTGGTCACGTAAGCAATGCGGCAACGGGACTGTCAACCGGCAGTCCCGTTCCTTTTCCGGGCTTCCGTATGCTTGGAAATGCCGGGTTTCAGAGCACTGCTCCAATGTAGCCAGCGGTTATTGACACCCATCACCCCAACAAGTACATTTACCGTTAGAGAGGCTTCACACGATACCCGGATTGATCCATGTCGACGATCCCCGGCCCGCTTGTGGATCACGGCGTGAAATACGGGCATAAAGTTAGCTACCGGGAGGTCCACCATGTCCAACTACAGGGTAATATCGGCTGATAACCACGTATTCGAACCCCCGGATCTTTGGACCAGTAGGGCCGAGGCGAAATTCAAGGAGCGGGCTCCGCGAGTTGAAAGCCTGGACGCTGGCGACTTCTGGTTCTGCGATGGCAACAGGGTCCTCGGCGTGGAAGGCAACGCCCGGGAGGCGCCAAGGTCGGAAGAGGTGCGGCTCGGTGGCTACATTCCCGAGGAACATGCCAAGGATATGGACTTGGATGGCGTAGACGTCAATCTTGTCTACCCGACCATCGGCCTATTTCTGTACAGCGGGCCCGATAGCGACCTCCTCACTTCCAACATCAAAAGCTACAACGACTGGGTGGGCGAGTTCTGCAACGCCATCCCATCCCGACTCAAAGGCATCTGCATGCTGAACGTCGACGACGTAGGTGAGGGCGTCAAGGAGTTGGAACGCTGCGCCAAGATGGGGTTTGTCGGAGCCCTGATAACCGTTTACCCCGTCGAGGGGCGCTCGTACGATAAGCCCGAATACGAACCGCTGTGGGATGCAGCAGAAGACCTGGAAATGCCTCTGAGCATGCACATCGGCACCAATCGCGCCGGCCCGGGCCAGCAGTGGATGGACCTTGATAGCACACGGCCCTCATTTGCCTGCAACGGCGACCATTGGGTGCGAATTTCTCTCGCCGACATGATTCTCAGCGGAGTGTTTGTGCGTCATCCCGCGCTGCAGGTCGGCTCAATTGAGCATGAGCTGTCGTGGGCGCCCCACTTCCTGGACAGAATCGACTTCAATTACGGGGAAAACCCTGAGATGTACGCCGGCGGCTTCCGCTTCAAGGACGGCGCCGTTCCCAGCGACTTCTTCCACAGCAACGTATTCCTTGGCTTTCAAGAAGACGCCCGGGGTATACGGGACCGTCACGTTATTGGCGTTGAACAGCTCCAGTGGGGCTCCGATTATCCCCATAAGGCGGGCACCTTCCCCAACAGCCGCTCAGTACTGGAAGACATACTCGCCGAGTGCACCGAGGAGGAAAAGGCCCAGATCGTCGGCGGCAACGCCGCAAGGGTGTACCGCTTGGACTAGACTCTTCCGTTGCCGCCGGTGACGAAGGGCCGCAGTTAGAGTGGGGGTCGACGGCGCTTACTCTGGCCTCGGCGGGTTGCCGTCCGATTTCCACGACAACACCTTGTTTACCTGAATTTCGATTACCGTCACCACGCCGGCCGCCAGCCATTCTGCGGCCACGGCCGGACCGGCTTCCGGACCGTAGTTGCGGATCGAAACGTGTTCCAGCACCCTCGCCGCCTCATCCTTGGCAACTCTGGCGTCTCCCTCCAAAACCACGTACTTCGCGGGACTAGGTTCGTTCGCGATGGACAGCGACACCTTGGGGTTTTTGAGTACGTTCCGCAACTTGATCGTGGTTTCGGGCGTAGCAACGTAGGCCTTGTCACCTTCCACCATGTACGACACTGGCGCCACGTGGGGCCGTCCGTCGGGCCGCACGGTACACAGGTGGGCCACGCTTACCTCTGCAAAAAGCTCGGCGATTTCCTGCTCACTTAGTCCGGCCATTGCCGCCTCCTGTCCCGGGGTCTAGATGTTATGACCAGGAGTCTCTCTGGGGTGCTTCACAGCTTTACCCTTTGAACAAAGCAAGCTGTGAAGGTCGGTAGATGTTGCCTGAATCTTGGATGGAATCCTGCGGGGAATTCAAGAGCCGGGACATTGTGGAAACGCGGAGTGGAATATGAGACGCTGGTGACCCGCCTCGGGGTCGAACCGAGAACCTACGGATTAAGAGTCCGTTGCTCTGCCAATTGAGCTAGCGGGCCACGATAGTACCATCAAATTCTAGAGTCTAACATGCCATCAATCAAGTTTTGGGGACAGTCGAAATCCCTATTCGTCGGCCTGCGGTAGCGTTCGGCCGCGGCCGGGCCGAGAGTCTATATGCCGTGCTCCAGGCGGTCGATCAGGTAATCAGGCAGCTTGGCATCCCGCATCTTCCCTTGCGTCGTCGTTATGCTGTAATTCACCCGATGCCGCTCTATGGTTTCTGCTTCGCTGTCGTAAATGGCGTAGCTTGGCCGCGGGTCTCTGTCGCGGGGTTGGCCCACGCAGCCGGGGTTGATTATCAACCGCTCTTGGCCCAACGGAAACGGCACGCCCTCGGAGAATTGAGAAAATCGCGGCGCTCCCCCGGTCTCCCGGCAGATGAATGGGATGTGCGAGTGCCCGACCAGGCAGAACCGGCTCTTCAGCCGCCGTAGCGTCGCCTCTGCTGACTCCGGTCCCAGGAGGTATTCTTCAACCGGCGCCCGCAGGCTGCCGTGCACCATGGTGAACTCATGCGACCCGGCAACTTCGGGTAAGCTTGCCAAGAACTCCTTTCGTTCGTCCGTAAGCTGCCCTGCAGTCCACCTGATTGCCGCCCCGGCCGCGCCGTTGAAGTACTCGGCGCTCATCTTGCCCGCAGCAACCATGTCGTGATTGCCCGTAACCGCCACGATATCGTGGTTACCGAGCAGGTCCAGGCAGGCCATCGGGTCCGGCCCATAGCCCACCAGGTCACCCAGGCACCAGATGACGTCGAACCCTTCCCGCTCCGCTGCGTCGTCCAACACTGCCGTCAGGGCTTCGAAATTGGAGTGAATGTCCGAAAGTACCAGGGCCCTCACCAGACTTCCTTCAGTACGCGGCTTCCGGAGCCTCCGTTCTCGTGAGGCAGCACGTGTTCGAAAGCGATCATGGAGAAGAATACTCCTCTTGTCCAGCAGTCGCACGGCTATCTGGGTCATCTTGTTGGCCGCCCGGCGGCGCCTCCGATGGCTGCACCTTCAACGGGATCAGCATCAAGGCTCCGATCAAGAACAGCGCAGACGCGGCTATCAGCAACGCCCTGAAGCCGTCACCCTCCGATGGCGAAACCCTGTTCACCAGGTCTATTCCCGGTCCCATCAACTTGGACGCCGCCGCACCCCCGGTGGTGGCAAGGTTCACGATGCCCATGTGAAGTCCCTCTTTACCGCTGGTGCCGAGGTCATTGGCCAATGCCCAGCTGGAACTCATCAGCGTGCCTATGGATGCGCCCATGACGGTTGCGATTATTACCACTTCCCCGGTACTGTCGGCCGTCAGCATCCATAACGTGCTCAAGCAGGCGCCCACGGCCCCAAGCAGGAGCACCGGCTTGCGCCCCACCTGGTCCGATACCCACCCGGTCGCGTAGGCTCCCACTGCTAAGGCAACACCAACGGCGGGTATCATCGTACTCAGGCTTTGCGCCGGGTTCTCCAACCCGATATAGTCCCGCAGGAAGAACAATCCATAGGTTGGGAAGGCGTAAATGGCCGTTATCATCAGCAGGCGGGACACCAGGAACCATTTCAAATGCGGATGCAGACCCTTTACGGTCTCTATGGCCAGTCCCGAAACGTGCTGGGTCAGCTCCGCGGCAGCCTCTCTTGCCCGCACAATAACCGATGTGACCACCGTGCTGGAGGCCAACACCAGCATCATCAGCCCGAGGGTAATCCACTTCCAACTTAAGAAGTCCGGGCCGCCCGTCCTCTGTATCAAGAACCCCGCCGCTATGATTAGCAGCGTACTGCCGATAACCTCGGACAATATCTTGATGGACGAGGCTACGCCGATCCGTCTCACCGGCACCAGGTCTCGAATCAACGCCTGGTATGGCCCGTAGCCTATGTTCAAATTTGCTTGTATGAAGAGCCATACCAGCAGCAGCACACCGTAGCTTGGCGCCAGTCCTATGCCAACCAGCCCGGCGCAAACCATCAGGCAGCCCCATAGCAGGTAGGGCACCCGTCTTCCTAATGGGGACTTAGTTCGGTCGCTGAAACGGCCCACCACCGGCTGCACTAGGGCCGCAACTATCAGGCCGCCGATTCCCAGCACGCCCAGGTACGTATTCTTCAGGGCTTCCGGCGCCACCTCCAGCAGCAGCACCGGCAAGACCACCGTGTCCATAGCCAGGAGGAACCCGATCATGCCGAATCCGAACCCGCTTAGCCGTAGCAGGCCCAGATGGGTCCATTGACTTCCGGAAGTGGCCTGGATCACTTGGAAAATCCCGCCACAGGCGGTAGTGCCGGGGGCTCTCTCAGCCCGTCGGATTGGCGCAGGGTCTGCAAGTTGGCGCGGTTCGTGGGAGGCAGTGAAAAACGGCGGTCAGGCGTCATCCTCAACCCATCCTACACCGTGGAACGCCTCTACCGCCGAGCTGTGCCGCATTCTGGGCAAGACTTTCATGCGCTTCTGCGGTAGTCTATAATACACCAATTGGGCTGGTGCTGTGACCGTTGCAGTGGAGATTTCTTACTGATATGGACGGCAGAGGGAGACCTTGATAACAAAAGCAGATTTCAGGACCGCCATGTCCGAGTTCGCCACCGGCGTGACAGTCATCACCACCATCGATGAGAACGACCAGCCTCATTCCATGACCGCCAACTCTTTCACATCGGTCTGCCTGGAGCCTCCAGTGGTCCTCGTTTGCGTTGCCCACGGAACCCATACCCACGGCTACGTCGAGCGCAACGGGCGGTTTGGCGTCAACGTTCTGGGCGAGGACCAACAGGAGCTAGGCGATTACTTTGCCAAGCGTCCGGAAGACCGGCGAGGGCAGGTTGACTACCATTACAGCGCCGATGCCCACGGAGTCCCGGTTCTCGACAACTCAATGGTCTTCATGGGCTGCCAGGTTATCGGCGCTCACGTCTACGGAGACCACACCGTATATCTGGGCGAGGTCCAGGAGATTCGGCGAAACGACACCGACAACCCGCTGCTGTTTTTCCGCAGCCGGTGGTGTAACCTGGAACAGGGTTAAATAGCCCTCGTCCCGCTCCCCAGTCCTGCGAGCTTGTGGGACCCCTCTTCGGTTTCGAGTTCTGGGCCCCAGCCCGTAATCCAACTCATTTGAAAATCAAAAGGGAGCGAGGCAATGCCTCGCTCCCTCCGTCTATTTTGGCCCCACAGATATGTGGGCAGGCTACCCACCACTGTAGACGTTAGTCGTCTTCCAGGAGGTCGGCCGATCCGGCCCCGTTGGTCGAGTGGTGCCCGTTTCGAGATCCGTTTCCGTTCCCGTTGCCATTCGTCCGCTTCGGGTCTTGGAAACAAGCGAAGGAAGCTACGAAGTCGTCAACTTCCCGGTCCCGCCAGATGATTACTCCCTGGGTATTCCGGCCAACGACCCGAAAGTCCTCGAGCGTAACCCGGATAACGTGGCCCTTGGAGGAAATCACGAACATGTCCTGTCCAGCCGCGCTTGATACCACCCTGGCGGACGCAACCGGCCCCGTCTTGTCCGTGACCCTGAAGGTCCGTACCCCTTGGCCGCCCCTGGAATGCCTGGGATAACCGGACATGGGCGTAGACTTGCCGTAGCCTTGCCGGCTGACGATCACCAAGTGATTGCTGGGATAGCACGGGCTCATGGCTATAACCCGGTCCTTGTTTAGCAACTTCAGGCCTCGTACTCCTCCGGCAGATCGTGACCTCGGTGTGAGCTTTTCCACCGGGAAGCGTATGGCCTGGCCCATCTCAGACACCATCACGATGTCCTTGGCGTCTCCTACCTGGGCTACGCTTACCAGTTCGTCGTCCGGCTCCAAGTCCATTGCCATCAGCCCGTTGGACCGGATGTTGGCCAACTGGCCGGTCTTTAACGCCTTGATTTCTCCCATTTTCGTTGCCAGCACTAGTAGATAGTCCTCTGCTGGGTTTTCGATTGCCAGCATGACTTGGACCTGCTCGCTGTTGGACAACGGGATCAGGTTCACCAACGGGATGCCCCTGGACGTCCGCGACATGTCGCCGCGGACTTCAAACGCCCGCAGCTTATAGACGCGGCCCCGGTTGGAGAAGAAGAACAGCGTATCGTGAGTGTCCACCACAACCAGGTCCAGCAGGGCGTCATCCTCCCGGGTGGTCATGCCCTTAACCCCCTTACCCCCGCGGTGTTGGGTCCGGTAGGTCTCGGCAGGCACCCGCTTGATATATCCCCGCTGGCTCAGCGTCACCACGACGTCCCGGTGGGGAATGAATTGCTCGTCGCTCTGGTCTTCTACCTCTTCCTCGTGGATCACCGTGCGACGGGCATCTCCGAACTGCTTCTTCAGCTTTCTCGTTTCCGTCTTCACCGCGGCCAAGACCTTGGCCGGGTCTGCCAGCAGCTCTTCCAGTTCGGCGATGGTCTTTTGCAGGTCCTCGTGTTCCTTTTGCAGCTTCTCTCGCTCCAGCGCGGCCAGCCGGCGCAGTTGCATGTCCAAGATGGCCTGGGCCTGCACCTCGGTAAGCTGCAATTGCTCCATCAGGTAGAATCGGGCCGTTTCCACGTCGGCCGACCCCCGGATGATCCCGATTACCTCATCGATGCGGTCCAACGCTAGCAGCAGGCCCTGAACGATGTGGTCACGGTCTTGAGCCTTCTTCAACAGGAACGCCGACCGGCGGCGGATAACTTCCCGCCGGTGTTCGACGAATAATTCCAGGGTCCTTTTGAGCGACAGCACCTGCGGCTGTCCGTCCACCAGCGCCAGCATGATGCTGTTGAAGGCCTTGCGCATGTCGGTGTGCTTCATCAAGTTGTTAAGCACAACGTTGGGTTCGGCGTCCCGCCGGAGCTCTATGACTACGCGCATGCCATGCCGGTCCGATTCGTCCCGGATTTCCGACACTCCCTCAACGCGCTTGTCCCGCACCAACTGCGCAATCTTTTCCACCAGGCGGGCCTTGTTCACCTGGTAAGGCAGCTCTGTGATGAGAATCCGCTGCCGGTTCCCCCGCAGCTCTTCTATCTCGGTAGCCGCCTCCATCACTATTCGGCCCCGCCCGTTGTTGTAGGTGTCTACTATTCCTGCCTTGCCCCGTATGTGGGCCCCGGTGGGGAAGTCAGGCCCCTTTACGTACCGCAGCAGTCGTTCTATGGCGCAGTCCGGGTGGTCTATCAGGTAGCAAATAGCGTCGCAGACCTCAGAGAGGTTGTGCGGCGGTATGTCTGTCGACATGCCCACGGCGATGCCCGAGGCGCCGTTGACCAGCATGTTGGGCAGCCGCGCCGGCAGCACCGTAGGCTCTTGCAGTGAATCGTCGAAGTTGACCGTGAAGTCAATGGTGTCCAGTTCGATGTCCGCCAGCAGTTCCTCGGCGATGCCGGCCAGCTTCGCCTCGGTGTACCGCATTGCCGCCGGCGGGTCCCCGTCCACGCTGCCGAAGTTCCCCTGGCCGTTTACCAGCGGGTACCTCATCGAAAAAGGCTGCGCCATCCTTACCGCGGCGTCGTATACTGAAGAGTCTCCGTGGGGATGGTACTTCCCCAACACTTCGCCAACTATGCGCGCGCTCTTTTTGTAGGAAGAGTTGGGCCGCAGGCCCATCTCGTGCATCGCATAGAGAATTCGCCGTTGCACCGGTTTCAGCCCGTCTCGCACGTCGGGCAGCGCTCTCGATACGATTACGCTCATGGCGTAACTGAGATACGACGTACGCATCTCCTCTTCGATGCGAACCGGGGCGGTCGGCTGTTCCGGGGGTGTTGGCGCGGTAGTTACCATGAATCGACGCTCCTTTATCCCTCGTTTGGCGCGCTTGGAGAAGTTCCATGCTCGGCGGCGTGAGCCTCCGCCGATTCACATAACCCGGCGAATAAGTTCGCGAAGAGCCTCGGCGTTTCGTCCTGCCGCTCAGGGTGGCACTGCACGCCGATAACCCATCGGTGTTCCGGGCTCTCCAAGCCCTCTATGATCCCGTCCTCCACACTGTAGGCCGTCGTCATAAGGCGAGGCGCTCGTTGCGCCTCCGTCAGCCCCTGGTGGTGTCTGCTGTTGAGTCTAAAGAATCCTGCTTGCCCGATGACCGCCGCGGCTTTTGACCCCGGCGCTAGGTAAACCAGGTGCCGGGCCGACGCCCACTTCCCATCGATCTTTTCGGCGCGATGGTGAGGCAGGTCTTGAATCAACTGGCCGCCGAACGCCACGTTCATCAACTGCATCCCGCGGCAGATGGCCAGCACCGGCATATCCCGGTCCAAGGCGTATTCCAGCGCGCCCAGTTCCAAATCGTCCAACGGGCGACATAGCTCCAGGCCCGCGTTCGGGTCTGGAACCGCGTCATACAATTGGGGGTCAACGTCGGGTCCGCCGGATAGCATGAGACCGCCCACACCCTCCATCAACTCCTCCGTTGGTCTAGTCCCGGCATCGGTGGCCAACAGGAGACGTACCTCGGTCCCCAGCGACTCGAGTACTTCTCGGTAGCGGCGGGCATTACGCGGGTCAACCGAAGTTAGCGCCACCACTGCCATACCACAACATATTGTACCTGATTTACCGCCGAAAATACAGCATCCTACCAAAGCTAGGGGTAAGGCCTGATTTCATTCGATTGTATACAGCATCCAATTTTGTTAATCTTAGGTAAGGCCAAACCAATATCGGGACTTCGGTCCCGCTGAACGGATTTTCGGTATGAAAGAAGTCATTCAAGGAGCGGTCGACGAGCTGAACGACGGCCAACCGTGCGTACTGGCTACGGTAGTCCGGACCAAGGGCTCGACTCCGCAGAAGGCCGGGGCAATGCTCTTGGTGCGGCAAGATGGCACCGGCGCAGGCACTTTAGGTGGAGGCTGCGTCGAGGGCGACATCTGGTTCGCCGCCAGGGAAATACTTCGCAAAGGCGGCGGCCCGGAGTTTAAGGACTATTTCTTGAACGAAGACGTGGCCGCCCGCGACGGGCTGGTCTGCGGCGGGACTATGTATTTCTACTTGGAACCCGTCCGCGATCCGGCCGCGTTCCTGCCCATGGCCTCCGAGATAGTCGGCGCTTACGAGGGTGGCGACCCCGTCGCCTTGGCGACAGTCGTGAATGTTCCCGATGGCGCGGGTAACATGGGCGCAAAGCTCCTGTTGCGTATCAACGGCTCGGTGGAAGGCTCTCTTGGGGACCCGGTCTTGGACTCCCAGGCCATCGAGGCCGCCCGGCGCGTGGCAGAAGTAGGCAACACCGAATCGCTGACCACCGCCGACGGTGTAGAAGTCTTCGTAGAAGGATTCACCACGCCGCCAACGTTGGTCATGGTCGGCGGCGGCCACGTTGGTAAAGCCACTGCGGATCTAGCCCGGGCGTTAGGGTACCGGGTTTACGTGGTCGACGACCGGTCGGAATTCGCCAATGCCGAGCGCTTTCCCTATGCTGAACAGATCGTGGTTGCTCCGTATGACCGCTGGGCCGACGACATGACCCTCAACGTCAACACCTTCGTCGTCGTCGCCACCCGCGGCCACCGCTTTGACGACCTTGCCCTTGAAACAGCTCTGGATACGCGCGCTCGTTATATCGGCCTTCTTGGCAGCAGGCGCAAGACCTTAATGATATACCAGCGCCTTTCCCAGAACGGTGTTCCGGTAGAACGCCTGAAGCAGGTGCGCGCTCCCGTGGGCCTCGACATCGGCGCGTTGACTCCGGAAGAGCTGGCCGTCAGCATAATGTCGGAAATAATCATGGTGCGTCGCGGCGGCGCCGGCGGGACCATGCAGATGGACGACTGGTACATCCAGCGGGCCGCCGACATCGGCCACCGCACCGTCCAGGTCTAGCCATCTCGACCGCCAATGCCTGACACCGCTGCCCTACTCCTCGCCGCCGGCGAGTCCCGCCGTATGGGCAGTTCCAAGGCTCTCCTTCCATGGAAGGGAGTTCCTCTGGTCGACCACCAGCTAACCGCTCTGCGTCAGGCCGGGATAGAAACGGTCATCGTCGTACTTGGCCACCAGGCCGATGACTTGGAACCAATCATCGGCAGTCGACCAGGCGTCACCGTCGCGGTCAATTCCAATTATTCCCAGGGCAAGACCACTTCCATCAAGACGGGCCTCAGCGCATTACCCGACGCGCTAACCTATTCCTCCATAGTGATTCTCAACGTCGACCAACCGCGGGAGCCCGCCACTATCCGGACCCTCGTACGCAGCCATCGGGAAGCTAAGGCCCTGATTACCATACCCACCTACGAGGGCAAGGGAGGACATCCGATCATCGTGGACTCTTCACTGATGGACGAACTGCTTTCCATCAGCGAGGAGACTCAAGGAGTCAAAGCCCTCGTCCGACGTCGCGAGGACAGAGTCCTGCGCACCGAGATGACCGCCGATGTCCTATGGGACCTCAACACCCCGGAGGAGTACCAGCAGGCCCTGGGGCCCTGATTCTCGCCCCCATTGCCCTTGGTTTACTGACACCGCGGGCAGGATTAGCGTCTCTCCGTATGCTAGAATTGGCCCATGCCCCTGTCCCAGTTCCACCCCCTTATCCAGCAGTGGTTCAGAAGGCGGTTTGACGCCCCAACTCCGGCTCAGGAGACCGGGTGGCCCGCCATCGCCAGCGGGCGTCATACCCTAATCGCCGCTCCCACCGGCTCCGGCAAGACCCTGGCCGCTTTCCTCACCTGTATCGATACCCTCGTCCGGGACGGACTGAACGGCGGCCTCCCCGATGAGACCCAGGTGGTATACGTTTCACCCCTCAAGGCCCTCTCAAACGACATCCACAAGAATTTGGCGGCTCCACTGCAGGAGATAGCGGCGCTGGCTGACGAGGCTGGTGTCGACTTTCCCGAGATTCGCGCCGCTGTACGCACCGGAGATACTCCACCATCTCAGCGACAGCGCATGGCCAAGAAACCGCCCCACATTCTTATAACCACTCCCGAATCTCTATATATACTCCTCAGCTCTCGCAGCGGCCGCAAGGCGCTGAGCGGCGTCAAGACCCTGATCCTGGACGAAATTCATGCCGTGGCCCGGGATAAGCGAGGCGGGCATCTGACCTTGTCGGTGGAACGTCTTTGCGCCCTTGCCTCAGGACCCGTCACCCGCATCGGCCTGTCCGCAACCCAGCGGCCCATAGAGGAGACCGCCCGGTTCCTGGTGGGAACCGGCAACCTTCATCCAGACGGCGCGCCAGATTGCCTAATCGTCAACGCCGGACACGCCCGCTCCCTGAACCTCGACGTGCACATGCCCGGACTGGAACTGGGCCCCATAGCCACACATGAGATTTGGGCCGAGACTCTTGACTCCATCGCCGCCATGACCCAGACACATGGCGTCACCTTGGTCTTCGCCAACACCCGGCGGTTGGTCGAGCGTATCGCCCACCAACTGTCTCAACGTCTTGGTGAAGAGGCGGTTGTCCCCCACCACGGCAGCCTCTCCCGCAGCACCAGGCTGGCCGCCGAGGAGAAGCTCCGCGCCGGACAGGTTAAAGTCTGCGTCGCCACAGCCTCCCTGGAGCTGGGCATCGACATTGGTCTGGTCGACTTGGTGTGTCAGGTGGGCGCGCCCCGGTCCATTAACCTCCTTCTGCAACGCGTCGGCCGGTCCGGTCACGTAGTTGGCGGCACTCCCAAGGGTCGGCTGTTTCCACTGACCCGCGATGAACTAGTCGAGTGCATTGCCCTTGCCAGGGCAGTTCGCATGGGTGACCTGGATACCATCAGGATTCCAGGCTGGCCGTTGGACGTGCTGTCCCAACAACTTGTCGCCACCTGCGCCCAGGAAGAGTGGCATGAGGGCGACCTCTTCGATCTCTGCCGCCGGGCATATCCGTACCGCGACCTTCCCCGGCAGAAGTTCGACCAGGTAGTCGACGTACTCTCCGAGGGCTTCGCCTCTCGGCTGGGCAACAAGGGAGCATTTCTCCACCGGGACGGCGTAAACCACCGCTTGAAAGCTCGGCGCGGCGCATCGATTGCTGCCATGACCAGCGGCGGCGCCATCCCGGACAATGCCGACTACGACGTAATCGCCGAACCCGAAGAAGCCTTTGTGGGCACAGTCAACGAGGACTTCGCCATCGAAAGCATGGCTGGCGACGTCTTTCTTCTCGGCAACACGCCCTGGAAGATCCGCCGCGTCGAAAGCGGTCGCGTCCGGGTTGAGGACGCCCAGGGCCAGTCCCCCACGGTTCCATTCTGGTTGGGCGAGGCCCCGGGCAGGACCCGCGCGCTTTCCGACCACGTCACGGCCCTCCGGGAAGGCGTCTCGGAACGAATTCACAACCAGGAAGAGGCCCAGGCCTGGGTCCGCGCCGAGAGCGGCGTCGACACTGAAGCCTGCCGCCAACTGGTAGCTTACGTCGAAGAGGGTCGTCGAGTTCTCGGCATGGTGCCCTCCGGCCGGCGGGTCGTAGCCGAGCGCTTTTTTGACGATACCGGCGGCATGCAGTTGGTAATCCACGCCCCCTTCGGCGCGGGCATCAACCGGGCCTGGGGCATGGCCCTCAGAAAGCAAATATGCCGCAACTTCGACTTTGAACTGCAAGCCGCGGCCACCGACGACGGCATCAACTTTTCATTGGGGCCCAGTCTCTCGTTTCCTCTGGATGAAGTCTTCAATTATCTCTCCTCCCGCAACGTCGAAACCGTGTTGCGTCAGGCTGTCCTCCAAGCGCCCATGTTCGCCGTCCGCTGGCGCTGGAATGCCTCCCGCTCACTGGCCGTATTGCGCCACGCCGGAGGCCGCAAGGTCCCCGCTCCCTTGTTGCGCATGCGCTCAGACGATCTCTTGGCGGCTGTCTTCCCCGCACAGGTCGAGTGCCGGGACAACGCGGGATTTGGCGACGTCGAAGTACCGGACCATCCGTTGACATTCGAGACCATACGCGACTGCCTGACCGAAGCCGCCGACCTGGAGGGCTTGCAGGCTGTTCTGGCTGCTATCGAATCCGGCGAGATTCAAGTCTATGCAAAAGATACCGTCCAACCCTCGGTCTTTGCCCACCAGTTACTCAACACCATGCCCTACGCTTTCCTCGACAACGCTCCCCTGGAGGAGCGCCGCACCCGCGCCGTCTCCCTGCGCCGGGCCCTTCCGGATGACGCCCGTGACCTGAGCGCCATGGACTCAAACGCCATAGCTGAGGAAGCACGTAACGCCTGGCCTCGAATCCGCGATGCCGACGAGCTCCACGACTCCCTCCTGGTCCTTGGATTGCTGCCCCAACGCGTAGCTATGCAGCGCTGCGCCGGCCTGGCGACCGGCGACATCCAAGGCTGGTTCGCTCATTTGAGACAGACCGGCCGCGCTTACACGGTCACTCCTCCCGGCGGGCACCCGGTCTGGGTGGCCGCCGAGCGTCTTCCGCTGGCCCGGTCAGTTTTTCCTGAAGGCGTGCTGGAGCCTGTCCCCGGTGACCACCGGTTCCCGTCCGGCCAAGACCCTGACGCTGCAGCCGCTGCGGAGGCAGTCCTCTCCGTAGTTAGGGGCTGGGTTGAATGTTCCGGTCCTCTCACCACTTCTGAGCTTGCTGGCATCCTGCAACTAACCCCACCCGACATCGAATACTCGGTATCCCGACTTGAGAACGAAGGTACGGTTCTAAAGGGCCGTTTCAAGCCCGGCAGGGCCGAGCAAGAGTTTTGCGACCGCCGAATTCTCGCTCGCATCCATCGTTCCACCATCGAAGGTCTACGCTCACAGGTGGAGCCCGTTTCTCCCGCCGAATTCCTCCGGTTCCTTTTCAGATGGCAGTATGCCGCTCCCTTTGCCAGATTACACGGAGAGGGAGGGCTTCTGGATGTGGTGGACAAGCTCCAGGGCTTCGAACTGGCTTCCGGAGCGTGGGAACGGGAAGTTCTCCCGGCACGCATCGTCGACTACCGCCCTGGGATTCTAGACAACCTCTGCATGAGTGGAGAAGTCGTCTGGGGCCGCTTCTCTGGTCGGCGGGACAATAGTGGCTTCCCTACGGGACGCAACAGCCTGACCCGCTCCACACCCATTTCCATCGCCCACCGCGAGTCCTTGCCCTGGCTTTTGAGCGGTTGCGCCGAGCCCGGTAGCGACCTCTCAGGCGCTCCGCATGAGTTGGTCCAGGTCCTGTCCCAACGCGGAGCGTCGTTTCTGTCCGACTTGGTGTCCGCCACCGGCCGGCTTTCCTCAGACGTTGAGGATCTCTTGTGGCAGCTTGCGGCCGCCGGCATGGTCACCGCAGACAGCGTGGAACCCTTGAGGCTCCGCATCTCCGGTAAACCCTCGGACCGTACAAACCACCGGCGTACCAGGACCAACGGCGCTTCATCATCCAGGGTGCCGCCGTTACATTTGAACGGCCATCGCGAGAGCCTGCGAGACCGTCGACGGCCCAGGGCTTCGTACAGCCGTTGGTGGCTGTTCGATGTGAAAAACACATACTCCGATACTGTCGAACTTCGGGCGTGGCAGTTGCTCAGCCGTTACGGCATCCTCTTTCCCGAGCTATTGCACCGTGAGTCTATGGCCCCGCCATGGCGCATCCTGGTCCAAGTCCTACGCCGTCTAGAAGCCCGCGGCGAGATTCGCGGCGGCCGCTTTGTCAGCGGCCTGGTCGGTGAGCAGTTCGCCCTCCCTGAGGCCGTTGATGAATTGCGCTCTTCACGCAAGCGGGGGCCTGACGGTCGTCTAATACTCCTCTCGGCCTGCGACCCGCTGAATCTCGTTGGAATCCTCACTCCCGGCGCCCGGATACCCGCCGTCCTGGGCAATAAGATCGTGTTCAGCGACGGCCTGCCCGTATGCTCGCTGGAAAATGGTAACGTAGTATGTCGCTGGGAAGGCGACGGCTCGGTGTTGGAGCGGTCCCGCGCTCTGTTGGCTCCCAGACAAACTTCGAAACATAACTTGGAGGTTAGATTGTGACTGCTGCCCAAATTGTCGGAGAAGGACGGTACTCCTACCGCATGGACAGCGACTGGGCCAAGTTGCCTGCCGGCTGGAACATGCCTGCGGCCGCCGTAGCTGGGGACTCCCAGGACCGCATTTACTGTTTCAACCGGGACCCCGACCATCCCATAGTGATTTTCGACCGCGACGGTAACTACCTTTCCTCCTGGGGCCGCGGCCAAATTTCCTTCGCCCACGCCATCCTCCTCGACCGGGATGACAACGTTTGGCTGGTCGATCGCAACAACCACGTGGTGTTGAAATTCACCTCATCCGGGCGGCTACTCATGAGCATCGGCGTCAAGGGATACCGCTCCGACACCGGCGTCGCACCCGATGAACTATCCTCCACTGCTTATCGAAGCGTCACCCACGGCGGTGACCCGTTCAACATGCCCGCTGGCATCGCCCTCAACGAACAGGGCGAGATATTCATAGCTGACGGGTACGCCAACGCCCGCGTCCACAAGTTTTCCCCCCAGGGAGAACTTCTCTTGTCCTGGGGAGAACCCGGCGTGGGCCCCGGCGAATTCAACCTCCCTCACGGTGTCTGGATTGACCGCTATGACCGCGTGCTGGTTGCCGACCGGGAAACGACCGCGTCCAGGTGTTCACCCAGGAGGGAGAATACCTGGAGACCTGGCCCACAGAACTAATCGGCCCCGCCTTGTTCTACGTAGACGACGATGATGCCGTCTACATACCCGAGCACAATAGCGGCATGTTCAGCATCCTCACGCTGCAAGGAGAACCCCTGGCGCGCTGGGGTTCCGAGCAGCACCGGTCATGCCACGGCGTCTGGGTTGATTCCCAAAAGGACCTCTATGTCGTGATGCCCGGTGATTGGGGTCCCGGGCGCAGGGTAGTGAAGTTTATCCGCCAACCATGACGCTTGCGGCTGTGTCCATAGCGGTGCTATATTGAGTGCCGGCCCAAGTGTCCCGGCCATCGGAGGGGCTGTAGCTCAGCTGGGAGAGCGCTTCAATGGCATTGAAGAGGTAGAGGGTTCGAGCCCCTCCAGCTCCACCAAACCCTGCAATATCAGATTTAGCCGCCATGAGACCTGCCCTGTACCCGTTGCTGCATCTAGTCTAACCCGCTTGGCGCAGGGATTTTCTACGCCTTATTCCAAATATGGCATATTTCCTACGCAGCAGGTTTCCGTTCCACGCTTGGCATTTGAAGTTCCCGCTGCTTGTGCACACAATGTGCGCCTAATATATTGCGGGCGCGGGCAGGATGCCCTGATGGCCCAATCTATTTGGAGGACATGAAGATGTTCCGATCCATAGCCAGGATTCGTTCTATTTGGGCGATTGCTCTCGCCGCCGGGCTTGTTGGACTATTGGTATTTGCCGCTGCATGCGGAGGGGAGGACCCCACCGCCACGCCGGAGCCTACGCCTGTCCCCACGGCGACTCCTACTCCAGAACCGACTCCTGAACCAACCCCGGAACCGACTGATCCTCCTGAGTCTGCGGGGTCCCTCAGAGAGTTCAGCCTGACCCCAACCACAACCGGTCAGGATTTGATGAACGTCCTCCCAGAGACCGCGGTCACCTGCATAGAAGAGTCACTAGGTAGCGGCACGTTCCAGATACTGCTGAACCTTCCTCTTTTGACCGCTGGCTCCGACCCGTCAGCCGCCCAGCCCTTGTTCGATTGCCTCACAGCCGAAAACGCTGTACTCCTCGGCATCGTGTTTCTTGACGCTCAGGCCGATGGATGGGCTGAGGACTCTCGGGAGTGCATCACCGACGTTGGATTGCGCCACCCCGACGCGATATTCATCAGGCTTGGGTTGACAATGGAGTCGGAGCCCGCCAATCCCCTTGAAACTATGAGCTACCAAGTCGAGATCTATGAATGTCTGACTGACGAAGAGAAGAAGGCCTTTACGGTGGCCCTCTGGACGGGCCTCGATGACAACGCCGCCGCCACCGGGGCTGATATTCTTGCCCTTCTTTCTGACTCCGAGGCTGCTTGTGTAACAGAGAACCTCTCGGCAGAAGACTTCGAGACCATGGCTGCGGCTCAACCTCTACACGCAGTTTCCATCGGCGCCTCGGTGTCTCACTGCATTGATCCGGAGACCAATCTCAAGATATTCGCCAAAGGCATCGATTGGGCCATGGGCGGTGTTACGGACGAGACCTTGGGTTGTCTCGAAGAATTCGGTAGGAATAACCCGGCATTCGTCGCACTCATGTCTATGGGGCTGGAGGGCATTGAAGCGGTGCCCGCGGCCGAATTCCTGGAAATTATTGCAGTCGGTAACCAGCAATACGCTTGTATGACCCCGGATGAGATCCTAAGGGTCCAGGAAGCTTCCACAGCCGCCATTCAGGCTCAGTAGTACCAAAACACTTAACCGCGATATTTAGCTATGACTAAGGCCCACTGTGCCGTACAACCGGTACGGTGGGTCTTCCCCGTCCCGTTCCTGCCAACTGTATTGAGATGAGTCGGCGAATCTTGAGTAACACCGTAGGAGGAGCGTTTGGGCCATAGAGACATCGAGATGATGGCCCACCTGCTCCGCAGGGCGGGTTTCGGGGCTGATCGCGACGAACTGGAGGCCAGGACGGCCCAGGGCTACGACGCCACTCTGGACGAGTTGCTGGACCCTTTGAGTGTCCCAGGCATCGACGACGACCTGGTCTACCGGCTGCACCCCGCGCTCTATATCCCCAATTCCATCGAGTCCTGCGTGCATGATTGGGTCTACCGGATGATAAACAACCCCCGGCAGCTTCAGGAGAAGATGTCCCTCTTTTGGCACACCATCCTCTGCGCCGGTCACAGCAAGATAGACGACGGGCTGGAAATGGGCGTGATGATTTCCATGTTCCGGGACCACGGTATGGGGAATCTCCGAGACCTGCTCTATCGTCTTTCCACCAACCCCGGTATGCTCTACTACTTGGACAACACCGAAAGCCACAAGGTCGCCGTTAACGAAAATTACGGCCGGGAGCTCTTGGAACTGTTCTCCATGGGCATGGGCATGGACGATGAGATGAACTACACAGAGGATGACGTCAAGGCCTGCGCCAGGGCCTTCACTGGCTGGAATGTGGCCCCTGCCTATCCGGTGTTCCCCCACGGGCGCAGCCGTTGGGAGTTCCGTTTCGACCCGGCGGACCACGACGACGACGAGAAGACCTTCCTGGGGAAGACAGGTAACTGGAACGGCGACGATATCCTGGACATCATCTGCCGGCAGCCGGCCACCGCCCGCTTCATTGCCAGGCACATGAGCAACTTCTTCGTGGCCGACGAGCCGCCGGTGTCCTCCTGGCGGTTGACCCCGCCGCTGCACCCCGAGCTGGTTGAGGCTTTGGAGAGGACCTATTTCGACTCAGGCTACGACATCACTGCCATGCTCCGGGTGATGTTCACCTCAAAAGAGTTCAAGTCGGAGTCGGTACGCTATTCCAAGGTAAAGAGCCCCGCCGAGATGGCGATAGGCGCGTTGAGGCTAGCCGGTGAGCACCGTGAACTCAATCCTGGCCTGTTCGAGGTTTCACTGGAGCCCAAGTACATGGGCATGGACTTGATGAACCCACCTACGGTGGAGGGCTGGCATACCGGCCGGGAATGGATTGACAGCGGCACGTTGGTGGAGCGCATCAACTTCGCTTCCGACCTGCTGGGCAACACCGAATTGCCGGGAGTGCAGTCGATGATCAACCGCCTCAAGGCCCTGGGGCCGGCGCTGTCTCCGGAGGCCCTGGTGGACGGATGCCTCGACATAATCGGCCCGTTACCAGCTCATGACGAGACCCGCGAGCAACTGCTGGCCCACGCCCAACGGTACGGCGAAGTGCGCCACGACGTTGATGGGCAGGATGACGAGTTCGCCCGCCGGGCCGGTGAAATGTTCCAGATGATAGCCTCCACCGCAGAATACCAGTTCGGATAGGCGACAATGAGCACCCATTTCTTCGGGTTGAACCAACGCGCCATTGAATACAGTTATTCTATTGGGCGCAACGAATTCGGCGGCGCCGGATTCCGCAACCCCGTTGACATGGCCGTCGGCAAGGACGATGTCGCCTACGTCATAAACCGCCCGGACGAGTCCCGTCCCGACGCCGTCCGCGTGACCATAATGACCCTGGACGAGGAGTTCATCTCCCAGTTCTCGTCATATGGTGAGACGGAAGGGCAACTAGTGTGGGCTTCGGGCATTGCTTTGGACCCCCAGGGTAATGTCTTTATTGCCGACCAGTGGCTGGACCGCATCAGCATTTTCGACAAGGACGGCGAGTTCCTGGACTGCTGGGGTAAGACAGGCAGCGGCGACGGTGAACTTGACCGCCCGGCAAGCCTGGTCATCAAGGACGACGGCACGCTGTTTCTAACCGACAGCCGCAACCACCGGGTCCAAGAGTTCTCGTTGGACGGTCAGTTCCAAGGCAAGTTTGGCTCTCAAGGCGACGGTCATGGCCAGTTTAACCTGCCCTGGGGCATCTCCCTGGACAAAGACGGAAACCTCTTTGTGGCAGACTGGGGCAACGACCGCATCCAGCAGTTCACCCGCGACGGAGAATGGCAGGCCACCTTTGGTCATTCCGGCGGGGGCGTCGGGCAGTTCCATCGCCCCGCTTCCGTTTGTGTCGACGACGACGGGGACATCTTCGTCGCTGATACCGGCAACAACCGCGTCCAGGTGCTGACTCCAGACGGGCTTTTCGTCACAGCCCTGCGCGGCGACCACCGTTTGTCCCGGTTGGGCAGAGAGAAGCTCCTGGCGAATCCAGACCAGATTCGCCAGCGGGCCTTGGCCTTTGCCAACGACCCTGATTACGAGCGTCACTTCAACTATCCCTGCTCCGTCAAGCTCGACCGGCGCGGCCGTCTATGCGTTGTGGACAGCAAGCAGGGTCGTATCCAGATTTACACCAAGACCAAGGAACCCACACTGGTCTAGGTTTGACCTGGGTCTGGATAGCATTGGCCGGGGCCTCGGTCTACGGCCTGGTCAACATCATCGACAAGACCGTAGTCTACCGCTACGCCACGTCGCCTCGGACATTGCCTCTCCTGGTGGGCATCGGGCAAGCCGTGGTCGGCGGAGTAGTCCTTGCCGTGGTGAGAGTCCCGGAAGGCGCCGCCCTCAACCTTGTTCTCGGCGCCCTCGCCTCCGGCGCGATCTTCGGTCTAGGTGTCCAGTTCTTTATGTACGTCCTCTTCCGGGAAGAAGTGTCCCGCGCCGTCCCCATCATACAGAGCTCACCCATCTTTACGGCGCTCTTCGCCTTCTTCTTGCTGGGCGAGGACTTGGGTCCGGTGGAGTGGCTCGCCACCGTCGCTGTTGTAGCTGGAGCGATCGCACTCTCCGTGCGGACCGGTTCCGACAACCCTGGCTCCATCCTGCGGCCGTCATTCTTGGTACTTATGGCTGCCAGCGCCCTTCAGGGTAGTTCGTACATCTTCGTCAAGGTCGCGGTGGACGAACTTCCAGTATTCTTTACCCACGCCGTCCGTTCCCTTGCCCTCGCCGCGGTCATGCTTTCGTTCAACCTCCGGCCAACCCCCTGGCGGGACGTCGTAGGGTTCGTCCGCACCCGCAGTCCAGCCCTCCGGTTCGTTGCCTTTAATGAACTGGTAGTCGCCACCACCGGGTTGCTGCTGCTTTTGTGGGCACTATCCTTGGGACCCGCCGCTTTGGTTACGGCCTTGAGCGGGGCTAGGGCCTTCTTCCTGGTCGTCTACAGCACCGCCCTAGCCCTGGTCTGGAAGGGCGCTTTGGGCGAGGTGACTACCCGGGGCGCGTTGGCAACCAAGATTGTGTCCACCGCCTTGATAGTAGGAGGCGCCGCCGCTATAGCCCTGAGCAGCGGCTAGATAGGGCGCTTGCAACTAGAGGTCGGGTTTCCGAGTGGGGGGATTGGCCGGCTGGCATTCCCGGAGTCTAGCCCGCCGCTATCCAGTCGACCACCCGCTCCCCTATCATCAGCACCGTGGCAAACAGGCCGCCGGACCTCAGTAGGCGCGGTGTCACCGAGGCATCGGCCACCCACAACTTCTGCACTCCCTTTACCCGGCAGTACTGGTCCACTACTGCCATCCCGTCCGAGTCTGGACCCATTTTGCAGGTGCCCGCCAGGTGCCTGGAAGTCGCCACCGTCTGGCGTATCCAATGGTCCAATGCGTCGTCATCAGCCACAATATCTTGAGTAGGGCTGATGACATAATCGAATACCTCTTGGAATGCGTTGGATGCAAGAAGCCCGATCCCGAACCGCACTCCTTCCCTGACCCGGCGCATGTCGCTGGGATGCTGCAGGTAGCAATAGTTGAACTCGGGTTGCTTAGCGGGGTCGGCCGACGCCAACCTGACGTAGCCTGAGCCTTCGGGCAGCGTCAACATACACAGTATGCGTGCCGCTCGCTCCGGTGGTACGTCTCCGGTCATGTACATGGTGCGAACTCCTCCGACGCGCTCCCTCCGTTCGTCGATCACGGGGCCGGGCCGCATCGACATGTCGTTGGTCACACTGGAGCACGGGGAAGTGTAGTGCAAGCTGAAATGGGGTGCGTCCAGCCCGCTGGTGATTGTCTTGCCATCCTTGACCTTGAAAGTGATCTGAGCGGTTAGATGGTTCCATAGGCCCTGGCCAACACCGGGAAGTTCATGCACCACGGGTATCCCGTATCTATCAAGTTGGTCCCCGGGCCCAATCCCCGACAGCATCAGCAACTGGGGCGACCTGACCGCTCCCGCTGTCAGCACAACCCGGTCGGCCCACAGCGTGAACAACTCCCCGCCGCTTTCGGCTTCCACTCCCGCGGCTCTGGTTCCTTCGAACAGTATTCTCCTGACATAGACGTTTCCCCTAACGGTGAGGTTAACCCGATGGCGCATGGGATTCAGGTGCGTGATGGCCGCGCTCATCCTGATTTCGTGGTCGCCGGTGTTGGTGGGTCCCACGCCCACGCCCGAGGGATTAGGGCCGTTGGTGTCATGACTTGGCCCGAACCCAGCCTGCAGACAAGCGTCATGGAAAGCCCTTTGTAGGTCTGCCCACTCCGCTGACTGACGCCGCCGTACCGGCATCGGGCCCTCTGTCCCGTGGTAGTCGTCCTGTATGTCCAGGTCGGTCTCCATCTTCTTGTAGAACGGCAGCACTTTGTCATACGACCACTCGTCGTTGCCCAAAGACGCCCAAAGGTCGAAGTCCTCGGGAAATCCCCTTTGCAGCGACTGGCCGTTGATGGACGACCCGCCTCCGATAACCTTGCCCTGGGCCACGTAGACCTGCCCCTGCTCCTCGGTGGCCGTTCCAATGAGGGACCAATTGTGATGTGAGTCCAGGGCCTCTGCGTGTCTGGTGTTGCCGTACTTTACGTCGTCGGGGAGGGCGGCGAAATCGGGGTAATCATTGCCCGCCTCCAATAGCAGGACCGATGTGTTTGGGTCCTCCGCCAGCCTTCCAGCCAGCACACACCCTGCTGTTCCACCGCCCACGATCATGACGTCATAAATCATGCAACTCTCTCAACGTTTGATTCCCCAAGAGTATGCGGACTGGAGAATTTCTAGCCGCTCACCATGGCCCGTCGCGCCCGTTACACCAGTACGATTGTCCGACTGGAATGTCCCCCAAGGCATGTTATCATGGCCGTCAGTTGCTGTGGGAGGTCTTTAATGGCTTTCAGGCTCCTGATACTCCACGACGTCGAATTCGGCATCCAGGAGTCCGTGGTTACTTGGCCTGAAATTCTGAGGGAAAGAGTCCCGGGCATCCAGGTACACTTCTGTACGAGCCCCGCGGAGGCCGTAGAGGTCATTGGAGATTGCGACGCCGCATTTGGAAGCGTCGGCCCGGAGTTGTTCGCCCGTGGGACCAATCTACGCTGGATTGCCTCTCCACACACCGGACCTCCTGCCGGCTACTATCATCAGGCCCTTGTCGACAGCGACGTGGTTGTCACTAACACGCGCGGGATACACAACGACCACATCAGCACCCACGCCATGGCATTGCTACTCGTCTTGGCCAAGGGACTTCACACATACATGCGCCGGCAGCTCAAAGGGCGCTGGCAGGTCGGCTACGACGTGGTTCATTTGCCCGAAGCCGCTGCCGTCATCGTCGGCGTGGGAGGAATCGGCGGCGAGACCGCGAGATTATGCGCTGAACTCGGCATGACCGTGATTGGCGTAGATCCTAGGGTCCCGGAACCGCCGGAGGGTGTTTCCGAGTTACACCGCCCCGACGTCATGGACCAAGTGCTGCCTAGGGGGGATTTCGTGATTGTCACCGCTCCAGAAACCCCTCAAACCTTGGGGCTATTCAACGTTGAGAAGTTTCGGCTTATGAAGAAAAGCGCATTCTTCATCAACGTCGGCCGTGGCGGCACTGCGCTAATGGACGACCTTGCCCAGGCTTTACACGAGGGAGAAATCCGCGGCGCCGGCCTGGACGTGTTCAATACCGAACCGCTACCGGCAGGACATCCCCTGTGGGACATGGAGAACGTGATAATCACTCCCCACGTAGCCGGTAACGGCCCCTACTTGGAGGAGCGCCGGGCAGAAGTCTTCTTTGACAACTGCGTCCGTTTCAACCAGGGCCGTCCCCTGCGCAACGTGGTGGACAAGGCTAACTGGTTCTAGCCGCCGTTAGTTGCGCCCGCTTTCTTGCTCGTTCACGGATCAGGCGTGTTGGGGGTGTTCATAGCTAGGAGTCCCGGTGGGAAACGACGGCGACCTTGCTATGCGCCGGGAGCCCGATAGTTGACGTGCTTCTTCACCGCAGCGTCGATTTGTTCCGGCGTTAACAGAGCTATAGTCTCGGGGGCCAAGGCGCCGGAAGCCCCGATGGTCAGTGAGACGGCCGCCGCTGACTCGGCATCTGGGACGTCGGCTATTACGTACAGGTCACCGTCACCAAAGCCATAGAGGAAAGTCTCTAGGTTGCCGCCCGCCGACTCAACCGCCGCCTTCACCGCGTCCCGGCGTGAGGTGCCGCCTTCCCGCAGCAGCCCCTTCAGGCCGGCCGCGGAGTATGAAGCCTTGATCATGAACTTAGGCATCTTGCCTCCTGAACCATTGTCGTCTTGAACCACGGCTGGGACGCCGGGTTCCACAGCAAGCCAATTATAGCAAGCGCCCGTACACGGCAGCAACGCAGGTTCAAACTAAGGGCCTCGCTGCCGTTCAGGCTATTCGTAGGTCCACGGTTCGAAGTCCAGTATCGGCTGGTTGCCGTCGGCGTCTACTAAATCGGAGTCCGCCCCTGGGAACGTAATCCCGCCTATCTGGTGTTCGCCGGCGACTATCTGAGGTGTGCCGTCAGCATCGGCGTCAAATGTGAGAGTGTCCGTACCGCTCCCGCCAAGAAGCGGAATCTCCCAGCCCCCTGTTGAGAGGTCCAGGATGTAGAGTCCTACCGTGCCCTCGACGAATACCGGTTCGCTGAACATCACCTCAATGTCACCGTCCTCATTCGAGCTTAAACCCAGGACCGTGGGGGATTCCCCGGTGCCTAGCGTCATGTCCTCTTCGGGCATCGCCGGCATGGTGATGAAGTTCGCTGGCGGTTCTATATCTTCAACTGCGTTGTAGCTGTGGTACATGACTGTAACTATGTCCCGGTCCGGGTCACCCAGGCCCACGATTCTGATCCTGACCTCCCTGGGCAGGAAATCGTCGACGCCGACAAACCTGGTGACGGCTTGTCCCGGCATCAGTTCGTCGCCGGCCTCAGGAGCTTCTGTCACCAGCACGTAAACTTGTTCGCCGTCCAGCGCCGCGGTCTCGGTCAGGACTGCTCCCTCTTCTTGTGGATACAACAGCAGGCCGGGCTGCGACGTTACGGCAAAAAAGTCGTCAAGAGGTTCGCTGCTGTGCATCCACAAGCCTGCTTCGGGGTCCTGAATGTAGTTATCCGCGCCGATTGCTAATCCATTGATCTCCACCGCCTCGTCTCCCAAACCCAACGTTATCGCGAAGCTCAAGCTGTCCGGTAAAATAACGGTTCCGCTGAATGTCATAACGCCCTCTCCCATGGCGTCCATCCCGTCGCCGTTCATCCCGTCTTCCATTGCCAAGTCAACGGGGAATAACGCCGTGATGTCGAACTTGGCATCGAAGGCAAAGGACGTGATAGTCTGCAGGGCTTCGGAACTGCATGCAGATATGATCGCCGGGTCAGTCAACCCCCCTCCGGGAACGCACTCCGGCGAAAGGGCATTTCCAACGCCGGTCATGCTCTGCCCATCCTCGCCGGTCATTCCCTGGCCGTCGTCGACTGTCACGTCTTGGCCATCCTCGTCAGTGGTGGCCTGGTCGTCCTTGCCTGTCACGGTCTGCTCGCCCCCGTAAGTCGAGGCATGTTCATCCTCGTCGGCTATAGCCTGGTCGTCCCCGTCAGTAGTGACTTGGCTATCGCCGGATGGCGTTGCCTCAGCAGCGGCAGTTGCCGGTGCCTGCGTTGCCTCATTGCCGCCGCCGCATGCGGCTGCGAACGCGGTTACCAGCAACATGGCTATTGCAATCCAGAGCAGACTCTTCACGTCACTCTCCTCCCTTTGGCCTGTGTCTTAGATGTTTGGCGCCGTTAACTCGTTCTGTCATCAATGTTAGCATTGCCGTTCAGCTATAAAATACGATTGGCTGGACTGTTTTAGATGCCTTTCGGCTCTTCACGATGTTTAGTGATCACTAAAGAACAGACTGAACGATGGCAGTTACGACGTTGGGGATGGGAACAATGCTCCGGCCGAGGTTTGCCCCTCAAGGGTCGCCAGATATGTTGAGCAACATACCAGCCATCTGTACAATTGTTGGTAACACGGTGGTTTCCCGAATATGACAACCCTCCGCAAGAGATTTGAATACGCCGCATCCCTAGACCCCTTCCCCGAGGGGTGGTTCTACGTTGCGAGTCGTCAAGACCTGCGTCGCGCGAAAACCAGCATCCTGCGGAAGACCTGGATGGGTGTGGACGTCATCGTTTGGGCTGACGGCGACGGCCGCATTTGTGTTGCCGAGTCAACCTGCCCCCACATGGGAGCCGACCTGGGGCCCGACGCCGGCGGCCGAATCTCCCAGGGGCGGCTAGTTTGTCCCTTCCATGGCTTTGAATTCGATGGGACCGGCCAATGCGTCGCTACTCCATATGCCGAACCGCCCAACACCGCCAGGTTGCGGGTTTTCCCGGCGCGGGAGATCGCCGGTCTCATATTCGCTTGGTGGGGACTGAGCGGCCAGGATGAGCCTCGCTGGAACTTACCTGCGGAATCGCCGGACCAGACGGGGTGGTGCAGTTTGCGCGTGCGCACCTACCGCTTTCCAGGCCACCCTCAGGAAACGACAGAGAACTCCGTTGACCTGGCCCACCTTCGTTTCATCCACGGCTACGGCAGCGTAACTAGATGGGAGCCCTTGTCTGTGGATGGCCACCTTCTCGAGAGCCGGTTCGATTTCCTCAGCAAGAGGAACATCGCTGGCGTGGCATCCCTCACTTTCGATGTGTCCGCGTCGGCCCACATCTACGGCCTCGGCTACTCCTATGTGGAAATTCATGAGAAGTCCATAGGCATGGATATGCGCATGTGGATACTCGCGACGCCGGTCGACGGTGTCTTAATAGACATGACACTGGCATCTCAGGTACGGGAGATACGCAACCCCAAGCGCGTAGTTGCCGGGTTAAGATTCCTTCCGGTGAAGCTCAGGGCCCCGGTCATGAATCGGTTTATCGCTTCCAGGCAGGACCGGGATGTTCAGGACGACATCGTAGTCTGGAGCCGCAAGAAATATCTGTCCCGTCCTCGTCTCTGCCGTTCCGACGGGGAGGTTATGCCATTCAGGGCATACTGCGCTCAGTTCTATCCTCAGCCAACGGACTAGCGGCGCCGGCGCGCCGACGCCCTGCGCGCCGGCCACACCGATCCGCTTAAGGCTTCACCTTCCGGAATCGACGCCCGTACATGATTCCTCCGTAGTAGTTGAACGTGCGCCGCGCCTCGTCATCGTCGAACGGGTAGTCGGCGCCCAATTGCCGCGCCGCGGCTAGGCCGGTAACCAGGCACGTCTCTTGGCTGTTGACCAGCGTGTGCGCCCCGGCGTGCCACGTTCTCCTTTTCCCCTGTATGAACCTGAACAGGTTCACCAGCCAGACCACGTGTCGCACGTCGTGGACCACGTGTTGAAACCACCGCTTCATCACGACTTTTTCCTCGTCGATTGGGCTTACAGGGTTGTACGTCACCAGGCATGGCTTGTCCGACTCCTTGGCCCAAGGCTGCTGGTTGTGCATGATGTACGTGATTTCGTAGTTGTCCGGCCGCGCCCCGTACTGTGCGATGTGATTGCTCCGGGTCGCCAGAGGCCTTGCCTCGTTGTCCGGCAGCACCGATGCGTCTGAATGGACCACCGTATGGTTGTGCAGCTCGCTCTCGTACCGTATCGACGAAAGAATATGCCGCTCCAAGAACGATGGCTTGTCTAGCATCATCAACGCCTGGTTGGCGTTGCATGCCAGGATCACCTCATCGAACTCCTCTTGTACCCCGTCTTCGTCCTCGATGGTCACTCCTGCCTTAGTCCGGTGCACCCTCCGCACCGGTCGCTTAAGGTATATCTTGTCCTGGAAGTTTGCCGTGAGATTCTCGTAGATGCGCCGCGTCCCTCGGTCCCAGGTTTTCATCGGCGTCGCCGTCTCGATGTTAAAGAATTCCAGGTATCTGGCGAACAAGGCCGCCGGCATGTCAAACACGTTGGTCGCCATCAAGAAGTTGACAAACATCGGTTTCAGGATCTTGAACCTGAAATCCCCCGAAAATCTGTGCAGGTTCAGCAGCGTGCCCATGCTTACGTAGTTATACGGGTTCAAAATGTTCAGGAGCTTGGAGCGGGAACGGGTCAACCTGCCGAACCGGTGCAAACGCCTCAGAAGGCGCTGGAACTTCATTATTTCCGCTTGCAGGTCCCGCCTGGTGGCGGAGTCCAAATCGTGGGCGTAGACGTCCTTGCCGTACTTAACGCTGTAGCTGAATTTGGTTTCCACCAGGTCAATGCCGAATTTCTCCGACAACAGCGTCATGTGACGGTACACGGAGGGTATGCAAGCGGTGACCGATATGTCGAAAGGGATCGAGCTGCCGTCATCCTGCGGCATGTCTGCCGTAACTGCATTCCCGCCGATCTGGTCCTGGGCCTCAAATAGCCGGAAATCGAACCGGTCCGGGTGTTGGGCCAGCGCCCAGGCCGCTCCAAGCCCAGATATGCCGCCGCCCACAATTGCTATCCGGCGTACCATCTTCCTCCTGCCGGTTTTTGATTCGGCGATCTCAAGACCAGCTCTCCGCTACCCGCTGTAATGCCACCGGTGGTACACTAGCCCGGCCCAATGGCCAAGGAGCCTCCACAAACGGCTGCCCAACCCAGGGTCAGCGTGCCTGGTGCAACGGGCTGCAACGTCTCAATCTGCGCCGACGGCTCAATTGTGCCACATAAATGACTTCAACACCCGCTTCTTCAACGCCCAGGTACGAACCCCATGAAAGCCCCCCGCATCTGGAATCGTTGGGCTTGGGGATCCAGTCGGCGTTGCTTGTCGTTGCCCCGATAGCACTTTTCCCAATCGTCCTTTTCAACGCCGTTGACGCCTCAGATGCCGGCATTGCATGGGCGGTGTTCGCCATGCTGGTCGCCAACGGCGGAGCCACTATAATGCAGGCTTTTCGGGCCGGTCCTATAGGTACCGGAATGCTGGTCATACCGTATCCCTCCCCTACCGCGATTCCCTTCTGCGTCATTGCTTTGGAACAAGGCGGAGCCTCAACCCTCGCCGCGTTAATAGTAACCTCCGGGCTTTTCCAGGTTGTCCTGTCCCTGCGCTTGTCCCTCATTCGCCGTCTGGTCACTCCCGCCATTAGCGGCGCAGTACTGATATTGTTAATTGTTACGGTGGTTCCCGTTCTCTTCGAGGGCTTGAACGACGTTCCTGATGATGCCCCGGCCGCCGCAGCCCCGGTGTGCATCCTGATAACCTTTGCGGTGACCATTGGCCTTTTGCTTCGCGGTTCCGGTTTCTGGCGTGTATGGTCGGCCCTTATCGGCATAGCCGCTGGATCCATTGCCGGAGTTGCTTTCGGGATCTACGACTTCGGCCCTGTACGCGATGCTTCCGCGGCCGGGCTGCCATTGGACGGGTGGGCCGGCCTTGGGTTCAGCTTCGGCGTAGCCTATTGGTCACTCCTGCCGGCCTTCCTGTTCTTGGCCCTCCTGTCCCTTCTTCAGGGTACGTCCATCGGTCTTTCAATACAGCGGGTTTCCTGGCGTACGCCCAGGGCTATGGACTATCGACGTGTGCAGGGCTTGTCCCTGAGCAATGCCCTTTGGAATTTGGTCGCCGGGCTTGCTGCCGTCATGCCCATTGCCACTAGCCCAAGAGGGACTGTGTTCGTTCAGCAGACTGGATGTGCCTCTCGCAACGTAGGCATTATAACCGGCGTCGTCCTCATAGCCGCAGCCTTCTTCCCCAAGTCATGGGGCCTGCTCATCGGTATCCCGGCGCCGGTCACTGCCATCTTTATTGTCGCCATGCTCGCACCCCTTCTGGTCGAGGGCATGAAGATGATCGTTCAAGATGCTCCAGACTACCGTATGGGTCTCGTGATAGGGTCGGCGCTCTTGGTAGGTCTGGGGCTGCAGACCGGGCTTGTGCCCTTGGCCGTGGGCGACCTTTGGGAATCCCTCCTCCAACGAGCTCTAACCGCCGGAGGTATAACATTGGTCTTGCTATTGGTTGTCTCGGAATTCAACCGCCGAAGGCGTCGCACCCTCCGCACCGAGTTGAGTGTGGATGCGCTGCCTCAAGTCAACAAGTTCCTGGACGAGGTGGCCCGTGGCCGCGGTTGGGACTCGCGAATGACAAGTCGAATTCAAGCGGTGGCCGAGGAGACGCTGATCACCTTGTCTCAGGCGGCAGATGGTGACGGCGGACCTCCAGGCAGGCTGATACTTAGCGTAGGAGGTGAAGGATCGGCGGCTGAGTTAGAGTTTGTGAGCGCGTCTGCCGACACGGCTAACCTGGAAGATTGCATTGCCCTTCTGACAAATCCCGGGCCGCAAGAGGAAGGACCAAATCTTGGTGACGTCGAGTCGGCCGCTGGGCGAGATGCTTCACTGCGTTTGCTGCGCCACTACGCTGCCTCAGTTACCCATCGGCAGTATCACGATATTGAGGTGATAGAGGTTCGGGTTGCGGCCCCCAGTCGGGACTGACCTCAGCGTATCCCAATCGATTCCAAGAACTCAAGCGTTGCTGCCGCGCAACGCTCCGGCTGCTCCAGTTGCAGGAAATGTGTCGCGTCGGGCAGGAAATCGTAGTTGACGCTCATGATGTCGGACATATCCAAGCTGGGCAGATAAGAGAAGGGGACCGTCGGGTCGGCGCCTATCACTTTTACGGGACACTTGAGAGTCTCGAAGTCTACTGCAACGCCAAAGGCGCCGGCATAGTCCACGATCTGCGCTTCGTATTCCCTGGGGCACCTAAGCTCAAACCCTGCCTCTCCAGATTCCCGCAGCGTTGTCTTGGCCATGAGCTCAAACGCTCCTGGTACGAACCGCTGGAACGGCGGCAGAAACGGGAGTACGTCCGAAAATCTCTCCCGGCTCCTGAACTTGTCCGTACGACTGCGGGCAAGTCCAGCGGTCCGTATGGCCGCCTGTTCGAACTCCTCGTAGCTCCGTCCAGGCTTGCATAAGGGTGGGTCGAAGAGCATAAGTCCTGAGAAACGCTCTCCCCGTACAGGTGATAGCAGCGAGACCAGTGCGGACAAGGAGTGGAATACCCCCGCCTGGCCCTTCTCCCCGTATTCCAGGTCGATGGCGTCGAGAATAGCGTCGTGATCGGAAATCAACCTGGGCACGTTGTGGTCTTCCAGGGCGGTTACTTCGTTCCAGCCGTGATTCCTGAGGTCGTAGACGATCAGGTCGAATTCGTCCGCCAGTAACGACCAATACGGAAAGTAAAGGTCAATCGCCAGCCCGTTGCCGTGGCTGAGTATCAGCCGAGGTCCTGAAGGATTCCCGTGACGCCGCAGGAATACAGTCGTGTCTGAGTCCACCCGGACTTCATGGATCGAGATGGGCTCCGGCAGCTCCCAGACCTTTCGTGGTTCGTCATCCAATTGTCAGGCCCTGCTTTGGAGGTTGACTTCACAGTTGCCGGAAGAGGAAGCTGTCGCGCCTAGTTCGTAGGCCAAAGCCGCGGCGAATTCCTCGTTGCCTATATCCTCCAAACCCCAGGTCACCGAAGCGTCATCGGGGAACTTGAACGTATGTCGTTCATATCCCCGTCCAGTGCCCGGTGGAACCTGGAATTGGGACACGTCGGTCGCAAAGCCTGTTCCTAGGGCCTTGATCAACGCCTCTTTGCTCGTCCAAATACGGTAGAATTGCCGGAGCTTTTCCGTTCGCTGCAGCGGCGCCAACAGCGCCTGTTCGTCTGGACCCATGACGGCTTCAATCAGCAATTCCAAATTCCGCTTGGCGACAATCTCTTCCAAGTCCACTCCCACCCGCACTCCATCGTCGCCAACCGCGATTAGCCCGTTGTCGCCGCTGTGGCTCACGTTGAAGCTCACACTGGCGGGAACTCCCCTCAGCAGGGCGAATGGCTTGCCATGCACTGAAGAGCTAAACGATAAGTCACCGTTCCGGCACTCGAGCCGTTTACAGAGGACATAGCGCAGCGCGGCCCTGCACAGAGAGAACCGCCGGCGGGGTCCCGCCGCCAAGAATTTTCTCCATTGGGACACTTCAGCCTGATCAAGTTGTTTCCAGGCTTGAGCTTCGAAAGTTGAGTTTGGCCTTAGGTCGACGTGCGTAACCGCCGCGCCTGCGGCGCGTGTGTACGGGTTCCACCAAGGGCCAGAAACGCCCCACGACATTCCAGCAGTGCCTTCTTCGGCCCAGGTCACGGCGCTGACTGCGGAAGGCTTTGCCCCCTATCGGGTCCCGGGTCCTATCCGGACCGGGAGTCTAGGAAGGTAACCAATTCCCCTATGGTGTTGTATTTGTTGCAGTCGTCGGGGCTGAACCTGACATTGAACTCGTCGGCCACGACCTTGGCGAAGGCCACGAAATCCACCGAGGAAACCCCGGAATCCCTTAGACTGGAGTTCAAGTCCAAGGGTCTTCCTGCCGGCCGCCCCTCGATCTCCAGGTTATCGTCCACTAGCTTTCTGATGCGTTCTTCGGTACTTGCCACCTGAAATTCTCCTTCGTCTTATGAGACTGTCTCTACTGGCAGAAACGCCACAATTGTATCCATGGCTGAAGTAATGGTCAACCGCAGTCCCAAGACCCGCCAACGTCCTCAAGGGACGGTGGGGGCTCCCGTTGGACCTTAACGCGGCGCCTATGCGTTGCCTCTGTGCCGTTGCTGCACCCAGAAGCTCCGCCGTTGGAACGGATAGCCCGGTATTGCAATGCGCCTCCTCTTCTCACCGGCAAATAGCCCCTGGAACGAAATAGCCGCCCCTGCTTCGTATGCCGCAGCTACCGTAGCGATAAATTGCTCCTCTTGGTTTCCAGACTCGTCTTCTGGCCGCAACAGGCAGTCCAGGGCCTTGGTGTCTTTGATCGACTCCATGCCTCGCATCAACTCTGGCCCGGTCTCAAGACCCAGCACGACCACGATGTCCGCACCGGCTTTTAGCGCAGAGAGCGCACTGCCGGGGACTGCGTCCTGCTTCTTGTCCAGCCCACGCCAGTAGTCGTCTGTTAGCTCAGTGCCGCGCTGCACCGCGCCCCCTGTTACTGTGCTGAACAGCACAATCGATGGGTCCTTCACAGCAATCTTGGGCAAGCCTGCGTCTGGATTGCCGAGGGCCATTGCCAACCGTAGCCCGTCGTCCAGGCCAAGAACCTCTGCCGCTACAGCCGCTGAGACCTCGCCTATACCCGCCCCCAACACGCTGGCTGGTCTGACCCCCGCGCTTTGCCACAGCGCAGTGAGCGCCGCCTCTAACGCGTATATCGCCGGCAACGCCCATCGGGGGTCGTTCACGTCTCCCGGTGCTTCTGACCTGCCGAACATCACGTCCAGCAACGACTCTCCCCGTTCTTGCTGGATTATCCCTTCGCACCTGTCCAGCACCGCCCTGACAACCGGCTCCCTGCGGTACAGGTCTTGTCCCACGCCAGCCCACAGTTGCCCTTGTCCGGTATAGACGAAGGCCACCTTAGGGGACGAGGCCGGCTCGTTGTCGTCCGGGCTCCACTGCGAATTGGCCAGGCCCTCCAGTCTCGCCCTCAGTTCCGGAGCATCCCGGAATACCAGCCCGGCCCGGTGGGCGAAATGGCTGCGCCCCACGCCTGCCGTCCAAGCCGTATCCGCGAGAAGTTTCTCTCCCGCTGGGTTGGACGAAATCTCTCCAGCTTGCTCGTCCAGCCAGGCCACGTACTCCCCGGCCAGGTCTCGGAGAGCGTCCGGAGACTTCCCGGACAGGGGCAACACCCTGACGGCCCGCTCCGGTACGGTCTCACTAGACGTGGCGAGGCTGTCGAACGGACTGGGGAGGGAAACGCTGACCGAACTTGCTTGCCCCGCAGGCCATCCCGTCTGAGCCTTAGACTCACCATCGTCCTCCGGGGCGCCATACCCTTGCACTATGACGTGGGCGTTGGTCCCCGAAAGCCCGAAGGAGTTCACAGCGGCCAACGCCGGCCGGTCCGCAGCCATAGGCCATGCTGTTGCTTCAGAGGTTATCTGTATCGGCATCCGGTCCCAGTCGAAATTGGGGTTTGGCTCCTTGAAGTGAAGGTGTGGCGGGATCACCCCCTTATCCATAGCCAGCACAGCCTTCATCAGGCTGGCCATTCCCGCTGCCCACTCCGAGTGCCCTATGTTGGTCTTGACCGACCCCACCAGCAACGGCCGGTCCGATTCCCGGCCCCGCCCGTAAACTGAGGCCAGTGCGTTCAACTCTATCGAGTCGCCCAGTTCGGTTCCGGTGCCATGGGCCTCAACATAGTCAATCTCTTCGGGCTTCACCCCGGCCCGCGCCAGGGTCTCCTCGATTAACCGCTCCTGTGCCGGGCCTCTGGGCACCGGGAGGGCTGCGCTAGCCCCATTCTGGTTCACCGCCGAGCCCCGGATTACACCCCATATCCGGTTCCCGGCAGCCTCCGCCTCACCCAGCCGCTTCAACGCCATGACTCCGCACCCTTCGCTGCGGACGAAACCGTCGGCTGAGGCGTCGAAGGCGTTGCACCTGCCCGCCGCCGACAGCATCCCCAATTCATGGTGGAATCGCACCATCGCTTGCGACAATATTGCGTTTACCCCGCCGGCCAGCGCCAGGTCTACTTCTCCTCGCTGCAGCGCCGCCGCGGCTTGGTGCACCGCAGCCAGTGACGAAGCGCAGGCCATGTCCACCGGCATTGCCGGACCTTCCAATCCCAGGACAAAGGCAAGTCTGCCAGCAGCCATGCTGCCCGTGGTGCCGAAGTAGAGCTCCTCTTGGCCCTTGGCCGCGATGATCTCGCGATATTGACTTCCGCCGATGCCTACGTACACCCCGGTAAGGCTTCCCCGTAGGGTGTCCGGGTCGATGCCCGCGTCCTCCAGCGCCTGCCACGTCGTCTCCAGCAGCATTCGCTGTTGCGGGTCCATCATCCTTGCCTCTATGGGAGAGATGCGGAAGAACCTGTTGTCAAACTTGTCGATGCCGTACACAAAGCCGCCGGTCCTATACAGCGGATCGGCTCCCGCCGGGTCTCCGGCGACTCCCTCCCAAGGGCCCTCGCCATCTCTGCCATCGGTAATTGCGTCTCTGCCCGATGCCAGTAGGTCCCAGAATGAGGCCAGGTCAGGCGCTCCTGGGAACCGGCACGCCATGCCTACGATCGCTATGTCATCATCCCCTGTTTGAGGGTCCCCGCGCACTTCCGCCGGCGTTGGTTCCTGGGTCGCCTGGGGAGTTGCTGGCGCCGTCGCTCCCGTTAGCTCCCCGGCCAGGTGCTTGGCGAGAGCAGCCGCATTGGGATAGTCGAACACAGCCGTGTTTGACACTACGTGCTCGCCGGCTAACGCGCGGTTCAGGCGGTTTCGCAGTTCCACCGACATCAGCGAGTCCATCCCCAGGTCGAAGAATCCAACGTTCGGCGGCGGCATCGTAGGCAGTCGCAACACCGCCTGGACCTCACGCTGTACAAAGGACACGAGCACTTCCTCCGGACCTCCGGCAGGTGTGCCCCTCAATCGGGACAGGACATCTTCAGAGGAAGTGGTCTCCTCGACGCTGTCGGTAGATGCCGTTGATAGCAATTCCTCGACCAGGACCGGTCGCTCAACGACGGCTTCCCCAAAAACCGTCCAGTCCATGGACATCACCGCAGACGTCGTGACGTCCTGGCGCACCAGCTTGTCAAGCGCCTTGATGCCCTGCTGGGGTGTAAACCAGCGCCCGCCCAGCGCCGCCCGGCGTCGCTCTATCCGCTCCTTCTGTTCCGCCGCTTCACCGATCTCCGACCACGCGCCCCAGGCAATGGCCTGTCCAGGAAGACCCAGCGCTCGCCGGTGGCCGGCAAGCTGGTCCAAAAAGGCGTTGGCTGCAGCGTGGTTTGCCTGGCCGGGGTTGCCCATGACGCCCACTCTGCTCGAGAAAAGGATGAACATGTCCAGGTCGCGGCTCATGGTCGCCCGGTGCAGGTGCCAGGCTCCAATAACCTTGGGCCAGAGCACCCGCTGGAAACTCTCCCATGTCTGGTTGTTCAGCGCCCCGTCGGACAGCACTCCCACGCTGTGAATCACCCCGCCCAGGGGTGGTAGCTGCGCGTCTATCCGTTGCAGCATGGCGTCGATGGCCAGGGTATCCGTCATGTCGGCCAACTCGACCTCGACCTGCACTCCGCTCCCGCGCAGGCTTTCTATGACTTCCAGCGCCTCAGGGTCAGGGTCTCGGCGACCGTTGAGAACGATGGTCCCGGCGCCCCGGTCCGCCAGCCACTGGGCCACCGCGCATCCAATGCCACCCAGTCCGCCGGTGACCAAATACGTTCGGTCCTGCCGCAACTGCCCTTTAGTGAGAGGCTGAGGCGTCAACACTATCTTCCCAACGTGGCGGGCTGACCGCATGAAGTCCAAGGCGGCGCCCGCTTCGGCCAACGGCCACCTGCTGTGGATGACCGGCTGCAATTCGCCGGAGGAGAACTTCGCCATTACCTCTCGCAGCACCACTCCAACCGTCTCCGGTTCGGTCTTCTTCATCACGTCCAGTTCGAGGATGGCGTAGGCAACGTCTGGACGCACCGCGGCCATCTCAGCCTCGCTCAAGATGTCCCTTCTGGCCATCTCGACGAATCGGCCGCCGCGGGCGAGACACGACAAGCTGGCGTCTATAAAGCCCTCGCTGGTCAGGCTGTTCAACACCACGTGCACGCCTTCGCCGTTTGTGGCTTCCAGGATTTCGTCGCCAAACCTGGTCTGGCGGCTGTCGTATATGTGTTTGACTCCCAGCGACCGTAGAAGCGCCTGCTTGGGGGCGCTTGCGGTGGCGTGCACCTCAGCGCTGGCGGCCTGGGCCAATTGAATCGCCGCCAACCCGACTCCCCCTGCTCCTGCATGAATCAGCACTCGCTCTCCCGGCTCCAGCCTCGAGAACTTGAACGAGAGCGCGGCAGAAACGAATGCGCTGGGAATCGTCGCCAGAGCCGATACCGACATGCCCTCCGGCGCAGGCGCCACCAACTCCTCCCGCGTGACCATCTGCGGTCCGAAAGCTCCAAAACCCAGCCCGACCACCCTGTCGCCCACGGAAATGGTGGACACGTCGGCCCCTACGTCAACGACGTAACCGCACATCTCCCTTCCCAGGTCGCCCTCTTCGATGAAGCCCAGGGAACGGAACACGTCCCAGAAATTCAGCCCCGCGGCGTCCACCGCCACGCGGACTTCCTTGGGCTCCAGTGACCGCGCCGGAAGCGGCTTTACCTCGGGCTTGTCGAACACGCCGGCCCGGTTCGGCGCCAGCACCCACGACGGGTCTTCCGGCAGTTCCAACCGTCCCTTCCCGGCATCCTGCCGCACCAGTCGCGCCGCCTGCCGCCGTCCTGCGCGGTACACAATGTGATTCTCCGAGTCTGGATACAACAGTTCATTTACAAGCTCCGCCAGTTGCCCGGTCCGGCCTGGGTCCAAATCGATCATTCGCGGCTTCAAGTCGGCCGCTTCCAGGGCTATGACCTTGCCCATGCCCCATAGTACCGCTCCGGCGAGATCCCCGGCGCGTTCCCGCTCCAGTACCTGTGCGCCCCTGGTGATAAACCACATGCCTTTGTCTGGAATCACGTCGGAATCCAACATGCCCTGCGTCAGCGCCAGCGCGCTCGCTCCCAAGCGATTTACGTCATCCACTATCTCAGTTGTGCTGGAGTCCAGGCCGCGGCCGTGTAACCCTTGGAGATGCACAACGCCGCTGACCGGTACGCCCTCGGGTAGTTCCTCCATCAGCGAACGCCATCCGTCGCGGCTCCCAATGTCCATAGTCGCGTAAGTCACACCATTGCCGCCTGGCGATAAACCGTCGGACCCTGCTGGTTCCTTGCCCGCAACGACAACAGTCTGGTTGCGCCTCGCCAACTCCCCTGCAAGCTGGGCCGCGAGTCCTCCCTCATCGTCTGTCAGCACCCACAGTCCGGGAGACTCGTCAACCTGCGCCGGACCCTGCGCAACGATGACCCCCTTGTCCAACATCTCGTGGGTGAATGTTTCATCCACCCCCAGGACCTCGACGCTCTGGAAGCCTGCATCGCCCAGGGCTTGCCTCCAGATCGCCGGGCTGGCCAGGGCATGGTGTGGCCTGTACGAGTCGGCAAATCTCCACCAGCCGTCCAGTTGGCCGAATGTCAGGTCCATCCAACCCAGACCTCGGAGGTTCTCCAGTGCTATCAAATGGCCTGAGGGCGCCAGCAATGCGCTGCAGTTGGCCAGGGTTTCCTGCAGGAACCGCGTAGCGTGCAATACGTTGGACGCTATCAACAGGTCATAACCGTGAGCGTCGAACCCCTGGGCTACCGGGTCCTTTTCGATGTCCAATGTTAGGTATTCGATGGAGCCTCCGAGGTCGCCGAACCTCGCCTCCGCTTCCGCAAAAAAGCCCGCCGAGATATCCGTATAGGTGTACTCGAACCGCCCCTCGGGAAGTTCAGCCAGCACCGACGCGGTCGCCGACCCGGTGCCCGCCCCCACCTCGATAACCCTCAGCCGCCGTCCTTCCGGCAGTTCGTCGACCAGGGCCTGAATCGCGTCCGCCAGCATCCGGTTTGCCGCGCGCGCCACCGGCGCCTTCAGGTATAGGTCGGCAGCCGTAGGTTCCCCGCTGCTGAACAGCAACGTCAACGGGTCTGCTTGCCCGCGCAGTACGTCCTTCAGAGCAATCCCAGAGCGTCGGAATAGCCCAATCTCCGTCAAGCCGTCCGGATACTCGCCCGTCATACGTTCGGCATACTCTTCCAAGTCCCTTGGCAGGACCTCCGGTAACGGGTCTCCTTGCCCGACAACGACAGCAAAGCCGTCGCCCTTCTCCTCCAGCACTCCCGATTTGGCGCCCATTTCCAGCATCCGGCGGAACAACCGTTTGTGTTCCGGCAGAACGCTGAGTAGCTCACGCAGTTCTTCCGGCTCCACCAGTTCGCCTTTCACCCGCTCCCAGCCCAGTTCCTCCAACGTCGCCAGGGCCCGGGCCCACGACCAGCGTTCCAAATCGGCCAACAGTGCGTTCCTGCCCAGTGGGTCCACATCGGCGTCCGTCAAATAGCCTGGGAACAACTGCGCGCTGGCCGCCACCGAGGCTGGACTGGGAAAGAAGTCCGCCGGAAGTATGCCGGCATGTAAGGGACGGTCCCGACAGATGACCTCGTACAGGAGGTCGTCCACACCTTCAACGGAGGCCAGCAACGCCGCCTCAGTGGCCCGTTTTACCGTATACCCGCTAATCTCACCCACCAGAGTCCCGCTTTGGTCGTAGAGTCTCAGTTCCGCGCTAAGGACTTCCGGCTGGTCGGCAGAATCAATCTCCGGCACTTCAGCAGACTCGCTCATGGTCACATGACATAACAAGCCGTCCGGCAGTCCCTTGGAAAGCCACATGCGCTCCCAACCAAAGGGCAGGTAGGTTGCCTCTTCAGGTCCTCCGGCCATGTTGCGGGCAACCCCGACGACTTGAAAGCAGCCGTCCAGCAATAGCGGATGCACGTCCAGGTCGTTTCTGCCCAAATCTTCCGGCAGCCGGACTTCACCCAACGCTTCTCCGGGACCTGACCAGACCTGCCCCAGGGTTCGGAAACGCGGGCCAAGGTCGATTCCTGTGGAAGCCTTCGCCCGGTAGTATGCTGTAACGTCCGATGCTGACAGTCTGGTCTTGATCGCTTCTACATCAACTCGCTCGCTCGGAGCGGCCGCCGGTCTCCCCGCCGGAACGCGTCCTTCCACGTGCATTACCCATTCGTCGTCCGGACTCTTGCTATATACCTGCACCTGCCGAGTCGACGTTTGCTCGTCATCGTCCAAAACGACTTGCATTTTGCGGGCGTCCTGGTCCGTCTCGTCCTGAGATACTTGTTCCGGAAATACCATCGGGTTGTGTAGTTGCATATCCTCCAGCGCCGCAACGTTGCCGCCCTCGACAAAGCAGGTCGACGCTGCCATGGCGCCGTAGAGGGCACCCGGCGCGATCACCCGTCCAAACACTTTGTGGTCGGCCAGCCAGGAAGGGTCCGATGGAGACACCTGCGTCTCGAAAGTTATGTCTCCGCGAGCGGACTCGTGCTGAACGCCGAGCAACGGGTGGCCGGAAGCAGCGCGGCGTTGCCTGGACTGCTGCAGCCAGTGCTGTTCTCGCTGGAACGGATAGCCCGGCAGGGAGATTCTCCGCCGTTCCTCCCCGGCGAAGAGTCCCTCGAAAGCAATGTCCACACCGGCCTGGTATGCGTCAGCTACTGCCTCGATGAACCCTGTCTCGCCGTCCGCAGCCGAACCGTCCCTGGGTGGGCGCCGCAGGCTGGCAAGTGTCGCCGGCGCCCCGGTAGCGCTTCCATCTGGCGCTGCATTTGGCCAGGCCAACGCGGCCATGGGGCCCAGCACCGAGTGGGGACCAACTTCTACTATCAGGTCCACCCCCATTTCCGCCAGGGTCTTGGCGCCCTCCGCAAACGCCACGGGTTCCCGGGCGTGGCGTCGCCAGTAAGCCGCGTCCAAGGCCATGTCCGGCCCAACCGCCTCTCCGGTCAGATTGCTGACCACCGTGATGCTTGGCGACCCAACGATAACGCCTTCAAGCGCACTCTCCAGTTCGTCCAGTGCCGGCTCCACCAACCCACTGTGGAACGCCCGTGTGGTGTTCAACCGGTTAGCCCTGACTCCTGCAGCTTCGAAGCGTCTCAAGACCGTCTCTAAGTCCTCGACTGGGCCGCTGACGACTATGTGGGCCCCATTGTCCGCGGCTATGCTCAGCCCAACGCCGTCGGACTCGCTGTTCAACGCTTCTACTTCCGACTCAACTCGCTCTCTCGGGGCGAAAATAGCCCCCATGGCCCCTTCTTTGGTGCCCGACAGCAAAGCGCCGCGCGCAGCCGCAAACCGCATCCCATCTTCCAGGCTGAATACCCCGGCCGCTTGCGCCGCTGCGATCTCCCCTACGCTGTGTCCCAGCACCGCGCTGGGCTGAACGCCGGCGCCGGCCCAGAGCGCCGTCAGCGCGCATTGAAGGGCGTACAATGCTGGCTGCTCCCACGCGGTGTCTCCCAGGTCTCCCTTGGCCCCCTCTCGCCCGAACATGACGTCCAGCAGCGATGTCCCTCGCTCTTCTTTAAAAACCGCCTCGCACCGGTCCAGGACTGCCCGTGCTACCGGCTCGGTCTCGTAAAGCGACCGGCCCATGCCGGCCCACTGGCTTCCCTGGCCCGTGTAGGCAAAAGCAATCTTGGTGGCCCGTTGCTGCTTGGCCTCGTCTCCGGACCCGGCTAACTCGCTAAGGCGATCACGCAGTGATTCAACGTCGTGAAAGACGGCCCCATCTCGCCAGTCGAAATGACTACGGCCAACGCTCGCTGTCCATGCCATGTCTGACAGCGTCGGCCCGGTTGCAGTGGCGGCAATCGAGAATTCTGACCCCTGCTTGTCAAGCCACGTCAGATAGCTAGTTGCCAAGTCCCGGACCGCGCCTGCAGACTTGCCGGATAGTGGCAGGAAGCGATTGATGCGCTGTCCGGTCCTTGCCTTTTGCGGCCCGAGTATTGCTGGGGTATCCAAAACCGGGTGGGCGGAGCCCACTGGACTATCCTGGTCGCCGTCGTCGTTGCTTCCCCGGTACTCTTCCACCACCAGGTGAGCGTTCGTGCCGGATATTCCGAATGAGTTGACTCCAGCCAGTCTCGGTTTCCCGTCCCGGCTCGGCCAGTCCATCATCGCGTCGGTCACCCGTATTGCATGTCCTTCCCAGTCGAAGCCAGGATTGGGATTACGGAAATGCAGGTGCTTGGGGATAATTCCCCGCTTCACTACCAGCGCCGCCTTGATGAGTCCTGCAATGCCCGCAGCCGACTCCAGGTGTCCTAGGTTGGTCTTTACCGAACCGATGAGCAGCGGCTGGTCCGCCTGCCTGCCGCTCGCATAGACACTGGCTACCGCGTCCAGTTCTATCGGATCGCCTACCGCCGTGCCGGTCCCGTGCGCTTCCACGTAGTCGACGTCCAAAGCACGCACCCCAGCGTCTGACAACGCCGTCTCCATCACCTGTTCCAGGGCTGGTGTATGCGGGACCGTCAGACCCACGCTGGCCCCGCCGTGATTTACCGCGGAGCCTCGGATTACCGCCCAGACGCGGTCACCGGCGGCTTCGGCGTCCCTCAATCTCTTCAGGACCACCACCCCGCATCCTTCACCCCGCACGTACCCGTCCGCGGACGCGTCGAAAGCCTTGCACTGGCCGTCGGGAGACAGCATCATAGACTCGGCCCGCAGCTCGTAGATGCGCCCGTTCAATATGGCCTGGACTCCGCCGGCAATAGCCAGGTCTGCCTTGCCTGCCTGCAGGTCAGATACCGCGTCGTCCACCGCCACCATGGCCGAGGCGCACGCTGCGTCCACCGCCTTTGCCGGCCCCATTAGCCCCAGCACAAACGACACCCGCCCACTGGTCCCGTTGAGGTTGGTCCCGCTCAGGGCGTAGAGGCTGCCCGCCGCCTCGGTTGGCCCGCTCGACTCCACCACCAGCATCCGGTATTCGTCGTTGCTGATGCCGGTATAAACCCCCGTGCGACTCCCCTTCAAGCTGAGAGGGTCGATAGCCGCATCCTCCAGGGCCAACCAGCTCGCCTCCAGCATCATGCGCTGCTGCGGGTCCAGCATTTCCGCTTCTACCGGCGAGATGCGGAAGAACGATGCGTCGAACCGGTCAATGTCGTCCACGAACGCGCCGTAGCGGCACGCCTCGTTCTGGACTCGCGAACCCCGGAAAATCTCTCCCAGCCGCCCCACGCCCGAACCGGGGTCCCCCTCTGTGACCGCGTTCCCGCCGGACTCCAACAGACCCCAGAACGACTCCAGGTCTGGAGCGCCGGGGAATTTGCAGGCCATGCCCACGATGGCAATTGGATCGCCCACTCTATAGCTCCGTTACCGCAATGAAGTCTCTTGCTAGTGTGCGTATCCCCGCTCCGCGTTGTCAAGCTGTTGCCTCCGGCGACAACTAGGCAGGCAATTTTGCTTTTCGGTGGCTAGCGCACGTCACAAAGGCATGTCAAGCCCCGCTTTACGCAGTAGACGCCTTCGCTGCTGGGCGTCAGGCAGAAACTTCTCCACCAAGTCCCAAAAGCTTTTGGAATGGTTGCGATGCGTAAGGTGGGCGAGTTCGTGGACGGCCACATACTCCATGAACTCCGGCTTCAACATCACCAGTCTCCAGTTGAAACGCAGTGTCCCGTCGAATGCGCAACTGCCCCATAGTCTGCGCTGGTTGCCAATCAATACTCGCGGCTTCTCTCGGTGGCCCATCCTCGCCCGCCACCGCTCAACGGTGCCATCCAGCCGTTCGGCTGCCCGGTTCTTGTACCATGCCATAACAGCCTCGCGAACGCCTTGTTGGTGTTCCGCTTCTAGCATGGCTTCGGGAGCGGCTATCTTCAATTGCCAGTGATCAAAGCATACAACCGTCGTGTCCCCACATGTCGGCTCCACAAACACGCGCATGTTGCGGCCCAGGTATGGCAGAGAGTCGCCGCTGGTAAGACGCTTGGGGGCAGTCTCCGGCGGCGGGTCGTTAATATGCTCCAGTATCCAGGGGGCCTGGTCCACCACAAAGGCTTGGAGCAGATCGTTGGGCGTGGTCATGGGCGCCCTGACCAACACTCCCATCGAGTTCACTGCTATCCGAACCGTCTTGCGCCGCCTCTTGCTGCGCAAGACCTCGTACTCTATTGTCGTGTCCCCGACCCGGACGTTCCTTCGTTTCTCCACGACCCACTCATCCGTTGCACCGGCGTCGAAACGCTGCATTTAATCCAGCGCCCCCGGCCTGTCCCAAACTTGTTGCAGCTATTCCGAGCCTCCAAGACAAGTTTAGTGGACAAGTTCCGTTCGGGCCAAATGCACCCAAACTAAGCCGTCGGCGTAGCCCGGATTGTAACGAGGATGGTGCGAGGCCTTCCTGCTAAGACACCCCTACTGCCGGTCCAGCAACTCCTGCAGGGCCACCCCCGCCTCGCGTCGCAGGATATTGACATTGTCCCGCTCCCTCTCAACGGCGATGAAGGCGTCAGCGGTAAAGGGTTGCCATGAGATGCGCAAAGTCCGTATGGCGCCCTCTTCCCTATCAATCGCTTCTACCAGCAGGTTGTACATGGGCAACAGGTAACCCGATTTGGGGAGGTCCCGTACTCCCAGACCGATCGCTCCGATTCGTACGTCGAACTCCGTCAGGGCTTCCAGCACTTGAGTCCTGTCGCAGCCCCCTTCGGTCCTTCGCCATTCGCTGTAGCGTTGGTGGAACTCGTCCCATTCTCCAAGAAGGTCCTTGGACGCGCCGAGGAATGTTCGCAGTTCCTCTAAGTCCTCCGCGGCGTCCCGCTCTAGAATCTCCGTTATTTCCCCGTCGACTTGTTCTAACACTGCCTCAGCGGCGCTTATGGGCCGGGTCAGGAAATTCAATAGCGGTTCCACCGAGTGACCGGTCTCCTCTTCCGCGGGAGCATCATCCTCGACCTCGTCAGCCGCCGCGGCCTCTTTTACCGCCTGGGCCAGCGCGTCATGGATCTCTACCAAAAGCTCCAGCTCATCCTCCGCCGGGTCTTGAAGCATCTCGGTCATGTCTTGGACGACTGCATCCGCAGGGAGCTCCCGGACAGTCTCGACTACGGCGCGGAACTGTTGAACAAGCTGGTCGAGGCTGTCCAGGATTTCACTTGGCGTCAGCCTGCCTGCTTCGTCCAGCAGGTCAGCATATTGCGTGTGGAATGCTTCCCAATCGTCTTGGATTTGACCAAACGCCGCCGAGAACTCCTCCCTGGCCTGGGTGTCTTCCGGGTCCGAAGCTTCCTCAAGTTCTTCTTCCAACTCGCTTGCCAGGTCCGCCACTTCATTTTGGGCCCGGGCCGCGTTGGAACGCTGCTGCTCCAACGCCTCGAACAACGATAGGTTGTTCGTCTGCCACCTGTCCCTTAGTTGCCTGAACGCCGCCTCCTCAGCTTCGGCAGCTTCAATCAACATGTCGGCTAACTTGTGGGTTACTCTGGCCCGCGGGAGGTCTCTGGCCTGCTCGGTAATGGCGTTGAATTCAGCGGCGAACTCTCGCAGGGCGTCCCGGGCAGCGCTCTCGTGGCATGAGGTCAAACCCGACCGCCAATCGTCCAAGTCCCTGTGGAATTGGTCCCACTCCAACCCCAGAGCTTCTTGCTGAGACGCGAAGTCTCGCACTGCCTTAAGTTCTGCGCCCGATAGCGCTCCAGAGGACGCCGGAGCAGGTTCGACAGGAACGGCGGTGGGCCCGGTTTCCCCGTCGTCTTCCCCGCTGCAAGCTAAGAGCAGGCCCAGCGCCAACAAGGTCGGTAGAAGAATATATTTACCAAGTTGTTTTCTCATGGGCTATTACGCATCCCCAAGTAATCGCTAACAAGCGCGTCTCGGAATTCGCCGCTGAACAAGCTGTCCACGGCTTCGGCCAAATCATCGGGTGTATGTCCCAGAATCACCAGAGCGTACCGGTCTTGGCCCCTGTGAAGCAAGACTATTGATGTCCCCTCGCTCGGTACGTCCGGAGCAAAGGGGACGCTAATCTCTTCGTTGACGCTTACCCCGGCGGCCTGCAGGTACCGGCCCATCGCGGGCGAGTCCTCATAGAGGCCCAGGAATACTGCGTTCCGGCTGACGTCCTCCTCTTCGCTGATGCGAGAGGATATTCCATAGTCCGCAAAGCCGTTCCGCATTTCCAGCCCTGTATCCCATAGAGACGGCCGGCCAAGCAAGATGTCGACGCTGTCTCCCTGGCCGCCATCATAGAAGTGGGGAAAGTCGCCCAGATCGTACTCTCGTTGATTGTCGGTCAAGAAATCTGCCAGATTCGACAATAGCTTGTCGTTATCCAGGAGTGTGTTGTAGGGAGGGACGATGAACGTGAAGTCCGCTATGGCCAGCACGTTCCGCCGGTCGCCGAGGGCCATGGGCACATAAGTATCGGCCGGATTCTCCAGCGAAGATCTGGTGTTAGCGTCCGTAAAGGCTAGGGCGTCGCCGGAAGACTCTACTGAACCGGCGATATACAATGCTACGGCGTCCAAACCGTTGGTAAGAGGCGAGGGCTGAAAGTCCTTGACGAAAATGTGCCGGAAGTTCAGGTCGTATTCTACGGTGTTGTACAGGTAGTCGGGCTGGAACTCCACGCCGAATCTTTTTGCCAACGAGTTTATCCGGCTGGGACGCGTCGGGTCCGACACCAAGACCAGTTTGCCGCCCTTATCCACGAACCGCTCTACCACGTCGCCTTCCGCCTCCGTGTACGTGGCCTGGGGGAGCATAACCAGGAAGCTGTCGGCTTCCCGCAGCTTTTCCTCTAGCTGCCCCAACCTGCTGGTACCCACTTTAGTCGAAAGATTGCCGAGGAACTCCACGTCATACCCTCGGTCCGCTACCCAGGATGTAAGGGTGGCAATTTCTCTTTCACTGACGGAATTGACGTGCATGGCGTCCACCAGCAGCAATCCCTGCCTGTTTTGCAACGACCCCTGGTCGACCGGGACCGCCGGCATCGCGCCCGGTGACGTTATCTCATCGTATGGGACATCTACTGCCGTCGGAGCGTCGTAACCGCCTTGGTAAAAGGAAAAGTACACTCCCGCGAACGTCGCGGCGGCGGCGACAGGCAATAGGGCAAGTACCAGCAGTTTACGGGGCATGCCCTACGTACAAGTAGTAAAAGTCTGGGCGGTGTATGTCCACCGGTAGGTCTGGCAGCGGGTCCTCCTCGCCAGCTCCCAGCCCTTGGTCCAAGATCAGGTTCCTGAGTCTTTGCAGTTCCGCCAGGGCGCCTTCGGAGTGGCCCTCTGGCGATTTGGACGCTCCGTCCGATGCTGGATCTGCCAAAATTGACAATGCCCGCACCAATCCGTCATCCTCACCTCCTGCTGGGAAAACGAAATCGAGGGACTCGACAAGTTCCCTCACCACCTCCAGGTTCACGTCGACGAATCCGTAGTTGGAGATTCCCGCGAGCTCGGCGGCTTTCAGGACCGCGTCGCTTTGGCTGCCGATTTCGTCAGCCAGACCCAGTTGGACTGCTGCAATCCCAGGATACAAGCGGCCCTCTCCGAGTTCGTCGCCGGAGATACGCAACCTGTCGCCGCGTTCGCTGACCACTGTCTGTACAAAAGCCTCCCTAAGAATGTCAACCGCCCCGACCCACTCTCTCCTCGTTCCCCCATCAAGCTTTCTAGGGCTGCTAAAGACCAAGTCCTCTTCCGGCAGCTCCGGCAACAGTGAGTCTGCCGTAAATATTATTCCTACGTTCCCTACTAACGAAGCTGCTTGGGCGTAGGTGTACGAAGTCCCCATGGACATCATGTAGCCCCCGCTGGCCACTACTCCGCCCATCACCAGCACCACCGGCTTTTCCTCCCGCAGCCTGCGAGTCTCGTTGTACAATCGCTCGCTGGCTGCAGCCCCTCCCCCGGGACTGCTGAGGCTGATGACTACGGCCTTAATCGAATCGTCTCGCCGGGCGTAGTCTAGGTATAGGCTGATGGCATTGGCCGTCCTGTCGTTAAAGACGGTGTACGGCACCTCTATGACGCCAACCTGGGGCTTTCCCGGCGTGAAGTAGACAAACGCCAAAACTCCCGCAGCTATCCCCAGGCCCACCATTACTGGCGCAATTACATACCAGCGGGTTGATTGTCTCAATAACGCCGAAATATAAGTGATGACCTACCTCTGCGGCCTGAATAGACTACCCAAAAGACTCGTAACTCCGGGCCCCTCCGGCGCAGGCGACATCCGTTTGTCTAGTCGATTATCCCATTCATACTGGCCGCTGGAAAGACCCCGGTTGGTGAGCGTGGACCGTTGCGCCTGCGGGACTTTCTTCTGCGCCGCCTGGGCTAAACGCCAGTGTTCCCGGAGCCAACCTCCACCCAAGCCCCCGGGAAATGAGCAAACAGGCTATTCGATTTCAAACACTCCCTGCACCCAGACGACCACGTTGAATTCGCCGGCGCTGATGGGCGCCGCCGCTGAATCCGCCATGGCCTCGGCCGCGAATGTTCTCGGCGACCCTCGAGAGGATTCGTTGATGTAGACTAGATCGCCCAAAGTGACCCCTGCGCTGTCAGCCAATTGTGTCGCTTTGTCAATCAGGTCCTGCACCGCCAGCTTGCGGGCTTCCTCTTCCAGCGGTTTCGCGTCCGACACGCTGAAACTTACGCCGCTGAATACGGTGTCATCTCCTCCCGCCGAGACCATGTCGTCTATCAACGCCCCCACCTGCTCCAAGTCCCTGACTGTCACGGAGATTTCGTTGCTGACCGTATACCCCACCAACTCGCTCTCGTCAGTTTCGCGGTCATATTGGTATTGTGGGTAGATGTTGAATCGTGTCGTCTGTATGTCGCTCTCCGCAATTCCCCTGTCCGCCAGTGCTCGCATTAAGGCGTTCATCTGCTGTGCGGCCTCTCGGTGGGCTTCTGACACCGTCTCCCTGGTTACGTTGACCCCTCCCCTGATTGTGGCTACGTCCGGCACAGTGGTCACCTGGCCGGAACCGTTCACCCAGATGCCGGACTGGCTGGCCTCTAAGTTGCCGCCATAGCCCCCAATCTCCGCGGCAGCCAGGTCCCCGGTCTGCTGGCTGCCTGGGTCGTCATCCCCGCCGCATGCGATGACTAGGAGAGGCAGCGCTAGCAACAGCCACGCCACCAATATCCCTTTGCTTGCATGAGTCTTCAGTCGGTCCATCTGATGTCTCCTCCTGGCGTGACCGGTATGTATTTCGGCTCAGCCACCCCGATTTGGGTGCTGCTTGGGCCCCGGCACTGAACATGCCAATCCCTCGGTAACGCCACCTTATAGACGGTCTAAACGTAAAATAGGTTCCCGGCCCCCGTAACCCCGTAACCCCGTAATTCATGGCCCATCGGGCCGCTACTGCCTTAAGGGCTTCAGTGTAATTCCGGTCAAGTCTGGCTGGCCCACCGGCGAAACCGTGAATCCTTCTATGTGAGGTCGTATCAGGACGTACTCTTTAACGTGGAACAGGGGAATGATGCCGGCGTCGTCCATGAGCAATTGTTCCGCCCGTTGGTACAAGGTCAATCGGACGTCCTGGTTCTCCTCTACTCTGGCCTGCTCCACCAATGCGTCGAACTCCTTGTTGATGTAACGCGCGTCGTGGCCCTCGGAGTGCAACAGCAGGTCAAGGAAGTTCTCGGGGTCCGGGTAGTCGGCCACCCATCCATAGGTGTAAAGGTGTCCGCCCATACTTTCCAACTCGCTGTAGTAGGTATCTGCGTCCAATAAATCTACCGTAACGTCCACTCCCAGGTTCTCTTTCCATGATTCCACCATAAACATGACCGTGTCAGGCGGCTCGCCGTCATCATCCACTGCGGTGAAGATTATCTCTGGCAGGCTTCCTCCATACTGGGAACCGGCCAGCAGTTGGCGCGCCTGCTCAGGATCATAGGGAATGCCTCTCAGCGATTCGTTGTATCCTGGCAGTCCCGGCGGCAGCAGCCCGTTGGCAAGAGTAGCCCTCCCCTCCAGTATCTCCTCAATCAATCGCTCCCGGTCCAGGGCCATGGCAAAGGCCCGCCGCACCATAGGGTCGTCGAATGGCGGCCTCGTCCCATCCAGGTCTACGAAATAGCTGATGAGCTGGTCGAATTCATGTAACTGCTGGGTTAGCACTGGATGTTCATTGACCAAATCCAGGGACCTGAGACTGACGTAGACGGCGTCCCAGGCCTCGCCCAGGTACATGTCCACCACGCTGGCTCCCGGCAAAAGGCGTCGCGGCGACGCCACGTACTTCAAACTTGCCGGCGTGTGAAAGTCATCGTACCGACGGAGAATCACGACTTGTCCCGGTTCCCACCGGTCCATCATGTAGGGGCCGGACCCGTTGATGCTCTCGGTATTCCACCACTCATCTCCCAATTCCTCAACCGCACGCCGGTCCACCACGGCGCTGGCCGGATATGAAAGTTTGGCCAGGAAATACCGCTTGGGTGCGTCGATGGTTATGCGCAGGGTGCGTTCGTCCACGACCTCGACGCCCGCGACCTCATCGGCGTCGCCCTCCAGCTTCTCGCTCATGCCGACGATATCACCCAGGTACAGTGGCGCGGTGTCGCTGTGAAGTTCAGGGTCTGACGCCCGCTCTATCGAATACTTGAAGTCCTCAGCGGTGATGGGCGTCCCGTCGTGGAAGGTGATTCCCTCTCGCAGGGTGAATGTGTAGACCGTTCCCGTTTCATCCACATCCCACTTTTCGGCCAGGTCAGGCGTCACGGAGAGATTGCTGTGGAATCGCACCAGTCCGCTGAACACATGGCTCACGAAGAAGTGGTTTGTGGTATCCCCCACAAGGGCCGGGTCCATTGTGCTGGGTTCGCCCAGGGGCATGATAAATGCTTCGTCGTGGCCAACCCTGTAAATCTCTGGCGGAAAGGTCCAGAGGCTGGACAGCATTCTTTCAAACGTCGCTTCCCAGACAGGCAGGTTGTCCGACGTGGTGGTAAGCACTATCCCGTAGGTGAAAGAGGAGCGCGGCACAACTTGGATCCGATGCACCACCGTGCCTTCATCCCCCGGATGGGTGACGTCGGCCCGCGCCGCTGGAGAACCGTCGTCCAACGTGAACGTTCCAAGCGGCTCAGTCTGGGGTTCCAGTCCTTCCGCAACCTCTTGCTCTACAAATAGAGAGACCGCGTCGTCCAATCTCTCCGTTACCGGCGCGTCAACGTCGTGGAATATGGTGAATAGCGTCAGGCGGGAATCGCCCTGTTCCTCTGAGAATCGCGCCCACACGAAAGAACTGTCCTGTTTTTCCGCTGTCCACGACTCCGGGTAGACCATCTGTATCCCGATCTCTTCGTCCCGGTATAGCCTGTAACGGTTCGTGGGAAGCAGCGGCGTAGGTTCAGGTGTCGCTTCGGGCGTAGGTTCTGGCGTCGCTTCCGGCGTGGGCTCTGGCGTCGGTTCGGGCGTAAGCCTGGGCGTAGGCGTCGGTGTCGGCTCAGCGGCAGGAGTCGTGATCGGAGTGGGCTCCGGAATTGGTGTAGCCGCCACGGTTGGCGCAGCCGCGGCGGTAGGCGTGGGCGTAGCAGCGGGCGCTTGTGTCGGTGCAGCCGTGGGAGGCGTTGTCGCCGGGGGCGTTGACGTGGCTGTCGGCGCCGATTCGGGGGTAGCCAACGGGGTGGGCGTGGCATCCTCGTCGCAGGCCAATGCTGCGGTTGCGGCGAGAAGACCAATAAGCAGAATTATTGGGAATGCCCGTTTAACGTTGGGCATTGTATCCTAGCGCCGGTAACATCATCAGCTGGGCCAGTCTAATTGCGGCCGCAATTTGGTGTCAACACTGGATCAGGCCTCCGCTTCACGGGTGGCGCCTGACACCGGGTCTGCTTGGCTATTCAACCGAGCCCGGTAGGTGTACGATTCGACGGAAACATGCGACTCCTCAGCCTGGAAATTCGAGACTGCTTGGAGGTGCCAGGCCATGGAATACCGTAAATTTGGGCCAACCGACCTGACAGTTTCAACTCTGGGCTTCGGTTGCTACGACGCGGCGGGTGGCGGCTACGGAAATACAATGGCCGCCGCCGTAAACCGGGCTCTGGATCTTGGCCTCACCTGCTTTGATACAGCCTACGCCTATGGGAACGGAGAATCTGAACGTATGCAGGGTAAGCCCTTGGCCCCCGGCGCAAAGACGCGGTGGTGGTGACCAAATGCGGAGTTAACTACCCGAACAGGCCCAAGGGCCGGGATAGCCGGAGGGCCTCGATACTCGCTTCCGTCGACCAGAGTCTATGGCGGTTGCAGACAGACTATACATTTCAGGTTACTGACGCCGCGAAAGCGTCACTCCGAAATTCCCGGCGTAGACATCGTCACTTCCTAGATAGAGGCCGGCGTCTGATTCAACGCCTAGACGGCCAACAACAGGTTTCGTACCGGCGGCGAATCAGGAAGTCCGAAGCGGGTGCAGAGACCGTCTCCGGTTAAGCGAGGTTCCAGAGGAGTCTGTGCGGCGGAGCAGTCCTGACTTGGAGAACTCCTTCGACACACCATATCTCCAGGAGGGCCAAAGTTCCGGCAACTCGTCAGGACTGTATCAGGCCCTCCTGGGGCATAGTCCAAGGTAGTTTGTAAAACGGCGCAAGCTGCGGGGCGCGCGGTATCGGCATCTCCCCCAGAGGCACGTCGATTATAACCGGACTCCGCTGCTCCAACGCGAGTGGAATCAGCCTCTCCAACTCCATCGGGTCGTCCGCTCTCATGCCGACGGCGCCAAAAGACTCCGCGAATCTGACGAAGTCGGGATTGTGCAGGTCAGTCCCATAGGCTCCGCCGAATGCCTCATCCAGGTCGCTGGCAACGTTGCCGTAGGAGTCGTTTCTGAAGATCACGGTCACGATGTCGATGCCGTACTTGAGAGCGGTGGAAAGTTCGGATGAGGTGAACATGAACCCCCCGTCTCCGGCCACGCAGATCACGGGACGATCAGGCTTCGCCACCTTTGCCCCTAGAGCCGTTGGGAAGGCGTAGCCAAGATTGAACGAGTAGCCCGAGTCGATGTACGTCTTGGGGTGGTTGATCTGGTAGTGAGTGCGGGCGTACCAGCCGAGCTGCGTTACGTCCCAGACGACGAAGGCATCTTCCGGTACTCCTTTCTGCATTGCCTCCAAAACCGCGTACTGCGGCTCCTTGAGCCGGATGTCATAGTAGGCTATCAGGCTGCGGGCCGCGCTGACCGCCTCCGCGGGCGACGGACGCTCTCCAGCACCGGCCTCCATGAGGTGGGGAAGCAACGCCTCGATCGTAGCCCTGGCGTCGCCGTGCAGAGGAATCGTGTTCGCCTGGTGCCTCGTGAGCTCTGTGTCGTCTATGTTGATGTTGACCAGCGTGGACGCCTCGCCAGCCGGATTGCCAAGCGAGAAACGGGCGCCGATTCCTATCACCACGTCGGCGGACTGCATCACCTCGTAGAGCTGGTTCATCTCCTGTCTTTCGGCCCTGGGACTGAAGCACGAGCCGTAGGAAAGCGGATGGCTGTCGGAAATAACCCCCTTGCCGCCGCTGGACGTAACCACAGGTATGTTCGTCGCCTCGGCTAGCTTGACCAACGCCTGTTCCGCATCCGACCGCGCCACGCCGCCTCCAGCATATATCAGGGGCATGCTGGATCTTGAGATGACCTGGGCAGCCTCCCTGAGATCTTCGGGGCTGGGTACGGTCCTCGAGATACGGGCGGGATTCCGCAGATCGACTTGCTCTCGTTCCACGCCGGCGTCGGGCGGCATCTCGATCAGTACGGGACGGGGACGGCCTGTGCGCATCTGCCGGAACGCTTCGAATACGGCGTCCGGGACTTCGCTAGGCCTGGACGCCATTCGCTGCCACTTGGTCACGGAGTGCACCGTGCCTGACTGGTCGGCGATTTCGTGCGGCGCCCCCCTGTTCTTACCGATCGCACCCCGCGGGAGTTGGCCCGCTATGAGGAGAACAGGTGTGGAGCGCGAAAACGCGTTGGTCAGGCCGGCAGCCGCATTGTAAATGCCGACGCCTGGGACCACCAGCGCCACTCCTGGTTTGCCCGACGCACGGGCATAGCCATCGGCCATGTAGGTCGTCGCCTGCTCGTGCCGCGTGGTAATCATGCGTATTCCGGGCTCGTCCCGGATCGCGGCGACGATACCGTAGACCTGTATGCCCGGTATGCCGAATACGACCTCCACGCCTTCCCTTACAAGTGACTTGGCAAGCGCTTCCCCTCCGCTCATTTCGGCCATGAGTACCCTTCCTCTAACCGGAAGTTACGAGGGACTACAAGCCCTCGACCACCACCATGTTGATGTTGGAGGAGTTAGAGCGGATGGTGTCCAGCGCGATGTATTCCGGCGAGTTCAGCCAAGTATGGACCTGTTGAATGTTGCCGAACTCGATGATGGCGAGACGCTTGGGCGTCCAATCGCCCAGTACGATCTCAAGTCCGCCGCCGCGCGCCACGAACCTGCCGCCGTGAGCCTCAACAGTACTCGTCACTCGCTCGCGAAACTCTCCGTAGAGACTCTCATCCGTTATCTCAACATCGGTAATTACGTACGCCGACACGCTTGCCCTCCCGTTTCAAGTTTGGTGCCAATACTCACCCTCTGTTCCCTCGTATAGCCTCTCCCGGCCTGATCGGTCTACAGTTCCAGCACGAACGTCAAGGTGAGAGTCATCGTTTTATCAAGTCTGGTGGGCGGTAGTGGACTCGAACCACTGGCCTCTTGCGTGTCGAGCAAGTACTCTAACCAACTGAGCTAACCGCCCAAGAAACATTACCGTGCACCTGGGTGATGCCCGGCTATGCGCCACTAACATTATATACGCACCTCAGTCTCTAGCAAGACCGGCCCTTTCTGACCCATCATTCGACGGCAGGGTTGCCACCTTCTTAACGTAACCGTATAATGCTAACCGCAGATATTCATGGGGTCCAAAAGGCCCGCCGGCAACACGCCGGACCCGCGGGTTTCGGGACCCCGGCAGTTCGCATCCACTGGACATAACCCAACGAATTCCAAGAGGAGACAGCATGGTTGACCAACTAGCCCGGCCCAAAGAACACTGCGAAGTTTACTGGTTCTCCGAGCAGCCATACAGCGCCGTTACCGATGACGACATCGCACCTTACGAATACGGCCGCCTTGGATTTCCGAACTCTTACTTTGACGCCGACAAGGCACACGTGCTCTACAACCAGTACCACGAGCAGTACTCCTGGGCCGACGAGATGGGCTTCGACGGCATTATGACCAACGAGCACCACGGTGCCTACTGGTGCATGAAGCCCTCGGCCAACCTCGACGCCGCCGTCATCGCCAAGGTCACCAAGAACGTCAAGATAGCCATCCTTGGCAACGTCATCGCCGTCGCCGACCCCGTTCGGATCGCCGAGCAGGTAGCTATGCTGGACTGCTACTCCGGTGGCCGCATAATTTCCGGCTTCGTGCGCGGCAGCCCCGCCGAGACCCTTCTCGGCGGCATGTCCCCCACCGAAAACCGGGACCGGTTCGAAGAGGCCCACGACCTCATCATCAAGTGCTGGACCGAGCCCGGCCCCTTCCGCTGGGAGGGCCAGTACTACCAGTACCGCATGGTCAACCCCTGGGTCACCCCCATGCAGAAGCCCCGGCCCGACATTTGGTTCCCCGGCTCCGGCAGCCCTGAAAGCTGCGTCTGGGCCGCCAAGCACCGGCACCCCTACATGAACCTCGGGGCCCTTACCGACACCACCAAGTGGCTCAAGCAAATCTACATCGACACCGCCGATGACGAGGGCTTCAAGGCTGGACCGGAGCATTTCGGCTACCTCCTCCGAGCCTTCGTCGCCGATACCGACGAGCGGGCCATCGAGGTCGCCCGGGACTTCCTCTGGACCAGCGGCCATCGTGCTCGCGGCCCTAGGGAACACAACGATCCTCCCGGGTACCAGTCCCGCGTCGCCGCCGCCGTGCGGGCCACCCGCCCATCCGGCCGTACGGCTTCCGCCTCCGCCTTGACCTACGACGAGCTCCGGGCCGTCGACAACATCATCGTCGGCAACCCCGACACCGTCACCCGCAAGCTCACCAAGATTATCGACGAGGTCGGCCCCGGCTACCTCCACATATACGGCAACGAGGGGCCCATGCCCCACAAGGACGTGATGCGCTCCATCGAGCTGTTCGGCAAAGAGGTCATCCCCGCCCTCCGGGAACTCCCTCTCAAGCCCTACGAGCCCACTCCTAGGGCCGGAGAGCGCCCCACCACCAGCGGCATCGCCGGCCTCGAGCCGTAATCCCTACCACCCGCATATTCGGCAAATAAAACGGCCCCGCTGTGAAAAGGCGGGGCCGTTTTTTGAATACTCGCCTGGCCGTCCAGGCCTTGCCCTAGTTATAGGCGTCGGGACTCGCCATGAACTTGCTGCGGCAGTCCAGGCTGCAAAAATAACGCCACGACCCATTGTGGAACATCCGGGTCCCCTGCTCCGGGTCTACCTCAGACGCCCCGTGCATTGTCTGACCCGTCTGTCCTCGGGCTCGTTCCTCGTCGATTTCCTTCCCGCAAACCGGGTCTTTAGCCATCAGTAAATCTCCACAGCGATATTTTTCTGGGCCGGCGCCTTCACTACACCGGTGTCAACGGCATTCCCAACCGTACCTGCCCCGGCTGGTCAAGCAACGCCCGCGCCACTCGCGCCCGGTGCTCGAACGTCGTCCCCAGCCTCATCGTCCACGCCGACACCCGCCGGTACCACAGGTGCAGGTCGAACTCCATCATGAATCCGATGCCGCCGTGAATCGTCTGCGAGGTCCTCACCGCCGCCTCGCACTTCTCATTGCAGAACGACTTGGCTTGCGAGACCTCTATGGTCGCCGGCAGCCCCTGGTCCAGCTTCCAAAGCGCCTCATAGGTCAACAACTGCGCCCCGTCCACCCAGACAGTCATGTCGGCGCACAGGTGCTGGATCGACTGGAATGCGCCTATGGGACGGCCAAACGCCACCCGGTTCTTGGAATACTCGATGGCCATCTCCGCGTCTTTCCGCGCCGCTCCCACCATTTGGGCGCACAGCAACGCCGTCGCCCTGTCCAGCATCCACTCCGCAACCGGCCATCCCCCGTCAATCTCGCCCAATACGTTCGCCTTGGGCACCCGCACGTTGTCGAAGGTCACCCGGCACTGCCGGTCCTTGGCTAGCGTAACCAGCGTGTTGTACGAAATACCTGTGCTCCCGGTATCCACCAGCAGCACCGTCAACCCTTCGTTCTCCGGCGACGCATCCGACGTCCGGCACACCACCAGGCATTTATTGGCGACGCTGAAGTTGTCCACAAACATCTTGGTTCCCGACAACACCAGGTCGTCCCCTTCTTGTCTGGCCTCCAGCCTCACTCCGTCAGGGCTCAACCGCGGGTCGGCCTCGGTCAGCGCCCACGTGAGAATCATATCTCCCCTGCTTACCGCCGGGAGAATCTCTCGCCGTTGGTCCTCGGCCCCATGCTGGGCAATGGTCAAAGCCGCCGCCATGGTGCTGTGAAACGGCACCGGCGCTATGGCCCGTCCCGCCTCCTCCAATATTATGGCGAGGTAAGTCAGTGGCATCCCCTGCCCGCCGTGCTCCTCCGGCAGCGCCAACCCGAACCACCCCAACTCCGCCATCTTCTTCCAGAGATCCGGCGGATAGCCAAGCTCGTCCTTCTCCATGGCCCTGGCCAGCGACGGAGGACACTCCGCCTCCAGGAACTCCCGGGCCAGGTTCTTGAGCATCTGTTCTTCTTCGGAAGGCAATACGTCCATATCAAGTCCTAGCTGAGGTGAAACTCTGAGCTTCCAGCAGCCATAGTCGACTGCTGCGACGCCTCAATTACTCGTGTTGGCGGTCCAACCTTGCAGCGGCTCCCTGAGAGTCCCTATCCCCGCGGCATCCCCAGGCCCCGTCTGGCCACCTGGTCCCGCATTACCTGAACGCTCCCGTGGTTGATTCCCGATTGGAACGCGCCCATCACGTTGTGCGCGAACAACCCGTCCCAGATAGCTCCCTCGGAACCGTTCAAAAGCTGGGCGTACGGGCCCAGGATTTGCGTAATCGTTTCCGTGGTCTTAACTCCGTGCTCCGGCGCCCACACCTTCTCCGCCGCCCCCTCGTAGGTGAAATTCCCGCCTTTCTCCACTAGCGACATGCTGCGCATGGTCATCAGGCGGCATACCTGGGCCTCTATCCATAGCTCCGCCAGCCGGTCCCTGACCGCTGGATCGTCGGCTATCGAATACCCGTCCAACTGGTGCTCCTTGATCCAGTTGATAATGTCCTCGTCCCGGCGTACCGAAATCAAGTACCTGCTGGCCCCCACCCTGTCCAGGTTCAGGCCCATGGCGCCCACGTACCACCCCATGTTCTCCTCGCCCAGCAGTGCCGACGCCGGCACCCTCACGTCCTCGAAGAACACCTCGTTGGTCCGCGGCGTCCCATAAGTGGTCGCCGCCGGCGCCGGTGGGTCGTTCTGAATCGTCCACAGCGCCCGCACTGTAATACCCGGCGTGTCCATGGGCACCAGCAAAATCGATATTCCCTTGTGCCTGGGAGCATCTGGGTCTGTGCGGCACATCAGGTATACGTGGGTGGCGTAGTGGGCCGACGACGTGTACATCTTCTGCCCGTTGATTACGAACTCATCACCATCCCTTACTGCTCTGCACTGCAGCCCGGCCAGGTCGGCCCCGCCCTGCGGCTCAGTGTATCCCTGGGCGAAAATAATCTCTCCCGTAATTAGCCCGGGGATAAAATGCTGCTTCTGCTCCTCCGTCCCCGCCATCAGTATTGCAGGGGCCCCTGTTCCCGCGCCGCCCACGGCTATCCCCGCCCTGGCAAACTCCTCTTCCACGATGTACTGGTCTATCCTGCTTCCACCCTGGCCGCCGTACTCCCTGGGCCAGCTGATTCCCACCCAACCCTTGTCCGCTATTTCTTTCAACAGCTTTTGGTGGTGCGGCCCCATCCCCGTCTCCAGCGACGTCTCCACCTCGCCCAGCACCTCCGGAGTCACCTTCTCCTCGATGAACTCCACCACCTCTTGTCGGAGGGCTTCCTGTTCCGCTGTAAACCCAAAGTCCATCCTATACCCCTTTTGCTCTACCGCCGGCTAAGCCCAGCCAGCGCACTTCTCCCCTACCGCTCGTTCATATCCCATCTTCATTCCTGCGCTTCTGCCGTCATTCCCGAGCATGCGGGAATCTAAACGTCTGATCCCCCGCCCGCCCCGAGTTCTCAAGGATGCTGAACCGCGGCCTTGGGCGATCACAATCTCAGGCCTGCTTCCATGCCATTGTCATGTTACGCACTAACTGTGTCAAGGTCAGCCCGCCCTCTCCAGGCCGCTTCCCGGTTGCATTCACACAACGCCCCGGCGCGCCTCACGCTCCGCCAATTCCCGCCTCCTCCAACACCGGCTTCAACGCCTCCACCAGCGGAGGCAAACACTCCTGCCAGGCCCCGACAATTCCGAAGTCCGCAGCCTTGAATATCGCCGCCCGCTTGTTCTGGTTTATCGCCAGGATCACCCCGGCTTTCTGGATTCCCACCGTGTGGTTGAATGCCCCCCGCAGTCCAACCGCCACGTAGACCTTGGGAGCAATGGTCCGCCCGCTGATGCCCACCTGGATGTGGTGCGGCAGCCACCCGGCGTGCACTACGTTCCTCGACGTCGCCAGCGTCGCCCCAATAGACTCCGCCAGCCTCCGAATTTCCGGCAGATTCTCCGGCCCTCCAATACCCATCCCAGCACCCAACACAACCTCCGCCTGGGTCAGTTCCACCGCTCCCAGTTCCTCTTCCAGATGCTCTTCGACCACCGCTATATCCGGCCCTGCAAAGTCCGGAGCTTCCACCACCTGTATTTCCGCCGCCGCCTCCGGGTCCGGCCCCACCGGAGTCAGCAATCCCGGCCGCAGCGTCACCAGGTTGGGCAGGGTCTTGGACAATATCGGCGCCACCACGTTTCCGCCCAGCGCCGGTTTCAACTGCACCAATCTCCCTTCCCCGTCAACTTCCAAGTCTATGGCGTCCCCAGTCAGTCCCAGCCCCAGCCTAGCCGCCACCCGCGACGCCAGGTCCCGACCGTCGGCGGTGGAGGCAAACAGCACCGCATACGGCTTGTTGGCCTCGATAGCTGCCGCTACCGCGCTGGCTGCGGCCGCACTGCAGGCTGTACCCATCCCGAGTCCGTCGACAAAGATCACACGGTCCGCGCCCTGAGATGCCAACTCCTTGGCCAGTTCATCGTCGGCCGGACCCAGCACGAGGGCCGCCACCTCGCTCTTGGTGAACGACGTCAACTCCCTGGCCTTCCCCAGCATCTCCAGCGTCACCCGCCGCAGCCCTCCCTGGGTCATCTCGGCGACTACCCAAATGCTGCGTTCCCGCTGCCCGGGAAACCGCGGCCCTGAGGTCTGCTGTGCTCCATCGCCGCCTGCCGCTTCCAGTTCCTTCAGCCGCTCTCGCAGCATTCCCGCCGCCTTTTCCGCCGCTTCCGCCGGGCTCTCCGCATCGATAACCACTCCCGGCCGCGCCGGCTCAACCAACCGTATGTCCTGCACCCACGTCGGCGACCCATCGGCCCCCAACTGCGATACGTCCGCCTGCAGGTCGGCGCAACCCAACTCTTCGAAGGGCTTCTCCTGGGCCTCTTCCAACTCCTCTGGCCCGGCGTACATCTCCGGCGCGATCCCCTCCGTGGCGCACACCAGCGCCGGCAGGGGACTCTCGATGACTTGGTATCCTTCGTCCACTACCCTCTCCGCCCGAACGCCGCCGCCCGGCCCCCAATCCAGGTTCCTCACGTTGCTGATGTGAGGTATCCCCATCAACTCCGCTATCTCCGGGCCCACCTGTCCCGTCTCCGCATCCATGCTGTTTCGCCCGCAGATGATCAGGTCTGGCTTCTCCCTGTCCAACACCAACGTCAACGCCCGCGCCGTCGCCAGCGTGTCCGAACCCGCCAGCGCCCGGTCGGTAAGCAGCACCGCCCGGTCGGCCCCCAATGCCAGGCACTCCAGCAGCCCTTCCCTGGTGTTCGGAGGCCCCATGGAAATCACCACCACCTTGTCATCTGGCCCCCCTTTCATCTCCACCGCCCGCACCAGTCCCAGCACGTCGAACGGGCTTATCTCCGAGGGCGTGCCCTCTCGGATTATCGTCTTGCGCTCGTAGTCGAACTTGATTTGCGTTAGCACCGGAATATATTTCACGCAGACGGCGATTTTCATGCCCTCTTCAACTCTCCTGACAGGCCCGTATCCACTATTTCTCTCTGAATACGTGAGGTAAGACTACTCAGGGCCTCGCTGGACGACACCGGATATCCCGGCGGCCCCTCCAATTTCTTATACTCGTCTGGCAGAACGTCGAACTCCCGCCGGAACGTGTCCCTGGTGTCCTGCAACGCCGGGGACGACCCCGGCCTGCGTCCCCCGGCCATAACCTGTCCGAGCAACGGCTCCCCCGCGTCCAGCGCCTCATCCTCCAGCCCTATCACGTCACCATGGAGCTTCCCTGCGGCATCTCTAAATCTGAACACCTGCTTGGTTCCCGGCAAGTAAGCCTTATCTTGGCTCAATTTCATCACCGGCCTTCCGTCGTACTCCACCAGCTTGTACACCAAGTCCGACCACGGCGCATCCGCCGACACCGTTACCTTGGTCCCCAACCCGAAAACGTCGATGGGCGCTCCACTCCCTGTCAAACGCTCCACGTCGCCCTCGTCCAGCCCACCGCTGGCCAGGATTTCCACATAACCCAGCCCGGCATCGTCCAGAATCTGCCGCACCTTCCGGCTCAATCCATCCAGGTCACCCGAGTCCAGCCGCACCCCTGCCAGCCGTTGCCCATTTGACTCCAGATCTTTTGCCGTCCTCACCGCCTCGCGCGCCCCGGCTATCGTGTCGTATGTGTCCAGCAGCAGCACCGTCCTGTCTGGAAACGACCGGGCGTACGCCTGAAAGGCCTCGCTCTCAGACGGAAAACTCGATATGAACGAGTGCGCCATGGTGCCCGCCGCCGGTATCCCGTATCGCCCTGCCGCTAGCACATTACTGGTCGATTCTAACCCCGCGATATATCCGCTGCGGGCCATCTTCAACGCCGCGTCCACTCCCTGCGCCCTGCGCGAGCCAAAGTCGCTTATTCTCCGGCCTCGGGCCGCCCACACACACCGCGCCGCCTTAGTAGCTTGCAAACTTTGCAGGTTCACCTGGTTGATAACGTACGTCTCCGCCAGTTGCGCCTCTATTATCGGCGCCGTAACCTCCAACACCGGCTCGTCTGCGAAGAACAACCGTCCCTCCGCCATGGCCCGAACGCTGCCCGTGAACCTTAACCCCGCCAGGTACTCCAAGAATTCTTCCGAGAATATGCCCTGCGACCTTAGAGACTCCACCTGCTCCTCGCCGAAGCTCAGTGCCTCCAAGTAGTCCAGCACGTCTTCAAGCCCTGCAAACACCAGGTACCCTCGGTTCGGGGGGTGGTTGCGAACGAAGAGGCTGAACGTCGCTGGCGCGAACATCCCCTGGTCAAAGTACACCTGCGCCATCGTTAGCTCATACAGGTCCGTGAAGAGCCCTAGGTCATCGACGGACCAACCAAGCCTCGACTGCGCCATTATCCCTTTACTGCGCCTCAATTCCTGAACTGCACCCGCCTCCCGTCGTCCCAATTTAGGCTTAGACCGGCCTCATTATCTTGGCCCCCATAAAACGCTGTCAACCGAACGCGGGGCCTCCGCCCAAGTGGCGCACAATCCCTGTCAACTTGACACCTTCACGCCCCGTTAGTACCATATGGGCGGTCAACAACCCTATTTGGGAACGAGACCCTTATCCAGAACGGCAGAGGGGACGGCCCGACGAAGCCTGGCAACCGGTAACGCTGAGGACGCAGGGAAGCGCCTCGAAACTTTCCCTACGGCCCCAGCGAAACACGGTGCTAATTCCGGCGTCTTTCCAGCTTAGTGACTGGAGAGACGAAAGATGAGGGGCCTGCTGCACGCTTGAGCTTCTCTCCGTGAGAAGCTTTTTTATTGGCCTCTTTCTTGCCTCCCCCGTCTGCGGAGACGACCCTTGACCGAAATCAGGCCCATTCGGTGGACTGGCGACAAGCTGGAACTCCTCGATCAGACCCGGCTCCCACAGGAGCAGGTCTACCTGGAAGTCAGCCGCTACCAGGACGCTGTGGAAGCCATCCGCACCATGCGCGTCCGCGGCGCTCCCGCCATCGGCGTTGCCGCGGCCTACGCCGTAGCCCTGGCCTCACGGCAGGCTCAGGGCAATGACCTCCCGTCATTCCTGGCTGGCCTTGAACAGGCCGCCGCTGAAATCGCCGCTGCTCGTCCCACCGCAGTTAACCTCCAGTGGGCTGTCGGCCGAATGCTCCGCGTCGCCCGAGAGAGGACCGACGTCACCGCCATACAGGCCAGTCTCCTCACCGAAGCCCAGCATATCCAGGACGAGGATGAAGCAGTCAACCGCCGCATGGGCGCCTACGGCAAGGACCTGCTGCCCGCAGGCGGCGCTGTCCTCACCCACTGCAACGCCGGAGCCCTCGCCACTGCCGGATTCGGCACCGCTGTCGGCGTCATCCGCGCCGGCTGGGAGGACGGCAAGCGTTACCGCGTCTTCAACACTGAGACCCGCCCCTTCTTGCAGGGCGCCCGTCTCACCGCCTGGGAATTCCAGCAGTTGGGCATACCTTCAACCCTTATAGTAGACTCAGCAGCCGGCATGATGATGCAGTCTGGCGAAATCGATTGCGTCATCACCGGCGCCGACCGTATAGCGGCCAACGGCGATACCGCCAACAAGATCGGCACCTACTCCCTCGCCGTCCTCGCCAAGGAAAACAACATCCCCTTCTACGTCGCCGCTCCCATCAGCACCATCGACCTCGACCTGGACTCCGGCGACCAAATCCAGATAGAACAACGCCCCGCCGAAGAGGTCCTACAGCTCCAAGGCGTTCCCACCGCGCCCGAGGGCGTCCCTGTCAAGAACCCTGCCTTTGACGTAACTCCTAACCGTTACGTCACTGCCATAATTACCGAGGCGGGAATCGCCCGCCCTCCATATTTGCAAAGCCTGGCCCTCGTTGCCGGGGTCGCCGCGGCGGCCTGACCCATGTCCTCTGCCAAGGCAACCGTCGGCATCATCGGCGGCAGCGGTCTCTACGAGATGGACGGCATCTCCGACTTGCAGTCCTTCGATGTCGACACGCCCTTCGGCCACCCCAGCGACGCCATAACCGTCGGGTCCCTCGACGGCGTCTCCGTCGCCTTTCTCCCCCGGCACGGCCGCGGCCACCGCATCAACCCGACCAACATCCCCTTCCGCGCCAACCTGTACGCCCTCAAGACCTTGGGCGTCCGCCGCATAATCTCCATCAGCGCCGTCGGTAGTCTCAAAGAAGAATTCGCCCCCATGCACCTCGTCGTGCCCGACCAGCTAATCGACCGCACCCGGAGCCGGGAATCTACCTTCTTTGACGAAGGTCTGGTTGCCCACGTAGCCCTGGCCGACCCATATTGCCCCTCCGTCAGCCGCTTAATCGCCGACGAAGCCGGCCAAATAGGCGTCACCGCCCACCCCTCTGGCGCCCTCGTTGTTATCGAAGGTCCCGCCTTCTCCACCCGCGCCGAGAGCTTCATGTACCGTTCCTGGGGAGCCGACATCATCGGCATGACCGCCCTGCCCGAAGCCAAGCTAGCTCGCGAAGCCGAGATCTGCTATGCCACCATGGCCTGGGTCACCGACTATGACTGCTGGCGCACCGAGACCGAGGCTGTGACCACCGAGATGGTCGTCCAGAACCTGGGCCGCAACGTTGCCGCTTCCAAGAAACTCTTGCGCCGCGTCGTTCCCCGTCTTGACACTCTGAACGAAGATTGCGCCTGCTCCTCCGCCCTCGAAAATGCAATTATATCCGCGCCTGCTGGCCTCTCCGACGACTACAAACTCAAGATGGCCCCCCTGGTCGGCAAGTACCTGGAATCAGCGCCCAAGGAGTAACGTCATGCCCAGACAAGAACCCGGCGAGCCCTACTACAGGGTAGATTCTAACGAGGCAAGGTCCATGCTCGACGCCGACCCCGATAACTCCGTCGTTGTCGATGTCCGCCGCGACGACGAATGGGTCTCCGGCCACATCTCCGGAGCCATCCACGTTCCCATAGACGACCTCCCCGACCGCATCGACGAAGTCCCCCACGGCAAGAAGGTCTTCTTCATATGCGCCGTCGGCGTTCGCAGCGGCCTGGCCTGCGAGGTTGCCGCCTCCATGGGCTACGACACCGAGAGCCTCTTCAACATCGAAGACGGCACCCCCGCTTGGATCGCCGCCAATCATCCCACCTCCTATGGTGACGACCCTTAGCTGCTTTAGCCTGCAGGGCGGGCCCATTGTGGGCCCGCCTACTCACCGGAAACTCACTCAGATAAATCAGGAGTCTACCATTGGCATCAATACAGGCATCCGGACACGTTAAAGACCTTTCCCTCGCCTCTGACGGCGTCAACCGTATAGAATGGGCGGCCCGCGAAATGGCTGTCCTTAACCTCATTCGCCAACGCTTCAACCGCGAGAAGCCCCTTGCCGGCCTCAAGCTCGCCGCCTGCCTCCACGTCACTACCGAGACCGCCAACCTCGCCATCGCCCTCAAAGAAGGCGGCGCCGACGTCAATCTCTGCGCCAGTAATCCCCTCAGCACCCAGGACGACGTCGCCGCAGCCCTCGTACAGGAATACGGCATCCCCACCTTCTCCATAAAGGGCGAGGACGACGAGACCTACTACCAGCATATCAACGCCGCCCTCGACGCTAAACCCCAGGTAACCCTGGACGACGGTGCTGACCTGGTCACCACCCTCCACCGCGAACGCGACGAGTTGCTTTCCGGCGTCATCGGCGGCACCGAGGAGACCACCACCGGCGTCGTCCGCCTCAACGCCATGGCCGCCGACAACCAGTTGCGCTACCCCATCATCGCCGTCAACGACGCCGAGACCAAGCACTTCTTCGATAACCGCTACGGTACTGGCCAGAGCACCCTCGACGGCATCACCAGGGCCACCAACATCCTCTGGGCCGGCCGCCGAGTCGTCGTCGCTGGCTACGGCTGGTGCGGCCGCGGCGTCGCCTCCCGAGCGCGCGGCCTAGGGGCCCACGTCATAGTCACCGAGGTCAACCCCATTCGCGCCCTAGAGGCCGTCATGGACGGATTCACCGTCATGAAGGCCGTCGACGCTGCCCGAATAGCCCAGGTCCTCGTTACCGTCACCGGCGGCATGCACACAGTCGACCGCGAACAGATCCAGGTCCTGCCCGACGGCGCAATCCTCGCCAACAGCGGCCACTTCAACGTGGAAATTGACATTCCCGCCCTCGAAGAAATGGCAGTCTCCCGCCGCACAGTCAAGCCTTTTGTCGAAGAGTTCAAGATGTCCGACGGCCGTCGGGTCTACCTCCTCGGCGAAGGCCGCCTCATCAACCTATCGGCCGCCGAAGGCCACCCCTCCGCCGTCATGGACATGAGCTTCGCCAACCAGGCCCTGAGCGTCGAATACCTCGTCCAGAACCAGGGCCAACTCCCGCCCCAGGTCCACAGCGTCCCCAGGGAGACCGACGCCCAAGTCGGCAGCCTCAAGCTTCAGTCCTTGGGCATCGACATCGACACCCTGACCCCGGAGCAGCAGAAATACCAGGAAAGTTGGACCGAAGGGACCTAGTTCAGACCGGACCTGAATCAGACCCAGCGTAGACCACTCGACATAACCTTCTGAAAATATTGGAGAGATTCAAATGCCCTTACTATTTCAAACGTCCCCCAAATACCTGCTCACTTCCGAGTCGGTAACCGAGGGGCATCCAGACAAACTGTGCGACCAGATCTCCGACGCCGTCTTGGACGCCGTGTTGAAGGACGACCCCATGGGCCGCGTCGCCTGCGAGACCGTCGCTACCAAGAACCTGGTGATGGTCACCGGCGAAATTACCACCGCGTCCAACCTGGACTTTAACGAGATTGCCCGAGATGTAATCCAGGAAATCGGTTATACCAATGTCAAGTATGGCTTGGACGCTGACTCCTGTGGCGTGGTCGCCCACGTCAGCCGCCAGTCCCCCGACATCAGCAGCGGCGTTACCACCGCTCTGGAAGAACGGGGCAACTCCGCTTCCGACGCCCGCCGCGCCACCGGCGCCGGCGACCAGGGAATGATGGTCGGGTTCGCCTGCAACGAGACCGAAGCCCTGATGCCCCTCACCGTAGACCTTTCCCATAGGTTGGTGCAGCGACTGGCTGACGTGCGCAAAGACGGCATCCTGCCCTACCTGGGGCCCGATGGCAAGTCTCAGGTCACCGTTGAATATCGCAACGGCAAGCCCTACCGCGTCGATGCCGTGGTTATCAGCACCCAGCACGACGACCACCCCAACCGGGAAGAATTCAACAAGCGCCTCGCCGAAGACATCTCCGAGCACGTCATTAAGCCCGTCGCCGGTGAGATGATGGACAACAAAACCAAGGTCCACGTCAACCCCAGCGGTTGGTTCGTCGTCGGAGGCCCGCAGGGCGACACCGGCCTGACCGGCCGCAAGATCCTGGTGGACACCTACGGCGGCATCGCCCGCCACGGCGGCGGCGCCTTCTCCGGCAAAGACCCCACCAAGGTCGACCGGTCCGGGGCCTATGCCGCCCGCTACGTGGCCAAGAACCTCGTTGCCGCCGGCCTCGCCGACCGGGTCGAGGTGATCGTGTCCTACGCCATCGGCGTCGCCGACCCTATTTCGGTGTCCGTCGAGACCTTTGACACCAACCACCTGGAGAACGACGTCATAGAGGAACTGGTGCGGAAACACTTCGACCTGCGCCCCGGCGCAATCATCGAAGACCTGGAACTACGCCGGCCCATCTACCGCCAGACCGCCGCCTACGGCCACTTCGGCCGCAACGACGTCGACCTGCCCTGGGAACGTACCGACAAGGCCGACTTGCTGCGACGCGAGGCCGGTCTCCCCGCTCTGGCATGACGGCAAATCGGCCTTTCGTATAAGACGGTAAAGGGTCCTGATGTCACCTGACATAACCTTCGGCACCGATGGCTGGCGCGCCGTCATTGCCCGGGACTTCACGTTCGACAACGTCGCCCGCTGCGCCCAGGGCCTCTCCGACTACCTCCACGCTCAGGGCACCGCAGCCAAGGGCCTCGTAGTCGGCTACGATACCCGGTTTCTCTCCCGCAATTTCGCTGAAACCGTCGCCCAGGTTGTCGCCGCCAACGGCATTACCGCCTATCTCTCACGCGATCCTGCACCCACTCCGGTGCTCAGCTTCAACGTCCTCCACCTGCAAGCCGCCGGCGCAGCCATCATCACCGCCAGCCACAACCCCGGCATCTGGAACGGCTTTAAGTTCAAACCCGAATACGCCGGCAGCGCCTCCCAGGAAATCACCGACGACCTGGAGGCCGCCATCAATTCCGCTGGACAACCCCGGTCGCTCGGCATGGAACAGGCCCGCAGCCAGGGCCTGATAGTAGACGTCGATCCCGCTCCCCCTTACCTACAGCGCATCGAGTCCCTAGTTGACCTCCCAGCCATCCGCAGCGCCGGCCTCGACGTCTCAGTAGACGCCATGTTCGGCGCCGGCGGAGGTTACCTGCCATCCATTCTCTCCGGCGGCGCCACCCGTGTGACTGAAATCAACGGCCGGCCCAATCCTGCATTTCCAGGCATGGCCCAACCCGAGCCGATAGCCTCCAATCTTTCCGCCCTCATTAGCCGCATCCAAGAACACAACTCATCCGTGGGTCTCGCCCTGGACGGCGACGCCGACCGCATCGGCGTCGTCGACGAGAACGGCCGCTTTATCACTACTCTGGAAGTCTTCTCTCTCCTTGCCCTTTACCTTCTCGAGTTCAAGGGCCTCCGCGGCCCCCTGGTCAAGGGCGTCACTTCATCCATCATGCTCAACAAATTGGGCAAACAGTTCGGCATAGAAGTACACGAGTTGCCCGTCGGCTTCAAGAACATCGGCCCCAAGATGTCCCAGGTCGACGCCCTGATAGCCGGAGAGGAAAGCGGCGGTTTTGCCTTCCGCGGCCACGTGCCGGAACGCGACGGCATCCTGAGCGGCCTCTACATACTGGAATACATGGCCCGCACAGGCAACTCGCCGTCCCAGCTGCTCGACCGCCTCTTTGACCGCGTTGGACCCCACGCCTTCCACCGCCGGGACCTGGTCTTTGACCCTGACGACCGCTCGCGGCTGGAACAGCTCCTGGGAGACGGCGGCTTAACCGAGTTGGCGGGAATGCCTGTGCGTAACTCCGACCAGGTCGACGGCCGGAGGTTAGTCTTCGACGACGCTTGGCTCGCTGCCAGGTTCTCCGGTACCGAACCGCTGCTCCGCGTCTACGCCGAGGCCCCCAGCCCTGAAAAAGTGACGGCATTGCTCGACGCCGCCGTCAGTTATCTGGGCCTCTCCTGTAGCTGACGTAAGCAATAAGAAATGGCGGCGTCTTTAAACGCCGCCATGCTATTAGCTTACTGGGCTTTCCCCCAAACTAACGTTTGGTGTACTGCGGAGCCCTGCGAGCCCGCTTCAGCCCGTACTTCTTGCTTTCCTTGATTCGCGCGTCCCGGGTGATCAGTCCTCGCCGCCTTAATGGGGCTTTCAGGCTGTCGTCGAAGGCCACCAACGCCCACGCTATGCCGTTTCGTATAGCCTGCGCCTGCGAATGCACCCCGCCTCCATTCACTCGTACTACTACCCTGAACCTCGTGTTGGTCCCAGAGGCCCTGAACGCTTCCGTAACCGTCTCCTGCCACGGCTGCCAGTTGAAATACTCTTCCATCGGCTTGCTGTTGATTAGCACCAACCCGCCGCTCTCGTCCGGGTACAACCGTACCTTGGCCACCGAGGTCTTTCGTTTGCCGGTTCCGTAGTAGTATTGTTCGTCAACTGCCGTCTGTACCAAAGTCAACCCCTATTTTGCGTTTTCGGACTGGCCTGCGCCCACCTGCGCCTGGTGCGGATGCTCGGCTCCCGCATACACCTTCAACCTGCGCAGCATCTGCCTTCCCTGGTGGTTCCTGGGCAGCATCCCTTTCACCGCCAGGGTGATGACCCGCTCCGGGTGGCGCTCCAACACGTCCCTCAGCTTGAACGATTTCAGGTTCCCCACATAGCCGCTGTGCCTATAGTACATCTTCTGCAGCAACTTGCGGCCAGTGACCCTTACCCGCGCCGCGTTGACTACGATAACGTAGTCCCCCACCGGCGTATGCGGCGTGTAGGTCGGCTTGTCTTTCCCCTGCAATGCCACCGATATGTCCCGCGCTACCCGGCCCAGTACCAGGCCCGTTGCATCGATAACCCGCCAGTTGGCGGGCGTCTCCCCTGGCTTGGGGAAATATGTGCTGGTTCGTTTCATCTTGATGCCAGTCCCTGGACCTCCCAGGACTCCTCTCTATCTTCTTCGTCCGGCCATCCGCCGGGATACGATACCTTCACTAAGCACAGGCCGTGGGCTGGAAGCGTCGCCTCCGCCGGGGTCTCTCCCCGCAGTACGCGGTCGACGCTGTCCTCAGGCTCCCTGCCTTTTCCAATATCGACCAGCATGGCGTTGACCCTGCGGATTTGGTGCCGCAAAAACCCGTTTGCCTCTGCCTCGATTACTACTTTCGAATCTCCCTCTTTCCAAACATCCCAGCGGCGGACCTGCCGCACCGTGCTCTTGTCCTCCGGCAGCCCCGAGCTGAAGACCCTGAAGTCGTGTCTGCCGATAAGGCTCTCTGCCGCCGCCGCCATCCTGTCTATGTCCAGGTTTTCTTTCACCCACAACCGTGTGTGCCGCAGCAGCGGAGAAGGCCACTCTCGGTTCAATATATTGTACCTGTATGTCCGTCCCAGGGCGTCCCTTCGAGAATTGAACTCCGGTCCAACCTCGTAGGCGTTCAAGACCCGCACGTCCCAGGGCAGATAGTAGTTCATCGCCCTTGGAAAACTTCCTACCAGGTGCCGGCTGCTGGTAACGAAGTCCACCACCTGTCCCTTGGCATGGGCCCCCGAGTCCGTCCTGCTTGCGCCCCGGATTCGGATAGCCTCCCCCGTGAACCGCGCCAAGCTTTTTTCGATCTCTCCTTGAATTGTCGGCTGCCCCGCCTGCAATTGAAACCCGGCGTAGTTGCTCCCGTCGTACTCCAGGATTAACGCCAGTCGCCTTGCCGCAGGGTCTTTCTCCTCCAATTTCGTAGGTTCTGATTCCAACGTCCGGGACATATGACGGAACTCGTTGCCCTTAGTCCAACGCCCTCGGTCACACCAGTTCGATCATCGCCATTGCTGCCGAGTCCCCTTGGCGGCGGCCAAGCTTTGTGATTCGGGTATAACCGCCGGCCCGGTCCTCGTATCTGCCGGCTACGTCGTCGAACAGCTTCTCGATTGCATCTTTGTTCGGCAGCTTCGCCAGGGCCAGGCGCCGGTGGTGCAGCGTTCCCTTTTTCCCGTGGGTAATCAGCTTCTCTGTGAACACCCGCGTTTCTTGGGCTTTGGCCAGCGTGGTCGTGATCCTCTCATGCCGGATTAAGTCCGCCGCCAATCCCCGCAGCAACGCCGTCCGCTGGTCCCGGTATCGGCTTAATTTCCTGCCCGCTATGCGGTGCGATGCCATGTCGCCTACGACTCCTTTTCCTCTTCCTCGTCGTCAGCCCAGTCCTCATCGTCGTCTTCATCTGCATCCAAGGCGCCTGATTCTCCTTGGAAGTCCTGCAATTCCTCGCCGGTCGGCGCAGCCCCGGCCGCGCTGTCGTCGCCCATGAGCTCTCCGATGTCGGCCGGCGACAAGTCTTCTGCAACCACCGCTGCCGACGGCGATTCGAGGCCGTCTCTGTCTTGTGCTCCGTCCCGGCTTTGCGTCAGGCCGCGGGCCTCCAACTTCTCTTTTAATTCCTTCAACGACTTCTCGCCAAAGTTCCGGATCTTCACCAACTCCTCGTCCGTCATCTCCAGCACTTCGCCGACCTTGTTGATGTTCGCCCGCTTCAAGCAATTCAGCGTCCTCGGCGACAGTTCCAGCCTCTCTACCGGCGTCTGGTACACCTCGGGCGACACGGAAAGTGGCGGACGCTCCGTCCCAGCCTCGGCAGCCCGGTCCAAATTCGTGAACAAGAAGAAGTGGTTCACCAGGTGGTCTGCTGCCTCGCGCACCGCCTCCACTGGCTTGATCGTCCCATCGGTCCACACTTCCAGTTCCAGGCGCTCGTAGTCCGTCACCTGGCCCACCCTGGTGCGCTTCACGTCGTAGTTGACCTTCCGCACTGGGTTGAAGATGGCGTCCAGCGGCAGCACCCCCAAAGGCGGGTTTTCCCCATCGTCCAATTGCGGCGCCCTCTGGTAGCCCACTCCCTGTTCCACGTTGAACTCAATCGACAGTTGCGATTCCTGCGAGTCCAAAGTGGCCAGGTGCAACTGCGGGTTCACGATTTCAAAGTCGCTCGACGTAGAAATGTCACCGGCGCATACCCTTCCTTCCCCGGTCACGTCCAGCCGCATCTTCCCCGGCCTGCTGGACTGCGCCCGGATTCGGATGCGCTTGATGTTCAGCAGCAGCTCCATAACCTCTTCTTTTACGCCTTGGATCGCAGTGTACTCGTGCACCACGTCCTCGATTTTCACCCAGGTTATCGCGCTGCCCTTTGTCGAGCTCAACAATATCCGCCGCATGGGGTTGCCTATCGTCAGGCCAAATCCCCTCTGCAGCGGCTCCACCGCCACCTTCCCGTACGTATCGTCCGAATCTATGACCCGGATGATCGGCTTCAGGGAAGTCTGTTCCCCCTCCATCGGCGTGGTGGGAATCAAAAAGGTGTCCAGCATTGGGTCCTCTACCTCGAGTAAAACTCTACTATCAAACGGGAATTAATGTTCTGCTGCAGGTCTTCTTCCGCAGGCAACGTGTTGACTGTCCCCTTCATTTCCGATTGGTCGAGACTCAGCCACGCCGGTATCGGACGCTTGGGTATGTCCTCTGTCCTTTCCTTGAAGAAGTCCGTACCCTTGACGCTCTCCTTCCAGGTTATCTCATCACCCGCGCTGACCTGGTAGGAAGGAATATCGTTCTTGGTCCCGTTCACCGCAAAATGTCCGTGGCGCACCAACTGCCGCGCCTGCTTGCGGGAGTCGGCAAATCCCAGCAGGAATATTACGTTGTCAAATCGCCGTTCCAGCGACCGCAGCAGGTTCACGCCTGTTATCCCCGGCGAATTGAACGCCTCTGTCATGTACCGTCGGAACTGCGATTCCAGCACTCCGTAGATATACTTCGCTTTCTGCTTTTCCAGCAGGTGAATCCCATACTCCGACGGCCTGCGCCGCCTGCGCGATTGGTCACCGGGGGGCGTACGCCTGCGTTCGAACGCGCATCGCGGGGTAAAGCACCGCTCCCCCTTTAAGAACAACTTCTCGCCGGCCCTCCGGCACAACCTGCATGATGGTCCTGTATATCTGCCCATGAGTCTGGTTGACTACACTCTCCTTCGTTTTGGCGGCCGGCACCCGTTGTGGGGAATCCGCGTCACGTCCCTAATGCTCGTCACCACCAAGCCTACTCCCTGCAGCGAGCGGATGGCCGCTTCCCGTCCCGCTCCGGGGCCCTTAATCATCACGTCGATGTGGCGCATACCCTGGTCTATGCCCTTGCGCCCCGCCTGCTCTGCCGCCCGCTGGGCCGCAAATGCGGTGCCCTTTCGTGAGCCCTTGAACCCCACCGTCCCGGCGCTGGCCGCGCATATCACGCCGCCCTGCTGGTCCGTGATGCTGATTAGCGTGTTGTTGAACGTCGAATATATGTATGCTTTGCCGTGTGGCACGTTCCGGCGTTCCCGTCGTCTGGACCTGGTTCTGGCCATATAAGCTCTCCTACTTCTTGCCGCCCGTCCGCCGTCCCCGGCCCGCAACCGTCCGGCGCGGCCCCTTGCGGCTTCGGGCGTTGGTCCGCGTTCGCTGCCCGTGCGCCGGCAGGCCCCGCCGGTGTCGCAGGCCGCGGTACGACCCGATCTCTATCAACCGTCGTATGTTCTGGTTGACTTCCCTCCGCAGGTCTCCCTCCGCGGTGTACTCCTTGTCCACCAGTTCACGGATACGGTCCACCTGCGCCTCGGAAAGCTCGCTCATCCGCGGCGGAAGCTCCGGGTCTATTTCCGCCTTTGTCAATATTTGCTTGGCTATTGCTGGGCCCACACCGTAGATGCTCCGCAGCGCCACGTGCGCCTTCTTCCGGTCGGGTACGTCTACTCCGGCTATACGAACCATCGCCCTCTCCTGTTGCCTGCCTCTATCCTTGCCGCTGGGAATGCCGCGGATTCGAGCAAATTATCCGAATCACGCCCTTCCGCTTGATCACCCGGCAGTTATCGCACCTGGGTTTTACCGATGCTGAGACCCTCATAATTCCGTCGCCTGCTGTTTATTTGAACCTGTAGGTTATCCGGCCTCGACTCAGGTCGTAGGGCGAAAGCTCCACCAACACTCGGTCACCCGGCAGCACTCGAATAAAATGCTTGCGGATTTTCCCCGAAACGTGCGCCAGCACCTTGTGGTCGTTCGGCAGTTCCACCCGGAACATCCCATTGGGTAGAGCCTCCCTCACGCTCGCTTCCACTTCTATCGCCTGCTTCTTAGCCATAAGCTCCCTCTATTTTGTTGGCTGGCTCCTCTCAAACGTGTTTCGTCAAGATCTCCGGCCCGTCCTCCGTAATCGCTATCGTGTGCTCGAAGTGAGCGGAAAGTTTGCCGTCCGCGGTGACCACGGTCCACTGGTCGTCCAAGATCCGCGTACGCCAGTCCCCCATGTTCAACATGGGCTCTATCGCTATGCACATTCCCGGCCTGAGCAGGGGCCCCATTCCCGGCTGCCCGTAGTTCGGCACTTGAGGGTCCTCGTGTAGGAACCTTCCTATGCCGTGTCCCACGAACTCCCGCACCACGCCGTAGCCCCTGGTCTCGCCATATTCTTGGACGGCCGCGCCTATGTCGCCAATCCTGTTTCCCGGCAGCGACGCCTTGATTCCCTCTTCCAGGCTCTGCTGCGTCGCCGTCATTAGTGCTGCTACTTCCTCGTCCACCTCTCCAACAGCCATAGTTACTGCCGCATCCCCAATAAGGCCGCCCAGCGTCGCACCCACGTCCACTTTGACTATGTCCCCTTCTTTAAGAACTCGCTTGCTGGGGATCCCGTGAACGATCTCCTCGTTTACCGACGTACAGATGTTCCCGGGAAACCCCCGGTATCCCTTGAACGTCGGCTTCGCGCCGTGCCGGGTTATCTCCTCGTACGCCACCTGGTCCAACTCTTTGGTGCTGATCCCAGGCTCCACCGTCCGCTTCAACAGCGTCAGCACTGAACCGACGATCGCGCCGGCCTCCCGCATCATATCCATTTCCTGGGGTGATTTTATCGTTATCCCCCCGGTATACGTCGATGCGGAGTTGGACGCAGTTTCTATTTTTTGGTTCCGATTCACCCTGTTTATTCTACTCTTGAATCCGAATCTTGGATACCCTGACCCTGCCCGCGCAGGCAGGTGAGACCCCATTCCAGCGGACGGGTTATCACCGCTGCAATGCCTCCAGCAATCGCTCGTTTACGGCCTCTATGCTCCCCAGGCCCTCGACTTCCACCAACAGCTCTCTATCCCGGTAGAACTCCAGCACCGGCATGGTCTCGTTTCGGTACACTGCAATCCGCTGCGCCACCGCTTCGGGGCTGTCGTCCGCCCTCTGGTAAAGCTCCCCGCCGCACTGGTCGCATTCCAACTTTCTGGCTTCCGCAGTTCCTTGGCCGTTTCCGTTTCCCGGTATAAGCTCGATGTTGTGCGGCGCCTGGCACTGTCGGCAACTGTAACGGCCGCCCAGACGGCGCAACAGTTCATCCTCGGACAACTCGATGTGCACTATCGCGTCCAATCCCCTGGACTGCTGTCCCAAGGCTTCATCCAAAGCCTCCGCCTGGTGGGTGTTCCTCGGAAACCCGTCCAATATGAATCCCTCTTCTTTGTCCAGCGCCAACACCTTGTCCAAGATGATGTCTATGGTCACCTCGTCCGGCACCAGCAGTCCCTTCTCCATAAACTCAGCCGCCTTAAGCCCCAGCGGCGTACGTTCTTTCAAGTTATGCCGGAATAGGTCCCCCGACGAGATATGCGCCACACCCCACTTGTCTTTCAGTATCTGCGCCTGGGTCCCCTTGCCGGCTCCCGGAGGACCGAACAGGCCAATTCTGACCTCTTCCGTCACCGGCTACCTCAAAAATCCTTCGTAGTTGCGCATCATCAGTTGCGCTTCCAACTGCCGCAGCGTGTCCAGTCCCACGCCCACCATAATCAGCAGGCTGGTGCTGCTCAATGCTATCGCCTGCACGCCGGTAACCAGCGAAGCCAGGTAAGGCACAATTGCAATAAATCCCAGGAACAGCGCCCCGCCCATGGTGATTCTCACAATCACCCTGTTCAGGTAGTCCTGCGTCGGCTGCCCGGGCCTGATTCCCAGCACGAACCCGCCGTTCCTCTGCAGATTCTCCGCCAAATTCTGCTGGTTGAACACCACCAGCGTGTAGAAGAATGTGAAGATCACCACCAGGATGAACACCATCACCCAGTACAGTACCGACGTCGGAGACAGCAATCCTTCAAAGAATATCGCCACGTCTCCTATCCAGCTGGAATTCGTAGCGAAGTATGTCGCCACAGTCCCCGGTAGTATCACTATCGAAAACGCGAAAATCAGCGGTATCATCCCAGCCGAATTTATGCGCAAAGGCAGATACGTCGCGCCGCCCTGCCGGTACATTCGCCCGCCTCGGAATATGCTCCGCCCGTACTGCACCGGGATCCGCCGGTGGGCTTCGTTGAACATCACAATCAGCGCAATGATCAACACGCCTATGATCACGAAGAAACCGATCCCCAGCACGTTGTCCCGGTCCAGAAATCCCTGGGCCAGCAACCCGGGGAATCCTGCCACTATTCCGGCAAATATGATCAGCGAAATACCGTTCCCGATCCCCTTCTCCGTGATTAGCTCTCCCAGCCACACCAGGAACATGGTTCCAGCCACCAGCGATGCCAAAGCTGCCAGAGTCGGCAGCAACGAGTCTCCCGTGAACCCTACCGAGAACAGCACAACCCCTTCGGGGCTGGTGAACACTCCGCTCTGCTCCAATAGAATCAGCTGCCCGTAGCCCTGCGCCAGCGCTATCGGCACCGTCAGCAGGTGGACATAGCGGTTCATCCTCGCCCGCCCAGCTTCTCCCTCCCGGGAGATTTCTTGCAGGGCCGGCACCACCGGGGTCAACAACTGCATCACAATCGACGCTGTGATATACGGAAATACCCCCAGCGCCACTATGCTCATTCGACTCAGCGCTCCTCCGCTGAAGAGGTCGATGAACTGGATGATCTCGTTGTTGTTGACCAGGTTGTTTAGCTGTTCGCTGTTGATTCCCGGTATCGGCACGTGCGTTATGAACCGGTACAACGCCAGCATCGTCAGCGTAAACAGGATTTTGCCGCGCAGGTCTGGAAGGCTGAAGGCGTCTATCGCTGCCTGTATCAGCCGGGGAAAGCGTCCACCACCTTGGGTTTCCGCCGATATCATCTACCCTGAAGCTCCTCCACCCTTCCCTGGGCTGCCTCTATCTTCTCTCTGGCCGAGCGCGTAAACTTATGAGCCACCACCGTCAGCGGCTTGCTGAGCTCGCCGTCTCCAACAATCTTCACTGGCCGCTTCAGGTTTCTCAAATAGCCCCGCTGCCTTAGCAGCGCCGGCGTCACGTTCTCGCCTTCCGAAAACCCGTCCAGCGCGCTTATCTTCACCAACGAGTATTCCGTTTTGAAGTTGTTGGTGAACCCGCGCTTCATAGGCAGACCCTTGGTCAAAGGCAACTGACCGCCCTCGAAACCTACCCGGGGCCCGCGTCCCGACCTGGACTTCTGCCCCTTCATACCCCGGCCTGCAGTGCTGCCCTGCCCTGCCGCGTCTCCTCGGCCGACTCGCTTTCGCCGTTTCCTGGCGCCTTTCGCCGGCGCCACCTCGTGTTCCATCATAGCGTTTGTATCCTCGGTCGGCCTTACTCTTCCAGCTTCTCTACCGCAACCAGGTGGCTTACTTTCTCAACCATTCCCCGTATCGCAGGTGTGTCTCCATGCACCACCGAATGGTGCAGCCGTCTCAAGCCCAGCGCAGCTATCACCCGCCGCTGCGACTCCGGCTTCCCAATGGAACTCTTCTTCCAGGTGATTTTCAACTGTGTGGTCACGGTATACCTGCCTGCATGGACTTGCCCCAGGGACTAGGCTAGGTCCTGCCTACTCGCCGCCCTCAGGACCGTCCCGGTTGCTCCGGCCCCGCCGCGCCAGTTCGCCCTCTGGGTCCCGCAGTTGCTTCAGGGCTTCCAGGGTCGCATACACTATGTTTATCGGATTGCGCGAACCCAGGGACTTCCCAACCACGTCTTGCACTCCGCCCAGTTCCAACAACGCCCGCATCGCCCCCGCTGCAATCACCCCGGTCCCCTCTCTCGCCGGCTTGATAAGAACGATGGTCGCACCCTTCTTGACCGTAATTTGCTGAGGTATCGTGCTCCCCTTCAACGGAATTTGCACCATGTTCCGCCGCGCTATTGCATTGCCCTTCCTTACCGCATCAGGGATAACCAGGGCCTTCCCAAGACCTGCTCCTACCTGACCCTCCCTGTCTCCAACTACCACCAATGCGTTGAATCGAAGCCGCCGACCGCCCTTGACCACCTTGGCAATGCGCCGGGTGTACACCACCCGTTCCGTCATTCCCCCGGGATCTTCTTCTCGCTGCCGGCCCTGGGCCCTATCGAACGCCGTGACCATCGGTAGACCGCTCCTTCTCTAGTTCGCAATCAAATCCAGGCCGGCGCTGCGAAACCATAATCAAAATTCCAGTCCCCCTTCACGCGAGGCCTCGGCCAGCGCCTTGACCCGGCCGTGATACTTGTACCCGCCGCGGTCGAATACCACCTGCGATATTCCTTTGGCAATCGCCCGCTCCGCCACCAATTTCCCCACCGCTTGCGACAACGAAACCTTCCCCGATTCCTTGGCTCCGGCTCCTACCGCCGCTTCATTGCTTGCCGCCGAAGCCAGCGTGCGCCCCGTGGTATCGTCTATCACCTGCGCATAGATTTGCCGCAGGCTTCTAAATACGCATAAGCGGGGACGCTGTGGGCTCCCCTTTACCTTGCGCCGCACTCTAACGTGCCGCACTACTCTAAGCCTGCGGCCGTCTCTGTCTTTGGCCATGACTACGCCTTCCGTCCCGCCGCTTTGCCCGGCTTGAAGTGCAGCACCTCGTCGTGGTACCGGATGCCCTTCTCTTTGTAAGCATTCGGCGGCCTGACCTTCCGCACCTTGGCGGCCAGGCTGCCAACCTTTTGCTTGTCGATCCCACGAATGTGCACCCGGTTGTTTCCTTCCACCTCCATCTTCACCCCTTCCTCAGGGTGAATCTCCACTGGGTGGCTGTATCCCACGCTCAAGATAATCCCGTCGCCTGCCTGCTGAACCCTGTATCCCACTCCCATAAGTTCCAGCGTCTTCGTGTAACCGTCCGTAACTCCCGTGATGGCGTTGGACACCAGGCTGCGCGTCAGGCCGTGCAGCGAGTGGTGGAACTTCCTGGCCGACAACCGCTCTACAACCACCGCGCCGTCCTCGACCTTGACCGACACCTCGGGATGGTACTTCTGGGTCAGCGTCCCGCCGGGTCCCTTGACCGTAACCTCACCATATCCAACCTTCACGTCTACTCCGGCAGGAATGTCGATGGGCTTTCGGCCAATGCGCGACAGTGTCCGTTGTTGGGTTTTCACGTTGCCGTCGCCGTTACCAGACATAGCAGAGCAACTCCCCTCCGATGCCTTCCCGCCAAGCCTGGCGTCCGGGCATCAGTCCCTTCGACGTCGAGAGAATCGCTAACCCCAGGCCACCGTACACCCTGGGTATCTCTCCCTTGCCTACGTACGTCCTCAGGCCGGGCTTGCTGACTCGCCTCAGCCCCGTAATAGCCGGCACCCGGTTCTCCCGGTACGCCAAGTGCACCCGCAACGTCGGATGCACCCTGCCCCGGGGCATGTCGTAGTCCCGAATGTATCCCTCATCCTTCAGGATCTTCGCTATCTCTAGCTTTAGTTTGGAATGCGGAACCAGCACCGATTCGTGCCGCATTTGGATAGCGTTGCGAATCCGGGTCAGCATGTCTGCCACTGGGTCCGTTACCGGCATCGTCTAATCATCCCTTCCCTTGTCTCGATATTCCTCTTACCCTGGTCCGCCGTGCCCGTCACCAACTGGCCTTCCTTACCCCAGGCAGTTCTCCGGTCAACGCCAACTCCCGGAAGCAAATCCGGCAGATTCCAAAATGCCGGATGTATGCCCTCGGGCGTCCGCAACGGTGGCACCTGCTGTGCTCCCGCACCGGGAATCTCGGCTTTCGCAACCACTTTTGTATCTTGGAAGACTTGGCCAAGAATCCTCCTTCAGGCCTGCCTCACGAATGGCATACCGTACAATTCCAGCAACCGTATTGCCTCCGCATCGTCCGGCGCGCTGGTTGCTATCGTTACCTGCAGCCCTCGGATGCGGTCAATCTGGTTATAGTCAATCTCTGGAAAGATGATTTGTTCCCGTATCCCAATCGAAAAGTTCCCCCGCCCATCGAACCCTCGCCGGGGAATCCCTCGAAAGTCCCTTATGCGCGGTAACGCCACGTTAATCAACCGGTCCAGGAAGTGGTACATCCGGTCGCCCCTCAGGGTCACTGCAGTCCCTATCGGATTGCCCTCCCTGACCTTGAAGCCCGCTATCGACTTCCTCGCCCTGGTGATTACTGGCTTCTGGCCGCTGATTTCCGTCAGGTCTTTGGTCGCTCCGTCCATCGCCCTCCCGTCAGTGAGGGCCTCACCGACTCCGATGTTCAGCACGATCTTCTTTATCCGCGGCGCTCGCATAGGGTTGTCATAACCAAACTCCCGCATTAGCGCCGGCACTATTTCCTTCCGGTAGGTGTCCAACAGCCGGGGGCGCAGCGGAGCTTCATCTGTGACCGGCTCTGCTTCGGCAGTGGCGGCAGCTCCTCGCTGTCGTTGCGATGTGCGCCCGCTGCTCTTGGCAGCCCTCGGCCGCCGCGGCTTCTTTTCAGCCGCCTGCTCTTTTTTTGCCTCTGAGGCAGTCTCAGGGCCGTTGGCTGACGCCTCTACCGCAGTTTCAACCTCGCTGGCGGCCGGCGTTTCCGCGGTGGCCTCTGCGCCGGTTTCCGCCGCGGCCTCAGTCCGGCGACGGGTCCTGCGTTGCCTCGTCGGCTTTACTTCTGCTTCGTTCTCGGTCCCGGGTTGGACGTCATCTGGCGTCATCGATTACTTCCTTGCACTTGGGGCATCCTCTCACCCGGTCGCCGGTCTCCAATTTGACCGATATCGGCTTCACCGGCTGGTTGCACTTGTTGCAAATCAAGACCACGTTGGAAATGTGCACCGAGGCTTCCTGCTGGATCCGCCCCGATTGTCGCACCCCCGGTCGAGGTCTCATGTGCCGGGTAACCAGGTTCACCCCGTCGATCACGACACGGCCTTCCTTGGGCAGCTGCCGGTCCACCCGGCCCGTCTTGCCCTTTTCCTTGCCGGCTATCACCAGCACCGTATCCCCGTTTTTGATACGCATTAGACGACCTCGGGCGCCAGGGAAATGATTCGCATGAATCCCTTCTCCCTCAATTCCCTGGCCACCGGTCCAAAAATCCGGGTCCCCCGCGGCAGCCTATTTTCCTGTATCAACACCGCCGCATTGTCGTCGAACTTAATGTACGTGCCGTCGGTACGCAGGTGCGGTTGCGCCTGCCGTATCACCACGGCTCTCACCACCTCTCCCTTGCGCACCGGAGAGTTGGGAGCCGCCTCTCGCACGTTGCACACAACCACGTCTCCAATCCCGGCAAACTTCCGCTTGCTGCTGCCGGGAATGTTGATCAGTCGTATGACCTTAGCCCCGCTGTTGTCCGCTACGTGCAGTCGTGTATAGGTCTGGATCACTCTGCCGCACCCTTGCCTTTCCCGTCGGTCTCTTCACCTTCGGCCTGCTCATCGGCAGTGCCGCCGTCCTCGGGCGTTTCTTCAGCGTCAGCGTCCTCTGCCGCGGCCTCGTCAACCGCCGACTCCTCGGACTCTACCGCCTCCGGCTCCTCTTCGGAGGTCTCTTCCGCAACGACTTCGTCGACCGCAGGTTCCTCAGCTACCGCCTCCGGCTCCTCCACAGCAGCCTCTTCTACAGCGACTTCGTCGACCGCAGGTTCCTCAGCTACCGCCTCCGGCTCCTCCACAGCAGCCTCTTCTACAGCGACTTCGTCAACCGCAGGCTCATCGACTACCGCCTCCGGCTCCTCCACGGCAGCCTCTTCTGCAACGGCTTCGTCAACCGCAGGTTCCTCAGCTACCGCCTCCGGCTCCGGCTCCTCCACAGCAGCCTCTTCTACAGCGGCTTCGTCAACCGCAGGTTCCTCAGCCACCGCTTCCGGCTCCTCTACGGCTGCATCTTCTGCAACGGCTTCGTCAACCGCAGGTTCCTCAGCCACCGCTTCCGGCTCCTCCACCGCTGCATCTTCTGCAACGGCCTCGGCAACCGCCGGCTCCTCAGCTACTGCCTCAGGCTCCTCCACGGCTGCCTCTTCTACAGCGACCTCGTCGACCGCCGGCTCATCAGCTACCGCCTCCGGCTCCTCTACGGCAGCCTCTTCTGCAACGGCCTCGTCGACCGCCGGCTCATCAGCTACTGCCTCAGGCTCCTCCACGGCTGTCTCTTCTGCAACGGCCTCATCTACCGCCGGCTCCTCGGATACCGCCTCGACCACCGCAGCCTCCTCGACAACCTCTTCCTCTATCTCGGCATCCGCTTCCAGTTCCATCGGCATCACGTCCGCTACTTGGCGCCGCTCCAATATCTCCAGCAACCGCCATCGCTTGGTCTTGGAGATTGGCCGCACCTCTTGAATGCGAATCGTGTCCCCCAACTGGCACTGGTTCAGCGGATCGTGCACGTGAAACCTCGCCACCCGCCGTACCTGCTTACGGTACAGCCGGTGTCGTTGCTTCCACACCATCTCTACGACCACTGTCTTGTCAGCCGTGGTCCTCACCACAAACCCGGTGCGGACCTTCCGCATAGCCTTCGCCATTTCTAGTCCACCTTCAGGCCGCGTTCGTTCATCACCGTCAACACGCGGGCGATGGACCTGCGCGTCATCCGCGGCAGGTTCGAATCTGGCAGTTGGTTTGTGGCCGCCCTGAACCTCAGGTTCATAAAGTCCCGATAACTCTTCACCAGCTCTTCCCTTAGCTGCTCGTCTGTAAGCTCCCTTAGCTCGTATGCCCGCATCCCGACGCCTCCCTAGGCTCCGATCCCGGCGCCGGCCGCCAGTCTGTCATGGTGCACCGTTTTGGTAGGAATGGGCAACTTGTGCGATGCCAGGCGCAGCGCCGCTATTGCGTCCTGCGCTGGCACTCCCGCTACTTCGAACAGGATCCGTCCCGGCTTTACCACTGCTACCCAGTGGTCCACGCCGGACTTACCGCCCCCCATGCGAGTCTCCGCCGGCTTCTTGCTCACCGGCTTGTCCGGAAACACTCGCACCCAGACCTGGCCTCCCCTTCTCAGTCGGCGAGTCACCGCCACTCGGGCCGCCTCGATCTGGCGCGACGTTATCCAGTCCGTACCCAGTGCCTTCAGTCCAAATTCCCCAAAGTTAACGGTGTGCCCCGTCGTCGCCGTCCCCTTGCGGCGGCCTCGGCCTATCTTCCTGAATTTGGTCCTTTTCGGTTGTAACATCCCTAGCTCCTCAGGCTCCCTGACACGGGTTCATCGTATTTCCATAACGATTAGCCCCTGCCCCCTGGCCCGCTTCATCCCTAGAAGTCGTCCTCAACAAGTTCCACTACTTCACCGGGGCTGTCCGCCTGCACCGTCACCTCAATGGACTCCAGTTCCTCCACCTCCTCCGGTGGCGGCGGCAGTATTTCGCCCATGTACACCCAACTCTTCACTCCAATGCGGCCCATTGCGGTGCTCGCTTCGGCCACGCCGTAGTCGATGTCGGCCCGCAATGTGTGCAATGGCACCTGTCCCATCATCAGCTTTTCTACTCGCGCAATCTCCGACCCGGAAATGCGCCCCTTTACGATTATCTTTACGCCCTGGGCCCCGCCCTGCATTGCCCGTTGCGCCGCCTGCCTCATCGCTCGACGATAAGCCACCCGGCGTTCCAGTTGGTCCGCTATGTTCCTGGACACCAGATACGCGTCTATTTCCGGCTGCCCGATCTCGATGATGTTCAACTGCACCTTGCTGCTGGTTATCTTTTCCAGCCTGCTTCGCAGTTGCTTAACTCGCTCCCCGTCCCGCCCGATCAAAATACCGGGCCTGGCCGAGTGTATGTTGATTACGCTGTCCTGCGCCCCCCGGTCGATTTCCACCCTGGAAATTCCGGCGTCAGAGAACGCCTCGTATTCCTTCTTGATGCTGTCCCTCAGTTTCAGGTCTTCCAGCACCAGGCTCCGGTAGGAGCTCCCGTTGGAAGCATACCAGTGGGCCTTCCAGTCTTTGACTATCCCCAGCCTGAAACCATACGGGTGGGTCTTCTGGCCCATGGGCTATGCCTCCTCTTCGTCGACCACTACCGTGATGTGGCTGGAACGCTTGGTGATTCGCCCCATCCTTCCCCGCGCGCGGGGTCGGAACCGCTTCAACGGCGTCGCATTGTCCGCCGTGATCCGCACAATCCGCAGCGAGTCCCGGTCCATGAACATGTTGTTCTCCGCATTGGCCGCTGCCGACTGCACAACTTTGGCCACCGTCTTGGCCCACGGCGACGGCAGTAGCTGCAGCGTGTTCACCGCGTCTGTGACCCGCTGGCCCCGCACCAGATCCAAAATCGGCTTCAGCCTCTTCTGCGAAGCCCCGATTCTCTTTGCTCTCGCTCGTACGGGAGGCACTGCCCTACCTCGCCCTCGAAGAACGTTCCGTCCGGCCCACGTGCCCGCGGTAAGTCCGCGTCGGGGAAAACTCTCCCAACCGGTGCCCCACCATGTTCTCGGTAATGAACACCGGCACGTGCCGACGCCCGTCGTGGACCCCAATCGTCAGTCCCACCATTTCCGGCATGATCATCGATGCCCGCGCCCACGTGCGGATCACCGTCTTGGCCCCGGACCTCTGCACCGCCTCCACCTTCTTCATCAGCTTAGGGTGCACGTATGGCCCCTTCTTCACCGAACGGGACATCCTTACCTTCTCCTGCCCCTGCGCATGATGAACTTGCTGCTGCTCTTATTCTTCCGCCGGGTCTTATACCCCAACGTCGGCTTGCCCCAGGGGGACTTGGGCCCCGGCATACCTACCGGCGATCGGCCCTCTCCTCCTCCGTGGGGATGGTCTACCGGGTTCTTCGCGACGCCCCTTACCTTCGGTCGTCTTCCCAGGTGCCGCTTGGCTCCGGCCTTCCCCAGGCTTTCGTTCTTATGGTCAGGGTTCGACAGTTGCCCCACGCTGGCCCTGCATTCCAGCAGCAGCCGTCGCATCTCTCCCGACGGCAGCCGCACCAGCACGTACTCTCCCTCTCGCGAAAGCACCTGTGCCCCGACGCCCGCGCCCCTGGCCAACTGCCCGCCTCGTCCGGGAGTCAACTCCAGGTTATGCACCACTGTCCCCGTGGGAATCGACCGCAGCGGCAGGCAATTGCCCGGATGTATCTCCGCTTGCGTCCCTGACTGTACCTTGTCCCCTACCGACAGATCCAGCGGCGCCAGGATATACGACTTCTCACCGTCCACGTAGTGGATCAACGCTATGCGCGTCGTCCGGTTCGGGTCGTATTCTATCGACACCACCTTGGCCGGTACGTCGTCCTTCATCCGCTTGAAGTCTATAGTCCGGTACATCCGCTTGGACCCGCCGCCACGGCTCCGCGTCGTGATTCGCCCGCGGTTGTTCCGGCCTCCCCGGCCAGGCAGCGGTGACAGCAGCGACTTCTCCGGCTTGCGCGCCGTCAACTCCTCGAACGACGGCCGCACCGCATTCCGAGTCCCCGGCGTTACCGGCCTCAGGTTCTTCAGCGGCATGACCGCAGACCTCGGATGACTATATTACCTAGACTGCCTGCCATTACAGCCCTTCTATCAAATTGATGCGGTCCCCAGCTTTCAAGGTGACCACCGCCTTCTTCCGGTCGGGTTTCTTCGAAAGCCGTGGGCCGTATCGTTTTCGCTTTCCGTGGGTCTTGGTGATGTTCACGTCCAAGACCGTTACGTTGAAGTTCTTCTCTATCGCTGCCTTGATCTCCACTTTGTTGGCCCGGGGTTCCACCTGGAAGGTATACTTCCCGGACTCTTGCAAAAGCGTGCTTTTCTCTGTAATCGCCGGCTTCACCAGCACCTGGTTAATGTTCATTGCTGGGCCTCTTCCCCGGCTTCGTCCGGCGCTTCAACGTCTTCAGTGGCCGCATCGGCCGTATCTTCCACGATCTCTCCATCCACCGGAGTCTCTACCGCCTCATCGGCAACTTCCTCAGCCTCCCCGGTGGTCTCCTCCACGCTTGCTTCTTCCACCGAGGCTTCTGGCGTACTCTGTTCCGGAGCCGGTTCTTCGGCCTCGGTGGCATCCGGCGCGTCTTCGATTGCGGCGCCCCGCCTCCTGCTGAGCGGGGCCGAGAGAAATTCCTCCGCCCAGCGCGCCGCGTCAACCGTCATGATCACGGTCTCCCTCCGCAACAACTCATGGGCGTTCAGCAGGTTCACCGGCAGCGTCCAGACCTTCCCCAGGTTGTGCGCCGCCCGGACTACGTTATCTTCCGGGTCCAGGGTCACCATCAACGCCGACCCCGACACTTCCAACTTCTGCAGCAGTTCGGCCATCGACTTGGTCTTTCCGTCAACCCCGTCCCAGCTTTCCAGGCAGATTAACCGGTCTTGCCTCGCCTTGTCCGACAGCACGCACTTCAACGCCTGTCGCCGCATCCGTCGCGGCAACGCCTTCCGGTAGTCTCGCGGCTTGGGCCCGAACACGATCCCTCCGTGCCTCCACTGGGGCGACCGTATGCTCCCTTGTCTGGCCCTGCCGGTATGCTTCTGGATCCACGGCTTGCGGCCGCCTCCGGAAACCTCTGCCCTGGTCTTGGTGCTGTGAGTGCCCTGGCGTTTGTTCATTTGGTATATCACCAGAGCCTGGTGCACCAGCGAGGGGTTCATGGGCACGTTGAACACCGCATCATTCAATTGAATGGTGTCCACCGTGTCCCCGTCTCTATTTCTTACCGGAATGTCCATATTTTCAGTCGGCCTGCTATCGGCCCGCCGGACTCTTCTTTCTTCTGATTTGCAGCAGCCCGTTGGGCGCTCCCGGAACGCCGCCCTTCACCAGTAAAAGGTTCCGGTCCGGGTCTACTCTAACGACCTTCAGGCCCTTGGCCGTAATCCGCCGGTTTCCCATGTGCCCGGCCATTTTCAGGCCTTTGAACACCTTGCCAGGCGTCGTCCCGCCGCCAATCGATCCCGGAGCTCTCGCCCGGTCCGACTGGCCGTGCGTCCTCGGGCCTCCGCCGAACCCATGCCTCTTCATCGTTCCGGCAAATCCTCGGCCCCTGGACCGCCCTATGACGTCCAGTACCTCTCCGGGCTCGAAGATGTCCACGCCTATTTTCTGGCCCACCTCGAACTCGCTGGCGTCGTCCGCCTGAACTTCTCTAAGGTACCGGCAGTTTCCGTTATTCTTCAGGTGCCCGGCCTCCGGCTTGTTCAGCCGCTTGGTTTCCCCGAAGCCCAGTTGCACCGCCTCGTACCCGTCTTTTTCGCGGGTCTTCACTTGCGTCACGATGCATGGGCCGGCCTGGATTACCGTCACCGGCACCACCCGGCCGTCCTCCTCGAACACCTGGGTCATCCCGACCTTTTTGCCTAGAAATCCCTGTATCATTCCCGGTTCCCGCTTGCTGTATCCTCAGTCCCGGCGCTCATCACAACTTACCTGTCACAATTTAATCGAAATATCCACGCCGGCAGGCAGGTTCAACCGCGTCAACGAGTCTATTGTCTTTGACGTCGGCTCCAATATGTCTATCAACCGCTTGTGCGTCCGTATCTCGAAATGCTCCCTCGAGTCTTTGTCCACGTGGGGACTCCGGATTACGCAAAACCGCCGTATGTGCGTAGGCAACGGCACTGGACCCGCTATCCTGGCCCCCGTGCGTTCTGCAGTCTCCACTATCTGGCCCGTCGACTGGTCCAGCATCTTGTGGTCAAAGGCCTTTAGTATTATTCGTACTTTCTGGCTGCTTACCATCCTCTGAAAACCCGGCCCTTCCTCTCTTAAGCTACGTTGACCAACGACTTCATCGCGCCCTCCGGTATCGGCGCGTAGTGCTTGAATTCCATGCTGAACGTCGCCCGGCCCTGGGTCGCCGACCGCAACGCGCTGGTGTATGAGAACGTCTCTCCCAATGGCGCCAGCGCCCGCACCACCTGCACTCCCTCGTGCCCCTCTATCGTGCGAATCTGGCTCCGTCGCGTCCCCAGGTCGGCCAGCACCTCGCTCAAGAACTCCCCTGGAGTGACAACCTCCAGGTCGACTATCGGTTCCAGCAGTACCGGCCCACCCTTGGGAGCGCCTTCCCGGATCGCCAGCATTCCGGCGCTCCTGAAAGCCATCTCCGATGAGTCTACCGGGTGGTAGCTCCCGTCCACCAGGCTCACCTTCAAGTCCACGATGTTAAATCCCGCCAGCGGCCCGTTCTGCAGCGCGTCTTTCACGCCTTTCTCCACCGCCCCGAAATACTCCCTGGGAATTCGCCCGCCCGGCACGGTAGCCTCGAAAACAATGCCGCCGCCTCTTTCCAACGGCTCCAGTTCCAGCCACACGTGGCCAAACTGTCCGTGTCCTCCCGTCTGCCGCACGAACCGGCCCTCGATTCTCACCGGCTTCGTCAGCGCCTCCCGGTACGACACCCGCGGCTGGCCCACGTTCGCTTCAACGTGAAACTCACGCCGCATCCGGTCCACCAGCACGTCCAGGTGCAGTTCGCCCATTCCCGAGATCACCGTCTGCCCCGTCTCGTCGTTGAACCGGATGACAAACGTCGGGTCTTCCTCCGCCAGCTTTCTTAGCGCCTCCGCCAGCCGGTCTTGGTCCAACCGGCTCATAGGCTCGATGGCCACCGACACCACGGGGTCGGGGAATTGCGGCGGCTCCAGCAGCACCTGCTGCGACGTCCCGCAAATCGTGTCCCCCGTGAACGTGTTCTTCAGCCCCACCGTCGCGCAGATGTTCCCCGCGCCTAATTCCTCCAACTCCTCCCGGTGGTTCGCGTGCATCTGCAGCAGCCGGCCCATTCGCTCCCGGTTCCCCTTGGTGACATTTGATACCGAGGCTCCGGACTCCACTTTACCCGAATATATCCTCAAGAAGACCAACCGGCCCACATATGGGTCGGTCGCAACCTTGAAGGCCAGCGCCGACAGCGGCCCCTCCTCGTCGGCGAAACGAAGTTCGGTATTCCCACTGCGCGGCTCCACGCCCTCCACAGCCGGTATGTCCTTCGGCGAGGGCAGATAGTCCACGATAGCGTCCAGCAGAGGGTGGACTCCCTTGCCCGAAGGTGCGCTTCCGCACAGCACCGGCACCACGTCCCCGGTTATCGTCGCTTGCCGCAGCGCGCTCCGCAGCGACTCTTCCTCTATCTGTTCCCCTTCCAGGTACCGGATTAGGAGCCGCTCATCCGTCTCCACGATCTTTTCGATCATCGTCTGCCGGTACTGCTCGAATGCCTCTTTGTATTCTTCCGGCACTTCCGACATCTGCGGCGCCCCGGCTGGTTTTCCGTTGCCGTTCCCGTTGACGTAAATCGCGGCGTTCCCGGTCAGCAGGTCCGCAACTCCCTGGAACCCTGCCTCCGCGCCGATGGGAAGCTGCACCGCCACCGCGTTGCCCCTCAATCGTCTGCGGATAGACTCGATGGCCCGCTCGAAGCTCGCGCCCACCCGGTCCATCTTGTTGACGAAGCAGATCCTCGGCACGTGGTACTTGTCCGCCTGCCGCCACACCGTCTCCGACTGCGACTGCACTCCGGCAACCGCGTCCAGCACCACCACACCGCCGTCCAGCACTCTCAGGCTTCGTTCGACTTCCGCCGTGAAGTCCACGTGACCCGGAGTGTCTATGATGTTCACTTTGTGCTCGCGCCAGAACGCGCTGGTAGCCGCCGCGGTAATCGTAATTCCCCGCTCTCTCTCCTGCGGCATCCAGTCCATCGCCGTGGTGCCCTCGTCCACCCCGCCGGGCCGGTGTATTCGGCCTGTGATGAACAACACCTGCTCCGTCACCGTCGTCTTGCCGGCGTCGATGTGCGCTATGAACCCGATATTCCTTATCGAGTCTATGGGATACTCTGTCTTCTTCATACCTAAGCCCCGTTAAATCCGGGGACCCTCGTCCTCCGCCCTCTACCCTCTATAATGAACAAACGCCCGGTTGGCTTCAGCCATCCGGTGCAATTCTTCCCTTCTTCTTACTGCTGTACCCTCGCCCCGTGCTGCCTCCAGCAACTCCTGCGCCAGCCCTGTACGCATCGGGATCCCTTTGCGGCCCCTAGCTCCCCTGATAAGCCACCTCATGGCCAACGCCTCGCTGCGCACCCGCCGCAACTCCGTCGGCACTTGGTACGTAGCTCCGCCGACTCGCTTCGGCCGTACCTCCACCAGCGGCGTCGCGTTCCTTAGGGCCTGCTGGAACACCTCCAACGGGTCCAGGTTCGACTGGTCGCGTATCGAGTTCAACGCATCGTAGGTAATGCGTTGGGCCGTCGTCTTCTTGCCCCGCTGCATTATCCGGTTAATGAAACGCGCCAGCTCCTCGTTGTTATACTTCGGGTCCGGCGCAACAACTCGCCGCTCCGCGCGCCTTCTTCTAGACATGGCAATACACCCTGGCCCGGCTTTCACCGGACGTAGCGACTCTATTCTCGGCGCGCCTTGTCTCAGGCATAGTTACGCACCCCATCCTGGTTCATAGTCAGAAATCATGGGGGATCGAGGCCGGTCTAATCCTGGTTAGACGGCGGTGCGCGGCCGGTCCGCGCCGTACTTGCTGCGGCCCTGCCGGCGGTCTTGAACCCCTTCACAGTCCAGGGCGCTTCGAATTACGTGGTACCTTACTCCCGGCAGGTCCTTCACCCTTCCTCCTCTCACCATCACCACCGAGTGTTCCTGCAGGTTGTGCCCCACGCCTCCGATATACGCTGTCACCTCGACCCCGTTCGTCAACCTGACCCGCGCTATCTTCCGCAACGCCGAGTTCGGCTTCTTGGGGGTCATCGTGCGCACCTGGATGCAGACGCCTCGCCTCTGGGGGCAGCCGGGCCCCCACTTCACCCGGTTGCGCAATGAGTTCTGCACCCAATGCAACGCGGGAGCCTTCGTCTTCTTACGGACAGGCTGGCGTCCCTTCCTGATTAGCTGGTTGACCGTAGGCATGAAAAATCCCCGCTGTCCTATTGAACAGCAACTAGGTACTTTACCAACCATAAACTGCGATGTCAACCTGCGTTCACTTGAGAGGGAAGTGCATTTGTCCCGGGCGTATTCGATTAGGCACGAATGCGGCCAAGGGCGCGCCGTAAGGCACCTAGAAGGAAGTCGAGCCGCTCTGTGCTCAAAGCACCCATTCTAATCTCTATTTGAAGTTCATAGATTTGGTCGTCGGCTTCGGCTAAGGCTTGCTCTATCCTTGCTACCCTGCGCTCTAGTGGTCCAGACTGTGCCATCAGTTCTCCTCTCCTATGGCGGTTCGCCCCAATATTCCCAATCCTCTTTCTCCCTTACGGGCGGGCTTCGTAGGACCTGATAGACCGTACCGCTGTACGTCTTGCCAATCTTCCCGAATTTGCGGGTTGGCTGGGTCAAAACGTAGACCCGGCCATAAACGTAGGCGTTGCGGTTGGTGATGTAGAAAGGCTTGTCGAGAGTTAGGGCAAGCCATCCACCGAGCAAGTTTCTTCTACCGCCGCGGGTTCGGGGAAAGCGCAACCCCACGGCTGCTATCAGGTCGAGCACCTGAGCCTCGGTCAGGTTGCCTGCCCGAAAAGGTTTGTGCCGAAACCACCGGAACAGCAGCACCAGGCCCGCGCCGTCGTCCGCCATTTACCTTCCACACCCCGGCATGAGAAGAGACGGGGATTATAACAGACGAAAATGGTCCAACTGTCTTGCCGTAGGGGGGGGACAGCTACTTGACGTAACGTGGCGGAGCACTTATAAAAGGAGAAGGCCAGCGTCCCTCCGGGGATCGGCTTCAAATCCAAGGCAGGTTGTGGAAGGTCTGCTTGGAGCCGATTAGCATTTCTGCTGGCGCTGGCCTTTACAACAACGACCCTAACTCATAACTGACCAAGGTTGTCAACCCCCTCATTGGGGGAAGGAGGGAAATATCCAAATGAGAGAATCAACCACCGTAGCCGACTTGGTGGAATTGCTGAGTCTCTTGGAAGTTAAAGAACGGCATACGAGGGAGGCATTGTCTGAAATCGAAACCCAAAAAGCGGCTGTCCAAACAACTTTGACGTTGTACAAGAGTCACCACTGCCAGGGAGTTCCCACGCACAATTTGCCCGACATCAGGGGCCTGACTCAGATGGCAGCCCTGGATGCCATAGCCGACGCCAACGGCGGAGAGATTCGAGTTATAGAGGCCCGCGACCACATGCTTGCCAGCGGATTTTTCACTGGCTCGAAGAAGCCTCGGAAGAACGCCATGCCGCAAATACGGAGTCTTTTGGATCGGTCCGGCAGATATGAGTTGTCAAGTCCGGGTGTCTACCGGCAAATCACCCCGGCGGTGTCCGCGGAGGGGGTGGAACAAGCAGCATAGGCCCAAAAAACGAGTCCGCAGGAAGCTGACACTTCCTACGGACTCTCGCCACCAAATAACAACCTAGCAGAGGGAGTTTTCAGATGGCTACCATTGATCTTACCAGACTCCGATTTAGTCTACAATCCAGCGGCCCGACTGCGTACAGCGACCTGGCCGCGATTCTCGACACCCTGACCAAGGAAGCGCAACCCCTCTTGGACTGCCTGTGGGCCATTCGGAAGAACCACAGGCCGGGCTATCCTCTCAAAGCGATGTGGCGTGCCTACATCGCTTCCTTCATGCTCAACATGGCTCATACCAACGAACTTAAGCGGCGACTTGATGCGGAACTCGAGCTGCGGCGTCTGTGCGGGTTCGTAGACGGCGTGCCGGCCAGAAGTACCTTCAACAGGTTCATCAAGAGTGTCTCCAAGCACAACGACCTCGTGGAAAGCATCTTTGTCCGGCTTACCGACCAGGTGCGGGACTATCTCCCGGGCTTGGGCAAAACGGTGGCCGTAGACGCAACGACCGTGAGAAGTCACTGCAACCCTAACCGAAAGCGAGGGAAGCCCAGCGACCCGGAAGCCTCATTGACGCGGAAGAACAGTGCCAGGGCGCAGGGCGGCAAGGAGTGGCAGTTCGGGTTCAAGGCTCACATGGTCGCTTGTGCCAAATACGGGCTACCCCTGGCCCTGATTGTCACCACTGCTAGTCAGAACGACTCGCCCATGCTGCCCAAGGTGATTGACCACGCCAGGGCGACGCTGTCTTGTATGAAGCCGAAGGTGATAATCGCCGACCGGGGCTACGACTCCCTGGCCAACCACAACTACGCTGTGGGCCTCGGAGCGATCCCGATTATCCACATTCGGAGACTGGCAAAGCAGAAGGGGATTCACACTGCTAAAGGCGTCCCCACCTGCATAGGCGGTGAGGCGATGGTTTACATCCAGGACAACGCCGATGGTCAACGGCTGTACCGCTGCCCGCCGGAAGGCTGCCACCTTAAAGGCTCATTCAAGGGCGGCGGGCTTCACTGTCGGGACTTCGTGTGGGAAGACCCGGCACAAGACTTGCGCCGTTTCGGAGTTGTCCGTCGGGACAGCCCTGAATGGGACAGGCTTTATGGACTTCGCCAAGCCATCGAGCGCATCTTTAAGTCTCTGAAAGAGAGTCGCCGCTTGGAACGGCATTGCGTCCGGGGGCTGGCCCAAGTCACGCTGCACGTCCTGATGTCTACCATCACCTTTCAGGCCACGGCCTTGCACCGGGTCAGGACCGGCGAGACCCGGTGGATGCGCTGGCAGGTGCGGAAGGTGGCTTAGGCGGTACGTGGTTGCCTATTTCCACGAGAAGAGCGATCATAGGTGCATGGAGTGGTACGACTGGACAGTGTTCAGCGTCGGGATGGGCTTGGCGGTGCCCATGGTTACGTTTGCGTCGTTAAGACTGTACCGATTAGGATTACTGCGCCAAACACTCCTGCTCCCCATAACAACCATTGTAAGGTTCCCGCATTGGCCGTTCCGTTCAGAAATTGCCAGCCGCAAGGAATCGCCACCAGAAACACCGCCCCTAATAAGCCGATAAAAACCATCCACTGCCCAGGGGTAAGCCCCACAAGTAAATCATTCAGCCAATCCATATTTGACCCCCAATAGGTGTAGCCGCCCCAGAGTTCCCAGGCTCCGGGGCGGCTCTATTTCATCTCAGGATACCATTACACGACCCACCAACTCCGCGGTTCCCTATTGCCAGCCGCAGTAGTCCAGGACCGGCTTTGACGCTACGCTGAATCCCTGCGGGGCAAAGACGTACAGCGTCTCCCACGTTTCACCAGGCCCCACAGTCAGCGCAAGTATAAGCGGCTCACCCAATAGTGCTGTGATAATGGTGTCCGCAAGGTCATCAAAGGCGTACCAAATCTCGCGGAACTTCTCGGATTGTGTCGCATATACCCATTCGTTGGTAGAACTGTCTATCCCTTCTCCTTCGTGCTCTACTTGATAAGACGTTGCAAAGGGATTCGGGAGGTAATATTCCTCACTGTCTGCGATGCTCGTAAAGTAGACCGCTAAATCCAGTTCCCCTTCATTTCTCCAACAGTCAACGTGAAGGTACGTCGTATCCCATGGATAGGGTGCTACGCCAAGTAGCGCAACCCGAGGCTCACCAGTATGTCCATACGCCTGGATGTCCTCCCATGTGAGCCAATGTCCGGTAGGGCTAACGGGGGCTGGTGTAGGCGTCGGTGTCGGAGTTGGTGCAGGGGTTGGCGTAGGCGTAGGAAACTCCGAGCGACCACCAGCCGCCAGGAAATCCAGCCGGTCTCGTAGTTCTTTCACTGATAGAGCGTACCCAATACCTTGCACGTCTCTTTCTGAGAACAGGTCTACATCTTCCCGCGCTGTTACTACCCCGATAACTCGGCCCATACGGTCCAACAAGGGGCCACCGCTATTTCCGGGGTTAATCGGCGTATCTATTTGCAGCCACTCAATGTCGGCATCGCTGAACACCCTGGAAACGATGCCTTTGCTCAGTGAGGGTTCAATGCTCCCCAGCGGGAATCCCAATGCGAAGGCGTCTTGCCCCAATCCAGGGGTATTCCCCAATCTCGCAGCCTGAAAGGTCTTCCGGCTAACTAGCTTGATGTAGGCCAAGTCACGATAGTCGTCGATGCTGGTAACGGTTCCCGATAACGTCTCCCCATCGTACATCCGGACATTGACCGTGGCATCAAAGCCGACCACATGGGCGTTGGTGATAACGCCACCGTCTGCGTGCACGATGAATCCGGACCCACAGCCCCAAGTTGAGCAGACTTGCACCAGGCTTGGGTCAAACCGTTCAACTACGTCTTGAATCGTTGGGACAGGCGTTGGTGTCGGTTTGGGGGTTGGAGTGGGTGTAGGGACCGGCGTCGGCGTCGGCTCCGGTGTAGGGGTGGGAGTCGGAGTAGGTGTCGGCGTTGGAGCAGGTGTTGGAGTCGGAGTAGGTCCAAGCGTGGGTGTGGGTGTTGGAACGGGAGTAGCGGTAGGAGCGGGTGTCGCAGTGGGAGTCGGAGACAGTGTTGCAGTCGGTATCTCAGCAAGAGCTTGCTCTACTTGAGCTTGGTCGAAAGTATCAACATTTACTGTGGGAACTGGTTCCGGGGTTGGAGTGGGCGTTGGCGACGACGTTTCTGCGACACAAGCGATGCTGATAACCAGCAGCACGAGGCACAGAGTAAGGCGCAATGACATAGGAACCCCCTTGTGGCTTAGGATTCAGGCACTTGCTACGGCGACCTGGCTCCACGGTAAGCAACAAGGGGGCGCGAAGCACCCCAATCTTTCGCCAAACTTACCGTGGAGATTAGCCAAGAAGCCGTAGCCGTGCCATCCTAGCACAGGGCGTAAGCAACGAGCAAACGGAAAGGCTCTTCCCGTGTCGCTGCAAACGTGCTACCCTGCCCTTAGCATGACTTTCGTTATCAGCACGACACTGGCATGCTTCTTCTTTGGAACGGTAATCTACAACTATGAGGCTTCAAACATTGGGCTGGCTCGCGCCGGGCTTTGGTTTTTCGTTGCCCTCGGCCCTTTCCAATGGATCGCCCGGAGCGTGATTACTAATGGGCAAAAGGATGAGGATGGTATGGTCTATGTGGGGGACTTGTTCCCGCTAGGCCGCCCTGATTTTCTTAGGAAACTGGCCTGGGCTGGTCAAGGATTCCTTATTGTAGGTGGGTGTCTGATTGTCTGGTGGGTGATCGAGATTTAATAAGAGGGGCGACAAAAATATAACCCCCCCCTACGACCAACAAAAGAATTGGGCCAAGGAGCACTAGCCCACTCAATACGTTTTCCAGCATCATGCACCCCCTTAAGCTCACACTCGTTAGTATCCCCGAATCTCCTCTCGGTCGCAAACTGGCGTGATGTTGATCCCCAACTTTGCTCAGTCCGAAGTCACACCTTGAACATGGACTGGCTGATTGGCCTGGCTCTGGCCGCGAATGTTATCACGGTCGGCAGATTTGCCTTCCCACTCCTGCGATACCTCTACGCCCGCCGTCCAGCCCTCGGCAGGTTCATTAACCGACAAGGGCAGAGCTTCAAGCAGGCTCTAATCACGGTGTTGAGACCCACTCCCCCGCTTGGTTCCCGGACGGACATAATCGTGTCCGCTTTTGCCTCGACGATGATCCTATCCTCGCTGGTCTTGTTGGGCTGGTTAGTAGCACCTGGGGTGGACCACGCCACCATCCCCGATGCCCTTATCCTGATATGGCTGGGCAGCACCTATTTCTGGTGGGGCAGCGTGGTTGTTATTGCCATCGTGCGCTTGGCGCGCTGGACTTGGCAGAAAATCAGGTGAGGGAGAATCCTCCATTCTTGCCCGACGCCCCCCCGTATCCAAAATCCCTTACCCATCCACGTTCTACGCCTGTGCCGCAAGATTCCGCCTTCCGGCTTGGAAGGGCGCTCGTTTCCGTCTTCGAGTTCATCATTGCTCCGGTTCCCCTAACAAATGCCCTTCCCTCACTTGACTTCCAAAGCCCAAGCTTCGCTTAGAACTGTCAGGCGCAAAACCCCGTGATACAATCCACCTTAGTTTTCTCCAGGAGGACGTCAAACGTGTCCAAGTCGCGGCCGTTCATGCTGGTTGTTATTGGGGCGATGATTCTCGGCGCCTTGGCGTTCAGCGCCTGTGGCGCCGATCCAACCCCAACTCCCGTTCCCACGCCGACAGCCACACCTACCCCCACGCCCACGCCCACGCCCACGCCTACACCAACTCCAACACCTACCCCGGCACCGACACCTGCCCCAGCGATGGAAGAGGTCCAGCCTCCTCCACAAGAGATTATTGACGACCTCATGGAGACCCTCATGGGCGCCACCTTGGCCGATCTGGCATCGTTGGCCGGACAGGGCGATCAGGAAACCATCGACGTCTTGTGCGATATCGCTAACGGCAAGCACGAGCCGGACCTGGTTTTGGAGGACTTCAATCAAGATGCCGCCGTTCTGGCAGGCATCCGGGGCTTTTGCGCCGGCCAATAGAAGCGACTAGTTCTCCATTCCCAACACCTTCGTTCGCCCTGGGCCTGTTTAAGGGTAAATATCGGGAAGCCAAATACCTAGCTTCCAACCAGACTTTGGGTTCGCCTTGAGGGAATATAAGGGAGACCGCACTCCAGTCCGCCCCCCAACAGGTCATCCCGAGCGGAGCCGAGGAATCTAAAATCCCTGAGCCCCCTTGGCCAATCCAAGAGGCTGTCCGTTTGTCCTGAGGCTCTCGAAGGGGGAACGGGCAGCCGGGGCCTGTCCAAAGCCCGCTGACGTCCTGGCATCCCCAACCCCCAAAGCGTAGAATCAAAGCACACCAACTCTACCCTTGGAGGTGGTCCGTGGACATCGCTCTGGACATTCTGAAGGAACTTACCCAGGACGACCGTATGTTATGGGTCGCCGGCTCCGGCCCAGTGGTCAGCGAGAACGACTCCAAGGGCATTCAGCCGCCCGAAGTCCACGGTCGTTACGTTACCATTGAAGCCGACAACTGGCATTGCCACCTTGACCTCGACATCGTAACTGGCATCCAGTTCGTTGAAGCCGTCGCCCATGGCGACCTGCTCTCTTACTACGTCCGCTTCTCCAGCGCCCAGGAAGACACTCTTCTGCGCTCCTACTTCCCCAACCCCTACTTAGACGACGATTTCGACCGCACTGAGCTCCAACCGGAAAGGCTGCAAGCCTTTGAAGACTTCCGCGACCGGTACGTTGGTCGCGATGGCATCGTATTCGTCCAACGCACTGCTCAACCCTCCTCATAGTCCCCTCACTACTCCTTATTTGGTGTAGAATTACTCCGTCAAGACCAGCTAACCCGTTTCCAGGAGCAAGCAAGTGCCGCGGTTCCTCCCCTACGCCGACATGGACAAAGTCCTATCCCTGTCCAAGAGGCGCGGTTTCGTCTTCCAAAGCAGCGAAGTCTACGGCGGCCTCGCCTCCACCTGGGACTACGGCCCCCTCGGCGTCGAGCTTAAGCGCAACGTCAAAGAGGCCTGGTGGCGTTCCGTGGTCCGCCAGCGCGACGACGTCGTCGGCCTGGACGCCGCCGTCCTCATGCACCCCCAAGCCTGGGTCGCCAGCGGCCATGTCGAGAACTTCACCGACCCTCTCGTCGAATGCCGCGACTGCCACCTCCGCTTCCGCAGCGACCACCTGGAATCCGACCGTTGCCCCGAATGCGGCGGCGAGTTCACCGACCCCCGCCGCTTCAACCTCATGTTCAAGACCTTCATGGGCCCCGTCGAAGACACCGCCAGCCAGGTCTATTTGCGCCCCGAGACCGCCCAGGGCATCTTCGTCAACTTCACCAACGTCCTCAACTCCTCCCGCAAGAAGCTCCCTTTTGGCATCGCCCAGATTGGCAAGGCCTTCCGCAACGAGATCACGCCGGGCAACTTCACCTTCCGCACTCGCGAATTCGAGCAGATGGAAATCGAGTTTTTCGTCAAGCCCGGCACCGACGATCAGTGGCTCCAGCAGTGGATTAACGACCGCTTTGCCTGGTATGTCTCCTACGGCATCCGCCCCGAAAACCTCCGCTTGCGTCAGCACGGTTCCGACGAACTGGCCCACTACGCCAAGGACTGCTACGACATCGAGTACCGCTTCCCCTGGGGCTGGGCCGAGCTTGAGGGCATTGCCAACCGCACCGATTTCGACCTCAAGCAGCACTCCCAGTCCAGCGGCCAGGACATGACCTTTTTTGACGACTCCGCAGAAAAGGACTCCCAGCGTTACTTCCCCTACGTCATCGAGCCCTCCGGCGGCGTAGACCGCGCCACCCTCGCCTTCTGGGTAGACTCCTACGACGAGGAACCCGACGGCGACGCCGTCCGCACCGTCCTCCACCTCCACCGTCGGCTGGCCCCGGTGACCGTCGCCGTCCTTCCCCTCAGCCGCAACACGCGCTTGGTCCCCACGGCCCGTAACGTCTACGATCAGCTCCGCAGCAGCTTCAACACCCAGTACGACGACGCCCAGAGCATCGGCCGCCGCTACCGCCGCCAGGATGAAATAGGCACCCCCTACTGTGTCACTGTCGATTTTGATACCCTGGACGACCAGGCCGTTACTATCCGCGACCGCGACTCCATGCACCAGGCCCGCATTCCCTTGGATCGCCTGGTTTCCGTACTCCAGGACAAGTTCGAGCACGGCTGGTGATTCGCCCTTAACCGATTCCCTGCCTGGCTCGCCCGAATCTATCCGCCCGATTGCCCGCCCAATCCATATGTAGGGAGAGCACATGACCAGCGCTCCGAGAGGTCAAGCCCAACGCTACATCCAGGGCATCCAGCGAAACCTGACCCGCCTCGAAGAAATCCTGCGACGTCTGGAAGCCCAGTCCCCACAAATCCCTACCCAGGACGCCCGCAGCGAGCTTCTAAGCCAGGTCCACGTCGCCGGAGCAATGGACCAGCGCCGCCTCTTTGAGTTACTCGACCAGCGCAGCATGAGCCACGCCTGGATTGGCGCCCAGGTCGGCGCAGAGTACCTCGACGTTTGGCAGGGCGCCGACGGCCGCACCTGGTATCGCGTCACCCAGCGCGCCGTACGCGAGTTGTACCTCGGCCAGATGGCCGCTCAAGCCGGCCAGCCTGCCGAGTCCCAATCGCCGCTATCAGACGACTGGGACAGCCAGGAGGACTCCGCCTATGACCGCCTATAACCCCGGAGACCTCGTTCTCGTCCCCTACCCCCTTGACCGGCCCGCCTCCGGGTCCCAGCGGCCTGTCCTTGTCATTAGCTCAACCAACTACAACCAGTCTACCGGAGAACTCGTCGTCGCCCAGGTCACCGGCCGCCTCTCCGCCCCCACCCGGATTGGCGACACCCCCATATTTGCATGGGAAGAGGTCAACCTGGCCGGTACTTCCCTAGTCCGCTCCAGGCTGGCCACCGTCAAGGCTTCCACTGTCATCCGGCTTTTGGGCCGGCTAAACCCCGATGACTTTCAAGCCGTGCTGGATTCTTTGCGCGGCTCCATCTTCGAGTAACCTCATGCTCCATTCCTACAAGTCATTCTCCACACGCTGCCGCCGCACCAACCAGCCATGCCGCCCAACCTGGTAGCCGCAACCCTCCGGCGCGGCCTCTTTACCCGCGTCGTCGGCAAGCGCATCCTCTTCTTCCAGGAGGTCTCCTCCACCATGGACGAAGCCGCCCGCCAGGCCCGGACCGGAGCCGATGAGGGCCTCGTAGTGGTCGCCGAAGTCCAATCATCCGGCCGCGGCCGCCAGGGCCGCAACTGGGTTTCCAGCCACGGCAACCTCTACTTCTCCGTCCTCTTCCGGCCCGCCATGCCGGTCCTCCCAATGATCAGTATCCTCGGTGGCGTCGCCTTAGTCCGCTCCATCCGCGCCTGCACCGGCCTGGCCCCCCGCATCAAGTGGCCCAACGACATAATGCTTCAGGGCAAAAAGGTCGCCGGCATCCTGGTCGAGACCGCCGTCCAGGGCGATCAGGTAGACCACGCCGTCCTCGGCATCGGCGTCAACATAGACCTTGACCTCGACTCCCTGGGCGACATTCGTTACTTCACCACCAACCTCAACGTAGAGCTAAGCTCTCCCATATCCCGCGAGGACCTCCTCCGCCAGCTCCTCCACGACCTCGACGCCCTCTATCACCAGGCAACCCAGGGCGTGCCTGTCCTCCCGGAGTGGCGCCCCCTCATCGACACCCTCGGCCAGCGCGTCCAGACCTACGGCCGAGCCGACACCCACACCGGCGTCGCCGAGGCTATCGACGACCTCGGCAACCTCCTATTACGCCTCAACGACGGATCCCTGATCACCCTAACCGCCGGCGACGTCTCCCTCACTGACCACCAACTCCCCAGCCCAGCCGGCCATGACTGTACACGCTCATGATCCCAGCGAAACACGAAACCTGCATAGCAGCGAAAGACAACACCTTTATAGCCTTGATGTCATTCCGAGCGAAGCCCAGGAATCTAAAATCCATGTCCTCCAACCCGACGTCATGGCCCTCTCCATTCCCGCATCCAACACGTCATTCCCGCGCAGGCGGGAATCTAAAATCCATGTCCTCCAACCCGGCATCATTGCCCCACCATCCTCCCATTCTCCCCGGACCCCTTCCATGCCCCTTCGTCCTGGCGCGGCAGCACCGACCGTTCGTCCTGAGGTTCTCGAAGGGCGAACAACGCACCCAACCAGCCCCAAACAACCCAACACCACCCAAAATACACCCCAGTAAAGAGGACTCCCATGCTTGAAACCCTAAGACTGGAAGGCAAAACAGTAATCATCACCGGAGGCGGCACCGGCCTCGGCCTCGCCATGGTCCGGGCCCTCGCCCGCGCCGGCGCAGACCTCTGCATTGCTGGCCGCCGGCCCGAACCTATCCAGGCCGCCGCTCAAGAGGTCCAGGCCATGGGCCGCCGGGCCATCTCCGTCCCTACCGACGTAACCGACTCCGCCCAGGTTGACAGCCTGGTCTCCACTGCCATCGACCATTTCGGCCGCATCGACGTCCTCATCAACAACGCCGGCGCAGCCAACAGTGAAAACCTCCATAGGCCCATTTGGGACATCACCGACGACGAGTGGCATTGGCTTATGGACGTTAACCTCACCGGCGCTTTCTATTGCTCCCGCGCCGTCTCCCGCCCCATGGTCGATCAGGGCAAGGGCAAAATCGTCAACGTCGCCTCCGGCTTCGCCCTGCGCGGCGGTCGCGACATCTACATGTACTGCTGCAGCAAGGGCGGCATCCTCCAGCTCACCCGCGCCCTCTCCTTCAACCTCGCCCGCAACGGCGTCACCGCCAACACCATCGTCCCCGGCTTCATCCCCACCGACATTTTCGCCGGCGACGAACGCGGCATGACCCCCCGGTCCGGCGAATTCCTTCCTATTGGTAAGCTCGGCGCCCCGGAAGACATGGGCCCCATCGCCGTCTTTCTTGCTTCCGACGCCTCCGACTACATGACCGGCGAGATGATAGTCGCCGACGGCGGTGGCTTGGCTGGCGGCATAGCCCCCACCGGCCACGCTCCCGTCCAAGCCTTGGAACCCTAGCAGGCGCCGTCAAATCCCGCCTCGAACCTTTTTATCCCACATAAACAAGGAGACCCTCCATGCCCGTGCTTCCAGAATTCAGCCTCTCCGGCCGCGTCGCCATGCTCCACACCACCGGCGGCGACCATGCCCCATTCCTCGCCCAGGCCCTCGCTGAGGCTGGCGCTCTCGTCTTCACCATCGCCCGCCGCCGGGAACTTCTGGATCCGGTAATGCGAGCGCTGGAAACCTATCCCGCAGACCATCGCGGCGTTGTCGCCGACATAGGCCGCAACGGCCCAACAGCCGTCGCAGAATCCATGTCGTCCTTCGACCAGCTTGAAAAACCCGTCGACATCCTCGTCAACGACACCCGCAGCCTGCATGCCGGCCCACTCGATTCTGTCACCCCCGATGAATGGGACGAGCTCCACTCCCGCAACCTCCGCTCCACATTCTTCCTCACCCAGGAGGTCGCCCGCCGCATGCAGGAGCGCCAATACGGCCGCATCGTCAACCTCGTTTCCATACTTGCCGAGCGAGGCATGGCCAACATCACCGCCTTCGCTTCCACCCAGGCTGGCCTCCTGTCCCTCACCAAGTGCCTGGCCCTGGAACTCGGCCGCTCCAACATTCGTGTCAACGCCCTCGGCCTCGGCTGGTTCACCACCGAAGACCTATCATTAGAACAACAGCAGCAGGAACTCCTGGTCCGCTTCACACCCCTCCGCCGCAAAGGCCATCCCCGAGACGTCGGCCCCCTCCTCGTTTACCTATGCTCCGAGGTCTGCGACTACGCCACCGGCCAGCCCGTCTACGTCGACGGCGGCCTCAACGCCCACCCCTAACCGAATAGCCCCACTATCGACGAGCCACGGGCCACTACAGCCGTGCTATAGAACCACGCCCGTCCCTCCACGCTCGACATACCCCACCACCATAACCGCCCCCAACCCGCGTCACCCCCCACCACCATAACCGCCCCCAACCCGCGTCACCCCCCACCACCATATCCGCCCCCCAACCCGCGTCACCCCCCACCACTGTCATTCCGAGCGCAGCGCAGCGGAGAGAGGAATCTCAAATCCCTCGCTACCATCCAAGTCATCTCTCTACACATACCCACCCCCCAACCCGTCATTCCGGCCCCCGAGCCGGAATCCAGAACGCCTGTTCACCAACTTACTAGCATTCCCTCCAGCACCCATCACCCCCAACCCGTCATTCCGGCCCCCGAGCCGGAATCCAGAGGGCCTGTTCACCAACTTCGTCGCATTCCCTCCGGCGCCCCCGTCCGTTCGTCCCGAGGCTCTCGAAGGGGGAACGGGCGGGCGGGGGGTACGCCGCGGTGTCAACGCACGCATCACGCCCCAACCCGTCATTCCGGCCCCCAAGCCGGAATCCAGAACGCCTGTTCACCAACTTACTAGCATTCCCTCCAGCACCCATCACCCCCAACCCGTCATTCCGGCCCCCGAGCCGGAATCCAGAGGGCCTGTTCACCAACTTCGTCGCATTCCCTCCGGCGCCCCCGTCCGTTCGTCCCGAGGCTCTCAAAGGGGGAACGGGCGGGCGGGGGGTACGCCGCGGTGTCAACGCACGCATCACGCCCCAACCCGTCATTCCGGCCCCCAAGCCGGAATCCAGAACGCCTGTTCACCAACTTCGTGGCATTCCCTCCGGCGCCCCCGTCCGTTCGTCCCGAGGCTCTCGAAGGGGGAACGGGCATCCCGGTCCGGGGCCGCCGGCAAAATCAATTGATGCCTCTCATACCCTGCTGTACAATATTCGCCAATCGCATGCAACGTGAACCTGCCACAATCCCATCCCGCCTGCGGGGCATGCAGGACGTATCCCACCAGGGGCAGCGCATCAAGCGCGGCCTCCAGGACAGCTTGTCCGATCTTATGGCCGGATTCGGCTACCTCCCCTTGGAAACCCCCGTCCTCGAGCCCACCGAGCTATTCCTCCGCAAGTCCGGCGGCGAGCTCGCCTCGCGCCTCTATAGCTTCACCGACCCCGGCGGCGTATCCGTCAGCCTCCGCCCCGAGTTCACCTCGTCCATCATGCGCCATTACCTGGAGAACGCCGATGGCATAGACCTGCCCGCCCGCTGGCAATACTCCGGCCCCGTCTTCCGCCACGACCCCGCCGACCCCCAGACCGGCGGCCAGTTCACCCAGATAGGCGCAGAACTGGTCGGAGCTTCCGGCGTCCTCGCCGACGTTGAAATCCTCCGCTTGGCCTGCCTTGCCCTCTCCAGCTTGGGCATAGACGGCTGGCAGCTGGAACTTTCCGATTTAGACGTAATGGACGGCATCCTCGACGCCGTCGGCGTCTCCAAAAGGGCCAGGTCGTTCATCATCAGCAACGCCCACCATCTCAGCGCCGGCCGTTCCGCCGTTCCAGCCGTCCTGGCCGAAGCATCCCGCTGGCGCCTCACCGGCAGCAATGGCGATGACCGGTACCTCAGCCAGGCCATCTCCGGCCTGGACGAAGCTGAGGCCAGGGTGGTGCTCAATGGCCTCCTCCAATGGGGCGGCGCACCCCAACTGGGGCAGCGCCAACCGGACGAAGTCGTAGACCGCCTCCTCCGTAAGCTCCGCGATCAGGACACCGAGGCCAACCTCCGACGCGGCCTTGAACTGGCCAGCGATCTCGCCTCCGTTCGCGGCAGACCCGCCGCCGCCGTCGACGCCGCCTCCGCCGTGGTCAAAGCCGCTGGCGCAGAAGTGGCGGCTCTCGACCGCCTCTCCCAGCTTCTCGACCTCCTCTCCGATCGCTCCCAAATTGCCAACGCCTGCGTCCTCGATTTCGGCCTCGTTCGCGGCCTGGGCTACTACAATGGCATTGTGTTCGAGATCAATCACCCCGCATCCGGCGCCTCCCTGGGCGGCGGCGGCCGCTACGACGCGTTGGCCCAGTCCCTTGGCAGCCCTGGGCCCGTTCCCGCCCTCGGCTTTGCCTACAACCTGGAGTCCCTTATCTCCCTCTCCAGCGAGGACCTCGCCCCTGCCGGCCCCTCGCTGCCCCAGCCCCAGGCCCTGGTCCTTGCCGACGGCCCTGAGAGCTACGCCGATGCCTTGTCCGCCTCGCGGGAACTCCGCTCCCAGGGAGTACTCAACCAGGTGGACGTCTGCGGCCTCGGTCTGCAGCAGGCGTTGGACTACGCCAGGAAACAGGAAATCTCCCAGGTCATTCTTATACGCCCTGGCGGACACCGCGAGACCCATGCAGTCGACTGACTCCAAGGCCAACGGCGGCTCCTCTCCCGGCGCCGCCATAAGGCTCCTATTGCCCAGCGACGGAGCCCTCTATCAGGGCGCTCTCGATTTCATGCGGGACTGCGGCCTCAACGTCCTGCGCGCCAGCGCCCGCAGCTACACCGGCCAGGTCCCCTCTTTGGACGGTGTCGAAGTCCTTTTCCAACGCAGCTCCGACATAACCGAGAAGGTGGAAGAAGGCAGCGCCGACCTCGGCATTACCGGCCTCGACCGCTACCTTGAATACCGCAACGACGAACAGCGCGTCGTCTCCCTCATCGACGACCTCCACTTCGGCCGTTGCGAGCTTGTCCTTGCCGTGCCCTCCTTCTGGCTCGACGTTACCTCCGTCGCCGACCTCGCCGATCTCGCCCTCGAGTTCCGCCAGGCTGGCAAGCAATTGCGCATTGCCAACAAATACCCCCGCCTCCTCCGCCGCTATCTCTTCGACAGGGGTATCAACTACTTTACCCTCGTCCCGGCCTCCGGCTCCCTCGAGGCCGCTCCCGCCGCCGGTTACGCCGACCTCATCGCCGATATCACCGCCACCGGCGCAACCCTGCGCGAAAATCGCCTCAAACCCCTGGAAGAAGGCACCATCCTCGCCTCCCAGGCCTGCCTCATCGGCAATACCGCCGCCCTGACACGCAACCCCGACACCCTCCAGGTTGCCCGCTCCATGCTCGAACTCATGGAAGCCCACCTCCAGGCTGGCCCCTTCTACCGCCTAACCGCCAACGTCCGGGGTGCTTCAGCCGCCGAGGTCAGCGCCGCCATCCTCGCCCGCCCCGACGTCTCCGGCCTGCGCGGCCCTACCGTTGCCAGGGTTTACAACATCCAGGAGCAGGACTGGCACAGCGTCAGCCTCCTGGTCAGAAAAGAAAAGCTCCTGGAAGCCGTCGATCACCTGCGCGACTGCGGCGCCGTCGACATCGCCTCCTACCGCGTCAGCTATCTATTCGACGGCCACTCCCAGGCCTACCACAACCTTTTTGAGGGCGACCCGAGGCCTTGAACCACCGCACGGCCCTCCCAGCGCCTCATGCCTAACCTGCCCATGCACATATACCTGGCCAAGTGCGTCGCCGACCGCCTCGACTGGGGTTGGCTCAACGACCACGCCCCCAGCCTCTACCTGGGCTCGACGGCCCCCGACGTGCGCGCCATGACCAAGTGGCCCCGCGAGCGCACCCACTTCGCCCCCCTCTCCTCCGAAGAAGTAGGCGCCGGCCCCTCCGCCATGTTCAAGCTCCATCCCGGCCTCGCCGGCTCCAACGGCCTGTCCACCGCCACCCGCGCCTTCCTCGTCGGCTACGTCAGCCACCTGGTCGCCGACGAGTCCTGGATTGCCAACGTCTTCCGTCCCAATTTCGACCCCCCGCCCGGCAGCCCCGCCGCGGTCGATACCGAACTCCAGGGCCACATCTATGACCGGGCCCTCCAACTGGACATGGACCGCACCGTCTTGCCTGTAGTGGGGCGGCTCCTCGGCAACGGGCAGTCCTGGGACGACGCCCCCGTCGGCGTGGAAGTCGAATTCATAGACCGCGACACCCTGTCACAATGGTCCGAGTGGGTTCAGCGCTTCCTCAGTTGGGAATTCACCTGGGACCGCCTGAAACGCGCCCTCAACCGCATGTACCGCGACGACCAGGCCGTTCAGGACACCGTCGCCGCCTTCGTCGAAGACATGCCCGCCAGCCTCGACCGCGTCTACAGTAAAATACCCCAGGTCGCCATCGAGGCCTACTTCCAGGGAGCCCTCAAGGAGACCCTCGTCCAGGTTCGCGAACGCTGGGACGATACCCAAACCTAGCCAACTGGCCCTCCCTGCCTCTCGCCAACCCGCCGCCCATAGGACTATAATCCTCAGGTCGTACAATTTTGCCCTGTCCCATGAGGACCATCCCCTCATAGGGACTATCCAAAAGGACTATCCAGATTGAAGCTTAGGCAAATCCAGGGCAGCCAGGATGTCGCCCAGATTCTCGACCGGGTAGACCCCCTCGACCTGTCATCCCTCCCCGACTCCGTCCTGGAGCGCACCCGACAGGTCTTCGGCCCAGGCGTCACTCCTGCTCAGTCTGTCGTCGCCATCCTTGAAGACGTCCGTCGCGAAGGCGACGCCGCCGTCCGCCGCTACGCCAAGGCCCTCGATGGCATGGACCTGGACACCGCCTTGGTCAGCCCAGACCAGGTCGCAGACGCCGCTTCCCAGGTTTCGCCGGACGTTCGTCAAGCACTGGAACTTGCCGCCAAGCGCGTCGTGGACTTCCACAAGTCCGTCATGCCCCGAGACTTCATGGACGAATCCCAGGGCCTCGGCCAGCTCATCCGTCCCCTCGACCGCGTCGGCCTCTACGCCCCTGGCGGTGCCGCCGCCTATCCTTCCACCGTGCTCATGACCGCCATTCCCGCCCGCGTTGCCGGAGTGGGCGAAATCATCCTGACCACTCCTCGTAAAGCCGGCCAGCCCCTCAATCCCGCAGTCATGGCCGCCGCCCAAATCTCCGGCGTTGACTCCGTCTACCAAATCGGTGGCGTCCCAGCCATTGCCGCCATGGCCTACGGCACCGACTCAGTACCCAAAGTCGACAAGATTTGCGGCCCCGGCAACATCTTCGTCGCCTACGCCAAGCAGCTTGTCCAGTCCGTCGTCGGCACCGACGGCATATTTGGCCCCACCGAGACCATCGTCATCGCCGACGACAGCGCCGACCCCGCCTACTGCGCCGCCGACCTCATCGGCCAGGCCGAGCACGACCCCCTGGCCACCGCCATCCTGATTACCGACTCAACCGTTTTGGTCCAACAGATAGAGGCCGAGCTTGATCGCCAGATCGCCTCCCTGCCCAGCGCCGGTGTCGCCCTGGAAGCCCTCCAGCGCCAGGGCCTCGTCATCATCGTCGACGACATCGAAGAAGCCGTCGACCTGGCCGACCGCATCGCCCCCGAACACCTCTGCCTGATGCTCCAGGACCCCTGGCCCTGGGCCCAGCGCGTCAAGCATGCCGGAGGCCTCTTCCTCGGCATGTACTCCCCAGAGGTCATGGGCGACTACATCGCCGGCCCCAGCCACGTCATGCCCACCGGCGGCACCGCTCGCTTTAGTTCGGCCCTCGGCGTAAACCAGTTCCTCCGCACCATGCCCGTCGTAGGCCTCAGTCCAGACGACTTTCGGCGTCTGGGCCCTGCCGCCGTTCACATTGCCGAGACCGAGGGCCTCAGCGCTCACGCCGGAGCCGTCCAGGTAAGATTGGACCGCCTCGGCTCGCCGGCGTCGGAGTGACGCGCCGTGAAGACCGCCGTCGACCTTAACAAGCTGCTGGTTCCCCACATCCGAGGCCTCGAGCGGTATCAGGGCGTCGCCTCCATGGACTCCATGGTTTCCCTGTCCGGCGTCTCCGCCGACCAGGTCATACGCCTCAACGGCAACGAAAACCCCTTCGGCCCCTCTCCTAAGGCCGCCAAAGCCCTTGGCGCTTTCCAGAACTACAACCACTACCCCGACCAGGACCAGCAGAAACTCCGGCAAGTCCTCTCAGACTACGTGGGCTTTCCCCCGGACCGCATCGTCGTCGGTAACGGCAGCGACGAGATCATCGACCTGCTCATGCGCATGTTCATCGGCCCAGGAGAAAACGTCGTCATCCCCTCACCCACCTTTGGAATGTACTCCGTCTCCGCCGCCATTAACGGCGGCCGGGCCGTCTCTGTTCCCCTCGATCACAACTTTGACCTCGATATTGCGGCCATGCTCCAAGCCGTCACACCCAAGACCAAGGGATTCTTCGTTCCTTCTCCCAATAACCCCACAGGCAACCTCGCCTCCGAGGCCCACGTCCGCTCCCTCCTTGACACCGGACTCTTGGTCGTCATGGACGAAGCCTACTACGAGTTTTGCGGGGTCACTTTTCTTCCCCTTCTTGATGACCACCCCAATCTCGTGGTCATCCGCTCCTTCAGCAAGTGGGCCGGACTCGCCGGACTCCGCGTCGGCTTTGGCGTCATGCACCCAGAAATCGCCCTCACCATGTTCAGCGTCAAGCCGCCCTACAACGTCACCCAGGCCGCCGAGGTCGCTCTGATTGCCTCCCTGGAGGACCGGCCCGTTCTCATGGAACGCGTCGGCGAAATGGTCGCCGAACGCGACCGCATGACCAGCCTTCTTAACGACGTACCCGGAATAAAGGCCTGGCCTTCCCAGGCCAACTTCATCCTTATTCAACTCCCCGACGGTCGGGGCAAGGAGATTTACGACGGCCTCTGCCGCCGCGGCATCTTCCTCCGCAACTACGACTCCCCGCGGCTTAAGGACCACCTCCGCGCCAGCATCGGCTTCCCCAATGAAACCGACGCCGTAGTCTCAGCCCTCTCCAACCTGGTGAAATCATGACCCAAAACCAGCAAGACCCCCAGTCACCCCGCTCCGCCTCCATTGAACGCAAGACCGGCGAGACCTCCGTCAACGTCACTATAGACCTCGACGGCCAGGGCTCCCACGACGTCGACACCGGCAACGGCTTCCTGGATCACATGGTCAGCCAGGTCGCTCGCCACGGCCTGATTGACATAACCCTCCACGCCAAGGGCGACGTCCAGACCGGCTGGCACCACCTTGTCGAAGACGTAGGCATATCCCTTGGGAGGGCCTTTCGCCAAGCCCTGGGCGACGCCCGGGGCATCCGGCGCATGGGTCACGCCATAGTCCCATTGGACGAAGCCCTCGCCCTCGTTGCCGTGGACTGCAGCGGCCGTTCCTACGCCGAGATCGACACCACCCTGGACGGCGCAACCGTCGAAACCCTCTCCGGAGACCTCATAGCCCATTTCCTCGAGTCCTTTGCCATCGAGGGCAAGATCAACCTCCACGCCAAGGTCCTGGCCGGCGTTAGCCCCCACCACAAGGCCGAAGCCCTCTGCAAGGCCCTGGCCAAAGCCCTGCGCCACGCCGTCGAGCCCGACCCTCGCGCTCCCGGCCAGGTCCCCAGCACCAAGGGCACCATCTCCGCCTAAGCCACCCCAACACCTTCACTCCCACGCCCCCAACCTGTCATTCCGAGGGCGAAGCCGAGGAATCTAAAATCCATACCCTAAAGAACACTCGGATGCCCCTCCACCGTGCTCCCCCAACTCGCCACCCCCTCGCTCACAGGCCAAAGCATAGCCTGCGGACAGGCTGTCCGTTGGTCCTGAGGGAAATCGAAGGGCGAATGAACAGCCGCCGTCGTGCTCAGGTCCCCAAACCGTCATTCTCTGGAATCTAATTCCGTCCGTCCCGCGCCCGTCAAGACGCCCCAACGCCTTGGGACACAACCCCCCAGTCCGTGGTAAGCTTGTCCAGCAAAAACCCACCGACCCAAGAGAAGAATGCAGCAGCCAGTACTTCCGTCCCAAGTCCGCATTGACGACCAGGCAATCCGCGTCCAATGGGACGACGGCCACACCGGCGTCTACCCCCACCGCTACCTCCGCCTCAAGTGTCAGTGCGCCAACTGCATCAACGAGATCACCGGACGGCCCACTTTGGACCCTGAGACCGTGCCCCAGGACGTCAAGGCCGTCGACCACATGCAAGTCGGCAACTACGGCCTGCAATTTCTCTGGAGCGATGCCCACTACACCGGAATCTACACCTACGAATTTCTGCGGTCCGTCTGCACCTGCCTTACCTGCAACGCTGACTCCGCCGAAACGAGGGGGGCATCCAGTTGACGCTGGACCGCAGGGATATCGGTTGGGATTCCGACTTTCCTCAGTAGTGGTCGGAAGACGTTTAATTCCTCGCTGGCTGAGATGATTCTCCTTACTGGAGTTGACGGGCTGGCGTTACTCACAGCAATCGCTGCCCTCTTCTTCTTTGTGGTCTTTGCTATTCTCTTGCTGGTCCTCGAGGGTGTCCGAATTCTCAACAAGGAACGATGGACGAAGATGTACAAATTCCTCGACCTGGTATTTGTCGTTGGAATGCTTTTGTGCGTTCTCGTTGCGTACGAAATCATACCTACTCCCCGTACAGGGGACTATTACCCTGGGCCTTAGTCTAGGTGTAAAGTAAACCCCGGGATGATTCGCCTCCACCCAACCCACAGCCGCTACGGGAGAGTCCCCATGGACAAGCCGACCGTTGACCGGCTGTGTGAGATTTTCAAGAGTGGGGAATGTTAATGTACGACAAAGTCCACGAACACATCGTAAAAGAACTCGGTGAAAGCAGCCGCACCGACACCATCTTCGTGCTCACCGCCATCGTCTTCAACCTGATCGTCTTGGGGGTCAACTCCGCCGTGGCCTCCGCCGCGGTCAACGAGGACCCTGCCACTACCTACGACCTGGTGCTGGCCGTACTGGCCGTCGTCACGGTGCTGCTCAACATCGTCGCGGTCACCGCATTGGTCTTGGGCCGGCGCACCCGCCGCACTTTGCTGGATGGCCTGGTCGCCATGTACCGCGACAACCAGGCCGACAAGTATTACGACCCTGCCCTCATGTCCAACTACGGCGTCCGCTACCTTCTCTTTACCGGCGTAATTGCAACCCTGGCCGTCACCGCCGTCCTGGTCCCGCTGATCATCCGGTTCACCGGCTCAGGCTAACCCCACGAGCCGCCCGGAGCCCCCACCCCCTGCGCCGCCGCACGAAGCCTACTTCACGGCCTAGGGCTAGTCCGTCCGTCGACCGCACGAAGACCATAGCCCGGCCAGAGAACTAGGCCGTCCGTTCGTCCTGAGGTTCTCGAAGGGGGAACCGACAGCCGGGGTCTGTCCTGAGGTTCTCTAAGAGGCTCTCGAAGGGTGAACTAACGGAGGTAAATTGGCCCTGCACCCCATGCCCCGCCGCTATCCGGCGCCTCGCTTTACCCGTGTTCCCGGCTATTCACCACCTCAGCCCGGCGCAGCCCACGCCCCTCACTTCTGGTCTTTGTTGTGTGCCCTGAGCGGGCTGTGCTTCGGCGGCTTCAACTTTGGGTCGCCATACGTATTCGTCTTGAAAGCAAAGTACGACAGCAGCCTCTCCCCGGGCTTGTCGCACTGCGGGCACGGCGCCGGGTCGTCCATGTTTGAGATCGGACGCATCAGTTCGTACTCGCTCTCACAGCTATCGCAATAATATTCGTATACTGGCATAGCTACCCCTCGAAAACCTTCGCGAATTGCCCGGCATCCTTGCCGGTTCCCTTATACCCTCGTCAAACTCAGTTCCTACTTGATTTTACCCCTCCCAAATCCCCGCCGCCAACCCTCCTGGCCGCCCCTAACATGTCATTCCTGTATGTGTTAGCTAATTCATTGACAGATTTTGCAAGGTTTGCAGTGGAGTGTTGCCTCCAAGGCCCTGGTGGGGTCTCTCGGTGTTGTAGTAGAGGAGGTACTGCATCAGTTCATCCCTCAGCTCGTCCAAGGACTCGAAGGTGGTCCCTTCCAAGAGGTCCTCATTGAGGGTTCTCCAGAAGCGCTCGACCTTGCCATTGGTCTGGGGTCTGTAGGGCCTGGTGTAGCGGTGCTTGATCCCCAGCTCCATTAGCATCCTCTCGAAGGGATGCTGGTCCTTACTCTTGTGGGTGGCCACCTCAGGCCCATTGTCGGTGAGTATGGCCTCAAAGCGCACCCCGTACTCGGCATTCAGCAAGTTGATGCTCTTTAGGGCGGCGAACATCACGCTCAGGCTCTTTATGTCCTCCACCACCTCCGCCCAGGCCAGGCGGGTGCAGGAGTCCAGCAGAGACACCAGGTAGTAGCGCTGTCTGGCGCCCAGGATCAGGTCCTTGCTCAGATGGTGGCAGTCCAGATGCCCCAACTCTCCTGCCCTGGCCTTGATGATCCTTCTTTTGGACTGTTCCATGGGTTTGGTCAACTTGTTCAGGTTATGACGCCGGCTGATAGCGTAGATGGTGGATGGCGCAGGAGTGCGGGACTTCAGTACCGGCTGGAGTATCGCATATATCTCATACCGATTTATACCTTTACGCCTTAGCTCCAGCACCTTCTCCTCTATGAAAGGCAGCGTGCGGCGGCTCTTCCACCTGGGGCCGCGCTTGAGAGGCAGTAGAGCTAGGTCACTACCATCTTGCTTGTAGCGGTTGTAATACTTGGCAAAGGTCTGTCGGTTGGTGCCGTGGAAGTTGTAGAAGTCCTGGACGAAGCGGAACCTGGGGTGTTCCTTCGCCTTGACTTGTTGGTACTCCCGGATGAGAAACCGCCACTTCTGGACATAGTTTCGTTCCACTGTACGGTCATTGCTGTTGTTACGCATCCTCGCCTCCAGAATAGCTATTTGTCCCATGCTATTCTGTCAACGAATTATCTGACATCTACAATTCCGAGCGTAGCCGAGGAATCTCAATCCCCCGCACGCAAGCCGTTACATAGCCTACAGCTAGGCGGCCCGCCCGCCCTCAGTTTGCCCAACCACCCACCCCCACCGGGTGCACACCAGCCACGTCCGTGTTAAACTGCCCTATAGCCGCCGCCGGGAGACCGGGTTGCTACGCATCTACAACACCCTCACCAAGTCCACTGAACAGGTACAACCCATCCAGCCTGGCCTGGTCCGCATGTACACCTGCGGGCCCACTGTTTACCGTGACGCCCACCTGGGCAACCTCCGGACCTACCTCCTCGCCGACTGGATTCGCCGCGTCCTCCAGGCAGACGGCCTCGATGTCCGCCACGTCAAGAACATCACCGACGTCGGCCACATGCGCCAGGACCTGGTCGAGTCCGGCGGTGACAAGGTAGTTCTCGCCGCCCTTGAAGAGGGCCGCCCCGTATCCGAACTCACCCGGTACTATGCCGACCGCTTCCATAACGACGAGGCCCGCCTCAACATCCTCCCCGCCCACGAATTCCCTTGGGCCACCCAGCACGTTCCGGAGATGCTCTCCATCGTCGCCAAGTTGCTCGACGAAGGCCGCGCCTACCAGGCCGGTGGCAACGTCTACTTCGACGTAAGCTCCTTCCCAGACTACGGCAAGCTCTCCCGCAATACCGGCGCCGACCTCCTTGAAGGAGTTCGCGCCGAGGCCGACCCCCTCAAGCGCGACCCTCGCGATTTCACCCTCTGGAAGGCGGCCGAGCCCGGCCGCGACCTCAAGTGGGACAGTCCCTGGGGCCCGGGCTTCCCCGGCTGGCACATCGAATGTTCCGCTATGGCTGAGAAATACCTCGGTACGCGCTTCGATATCCACACCGGAGGCGTCGACAACATCTTTCCCCACCATGAAGACGAAATCGCCCAGAGTGAGGCCGCCTTCGGCTCTTCCCACGTCAATTATTGGGTCCACGCCCAGCACCTCCTCGTCGACGGCGCCAAGATGGCCAAGTCCTCCGGAAACGTCTTCCTTATAGACGACCTCGTCTCACGCGGCTTCGACCCCCTTGCTTTCCGCTACCTCTGCCTCACCGTCCGGTACCGCCACCGCATGAACTTCACCTTCAACGCCCTCCGCTCTGCCGAAAAGGCCCTCACCGGCCTTCGCCACCGTATCTGGCTGTGGAAGCGCCTGCCTACCATCTCCTCGCTTCCTGCGGAGACCCAACAGTGGTGCGACGCCTTTTGGTCGGCCGCCCACGACGACCTCAACCTCCCCCGCGCCCTCGCCATCGCCTGGCGGCTCTGTGCCTCGCAACTGCCCGGCCAGGCCAAGCTTTCCCTCCTCCTCGACTTCGACCGCGCCTTTGGTTTGCAGCTCGACTCCGTACCCGCGGCTTACGACCTCCCCCAACCCGTCGCCTCCGCAGTCCAGCGCCGCACCGGCCTCCGCTGCCAGGCCCAGTATCCGGCCGCCGACCAAATCCGGTCCGACCTCGACTCTCGGGGCTATGTCCTCGAGGACACCCCCTCCGATAGCCAGGTCCGCCCCAAGACCGCATTCGAACGCACCCGCCAACCCTGGCCCACCTTCTCCTCCTCTCGCGAAGTCCCGTCCTTCCTCCACCTACCTTCCCAATACGACTTCACCTTCATCCTCAACGCCCACGGCTACGTCGACGACCTGGACCGGTGCCTGAACAGCGTCGTCAACCACTCCCATGGCCACTCTGTGGAGATCATCGCCGTTGATAACGGCAACGGCGCCGGCCAGTGGCTTGAAGACTTCCGCCTTTCCCACCCGTCCATGCGGGTCATCCACTGCGACCACAACCTAGGCGACGCCGCCGGTAAGAACATCGGCCTAAAGCAAAGCCTCGGCCACCGCATCGTCATCCTCGACAGTTCAATAGAAGTAGTCGACGCCATTCTCGATCCTATCGCCCGGCAACTGGCCGACCCATCCGTTGGAATATTCGGCCCCTACGGCCTCACCACCAACGACCTCCAGCACTTCCACGAAGAGGTCGCCAAGGGCGATGCCGACGCCATGCAGGCCTATTGCATGGCCTTCCGCCGGGAATGTGTCAACACCGTCGGCCTCATGCGCGAAGCCTTCCGTTTCTACCGCAACCTCGACATCGACTACTCATTCCAATTCAAGGACAAAGGCTTCCGCATCGTAGCCGACGACACCCTGCCCTTGGTCCGCCACCAGCACCGCCAGTGGGCCGAATTGGAAGAAAATCAGCGCGACGAACTTAGCCGCAAGAACTTCGGCCGCTTCCTCAAGCGCTGGGGCAACCGTCCCGATCTCCTCCTCGCCTCTACCGCCCAAGGCGTAGAAAACGAGCACTCCCACCACTAACCCACCTCCCAGGCCCGACCCTGGCTCCCACCGCCAACATGTCATTCCGAGCGCAGCGCAGCTGAGAGAGGAATCTAAAACTCCCCCGCACCCAGGCTATCCGTTCGTCCAGAGCCTGTCCTGAGGTCCTCGAAGGGCGAAATCGAAGGGCGCACGGACAGCCGCCGTTGCGCAAATGCCCTAATCCCAACCAAACCGTCAAAAATCAATATCCCACGCATCATTCCGACATTACTATCTTTGTCGCCTATTTGTGAACAATACTTGCACATATCAACAGAATTGCCATGAATTAACATCAATCATCCCCGGTGATACGCCCGATTTACATTACATAATCTATCTCCAAATTCTCTTGACTCCCCTATCCCAGGGTGGTAAATTCCGACAATCACAACGGGTGCACTTTCCCACACCACCGGGACCTGGAGCCCTTACTTCATGGAGGAACCTGCCCAGAGGCTCTTGTCCGGCGACCGCCGGACCCTTTCCAGGCTCATCACCCTCCTGGAAAAAGGAGACCTCCAAGCAGCGGGAATTCTTGAATCGATAGACCCTTACACCGGTCGGGCCTGCGTAATCGGCATCACTGGACCTCCCGGCGCTGGAAAGAGCACCATCGTTGACCGGCTTACCGAGCGCCTGCGCTCCCAGGGGTTGACCGCCGCCGTGATCGGCGTTGATCCAACCAGCCCGCACAGTGGCGGGGCGTTCCTCGGCGACCGCATTCGGATGCAGCGTCATTATTTGGATTCGGGGGTATTCATTCGCAGTGTTGCTTCCAGAGGACAGGCAGGCGGACTCCCCAGGATCGTCAAAGCCGTCATACGTCTCCTCGACGCCTCCGGATCCGACGTCATCCTTGTCGAGACCGTGGGCGTCGGCCAGTCAGAGTTGGCTATCAGCGACGTTGCCGATACCGTCTTGCTCGCCCTCATGCCAGAGTCCGGCGACGCTATCCAGGCCCTCAAAGCCGGCGTCATGGAAATCGCCGACATATTCGTGGTCAACAAAGCCGATCTGGATGGCGCCGCACAGATGGCGGCTGCCGTCACCAGCTCACTTCAATTGGCTCCGGATCAGCCCGACTGGGTCCCGCCAGTGCTGCTCACCGCAGCCCATTCCGGCCAGGGTATCCACGATCTTTGGGACAAAATCCAAGAGCACCGCAACTACCTGACTTCGACGGCGCTCCTGCCCCAGCGTCGCGCTCAGCGGCGGCAAAGGGAATTTCTTGAGACGGTGGAGGATGAAATGGCTCGCCGCTTTAGGGAACACGTCAAAAGCGACCCCGCCCTCATTACTGCCTTGACCGAGGTGGCCGAGGGCAAAGCCGAGCCCTTTTCCGCCGCACTCCGGTTGCTCGACTCCCGCCGTACTCAGGCGGACTGGATCACGCCCCTCTCTGCCGGGCCCGACTAGCGCCCGTAGTACTACTCTCCGGTAAGCGCCTCCGCATCCCTTCAAGCCCCCGTCACTTGGTGCTCACCTTCAATCCCATCACACCGCCCCTTTGTTGGCTGGAGAAATATTATGGTTATTCTAGGCGTCGATCTCAGGGCTTCCTCTAAGCATCCTAGCACCGCCGTCGCTTTGGACCGCGAGTCGTCCGTCCTCTTCATGTCCTCATTCAGGCACGACGACGAGCTTCTCGAACTTGCGGAGGCCCACCAGCCCGAAATGATAACCATCGGAGCCCCCCTTGGCCTCCCCACCGGCATTCATTGCCTTGAGACCTCCTGCTCCTGCTGCAACGGCGCCCCCCGCCGCAAGGGGCGCCTCCTGGAACTCGAACTCTCCCGTATGGGAATTAGCTGCTTCTTCACCGGCAAGGGTTCCATCATCCGCAGCCTCGTTTACCGGGGCATCGCCCTCAGCCGCCGCCTGCGCCAGGCCGGCTTTAAGGTCCACGAGACCTATCCCCACGCTACCAAAGTAATCCTGTTCGGCGACAAAGTCCCCCCAAAGAACAGCGCCGCCAGCGTAGCCTTTATGAAGAGCCACCTCACTCCCCTGGTCAACGGTCTCAGCCCCCACCTCGACGGCCTCGACCGCAACGGCTGCGACGCTGTCCTCAACGCCTACACCGGTGTGCTCCATGCCCAGGACGCCACCGACGTCCTGGGATCTCCGGAAGAGGGCACCCTCGTCCTGCCCAAATTGCCCCACTGATCCGTCCCCGCGAATCATCGCAACCCTTGTCCCATGCCCCTACGGCCGCCACCGCAGTCGCGCGGCCGCCCGCGCAGCGATGCAATCCCGGTTCAAGCGCGGCTACAATCGTTTAGACAATAGTTTAGAATAGATACTCAGGAGGCTCGCGGCATTGGAACTCCAGATATTAGCCAAAAACCTGGAACTAAACGATCAGGTCCGCAACCACGCTTCCCAAAAGCTGGGGCAACTCGGCCGCCAGCTGCCAAGCATTACCAACGCCGTCGTTGAGCTTGCCTCCGAACCCACCCGCGCCCAGAAAGACCGCGTCGTCGCCCAGGTCACCCTCGATGTCAACGGCGCCATCCTCCGCTCCGAACAGCGCGCCGCCAACACCCGCTCCGCCATCAACTCCGCCGCAGAGGTCCTCTCACGCCTCATCGAACGCTACAAGGGCCGCACCTACCGCAGCGAACGCCCGCGTAGATCCCAGCCACAACCGGTCGAGCCGACTTCTGAGGACCTGCCTCCGGACTCCGCCGAACAAGACTTGGCCCCGCTCCCTGACGGCGACATCGTCCGCGTCAAGCGCTTCGACATGCCCTCAATGACCGTCGACGAAGCCGCTCTCCAGATGCAGCTTCTCGGCCACCAATTCTTCATGTTCCTCAACAGCGACACCGGTACCCACAACGTCCTCTACCAGCGCCGCGACGGCAACCTCGGCCTCATCCAACCCAACCCCTAACGACCCCCGCACCAAACCCGTTGCCCTGCCTAGACTATGCTGACCGTTCGCCCTGACCCCGTCCTGAGGCTCTCGAAGGAGGAGCGGACAGCCGGCATGCATGCGGGAGAACAACAGCCGCCCCCGAGCCGGAATCCAGAGCGCCTGCCCACCAACATCGTGGCATCCCCTGCGGCGCCCCCCCCCAACCGTTCGTTCCCCCGCCCTCACCGCATCCGCCAGGACCCAGCTAGGCTGACCGTTCGTCCAGAGCCTGTCCTGAGGCTCTCGAAGGGGGAAATCGAAGGGCGCACGGTCAGCCGCCGCCTGTCCTCAGCCAGTCGGAGGTCTATCCAGCCCCCAACCCGTCATTCCGGCCCCCGAGCCGGAATCCAGAGCGCCTGCCCACCAACATCGTAGCATTCCCTCCGGCGGTGCCCCAACCGTTCGTCCCCCGCCGTCACCGCGTCCGCTAGTACCCAGCTAGGCTGTCCGTTCGTCCAGAGCCTGTCCTGAGGCTCTCGAAGGGGGAAATCGAAGGACGCGCGGTCAGCCGCCGTTGCGCTAAGGCATCCCCTCAAATAAAGAAACCGGGCGACCTCCCCATCCTGGAAAGACCGCCCGGCCCAATCATCCCAAACCTCCACTCTTCAGCGGAGGCCCATGTCAGCCGCTCTGCTCCTTGCCGTCCCCGCCGCCGTCACCTTGCCCCTGGCCCCCCATGCCCAGGAACGGCGACAGCATCGACGTGAACTCCATCGGGAATATCCACTTCGTCGAAGGACTCTCCCCCAGCGACTTCAGCGTGTCGAAATACTGCAGGCTCATGGTCTTCGAGTCCACCGTATTCGCCACCTGGTAGATCCGGTCCAACGCCCCGCTGAAACCTTCCGCTCGCAGGATCGCCGCCTGCTGGTCACCCTCAGCTTGGAGAATCTCGGACTGGCGTTTCCCCTCGGCTTGCAGTATCGCCGATTGCTTTTCACCCTCGGCCCTGTTGATTTGGGCCTGCCTCTGGCCTTCTGACTCTGTAATTTCAGCAGTCTTTATGGCTTCGGCCGACTTCTCCCGCTCCATGGCCGACTTCACTCCGGGAGGCGGGTCGATTTCGTTGATTTCCACCTGCGAGACCTTTACCCCCCATCGCTCTGTAACTTCGTCCATCCTCACCTGCAGTTGGTCCCGGATCTTTTCCCGTTCCGCCAGCGCTTCAGACAGCGTCGTGGCGCCCACCACCGCACGCAAAGTTGCGAAGGCCAGGTTCACCACCGCCAGCTCGAAGTTCTGCACCTCCAGCACCGCCCTTTCGGCCATGCCTTCCAGCACCCGGTAGTAGATGACGAAGTCCATGTCCACCACCACGTTGTCCGAGGTGATGTACTTCTGGGTCGGCACTCTGGCAACCCGCTCCCGCAGGTCCACCTTCGTCCCGTGGTAGACGATGGGTATCAGGAAATGAAACCCCGGCCTTCTCAGGCCCACGTAAGTCCCGAACCTCTGCACCACCATCCTCTGGTATTGCTGAACGATTACTATTCCAGCCGACATACAGTCCTCCTCGTTCTGATTGAAGGGCTTCGTTACTCTTCTGCCTGTTCGGAGCGGGCAACGGTCAATATCAGCCCGTCAACCTTGCGCACTTCGACCGTTTCCCCCTCGTTAATCACGTTACCATCCTCGCTGATTGCTGTCCAGGTTTCGCTGCGCACTCTCACCGCCCCCCTGGGCGCCAGCGTCGCCGTCACCGTCCCATTCATGCCTTCCAGCGGTGGGCTCAACGGCGTCCTGCCTCCCCGCCTCGACTGGTAGATCATCCACACCGTGAACCCCAAAGTCAGCCCCAAGGCGCCCGATACTCCTCCCACCAGCCAGCGGTTTACCTCCGTCTCTGGCATGGTCGGCGGTTCTCCCCCAAACAGTATCACCGCACCCACTATGAAGCTCACGATTGCCCCAACTCCCAGCACCCCGAATCCCGCCACTACTATCTCCAGCGCCGCTAGGGCGAACGCCAGCAGCAAAAAAGCCACACCGGCCCAACTCACCGGCAGGTTCCCGAACGCCACAAACGCCAACAGCAGCGCAATCACGCCAACCACCCCTGGTGCAATCAGCCCCGGATTGAAGAGTTCTATGACTATCCCCAATCCGCCTATCGAAAACAAGATAAACGAAACGTTGGGGTCCGAAATAAACTCCAGGAAATTCTCCAGCAGGTTCTTGTTCAGCCTCCGCTCCGTCAGACCCTCCGTCTCCAGGGTATGTGTCCCCGAACTCGTCTCCACCACCCGGCCGTCGAGCTGCCCCAGCAGGTCCTCCAGGTCGTCCGCTATGAAGTCCACCACGTTCAGGTCCACCGCCTCTATCGCGCTGAACGACGCCGCCTCCCTCACTGTCTTCTCCAGCGCATCCTCGTTCCGCCCCCGTTCCTGTGCGATGCTGCGGATGAACGCCGCAGTATCGTTCTCCACCTTGCTCACCAGCGTATCTCCCAAGTCCTCCCCCGTGCCCGAAACAGGCGTCGCCGCCCCAATGTTCGTCCCCGGAGCCATCACCGCGAAATGCGCCGCCGCAGTGATGAACGTTCCCGCCGACCCCGCCTGCGCCCCCTGTGGCGACACATAGACCGACACCGGCACAGCGGAACCCAGCAACTCCTCCACAATGTTCCGCGTCGAGTCCAGGAGGCCCCCCGGCGTGTCCAACTCCACTACCAGCAGCGCCGCTCCATCCTCTTCGGCTCTGCCTATCGCCCGGGAAATAAACCGCTCCTTCACCCCGTTTATCGTCCCATCCACCCGGATAACCACCACCCCCGGGTCCTCTCCTTGCGCTGCCGCGCGGCCCAACAACGGCCCTGCCGCCGCCAGCAAAATCAGCGCCAGGCAAAAAACTCTGAACGCCCTAATCCCAGTCAAGGTCATACCAACCACAAAACCCCGAACGCGCCATTCATCCTCATAACCCTATGGTATCACCCCGTCCACCGAGCAACCCGTGCTTCCCCTGCGCCCAGCGCTCCCAACCCGTCATTCCGGCCCCCGAGCCGGAATCCAGAGCGCCTGTCCACCAACATCGTGGCCCTCCCGCCAGCACCTCGCCCGCTCCCGCATCAAACACATATCCTAACCTGGGCCTCGGCTGTCCGTTCGTACTGAGGTTCTCGAAGGGGGAACGGACAGCCGCCGCTCTGCTACGAGCTTCCCCACACCCCTACGGGTTCAACTCCCGGTTCGGATAAGCATCCACCCCATGCCGCTCGAACACCTCGTCTATCCTCCGCATATCCTCCCCCGAAAGCGCCCAGCCCAGAAACCCCAGATTCTCTTCCAATTCCGCAACCGTCAAGCTCCCCACCAAAGCCGAATCCACCGCGCCCGAGGCCAATGCCCACCGAATGGCCAACTGCGCCATCGTCTTCCCCCGGTTCTCCGCGATTGGCTTCAAGTCCTCCACCAGCTTCACGTACCGTTCCCTGCGGTCATGTTCCAATATCCCCGCCTCCCAGTCCGGGCTGCCGCCCCTGTCCCGATAATCGTCCCCTCCGAACCTCGTGTCGGCGGCCCAGGTGCCCGACAGCATGCCGAAGCCCATCGTCCCCCAGATCATCACGCCGATGCCCCGCTCCCGGCAATACGGAAAAACGTCCAGTTCCCTCCGCCGGTCCAGCATGTTGTAGTCATACTGCACCACGTCCACCCGCCTCGCCGCCTCGCACTCTTTCAACTGCTCCAGCGTAAAGTTCGACACTCCGATCGCCCGCACCTTTCCTTCCCGAACCGCCGAGTCCATCGCCTCCATCGTCTCCGCGAAGGGCGTGTAAACGTCCGGCGCATGCACCTGCAGCACGTCTATGTAGTCCGTCTGCAGCCGCTGCAGGCTCCGGTCCACCAGCGGCAGAATCGCCTCCCTTCTGCCGTCCCGGCCGCCCGGCCTGCCCACCTGCGATCCCTCGAACCCTAGGCCGCACATCGTCACCACCACCACGTCCTTGCGCCGAGCCCCCAGCGCCCTTCCCAGCATGATCTCCGAGTCTCCCGATGCGTAGTGGGGAGCCGTATGAAAGCAGGTTATTCCCGAGTCGATAGCCCGGTTCACCATGCCGATCATATGGCCAATGTACTCTTCGCCCCAGGGCTCACGATTAGGCTTCGTATAGTCAAAACACCCAAACCCCAAGACTGAAGTCGTCAACCCCGTCGGTCCCAGCTTGCGGTATTCCATTGGTCAATTCCTCCTACCGGCCCCCGGAAATTCCGGACGAAACCCCGTCCCGCCCAACCTCCCTGGACCCGCCGCAGTATAACGTCAATCGACTTGACATAAAAGAATCGACCGGAGTCCGCACCCCCATTGCTTGCCGATTCGGTTCCGACCCCTGCGGGCCAAACATCGCAGATGGTACAAAGTCCAGGACTGAGCCGGTCAGGTAGGGCAAGCCATTCCCTAGCCCGCAACGAGGTACCCGTTCGTCCCGAGCCTGTCCTGAGGCTCTCAAAGGGCCCGCCCCGAGGCTCTCGAAGGGCGCGCGGACAGCCGGCGGCACCCGCCGCGGTGACCCAGCGCCATCGTCACCAACCCGTCATTCCGGCCCCCGAGCCGGAATCCAGAGCGCCTGTCCACCAACATCGTGGCCTTCCCGCCAACACCCCGCCCCCTCATCCTGAGGCTCTCGTTGGGACCTTGTTCCCGCGCAGCATCTCCCGCTACCGGTCCGGCAGTGGCCGCAAGCGGAGACGCAACCGCCGCCGCGTGGTACATTAGCGCGCGGTTCGGCTTCACCCACCTAACCGAAGAATAGACAGCTAATCAGGGAGTAAAGACGATGGCAGGTATGTTGGAAGGCAAGGTTTCGCTGGTCACCGGCGCAGCGTCGGGCATCGGCCGGGCTACGTCGCTGGTCATGTCCCGCGAGGGCGCTACCGTAGTGGTGTCGGACATCGACGCCGACGGCGCCGAGGAAACTCTCAGCGCCATCGAGGCCGCCGGCGGCGACGGAATTGTCGTCCGCGCCGATGTGGCCCGCTCAGACGATGTGGCCGCGCTGGTCGAGAAAGTCGTGTCGGCTTACGGACGGTTGGACTGTGCCTTCAACAACGCCGGCGTAGAGGGCCACATGACCGGGCGTGTCCACGAGTACCCGAAAGACCAGTGGGACCGGCTCATCGAAATCAACCTCACCGGTGTGTGGCTCTGCATGAAGTACGAAATTCCCCAAATGTTGCACCAGGGCGGCGGCGCCATCGTCAACACCGGGTCGGCAGCAGCGTTCATCGGTGCCAGGCGGATGGCGGCCTATGTCGCCAGCAAGCACGCCGTGGCGGGACTCACCAAGACCGCCGCGCTGGAATACGCCCTGGACGGCATCCGGGTCAACGCCGTCTGTCCCGGCATGACCGACACGCCCTTGATGGGCCGCCTCCTCACCGACCGGGATCAGGATTCCGAGGCTGATATTCCGTCCCGCCAACCCATCGGCCGGCTGGGCACTCCGGAAGAAATAGCCGAATCCGTAACCTGGCTCTGCTCCGACGCGGCATCCTTCGTCACCGGCCTGGCCATGGCCGTAGACGGCGGCCTCACCGCCCAGTAACCTACTCCTCCCTCAACCCCTCATTCCCGGAAGTGTCATTCCTGTAGATGTCAGATAATTCGTTGACAGAATAGCATGGGACAAATAGCTATTCTGGAGGCGAGGATGCGTAACAACAGCAATGACCGTACAGTGGAACGAAACTATGTCCAGAAGTGGCGGTTTCTCATCCGGGAGTACCAACAAGTCAAGGCGAAGGAACACCCCAGGTTCCGCTTCGTCCAGGACTTCTACAACTTCCACGGCACCAACCGACAGACCTTTGCCAAGTATTACAACCGCTACAAGCAAGATGGTAGTGACCTAGCTCTACTGCCTCTCAAGCGCGGCCCCAGGTGGAAGAGCCGCCGCACGCTGCCTTTCATAGAGGAGAAGGTGCTGGAGCTAAGGCGTAAAGGTATAAATCGGTATGAGATATATGCGATACTCCAGCCGGTACTGAAGTCCCGCACTCCTGCGCCATCCACCATCTACGCTATCAGCCGGCGTCATAACCTGAACAAGTTGACCAAACCCATGGAACAGTCCAAAAGAAGGATCATCAAGGCCAGGGCAGGAGAGTTGGGGCATCTGGACTGCCACCATCTGAGCAAGGACCTGATCCTGGGCGCCAGACAGCGCTACTACCTGGTGTCTCTGCTGGACTCCTGCACCCGCCTGGCCTGGGCGGAGGTGGTGGAGGACATAAAGAGCCTGAGCGTGATGTTCGCCGCCCTAAAGAGCATCAACTTGCTGAATGCCGAGTACGGGGTGCGCTTTGAGGCCATACTCACCGACAATGGCCCTGAGGTGGCCACCCACAAGAGTAAGGAGCAGCATCCCTTCGAGAGGATGCTAATGGAGCTGGGGATCAAGCACCGCTACACCAGGCCCTACAGACCCCAGACCAATGGCAAGGTCGAGCGCTTCTGGCGGACCCTCAACGAAGACCTCTTGGAAGGGACCACCTTCGAGTCCTTGGACGAGCTGAGGGATGAACTGATGCAGTACCTCCTCTACTACAACACCGAGAGACCCCACCAGGGCCTTGGAGGCAACACTCCACTGCAAACCTTGCAAAATCTGTCAATGAATTAGCTAACACATACAATTCCGAGCGAAGCCGAGGAATCTCACATCCCTGGCTGCCAGCCAGCCGATGGGCGCGTTTGACCCCCGCCCCAACTGTCATTCCGAGCGCAGTCGAGGAATCTTAAAACCCTGGGTGCCAGCCAGCCGATGGACGCGTTTGAACCCCCCGCCCCAACTGTCATTCCGAGCGCAGTCGAAGAATCTAAGAACCCTGGGTGCCAGCCGGCCGATGGGCGCGTTTGAACCCCCTGCCCCAACTGTCATTTCGAGCGAAGCCGAGGAGTCTCAAATCCCTGCCTACCACCTAGGTCATGCCACCGCGCACACTCCGCACATCCACCCGTCATTCCCGTGCAGACGGGAATCTAAAATCCCCCTACCACCCAGGTCCTACCCCCCAACCTATCATTCCCCCCAGCACCACAAGCCCGCTGCCTGGCCCGAGACGAGCCCGTCCGTTCGTCCTGAGGGAAATCGAAGGGGGAACGGACGGGCTGGGGATTTGTGGGCCGCACCCCCTCTCTCCGTGGAAATGCTATCATTGCCCAATATTTGTTGTGGCCCCATTTCACTGGAACAGGAGCACTGACCATGGCCGTTCCATCCCAGCAAGATTTGCATCGTCCAATCCTAGAAATCACGAGGGAAGCAGACGATGAGATAATTTCTCTCCAGCAAATCAAGGGCGCGCTTATACAGCGGTTCTCGCTTGATGACACAGACTTGGCGGAAAGAGTACCGTCAGGTCAAAGTAGATTCACCAATCGCGTATATTGGGCAGTGTCGTACTTGAGACGTGCAGGGTTGTTAAAATCACCGTCAAAAGCTCGCTTTCTAATGACTGAGTCTGGGCTCAAGATTCTCGCGAGCCAGTCCGGGGACATCAGAGCCGCCCAACTGCAAGCCTTGATTGACGCAAACACTCAAGAAACTCATCGAACTGTTGAGGAAACCGGGCAACTCGGCGAGGCAAATGGTGTTACGCCCGACGAACAGGTGGCGGCCCTTCATGCCGAACTGAACGACAAACTGATAGACGAACTACTGGATAACGTTCGAAACGTGTCACCTGATCAGTTTGAACGATTGATGGTCCGCCTACTTGAGAAGATGGGTTATGGAAAAGGTGAGGTAGAAGGGCGACCAGGAGATGGCGGAATCGACGGGATAATTCACCAAGACCGGCTTGGATTAGAAAAAGTCTATATCCAGGCTAAACGCTGGCAGTCCGACGTTGGTGAACCCGAGATACGCAACTTCTCCGGCAGCCTGCAAGCCAAAGGCGCTAGCAGGGGCGTCTTCATTACTACTTCCAACTTCGGCCCAAAAGCGCGGGAGACAGCCGCCCGGATCTCTGCCGGACCTCAATTCATACGCCTTATCCCTGGTGCTGAGCTCTCTCGTTTGATGATTGAATATGATGTTGGCGTTGTAACCGAAACCACCTACTCTGTGAAGAAGGTGGATGAGAACTATTTTTCTGAAGACCTCTAACGCCGATATTAGTACAACAGGCCAACAGAGGGGTGTTCACTCCGTAACTAACATCGCCACTAACGGTCTAGGTGCAGAACCGTAAGCGATCCCAGAACCTCTTCTTCGGTCTGCCCCCCAAAACTACTGTCATTTCCCCCCTTGCGCCTCCCCCAACCCACCCCCTACCATATCTACAGGCAGCCAAAATTCGTTGCCCAAACCTATCAACGGCCACTGAGGCCCCGATGTCCCAAAATGTCTCAAGATGTCCCAGTTGGCAAGAAACCGTCCGTAGCCGCCCGCCAGCAGTCCGTACTCCCCATCCTCGCTTCCTCTCCCTCCATATCCCAGGCCGCGCGCGCCGTCGGCATTAACCGCCGCACCCTCACCCGCTGGCTCCAGGACCCCGACTTCCGAGACCAGCTTGCCGAGCTGCAACGCCAGCGCGCCGAACTCGCCAAGGGCTGCCTCCAGGACCTCAGTCTCCAGGCCGTCGCAGGCCTCGTCGAATACCTGCAGGTTCCCAACCTGGAGATGCGCCTCAAAGCCATCCGCACCATCCTCGAATACTCCGGCAAAGTCGGCGATATCCAGGACCTCAAGGACCAAATCCAAGCTCTCGAGACCTCCCTGCCCCTATGGGCCGACCACGCCAAGCCCCGCCGCTCCAACTACTGACCATGAATACCCCATCCCAATCCCCGGCCGGGTAGGTCATCCATGAGCGTCTCCTCCCTCCAAAACCGCGTCAACTGCCTGCGCCGCAAAATGGCCCTCCCCTACGCCCACCTCGTGTTGCAGAACCTCTGCTGCGACTTCTGCATCGACTGGGCCCGTGCCAAGTCCGACAAGCGCCCCACCCCCTCTGCCCAGTCCTTCGCCCTGCGCGTCGCCGGGGCCGGCTTCCATCTCCCTACCTTCTCCGCCGTCGTCCGCTACCTCGATAGCTGCGATTCGTCGGGCGAAGGCCCACTGCCCGGGCATCTCCTGAGCAACCTCTTCCCCAACTTTGAGTACCGCCCCGACGTCGACTGACCACCCCCCTTGCCACCGCCGCGCCCCGCGGTTAGAGTAGGTAGCGCCCTGCCCGCCGCCCCTCAACACCCCACGCGGCGGCCCGCCTACCGATACCTGCCGCTGGAGGCGCCCATGCGCATGGACCCCGTCAATCTCTACGACTACGAAGCCCGCGCCAAGCAGGTCCTTCCCGGCGCCGTCTGGGACTTCATCGACGCCGGCGCCATGGACGAAATAACCACCCGCCGCAACCGCACCGCCTTCGAAGACCTAACCCTCCGCCCCCGCTTTCTCCGCGACATCTCGAAGCGCTCCCTCGCCACCACCCTACTCGGCCAGCCCGTCAGCCTCCCCGTATTTGCCTGCCCCGCCGGGATGCACAAGAACGCCCACCCCGACGGCGAATTGGCCACCGCCCGCGGCGCTGGCATGTCCGGCGCGCTCATGATTCTCGCCAACTCCTCCGCCTACAGCATGGAAGAGGTCGCCCAGGCCGCTTCCGGCCCCCTCTGGTTCCAGACCTACCAACGAGGCTGGGACATCAGCGAGATGCTCGTCCGCCGGGCCGAGGACGCCGGATTTCAGGCCATCTGCCTCACCGTCGACACCCCCGTCGCCAGCCCCAAGGAACGCGACGTCCGCAACAACTACCAGCGCCCCTTCCCCCTCGGCAACTTCCGCGGCGTCCCCGATGCCCAGACCGCCGCCTTTCTCGACGAGTCCCATGTCTGGGACGACGCCACGTCCCCGCCCATAACCTGGGGCGAACTCGAACGTTTCCGCTCCCTCTCTAACCTTCCCCTGGTGCTCAAAGGTATCGCCACCGCCGAGGACGCTAACTTGGCTGTCGAGCACGGCGTCGACGCCATCCTCGTCTCCACCCACGGCGGACGCCAGATGGACGGCACCATGGGCGCCATCGAAATGCTCCCCGAAATCGTCCAGGCCGCCGCCGGACGCGCCGAGGTCTACGTCGACTCCGGCATCCGCCGCGGCAGCGACGTCGTCAAGGCTCTGGCCCTCGGCGCACGAGCCGTCGGCATCGGCCGCCCCCTTTTCTGGGGCCTCGCCGTAGACGGCGCAGACGGAGTCCACGGCGTCTTCGAGACCCTCCGCACCGAACTCGACCGCTGCATGGCCTTCTGCGGCCAGACCGACGTCCAAGCCCTCGACCCAGCCCTCGTTAACATCTCCCTAAATTGGGGCCCCGGGACCACCGCCCCATGACCCAACCTAACCGACCCGTCCCCAGTACCGCGCCCCCCGACCCCCCCGTTCGCCCCGAACCCACGACTCCGTCCGTTCGTCCCGCACCTCCCAACCCTCCCGTTCGTCCTGGGCTCGTCCCTCCCCCTCCCGTTCGTCCTGAGGGAAATCGAAGGGCGAACACCGCACCCACCATCCTCCAGCCCACTCCTACCTTCCTCGCCCTCAAGCCGTCATTCCGAGCGCAGCCGAGGAATCTCAAATCCCTCGCTACCACCCAAGTCATGCCCGCACCCACCCCGTCCGTTCGTCCCGCGCCTCCCAACCCTCCCGTTCGTTCCGGGCTCGTCCATCCCCCGTCCGTTCGTCCTGAGGGAAATCGAAGGGCGAACAGCGCACCCAACCAAGCCAGTCAAGACCCCCCAATCCTAGCAGGAGCCACACCCCCATGACCCAACCCCAAACCGTCGAAGAATACCTAACCCAACTTCCGCCCCAACGCCGCGAAGCCGTCTCCGCCCTCCGCCAACTCATCCTCCAAAGCCTCCCCGACGGCTACCGGGAAACCATACTCTTCGGCATGATCAACTACGTCATCCCTTTGGACACCTACCCCGTCACCTACAACAAGCAGCCCCTGTCCTACGTCGCCCTCGCCTCCCAGAAGAACTACATCTCCCTCTATCTCATGGGCATCTACGCCGACGACGCCTCGCGCCAGTGGTTCCTGGACCAATACGCCGCCAGCGGCAAGAAGCTCGACCTCGGCAAGGCCTGTCTCCGCTTCAAGGCCCTCGACGACCTGCCTCTCGACCTCGTCGCCCGGGCCGTCGCCCGAACCTCCGTCGCCGACTTCATCCGCCTCTACGAAGCCTCCCGGCCCCCGGCTCGTAAACCCCGCTCCAGGCCCAAGTCCAGTCCGGAGAAAGCAGCATGACCGCCTCCCAAGACGAACTGGCCCGCTACCGGGAACTCACCCCCAGGTCCCGCGCAATCTGGGAAGAGGCCGGCGACTTCCTCCCCGGCGGCGACAGCCGTCACTCCGTCTTCTGGAAGCCCTACCCCATATTCGTCGAGTCCGCCTCCGGTTGCCATGTCGTCGACGCCGACGGCGTCGACCGCCTCGATTTCATCAACACCATGACCACCCTCATCCTCGGCCACTCCCCCGCCCCCGTCGTCCAGGCCGTCCATGAGCAACTCGACCGGGGAGTTGTCTACAACGCTCCAAGCCGTCACCAGGTCCGCTTGGCCCAGCTCCTCTGTCAACGGGTTCCGAGCTTCGACCTCGTCCGCTTCACCAACTCCGGCACCGAGGCCACCATGAACGCCCTCCGCGCCGCCCGCGCCGTCACCCGAAAGAAGCGCTTCGCCAAGGCCGAGGGCGGCTACCACGGCACCCACGACTCCGTGTCAGTCAGCCTGCGAGTCGACCCCGCCAAGGCCGGCGACCCTGACCGCCCCCTACCCATTCCCGGCAGCGCCGGTCTCCCCCGCGGCGTCCTCGAAGGCGCGGTCGTCTTCCCCTTCAACGAGCCCGATGCCGCCCGCCGCATCCTCGAGGAGAACAAGGACGACCTCGCTGCCGTCATTGTCGAGCCGGTCATGGGCTCCGTGGGCATGGTCCCCGCTACTCCCGAATTCCTCGCCATGCTCCGCGACTTCACCACCCGCAACGACGTCATCCTCATATTCGACGAGGTGATTAGCTTCCGCGTGGCCCCCGGCGGGGCCCAGGAATACTACGGCATAACCCCCGACATGACCGCTCTCGGCAAGATCATCGGCGGCGGCTTCCCCGTAGGCGCGTTCGGCGGTCGCCGCGAAATAATGGACCTCTACAACCCCGCCGACGCTCCCCGTGTAGCCCACGCCGGCACCTTCAACGCCAACCCCGTTACCATGGTCGCCGGAGCTGCCACCTTGGAGCAACTGACGCCCGGCGTCTACCGCGACCTCGCCGAAGCAACCGAAAATCTCCGACAGGGCGTCCGGGACATCTGCGCCCGTCTCGAAGTGCCAGTCCAGGTCACCGGCCTCTGCTCCCTCTTCGGCATCCACTTCACCGCCGGCGGCGTGCACAACTACCGCGACCTCGCCGCCGAAGACGCCGACCTCCGCACCCAGGTATTCTTCGGCCTGCTGAACGAGGGCATCCTGATCGCCCCAAACCTCGTCGGCTCACTCTCCACCGCCATCACCGCTGCCGAAATCGGCGCCTTTCTCCAGGCATTCGATACGGTACTTCAAAGAGTGCTGCGGCGCCGGCCCTAGCCCGCCCTCGGCTCTCGGGGCGCCGCCGCCCTGGTAGGCCGGCCCGGCGGCTCCGGCAGCAGAAGGAACAGGCACGAACCGGCCAGAGATACGCCGGCAATGGTCAGGAATGCCGCCGTATAGTCACCGATCGCGTCCCTCATGAATCCCGCCGCCAGGGGAGCCGCGAACAAGAGGATATTCATCGGCGCCATCGACAGGCCCGAGATGGCGGCAAATCCCTCCCTCCCAAAGTAATGACCCCTCAGCGCCGTCGTTACCGGGCTCCGCACTGCGCTGCCTATCCCAAACAGCACGCCGAACAGAAACAGCGTCGCCGGATGGTGCGCCAGCACCAGGATAGCCACCGACGACGCCACTAAAGCGGTGGAACTGAACGCCATGAACCTGACCGGCAGCCGGTCCCCCAGGTACCCGCCTATGGGTATGAACCCGGCCGTTACTCCCGTGTAAACTGCCACCAAGGCGGCTATCGTCTCCAGCGAGAACCCCCGGTCATCCAACATCAACCCCATGTGAACGAACACGGTTGCCGATACGATGGACGATGAAGCGTGGCCCAGACTGATGATCCAGAAGGGCCTGGTCCGAAGGGCTTCCCTCCAGGAATACCTTCCCGGCTCCGGCGTCGCCCGGGCTGCACCGGCCGCGGCAGGGGGCACAGCCGGCTCGCTCGGCAAATCGCCGTCAGGCATCAGGCCCACGTCCTCCGGCCGGTTGCGTAACAATCGCGTCAGCGGAAAGGCCAGCGCAAGTATCAGCAGACCCAGGAACAGGGCGGTGTTCCTCCAACCGTACCGCTCGGAAATATCCGGGTCCGTGCCCCCGATTGCCCAGGCCATCAGCACCGGCACCAAGATGCCGCCGATTGCAAACCCCTCGAACACTATCGACATCGCCCGCGCCTTGTGCCGCACGAACCAGTGGTTCACCAGGGTCATCATCGGCAGCCAGGTGCTCAGGGCCGCCCCCAGGCTGATGGTGAAGAACACCGCATAGAGTTGCCACAGCTCTTCGATGCGGCTGAACAGCACCAGTCCGGTTCCCAGGACGGTCAACCCGATGAGCACCACCCGTCGGGTCCCCAGTCTTTGCACCACGAGGCCTTCCAGAGGACCCAACAGTCCGCCCTCGAGTCTGGTTACCGCAAAGGCCCAGGACATTTGCACCGTCGTCCAGTCGAAGGTGTTCCTCAGCACGGGACTCCACACCGGCAGGCCATGCCACAGCGGCGCAGAGGCCAAGGCCATCAGCATCGTGCCGATACCGGCCATATACCAGCCGAAGAACATCCCCCTTGCCCGAACCGCGGCCTTGGGAACGCCAGTAACCCATACCCATACCTGGCTGGCTTTCATTCGGATGTGAATCCAACGCCCAAAGCCGATTCCCGCCTTATCTCAGTGGACAACTCCAGGCCCCAATCCTAGCTTAGTGATCCCGTCCGCGCCACGGGCATGCGGCCCCGCTCTGGGCCCCCCGCCTGCTAGGACCTAACCGCCGTCCGGGAAGAACGTCCGGGAGGCTCTCCTAGTAACAGGAACATCAACGACCCGGTCAGGCATATCCCTGCGATGATCAAGAAAGCCGCCGTATAGTTCCCGGTCGCGTCCCGCATGAACCCGGCGAACAGCGGCCCGATGAACAGGAAGATGTTCATCGGCATCATCGACATCCCGGAAATCGCCGCGTATGCCTCTGGCCTGAAGTAGTGGCCCCGCAGCGCCACCATCACCGGGGCTCTCATCCCCGCCGCCGTCCCCAGCAATACCGCAAACAGGTACAGGGTCAGCTCGTTATGCGCCAGCACCAGCACCACCGGCACCAGCGACATCAATACGGTGCAACCGAAGGCCATGAACCTGATGGGTACCCTGTCGCCTAAATATCCCCCCACTAGGACGAACACCGCGTTAAAGCCTGTGTGTGTCGCTACCACCGTGCTTATCGCTTGGAGAGAAAACCCCCGGTCGTCCAGCATCAGCCCCAGGTGTACGAATATGCTGACATTTACAACCGCCGAACAGGCGTGGCCGATGCTGATCAGCCAGAAAGTACGGGTCCTGATTGCGTCCCTCCAGCTATACGCCCCCCTTACTGCTCTGGACCGGCTGGTCGTCGTGGGTGAGGCCGGTGCTGCCGGCTCATCCCCGTCGGGCCCCAAGCCCACGTCTGCGGGGCGGTTCCTCACCATGCTGGACAGCGGAAAGGCCAGGGCAATGGTCAAGAACCCCAGGAACATCGCCGTATTCCGCCATCCAAACCGCTGCGAGATGTCCGGGTCGCTCCCTCCTATGGCCCACGCCAGCAGCACCGGCGATGCCATCGCTCCCAGCGCAGCCCCCTCCAACACAAACGACATAGCCCTGGCTTTTTGACGCACGAACCAGTGGTTCACCAGCGTCATTATCGGCAGCCAGGTGCACATGGCCGAGCCCATGCTCATCAGAAAGAACGTCGCATACAGTTGCCATAGTTCCTGTATCCGGCTGAACATCACCATGCTTGACCCAAGCATGATCATCCCGATGAACACTGCCCGCCGCGTCCCCAGTCTCTGGACTAGCAGCCCTTCCAACGGGCCCAGCAGCCCGCCTTCCATCCTCGTCACCGCAAAGGCCCACGACAGTTGGACCGTGGTCCAGCCGAATTGGTTCCTCAACACCGGGCCCCACATCGGCAGTCCGCCCCACAACGGCGCCGACCCCAGCGCCAGGATCAGCGCGCCCAGTCCCACCATGACCCAGCCGAAGTACGTCCCTTTGACCCGGCGGACAGCCTCGGGGACCACAGAAGCCAAATCCCATTGGCCGGCGACTTTCATTGGGCCTGCGCCTTAGAGCGCATGGTGGGTTCCAGTCCCGACTGGGTGGGAAGTTGCTGGCCTGAGCCCGGAAGCGAGACCGGACGGCGTCGTTTTAGGCAGCTTGAAGAAGCCCGCCAACTAGGACCTCGCCTCCGCCCGGGCAAACTCTGTGGGAGGCTTGCCCATCAGCAAAAACAGGCAAGACCCGAAGAAGGAGAATCCTGCCACGGCTAAAAACGGCAAGTCGTACCTTCCGGTCAGGTCTCGAAGGAACCCGGCAAATACCGGCGCGGCGAACAGCAGGATGCTCATCGGCACCAGGGAAATGCTCATGATGGCCGCGTAGGCCTTGCGACCAAAGTAGATGCCCCGGACCGAAAACCCCACCGGCATCCGCGCTCCGCTCCCCACTCCCATCATCACCGCGAAGAGCATAAGCATCCACGTATTGTTGGCCAGCGCCAACACCACCAGGGATGCCGATTGAAGAGTAGAGAACCCGAATGTCGTGAGTCTGATCGGCAGCCTGTCGCCGGCGTAGCCACCCAGCAAGACGAATACGGCGCTCACCGCTGTATAGACGGCTATCACCGCGCTGATGGCCCCAAGCGAAAAACCTCGATCGTCTAGCGCCAGGCCCATGTGCACGAATGCTGTGACTATTGCAGTGGCCGAAGCGGCGTGGCCTATGCTCATGAACCAGAATACTGGGGTCTTGACGGCCTCCTGCCATGTATATCCTTCCAACTCGCCAGAATGCCCAATGTCCTCGTCAATTGCCGGCGTCTCGCCCCCGTGGGCCGCGTCACCGTCGGGATTCAGCCCTACGTCCTCCGGGCGGTTGCGCACTAGTTGGGACAGGGGGACAGCCAAGACTAAGCACAAGATCCCGACGAACAGCGCGGTGGTCCGCCAGCCGTACCGTTCCGATTCCACCGGATTCGAACCTCCGATTGCCCAGGCCAATAGCAACGGCGCGATGATTCCGCCCAGGGCGAACCCCTCCATAGCAAGAGACATGGCCCGCGACTTGTGCCGCACGAACCAGTTGTTCAACGCCGTCATTACTGGGAGCCAGGTGCCCAGGCTCGAACCCAGGCTTATCACGCAGAAGGCTGCATAAAACTGCCACAGCTCCTGGACGCGGCTGAAAAGCACGAACCCCAAGCCCAGGACGCCCATGCCGATCAACACCATGCGCCCGGCCCCCAGCTTCTCCGTCAGATACCCTGCCACCGGGCCAAGAAATCCCTCTTGGACCTGGGTGATGGCATAGGCTCCCGACATTTGGGTCGCGCTCCAACTGAAGGCGTTCCTCAGCACCGGATTCCATACCGGCAATCCGTAGAAGACGGGTGATGACCCCAGGGCTATGATCAGCGCTCCGAGAGCCGCTATAAACCAGCCGTAAAACATCCTTTACGTCCGCTGTGCTGCTCCGGATAAACCGGTCCGGCCCGCATGTCCGGAGTGTTTGGGCGGCTCACCCAGCAGCAGATACAGGAGGCAGCCGCAGAATGACAACCCGGCCACGGCTAAGAGGGGTTGGCCGTAGCTCCCGGTTATGTCCCGCATGACCCCAACCAAGACTGGTACGATGATAAAGAGAAAACTTACCGGCACCAGTGATAAGCCGGTGATGGCGGCAAATTCCCTGCGCCCAAAGTATACGCCTCGCACTGAAAACACCAGCGGCATCCTGGACCCTGTCCCCATACCCAACATCACTGCAAACACGAAGACGACCCACATTCCCGGTACCAGCACTAGGACAAGCAGGGCCGCCGGTTCCAACACCGAGAATCCGAAGTACGCCAACCTGATGGGTATCCTGTCTCCGATGTAGCCGCCCACGAGAATGAACACCGCGTTCGTTCCGGTAAACACCGCCATCACCGCGCCTATCGCTTCCAGGGAGAATCCCCGGTCGTCCAGCATCAACCCAAGGTGGACCAGCGTCGTCACCATCGCCGTAGACGAAGCAGCGTGGCCCAGGCTGATAAACCAGAAGGCGCGGGTCCTGATTGCCTCCCTCCAAGTAAGTCCTCCTGAGGCCTCGGTCACTGAAGCATCCGTCGCTGTTTCGGATGGGTTCGCCTCGACTGCCTGCGTCGGGTCGCCGTCGGGCCTCAAGCCCATGTCTTCCGGCCGGTTGCGCACCAGGCTGGACAATGGAACGGCCAAGACAAGACACGCGGCCGCAACGAATAGGGCCGTAGTGCTCCAACCAAAGCGTTCCGATATATTTGGATCAACCCCGCCGATGGCCCACGCCAGCAATAACGGCGAGATTATCCCGCCAATGCCCTCGCCCTCCATAGCAATGGCCATCGCCCTGGACTTGTGCCGCACGAACCAGTGGTTCAGGACGGTCATCACCGGCAGCCAACTGCTCAGGCTCGCTCCCATGGCCATAATGAAGAAAGCAAAATACAGTTGCCACAGGGCCTGGATTTGGCTGAATAGCGCAAAGCCCGCCCCCAGGACTAGCATCCCGATCAACACCATTCGCCGGGGCCCCAACTTTTCCACTAGGGCCCCCACCACGGGACCCATAACCGTTTCTTGGGCCTGGGTTACCGCAAAAGCGCCGGCCATTTGGCCGGCGGTCCATCCGAATGCGTTTCTCAAGACGGGGTTCCATACCGCCAGCCCGTAATACAGTGGAGCTGCGGCCATGGCGATAATCAGCGACCCTAAGGCCGCCAGTACCCAGCCGTAGAACATCCTGCGATTCAGAATAGTATCGCCCGTCCCCGGGGCAAGCTAGCTGCCCGAAGTATCACCATACAGCATAGCCCGCCATCCCCCGATTTAGCCCGTCCTCGACGGCGCCAAACGCCGTCCCGGCGGCTTCGTCGGCTCCCCCATTATCAGCAGCGCTGTCCCTCCAACCAGGGATATCGCCGCAATGCCCAGGAATGCCGCGGTATAGCTGCCCGTCTGGTCCCTTACCAGACCGGCCACCACCGGACCCGCCACCAAGAGGGCACTCGTCGGCAAAACCGAGATGCCGCTGATGGCTGCGAACGCCCTCCGCCCGAAGTACCTGCCCCTCATCGACGTCATGATGGCAAACCGTCCGCCCGTGCCTATGCCAAACAACACCGCAAAAACGAATACGATCCCGGACCCTTGCCCCAGCACCAACACCACAGCCGACAGCGACAGCACCGTCGAGAAAGCGAACGCCACCGTCCTGATTTTAAATTTGTCTCCCAGGTATCCCCCCACCGGCAGGAACACCGCCGTCAGGCTCGTAAACACCGCCACCACCAGACCTATCTCCCCGATAGAGAAGCCGCGGTCGTCCAGCAGCAGTCCCAAGTGCGCGTACACCGTGCCCAATGTCACCGTCGTCGTCGCGTGGCCGGTGGCCATCAACCAGAAGGTCCTCGTCCTGATCGCCTCCTGCCATGTAAATCCATCTTCGTCCCGGGCCGCTGGAGCGCCGCCGCTCTCGCCCTGGGCCCTGGCGCTTGGCGGCGAAGCGGCGCCGTCCGGCAGCAGGCCCATGTCCTCCGGTCGATTCCTCACCAGCCGCGACAATGGTACCGCCAACGCCAGGCCCACCAGCCCAATGAACAATGCAGTCGTCCGCCACCCGAACCGTTCCGACTCATGGGGATCCGTGCCCCCTATTGCCCACGCCAGCAATATCGGCGCGAAGATGCTCGACACCGAAAAACCTTCCTGGGCCAACGCCATCGCCATCGTCTTGCGCCGGATGAACCAGTTGTTCAACACCGTCATCACCGGCAGCCAGCTGCTCATGGTCGACCCCAGGCTCATCAACACGAACACCACGTACAGGTGCCAAAGTTCCTGTATCTGGCTGAACAGCACAAAGCCGGCGCCCAGGACCACCAGCCCAAAGAACACCATGCGGCGGGGTCCCAGCTTGTCCACCATGATGCCCAGCACCGGCGCCATCGAACCTTCCTGCACCTGCGTCAGCGAAAAGGCCCACGACATCTGCCCTGCAGTCCAACCGAAGCCGTTCCTCAACACCGGGTTCCATACCGGCAGGCCGCTCCACAAAGGCGCCACGCCCACGGCCATCAGCAGCGCCCCCACTGCCACCATGAACCAGCCGTAGAACATCCCCCGCACCATGTGCACCGCTGTTGCCATCCTGCCCGCGCCCATCGGAACCGGTCTCCCTGCCTATGTCGCCAAGCCCGTGGTTGTCATTGCCCATTGCCCCTGCAATTCATCTCGGCTGAGCTCGTTCGTTAAACGGCAATCCCCTGCCTCCTAGTACGCCGCTTGTACACCCCTGCCCGCCCGGGCAGCTTCGCCCCGAGGCCTACCAAGGAACAGGAACAAGCACGAGCCTGCGAACGACAACGCGGCTATGGTCAGAAAGGCCGCGTCATAGCTTCCCCTGGCATCCCTCATTAGTCCTGAAAAGACCGGCGCGCCGAACAACAGTAGGTTCATGGGCGCTATTGATATACCGGAGATGGCCGCGAAGGCCTTCCGTCCAAAGTACTCCCCCCTTAGCGCCATCATCAACGACGTCCGCCCGCCGAAGCCAATTCCGTACAACACTGAAAACAACAGCGCCATCTCAGTGCTGTGGGCCACCACCACGATTACCAGCCCCACCGACTGTAGGGAGGAGAACCAGAAGGCTACCAGTCTCGTGGGCAACCTGTCTCCCAGGTACCCGCCAATGGGCATGAACACCGCGGCAACCGCGGTATACACCGCCAGCACCACGCTTATTGTTCCCAGCGAGAATCCCCGGTCGTCCAGCATCAACCCCATGTGGGCTGCCACCGTTACTACGATCGTCGCCGAGAGCGCATGCCCGATGGTTATCAGCCAGAACGCTTTGGTCCTGACGGCCTGCTGCCAGGTATACTCTGTCTCCCCCGACTCCGACGCCGCCCCGCCGGATGGCAATGGCGATGCTGCTGTCCCGGACGGTGGGTCTCCATCGGGCAGTTGGCCAATGTCCGTAGGTTGGTTTCGCATGAGGCGAGATAGCGGTACGGCCGACGCAAGGCACAATACACCGATAAAGAGCGCCGAATTTCTCCAGCCAAAGCGTTCCGATTCCGCCGGGTCCGCCCCCCCAATGGCCCAGGCCAGCAGCAAAGGCAGCACCACGCCTCCCAACGCATACCCTTCCAGGGCCAACCCCATCGCTATGCCCCTGCGCCGGATGAACCAGTTGTTCACCGCGGTCATGATTGGCAACCATGTCCCCATGCTGTTGCCCAGGGCCATAATCAAAAAAACCAGGTACAGTTGCCACAGCGCTCCAATTTGGCTGAAGAGGATAAATCCCGTCCCCAGCACGGCAAACCCGATGAGCACCATGCGCCGGGTGCCCAGCTTGTCTATCATGGCGCCTATCAACGGGCCCAGCAGTCCGCCCTCGAACTGCGTCAGGGAATAGGCCCAGGCCATCTGTCCCGCAGTCCAGCCGAAAGTGTTCCGCAGCACTGGGGTCCACACCGGCAGTCCGTTGAAAAGGGGCACCCCGCCCATGGCCAGCACCAATGCCCCGAAGCCCACCACGAACCAGCCGTAGAACTTCCCCCGCAATCTAAGACCCCTGTTCACCCAGGCGTGTCTCAGCCGCGAGCGTTGGCCGACGCTCTGCGGAAAGCACTACGGTGGAAGCAACTGTGGAAGGACCTTCCGGTTCATTCAAGGCTTGTCTGCCGTCGGGCCGGTAGCCCTTGGACTCGGCCTTGACTCATTTCCGTATACCAGTGCGAGCTGCCCATCCCCTCATCCCGAAAGCGACCTGCATTCGCAAATCTAGCTATACAGCATCATACACGACCGGACCGCCCATCCCCCTCTTACCGGCCTGCCGGTATTCGCCCTTTGTGGCTCACCGGCGCTCCCAGCAGCAGGAACAGGCATGAGCACGACAGGGCGAACGCGCCAATGGTCATGAACGCAACGTCGTAGTTACCCGTGATGCCCCGCATCAGCCCCGCGTATACCGGGGCCACAAACCACATTATGGTCGTAGGCACCACCGACAGGCCGAGTATGGAGCCGAAGGCCCTGCGCCCGAAGTAAATGCCCCGTATAGCGGTGGACGTCGCTGAGCGGCCTCCACCGCCTATCCCCAATAAAACGACGGCGAAAAACACCATCTCGGTGCTGTCGGCCGCCACCAGGACCAGCACTGCCACCGATTGCAGGGCGTTCGCTCCAAAGGCCATCAACCTTATGGGGAATCTGTCGGCCAGCCAGCCCCCCAAGAGAATGGACACGGCAGCAACTCCAGGATAAACCGATACCACTGCGCCTATCGTCGACAGCGAAAAACCGCGGTCATCCAACATAAGCCCCAGGTGGACTAATACCGTGCAAAGCACGACTGATGAGCCCGCCAGAGCAAAGTTCATCACCCAAAACGTTGTCGTCCTGGCTGCTTCTTGCCAGGTATACCCTTCCTCTTCACCCCTCGGCCGCACTTTGGGCGCATCCACTGGCGCCCGCGCGGCCGGTCGCCCCTGGTCGCCGTCGGGCAGCAGTCCCACGTCCTCCGGCCGGTTACGCACCAGGCTGGATAGTGGAATCGCCAGGGCTAAGGTAAAGACCCCAATGAAGAAGGCGGTATTCCTCCAGCCGTAGCGCTCTGCGACATCAGGGTCTGTCCCGCCGATGGCCCACGCCAAGACCAGAGGCGTAACGATCCCGCCCACGGCAAATCCTTCCATCACCAGCGACATTGCCAGGGCTTTCCGCCTGATGAACCAGTGATTCACCACCGTCATCATGGGCAGCCAGGTGCTGATGGTCGCCCCCACGCTCATAATGAGGAACACAGCGTACAGGTGCCAAAGCTCCCGTATCTGGCTGAACAGCATGAAGCCGCATCCCAGCACAATCAGCCCGATCAGCACCATGCGCCGGGGTCCCAGCTTGTCGATCAACCAACCGACCAGGGGCGCATAAGCCCCCTCGATTTGCATGATGGCAAACGCGCCGGACATTTGAAATGCCGACCAGCCGAAGGCGTGTCGGAGCACCGGATTCCATACCGGCAAGCCATACAAGAGGGGAGCAGAGCCCAAGGCCATGAGGAGAGCGCCTAGGGCCACCATGAACCAGCCGTGGAAAATCCGTCGCATCAGGGGCGCCTACTCCGCCGGCCGCGCGGCCAGGGCTGCTGTGGTCGGGCATCAAGGCGGGGCATCACCCCTAGTCCCCTGATAGTCCCATATTCCAATACTTGGCGCCGTCGAGGTTGGTTACGCGGCCTTGCTCCGCAGCGGAGCGCTCATCCGGTGAAGGTGCCCCACTATTTCCTTCTGTGACCCCAGCACGCTCGTCTCATGGTAAGGAATCCCGCGCTTCTTGCAGAACTCCTTGACGATTGCCTGGGCCTTCCGCAGGTTGTTTCGGGGCATGTTGGGGAACAAGTGGTGTTCGATTTGGCAGTTCAGGCCGCCGTAAATGAAGTCGGTAACCGGATGTGCCTTTACGTTTCGGGACGTAATTATCTGCTGGCGCATGAACCCAATGTCTTCGTCCGGAGCCAGGACCGGCATGGCTTTGTGATTGGGCGCAAACACCGAGCCCATGTACACCCCCTCCACAGCCTTGTGGACCAGGATGAACAACACGGCGTATACCGGCCCCAAGAATATGAACAACAGCCCCAAATAAGCGGCTAGGTTGGCGACCACCAGCAGCGGCTCCACCGCGGGATATCTCAGCTTCCCCCCGGTCAGCATGTAGTGGATGCCCGCAAAGAAGAAGCTCAGCGCCGCCAGCATCAGCACCGGGAAGAACATCACGGCTTGATACTTCACAATCTGCCTGTGCAGTCCCTTTTTGTTGGCCAGGTCCCCTTCGCTGAACGCCAAGATAGACACGTTGATGTCGTCGTCTTCCCCCTGTTTGTTGGGGCTGACGTGATGCCGCAGGTTGTGCTTATCGTTCCACCAGCTGGGCACCAGCCCCAGCAGCAACCCCATCGCCAGGCTGATGAAGTGGTTTCCTCTTGCCGATGCACAGATCTGCTGGTGCCCGGCGTCATGGGCGATCAACGCCAATTGCGCGAACGCAAACCCCAAAAAGGCCGCGTTCAGCAACTGCAGCGGTCCGCTGTCCACCAACACCAGGAAGGCTATGCTCGCCGCTAGCAAACATACCGTCAACGGAATCTTAGCCATGTAGTATCCCGTCTGCCGGTCCAGCAGCCCGCTTTCCCTCACCAAGCGGCGCAACTCCCCGTATTGCAAGGCATCCAGGCGAATCGGGTCCGGCTCAGTCGCAGGTATCGCCCGGGCGTCCGTTACACCCGGCATTGGTTCATTCAGGACGAGATTCTTTGTTGCCATATTCAACCTCCCCCACAGGGCGCAAGTTGCCCGAGCCCACACAACCTAACTTGCCAACGGTTCGGTCTTACGGCCATACAGATTACCACAAATTCGGCTTGTTCTACAGATAGGCGGCATTGGGCCTGCCAATCCGAGGCCCACCCTGCAAGGAGATACTCGGATGACCCGCAGCGCCTTATAGTTTCTCGCGCCCGCTCAAGCGACTCCAAGGCCCAGGACATCCTCCGCCATCTCCCTAAGCTTGAACTTCTGGACCTTGCCGCTGGGAGTCATAGGGTATTCCTGCATGAATACAACGTGGCGGGGCGTCTTGAAGCTGGCCACTTTGCCCCGGCAGTAGTCGATGAGTTCCTCGGCCGTGGCTTCCTGCTGTTCTTCCAATATTACGCACGCGCAAGCCACTTCGCTTAACCGCTCGTCTGGCACCCCTACTATCTGTACCCCGCTCACTGCAGGATGCCCCAACATCAGGGCTTCCACCTCCACCGGGTCCACGTTCTCCCCGCCCACTTTTAGCATCTCTTTGATGCGGCCTATGAAGCGGACCTGACCGTCCGCCCGGATCGTTGCCAGGTCTCCCGTGTGAAACCAGCCGTCAGAGTCTACCGCCCGGCTGGTCTCGTCCGGCTTCTTGTAATACTCCAGCATAATGGCGTACGTGCGTACGCACATCTCCCCGGGGCTATCCGCCGGAAGGTCCGCTCCGGTCTCCGGGTCTATTACCTTGAACTCGTACCCGGGCAATGGAAACCCGGATCCCGTGCACCGGTCATCTTCCGAAGAATCCAAGAACGACAGGGACGCTCCCACTCCCACCTCGGTCATTCCCCAACCCGACACGGTGTGGCAAAGCATCTTTTGGGCCAGTCGCGCCGTCGGTTCGCTGCTGGCCATCCCGGCGGCCAGGATCCCCGTGCGCAGGCTGCTTCGGTCAACCGATTCGCACTTGGGATGGGAGGCCAAAGCCCGGAAATGAGTGTCAAAACCGTGCAAAACGGTGGCCCTTTCCCGCTCTATCAGGCCAAGCGATTCCTCCGGATTGAACAACGTGGTCAGCACGGTGCGTACTCCGATCATCGCTCCCATCAGCGGGCCCTTGTAGAGCCCGAAAGCATGAAACAACGGCAGGTACATCAGCACCGCGTCCTTGCGCGTCATCCCCATCCTGTTGGCCGCATCGTTTACGGTTCTCTGTATCTTGTGGCTGAGCACCACTCCCTTTGGAAAACCTGTGGTGCCCGAGGTATACATAATCAACGCTGCGCCATCCGGGTCGACCTTTCTCTGACGGGCCTCCAGGTCCCTTTCTGAGACCGACTCAGCGCCCGCCAACGCGTCCTCCAAGATAAACACCCCTATATGACGCCGCTCCCCTAGCACAATCACTCGTTTCAACTCCGGGAACCTCTCCGGCCTCAGGTCATTGGGGTTGCCACCGTCCACCTCCGGGCACAGGCTCCTCACCATATCCAGGTAGCCCACGGGACCCGACCTGTCCACTGTAATCAGGGTGCCGGCGTCAGACTGCCGGACGACGTACTCCAGGTCAGTGGTGCGAAACCGCGTGTTCGCCGGGACCAGCACCGCGCCGATTTTCATCACTGCGAAGAACAGGTGGATCCATTCCGGCCGGTTGGGCATCCACAACACCACCTTCTCCCCCGGCTGGATGCCCAAGCCCATGAGGGCCCTCGCGCAACGGTCGACGTCGTCCTTGAGTTGTTCGAAGGTCCACCGCTGGCCTTCGTAATACAGTGCCTCGCTTGGCCCAAAAAGGCGCGCCGCCCTGTCTACCAAATCGCCGATTCCGGTTTTCTCGTACCAGTCAGACACTCGCCCCGTCTCTTACCCGTCCGAGTCGGGCCTCGCTCCTAAAGACACTTCCAGGCCTTCCCGCTCCCCGTCCCTGATCACTTCCAGGGTCACTTTATCTCCCGGCCGCGTGTTCCCCGACAAATAGGCGATCAAGTCATCCATGTCATCGACTTCTGACCCGTTGATTGACACTATAACATCTCCGCCCACCGGGTAATCCAGGCCGTCCAAGACCGCAGTCCGGTCGCTCCCCCGGAGACCGGCCTTGTCCGCGGGACTGTCCAAAGTTACCTGGGTCACCAGGGCGCCGCCCGTATCACGTGGCAGGTCCATCAACTCGGCTACGTCCGCGCTAAGCGTGGAACCCGATATACCCAACCAGGAATACTCGTACCGGCCCTCCTCGATCAATGCAGGGACTACTAGTTTGGCTATATTGATGGGAACGGAAAACCCCACGCCTGAACTTGCCCCGCTACGGCTGATTATTTGCGTGTTGACCCCAATCACTTTGCCTCGCCGGTCCAGCAGCGGCCCCCCCGAATTGCCCGGGTTAATGGCCACGTCTGACTGGATAACCTCCGGGATGGAGAATGGGCTGCCCCCGCTGCGAATCGTGCGTCCCAATGCGCTGATGATGCCGGTCGTCATGGTGAATTCCTGGCCGAAGGGATTGCCTATAGCAATCGCTATCTGTCCCACTCTTAAGGTGTCGCTGTCTCCCAGTTTCACTGGAGCGGCGCCGCTCTTTGGGTCTGACAGTTCCAGCACCGCCAGGTCTGAGTCCGGGTCGGTCCCTATGACCTCAGCCCGTAGCTCGGTGCCGTCGGAGAAGATCACTGCCACGCGGTCGGCGCCGTCGACAACGTGGTTGTTGGTCACAATGTGCCCCTCCTCGTCCCACACGAACCCCGAACCCTCGCCCCGGTGAAAAAACTCGTCGGGGAAATCGGGCAACGGCAAGTCCGGAACGCTGGGCAGCGGCTGACCGGCCTCGCCGGTGTCTAGTTGGCGGACTACTCTGATGTGGACCACCGACGGCAGAAGCTCTTCATAAATAAGGCCCAGTGCCTCCTCGTGGGCAGCGATGATCGCGTCCGAGTCCACGGCTCCCACCGCTGATGCAGGCTCATTGGACTCCGGCGTCGCATCAGACCCACCGCACGCCGCTGCCATTGCAGCCAAAAACAAGGCTGCCGCAACAGCCAAACGGTACCTTCCCGGAATTGAACACCTGGGAATACGAATCGCCATTTCCATTCTCCATCCACATGACATCATCGGCTTCTACGAAAGGAGAGAATCTCATGGATGTATGCGGCCTAACGCCCGATTGACGCCGCCTAGACTGGGTTTAGGTGCAGGCATTTGGGCCGGCTTGAGACTTTACTTTTCATGCTTGTTGGCCTAACTTGAATACGGCCTCCATCGTGCCGAAACCGGGTTCTCTGCAGTCAACGACGCCGCCGCTCCCTAAGATATCGGTCCCGGTATTCTTGGCTCGCTGGGGTCCTCTTGTCACTTAGTCCGCTACCCAATACCCGCTGTAGGAGACGCGCCGATGGCCAAAACCATCCTAGACAGCCCAAATCTCAGCAGTCCCAAAGGGATATACTCCCCAGGGGTTGCGACTCCTGCCGGGCGCATGGTGTTCGTGTCGGGCCAGGTCGCGCGCAACGCAAAAGGAGAAATTGTGGGCCAAGGCGACATTCAAGCCCAGACCCGTCAGAGTCTGGACAACGTCCAGGCGGTGCTGGAAGCCGCCGGCGCTACCCTAGACGACGTTGCCAAAGTAACCGTATTCGTCACCAACCTTGACGAACACTTTGCCCAGATCCACCAAGTCCGAGCCAAGTACTTCGAACGTGACTACCCCGCCAGCACCTTGGTGGAAGTCAAGGCCCTCGCCCATAAGGACTTGTTGATTGAGATTGACGCCATCGCCGTCATTCCCTGACCCTTAATCCGCCATCAACCTGGCCTTGAAACACCTAGTAAAATACCTGGCATGAAGCACTTTCCAAACCCGGACGACCAAGACTACGAACCGGCCTACATTGGCCTCCCGTCTTTCCTGAAGCTCCCCTATGTGACAACAGTCGAGGAGCTTTCAACACTGAAGCCGGACATAGCCATCATGGGCGCCCCGTTCGATATGGGGACCACCCTTCGGCCCGGCGCCAGGTTCGGCCCAAGGGCAATCCGCCAGGCAGCCGGCTACCCCGGCGGGACACCCGTGGAGCCCATGTATCACGCCTCTATGCAGGTACATCCGTTCCAAATACTGAAAGTGGTCGACTTTGGCGACGCTAACTGTAGCCCCCATTCGATTGAGCAAGCCCACCTGGCCATCAATGAACGGGTCTCCCAGATACTATCCGCAGGCGCCATGCCCTTCATTCTCGGCGGCGACCATTCCATCACCCTGCCCGCGGCCACCGCGGTAGCCGACCACTGGGGCCGTGGCAAGATTGGCATAGTACACTTCGACGCCCACGCCGACACCGGTCCGGACAGTTTCGGCGGCACTTTGACAGCCCACTGCAGCCCCATGCGGCGGCTGATAGAGAGCGGCGCTGTTCCCCCCAAGAATTTCGTCCAAGTAGGCCTGCGCGGCTACTGGCCCCCCGAGGAAGTCTGGCAATGGATGGGCGAACAGGGAATGCGCTGGCATCTCATGGCCGAGATAGAAGATCGGGGCTTCGATGCCGTCATAGAGCAAGCCATTGAGGAAGCGTTGGACGGCCCGGAATACATCTACCTCTCTGTGGACATCGACGTCCTCGACCCGGGATTCGCTCCGGGTACGGGGACCCCAGAGCCGGGCGGCATGCTTCCTAGCCAATTGTTGCGGGCCATGCGACGCATCGTTCCCAAAGTAAATCTGGTCGCCATGGACCTTGTGGAAGTCTCGCCTCCCTACGACGACGCCGGCGCGGTCACCGCCGAGCAGGCCCACCGTGTAGTGCTCGAAGTAATCACCGCCGTCGCCCTCGCTCGGGCCCGCGGCGAGGGAGGCTCCCCCGGCGTCCCTGAGGCCGGTTAGAATCATCAGAAGCGATGAACATTATCAACAAAATATTGACAAGCGCGTGCGAGACTCTCACAATTCTAAGGTGTAGGTCATCGGCGGAGTTGCCTCCTCATAACTGTCCACTGACCATTAGTCCTCTCCATGGGCCCTAGGCAAAGACTCCCCAATTTACATAATCTTCGGGAGGGCAATCATGTCCAACTATAAGATCGTTTCCCAAGACAACCACGTCATTGAGCCGATAGACCTGTGGACCAGTAGGGCCGAGTCCAAGTACGCATGGCGCGTCCCTCACGTTGAAGACTTGGGGGAACAAGGAGACTGGTGGATGTGCGACGGCCGGAAAATAATCGGCGTCACGGGGGGGTCGGCCAACGTGGGAAACCGGTTCTTGGACCCGGACGCCAAGCGCAGAGCCCTGAAAGTAGAAGACGTGCGTCCCGGAGGCTGGATTCCCGAAGAGCACGTCAAGGACCTGGACATCGACGGCCAGGACATGAGCATAGTCTTCCCGACTGTCGGGTTCATGCTCTTCGGCATCCCCGACGGCCAGTTGCTGGACTCCCTCTGCCGGAGCTACAACGACTGGGTCGGAGAATTTTGCGGCGCCATTCCCGACCGGCTCAAGGGGATCGCCATGATTAACACCGACGACGTGAGCGTGGGCGTGAAAGAACTGGAACGCTGCGCCAAGATGGGCTTTGTCGGCGCAATGATCGCCGTCTATCCCAGCACGTCACAGTACTACGACGACCCGGCCTACGAACCTTTCTGGGCTGCCGCCCAGGACCTGCAAATGCCCCTTAACCTCCATGTCGCCGCCAATCGTTACAGCCCTGTTCAGGAACTTGCCGACCCCGACATCGATAGGCCCGCCTTTATCTGCAACGCCGCCTATTGGCCTATGATGTCTCTCGCCGACATCATCTTTAGTGGCGTATTTGTACGCCATCCCAACCTCTACGTGGGCTCTGTCGAGCACGAGTTGTCCTGGGTTCCCCACTTCTTGGACCGGCTCGATTACACTTACGCCGACCGCATGCCTCCCAAAGACGACCCTTCCCAAGCCGCCGCGCGCCACCCCATGGTCCGGTTCAAGGACGGCATCCTTCCCAGCGACTACTTCCACAGCAACTGTTTCCTCGGATTCCAGGAAGACGCCCTGGGCATCCGGGACCGCGCCATCATAGGCGTGGACAACCTTATGTGGGGGGCAGACTATCCCCACTCCGAGTCCACCTTCCCCCGCAGCCGGGAGATTCTCGACAACATCCTGGCCGACTGCACCGAGGAGGAAAAGGCCAAGATTGCCGGCGGCAACGCCCAGAGGGTGTACAGGCTCTAACAGAGCCTCCCAGCCCTAGTCCCGGTAAACGAAGCAGGCGCTCCTTGTGGAGCGCCTGTTGTTTTTCCTTCACATAAGGCTTCTAGTCTTCAACCTAGCTGACGCGTCTCGCCGCCACAGGGGAGCTCAGTTAGCCAGGCCTACCGGTCGTGCCAGTCCGGCGTCGGCTCGTCGACGCAGTACAGGAACACGAACGCCCCCGTCCGGCCCAGCCCTCGGAATCGCCCCGTTAACTCCTTGACCCGCTCTCGGTAGTCCAAAGCGTCCAATGACCTCAAATAGTCCCGGAATGACCCGTGCTCCCGGACCAGTTCCAGGACTATCCCGGCATTCTCCACTGTTCCCACGATCTTCCGCCGGTTCCTGACGATTCCGGGGTCTCCGAACAGCCGGTTGATTTTATTGGGCCCATAGTTCGCTACTTCTTCAACGTTAAACCCATCAAATGCCTTCTGGAAGTCGGGCCACTTCTGCCTGATCACCCGCCAGCTGAACCCAGACCTGAAAATCGCCTTGGTCAACTCCTCAAGGTACCCGTTGTCGTCCGCGGGAGCTATTCTTGGGGGCACCTCGATCATTGTTCGCATAGGACTGGATCGTTGTATGGATCTAATTCAGTTGCCGAAGCCTCGGGTCCAGCGTATCCCTTAGCCAGTCGCCAAACAGGTTCAATGCAATTACCGTCACCGCAATGGCCAGCCCCGGTATCGTTGAAATCCACCAGGAGTCTGCCAGGACGTCCTGACCGTGGTTGACCATCACGCCCCACGCCGGAGTAGGCGGCGGTATCCCTGCCCCCAGGAAGCTCAACGAGGCCTCTACCAGGATAACCACACCCACGTTCAGCGTAGCGATTATTATCACCGTGTTGAACACCCCAGGCAGAAGGTGAACAAGCATGATCCGCAGGCCGCTGGCGCCGGATACCCTTGCCAGCGCTACGTAGTCCATGTTCTTAAGTTGGAGCACTTCTCCTCTCACCACCCGCGTGAAAAGGGGCCAGATGACCAGTGACAAGACCCCTACGATGAGTTGAAAAGACGCGCCCAACGCCGAGACCAACGCCAGGGTAATCAGCAACAACGGCACCGCGAGAACGATGTCCACCAACCGCATGATCACCTCATCCACCCACCGGCCATAGTAGCCGGACAGCAGGCCCATGAACGTGCCGATAGTCCCACCCACCCCCAGGGTTATCGCCGCAACTACCAGCGAGATTCGAGCGCCGTGGAAGATCCGACTCAATATGTCCCGCCCCTGCTTGTCCGTTCCCAGTAAAAATCGACTGGTGCCCTCTTCTCTGTCCAGCACAAGCAGCGTGTCACTCAGGCCGACCTCCCTAACCGGCTCGCCCTCCGCGATCGCCGCGGCATCCTCGGTCGATTTGGCCGTCTCGAAATCGCGGCTTCCGATCGCAACCTCTCTGAGGCCCTGTCCAGGGGCAACCTTTTCCACCACTATCTTTGGCAGATACTTGGCTCCCTGCCAGGCAGGCGGCACTCTTCTATCCGACAGGTCCCCATCTACTGGATCGTGCGGAGAAATCCAATCGGCGGTGATGCCGCAGAACACCAGGACCGAAAGTATGAACACCGGGATCACAGGCAAGCGCCTCAGCCGGCGTACTGTTCTTCGTACCTTCGCGCCCAGTCCCTCCGGGGCTGCTACTATGCCGTTCGTGACCTCAGCGGCCATGGCTGCTACTCCAGCTCCTCAGGCATAGCGGATCCTGGGGTCGATATAAGCATAGAGTACGTCCACCAACAGGGCCGACATCACGTACATCAGCGTGAAAATGATGACCACCGCCTGCACCACCGGGTAGTCCGACTGGTTCATGGAGTCCACCGCCAGGCGTCCCAGTCCTGGCCAGGCGAACACTAGCTCCACCGTCACCGAGCCCGCCACCAAAGTTCCCAGGCTTATTCCGGCGAATGTTAAGGCAGGAATTAACGCGTTCTTCAGGGCATGCTTCCAGACAATCGACTTTTCCGATGCCCCCTTGGCTCGAGCCAGCTTGATGTACTCTGAGTCCAGTACGTCCAGCATAGCCGAACGTATCAGCCTCATATTGACCGCCACGAACCACCATCCCAGGGCGATTGCGGGAAGGATAATCGACTGGAACCCATCTTCCCTTCCTGATGGCGGCAGCCATCCCAACCTGACGGCAAAGAACAGGATCAGCATGATTCCAATCCAGAACGGAGGGGCCGATTGACCAATCAGGGCGACTATTTTCCCCACTCGGTCGAAGATGCTGTCCCGCCTTACCGCGCCCAGTATGCCAAGGGGCACTCCAATAATCGTCGACCATATCAATGCGGCAAGCCCTAGCTGGACGGTGGGCCAAATCCGCTCTTCGACCATCTCTATCACGGGTCGCCGCTGGACTATGGAATCTCCGAAGTCTCCTTGCGCCAGGTCCTTCATGAAAATGCCGTATTGCTGAATTAATGGCTTGTCCAGGCCCAGCTTCTCCCCCAAGGCGTCCCAATGGGCGACGTCCCGGGCCTGTCTGCTCAACAGAAGGTTTCTGGGGTCTCCCGTCGATCTGGCGAGAGCAAAGATGAACACCGACACGGCCAAGATCGTAAGGAATCCCATGAAAATCCGCCGTACCAGGTACCTTTGCATATAGCCTCGCCGTCAGCTAATGGGCCTGTTGCCCGGCCTTGCTCCCCTTACAGGACTAATGTTTGCCTCAGGGGTTGCGAAAGGGTCTCAGGTCTTCACTGCCGAGGACTTGGGGTCTCTCGGAATACGGGGCACGAAGTTCCTTGGACCCTAGCAGATTGGTTTGGGAACTCCGCCCTGAACTCTTCAACGATTGCCGAAAGAGGCGGTAACTCGCCCCGGCTCTCAAACGGGGGATGCAGCGACTCCCGCTCCCGCCGTGGTCAAGGTTATCGGCAAGTATACCAATCCTGTCAACAAATATGTTTCGGGGTGAAGCTCTAACGTCGGTCCTCGATTGCTAGACCCACTCCGGGAAGGAGACACTGGTGACACTTAGTAGATGATATGAACGTCCATGAACTGAAATCTTGTCCGTTCCCTGCCCCAAAGACCGCCTTGGGATACAAAAGCCTGCCGGTCGAGGGCCGCTATTCCTCCGGCGGAAAGTAAGCGTTGGGAACGATCGCGCTTCCCGTACCTACCCCGGCCGTATCGCCGCGTTGGTTCATCATCTTGATATCTACCGAAACTCGCCTGCCGCCGGCCTCTCTGGAAACGTCGCTGACGGCCCCTGAAAAAGTGATAGTGTCCCCCGGACGCACCGGCCGCAGGAATCTCAGGTCCACCGTTCCATTGTGATTGTATACGTCGCTGCCGAAGTGCCTCCTAAGGAACTCCAAGGCAAACGACAATGACATCCGGCCCGAGGCAACTGTGCCCTCGGTCCCCAGAGTTTCCCTGGCCGTCGCTTCATCGGTGAACTGTGAGGGAGCAGAATGACCCGCGCTTCCCTCGAACAGATTGATCGCTTCTTGGGTTACGTGCTTGACCAGTGGCTCGATGCCGTCGCCCACCCGATGCCGTCTTGCTACCCTCTCCATTTCTTGCCCACTTCAGACGGCTGCTTCAGTTCATGGGTAATAACCCTGTCGATCAGCCTCCCGTCCTCGTCCACCGAGACCGCTTCCGTAACCGTATAGTTCTTGCCCCTCCTGACGTATTTGTCCGCAACCCATGCGCTAACGGTCAGCCTCTTTCCGGCTATGGGAGGGTTGTAGCAATAAAAAGCACAACGCGCGTTTACCGACCCATCATCCCGGTATTTGGCGTTAAACTGCTTGATGTCCACCTTGTGAGAAATGGTCGGAAAGCTGGCTTCCGGGTCCATCACGCCCTTTCTGTACGTGTCGATCATCTCCTGGGTAAGCACGTACTCGTACTTCTCGAAGGTCTCCCCCACCTCCAAAGCGTCCCAGTCAAGCAATATCCGGTCATCGTCTTCCAGCATACCTAGGGCACCCCATCAAGATTTCGGGCCGCAAACAATGTCCCTGAAGGCCGTCTCCCATGAACCCGTCCCTTAGCCCCTATCCATGGCAACCAGAATCCTACCCTTTGCCTTTCATCCTAAGCAGTCCTCATCAACCGTCGCCCCTGCCCGCGCCCGCCGCCGCTCTAAACTCGCCGCCAGTGCGTACAGGCCTATTCCAGCGAATTTCCGGATCAGATCCCGCGCCGCTATGCCGTTGGGGCGTTCTCGCCCCTGCCCAGCTGAGGCCAAGCCGCGGGAGCTCCTGCCTTCTCCAGCCGCTCCTTCAATGGCAGTCTCTCATCCCAGTAACGGGCGATGAAACGCATCCCGTTGACGCAACCGGACTCCTCCGACGCAAGCCACACCGCGGGAGCCTCCATCACTTCCGACTGGATCATCAGGGACCTGTCGTCTGTAACCCCTGGACCCAGCAGATTGGTGTTGGTCCTGCCTCCTGGCGCCAGCAAGTTCACCGTGACGCCGGTGCCTTCCAATTCCCTCGCAAGAGTAGCCGCCAAAGCTTCATGCCCAGCCTTTGAAGGGCCATAGGGCGACTCTCCCTTGCGGTACATGGTGTCCAGGCTGGTGGTCACTCCAATAATTCTTCCCCATCCCTGGCCGAGCATATGACCCAGCGCGGCCTTCGTCATGTAGAACGGTCCGCTCATGTTCACTGCTACCACCCTGGCCCACGCTTCATTGGAGACCTCCCAAGCGTTCGGGGAAGGACTGGCCCCTTCCTGCGCTAGCCCCACGCTCCTGGGATTTGCCCCGGCGTTGTTGACCAGTATGTGCAGCCCTCCCATTTCTCTAATGGTCCTGCCCACCGCCGCCTCCGCGGCATGGTAGTCGGCCACGTCAGCAATTATTGGCAGCACACATCCGTCGCCTCCAATCTCTCCCACTTCCCTTGCGCTCTCCTCCAACCACTCCCGGCTAATGTCTATCATCGCAACCCGGGCCCCCGCCCGCACTAAACCTGCCGCAATTGCCCGGCCGATGCCTATGGGACTCCCTGCTCCCGTGACTATAGCAACCTTTCCCTGTAGCGGCTGTTTAGCCATGGCTAACCTGCGATTCAGTCAATGGTCTGGAGTAGCGGACATTGTTTGTTGGCATACCGAATTCTGGCAAGGGCTGATGACGATGAAACATTGAAACTGGTGCCGAAGGTCAGAGTCGAACTGACACGGGGTTGCCCCCACCGGTTTTTGAGACCGGCGCGTCTACCATTCCGCCACTTCGGCACGGGCCTATTCTATAGCTAAATCCGCCCTTTTCACACCCCTTAAACGACAACGCCTCGCACTAACATAGCGGTGTTGTCCGTCGTCCCAGGACTAACTTGATCGGACCGCTCCGTCGCCTTCAGTGGCAACGGCGCCAGCAAGAGTGGCCAAAATGGCCGTGCGGGAGACTTACTGCGGAAATTTCGCCGGGTGGCTACAGGATGTCAAATGGTGGAACAGGTGGTGGGCCTGGTCTTGCTGTAGAGCTGGTGCCTGGCCTCGGGTCTAAGCCCGATGGCCTTACCCATTCTGAGGTCTAATAGAATCGGTTCCTGATGTCGTCAGGAAGTCTTCGGCTGGTATTGACGGTACAACCACGGCGTCGTGGCCTCGCTGGAGTTTCTGAACTCCCGCGTTTCGCCGCATCGCTGGCACCGACCCTGGCTCAATGGACCGTTGGCGCTGTCAATCACCCAGTGGTGAGCGCAATTGATAAAGTCAGTCAGCCGTTCTAGGTTCGCTGGCGACGGCACCACCCCTCTGTAGACCCAGTCCTCCACAGTCTTCTGTGGCGCGTCCAATTGCTCGGCAAGCTCTCTCACGCTCAACCCCTGGCCGCGCAGCCACATTTTCAAATCAATCATATATACCATTTTACTACATCTGACGGCCCTTGGGTATCCTCATGGCCCGATTCCGTACCTGGGGCAGCAGCCGCTCCAAGTTTTCCGCCGGCTTCCTGCCGAGAACTTGCCCGACGACCCCCTGGCGTAGCTGTGTCATGCCCATTTCAAGCCACAAACGGCTAAGAGTCCTCTCTATCTAGCGAATCCCGCAGCCAATCGAACACCAACCCTGGCGCCAAAAACACTCCCGCGTGTCAAAGGCTGTTGCCTGGGAACTGCGTCACTATCTCTCTCGTCGCTCTTGACTGTTTATTCTCGTCAGCCATATAATCCCTTCCGATGAAGGTGTCCAAAGTTGCCTAAACGTACTTATCAGCCTAAAAAGCGCCGCCGCGCCCGAGTCCACGGTTTCAGGGCCCGCTCCAGCACCTCCGACGGGCGGGCCGTTCTGCGCCGGCGGCGGTTCAAGGGACGACACCGGTTGTCGGTTTAGGCCCTGCTCTGCCTTGCTTTCTCCATGCAGCGCAGGTCCCGACTCACCGGTGCCAAGCGGTTTTCTCAAATCCACAAAGACGGTAGCAGCGCGGCTAATCGCTTGCTGGTGATTCGGGTCCTCGCCAATGGAATGGATCAGACCCGATTCGGTTTTGTGGTCAGCAAGCGAATTGGCAACGCCGTCGTCAGGAACAAGGTAAAGCGCAGATTGCGGGAAGCAGTCCGGTCCCGTCCCGTAACCCCGGGATGGGATGCCATATTTATAGCTCGGAAAGGTTCCGAGAAAGCCTCTTACCAGAAGTTGCTGCTGGCCGCCGACAACCTGCTGCGGCGCCGCCAACTTGTGAAGGTCGCCGCTCATCCAACTCAACATGGTCGCTACGCGGGTCCATCCGCCTCATCGTCCCAATGAACAGACTCCCTCTGTTGGCAATATCTCTCTACCAAAAGACCATTTCTCCCTACTTGCCGTCGTCTTGTCGCTACATCCCTACCTGCTCCCACTACTCCCACCAAGCCGTCCAGAAGTATGGGGCTGTCAAAGGCGGCTGGCTGGGGCTTAAGCGGCTCGCCCGTTGCCACCCATTCGGCGGCCGGGGCTACGACCCGGTTCCATGATATGAAAAGATGCCAGTAGCCTTCCCTTACCGTTCGTTGCTAAATTTCCTACACGCTAAGCCAATACCTGGACACCGTTCGGTCGCCGGCTCCGGAAGGTCCAACTCCCGCCCGGTCTCCCTTGTAATTCTATTGCTTGTCTGTTCCGCCTTCTCTCTGGCTCCCATTGCCTGCACCGATACCGCCGGACTTGGCGAGACCAGTAGCGGTTGGTCCCCCGTCGTCGCCGTGGCCATCCCAACCGACACCGGCGTTGCCGTCAACCAGACCAGGAACGTCGATCCGCTGGACACTGCCATAACCGTAACCGACGCTACCCGTTTAGACCCGGGCCAGGTGATCCAATTGGGCAGCGAGCGGATGCGGATCACTGCCACCAGGGAGCAACAGCTTGTCGTGGTCCGGGGAGTGGACGGCACAATACCCATGGCCCACTCCGGCCAGGAGCGCATATTCACCATCGGCGACCAGTTCACTGTCTTCGTTGCCACCAAGCAGGGCGGAATCCTGGCCCTCCAGGACGACGGATTGGGAGACCCCGGGATTCAGTGGTCTGCCCGTCAAGATCAGGGCGATAGGTGACGGCCATGGGTCGCAAACGCCTTTGCCTGGTAGCCGCACTGTCAGTCCTGTCCCTGGCCTTGCTTGCCTGTGGAGGGAGTGAAAACCAAGGCGCTTACGACCTTCCGGCAGTGGGTGACGGCATAATCTATATCAGCGGGGTGGACGGGCAATTGCAGGCCATTGGCATCGACCCGGTAACCGGCGATGCCGCCAGAGACCGTAACTGGTCAGAGCCCGTCGGAGACGAGTCCGCCTTGCGGCCCTTGGTAAGCGGCCCCGCCCTCTATGACCACCCGGATGGACCAGTGGTTCTAGTAGGTTCCGAAGACGGTAACCTTTACGCCTACGACGCCGCAGCAGGCGGCAACCCCGTGTGGACTTTCCGCACCGGCGACAAGATATGGTCCACTCCTGTTGTCAGAGGAGGGCTGGCGTTCTTCGGCTCCCACGACCACAATGTCTACGCCGTCAACCTGTTCGACGGGACCGAAGAATGGCGCTTTCCCACCGGCGGAGTGGTCGCTGGAAAGCCGTTGTTGTTTAACGACTTGGTGGTGATTGGTTCCTTCGACAAGCGCCTTTACGCCCTTGAAGCCGGTTCCGGGGCCGTGGCTTGGCAATTGGAAGGCGACAACTGGTTTTGGGCCGGCGCCGTTACTGACGGCAACACCATATTTGCGCCCAATATGGACGGCAGGATTTACGCCGTAGACCGGCAGGGCGAGCTTCTCTGGACTTACGACCTGGGATCGGCCATAGTGTCCCGTCCTGCCCTGGTGTCGGATGTCCTGGTAGTGGCCGACAAGAACAGCGGTCACGTCACCTTGTTGAGCACCGACCCTGGCGTCTCCGATGCCGACCGAATGATTCAGTCCGAGTTCGTCACCGACGGAGAGATCAAGGCGCCCCTGTTCATAAGCGGCAACACCGTGTACGTCGGCACGCAGGACAGCACCGTCGTGCGCGTGGACATTCTGCCCGACCGGGCCGGACGTCCCGCCCTGGATGAAGTCTGGTGCTGGGACACCAACTCCAATAGCAGTTGCCAATAGCTGAGACCCGATGTATTAGCCGGTTGGCCTGAAAGGTAGGAGCAATTGGAGCCCTTTGGGGCATTAATCGATATCGCCAACCCCGTGGTGCAGGCCGGTTTCAACCCCTGGACCGACTTGATCATTCGGCCCATGCTGAACATCCTGATGGTCTTGTACGTCATCAGCTTCAGCCAAATGGGCATCGCCATCATTCTCTTTACCATCTTGGTCCGGTTGGTCACCCTGCCCCTCACCGTCCGCCAGATACGCCAGATGCGGTCGATGAGTACCCTTCAGCCCAAAATCCGGGAAATCCAGGACCGCTACGGCCGCGACCGTGCTCGCGTGTCTCAGGAAACCATGCGCCTCTATCGCGAAGCCGGCGTGAATCCCATCGGTTGCCTGGGGCCGTTGGTCGTCCAGATCCCCATCCTCTTCGGCCTGTATCGCGTCCTGGTACAGACCCTCTTCACCAGGCCCGACGATCTGGTCGGCTTGTCCGAGAAGATTTACGGTGTCTGGCCGTTCTCCGCCACCTTTTCCTTTGTGCCCCTCGACCCCAGGTTCCTCTGGTTGGACCTATCCGAACCCGACCCCCTGACGCTTCCCATCCCGTTACTCGTGTTCGTTACTACCTGGGTCCAACAGAAGATGACCATGACCCCGTCCACAGACCCCCGCCAGCAGGGCAACCAGACCATGATGCTGTGGATGATGCCGCTGATGATAGCCTTCTTTTCGTTACAGTTCCCCAGCGGCCTCGCCCTGTACTGGATTGTCTCCAATATCATCGGCATCGGCATTCAATACTTTATAATCGGGTGGACTCCTATTTTCCCGCTCTTCCCCAAGGCGGAGCCGGCCCCTGAACCCGTTGAGCCGGCGCGGGAAGATGAGTCCCAGGAGATGGTTGAACATGGAAGTACGAGTCATGACCGGCCGGTCCGTCGAAGAAGCAATAGAGCTGGCCCTCAAAGAGCTAGACGCCGACCGCGACGAGGCAGAGGTAGAAGTACTAAGTAGGGGAAAGTCCGGCTTCCTTGGCATTGGGGCCGAACTCGCCCGCGTCCGCGTCACCAAGGTCGCCAAAGGCGGCAGTGCAGCTTCCTTGGCCAATGAGACCCTTAGCAATATATTGCGGTCTGCCAGGGTGAACGTCAGTAGGACTTTGAGGGCCGCTCACGACCCGGAGGCGGGCGGGCCCATCATTGACCTCAGTGGTGAAGACTCCGGTCTCCTGATTGGCCGCCGGGGATTGACGCTCCAGTCCCTGCAGTTTTTGGTCAACCTCATCGTCAGGAAGCAGTTCGGCGAAGATGTAAGGGTCATCCTCGACGTTGAGGGTTACCGCAAGCGTCGCGAGAGTTCCCTGCGCGATATGGCCGCCAAGGTTGCCGGCCGCGTGGTCCAGTCCAACCGTAGCGTTACTCTCGAACCAATGTCACCTGCCGACCGGCGCATTATTCATACCACGTTGGCCGAATTCCCCGGCGTTAGCACCGAGAGCATGGGAGTGGGAGATAACCGGAAAGTAACCATCATGCCGGCGCCCCGCAGCTAATGGCTCGATTCGACTACCGTCGGCGCAGCTTCCCTCTCACCCCTCCGCTGCCTTCCCTCCGTTTAAAGCGGCTCCTTGGCCTCATGATCTCCATGCGCGCCGGGACCTCCATACCCCGTGTAAACTAGCATGTCGTATGGCGCGTCGCCGCCGTCCGAATAGTCCTGTTGACCTAAGGCTGCGATGAAAATACAATAGGCTTGGGAGGACACTGTTGGACTCTTCCGAGATCCAATTGCCCTTTGACCACCCCCGTGAGGAGTGTGGGGTCGTGGCGGCTTATGTGCCTGGTGGGGAGGCCAGCCGCTTGGCCTTCTTCGGCCTGTTTGCCCTCCAGCACCGAGGGCAGGAAAGCGCCGGCATAGCCGCCTCCAACGGCGCCGGCATCAACGTCCACTCCGAAATGGGCCTGGTCAGCCAGATTTTCCGCGAACCCGACTTCTATCCTCTGTCCGGCGATTTCGCCATTGGTCACACCCGCTACTCCACCACCGGCAGCAGCCAGTTGTGCAATGCCCAGCCCATATTGGTTCAGGGGCACCACGGCCAGGTGGCCCTGGCCAGCAACGGCAATCTCACCAATGCCCTCCAATTGAAGAGGCACCTCCAGCAGTCTTGGAATTGCGCATTTTCCTCCACCACCGACACCGAAGTGTTCGCCTACCTGCTGGCCAACGCCAATGGTTCCACCTGGGAGGAGCGCTTTTTCCATTGCATGCGCCTCGTCGAGGGGGCCTATTCCGTCGTTTCCTTGACGGAGGACACCCTCTTAGCCGCCCGCGATCCCCTGGGAATCCGGCCCCTTTGTTTGGGGCAGCTTAACGACGGCTGGGTAGTAGCTTCTGAGAGTTGCGCCCTTGACCACGTTGGCGCCACCTACCTGCGAGAACTGGAGCCTGGGGAAGTCATAGCCATTGATAACAATGGCTTCCGGTCGTCCACTTGGTCGGGAAGCAAGGGCGACCGGGCCCTGTGTGTCTTCGAGTTTATCTACTTCTCACGTCCCGACACCCAACTCGACGGCAAACTGGTGCACCGCGTCCGCCAGGAGTTGGGCGCTGAGCTGGCTCGGGAACACCCTGTCGACGCCGACCTGGTCATCGGAATACCCGACTCCTCTATTGCCGCAGCTGTCGGCTATGCTCAGGAATCCGGCATCCCGTATAGCGAAGGTTTGATTAAGAACCGCTACGTCGGCCGCACCTTCATCGAGCCTGAGCAGCAGATTCGAGATTTGGGCGTCCGCCAAAAGTTCAATCCCCTGGCTCAGGTCATCAAGGGACAACGCTTGGTGGTGGTCGACGACAGTATCGTCCGCGGCACCACCACGCCCCACGTGGTCGGCTTGCTCCGAAAGGCCGGCGCCCGCGAGGTCCACGTGAGGGTGTGCGCTCCCCCCATCAAGTACCCTTGCCACTTGGGCGTCGACATACCCACCCGTAGCGAGCTTATCGCCAACAGCAACAGCGTAGAGCAAATCCAAGCACTGATTGACGCCGACTCTTTGGGCTACCTTAGTGTCGATGGCCTCATGAAAGTTGTCGATGGCGCCGGTGGAGGCTTTTGCAACGCCTGTTTCACCGGCAACTATCCCGTGCCCGTCCAGCTTGAACTTTCCAAGATATCCTTGGAGCAAGCTGACCATGAGCAAGTTGCCCAGGGACCTCGTGAGGTCGGCTAGCCTCCAAGGCCCGGGGGCTTGAGACGCCGCCACCCCTAGCCCGCCGTTGGGGAAGTTTGAGCGAGAGTGTGCCGAGTTGACCAGCGACTCTTACCGGCTGTCCGGCGTAGATCTGGACTCTATGAACGGCCTGAAGGACCGTATCAAGGCCTTCGCCGCCACGAGCCACGGCCCTGAGGTTCTCGATTCCGCCGGCAGCTTTGCCGGCCTGTACCTGTTGACCGGCTACGACCGGCCCGTCCTCGTGGCCAGCGCAGATGGCGTGGGCACCAAGCTCAAGATTGCTTCTCACCTTGACCACTTCGAGTCCGTTGGCCAGGACCTCGTTTCCCTCAACGTTAACGACATCCTGACCAGGGGCGCCGCTCCCCTCTTTTTCCTCGACTACGTCGCCTTCAGCAACCTCGACGACCAGCAGATGGACACCCTGCTCCGGGGAATTGTGTGGGGCTGCCGGGAAGTGGGTTGCGCTTTGATTGGCGGCGAGACGGCCCAGTTGCCCGGAGTCTACTCTTCCGGCGAATTCGACCTGGCCGGATTCGTAGTGGGTGCGGTGGAACTCAACCGGCTCATCGACGGCAAGAGCATCGAGCCCGGCGATGTTTTGCTCGGCCTCCCATCCTCGGGCGTGCACACCAACGGGTTCTCCCTTGTGCGGCAGGTCTTCGGCATCGACGAAAATCCATCGGTCTTATTCCGCCGGTACGACGACCTTGGTCATCAATTGGGGGAGGAGTTGCTCCTCCGCCACCGGTGCTACTACCCGTTGATCAAACCGGCTCTGGGCCTCGCCAAAGGGCTGGCCCACATTACCGGCGGAGGCCTGCCCGGCAAGGTGCCCGCCATCCTGCCCGATCACGTAACCGCATCCTTCCAGCTTGGTTCCTGGCAGATCCCTCCCATCTTCAACCTGATTCAACGCACCGGGAGCATCCCGCAAGAAGAGATGTATAGTGTTTTCAACATGGGCCTGGGCATGGTGGCAGTCTGCAGCGAAGAGGATGTAGCCTCCTTCCAAGGTCTGCTGCCTGAGTCCGTCCCTGTGGGCCGTATCGTTGACAGGGACGGCGACGCCCAAGTGGTCTTGGCCGGTAGCTAAATGATTGCCGTGCTCCCTTTTGCTACCCTGTCAGTTCCCATGCCGCCATGCCAACTGCTCGTTATTCCGCACCGTTAGCTAAGGAGTCGGCCTGAAATTGAGAGCTTTACTGAGCGTCTACGACAAGACTGGCATAGTGGAATTCGCCGCGCGGCTCGCACAAGCCGGGTTTGAGTTGATTAGCACCGGCGGTACCCACAGCGCTTTGGCCCGCGAAGGCGGCTTGCCTGTGCGCCAGGTTTCCGACGTAACCGGCTCTCCCGAAATCCTGGAAGGACGGGTAAAGACTCTCCACCCGGTGATCCACGGCGGCTTGTTGGCCCGCCGCGACGACCCGGACCACATGTCCCAGCTGGCTGACCACCGCATCGAACCTATAGACATTGCGGTTGTCAATCTCTACCCCTTTGTGGAGACCATCAGCAGGGCGGGCGTGACCCTCGCCGAGGCTTTGGAGAACATAGATATCGGCGGGCCGACCATTCTGCGGGCCGCCGCCAAGAACTTCCCGGCCGTTACCGTCGTCGTAGACCCGGCGGACTACGCCTGGGTCGCCGACAAGGCCATTGATGGGTCCCTGACCGCAGAGGACCGGCGGGGCTTGGCCGCTAAGGCCTTTCGCCATGTCTCCGAGTATGATACTGCCGTCGCCGCCTACCTGGCGGGAGAAACCCCTGGCACTGCCGACCTGCCGGTGAGCCTGTCCCTTTCCCTCTCCCGCACCGCCGCCCTCCGCTATGGCGAGAACCCCCACCAGAGAGGCGCTCTCTACGCTCCGGCGGGCGCGCCGGCTCATGGCCTCGCGGCCGCCCGGCAGCTGCACGGCCGCGAACTCTCCTACAACAACTTGATGGACGCCGATGCCGTCTGGCGCACCGTCAGCGACTTTGAAGCCTCCACCGTCGCCGTCGTCAAACACGGCAATCCCTGCGGCCTCGCCTCCCGAGACGATCAGGCCGAAGCCTACCGCCTTGCCTATGAAGGCGACTCCGTCTCCGCCTTCGGCGGCATCGTCGGCTACAACCGCCCGGTAACCCTGGCCGCTGCACAGGCGATGGGTTCGGTGTTCTACGAGGTAATCATCGCCCCAGGCTACGAGCCGGACGCCTTGGAAACCCTGCAAAAGAAACGCAACCTGAGAATTCTCGTGGTCGAACAGGGCTCCGGGCCCGCTGGATATGACTTAAGGCCCGTCAGTGGCGGCCTGCTGGTCCAAGACCCCGACGACATCGGAGAAGACCCGTCGACCTGGAAGACGGTCACCGACCGAGAGCCGACAAGAGAAGAACTCCAAGACCTGGCCTTCGCCTGGAAAGCGGCCAAGCATATCAAGTCCAACGCCATCGTCTTCGCCAAGGACCGCGCCCTGGTCGGCATGGGCGCCGGCCAGCCCAACCGGGTCGTCAGCGTCCACCTGTCCAAACGTACCGCAGGCGACAAGGCCCAGGACAGTGTTCTGGCCTCAGATGCCTTCTTCCCCTTCCCAGACAATATTGAGTTGGCGGCGGAAGCCGGCGTCAAAGCCATCGTCCAGCCCGGCGGCTCCATCAGGGACGAGGAGGTCATCGAAGCAGCCAATGCCGCCGGCTTGGCCATGGTCTTTACCGGCGTGCGCCACTTCCGGCACTAGTCTCAGCCCTTAAGGCGGCAAGTTCCCGGCAAGATGAAACACCGCGATACGGCCTACGTGACCTACAGGGGATGGAGGCAGGGATGACGGCCACCGTCGACATCGTGATTCCCGTTTTCAACGAGGAACAAGCCTTGCCCCGCAGCATCGTCATTCTTGCCGATTTCCTGAAGGCCAACCTCCGTAACCCTTGGCAGATTGTCATCGCCGACAACGCCTCCACCGACAAGACCCAGTCCGTCTCCGAAATGTTGTGCGAGCGTTATTCCGGCGTCACCTACATCCACATACCCCAAAAGGGTCGCGGCCGCGCCCTGAAGGCAGCCTGGCTCGACAGCTCCGCAGACATCGTCAGTTACATGGACGTCGACTTGTCCACCGACCTGTCCCACTTCCCCCAACTGGTCCAGTCCTTGCAGCAGGGCTATCACGTCGCCATCGGAAGCCGGTTGAGCAAAGGCTCCCGCGTAACCCGCTCCCTCAAGCGTGAAGTCGTCTCACGCAATTACAACCTGCTGGTCAAGTCCATGTTCTTCACGCCCTTCAACGATGCCCAATGCGGCTTCAAGGCCTTGACTCGACAGGCGGCTCAGGCAATCGTCCCCCACGTCAAGAACGACAACTGGTTCTTCGACACAGAGCTACTGATAATTGCCGCCAAACGCGGCTATCGAATAAAGCAACTCCCGGTGAAGTGGGACGACGACCCCAACACCACCGTCAACATCGCCCGCACCGCCGCCGAGGACCTGAAGGGGCTGCTAAGGCTGCGCTTCGGCGGCATCCCACAGGTCGCGCCCCCTCCCCCCGCCAACGACGACTAAGTCTGACGCTACACCACTCCCGCCGCGGCATACACCCCAAAAAGTAAAGGGCTCCGACGCATCGGAGCCCTTTCTCTAACCTCACCCGCGCCGGCAATACCGGCGCCTTTGTCTGCGCCCGATTAAGCGGCCGCCCCCACCTTGGGCATGTGCTCCGCTTCCAGGGCCAGGCACCGTTCCTCGATCTTGACCAACTGCTCCTGTATCAGCCTTTCGTCCAGGTCGGCGGCCACCGTGGGGTACCCCGCACGCTCGAGCATCGCCCTGAGTTTGCCCGTCTTGAACTGGTCGAGAGTCCACCTCAGGGTGTCCCCGGAGGTCGTCACGTCCCAGTAAATCCGCACGTCCTGGTTGCGCGGGCCGTAATGATAGTGAGGCGCATCCTTGAAGCAGTCGAACGCCAGCAACTCCACTTCCTGGTCGGCGATGTCCCCCAGCACGTGAATCGCTACCCCTCCGTTCTTCACGGCCGGAATATGGCGGAACTCCAGGCCGAACCTGATGTTGCCCGCCTCAAACATGTCGCCGTCCTCCATCTCCCTCATCGTATGCAGCACGGTGCGGCGGTCCTCCAGGGCAATCCTCCGCGACGTCGCTTCCAGCTCGTCCAACGTAGCCTCAGGTACCGGATTCGCTTCCAGGTCGTCGGCCAGTTCCTCGTACCCGGCTCGCCGCACCATCGCCGGCAGGTTGTTCCGGATGTTGTCCAGCGTCCAGCTCAACGGATTCCCCGCCGTGGTCTTGTCCAGGTATAACCGGATGTTGAAATTCTCCGGCCCGTAGTGATAGTGGGGCGCTTGGTCGAAACAGTCAAAGCGCAGAATCTCCGTGTCCTTGTCATCCACCTTGGAATAGACCTGGAGGCACAGGCCTTGGTCGTCCATTATCTCGTCCCGGTACCTCAACAAGAACTCCACTGGACCCGCGTTTACGACGGTGCCGCCTTTTCTTTCCATGGTGCCCTCCTATTCGCTCCGGTGGAAGTTATTCTCTGGGACCTACAGCCCTGCCCTGGGATTCACCCGCCACTAGTATTAGACTATAATAACAATCGCATTATTCGGGCGCAACCACCGCCGTCAGCCGCGGGCGTCCGGAACTTACGAACGGCCGGGGAGTTTTCTCCTCCGGTCCGTTTTTGTTGCCTGAACACGGCGTCAATTAGATGCCTACTACAACTTTCTTGAATATCATGCGATGTCCGTGGAGGCTGGCATTGGTATGCCTGCTCTTGGCCACCGTCACCTTGAGCTGCGATTCAGAGCCGTCACCCTCTCCCGTTTCCCCAACCGCGACCACCGTCAACACCGTTATCCCAACTGCGGCCACCGTCACTCCCGCTTCCCCAACAGCGGCCGCCGTCCCTCTCGCTTCCCAATCTCCAGTTGCCGACGCCCCCAACCCCGCGTCTACGGCTACTATCGCTCCCAGCCGGTCACAAACTCCCACACCGTCTCCTACCGTCGATCCTAATCCAGGTCTGGATGCCGCTGATGCAGCCATTAAGGCAATTGACGACCATATGCGGGAAATTGAGCTTGCTACCGGGACAACCATTGGGGCTATTGACGCTTATAGGCGGGAGGTTGAACTTGCCACCATCGCAGCCATTGAGGCAATCGACGCTTATAAGCGGGAAATAGAGCTTGCTACTGGGACAACTACTGAGGCGATTGACGCTTATAGGCGAGAAATCGAGCTTGTCGCCGGCGCAGCCATTAAGGCGATTGACGCCTATATACGGGAGATAGACCTCGCCGCCAGCGCAGCCCATAAGGCCCGTCAAGAAGCGGAGCGATACGCCCAAGCCCTGGAAGCTGCTCGCATTGCTGAGCCGCCGACGCCCGTACCCACTACCGCCGCCGTTCCCACTCCCACGCCTACGCCGACCGCATCCCCGGCCTCTCCAACCCCTGAACCGACTCCCAAACCTACGGCAACACCCACACCCACACCCACAGCCACGCCTACCCCGACGCCTACCCCAACTCCCACGCCCAGACCATTGCCGCCCGCAGGCTCGGTGGCCATTGAATGCATTTTCTTCGACGGGGAAAGGGGCAAGGCGGAACCCGATGAATACGTACAAATCCACAACCTGGGGATCGCCGTCGTCGACCTAGCCGGCTGGATACTGAGAGACACTGGCGACAGAAGCCAGCAATTTACGTTCCCTTCACACAACCTTGGTCCCGGTGATGTGGTCCGTGTCTATACCAATGAAGTCCACCCAGAATGGGGCGGATTTTCTTTCGGCATTAGGAGGGCCATTTGGGCGAACACCGATCCGGACACGGCAGGGCTGTTCAATCACCTGGGCCAAGAAGTCTCGACCAAGTCCTATCCGCCAGGATGTCCGTGACAATACACTAGCGAGTTGTTTGGGCTTCTAACGCCTCGGTCTCGCTGCCGGTTTCGAGTCAGGGGCCCACCTCTACAACCCGCTCTCCAAATACTCCTGCGCCAGCTCCGCATTTTCAATGGCCGTGCCCTTCATCTCTTTAGCCTGGCTGGCGCTCACTTCCCGCTTTATCACCCCGGGCACCCCCGTGACAAACGACCTGTCCGGGATCTCCGTCCTCGACAGCACCACCGAGTTCGCCGCAATCAGGCATTCCCGTCCCAGCTTCACTCGGAACAGCACCGTGCAGTTATTCCCCAGCAGCGAACCCTCCCCGATGAATTTGCAGTGCACCACCACGCAGTGCCCGATGGTCACGTTGTCTTCTATTACCAGGCCGTCGCCGTGCACCACCGACCCCTCTTGGATGTTGACATAATTGCCAATTACAATCTTTTCCTCTCCGTCGCCCCGCACTATGGCCCCCGGCCACACGCTGCTGTACTCCCCTATCTCCACGTCGCCCACCACGTAGGCAAACTCGCTCACCCAAGCCGTCGGAGCCACCTTGGGAGACTTGCCCTTGAATGCCCTGATCATGCAACCGCTCCTTGGTCTATTCCGCCCGTCTCACAACCCCGCGTAGCCCAGCACAACCCGGTTATGGTCGGACCGAGTCGGCTTACTGTGGCCATGATGTGGCCGCTCATGGGCTAGTTTGTCGACCGCAACGCCCGCCGCGCCGCCAGGTCCAACTCCTTGTCGATAATGGCCCTGCGCTTGTCGTATTGCCGCTTGCCTCTCGCCAACGCCAACTCCACCTTCGCAACGTGGCCCTTGATGTACAGGCGCAGCGGAACGATGGTCAGCCGTTTCTCGGCGACCATCCCAGCCAATGCCGCAATCTGCTCCCGGTGCAGCAGCAGCTTGCGCGGCCTCCTGGGGTCGTGATTCAAAGTGCTGGCCGGGTCGTAGGGGGCAATGTAGGTGTTTACCAGCCACAACTCATCGTTCTGTGGCCTGGCGTAGCCGTCGCTAAGGTCAACCTTCCCGGCCCGTATCGACTTTATCTCCGTTCCGGTCAGCACCAGCCCGGCTTCGTAACGGTCGAGGATCTCGTAGTTAAAGAAAGCCCGCCTGTTGGTTGCTACGGCTCGGCTTTTGGCTTTAGGGTCGGATGCTTTCTTCTTGGCCAACGATTAGCCGCCTTGTGCTATTTGCTCCTTGAGGACCTCGAGTGCCTTGTCCAGTTGTAAGTCCTCCGACTCATCCTCCGAGCTCTCTACCACGATGTCCGGAGGGATACCCTCCCCTTCGATCTGCACGTCGTCGGGCGTGAACCAATGGGCGATGGTGAAATTGACCCCGGACCCGTCGCTGAGACGCCAAAGGTTGTTGACCGCGCCCTTGCCGAAAGTGGTGGCGCCTACGGACGTCGCCCGGCCGTGGTGCTTTATCGCCCCCAGGAACACCTCGCTGGCGCTGGCGCTGTACTCGTTGACCAGCACCACCATGGGAATGTCCTGCGCCTTGCCTCCGCTCTTCACGTGCCACTCGGTACGTTCGCCGGCGGCGTCCACCTGGTACAGCACCAGCCCGTCCTCCAAAAATTGGCTGGTCACGTCCACCGTGGTGGACAGAAACCCCCCGGGATTGTTCCTCATGTCTACGACCAGCCCCACCCCTTGAGACCGCTCGAACCGCGCCAGGGCCTCCTCCAATTCCTGGTTAGTCGTTGCCGTGAAGCTGGATATGCGCAAATATCCAATGCGGCCCACCTGCATCACCAAGCTGACGCTATCCAACGGAATTACTCCACGGACTATCGTGAGTAGCTCCGACTCGCCGCTGTTGCTATGCCGTACCAATAGTTGCACCGGCGTTCCCTTCTCTCCCCGTATCTTCCCGATGACCTCCAGCAGGCTCATGCCCCTGGTCGATTCCCCTTCTATTTCCAGGATTACGTCACCGGGCCGGATCCCCGCTTCTTCTGCTGGGGTGTCCGGGATCGGCGCCAATATCGTGATTTGCCCGTCTCGCACCCCAACCTCGGCTCCGATGCCCTCGAAGAATCCCTGGATGTCCTGCGACTCCAAATCATACTGCGCCGCGGTCAGGAAGCCCGCATACGGGTCGTCCAACGCCTGCAGCATCCCCCTGATGGCTCCGTCGCTGAGCTGCTGCGGGTCCAGGGTTCCACCGTCGATGTGCTCCCGCTCCAGCAGCCGCCACACCTCCACCATCCGTTGGAACTCCGCAGGCAGCGGGTCCAGCGCCTCGTCCGTCGGCGGTTCCTCGGTGCCGGTGGGCCCGCTCCCTGTGCAACTGGCGAACGCCAGTAATGCCGCCGTCAGGACCAAGACGGAAAACAGCGCCCGTTGCATCAAAACATTCGCCATATCAGTGGACTTCTTAAAAGCCGCCGCCTTCCCCAACCGGCCTCTCTTTTGCCGTCGGGATTGTAGCATACGGCCCCTTCGGGCCTCCGTTCAATGCATCCCAATGCCTGTATTCAGGTGTTTCCCGGTTTCTAAAAATCGTCCAAAACTGGTCTCCCAAAACGTTGCTTAACCGCGATTTTCACTGGTATAAGGAAGATGACATAACGTTATAGTCTGGTGGGGAGTGTGCGTGGCGGCTAAGGTTGACGTTGTCCAGGTTTCCGGGAGAGGGACCAATGTCGATTTCACCATCGACGATTCTGAGCCCTTCGAACAGGTAACCGTAAAGCTGCGGCAATACCTCGTGGAGAACCGGGGTCTCTGGTCCTCAGGCAGGATTAGCGTCAACGCCGGCCGCTGGCTGCAGTCCCAGGAGTACCTCGACCAGATTAGGCAGGTGATTGAGTCCGAGTCCGGCCTCACCGTCAGCCGGTTCTGGGCCTCGCCCGACCGTCTGGACCAGCCGGTTCCTCCTCCCCCTCCCGCTTCCAGTTATACCGACCCTTACATTGCTGCGCTTTATGACAGGCGAACGGCGGCAGAACCGCCCGCTATGTCCCCGCCAAAGCCCCGCCGCGCCAAAGAGCACAAGTCCGGCAACTCCTCCAAGGGACTGCCCACCCAGGCGTTGTTCGTCAAGACAACCTTCCGTTCCGGGGAGTCCGTCAACCATCCCGGCGACGTGGTCGTGCTGTCCGACGTAAACCCCGGCGCCGAAATCCTGGCCGGCGGCGACATCGTGGTGTTCGGCAAGCTCCGTGGACTGGCCCACGCCGGCGTGGGCGGCGACACCAAGGCCGCAATCATCGCCCTCGAACTCGACGCCCAGCAGCTTCGCATCGGCCCCTACACCGGCATCAAGCCGGCGCCCGGGCCCAAGTCCAAGGCCCCGGCCAAGACCGGCGGCCCCAGGATCGCCTACGTGCGGCGGCACAGCATCTACGTCTCCCCTTTCACCGGGCGGTTCGCAAGATACAGCAGAGGGATACTTTATGAAGGGTAGGACCATAGTTATAACCTCCGGCAAGGGCGGGGTCGGCAAGACCACCGCCACCGCCAACATCGGCACCGGTCTGGCCATGCGCGGTCACAAAGTCGTGGTCATAGATTCCGACATCGGTCTCCGCAACTTGGACGTCATCATGGGCCTGGAGAACCGCATCGTCTACGACCTGGTAAACCTGCTGGAAGGGCACTGCAAGCCCCACCAGGCGATGATCCGGGACAAGCATGACTACGAGCTTTACCTGATTCCCGCGGCCCAGACCCGCGACAAGAACAGCATCGACCCCGAGCAGTTGCGCGAGCTGTGCGCCGGCTTGGAGGAGGACTTCGACTACATCCTCATCGACTGCCCGGCGGGTATCGAGCAGGGATTCAAGAACGCCGTGGGCTCCGCCAGCGAGGCCATCATCGTCACCACCCCTGAGGTCTCCGCCATTCGCGACGCCGACCGGGTCATCGGACTGCTCGAGGCCGCCGAGCTCCACAAGCCCAAGCTGGTCATCAACCGCATCAACCCCGACATGGTCAAGCGCGGCGACATGATGGACCAGAAAGACGTGGTGAGCCTGCTGGCCGTCGATGTCCTGGGCCTGGTGCCGGCCGACGAAAAGACCATCACGGCGGCCAACAAGGGCGTCCCCGTCGTTTACGACAAGAAGGCCCCGTCCGGCGCCGCCTTCCTCAGGATCGCGGCCAGGGTCGACGGCGAAGACGTGCCCCTGGTCAAATTCCAAGCCAAGTCGGGCTTTTTCGGCAAGTTCAAGGGACTAGTAGGTCTAAACGGGAGTGCTTATTCTCATGCTTGAGTTTCTGCGGTGGCTGATCAACCAGCGAGAGTCCGATAAGAACCGGGAAAAGACCAAGGACACGGCCCGCCAGCGAATGCGCCTGGTCCTGATGCACGACCGTCTCGACCTGGCCCCGGATTCCATGGACAACATGAAGCGGGAGATCTGGGAAGTCGTGTCCCGTTACATGGTTGTCGAAGACGACTTCATGGAGTTCGAGATACGCCGCCTGGACGAACTCATGGTCTTGGTCTCCAACATCCAGGTCAAAGAGCTGGACCGCCTCGCCACCGCCACCTAGGACTATTTTTTCCAGCGCCATTTTGCGCCATTCAGCGCCATCCCCCGAGGCGGCGGCCCGACGGACCCGGCCACCGCCGCAGGACAGGATTCTCTTCCTCCGGGACATTTCGCGACATTCTGGGACATCCCCTGGCCCGGCGTCCCGATCAACCCGGGCGCCGTCAATGACAACTGGTCACCACGGTAACGGTCAACCACCTGAGGACGCAAGGGCCAACTGTCAGTAATTCCACCCTAGACTAGGCCCTTCCCCCGCAGGCCGGCCCACCCGTCACTCCCGCACCCTACCAGTCGCTCCCGCACCCCACCAGTCATTCCCGCGGAGGCGGGAATCTCGCAACCCCGTCCTGATGGAAATCCAAGGCCGTCTCCCCACACCTGCCATCCCGGCACGCCAAGACCAACGCATGGCCTGAGACGAGGCTGTCCGTTCGTCCTGAGGCTCTCGAAGGGGGAACGGGCAGCCGGGCCTGTCCTCACGGAGACCGAAAGGCCCCCAACATGTCATTCCTAGCGTAGCCGATGAACCTAAAGTCTCTGTCCGCTACCTTGGTCGTCCCGCTCGGCTATGGCGGCTAGGACCCTCATTGTTTCGACACTTCCACTGATTTCGTCATTTTTTCCAACCAATCGGGCTCGGTTGGAGGTGGGTCGAGCGGCGTCCTTGATAGGGCATCCAAAACACCATCAAGTTTAGGTAAGTTGCTTTTATAGGCGTGAGCCATGTTCAGCTCTGCCTGTGTAACGCCTTCTGCAGGAGAGTCGCCTTCGCCGAAAGAGAATTGGGTACCGGAGAAGTTGGCATTCAATAGAAACGCATGCTTTAAATTCGCGCCTTGTAGACTAGCGTTGGACAAATCTGTGTTCAAGAGGAAGGCGCCCGACAGGTTTGCGTGCATCAGATTCGCCCCAGATAAGTTCAAGTGGGCCAAATGTACACTCTGCAGGTTCGAGCCACTGAGGTTCAATTCGAGAGACTCGTCGCTCTCCAGAACAACGTCGCTGTCACTACGGGACCCTATGGCTGCCATGGCAGCCCTGATTTCCTGGCGTAGGCTATGTGGGCCAACCGATGTACGGACAAACAAGCTCAATCGTTTGATGACTTGGACGTGACACTCTGATGGATGTTCCCTGGCAAGCCGTTCAAGCATATCTATACCATCCACGCGGACGGCGGGGTCATCGCTTGCAAGTTTTGAACTGCCCTGTTCGTAGCGTTCATTGATAAGGCTCCGGAGGGCTGTTGTGGATTGACGCTCTGCCGTCTTGGCTTGGAGCAACGCTGTCTCCGCCTGGCGCCGCGCTGTTGCCTTCTCTTGCTCAGCTAGCCAAGCACGCCACCCGGCAAAAACAAAGGCGAGCGCGCCCCCAACTAGAAGTCCTACGTTCCGCAGCGTTTCGCTGTTCGACACGGTTGTCGAAGCTTCAGGGTGTAACCAGTCCCAGAACCCAATGGCAAGGCCAACACCAACCGTTAGTACTACAGCCGCGAGGGCGAGCCAGAAATAACCGGACTCCGGTAATTGTCTCATGCTCAAACCACCAACCCCGCCCCCTTCGGCCGCGCCTTGCCACCGTGCACCGACGGCTCAATACATCTCACACGGTGGGCGGGGGCTGTTTCTCAGCAGCAGGTTCATGAGGTACGAGTCCAAGCTGCCAGCGTGATCGTCTCGACCCCAGTATCTAACAATTCGTTGACCAGCTTGTTGTCAGCGGTTATCAAGGCTATCTGATTTCGCTGCGCAACCATGGAGAACAGTGCATCATAGACCGGAATGCCAACATCCAACGCAAACGTCAATGCGTCGTCCATCAAGAGGTCTTGACTTATGAGTTGAATCTGCAAAGTTTTTAGCGTGTCCATGGCGGCCGTTACATCAGCAATCGGCGCGGCGTGTCGACGGGCGTACTTCCATAGTACGTTGCTGCATTCCAGCAGAATGAACTCGGGAGCAATGAGTTGAATCGCTGAGGTAGTGTGGAGCAGGGCAATCTCTGAAACAGTCTCTGAATGGTCTTCAGGGACCACCAACTTGACCAAAGCGCTGGTGTCTATGGCGTAGTCGGTCAATTCTCCCGGTCTTCCCTGATGTACTGAATCGACCGGTTGAGTTTGCCCCCCCACAACGCTTCAAATTTGCGCCTGATTTCTCTCGCTCGCTCAATTACGTCATCCACCGGCCGGACGTCCACCTCCACCCTCTGTCCATCAACCAAGTCCACAGGCTCATCTAGTACGATAGTTTGTCCCTTGATGACGCCATGCTCTTTCATACTGCGCCCCTTGGGCTTAAAGGCCCGACTCTCTAGCTAAAGAATCAGTGTAGCATCCACGGGCCGCGCCTTGCCACCGTGCACCGACGGCTCCGCGCACCACTTGGCCGCCAGCCGTCGCACCCCCTCGTAGACCTCCTCGTCGAACCCCAGTAGGTCGCACACCACCCGCCGGTCCAGCAAAGCGCGGTTGGGGTCCGCATCCGCCAGGTACGCCGGCTTCAGCTCCTTGTCCCTGAACTCGTTGAAGATCGCCTCGGCTGCTTGCAGTTGCTCATCAGTGAGAGTACGGAGGTCCAATACGGGAAGAGACTCCGCCGAGCGGATAGTCATACCCGCCTTGCTTGATTGCTGGCGGCTGGAATGCCACCAATAGGACAGAAGACCCAATGTGCTGTTGCACCAGACAGTGAAAGCATAGTCAAATCGCTTGTCGTCGAAAGTCACGTTGGGCCATACTCGACCACCAACCGACTCCTGTTCAGTAAACGCGACAACAAGTGGTTGTGCCCCAAACGTAAAATCGCGGTTGATGTGGGCCCTGCTTGCGGTAGCCCAAGCTGCTGCTGCCTTGTCTTCCATACCCGGCCTGACGAGCAGTTGCGAGTCTGGCGAGCAAATCATTCGCGTTTCACTATCAGCGTCGTGATTCCACAGCGCTGGATAAGTTGCGGTTGGGCTATGAGGACCTTTGACAAAAGGCCCTTTATGCGCCGGGCTTATGAATAACTGAGAATCTAGCCCGCGCTGACCGACTTGGTTCAATTGAGCCACCGGTAATTCTTGAGCCTTCGGATTCGCAGGTAGCCATAACCTTCCACCAGCCAGGGAATCTGCAACCTGGGCTACCGAAGCGTCCAAAATCCTGGCTGCGCTCCAGCCGGTTTCGTGGCTGTCAAGAGGTGCATCTAGGGCCTCTCCAACCACCCGGTCACCGGAAAAAATAGGGTTCCCGCCGTACGGTCCGTCTTCAAGCTGCCTCGTCGTGGTGGGAGCAAGGATAACGTTTGAGATATCCTGGGCATAGACAAAGTTTGCCGGCCTACGGCGGAGAGAAACGAATTTCGCCCGGCAGGTAGGTTTCTCGTTTGCTGGCCTTCTTCGACCTATCACCAGACACTCTGCCATGCCAGTATCTGATGAAAAAGACATATCGTTACCGTTGGCGGCAATGCTAATTATGGCGACGTCGTTATATTCAGTGGCCATCAGTTCCCGGAGTTTGGCCCAAGACGCTCCATTGATTGCGGTGAATGGCAGGACCAAAGCGATAACACCATTAGGCCGGAGTTTAGTGTTTGCAAGGGCCGCGAAGACCGATCCTTGGCCGGCGTGGCCGTGGTAACACGTATCTTTTGCCAAGCCTTTCAACTTCCCGGCCATCGCCGATTGATCATCCTTAGAAGATTCGAAGGCCGCAAACGCCGCATTCAGGACCCCGTCGACCGCATCATAGTGCTTGGTATCGCTGGTAAACGGTGGATTCATAATCACCAGGTCGTACCCCTCGTCGGGTATCTCCGCCCGTATCTGCGCCGCCGTCTCCTCGCCCGCACTCCCCGTCCGCATCGCCGGGTCGCTGGTGTTGAACAGCGTCAATACGTCCGACGACTGCAGCAGCTCCAGCGACCCAATCATCACGCTGCCGTCCTGCATCCGCCCGTAGGGCATGGTGTACAGGTGGGAGCTGTTAAACTGCACCCCCGGCTCCACGCCGGAGAGGGTCGAGCCGGTGATGTGCACCGCCGAGGGCATCACGTCGCACCCGTACAGCACCTCCTCCATCATCACCTTGTGCAGGGCCTCCAGGTCGCCCCCGGTCCGCTCGTGCCGGGCGGCTATCTGCTCGTACACCGCCGACAGCAGCGCGCCCGTCCCGCAGGCGAAGTCCCCGATTCGCAGCTTGCCGATGGCCTCCGCGCTGGACCAGTCCACCCCTTCCATCTTGGCCACCGCCAGCCGCGCCAGCAGCGCCGCCGACGCCGGCAGCGTGTAGAACGTCGCCAGGTACTTGCGGTCGGCTATCAGCCTCTGGAAGATGCGCCCCGTCAGGTCGTGGGCGTTGTCCACCCCCGTAGCGTTCACCGACTGGGCCGTGTTTCTCAACAGCCTGAGGATGTTGGCCGCATCGGCCGAGGGCAGTTGCTCCAGGATGTCCTTGGCGATGGCGAAGATGGCCCAGTAGTTGATTTTCAGGATGTCGTTCCAGGCGGCCAGCGTCTCGCCCTGGGGGTTGGCCACGCCCTCGCCGCACACCATCGCCAGCGGCTTGACGCCCTCGTGCATTCCGGTAATCCGCCCGTGAAACACCAGGGCGTTGGCCAGAATCGCACAGGCCATGCGGCGGGTCTGGGGCACGTTGGTCATCCCCAGCAGCTGGGCAACGGCCATGGTGATGCCCTGCTTGGTCTCGTTCATCTCGTCCAGGAGCTTGGCCGCGCTGTCGATTCCCTCCTGGAGCGTGGAGGTCGCCTGGTCCACGGCCTTTTGCGGTACGGACACCAGGCGCACCATGTCGGCCAGGTCCTCCACCGACCCTTCCAGCCAGCCCGACTCGGGGAAGCGGCCCTGTCCCCCGTCCTCGGTGAACACGCAGTAGGACAGCCGGGCGTCCTGCAGCGCGACCTGGAGGTCGTAGGCCTCTTTGAGATCGTCCGGGTAGCGCAGGGCGATGACGGCCTCGATGACCCGCCCGTTGGACGCCGCAGTCAGCCCCAGCCGTTCCTTGGCTTCCTGCTCGGCAGTCGCCGCGGGCAAATACTCCGCCTCGATGACCACCGGCGACCGCCCCGGCGCGGTGATGAGGATGTCCGGCTTCAGCCCCGGATGCCCCGAGATGGCCTGGGTGTTCTCCGACAGCGCCTTGCCCCTGGGCAGCATCTTCTGCAGCAAGCTGCCCAGGGCGTTATTTACATTTGGCTCCGTCTGGTTCGGCATGGCTTCCTGCGCCGTCAGGCCTGACTCCGTCCGATACTAGCACACATCATACCAAGCTCCGCCCGTCATTTCGCCCCCTTCCTGTCATCCCGCACCCACTCCCGCCGTTCCAGCGCCCCAACCATGTCATTCCGAGAGTAGCCGCACCACCATTGTCATTCCGAGCGCAGCGCAGCGGAGAGAGGAATCTAAAGTGGTTGTGCACCATCGTCGTGGTGTTCCCTGCAACACCGCGCCATAGAGGGGTCCTTCAACCGTGATTGGGGCCAGGGACTTTTAGATTCCTCGTCGCAGGCTCCTCGGAATGACAGGTTGGGTCTGAAATGACGGGGGCCCAGGCCGCCCGTCCGTTCTTCCAGAGCCTGTCCTGAGCCAGGGCAGCCCGTCCGTTCCCCCTTCGATTTCCCTCAGGACGAACGGACAGCAGGGGTCTGTCCTGAGCCGGTCGTAGGGGCAACCCTTGTGGTTGCCCAACCCCCCAAACCACTGTCATTTCCCCCCTTGCCCACCCCGGCAACCACCCCATATCATAAACACAGGTCAGGTCCAAGCCATTGCGCCGGACCAAATCAAGACCTGCCACTGAGGCCCGTGACATGTTGTGACCAAACGCCGCTCCAAGCCCGCACCCCCTCCCTCCATCTCTCCTCAACGGGAGGAACTGGGAGAAATCGACAGGCGAATAAAATTTTCCAGCCTCTCCCACCGCCAACAGACTGCGCTCCCTATCATCGCCGCCACTCCCACCTTGGCCCAAGCCGCCCGCTCCTCCGGCATCGGAGAAAGCGCCCTCTACTGCTGGCTTGAAGACCCCGACTTCCGTGACGAACTGACCCGCCCCAACCACGCCGCCCGAAATTCCGCCCCCCAACACTGTCATTCCGAAGCGCAGCGAGGAATCTGGGGATGCGGGGCCCCCCGCCCCCCGTTCCCCCTTCGATTTCCCTCAGGACGAACGGGGCCCCACCCCGGGCTTGTTCTCCGACCCGTCTTTCCGGCGAAAGCCGGAATCCAGACAGCCCCGAGTGAAACAACCCTGCGTGTGCATTCTCACAAGCAATCGGAACGGCGCCCTGTATCTTGGAGTTTCCTCGAGTGGCGAGACTTGTATGAAGACCTGGCTTGAACTGGATTCCGGTTTTCACCGGAATGACGGTCACGCAAAGGTCTCCGCAGGCGGGAATCTCGCGCCTCTGGGCGCTGCCACGTCCGTCCCGAAAGAATTGGGAGCAGCCCGTCCGTTCCCCCTTCGAGAACCTCAGGACGAACGGACGGGCTGCGGGGTGGGTGGGCAGGACGGAGTTTGGGGGCATGGATTTTAGACCCCCGCCACCGCGGGGGTGACGGTTGGGGGATGGGGATGTGGGGGACGCACCCCCCACCCCCAGTGAGAGGAAATGAGAGCAAATGAAAGGCAACCTAAAATTTCAACCAAGAGGTGAACAAGAATGAGCCAGCTATCCTACGTCAGGTCTCGAATCAACGCCCTCCGCCGCAAGTTCGCCCTCGAAATATCCCACAACCAGATCCGGCCCATGGTCGAAGACTTTTGCTCCGAGTCCTATGCCGCCGCCATGGCCCGCAAGCCCTTGCCCGACCAATGGGACTTCTTTCCCAAAGTGGCCGCCGCTGGATTCCGCCTCCCCACCTTCACGGCCGCCCACTCCTACCTGGAGCGTTGCCTCGCCCAAAAAGTCCTGCCAGGAGTCGAACATCTGCTGGGCGCCCTGCTACCCTGGGCCACCCTCCGCGGCCTCGTCGTCCTGTCCGCCGACGGCCCGCCCGTCCCCGTCCCCGAAAGCGCCTGATGCGCCCAATACGCCAGAAGGGGAGCCCGTCCGTTCGTCCTGAGCGCAACCCCGTCAGTTTGTCCTGAAAGGAGCCCGTCCGTTCGTCCTGAGCGCAGCCCCGTCAGTTTGTCCTGAAAGGAGCCCGTCCGTTCGTCCTGAGCGCAGCCCCGTCAGTTTGTCCTGAAAGGAGCCCGTCCGTTCGTCCTGAGCGCAGCCCCGTCAGTTTGTCCTGAAAGGAGCCCGTCCGTTCGTCCTGAGCGCAGCCCCGTCAGTTTGTCCTGAAAGGAGCCCGTCCGTTCGTCCTGACCCCGTCCTGAGGTTCTCGAAGGAGGCTCTCGAAGGGGGAACGGACGGGCGGGGGATGTCGGGACCGCCCCAAACCAGCCAACACCCAAATGAGAGGATATGAGAGGAAATGAAAGGCGACCTAGAATTTTCGGCGCTTTGCCCGCCCAGCCTCCTCCCTGCTACAATCCCTCAAAACCTGAGGCTGAGGAGGCCAAATGAGACTGGAAAATAAGGTCGCCGTTATCAGCGGCGGCGCCCGGGGCCAGGGCGCCATCGAGGCCAAGCTCTTCGCCGGCGAAGGCGCCCGCGTTGTCTTCGGCGACATCCTCGACGATGAGGGCCTCAAGGTCGAGGCCCAGATCAGGGAGGCCGGAGGCGAGGCAACCTACGTCCACCTGGACGTGACAGTGGAAGCCGACTGGCAACAGGCCATGGACACCGCCCTCTCCAAGTACGGCAAGCTGGACATCCTGGTAAACAATGCCGCCATCGTGCCGCGCGACGGCTCCGGGAATACTATCGAGTCCACCACCGCCGATATCTGGGACCGGATTATGGCCGTCAACACCAAGGGCGTCTTCCTCGGCACCAGGTTCGCCATCCCCCTCATGCGCCAGTCCGGCGGCGGCTCCATCATCAACATCTCCTCAGGCGCCGGCATCACGCCCACCCGGGGCACTCCCGCCGTCTACGCCGCCAGCAAGGGCGCGGTACGCCTGTTCACCAAGTCCACCGCCACTCAACACGCCCAAGACAACATCCGTTGCAACTCAGTGCACCCCGGCCCCATCGACACCGATATGCTCAGTCCCCAGGAGATCGACGAAGAAGGCAACCTGGTCCTGGGAGTCATGGAACGGCAGGTCCCCCTGGGCCGTCGCGGCAGACCCGATGAGGTGGCCTACGGCGTCCTCTACCTGGCTTCCGACGAGTCGTCCTACGTCACCGGCTCCGAACTCGTTATCGACGGCGGACGCACCGCCCAATAGCATCCGGCAATGCCTGATCGCTGGAGAAGCATGACCTTAACCCCGACCCGGATGACCCATGCCGGCTGACCTGCGTTGGGGGATCGGCGTCCCCCAGATATTCCCCGACCAGCCTGTGGACATGTCCCTGGTCCGGCGCTGGACCCTGCGGGCCGAGGAACTGGGCTTCGACAGTCTCTGGACCATGGAGGGCATCACCGGCGGCCTGGCAACCCTGGAACCGGTGACCCTGCTGTCCTACATGTCCGCCCTGACCGAGCGGGTCAAGCTCGGCGTTTCCGTGATCATCGCCCCACACCGCAACCCGGTGCAGCTCGCCAAGGCCCTGGGAAGCCTCGACACCATCAACCAGGGACGCCTCATACTTGGCATCGGCCTGGGCCACCGGATAATGTCCGACGCGTTCGGCATCAGCCCCGAGCACCGGGTGGGCCGGTTCGTCGAAATCATGGACGTGATGAAAGCCCTCTGGACCCAGCCCCAAGCCGACTATTCAGGCCGGTTCTGGAAGCTGCAAGACACCCGGATGGAACCCAAGCCTGTCCAGAAGCCGCACCCGCCCATCTGGCTGGGCGGATGGCACCCCCGGGTGCTGCGGCGTGCCGTGCGCCACGCCGACGGTTGGATGGGAGCCGGCGCCAGCTCCACTGAACAGTTCGTCGAGAACATGGGACGCCTGCGCTCGTACCTGGAGGAAGCAGACAGGGACCCGGCAACGTTCGCCGTCTCCAAGCGGGTCTATCTGGCCATCGACTCAGACGAAGCTCGGGCCGAGGCACGCCTGCGCACCTGGTTCGGCCACATGTACCGGAACCCCGACATGGCCAACCGGGTATCCGTCTGGGGAAGCCCCTCGACCTGCGCCGAGAAGCTGGTGGAAGTGGCCGACGCCGGCGCCCAGATGCTAATGCTCAACCCGGTCTACGACCACCTGGAGCAACTGGAAGCGCTGTCATCCGACGTCATACCCAACGTCTAGAGGGACACGCATGACGTCTCCGGCCGGCCCAGGCGAACAGGCCTTATGAGGCCGCTGGACCCGCCTCGATAGCCGCTGCCCGGAAGCCGCGGAGCGCCGGCCAGACTCTCTTAGCCGTAGCCACCACCGCGAAAGCTACCGTGGCCACCAAGGCCATGGCGGGGCCGGAAGGGAGGTCGGCGTGGTACGACAGGTACAGGCCGGTCACCGCTGAGGCCGAGCCGATGAGCGCCCCGATGACCATGACTCCCACGAAGCGCCTGGCCAGCAGGTACGCCGTAGCCGCCGGCGTGATCAGCATAGCCATGACCAGCACTATCCCCGCCGCCTGGATTCCGATGACGATGACCAGCGCCAGAAGCGTCAAAAGCACGTACTCGACCAGGTTCGTCTTTATGCCAACCACCGATGCGCCGACGGGGTCGAAGGTTGTGTACACCAGCTGCCGGTGGAAGGCATAGAGCCCGACCAGGACCACCCCCGCCAGCGCCAGGGAGATGTACACTTCCGTCTGCAACACTCCCAGCACCTGGCCCAACAGCAGGTCTTCGATGTTCACGGTCACGTTGGTGGACTTGGAAAGCATTACCAAGCCAAGGGCGAACGTCCCGGCGAAGACAATGCCGATGGACGTGTCCTCGCTGATGCCGGTGCGCCGCGCCACGGTTCCCATCAGCAGCGCCAAGGCAATGCCCGTGGGAACGGCCGCGAAGAACGGGCTGATCCCCAGGAGGAACGCCACCACCATGCCCGGCAACACCGAGTGGGCCAGCGCGTCGCCCATGAACGCCCTGCCCCTGGTGATGACATAGGCTCCGAGCACTGGGCACATCACACCCACGACTACCGACACGATCAGGGCCCGGACCATAAAGCTGTACTCAAATGGTCCGACGATGTAGTCGATCATGGCAGGCGGCCCGGGGCGTGAAAGTGGTTGGGGTCGAACTCGATGCCGTGGGAGCCGTACAGCTCTTCGAGAACCGCGGAGGTGAACGCCACGTCGGGCGGCCCGCAGGCGCACACGTGGTGGTTGATGCACAGCACCTGGTCGAACCGTTCGGCGAGGTTGGTAAGGTCGTGGGTGGCCAGAAGCACCACCCTGCCCTCGTCGCGCAAGGTCTGGAGGACCTGCACGATTTCTTCCTGCGCTCCCACGTCGACGCCGCTGAACGCTTCGTCGAGCAGAATGATGCTGGCTTCCTGAGCCAGCGCTCGCGCTATGAACACCCGCTGGCGTTGGCCCCCGGAAAGCTCGGTCATCAGTTTCGAGCGCTGCTCCCACAAGCCGACGCGTCCCAGGCAGGCCCGCACCAGCTCGCGGTCTCGCCTGCCGGGCCTCCGGAAAAGGCCAACGTGGCAGCAGCCCATGGTCACTACGTCCTCAACGCTGGCGGGGAAGAGCCAGTTGATGCTGTCCCGCTGGGGAACGTAGGCCAGGGCGCTGCGTTTGGTCCCGGCTCCCCGCAGGGTCACTGTGCCCTGGCTGATCGGCAACACCCCGGCAACGGCGTCGAAAAGGGTGCTCTTGCCGGCGCCGTTCGGGCCCAGGACGCCCATCAGAGTCCCAGGTCCAACCTCAAAAGTCACGTCGGTGAGAGCTTGGTGTCCTCCGCGCACCACGCTTACGTCTTCAACGCTTATACCGGGTTCAAACGTCATCGTTGACAACCTTCCCCCGCGTCGGGACCTATTGGAGAGCTTCTACGATGCGCTCAACGTTGGTTCTCACCATACCGAGGTACGTCGCCGCGCTGGTGCCCTCGTTGTCCAGGGATCCCGAGTAGAGCCTGACCAGTTCGGCGCCCGATTCGGTGGCGACGACGTTGGCCAAACGTTCGCTGACCGTTGTCTCGCCGAACACCGCCGGGACCTGGTTTCTAATGGCCACTTCGATCAGGTCCGCCAGGTCCTCCGGTGAAGGTTCCACTTCGGTTGTTCCCGCCAAGACGACTCCGATAACGTCAAACCCGTAAAGGGTTGCGAAGTATCCCAGGCTGTCGTGGGAGGTTATCAGCAACCGGCGAGCCTCGGGCACGGCCGTCACGTGTTCTGCCGTCCAGGTATGCAATTCGTCCAGTTGGGCGTTATACGCCTCGGCGTTGGCGGCAAATGCGTCGGCCCGGCCCGGGTCCAACGCGGCCAGTCGGGAGGTAATCTCGTTGACCGCCGTTTTGACCCTGATTGGGTCGAACCAGAAGTGGGGGTCGTGGGTCCCGTGTCCGTGGCCCTCGTGCGCATCTTCGCCTTCGACCGTTAGTTCCTCAATGGCCTCAATAGCGTCCTCGGCGCTCATGTTACCCTCTTGGGCTTCTTCAACGATCTCCAGGATCATGGCAGCGAGCGCTTCTGCTTCACCGTGGTGGTCATCTTCCTCGTCACCGTGGTGGTCGCCCTCCTCCTCTCCTTCTTCGTCGCCGTGGTCCTCACCCTCTTCTTCCTCATCTCCGTGGTCCTCTTCTTCACCCTCGTCGCCGTGATCCTCGCCCTCGTCGCCGTGGTCTTCACCCTCGAGGGTCTCTAGAAATTCCTCGATTTCTTCCAGACCTTCTTCAGGGGTGATTTCTCCCTCTTCAACTTCATGCACGATGTGGCTGATCTCTTCGATGAGCTCAACGTCCTCAATATGGGACTCTCCGAACTCTATGGGGTCGATGAGTTCGGCCAGTTCCACTATGCTCGACTCGTCCCGCGCGGCGCTTTCCACCAACTCATGGAGCCAGGCTTCCTCCAGGCCCAGGCCGATGCTGAGCACCAGGTCGGCGTCGGCAATTCTAGCGACGTCCTGGGCTCCCGGCTGGTAGGTATGCGGGTCAACTCCGACGGGCAGCAGGCTGAAGACCTCCACGTGCTCGCCCCCAATGTTCTCTACCCAGTCCGCAACTATATTGGTGGTCGATACCACTTTCAGCGCTGGGGGCTGCGGCGTCGGTTCTGCCGTGGGTTCAACGGCAGCGGTGGGCGCTTGCGTCGCAGCAGTCTGCGTCGGTGCAGCGTCTCCGTTGCACGCAGCCAACGCCAGCAACGGGACAGCCGCCAGCAAAGCTATCTTCCAAAGGTCCAACGTCCAGTTTTTAATACTCAGTATCATTTTATGGCCAAACATCTTAACTCGGTCTTTCCTTGCCTTTGGGTTGGGTTGGTTGGAGTCCGGCGGATTATATGATATGCAATCTCAATAGTCAACTTGCCGGGGCCGACTTGATGTTCATTGGCTTTCGCTAAGAGGCCTCTCCGTTATTGCAACGGTCGCAGATAACGTAGAGCTCGATGCGGTGGCCGACGATTTCGTCGGGGATGTTGTTCCCCAAGCCCCTCATCAACCGTTCCACTGTAGCGGCGCGAAACTCTCCCACGTTGCCACACCTGACACAGACGGTGTGGTGATGGTGTCCTACGCGTGACAGACTATACCGGGGAGCGCCGTCGACCAAGTTCAGCCGGCATACGACGCCGACTTCCATGAGAAGCTTGATGGTTCGGAATATGGTGGCCCTGCCGACACCCGGAAGTTCTTTGCTGATCTCTTCGGCGGTGAAGCCGTCGCCCTTTCCTTCCAAAATCCGGATGATGGCGCGCCTGGGAGCGGTGGTCCGGTAACCCCGGTCCTCCAGTACGGACATAATGTCCGGGTGTGAAGCGTGATGTGTGACCATAAGACTCAATCCCGAAGCCCGGCGCCGAAGGGGCTGCCGGTTATTCGTACCATCCCGACCCGAAAATCAGTCCGTCATGCAGTACCGCCCAGGTGTGCTTCCGCCGTTCACCGTCCGCATCGGGGTTCTCAAAGACATATTGCAACCAGCGTCCCGAATCTGGGGAGCCCAACAACTCGTCGCCATAGAAGTACCCCGCCGAGTCAACCCGGAGGCTTGGGTCCCGACCGCGGAACATCGGATTGTGGTGGCCGACTGTGTAGCCGTCTTCGTCGATGATGAAGACGTACCACTGGTCGTCCACACTTTCCTTGGTGTTGTAGTACTCAATAGTAGCTTCCCGGCCGACGGCGTTGTAGAGGTTTATGGCCCTCTCGACGAAAGCCTGGGTGTAGGCGGGGTTGTCGAACTTGCTTGGGCCTCGCTCATACCATCCCGAGCCGAAGGTCAGCCCGTCATACTCAACCATCCAAGAATGCTTGACCTGAACCGCGCCCAAGGCCGGGTTGGGGAAGGCGTAGCTGAACCATTCCCCGTCTTCGTCGGCCACCGCAACTACGGCATCTCCGGCGGGATAGGCGTTGGGTCCGTCGACACCAGAAGAGTGCAGCCCAACAACATCCGGGTCGATCGCGTAAGCCAGCATAACGTCATTCTCGTCGAAGATGAACACGTACCACTGGCCGTCTATGCTTTCCGGGGTGTTGTAGTAGTCGACGGCGGCGGCGAGGCCTTCTGAATCGTATTTCCGGATAGCTTCCCCGACGAGGTACTTCGTGTATTCGGCGGCATCGTACTTTGCGGGTGGGGCCTGTTCTCCATTAGTTTCGCCATCGCCCCGGCAAGCGATGGCCACCATGAGAAGAGCAATAATCGCGATTGCCAGAATCGGCGTGCGCACCGTTATCCCTGCTTATTTTGGCTTGCCTGGAATTTGTCTGATCCCAGTCGCGGCCCGGCATCCTCCAAGTCACTGATTTGGAGTGTATCATAGACCCGGCTCGAACAACTACGCGCCTACGCCCCTCTTCTTCTCCGCTTTGGGCTAACGTTGAATAGGCTGGGGGGCGGCCCCAGTCCCTATTGAACAAGCCGGGCAGCGGATAGTGGAGCACCGTGGTGGGCAGTGCAGGACTCGAACCTGCGGCCTCCTGCGTGTAAAGCAGGCGCTCTAACCATCTGAGCTAACCGCCCACGTTTGTGCTATGCCGCGGGGTCGCTTAAGCCCCCGTTCCTACCCTTCTCCCTTGGCTGACGAAGGGACTTTCACGCTCCATTGGGGAGGCTGTGCCCCTCTGACTGAATGGCCCTCCCGGTATTGCCGGGAGGGCCTGATGATCGGGCTATGGGCTCTGGAATGCCGACGGCGCAGCTTAGTCCAGGTGATATATCCTGGCGCAGTTGCCGCCGACTATCTTGGCCTTTTCCTCGTCGGTGCAGTCCTGCAGGATGTGACCGAGGATTTCGCGGCTCCTGGGGAAGGTGCCCTCACCGTGGGGATAGTCGGCACCCCACTGGAGGGTGTCCACGCCGATGATGTGGCGGTCCCGGATGCCCAGGGCGTCTTCCTGGAAGCCGAGGAATACGTTGGTGCGGAAGTAGTCGCTGGGCAGGGCTCCCTCGTTCAGTCTGTAGCGGCGGGCAGAGCCGGGGCCTCTTTGGGTGTAGGTGTAGTCCAGGCGGTCCAAGAAGTGGGGCGCCCAGGACAGTTCCATCTCGACCGAGCCGACCTGGAGATTAGGATAGCGTTCGATCACGCCGTTGAAGATGATGTCGGCCAGGGAACACCGGACCCAGTGGTCCATGTTGCAGATGAAGGCAGGCCTGCCGATGTCGGGGTTGGCGAAATTGTTGCCGGCGTCGGCGCGGTTGGTGGCGGCATGCATGCTGAGCGGCATGCCCAGGCTTTCAGCGGCGGCCCAGAGGGGCTCATACCGGGGCTGATCGTAGAGCTGGCCGGTGAGGGGATAGACGGAGATCATTGCGCCGGAAAAGCCGAGCTTGTGGGCGCGCTCGAGTTCCTTGACGCCGATGCCCACGTCATCCACGTTCAACATGGCGATGCCCTTCAGCCGGCTGGGAATGGCGTTGAAAAACTCAGCCACCCAGTCGTTGTAGGCCCGGCAGATGTCGGTCAAGAGGTCGCTGTCCTCGGTGCCGTAGAGCATGACGCCGGTGGTGGGGTAGATGATGCTCACGTCCATGCCGTCGATATCCAGGTCCTTGACGTGTTCCTCGGGGATGAACCCGCCAAGGCGCCCCTCTTCCATCCTGTGAGCGGCGCTGAGCTTGTCGGGGTCCTCGAACCTGACGCCGGCATCGGCCCCGCCGCCGCCGCCAATGACTTTGCGGCCGTCGCAGAACCACCAGTCGCCATCTTCCAAGTGCTCGATGTGCGGGGCGCGGTCCACGAACTTGGGGGACATCCTGGTGGTCCACAGGTCTACCGGCTCGTGGATGTGGTTGTCAGAAGATACGATCCTGTGCTCGAACATGAGCTGCCTCCCGGTCGTATATATTCCCAGCATTCTCTGCCGTGTTGTTCCCTTCTCCCTGACGCTGCTAACCGACTACCGAATCGGGCCCGGCGTCGGCCGGACATTTCCCCGCGTCGGGCCAGGGCAACACGCCGTTTTCCGACGCGGAAATTGTGACACGGCTACCCTTGACTGTCAATCTTTTGAGGTAGGCGGCGGCCTTGGTTTGTCGAGCCTGACAGGGGCTGCACATTTTCACTTCCCCTCTCATTGTCTCCCACTTCATCTCATTCCGGCGGCAGTGCCCGGAATGTGTCTCAGTCCAGGGGTTTTCTTGCGATTGGGACATTCTGGGACATTTTGTGACGTTCGGCTGGGGTTGGTCGCCGGGATGCAAACCACTTGATTCCAGCTTACGGGCTGGGTCTGGGGTGCGTCAACGGGGAAATGTCAGTGGCGAGCCGTTTGCTTCCCGGGTTCTACTCGCCTACCGCTAGGATGGCCATACCCAAAAGGAAATGGAACGTTGCAAAACTCAAGACTATATCGGAAGAGGAATCCTGCCCGTCGCTTGTATGTGTTGACATTGAGGGAATCGATTATTACGCTAGACTAGTAAGCACGGAGTGGCCGGGGAACGTTGTCCCGCCTCAGGGATGGACGCCGGACATAACCGTGCTTCACTTTTTTCCGGTCTTTTTCCGGCCGAGTGGCCTACCAAGCGCCGCGATAGACAGTAAATGTGGAAGGCGATTCCCATTGGTATGATCCGGATGACGGGCTATCAGCGCCAGTGTGGGCACCAGTGGGCACACACGTAACTGGAGAGGCCTCGGGTTTGCCCCAAGGGCTAGTCAGCTAATTGGGGCCAGCCCTATTGGAACAGGGGAACAGGCGCAAGGCTAACGGGAAGAATGACGACTACCACATCCCCTTCGGAAAATAGGGGCAAGAACCCTGCAATTATTCCCATGAAGCCATTTTACCCCTTCAGGAGATACCAGATGTTGACCAGTAATCGGTTGAGTTAGTCTGCAATGCCGATGAGGCTTGGAAATTACGGGCAAGGGACAGGCGACAGTTCCGGGTATCACCCACCGGCATGTACCTGCTACGACTGCAACGAAGCAAGACGGCAGCGTGAACGAGGAGAGCATGCGGAGGAGGCGGCCCGGCGATTGACGGAAGCCGCTCTAGGACCTCGGCAACAGCCGCGTCGCTCGGTTCCGAACAGGCCCCATCCACCGCAATTGCCACGCCGCCGCAAGCCGAGGTCAGGGGGTTGTTTCGGGGGAACGCTCGCGGTCGCTCTTGTGTGCGGAGGCTTGGCTTTGGCAGTATGGGTCATTGCAGGACGACCGCTACCACAGACTTTAGTGTCTACACCCCCAGTGACTCAACCTGCCGCCCTCAACGACTCGCCAAACCCAACGGCAACGCCGGTACAGGCGTCGGCACCTGCTTCCTCGCCAACCGCGGTCCAGTCGCTCCAACCGCTCTCTACGCCTACACCAACATCGGCGGCGCCAGCCGTGGATATAAGCGAGCTTCGAGACTACGCACTTCAACTCATCAACAGAGACCGCAAGGACCACGGCTTATCGCCGGTCGTGTTGGGTTCAAATCCAGCAGCCCAAATGCACGCGGAAGATATGATTGAGAATGAATATATGGGGCATTGGTGGGTGGATGGAAGAAAACCGTACATGGTGTACTCAGAAACCGGTGGGAGTAGCTACGTTGCCGAGAACGTCGCCGCAAGTGGATGGACGCAGCGGGAGTGGTCCGCTAAGAACTGCGGGGCTTGGACCGTCAATTGCCTCGTGCCTACGGTGAAGGACGCCATTACAGAGGCCCAGTACGGCATGATGTACGATGACGCCCACGCGAGTTGGGGACACCGGGATAACATCCTGCGGGAGACCCACAGAGCCGTTAGCCTGGGTATCGCGTCGAACGGTAGAAGGATTATCTTCGTGCAGCACTTTGAAGGGGGAGACGCAGTAGCACCCAAGCCACCTGTACTATCTAGCGATGGTAGACTAACCTTCACGGTGTCCAAGGTAGCTGGAGGAATAGACATCGGGCCTGTCGTGACGGTCTCCTACGACCCTCCGCCCACACCCAAGACGCCGGAACAGATTGACCGGACCAAATCGTATTGCGTTGGAGGCGGCTTCAGAGAGACATGCCTCGACGCGGCGGCGGTGCGTATTTTGAAGCCGCCGCCGTCCGGTTCCTACTACCCATCTCTCGATAACAATGAGGTTGTCGCGGACGAATGGAGCGAAACACCTACGGAGTTCCGCTTCTCCGCCGACTTAGGCAGTCTCGCCGATGCCCCGGGTATCTATACGGTCTCAATCTGGCGTGCTGGCTCCGGTCTGCTTCTGACTGATGTTTTGGTCGAACTCTCGGTGCAGCCGGACGGCTTAGTCGGCAAGGAAGGGTGATGGCGGAACTCCCGTCTGGGCCAGTGCGCTCATCACCTTCCATGCGCCGGAGCCTCTGACGAGATTTTGGGTCAGCAGGAGGATTATGGGTCACAGCCACCTGCGCTTCGGCTCCTCCGCTATTTCCGATGGGCTATAATAGGCGCGCCTTGGCGTAGGGCATCGCTGGATACAGGGCCGGGGGGTTCCCGCTCCCGGGCAGTGGCTTACGCCTCGACTCTATACGGAGAAAGCTCAAGGAGAAACGAATGGAACCGGTGATTAGGAACATCCGCGACCTGCAAAGCCCGGAGAATCCGACGACGTTGATGATTTCACGGGACGACAACCCGCCCACGAATACCCTGATGTTCTCGCATATTCCGCCCGGAGAGACCAGCCCGCACCATATTCACCACTGGGAGCACCTGGTCTACGTGGTGCAGGGAAAAGGGACGATGTATTGCGACAACAAACCGTACACGATCAAAGAGGGCGACGCTATCCTGATTCCGCAAGAAGTGGACCATCGCTCGGTGAACGACGGCGGCGGGCCGGAGCCGCTGCAGCGCATCGAGGTGAACCCTCTCAGCGCCGGCACGCCCGAGGCAAGGCCGGGAGGGACCGAGAAAGGGACGGGCGCGGCGCCGGTGATCCGCAATTACAGGGACTTGGCCGGGACTCCCGATACCCGGATCATCACCGTCAAGGACGGGGCGCCGAATTACATAATGATATACAACGGCGCGATAGACCCGGGCTACGCCTCGCACCGGGACGCCGGCGGACATACCCACTCGTGGGAGCACGTGGTGTACGTCCTGGAGGGGCATGCGAGCCTGGTGGTCGCTGGAAAGACTTACCCGGTAACCGCGGGGGACGCGGTGCTGGTGCCGCCGGACGTGCTGCACCAGTGGCGGAACGACGGAGACACGCCCATGACGCGGATTACGTTCAATCCGCTGATCGCGGAGGGGCGGTATAACTAGGCTGACGGGGACCGATTCCCGTCTTCACGGGAATGATGGGTTGCAGTGTGGGCCCTTCGAGTGTCTCAGGGCAGACGCCGGCTGACCGTTCCCCCTTCGAGAGCCTCAGGACGAACGGACCGCCTAGGCCGCGGGTATGCAAGGGTCTTCCGGCGTAGGAATGGCGGGTTGGAAGCGTTTGTCGTTGGGTGTCTAGGAGTTAGCTACTTCCCGTTCCAGGCGTTCTATGTCCGTTTCGCTGAGGTTGAAGTACTTGGCGTCGGGGTGGTGGATGACCAGGGCGGAGACGGTGGACTCGGGGTCCATCATGTAGCCTTCGGTTAACTCGACGCCGGTGTTTTGGGCCACGTCCAGTAGCCGGAACAGCTGCTCCTGGTCTTCCAGCCGGGGACAGGCGGGATAGCCGAAGGAGTAGCGCTTGCCCCGGTACTGGGCGCGGAACAGGTCCTGGTAGGAAATACCGGCCGGGTCGCCGAAACCCCACATCTGCCTGATTTGCTGGTGGAGCAACTCGGCAAAGGCCTCGGCGCTCTCCAAGGCCAAGGCTTGGACTGTGTGGGAGTCCAAATACCGTCCCTCATCCCTTAGTTTCTGTGACAGAGCCATGACACCGGGCCCCACCGCGGTTACGAACATGGCAACGTAGTCCACGTCGCCGCCGGATTGGCCACCGGGCCTGGCCCGGACATAGTCGGACAGGCACAGCCCGTCCCGCTGGGACTGACGGCCAAAGTAGAAGCTTTCCAACACGGTGCGCCGGTCGGGACCGTATATGAGCAGCCGCTGCCCGTCGGACTGGGCGGGGAAGAACTTGAACACGGCCTTGGCGGTGATGTTTGGGTCGGCCAGCATCATCTCCTCGACCCGGCGTACGGCATCCCGGAGTTGCAAGGCATCTGGGTCTTCGGCCTCCAACGCGTCCTGGAAACGACCCTTGAAGCCCAGGTGACGGCTGTACAGCATAGCCGGGTTGATGTAGGGGAATATGCTTTCCAAGTCGTAGTCATCCAGCACGTGAAGCCGCAGGTCCGGCGGGTTGGGCGGCTGTATGTCCGTTCGCACCTGGAGTGACGGGGCTGTGGCGGTCTCAGTTGCCTGCCCGTTGCCGGCCGCGCCCTGCCGGCGGGCCCCGTCAGCCCTGGACAGTTCTTCGGTTTCAGACTCCAATGCGCGGGCCAACTCCTCTCGTTCGTCGGCTTCCTGGATGGTGTTGGCCAGGGCCAGGCCCGACATAGCGTCGGGGGCGTAGGCGACCAGCCCCTGGTATTCGGGAGCGATGCGCAGGCGCGTGAACCGGTTGGACAGGGCCGCGCCGCCCACCAGCATAGGGCAGTTGACTCCCTCCTGCCGGAAATCGTGGACGGTTTCCACCATCATCTGGGCCGATTTGACCAGGAGGCCGGAGAGGCCGATGATGTCGGGCCGGTGCTGCCGGTAGGCGTCGATCAAGTCCTGGGGCGGGACCTTGATTCCCAGGTTAATCACCCGGTAGCCGTTGTTGGAGAAGATGATGTCCACTAAATTCTTGCCGATGTCGTGGACGTCGCCCTTTACCGTGGCCAGCACGACGGTGCCCTTGGTGGCGCTCTCCACCTGCTCCATGTGGAGTTCCAACCGAGCCACGGCGAACTTCATAGACTCGGCGGACTGGAGCACCTCGGCCACAATCAACTGGTTGGCGTTGAACTGGCGTCCCACCTCTCCCATGCCGGCCATCAGCGGCCCGTTGATTATCTCCAAGGGTTCCCTGTCGGACAGGGCTTCATCCAGGTCTTCGGCCAGCCCCTCCTTGGTGCCCTCTATGATCGCCAGGGCGAGCCGTTCGTCCAGCGGCAGAAGCTGCCGCTCTTCACCGGGGGCCTTGGCTGGGCGCTGCCGGAAATGGGCGGCAAAGGCCGCCACCGGGTCGTCGCCCCGGTCCCACATCAGGTCTTCGGCCAGCTTGCGTTCCTCTTCGGGTATAGACGTGTACCGCTGCATCAACTCGGCGTTGACGATGGCCATGTCCAGCCCTGCCTGAACGCAGTGGTAGAGGAATACGGAATTGAGGACCTCGCGGCCCGCCGGGGGCAGGCCAAAGGACACGTTGGAAACGCCCAAGACGGTCTTGGCTTGGGGAAGGGCCTGCTTGATCAGGCGCACCCCCTCGATGGTCTCGGCGGCTGACCCGACGTAGTTCCGGTCGCCGGTCCCCGCCGGGAATACCAGGGGGTCGAAGATAATATCCTCGGGGGGAACGCCGTACTTCTCGGTCAGGATCCGGAAGGAACGTTGGGCAACCTCCAGCTTTCTTTCCCTGGTAATGGCCTGCGCCTGCTCCTTGTCCTCGTCGATGCAGCCGACAACCAGGGCCGCGCCGTAGCGCCGGGCCAGGGGGACGACGGCCTGGAACCGGGCCTCGCCGTCCTCCAGGTTGACGGAGTTAATCACCGACTTGCCCTGGAGCCGCTTGAGGGCCGTTTCAATCACCGCGCTGTCGGTGGAGTCAATCATTATGGGAGCCTTGACCTTCTTGGTGAGAACGTCGAGCAGGGCGACCATGTCGGCGGTCTCGTCCCTATCCGGGTCCTGCAGGCACACGTCGAGAACGTGGGCCCCGTTGCGCACCTGCCGCCGGCCGACTTCAGCGGCCTCTTCGAAGCCGCCATCGGAGATGAGGCGGCGGAACCTGCGGCTGCCCAGCACGTTGGTGCGCTCGCCGACTATGGCAGGCCGGACGTCGTCGTTGACCACCAGCGACTCGATGCCGGATACCCTGGTCTCGGCCGTTGCTGCGGGACTGCGGGCCGGCTTGCCCGCAGCCAATTGGGCCAGCAGGCGAATGTGCTCCGGCGTGGTGCCGCAGCAGCCGCCGATTAGATTGTTCCATCCGGCTTCAAGGAACCGGCCGATGGTGGCGGCCATCATTTCCGGGGTCTCGTTGTAGTTGCCGTCCTCGTCGGGCAGGCCGGCGTTGGGCAAGCAGGCAACGGGAAAGCGGGACAGAGCGGCCAAAGTCCGTATGTGGTCGGTCATGAACACCGGGCCGGTGGCGCAGTTGAACCCCACCCACAGCAGGTCGCGGTGGGCCAGGGAGGTGTAGAAGGCCTCAGCGTCCTGACCGGCGAGCAAGGTGCCCATGGGTTCGATGGTCCCCTGGACGGCCACCGGAACATTCCGGCCCAGTTGAACGAAGGCCTGGTCGATGCCAACCAGGCCGGCCTTGATGTTGAGCATGTCCTGCCCGGTCTCCAAGAGCAGCACGTCGACGCCGCCTTCGATCAACCCCTCGGCCTGCTCCTGGTAGGATACGGCCAGTTCGTCGAAGGTTATGCCGCCGGTGACGCTGATGGACTTTGTGGTCGGCCCCATGGACCCGGCCACAAAGCGGGGCCTGTCGGCGGTGGAAGAAGCGTCGCACAAGTCACGGGCCAACCTGGCGGCTTCCCGGTTGACTTGGCGGGCCTCAGGGGCGAGGTCGTACTCGGCCAAGACGACGGATGTGGCGCCAAAGGTGTTGGTCTCGACGATGTCGGCCCCGGCGTCGAGGAAGGACTGATGTATGCCGCCGATGACGTCTGGCCGGGTAACGATCAGGTGCTCGTTGCAGCCCTCGTACTCCGGGCCGCCGAAGTCGTCGGGGCCGAGGTCGCGGGCCTGGATGGAGGTGCCCATGGCGCCGTCCAACACCAGAACTCGTTCCTGGAGCAGGCCTTTGAGGGTTTCTATGCGTTTCTGTTGGTCCATATATCAGGTTGCCGTCCTAAGAAAGTCACATACCAGTGTAGCATGGGTGGGGATGGGCGTTGGCGGGGACTCCTTGCGGGTTCCCCCCGTTCATACTTCGAGAGCCTCAGCACGAACGGGGGGAACTCCTGGATTACCGACTTCGAGAGCCTCAGCACGAACGGGGGGGGGGACTCCTGGATTGCCGACTTCGAGAGCCTTAGCGCGAACGGGGGGACTCCTGGATTGCCGACTTCGAGAGCCTCAGCGCGAACGGGGGGACTGCGTGATGGGCCGGGGCCCCTAGACGAGTGGGGGAACCGGCGGGCGGTGGGTTGGGCGGGGCGCGAGACTCCCGCCCGCACTACTGCACTGTCATTCCTGTATGTGTTAGCTAATTCATTGACAGATTTTGCAAGGTTTGCAGTGGAGTATTGCCACCCAGGCCCTGGTGGGGTCTCTCGGTGTTGTAGTAGAGGAGGTACTGCATCAGTTCATCCCTCAGCTCGTCCAAGGACTCGAAGGTGGTCCCTTCCAAGAGGTCCTCATTGAGGGTTCTCCAGAAGCGCTCGACCTTGCCATTGGTCTGGGGTCTGTAGGGCCTGGTGTAGCGGTGCTTGATCCCCAGTTCCATTAGCATCCTCTCGAAGGGATGCTGGTCCTTACTCTTGTGGGTGGCCACCTCAGGCCCATTGTCGGTGAGTATGGCCTCAAAGCGCACCCCGTACTCGGCATTCAGCAAGTTGATGCTCTTTAGGGCGGCGAACATCACGCTCAGGCTCTTTATGTCCTCCACCACCTCCGCCCAGGCCAGGCGGGTGCAGGAGTCCAGCAGAGACACCAGGTAGTAGCGCTGTCTGGCGCCCAGGATCAGGTCCTTGCTCAGATGGTGGCAGTCCAGATGCCCCAACTCTCCTGCCCTGGCCTTGATGATCCTTCTTTTGGACTGTTCCATGGGTTTGGTCAACTTGTTCAGGTTATGACGCCGGCTGATAGCGTAGATGGTGGATGGCGCAGGAGTGCGGGACTTCAGTACCGGCTGGAGTATCGCATATATCTCATACCGATTTATACCTTTACGCCTTAGCTCCAGCACCTTCTCCTCTATGAAAGGCAGCGTGCGGCGGCTCTTCCACCTGGGGCCGCGCTTGAGAGGCAGTAGAGCTAGGTCACTACCATCTTGCTTGTAGCGGTTGTAATACTTGGCAAAGGTCTGTCGGTTGGTGCCGTGGAAGTTGTAGAAGTCCTGGACGAAGCGGAACCTGGGGTGTTCCTTCGCCTTGACTTGTTGGTACTCCCGGATGAGAAACCGCCACTTCTGGACATAGTTTCGTTCCACTGTACGGTCATTGCTGTTGTTACGCATCCTCGCCTCCAGAATAGCTATTTGTCCCATGCTATTCTGTCAACGAATTATCTGACATCTACAATTCCGAGCGCAGCGGAGCGGAGAGAGGAATCTAGAATTCCGCGGTGGCTGCAGGTTAGGAGTCTTAGATTCCTCGTCGCAAGCTCCTCGGAATGACACGTTGGGGGCTGGCGGGGACTGGGGAAGCCCATCCACTTCTGAAGGGGACGGGATTTGGCGGGGGCGGGGGCCAGCCCGTCCGTTCGTCCTGAGGGAAATCGAAGGGGGAACGGACGGGCGGTGGTGTGGGCCTCCTTGCCCGTTCCCCCCGTTCATACTTCGAGAGCCTCAGCACGAACGGGGGGAACTCTGTGGCGAGTGCGGGGAACTCCGGGACAACAGGGGGCGGGGCACGGGTGTAGCCCGGCCCGTTCGTCCTGAGGGAAATCGAAGGGGGAACGGGCGGGCGGTGGGTTGGGGGGCGAGGGGTTTCAGCTACGACGGTTCGGCGAGGAAGACCGGGATCCGGCGGGTCGTGCGGGCTTGGTAATCCTCGTAGGGCGGATAGGCGGCGACGGCCAACCCCCAGAGCCGCGCTCGTTCCCCGGAGTCTTCGACTTCGCGGGCCCGCATTGCGTACACCTCCGTCCCGTCCCGAATCTCCACGCTGGTGTCGGCCCGAAGGTTGTAGACCCACGCCGGATTCTTCGGGGCGCCTCCCTGTGACCCGATCAGCACGTAGTTGTTCCCGTCCTTAACCTGCATCAGCGGCGTCTTGCGGATTGCGCCCGTCCGGTTCCCGTGGTTGGTCACGATGATTACGGGCATGCCGGTGTCCAGCAGCGTCGTTCCTGCGGTCCCTCCGCTGCCCTCGTAGAGCTCCACCTGATCGCGCACCCAGGCGGAGGTTGACGGTATGTATTCGGCCATTGTTCGCTCCTATTTCAGGTCGCAGCCTGTTAGTCCTCACATGATATGTCGAAGCGCCACCGTGTCAATCGCAAAGCAAGCCGGGCGGCGGCTACGGACGGCCGAATGACGGGACATTAATGGTAGGCGCGCCAGTATGCCGCCTCAGCAAATGTTCGGCGGCCGTTATTCGCCTGAACGGCCATCAATCCCTGTCAGCCCGCACAGGTAGAGGGTCTTGCCGCCGCCCAGGAGCCGCAGGCCGTCGAGGGCGTAGCCGAGGATTGCAGACGGGTCTGAAGGGATGGGGGGCTGGTCGGAGCCCCGGTCGGCCGGCACCTCCCGCACCCGAGCACGGGGGTGCAGGCCGGCCAACTCCCGGGCCTTGGCCAAGCCGGTCTCCAAACCGCCGAGTTGGTCGACAAGTCCGTGCTCCAGGGCCTGGCCTCCGGTCCACACGCGGCCGCCTCCGACGGCGTCGGCATCGTCTCGGGACAGGGAACGGGATACAGACACCCGGTCCAGGAACACGTCGTAGGTCCGCTGTATGGCGGTTAACATAACCTGGCGTTCGTCATCGTCGAATGGCCTCTCAGAGGCTTCGAGGTCGGCGTGCAGTCCCCTGCTAATGGCCTCGCGGCCCAGCAGAAGCTTGTCCAACAGGCCGGAGAGCACCATCTTGCCCGCCAGCACGCCGATGGAGCCGGTAACGGAGCCGGGGCGGGCGACTATCCACCGGGCGGGAGTGGAGACGTAGTAGCCGCCTGAGGCCGCCACCGGACCCATTACTGCTACCAGGGGTTTCTTGGCCGCCAATTTCTGCAGGGCGGAGGCCATGGCCTCGGACGCAGACGCCGAGCCGCCGGGGGAGTCCACGTAGAGCACCACGGCGGCGGCCCTGTTATCGGACAGCGCCCGGCGGGCCTGCTGGACCACCGACAGGTCTCCGGCGCGCTTGTTGAACAGGATAGGCGCGGGCAAGGGAGACTTGAAGGGCGGCTGCCTGTTGCGGCCATCGACTATGGCCCCTTCGATGCGAATGAGGGCGACGTAGCGGCCAGCGGGCACAGGCGGAGGGCGGAGCAGCCTGGGCTTGGCGGCGTCCCAATTTGCCAGCCGGGCCGGCTTGTCATCATCTCCGAGTTTGGCGCCCAGGTATTCGGGCAGGTCCTCCTCGCTAATCAACCGGTCGACGACGCCCTCTTCGACGGCGCGCAGATCGGTGTAGGGGGCGCCGTCCACCAGGGCCTTGGCGGTGGGCTGGTCTATGCCGCGGCCTGAAGCGATCGCGCCGACAAATTCATCGAAGTGGGCGTCGGCCAGCCAGTTGCTCATCTCCCGGGCCTCGTCGGACATGCTGGAGCGCATCAACGGGTCGGCGGCGGTCTTGTAGGGGCTTATCTGTATGAAGTCGGCCTTCACTCCCGCCCGCTGCAGGGCGTCGCCCAGGAAAACGGCGGAGCCGTGCAGGCCCACTGGCCCGGCCTCGCCTCCGGTCTGCAGCAAGATTTCGTCAGCCGATGAGGCGACGTAGTAGGCGGTGTTGTCGTAGCCGGTGGCCCAGGTTACGACCCGCTTGCCGGCGCCGCGCAGGTTGGCGATGAACTCCCGCAGGGTCTGCGCCTGGGCCGGGGCCAAGTCCAGCTTGGCCAGATGCAGCACCACGCCCTTGACGCGGGGGTCTTGCTGCAAGGCTTTGAATTGCTCGCCCAACTCCTGAAGGCTAAGCTGGGATCCCGGGAACAACCGCCGGCGAAAGAACCCGGACCGGGGCGGTTTCAATTCGGGGCATTCCCCTTCCAGGACGAACACCACGTAGTCTGGAGGCCTTTTGAGACGCTGGCGGAGGTTGCCGAGAAACCACAGCAGGTAGCGGAGCGCGAAGACGGGGAGCTTTAGCATGGCGTCCCTTCAGCGGGGCCGCGCTTGGGGCCGCCGGGCTGGTCGAAGTTGGGGGCCGCGCTATTGCGCGGGATTAGTGCAGTATTGCCCATGTTCCGACTAAAAACCTATGAACTTTGCTAAGCGCCAGGGCTTTGGATTCCGGCTAAAGGCCGGAATGACCGGTTCCGGGCGGCTGTTGAGGCTTGCCATGTTGGGGAGTTCCAGGTCACAGACCGAGACCGAGGTGACAGTTAGCAAGGGACTTCTTCGCACGTCCGCCGGTCCATCCTTCGAGACCTGGGATGAAGTGGCCTGTGACGTCCGTGTTTAAGAATAAAGGCGAAAGGGGGGCTTAGCGACAACCGGAATCGGCGTCAGCAGGCGCCAACACTACCCGGTCCAGCGCGCCGGATATGCGGGACCCTAGGCTTTGGCCGCTATGGCGCCGCCTACCGTCTCCATAATCAGGCGGGTGACCACGTAGGGGTCCATGTTGGCGTTGGGGCGCCTGTCTTCTATGTACCCCTGCTGCTCCCTTTCCACCTGCCAGGGTATCCTGATGGACGCCCCCCGATCGGAGACGCCATACCGGAATTCCTTGTAAGAGCACGTCTCGTGCAACCCGGTCAAACGCTCTTCAATGGCGAACCCGTAGTTGGCGATATGCAGATCGTGCCTCGTTCCCAGCGCCTCAGCCGCGTCTATACAGGCCTGGTAGTTGGACCTCATAGTCTTGGTGGAGAAGTTAGTGTGGGCCCCCGCTCCGTTCCAGTCGCCCCGGGCGGGCTTGGGGTACAGGGTCGCGTTCACGCCGTAGGCCTCCCCCACCCGGTACAGCAGCCATCTAGCGACCCATAGCTGGTCGGAAACAGCCAAGGCCGGGGTGGGGCCTATCTGGAACTCCCACTGTCCCGGCATCACTTCGGCGTTGATGCCGCTGATGTCCAGGCCGGCCTGCAGACACCTTTCCAGGTGGTCTTCCACCACCTCCCGACCGAAGACCTCGTCGGCTCCAACGCCGCAATAGTAGCCGCCCTGGGGAGCGGGGAAACCGTAGTCGGGAAACCCCAACGGTCTCGCCCCCTTGAAGAAGGTGTGCTCCTGCTCGATGCCGAAGATAAACTCCTGGTCCGCATACTTCCCAGCGGCTTCCTCGCACGCGGCCCGGGTGTTCGACCGGTGGGGAGTGAGGTCTGTGTTCAGGACCTCGGTCATCACCAGGCGATTGTCTCCTCCCCTCATCGGGTCTGGACAATTGAACACCGGCCTCAGGACACAGTCCGACGCCGCTCCCAGGGCCTGGTTGGTACTGGAACCGTCGAAACCCCATATCGGCGGATCCTCACCTAAGCTCACAATCTTGGTCTTCGACCGAAGCTTGGGAGTGGGAACACTACCGTCTATCCAGATGTACTCAGCTCTGTACGTACTCACGCTGCCTCCGAAGAACACATAGTTTTCGGTGCCTAGCCTATGCCCGCCCGCATTGGCCCGGACGGAATATAGAATAGCGTATTTCCGGACTCCGGGCAATAATTGGGAAGAGGCACGTTAGCGGCCGAGCCAAGCGGCGAGTTCGTCCTGGTTACGTTCCAGCCACTTGATGCTGAGCCGGATTTTCTCCACGGACTGGCGAATGGTCCGGTCAGCGGCCGGCGCGGGGTTTTTGGTGAAGAAGGACTCCACGTCGTCCAGGCTTTCCTGAGTAGTGAAGCTGCCGCACATGGCCACCAACCGCATCAGGCCGAAACCGCCGGTCCCGTAACGCCGGTCGAACTCGGGCCAGTTGGACTTGAGAAAGTCCCAGGCCAACCGGCGCCCGTGGGGATTGGCGGCTACGCTGGACACGACGCTGATGGTGTCCTGGAGGCGCACGTCCGAGGTGAGGGACCGTTCCAGGGTTTCGGTCAATAAGCCTTGATCTTCGAAACGCGCCAGCGCCATGAGCAGCCGCATCTTCTCCTCTTGAAGCTCGGTCTCTTTCTCCAGTTCCCAAAGTTGGTCGTATACGGCCCGATCGCCCGCCTGGGCGGCCAGGCTGAACACTACGCCCCGCAGGTCGGGGCGCACTGCGTTCCGGTCCTTGAGGTGCTGGTCAAAGAGACGCTTGGCCTGGTTAAGGATGTCCTGGTCGCCGTAACTGCCCGCCTGACTCAGCACTATGCTGCGCAACAGGGCGTCCAGGTGCCCCTCGCCGCTGTTGGGCTCCCAGCCGACCCTTTCGGCAGCTGGTTTGAACACTGAGCAGGCGAATGCTTGGAAGAGTTGGAAGACGGGCCCGCCGGTGAGCAGTATTTCCAGGTCGCGCAGGTTGCTGGAGAGGTCGCCCCACACCGACGCGTCGGTCTCGTTGACGTAGGCCTGGGCCAGGGAGAGGAACCGGGTAATGGGCAGGTGGCCGCTCTTGGACAGGGAGTAGGCGTCGTTTTGAATTCCCAACCGGTCGGCGGCCGAGAGTTCCTGGGACTTGATGGCGGGAATCAGCCGGTCCCAGTCCTGGGGTTCGTAGTTGACCCGGAAGAACCCGGTCTGCTGGGGATTGATCTTGAACCACTGGCCGTCGCCGGGTCTTGCCGGAGCTTCCAGGGTCAAGCTGGCCTCCCGGCCGTCCAACACCATCGTCGCCGGTTCATCGCCTCCCTGGGAGACGCGTATGGGCACTTGCCATACCTCCGGCTCCGGGCCGCGGTTTTCCAGCAGCCGGTCGTAGACGAACCGCTCCTGGGAGACGGTCAACCGGCGGTCTCCGGGAGTTCCGGAGACCTCCACCTGCAGCACCGGGTATCCCATTTGCTTGGTCCAGGTGTCCATGATGGAGGTGACCGGTTGCCCGGAAGCAGACTCGAGGGCGGACCACAGGTCCTGGGTGCGGGCGTTGCCGTACTGGTTGGCGGCGATGTATTGCCGGAGGCCGCTGCGGAAGGTGTCGGCCCCCAGGAACTGCTCCAGCATCCTGATGATGGAGGCTCCTTTGGAGTAACTGATGGCGTCGAATAGCTGGCTGACCTCCGCAGGGTTCTCTACCTCCTGCTCGATGGGGTGGGAGTTCTTGAGGCCGTCCAGGGAGAGGGCGCGGGTGGTGTCCATGTTGACGAACTGGGTCCACATCTCCCACTCGGGGAAAAGCCAGTCCACGGCCTTGGTGCCCATCCAAGAGGCGAAGCTCTCGTTGAGCCAGAGGTCGTCCCACCATTGCATGGTGACCAGGTCGCCGAACCACATGTGGGCCATCTCGTGGGCCACCACCTCGGCAACCCGCTGCCGGGTGCCCGCCGAGGAATTGGCCTCGTCCACCAGCAGGGCGACCTCACGGTAGGTGATGGCCCCCCAGTTTTCCATGGCGCCCGCGGCAAAGTCCGGCAGGGCTATGTGGTCCAGCTTCTCCAGGGGGTATGGAATGCCGAAATAGTCGTTGAAAAAGGTCAAGAGGCTCACCGAGGTGTCCAGGGCGAAGCGTCCCTGCTCTTCCTTGCCGGGGGTGGTCCAGACGGATACCTGCGTCGGTCCTCCAGGCCCCTGGTACCGGCCATGGATTGCAGTGAGGTCGCCGACAATGAAAGCCAGGAGGTAGGTTGACATAACGGGAGTTTCGGCAAAGCGGAGTTCGGTGACGCCCGGCCGCGGTTGGGACTCCTGCTCCACCGGGGTGTTGGATATGGCTTGCAGGCCGGCGGGTATGGTCAGGGTGACCTGGAACGTCGCTTTGCACTCCGGCTCGTCCCAGCAGGGAAAAGCTCGGCGGGCGTCGGTGGCCTCGAACTGGGTGGCGGCCATGTACCTGGTCTCCCCATCGGGGCCCGCGTACTGGCTGCGGTAGAAGCCGTGGAGCTTGTCGTTGAGAGTTCCGGTGAAGGCTAAGTCGAGGTCGTAGCGGCCCGGAGCGACGGTCTCTCCGAAGTCCAGGGTGACGGTCTCCCGGGCGGCGTCCAGGCGTATGCCGTGGGCTTTCAGGGATGCGCCGTTCCCGCGCAAGGCGGCTGAGTGCACCTCGAGCTCGATGGCGTTGAGGACGATCTCTGAGACCGGTTCGGCCACGTCGATGGTGACGGTTTCCTCCCCGTCGAAGGTAAAGCGTTCCAGGTCCGGCTCCAGCCTGATGGCGTACTTGGCCGGGCGGACCGCTGCCGGCAGAACGAATTCGCTGGTGGTAGTCATGTTTGGCTCCTTGCAGTTATGCCACAGGCAATTTTATGCCTGAGGTTTCGGTATTCCGGCCCTGGTCGGGTCCGGGCATTGCGCGACAAGAATTTTGCGTTGGTAGTTTATCACTGGAGAGGGCGGCTGGTCTTGGTGGGGGGGTACCCTTTGCGCTGCTCCCCTGCTAAGCCACGATGTCCAAGTTCGCACGGGCACGGACTAGCTGGAAAATAGATGGCTGGATCTCTAATCCAGTTCAAACCGGCGAAGGCTCGACGAGATGTCGTTTGAAACAACCCCTGAGGTGCGAATCGGCCGATATGTGCTAATATTTACACGTAATGGAAACAAACCGGAGGCGGGTGCAGAGGCGACTTGAGCGAGAAGTCTGGTACTTGGACCGGGCCGGCTCTAGCCACGACATATACAAGCACACGCGAATAAAGGGCATCATAACCCTGCCACGCCACCGTGTACTATCAATGGGAATGGCCCGCACCATCGCGAAGAAAGCAGGATGGGAAAGGTAGGAGGACTCTATGATTCGATATCCGGCTCTGATCGACGGCGATGAGGGCGCCTACGGGGTAGTCTTTCCAGACATTCCCGGCGTTGGCGCTATGGGCGACACAGTAGACGAGGCCCTCGTAAACGCTGAGGCTGCGCTTCAAGACTATGCGGTCGAGACTGAACGGGACGGCGAGGAATTAGCGATTCCGAGCCCGTTCCAGTCCATCGAAACACCGAAGGGAAATCAGTTGGTATCCGTGCCGTTAATTCGGCCTTCAGGCAAGAGTGTCCGCGCTGGCTTGACCCTGGACGAGGACGTTGCGGAGTTCATCCTCAGCGAGGCCCGCCGACGGGGCATGACCCGCAAATCCTTCATCACCTGGATGGTCCGGCGCATCGCTGCGATGGGGGGCTAGCACGCGAGCAATCGTTCCTGTCCGGGCCTACTTGTCCAAGGTCACAGCCACCGCGAGGTGGTCCGAGGCCGAGCCTCCGGACAGGCTGAACTCCGTCGGGCGAAGGTCGAGGGAGACCCAGATGTAGTCGATCCTCTCGCGGGGTTTTCCAGCTGGGAACGTGTATCCGGGGCCGTCGCGCCTGGGCGAGGCGGCGAAGGCGTCCACCAAGCCCGCTTCCTCCAGCAGTAGTATCTCAGAGTCCGAGGGCCGCGCGTTCAGGTCTCCCATGAGCACGGTCCTGTTCTCGCCTCCCCAGGCATCCAGCAGGGCCATCACCTGCGGCCCCCTCAGGTGGCCCTCGTCCTCTACGTGATGCAGGTGGGTCGCCAGCACCGTCAAATGAGTCGAGTCATCCAGGGAGATTACCGCGGCAGCGTAGCCCCGGTCCATCGGGATGTCGCCGTTGTTGGGCATGGGATGGACTGAGCTTTCCACTATAGGGTACTTGCTGAGAATGGCGTTGCCCCAAACCGAGTCGGCCGCCGGCGCCCAGACGTAGGGCATGTCCAACTCCCTGGACAGCCAAGGAAGCATATCGAAGGCACCGTTGATGACCCAGCCCCGGCTCACCTCCTGGAAAGCGACGATGCCTGGATTCTCGGCCTTTATGACGTCCGCCAGGTCCCGGATTGCCAGGTATCCGTCCTGGTCGAAGCCCTGGTGGATGTTGTAGGACATCACCCTGACGGGGAAGGCCGCCTGTTGGGATGCTTCCGGCTCGCTCCACGACATCCAGTACCCCACCGGAACCAGCAGCAAGACCAGTCCGGCCAGCGCAACCGGTAGCGCCGGCGTCGAGAGAGGCCTGTCTCCACGCAGGGCCGGCAGGGCCGCAACCGTGCATGCCATGAGCGCCGCCGCCGCAAACGGAGGTATGGCGGCGGCGCCTCCCGGGAGGTCCAGCCCGTAATTGGCGTAGTACCAAAAAGTCATCAACAGCAGTAGCAGCGCACTCAAGCTCGAGGCGACAACCGGGCCGCGCATCCTTGGACCGGGGGCGGGCCCGGAGGTCCGGACAATTCCAAGTCCCCCGCTCATGGCGGCTCCCACGGTCGCGACCGCCATGGAGATGGCGACAGCGCCGAATAGCGCCGCGAGGGCCGCTTGGATGCCGGCCCGTTCCCCGACCACTATGAGAGTAAACAATACCGCCAGCGCCGGGACGGCTATTCGGCCGCCGGGTAGGGGCCGGGCCAGGACTGCGAAAGCGGCCAAGAGGCCCAAAGCGTTACCGAACATAATCCACAGGAACACGATGGGCTGGTCCCAGCCTGTCAGGGCCGTCTGCTGGCCTATGTTCTGGAACAGTAGAAGCTCCAAGAAGAGAACAGGGCCAAGGGCCGCCAGGGACACCAAGCCCGGCCCGCCTCCTTGGGTTTCTGCCCTCGGTGCAGAGTCCATGAGTACGCGGCGGGCCAGAACGGCGAATGCACCGGCCAGGAAGGCTGCCAGCAGGGCGGGCGCAACGCCCGGTTGCCACGAAGCTTCCAGCGTGGAGAATGCGCCTTTAATGGCGGTGTCCACCCCTATGCCCAGCAGGAGGCCCAAGGCGAAGGCCTGTCCTCCTGACGGAGACCGGTCGCGAAGCACGGTGGAGTAGACTGGGACGAACCATAGGAACGCCAGTACGCCGACGGTGGTCAATGCCAGGTCGGCCACGGGCCAGGGCGCCAACTGCTCGGCCAGCCGGGCCGCGCCGAGACCGACGGCGGCCACCACCAGCGAAGTTCGCACTCCAAGATGCCTGACCAAGGGCAGGGCCAGGAAGGCGGCAAGAAACAGTACGAGGGCGTACACGCCGGGAACATAGGGACTGGCCCCTACGGACTCTCGAAGGTAGAAGACGAGATTGGCGAACAGGACCCGGAGTAGCCGCAGGCCGAAAACAACGGCCAAGGCCATCAGGGCGGCATTCCGTAGGAATTGCCAGTCCAGCAGCCTGGGGTCGTCGGTCTCGGAGGTCAAAGTCGCTCCATAATCAGCCCGCGGGCCGGGGTGGGCACAACGAAAGCAATTCTAGCATCGGGCCCAGTCGGCGAGAGACTGAGAGGCCGGACACGCGCCTGGCGGACGCGATAGCAGCACTGAAAGGTTGATGATCGGCGCGAATCGGCCTGGCACTACGGAAGCGTCATAATCCCCTACGGAGCCGCCTGGTCCACCAAGGCCGACTCATAGTGGTTTGGGTGCAGCGCAGATGCCAATAACCGGTGACCGTGTCCCCGCGCAGAAGTTTGAGATTCCTCGCTGCGCTTCGGAATGACAGTCTGGCCTACTGGCAAATCGTACCTATCCTCAATGCAGTCCGAGCGGCCCGAATGCAAAGGGTTGGTGATATAATTTTCGCTGCTGCATTTTGGGGCCGTACCAGAGGCTCTGGGGAGATCTAGTTGCACCCAACGGCCTGCGCGGTTGGCTGGCAAAGACCTCGAGAGTTTGCGGGAACGTGCATCCCAAAACGATGTTCAAAAGGTTTGGGATGCCCACGCGGTGCGTGCCGAGCCGGGGAAGGCCGCTATCCCGTGTCTCGACCCGCAACTCGCCCACTACGTAATGTCTCAGGAGGCTAGATAGATGGGCATGCAAAACCCGCCCCATCCTGGGAAGATCGTTAGGAGCGAGTGCCTCGAACCGCTGGGATTGACGGTAACGCGTGCGGCGCAAGGGTTGGGAGTAACTCGTCAGGCGCTGTCGGAGTTGGTCAATGAGAAAGCCGGCGTGTCGGTGGAGATGTCGATTCGCTTGTCCAAGGCGTTCGGTTCCACACCGGAGACGTGGCTAGGGATGCAAGCCGCCTATGACCTGTGGCAAGCCCGACAACGAGCCAAGGATATCGACGTTGAAATTTTCACAACAGCCCGCCAGTCGTAGCGAGCGATGCTATCGGATGGCCAAGACTAAAACAGGGAGCTTGGAGCAAGATGCCGCCTAAGACAATGTTCGAAAAGATCTGGGACGCCCACGTGGTGCACGCCGAGCCTGGCGAAGCCGCCATCCTGTATGTGGACCTGCACCTGGTCCACGAGGTGACGTCGGCCCAGGCATTCGACGGCCTCAGAATGGCGGGCCGAAAGGTACGGCGCACCGATCTCACGGTGGCCACCGCCGACCACAACACCCCCACCTGGGACTTGTCCCTTCCGGTGACTGACGAGATTTCCCAGAAGCAGCTGGACGCCCTGTCAAGAAACTGCGAGGAGTTCGGCGTCACCCTGTACGACCGGTTCAGCCCCATGCAGGGCATCGTGCACATCATTGGCCCCGACCTGGGCTATACCCAGCCGGGAAAGACCGTGGTGTGCGGCGACAGCCATACCTCCACCCACGGCGCCATGGGAGCCTATGCCGTGGGCATCGGGACGTCAGAGGTGGAGCACGTGCTGGCCACCCAGACGTTGCGCCAGTTCAAGCCCAAGGCCATGGAGGTGCGGGTCAACGGCACGCTGCCGCCGGGCGTAACCGCCAAGGACCTGATCCTGGGGATTATCGGCCGGATTGGCGTAAACGGCGGCGTGGGCCACGTCATCGAATACACCGGCGAGGCGGTCCGCTCCCTGTCCATGGAAGGGCGGATGACGGTGTGCAACATGAGCATCGAGGCCGGGGCCAGGGCAGGAATGATCGCCCCCGACGAGACTACTTTCGACTACCTGCGGGGGCGACAGTTCGCTCCCCGGGGCAAGGCGTTCGACGAGGCCGTGGAGCAGTGGCGGGCATTGCCCACCGACGCGGGCGCTACCTACGACCGGGTAGAGGAGATCGACGCGGCAAGCCTCGAGCCATTTGTCACCTGGGGAATCAATCCGGGGATGGTAGTGCCGGTTACGGGCCGGGTGCCCGACCCCGCATCGATGAGCGACCCCAACGAGCGAGAGGTAGCGGAGCGGGCCCTGACTTACATGGGCCTGGAACCCGACACCCCGATGACCGACGTGAAGATAGACCGGGTGTTTATCGGCGCCTGCACCAACGCCAGGCTGGAAGACTTGCGGGCTGCGGCCCAGGTGGTCCAGGGACGGCGAGTCCATAGCGACGTTTACGCCATGGTAGTGCCAGGTTCGGCCCTGATCAAGAAGCAGGCCGAAGAAGAGGGGCTGGACCGGATATTCACCGACGCCGGGTTCGACTGGCGGGTGGCGGGATGCTCCATGTGCCTGGGGATGAACCCGGACATCCTGGAGCCGGGGCAGCGATGCGCTGCGACGTCCAACCGCAACTTCGAGAACCGCCAGGGCAAGGGTGGGCGCACCCACCTGGTGAGTCCGGCCATGGCGGCCGCGGCGGGTGTGGCCGGGCATTTTGTGGACATTAGGGACTGGTGAGGCTCTCCAGCCATACGGAAACCCGTTGCGTCCGGTTCCACTCCGTTCACCCTTCGAGAGCCTCAGGGCGAACGGAGTGGAGCCTGGTTGGCAGGCCGTTCGTTGAGCAAGAACGGATTTGGAGCTTTGGCGGTGAGCACATCACTGAGCAAGCTGACAAGCCGGCAAGCCGGACTTAACCTGTAGGTGAAAGAACAATGGAACCTTTTGTAACGATAAACGGCCTGGTTGCGCCGTTGGACCGGGTAAACGTGGACACCGACCAGATTATTCCTGCCGTGTACCTGAAGAGCATCCAGCGGACGGGGTTCGGGGAACACCTCTTTTCTCCCTGGCGTTACCACGCCGACGGGAGCCCCAACCCCGACTTCGTGCTGAACAATCCGGCCTACCGGTCGGCGACGGTGCTGGCGACAGGGCGCAACTTCGGCTGCGGTTCGTCCCGGGAGCACGCGCCCTGGGCCCTGGGAGAATACGGCTTCCGGTGCATCATCGCTCCCAGCTTTGCCGACATCTTCTATAACAACTGCTTCCAGAACGGACTGCTGCCGGTGCGCCTGCCGGAGGAGGACGTGCGGCGGATCATCGACATGGCTATTGCCAAGCCTGGGATGAGCCTGAACGTGGACCTGGAGAGCCAACGGGTGTGGACCGACGATGGGGAGGTGTCGGTGTCATTTGAGATAGACGCCGCCCGCCGCCACGCGTTGCTGAATGGCCTAGACGACATCGGGTTGACGTTGCAGCACGAGGACAAGATTGCCGCTTACGAGCGGGGGCGGGGGATTTAGGGACGTAGGCCGCCAGGCCGACGAGTGTTGCCGTTTGCATCTAGGGTTTCAGTAAGTGGAGACCAGTGACGACTAACAACATGGGCACTGCTGGATGGCCAGAGGGAGTACCCCACTGGGGCATAAAGGCGTTGATGGCTCACAAGCTAAGAGTCGCCTTGAAACCCAAGCCACCGAGGCGGTACGCGACCATTCTGCCATCAGAATTTAGGAACTTGTCCCTTAGCGATGAAATGCCATACAACCTCAAGACGTCACTTGAGCGGGTGATGGAGCGTCTTGACTCCCATCCACCGTACTCGTTCGTATTCTATGACGAACCTGCCCATAACGGATGCGACGGCGGCTGGATGTTGGTGGACATCCTGAGCGGGTGCTTAGGTGGACAAGTGCTTGAGGAGTCTGCCTACGCAGGGTTTATTCCTGATATTGCCGTCTACCCGCCGAACGCCTCGGACCCTTCTTGTGTGATCGAGGTCGTGGATACTTCCCCTCCAAGCGTGCAGAAGCTGAAGGAGCTGAAACGCCGCGGCGTAGAGGTGTATCAACTTAACGCCAGCAAAGAGAATCCTCAAGTCATTTTGGAAGAACCTGTCATTGTAGACCCACTAGTGACACAGCGATGCGGCCAGTCGTTGCGCCATGAGGTCTGGAACATAGCCCGCTTTTGGCAACAGGCGACTGAGCCGTTTGTCGGTATTCGCTTCTTCCCAAGTGGAACCCAAGAATATCTCTACGGGGAACGGGCCGATGACACCCATAACTCATGGAACATCGGCAAACCAGAAGTACGGGGCTTAGCTCGGTGGGAAGTCGCTTGGCCCAGCGTGCAGCACGTCACTCCCGTAGGGCGCCCTCGTACCATCAGCCGGGAACTCTTCATGGCGTATCTCATGTGGCTGAAGACTTGGATGATTCAAGCAGCCCATCATCGAGAGGCCCGTCTGGAAGATAGCCCTGCGGGTCATATCCGTCTATCTCAGGTTGAAAGCATCACGATCAAGCACATTGAAGACCTGATGCACATGGTGAGGTTCCCAGAGGTAAAGCCCTAACGTCAAACGGAGCAATACCAGGCCGTTATTCAATGCCGAAGTGGCGCGCTATTTGTTCCTGGAAATCCACGTCGAAACGCTGGACTCTTCCCTGGCGCACCTGTTCGTCCAAGGGAGGCTGGATAGGCGGTTGGGAGGGCGTCGTCGGGGCGTAGCCGATGATGCCCTGTTCTTCCAGGGCCGCCAGTTCGTCGTCGGTGCGGCACAGCAGTTCGCCCAGGATCAGCCGGTTGTGCTCTCCCATTGTCGGGGCAGCCTTGTTCGGGACATTAGGGGTAGCAGAGAACTTCCAGGGCTGGCCGGCGTAGGGCAACGGGGGCATCTCGGTGCTGGAGTCGTGCTCGACCACCTGGTAGAACTTGCGGTCTTTCAGGTGCTCGTTGAACAACACGTTCTTGGTGTCCAGCACAGCCCCGGCGGCAACGCCCTCTGCCTGCAGCAGGTGCATCAACCGGTGTGACTCCCAGCCCTTTGTAGCTTCACCCACCAACCGGTTCAACTCGTCCTGGTTCTCCAACCGACCGGCCATGGAAGCGAACCGCCCGTCCTGCAGCCATTCCTCCCGGCCCAGGACCCGGCATAGCGCCTGCCACTGCTGGTCGTCTTGTGCGGCGATGGTGATCCACCGGTCGGCGCCGCGGCAGGGATAGCAGCCGTGGGGGGCCATCGACGGATGGCCGTTGCCGACGCGGGGCATGATGCGGCCGTTGACGGCATAGTCCATCAGGGCCTCGGGGACGGTGGAACTGGTGGCCTGGGCCTGGGACACGTCGATGAACTGGCCCCGGCCGGTGCGCATGCGGTGCATCAGGGCGGCCATAATGGCGAAGACGGTAATCTCCCCGCCGGTGTAGTCGGCGTAGGGTATTTCCGGCTGCACCGGAGGCCCATCCTTGTAGCCGGTCATAAAGGCCAGGCCTGAAGCGCCCTCGGTGCTGGGCCCGGTGGCCCCGAAGTTGGCCCACGGGCCGGTGAAGCCGTAGCCGGTGGAAGAGACCATGATGATGTCCGGCCTGATCTGGCGCAGGTCTTCGTATTCCAACTGGAAGTTCTTGATGACCCGGGGGGTGAAATTCTCGGCGAACACGTCGCTGACAGCCACCAGGTCCCGCAGGACGGCACGGCCTGCTTCATCCGCCAGGTTCAGGGTGATGCCCAGCTTGTTGCGGTTGTGTTCGTAGAAGAGGCCGCCCCGGTTCCAATACTCGCCGTCCACCTTGTCCCGGTACAACGTCGACCGGCGGTAGACCTCGAGACGCTGGCAGGACTCCAGGCGTATGACCTGGGCCCCCATGTCGGCAAGCATCTTTATGGACCAGGGAATCGCTATAAGCTGGCCCATCTCCAGGATTCTGACGCCCTCCAGCGGTCCAGGCATGGCTAGATGACCTCCGCGGCCCGCATTTGGGCCAGGTCTTCACCGGAGTGCCCCAGCCGCTGCCCCAGCACGTCTTCATTGTGCTGTCCCAAGGTCGGGGCCGGACGCCGGGCCTGCCACGGAGGCCCGCTGGTCAGGTAGGGCGGTCCGGGGTACTTGAGCTTGCCGGCCACCGGATGGTCGATGTCGACGAAGTAGCCGCGGGACTCGAGTTGTTCGTCGGCCAGGACCTCTTCAGGCGATTGGATCATGCCAAAGATAAAGCGCTTCTTCTGCGCGGCGTAAAACATTTCAGATTTTTTCTTGGTGAGAAATATGCGGTCGAGAATCTGCCCAAGTTCCTCGGTGTTAACCAGGCGGGCCGTCGGAGTGTTGAACTTGTCGTCGTCCAGTTCGGGGGCGCCGAAGAATTCGACTACGTCCGGCCAGTTCAGGTTGGGGGCGAGGCTGGGCGTGGGCAAGAGATAGCCGTCGGACACCTTCCTCATCCGCCTCAGGTCGCCGCTGGCCTCGGGGGCGCGGTGGCGCACCGCCCCGGTGTAGGTGTAGATGTCCACGGCGTCACGCAAGCCGGAGGCGACGCATTCCTGCACGGATACGTCCACGTGCTGGCCTTGCCCGGTGCGCCGCTGATGATACAGGGCCATCAAGGCGCCGCCGGCCGCGTTGGTGCCGGCGCGGAACTGGGCCTGGTGCAAGGCGTGGAACAACGGCTCCCTCTTGTTTTCGCCGAAGATGTACATCAGGCCGCCCAGGGCGTACTCGACGATGTCGGTGGCCTTGTAGTCCCGGTAGGGGCCGGTCTGGCCGAAGTTGGAAATGGACACCTGGACCAGCGACGGGTTCAATTCCTTGAGGGACTGGTAGTCCAGCCCCAGGGAAGGCATGACCCGGGGTGAAAAATTCTCCACCAGGATGTCGGACTGCCTGGCCAGCTCCCTGACCATCTCCCGGCCGCGGTCGGACTTGAGGTTCAGGGTGACCCCCATCTTGCTGGTGTTGAGGTACAGGAAGAGCAGGCTGCTGTCCTGGCCGGGCTGGTCGTGAATCAATGGGGGCATGGCGCGGGCCGGGTCACCCTCGGGCCGTTCGACTTTCACAACTTCCGCGCCGAAGTCGGCGAGCAATTTGGTGCAGTAAGGGCCGGAAATGTGGTGGGTGAGGTCGAGGACCTTCACCCCTTCTAAAGCTCCGTGAGGGGCTCCGTTAGTCAATGCTGACGTCTCCAGATATAAGGTCTAGTGCACCGGGACCCTGGCTGCGCGGCGATAGCTTCAAAACGGCCGCCGGTAAGACGCCTCGGTCTCGGCGGAGGTAATGCACTCCAGCAGGGCCGCCGTTCCGTCCTGTTCAGTGGCGTGCCGGGCCCGCCGGAAAGCGGGAATGATGTCCGCCGGCCGCTCAATCCGTTCGGCGTAGCCTCCCATGGCCCGGCCCATGTCGGCGTAGTTGCCGCCCAGGTCCCGGGCGTTGTAAAGCTCGTGGGAAGCGGCCATTATCTGCGTTTCCGCGGCCATGGTGAAGTTGTTCAGCACTACGGTAATGATGGGTATGCGGCTTCGGACCGCCGTCTCGAAGTCGAGGCCGGTCATGCCAAAGGCGGCGTCGCCCATGAAATTGACGCAGACTTTCTCCGGCGCGGCGAGCTTGGCGCCGATGACCAGTCCCAGGCCGGTGCCCAAACCGTGGGACTTTCCCCATCCAAGATAGGTGCGGGGGCCGTTGGACCGGTAAAACGGCATAATCTGGTCCCTGGGGCTTCCCGAATCGTGGGTCACTATGGCCTCTTCCGGCGGGACGGCCTGCATGAAATCCCAAATTACCCGGTAGGGGTTTATGGGAGCGTCGTCATTCGTCAGCTTGGCATGCCACTCCTTTACCCAGGCTTGCCGCTCGACATCTATCTCCCGCTCCGTTGCCAGGTCTTCGCGCCGGCCGTGGCCCACTATCTCCCGGCAGGCGTCGATCACCTGCCGCAGCACCAGCTTGGCGTCTCCCAATATGGGGTAATCGACGTCGTAGTCCTTGTTTAAGTCCCTGGCGTCGTTGGTGGCCTGGATGAGGGTCTTGCCGCCGGGGATATTCATGGACATGCCGTGCTTGGTGAAGCTGCAGCCTATGCCGAAAACGAGATCAGCACGGCTCATGAAATGGTGCACCGAACCGGACATAACGCCGGAGCCGCTTCCCAGGGATAGCGGATGCACCTCGGGAAAGGCGCTCTTGCCCAGCAAGGTGGTCATCACCGGGGCTTTCAGCAACTCGGCAAGCTCCACTAATTCTTCAGTGGCCTCGGCGTACAATACACCCTGGCCGGCGTGGATGACCGGGTACCTCGCGTTGCAAAGGGCTCTGGCGGCGGCTTCTATGTCCCTGGAATCACCCTGGGACGCCACCGGCCGGCTGGGCCGGTAGTCAAAGGCTTCTTCCGCCACTTCTTCCATGGCGACGTCGGTGGGGACCTCCACCAGCACCGGGCCGGAGCGGCCCTGGCGGAGCGCGCCGAAGGCCCGGCGCATGACCTCGCAAACGCGGTTGGGGGAGTTGATTTGCTCGGCGTGCTTGGTGACCCCGGCAAAGTTGGCCAGGGAGCTGAAGTGGGGCCTGACTCCGGCCCTTTCCCGGGGATGGCCGGTGGGCATGAACAGGATTGGCGTGGAGTCGGAATAGGCAGTGGCTACGCCGGCAAAGGCGTTTTCTGCTCCGGGGCCGTACTGCACCGCCGCGACACCCACAGGCCGGCCGTTGGTGACCCGGCTGAACCCGTCGGCTATGCCGATGCCCACGCGCTCCTGCCGGCAGATAATGGGGCGGATGCCGCCTTTGGCGGTGGACTCCAACACCGGGGTAGTGGGAAAGCAGCTAAGGTATTCGACGCCCTCTAGTTTCAGTATTTCGGTGATGGCGTCAACTGTGTTCAACTATTGACTTCCTCTCGGACTCCATCTCGCCACGGCCGCCGCAATTCCTCGACCCAAATGTCCAGGCGAAAGGCGGCGGCATGGGCCGAACTGCATGTCTGCGGCGCACCGGGAATTGAGAACCGGATAGAGTATATCACGAGGCGAGGCCGGTGACGGCCCCATGGTCCACAGGACGTCGGGCGGGAAATCAGGCTAATCTCAGGGTGCGGCGGGGCCTCCGAAACGGTCTCGCAGGTCTCGTTTCAGCACCTTGCCCATGACGTTCCTGGGGAGTTCGTCGACGAAGACGACAGACCGGGGGCGCTTGAACCCGGCCAGGCGCGGCGCGCAATGGTCGAGCAGTTCCTCTTCGTTCAAGTCCTTTGAGTTGGGCACCACCACCGCCCGTACCTCCTCTCCCCATTCGGGGTCGGGAACGCCGATTACCGCGGCGTCATCGACCATGGGATGGGACCTGAGGACGTTCTCCACCTCTTCCGGAGAGACCATCTCCCCGCCCCGCTTGATGAAGTCCTTGCTCCTGCCGGACAGGTATATGTAGTCGTCTTCGTCCCGGTAGCCAAGGTCGCCGGTATAGACCCAGCCGGAGCGCAGGATTTCCCGGGTGACGCTTTCCTCCTGCCAGTACCCGGCCATCATGCGGCCGCCGCGGGCGACAATCTCGCCTGTTTCGCCGGCGGGCAATGGGCTGCCGCCTTCGTCGACGATTTGCACCTCGACGTCGTCCAAAGGCCGGCCAATGGACGTGAGCCTGCGCAGCTTGGTCTCGATTTCTTCAGGGCTGCCTTCCAAGACATGGTCTTCGGGGGGCAGCATGGTTATGGTGGAGGCGGTCTCGGTCTGGCCGAAGGCGTTGATGAAGCGGGCGCCGGGAAACTCTTGGATGGCCCGCCTGATGACTTCCAGGGGCATCGACGCCCCGCCGTAGGTGATGACGTCCAGGGAGGACAGGTCGAAGTCGTGGAATTGGGGATGGTCCATCAATTGCTTGAGCATGGTGGGCACGATCATGGCCCGGTTGACCCGTTGCTGCTGCACCAAGGTCAGCCACTCCACCGGGTCGAACTGGCGCATGACCACCATGGTGCGGCCGCCATAGACCGCGGCCAGGACAGCCTGAAAGCCGGCGACGTGGTAGAGGGGAACGGTGAGCAGGTTGCTTTCCTCGATGTCCGGGTCCGCCGGGGTCACCGCCGTCAACAGGTACGACGAGAAGCTGTCGTGGGTCAGCATCACACCCTTGGGCGCGCCGGTGGTGCCTGCAGTGAACATAATGATGGTGGTATCGCCGTCGTCCGCCTCTGGGAAGTGGAGTTCGTCGTCCGATGCTCCGGCCAGCAGTTCTTCATAGCCGGCGCCTGCCTCGCCGGGCTTGCCGTCCAGGACGACAACGTGCGCAGGGATTACTCCCGGGGCTGCGTCCAGCAGCGGCAAATAGCGCTGCCCCACGAACATGATGCCGGGCTGGGCCTGGGAGAGCATCTGGGCCAGTTCTTCTTCCTTGGCGCGGAAGTTGATGGGAACGAATACGGCGTCTAACTGGGCGGCGGCGAAGTAGACCTCGATGGCCTGGGGGCAGTTGACCTGCATCACCGCCACGCGGTCGCCCCTGCCGATTCCCAGGCCGGCCATGGCGTTGGCCAGACGGTTGGCCCTCTGCTGGAGTTCGGCGAAGGAGAGGGAGGCGCCGTCGAAATATACGGCGGTGCGGTCGCGCACGATGGCGCCGGCTATTGTGAGAAATTCGCTAGTCCGCATTGTGTTTCATAGGGCCTGGACAGCCAGCATGGACTCGGTCTGCAGCGCATCAGCCAGGGGCAGGTCGGCCCCCCTTTGCAGGGTCTGTTTGGCCGCGGCAGCCAGCCGGGGTTCCAGGGCGGCCAGCCGGCGGCAGAGTTCCCAGGCCTGGTCGAGCAACTCCTCGTCGGGGGTCACCCGTGTAAGCAGGCCCAGTGACAGGGCTTCTTCCGCTCCAATGCGGCGGCCGGTGAGCAGCAAGTCCAGGGCGGACGACCAACCGGCGATTCTCGGGACCGTTTGGGTGCCCCCAGCCGCGGGTATCATGCCAAGCTGGACCTCGGGCATGGCGAAGACGGCGCTCTCTGCGCCGATGCGGATGTCGCTGAGGAGCGCTATTTCAATTCCAGACCCGATGCAGTAACCGTGGATTGCGGCTACCACCGGTACGGGTACGGCCAGAAGCTGGCCCCAAACGTCGCGCTCCCAGCGAACGCGGCGGGCAACCGTCTGGGACGGCGCTGTTCCGAACTCGGTCAGGTCTGCCCCGGCGCAGAAGGCCCTTCCCTGGCCGGTAATCAGCAAGCTTCTAACGCCGTGATCGTCGTGCACCGCAGCGAGGGCTTGGGAAAAGTCGTCCCGCATTTGGATGTTGTATGCGTTCAGGACTTCCGGACGGTCCAACGAGATGTGGGCCACGGGGCCTTGCTTCTCGTACACGAGTGTTTCGAAACCGGTCATGGACATGCTCTAGCTGGAGACCGAACCTGCGACGGAATCGTCAGCCCTGCGGTACAGGTCTTCCAATTCCACTTCGGTGTAGCGCAATCCGATGTTTTCCAGGTTGTGGGCGTCGCTGACTTCGAGGACCAGCAGGTCGTGTTCCCCGGCGACCTCCAACACCCGGCTCTTGCGAATGTGCCAGTTGTGTATGTAGTTGTCGATTTCTATGGCGTGAACACCGTCCTCTATGATGATGTCCGGGGAGTAGTACCCCGGATGGCAGTAGCTGCGAAAAGTGCCCCCGCCGGGCAGGAACAACTCGGCGATCTGGTATTCAGAGAAGGGGTTTTGGGACGGCCGGACTTCGATTTCCCAGCCGGGGATGATGATGACCTCACCGGGGTATTTTTCCTCCACCAGGTCCCGGAACTTGAAGGCCCACTCCTTGTCGTTGTGGTCGGTGACCGCCAAGCCGTCTATGCCCCGGTCCTTGATCCTGGCCACCACCTGCTCGGCCATGGCCGGGGTGGGGTCCTGGAAGCTAAAGGCTTCCCAGATGTGGGTATGTAAGTCCAGCTTGACCTTCACCAGGTTACCGTCCCGTCCCTGCCGAACCCTCCGCGTCTCAAGGGTAACCTATTCTCCCCTGAATTCAGGCCGGCGACGCTCCAAAAACGAGTTGATTCCTTCGGCCCTGTCGTCGGTTTCGTATAGTAGCATGTTCAGGTCCGCTTCCAGGCGCAACCCTTGGGCAAGCGTGACGTCTAAGCCCTTCTTCACCGCTTCCTTGGCATAGCCGGCGGCGATGGGAGCGCCGGCTACGATGTTCTCCACCAGCTTGTCCGCCTGCGGCCAAAGCTCTTCTTTAGCGAACACCCTGTTGACCAACCCGATCTTCAGGGCCTCCGCGGCGGGAACCACCCGCCCAGTAAGAATCATATCACTGGCCCGGCCTGGGCCAACCAGGCGGGGCAGCCGCTGGGTGCCGCCGTCCCAGGGGAATACGCCGTTGGCAAGGTCGTTCAAGGCGAACCGCGCTTCTTCCGAGGCAATCCTGAGGTCGGCCGCCAGGGCCAACTCCATCCCGTGGTCGAAGGCGTCCCCTTCCACCATAGCAACGACGGGAATGGACAATTCAGCCACAGCCGACGCTACTTGCATTCGAGACAACCAGCCAGCGAGATCCGCTCCGCCTTGCGCTAGCAGGTCCGGAGGGGGGCTGGTCCGCCCCAATGAGAAGACGCCGCCGGAGCCGGCGACGATGAGCAGGCGAATGCCCTCGTCCTGGGAAACAGCCGCGCACAACTCTTTCAACTCGGCGGCCGTCTCGGCGTCGATGCGGTTGCCGGCTGCAGGGTTGGTCAGCCTGACCGTCGCGACGGAGTTATCCCGCTGAAAGTCCAGCGTTTCGTACTTGATTTGGGCACGCTCCAAGCCGGCAGACTGTCCGGGCGAAGTGGTGTCAAACGCCAACATGGTAGGGCCGCGCGGCGTATCTTGACAATAGTTTTTGCCTTTATTACTATGAATTGTCGCCCCAAATTTTGGAGTGATAATCTGTGCCGTCCAGGCACTAGTTCAGAGTATAAGCACCGTAGAAAGGAGGCAGGCGTGGCAAACTTTGTTCCGTTGGGCGAGCGAGTAGTCGTGATGCCCATTGAGCAAGAGACGCAGACAAAAGGGGGGATTTTCTTGCCGGACACGGCCAAAGAGAAACCCCAAGAGGGCGAGGTCGTCGCGGTGGGTCCGGGACGGGTGTCCGACGACGGGTCTAGGATTCCCATGGAACTGGCCAAGGGTGACCGCGTCATCTACTCCAAGTTCGCCGGCACCGAGTACAAAGAAGGCGACGACGAGTACCTGATTCTCAGGGAAAGTGACATTCTGGCTAAGCTGACCTAAATTACCAGGCAAGGTAGACAAGGAGGACGGGGAAATGCCCCCAAAGAAACTCAGTTATTCTGAAGATGCCCGCAAGTCCCTTCGGACGGGTATCGACACTTTGGCGGATTCCGTCAAGGTGACCCTGGGACCCAAGGGCCGCAACGTGGTGCTGGACAAGTCCTTTGGCCCCCCGCAGGTGTGCAGCGACGGAGTGACCATCGCCAAGGAGATCGAGCTGCCCGACAGCTTCGAGAACATGGGCGCGCAGTTGCTCAAGGAAGCCGCCACCAAGACCAACGACGCCGCTGGCGACGGCACAACCACGTCCGTTGTGCTGGCTCAAGCCATCATTAACGACGGCTTCAAGAACGTCACCGCCGGCGCCGACCCCATGGCCATCAAGAGAGGAATAGAACTGGCCGTCGCCTCAGTGGTCAAAGAGCTTGAGGGCATGGCCCAGTCGGTGGACGACCGGGCCCGCATTGCCCAGGTCGCCAGCCTCTCGGCCCACGAGGAAGCCATCGGCGAGACCATCGCCGACGCCATGGAAAAAGTGGGCAAAGACGGCGTAATCACCGTCGAAGAGTCCAAGGGGATGATCGACGAGACAGAATACGTCGAGGGAATGCAAATCGACCGGGGATACATCTCCCCTTACTTCATCACCAACTCCGACCGCATGGAGTCGGTGCTGGAGGACGCGACTTTGCTCATCACCGACAAGAAGATCTCCGCGGTCTCCGACCTGTTGCCGGCTTTGGAAAAGCTCCTGCAAGTCGGCAAGAAGAACGTGGTCATAATCTCCGAGGACGTGGACGGCGAGGCCCTGGCCACTTTGGTGGTCAACAAGCTGCGGGGGACCCTGAACGCCCTGGCGGTCAAGGCTCCGGGCTTCGGCGACCGGCGGAAGGCCATGCTGGAAGACATCGCCATCCTCACCGGTGGCACGGTCATCAGCGAAGACATGGGCAAGAAGCTGGACTCGGCGACCCTGGAGGACTTCGGTCAGGCCAGGCGGGTCTCGGCCACCAAGGATGAGACCACAATCGTCGAGGGCCGGGGATCAGAAGACGGCATCCAGGCCCGTATCAACCAAATCAAGACCCAGATCGAGGAGACCACCTCCGAGTTCGACCGGGAGAAGCTGCAAGAGCGGATGGCCAAGCTGTCCGGCGGCGTAGCCGTCATCAAGGTAGGCGCAGCCACTGAGGTAGAGCTCAAGGAGCGAAAGGCCCGCGTGGAAGACGCACTGTCGGCCACCCGCTCAGCCGTGGAAGAGGGCATCGTCCCCGGCGGCGGAGTAGCCCTGGTGCGAGCGCAACGCGCCTTGGACACCCTGACCGGCGCCAACGGCGACGAATCGGTGGGCGCCAGCATCATCCGGCGCTCGCTGGAGCAGCCCCTGAGGCTCATTGTCGAGAACTCCGGGTTCGAAGGCTCGGTGGTCCTCAACGACGTAAAGCAACAGGCCGACGACTACGGCTTCGACGCCGACATCGGCGAGTACGGCCCCATGCTGGAGCGGGGCATCGTAGACCCCACCAAGGTGACGCGGTCCGCCCTGCAGAATGCGGCCAGCGTCGCCTCCATGGTCCTAACCACGGAGTCGATGATTGCCGAGATTCCCCAGGAGAAGCCTCCGATGCCGGCCATGCCTCCCGGCGGCGGAATGGACTTCTAGTCCCCTATAGTCCTGTCTTGGGATTGGATGGGGCGCGGCGTGCCGCGCCCCATTTCTTTTGTCCAATTAGGCAGACTTCACAGGTCGCCGGCGTCTTACACTTACCAACCGCCAACTGCTACAATTCCGTGAGCCGTCAACCGTCCGAACAAGCGCCGCCCGCACGGTGTTGACATAACGCATGCCAATTTCTTGCCCGGTCTTCAAGAGTTCGCTGTGGGTCAGACACTCACCAGCGAGCGCTGACAATTGGCCGCAGCGCGGCGCTAAGGAGTAAAGTAAACGGTATGCAGTCTGCGCCGGACAACGGCCCTCCGGGCCCTTCAAGAACGGACAAAGTGTGCTCTTCCGCAACCGTCGCGCTGGGCGGAATTTCCCAGGGAGCCACGGTGTTTGTAGCGGGTTTCGCCGGCATCGGATGGCCGGAGACCCTGCTCAAGGCCCTTCACTCCATTGGCGTAGACTCACTCACCTTGGTCTGCCAGGGAGTATGGCCAAATCCCAAGGGCAATGGACAGGGATCTGATGCCCTGGAAGAATTGGTAGCCTCCGGACGGGTGGCCAAGCTGATTTCTCCGCTCCCGTTCATACCGGGCAGCGGAGGGGCGGTGGAAGCGAAGTGGCGTTCGGGCGGCGTGGAGTTAGAGGTTGTTTCGCAGGCGGCGCTGGCGGAACGAATCAGGGCCGCCGGCGCGGGGCTGGGCGGGGTGTTTCTTCCCGTCGGTCCCGGGATCAGGTTCGCAGAAGGCAAAGAGGTCAAATCCCTTGGAGGGCGAGACCACGTGTTGGAGCAACCGTTGCGGGCCGACTTCGCCTTGCTGCGGGCCAAGACCGCCGACACCCTGGGCAACACGGTCTACCAAGCCACCCAGCGGAACTGGAACCCCCTGATGGCCATGGCCGCGCAGACCACCGCAATAGAGGTGGACAACGTTGTGGAACCCGGGGCAATGGACCCCGAGCAGGTCATCACACCCGGTATCTTCATCGACCGCGTAGTACAGACGGAACAAGGGCGCTGAGGACTCGCCGAGGAAGTCTCTAGGAACATGGCTGCGAAAGAACGGATAGACGTTCAACGGCTGGCCCGCAGGGCGGCGCAAGAATTTCGCGCCGGAGAGGTGGTTGGCCTGGGGCCTGGGATGCCTTCGCTGATCCCTAACCATGTCCCAGCCGGCTGGGGAGTCTGGTTCCTGGCCGACAGCGGCGCCCTTGGCTTCAGGGCTGCCAACGGCGCGCCTACTCCGGATTCGCATAACCCCAGCGGCCCGGTGGACTCCAACGGCCAGCCCGCAGCCTTCATACCTGGGGGGTCGACGCTAAGCACGGTTGATTTAGCAGGCCTGATACACGCTGGCTACGTGGACGCCGCGGCGCTGCAACCGGCTTTTGTCACTCCCTCCGGAGACTTTACCCACTGGACCACGGCGGCCACTCCCGGGCTGTTTTCGCCGTCCTCGGCAGTCGAGTTGGCCGCCTGCTCCGGGCGGGTGATAGCGATGCTCCCCCACACCGGCGGGGACGGGTCACCCGCCATTGTGGACTCGCACACTCTCCCCCTGGACGGGGTGGGCTGCGTAGGCACGGTGATTACCGACGCGGCGGTGTTCAGCATCACCGGCGTGGGCCTTACGCTGCTTGAGGTTGCGCCGGGTTGGAATGTTGACGACGTTGCCGCTATAACCAACGCCCCCTTTCAAGTCTCCCCGGAAGTCCGGGAGATGAGCTTCGACCTGCCGGACTTGAAGTTTCCCAACAAGGTCTGCGAAAGCGGCCTCGAGGCGATACGAGACCTGCCAGACAATGCCGTGGTAAACGTCGACGGCTTCGGCGGCCCGGGCGGCATGGCCCACTACCTGCTTACGTCCCTGGCGAACCAAGGGGCCAGGGGACTGACGATTATCAGCAACACCGTCGGCATCGCCCGGGTGGCGGGGTTCGGGTCGCCTCCCGGCCTCCAGGCCATAGACCACAGCATCCTTGTCGACGCTGGTCAAGTGGCGAAGGGCATTGCTTCGTTCCCGGTGTCGCCCAGGGTATCCAGGCCTAACTCCTTCGAAATGGCCTACCAGCGGGGCGACGTGGAATTGCAGCTGGTCCCACAGGGCACCCTAGCCGAACGGCTCCGGGCCGGCGGCGCAGGGGTGGGCGCCTTCTACACGCCCACCGGGGCCGGCACCCTGTTGGCTGAGGGCAAGGAGACCCGCACAATAGACGGCAGGGACTACGTACTGGAGACGGGACTGAAAGCCGATTTCTGCTTGATCCGGGGTCACAAGGCCGACACCCTGGGCAACGTGGTATACCAGGGCACGTCACGCAACTTCAACGCCGTCATGGCCCCGGCGGCACGGATTACCGTCGTAGAGGTGGACGAGATTGTGGAGCCCGGCGCACTGGGACCTGAAGAAATTGTCACTCCCGGCATCTACGTTGACCGGATAGTGCAGCGTCCTGCCGGTTTTTCTCCTTACGAGTAGTGACCGGTTGGACAATTGCAGATATGATTCGACGATGCCAATCTACCGGGGTTTTATCCCGCCCGTCTCCTACCGCAGGGCAGGGTCTCGATAAACAGCAATGAGCGCAGCGCCCAATAAAGAACGCCTGGACCGGGAAGTCATCGCGATGAGGGTGGCCAAAGAGCTGCCCGACGGCGCCTTTGTCAATCTGGGCATCGGCATTCCGACCCTGGTATCCAACTTCCTGCCGGAGGACAGGACGGTCTTCTACCACAGCCAAAGCGGCGTTCTGAACTGCGGGCCTCTGGCCGACGAAGGGGAAGAAGACATCGACCTCATCAACGCCGGCGGGCAGTTCCTGCAACCCACCCCGGGAATGGCATACTTCAGTTCCGCCGAGGCCTTCGCCATGATCCGCGGCGGCCACGTGGACGTCACCGTCCTGGGGGCGCACCAAGTCTCGGCCAAGGGAGACCTGGCCAACTGGCTGCTGCCACAGAGGGGAGTGGGCAACGTGGGCGGGGCAATGGACCTGGCCGCCGGCGCGAAGACCGTCATCGTAGCCATGGAGCACACCGACCGCAAGAACCAACCCAAGATTGTCGAGGAGTGCACCTTCCCCATTACCGGCAAGGGGTGCGTGTCCCTTGTAGTGACCGACCTGGCGGTAATCGAGCGGACCGATCAGGGACTGGTCTTGAAAGAGGTGGCTCCCGGTTGGAGCCCCGAAGAGGTGCACCAGCTTACCGGCGCGAGGCTGATTCCGGCCCCAGACCTGACGGAATACCATCTTTAAGAGTAGCGGTGGCCTGGCGGCTTGAAACGCGAGTCACTGCAACTGCCAAGAGAGACATTGGGCGAGGGTAGAAAATACTTTCGCGCCTGATAGTGACCAATGCGCCATTTCCGGCGGCGCTGGTGGCCATGACAACCCTATAGCGGGTTTCACTCAGTTACAGCCTACCGCCTGCAAAAACTCCGGAGATTCCACCACTTCGCCCGTGGTGGCGCTCAACTCGCGGACCTTCCACACTGGCGGAGTTTGCGATTCATCCCAGCTTCGCTTGACGGGTGACTCTGCAGTCACTTGCCATATTCTGTCGCCGAGGTAGTCGGTGGTGTAGCCGCTGTGAGGATTGGTGTCACCCATAAACGTCCTGCAGGTAACGGTGGACTCATCGGGCCAGGTATTGTCCAGGTGGTCCCATACGATCTGGATGGCAGCGCCATGGGGAAGAAGCGGTATGTTCGGGTCTAACGGCTTTTCCGTGGGTTCTTCTGTCGGCACAGACGGGGGTAAGGCAATCTGCACTGTGACCACGTTGGTTTGGCCGATACCCCCAAAGGTTATTTCAGACTTCGAGCCGTCCGTGGCGGTGATGAGTCCCGTTACAGGTTTTCCCAGCGAGTCAATTACGATGCTGCTACTCAGCGTTACACCCCTTACCGTGCGTGGAGCAAAGGCGAGAGTCCGTAGATTCCCCGTTGCCCCTGACCCATCGTCTGGCCTCTCTGTGGCCGATTCCGGGTCGCCGCAGGGTAGGTGGCCAGTATCTAACTCAAGCGATTCGGCGCGTATCTCCCACGCTGCCCAGGTGTTCGGGCCGGTCTTATAGCGCTCGTACCATACGCCGTCCTTGACGATCCACTCGGCGCGAAAGTCGTGGGGGCCGTTAGGGTTGTAGTTTCCTGCTAGAAGCCTGAAATCTCGTCCGGCGAAGGTGTATTGCCGAACGTAGATGTTGTCATCGCCCGACCTGGTCTCCTTAGCCGTCATGTCAAAGTGAGCGTCTTCCAGGCTTTTACATGCGACCTGAGCGAGCGCCGCCGCTCCCACGGCTGTTGGGCCTGTCTTTGCAAACAGCAGCCACAACCCTGCCGCCAAAGCCGCCAGGACCACCACCGTTCCGATGCCTATGTATCGAACTCTTCTGCTCATGCGGAACCAGTTCTACTTGTACCCAGTAAATCAGTATAGGGATTGTCAAATAAGGTTTGGGTAAGGTCAACCCCGAAAATGATAAGAAAGCGATAAGTTTCGGGCCAATTTGCTAGAATCGGCCTAAATCGGCCCGTTTCGAGGAGGCGAAAGTTGGAGAACGCAGGCCCGCCGTTACCGGGAGGAGAGGACCGGCCGGGGACTGAGGTGGCTCCCGGCTGGAGACCCGAAGAGGTGCAGCGGCTTACCGGCGCCAGGCTGATTCCGGCCCCAGACCTGACGGAATACCATCTCTAGACATGCGGGCCAGGCGGCTCAAAGCCCGGGGCTTCTGCCTACAACGATTCCGGTAAGGGCGAAAAATCTTTCGCCTTTACGACGGCGTCGACTCCGAAATTTTAAGCCGATTTCGACGGCAATATTTGCCCTTGACAGCACAAATTTGGACGTTGTACGATGAACTATCACACTGGAGGTTAGAGCGAATGCAGCTTCACGATGTACACGAGTGCGACACCCACGAGCACCACGGCGACGAGCCCGGCCACGTACACGACCCCCACGAGTGCGACACCCACGAGCACCACGCCGAGGCCCACGACCACAGTTCCCACGAGTGCGACACCCATGAGCACCACGGCGACGAGCCCGGCCACGTGCACGACCCCCACGAGTGCGACGACCACGAGCACCACGAGCACGAACACGCGGGCCACGTCCACTAGATAGCAGGTTCCTACCGGAGAAAAAACCCCGCCGGACCCTATGAGTCCTGCGGGGTTTTTAGTCTTACGCTGCTTCCGAGGGCTGCGGCGGGGTTACCTGCCGCAGCCCTTGTTCAAATCTCGGAACGGGCGAAGGCCAGCAGGTGGCCCACGTGATGGTCCTCGGTGCAGCCGTCCAGCGACCGCTCCAACTGTATGGTTACGTGGCCGATTCCGTACTTGTCGTGCACCAGGTTCAGCATCCTTTTGGTCAACTGGTTCACGTCGCCCTGGTAACCTGGGTCCACCAGCACGTGCGCGGTGAAAGCCTCGTTGCCCGAAGTTATGGTCCAGACGTGGACATCGTGGATCAAGGTCACCCCTTCCATTTCCTCGATGTCGCTGCACAGGCTGTACACGTCGATGTGCTCCGGGCTCCCTTCCAGCAGCACGTTCAGGACGCTGATTATCAGCCTGCGGGTGTTGTACAGGATCAGCACTGCGATGCCGATGCTGAGAATCGGGTCGGCGATGTGCCACCCGAGGCCCATGATCAGCGCCGCCGAGACGATGACGCCGACCGACCCCAGCAGGTCAGCGATAACGTGCTGGAAGGCTCCCTCAACGTTCAAGCTTTCCCCTGACGAGCGGTGCAGTATCCAGGCCGCCGCCACGTTTATCATGAAGCCGCCAATACCGACCAGCAGTACCGGCAATCCGTCTACGTGACTGCCTTCGACGGCAAGCCTATGGTAAGCCTCGAACGCGATCCACCCCGCGATTAACCATAGGCCGAAGGTGTTGGCCAGCGCGGCCAGAATCTCCGTGTGGTGATAGCCGAAGGTGCGCTCCACAGAGGCAGGGCGCTGGGCAATCCACATGGCCACCAGCGCCATGGCGATGGCGGCGGCGTCGGTCAGCATGTGTCCGGCGTCGGCAAGCAGGGCCAGGCTGCCGGACAGCACTCCGCCAACGACTTCAGCCACCATGTAGGTGGAAATCAGTACCAGGGCTATTAGCAGGCTGCGGCGGCTGGCTCCCCGCAGGTCGTGGGCATGGTCGTGGCTGCCATGTCCGTGTCCGTGGTGGTCATGGCCCGAATGGTCGTCGTGGCCTTCGTGCTCGTCGTGATCGTGGCCCTCATGCTCGGCGTGGTCGTGACCCTCATGCTCGTCGTGCCCGTGGCCTTCGTGCTCGTCGTGCCCGTGGCCCTCGTGCCCGTCGTGGCCGTGGCCCTCGTGCTCGTCGTGCCCGTGGCCCGCATGCTCGGCGTGGTCGTGACCCTCGTGTTCGGCGTGGCCGTGGCCCTCGTGCTCGGCGTGGCCGTGGCTCTCATGCTCGTCGTGGGCATGACCCTCATGCTCGGCGTGGCCGTGGCTCTCATGCTCGGCGTGGCCGTGGCCCTCGTGCTCGTCATGCCCGTGCTGTGCCATAGCACACCTCCTTGCCCAACGGTATTATATATGAGAACGCGTCGCAAATCAGCAATTGGCGGCGATTCAGCAGCAGGATGGCAACGGTATTGTCAGGTCGCTTTCGTTGACTCAACATAAGGGCCGTGATACCATAACCCTCAGCTTCAAGCATGAATTTGTTTGGCGGGAGCTTGGGTAAGCCAGGCTGAGAGGGTGGCCAAGGATCGTCGCCGACCGTCTGTACCTGACCCAGATAATGCTGGCGCAGGGAAGGCACACCCAACCACGCTTACTCGACGACCGCCAGGCATTGGCCCTGGCGGTTCTTTTTTGTAGACCTCGTCAAGGAGAAATGTCCCGATGACGGACGAGTTGGTGATAGGCGGCAAGAGCTTCAAGTCCCGGCTCATTTTGGGTACTGGCAGGTACCGCAACATGGAAGACATGGCGCAGGCGGTGGAAGCCTCCGGCGCCGAAATGATTACCGTGGCCATACGCCGGCTCGATCTGGACAACCCGGGCCAAAAGACCTTGCTTGACTACATTGACTGGAGCCGCTACCAGATGCTGCCCAACACCGCCGGCTGCGCAACGGTGGAAGAGGCGCTCTTCATTGCCCGCCTGGGCCGGGAAGTGGGCAAGACCGACTTCGTGAAGTTGGAAGTAATTCCCGACCCCAAGTACCTGTTTCCAGACGGGGCGGCGACATTGGAGGCGGCTCGAACCCTGGTGAAAGAGGGTTTCGTCGTCCTGCCCTACGTGCACGCCGACCCGGTCCTGGCCAGGCAGTTGGAAGAAGCGGGATGCGCCACTGTAATGCCCTTGGGATCGGCCATTGGGTCCGGCCAGGGGATCCATACCGCCGAGGAACTGAAGATCATCATCGAGCAGGCCAACGTGCCCGTGGTGGTGGATGCCGGGCTGGCCGTGCCTTCAGATGCTTCACAGGCCCTGGAGATGGGCGCTTCGGCGGTCCTGGTCAACACCGCCATCGCCCAGGCTGAGGACCCGCGGCTGATGGCCGAAGCATTCAAGCAGGGAGTGGAAGCCGGGCGCAAGGCCTACCTGGCGGGCCGGATTGCCGTCAGGAACTACGCGGAAGCCAGCAGCCCCACCACAGGGGTCCCCCAGCCGGTCCCCGCTCAAAGTTGAGAACATGACCCCTTCCATGCCTCATCCATGCCTTTGCCTGGTCACCGGCCGCGCAGTGGCCGGCCGCCGCGCGCTGCTCGGCCAAATCGACGATGCAGTCGCGGGCGGCGTGGACATGGTGCAACTGAGAGACAAGGAACTGCCGGCAAGCGATCTGCTCGACCTGGCCGTTGCCATCCAGGACGCCATCAAACGCCGGGCGTTGTTCTTGGTAAACGACAGGGTCGACGTAGCCCTGGCCGCCGGCGCCGACGGGGTGCAGCTTGGCGAACTGGCGTTGCCGCCCGCAGCCGCGCGCCGCATAGTTGGTCCCGGCCGCCTCATCGGCAGGTCGGTACATTCCCAGGAAGGAGCGGCAGCCGCCCAAGCGGAAGGAGCCGACTTTGTGATCGTGGGCGCCATGTTTCCCACCAGTACCCACCCGGGAGTATCCCCGGCAGGGCCTGGTCTGCTGCGAGACATTCGCCGTGAAATGGAGAGGAGCGGGCGCGAAGTTCCACTAATCGGCATCGGCGGTATAACCGAAGGCAACGCGGGCGAGGTTATGCGGGCGGGCGCGACAGGTGTGGCAGTCATCACCGGCATCTTGGCGTCCGCCGATGCAGGGCAAGCAGCCGCGCGCATAAAGGCAGCGATGTTGGACTCCCTGGATACGGCCGCCGCTGCCCCGGAGAGGGGAGCACAAGGGGGCGAAGTCGGGGCATGATAAGCCTCACCGTGAACGGCAAAGCCAGGCGCTTGGAAAGCAGCACCGACCTGGAGAGCTACCTGGTCTCCTTCGATGTTAACATGGAGCACGTGGCCGTAGGTTACAATGGAGAAGTGATCAAAAAAGACCAATTTCCGGAAGTCCGGCTGCAGGACGGGGACGTATTGGAGATAGTACTCCCGGTGGGCGGCGGATGAGCGGTTGTTTGGCTGCTTTGCGCAGGCAACCGGCGAGAGCGGAGAGAATGGTCCATAAGGCGAGCGGTCCCTAGCAAAGTCTTGGAGACCCACCTATGTGCTCGAAGAGAGCAAGGGGTGTGACGAACGTAGAACGTCGCACCCCTTAACAATGCGCTAGAGAATGCAGCGAGAGGAGAACCCGTAAAGCTAGATGCAAGAATACATAGTCGATGCGACAGGACTCCAAAAGACCTACGACACCGGCCTGGTGAGCGTTGCAGCCCTGAGGGGAGTGGACCTGCACGTCAAGCGCGGCGAGATGGTGGCCATCATGGGCCCCAGCGGCTGCGGCAAGACCACGCTGCTCAACTGCCTCTCCGGCTTGGACGAAATTGACTCGGGCCAGGTATTGATTGACGGGACGGTGCTCCACGACCTGCCGGACGACGCCCGCAGCGACTACCGGGCCCGCAGCATGGGTTTCGTGTTTCAGCTTTACAACCTGCTGCCGGTGCTGAGCGCGGTGGAGAACGTGGAAATGCCATTGCTGGTGTCCGGGGTCAACGCCGGGCAGGCCCGCCGGCGGTCCATGGACCTGCTCGAACTGGTCGGCTTGTCGGAACGGGCCAATCACCTGCCAGCGGAGCTTTCCGGGGGGCAGCGGCAACGGGTGACCATCGCCCGGGCGTTGGTAAACGAGCCGTCCATTGTGTGGGCCGACGAGCCCACCGGAGACCTGGACAGCGAGACTGCCAACGACATCATGGACCTTATGTGCGGGTTGAACGCCCAGAACGGGCAGACTTTTGTGCTGGTGACCCACGGCGACGAGATCGGCGCCAGGGCCCACCGCATCGTCAGGATGCGGGACGGCAGGATCGAGGATGACGGGGGCGGCTCCCCAACCGGAGATGCCGTGAAGTCGGACGCGGAGCCCGGCAGCTAATGGAAGAACTCTTCGGCATTTCCATGAACGTCATCATGGTCGCCTTGCTGGTGATTCTCATCCCATCGTTGGCGATTGTCGCGGTGATGGCCTGGCGCAATCGCGTGATGCTTAAGATGGGCCTGCGCAACATCCCCAGGCGGCCGGCACAGACCGTCCTGATCATAGTCGGCATCATGATCAGCACGTTGATTATGGCCGCCGCTTTCGGAACCGGCGACACCATCAGCTACTCCATACGCATCGAGGCGATAAAGGCCCTGGGGACCATCGACGAGGTCATATCGCTGCCCAGGGCATCGGCCGATGACAACTTCGGCAGCCAGCCCTACATGCCCTACGACCGGTTTCTTCAACTCAGGGAAGAGACGGCCGGCATAGAAAAAATCGACGGCCTGGGGCCGGGAATCGCGGAATTCGCTCCCGTGCTGAACCCCCGGACCTCCCTCAGCGAAGGAAACATGCGAATCGTGGGGGTGTTCCCGGACTCAGTGGCAGAGTTCGGCGGCTTGAACCTCGCTTCGGGGGGTCCCGCCAACATCGAAGACCTGGGGCAGGACCACGTCTACCTGAACGATGACGCCGCGGAGGAGTTGGACGCCGTCGGGGGCGACGAGGTCCGAATTTTCCTGAGCGGCGAGGAGTTGACCTTCCGCGTGTTGGGGATACTGGAGCCAGGGGGCCTGGCCGGGCCGGACCCAACCCTGGCAATGCCCCTTGAGCGCGCCCAGGAGGTCTTTGGCCGGGAGGGCCAGATTAACTCCATCGCCGTATCCAACACCGGAGGGGTCTTTGCCGGCGCGGAGCACAGCGAGGAAGTGACCCGGCAGCTCCGGGTGCTGTTCGCGGACCGAGAGGTTGCGGGCCAACTACAGGGACTCCTCAACACGGAAGACGCTCTCGATGCCCTGGAACGGCGGGAACTTGACCTGGACGGCCCTCTGCAGGCTGACCTTGCAGCGCTACGCGACGAGCTCACTAAAGAACAGCCGAGCGACGGTCTTATCAGTCTTCTGGCCGATGAAGCCGTATCCGACGAAGTCCTGGAGGCCCTGGGCCAGGGCGGCCTGACAGACGTCCAGAGGCAGGCGGTCACTTTGTTTGCCGACTTGGGCGAGCTGCAGGTACTTGACATAAAGAGACAAATCCTGGAGCAAGCCGACGAAATCGGCAGTCAAATCACCACGTTCTTCATAATCATGGGGCTGTTCTCGATTATGGTGGGCGTGCTGCTCATATTCCTGATCTTCGTGATGCTAGCGGCGGCCCGCCGCACCGAGATGGGCATGGCCCGGGCCGTGGGCGCCAGGCGCAGGCACCTGGTGCAGATGTTCCTTTTTGAGGGCAGCGCCTACGCCCTGGTTTCCGGCGCCGCCGGCGTGGTGCTGGGACTGGTGGCCAGCGCCCTCATCGTCGCCATCATCAACCGGATATTCGCCGCCAGCGCAGGGTTTGACGACTTCCAGATGACCCGCCACTTCGAGGTGCGCAGCGCGGTGGTCGCCTACTGTTTGGGCATGATTATTACGCTGGCGACGGTGGGAGTGTCGGCCTATCGGGTTAGCCGCACCAACATAGTGTCCGCGGTGAGGGGCCTGCCGGACCCTGCCGCCGGCGAAGCAAAGGGATGGCGAGATATCGCGTGGGGAGACCTATTACGGGGACTGGCGCTACTGGTTCTGGGCGGCGCCATTACCTTCGTAGCCTCAGAATTGGACCAAAGACCACTCAGATTCCTCTTCTGGATTGGTGGGCTGATGGTGATCGTTGGGCTGGTGCTTTCTCTGCGCCCCATACTGCCCACAGTATGGAGGGCCTTCAGTCAGGGATGGCTGGCGCTGGCCGTGGGCATTGTCATACTTGCCTCCTCCCTGGAATCCAACGAAATATCCATCTTCAGGATTGGGGGATCGCTTACCATCATAGGGCTGGGGCTTTCCCTACGCTCCATCCTGCGGTCCACCCAGATGCGGGCCGACCTCCGGGACCGCCTTGCGTACACCTTCATGGGCATCCTAATGCTGGTCTTCTGGGTCGCGCCGTTCAATTGGTTGACCGCAGTGTTCGGGACACTGGAGGGCGGCGGACCTGAACTGTTCTTCATTTCCGGGATAGCCATGGTGGCGGCGGCGGTCTGGACCGTGATGTACAACGCCGACGTGCTACTGAAGCTGCTCACTTTCATCACCAAGCCGGTGGGACTGCTCCGGCCGGTGATGGTCACCGCGGTCGCCTATCCCATGAGCTCCAAGTTCCGCACCGGGCTTACCCTGGCCATGTTTGCCCTGGTGATATTCACCCTGATAGTGATGTCCATCCTCACCAGGGCATTCAGCACCGCGGCCGCTGACATAGACACCAGCACCCTCGGATGGGACATAGGGGGGGAGGTGAACTTCAACACGCCCATCGGGGATATCCGGCAGGCTATCGCGGACCATCCTGACCTGGACCCCGCAGACTTCGAGGCCGTCGGCGGTTACACCTGGATACCCATAGAGGCCCGCCAGCCGGGAGCGGAAAACCAGCTTTGGGAGTGGTACGCCGTCAGGGCTGCCGACGACGACTTTTTGGGCGCTGCCGGCGGGAAGCTGAAGCTCATTGCCGACGGCTATGGAGAGACCGCTCAAGACGTGTGGCAAGCGTTGAAGAACGACCCTACCCTGGCCGTGGTGGACGCCCTGGCCGTCCCCAGCCGGTCCAGGTTCGATGACGACGAAGTGCCCTTCGCATTGGAGGGCGTCTACTACGAGGACGAAAGGATGGACCCCATCGAACTGGAGATACGCGAGCCGCGCTCGGGCGAGGTCCTGAACCTGAAGGTTATTGGAGTGCTCGACCAGCTTACCGATTCCTTCGGCCAGATCGGTCTAGGAATGTTCGTATCCAAGCGGGCCTTGGACGACGCAATCTCCGTGCAGATTCCCATCACCGCCTACAGGTTCAGGGTAGCGCCGGGAGTGGACCCGCAGCAGGCCGCACGGTCTATAGAAGCAGCTTTCCAGGAGAACGGGATGGAAACCGAGGTGCTGGAGGACGTGATAGATGACGCAGCCTCCTCCAATCGGGCTTTCAACTACCTGTTCACCGGGTTCATGGGACTGGGCCTGCTGGTGGGCATCGCGGCCGTGGGGGTAATCAGCCTGCGGGCCGTGGTGGAGAGGAGGCAGCAAATCGGCGCGCAGCGGGCCATTGGGTACCGCCGGGCTATGGTGCAGTTGAGCTTCCTGTTCGAGTCTTCCTTCATCGTGCTGTTGGGAGTGGCCATCGGACTGACCCTGGGCACCATCATCTCCTACAACATCGTCAGCGAAATCCAACGGGAACTGGAGTCCATCCAATTCTCCATTCCCTGGCTGCAGATAGGAATTATCGTCGCCGTTGCTTACCTGTTCTCGTTGTTGACCACCTACCTGCCGGCCCGCCAGGCCTCGAGAATATATCCGGCCGAGGCGCTGCGGTACGAGTAAATCTGGCCGGGCGCGGCCTACCGGAGGCGGCGCGTTCCCTTGTTGGCGGACCGGTTGCGTAATACTGGGAGTCACCTGCCGCGGTGCTAGGAGGCTGAGCGCCCCGTGGACTCGAAAGACTACGACGTAGTAATTGTCGGGGGCGGCATAGTCGGCCTCTCCACCGCCATGCAACTCAACCGCCGGTTTCCCGGCTGGCGGATTGGACTGGCAGAAAAAGAATCTGACATTGCCCGCCACCAGACGGGCCACAACAGCGGGGTGATTCACTCCGGCATCTACTACCGTCCCGATTCCCAAAAGGCCAAGTTCTGCGTCGCGGGGGTCCAGGCCCTGCTGCGCTTTTGCGATGAGAACGAAATCGAGTACGAGCAGTGCGGCAAGGTCATAGTCGCCACCGCCGACGAGGAATTGGGGAGGCTGAATGACCTCCACCAACGAGGGACAGCCAACGGGGTGCAGGGGCTGGAAATGATCGGGCCTGAGCGGCTAAAGGAGATCGAACCCCATGCCGCCGGCGTCCAGGCCCTGTGGTCGCCGGCGACGGGCATAGTCGACTACCTGAAAGTCGCCGCAGCCTACGCTGCTAGGTTCCAAGAGAGCGGAGGAACCGTCTACACCGGCGCGCCGGTCACCCGGATAACCCGCCATGCCGACGGGGTGGTATTGGAAACGCCCGCCGGCGATCTGAAGGCCAAGCACGTCATCAACTGCGCGGGACTGCACGCCGACCGCATCGCCGAGATGATGGGCGAGCGTTTGGACGTTAGGATCATCCCTTTCCGCGGGGAGTATTTCACCCTGGAGCCGGAGCGGCGCAACCTGGTAAAGGGCCTGATATACCCGGTGCCGGACCCAAGGTTCCCATTCCTGGGAGTCCACTACACCCGGACTATTCAGGGACAGGTGGAGGCGGGGCCCAACGCGGTGCTGGCCCTGGGCCGTGAAGGCTACCGGAAATCAGACTTCAGCCCGCGGGACTCCTGGGGCACTTTCACCTTCCCCGGCTTTTGGAAAATGTCGGCCAGGCACTGGCGGGTCGGCGTCAGCGAAATGAGGCGGTCTTACAGCAAGAAACGATTTGTGCGCGACCTGCAACGCCTTCTGCCGGAGATACAAGAACAGGACCTGGCCCCTGGCGGGTCCGGAGTTCGCGCTCAGGCGGTGGCGCGGAACGGGGCCATACTCGACGACTTCCACATCCTCCGGGGGCGGGAAGCCATCCACGTCCTCAACGCACCGTCGCCGGGGGCCACGTCTTCGCTGGCCATCGGCGCCCACATCGTCGAACTGGCGGCCGAGACCTTCGGGGCTGGCTAGCCGCCAAGTTGATAGGCCATAGAGCGACGGCTATAATCCAGCGAATCCTAACTGGGTGCTTAGGAACCTCATGACCCGTTTTGCCCAACTCTGGCGCCATGCCCTCGTCACCCGAGTGAGGAAGACGTAGCCGTGGTAAGACTGGACCGGCAGGAACGCCTCGAACTGGACCTGGGCGCTTGGACGGTGAGCGAAGAGTTCGTTGCCGCCTACCTGGATGCCGTCGGAACGACCCGTTTTGACGGGTCGCCCGCCTATTTTCAGAACCGCCTGGCGCCGCCCCTGGCATTGGCGGCCAAGGGACTGGGCTCGTTGCTGGAGAAGCTGGAACTCCCGCCTGGGGCCATCCACAGCGTCCAGGAAATCGAGACAAAGCAGTCTATTCCCTTTGGCTCGCAGGTAACCCGCCCAGGCCATTGTCGGCCCGGCCAGGCGCCGCGGCGACATGGAATTGCTCGCCGTCAATCTAAGCCTTCAAGATGGCGCTGGGTCCCCTGCTTTGGAGAGCAAGAGCACCGTATTGGTGCTGGACAGGTCTTCCGACGCAACTGCGCAGGACAGTACAGCCCGCGGGGAGAAGGGCAGCACTATTTCAGAAGCCACGGCGGGAAACGACGCAGAGGCGCAGGCAACGGCGCTGCCGGTGGTGGCAAGGACCATCAGCCAGGCCCAACTGAACGCCTACGCCGACGTGTCGAGAGACCGGAACCCACTCCACCTGGACGCAGCCTTCGCGTCCACCACCATGTTCGGCGGCATCATCGCCCATGGAATGTTGACTCTGGCTTTCATATCGGAGATGATGGCCCTTGAATTTGGCAGGGCATGGCTTGAAACCGGTGGGTTGAAAGTCCGGTTCAAGGGCGCGGCTCGCCCCGGCGACAGGGTGGAAACCGGAGGCAGAATCACCAAGGAAGAGCCTGTGCCCTCAGGGCTGCGGTTGACCTGCAGCGTTTCGGCCCACGGGCCGGAGCAGGGACAAGAGTTGATTACCGGCTCCGCTAAGGTGGAGCTTGAGAATACATAGTCCACCGGCCATATGCAGCCGGCGATGCTACTTTACATAACCCCGTTTCGGGCCTTCGGCATACCGTTGGTCACGCGCGGCTTGTGAGGACGCCTTATACATGCCCGATGTTGCAGGACAGAAGAACTCCCCGGTGCGCGTCGCCCTGGACGCCATGGGCGGCGACTACGGCCCCGAGGAGACGGTCAAGGGCGCAGTCGAGGCGCTGCGGCGCGACGACGTGGAGATCCTGCTTGTTGGAGACCCTGACCACGTCCAGGCCCAACTGGACCGGTACGACGCGGTACAGGGGTCCATATCGGTAGTCCCGTCGCAGGGAGTGATCAGCGACGACGAGCACCCCTTGCAGGCCATCAGGCACAAGCCGGAAGCCTCGGTGCTGGTGGCCACCGGATTAGTGAAAAAGGGCCGCGCCGACGTGATGGTGTCCATGGGATCGACGGGAGCCTCGATGGCCAGTTCAGTGCTGGTGCTGGGGTTGATGGACGGGCTGGACCGCCCCTGCCTGGGAGGCCCGTTCCTGGGCCTGGCGCCCCGCACCGTACTGGTGGACATGGGCAGCAACGTCGATTGCCGGCCCGTCATGCTCCTGAATTTCGCCGCCCTGGGCGTTGCCTTCGCCCGCAAGTTCCTGGACATCCAAGACCCGCGGGTTGGCCTGCTCAGCGTGGGCGCCGAAACCGCCAAGGGCAACCGCCAGGTGCAGGAAAGCCACCAGCTATTCAACGACAGCGGCCTCAACTTCGTGGGCAACGTCGAGGGAATGGACTTCTTCACCGAGAAGGCCGACGTTGTCGTATGCGACGGCTTCGTGGGCAACATCCTTATGAAGTTTACCGAGGGCCTGGGCAGCGCGCTGTTTCCCTTCCTGGAACAGCGGCTTGGGTCCTATCTGGAGCCGCAGGCGATAAAGGCCATTGCTTCAGACCTCTGGCAAGTGACCAACCTGCCCAGGACCATGGGCGGGCCACTCTTCGGCGTCAACGGCCCGGTGGTCCTGGGTCACGGCTCATCCAGCGCAGACGGCGTCGCCGGGGCCATCCATACCGGCGTCAGGTACGTCAGGCTGGGCTTGCTGGACAGCATGCGACAGGAGCTGCTCGAGGTCGGCAAGCGGCTCCCGGAAGACCCGCAACAGGACAGAAAGGCTGACGGTTGAAACCTATGGGCAACGCAGGCGAGTTGACAGGGAAGGTAGCGCTGGTCACGGGAGCATCCCGGGGCATCGGCGCGGCCATCGCCTCCCGCCTGGCTAACGCCGGCGCCAAGGTAGCCGTCAACTACCATTTCAGCCGCGACGCCGCCGCCTCGGTGGTGGATGACATAAGGTCCGAAGGCGGCGAGGCCCTGCTGCTGGAGGGAGACGTTTCCCAGGACGGCTTCGCCGAGTCCGCAGTGAAGCACGTGTTGGAACAGTGGCAGCGCATCGACATCCTGGTAAACAACGCCGGAATCAACCGCGACCGCCTGCTGCTGCGCATGACTCCCGACGAGTGGGACCAGGTGCTGCAGGTCAACCTGCGGGGAGCGTTCCTGTGCACCAAGTACGTTCTGCCCCACCTGATAAGGCAGCACAGCGGGCGCGTGGTCAACATTTCATCCGTGGTGGGCATAAGCGGCAATCCGGGCCAGGCCAACTACGCCGCGGCCAAAGCCGGGCTCATCGGCTTCACCAAGGCCGTAGCGCGGGAGGTGGCGTCCAGGAAAGTCACCATCAATGCCCTGGCGCCCGGATTCATCACCACCGGGATGGCTGAAGAACTGCCCGAGGATACCCGCAAGCAAATAATGGGGCGGATACCCATGGGCCAGTTCGGCACGCCGGAGGACGTGGCCGAAGCCGCGTTGTTCCTCTGCACCGACGGCGCAGCATACATCACAGGGCAAGTGCTGGCCATCGACGGCGGCCTTATCGCCTGAGGCGACTCCATTCCATCTGCTGACTAATTTGCCCAGCCGGCCGGCGACCGCGCGACCCCGCAATCCGGCAATGATCAGGAGGCTCTATGCCCCTCGACAGGGCCACCGTTAAATTTCTGGCACAACTGCCTGAATCCGGCGGAAAGCCTCTGAACGAATGCACCCCGCAAGAGGTCCGGGCTTTAGGGCCCATCTGGGCCGAATTCAACGGGCCGGCTCCGGAAATGACGCGGGTCGAAGAGCACACAATCCCAACGCCTGATGGCCAAGTCCCCATCCGGGTCCTGGTCCCGAACCCGCATCCCCTGGGGGTGCTGGTCTACTACCACGGCGGCGGATGGGTCGCCGGTTCCATCGACGAGTCCGACACCATGGCCAGGAAAATTGCGGAGCGAACGTCTTGCGCTCTGGTCCTGGTCGAGTACCGGCTGGCGCCGGAGCATCCCTATCCCGCGGCGGTGGACGACTCTTACGCCGCCTTGGAATGGGTCGGCAGCCACCGGGGCGATATTGCCTGGCATGACGCCCCGCTGATGGTCGCCGGCGATAGCGCCGGGGGAAACCTGGCCGCGGTGATGGCCCTGCGAGCCCGCGACCGCGGCGGGCCCGACATAGCCTTGCAGGTGCTCATATACCCGGTCACCGACGCCGATTTCAGCCGCCCTTCCTACGACGATTCTGGCGCAGGCCCCTACAGCGACCAGTTGCTTTCCCGTGAAGCCATGGTCTGGTACTGGGACCACTACCTGCCGGACCCTTCCCGCCGTACCGAGCCGGACGCATCACCTTTGCGGGCAAGCGATTTTTCGGGCCTCCCTCCGGCTGTTATACTGACCGCAGAGCACGACGTGTTGCGAGACGAGGGCGAGGCCTACGCCGAGGCCCTGCAGGCCGCCGGCGTGCCGGTGGACTTCAAGAGATACCCCGGCCAGATGCACGGGTTCTTTACCACGCTGGCGCTGCCCGGCAGCGAGTTGGGCTTCCAACAGGTCGTGGTTGCGGTGAGGGCATGTATTGCCAGGGAGCGCAAGGCTCGCCGGTTTCGATAGCAAGCATCCCGCCAATGGCCGCCGGCCGTTGGCCCAAAGTTCCCGGACGACAACCAGCTAGGGAGGCCATATGGCTATCTCGGGCGACTCCCCGGACTTCGATGCAGTCATAATAGGGGCCGGCTTTTCGGGCCTGGGGATGCTCCACCGGCTGCGCAACGAACTGGGCATGTCGGTCCAGGTGTACGAGTCCGCCGGCGGCGTGGGCGGCACCTGGTACTGGAACCGGTACCCGGGGGCCCGCTGCGACTCCCTGAGCTACCTCTACTGCTACTCGTTCTCCAAAGAGTTGCTCCAGGAATGGAATTGGACCGGCAAGTACCCGGAACAGCCGGAGATTCTGAACTACTTCGAGCACGTCGCCGACCGCTTTGACCTGCGCCGCGACATCAAGCTGAACACCCGGGTCACCTCCGCAAAGTTCCTCGAAGCCGATAATCTATGGCGAATCCAGACGGACCAGGGCGACCAAGTAACGGCCCGGCACTTGATTACCGCCGTCGGGTGTCTCTCCACGGCCAACGTCCCTGAATTCAAGGGGTCGGACTCATTTGCAGGCGAGTCGTACCACACCGGCGGCTGGCCCCACGAGGGCGTGGACTTTGCCGGGAAGCGAGTGGCGGTCATCGGCACCGGGTCCAGCGGCGTGCAGGCTATACCGGTGATTGCCCAGCAGGCTGGGAGCGTAATGGTATTCCAGCGCACTGCCCAGTACACCGTACCCGCCCGCCACCACACCGTCGACCCCAAGTTCATTAACGAGGTGGTGAAGCCCAACTACGATAAGATCCTGGAAGACGCCAGGTGGTCCCTGGGCGGCACTCCCATTGAAGAGCCCGAGCGCTCCGCGCTGGACGTAACCGCCGGAGAGCGGCGGGAAATCTATGAAGCCGGCTGGGCCGAAGGCGGCGGCTACTTCATATTCTCCTTCAACGATACCTATCACGACCGGAGAGCCAACGACACCGTCAGCGAGTTCATCCGGTCCAAGATCCGGGAGACGGTCAAAGACCCCGAGACCGCGGAAAAGCTTCTGCCGGTGGACCATCCATTTGGTTCCAAGCGCGCCCTTATAGATACCGACTACTTCGAGACCTACAACCGCGACAACGTGAAACTGGTCGACATCCGCCACTCCCCAATTCAAGAGATCACCCCCAAGGGCATACGGACCGAGGACGAAGAGTACCAATTCGACGTCATTGTCTTCGCCACCGGCTTCGACGCCATGACGGGCAGCTACTTCAAGATCGACATCCGCGGCAAAAACGGCCTGCCCCTGAAAGACAAGTGGGCCGAGGGGCCCAAGACATATCTCGGCGTGCAGACCGCCGGATTCCCCAACATGTTCATGATTACCGGGCCTGGCAGCCCCTCCGTTCTCAGCAACATGTCCATGTCCATCGAGCAGCACATCGAGTGGATTTCCAACCTGCTGGACTACATGCGGGAACACGAAATCGAGACCGCCGAGCCGGACGCCGATGCGGAGACCGCCTGGGGAGAGCACCTAAACGAACTCGCAGAGCAGACCCTTTACCCGCTGGCCAACTCCTGGTACCTGGGCGCCAACATCCCCGGCAAGCCCCGGGTGTTCACGCCCTACGCCGGCGGCGTGGGGACCTACCGGAAAAAGTGCAACGAGGTGGCCGACGCGGGCTACGAGGGCTTCATCTTCGGCCCAGAGAAGGAACCAGCCGCAAAGCCAGGGGCATAACCCGGCCCATAGGAGTGGTGAAAGATGCCCAACGTGGTGTTGGTGGTGGACATGGTGCGGGGCTTCCTGGAGCCGGGCCACAACCTGTACTGCGGCGACGACGCCCGGACGATAATCCCCAAAGTCCGTGAGTTAGTCGAGCGGGAGACTCAAGCAGGGTCTCAAGTGCTCTTCGTCTCCGACCACCACGACCCCGACGACCTGGAGTTCCAGATTTTCCCGGTGCACTGCGTCAAGGGCACGCCGGAAACCGAGGTAATCCCGGAGCTTGCCGGGTTCGTCGACGGTTCCAACGTCATCCCCAAGAACCGCTACAGCGGCTTCTTCAACACCGACCTGGCCCAACGGCTGGAGCAGCTAGAACCGGACAAGCTGGTGGTGTGCGGCGTGTGCACCGACATCTGCGTCATGCACACCACCTCCGACGCCCGCAACCGGGACTACCAGGTGGAAGTGCCCTCCGACTGCGTTGCATCCTTCGACCCCGACGCCCACCAGTGGGCCTTGCGGCATTTGCAGAGGATTCTGGGGGCTAAGGTAGTCTAGGAAACCCTTGGTCTAACCCCCTAGCCCAGGGCCCCGCCGACCACTGCCTCGGCAATCTCCTCGTCCGACATCCCCAGCAACTCTCTCAGGACATACTCGTTGTGCTGTCCCATCTTCGGAGCGGCAAAGCGAGGGCCGCTTTCGTAGCCGCGGATGCGGTATTGCGGGCCGCTGTACGGAATGCTGCCCATCTCGGCGTGGTCCAAGTTGCGGAAGAACCCCCGGTGGGCCAGTTGTGGGTCCTGGAGCAGATCGCTGCTCCGCTGCACCACCCCCGCCGGGACCCCCTCCGATAGAAGCAGGCCCATGACTTCCCGTTCGTCTTTTACGCTGGTCCAGGCGGACAGTTCCGTGTCTATCTCGTCATGGTGGGACAGCCGGCCCTCGGTGGTCAGAAAGCGCTCGTCCCGCGCCCAGGCCGGGTCGCCCAGGGCCCGGCGCAGCCCCTCCCACTGGGCGTCGTTCTCCACCGCAATGGCGCACCACCGGTCGTCTCCCCGGCAGGGATAGGCACCCTGGGGCGCGGCCGTCGGGGAGCGGTTGCCGTCGCGGGACACCGTGTGCCCGTTGACCCGGGAGTCCAGCGTCTGCGGCGACAGGAAATGCAGGGCCATTTCCAGTTGGCTGGCGTCGATGTGCTGCCCCTGGCCCGTCCTCCGCCGGTGGTCCAGGGCGGCCATGACCGCCGCCGACAGGAAGTGGGGGGCGATGGTGTCGGTGTAGGCCAGCCAGGGCCCGTCGGGCGGCAGGTCTTTCCACCCCGTGACCTCATAGAACCCGGCAATGGCGGCGGCGTGGTACCCGAATCCTCCCAGGGACGCCAGGGAACCGGTCTGGCCCATGAGGCAGGTGCTGAGCATGATGATCGACGGGTTGATGGACCGGGCCTTTTCATAGCCGATGCCCAGCCGGTCCACCGTGCCGGGAGTGAAGGCCTCGATGAATATGTCGGCCCAGGCCAGCAGCCGGTGGGCCACGTCTATGCCCGCCGGCGTCTTCAAGTCCAGGGTCATGCCAAGCTTGGAGGTGTTGAATTCCCCGTAAAAATGGGCCCGGTCGGGGCCGGGAACGCCGTCCTTGAACGGCATGGCCACCCGCAGCGTGTCCATGGGGGCCGTCGTCTCCAACCGCACGGCGGTGGCCCCGTGGTCGGCGAAATGCTTGGCCACGCTGGGTCCGACCACGACCCAGGAACAGTCGACGACTTTCAAGCCTTCAAACGGCAGGCCTGCAGAGGGCAACTTATCCGCCACGGCCGCTGCTCGCCTTTCTCGCCAATCCGCAGGCTTCTTCTATCTCTGAATGGGAATACCCCAGCATCTCGCCCAGTACCTCGGCGTTGTGCTCGCCCAGCTTGGGCGGCCAGCGGCGTACCTTCATCGGCGTCTCGCTCATTTGGGCGAAGGGTCCGGCCACCTGGACTGGGTGCCCGTCGGGCAACGGAGCGGTTAGCCAGTAGCCCCGTTCCTCTAGTTGTCTGAATCGGGTCAGTTCCTCCACGGTGTAGACCGGCGCAATGGATATGCGCTCCCTCACGCTCCGCTCCAGGAGCTGGTTCTTGGTCCTGGTCAGCATATACCGGTTGATGGGGACCATGACCTCCTCCAGCGGATGGGCCACCGGCCTGCCGTGCAGGTTGTTCAGGGTGTATCCCATCCAGTCCTCGTCCTCCACCCACGACTCCGGCGCCAGCCCGTCCTCCACGCACCAGCGGACCAGTGTCTCCAGCGTCCTTCCGTCGGGCATGAAGGTTACGTAGCCGTCGGCGCACTCATAGACCATCTGCAGCGGCATTCCCCTGGTCTGGGAGTAGGGCCCGGAGCGGTTGAAGTCAAACCCCTGGATAGCCTTGGCGGTCGCGCCGTTGAGCATTGTCCACGCCATGACGGTCTGGGCCGAAACGTCCACGAACTGTGCCTCGCCTGTGCAGCACGTCCTGGCGTGGGCCGTAAGCGCGCCCACCGCGGCCTCGGCCCCGGTGTGGAGCCATACCTGGGGAACGGAAACGCGCAGCGGCGCCCGGCCCGGATAGCCCTGCACGCTCATGGGGCCGGCCAGGGCCGCGACTGTCAGGTCGCCGGCGGGGAATTCGGCGTAGGGGCCGTCCTGGCCGAAAGGGGTGATGGCAACGTAAACGATGCGGGGATTGGCCCGGCGCAACTCCTCAAACCCCAACCCCAGCCCGGACATCTCGCCGGGGCGGGCCGATTCAATGACGAAGTCGGCTCTCTCCGCCAACCGCCGTAGCGCGCCGCGGCCCGCTGCGGCGGCCAGGTCCAGGGTTATGCCCCGCTTGTTGCGGTTGAAGGCGAAGTAGTGGAGGCTGCGCTCCGCTTCCGGCCCGTCTGCCAGGAAGGGCGCCATTTTCCGGCTGGACGACCCCGCGGGCGGCTCCACCTTGATTACGTCGGCGCCCAGGTCGCCCAGTATCATGGCGGCCAACTCGCCGCGGTCGTCTGTCAGGTCGAGAACGGTGTAGGGACTGAGCATTGCCTACCGGAGGGATGAAATGTGCCGGGATTATAGCACGCACCCGGCAAAACGCCGCCGCCTTGAATTGTCGCCGCGGATGGGTCTATCATAGGTTAACCTGCCCCCGTTAGCCGCCCATCCAAGACCCGCGCGAGGCCCTATGTTGTACCGCAGTTACAGGTATTCCCAGTGGGACGGCACCCAGCAGATCTTCGAAATGGACGCCGACGAGCTCATGGACCGGCTGTCCGACGAGACGCTGCGCCAGGGCGACGTCATGCGGGCGCTGCGGGAGATGCTGCGGCAGGGCTTCGAGAACCGGGACGGCCAGCAGATGACCGGCCTCCGGGACTTGATGGAGCAGCTCAAGAACCAGCGGCGTCAGCAACTGCAGCAGTACAACATGGACTCGGTAATCGACGACCTGAGGGAACGGCTGCAGGACGTCATCAACACCGAGCGGGACGGCATCGACCGGCGGATGGAACAGGCCCGGCAGCAGTTGTCCCAGGCGTCGGACGAGGACCGGCCCCAGTTGGAGGGCTTCTACAACGTCCTGGATGAAAGGAGCAAGCGGAACCGGGAAAAGCTTGAAGACCTTCCCCAGGACATGGGCGGCCGCATCAAGGAGTTGATGGACTACGACTTCATCGACCCCGAGGCCCAGCGCAAGTTCCAGGAACTCCTGGACATGCTTAAGGGCCAGATGGCCCAGAACATCTCCCAGCAGATGATGCAGCAGGCCCAGGGCATGACCCCACAGGACATGGCGGCCATGCGGGAGATGATGCGTCAACTCAATCAGATGATGCGCGACAAGATGGAGGGGCGGGAGCCCGACTTCGACGGGTTCATGGAGCAGTTCGGGTCAATGTTCGGCCCCAACCCTCCCCAGAGCTTCGAAGAACTGATGGACCTGCTGCAGCGTCAACTGGCCCAGATGCAGTCCATGCTGGAGAGCATGTCTCCCGAGATGCGGCAGGAGTTGGAGGACGCCCTGGCCAACGCCCTTGACCCGGAGACCCGGCAGGAGATGGCCGAGTTCGCCTCGTTGATGGAGCAGATGATGCCCATGGACGAATTGCGCCGCCAGTACCCCTTCCTGGGCGACGACAGCCTGACCATGGAGCAGGCCATGGAGATGATGCGCGGCCTGCAGGAGCACGACCGGCTGGAAGAGGCCCTGGCCCAGGCCATGCGCACCGGGAACATGGACGACGTGGACCCCGACAAGCTGGCCGAGCTTTTGGGCGAGGACGCCCGCCGGGCCTGGGAGCAACTGGACAAGCTCCGGGAAATGCTGCAGGAAGCGGGTTACATAACCGGCGACGACAAGATGGAACTGACCGCGCGGGGCATGCGCCGCATCGGCCAGAAGGCCCTGCGAGAGGTGTTCGCCCACCTCAAGAAGGACCGCATCGGCAACCACCTGCTCCACACCAGGGGGGCCAACGGCGACCTGCTTGGCGACACCAAGCCCTACGAGTTCGGCGACCCCTTCCAGATCGATCTGCAGGCCAGCGTGAAAAACGCTGTGCTGCGCAACGGGCCCCAGGTGCCGGTGCGCATGGGCGTCGACGACTTCGAAGTCCACCGCACCGAGCACATGACCCGCGCCGCCACCGTGCTGCTGCTGGACCAGAGCCGGTCCATGGGGCTGTTCAACAACTTCCACGCGGCCAAGAAGGTCACCGCGGCCCTGATGGCGTTAATCCGCAGCCAGTACCCCAGGGACACCCTGCACGTCATCGGCTTTTCCGACTACGCCATGGAAATCAAGGAGGACGAACTGGCCAAGTCGCGCTGGAACGCCTGGGTATCGGGCACCAACCTGCACCACGCGTTGATGCTGGCCCGCAAGCTGTTGTCCAAAGAAAAGGGCTGTTCCAAGCAGGTGCTGTTGATCACCGACGGCGAGCCCACGTCCCACATGGAAGGCGACCGGGCCTTCTTCGCCTACCCGCCCACCTATCGCACCGAACAAGAGACCCTGAAAGAGGTCCAACGGTGCACGCAAGAAAGCATCGTCATCAGCACCTTCATGCTGGAAAGCTCCTACCAATTGGTGCACTTCGTCGAGCGTCTCACCCGCATCAACAAGGGCAGGGCCTTCTACAGCAGCGCCTCCAACCTGGGTGAGTACATGCTGGTGGACTACGTCAGCAACCGCAGGAAGCGGGTTGGGGCTTAGTGTTCCCACGCCTTGCGGTCTTTCTCCTCAGCCTACTGATCACCGTCGGCGTCGCCTGTGCCGGAGAGTCGCCGCCAGCCCCGACGCCATTTCCCGATATTGATGCCACTGTTGAGGCGGAAGTTGCAGCCACTGTGGCCGCCGTCTCCACCACCCCGGCCGCGACCCCAACATCCACTTTACCCTCCACTTATGCCCCGACGCCTACGGCAGTCCCCCTGGATACTTCTACCCAGTTGCCAACTGCCGCCACTGTTCCAACTCCGACACCTGCGCCTACGCCGACTCCCGTTCCACCAACTCCGACACCTGCGCCTACACCGACTCCCGTTCCACCAACACCAACACCTACGCCAGCACCTACGCCAGCACCTACGCCAGCACCAACACCTACGCCTACGCCTACGCCAGCCCCTACGCCAGCACCAACACCTACGCCTACGCCTACGCCGGCCTCTACACCTACACCTGTCCCTGCCACAACCCTTACTGAGTTACGCCAAATAGTTTTGGCCGGAATCAACCAAGCCAGGGTTGAGGCTGGGTTAGAGCAGGTGACAATGGGGAGTAACGGAGCCGCCCAGGCTCACGCCGATGATATGCTTGCCAACTGCTTTAGCGGTCATTGGAATCTTCAAGGATTGACTCCGAAGACAAGATACGCGTTCGCTGGCGGTTACGATTACAGCAGGGAGATAGTGCTGGGCAGCGACTACTGCGTCGGCCTACTCGCCGGCTACCGGTCCATTGACCCCGAGGAGAAAGCGCTGGACATTGTTGATAACTTCTGGACCAGTCCCGGCCATTGGGACATAATCCTTAAGCCGCTGAACCGCTACGTCAACATCGGTTTAGCCTGGGACACTTACAACTTCCAAACGGTGTTGGTGTTTGAGCAAGGCGATTTCATCGATTATGAACAGATCCGACTAGAAGGGACCATCCTGACACTAGCCGGAACGTTGCGCAATGGCGCTGCCGTTTACGGCAGCACAGACTTGGATATTGTTCTTGAATACCGCCCTCCCCCAACAGAATTGACTGTTGGACAATTGGCACGGACTTATGGAAATTCACCGGGGCCGCGCGTGGCAAGCTTGCGCAAACCGCCTGCGCCGGGGAATAGATATAGGGAAGATACTTACACCAGAACCAAGCTGTACCGGATAAATCCCCACGAGATAGACCCGAACGCCCACGCCCCGAGGTCCAGGGGTGAAGCTCATGACCTCTGGGCTGAAGCGAAATCCAGGCCACAAGAAGAGAGAACCAATACGGTCTATCGGGTCACGGCCGACGTGTGGGACGTGGATACCGACGCTGGGACATTCCGGGTTGTGGCCGACGTTTCCAAACCGTTAGCCGCATATGGGGAGGGTATCTACGAACTCTTCGTCTGGGCGCTTGTTGATGGTAAGTCCGAATTAGTGTCCGGGTACGCCTTTATGCACGATATCCCGGAGTAGCCCGCGATAAACTCAACCATCAGCCGTCATTTGGCGGGTCATAACCCCGCCTCAGAGAACAAGCCACCCTTCCCCGCCCCCCAAAAACCTGATATGATACCCGGCAGCAAAATTACATAAGTCAACTTCAGGGTTGAGACGCTGTCCGAGGCATCGGATGGCCAGGCTTTTAAGGCAGTCCAGTGAGGCTGGCAAAGTTCGGGACCCTTCAGAAGGCCAGGTGACCACTTCGGTGGCCCTGGCGCCAGCCCCTTGCCTGACTGATGGCAAGGGGTTTTTTGCGGGATTATTCCAGCCTCCGCCGCCCGCCTTGGAGCCCAACGGGAGACGGTACAGAACGAATGACCGCCGAAAGGCAGATACTGAGCCAGGAGGACATCCGCCGGGCCTTGAACCGGGTGTCCCACGAGATACTGGAGCGGAACCGGGGCCCCCAGGACCTGGTGCTTGTAGGCATTTACACCCGCGGCGTGCCCCTGGCCAACCGGCTGGCGGCAAATATCGCCAACTTTGAGGGGAATGCAGTCCCGGTGGCGGCCCTTGACATAAACCTGTACCGCGACGACCTGCAGGAACGGGACCGCCCCGTGGTCCGCCCTACGGACATTTCGGTTGACCTCCACGGCAAGAAGGTGGTGCTGGTGGACGACGTGCTATTTACGGGCCGGACCATCCGGGCCGCCCTGGACGCCCTAAGCGACTTCGGACGCCCCGAAGAGGTGCAGTTGGCCATCCTGCTGGACCGGGGGCACCGGGAACTGCCCATACGGCCCGATTACGTGGGCCAGAACATCCCGACGTCCCTGGACGAACAGGTAAAAGTCCGCCTGGTTGAGTCCGACGGCGTGGACGAGGTGGCAATCACCAAGAGGGGGCCGCAAAGCCGATGACCGCCTCCAGGGCCATCGAGACCCAGGATCTAACTCCTGCGCCGGAGCTGGCGGAACTGCCTCCCAGGATGCACGTGCTGGACCTGGACGATTTCTCTCCCGCCGAGATTTCGGCGGTGCTGGAGTCCACCCAGGGCATGGCCGAGGTGCTGGGCCGCGACATCAAGAAAGTGCCCACCCTCCGAGGCCGGGTGGTGGTGACTCTGTTCTACGAAGCCAGCACCCGCACCAGGGTTTCCTTCGAAGAAGCCGGCAAGGTGTTGAGCGCCGACGTCATCAACGTGTCGGCTTCCGCCAGCAGCGTCGAGAAGGGCGAGTCCCTCATCAACACCGCCCTCACCCTGCAGGCCATGGGAGTTGACATAATCGCAATTCGCCATCCCCACTCCGGCGCGCCCAACCTGTTGGCCCGGCACTTGGAGACCGTCGGGGTGATAAACGGCGGCGACGGCATCCATGCCCACCCGACCCAGGCGCTCTTGGACCTCTACACGGTGCAGCAAAAGCTGGGCAGGCTCAACGGCCTGAAAGTGGTTATCGTCGGCGACGTGCTCCACAGCCGGGTGGCCCGGTCCAACATCTGGGGATTCGCCAAGATGGGCGCCAAGGTCGTCCTCTGCGGGCCGCCCACCCTACTGCCATTGGAAATGCTCCGGGGTCGGGCGGACGGCAGCGTTCCATCGCCGCTGGCCGCGGTGGAGGTCGAGACCGACATGGACAAGGCCGTGCAGGACGCCGACATGGTCATGGCTCTGAGATTGCAGTCCGAGCGGCAGCAGGCCGGTTTTCTCCCCGGCATCCGCGAGTACACCCGGCGTTGGCAGGTGAGCGAAGAGCGGCTCTCCACGGCCTCGCCGGAAGTCCTGGTTATGCACCCGGGGCCTATGAACGAGGGTATCGAAATAAGCTCCGGGGTTGCCCACGGAGTCAAATCGGCCATCCAACAGCAGGTCACCAACGGCGTCGCCGTTCGCATGGCGCTGCTTTACCATCTTTGCCGGGGGCGAAAGTAGAGTGTTCTACCGAACCGTATTGATCAAGGGCGCCAGGATCATCGATCCATTGAACGGGCTGGACGAGGTTGGCGAAATCCTGGTCTACGATGGGGAAATCGGGGCGGTGGGCCCCTTGGACCCGGAGTTGGCGCCCGATGGCTGCCGCGTCATAGAAGCCGCCGGCCTGGTGGCCAGTCCCGGGTTCATTGACCTCCATGCCCACCTCCGGGAGCCGGGCTTCGAGCACAAGGAGACCATAGCCACCGGGGCCAGGGCCGCGGCCCGCGGCGGCTTTACCGCGGTCTGCTGCATGCCCAACACCGAACCAGCCATCGACAATGCCGCCGTGGTGGACTTGGTCCGCAGCCGCAGCCGCGAGGACGCAATAGTCCGGGTCTACCCCATCGGCTGCGTGACCAAGGGCCGTAAAGGCAAAGAGCTGGCCGACATGGAGGAGCTCGCCGCCGCCGGCGTCGTGGCCTTCAGCGATGACGGAGATCCCGTCTATGACGCTGCCTTGATGCGCATGGCCCTGGTCTACAGCGCCGACCTGGGGCTTCCGGTAATCGACCATTGCCAGGACCCGGCGCTATCCGGTTGCGGCGTCATGGCCGAAGGCTGGGTCGCCACCCGCCTGGGCCTGCCCGGCATCCCCGCCGCCGCCGAGGAGACCATGGTGGCCAGGGACCTTTCCCTGGCCGAGTTGACCGGCGGTCGCCTGCACCTGGCCCATCTCAGCGCCGCCGGCTGCCTGCCGCTCTTGCAGCATGCCAAGGCCCGGGGCGTGACCGCCACGGCCGAGGTGTGCCCTCACCACCTGACCATCACCGACCATTGGGTGCTGGGTAACCACGACTCCGGGTCTCAGGAAGCCGGCCCGTACGCCTACGACACCGCCACCAAGGTATACCCCCCGCTGCGCGGCCGGGAGGACATCACTGCCATGGCCCGTGGACTGGTCGACGGCGTCATTGACTGCATCGCCACCGACCACGCCCCCCATGACTTAGCCTCCAAGCAAGTGACTTACACCGACGCAGCCTTCGGCATTAGCTGCCTGGAGACCGCGCTGGGCTCGGCGCTGGCGCTGGTGCACTCCGGCCAGCTTACGCTGAGCAGCCTGGTGGAGCGAATGACCGTGGGCCCGGCCAGGGTGCTTGGCCCGTCGTTCACCGAATTGGCATCCCTGGAGCCCGGCACCCCGGCGGATATCGTTCTGTTCGACCCCAACGCCGAATGGGTGGTCGATGCCGATAAATTCGAGTCCAAGGGGAAGAACACCCCCCTGCAGGGCGTAACCCTGAAGGGAAAGGTCAAAGCTACCCTGGTGCGGGGTGAAGTGGTGTTTCAAGATGACTGAATTTGGTTCACAAGCCTGGCTGGTACTGGAAGACGGGTCTATACATGCCGGCGAAGCCTTTGGCGCCGACGTGGAGACCCACGGAGAGGTCGTCTTCAACACCAGCATGACCGGGTACCAGGAAGTGTTGACCGACCCGTCTTACGCCGGGCAGTTGGTCACCCTCACCTATCCCCTGGTCGGCAACTACGGCATCAGCGAAGAGCACTACGAGTCCAAGCGCATACAAACCGCCGGCCTCATCGTCCGGGAGCATTGCGACCTTCCCAGCCACGGTCTGAGTAAACGCACCCTCCACGAATTCCTGGCTTCCCAGGGAATCCCCGGCCTCAGCGGGGTGGACACCCGGGCCATAACCCGCCGCTTGCGGCAGCGCGGCGTAATGATGGGGCTCATTACCCATCAGGACCCCGAGGCGGCTGAGGCCAAGCTGGCAAACCTAGCCCGCTACGACGACCGGGACTTCGTCAGCACCGTCACCACCGGCAGCAGCTACCAATGGGATTCCGACGAAGAGGCCTGGGAGGAATCGCCCAAGCATCGCGTCCTGGTTATCGACTGGGGACTCAAGTACAACATTCTCCGCCTGCTGCATAAGCGGGGGTGCCAGGTCATGGCGGTGCCGGCGGCTACCTCCGCCGAAGACCTGCTGGCCCTAAAACCCTCTGGAATCCTCCTGTCTCCCGGACCGGGCGACCCCCAGCTGCTGGACTACCTGGTAAACAACCTCCAGAAATTGCTGGGCCGCGTTCCCATCATGGGAGTCTGCCTGGGCCACCAGATTGCGGCCCGGGCGCTGGGCGCCAAGACCTACAAGCTGAAGTTCGGACACCGGGGCGGCAACCATCCGGTGCAGGACATGAGCGACGGCAAAGTTTACATAACCGCCCAAAACCACGGTTATTCAGTCAGCGCCGACTCTTTACCGGCGGGCCTGGAGGTCTCCCACGTCAACCTGAACGACTACACCGTCGAGGGGCTGCGCCACAAAGAGATGCCGTTGTTCACCATCCAATACCACTCGGAAGCGGCCCCCGGCCCCCAGGACAACGAGTACATGTTCGACCGGTTCCTGCAAATGGTCCGGGACCACGGGAATTCGCCGTAGCGTTCAACCTCACGGCCCACCTACGCGTAGAAATACGCTGCCTCAAAACTGGGAGATATTGCCCTCGGATTCCGTGGCATAGGATGCCGCCTGTCGGGTATCCTGTCTGAATTGCTTCTCAGGACAAGCTCCCGGGGTCGGCCCGAATTGGGTCGGGCGGCCCCACTAACCGAGAGTTATTCTGAGGGGGTTGGGATTCATCTTTTTTACTTCTCTCAATGTCTGGAGGTTTTATCAATGTCTTCCTTCACCATGCCGTTGCTGGAGGAGGGGGTGGATGTGGAGTTACCGGTAGATCTAAGAGGAATCATAGAAATTATGGACGAAGAGGTCCGCACTTTCACGCATGAAGGGCATGGGTACGCCCTGGCCCCCGGCAAGGGGACCCTTGGCAGCCGGTGGGACTTCTTGGTCAAGTATTTCGACCACAATGACAATGAAATACTACCGTCGTCGCTGGGGCGGTTCGAGTTGCATAAATTGGACGAAGAGCACGTTCATCTCAGGGTCCCTCCCCGCGAGGAACAAGAGACCCCGGAGATGATCGAGGACGACCCGGAGGGCCGGTTCTTCGGTTCCTTCTTGTACCAGACGCTCAACGCACTGCAGAGACACCAGTTGATTGAGCTCCCGGCGGCCTTGCCTACCGCCTGATTTTCCGGGGGGAGAACATCCCCTCGTTCCGCGGCGGTCTTGATCGCCGGCCATCACGCCGGTTGTGGTAGACCAGGACAATCAAAAGGGCCTATAATGTCGACGGCGGGGAATGCCCTGGCGGGTATCCCCGAGGAGGCAGGGATTTCCAGTAGGCCCGGAAAAGTTCTGGTCGTGGGTTCTGGGCCTATTCTCATTGGCCAAGCCGCAGAGTTCGACTACGCCGGCACCCAGGCTTGCAAGGCCCTTCGCGAGGAGGGAGTTGAGACCGTACTGGTCAACTCCAACCCCGCGACCATCATGACCGACCAGGGCATCGCCGACCGGGTGTACATCGAGCCCCTCACCGTTGATGTCGTTGACCGGATCATAGCCCGCGAACGGCCCGACGGCATCTTGCCCACCCTGGGCGGACAGACCGGCCTCAATCTCGCCGTGGCCCTCGCCGACGCCGGCGTGCTGGACAAGTACGGCGTCCGGCTCCTGGGCACGCCCCTGGAAACCATCCGCAAGTCCGAAGACCGCAGCTTCTTTCGCGACTTTCTCCACGAGCTTGGCGAGCCCGAACCCGCCAACCTGACCGTGTCCTCCATAGAAGAATGCCGGGAGGTGGCCGGGCAAATCGGCCTCCCAATAGTCGTGCGCCCGGCTTATACCCTGGGAGGCAGCGGCGGCGGCATAGCCAACACCTGGGAGGAGTTGGAGGCCATCGTCCGCGCCGGGCTGGCCGCGAGCCCCATATCCCAGGTGCTGCTGGAACAGTCGCTGGTCGGCTGGAAAGAACTCGAATACGAAGTGATGCGGGACGGCGCCGACAACTGCATCACCGTGTGCAACATCGAGAACCTGGACCCCATGGGCGTACATACGGGGGACAGCATAGTAGTCGCCCCCAGCCAGACCCTGACCGACAAAGAGTACCACATGCTCCGCTCCGCCAGCCTGAGGATAATCCGAGGGCTGGGCATCGAGGGCGGGTGCAACATCCAGTTTGCCTTGCAGCCGCACCCGCAGGTGGCGGAGGCCCTGAACTCCGAGTGGCAGGCCGAGTCGCCCTACTACGTAATCGAGGTCAACCCTCGCGTAAGCCGCAGCTCCGCCCTCGCCAGCAAGGCCACCGGCTATCCCATAGCCCGCGTCGCCGCCAAAATCGCCGTCGGCAAACGGCTGGACGAGATATCCAACGCCGTCACCAGCATGACCAAGGCCGCTTTCGAGCCGGCCCTGGACTACTGCGTGGTCAAGTTCCCCAGGTGGCCGTTCGACAAGTTCCCCCACGGCGACCGCACCACCACCACCCAGATGAAGGCCACCGGCGAGGTCATGGTCATCGAACGCTCGTTCGAGGCTGCACTTCAGAAGGCCACCAGGTCGCTGGAAATCGGCAACCGGACCCTGCTGTGGGAAGACCCGGCCTGGCGCAGCGACGGCGATCCTTCCGGTTCTTCAGATTCTTCTCTGGACAGGCTCCCCCTGGGCCCCAACGACCTTCGCCTCTGGGCTATGATGGCCGCCCTCCGGCGGCAGGTATGCCCTGCGGCTCTGGTGGAACGGACCTACGTGGACCCCTGGTTCGTCAGCGCCATGGAGCGCATAGTCAACATGGAGCGGCGGCTGCTCTCCGAGGGACTAACCCCGGACCTGCTGCTGCGGGCCAAGCGCCTGGGATTCTCCGACGAGCAGGTGGGCACCTTGGCGGACATGCTTCCGGAGCAGGTGCGGGACCTGAGGCGCCAATGGGACGTGCGCCCGGTCTACAAGATGGTGGACACCTGCGCCGCCGAGTTTGAGGCGGTCACGCCCTACTATTACAGCACCTACGACCTCGAGAACGAGGCCCCTCCGCTGTCCGGCAAAAAGGCCCTGGTCATCGGCAGCGGCCCCATCCGCATCGGCCAGGGCATCGAATTCGACTACTGCAGCGTTCACGCCGCCTGGGCCTTGTCCGAAGAGGGCGTCTCCAGCATCATGGTCAACTCCAATCCGGAGACCGTGTCCACCGACTTCGACTCCAGCGACCGGCTGTACTTCGAGTCCCTGGACGAGGAGACCCTGCGTGACATACTGGAAAACGAGACCGGCGACGACCCGCCGCCGCCTGTGGTCGTCCAATTCGGCGGCCAGACCGCCATAGACCTGTCCCAGAAGCTGGCGGCCGCCGGTCTGCCCATTCTCGGCTCCAGCGCCGAGGCCATCGACGTCGCTTCCGACCGTCACAAGTTCGAGGAGTTCCTGGCCCGCCTGGGCATCCCCCAGCCTCCGGGAGCCGCCGTGACCTCGGTGGAGGAAGCCCTGCAGGTCGCGCAGAACATCGGCTACCCGGCCGTCGTCCGGCCCAGCTATGTCCTGGGCGGGCGGGCCATGGAGATTGTCCAGAACGCCACGGAGTTGATTCGTTATCTTACCGCCGCCACCGACGTGAGCCCCGACAAGCCCGTGCTCATAGACCAGTACATGGAAGGCAAAGAATGCGAGGTTGACGTGGTCTGCGACGGGGAGCGGGCGCTGATTCCAGGCATCATGGAACACATCGAGCGCGCCGGCGTCCACAGCGGCGACTCCATGGCCATCTACCCAGGGTTAAACCTGACCGACGACGAGGTCTCCACCATCGTAGACTACTCCACCCGCATAGGCCTGGCCCTGGGCGTGCGGGGCCTGATGAACGTCCAGTTCGTCATCCACGGCGGGGCGGCCTACCGCAGCCCCCACCTGCCCTCGCAGGACGGCGAAAAGACCTCGGTCTACGTCCTGGAAGTAAATCCCAGGGGAAGCCGCACCATCCCCTTCATTTCCAAGGTCACCGGCGTTCCCGTGGCCGGGATTGCCACCAGGGTAATGCTGGGCGAGAGCCTGGCCGAACAGGGCTACGAGGGCGGCCTGTGGCCGAAACGAGACCTGGTGGGCATCAAGGCCCCGGTGTTTTCCATGGCCAAGCTGGTGGGCGTGGACTGGCACCTGGGCCCGGAGATGAAGTCCACCGGAGAGGTCATGGGCGTCGACCGCGAATTCTCCAGCGCCCTGTCCAAGGCCCTGCTGGCCGCCAACTTGAACCTTAAACCCGGGGCCGGCGTGCTGCTCAGCATCGCCGACCAGCACAAGGCAGAGTCGGTGCACCTGGTGCGTGAACTGGTCCGGGCCGGCTGCCCGCTTTTCGCCACCGAGGGCACTGCGTCGATGATCAGCGCCATGGGCGTCCCCGTTACCATGACCACCAAGAAGCTGGCCGAGGGACACCCCAACGTGGTTGACGTAATCGAAGACGGCAGCGTGGGCGCCGTGGTCAACACCGTCACCGGGGTGAGTTCGGTGATGCGGGACGGCTACTTCATCCGCCGGGCCGCGTCCGAGCGCCGGGTGCCCTGTTTCACCTCGCTGGATACCGCCAGGGCCGCCGTGGAGAACCTCCTGATGGAACGGACCAACTACAGCGTCCTCCCCATCGACGAGTACCTCAACGGCGCGTAAGCTCTTTCCCCAAGCTCAACCCCTCACCTGTCGCGTTCGCCGGCTCACTGCTGTTCTTGCAACTCTGGAAAGTAGGTGGCGTAAAAGCCCCTGTCCCGGGTCAACAGGGTATCGGCATTGGCCATGGCGTGGGCGCCAATTAAGAAGTCGGCAATTATGCGCGCCCGTGACCCTCCCGACTGCCGGTATCGCGACCAGCGCATACCCGCATCGTAAGCGATGTCGGTGTCAATCGGGGAGACCGTCGCATTGATCTCCCGCAGTGTCCTGTCCAATGATGAGCGGTCGCCGAAAGCCGGAACAAGCTCTGCGTAGACAATGTCGCAGACCAATATGGCTCCCCTGTCGTAGGCCCTGATGAGCCACTCCTGCGATTGAGAATGGTGCGGCGTACCGGACAAGAAGACGTCCAGCAGGACGTTGGTATCCACCGACGTGATCATCTTCCCCGGATCTCTTCGATGTACCGGTCGACGTCGATAGCGTCGCCAAGGATTCCACTGATCCTCTCGACCGGATGCTCCGCCATTGTCCGCTTTTGGATGAGCAGGCCGTTCTCGGTCGCAGTGATCTCAACCTCGACGTCCTTATACATACCGAAACGGTCCCTGAGCCGCTTGGGGATGGTAATCTGTCCGCGTTCAGATATTTTCATGTCTATCTCGTATGAATTTCAGATTTATAAAATCATACCAAATCCCGAATACGTGGACAACCCAAGTCATTCGATGATTCGAAGGTTAGGCGGGACAGTTAAGGGAACAGGCCGGACAGTAGTCCAGGGGACGGACCTTGGCTAGCGCCCCTTGAAATACTCTTTGTTCTTGCGGACGTAACTTCGCCACTGGGCCGGCACGGCGAACTCGTCGAAGATTGCGTTCACCGGGCACACCGACACGCAGTAGGCGCAGTCGATGCAGACCTCCGGGTCGATGTAGTACATGTCATCTTCCTCGGACGTCTCTATGCAGTCTACTGGACATACACTCACGCAAGAGGCGTCTTTAACCCCCTTGCATGGCTCGGTAATTACGAAGGCCATCGGGTCACCCCGGCGTACCCCAAAATCCCAAGACTTGGCCCGATCTTAGTTCCAGCTTTCGGTATGAGAACCCCAAATCTTCCGCCTTAAACGGCGTCTGCAGGCCCAATTTTCAGTTGGCCCAATTATCTTGTCAACCTATATTAGATGATATATTCTATCAAGAACTCTGTTGCCATGTGAGGGTTTATAGCGTGGAACTTCGGGAACTTATCAGCTTTTACCACGTAGCCAAACTCAGCAGCGTGTCCAAGACCGCCCGCACCCTGGAATTGGGCCAGCCCACCGTCACCACTCATCTGAGAAAGTTGGAAGAGGAGCTGGGAATCACCCTTTTCGACCGCATCAAGCGCCCCATACGGCTCACGTCAGAAGGGGTCGCCCTGTTGGAGTTGGTAACCCCGGTGGTCGAGGCGGTGGACCGTCTGAAAATCCAGATGGACTACGTCGAAAAGCGCGGCTCTTTCGTGGTCGGAGCCTACCCCGACCTGGTGCTGCACCACCTGCCCAAGGCGGTGCAGACTTTCAACTCCCAGTACCCCGCCGTGCGTCTCCGTCTCATGGCCCGCCCCTACGCAACACTGATAGAGCGGGTCAAGTCTGGAGAAATCGACGTGGCCTTGTGTTCGCCGCCCCCTCCCGAGGAGACTTCCCTCGACTTTACCCCGTTATTCCAATACCACGTGGTGCTCTTGACTCCGCCGGAACATCCCCTTCTCGAACAGGAGTCCGTCGGCCTGAAGGACCTGGCCGCCTGGCCCATGATCGTTCCTGGGAAGGCCAGCCTTACTCGCCGCAAAGTGGAACAGGCCCTGAGGGGGACCGGCATAAATTTCGACCTCATCTTGGGCGTGGACGACACCGAGTCTATGAAGCGCTACGTGGAAATCGGTATGGGCGTGGCAATCGCCACCGACTTCACCCTGCACCCGGAAGACCACGACCGGCTCGGCGTCGTACGCTTGGGCCACCTGTTCGAGGCCTCAGAAATCGGAGTCTGCACCCTGAAGGGCAAGTTCCTGGGCCGGGCTGTGGGCAACTTCATCGAGACTGCATCGGAAGTCCTGCGGGGGTTCCATCCCGAACCGTGGGCCTGGCAGGACGACGCGGCTCAAAACGGCCGGTTGGCCGGCGCAGCTGCCGCCAGGACGTAGCCAGCCTCTTTAGTCCGGCTCCGTCTCCCTTGCTTGCCCGGCCGCTGGCCTGGGAATCACTTCCTTCACCCGCCTCTCCAGGTACGACCTGGGCAATAGCAGGTAACGCTCGCACTTCTGGCAAGCCACCCCGATGTCCGCGCCCAAGCGCCTCACGTCCCAAAGGAACCCGCCGCACGGATGGGCCTTCTTCATGCGGACCACGTCTCCGGTCCTCAGTTCGAGGGCCATCCCTTGCCGTCCTCTGCCAGGGCCCGATTGATACGCGCCCGCAACGCCTCCGCCTCTCTGCGGGCCGCGTCGGCGTAATCAGGGCCGGCCGAGGCGTAGATGATCCCCCTCGACGAGTTGATCACGGCCAGCCTGCCCCTGGAGTCCGTCCCCGCCCGCACCGCAGCATCCAGGTCTCCCCCCTGCGCCCCAACGCCCGGTATCAGCAGGGGCATTTCGGGACACGCGCGCCGCACCTCCTCCAACTGCCCGGGAGACGTAGCGCCAACCACCAGCCCCACGTTCCCGTTACTGTTCCAGTCCCGGCACAGCCCCGCCAGGTGTTGGTACAGGGGCCCCGGGCCTGCCGGAGTATCCACCGTCATGTCTTGGAGCTCCGCCGAGCCGGGATTTGACCCCCGGCACCAGACAAACACCCCCCGCTCTTCGTAGGCAACAAAGGGCGCCATGGAGTCCTCCCCTCCCCAGGCGTTGACCGTGACGGCGTCGAATCCCCACACCTCGAATGCGGCCCGGGCGTAGGCCTCCGCGGAGGGGCCCACGTCGCCCCGCTTGGCATCGCCGATGACCACCGCCTGCCGGGCAGCCTCCCGGATATATTCGACAGTACGGCCCAGGGCCTCCAGTCCGGGGATGCCCAGGGCCTCGTAGAAGGCAACGTTTGGCTTGTAAGCGCAGACCAGGTCCGAGGTTGCGTCGACGATGGCCTTGTTGAACGTCAGCGGGTCGGCCGCCGCCATTTGCTTGGCATCAGGGTCCAACCCCACGCAGAGCAGGCTCTGGTTCGTTTCGCAGGCTTTCTCCAGCCGGGCCAAGAACGTATCAGGCATGGGTCAATTATATCCCCCGGCTGCGGCTGGCTGCTATCGACATGGATTCAGGTTGCCCTCCCTGTAGGCGGTTGATACCATTACCGCTCCACGCCGGGAGCCGGGAGTCGGGCGTCAGCGTAACCCTTACTCGGCGTCTCTGACGACCCACTGGTTTTCCCAGTAGCAACCGGGAGGTCTGGTGAACTTTCCCTCGGGCCTGATTGAAGGCCGGTTCAAAGCGCGGCTCAACCGGTTTCTGGCCGTGGTCGAGGTGCAGGGCCGGGAGGTCGGCGTCCACGTGGCCAACTCCGGCCGCATGCGCGAGATGCTGGTTCCTGGGTACCGGGTGCTGATTGCGCCCAAGCCCGGCGACCACCGCAAGACCAAGTACGACCTGGCCCTGGTGGATATGGGCGCGGCCCTGGCCTCGGCGGATGCCCGGCTGCCCAACACCCTGGTCGCCGAGGCCTTTGCCCAGGGAAGGCTGCCCCAGTTTAAAGCCTATTCTGAAATGCAGCCTGAAGTGGTATTCGGTGAAAGCCGGCTGGACCTCCGGCTGCAGGGCCCCGCAGGTCTTTGCTACGTGGAGGCCAAATCTGTCACCCTGGTAGTGGACGGCGTGGGACTCTTCCCCGACGCTCCCACAACCAGGGGCGCCAAGCACGTGCGCAGCCTGGCCCATGCCGTTGCAGCCGGACACCGGGCCGCAGTCATATTCGTAGTCCAGCGGGACGATGCCCAGGCCCTGCGGCCCCACGACGAAGCCGACCCGGACTTCGGCGCAGCCCTCCGGGAATCCGTAGCCGCCGGCGTCGAAGCCTTCGCCTACGGCTGCCGGGTAACGGAAACCGCCATAACCCTGGATAGCCAACTCCCGGTGCTTCTTTGACCCCCAGACACTGCGTTTATTCACCAGGAGCACTATTGCCAGACCGTAACCCAGCCAAACATACGCCCCGGAAGGCCTCAGGAGCCTCAACAGGGGCCTCCAGGCCCGCAGAAGCCCACAAGGCCTCCGAGCTGCTGCAGGACATCTACCGTCGCCTATACGCGGCCTACGGCCCCCAGGGCTGGTGGCCCGGCGACGGTCCCTTCGACGTGGCGGTCGGGGCAATCCTCACCCAGGCCGCCGCCTGGACCAACGTGGAACGGGCCATAGCCGCCATGAAGCAGGCCGGCTGCTGGTCCATCCAGGCGATACACGCCATCCCCGCCGCCGACCTGGCTGTCATTATTCGCCCCAGCGGCTACTTCAATGCCAAGGCCCAAAAGCTGAAGGCCTTTGCCCGGCACGTCGTCGATAAATACGACGGAGACCTACAGGCATTCCTCAGCCGTGATCTTGGGCCGCTGCGGGAGGAGTTGCTCTCCATTTACGGCATCGGACCCGAGACCGCCGACGACATCCTGGTCTACGCCGCCGAAAAGCCTTCATTCGTCATCGACTCCTACACCCGAAGAGTCGTCCAGCGCCTGGGCCTGTTTCCCCTCGACGCCAAGTCCAGCTACCAGGCCTGCCAGGACCTGTTCCACGCCAACCTGGAAGAAGACGTGCCACTGTTCAACGAGTACCACGCCCTGCTGGACCGCCACGCCAAGGACGCCTGCTCCAAGGTCCCCCGCTGCTCAACCTGCTGCCTCAAAGACATCTGCGCCACGGGGATGGCTGCCGCCGCCAAGAGGCAGGCGCTGTGAATCTACCGCACCTGCACGCCTTGGCGCCGGCTGTACGCCTGGCGTTCACAGTTGCGGTCCTCTGTCTACTTCTGGCCTGCGATGCTGAGGAGCCGACATCAACGGCGGTCCCGAGCACTACGGCGACACCCACTCCGACAGCCACACGCATACCTACGACAGCGCCCACGCCTACGACAACACCTAGCCCGACGCCGACACCTAGCCCCACAGCGACACCCAACCCGACAGCTACGCCTAGCCCCACGGCGGAGCCCACCCCTACGACTACACCCGAACCCGAGATGGGTGAGAACGAGTTCACCTTCGAATTCACCAGCGACCCCGAGGGATGGGTGGTGGGATTCGCAGACCTGCCTGTCAACTATGACCAGTCAATTTACGAGTTGGACCACGAGCATCGTCCGCTGCCCGACGGCCTTGAAGGCGGCGGCATCTGCGTCCAAGGGCACAACCGCAGCGACGACCTGTTCATGTTCCTGAAGAGACGGGTCGATGGGCTGATGCCGGACGCCGAGTACGCCGTCTCGGTGTCCGTAGACCTGGCCACCAACGTACCCACAGGGTTGGTCGGCATAGGCGGCTCGCCCGGCGAGAGCGTTTACATGAAAGCAGGGGCCACTACCGTCGAGCCGTTGGCCGTGGAGGACGAAAGCGGGCATCTCAGGATGAACATCGACAAGGGCAATCAGTCCAACGGCGGCCAAGCCATGGTGGTCCTGGGAAACGTGGCTCACCCCCAGGTGGCAGGCGATGAATACCTGGTGAAGACCCTCGACAACACCGGCCTGCCCTTGACCGTTACCACCGACGGCGAAGGACGGGTCTGGTTGATAGTCGGCACCGACTCAGGCTTCGAGGGTCTCAGCCGGTTCTACTACGCCCGTATCTCCTACACCCTGGCCCCAAAGTAGCCGGCCGCCGCCCGTCTCAACACCCCTCCACTGTCACATGCCCATTGACAGCCCCCAATGCCGATATGCAAACTGGAATCATATAGTCTAAGCGCCAACGACCAACGCAAATATGCCTGAATTGTTCCAATCAAAAACGGTCCAGAACCGTTCCGGGGCCTATGTCGAGCAGGCCCAACCGACCCCGTCGCTGGGCCACACCTTCCACCGCCGCCCCTTACAGTGGCTCAGAATGGCACAAAATGTCACAGAAAAAATTCTCCCGCCTGTGCCTACCCCATCCGTAGCTGTGAACATAACGACCAGTCGTAGGCAATGCCCTATGCACCCAACGCCGTTTTTACGCTCCGGTGAGGCCGGGATAACCCTGTGACCCTCGCCACTGCTGACATCGTCGTTGTTGGCGGCGGCGTCAACGGCGCCAGCATCGCCATGCACCTGGCCCGCATGGGCGCCGGCAAGGTGGTCCTCGTCGAGAAGGGCGGCTTGGCCGGCGGCGCCAGCGGCCAGTCGGGCGCCATGGTCCGCGAGCACTACCAACACCCGGTATTGACCAAGATGGCCGTCGAGTCCAGCCGGATATTCCATGACTTTGCTGACGCCATCGGCGGCGACGCCGGGTTCATCCAGACCGGCCGGCTGCTGCTGTTCCCCGAAATCGACCAAGAAGCCGCCCGCGCCAACGTCGAGATGAACCGCTCCCTTGGCGCAAACATCGAGACCGTCGAGCCGTCCCAGTTGGCCAAAATTGTGCCCAATATGGACACAGCCGGAGTGGCCTTGGCCGCTTACGAACCAACCTCCGGCTACGCCGACCCCGTAGCCACCACCTACGCTTACGCCGACCGAGCGCGCGACCGCGGAGCAGAAATATTCAGCCAGACCACGGTCACCGGGGTGGCCTCGTCGGGAGGCAAGATCACCGGCGTAGAAACCGACCGCGGCCTCATCTCGACACCGACCACAGTGGTCGCCAACGGCCCATGGTGCAACCGACTGGCAGCGACCGTCGGAGAGCGCCTGCCGGTAACGCCAACTCGGGTCCAAATCGCCCATTGGCGGCGTCCTCCCGTGCTGGAGGATATGACCACGACAATCATCGACCACACCCAGGGCGTGTACTTGCGGGCGGACTCGGGCCATCGGACGCTGGTCGGAGGCGAGTCTCCACGCGACCTGAAAGAGGTAGTCGACCCGGACTCCTACAGGCTCAACGCGGACCACGACAAGATCGTAGACCTCTGGGGACGCGTCAGCCGTCGCTTCCCGGACTTCTCCTCCGCCGTCTTCCGGGGCGGCTACGCCGCTCTCTACGACATAACCCCCGACGGCAGCCCTATCCTCGACCGTTCCAGTGCCGTCCAAGGGCTCTACTGGGCCGTCGGATTCAGCGGGCACGGCTTCAAGCTGTCTCCGGTAGTCGGGCGCATGGTAGCGGAGCTAGTCATGCACGGGGAATCCAAAGACCACCCCGTCCATCGCTTCCGCGCAGACAGGTTCGCCTCCGGCGAGACCCTGATCCCCGAGCGGCCCTACCAGGCCACCGGCCATCGGTGAACGTTTAGCGACCGGGTGCCAGGATAGCGTAGGCCCACTGTTACGGTTATACTTGTTTGCAAGGCTCTTGATCTTCGGAAACCGCCGGCACAGTTCTGGTTTTCAGTTAACTCTTGAAGGCTGATTTACATAATCCGTATAGCGGGCCAAAACGGGAACTCGAACAATAGCGGCCCACGGAGTAGCGATGGCCACCACCAGCGCCAAGCAGGTTGCCCCAGTTGAACCCGTAGCCGCCGCGTCCGTTTACGACATGGCGGTGCAGCAGTTGCTGACATCGGCCGAACGCCTGGGCTTGGACGAAGGCTCCCGCAGGATCCTGAGCCAGCCCAAACGCGAGCTTACCGTCCACTTCCCCGTACAGATGGACAACGGCGACATCAACGTCTTCACCGGCCATCGGGTGCAGCACAACCTGGCCCGCGGCCCGGGGAAGGGCGGCATCCGCTACCACCCCGACGTGACCCTGGACGAAGTCAAGGCCCTGGCCATGTGGATGACCTGGAAATGTGCCGTGACCGACATTCCCTACGGCGGCGCAAAGGGCGGCGTGGCCTGCCAGCCCAAGGCCATGTCCGCCGGCGAATTGGAGAACCTCACTCGCCGGTACGCGACCGAGATTTCCATCATCATCGGCCCGGACAAGGACATACCCGCTCCCGACGTCAATACCGACGGCCGGGTTATGGCCTGGATTATGGACACCATAAGCATGCACAGCGGGTTCACCGTGCACGGCGTGGTCACCGGCAAGCCCACCAACGTCGGCGGGTCCCTGGGCCGAGTCGACGCCACCGGCCGGGGAGTCATGATTACCGCCCGGGAAGCAGCTTCCAAGATCGGCATGTCTCTCGACGGGGCCCGGGTGGTTGTCCAAGGCTACGGGAACGCCGGCTACACCGCAGCCCGCCTGTTGAGCGAATTGGGCTGCAAGCTTATAGCCGCCAACGACAGCACAACCTCCGTCTACTCCGAGTCCGGGCTGAACCCCGAAGACCTCAAGGCCTACAAGGACGCCAACCGGTCCTTCGCCGGTTACCCCGGCGTGGACACCGTAACCCCTGAAGAGTTGCTGACGCTGCCCTGCGACATTCTCATCCCGGCGGCGTTGGAGGGCCAGATCACTGCGGCCAACGCCGGCGACATCAAGGCCAGGATCATCGCCGAGGCCGCCAACGGCCCCACCACCCCCGAAGCCGACCTCATACTGCAGGACAACGGCGTCCTGGTGGTGCCCGATATCCTGGCCAACGCCGGCGGCGTGGTCGTTTCCTACTTCGAGTGGGTGCAGGACCTCCAGAGATACTTCTGGGACGAGAACGAGATTAACTCCAAGATGGAGTCCATCATGGTCCGGAGCTTTGATACTGTGATGGACATAGCGGAGAAGGAAAAGGTCGGCTCCCGGGAAGCGGCCATGCTGCTCGCCGTGCAGCGGGTGGTGGAAGCCACCAAGGCTCGGGGCGTTTACCCCTAGCCTATCCCTTCGCAATCAACGCAACGGTTAATCCGGTCCAGGGTTGACGCATGCTCTATGCCGAAGACTTACTCCAACCCGTGTAGGCGGCCCTGAAGCATGGGTGTTCTCGACTGGATTCTGCTAATCATCCGCTGGGGCCATGCCGTGGCCGCGGTTGCCTGGGTTGGCGGCGGCATCTTCTACCTGTTGGTCCTGCGGCCCGCCCTGCGCCGGGACTCGCTTTCCCCCGAGGCCAACCGGAACATTGGCGTCGAGTTCCGAGGCCTGGTGAACACCGCCATCGCCGTGCTCCTGCTGACCGGAGTCATCCTGTCCGTCGCCAGGCTGACCGAAGATTCAATCACCATCGCCTACGTCGCCGTACTGGCGGTGAAAATCGTCCTGGCCCTCTACATGTTCTACGTCGTCCGGTTCCTGCGCCCAACCACCTACACCCAAGAGTCCGGCGCAGCAACCGGCTGGTGGGGCAAACTGCGGGCCGGCTTGACGAGCGCCGGGGCGGTGCTGATAATCGGCCTCATCGTCATTGGCCTGGCCGACGTGCTCACCTTCCTGTTCGAGGACAGCCTCCGGTAATACGGCGCGTCCGGCCGCCTGCTACACCGTCGCTTGGGGTAACGTGAAGAAAGACCTGATGGAAATACTGGCCTGCCCGGTGTGCAGAAGCCCGCTGGAGCTGCAGGTGGCGGCTGAAGAGGCCGACGAGGTCATAACCGGGTCGTTGACCTGCCGCAGATGCGACGAGACCTATCCCATCGACGACGCCATCCCCAACCTGCTGCCCCCGGACATGCGCAGCTAGCTGGCCTACGCCTCAGGGCCGGGAAATGATCCCCGTCACACCCGCTGGTACTTGGAGATGCTCCGTAGCTCCCGAGGCGGGTCCATGTAGCTGCCGCGGATGGTGTAGGACACCTCGGCCACGTAGAGGTCGCCGCGGGAGTCCACGGCTATCCCGTGGGGCGCTATGAATTGCCCCGGCCCCTCTCCCTCTTCCGGGGCGCCGAACAGGCAGACCCGGTTGCCGTCCAGGTCGTAGATCGACACCCTGTGGCCCAGCCCGGGCGCGTCGTCCACCCCCGGCATGCCGTTGAGCTCTCCGACATAGATGTGGTCTTGCCACAAGACCATGGAGTCGGGACGGTGGATGTTGTTCCACATGGTTATGAAGTTGCCCTGGGGGTCGAAAATCTGAATCCGGTGCGCCTCCCGGTCTACTACGTACACCCGGTCGTCGCGGTCCACGGCAATGTTGTGCGGGCGAATGAACTGCCCGGCGTCGATGCCGGAGCTGCCCCAGGAGAACTTGTACTCGCCCGATCCTGTGAAGACGTGAATCCGGGCGTTGCCGTACCCGTCTGAGACATAGATGTCGCCGTTGCTGGCCATGATGGCCGCCGACGTTGGGCGGTTGAATGGCTGGCCGCTCCACTTGGGGGCCGGGTGGTCTCGCTTGCTGATCTCCATCAGCTTCTCGCCGTCGCGGCTGAACTTCTGGATAGTGTGCATTCCGTCGTCGGCCGCCAGCAAAGAATCGTCGTGGGCAATGTACAGGCCGTGAGTGCGGACGCTGAACTGACCCTCGCCAAAGGTGTGCAGGAAGTTCCCCTCGCTGTCAAAGACAATGAAGGGGTGTTCTCCCCTGGTCAGGAAGTAGACGTTATCGTCTGAATCAACCGCCACGCCGGGGCATTCGAGGAACCGAACCTCCGGAGGCAGCTTCGCCCACCCTTCTACGTATTGATACCGAAAGTCGCCGGAGCCAAAGGTCTCAGCCATCTATCCTTCCGTCAATGCCCTTGTTAGTTGGAATGCCGCCCGCCATACTCCGTTCGCATCTCCAGGCGAGGGCTTGCCGGGCTTAGCGGCGTTCGAACACCGCCGCCATTCCCTGTCCGCCGCCGACGCACATGGTCTCCATGCCGAACTGGGCGTCCCTGCGCTCCATTTCGTGCAGCATGGTGGTAAGTATCCGGCAACCCGTGGCGCCTATGGGATGGCCCAGGGAAATTCCGGACCCGTTCACGTTCAGGTTGTCTTCGTGGGGCAGTTTCCACTCCCGCAGCACTGCCAGCACCTGCGCTGCGAAGGCCTCGTTAAGCTCTATCAGGTCCATGTCCTGCAGCGTCATGCCCAGCTTGTCCATCAGCTTGGCGGCCGCCGGGACCGGGCCGATGCCCATGTAGGCCGGATGGCAGCCGGCAACCGCCCACCCTTTCAGGTATCCCTTGGCCTCCAATCCCAGTTCTTCCAGCTTGTCCGCCGCCACCACCATGCATGCCGATGCGGCGTCGTTCTGGCTGCTGGCGTTCCCGGCAGTAACAGTCCCGTCCTCCATCATGGGACGCAGCCGCGCCAGGACGTCCAACGAAGTGTCGGCCCGCGGCCCTTCGTCCTTGTTGAATATCACCGGGTCGCCCCGGCGTTGGGGCACCGGCACGTCGATGACTTCCGCATCGAACTTGCCATCCTCCCAGGCGGCAACGGCCCGCTGGTGGCTTCTCAAGGCATACTCGTCCTGCTCCTCCCGGGGAATTTCGTACTGCTTGGCCAGGTTCTCAGCGGTCCCAATCATGCCTGCTATGTGCCCGAACCGCTCCTCCGGAGAAACCATTACCCGGGAGCGGGCCAGCCGGTCGTGAAATTGGACCGAACCCTGCCGCGCCCCCCAGCGGAACTCGTTTACATAATATTCGACATTGCTCATGCTTTCCACGCCGCCGGCGACAACCACGTCGGCGTTGTCAGTTTGCACCAGCATGGCTGCGCTCAGGATTGCCTGAAGGCCCGACGCGCAGCGGCGGTCCAACTGGCAGCCGGGAACTTCGATGGGCAGGCCGGCCATCAAAGAAGCGAGCCTGCCCATCGCCGGGTTCTCACCGCTGGGATAGCCGTGGCCGATGACCACGTCATCTACTTTGGCGGGGTCCAGGCCGCTGCGTTCCAGCGTCGCCTTTATCGCCAGGCTGGCCATTTCCGCAGCCGGGACTTCTCTCAAGGCTCCGCCGTAGCGGGCCACTGCGGTACGTACCGGTGATACAATCGCAACTTCACGCATAGTTCTCTCCTCTAGCTACAGGGTGGTTGGAAGCCGGTTTCAGAGGGCGGTATATCGCCCCGCATATCATACCCCGGCGGGGCTACCTTGTCGATTACGCCATTGGAATCCAGTTCCCCTTGTGCTAGGATACCGCCCAGCCCAAAAGGGGTTGCCAACCGCTATGCCAACAAACAGCAAAACCGACTCGGCCATCATCACCCGGGACCTTACCCGCCACTACGGTCCGGTCAAAGCCGTAGACGGAATCGACCTAAACGTCACCAGGGGCGAGATTTACGGCTTCTTGGGCCCCAACGGCGCCGGCAAGACCACCGTCATACGCATGCTCATTACCCTGCTGGCGCCCACATCCGGGACGATGACGGTGGCCGGTTTCGATGTGGTGGGGAACCCTGAGGAGGTGCGCTTGCGTATTGGGGCTGCCCTGCAGGAGGCAGCGCTGGACAACAAGCAGACTGGCCGGGAACTGCTTCGCATTCAGGGCCGGCTGTACGGGTTGTCCAGGTCACGCGTGGATGAGCGCATCTCCGAACTGTCACAATTGATCGACATCGGCGATGCCATGGACCGCCTCATAGGCACCTACTCCGGCGGCATGAAGCGGCGCCTGGACCTGGCCGCCGCATTGATCCACACGCCGGAAATCCTTTTTCTAGACGAGCCGACCACGGGCCTCGACCCCATCAGCCGGGCCCGCATATGGGAAGAGGTGCGCGGCATCAACCGCGAGCATGGGATCACCATATTCCTGACCACCCAGTACCTGGAAGAAGCCGATGCCCTGGCAAGCCGCGTCGGCATCATAGACCGGGGCAGGCTGGCTGCTGAGGGGACGCCCGAGGACCTGAAGCGCGCCCGCGGCTCCGACCTGATCATCGCCAGGCTGGAAGGCGATGGCGATGCCGACGCCGCGGCTAACGCGTTGAAAGACATACCGTCCATAGCCGGGATAGAGGTCCACGGCCATGAATTGACGGTGAGCGTCAGTAGCGGCGCATCTCTCATTAGCTCGATAGCCCTGGCGCTGGACCACGTCGGTGTCGGGGTCCAGGAACTCACCCTGCGGACGCCCACCCTGGACGATGTTTTCCTCCAGGTCACCGGCGCCCGCTTGCAGGGCAGCGTCGACGGACAACTGCCGGAGGCCAGAAGCGACTCAGAGTCCGGTTGACGGGCATAAGCGGCCGTCCGTAGCCGCTTGTTTCAGCGCGGCATACCGCAACCGCTTAGAGGAGACAACTAATGACGACAGCGTACGCCGGAACAACGCCCCAGGCCCGCAAACGAGGGTTCCTTTGGGATATGACAACGGTGGCCCAGCGCGCGGTGCGTTCGGTCTTGAGAGACCCGGAAACGACCATGCCGGCTCTCCTGATACCGGTGTTCATGTACGTGTTGACCATCGGCGCCCTGGAAGACTTCGCCGAGGGAATCCCAGGCCTGGACTACCGGGCGTTCCAACTGCCGGTGGCGGTCTTGTACGCCGTAACCGGCGTCTCCCGAGCCGTAACCGTGGTGACTGACATTCAGACCGGCTACTTCGACCGGCTGGCCATCACCCCGGTTAACCGGTTGGCCCTATTGCTCGGACTGATGATTGCCGACTTCTGCCTGGTGGTCGCTCTTACAATCCCGGTCATCATCATGGGCTACATCGCCGGCGTTACATTCGTTACCGGTATCTTGGGAATCCTGGCGTTCATGCTCCTGGCCGGATTGTGGGGACTAATCTTTACGGGCTTTCCCTATGCCATAGCCCTGAAAACCGGGAACCCGGCGGCGGTCAACATGTCCTTCCTTCTATTCTTCCCTTTGGTGTTCATGACTACCGCCTTCATCCCACTGGAACAGATGACCGGATGGCTGGCGGCCGCCGCAGAGTACAACCCGGTTACGTACCTGCTGGAGGCGTTGCGATCCCTGGTATACGGAGGATGGCAACCGATGACGCTGGCCCAAGGGGCCGGGGCCACCCTCGCGCTTGGGGTAATCAGTATCGGCTTGGCCCTGGCCGCGTTGAAAGGCAGGGCCACCGTAAAGTAGTCCTCGCCTTCGTCGGGCAGTTCTCCGACCTGGATGAGCAGGTGACACGGCGTTTGACAAGGTTTCCTATGGGGGATACAGTTTGTGCCTGACCCCGTACCTGCACCGCCACCGCTAGCCGTTGCCCCTGGAGGACGCGCCGATGATATACGAGATGCGGATCTACTATACCGTGCCCGGACAGTTGAACAAGCTCAACGACCGGTTCGCCAACCACACCATGGGCTTCTTCAATAACCATGGCATCGGCATGTTGGGCTTTTGGACCGACCTGATTGGCATCAGCAACCGGCTTACCTACATCCTGAGCTACGACGACATGGGTGACCGGGAAGCGAAATGGGACGCATTCCAGGCCGACAAGGGTTGGCAAGAGGTGCGGTCAGAGACTGAAAAGGACGGAGCCTTGGTTGCTTGGGTCGAGAACAGTTTCCTGAGCTTGACTCCCTACTCGCCCCAGCCCAAAGTAACGGGCGCCTTACAGGAACTGCGGACCTATCACGCCATTCCGGGCAAGCTGCCGGCCCTGCACGACCGGTTTGCCAACATGACCATAGGAATGTTCGACAAGCACGGCATCGACAGCGTCGGCTACTGGACCGCCGCCGTGGGCACCAGCAACCAGTTGGTCTACATGATCGGCTACCCCAACATGGGACACCGGGAACAAGCCGTCGACAACATGATCGCCGACCCCGAATGGCAGAAAGCCTATTACGCATCGGAACGAGACGGGCCCATCCTCCGGTACACCGAGGGCGTAATTCTTAAGCCCACCAGCTACTCTCCCCGCTAGCGGCCCGGCCAGGTCCCAACAAGAGCGAAGATGATCCGGCTTGAACTGGACTTGGACAGTCCCGATGACCTGAAATTGGTCAAGGCCCAGTGGAAGTTTGCCCAAGGGCTGGTCCCAGGCGAGCCCAATGAGGGTTTAAGCGCGGGGATCTCGGACAGCCCGGCGAGGCTGGCCGATTACGACGACTCCTCATGGGAAGTGTGTGAGACTGTCCAAACAACCCGGTCCAAGGGGCTAACCTTCGGCTGGTACAGAATAGCCCTGACCCTGCCACAGCAGGTGCAGGGCAGGGACGTTGCTGGCTGGCGGGTCTTGTTCGAGACCTGTATCGACGATTACGGGGAAATATGGGTTGACGGCCATTGTGACTTTGCCACCGGGACGGTAGCCGGGTTCAATAAACCTCATCGGGTTCCGCTGACCACCGACGCCCAGCCGGGGCGGAACTACGTCATCGCCTGCCTGGCGGCCAACGGGCCCCTGGCAGACCCATTTGGCGGCATCTTCATGCGCTACGCCCGCCTGGCTTTCGAGAACTACTCGGTTTAAGCGCCCACCGCCCGCTGACCTCCCTATCCATCCCCCAGCGGCATGTCCAGTTGACCGTCCGGGCGTTTTGCCTCGCCCATTTGGACCAAGTACTCTTGTAACTCGTCAAGGGTGGAGAACCGGCGGTCGACTCTCTGATGAATAAATGGGGTAGGGTCCTTGGACGCTTCCCATACGACTATCACTTCTTTGGTAAAAGCCGTGGCATGCTCGATTTCTGACTGGACACCGGCGGCGATGAGCGGGTTGTCGTTGGCGTCCGCCGGGAAGTAAGCAACGATCACCTCGGATTGGTCGACCAACTTGTAGTCCCTGGCCACGATCTGTCCGTCGATATCCGGGATGGCTTCCTCGATTTCGCTGAAGTCCAGGTCTATCAGGTCGTCTCCCACGTCGCAGACCAGGCTTCCGCCGTCCCCCTTCGCCGCTCGCGCTTTTGCCATCATTTTTTGCAGGCGCTTCTCGCCGATCATCATGGGGTCAAAAGCGGTGAGGCTGGACCTGACCAGCCTGCGAAATTCAAGCACCTTGTCCCAAATGGGCGGGTTGTCCTGCGCATCGCTGATGGGGTAGCTGACGTAGGCCCGGGGCTTCCACGGTTCGAACATGAGGTTGAATGCAACTTCCATGGGGGCGGCGCTGACTTCCGGCTCGATTGAAACGCCCAGGACGTAGTGGGGGACCTTCAAGACCGACGAAATGATGTCTGCAGTCAGGATTTCCTCTTCCCGCCATATGAGCAGGTCCTTCAGGCTATAGCTCACGTCGCCAGGCAGAGACTTGTTCGCTTTCAACGTATCCAACCGATGCTTTATCGTCTCTACGTCGTCCACCAAAGTAATGACGATGTCGGGCTGGAAACCCTCCAACTCCGACATCTCGAAAGCCCTGAAGAGCTGATTGTTCCACCTGAACACCCCGTGGGAATTTACGAATACGTTCTCATGCTTGGAGCTCTCGTAACTTATGCCTGTGAACGCCAGCCGCCTAAGGATTGACAACTCGGCCAGGGGTAGGTCCAGGATCTTGCCCTTTTGCAGGGGCTTCCCGGCCTTTTGGCTCTCACTGTACATAATTTCGCCGACGTTCATCACCGCATCTACGTTTACCCCGCGGCCGGCGCACAAGTCAGTCAACCGCTGAAGGTGCTGCTTCTTGTCTATTCCAGTCTGGCCTAAGAACAGGGCTCTCACTAATCGACCTCGCTTGGGCGGATTCTAGGTATACCGGCGACACGCCGAAGGGAACGGGATTTGCATTTTGACGGCGCCGGGAAGCGGCCCCATCGGCCAGCGCCATCAAACTCCACAGCCTCAGGCCCTATAGTATGCTCCCATCGAAAACGTGGTCGCGAATTACGGCGTAGACTACGTGTCCGACGGCAACCGCGAGGGCCAGCGCCGCGACATAAAGGATCAGCCTCTGGCGCCGCATCGAGTCGTGCGGACGGCCCTCGGCGGCGCCAGGTGAGCCGGCGTCCGATGCGTCGTCGCCGGGTCTCCCGGCAACCAGGCGAGACAATTTGGCTCCTGGTTTACGCATCGTGGGCGGCCCTACCGCCCCGGTCACCGTCGATGTGCGGCTCAAATGTCGCAGGTCTGGAAGGCATGTATGGGGATTTTAACAGATGGCTTTCGAACATCGTAACCGGCCCGTTCCCGGCGAAAGCAGATTGACAGGCGGGCGATAGCCTCATTATTATCGCCGAAATGGGCCTGGAGTTCTCAAGGAGATAACGGCCCGGGGAAGCGGCCGCTATGGAGCAAGTTATGGAACTGGGAAAACTCGGCGTTTTCTGCTTTACGGAACACCTCACGCTGGCTGAAGTGGACGAAGCAGTACGGCACACGGAAAGGATGGGATACTCAGCGTTTTGGCATCCTGAGGTGTTCAGGCACGAGCCTTTTTGCCTGGCAAGCCGTATGTTGAGCCTCACCGAGAAATTGATTATCGCCACCGGAGTCGCCAACATTTACGTCAGGGACCCATACGCCGCCCGTTCAGGCCAGAACATGCTTACCAAGCTCTCCGGCGGGCGGTATCTGCTGGGGTTGGGCGTATCTCATTCGACGGCGGCAGCCTATCGCGGCTATGAATACGGCAGCCCTCTGGCAAGAATGCGCGACTACCTGGACCGCATGGATGGAGCGACGCGGGTGATCCCAGAATTGGATGATTCGATGCCGATGGTTCTGGCGGCGTTGGGTCCAAAAATGATTTCATTGGCCGGAGAGCGCACCAACGGCGCGCACCCGTACAACGTTACCCCCGACCACACGTCGATGGCCCGGGAAATCCTTGGTCCTGACAAGTGGCTCTGCGTGGAGCAAAAGGTCATGCTGGAGACCGACCCTGGCCGGGCGCGGGACGCAGCCCGTGTGCACATGGCCGCGTTCTTGGTCAAGGCCAATTACCGCAATGCCTGGCTTCGCATGGGCTTTAGAGAGGATGACATAAACGACGGCGGCAGCGACCGATTCATTGACGCCATGGTTACCTGGGGTAACGAGTCAGCAATACGGCAACGGATCCAGGAACACTGGGATGCCGGAGCAAGCCACGTTTGCATCCAGGCTATCGACGCCGATGCGCCCTTTAAGCCCGACATCAACGCCCTGACGGTCTTGGCGCCCGAGCCAGCGGCTGTAGCGGCCTAAGAACGGCTGCGCTCACGGCGCCGGAGGGCGATTTAGCCGTTCACTGATAGGGAGAAAGGCCCTTCCCTACCTGATAGAGCGTTGCCTCGGAGTCCCTGTTGGGGACGTGCCGGCCTAGTCGTTGCCAGGAGCCGTCGCGGTCTCTGTTTCTTCTTCGACAGTTGTGGGGAAATGGAAGGGCAGCTCTACAATCATCTCGGTGAACTCCCCTGGCTCCGTCTCTACGCGAATGGCTCCGCCATGCTTCCGTACTATGTCCATGGACATGGCAAGGCCCAATCCCGTGCCCTTATCTGTTGGCTTGGTAGTGAAGAAGGGATTGAATATCTTGTCCACGACTTCCGGCGGGATGCCGCCGCCGTTATCCCTTATCCGGACCTCTGCGTGGTCCTCTCCCCGGCGCGTGGTCAGTACAAGGGTCGGCATGTAGGAACCGCCATTTCCTTCCGCTGTAGAGCGGCGTCGCTCATCGGTGGCGTAACAGGCGTTGCTGACCATGTTCAGGAAGACCCTGCCCATTTCTTGCGGGATCATTTCTATCTCGCCCATTTCAGGGTCCAGGTCATGCTGCAGGTCCAACTGGAAATTAGGGTCGGTGGCCCGAGCGCTGTGATACGCCAGGCGGGCGTGCTCTTCCAGAAGGTTGTTGACGTTGGTTGACTGCACGTCTCCCGAGTCCCTGCCCATCTGAAGCATGTCCTGAACGATCCGGTTGGCCCGTTGCCCGTGGGACCTGATGCGCCCGAGATTACCGCTCAAATCGCCGAAAATCTCTTCGATAGCCTCTTTTTGCTTGTCCGCTACCGCCCCCTCCTCGTCCATCACCTCTTGCAGTTCCTTTATCAACTCCTCTGAGACCTCTGAGAAGTTGTTGATGAAGTTCAGCGGGTTGCGTATTTCGTGGGCCACTCCCGCGGTCAACTCTCCCAGGGCCGCCAGTTTTTCTCGCACAACGATCTGGTTCTGGGCATGGCGCAGGTCCTCCAGCACGACTTCCAGTTCTTCGTTCTTGACCTGCAGTTCGTCCGCCAGCTTTTCCACCAGGTTCAGGCGCTGGACCTCCAGTGCGTGGCGACGGAACACTTCCAGGGCTGCGGCCATCTCAGCTACCTCGTCCCGGCCCTCGATTTCTACGCTGGCCTCCAGGTCTCCCCCGGCCATGCGCCGCATCCAATCTGACAACAGCTTCAGGCGGCGTATCAGCATCCTCCCCACAAAGAGCCAGGCGATGAGCAACGCGCCGGCAACGCTGACTACGCTGATAGCCAGCAGCAGGGTACGGCCAGTAAAGATCGCATCGCTGGACGCCTGGGTAGCCGCCTGTGCGCTGGCTTCCGAGGCTGCCACAAGCCCGTTTACATCGCCGACCAACTCGACTGCAATATTGCGGTTACTCTCCACCAAGCCCTGCTGGATCTCCTCCAACTCAAGTCTCTGCCTCAGCAGGTTAAAGCCCGTATCGTCTCCGGACCCCAACTCGATCAACCTATCGAATATGGGCTGCACTTGATCCCTTAGCAGCGAGTCTCCAAGGGCGGAGAGGTTGCCGTCTATGCGGTTGTTAGCAGCTTCGAACCTTTCTACCAGGGGTTCGATGGACGACGCTTGGGAAAGGGTAAATGCATTAGCCAAAAGCTCCATGGCAATGCTGCCCTCAACCTGCAAGAGCAGCAGGTTGCGGTAGCGGTCGACCTGCGCCTGTGAGAAGTGGACCGTTTCGGGCGCCCGGTTTCTCTCACGGTCCCAGAGGCCGGTCACAATATAGAACAGTTGGTCGTCTATGGCCGGAACGATGATGCTGTCCAACTCTGTCCGCAACGCCGCCAACTCAAACGCCAACGCCTCAGTGCGCGTGTTCAGTTTGAATGACTTTGCGGTTTCTTCCTGTAGATCTTCGATGTTGGATATCAAGCGGTCGGCGTTTGCCCTTACTCCGGAAAAGCTCTCGCCTCCGACGTTGCCTCCTTTCAACAAGGCCAGTTGCTCCTCGAATGACATGCGGGCCTCTTCGATGCCGGCGACAACTTCGTTGAACTCTTCTTCCGTAGCCGCCGCCGTGAGCCGCGGAGCCGCGGCCGCCAGAATGCCTGTGTCCTCAGCCACAGCAAAAGAGGCGACAATACCCGGAATGCTCTCATCATTCACCTGGGTCTGCACGTCTCCAACGCTATTGAACGACAACCAGCCCACCAGGCTGGCGCAAACGGTAAGTGCCACAGCGCCCCATATAGCCAGGTGAAGTTGGGTGGAGATGCGGGAGCTGCTGTCCACTATGCGCTTCAATCGCTCTCTCATTGCCCAGGCTCCTGCAGGCTGTCTATGGGATTGTAACGGCCGTCGGCCCCAATCACCGTAAGAAACACGGCGTCGGATCCCTGGTTGTCATCTTCAAAGTTAAGTTTGAACCCATCCAACTCAGTAAGTTTCGGGCCGCTCAAGGCCTCCAGGAAGCAGGCTCGGCCCACATCGGGCCCGCAGATTTCCAGGCCAGCGATGGCCAGCCTGCCGGCCACGTAGCCTTCCAAAGAGACGAAGCCCGGTTCCGCGTTAGGGTCGTAGGCGTGCAAGGCTCCAAGATAAGAGGATACTATCGGTATAGACTCATCCTCCGGGAACGGCACAACCTGGGTCACGAATACCCCGGCGCCATCCGGTCCCAAATTATCGGCCAGGGCCTTGCTGCCCACGAACGAAATGGTCATGAAGACATAGTCCAACTGCGTACGCCGCGCCCACTTGATTAGCTCTGCCACGGGTTGGTACGCGCCCACTATGATTACCGCCTCCGGCGAGCCTTGGCGCACGTCCAATAGGGCAGTCTTCACCGCCAGGGTATTACGAGTGTACCGTCCGACTGCCGCCAGCTCCATGTCCCGGCGTTCCAAGGCGCTGGTCACACCGTTGAATCCGGCTCGCCCGTAGGAGTCATCCTGGTACACGATGGCAATCCGCTCGATGTTCCGGTCCTCCGTCAACCGGGCTACCATCTCTTCCGTCTCCTGATCGTATGAGGCCCGCAGGTTAACCACAGCGCCCAGGTCCGGGTTCCTCAGTAGGCCCGCCCCGGTAAAGGGTGCGACGTATGGGACACTGTTGGCTTCGGTCACCGGAACCGCCGAGCGCGACGTGGGAGTGCCAACGGCCCCAATCAAAGCAAAGACGGGTTGGTCGATCAACGCCACGGTGTTGGCAATTGCGGCCTCAGGTTCGTAGCGGTCATCCTGAGAGACAAGTTCGATTTGCCTACCGTGGACTCCCCCGGACTGATTGGCTTCATGAAAGGCTGCCTCGATACCCAGGCGCATGTTTATTCCAAGCTGTTGTGCAGGCCCGCTAAAGGCTGCAGATTGGCCAAACACGATGCGCTCGTCGTACACGCCGGCCTTGTCGGAGGTTGACGGACCTTCTGGCGTAGGTGTGGCGGCGGTTTCGGCTACCGGGGTGGAGGGAATCGTTATGCTGTCATCGATGTTGGTGCGGCCGACGAAGTACCAGACTCCCAAGCTGAGTGCCAACGTCAGCAGTACCCCTCCCCCGATGCCCAGGACGAACAATTGGTCGGTTCGTATCCTGGGGAGGCGCCTCACTCAACTCCTGTGCTTGACGAGTGTAAGACGGTTCTTACCGTCCTCCCGTTTGTATTCCATCTCGTCCATCATCTCGCGCACCAGATAGACGCCAAGACCGCCGATTGGTCTGTCGTTTAGGGGAGCGCTTACACTCGGATTGGGAGCGTCCTGTAATGGGTCGAAGGGCTTGCCGTCGTCCGTGATTTCGATGGTTACGGCCTCATCCTCCGACGTCAATTCAATCTCGACTTCATGGAATCCGCCGTCATGACCGTGGTTCACGACGTTGAGCCACAACTCTTCGAGGGCCAAATTCACCTGGAACGTCAGGTCCGCAGGCCAATCGTCCTCCTGCCCAAAATCCTCTATTGCACTGGCGAGACGGTCCATCTCCTCCAGCTTGGTTTCAATGGTCAACCGAAGCTTCGCGCTCAAGAGGAACCCTCTCTGCAATGCAGTACCAGGCAAGTTATATCATCAGACTGGGGCGTCTCCCCAGCGAAGGCGTTCACTGCGTCGAAAACTGCCGCAGTTGTTTTCTCCGCATTGCCGGGGGGATTGGCGTTGAAGCGTTCCATCAGCGGGTCAAGGCCAAATTCCTCTTCTTCCGCGTTCATCGCCTCAGTTACGCCGTCGGTATATAGAACTACGGTGTCTCCCGGAGACAATGTCACGGTATTCTGGCCGTAGGGAATGCCTGACACAATCCCCAAAGCGACCCCATCCGTCAGCGGAAGAAGGGTAGAGGTCCCATCTGCATGGACCAGCAACGGGCTGTTGTGCCCTCCGCTGGAGTAGGTCAGCTCCCTGGTGGCGGGATTGTACACAGCATACAAGACGGTGACGAACATCCCACTTTCGTTGTCTTCCAGCAAAAGGTCGTTGACCTCTTGCAGCACCTCGTCAGGGCGCCCGTGACCAATGGCTGCGCCCTTCAACAGCGTCCGGCTGGACATCATAAAGAGGGCGGCAGGCACACCTTTGTCCGATACGTCGGCCACTGCCAGGCCAACCTGCCCGTTGCTCAGCATTATTACGTCAAAGAAGTCCCCCCCGACGTTGCGCGCCGCCTGCATCTTGCCGAACACCTCGTAGGCAGGGTTCTGAGGGAACTTGGTCGGGAGTATAGATTGCTGCATGCCCGTGGCGACGTCCAACTCGTTCTGTAGGGCCACCAGCTTGTCGCGAGACTGCAGTGCATCTCGCCACTCGGCCATATGACGCAGCGTACGGTCTATCGTAACTTCCAGGTCCTCGAAATCTACTGGCTTGGTGACGAAGTCAAAGGCGCCGCGGTTCATGGCGGTACGTATGTTCTTCATGTCGCCATACGCCGAAATTATCACCGAGCGGATATTGGGGTCCACCTTGGGAATTTGGTCCAAAAGGGTGAGTCCGTCCATTTGGGGCATGTTGATGTCCGAGAGCACCATGTCTATGGTGTCGTCGTCGCCCAGCTTCTGTAACGCCTCAATACCGTTCTGTGCAAAGACAAACTGGTAGCGGCCCGCCCGGATATGACGACGCATGCGTTGGAGCATCAGGGGCTCCAAGTCCGGCTCGTCGTCTACTACCAGTATCTTGTAGGTTTCTTCTTCAGTTGATGTCATTCCCCTCGCTCATACTCGCGTTTGCCAATCCTGCGATCACCGGACTGACCCTTGGTCGTCCGGGTGCGTGACGGGAGTGGGTTGCTTAGTTCTTGAAGGCGGCCAGGGCTTCGGCCTGGGAGGGGTGGATGGAAATGATCTTGTCAAACCCGCTGATTTCGAACACTTCCCGTATTGATGCCGAAAGCGAACAAATGGCAAATTTGGCGTTCCTGCCCTGCAACACCTTTGCCATCAACAGAATCACCCGCAGGCCAGCGCTGCTTATGTAGGATAGCTTTTCCATGTCCAAGAGCACGGCGACATCATTGGAGTCAATCGAGGACTCCAGCGCAGTTTGGAATTCCCTTGCGTTGGCGCCATCTACCCGGCCATCCGTCTTCGCGATTAAGGTGTCGCCTTGTCGCTCTGTTTCTACTTCCATCGGTGATCCCTCCTCAAGGATAGATGCTATGCCTGCCTTCTCATTCGTTCAGGGTTCTGCTTACCTGTCGCCGAAAAGGGCGCCAGTTGACGGTCGGCGCCGCCATGGCTGGACGCCGACGCTGATGGCTGACGATAAGGCGTACATTATAACCACAATTAATTGATATGGAAAACCTTTGTCGGGATATTAACCGAAAACCCGATTCACGATACCCGGCACAGCCATGAAATATACCACATTAAGGCCCGACTCTCACCACGGCTAAGCCATTGCAGCGCCTCCTTCAGGTAAGCTAGAATACCTCGCGTAGCTAGAAGGATTGCTGCCGGGGCAGCCGGCCAGAGTGCACAGAGAGGGAGATGTCCATGCTTAGATTTGCCGAGGAAATCGTCCTGCTCTTGCTCAACGACGAAAACGGGAGACTCGCCCGCGTTTCCAGTTGGTCGCTGAACTATGCCCTTGCCGGGGCCGTCCTGATGGACCTGGCTATGGAGAATCGCATCGACACCGACCTCGAGAAGCTGGTGTTGATCGACCCTAGCCCCGTGGGCGACAGCCTGCTCGACCCTACCCTGGCCGACATAGTCGCAGGGGAAGAGCGAGACTCCCGTTTCTGGGTTGAGCGCACCGCCGGCCGCGCCGAGGAGATCCGCGAAGAGGCCCTTGCCCGCCTGGTTAACCGCGGCATTCTGGAGCGTCGCGATGACCGGTTCTTATGGGTGTTTCGGTCCAGGCGATATCCCACCGTTCAAGGGGAAGCCGAGAAAGAAGTCAAGCGGCGCATCATGGAGGTCTTGTTCAGCGACGAGATCCCCGACCCCAGAGACGTGGTCATCATCTGCTTGGCTGACGCCTGCGGTATATTCCAGCAACTGTTATCCCGGCATGAGTTGAACAACGCCTCCGCCCGTATCCAGCAAGTGCGGCGGCTCGATCTGATTGGCCAGGCCATGTCCCAGGCAATCCAGGACATCGAACTCTTGGTAGCCTCCTCGGTCCAAATGCACATTTAGGCCGCCCCGCGGCCGCGCCCGTGGCAGAAATACTGCCCCAACATCCCTGGCCCAGTTTCCCCTGGCCGGTTTCGTCAATTCCTAATCCCCGGCTATGGGGGGTCGCCCTGTTGACGCAGCCACTTGTACAGAAGCGCCGCCGCCGCCGCTCCGGCCACCGGGCCAACCCAATAGGCCCAGTGGCTCCACCACGTCCAACCCACCAGCGCCGGTCCGAAGGATCTGGCCGGGTTCATGGAGGCCCCGGAGATGGGGCCGGCGAATATCGCCTCCAAGGCCACGGTGCCGCCTATCGCCAGGGCCGCTCCCTGGCCTGCCGCCCGCGCATCGGTGGCCACGGCCATGATTACGAACATCAGAACGAACGTGAGGACTATCTCCAGACCCAGGGACTGTTCGACGCTTCCGGCCGGGATGGTGGCGCCCATGTCGGCAACCAGTCCCAGAAGGGCCCGCAGCGCCAGGCTCGCCAAGGCAGCTCCGGCAAGCTGGGCGCCCCAGTACATCGGGGCCTCCTTCAAGGGGAAATGCCGGGCTATGACAAAGGCGAGGGTAACCGCAGGGTTGATGTGGGCGCCGGAGATGTGGCCCGTGGCGTAGACCATCGCCGCTACTATCAGGCCGAATGTGAGGCCTACCCCCAGATGGGTCACCTGACCACCTGAGAGTTCATCGATCATGATGGCGCCCGTCCCGGCAAAGACGAGCCCGAAAGTGCCGACCAGTTCCGCCGCGCCGCGCCTCAGTGTGCTGACCCTTCGATCCACTCCGCCGGCGCCTAGTACTTGGACACGTTGATTTCCGACATCTTGCCGGTGACCAGGAAGATGACCCTCTCCGCCACGTTGGTGGCCCGGTCGGCTATGCGCTCAAGGTCGTGGGCTACCCAAAGCAAGTAGGTTGCCCGCTGGATGGTCTTCGGGTCGTCGATCATGTAGGCCAGCAGGTCACGGTACACTTGGTCGTAGAGGGAGTCCACTTCGTCGTCGTCGTCGCAGACCTTGAAGGCGGCCGCCGTGTCCCGTTGTACCAGGGCGTCCAGGCCGCGCCGCAGCATATCGGTGGCCTTGTCGGCCATCAACGGAATGTCTATCAACGGCTTAAGCGGGGGCTCGTCTCCCATCATCAGGCTGATCTTGGCCATCCCTTCCGCGTAGTCCCCCATTCGCTCCAGCTCGACTGAAATATGGAGCATGGTCACCAGCACCCGCAAGTCCCCCGCTATGGGCTGCTGGGTGGCCATGAGGTTGATGCAGCGTTCTTCTATCTCGAACCGCTTCCGGTCGATGGCGTCGTCCTCTTGCACCACCCTGCTGGCGGCGTCCAAGTCCCGCCTGTTCAACGCGTCCAGGGCGCGGCGGATGGAATTCTCCACCATGCTCCCGAGGATCAAAACCTCTTCCTGAAGCTTTCTTAGTTCCCGGTCAAAGCCGGATCTTACTTGCATCCGGACCTCCTCTATCAGCCGAATCGTCCGGTGATATAGTCTTCGGTGCGTTTGTCGGCAGGGTTGGTGAATATCTGTTCCGTCGGCCCGTGCTCGACCATAAACCCAGCCCTGTCTTCTCCCATGGTCAGAAATACGGTCTCGTCGGAGACCCTGGCCGCCTGCTGCATGTTATGGGTGACGATGACGATAGTATACTCCTCGGCCAAGGAGCGAATGAGGTCCTCGATGGCAAGGGTAGCCATGGGGTCCAATGCCGAGCAGGGCTCGTCCATCAGAATAAGCTCCGGTTCGACAGCCAAAGCCCGGGCGATGCACAGCCGCTGCTGCTGGCCGCCCGACAAGGCCAAGGCATTCTTGTTCAGCCGGTCCTTCACCTCTTCCCACAGCGCCGCCCGCCGCAGGCTTCGCTCTACGATATCCGCTATATCTCCCCGGCGGTACCCGTTGATGCGCAGCCCGAAGGCCAAGTTCTCGAAGATAGACTTAGGGAACGGGTTTGGCTTCTGGAAGACCATGCCGATACGGCTGCGCAACTCCACCGCGTCAACGCCCCGGGCGTAGATATCCTGCCCCTCAAACAGCACCTGGCCCTCCACTCGCCCGCCAGCCAGTTCATGCATACGGTTCAGGCACCGCACCAAGGTACTCTTGCCGCACCCCGACGGCCCGATGACAGCCGTAACGCCCTTTCGGGACACTGGCAAGGTAATATCCCTTACGGCTTGGAAGTCCCCGTAGAAAGCGTTGAGGTCCTGTATTTCGAGCGCGTAGCCTTCAGGACGGTCAATGCTGGATACCACGTTGTTTGAGCCGCCGCCGCTGTTGTGGCTGAGCTTCAATACTTCCCTGAAGTTCCCTATCTGGTTGATCACCACATTCTCCTCTTCGCAAGCATATGTCGCAACGCCACCGCTACGCTGCTCATAGACAGCAACACCACCAGAAGCACTATAATTCCAGCCGCCGCATTCACCTCAAACCCAGGCAGTGACCGATCTATCCAACTGAAGATCTGAATCGGGAGCACGACAAACTCCTCGGTAGGGCTGGTGGGGACGAAAAAGACCGACGTGAAGGCGCCGATTACTATGAGCGGCGCCGTCTCTCCAATAGCCCTGGCTAAGGACAGGATGATACCGGTCAGCATCGTGGGCATGGCCACCGGCAGCACTTGAAACCGGACCGCCTGCCATTTTGTGGCCCCCAAGGCTATGGCCGCCTCTCGTATAGAGGGGGGCACCGACCGCAGCCCCTCTCTGGCCGCCACGATGATAATGGGAAGAATCAGTAGGGCCAGGGTGAGGGCGCCGGTGATGATGCTGGGGCCAAGGTTGAACCAGTAGCGGAAAAGAGCCAGTCCCAAGAGCCCATACACCACCGAGGGCACCCCCGCCAGGTTGGTAATGTTGATTTCGATAATCTTGGTGATAGGGTTCCTGCCCGCGAACTCCTCCAAATAGATAGCGGCCCCGATGCCAACTGTTACTGCAAATAGTGCAGTAAACGCCATCACCCACAAGGTTCCGATAAGGGCGGGTTTGACGCCGGCTTCCTCGGGAAAGCGGGATGGGAAGCTGGTTAGGAAGTCCCAGTCAAGGGTCCCGATTCCGTCGCTGGCCACTACATAAAGAAGCAACCCCACGGCAAATACTCCGGAGGCGGTGGCCAACATACCCAATGCTACGAACCCGCTTGAGGTTGCCTTCCTAATCTGCTTGCTTTGGGATCTGTGGAGGCCTCTGAAGGGTACGCCTACGATCATTCGTACACCTCTCTGAACTTGGCCAGCAGGGCTTGGGCTAACAGGTTGATGACCAATGTAAACACGAACAACAACATGCCTACGGCGAAAATACTCCGGTATTCAACGGTTCCCCTAGGCGTATCTCCGGTCGCCACCACCATGATATAACCTGTCATGGTCTGCATAGCTTCCAAAGGGTTGTACGAGAGATTTGGTATCCCGCCGGCGGCGATGGTTACGATCATCGTCTCTCCCACGGCCCTGGCTAGAGCCAGCAGCCCCGCAGCGACGATGCCTGACAGCGCTGCAGGCACCACCACCCTCACCACTACTTGAAGACGGTTGGCCCCCAAGGCGTGGGCCCCTTCTCGCAGAGCTGAAGGGACAGCCTGCATGGCATCATCACTCAGGGATACCACCATAGGTATGAGCATTATTCCCATAGCACAGGCGGCGCTGAGCGCATTGAAAATGGACTCGGTCTGGAATAGTGGGCTTATGATTACGGTGCTGATGAAGGTTATGGCGAAGAACCCGTAGACCACCGTGGGGATGCCCGCCAGGACTTCCAACACCGGCTTCACTACTGCCCTTAACCCCTCTGGCGCGTACTCACTGAGATATATCGCCGTCAATAGTCCGATTGGGAACGCCACTGCCAAGGCCATAGCCGCGATAAACGTCGTGGTGGAGAGCAGCGGCAGCACGCCGTAACTCTTCTTCGAGAACAACGGAGTCCACTCAGTTCCCGTTAAGAATTCCAAGACCGAGACTTCAGTGAAGAAGGGTACGGCCTCAGCCAGAAGAATGACGACTATTCCCACCGTGGTCACGATGGACATAACCGCACATATAGCTAAGGCGAAGATGATGGGCGCCTCCCGCACAACACGCGACGGGAGGCGCTTCCGGCTAGTCTGTATGGCCGCCCTCTGCACTACTGCAGCCTGCCCAGGACATCGCCTATCGGCGTCCCGGGGGCAACGTCCTTGAACACTGAGCCCGTGGCGCGATCGTCAATCCGGCCTTGGGCCCACGTGTAGGCTTCCTGCGGCAGCGCTACGTAGCCTACCTCCGGCACCAGCTTCGTCGCCTCTGCCAGGTAGAACTCTACGAACGCCTCCAGCTCCGGACTATCGTCCAGCAGGCCGGCATTTACGTAGATGAAGATAGGTCGGGCCAGGGGTTGATATGTGCCCGACTCTACTGTATCGCTGGAAGGCGCCACGCATTCGCCCGTCTGCGGGTTTTCCACGGCCACTGCTGTGACCTGATCGCTGTACTGAGCCAGGTAGGCCAGGCCAAAGTACCCTATCCCACCCTGGGTGCCGTTCACTCCCCGCGCGATTAGCGGGTCTTGCTCCGTGGCCAGGTCCATGTCCCCTCTGTGGGCCCCGCCCTCTTCCATGATCGCCTCGGTGAAGTAGTCAAACGTACCCGAGGCGGTGGTAGGCCCGTACAGCCGCATCCTCAGATCAGGGAATCCCGACCTCACTTGGCTCCAGTTGTCAATGACGCCTTGAGCATCCGGCCCGAAGATGGTGGCCAGTTCCTCCACCGACAGGCACCGGGCCCAATCGTTCTCCGGATTGACCACAACCGAGAGCGCGTCGAAGGCCACCGGAATCTCGATTAACTCTATACCATTCTCGGCGCAGGAATCAATCTCGCTCTGCTTGACCGGACGGGACGCATTAGAAACCTGGGCGTCTCCGGCACAGATGGCCCGGAACCCCGCTCCCGTGCCGGTGGAGGCCACGTTGACCCGGACACCTGAGTTCGCCTTACTGAACTCTTCTGCTACGGCCTCGCTTATGGGGAACACTGTGCTGGAGCCCGCTATGGCAACGTTGCCGCTGAGGTCTGCCTCAGCAACCGGTTCCGTTGCCTGAGAACCGTTGGTGGGTGCGGTGGATACCGGAGTCGCCGTCGAGCCGCCGCCGCACGCTGCCAACAAGACCAACATCAAGGGCAGTGCGGCCACGACAAGGATTCCAAAGAGTTTGGTGCCTATGCTACTCATGCATCGTTCTCCTTATTTCCTGGACTACCCGGAGATTAGCGGAGAAACGTTAACGGGTCATTAATGCCCTGTTAAGGGCAGGTTATGGGTCGATTAAGTCGCCGGCTCTTTTTTGACGGTTAGTCGCGCCTCGCGTAACATCTGCATGTCCGGCCAGGCAATGACCACGGCAAGCAGGGAGGACCAACCCATGAAAGCGGTATACATCGAGGAACACGGCGGCCCCGATAAATTGGTCTACGGTGACCGGCCGGAACCGGAGGTAGCCCCCGGCGAGATAATGCTCCGGGTACGCGCCAGCGCCTTGAATCACCTCGACTTGCCATTACGGACCGGCGCTTACTACAACGGGACGCTGCCCCGTATTCTCGGCTGCGACATAGCCGGCGAGGTAGCTGCCATCAGCCCAGCCGCCGCTACGTCATTGCAGCCCGGCGACCGGGTGATCCTCAACAACCGCATCCCCTGCAGTGCTTGCGAGCACTGCCGCATGGGCAACGACCAGTGGTGCGCCGACCAGAAGCGGCTCGGCGTCGACTTGGACGGCGGCCATGCCGAGTACATCACCGCGCCGGCGTCGAACGCCCACGTCATCCCCGATTGGATGGACTTCACCGAGGCCGCGGCCCTGCCCATCGCCGCTCACACGGCGTGGCACTGCATGGTGACCCAGGCGCAGGTCAAGCCGTGGGATGAAGTCCTGGTCCAGGCCGCGGGCAGCGGCGTCGGCAGCATGGCCATTCAAATTGCCAAAATGGTCGGAGCCCGGGTCATAACCACCGCCGGCAGCCAGTGGAAACTGGACAAGGCGAAAGAGTGGGGCGCCGACGAGGGAATCAACTACCGGGAGACCCCCAACTTCAACGACCGGGTCAAGGAGTTGACCGGCGGGCGCGGGGTGGACCTGGTCTTCGACTGCGTCGGAGCGGACGTCTGGGAGCAAAATCTGCTGTCGCTAACCGCCGGCGGCCGCTTGGTCATAACCGGCGTGACATCCGGCTCCATCGCCAGCCTGGACTTGCGGCTGCTCCAGGGCAAGCCCCTCCACCTCATGGGCAGCGGCGGCCGCAGCAACCGCACCTTCGCCGATTTCATGAAGGTGGTGCATCACGGGTCCCTGCGGGGCATCCCAGGCCGCGTCTTCCCCCTGAGCGACGTAGCCGCCGCCCACCAAGCCATGGAGAACCGGGACTTCTACGGCAAGATTGTCATTGAAAGTTAGGGCTGCCTGGCTTGAGGGAGCGTGACGTGCCCCGCTAGCCCTTGGGGAGACTGAAGGCGAAAGTGGCGCCCTCTCCCTCCCGGCTGTTCACCGTAATTTCGCCGCCGTGAAGCTGCACGATGTGTTTCACGATGGCCAACCCCAGCCCGGTGCCCCCGTCCCGGCGCGACCGGTCCGCCTTGTAGAACCGCTCGAACACGTGCGGAAGGTGTTCCCGGGCAATGCCCATTCCCGTATTTTCAACCCGGACTTGCACGCCTTCCCCATCTTCTTTAGCCGTTAGCGTTATCCGGCCGGCGTCCGAGGTGAACTTCACGGCGTTGTCCAACAGGTTCACCAAGGCCTGGCGCAGCTTTTCCTGGTCGGCCATGGCCGGCGGCACGTCTTCGCCACACTGTACGTTTATGGATATACCCCTGGGTTCAGACAGGCCCGCAAAACTGGCTCTCACGTCCTCCAGCAAGGGTCTCAGGTCCAGGGGATACAGGTGTATCGGCTCTTGGCCGCTCTCCAAACGGGAAAGCTCGAGGAGATCGCCGGCCATGCTGATCATCCGGCCCACGTCCTCGTTTATCCGCCTTATAAAGTCCTGGGCGACCTCAGGTTCGGCTAAAGCGCCATTCTCCAGGGTCTCCACCGAGGCCTTGACCGAGGCCAGCGGACTGCGAAGCTCGTGGGAAACGTTGCTAATGAACTCCCGCCGAGTGGTGTCCAACTGCCTCAGGCGAGACAGGTCGTGGAGCGTTAGAAGAACTCCGGGAAGCGAACTGCTGTCGGTCAGGGGCACAGCTATGGCGCTGAGGAACCGGCTGCGGGACAATTCCACTTCCCCGTACTGCGGTTGGTCCGTCTCAAGGGCCTGGGCAATCATCTGGTGCAGCTCGTGGTTCCTGGACAGCTCAATAAACCGCCGTCCCCGCGGGTCCTGGTCTTCTATTCCAAGAAGGTCTACGGCTATCGGGTTGATCAGTTGCGTTTCTCCATCGGGCCCGATCATCACTACCCCGTCCGCCATGACCTCCAACACGGTAGACAGCCTGTTGCGCTCGGTGGACAGTTCTTGGATAGTCGTTTGGAGCGTCTCCGCCATTGAATTCAAAGACTCGGCCAGTTCCCGGATCTCGTCCCTGGATATCGTAGACACCCGGTGGTCCAAGTCGCCCTGGGCAATGCGCCGGACTCCCTGGGTGACTTCACGAACGGAACGGAACGTGCGGCGGGCCAAAATGTACCCCAGCAGCACCGATACAAGGGCTGCGCCGAGCACTGCCAACACAATGGTAGCGATTAGCCAGTCCACCTTACGTTACACCTTCTAGAAGAGTGTCCCACCACGTCTGAGAATGGGGCAGTCTCATTCTTGAAACTTGTATCCCACCCCTCGAATCGTGACTATGCTCTGGGGACTGCTGGGGTCGGACTCGATTTTTTCTCTTAGCCACCGGACGTGGACGTCGACTGTTCTGGTATCGCCGATGTAGTCCTGTTCCCACACTTGGTCCAGGATCTGGCGTCGGGTGTAGACCCTTCCTTTATTGGCCATCAACAGCGCCAGGAGATCGAACTCCCTGGGCTTCAAGTCGATCTGCCGCCCCTTCCGGCTGACCGCGTGGCCGGTCAGGTCCAGTTCCAGGGCCCCCGACTTGATGACGGTGGCCCCCGAGGCAGCCATGCGCCCGCTGCGGGGCCGCCGCAGGATGGCCCGGACCCTGGACAGCAGCTCGCGCATACTGAAGGGCTTCACCACGTAGTCATCGGCGCCCATCTCCAGTCCCACAACCCTGTCCACTTCCTCGGTCTTGGCCGTCAGCATCAGCACCGGCACGTCGCTTGTCCTTCGCAGCAGCCGGCAAACCTCCAGGCCGTCCAGGGTGGGGAGCATGATGTCCAGGATGACCAGCGCCGGGTCGCTTTCCCTGGCAATCTCCAGCCCCGCCCCTCCGTCGGCGGCGGTAACGACCTGATACCCTGAGTGTTCCAGGTTGTACTTCAGCGCCTCGCGAAGGTTTTCCTCGTCCTCGACGATTAGGACCGTCTGTTCCTGCAAATCAAACTCCGGAATATGGCAGCTTGGCCGTCATTATACATAGTCACGATCGCTTAAGTGCTCCTGGCGGGCTGAACCGGCCGGCGACCCTTCGAATTGCTGCACATTTCGTCTGTTGCGGGTGAGACGCGCGAACCCCATCGGGGGGAGCGCCGAGAAGGTCATGGCGTTTGAGGTGGGCTGGCCTGGCCATGGTGGTTCTGGCCTTTGCACGTTAAGGAGCCGTTTAAGCGGAGTCCGCAAGCATGACTGAGCCCAATACTGACTGACCGGAATTCACCTTCCCAGAAGGAACCTTGGTAGTCTTGCCACGCAAAGACTCCTGTGTCCAACTCAGCCATGACCGGAGCGAATGCATCAACACCGCCGACCGGAGTAGCAATCGGGGGCTCATCTCGGTAGTCGTAATACGGTTCAAGGCCCCAACAAGAGACTGAACCGTCCTCTAGCACTCCGCAGTTGGGGCTGCCGCCACTCAGCGATACAAACTTAGTCGACGGCACGGGCGGCTGATACGCCCACACTCCCCAACAGACTGCCAAATTCTCCTCAGTCAGCCCACATCCATGATTCGCCCCCAGGCTCACTGTGCGAAAGATGCCCTCCGGGACCGGAAATGAGGCGATCCTCTCACTTCCCCAGCAGGCGATTGACCCGTGTTCCCGGACTCCGCACGTGTGATTCCAGCCTGCATGGACCCAAGTAAAAACTCCGGTGGGTGGATCAGACTGTCCTAGGCCATTGGCACCCCAACACCGGATTTCGCCTTCAATCGTTAAACCGCAAGTGTGGGCCAATCCGACAGCCACCGACTGGAACGCGTCCATAGGGGGTGTGGATTCTCCATACTCGTCACGGCCCCAGCAGGCGATTGAGTCGTCTTCCAACACGCCGCATGTGTGATGTCTCCCCGCGCTGAGCTGCAGGAATACACCCTTCGGAGGCACGGCCTGGCCACTTTCGTTGAAGCCCCAACAGACCGCAGTTCCATCTTCAAGAATTCCGCAACTATGAAACCACCCTGCGCTAACCGCGCTAAATGGTAATGGAACCTTATCCGGGCGCTCGGTGGCAACTCCGCACGAAGACGCGACTAAGAGCATTAACAGCCCCACCAAGATCGCTGCCACCGCTAGTCCCCGACGTTGAAACTCCTGGTTCTCCCGATGGCTGACCACTACATGTAAACAACGGTGGAGGTGAGGGGATTTGAACCCCTGGCCCCCTGCGTGCAAAGCAGGTGCTCTCCCCCTGAGCTACACCCCCACGGCATTACGCGCGAAAAGAGGAACGCGTCTATTGATTATAGCAAGGGGACAGGTGGGACAGGTTGAGGGCCTGGCTCCCGGTATCAGCTGCCTTGTGGGCCTTGCACGGCGGCAATCTCTTCCAGGTCGAAGCGGTACTCTTCGATGACCGGATTAGCCAAGAGCTTGTCGCATATTCCGGCCACCAGGTCCTGCGCCCGGCCCAGGTCCGTCTCGTCGACCCTGACCTCCATGTACTTGCCCATCCTGACGTCGTCGACTGACCCAAACCCCAGCTGCCTGAGACTTGCCAAAACAGTCTGTCCCTGGGGGTCGTTGACCCCCGGCTTCAGCGTCACGTTTATTCTTGCCAGATACATCTGCAAGCCACCCAGGATAGTGGGCGCTCTCTTCGCCACTTCCGGCGTTAGCTCATAACCCCGCTGTTGGTGCAGGGAGCGCCGCGGCCGGGAAACTCCGGGCTCAACGTGCCGGCGTAGGCCCGGATGAATCTCTCTATCCGGTCTCCGTCCACCCCCTGCATGGTGTCCAGTACGCCCCACGTGGTAAGGGCCACTGTTCCCTCTGGAATCTTTTCGTAGAAGCGCGTAACCGTCCAATCGGGCGCCAGATCAAAACCGTCCATGAACTCCCTGAGTTGCGCCACGTCGGCTTGGTCGGGCAGGTTGTAGCTGACGATGATGTTGCCGTGCTCCATGTTGTGCACGATCAACTCGTCGGGCAGGACGTCCTCATAGAAGCCACAGCGGGCCCAGAATTCCCAATGGTCGCCCGACGTAGGCGGCGTGGTGTTGTAGTCCACCGTCTGGGTTTCGGGTACGTGGTTTAAGGTTGGCATCAGCTCCTGTTCGACTCCGATACCGTCCTGGTACTCGCTATACTCGCCGACCCCCGATACCTGGGGACCTCCCCCGCCCAGGGGAATGCCTCCAACAGCGAATCCGGCTATCACAAGCACGGCGACGATGGCCGAGGCCGCAAGGTAAAGCTTGTTGGTCTTTTTCCTGGCGGGCCTGGATTCAGTCAGGGAACCGCCGGACCTAACGCCCCTGGGAATAGCTTGGCCGCGCCTCCGGCGGCGTCTCGATTCAGGCAAGTGAGGTTCCTCCGACCATATATGTGCTCAGGTCCATCGAACGTTCAATAGTTACCCCGTCACGAGGCGGCCTGCGCCTCCGACAGCCCCAGCCGCCGGAAGGTGTCGTCCACGTAACGGGTGTAATAGCCGTAGTCGAATATTTCTTCGATCTGCTCCTTGGACAGGTACGCCAAGGCCTTGTCATCGGATTTGACCAGATCTCGGAAGTCCTGGCCCTTGTCCCAGCTGGCGGCGGCGTTCTTCTGCACTATTTTGTAAGCCGTTTCCCGGGCGAGCCCCTGGTCCACCAAGGCCAACAGAAGCCTCTGGCTGAAAATAACGCCGCGGCTGCTTTCCATATTTGCCCACATCCGGTCCGGGAAGACCCTCAAACCGCTGATGACGCGGTCAAAGATGCTCAGGATGTAGTCCAGGGCCAGGCACGAGTCGGGAAACACTATTCTTTCCGCAGAGGAATGGCTGATGTCCCGTTCTCCCCACAACGCCACGTTTTCCAGTGCAGTCACGCTGTGGCCGCGAATCAGCCGGGCAAGGCCGCAGATGCGTTCGGTTAACTCGGGATTACGCTTGTGGGGCATGGCCGACGAACCCGTTTGTCCCTGGCCGAACGGCTCCTCCACCTCGTGCAGTTCGGTGCGCTGCAGGGTGCGAATCTCTGTGGCGAACTTTTCCAGCGACGCCGCGATGAGGCCCAACGTCATCACGAAGTGGGCATGCCGGTCCCGCTGCACCACCTGGTTCGACACCGGGTCCATCTGGAGACCCAGGCGCTGGCCCGCTTTCTCTTCTACCGACGGCGGCACCGTCGCGTGGGTGCCCACCGCTCCGGATATCTTGCCCACCCGAACGCTCTCCAACGCCTCAACCAGCCTGGCCCTCTGGCGCCGCATTTCCTCCCACCACAGCGCCAGCTTCAGCCCGAAGGTGATGGGTTCGGCGTGAACACCGTGGGTGCGCCCCATCATTATGGTGTCCTTGTGCTCCACCGCCCTACCCCGCAACGACATCAAAACGTCGTCCATGTCTTGCAGCAACAGGGCTCCGGCCTCGGTTAGCTGGAGACCGGTCGCAGTGTCCAGAACATCCGAGGACGTTAGCCCCAGGTGCAGCCACCGGCCCTCTGGACCCAAGCCTTCAGTGACGGACGTAAGAAAGGCAGTGACGTCGTGGCGGGTCTGCTCGAAGACCTCCATCATGCGGTCGTGGTTGTACTCGGCCTGCCGCAACCGGGCCATGTCCTCTTCCGGGATCACCCCCTCGTCGGTCCAGGCCTCGCAGGCCGCCAGCTCCACGTCGAGCCACTTCCGGTACTTGTTCTCGTCCGACCACACCTTTTTCATGGCCGGCCTGGAATATCGTTCAATCACGGCCGGCCTGCCCCTTCCCAGGATTGCCGGACCGAGTCGAGTCTGGACCCAGGCCATTGGACGAATGTTCCTTCACGGCCAGCAGCATGTCCTCGAAGTCCGTAAACGGATGGAATGGTATGTCGCGCCTGGCGCATTCCGTGGCCAACCTACGGTGAGCAAACAACACGTCCGCCCGGTCCGCCGCTTCGAAGTCCGACATACCGTCGCCGGCATAGAAGACGCAATGTCCCTGTTCCCGGTACCGGTCCACCACTAACCCCTTGGAGATTCCCAATTTCTCCTGCCCAGGCCGGGCATGGCGGTACTCGAAACTGATGCCTTGGGGGGTGAATTCGGTGTTGACTGCAAACACTGGCACTTCGGCGAACCCGTATTGTTCCAATAGCGCCTCGATATAAAAGTCCAAGCCAAGGCTCACGATGGCCATGGGGAACCCATGAGAACGGCAATACGACCATAGCTCACCGAAGAAGGGCCGCAGCGTAGCGTTCTGCTTGACATAAGCCTGCATGGCCGCCCGGTCTGCCCGGATGTCCCGGAAGACAATCTCCTGGTACTCCTTGAGAGTCAGTTCCCGGGACAGCAGCTGCTCACGGGTATCCTTCCAAGTAGGGCCGCCAAAGTGATTCAGCAATAGCTCGGCAACGTTTTGCTCCGCCGAGGTGTCGTCGAAGTCGACGAGCACCGCGGGAGGCAGGCTACCGTTCCCGTAGTTGCTGCCGGTAGTCCTCATACGCCTGCCTGATTTCGTCGTATTTGAGGCCCAGGATCTGTGCCGCCAGGTAGGCCGCGTTACGGGCGCCCCAATTGCCGATGGCCACGCAGGCCACGGGAATCCCAGGCGGCATCTGGGCCGTGCTTAGCAGCGAGTCAATTCCATTGAGGTCGCTGGAGGTGAGCGGAATCCCAATGACCGGAAGCGTTGTCCACGCCGCCAGCGTTCCGCCCAACGCCGCAGAACCGCCGGCCGCCGCAATGAAAACCTCTATCCCCCGCTCCCGGGCTGACAGGGCGTACTCCCGGACCCGCTCCGGGGTGCGGTGGGCCGACAGGGCGCGGACTTCGTAGTCGATTTTCATTTGCTCCAGGGTCTTGATGGTATCCTGGATCAAATGTTCATCCGAGGCGCTCCCCATTACCAAACCGACTAAGGGCATCGACTTTACCTCCTCAGTATTAGAGCCTAAAGTTCCAACTCGTCTCGAATCGCCTCCAACAACGCCACCTCCAGGGCTTCCCGCTCTGGGCGGACCTCGACCCCGTTGACGAGAATGGAAGCGCCGTCCTCTGCCAAGACCAGTTCGACCTCTATCTCCCGGTCTCCAAACTCCTCCCACGACAGCGCGTGGGTAATCGCGTCGTACTGGTCCTCGTCGCCATCATCGAACACGTCGAGAGCATCCAGCCCGTCTTCCCCATCGACATCCTCGTCCGGTTCCCAGGAAACGATGCTCTCCAGTTCGCCTTGGCCGTCCAATATCCTGCTGTTGACGTCTGCCAGCAACGCCCCAATTCCCAAGGACCCCGCCAGGTCCGCCAGGTTTTGGCGCTCGCGGCGCAATTTTTCCTCGGCCTCCGCCGCTTCTCTTTGCCGCACCGGCCGTACCCGTTCCAACTCTTGTTTCAACGCGGAGAGCGATTCCCGCCACTGCATCATCCAATCTCCCGCCTGTTCACCTGGCGAACATTCTCGAACTTTCTAAGCGACTTCCGCAACAACCCGGAAGGTCACCGAGCTCCGCGGAACCAATCTCTAGCGCCGCAGCGCAGGAAAAATTATTCTCCTGGACATCATCCCTAAGCCGACGCGCAGGCCGCAGGCTCCAAGTGAGGACTTCCGGTTGGCTCATGGATGCTGCTGTCGGCGGCAAAGTCGTCTAGGCGTCAGAGCAGCGATATTGTATCGCACATCGGGAATTTCGGGGAGGGTCCAACGTCACCGGCGGTGACCGCCGTTCGCCCAAGTTGGCCGCTATTCCCACTCTATGGTCCCCGGAGGTTTGCTGGTAATGTCGTACACCACTCGGTTGACCCCGGGAACCTCGTTGACTATCCGGTTGGAGATGCGCGCCAGTACCTCGTAGGGGAGCCTGACCCAGTCGGCCGTCATGGCGTCGTCGCTGGTCACCGCCCGGACGGCGCAGACGTTCCCGTATGTCCTGTAGTCCCCCATCACACCCACGGTCCTGCTGTCGCTGAGCACCGCAAAGCTCTGCCAAAGCTGGTCGTACAGGTTGGACGCCTTGATCTCGTCGATGACTATCCAGTCGCAGCGTCTCAGCATGTCCAGCCGCTCTTTGGTCACCTCGCCGATCACCCTGATCGCGAGGCCGGGACCGGGGAAGGGTTGACGGTTCACCATCTCCACCGGCAGTCCCAATTCCATGCCGACTTCCCTGACTTCGTCTTTAAACAGGTAACGCAATGGCTCGACCAGCTTTAGCTTCATGTGCTGCGGCAACCCGCCCACGTTGTGGTGGGTCTTGATGCGCGCCGAAGCGCTGCTGTCGGATGCCGCGCTTTCTATGACGTCTGAATACAGGGTTCCCTGCGCCAGGAAATCGGGTTTGCCCAACTCCGACGCAACGTCTTCGAACACCCGAATGAACTCCTCTCCGATGACCTTGCGTTTCGTCTCCGGGTCTGTCACGCCGGCAAGCTGCTCCAGGAATCTATTCGAGGCGTCGGTATACACCAGGTTCAATCCCAAATTGCGATTGAACGTGGCTTGCACCCGTTCCGCCTCTTCCAGCCGCAATAGCCCGTTGTTGACGAAGATGCACGTCAGTTGGTCGCCGATGGCCTTGTGCAGTAAGACGGCCGTCACCGCCGAGTCCACTCCGCCCGACAAAGCGCATATCACCCGGCCATCACCCACTTGTTTCCGGACCCTCTTGATAGAGTCATTGACAAAGTTGCCGGGAGTCCACGAGCCGTCGCAAGAGCATACCCGGAAGAGAAAATTCTCCAGGACGGTCTGGCCCATCGGTGTATGGCGCACTTCCGGATGGAACTGCAGCCCGAATATTTTCTCGCCGTCTCCGATGGCCGCCACCGGGGAATTCTCAGTGTATGCCAGGGACGTGAAGTCGTGGGGAAGCTGCTCCACCCGGTCGCCGTGACTCATCCACACTTGCAGCGACGGCGGCAGTCCGTGGAATATCGGAGCTTCGGCAGTCTCCTGGTGCAGGATTGCCGACCCGAACTCCTGTTTGAGCCCAGGCGCCACCTTTCCGCCCAGTTGGTGCACCAGCGCCTGCATCCCGTAGCAGATGCCCAGGACGGGCAATCCCCGGTCAAAGACCCATCCCGGCGCCAACGGCGCCCCGGGCTCGTAGACGCTGGCCGGGCCTCCCGACAAAATCACGCCCCGGGGATTCATCCGCTCCACCGACTCCCACGAGGCGGAAGCCGGCACTATCTCTGCATAGACCTTTAGCTCCCTCACTCGACGGGCGATCAGGTGGCTGTACTGGGAACCGAAATCTACGACGGCGATCCCTTCGTTGACCGTCTGCGGGCCGTCGGCCGCCTCCGAGCCCAGACCTTCCAGGCTCTTGGCGATTTCCAAGTACGCCGATACCTCGAGGTCATCGCTGGCGGCAACTCGTCGGCCTGGGTCTAGCTTTTCTTCAGGCGTGGCTGGGCCTCCCTGCAACGTGAGTAGCGCGGCATCCGCGAGGTTGCGGGTATTATAGCCGGGATGCCTTGGCGAGTATAGCGCAGTGCCAACTCGTGATTGGTCTCTTGGCGGGGTGCGCTGTGTTATACTCGCCAAGGAGGAACAGGCGTGTCAACGCCGGAGCCCGATGCAGAAAAACGTTCCGGTCGCCGATGACCGGGCAGAAGAGGACATCGAACAGGCGGTAAAGCTCCTGAAAGCCGGCGGGGTGGTGGTATTCCCCACCGACACCCTATACGGCTTGGGCGCCGACGTGTTCTCCATAGCCGCTTTGGAACGGCTCTTCTCCATCAAGGGCCGCCCGGCAGCATTGGCCCTCCCCGTTTTGGTGAGCTCCACAGACCAGGTCGAGATGGTCGCCCGCTTCACCGGCATCGGCAGTCGTTTGGCTGCCCGGTTTTGGCCCGGCCCGTTGACTTTGGTGTTGCCCAGGATGGACAGCCTCGCCGACTTGGTGACCGGCGGAAGGGACACCGTGGCGGTGAGGATGCCGGACCACCGCGTGCCTCTGACCCTTGCCCGCCAACTGCAGGGCCCTGTGACCGGCACCAGCGCCAATCTCAGCGGAGGGCCTGACTTGCTCTCCCTGGACGCGCTGGACTCGCAATTGGGCGGCCGGGTAGATTACATAATGCGCTCAGGCCCGCCTCCCCGGGGAACGGCATCCACCGTGGTCGACGTCACCGGCGACTTTCCTCAATTGATACGGGAGGGCGCCATTAGCCTGGAAAACGTCTTGGCCGCCCTGGAATAACGATGGCCAAACGTCCCAACTGGTACAGCGAGCATCCGCCTGCCTGCACGTGTGTAGATTGCGACCAGCGCCGCCGGACCAAAAGGCGCACCCCCTTTGGCGTGGGCCGTTCCGGATGCCTGCCGTGGCTGGTCGGAGTGCTGATAGCGCTGGTGATAGTCGGAGGCGCAGTTTAGTGAAGTCTGGGGAAGCCCTATCAAAACCCTCCATGCCAAAGTCGCCTGATGACAGACCTAATAGGAGCCGGTTGACCCGCAGTGTTCGCTAGCTACGATTCGTACAGAAACGCCTTGGACCAAGAACTCAGGGATGTTTTCTCATCTCGCCAGGGTTTCCTCTACGATGTCCTGCGCTACCACCTGGGTTGGGCCGACGAGCAAGGAAACCCTCGGGACAGCTTGGCCCCCTTGCACTTCCCCAGCATCCTGGCCCTGGCCTCCTGCCAAGCGCTGTCCGGAGACTTCAGTTCTGCCTTGCCCGCTGCCGCCGGCATCGAGTTGGTTTACAACTTCACCTTGGTCCACGGCGATGTGCAATCTGGGAGGCCCGACGCGGTCGACCGCCCCAGCATATGGTGGGTGTGGGGCCCTGCCCAAGCCATCAACGCCGGCGACGGCCTCCACGCCTTGGGCCGTACCACCACCATGCGACTGGCGCAACGGGGCATTCCCCCTCAGCAGGTGCTGCAGGCCGTCCAGTCCCTGGACAGGGCTTGCCTGGTCCTGTGTGAGGGACAGTACATGGACCTTGAGTTTCAGGACCGTATCCTGGTCACCGCCGACGACTACCTCGACATGGTCCGCCGCAAGACCGGCGCCCTTACCGGTTGCTCAGCCGAGTCCGGAGCCCTGGCCGCCGGGGTCGGCCGGGACGGCTGCGCCCGGTTCCGGGACTTCGGCGCCACGTTGGGCATGGCGTGGCAGATTAGCCGGGACATTCGGGACCTGTGGGGGCGTCAAGGCGACGCCATGACTGCCAGCAACGTTTTGCAAAAAAAGAAGAGCCTGCCGCTCATCCACGCTTTGGAGACTGCCCCTGTAGCAACAAAGCGGGAGTTAGGGAACATCTACTTGAAGCGGGTACTGGAACCGGAAGACGCCGCGCGCTTGGTGGAAGTCCTGGACCAGACCGATTCCCGCTCGTACGCCGACGACAAGGCCAAGGAATTGGCCGACCAAGCCCTGGCAAGCATCGACGAGGCTGGACTAGACGCTCAGGGGAAAGACATCCTCAGTGATCTGGCGCAATTGGCCTTGGACGGCGCCCTGTGAGCCCAGGCGGCGCTGGGGTCTGGATGACCATTAGGGGCCATGGCTAAGCGGCCTCTTTCCAGCCTAAACGTTGAAGGCAAGCGTGTCCTGGTCAGGGCCGACTTCAATGTCCCCATTGAACTGGGTGTCGAGGGAATTGCCGCCTACGACCAACGCCTTAGAGCAACGCTGCCCACCGTCCGTCACTTGATCGAGAGAAACTGCCGGATAGTCCTGTGTTCCCACCTTGGCCGGCCGGGTGGCAAGGTCGTCGAGTCCCTCCGGTTGGCGCCCGTGGGAGACCGGCTGGCAGAGCTATTGGACCGGCCGGTTCGCAACTTTCCCACTTGTACCGGCCCAGACGTGCAGGCCGCCGTGGCATCTACTGGCCCCGGCGAGTTGCTGCTGATAGAAAACCTCCGGTTCCATCCCGAGGAAGAACAAAACGACCCCGCCTTTGCCGCGGCCCTTGCTTCCCTGGCAGACTGTTTCGTCATGGACGCCTTTGGCGCGGCCCACCGGGCCCACGCATCCACCGTCGGAGTTTCCGGCCTGCTCCCGTCGGCCATGGGTCTGTTGGTCCAGAAGGAAGTCGAAGCCCTGGGGCAAGCCCTTGCCGTGAGGGAAGGTGGGGCGCCCCTTGCCGCGCTGATGGGAGGTGCGAAGGTCAGTGATAAAATTCAGGTGTTGGAGAATTTACTGGACAAGCTGGACCATCTGTTTATCGGCGGCGGCATGGCGGTCACCTTCCTCCACGCCGTTGGCTATCCTACCGGGTCATCGTCGTTGGAACACGACAAGCTGGAATTTGCCGCCGAAATCATCGGCCGGGCCAAGCACATCGGCGCCCAGGTGCACCTGCCCACCGACGTCGTGATTGCCGACGCGTTCGACCCCGACCCGGCTGAGGTCAAAGTCGTTCCAGTCGACAAAGTTCCGGCCGGTTGGTTCATAATGGATATAGGTGATTCAACGGCGCAACGGTTCTCCCAGGCCTTGGGAGAGTGCAAGACCGTCATCTGGAACGGGCCGATGGGAGTGTTCGAAATGCCCAGGTTTCAACAGGGCACCCGCACCGTAGCCCAGGCTCTCGCCGGACTAACGGATGCAGTCACGGTTGTCGGCGGCGGCTCCACCGCGGACGCCGTAGAAAAACTGGGCCTCTCAGACAAAATGACCCATGTCTCCACCGGAGGCGGAGCATCCCTGGAGTTCCTGGAAGGCAAGGAACTCCCAGGCATAGCAGCCTTGCCCGATGTGTGAAGAAATGGGCCGGTTCGTTCCTGCCAGGGTTAGCGCCGGCCAAGTTATTGTACGTAAGGACAAGTTATGATCGACCTGGAAGTATTACGGGACTCCTATACCTCGACGCCATCTAAGATTGTCATGTTGGTGGTGGACGGTCTTGGTGGCCTCCCTCACCCTGACACCGGCAAGTCGGAACTGCAGCAGGCCGACACCCCCAATCTGGACGCACTGGCCGGTGTCAGCGCCTGCGGCCTTACCACCCCTGTTCTGCCCGGCGTCACCCCAGGTAGCGGACCCGGCCACCTGGCCCTCTTCGGGTACGACCCTCTCAAGCACATGATCGGCCGCGGGGCGCTGGAGGCCCTGGGCATAGACGTGGACTTAAGAGACGGGGACTTGGCCGCCCGCGGCAACTTTTGCACCGTTGACGCTGCGGGGGATCTGGTGGACAGGAGGGCCGGGCGCATCGCAACGGAGCTCAGCAGGCCCCTGTGCAGTCGCCTGGACCGTATTGAAATCGACGGCGTGGACCTGGACGTTTATCCCGTCCAGGACTACCGTTTCGTACTCCGCCTGCGGGGAGACGGCCTGTCTGAGGCCCTGTCCGAGACTGACCCCCAGGTATTGGGAGCGGCCCCGTTACCGGTAAAGCCCCTGGAACCCCAGGCCCAGCGCGCTGCTGACCTGGTCAACGAGTTCGTGTCCCAAGCGCGGGTGTTGTTGGCCGAGGAAGAACCCGCCAACATGGTCCTCCTCCGCGGCTTTGCCCAGTTGCCCAGCCTACCGCCAATGGGCCAGGTATACGGCCTGGACCCCGCGGCTATCGCCGCCTATCCCATGTACCGGGGTCTGGCCACCGTGGCGGGCATGAAGGTGATTCCAACCGGCCGCACCTTCGCCGACGAGGTGGAGACGCTGCGGCAATGCTTCGATAGCCACGACTTCTTCTTCATTCATTACAAGCCCGCCGACGCTGCTGGGGAAGACGGCGACTTCGACGCCAAGGTCAAGACCTTGGAAGCCCTGGACCCCTTCATCCCTCAAATCCGGGACTTAGAGCCTGACGTGCTTATGGTTGCGGGAGACCACTCGACCCCGGCTGTTTTGGCCGGCCACAGCTGGCATCCCGTCCCCTTTATGCTTCACTCCCGTTGGACCGGAGGCGAAGGCGTTCCCGCATTTGACGAAAAACATTGCGCACAGGGCTCCGTAGGCCGCATACCGGCCACCCAGATAATGCTCTTGGCCCTTGCCCATGCCGGCAAGCTCACCAAGTTCGGCCCCTAGTTTCTGGCGAGGGAACGACCGGTGCCAAAGCCGCTGATTGCCGGCAACTGGAAGATGAACACCAGCCTGGACGAGGCCGCGGCCCTCGCTACCGGTATTCGTGAGGCTGCAGAAGCCATCTCCGGCGCGGAAATTCTGCTCTGCCCTCCATTCACCGCCCTGGCCGCGGTCAGGGATGCGGTAAAGGGCTCGCAAATCAAAGTTGGCGCCCAGAACATGTATTATCAGCAGGCTGGAGCCTTCACCGGCGAAATCGCCCCAACCATGCTGCAGGGCCTTTGCGACTACGTTATCCTGGGCCATTCTGAACGGCGCCAACTCTTCGGAGAAGACGACGAGTTGATTAGCCTGAAAGTCCGATCAGCCTTCCAGCACGGCCTCAAGCCCATCCTCTGCGTCGGCGAGTCCTTGGACCAACGCGAGGCGGGCCTAGCCGGGTCGGTGGTCAGCCAACAGTTGCGCGCCGGCCTTGCCGGCATAGTTGACATAACGGGCTTGGTGGTGGCCTACGAGCCGGTTTGGGCCATAGGCGCCGGCCGCGCCGCAACGCCGGAAATCGCCGCCGAAATGATGGGCGGCGTGATTGCGGACACCCTGCAGTCCCTACACCCCGAAGCCGCCGGCGAGACGCCGCTGCTGTATGGAGGAAGCGTCAACCCGGACAACATCACCGGGTTCGCCGCGTTGGACAGCGTTCACGGCGCCCTGGTCGGCGGGGCTAGTCTCCAAGCCGACCAGTTCGTTGAGATTGCCAGGGCGACTGCCGAAGCCAAGAAATAGACCGGTTCCAACCACTGCCTATGTCCTTCACCAATCGCGAGCCCCCAAAGGCCGCCTCTCCGGTAGTCTTCGTCGTAGGCCCCACGGCCTCAGGCAAGTCGCGAGTGGCCCTGGACTTGGCACACCGCTTCGACGGCGAAATAATCAACGCCGACAGCCGCCAGGTCTACCGGCTCATGGACATCGGGACGGCTAAGCCCTCTCCCAACGAGCAAGAGCAGACCCCCCATCACCTCCTGGACATCTGCGACCCAGGCGAAAGTTTCAACCTGGCCTGTTTCCTGTACAGGGCAACGGCAGCCATAGATAACATCCATGGCCGCGGCCGCTTGCCCGTCGTCGCCGGCGGCAGCGGCCAATACGTGTGGGGGCTACTCGAAGGTTGGCAAGTCCCAGCCGCGGCCCCCCAGCCCCAATTCCGCCTGGCCATGCTGGAAGAGGCCCAGCGCAACGGCCCGATGTCTGTATACCGGCAACTGCAATTGGCCGACCCGGATAGGGCTGCCCAGTTGGACCCGCGCAACCTGCGTCGCGTAGTCCGTGCGCTGGAGGTGCACCACTTCCGGCAACCGCCCGGCGCCAACCCTGAACGAGAACGCCGCCCGTTGGACAACACGTTAATCATCGGGTTGACCATGTCCCGCGAGGAACTCTACCGGCGCATAGACCAGCGCGTTGACCTGATGCAGGCATCAGGTCTGTTGGAAGAAGTCCGGGGATTGGCCACCCAGGGCTACCAGTTGGGCCAGGGGCCGCTGTCCAGCCCCGGCTACCGGGAGTTGGGACAGCACGTCGCCGGTGAGGCCAGCCTCGAAGAAGCGGTGCAGCGGACCAAGTTTCAGACCCACAGATTGGCCCGCCGTCAATATACTTGGTTCAAGCTTCAAGACCCCAGAATCAACTGGCTCGACAGCTCAGACCCAGGCGTGGCTGCACAGGCCGCCGCATTGGTAGCTGACTTCCTATCCAGCCGTACCTGCTATGGTAGAATAGGCCCGCACACTTCCCAAGAGGACGAACTATGAAATTCACCAAGATGCACGGCGCCGGCAACGACTATATCTACATTGACGCCAGGGGCATGGACGAAGACTGGCCCAGCCTGTCGCGGCGGATGAGCGACCGTCATTTTGGCGTTGGCGGAGACGGGATAATCCTGGTCCTCGAGTCCGACCTAGCCGATTTGAAGATGCGCATGTTCAACGCCGACGGATCAGAGGGCGAAATGTGCGGCAACGGCATCCGCTGCTTTGCCAAGTACGCTATAGAGCGCGGCCTGGTGGCAGCCGGAGTCCAGTCCCTCAACGTCGAGACCTTAGCCGGAGTTCGTACCATAGAGCCCATCTACCAAGGTGATATAGTCACCGGCGCCACGGTGGCCATGGGCGTTCCGGCCCTCGATCCGCCGGACATCCCCGTCGCCTTGGAGCCTGCCGGGGACTACCAGCGGGGGCCGGTGCTGGACTACCCCTGCCGTGTGGACGGCATAGACCTGGCCCTCACCTTCGTCTCCATGGGCAATCCCCATGCTGTGGCTTTCCTGGAGCAACCTGTGGATGAGTTTCCGCTGCACGTCATAGGCCCTAAGGTGGAGCATCTGCCCATCTTTCCCAACCGGGTCAACTTTGAGATAGTCCATATGAACGGCGACGTAACCGCCACCGCCAGGGTATGGGAACGGGGATCGGGAGAGACAATGGCCTGCGGCACCGGCGCCTGCGCCATCGCCGTGGCCTGCGATCTGCACGCCATGAGCCGCGGACCCATTGACATAATATTGCCCGGCGGCGTTCTGAACATCGATTGGGACGGCTCGAGCGATGTCTTGCTGCAAGGCGACGCCGTAGAGGTCTTCAGTGGGGAATGGAACGCCCCCCACTAGCTCCTGACACAGGGAAAGCAGGCCATGAAGCTGTATAAACTGCCGATAGTGCTCTACGAGCCCTCCGAGGACACCAACGACCTGTTTATGGCCGAAGTGCCAGTACTGCCCGGTTGTCGCGCTTGGGGAGAGACTCCTTCACAGGTATTGGAATATGTCCAAGGCGTTGCCGAAGCGTTTATAGAGTCCTACCACGAAAGGGGAATTCCGCTGCCTCAAGACGTGGAGTCACTGGCAGTCGATTCGACCGGCGCAGCGGTCCCAGGAGAGATTATGGTCGCGGCATGAATTACCGCCAACTTAGTAGCAAGTTAAGGCGGTTAAGCTGTGATTTTGACCGTCAGGGTTCAGGATCCCACGAGATTTGGGTGAACACCAAGACACAAGCAACTACCACGATTCCTAATTGGAGAGCAAGAGACCTGAAGTCGGGCACTATTGCCAAGATAATTCGAGACTTGGGAATATCTCGCCAAGAATTCGACCAGGCATGACGCCAACGCCGAGCCCACACACTTCAACTACGGGGACCAACTAAATGAAACTATCCCAGCGGCTGGGCAAGCTCGCCCCCTATCCCTTCGTGGAAATATCCCGCATCATCGCCGAGAAACGCGCCGCCGGAGCTGACGTGGTCACCTTCGGCATCGGCGACCCCGATATACCCACTCCCGGTCCCATTGTCGACAGGCTGCGCCAGGCTTCGCTGGACCCGCCCAACCACCGCTATCCCGAGACCGACGGTCTGCCCGCATTGCGCCGCGCCATTGCTCACTGGTACGACCAGCGGTTCGGCGTCAAGCTGGACCCCGACAAAGAGGTGCTGCCCCTCATCGGCGCCAAGGAGGGAATAGGCCACGCCGCCTTCTGCTTCCTCGATCCCGGCGACATAGCCCTGGTGCCCGACCCGGCCTACCCCGTCTATGCCGTGGGCACCATGTTCGCCGGCGCTGAAAGCCACGTCATGCCCCTTCTCGAAAGTAACGGCTGGCTCCCGGACTTGGACGCCATTCCCGCCGACACCGCCCGGCAGGCCAAGGTCATGTGGCTCAACTACCCCAACAACCCCACCAGCGCCGTCGCTTCCGAGGATGACCTCGCCGCAGCCAGTGCCTTCTGCCGGAAGCACGACATCGCCCTCCTGCACGACGCGGCCTACAGCGAGGTCGGCTACGACGGCTACCAACCCGCCAGCTTCCTGCAGCTTGACGGCTCCAAGGACGTGGGGATAGAGTTCCACTCCCTCTCTAAGACCTACAACATGACCGGTTGGCGCATCGGCATGGCCGTGGGCAACGCCGACATGATCCAGGCCCTGTTCCAGATCAAGGCCAACCTGGACTCCGGCATCCCCCAGGCAGTCCAGGAAATGGCCATGGAAGCCCTCACCGGGCCCCAGGATTGTGTGGCCGATAACGTGAAGGCCTATCAGAAACGCCGTGACCGGGTCGTCGAAGCCCTCACCAAGCTGGGCCTGCGGGCCCCGTCGCCCAAGGCCAGCCTGTATATCTGGGCCGCCGTGCCGGAAGGCTACACCTCCGCCGAATTCGCCGCGCGGTTGCTGGAGGACGTCGACATCGTGGTGACGCCGGGGTCCAGCTACGGGACCTATGGCGAAGGCTACATACGGCTCTCACTGACCACTCCCGACGAGCGCGTGGAGACCGGCTGCCGGCGCCTGGAGAGCTGGCGGATACCGCCCCCCCGTACTCTCTCTCCAAAGGGAGACTGACCGCATAGCCAGGAACTCCATACCCACCGAATCTGGACCGGAGCGGGCGGTGCTGGTCGGCGTCGAGGTGCGCGGCCAGGACACCGGGTGGAGCCTGGAAGATACCCTGGCCGAGTTGGAATACCTGGCTGAGACCGCCGGCGCCCAGGTCGTCGGCCGCGTCACCCAGTTCGCAGAGCGGTTCAGCCCCACCTATCTGGGGACAGGTAAGCTCCAGGAACTTCGGAACAGCGTGGCCCGACACCAAGCCTCCCTCGCAATCTTCGACGATGAGCTTACCCCCAGCCAGCAGCGCAAGCTGGAAGATTTTCTGGCGGTAAAGGTCATCGACCGCACCGCCCTGATCCTGGACGTCTTCGGCCGCCACGCTCGTACCCACGAGGGCAAGCTCCAGGTCGAACTCGCCCAGCACCAGTACCTCTTGCCCCGGTTGGCCGGACAGTGGTCCCACTTGGAACGGCTGGGGGGCGGAATCGGCACCCGGGGTCCCGGAGAGACCCAGCTTGAGACCGACCGCCGCTTGGTGCGCAGGCGAATTCAACGCATAGAAAAAGACCTGGACGGCGTCAGGCGCCGCCGCAGCCTGTACATCGGCCGCCGGAAGCGCTCCAGCATCCCAATTGCCACCCTCGTGGGTTACACCAACGCCGGCAAGAGCACCCTGTTCAACGCCCTCAGCGGCGCCTCTGTCGACGCCAGGGACCGGCTGTTTTCCACCCTGGACCCTGTAACCCGCCGCATCAGGCTGCCCTCAGGCGACCAGCTACTGCTGACCGATACCGTCGGCTTCATCCAGAAGCTGTCCCCCATGGTTGTGGCCTCGTTCAGAGCGACCCTGGAAGAGCTGTCCCAGTCCGACCTGCTGCTCCACGTAGTTGACATAACACATCCCAAGGTCCATGAGCAGACTGCTGTGGTGGAAGGAATCCTGGAGGACCTGGGCTTGGGCGACTGCCCCAGGCTGCTGGTCGCCAACAAGACCGACCTGCTGCCTCCGGATGGCGACAGCGGTCCCATAACGGACCCCGGCTGGTCCAAGCCCCGAGCCGCAGTACCAGTCTCCGCCGCCAAGGGCTGGAACCTGGACCAGCTATTGCGGAAGACCGAGTCCCTGTTGATGGCCATGGACCGCCCTCTGACCGTGGGCGGCATTAACCCCGGCCAAAGGTAGCCCCAGACCAGCCATTACCTCGCTCCACCCAAGGAAGGCTGGATATGAAATTCGGCGTCACCCTGCTGCCCGACACCCTTGAGGCCCTGGCCCAACGCGCCCGGCTGGCCGAGGAAATGGACTTCGACTACGTGGGCGTCGGCGACTCCCAATCCCTGTTCCGCGAGCTCTACGTATCCCTCAGCACGGTGGCAACATCCACCCAACGGGTGATGCTGGGGCCAACCATCACCAATTCCCTTACCAGGCACCCTGCAGTCACCGCCTCAGCCATCGCCTCGGTCAACGAGTTATCCGGCGGACGCGCCTTCCTGGGCATCGGCAGCGGGGACAGTGCCGTCCTCAACCTGGGCTTGCGACCTGCCCGGGTCGCCGAGCTGCGCCACTACGTCCAGACCGTTCGTGACTTGCTGGCCGGCGAGACAGCCGAATACCGCGGCCGCCCCGCCCACGTGCGCTGGGCCAACGCTCGGATTCCCATAGTCATGGCCGCCGAGGGTCCCCGCACCCTGGCCATGGCAGGAGAAATTGCCGACGCAGCAATAGTCCACACCGGCCTCACCGCCGGCATCCTGTCCGACACCGTCGCCCGCATCCGCCATGGTGAGCGGTCCGCCGGCCGGGAGCGAGGCACAGTCGGGGTATGGGCCTTCGCCAAGTGCAACATAGCCGGGAGCCGCGACGGCGCCATCCAGGAGATCAAAATGGCCCTGGCCGCCTCCGGACACCACGTCTTCGCCTATACGCTAGAAGGCAAGCACGTCCCCCAGGAGCTTCAGGAGGCCGTACACGCCCTGCGGCGGCAATACCAGGCCTCCGAGCACGAGCAGCTTGGCCCAACCCGCAACGCTGCCCTGACCGACGAACTGGGCCTGACCGACTACTTCGCCGACCGCTTCGCCGTAGCCGGTACTCCCGAGGAATGCCGTTCCAAGGCCCGCGCCATCTTCGAAGCGGGAGTGGACACCCTCCTGATAACTGCCATCGGCCCCGACCCGGATAACATCATCCTCCGCTTCGGCCGGGAAGTCATTGCTCCACTAAAAGACCGGTAGGCCACGCATTTCAACGCCCATATCATCCCGAGGTCTCCAACCCCTGTAAATCGCTTCTCAGCGCGCCGTTTCCATGTTGCGCCCCACAACTCTCCAACTTCAACCCGCCCCGCCAGCGTCCGGGCCGCCGCACCGCGGTTTGCTCGACATTCGCGGTCCTTACCGAAACACATCCGGGACCCACTAAACCGCCCCCCCGCCGACCTTTTCAGATACAAGTTGGTTCGCACAAGATACGTTATGTAATAACACGAACTGGAATTGGTTAACATAAACGGAATCCCCGGCTCGCCGGGCCCCAAGTCCGAACACTCTTTTCCGGGACCAATCGCCCGGCGCGCGGAGCGGCGCGGCGCGGACTTGCTTCCCCCATAGCCGCTCCCTATAATTGAATTTCAACGGACGGGCGGTTAGCTCAGTGGTTAGAGCGCCTCGTTCACACCGAGGAGGCCGGAGGTTCAAATCCTCCATCGCCCACCATGGGCTTGCCGTCGGGGAAGTCCGTTTAACAGCGTGCCGAGGTGGCGAAATGGCAGACGCGCTGCGTTCAGGGCGCAGTGTCCTTACGGATGTGTGGGTTCAAATCCCTCCCTCGGCACCAGCGTCAGCCCCTTTTGGCGCTGGATGTCCCCATCGGTAACCTAGAAAACGCGCTTGTAGCTCAGTGGATAGAGCGCTGCCCTGCGGAGGCAGAGGCCGTGGGTTCGAATCCCGCCAAGCGCGCCACTCCCCCACTCCCGTCCGCTTCCAGACCCCGGTCAAGGACCCCCGCCCGACGCATCACGGTCATTCAATCGCCCCGACGCCCGTCTCAGGCCGTTTGTGGGGTTTTTCAACCGCCCGAACGCCTGTCTCAGCCCGTCCGTAGGCATTTTCGGTCGCCCGAATCCATGCCCCAGTCCGTTCGTGCTGAGGCTCTCGAAGTATGAACGGACTGGCCCTGGAAGCCGCGAACGCCTCTCCCGGCGCCGCCCTTGGCCTGGACCCCAGTCAATGCAACGAGCCGAGTGCTTATGTTAACTACCCGGCAAATGACGCCAAATAAGCCGGCCTGAACGTGCCTGACCAACGTCCAAAGCTTCGGCCTCTAAACCCCCGCTGGTTCCACTGGGAGGGGCAGCGATTGCTCCATGTCCAAGACCCCTTGAGCCTTAGTGACAAGACTATCGTGGTGCCCCAGCCTGTGGCCCCGCTGTTGGCCCTGCTGGACGGCACCCGAGACTTGGACGAGGTCCGGGCGGCCTTTCTCCTCAGGTCCAGCGCATACCTCACGCCCAGCCAGATCGAGTCCCTGATCGAGAATTTGGACCAGGCCCTCCTGCTGGACAACCGGCGTTTCCGCAATGCGGTTCAGGAAGTCGTCACCGCCTACCGCTCACAACCCTCCCGGCAACCCGCCTTCGCCGGCGGGGCCTACGAAGCTGACCCGGATGAGTTGCTGAACACCCTGGACGGCTACTGTTCCCAGTCCGCAGCAGCAGCCGAAGAACTCCCCGGCGCCCTGGCAGGGTTGATAAGCCCCCACATCGACTACCACAGGGGCTGGCGCACCTACGCCGATACCTGGCCTCTTGCCAGGTCCGCCGTGGAGGAAGCAGATCTGGTGATACTGTTCGGTACCGACCACTCGGGAGCCCCGGACAGCCTCACACTCACGCGCCAGAGCTACGCCACTCTCTGGGGGGCCCTGCCCACCGACCTGGAGCTGGTGGACCGGCTGTCGCCCATCCTTGGCGAAGAACAGGCCTTTGCCCAGGAAGTCCACCACATCGGCGAGCATTCCATCGAGTTGGCCGCCGTGTGGCTTCACTACGTGGCGGGCAGGCAGCCCAAGACCTTATTGCCGGTCCTTTGCGGCCCACCTGGGCGCAAACCCTCAGACGCCGGCGATAGTCCCCAAGTTGGGTTCTCAGGCCCTGCTCAAGACTTCCTGGCAGCGTTGGCGGACATCGCTGCCGGCCCTCGGGTCCTGGTAGTGGCCGCCGCCGACCTCAGCCACGTTGGTCCGGCTTTCGGCGATCCCGCTCCCCTGGACTCCCAGGCCATGGACGGCATCCATGACTCGGACTGGGAATGGCTGCAGGTCGCCTGCTCCGGCAGCGCCCCCCTGCTGGCAGACCACTTTAGGCAGCACGGAGACCCCACCAGGATCTGCGGCGCAGGCCCCATCTACCACATGCTGTCCGTCCTGCAAGGATCAAAGGGGAGCGTGGTGTCCTACCAGCAGTGTCCCGCCGACCAGGAATTCGGCTCATTGGTCTCGGTGGCGGGAGCGTTGTTCACCGCGTGAGAGCTTAGAGAGGGCGGCAGTTAGGGCGCGCCGGGCTCAAATATCTGGATTTATGTAAACCTGTACGTGGGGGCCCTCAACGGCGCCGAGGGGGACATGTCCGAGGTTCACCAGTCCTCGTAGCCCGTCCTCCGGTCCTAGGCCGCTTCAGCCACCGCCTTGGCCACGGTGCGGGCCACTTGCCTGTCCAATGACCAGGGAATGATTTTCCCCGGCGTTGGCTCGGGTATCAGCGCAGCCAGCGCCCTCCCTGCGGCCAGTTTCATCTTCGTCGTAACCTTCGGAGCCCGGGAGTCCAACGCCCCCCGGAACACGCCGGGGAACACCAGGCTGTTGTTGATCTGGTTTGGGAAGTCGCTGCGGCCGGTGCCCACCACCGCCGCGCCTGCCGCCTTGGCGTCCTCGGGCATTATCTCCGGCACCGGATTCGCCATTGCCAGCACCACCGGGTCTTTCGCCATCGACGACACCATCTGCGGTGTCACCGAATCCGCCACCGAGAGGCCAATGAGCACGTCGGCGCCCTTCAGGGCGTCTCCTATGCCCCCCTGAATATCCTCGGGGTTGGTTATCTCCAGCATCTCAGTCTTTATCGGTGTCAAGCCCGTGCGGCTGCTGGAAATGATCCCGGTGCTGTCCACCAGTATCACGTTGGTTGCGCCGTAGTCCAGCAGCAGCTTGGTGCAGGCGATTCCTCCGGCTCCCGCGCCGGCAAAAACGAACTTCGTGTCTTCGATTTTCCGGTCGGTCACCAAGAGAGCGTTGATTACCCCCGCCAGCACCGCTATTGCCGTCCCGTGCTGGTCGTCGTGGAACACCGGAATGCCCAGGTCTTGGAGAGACTCCTCTATTTCGAAGCAACGGGGAGCGGATATATCCTCCAGGTTGATGCCGCCGAAGCTAGGCGCCAGGGCGCGCACGGTCTCGATGATTGCGTCGGTGTCCTGGGTCCCCAGGCAAATCGGGATGGCGTCCACGTCGGCCAGGCCCTTAAACAAAATCGCCTTGCCTTCCATCACCGGCATCGCCGCTTCGGCCCCTATGTTGCCCAGGCCCAAGACCGCCGAGCCGTCGGTCACCACTGCAACGGTGTTGCCCCGGTTGGTAAGTTGGAACGACTCCGCCCTGTCGTCGGCGATGGCCATGCATACCGACCCCACTCCCGGGGTGTAGGCGATGGACAGGTCCTCAAGGGTCTCCACCGCCATCTTGGAAGCCATGGTGACCTTGCCTCGGCTTGCCCGGTGCCGCTTTATGGCCTCGGCACCGTAGTCCATGGGCATGTGGTCACCCCCCTATCGTTCCGTTGGCTGGGAGCCGCAGGGCATCGTCCCATCGGGACCTTATATCTCCCGGTTGCCCGGCGGCGTAGCCGCAAGCGTAAGGCGTTTCAAACCTGCTGTCAATGCTGGTGCAGATAGGCCGATATTATGTCATCCCGCCCCCGCCAAACCAACGTCGTCTCCGGACCACGCCCGCCGCTCCGTTCCACTGACACTAGCCCCTTTCCAAACCTTCACCCCCGCCCTATCATGGTTTCAGGCGACACCCTGCCGGTAGCGGCCCAAATGGGAGGACATGAGAGAAAATAAGAGGCAAACTAAGATTTTCCCCCTGGCCCTCGGAGTCCTCTTGGTTCTTACCGTGCTGCTGACGGTTGCCTGCAGCGAGGGCAAGAGTGACGCCGGAGGAGCATCAGGGCAGCCCAGCGAAACCGCGTCCCCTACGAGCGTCTCCGGAGGGACACCGGAGCAGGCTGGGGAGACTGTGACCCCGACGAGCCGCACCGGAGGGACATCAGGGCAGGTTGGGGAGACCGTGGCCCCAGCGGGCGACTCCGAAGGCGGTCAGGGACAGCCGCGGCAATACAAGTGGCACGAGACCCTCGATGAAGTGTGGAACGGAGTGCGGCTGGTGCTTTCATATCCCGGGTGGGCCGACGGCTTCATTGGGAGGGTAGAGAATACAACAGACAAGACACTCACCAACGTTAGGGTCGTTATCACTACATCCGATGGGTATACTCTGGTAACAGATGATCTAACGGACCTGGCATCCGGCGAAATCAAGGCCGTCCAACATAACCTCGGAATTTGGGATCCGTTCGGCACCTGGACTGCCTACCCTGAAGTGGATGTAGATCCAGCGGTCGCTGAAGCTCAGGAGGAGATCACTTGGGATCCTGAGTCAGCGACAAAGGCCCGAAGGCCCCCTATTCAAGCCTTTGTAGAGTTGCTGGACATACGCTTGGACTGGTCCAATTTTGCCGGGGCGGACGTCTTGGAGGCATGTCGATACGCAGCCGGCACGGAAGGTAGCGACAACAGGGGCGAGACTGCCCCGAAATCTATCGAAAGTGTCAGGTACGCAGCGGCAGACGTGCTATACCGTGATGGTGCTGGAGGAGCCTTAGCGTACGCGGAAATCGACCCTCTTCCCGGGCCTGATGACCCCAACCGCTATGACGAGGAATTTATGGCACAGTGGAACGAGCGTTTTGACACCTGGCTGACACCTCAGGTCGATGAGCTATTGGACTTGTTCTGCCCTGAGGTATTCGCAAGGCATGAACGTGGAGTGAACGTCATAGGGCAACTCCCTCACCCCTCCGAACTCACTGGCGCACCGCCGCGGCAGCCATTGACACAAGAGGATGTGAAGAAGTTCTACAGATCGCTGCCTCAGAGCGAACGCTCTGATCCTGCCATCTTCAGTGATAGGTGTGGCTTGTTCCGCAAACACAATTGGGACATAGCGGCGGTGAGGGACGAGTTGAGTGACGGGCCAGGCCTTGCGTATCTCTCGTGGTGGATTTCGTGGTGGTTCGAGCTAGCGGGTTTTGTCGTCAAGACTCCCGAATGGGAGGAATGGGTGTTGCAAGAATACGACCTGCCCCAGGACCGCCGTCGTTGGAACAGGCTGGATGAATGGACGACCTATTGGGCGGCAAGCGAGCCTCTGGAAAAGCAGCTAATCCAGATGTTCTGCGAAGAATATTAGTGGCAACGACTAAGCAACGAAGGCTCGACCTATGAGTAGAACCTTGGCAAACCGCGACATACAAGCCGCCTGGCATTATCACGACGGGACCAAGCACCCCCATGGCCGCCTGATGGACCCGTGGCACTCCTTCGACCCCAGGAAACAGCCCCTGCCGTTCAAGATTTACACCCACTTGGACCCCATTCCCTTACCAACCGCCGCCCAGTCGTTGGCGATGCCCGCGTTGTCCGCCGTCTCCGCTGCAGTCCCGCCTTCTGCTGATGTATCCATACCTGACATCGACGCCGTCGCCCGCATCCTCCACTTTTCGGCCGGCATCACCAAGCAGATTGACTACCCCTGGGGACCCATGTTCTTCCGAGCCGCCGCCTGCACCGGGGCCCTGTACCACATCGAGCTGTACCTGGTGTGCGGCGACCTGCCCGGCCTCGAAGCAGGCGTCTATCACTACGCACCCCACGATTCGGCCCTTAGGCTGTTGCGACGCGGCGACTACCGCGGCCTTCCGGTAGAAGCCAGCGGTAACGAGCCCACCGTTGCCGAGGCTCCCGCAATATTAGTCTTCACCGACGTCTTCTGGCGCAACGCCTGCAAGTACCAGGCCAGGGAATACCGACATGCCTTTTGGGACTGCGGCACCATCCTCGCCAATGCCCTCGCCATGTCCTCCGCTTTGGAGGTACCCGCCCAGGTCGTTGCCGGGTTTGTCGACGCCTCAGTCAACGAACTGTTGGACCTTGACCCTCGGCGTGAAGTTGCCGTCGCGCTGGCATCCTTGGGGTGCGGCTCCGCTCCGTCGCCGGCATCGCCCCAACCCGGCCCCCTCTCCCTCCAAACGGCTCCCATTTCGGACAGGGAGAAAGATTTTCCCGCCATACGCGAGATGCACGACGCCTCCTCCTTGACCGACCCGGCCGAGGCGGCTTCCTGGCGAGTCCCAAATCCGTCAGACCCCCAACTACAGCCTTCCTGCCCCGCCACTACTTTATGTCCACTTGAAGACTCACAAATATCCGGGAATTCGATAGAGTCCGTCATTCGCCGCAGGGGGTCCACCCGCCACTTCGCTCAAGAGCCCATAACGCTGCAGCAGCTATCGACGGTGCTCGACAAGTCTACCCAAGGCATCCCCGCCGACTTCCTCAATCCTCCCGGCTCGACGCTCAACGACGTCTACCTGATCGTCAACGCCGTGGACGGCTTGGCTTCCGGGGCCTACGTGTACCACAGGGGCCTGGGTTCCCTGGAGCTGCTGGCCGAGGGGGAGTTCCGTTACCAGGCCGGCTATCTTGGCCTCACTCAGCAACTGCCCGCCGACGCCAGCGTCAACATATACCTTCTGGCCGATCTACAAACCGTCTTGGAGCGTTTCGGCAACAGGGGATACCGGGCGGCCCAGCTGGAAGCCAGTACCATAGCTGGAAAAATGTACCTAGCCGCCTACGCCTTGAGGCTGGGCGCGACCGGCCTTACCTTCTACGACGACGGCGTAACCCAGTTCTTCTCGCCCCATGCCGAGGGCAAGAGCGTCATGTTCCTGGTGGCGTTGGGGAAAAAGGCCAGGCGCCAGTTGATAGACATAGATACCGGCGGGTAACCGCCTACCCCGCCTATCCCTTCTCCCACAGGGCTTCCAGGATGCTTCCCGGATTCATCGGCAGCCGCGTCATGCGCACTCCCACAGCATCGTAGATGGCATTGGCGATGGCTGCCATGGGCGGCACGATGGGCGCCTCCCCCACTCCCCGGACGCCGTAGGGATGCCCCGGGTTGGCCACCTCCACGATTACCGCATCGACCATCGGCAGGTCCAGGCTGGTCGGCATCCGGTAGTCCAGGAAGCTGGAGTTCAGCATGTGCCCCTGGTCGTCCAGGTAGTATTCCTCGTTCAGCGCCCAGCCTATCCCCTGGACCGCTCCGCCCTGTATTTGCCCCTCCACGTAGCCGGGATGAATGGCCTTGCCAGCGTCCTGGATGGCCGTGTACCGCAGAATGTCCACCTTCCCAGTCTCCGCGTCCACGTCCACGTCCACCACGTGCAGGGCGAAGGCGTTGCCCACGCCTCCCGGGTTGACCGCGGCCCGCCCCACTATTGGGCCGCCGGTCCCGTTCAATCGCGGCGCCAGGTTCTTGAGCGTCGTCTTCAACGCCGGGTCGCTCTTGTGCGCAATCACTCCGCCGTCGTACTCCACGTCTGCCGGGTCCACCTCCCAGATGCTGGCCGCTCGCTCTACCACCTGCCGCTTGATGTCCATGCCGGCCTCGTAACATGCGATGCCCATCTTGAAGGTCACTCCGCTGCCGCCCGCCCCTGAACTGAACCCGATTGAATCGGTGTCTCCAATCGACGGCTTGACCTCCTCCGCGGCTATCCCCAGCACTTCCGCCAGTTGCATAGCCATCACCGCCCTGGACCCCCCGATGTCCGGGGAGCCTTCGACCAAGCTCACTGTGCCGTCGGGGTTGACGCTGGCCACCGCACTGGCCGGTCCCGAGTCGTTGTACCACGCCCCCGCGGCCACTCCCCTGCCCCGGTTGGGCCCGCCAACCGGCGTAGCAAGGTGGGGATGGTCCTTGCCCGCCTGCAGCACTTCCACAAACCCAATCCTCCGGAACACCGGCCCTGCCGGTTCCCGCGTTCCCTCTTTGGCCGCGTTTCGCAACCGGAACTCCACTGGGTCTATGGACAGCTTTTCGCACAGCTCGTCGATGACCGACTCCACGGCGAACGCCGCCGCCGGCGAGCCGGGCGCCCGGTATGCCGTCGCCTTCTGGGCGTTCACCACCACGTCGAAGCCTTCTATGTGGGCGTTGGCAATCTCGTAGGCCATCAGTATGGTGCGGCACCCCGCGAATACCGGCGATCCCGGAAAGGCCCCCGCTTCGTACACCAGCCGGCACTCCGCCGCCGTCAGCTTGCCCTCCTTGGTCGCTCCCAGCTTCACCTTGATGTGGGTGCCTGCGGTGGGCCCGGTGCCTTCGAACACCTCCGCCCTGGTCATGGTCAGCTTCACCGCCTGCCCCGACTTGCGGGACAAGACGGCCGCCACCGACTCCAGGTACCCCACCAGGCCTTTCCCGCCGAACCCGCCGCCTATCTCCATGGGCACTATCCTGACCTTGGCCGCGCTCAATCCCAGGAGCTTGGAGGTGCGGTCCCTCAGGCCGAAGTGCCCCTGGGTGCTGCACCAGATAGTGACGCTGTCGTCGGACTGCCACAGCGCAGTGGCCGAGTGCGGCTCGATGTAGCCCTGGTGCACCGCCTTGGTGTGGAACTCCCCCTCCGCCACCGCGTCCGCCTGGTTAAACCCCTGGGCCGTGTCGCCGACCCGGAACTCGATGTGGCTGGCAATATTGCTCTTTTTCCCGTCGGGGTTTTCGCCGTACCCGCCGAGCCGGTACCTGGGGTCCGCCAGGGTCATCAACCGGTCATGAAGTATCGGCGCATCGTCCTTCATCGCCTCGTAGGCATTTAGCACCGGCGGCAACACCTCGTACTCCACGTCAATCAGCCCCAGGGCGTCTTCGGCAATCGCGGCGGAAACGGCTGCCACCGCCGCCACCGCATGGCCCCGGAAGAGCGCTTTCTCCCGCGCCAGCACCCACCGGCTGTAGAAACCGTAGTTCACGTTCGCGCCCTCTCCCTGGTCTGCTACGTCTGCCGACACGTCGGGGAAATCGGCAGCGGTCACCACCGCCTTCACCCCTGGCAAGGCCAAAGCGCGGGTTATGTCAATGCTCTTGATGGCCGCATGCGGATGAGGACTGCGCAGCAACTTCCCGTGCAACAGCCCCGGAGGGAACACGTCGGCGGCATACCGGGCCCGCCCCGTAACCTTGTCCGGACCGTCGTGGCGTATCGGCCGGGTGCCCACAACGCTATACTCCGGTGCCGGTCCTTGGTTGGATTCGTAGTCAGGCACGCTGTCCCTCCTGCAGACGATGAGTCAAGCCTCTGCAACCGTTGCACAATCTAGCACATCGACCGTACGCTGTCTTTTCCGGGCTTGGGGCGCTGGGCAACCTTCTCATCCTCGCCGGAAACCAATTAGAATATGCTGTACTCGCACAGCAAACCTGTACCTGGTAAGGAGGTGGCGCCATGGCTAAGAGTGGTCACCAGTTGGACCTGTTGGGTCAGGACATCGTCGACTTCGACGAGAGGGTGAGCATCCCACGGCTGAAGAAGGAACGCCTGGAACGGCTCCAAGCCCAGATGGCCAAGGACGATATAGGGGGCCTGCTTCTTTTCGATCCCCTCAATATCCGGTACGCCACCGGCCGCAGGAACTCCGGCGCGGTCAAGATGCGATTGTTCTGGATTTATGTCATCATCCCCCGGGAAGGCGCACCGTATATCCCTGAAGAGCACTACGGCAGCGCACCCCTCGAAGGCCAGGGAGGGTTCGCCGAGTCTGAAAACAGGGGAAGGCGCGGCAGCGTCTGGGAGTACCTCGGCTGCGGGCGAAACGTGGCAGAGGCGGCCCGGCTTTTCGGCGTCGGTATCAGGGACGCAATGAACGAACTGGGCATCGCCGGAGAGCGGCTGGGAGTAGACAGGCTGGACATGCACCTCCTGGAGTCGCTGCGGGCCCAGGAGATCAACGTGGTCGATGGCCGGGTGCCCATGGATAAAGCCCGGGTCATAAAGACCGTCGACGAGATCAGCCTTATCCGCCAGGCCTGCGCCATCGCCGACGTGGCCATCACCAGGACCCGCGACGCCATCGTTCCGGGCGTCACTGAGAACAAGCTTTTCTCCATTCTCACCGCCACCAACACCGAGTTCGGCGGCGAGCACATGGACGGCCGCTTGTTATCAGCAGGCGGCAATACCAACCCGTGGGGCGCCCTCGCCAGCGACCGGATAGTGCGGCACGGGGACCTGGTGGGGTACGACACCGACATGGCCGGCCCCATGGGCTACTTCGCCGACGTGTCCCGCACCTACCTCTGCGGCGACGGCAGGCCCGACGATGAGCAACTGGAAGCCTATAAACTGGCCTACAACTTCATCTACGAGTCCATGGACCTCTTCAGGCCCGGGATGAGTTTCCCGGAGATCGCCGAGAAGTGCCCCGTGCTTCCCGATGAATACAAGGACCAGAGATACGCGGCAATAGCCCACGGCGTTGGCATGTCCGACGAGTGGCCCATGGTCTACTGGCCGAACCAGAGCTGGAGCGGATTCGGCAACGACCCCGACGTCCTGGAAGAGAACATGGTAATCAGCATCGAGGGGCTCGCCAGCAAGGTCGGAGCGCGCGAGAGCGTAAAGCTGGAGGAGCAGGTCCTGATCACCGCCGACGGTCCGGAGATTCTCTCCAAGGCGCCCTTCGACGACCGCTTCCTGACCTAGCGCGGCCGTCCGCAGCGTTATGTGAACTGTACGCGGCTAATCGTGCGCCGGCGGCGCGTAGCCTTGGCATTTGCCGCTCCCTGGCTTGATCTTCAGTAGAGAGGGGTTTCCACATGGACAAGGCCGACATCCCCTTCCTGCCCGCTTCCCAGCTTTCCGGTCTTATCCACGACCGCGCCGTGTCTCCCGTCGAGGCGGTTGAAGCCTACCTCGACCGCATAGACGAGCTGAACCCCAGGCTGCACGCCTACCTGACCGTCTGCCGCGATGAGGCCATAACCGCCGCCCGGGACGCTGAACGGGCCCTCGCCCGCGGAAACAGCCGCGGCCCCCTGCACGGCATCCCCTTTGCCGTCAAGGACCAGTTGAACACCGCCGGCATCCGCACCACATCCGGCACGCCCATATTCAACGACTTCGTTCCCGGCGAGGACGCCGAGGTCGTCGCCAGGCTCAAGGCGGCAGGCGCCATACTCTTGGGCAAGCTCAACCTGACCGAGTTTGGCACCACAAGCCTCTCTCACGCCTTTGAGACGGCCCGCAACCCCTGGGACCAGGATAGGTACACCGGGGGCTCCAGCAGCGGCTCAGGCGGCGCTACGGCGGCCTCTTTGTGCGCCGTATCCCTGGGGGAAGACACCGGCGGGTCCGTCAGGGCCCCTGCCGCCTGGTGCGGGCTCGTCGGCCTCCGGCCCACCTGGGGCCGCGTCAGCCGCTACGGCCTCCGGCCGGGCATGTGGTCCATGGACACCATCGGCCCCATCACCCGCACCGTGGAAGACTGCGCCATGACTCTCCAGGCCATAGCCGGCCGCGACCCCAAAGACCTCTACACCTGGGACGTCCCGGTGCCCGACTACCGCCGGGCTCTGGACGGCAGCCTGGCAAACACCAAAATCGCCGTCGTCAAGGAGATGCTCTACAGCGACTTGGTGGACCAGGACATCCGCGACGCCGTGTCCAAGGCGGCAGGCCTGTTGGCCAACCTGGGCGCCCACGTAGACGAAATCTCCATCCCCCTCACCGCCAACTCCAACGTCATTTCCACCGTCCTTAGGGTCGAAGCCCCCACCAACTACGGGGAACTGGTCCGTAATCGTGCCCGGGAAATAGAGCACGACAACCGGATTGCCTATCAGACGTGGAGCCTGATCCCGGCCCTCGCCTATTACAAGGGCTTGAAGCTGCGCGCCCTGCTCCGCCAACAGGTGCTGGAAGCCTTTACAAAATACGACGTGCTGCTGTCGCCCACCATGGGCGCGTCTCCTCCCGATATAACGCCCGACCCGGCCATAACCTCCAAGGCCAACACTCAGCGCAATCGGGCCGGCCTCACCGCAACCTTCAGCCTGGCCAGCGCGCCGGCGGTCAGCGTATGCTGCGGCTTTACCGAGGACAATCTTCCCATCGGCCTCCAGCTGGGCGGCAAGCCCTTTGACGAGCAGACCATCCTCAACACCGCATACGCATACGAGCAAAACACCGAATGGCACACCCGCCGGCCCCCTATCTAGATTCCCTGCTACTTCGCAGACTTATGCCATTGCATAACCGGCAAAGCAAAGCCCCGCCAGAGTTCCTGGCGGGGCTTATGCGTGCCTAGGTCTTATACACTCGCCGCTAGATGCGGTCCACGCTATTCGCGGTGAGGAGCGTACTCCAGGGCGCTTATGGACTGGGCCATACCCAGGGATAAGTGTTCTGCCCAGCTATCCAACTGGGGTCCCAGGGGGAACACCTGGTTTGCCCCGTACACCCCTATCCCCATGCCGTTGTCCCGCATCCACTGGCCCATCTCCAACTGGATCTCCCAGCGGTCGTCGAAGTCAAACGTGTCGTAGGCCGCATTCATGCGCTCGGTAAACCACGGGTGGTCCCAGCCGACACCCCAGAGCAATTCCGGGTCGTAAGAGATGCGGTGCAGCGACAGCGGCTCACCGCCGAAGGTGTTGATGTGCTGGCAGGTGATACCCTCTTGCGTCCGCGCCTTGTAGGCGTCGTACAAATCGCCTAGGGGAACGTTCTTATACACGGCGTTGATGCCCACGTCCTGCAGCATTCCTGCGATGGCCACGCAGGCCGCCTCGGTAATAGCCTCGGCTGTACTGGAGGCCGTCGAAATCGATATGTCGAAGCCGTCCCCGTAGCCCGCCTCTTCCAGCAGTTGCCTGGACTTCTCCGGGTCATAGGGCCACTCCCAACCCTCAGGCCACTGGCTCTTGAACGGTACCCATCCATAGCTGGACGAAGGCTCTCCCTCGCCATGCAGCAACTCGTCTACCAGCTTCTGCCTGTCTATGGCCAGCCCTATGGCCTCGCGCACTTTCCTGGCCCGCTCCCAGCCTGCAGAGCCAAGCTCCGGGTCGCTGGCAATCCAGGGCTGTTCGGGGTCGTACCCCGGCCACTGCCTGTCGGTGCCCACGAAGGTGTACCCGTTCTGCCAGATGATTAGGTTCATCTCGCCGGCGCCCTTCAGGGACATGAACTTGGTGGTATCCAGCTTCGCCGCTTCGGGTAACGAGTCCGGGGTTGCCGACCAGGTATCTATCCTGCCGGTCTGGAAGTTGGCCAGCGCGGTGGCTTCCTGAGGTATCGCCAGCAGGACCAGCTCAGCGAACTCGGGCGTCTTGCGCCAGTGGTCCCGCACCGCCGTAAACCTTAGAGACTCGGACTGGTTCAGCTCCGCCAACTCCCACGGCCCCGTTCCGACCAGTTGCGGGAGTGCTTCATCGTGGCTTAGTCCATCTGCCAGCAGCGATTCCCACTGCGTCTTGCTGAAAATCCACGCCGAATTTTGCGCCGGGAAGTCTATCCAAGTCAGCACGTCCGGCGCCGGAATCACCGTGTCCAACTCCAGCGTGTAGTCGTCCAGGGCTAACCAATAGCCCTCCGGATGGTCGAAGATGTCTTGGATTTGGGCACAGCCGCAAGTCCCGTCATCACCCCCAAGCTCCCTGACGGAGTTGATGACGTCATCCGGCGTCAACGGTCCCCAGTCTCCGTGGAACGTGATCCCCTCATGGAGCTCGAAGGTCCACGTCCTGTTGTCCGGGGCGACAGACCACTCCTTGACCATCAGGCCCCGGTATATCGAGTCTTTGTCCAGTCTGAACAGGCCCTCATGACCGGCCATTGCAATGTTTCCGCCGCTGGTCCCCGGACGGTAACGGGTATGCGGCCCATAGGCCTGTAGCGCTTGAAACGAGGTTGTAAGGGTGCCATATGGCCCGGGGTCCGGGGGTTCGGTAGGCGCCGCGGTTGTCGCCTCGGGAGTCGGCACGGGCGTAGAGGTGGCGATTGCCTCCACCTCAGGCTCAGGCTCAGGGGTTGCCGTTGCGCTGGTCCCGCAGGCGACTGCGATTACCAGCAACAACGCGGCCAGCAGAGGCGTTAGGCACCCGGGATTCAACAAAAACCGTCCAAACATGCTGAAACCTCCCTGTTGTTTACAACTCCGCCAAGCCCTGGAAACTCTGCCGGAATTCCCTTGTTGCGCCTTTCCCGCCGTCGGTTATTGCCGACGATAGCTTGTGCGGCCGCGCGCAAGCTATCACACAGTCGGTTGCGTGTCAATGACAACCGCATGAATCTGCTTGGCAGTGGACAGAATCCGTCGAAAACTCTCAAAACATTACGAGATATGATTGCCACACTACGAATTCATCTCTGGCGCCCGCTCTGCGCCCGTCCAAAAATCCCGCCCTTATGGACCGGCCTGTAGCCCGCTGCTTTCCCTACAACTTCCTTCCCAGCCGCAGCCTCCCCTGTTTCTTGACACCTGCATGGCCCTGGCATAACATCGCCCCACACCTGAGCCGAGGAGGATGCATGAAAGGCCGCGTCGTCATCCTGAAAGAGTACACCAAGCCCTTCGTCATCGAGGAGTACGAGGCCCCGGACCCCGAGCCGGGCGCCGTCCTGCTCCGCATAACCCAGGCGGGCATCTGCGGCTCCGACCTGCATCGCTGGCGGGGAGACATCAGCATCCCCTTGCCTCCCTCAGGTTTCTGCGCCGGCCACGAAGGCGCCGGGGTTATCGCCAAGCTGGGGCCTGGTGTCACCCACGACTGGCTGGGCCAGCCCATAAAAGAAGGCGACCGGCTCATGTACACCTCCATCAAGCCCTGCCTCCGGTGCTACCAGTGCATCAACGGCAACGAGAACTGGTGCTCCACCCCCCAGAAACCCCGCATCGCCGGAGAGTGGCCCTATTTCCACGGAACCTATGCCGACTACTACTACATCAGTCCCAACCAGGCCGTCTTTGCCGTACCGCCCGAGCTGCCCGACCATGTCCTCAGTTTCGTCAACTGTGCCATGGGCACCGTCACCGAAGGCCTTGACCGGGCCGGGTGCAAGGAAGGCGACTACGTGGTCATCCAGGGCGCCGGCGGGCTGGGTCTAAACGCCACCGCCATGGCCAAGGACATGGGCGCCCACAAGATTATTGTCCTGGACCGCCTGGATAAGCGGCTGGAACTGGCCCGCGAGTTCGGGGCCAGCCACACCATCAACATAGAGAAGTACGATACCCAGGAGTCGCGGGTGGAGCGCATCCGGGAAATTACCGAGGGCCGCATGGCCGACATCGTCATGGAGCTGGTGGGCCATCCTGGGCTGCTCATCGAAGGCCTGGACTATCTTGGCAACGGCGGCACCTTTATCGAGATCGGCGACATCATGCGGGGACGCAAAATCCCCTTCGATGCCACTCGTATGAACCGCGCCAAGAAGATCATCGGCTCCGCCATGTTCCGGCCCAGCCTGCTTCCGGTCATGATGGAGATGCTGGTCAAGAACCGCGGCCGGTGGCCCTACGAAAAAATCATCAGCAACGTATTCCCGCTGGACGATGTCAACACCGCCTTCGAGCAGGCCGAATGGGTCAACCGGCAGACCCAGGTGACCAGGGCAGTGCTCGTCCCATAAATTAGCCCCGCCGCCGGCGTGAGTGCACCCGTGCGTAGTCTCACCCACATTGACCACGAGGAGAGGTTATGAAAGGCCGCGTCGTCATCCTGAAGCAGTACACCGAGCCCTTCGACATCCGGGAGTACGATGTCCCCGACCCGGAACCCGGCGCAATCGTGCTGAAGATGTCCCAGGCCGGAATCTGCGGCTCCGACCTTCACCGCTGGCGCGGGGACCAGGACCCGGATCTGCGGCCCGTGCCGCCGGAAGGGCTGGCCACGGGCCACGAGGGTACCGGCGCCATTTACAAGCTGGGAGATGGCGTCACCACCGACGGCCTGGGCCGTCCTCTCAAAGAAGGCGACCGGGTCATACACACCGCCTTTCCCTCGTGCTATCGCTGCTACCAATGCCTCAGCGGCAAGCCCAACTGGTGCCCCAGCCGCGGCGCCCAGGGCAAGGCCGGCGACTGGCCCTATTTCACCGGCACCTTCGCCGACTACTTCTACGTTCGCCCCAACCAGCCGGTATTTCTCGTCCCCGACGAACTTCCTGACAACGTCCTGGGCTTCATCAACTGCGCCATGGGCACCGTCACCGAGGGGCTGATGCAGGCCGGATGCAAAGAGGGAGACTACGTGGTGATCCAGGGCGCCGGCGGCCTCGGCCTTAACGCCGTGGCCATGGCCAAGAACATGGGCGCACATCGGGTGATTGCCCTTGACCGCCTGGAAAACCGTCTGGAATTGGCCGAGCAGTTCGGCGCCGACCATACCATCAACATCGAGGAGTTCAACACCCCCGAGACCCGCAAGAGCCGGGTCATGGAACTGACCGGCGGCCGGGGCGCCAACATAGGCATGGACCTGGTGGGCCACCCCGACTTGCTCGTCGAGGGAATCGACTTCCTGACCCGAGGCGGCACCTATCTGGAAATCGGCAAGGTATCTTCCGGGCCCAGTGTGGACTTCGATCCTTCAACCTTGCTGGCCGGCAAGAAGATTATGGCGTCCTCCATGTACCCACCCATCCGGATACCCATGATGATGGAAATGATCCAGCAGAACATGGACCGCCTGCCCTTCGACAAGATTATTTCCAACACCTTCCCCCTGGCCGACGTCAACCAGGCATTCGCCCAAGCCGAGTGGGCCGACCGCCAGACTTCCGTCACCCGGGCCGTCCTGGTGCCCTGAACTCTTAACCCCCACAGCTGCGGACCGGCGCGTCGCTCAGAAGCTAACGCTTTGACCTCACTGGAACAATTCGTCCAAGACTTCGCAAACGCAGTAGTCGCCGCAGACCATACGCGGCCGCAAGCCGTGAATGCTACCAGCGCCAGGCCGGGGATTGGCACTCTCCCGGAAGACGAGGCGCTGCGCCTGATTGCCCGCGAATTGGAGTTGGCGGCCGATTCGCCCTACTCCGGCCGCATCTCCCTGGACGTCCCCTATCCCGACGCTCCCGACCAGACGTGCAGCCTTTGCATCGGCAGGCAGCCCCACTGGACCCTCGCGGCAGAGGTGAGGATGCTCCGTTATGTCAACGAGGACGGAACGCTGGCTGGCAACATCCTGGCTCACCATCGCGCCGCTGTTGCCGCCTGCGTAAAACTGGCCGCCTCTCCGTTGGGCGAGAACAAAGCGATAGTAATCTACGGCTTCGACGACCGCCAATGGCCCCTGGACCCCGCCATAGACGGCTTCGAGAGGCTGGCCCGTGCAAAAGTGGAGTTGGGCCCGCGTTGCGAGGCGAAATTCGATAATTTGTGGCACCCGGTCTACGCCCGGGGACGGGCATTCGGGTGGAGCATTGGTTGAGGGGCTTGAAGCCGGCCCCGTAGCTGCAGCCGCCCCTGGGCTACAGCCCCAAGGCGTCAGCCAGTAGGCGGCGGTGGAACCTGGGATTGCCCAGGTAGTGATACAGCGTGCGGGAAGCCGTGGTGTGCAGCGTCAGCCCGTACTCGGTCATGCCTCCCAGTCCGGCGTGTACCTCGTGGGCGTAGTTGCAGGCCTGGTGATAGGCCTCCGAACCCACTGCCTTGGCCAGGTGTACGCTTTCCTGCGCCGGCCGGTCAGTGTCCAGCTTCCACAGCGCCTCGTAGGTCGTCCATCGCGCCGAGTCCAGGTGGTTGACCAGGTTGATGATGTGGTCCTGCACCCGCTGGAAACGGCCGACAGGCGTACCGAACTGTACCCTGGTGCGGCTATAGTCCACCGACATCTCGTACACCGATTGGCACCCGCCCACCTGGAAGGCCCCCAATACGGGAATGGTGCGGTCGATGGCCCACTGCAAGGCCTCCCATCCGCCGTCGAACGACAGCCCCAACAGGTCCGACTCCGCTACGGCCACGTCGTTAAACTTCACTTCAGCCATGTTCCAGGAAAAGCCCGGCAGCGGCCGGACATCCACCCCCGGCGCCAAAGTGGACACCGTTACCAGCCCAACCTGGCCGCCGTCTTCAGAGCGGACGGCGCACAAAAGATGACTGGCGGAGTTGGCGTCGAACACGTATGCCTTGGAGCCGTTCAGCCGCAGGCCTGCCCCGTTCTTATGGGCGACCAGCTGCACGTCCTCCTGCTCCCAGCCGTAGTCGGCCTCGGTCACTGCCGGCGCTAACGTCCGTTCCCCGCTGGCCAGCAGCGGCAGCCATTCCTTCTTCTGCTCTTCAGTCCCCCCAGCCAGGATGGTGGAGGCGCCCAGAATCGCCGAAGAAATGTGTGGACCCGGCACTGGGCCTTTGCCCAGTTCCTCGAACAGCACTCCGGCGTCGGTCAGCGAGCCGCCTTCCCCGCCGTACTCTAGTGGCACCGCAATGCCCAGCCATCCGGTCTCCGCTAGTTTGCTCCACGGTTCCGATGGAGCGGGATTGCCCGAGGCGGCAATCTCCAATAACGTCTCCTTGGGGTATTCCTGCTGCACAAACCGGTGCACCACCGATTTGAGCATCTCCTGGTCAGGGGTCAAAGCTAGGTCCATTTCTACTCCCGTTTTATTCCCCGCAAAGGATACCGGCCCATGCTCGGGGGCCGGCCGTTCGTCCTGAGGGAAATCTAAGGGCGGGCGGCCGGGGGCGCCGGCGAGGAATCGTCTATGAGGTTTCGATTATCGGCAATCTGTTCTCGGTCAGGCCAAAGCCCCCGCTTTCTCCCTGACCTCCCGGCCGATACCGATTCGCCGGGCCATGATTACTTTCTGTATGTCCGCCGTGCCGGCGGGGTGCACGCCGATGATCGCCGAACGCTGGAAGGCCTCCATGTGTCCGTCCTCGGCCCCCAGTTCTGGGTCGTAGGTCAAAGCTGCAGGCCCCAGGATGTCCAGGATGTACGTTGCCTGGCGCAGGTTAGACATCTTGCGGAAATATGAGTTCTGCGGGCCCTCATAGGTCATAGGCGTCTTGCTGTGGCGCATCCAGTAGTTGCGCATGCCGAACAGCCGGGCGATCTCGGACTCCACGAACACGTCCACCAGGCGGTCCCGCGCCTCCGGGTCCTTGCTGATAGGCTGGCCCCGCCGCTGGTGGGTGCGGCAATATTCAAACAGCCTGTCCACCATCCAGTTTCGCCGGGCCGCCCTTCCCCCCGCGCCGTGCTCCAGTTCCAGGTGTGTAGTGGCCACCTTCCATCCCTGGTTTTCTCCGCCCACCAGGTTGAAGGCGGGGACCCGCACGTTGTCGAAGTACACCGTGTTCTTCTCGCCGCTGCCGGCGCCTCCCTCGCCCCCGGAGATTAGCATCTCCATGGGTTGAATCGTGATGCCCGGCAGGTCGCCGGGAATCATGAACCAGCCCAGGTTCTGGTGACGCGGGGCGTCGGGGTCGGTGACCAGCAATGTCCACATGTAGTCGGCGCCGAACGAACTTCCCACGTATATCTTCTGCCCGTTGACTATGTAGTCTTCCCCGTCCCGTATCGCCGTGGCCTTCACGTTGGCCAAGTCCGACCCGGCCTCAGGCTCCGATAAGAGCTGCCAGGTGCGCACCCTGCCTTTCATTATGTTGGGAAGAAAGAACTGCTTTTGCTCTTCACTCCCCCATACCAGGATGGACGCCCCCCCAGTCTGCCTCCCGTGTCGTAGTAAGGCGGAATGGTCAACCCGTATTCGTCGATCTCTTCCTCGAGAATTACCGACTGGTCGACCGTCAGGCCGCCGCCGCCGTACTCCACGGGGGCGGTGGCCCATAGCCAGCCCTTGTCCCCCAGGCGGCGGCCCAGTTCCCGCCGCTTCTGGTATTGCTCATAGGTAAGGTCAATGGAATCGGGCGGGTGAACGATGTCCTCTGGCATGTTGTCTTTCAGCCAGTCCCGCACCTCTACTCGAAATCGTTCCTGCTCTTCGGTGTATCTGGGTTCAAAGTCCATTGAGGGTGTCCCCCTTTATTCCCTTCCGAGCTTGGCCCACCGGCCAGGCGAATTGCAACTTGGAATTATGCCAGAGGAGAAAATATGTCGCAACCATCATGAACACCACCTCCCGCCCTTCATATTCCCTAAGTCCCCCAACTAACACTCGCCACCCCCACAGCTTGCCGCCATCCTTCTGATTCGTAGGGGCAACCCTCGTGGTTGCCCTGGCATCGCTGATTGCCGCCCCCGCGAACGAAGACCATCGCCTCCCCCAGACATAGCCCCTCCGTTCGCCCTGAGCCTGCCCTGAGGCTCTCGAAGGGGGTTACCGAAGGGCCCCTTCCAACAGCCCTACCTACTGACATTTCCCCCTTTCCAACCCTCGGTGACATCCCCTACCATGGAATACATGAAAACCCACCCGCCGGCCATCCCAAAATGGGCGGAAATGAGCGGAAATGGAGGGGAACCTAAATTTTCTCCCTCCCGTCCCGTGAGCTGCATTACCCCGCTTGCCATAGATTCGGCTTGCATATAACATTGGGGAGCGTCGACCGTCGGCTTTCGAGGCCAACGCTGGCTCTCCATACTCATAGCTCTACAAACAAGAGGACAAGGTTGCCATGCCATCTATGACGGGTAAAGAGGCCCTGGCCCGGATGCTCATCGCCGAAGGGCTGGACTACGTGTTCGGAAATCCCGGCACCAGCGAGAGCCCCTTGCTGGACGTGCTCCAGGACTACCCCCAGTTGAAGTACGTGCAAGCACTGCAGGAGGGCACCGCCGTGGGCATGGCCGACGGCTACGCCCGGGCCACCGGCAAGCCCTCCTTCGCCAACATCCACATCGCCGGCGGACTGGCCAATGGCATCAGCGCCCTGTACAACGCATACCGGGGCGGCACGCCCCTGGTCCTCACCGCCGGGAACTCCGACACCCGTATGTTTATGGCTGACCCCTCCCTTTCCGGCGACCTCGTAGCCATGACCGCCCAGTACACCAAGTGGAGCGCCGAGATCATCCACGCCTCAGACGTCCCCATAGCCGTCAGGCGGGCCTTCAAGGAAGCCAAGACGCCTCCCTCCGGCCCCGTGTTCCTATCCTTCCCCTGGGACTCCATGGACGACGTTGCCGACGTGGAAATCGCTCCCTCATCGCCGGGCTACTTTCGTACCCGCCCCGACCGCGACGCCGTGGCCAGGACTTCTGAGTTGCTGTCCCAGGCGGAGAACCCCGTCATCGTAGTGGGAGACCGGGTCGCCCAGTCTCGTGCGGTGCCCCAGATGACTCGTTTGGCCGAGCAATTGGGCGCCAAAGTCTATGCAGCCCTCTTTTCCGAGGTTAACTTCCCCACCAGCCACCCCCTCTGGGGCGGCGTGCTCAACCTCAACAACCCGGCCACCAGCGACTCATTCGCCGGCGCCGACGTCGTTCTCGCCGTTGGGGCAAACGTCTTCAACTCCTTCTTGTACATCGACCGGCCCTTCCTGTCCCCGTCCACCAAGCTGGTGCACCTGGACAGCAATGCCCAGCAGGTGGAGCGAATCTATCCCACCGAGATCGGGATACTGGCCGACCCTGCAGCAGGGCTCGAGGAACTCTCCGACGCCTTGGGCCAGGACATGTCGGCTGCAGCCAAGGAAGCCGCCGCCACCAGGACCGCCGCCTTCGCCGAGGAACGCCGTCAGGCTAACGAGTCCTACCGCCGGCGACTCGACGCCTCCAAGGGACAGCAGCCCATGGCCGTCGACCGAATGATGCACGAACTGGCCCAGGCAGTGCCGCCAGACACCATCGTCGCCGATGAGTCCATAACCTCTCGCCCGTCGGTCATGCAAGCCTTTAGCTTCGACCAGCCGGACAGCCTGTTCGTCCTTCGCGGCGGCGCCCTTGGGTGGGCCATGCCCGGCGCTCTGGGCGTTCAGCTTGCCAACCCCGACCGGCCAGTCCTGGCAACCGTCGGCGACGGCTCTTCGCTCTACACCGTCCAGGCTCTGTGGACCGCAGCCCGCTATAACATCCCCGTGGTCTACGCCATCTGCAACAACCGCTCCTACCAGATCCTCAAGGTCAACATGGACATATACCTCCGCCGCATGCTGGACGACAAGGAACGCAAGAGCGAGTTCGTAGGCATGGACTTCGCCAACCCCTTAAACCTGGCGGGCATAGCACAGGCCATGGGCGTAGCCGGCAAATCGATTACAGACCCCGATGAAATCGGCCCGGCCGTCCGCCAGGCCTTCGACAGCGGCAAGCCTGCGGTCCTCGACATCAGCATCGCCGCTGCTCTATAGCAGAACAGCCTACGGTTTCCATCTCGCCTCCGCTGCTCCGCGGTGTCCGGCTTCATCCACCCATGACTCACCGCGTTATGTCACGTTGAGCCTACCCGGCTTGACCAGCTCCCCGGGCCAGCGAATCGATACGCACCGCCCTCCGTGACCGAAACGGCCGCACCCTGTTCTGCGCGTGCGGAACACCGACCGCCGCCAGGGACATCACGCCTTTCCCCGCCGCGTGGGGCGAAAAGAACTCCACCACCTCGTCATCGTAGAAGGTCATCCCCGTGGCCCCAAGCCCCATGGAATGAGCGCAAAGGTAAACGTTGCCGATTCTGACGCCGGCTTCCAGTTGGGCCGCCCGGTACCCCCGGTTCCCATACCAGCCCAGCACTTGGTCCAGCGAGGCCAGGAAGTAGATTACGGCGCTGCAGTCGGCCCCCAGGGCCTGCTCGAAGCACAGGTGCCCGGCTTCATCCCGAAAGTCACCCTGCTTCAACAACTCCAGCTTCCGCTCTGTGGGGGAGAAGAAGTATGCGCCTGCCTCCAAGCCCTCTACGGCGTTGGCAATGACGTAGGCCTCCAGCAACGACCCCGGCCGCCGGCTGCCAAAGTCGGCGGGAATCGGCCTGATGCTGGCGTCCACGATTGCTGCAAACTGGTCATACGAGATCGATTCCCGCTCAAACCTTCGAGTCGACCCCCGATTCAATATGGTCGAGCCCAAGGCATTTGACCTGATCGCGCCGGCGTCGCTGCGGCCCGTAGGCTCGCCCGCTCCCGGGGTGGCGGAAAGGGCAAGGTCGGTCTCCGCCCTTCTCCAAGCCAGCACCTCGGCGGAAGAAGTCAGGCACGTAGACGCGTGCGTTTGGACTATCGCCCGGTAGGTGGTCTCAATCCCTGCGCCATCGTCCACCTGGGCTGCCAGCAGCGGCGCGTCCGATAGAGACACGGCAGCCGGGGAGCTGCTCCCACTCCCTACTGGCACGAGACACAGCGCAGCTTCCCTTTTCGGCGTGAGGCCCAGCAACCTGTTAACCCGCCCGTCGTGGAACCCGGTCACCAGGCTGGCCGGCAGGTCGGTCCCTCTTGCTATGGCCAGAGCGTTGGACAGCACGGTCCCGGCGTCCCAGTGACAATAGCGGTAACCCCGCTCCCTGTACTTCCAAGCGCTGCGCCAGAAGACTGCGCTGAGGACCAAGGTCACCGGCGCCGCCGCAACTCGTTGTTCTCCGCCCGCGGCCTCCACTAGTTCCCGTCGGTGGTCGCCTTCCCGCAGCAACGTCAGAGAAGCCTCGGCAGGCGAGAAGTGGTAGACTCCGGCCTTCAGGCCAGGCACGTCTCCGGTCACCAAGTACACTTCCACCGGATACAGCGCCCCGGCCGACGCGGCAGCCCGGTAGTGGACTTCCCCGGACCGCGGCAACACGCTGCGGCGAATCACCCCCGCGGAAAAGTGTAGTAGCTGGGCCAAGCCGGTAAGCTCCAGTGTCCCAGCCTGATTATGCACATTCAGTCCCGCCGCCGGATCACCGGCAACAGCGGGCAACGCGGAACTGGCGGGAGGGCCAAAGTCGATGGGTAAGGGGACCGTTGGAGCCCCCGGGTAGGACTTGTATAGCGGGGGCTTGGTGCTCAGGTCGATATAGGTTCGTTTCGTGGACTCGTGGTATAAGTTTGCCGCCTTGGTGTTTCGGTTGCCCACAAAAGCCTCGTGACGCCCTTGGCGGCCCCTCTGGACCATCTGATGACTCGGGGGCCGCGGATGCCAGGATTAGGAAGCCTGGCCGCCCAACCGCAGCACCTCGTTCCACTCTTGCTCGGTAACGGGTTGGATGGACAATCGCGAACCCTTGCGGGCTACCATCATGTTTTGCAGGGTGGGATGGGCCTTGATTTCCTGAAGAGTGACGGGCCTGGCGAGTTCGCCTTGCGCCTGGATGTCCACCATGAGCCACACCGGGTTGTCGGGCGTGCTGCGCGCGTCGAAGTGCTTGTCTCCCGGCGTCCAGGCCGTATCGTCTGGATACGCCTCTTTCACGATTCGCGCCGTGCCGATGACCGCCGTGGGATTCGTGCTGGAGTGGTAGAAAAGCACTTCGTCGCCGACCTTCATCTCGTCCCGCATCATATTGCGCACCTGGTAGTTGCGCACCCCGTCCCATTCGGCGGTCTGGTCCGGCTCGGCCAACAGGTCTGCAAAGGAAAACTCGGTGGGCTCGGACTTGAACAGCCAATACTTCTTTCCGGCCATATTCAACTCCTTAGACCGCCGGCCTGACTGTCGAGTAGTACCGCTGCCGGCGTCAAGCCAGACCCAAACCTACCATGCGCGCCACCCGCGGTCAATGGCAGCCGCTCAGCGTTGGCGACGTAGATTTTAGGCGTCGATAGCGCGACAATCGTGCATATGCTGATCAAGTCGCCGGAAACGGCGGTGGACACCGTCTTCCAGTCAACCCAAGACTGCCAAAGGGCCGGTGGCTGAAGCTCGGTTATGCCGTCGTTTATCGTCCTGGCCGCCATGAAGGGACGGTTCGTCTCCGACCACGGCCACCCCTACGACAACTTCCAGATGCTTGGCTACGTCGACGCCGAAAGCCCCGCGGAGGCAGTTGGCGCATTTTTCGACCAGCCGCCGTTCCCAATCATCTGGGAAGACGTGGAGTACATGTGGGCCGAACGGCTCTCGGACCAACCGGCTGATGCCCGTTACGGCGAGTACGAGCGCATTTACCTGGACTCGCTGCGCCGCCGCTGGGGTGAGCCAGAGCCCTAGAGGCTAGGAGTCCTTGGCGAACTCCCTTAAGGCTCCGAACTCGGACCGGAACCCCTCGATCAACGCCCGGCGGTCGGTCCCGTGCAGCACAAACCGGGCGCCCTGGCTGATCCAGTAGCTGGAAAGCTCCGTTGTCTGGTGGTGCACCAGCACCGGAATCCCACGCGCCTCAGAAGTGTCGATGATGCGCTTCACCGTTGCCTGGTATTCCGGGTTGTCGTACTGGTCGGGCGACCCAAGCGAGATGCTCAGGTCGTTGGGCCCCACGAAGATGCCGTCGATTCCCGGCACGTCCAGCAGATCCTCCAACGCGTTCACAGCAGCTACACTCTCGACGCCTATCAGGGCCACGCTGTTACGGTTGCGCTGTTCCAGGTAAGCGCGGCTGGCGTCGCTTACGTGCTCTCCGGTTTCCATCAAACGCCTCACGGCCTCCCCCTTTAGCGGCCTCCACTTGGCCGCTGCCACCACCTCTCTCACCTCGTCTACCGTCTCGCAGTAAGGGGCCAATACCCCGTGGGCCCCCGCGTCTATGGCCATGGTGACGTAGTGGGAATCGGGAACGGGTATCCTGACTATGGGCGCCACGCCGGTGGTGTTGAACATGGTCAGGTAATCGCCTAGCTCGGCCCGGCTGCGCGGGTTGTGCTCGGTGTCGATGATGACGTAGTCCAGCCCCGAGTCCGCTAGAGCGGGAATCCACCGGAGACTCCGGCCGACGGCTATCATAGTCCCAAACACCCGGCCGCCTTCTTTCAGTGTCGCCTTTAGCTCTGCGCCGTTCATCTCTTCATCCGCCTTATGGTAGTCTGCACTAGCCGCCCAAGCCCGTCGCCGCAATGGCCGCTATTGTTTATCGCGCTTCCATCACTCTTTCACAGAACATAGCCGTGGTCATCAGGTCGGGGATGAGCACGTGCTCGTTGACCGTGTGCATCTCGTTGGTCGACATCCCGACGACCACGCAGTCGATGCCATGCAGCCTCATGGCATTGGCGTCGGTGCCGCCCCCCGACGGCCTTATGTCCGGCGCCAAGTCCATTTCCCCCATGACTCTGGTTACCAACCGTACTACGGGGTCGTTGGGGTCCAGATCGTACATGTGGAACAGCACTTCCAGCTCTTCCTGGATTATTGCGTCCTTGTACCGCTTTCTGGCCTCTTGAAGGGTCTCCAGCACCTGCATGCGGATTAGGTCCACCGTCTCGGTGTTGTGGCTGCGAAACTCCCCGCTGAAAGCAACATCCGACGGCACGGCGTTGCGGACCGATCCCCCTGATATGAGCCCCACGTTGAACGTGGTCTCCTCGTCCAGACGCCCCTGGGGCAATTCCGAGATGATGTCCGCCGCTATGCGTATTGCCGACAGCCCTTTTTCAGGCTCCACGCCGGCGTGGGCTGCCCTTCCCTTGACCGACACGTCGAAGGACACGTAAGTGGGGCTTGAACCGGTAATTCGGTTCACCGGGCCGTTGCCGTCGAATACGACAGACTCTTTTGCCCGGATCATGGAGTAGTCCAGGTTGCTGGCCCCCACCAGGCCGATTTCCTCACCCCTGGTGAATACCACCTGTACCGGGCGCCTGTCTCGCCCCTCGGCAGCGGCCGCCTCCAAGGCTTCCATGATTGCCGCCACCCCGGCCTTGCAGTCGGCCCCCAGGATCGTCGTCCCGTCGGACTCTATGCGGTCGCCTTTGACCTGGGGATCAATACCGCGTCCCGGCTCCACCGTGTCCATGTGGGCGGACAGCAGCAAAGGGTCGTCTCCCGGTTCCGAGGCGATGACGTTGCCGTGGGCATCCCTCTCCACCAGGAAGTTCAGCTTACGCAACCGCTCTTCCAAGTGCTTGGATACGTCCTCCTCTAGGCCGGAGGGACTGTCGATACGGACGAGTTCGCACAGTGAGTTGACCAGCCGTTCTTGATCGACCATGTTCACCTGCCGAGTGTGTTGGCCTGCCCGCCCATCTCCCCGTTCTCTGACGTATGCCTAATCTTGCCGGGGCCGGTAGGCAGCCCAATTATACAATAACCCTGGCGAAAATAACCCTGGCGAAAATCCGCCGGTAACGTCCCTGAGAGTCCCGGGCGAGCGCCGCTATGGCCTCCGGGGCTGACGCCTGCCTGCATCAAGTAGTAAAAATGTACAATCTGTGGGTGCCTGACGTGTAGGGGGATTCAAGGCTTAGGGAGTTCTTCCAGCCAGGGATGATAATTGGGCTATGCTTGGGAGTAGCCGCTCAGGCCAAGATGCTCGGGGCTGGTGTAGTCTCGGATTGTCTTGGTAGCGCGTGCGGGATTCGAACCCGCGATCTCCGCCTTGAGAGGGCGGTGTCCTGGGCCTCTAGACGAACGCGCCACGAACGACTGTTAGCCGAAATGAAGGGGGGCCCGACTTTCATCCTATCAGAGCAGCCCCTGCGTTGTAAACCTGAGGAGAGGCAGTCCGGCCGTGTAAAGGGCCGATTTAGAGGCCAGCCTTTAGCCTGTAACCTCGAAGGCGCCGAACATGGTCACGTTGTGGGCCGGGAAGGTGCAAACGAACTGGTACGTGCCGGCGGAGGGAGCAACGAAGCCTACGCTGCCCACCGTTTCCGTGTCCAATAGTGGGGTAAACGCAATGACGTCCGGGTCGCCCGGTTCAAGCCAACCGTTGTCCGGATATGAACTGCCCCGTTGGGACACGTCGTCTTTAGTGCCGTCCGTCACCAGCACCCAGTTGTGCTGATTCAGGGCGGAATTGTTGTCCAGGGTCAGTTCTACCCGGTCCCCCGACGTTACGGTAAAGCTGCTGCCATCGAACTCCAAGGCGTCCCCAGCCGAGCCGATGGCAAGCTCGACCACTGGCCCTGCGGCATTGTCAAATGCGGTCATGGCATCTGTCGGACCTGCCTCGGCCACTGGACCCTGTGTAGCGCCGTTTTGGCTGGGAACCGTAGGCCCGGCGGTCGCCCTGGGGCGCGGCGTAGGGCTGGTTTCGTTGCCTCCGCATGCCGCAGCGGCCAACATGAGTCCCATCAGAACCCCAATGATGCTAACGGTTGCTGCCTTCACCGCTCCCTCTCACGTACAAACATGGTTGTCTTGCCTGACTGTCTTAGTTTGTTATTTTTATCACGAGCCTATTTGAGTGTCAAGAACGGCCGGCCTGCCGTTAGGGTTCTTGATTGCTCAACTGGCTTCAAAAGGGCTGCTGTCTGCGTCGGTATGGTCGCTCTACGCCCACCGAAACCCCCAGGGATGCCGTTTCTCGGTTATCATGGGTTAACTGGCGCTGGAGGTTGTTAGTGGACGTCGGAAAGTTCCCGGCCCGCCTTTTGCAAGCAATGCTGGCCAAGAACCCCGTTCCAGACCCCAGGGTGCTCCTGGGCCCTACTGTGGGTGAGGACGCTGCCGTGCTGGACATGGGAGATCATCTGCTGGTGGCTTCCAGCGACCCGGTAACTTTCGCGTCCGACTTGGCCGGTTGGTACTCAGTGCACGTCAATGCCAACGACGTGGCCTGTTCCGGAGCGCAGCCCCGATGGTTCGTCGCCACGCTATTGGTCCCCGAAACGTTCTCGGAGGACGACGCTCAGTCGTTGTTCGGCCAGATTCTGGAGGCATGCAGGGTCGTGGGAGCATCCCTCATCGGCGGCCATAGCGAAGTGACCTACGGAATAGACCGGCCCATCATCCTCGGGACTATGCTGGGAGAAGTGGAGCGGGACCGCCTGGTGACCACTGGAGGAGCCCAGGAGGGAGACAGAATCGTTCTTACCAACGGAGTCGCCATCGAGGGGACAGCGTTGCTGGCCCGCGACCGAGCCGGCGACCTGCGCCGCGCCGGCGTACCGGCTGACACCATTGCCCGGGCTGCCGGGCTGCTCACCAGTCCGGGTATAAGTGTACTAAAAGACGCTCAGATAGCCTGCTCCTCTGCCAAGGTCCACTCCATGCACGACGTCACCGAAGGAGGCCTGTCCTCCGCCCTCGCAGAGGTAGCCCAAGCCTCGGAGTTGGGCTTGGCTGTTGACGAGGACAGCATTCCGGTGCTTCCAGAGTGCCGGGCCGTATGCCAGGCCCTGGGTCTGCACCCGTTGGGGTTGTTGGCGTCGGGGGCGTTGTTGATCACGCTGCACGCCGCTGAGGCGCCGTCGCTGCTCGCGGCGCTGGAGTCTCAGGATATCCAAGCCTGGGAGATTGGGCGAATGTTGTCCCGAGAGGAGGGCCTGTCTTTGATCGGCCGCCAGGGAACGTTCCCGTTGCCCCAATTCTCCCGGGACGAGTTGGCGCGGTACTTGTCCAGTCCCAATCCGGGAAACCCAAGTTAGGCCACCCAGTAGCTAGTACACTTTTGGTACACTTATCCGGCCCGTCTGCCCCAGTCGTCACCACGTCAAACCGTCTCCAGACCATCCTCTCCGCGGGCATCTCCGACCCCGGTTAACCCTGTTATGACAACCAACAACCCCTTGTTTGTGGCCAAAAATACGTCCATTTTCTATAAATCACGACGAGTTTGCCACGCCTGATTTGGCTTTCCACAGGCACGTGTTCTGATAAATTCTTAAATTAATTTAAGTTTTAATTGGGATAAAGTCTTGACACGGGTAGAACTCCATGTTACGCTTACTCCAACTTGGTAACCCGAGTACCCAGCGGCGCATGAAGGAGGTACACCTTGGCTAGAAAGACTAAGTTGATGCAGCGTGTAGAAAGGGAGCACCAGCGGCCTTTAGAGCGTCTCCTGCCGGAGATGGTCAACGAGATCGGGTTGTCCAGCACCGCCGAAGAACTTGGCGTCAGCAAAGCCACCTTGGGCTACTGGTTGCTGAAGCTCGGTATAAATGTACGGCGAGTAGCGCTGGCTCCCGGCGAAACCCTGGAAGTTAAGCGGGTCAGTTAACTGGTCGGTTCACCGGCCCTCTCTCGGGGTATGTCGCCATTACGCGTCAGCGGCCGGATCCCGGAGAGCCACCGACCAAGTGGACCGTAAACAAAGGTTCGAGAGCTATATCGGCTCCGGTTAGAAGCTGACCCAACCTGAAACCAGGCTAGTTCTTCCAGCAACTTTATGTCAAGAGGCCCCGCAATTGCGGGGCCTCTTCTCTATTCTGAGGGACTACGAAATCGGGATGGCCCCCGGCTATAAGCACTCCAGGCCCCTCCACACCGCTTACCGCAATCCAACGATAAACCCTCTATCAGGGAATTTTGATTGGTTTCTCGGCCCTGAGCCAGGCTTATAGGTCCCTCCGCCTCAGTTTCCTGCCAAATACACTGGCTGTGTGCTGGTATACTGGCCCTAAGGCATATAGCCGCTACGTTGCTAGAGGAGTATCGGTGGAATCGATTAGCACCGGAAACACCGCCATCGGCTTCGTTGCAGTAGGCCGCCATAATGCCATTGGACTTGCCGCGGCTAGCACATTTAACTCAATAGGCCTTGCTGTCTTCAGCGTACTCAACGCTTTGGGCATAGTTTCCGTGGGCGTGACAAACGCAGTCGGTCTCATCACCGTAGGCGGCGTAAACGCCATAGGACTTGTTGCGGTGGGCGGTGTAAATTCTGTTGGCGTCGTCGCCATAGGAGGCGTCAACGCAATCGGCGTCGTTGCCGTCGGAGGCATGAGCAGCAAAGGCCCGTTCCCCTGCAGTAGCTAGCCCACGGTAAAATGCTTTGGTTCCAAGGGATCCCACCGTGCTCAGCGGTCCCGACTCAATCGACCTTGAGGATAACCGGTGTCTAAGGCGCTGGAAGTAATTGGACTCCCCGGTCTTGAACAGGTGCAGCTTCGCCTTATGGCCGGTGAAGAAACCCTCTCCAGCCCGCCTTCTCCTTTCGGCAGCCCACTGGACCAGCCTCTGCGCCGGGAAATGGACTGGTACTTTCACGAGTACCTCCTCGACCCCTTTGGCGGCTCCGAAACCAGGGCCAGGCAGGTGGAGGCCTCGTTCCGGCGCGTGGGCCGGGAATTGTGCCAGACCGTTTTTAGCAGCAACCCGGAAGCAGAGAGCTACTACTCCACCGCCGTCACCGAAGGTTTGGACAGCTACGCCCTGACCATCGTATCCGACGACCCATCATTCCTGGGCTTGCCGTGGGAGCTCCTTAACGACCCCAACATTGGTTACCTGGCAGGCCGATTCTCGTCTGTAATGCGGCAGCTTGCCGCGTCACCACTCTCGGACTTCCACAGCACCCTGACAACAGAACAGCTAAACGTGCTCCTGGTATCACCGCCGCCCATTGGACACGATTCTTCGTCCAGCCTGGCGTGGGAGACTGCGGAAGCCTTGGAATCCCTGGACGTACATGTGTCCTTGGACTGCCTGCTTCCGTCCACTTTCGACGCCTTGTCCGAGCGGTTATCCGCAAACAAGGGCCATTACCACCTGGTACTCTTTGACGGACCGTTGTCCTCCCCTGATTCTCTTTCATTCGAGAGCTCCTATGGGGAGTCCGAACAAATCCCCGCCGCTAACGTAGCTGAGGCGCTGGCCGGATCCGGAGTCCCAATAGCATTGCTCAATACCGGAGTCGTCCAAGGCTCGGACCATCCAAATGGCTGGGCGGCCGCGGCAACCGCCTTGGTCTCCGGCGGGGTTCCCCAAGTGGTCTCGCTGCCATTCCATTTCCCCAGTCCCGGCGGCAAGCTCTTCCTTCGGCAGTTTTTCGAGGCCTTAACCCGGGGCCGCAGCGCTCCGGAGGCCGTGGCTGAAGCCAGGCGGGCCCTCATGGACCAGCCCACCCGGCATTCCCCGGCAGGGGACATCATCTTCTGGGACTGGATAAGCCCTGTGGTAATTCAGTCCCGAAACTATGCTCCAACGCCCATTGAGGCGCCCGCTGCTCCTCGGCCCAGCTTCCAGGCCTTGCCGCAAGAAACCACAGCTGCGCAGGAAGACCCACTTCCCCAGGGCGGTGTCTACGGCCTGGTTGGCCGCCGCAGCGAACTCCGGCATATGGAACGCCTCCTCTCCCAAGGGCCGGTTGTGTTGCTTTCGGGCCCGACTGGCGTCGGCAAGACCGAGTTGGCCTTGGGCCTGGCCCGATGGTTGTCCCGCACAAGAGCGCGGCCCGGGGGCGTCTTCTATACCAGCTTCGACGTAGGGGCCGGAGTAGAGCGGGTGATTCACGAGGTGGGCACCTCCATAGCAGGCCTGGAGTTTGCCGACATTCCTGCTCAACAGCAGCGCACTTGGCTTGTGGAGTACCTGGCTGAACACCCGTCGTTGCTTATATTGGACCGACTGGAAAACATCGCCGGCTTTCCCGCCGCAGGGTCGGGCCTGCTGGGCGAATCTGAGCAGGCCCATTTGGATGACTTTCTTGGGGAGGTCGCTAAAGCCGGCCAGACCTGGGTCTTACTGGTCGGCAGGCGGGAACAGGAACAATGGCTCCGCACACCCTTCCTGGACTTCAGCCTCGGCGGCCTGCACCGCAAGGATGCCTTGGAGTTGGGCAACGAAATCCTGCGCCAGTCTGGGCTATTCGAATCCCTCCACGGGGCAACCGTCGATAGCCGGTTGGGGCCGTACTATTTCAAGCTCCTGGAACTGCTGGAGGGACACCCTCTTGCCATGCAGGTCGTTTTGCCCCTCTTGAAAGAAGCTCCGGCGTCGATTCTTGAGCAGGAAATTGCCCGGAGAACGGCCGATCTGGACCCGGCAGACGGCGAAGAGGCCCGGCCCGCCTATTTGACCGCAGCCATGGACGCCGCTTTCACCAGAATGCCCCGGCGGAGCCGTGTACACCTCCCCTTCCTGGCCATCTTTCAAAGGCGGGTGCTCTTGGACATCCTGACTCACATGATCCAGGAGCAGGTCTATCGCTCGGTAATGGGCGAGGAATTGGGTTGGGGCGCTTGCCGCACGCTGCTGCGCTCCGCCGCGGCCTCCGCATTCGTGGAGCGTGTGACGCCCAGCGTGTACCAGGTACACCCCGCCTTTCCCTGGTTCTACGGGCGACAACTCCACCGCCAAGTATCGGCGGCGGGCGTCCGCCGCCTCGAACAAGAGTTCCTCCGCGTGTACACCGATACCGCCGATTACTTTATGGAAAGTCTTTACGAGGACCAGGAGGCGGCCGCCACCGCCGTGTTGGCCGAGGAAGCCAACCTGTCCCAGGCCATCGGACTGGCCCTGGAAGCCCGGGCATGGGACCAGGTCCAGGTTCTCGTTCAGCCCCTGGCCCAGGTATACAAGATGCAAAAGCGGCGCCCGGAGCTGCAGCGGTTGCGCCAACAGTTGCTGGCCGACGTCGCCCCTGAAACCGGCGGCGCGGCTGAGGCCCAAGCCGGCGGCGGCATTGACCTCTGGCTGTACTTGGTGGGCACCGAGGCCGGCGAAGCAGCCGACTTCGGAGAATTGGACTACGGGGAAGACTTGAACCACCAACTCCTGGACTATCTGTCTGCACAGCCTGACAGCGGCCGGGACCCGCGAGTCGCTGCCGTCAGCCACCAGTTGGGCGTAATCGCCCAACGGCGCCGGCGTTTGGAAGAGGCCGAGGAGTGGTTCCTTAAGTCCCTGGCCATTATTGAAGACGGCGAAGACAAGGCGGCCGTCGCCGACGACTACCACAACCTCGGGCAAGTCAAGCAGCGCCAGCAACTCTTCGGCGAGGCGCAGGAATGGTTCAAGAAGTCTCTTCAACTCCACCAGGCGCTCCAAGACCCCGAGGAGATGGTGAACGACTATCGAGCGCTGGGCCGGGCAGCCCAGTTCATGCTGGAGTACGACGAGGCGGAAAGCTGGTACCAACAGGCCAGGGCCGTTGTAGAGGAACACAGAGACGAAGAGACCGCCGTCCTCGTCTACCACGAGTTGGGTACCGTCTACCACGCCCGCTACATCTTCGACCAAGCCGAGTCCTGGTTCCGCCAAGCCCTGTACCTTAGCGATCAACTGGGCATGCCCCACCAAATGGCCGTTGAGTTTCACCATCTGGGCCGGTTGGCCCAGAACCGGGGCGTCCTGTACGAGGACGCCGAAAACTGGTACCTACTGGCCTTGGAGAAATTCGAAGAACTTGGCGACAGGAGAAGCGCCGGCGACCAGTGCCGCCAGCTAGGGGTCATGTTTCACGGACAGCAGAAGCTCGGCGAAGCCCAACAGTGGTACTTGCGGGCCAAGGATATGTTCGATGAGGTAGGGGACGTCCAGCGCATCGCCAGCGCCTACGGCCAACTGGCCGTTTTAGCCGAAGACCAGGGCGACCTAGCTGCAGCCCTGGAGTGGGCGGGCCGGACCTATAGCCTCGTAGTCGACCACAGTCTTCCCTTGCTGTCCAACGTCAAGTCCCACTTGGGCCGCCTGCGCGGCAAGTACGGCGCTGACTCCTTTGACCAATGGTGGCGGGGAACCTTTGGAGGCGACCCGCCCGGCGATCTGAACTCAGGCAACTAGGCCATAGCCGGATACTCCACGGTCGTCGCTAGCGTCAGGACAGCTTGCGCCGTGTGCCCTTCCGGGTTACATTGAAAATGTAGCCGACTATCGTTGCATGAGCCGTTCTCCGGAAGCGTCTCTGTAGGAGTAGACACCATGGCCGTTGGAATCTCCGCTCCTCTGCCGGCGTACACCATGGACCCCGCATTTATGGCCAGGAAGGCCGAAGAACTGGGCTTCGACTCGATCTGGTTCGCCGAACACCCCGTCCTTCCGGTGCACTCCGACACCCCCTTCCCCAGGGGCGATGGGCGCATCCCGGAAACCTACCGCCACTTCACCGACCCGTACATCGCCCTGGCTAGGGCTTCGGCGGTCACCACCAGGATTAAGCTGGGTACCGGGATAACCTTGGTCCCCGAGCGCAATCCCCTGGTGCTGGCCAAGCAGATCGCCGCCTTGGACCACTACAGCGGCGGCAGATTCCTGTTCGGCATCGGCGCAGGCTGGAATAGGGAGGAGACCACCATGATGGGCGGTGACTTCGACCACCGCTGGACCCAGACTCGGGAGGCCATCCTGGCAATGAAAGAGCTTTGGACCAAGGATGAAGCTGAGTTTCACGGCCGCTACTTCGATTTCCCGCCCGTCTATTGCTACCCAAAACCGGCCCAAAAGCCTCATCCGCCCGTCATTCTCGGCGGCCATGCCCCCAACGTGCTGCAACGCATCGTCAGGTGGGGCGACGGCTGGCTTCCCAACCGGGCCAACCCGCCTTTGGTGGAAGACAGCCGCAAACAACTCGACGCCATGGCTGTCGAGCGGGGCCGCGAACCATCATCCATTTCGATATCGGTATCCGGCCAGCCTCCCGACCGCGAAGTGATTCAATCCTTCATGGACGCCGGCGCAGACCGGGTCCTGGTATACCCCGAGCATTGCGACACTGACGCCCAACTAGGCGAGCAGATGGAGCGAATGGCGGAAAAGATATTTCGTTAGGCCAGGTTTCCCGACGGCTGGCATGAGCAAAACCCAACATGGACAACACGACCAAGCTAATATGCTCCTATGCCCTCGGGCTGAAGTTCGATGACCTTGGCCCCGAGGTGGTGCACCAGGTCAAACGGACTGTTATAGACACCCTCGGATGCGCCATGGGAGGGTTCTCCTCCAGGCCTGCCCAGATATCCCGTGATTTGGCGTCCAGGGTCACCAGTTCGACGCCCTCGCGGGTCTTGGGCACAGATAGCTACAGCTCTCCCGACATGGCGGCCTTCGCTAATGGCGTTATGTTACGTTACCTGGACTGTAACGACTCCTACTTCTCACCGGGAGGCGGTCATCCCAGCGACATGATTCCGGCTGCCCTGGCGCCTGCCGGTCCTGCCGGCTGCGACGGCCCGACATTCATAACCAGCGTCGCCCTGGCCTACGAGGTCTTCTGCCGCCTCTCCGACAAAGTGGTTGCCTCCGGCTTTGGTTGGGACCAGGGAATGTTCGGCGTCATCGGGGCCGCCTGCGCCGCCGGCAAAGTGCTCAGGCTGGACCGGGAGCAAATGGCCCACGCCGTGTCACTAGCCCTCGTGCCTAACCTTCCCCTGGGCGTTACTCGCACCGGAGAACTGTCCATGTGGAAGGGGTGTGCCGGCGCCAATGCCGCCAGGGCCGGGGTATTCGCCGCTCAATTGGCTGCCGAAGGCATGACCGGTCCCCCGCAGCCCTTCGAGGGCCAACGGGGGCTGTGGGCCCAAGCGGTGGGCCGTCCCGTGCATGTTGACGGCCTGGCTCAACCTGGAGAATCCTTCGCTATCAGCGAGACGATGTTGAAGTCCTACCCCTCTCAGATACACACCCAGGGCCCCATCGCCCTCGCCCTGGAGCTCAGGCCACGAGTAGCCGTCCAAGACATCGAGTCGATCATGGTCCACGCCTACCGTGCGGCCGCCGACAACCGGGTCTCCAACCCGGAAAAGTGGGCCCCCAAGACCCGGGAAACGGCCGACCATAGCATCCCCTATTTGATAGCCGTAGCATTGCAATACGGCGCCGTCGCTGGGGACAGCTTTTCTGACCAACGGCTTCAAGACCCGGCGCTGGCGGCCCTCGTCGGCAAGATAGACGTACAGGAAGATGAAGAGTACACCCGTAAGTACCCGGCGGAGTTGAACTGCCGGGTCGACGTGGCCGCCAAGTCGGGAGTCATCTACTCCGCCGGCGCCCCTTACCCCAAGGGCCACCGCGCGAACCCCATGACCGATTCCGAGGTCGAGGCCAAGTTCCGGGCCCTCTCCGCAGGGACGTTGACCGACTCTCAGTGCCACCGGGTTCTGGACGTCGCCTGGTCCCTGGACAAGCAACCTGACCTGACCGCGCTATTCGATGCTTTGGTCGTCTAACGTAATGCCGGCAATCCGAACAACGGTTTCCCCCGTATACACTCTCAGACGGCCCGGCGGCGTCCGTCACGGGAAATCGTAAGCCCGTGGACTACGAGAACCTGGAAGACCGCCAGCTCATTCAGCGGATCACCCGCGAAGACCACGCCGCACTGGAGGCGCTCTACGGCAGGTATTCCACCGCGGTCTACTCCCTGGCTATGTACATGTTGAAACAGGAAGCTCTGGCAGAAGACGCTACCCAGGAGACCTTCCTCAACATCTGGCTCAAGGCCTCCAGCTTCAACGCGGAAAGGGGCCAACCCAAGTCCTGGATAATGAGCGTCGCCCACCACAAGGTTGTGGACCTGATCCGTTCTCGGCGCCGGACGTCGTCCATGACCGATCCCGGCGGCGACGAGACCCTGGAGCTGCTGCCATCCGGCCAGGCATCCACTGAGGAGCAGGTCGAGCATGCCATGGAGCGGGAGAGGATCGTCCAAGCCTTGACTTTGCTGCCCCAAGCGCAGCGGGAAGTGGTCATGCTGGCCTACTTCGAGGGGTATTCCCAGTCCGAGATGGCGGAGAAGCTGGGCCAACCCCTGGGCACGATAAAGACCAGGGTGCGCCTGGCAATGCAAAAGCTGCGGTCGGCGTTGGAGCAAGATGTCCAGGAGTGACGTGCACAATCAAGCGCATCCGGAGGACCTCTTGGAGGCCTACTCCCTGGATGCCTTGGACGACTTGGAAGCCCTGCAGGTGGAGTCTCACCTGGCGGGCTGCGAGCGTTGCCGCCTGGAAGTGGCGCGCCTGCGTCATGCCGTCAGCTACCTGGGGCAGTCGGTGGCCCCGCGGCCGGCTCCGGCAACTGTGCTGCTCCGGCTGCGCCGGGCGTTGGGACCGCCAGCCGCTCCCCGTAGGACCCTGTGGGACAACCCCATCTGGCGATGGTACAGGACTCCGGTTGCCAGGTACTTGGTGCCCAGCGCCGCGGCCGTCGTAGTGGCCCTGTTCTCCCTGGCAGTGGTGATGAACGTCGGTCTGTCCAACCGCACCGGCGATCTGGAGCGGGAGAACTCGACCCTGACTGCTCAGATTGCCACGTCTGCGGAGCATGACTCCGAGATGACCGAAACGGTGCAGCAACTGCAGATGGCGAGCCAGTGGCTGGCCAACCCCGACAACCTTTCGATGAACCTGACCCCGCCGGACGGGTCTGGGGATTCCAGCGGCATCCTGGTGGTGGACAGCGACGGCGGCAAGGCCATGCTGCTGCTGGCAGGCATGGAAGGCAGCGGAGAGCCCGCCGACTATGAAGTCTGGCTGATGCGGGGCGACGACAAGGAGCTAGCCGGGACGTTGCAGGTGGACGCCGAGGGATGGGGAGCGGTGACCATCGAACCGGCCGAGTCGGTCTACAGCTTCGACCGGGTGGGGCTCATGGAAGAAATGGAATCGAGCTCCGGCGCCAGGGCGTCGATAATGGTGTTGGAGGGAGCGATCTCCTCCCCGGTCGGCTCCCCCATGTACAGGGTGCAAGCGCCGGTCTGGCGCTGAGCCTTTAACCCACGCTTAGCGCCCCCTGGCCCGGTCGACCTATTCAGGCTTCTGGAATGGCCACCACTGGGGGTAGTCCCTCAGGCGCAGGTGGCGGAAAAGCCCCGGATGCACGTCTACGGCCAGCTTCATGGCGTCAAGCATTGGCGCCCTGACGGCGAAGTGGGCCAGGTCCGACGTCCGCAGCTTGAACAGGTGGTAGCACTCCCGCAGGTTCATCTTGCACAGCAGCCGGCGGTAGTGGGCGTGGGTCACCAGGTACTGGGCCGTCCAGGGCGAGCAGGCATGCACCGCCCGGAAGACCGAGTCCGACAACTCCACGGCCCCTTGGAACTCATCTTTCAGCCCTGCTTCAACCTGCAGTTCGGGGACCTGGTAGCCAAGGTCTACGGTCAACGGCTGGGGCAGGTGGGACATCATCCTGTGCCGCTTCAACTCCCGGTAGGCGCCGTAGTCCAGCACGAACTCAAACGTATAGTCCACAAGCTCGCACTCGCGGGCCGGCGCGTCGTGGTCGCCAAGTCCGGCGAAGCTCCGGTCGATGATCTCCAGTCTGCCTTCGGGAGTCATTTGCTCGACCTGCCGCTGCACCCGGTCGAAAGGCTCGTCCGAGTAGCGGTACAGGAGGGCGGCCGCCAGCTTCTCCTCGGCCCGGCGGTCCCAGTCCACCAGCTTCACCTGCCAGGTCGCTCCGCCCGGCTCTGTATCAGTGGCGGCGTCGGCAGAGCCGGAGAGGTGGCTGCCGGTCATCCCCCGCTGGGCATGGGGCATTCCGGCCAGGTAGGGGTTCAGGTCGGCGTACTTGATTAGCGTGGGAGCGATGTTCCGGCCTTGGCGGCGGATTTCCAAGCCCAACTCCCGCTCCTCGTCCAACTCCGAGGACATGAGTTTGGAGACGGCGTGCTCCAGCACCCTGGCGTTGGCGGTAACCCCCACGTTGGTAAGGGTGGAGGCGGGCAGTATGGCCCGGCAGCTGTCGGTGGCGATGCGCCGCAGCCTCAGGTTGTAGGCCGAGTCCCTCTCCCGCTCCCGTTGGGGGTGGACCCGGCGCAGGTGGTCGATAGACCGGTCGATGATTTCACGGTAGGCGGCAAATAGCCCGCGGCAGGCATCGTTGTAACAGGCTGCCAACTCCGGCTCGTTTTCCAACTCCCGGGGGAAGTAGAAGTCGCCGGCGGGAATGACTTGGTAGCGGGAGGACTTTTCGGTGTACGACGCCAGCCGGTTGTCTTCCAGCCCGTCGCAGGCTAACCGGGAAACGTTCTCCACGGCCAGGTGAACCACGGCGTGCTCGGCGACGGAAGCGTGACCGTAACCCAACACCCAGCGCTCGTGGAAATCTGCGGCCTTTTCCTCGCTCACCTGCCGGGCGATTTCGTCGAAGGGCTCGGGACGCCGGGAGGTCATGGCGAAGGCCACGGCGATCTGCTCTTCGGTCAGGTCCCGGGCGTCCAACGGGTATACCCGGCGCGTGCCGGCGGCCGGGTCGCCTGGAGTTTCAGCCTTGGTCATTCCGCCGCGCCTCTCCATGGCAATGGAATTTTTGCCCCCCTCTCATTTCCTCCCACTTGCTCCCACTTTGGGTCCCTGGCCGGTTAGAGGCCAGGATCTGAACAGTTTCAACTGCCGCACCATTTTGTCCCATTCCATCCGGCTTTACCCCCTGGCCGGCGGTACGACAGGTTCCGGCAGACGGCAGAGGACCCGCCTGACGTTAGATTTCCGCCTCCGGAGACCTTTGCGTATCCGTCATTCCGGTGAAAACCGGAACCCAGGCCTTCATACAAGTCTCTCCACTCAGGGTTATCCTTCTCCATCAATTCCGACTTCCACTTCCGATGCCATCCCTTGAGAGCCTTCTCACGGGCAATGGCAGGCTCCATAGTATCGTGGCTTTCGCGCCAGGCTGGAGAGTGCACGTGATAACGCTTGGTGAAACCCCCGGCCAAGTCGTTCTTGTGCCGCCAGACTCGCTGGGCGAGTTTAGAGGCAACTCCAACGTACGGAACGCCATTCTATTTGCTTGCGAGCGTGTACACGCAGGGTTGTTTCATTTGAGACTCTCTGGATTCCGGCTTTCGCCGGAATGACGGGTGGTGGGCGACAATTAAAGTGCGATACTAGGCTCTAATGGACCCTCCTCTTCTTCCCGCGTTGGGCTCTTGGGGCAGCTGTTCACAGATCCTCATGCGCGGGCGTGACGGGTACGTTCCCGCGCCGGCGAGGGGCGTTCGCCAGTCTTTCCCCGGCCGCAACGGACGCCAGGCAGTTCAACGAATTACCGCCACTGTCTTATAGTAGGGCGGCATCGCCTAGTTGGGAAGGGGGGAAATGTCACTGAAAAAGGATTGCCTGCATTGAAAGCAAGAACTGGGCAGGGACAGCGCCGTTATGTAAAGCCGGGCCCCATGCGATTTTACTGACAGAAGGCGCTTGCCTGTTTCCTGCTTGGTTTCTATGCTGAGGAAGTTGGACACGCCGATGGGGACTAACCAGGGAGTGAACGTGGCCTCGGAAACGATAATCATAGGCACTCTTCAGGCGGTGGCCGCCGTGGCCCTGGCGATAGGGGCCATCCTGCTGAAGATAATCCGGGACGACCAGAAGGAGTTGCGGGACACGCTGGCCTCCCACGTGGAGGACAGCCGGCCGGTGATAGAAATGGTCATCCGCCACGACGAGCGGCTGAACCGGCTCAGAAAGATGAGGCGGTGGCTGCGGCGGGGGTAGGGTTCGAGGCTTAAGAGGGAACGGGACAGGTCTGGCTTGGGTCGATGTGCAGCTTAGCGTTGAGATCGATCGCTTAGAAAACCCCCCTACGCCATGCGCAGGAAGCTGACGGCGTTGCAGTACATGTGCTTCTGCAGGGCTTCCGGGCTGAATTTTCCCCAGAAGTCCCACTCCATGACCTCTTTGGCCGTCTCGGGGAACAACGCCTGGCCGTGGGGGTAGTCGGACTGGTGCATCAGGCAGTCTTCGCCCAGGATCTTCACGCAGGCCTCGGTCATCAGCGGCCCCTCGAACGGCTCGGCGGCGCACCGGAACCGTCCCATCTGGACGTACTCTATGGGCGTGTACCTAAGGTTGGGCGTTAGCCCCTGCGCGTAGCTCTTGTTGAAGCCCAGGCGTATCACCCAGTTGGGCAGCCAGCCGTGACCCACCTCGGAAACCGCAGCCCGCAGGTTGGGGTACTTGTCGAACAGCCCCGACAGGATCAGGTAGGCGCAGAGCCTGGCAGCGCCCCAGGGGTGGGCTGCGGTCCGGGCCACCACGGAATTGCCCCAGATATCCCGGTATCCGGGAAAGTAAGGAGGCTCCATGAAGAAGCTGTGATGCACCAGGGGCAGGTCCAGGTCGTTCATTGTGGCGAATACCGGGTCCAGGTCGGGGTCATCCACCGGCAGGCCCGGCGGAAGATGTATCCACACCGCGGCAACCCACTTGCTGTTGGCCCACTTCTTGATCTCCGAGATGGCCCATTCGGGGTCTGAGCCCGGCACCTGGAGACTGCTCTTCAAGCGGTCGGGCGCAACCGAGGTGTAGGCCTCCATGTAGTTGTGATAGGCCCGGTACATCCCCTCGGCCAGCGTGACGTCCTTGTCGTAGATGCCCGTCAGGCTGGAGGCCCAGGTGCCTGGGAATATGAAGTCCAGGTCCCGCCCCTCCAAGTCCATGTCGATTAGGCGGCCCTCGGAGTTTTCATCCTCAACACCCGGGGTCACGGTTCCCCGGTGCATGCTGACCGTCCCGGCCCGCGCGCCGGCCTGTCCGGGGGCGCCGGCCGCCTGGTGCCCGGCCTCCAGCTTGGCGCCCGGCCACCGATTGTACGGAAGGGCGCCCATGCTCAATCCAACTGCGCTCACCGGCTCCTCGCCCGGGCCCCTGCGGATGTTCCGGCGCACCAGCTTATACGGTTCCAACTCCGGCAGGCGGGGCCTGAAGCTGGGTTCCACGTACTTTTCAAGCACCGTCAGGTTGGGGTCGACGTGGGTGTCCATGTCGGCGACCTTGATTCCGTTAATCATGCTGCGCCTCTTTTCGGGAAGGACATCCGTGCTTGGGCAAGATGGGAGGCCGGCGGGGTGATGGTAGTACGCCGGCCGTTTTAGGGTCAAGACGACATCAGGGCTATCGTTACACGGTGGTACTGTAACCGAGCCCAGCCCGGCCTCTGGCTAGCGGGAGCCTTCCACCTGGACGGTAACGATGTCCAGGCCGTGGTATTTCCGGTGGCGGACCGAGGAGGCGTAGTGGCGGAGCAGACGGTAGGAAATTTCGCGTTCCTGGGGGACCTCCGTCTGCTCTCCCATGTAGGCCAGGCGGTCTTCCAGGTTCTCGTCCACCAGGGAAGATAGGAATTCCAGTTCCACCGAGCGTGCTGCAGTACGGGCCAATACGGTGAGCCGCCGCGGGCCGTCTTCTGACTCTTGTTCCCCCTCTTGCAGCAGGCTGGACAGCGCCTCTTCGCCGGCGGACCTCAGCCGGTCCGTCGAAGCCTCGTTCCAACCGGCCCGGCCGCCGACTCGTTGCAGGAACTCGTCAATCTTTGGCAAGGCGGAGATATTCAGTTCCGCCTCGAGGCGGGACCGGCGGGGAGCGGCCAGGTTCATAATTGCGGTCAGCCCTATTGCGGCGATAGTCCCCGCGGCCAACCCGTTGTCCAGCAGCGTACCCCACGCGTCCCCCACGACCGGAGTGAACAGGTCCTGGCTCTGGAAGCCGATTCCCAGGGCAAAGGAGACGGCCACCACAATGGCCTTTCGGTGGTCCAGGCCGTCCTGCAGAACTGTCCGGGTCCCTTCCACGAAAAGCATTCCCATGACCATCATCAGGTATATGCCCATGACCGGCGCCGGGACCGACAGGAGAAGGGCCGCCACCTTGGGCAGGAACGCCAGCGCTATGAGCATGGCGCCCAGGGCATATCCCACGTCGCGCGACGCCACTCTCGTCAGGGTGACCAGGGTGGCGCTGTTGGCCTCCTGGGTGCCCAGGGGCGGCGCCCCGGCGATGCCGGTCAGCAGACTGCCGGCGCCAACAGCGTTCACGGAGCCCTGCACACGACGAAAGTCGGTCGCCCGCTCTCCGCGCCATGAGGCCCGCTGAATGGCGATGCCGCCGCCCACGACCTTGAAGGAGCTAACCAGGGTCACCACAAGGAAAAGGGGCAGTATGGCCCAGAACTCCGCTCCCGGAGTGAGATCGAAGCCCGGCCAGCCGCCGGTGGGGACGCCGACCCACGCGGCGTCGATGACGCGCTGCGCGTCGTACATCCCGAAAATGGCGCCGACCACGCAGCCGGCAGCAATTCCCAATATGGGAGACCACATCCGCCATCTTCCGGTGGTCAGCAGCCCCAGAGGCACAGTTACACCCAGGACGGCCCCGGCTACAAGCAGGCCAGATCCCGACGGCGCATCCTTGGGAACGTCGGCCACCCAATCGAAGGCGATGGGTATGGTCATCGCCGACACCAGCAGGAGAACGGTGCCGGACACCACCGGCGTCACGATCCGGCGCAGCAACGGCAGCCACGCAGAAAGCAGGAAATGGACCAGCGATGAGACGACCACAAGGCTGGCCATCAGGGCGGGCCCCCCGTTGGCCAGGGCTATCCGGGAGACCGGCATGTAGGTGGCCAACGTGTTGGTGAAGAAAACGTGGCCTGCGCCGAATCGCCAGATACTGCCGGCTTGGAGGGCGGTGCTGGTGCCGTTGATGATCAGGGCGATGAAGACGGCCCAGGTCAGGTATTCCCCGCCGTGGCTGTCTCCTTCCAGGGTGATGGACACCACCAGCACGGTGGCGATGAGCAGGATAACGGCCCCCTGGAAGCCCACGGCCAGGGACACCAGGGGAGGGCAGCGCTCATCCGGCTCGTAGAGGATGTTGTCGTCGGTTGTCATCCGGGTCTTCTATGCCCAGTTTGTCGTGCGTCGGGCGTCAGACCCCTTCTGCTATCACCGTGCTGGTAACGGTGCTCCTGCCGCGAATTTCCGAAAGTTCCGCGTACTCCGGAGAGTCGACGAAGGCGTTGGCGCTGTCGAGGCTGTCGAACTCGATAACCACCACCCGGTGGGGCTGCCAGGAGCCCTCAACGACCCTGGTGGCGCCGCCGCGCACCAGGTATCTGCCGCCGTGGGCCTCGACAACCCCCGGAATTCTTCGAACGTACTCATCGAACTGGGCCTGGTCGGTAACCTGGTTGTCTACCAGGAGATATGCTGCCATTTCGAGACCTCCACTCACTGGTTTGTGGCCTTCCAGTGGACTGCGCCTGGCCGCCGATTCTGAATGCCCGGCGACTCCCGCGTCGAAAGGGCTATGGTATGACAGTTGATGCCGCGCGGACAACCGAGCTTTGGGCCGCGGGAGTTACGCGGGCGGTTTTCGCCCGCCGTCAATGCGATAGAGGGACACCAACAGGCGGCCGATTACCACAAAGAACATATAGCCAAAGACCCACGTCGAGTGCCACAAGAATCCTACGTTCAGCCGGTCCAGCGCCTCTTCCCGTGTAAAGCCCAGATCTGTGAGGTTGATCTCCCAGGACCACAGCAGGTTGTGCTCCGGCAGTACGCTGGGCAAGTCCGGCGACAGGTATACCGCCAAAATGGTGCCCATACCCAATACTGCCGAGATCATGGCCAGGACCGACGTTGTAGAGAGCAGGAACAGCCGGTCTCGCTCACTGGGGTTGAAGGCGGGGTCATGCACCACCAATAACGCAGTGAAGACGACGCCCAGCACGGGCAACAGGATGGCTAGGTATGCTGACACCGCAATATTGGTGATCACGGCGACAACGGCGTACACGGAAATGAGCGGAGGCAGTACAACATAGGCTGCCCGGCTCAGGGGACTGGTCCCGCCGTCAACACCTGCGTATTGGCGCTTCCATAGAAAATGAGACAAGAGTCCGGCCGCAGATGCGATCAAAAGATTCAGGAGAAGGGCCAGCAAGTAAGGCGCCTGCGTGCCGGCGAGACTCCCGATGGTATAGAAGCCGTAGTGGTCCGTGCGTATCCAGGCAAACTGCAGAAGCGGCGTTGTCAACAGGAAAAACAGCGAGACCCAGAAGAACTCCCGTAGGCTGGCCTCGCGGTCCCTGAACAAGAATCCTTGGGCCAGGACGATGCCCATGGCGAAGGCGACGTAGGCAGTGGGCATCCAGCCGTTGTTCCAGCCGAATAGGGAGAGGGCATACCCGCCGACGATGCACAACGCCAGCGGGAAAACCCTCAGAAGCCCAAACCTGGCGGAGACCTCAAGCATCGGTCGAGACTTCCGTAATAGTGATGCTTCGTACTCGCGCACGTCGGCGTAGGCCGGTTCGGGCCCCGGCGTCGCTGCAAGGCCAATGGCCGCTGCGGGACCGCCGGCGATCTGGCCCAACGCCGCCTGAAAGTCAGCAGCAAGCCCTGCCAGCAACACCAAGCCGGCTATCTCCGTCTGGGACAGATTTAGGGCCTTACCGAAGACTATCAGCCGCTGAAGAGTGGGGCGGGTGTCGCCGGACTCCCAACGGGACACTGTGGCGTGGCTGTACCGCTCCGCGTAGTCACGGTCCACCGACCCCATCCGCTCCAGCAGGCCTTCCTGGGTCAGCCCTCGCCGGCCGGCTCCGGGCGAAAAGGACTCGCGGTAAGACCGCATCAAGAGGCCAACCTGGGCCGCTCTGGCCCGCTGGCCGGTATTACTCGCCATCAATCAGCACGCACATTCCAGCTTTGGAGTGTCAAAAAAACCGAAACGCACAGACTTGTCTAAGTACACAAGCTACCATCGCGGCGGAGGCCATCGAGGAGGAGCGAGGCAGTCAACCCCCTGAGCTTCAGGCGCCACCGCGGCATAGTCATTGGAAAGACTGTTTCAGCAACTTCAACCGCTTATATAGGAGGTACGAAAAAATGCACGGTCTTGGATCGCTGGCTTGGAATACCCGCTTAATCCCGGTGTTGTTGATTGCTGCGGCGATTGCCGCGGCCTTGGTGTTGGCGCTGTCGCCGCCGGTGGCAGAGGGCCAAGGAAACGTCAGCCCGGCGACCACCGAAGAGTGTCAAGAAGAACTGGAAGCCGGCCGCGCGGTGCTCTGCACCAGAAACTCCTTCGCGGTCACTTCCACCATGGCCGACGGGACATACCACATCAACTGGAGTGAATGGGCCGACGAGAACAGCAATGCGGAGCGCTACACAATCCAGAGGCTCCAGTTCCTGTACCGCCACAACTTCAAACTCGAGGCCGACGGCACGGCCGTTAACGACTGGGAATACACCGCACCGGACGTGACCAGTTGCCGGCCCTGGGGTGTGGAAAGGGACGACATGGGGGAGGTGACCAGGTGGGCCTGGTCGTGCAATGGCATCACCAATGTCCGCGAAGACCCTTCCGGCGCGGCGACGTCGATCGAGCAACTGGATAGCAACTGGGCGTCTACGTCATGGACCGGCTCCCTGCAGGCGCCTGGACGCAAGCACGACGTCCCGGTGCGGGCCTTAAAGATCCCAGGCAACAAGGATGAGGCGCACCCGGACAACCCGCAGAGTTGGACGGACCGGCTGACCCAGCAGCAGGTGGACGACGGCACCCATGACCTGCTCGCGACCGAGGTCGAAATGCACCTCTACCTGATAACCGCTCATTCCGCCGACCGGGCCATCAGGCGCAGCTATCAACTCGTCACCGGATCGTCATTCGACGACCGGGACTGACGGTTTACCGGCAAAGCGGACGGGAAAGTGCTTGACGCTGGCTAGACAAAAGAGTGCGACGGTGAGCTAGCCGTCGCACTCTGCCTAGGACTGGAGAATAACCAGGCGGGCACAATCATAGACCGGGTAAAAGCTCAGGCCTTGGCACTACCCGCCATCTCGCTTCCCCCGTCTCTCAAACAGCTCAACGGTGTTGCCGGAGGGATCGCGCACCATGCTGGTTATCCCTCCTCCCGAATATCCCACGGGTAAGGGAGCTTCCACTATCACGCCGCCACCGGCCGCGGCCCGGCGGGTGGCTTCTTCGCAGTCCTCGACCCCGAAGGCGACGTGAGCGCGGGACACTTGCTCCTGGGACTCTGCCGGGAAGAGCGCAAAGTGGAAGTAGGGGCTTTGAAACGAGTGTTCGGCGTGATGATACGACCCGTGGGCATCGACTTTCAGTGGGACTCCAATGGCGCGGTAGAAGTCGACGCAACGGTCAAGGTCGGTAACGTATAAGCCAATCATCTGGACGTTCATGGCGGCCATTTCACTTGCCTGGTATAGGGAGTTTGCGGCACTTGCTGGAATGGGTCTGCAGGCGCGGGACATGCCACAAGCCGGCCTGGCCGCAGCTTACGTCAACCGGGCGAAGCAGTCGCAGATGGCCAACGCGTGCGGCAGGGCAACCGGGACCCTAGAGCATCCGGTTGAGAATGTGTTCCGAGTCGGCTTGGCTCAGACCCAGGTGACGCCGGGCCAGCGGCCCTCCGTCCTCCAGCACCGGCTCCCGGCGGCGGAGGATGGACACCTCGTGGGTCTCATAGAACACGCCGGTGTAAATCACGTCACCCCAGACCATGGCCTTCTCGCAGGCGGCGTACCAGTCCGAGGGGTCGTGGCCCTCGTCCTCCAGCTTGGTGACCCGCTCCTTGAAGAATGGGTGGCCGTTGTCGTGGTTGAAGGTGACGCAGGGGCTGAATATGTCCACCAGCGAAAAGCCGCTGTGCTGGATGGCCTGCTTTATCAGCCCGGTCAGGTGCCTCACGTCGCCGCTGTAGCCCCGGGCTATGAAAGTGGCCCCGTTCATAATCGAGGTGGTGATGGGGTTAGCCGGCAGTTCAACAGTGCCAAAGGGCGTGCTCTTGGTCTTCATGCCCAGGCGGCTGGTGGGGGAAGCCTGGCCGGTGGTCAGGCCGTAAATCTGGTTGTTCATTACGATGTAGGTCAGGTCCACGTTGCGGCGGGCGGTGTGGCTCAGGTGGTTCCCGCCGATTCCGTAACCGTCGCCGTCGCCGCCGGTGGCGATGACGGTCAGTTCATGGTTGGCCATCTTGGCACCGGTGGCTATGGGCAATGACCGTCCGTGCAAGGTGTGCATTCCGTAGGCGTTGAAGTAGCCGGGCAGGTTGGACGAGCAGCCGATGCCGCTGACCACCAGGATTTGGTGGGGCTTGAGACCCAGCTCCGCGCAGGCCCGCTGCAGGCTGTTCAACACGCCAAAGTCGCCGCACCCGGGGCACCAGTCCGGGTCCACCGGACCCTTGAAGTCCCTGGCGGTCAACTCTACGACCGGTCTTCCATGGGCCGCATCGAGGGTTGTTGTCATATCAAGGCCCCTCCTCAGGTGACGACTTCTTGATAGGGAACGTAAATGTTTGTGTCGCCGGCCAAGTGCTCCAGCACACCCTCCACGACGTGGTGGGGAGCGAAGGGCTCGCCGTCGTACTTGCGAATGTGCCCGTCCACGGTGAACCCCGTCTCGCTCCGGAGATAGCGGTGGAACTGGCCCGAGTAGCTGTTCTCTACGATGATGGTCCGCTCACACCTGGAAAGTATTTCCGTCACGGCGTCAGCATGGAAGGGGACCATCCACTTGATGGGCAGGTGATTTACAGTGACGCCCTGCTCGGCCAACTGGGCTATGGCTTCGTTGATCACCCCATAGGTGGAGCCCCAGCCGACCAGCGTCACCTGGGCGTCATCTGGCCCTTCCAGCCGAGGCGGGGCTATGTCGTCGAGGGCGGCCCTGAACTTGCGGGCCCGCTTCTCCACCATCATCCGGCGCTTGTGGGGATTGGTGAACTCGTCGCTGAGCAGCGTCCCGTCCTCGTCGTGCTCGTCGGTGGCCACAACGTGGACGTGGCCCTCCACGCCGGGTATGGCCCTGGGCGAGATGCCGCTTTCGGTGTCCTTGTACCTCAAGTAGCCGTCGCCGCCCAATGAATCAAGGAGCAACTCGCCGCGGTCGATTACCGGGTGCAGATCAATGTCGTCGGCGTCTACGCTGAACCGGCCCTCGGAAATCAGCAGGTCGGAAATGACGATGCCCGGGCACTGGAACTTGTCCACCAAGTTGAACAGCTCGGGGACGGTGTTGAAGGCGTCCAGGGCGTTGAAGGGGCCGACGATGAAACGCTCGAAGTCGCCCTGGCTGGCGCCCAGGGCTTGCCACAGGTCTCCCTGCTCGGTCTTGGTGGGTACTCCTGTCGACGGCCCGGCCCGCTGCACGTTGACGAACACCGCGGGGATTTCCATGATGCCGGCGCTGCCGATGGCCTCGGTCATCAGCGCGAATCCGCCCCCGGAGGTGGCGCACATGGCCCGGCAGCCGGCGTGGGCCGCGCCGATGACCATATTGGCCACGCTGATTTCATCCTCGGCCTGCCGCACCATGATGCCCAGGCTCCTGGCGTTGGCCGCCATCCAGTGCAGCACTCCCGTGGAAGGGCTCATGGGGTAGGCGGCGTAGAACTTCACGCCGGCGGCCGCTCCGCCCATGGCGATGGCCTCGTTGCCGGCCCATACGGCCAAGGGCTTGGGGCCCGTGGGGACGGCGCCGGGGAAGGCCTGGAAGTTGTCCATGGCGTAGTCATAGCCGGCCCGGGCCACTGAGACGTTCTCGTCCACCGCAGCCTGTCCCTGGCGCTGGAACCTGAGCTTCAAGCTGTCCTCTAGCACCTGGAAATCCAGGCCCAGCAGGGCCATGACGGCCCCGATGCCCACGGTGTTCTGGATGAGCCTGTTGCGGCTCCGGGTCAACTGGGACACCGGAATGGGACAGTAGTCAGGGGCATCGTTGCCCTCCGCCGGCTTGACCGTGTCGCTGTTGAAGACCACCCGGCTGCCGGGGCCCATTAGCCTCTGGTGGCGGTCCATGGTGTCCTGGTTCAGGCAGAAAAGCAGGTCCAGCTTGTCGCCGTGGGTATGGATGGGGGCGTCGCTGACCCGCATGGTCAGGAATATGTGGCCGCCTCGGATTATCGACTGGTAGGAGTTGTAGGTGCTGAGGTGGAGTCCCCGCCTGACGAAAATCCGGGCCAGCACGTCGCCGGGGGTGGCTATTCCCTGGCCCGCCTCTCCCCCGATGGCCATGGCAAAATCGAAGATCCCGGAAGCCATAGAGTCCCTCCTTTGGTTCAGCGGGGAAACCGGGCCCGGTGGAAGGTCCCGCCGCTGAGGAGCTCCCCGGCTTTATTTCAGGCGGAACGCCGCCAGGCTGCGGGTCCGCCAAGAGCGCACCCTACGGTCGAGTAACGCTCTCACTCCAGTTTACCACCCCGGACGCGGCGGGGATAGACGAGGGAGGGGTTGAAAAACGGTGTTTGCGAGGGCTGGGGGGCGAGTGCCCTACATATGCAGCACGCGCCCCTGGGCGGACAGGGCCGCTTCTTTGAGCATCTCGGACAGCGACGGGTGAGGGTGCACCGCCCATCCCAACTCCAGCGTGGTGCCTTCCAGGAGCCTGGTCAGGGCCAGTTCGCCCAGCAGTTCGGTGACCTCCGGGCCGATCATATGGCCGCCCAACAGTTCACCGGTGTGTTCATCAGTCACCAGCTTGACGATGCCTTCCGACTCGCCCATGGCCAGCGCCTTGCCGTTGGCCTGGACGTTGAAGGCCCCCACCTTGACCTCGTGGCCCTGCTCCCTGGCCTGGGCCTCGGTCAACCCGAAGCTGCCTACCTGGGGCTGGCAGTAGGTGGCCCTGGGCATCATGGCGTAGTCCAAGGGCTGGGCCTCCAAACCAGCTATGCGCTCCGCGGCCAGGACTCCCTGGGCCGAGGCCACGTGGGCCAGGGGCAGCTTGCCCGTTACGTCGCCTATGGCGTAGACTCCCGCGGCCCCGGTCTGCATGTACTCGTCAACCGGGATGCGGTCTCCCTGGGGAGAGATCCCCACCGCTTCCAGGCCCAGGTCTTCCACATTCCCCCGGACGCCGCAAGCCACCAGGACTTTTTCGCACTCCAGGGCGGTTTCCTGCCCGTCCTTGTCCACCTTGACGGCCAGGCCGCCGGGCCCGCTTTCGACTCCTGTCACCCCGGCGCCGGTCAGCACCTTGACGCCACGGCGGGAGAAGCTGCGCTCTAGCAGCCGGCTGACGTCCTCATCCTCGTTGGGAACCAACCGGGGCAGGAGTTCCACCACTGTGACCTCCACGCCGTAGGTGCGGTAGAGATAGGCGAACTCCACGCCGATGGACCCGCCGCCGACGATTACTACGGACGACGGTAACTCCTCCAGGGTGATGGCCTCCCTGCTTGTGATTATGTCAACCCCGTCCACGGGCAACGCGGGCAGTGTTCTTGGCCGGGCGCCGGTCGCGACGATGATGTTGCGCGCCCCAATTTCCCGTCCCTCGGGAGACACCTGGATCGTACCGTCGCCCAGCAGCCGGCCCCGGCCCTGTATGTGCTCCACGTTGTTCTTTCGGAGCAGGTAGCCGATGCCCCGTGTGTTGCGGGCGACCACTTTCCTGCTGCGCTGTACGGCCACCGAGTAATCGGCCCGAAAATTGTCGAAGTGTAATCCGAACTCATCGGCCCGGTGCAGGTAGGAAAGGATTTCGGCATTCTTTAGCAGCGCCTTGCTGGGGATGCACCCCCAGTTGAGGCACACCCCACCCAGGGCTTCTTCTTCTATAACGGCCGCCTTCAGCCCCTGTTGCGCGGCGCGTATAGCCGCCACGTACCCGCCGGGGCCCGCGCCGATTACCGCTATGTCGTAGGTTGGGGTTGTCATGGGTTGTTAGCCTGCGTTGTCCAATGCCTGCCATGGGCGCTGGTGGGCAGGTGATTGAGTGTTACTTGGGTCATTATACTTTAAGAACGGTTCTGCCTGGATTCCGGCTCGGTGCCGTAACTGCGCATCGCATCCCGACAACGGCGGCAATAGACGCGCCACCTGTTGACAATGGAACGACCCAATGATATCGTTGTGTTGTGATACCGCAGTCCGAGGAAAACGGACTTCTCCCGCCGGGAATTCACTGGGCATCTTGGAGCGAATTTCTAGCCAAGTTCGGGAGCAGTCCTTGGAGGAGGCAGTTGGCCGCCGGCATTAGAGCCGCGGCAGAGAACCTGAAGAACGCCGGTTGCCGTACGTTATATATCAACGGGAGCTTCGTCACGAGCAAATACGTTCCTAACGACTTCGACGCCTGCTGGGCCGAGGCTGGGGTGGACCCCGCAGTTCTCGACCCGATCCTCCTGACCTTCGACCCTGGCAGAGTGACGCAGAAGGCCAAATACTTTGGGGAGTTGTTCCCGTCGGCGGCAGTGGCAAGCGGAGACGGATTCTCATTCCTGGAATTCTTCCAAACCGATAAGGAGACGGGAAACTCAAAGGGAATCATCGCCATAGATTTGGGAGACTTGAGATGATAAAGAACGAAAGACAATACAGGATCACCAAAGCCCAGGCGGCGAAATTCTCGGATGCCCTGAATAGTCTCCGGCAACGCCCCAGTGACGAGGGCCTACATCCGCTTATCGCCAAGGCCCAAGAGGATGCACTGAGCAGTCAACTGTCGGACTTGAAGGACGAGTTGCAAGAGTACGAGTCCCTGAAAGCCGGGGACTTCCAGGTGGACTCGCTCGGGGTCGTCGCCGACCTGCCTTCAATCCTCATCAAAGCCCGGATTGCGCAGGGTTTGAGCCAGAGAGACTTGGCCGAAAGGGTGGGGCTGAAAGAGCAGCAAATCCAGCGTTACGAGGCGACCGACTACGCCTCAGCCAATCTGGCCCGGATCAAGGAAGTGGCAAGCGTCTTCAGGGTGAAAACCGATAGTCCGGAGGCGCCGCCAGAAGGCTGATTGTAGCCACGCCGCCGTTCTGCTATGATGGCTCCACTATCTACGCGTTGAATTCAACTAGAGGATCGACATGCCAAGAATAGGGCCGATTGGGATACCAGAGCTACTGATTATCCTGGTCATAATCCTGCTGATTTTCGGCGCACGTAAGCTGCCGGAAATCGGTTCCTCCCTGGGCAAGGGCATCAGGACCTTCAAGAGCGCCGTCACCGGCGAGGACGAGAAGGCCCGGGACGACCAGCAGCAGGCGGGCGGCAGCCCCGGAGACGACGCCAAGCCGTCTTAGCCACTAGGTATTCGACTATCCAGGGTTCAAGACCGGCCCCGTGTAGGCCGGTCTTTTCTTTTGGGATATTGGTTGCTTCGGCTGGATTCCCGCTCGGGGATTTCCGCAACATACAAATGACGGGTTGGGGAGCGCTTCGTTCGCCCTGAGGGAAATCGAAGGGCCTGCCCGCAGCCTGTTTTGCCCACCCAGCCGCGTTCAGTCGGAATGGGGCACCGGGGTGATGGCCTCGGTTGAGCCCCGGCCCCGGCTTCCCACCCGTACCAGCAGGATTCCCAGTTCGTACAGGGCTATCAGCGGCGCGGCCACCAGGGCCTGGTTAACCGGGTCGAAGGTCGGCGTGATGATGGCGGCCAGGATAAAGGCGATTACAACCCAAAAGCGCCGGAACCGCCTGAGCTTCCGGGCGTTGACGATCCCCAGCAGGGCCAGCAGGTACATCACCAGCGGCGTCTCGAAAGCCAGACCCATCCAGAACAGCAGCCTGACCATGAGGTTGACGATGTTGCTTATCTTGATCAGGGGCACGGCCACGTCGTCGCCGAAGGTCAGCAGAAAGTGCAGGGCCGGCGGGGTCAAGACGAAGTAGCCGAAGGCCAGGCCAGCAGCGAAGCAGAGCAACGCCCCCGGCAGGAAGGCCAGCAGGTAGCGCCTCTCCTTGGGGGTCAACCCAGGCGCCACAAACATGACGACCTGGTAGAGGATGATGGGAAAGGCGATGATGAAGCCGGCGACGAACGAGACCTTAATGCTGGTGGTCAGAAGCTCGGTGACCTCGGTGAAGACAATCTGACCGCCGGCGCCGGTTTCCAGGTCCCGGGCCGGGCGCACCAGCACGTCGATGATCTCCCGGAAGAACACCCAGGAGACCGCGCTGCCGGCCAGCAGCGCCAACACCGAGATGACCACCCGCCGCCGCAGCTCGGACAGGTGCTGGAGTAGCGTCAGTTCGCGCTCACTCATCTCCGGCCTTGGCGTCCGGTTTCTTGTCTTGGGCAGGCGCTGGATTGGAATCGGGCGGTTCCTGTCGTCGCTCGGACTCCTGCTGCTCCAGGCTGGCCGCCTCGGCAACCTCGTTGAAGGTGCGGCGCAGGGTGCTCAAGAACTTGCCCGCCGACCGCGCCGTGGATATGGACCGGCCGGGCCCCAGCACCAGGAAGGCCACTAAGAAGATGACCAACACCTCTAGTAGTCCCACCCCCATGAGGTTCACGGCCGCTCGCCTCCGTTGCCGGGACAGCTTGGGCCGCATTCCCTCGGCGCCGGCATGGTCTTCCAGTAGGTGGTGTCGCACCCCAGCTTCTCCAGCATCTGCCCCGCCAGGCACAGGGGGAGGCCAACGATGTTGCTGTAGCAGCCATTCCACGACTCGGCTGGGTGCAGCGCCTGGTCCTGCACGCCGTAGCCTCCGGCCTTGTCCATGGGAGCACCGGACAGTACGTAGGTCTCCAGTTCCTCGTCTGAGAAGTCCCGCAGGGTTATGTCACTGGTCATGGTCTCAGTCAACGTCTGCCCGGACGCTGCTTCAATCACCGTTACCCCGGTGGTCACCTGGTGGCGCGTGCCCCGCAACAGCTGCAGCATCCTGCGGGCGTCGCCGGAATCTGCAGGCTTTCCCAGCGACTCTCCGTTCAGGACCACTGTGCTGTCGGCTGCCAACACATAGCCATCGTCCACCCCGGCGGCCGCCGCCTGGGCCTTGGCTTGGGACAGGCGGGCCGTCATTTCCTGGGGAGACTCCCCGGCGCGGGTGTCCTCCACCACGTCCGTAGGCATTACCTGAAATCTCAACCCCAGGCCGGCCAGAAGCTCCCACCTCCTGGGCGACGCCGAGGCCAGCACCAGCGGCGCGCCCGCCGGGGAACGCTCCAGGAACGCAACGCACTCCACGTGGTGAGTCTGGGGGAACATGTCCAGGGGGACCACCTGCTTCAGGGTATAGACGCTCTCGCAAAGGGGCTTTAAGTCCCTGGCCATGGTCTCTGCATCGCAGGAAACGTAGGCCACCCTGGCCGGGGCAAGCTGCAACAGGCTTTCCAGCGCCTGGCGTTGGCACCCGGCTCTCGGCGGGTCCAGCACCACCGTATCGGGCTGGGCGTCCAAGCTGCCCAGGATGTCCTCGGTCCTGCCAAGGACGAGCTCCAAGTTGGCTACGCCGGCTGCATTGGCCCGGCAGTCGGCAACCGCAGCGGAGGACTCCTCCACCGCCACGACTTTCTTGACGTGGGGCGCCAGCAGGATGGCAAATGCGCCAACTCCGGTGTAGGCGTCGATCAAAACGTCATCTTGGGTCAACCGCAGGCCGCGGCGCACCACCTCCACCGTCTGGGCCGCCTGCTCCACGTTCACCTGGAAGAACGACGGGGACGAGACCCGGAATGTCTTGCCAGTCACGCTGTCGGCGTAGCTCTTCTGCCCGGTGGGAATGGATATATCCGGGTTGAACAACTTGGGCTGCACCAGGACGTCGCCGGTCTGCTGCCCGGCCCGCACGGAAAGCTGGGTGGTCTCCCAGCACTTGCCCTGGAGTTGGCCCAGGCAAACGTTGATTGCCCCGTGCATGATCATGCAGCGGTCTATGTCCACGAAGCGCCGGGACGCCCGGTTGACGAATCCCAGGACGCCGCCGTCACGGACGGTGAACCTGGCGTGGTTGCGGTAGTTCAATTGGCGAGGGGACGGAATCACTGCCGCCACGGGAGGGTCGGTAAACTGGCCCACCCGCTGCAGCGCGTCGATGACCTTTTCTCGCTTGGTCTCCAGTTGATGCCTGTAGCTGATATGCAGCCACTGGCACCCGGTGCAGTCGCCGAAGTAGGGGCACGGAGGCTCGACGCGGTGCGGCGACGGGTCCAGCACCTCCACCACGCGCGCCGACAGCCGCCGCCGGCGGATGTCCACCACCTCGGCCACCACCCTCTCGCCGGGGATGCCGCCGAAAACGAAGATATCCCACTCGTCGTGGTCAGCCATGGCTTCGCCAAGACGGCCCCACGCGGTCAGTTCCAGGACTAGCTTCTCGCCGACGGCGGGTCTCACTGCTGTTGACATACCTGCGCCTACTATACTTGAAGCCGTTCCCCAAGCCAAGAAACGCTCCTACCCGTGGCCTCATGTCATTCCCAACGAAGCCGAGGATTCCAAACGCCACGCCCTCCACAGCATATTGCACCCTCCCTATCCCCTCTGGTTACTGACACAAGGGCCTTGCGCCGCACCGTGGGTCAGCCATACCATCTAAGTGGTCCCTGATTAGCCCTCAATGAGGAAGCGGCCGCTGCATCCCGCCAGACAGACTAAAGTGACCCAATGATCCTGGAAACGTCTCAGAAACGGCAACTCCATCGGCGGTTGCCGCCTCGGCGGCCCAACCTGGCGACCTCCCAAATGTCTCAAAATGTCACAAGATGTCCCAGCAACAAGAAAAAGGCCCCTCTGCCCCGGCGTACCCACTGGCAGTGGCGATAGTTGATTCGCCCCTACGGCGCCCGCCGGCAGTGAGGCCGACGCAAGTTGACCCTATATTTGAAGGGGTATACACTGGATTCAAAGTCCTACGAAGCCCGGCCCATTGCCGGACATCTAAACTCAATGGACTCCCCTGGTGGTTTGGAGGCGAAATGGCGGAACCCGTCGAGGTAACTGAAGCTAATTGGGACGACACAGTGCTCAACTCGGACGTGCCGGTGCTCGTGGACTTCTGGGCCGAATGGTGCGGCCCCTGCAAGATGATTGCTCCTACCGTCCATGAAATGGCCGTCGAGTACGACGGGCAGCTTAACGTGGGCAAGGTGGACGTGGACAGCAACCCCAACATCGCCATGAAGTACGGCGTGCGCAGCATTCCCGCCTTGATATTCTTCAAGGACGGCAAGCCGGTGGACCAGATCGTGGGAGCGGTGCCCAAGGGAGTGCTCCAGAAGAAAGTGGACGCGGTGTTGACCGGCTAACAGCCTCTGGGTCCGTGTCGGGGGAGTGGATGGGGCCCGGTGGCCCTTGCGGACTTCAAATCCGTTATGCCTCGTGACGAGCGGGGTAGGTGGGTTCGACTCCCTCGCACTCCCGCCAACTTAATTTAAGGACAACCTCTCGGAATCAAAAAGGGACAAAGCCGAAAGATGCGCAACGAATTCACGGCAGTCATTGAACAGGACGGCTCATGGTACATAGCCTACTGCCCTGAGATTCCCGGCGCCAATGGACAGGGCGAGACAAAGGCCGAAGCGCGCGCGAGTCTTGCCGAGGCAATCACCCTGATCCTCGAGGACCGTCGAGATGATGGCCTCCGAGGAGTCCCCTCCGACGCGATACGCGAGACGATTACTATCGAGTGAGGCGTGCGTCGTTACTCCGCCACCTTCGGCGTCACGGCTGCAATCTTAAGCGCGAAGGGAGATCTCATTCACTGTGGTGGAATCCAACGACAGGCAACGTGGAAGCGGTGCCTCGCCATAGTGAAGTCTCGAATCAACTAGCGCGAAAGATTTGCCGCGGTCTGTCAGTTCCCGTGATCGGCGAACCTCAGGGATGAGGTGGGCATAGTACAGTCATCCTTGACCGGTGACCTCAGCGCCAACTCCTTCAGTTCCAAGTACCGCGACGGCCCACCGTGTTAGAACGGGCCTGCAGCGTTGAGCCCTTGGCATTTCGCCTCTTGGTTTGCCGTAATGGTCCTGACCAGCATGAACGCCAACACGGCCGCCACTATGGTGAGGGCATCGCTGGCAAGGCTGAAGTAGTTCGCGGTGATTAGCTCCTCGGCGGCAACGTCGCTGGAGGTCAACGCCCGCCATGCGCCAAGCAGTATAAAGTTCGACGCGAGCCAGGCTCCCCACCACCAACCAAGAATCGGCGAAAGAGGGGCGTTCTGCCACGCCTGCGGGTCCTGCCGGGTCACCGAGGGGTAGCTCCCGCGCCAGATTTCCCGGGTCACTTGGTACGGCCTGATCAGGTTCATTATCGGCACGAACCACCATCCCACCGCCCAACCGGGGGAGAATCGCCGACCCCCGACCTCCAAGGCTTGCAGGTTCTTCGAAGCGCGGTAAGTCCACATGCAGAACGCAACGACCAGAGCGATATGTGCGATCAGCAAGAGTCCGCTGACGGCGCCCTGCCGGTCATCGTTTGCAATCAACTCCTGCTCCGTTACAGCCTCCCCGTCTGCCACCCTTTGCAGCAAGTTGATCTCGGCTACAGTGGAGCCAAACGACGCCACTACGCAGATGATCAGCACGCCGAAGAGGGCCATAGTCCAGTTAGCGCGGGTCTTGGGCGATTCGTATATGCCCCGAGGTACGGGGTCAAATTCCGGGGAACTTATGGGAGCAACGACGGGAGCGGCATCCGAGCCGGCCTCAGTGGCCCGCCCGCAGTTGCCGCAATACCTGTCTCCAGGCGTCGAGAGTTCATTGCCGCAGTAACGGCAGTATCTTGGACTGTTGATCATTTAGAAGCTACGCCGCCCCTGGGCGCTGTCATTTCTCCACCTACCGGCATCCTGGCATAGCAGACCCTTACCAAACTACTGCTAGATACCCCGGCTGCCGTGCCCAGATTGTAACGACGGGCCTGAACGCATTCAAGACAGCCCAACTGTTGCGCAGGTTGGTTACCCAGGGCCTCCCTCGGCTAAAGCGGCGGGGGTTGCCATCCTCCCAGGGCCTGTTCGAGTTTCTTGGCGACGGCTAGGGCCACGTCTTCCCGCCAAGGCCTGGCGACTACCTGGACGCCGATGGGCAGGCCCTCCGGAGAGGTGCCTCCCCGCACAATTACGCCGGGCCAGCCGGTGAGGTTGTAGGTGTTGGTGTAACTGGCCAGCGGGGTCGTTTCCTCTTCGTGCAGGCCCCGGTGCTCCGGGGCGGGGAATGCCGCGGCGGGACACAGAATGGCGTCGTAGCTCTCCATGAAGCCCAGCATGGCGCTGCGGAAGGCGTCGATCTCTTCCAGGGCTTCGGTGAACTCGCCGACGGGCAGGGGTCTGGCCGCTTCTAGCCTCTGGATCAGCCAGGGGTGGACTTCGGTGGTGCCAGCCTTGTCCAGCAGGCGCCTGATCCAGGCGCGGCCATCGGAAGAACCCAGCATAACAAACAGGCGGCCGCTCTGGTCCACCACGGCAGGGCGGTCTTCCGTCACCGCAGATCCTATGTCCCTGAGAACAGCCGCGGCGTTCAACACCGTTTGGACGGTCTCCGGGGTGGCGGCTACGATGCCGTTGTCGGTGTAGACCGCCACCGACAGGGCGGCGACGTCCACGGCTGAGGGGTCGCCCAGGGGCATGGGGACGACAAAGGGGTCTCGCCAGTCGACGCCCGAGATGATGGGAAGGACGAGTTCCAGGTCCTCGACGTACCTGGCCAGGGGACCGTTCACGGTCAACGGGTCCATGGCGCCCATGCCGAAGGGGACGACGTGCCCCGTCCTGGGAACGCGCCCCGCGGTGGGCTTCAGGCCGGCAATGCCGCAGAAATGGGAAGGCAGGCGGACACTCCCCCCGGTGTCGCTGCCAACGTCCAAGGGCGAACCACCTGCGGCGATGATTGCCCCGGCGCCGCCGCTGCTGCCCCCGGGAGTCCTGGCAACGTTGTAAGGGTTGTTGGTGCGGCCGTAGACCAGGTTGTCGGTCTCTCCGGCCAGCGTCAGCTCGGGGGTGTTGGTCTTTCCTATCAATACGGCCCCGGCGGCGCGCATCCTGGCGACCACCGTCGCGTCCTCGTTTGGAACATAGGCGGCGCGTCCCTGGGTGCCACCGGTGGAGACCACGCCCTCGGTATCGAGAGAGTCTTTTATAGTCATGGGCACGCCGTGGAAGGGTCCTTTGGCCTGCCCGTTGGCCAAGGCCAGGTCGGCCTCTTCCGCCTCTTGCCGGGCGCGGTCAGCAGCCAACTGCACCACGGCGTTCAGCTTTGGGTTCACTTCTTCGATGCGCCGGAGATGGGCTTCCAGCACCTCTTGGCAGGAGACCTGTTTCTCGCGGATGGCGGCGGCGATGGACTTGGCCGAGGAGTAAATTAATTCTTCCATGGCGTTCCTCTCTCTTGAGCCGGGCTTCCCCGAATCCTAAGACAGCCATGCCGACACCGCAACATGCGTTGTATAGACCAGGCGATGCAACGACGGCCAGCGGCACAAAGTCCCAGGAACCAGATGGCGGCCTCCGTGTCTCACCGGTGTTTCTACGCCCGCTTTGATTCCTGAGCTGTAGGCGGTGTACAATCCGGGTCTCACACGCCCAAGGCCTCGCATGAGCCTAAGCTATTGGAGGTGGCTGACCATGGAGTATCGCAGATTCGGACCCACGGACCTGACCGTGTCGACACTGGGCGCCGGTGTTTACGTATACGGAGATGGGCAGTACGGCGATGAAATGGTCGCCGCCATTCACCGGGCGTTAGACGAGGGCGTCACCTGTTTCGACACTGCCCCCCACTACGGCAAAGGTGATTCCGAGCGTTTGCTGGGCCGCATCCTGGGGCCACACCGCAAGGACGTGGTGATAGTTACCAAGGTCGGCTTCGGCTTTCCGGAGAGCACCACCGGCCGGGACAGCAGCCCGGAAACAATCGCTCCACTGGTCGAGCAGAGCCTACAGCGAATGCAGACCGATTACATAGACGTGCTGCTGATCCACGCGCTGGACCACAATACGCCCGTCGCTGACACCCTGGGGGCCATGGACGAGATGGTGCAGCAAGGAAAGGTCAGGGCGCTGGGGGTATCGAATTACACCTTGCAAGCGCTTGAGGAATGCGAGAAGGCCCGCCCGATCGACGTAGTCCAATACGGCTACAACATGTTCGACCGCAGAGTGGAGACGGAGGTGTTGCCCTACTGCCTGGAACGGGGCATCGGCGTGATGACCTACGCTTCAATGGGCTACGGGCTGCTGTCCGGGGCGGTTACCGTGGACACCAAGTTCGGCGCCAACGACATGCGCGGCACCGGCGGCTACGTCGGCTTTACCGCGGGGTTGCTGGACCTGGAACACCGGCAACGGAACCTGGAGTTGGTGGAAGAACTGAAGCCCATAGCGGCCAGGCGGGGCAAGACCATGCCCCAGCTTGCGCTGCGGTGGAACATGTCCCATCCCGCGCTCAGCACCGCCCTGGTGGGCATCATCGCCCAGAGGGAACTGGAAGAGAACCTGGGATCCCAGGGTTGGGCCCTGTCGTCGGACGAGCTTGACGAAATTGATGCGGTCTTCGCCAAGTACGGGATAGACAACCATCCAGATATCAGCTTAGACCCGTACGTGGCGTAGTTTTCGACGCCTTTAACTGTCCGGCTCCGCGGCGGACTTGAGGCCCTCCAACGTCGCCTGCATGTTGCGGCGGTGTTCGCCGGTGCGGGCGGCGATTATGTCATCCCGCCGGTCGGGAAGCTCGTCGATGCGGCGGGTGAGACCCGACGGGCCGGGGCCTAGCTGGACCGTCTGCCGCACCCGGGTACCATTGCCTTCAGCCGCTAGATCGAACCGCCAGGTTGCCACGGCATTGGCGGGGTCGCCGACTGCCCAGGCGAATGAAGCGCCGGGGTCGACCTCTACGACGGTTGACGTCGTCTCCCAGTCCCGGCCCTCCCGACTGTTACGTCCGCGGAACCGGGCTCCGACAGCGGGGCCAGATGCCCCGTCCAGCCAGTCGCCGCCGTTGTATTCGGGGCTCCACTCGCCGAGCAGGGCAATGTCGGTCACCAGCCCCCACACGCGCTGGGGCGGGACCTCCACGAAGATCTCCACCTCGACACTGGGCAGGTCATAACCGGACATAGGGCCTCCTTATGTATAGGGAGTATCAGGCGCTGGATACCACGTCACCGGGGTCTGCGCCGTTCCGTGATGGCCGGCCCCGGTCTTCTTCATTCTGCACTAAGGGTTGACGAACATTTCGAAGTTGGTGTCCACGCCGTACTTGGCGAAGACGTCGTCTACCTGCCGAATGGCGTCGGGGGGTATGGACCAACCTACAGCGCCCAAATCTTCTTCCAGTTCTTCGAGGCTTAGGATGCCGGCGACCGCGACGCTGACTGCAGAGTTGTCCAGGGACCAGTTCAGCGCCAACTGGGGCAAGGTCTTGCCCAGGCTTGCGGCGATGGGCTTTAGCTCGTTGACCAGTTGCAGGTTGCGCCCGAAGATCTCGTGGGCATATTGCCCCACGATCACCTCGGGTACGGTGTCGCCGATAGACCTCCAGTCCTTTTCGCCGAACTTGGTATCTTCAGTGAAGACGCCGCCCAGCAGTCCGGAGGCCAAAGGCCCCCAAGCCATCACGCCAATGCCGTGCTGCTGGCAGTAGGGAAATATCTCCTGCTCCATCCTGCGGTCGAACAGGTTGTGCTGGTACTGCACCACGTCAATCCGCCGGGTCGCCTGGCATTCCTCGAGTTGGTCCACGGTGAAGTTGCCAACACCTACATACCTAACTTTGCCCTGTTTGACTACGCTGTCCAGGGTGTCCATGGTCTCTTCGAAGGGGGCGTTGGTGTCGGGGAAGTGTATCAACAGCACGTCTATATAGTCGGTTTGAAGCCTCTCCAGGCTCTGGTCGACCAGGGGCAGGATGGCCTCCCGGCGGCTGTCGCGGTACCTGGGCCTCTCCGGGAAGCCGAAGCCGCACTTGGTCACCAATACTATATCTTTTCGACGCGCTCCCAAGGTTGCGCCCAGCATGCGCTCGGAATCGCCGCCGCCATAGTTGGGCGCGGTGTCGAAGCAGGTGATGCCCTGGTCTATGGCGCGATTCACCACGGCGCTCATCCTGCTGCTGTATTCCGGCCCCCAATAAACCGAGGCGGCCGCATCCCAACAGCCCATGCCCAAGGCTGAAACGGTCAAGTCGGTGGAACCAAACTTGCGGTATTCCATTGGCTTGCCTCCTCGAATCAAATAGGAAATGGGGAAACCGGGGCCAGGAGTGAATTGCCGTATTGTACACTACTGTGGGAGGGTCCAAGCGACATGAGCACGATTCAATTCGGAGTCCAGTATGCCCCCATCTCGAGGGATGGGCGGACGAGTCCGATGGAGGCGGCCATCCAAGCCGAGGAGTGGGGCTACGACTCTTTCTGGGTGCCTGAGAGCCTGACCCGGCCCCAGATGGACCCGCTGGTGCTGCTGGCGGCCATTGCCCAGCGGACGCAGCGGATACGGCTGGGAACGGCTGTGCTCGTCCTCCCGATCCGCAGCCCGTTCAACTTAACAAAGTCCGCTCTCTCCGTCCACGCGCTATCCGACGGGCGCTTCACCTTAGGCGCAGCGGCGGGAGGTCCAAACCCCAAGGACTTCGAGGTGGAGGGAGTGGACCTGCGCCGGCGGGGAAGAATAGCGGACGAACACCTGGACATTCTCTACAGGCTGCTGTCCGATACCAACGTCAGCTACCACGGGAGGCGCCATAAGTTCACGGATGTAACAATGAAGCCCGATTCAGTCCAGGGCCCTCCCTTTCCGATTTGGATAGGGGCCAGCTGGCACGACGGCATAGCCGATGGCGTGCTGCGGCGGGCAGGGCGATTCGGGAACGGGTTCTTGACCCACGACACGCCCATCGATGGTTACCGGCAAGCCCAGGCAAAGATCAAGGAGTACGCCAAGTCCTATGGCCGAGACCTGGACGGTTTCGAGTGGGCCACCGATATATATACGTATCTGGACGATAGCAAGGACAAGGCCATCGCCAGGCTGTCTTCGGAGATGAAAGAGAGTCCGATGTTCTCACCGGAGTTGCACCCCGAAAACGGCTTCGGCCTGGGAACTCCCCGGGACATCATCGAGGTGATAGAAAACTACGCCAATTTGGGCGTCAACCACGTCATACTTTTCCCCGCGTGCCCCCCAGAGCGCGTGATGGAGGAGTACGAGGCGCTGGCCAGGGAGGTCATCCCCCATTTCAGGGGTTGACAGGGCGGGAAAGAACGACGGGGTTGCACCGTCCGGCCACTTGTAGTTCGTTTCTCGCCGATCTTCTTATATAAGGAAGAGGCCCGGCGGAAATTTAGAGGCCCATGGCCTGCAGCCCTGCCCGGGCGATGGCCTCGTCGTCCTGCCCGCTGGGCAGCCCGCCGACTCCTATGCCGCCGAGTACCGCGCCGTCTTTGGTAACGGCCACTCCCCCGGCAAAGTTGATTAGCTGGGAGTCCTGCCAGAATTCCAGGGACCGGCCCTGGCTCCTGAGTTGCTCGGCAAAGACCGCGGTGTCCACTCCCCGGATGGCGGCGGTGTAGGCCTTGCGGATGGCGAAGGTCGGCCTGCGGCAGCGGTCCATGCGGGCGTAGGCCAGCAGGTTGCCCAGGTCGTCGACTACAGCCATGTCGACCTTGGCGCGGTCTGGGTCCTTGTTAAATTCGTCCAGCATTGCTCGAATGGCATCCTGGGCCTGGTCCAGGCTCAACATTGGCTTGTTATACATGCGGGCCCTCCGATGGCGGGATGCGGCCCAATATACTACCGGCGAGGGCCGGGCATCAATCGACTACGGCCACGGGCCGGGTGATCAATAATTGAGTTTTGCATTTCACTCCCATATAATTGATTATGTGAACCAGGTGCGGAGCCATAGGGCCGGGAATTCACTGGTCCTCTCCGGCAGTAGTAGCATTGACATGTTGCGTCGTGTCCCTATCCACAAGCATGGTAATAGTTGATATTAGTCTATCGTTAGTATTTCCAATTTGCTATTGACGACAAAAGGTGCAAAGATATTTAATATCAACCAAGTGGGGTTCCCGACGGAACTGCGCCGGTGTATGCTGGCGTAACCCCCACCAATGGGAGTAAGTGGATTGTTGGGAGGTAAACTTGGTTAATGTCGCAGAAAGAGGAGGCATAAATGGCTGACAAGGATCTAGCACTGATGGCTCACCTGCTCCGCCGTGCTGGGTTTGGCGCGAGCCGCGACGAACTCGAGGCCAGAGTAGCCCAAGGCTATGACAACGTAGTTGACGAGTTGCTGAATCCGGGCGAAGGCTTCGGAATCGCAACCGACGAGCTGTTTCGAGCGCATCCGAACTTCATCGAGGGGGCGGACTTTGCTTTCGCCGCCAGCGAAATCACCTACCGGATGATCAACAGCAAGCACCAGTTGAAAGAGAAAATCGCGTTGTTCTGGCACACCATCCTCTGCTCTGCCGACAGCAAGGTGTGCAACGAAAGGAACAACATCCTGCAGTACGAATACTTCAGGGAGCATGGCCTGGGCAACTTCAAAGACATGCTGATGTTCATATGCCAAGACCCATGCATGCTCTACTACCTGGACAACCAGGAGAACCACAAAGACGCCCCCAACGAGAACTTTGGCCGAGAGTTGCTGGAGTTGTTCTCGATGGGCGTGGGCATGGACGGCGACTTCAACTACACCGAGGACGACGTCAAGGCTTGCGCGAGGGCCTTCACCGGCTGGCAAATCGCGCCGAACTACCCCCTCTTCCCCTACGGCAGGACCCCCTTCCAATTCCGCTACGACGCCACCGACCATGACGCCAGCGAAAAGACCTTCCTGGGCGAGACGGGCAACTGGAACGGTGAGGAAGTAGTGGACATCATCTGCAAACAGCCGGCCACGGCCCGGTTCATCTCTCGGAAACTGTACGACTGGTTCGTAGCCGACGAGACTCCCACTAGGACTTGGCGCTTGTCGGAGCCCCGGGACCGGAAGGCCCTGGAGGCGCTGGAGAAGGCCTACTTCGACTCCGGCTACGAGATAGGTGAGATGCTGCGGGTCATGTTCAAATCGGACTTCTTCAAGGACGAGTCGGTCCATTTCGCCAAGGTGAAGAACCCGGCGGAACTGGTGGCTGGGACCATTCGCTTGGCGCAGGCCATATACGACGAAGAAGACGCCAGCATTCTGGCCACCCAGTCCCGGCAGCGAGGCGAAGGCAACGCTCCGCCAGGGCTGGAGGAAGGCCTGCTGACCACCCACATGGAGATCAAGTACATGGGCATGGAGCTGCTGCAGCCGCCCACGGTGGAAGGCTGGCAAATGGGCCAGGAATGGATGAACAGCGGCAGCCTTGTGGACCGTGTCAACTTTGCCACCAGGACTTTCGGAGACACCTCCCTTCCCGGAGTCCAGTCCCTGATCGGCCGCCTGATGGCCAAGGGAGACACCTTGGACGCCGAGCAGGTGGTGGACGGTTGCCTCGACCTGATTGGTCCCTTGACCGTCGACGGTGACACCCGCCAGGAAATGGTAGACCACGTAGCCAACGGCGGGCCCATGCGCCACGGCACAGAAGAGGAGAAAGCAGAATTTACCAGACGTGCGTCACAGGTATTCCAACTGATTGCCAGCACGTCGGCCTACCAGTTCGGTTAAGCCGAAACCTATCGAGAGACATCAAACCAGTAACGGAGGTAGAGAGTATGGTATCAACAAAGAAGGACCCGACGCTGGCAGTAGTGTTCCTGTCGGGCGGCAACGACGTGTTGAACACGTTGATCCCTTATAACGACCCCAACTACCATGACCGTCGCCCCAACGTAAGGGTTCCGGAAGACCAGATGGTGCCGTTTACGGACGACTTGGCATTCCATCCGGCCTTTGCCCCGATGAAGAGGTTCTGGGACGAGGGCAAGATGGCCATCATACTGGGCACGGGATATCCCCACGGCACCATGTCCCACTTCCGCTCCGCGGACATCTGGGCCACGTGCGAGCCGGTGGAGCTCCTGATGGACGGTTGGCTGGGCCGGGCGATTCAGGCCTTGGACCCCAACGTGGATAACGTGCTGACCGGCGTAAACTTCGGCCGTGGACTGCCGAGGGCGATGGCCAAGGAAGGAGTGCCGGTGGCGTCCGTGGGAGACCTGAGCATGTACGGTCTCATGACGGACTTCGAAAAGGAAGAGGAGCGCAAAGAGGCGTTGGACCTGTTCGGCCGCATGTATGCGCCGCGGGTCGGCGCGGGCGCGGTGGACGGCTTCATCCGGAGCCTGGGCACCGCGGCGCTGAAAGGCGCAGACATCCTGGCTACTGCACCGTCCAAGTACCAGTCCGACGTTGAATACGAGGTAGGCAACGTGGGCGAATACCTGAAGGACATGGTGCAGGTGCACAACGCCGGATTCGGCACCAGGATCATGTTCACCCAGTCGCCCTATAACCAGTGGGACACCCACGCCAACCAGCTTGGCGCCAACCTGCTGGCCCGGGGCCACGGAGCTTTGCTGGCCAACCAGGCCAACAACTGCGACTCCTTCTTCACCGACCTGCGCAACCTCGACATCAGCGACAACGTCACCATGCTGATCTACTCCGAGTTCGGCCGGCGGGCCCAGGACAATGGCTCTGGTACCGACCACGGCGCAGGCGGGGCGGCCTTCGTCATCGGCGACCACGTCAAGGGCGGCATCTACGGCGAATACCCGTCCCTGAAGTTGGACGAGTTGGACGACGACGGCAACCTGGCGTGGTCCGTCGACTTCCGGTCCATCTACACCACCCTGTTGGAGCGATGGATGGGAGTGGACGCCAAGCCTATAGTGGGCGGCTCCTACGAGCACCTGGCCTTCCTGTAAGCCGGCCCACTGCCAACAGGCAAGCCGGAGGCAGCTCCGGTACAGAACCAAGACCAGGGAAAGTTGCGCTGCCCCGCGAAAACGTGGAGCGGCGCAATCCTGCTTCAGGACATGTTTATGTTGGCCGACGCTGTGCATCGAAGCAGCCCCGGTCCAGCTAATTCCGCAAACAAGCTTTTGGCATTAGGAGGCTAATCGTGGCTAGTGTTCTAGTAGGTGTCACCGATCGATATTACAGCTACGCTTTCACCGTCGGCGGCGCCGGTTTCCGCATTCCAGTCGACATCGCCTTTGCGCCCGGCGATATTTTCTACTCCCTGACCCGGGGCTACGAGCACCCGCCGAGGAGGAACCTCAACTGCCGGGTCAAAATGATGGGCATGACCGACGAGGGTGAGGAGTTGATCACCCATTTCGGGGAACTCGGCTCGGAGCCAGGGAAGTTCGTTTGGCCCGCCGGCATTACCCTGGACGACGATACCAACGTCTACGTGTTGGACGAGTACCTGGCCAGGGTCACCGTTTTCGACAAGGACGGCGAGTTGCTGAACCATTGGGGCGACAACTATGGTTCCGGCGACGGCGAAATGAGCAGGCCTTCGGGCATAGCACGGCGGGACGACGTCCTGTACATCGTCGACAGCAAGAACCACCGGGTCCAAAAATTCAGCTTGGACGGCAAGTACATAGGCCAGTTCGGCAGCTACGGCTCCGACAATGGCCAGTTGGACTCGCCCTGGGGCATCGGCCTGGACAAAGACGGCAACGTCTTTGTGGCCGACTGGCGCAACGACCGCATCCAGTCCTTCACCGCCGACGGCGAGTGGCTGGCCACATTCGGCAGGCCCGGCACAGGCGGCGACACGGACATAGTCCGGCATCACGGCGGACTGAAGCTGGTGGAACGCGTCCCAGGGGAATTCAACCGTCCTTCAGGCGTCTGCGTCGACGACGACGGGGACATCTACGTGGCCGACTGGCTCAACAACCGGGTCCAGATCTTGACGCCGGACGGCAAGTACATTACCCAGATAACCGGCAACGCCGGTCTGTCCAAGTCTGCCAAAGAACAGCTGGCTCCCGCCCCGGACTTGATCCGGCAGCGCAACCTGGCCCTGCAGGAATCGTCAATCCAGGAAAAGCTGTTGTGGAGCCCCAACAACGTCAGGTTCGAACAGAAGCGCAACAGGGTGTGGATATCGGACTCCAACCGGCACCGGTTCCAGGTATACCAGAAGAACACGGAGTCGGTGCTGAACAACCTGGAAACGCTGACCATGGAAGGGGCTATCAAAGGCCTGGTGGCCTAGTCAATAAACCCCGCCGAGCAGCTTGGGAAGCAACTCTCGGCCAGCTGGCCAACACAACAGGATAACCAACGGAATCGCCGGTGTGCCGGGGGGAGCTTCCTCCAAGCCACCGGCGATTGCTATTTCGGGCAACGTCGGGATAAGACGGTAATTCGGGGAGGCACGAATGGCTGACAAGGACCTCGCGCTAATGGCCCACCTGATGCGGCGCGCCGGCTTCGGCGCCAGCAGGGAGGAACTGGAGGCCAGGGTAGCGCAAGGCTACGACAACGTGGTGGAAGAGCTGCTGAATCCCGGCAACGATCCCGGCATCGAAGTAGACGAGCTGTTCCGGTACTTTCCCGATTACGTTGAAAGCGCGGACTTTGCCTATGCCGCCAGCGAACTTGCTTACCGGATGATCAATAGCAGGACCCAGTTAAGAGAGAAAATCGCCCTGTTCTGGCACACCGTCCTCTGCGCGGCGGACAGCAAGGTGTGCAACGAACGAAACAACATATTCCAAATCGACCACTTCCGGGACCATGGAATGGGCAACTTCAAAGACTTGCTGAAGTTCATCGCCAGGGACCCGTGCATGCTCTACTACCTGGACAACCAGGAGAACCACAAGGACGCCATCAACGAGAACTTCGGTCGTGAGCTCCTGGAGTTGTTTTCCATGGGCGTGGGAATGGACGGCGACTACAACTACACCGAAGACGACGTCAAGGCCTGCGCCAGGGCCTTCACCGGCTGGGGCATGGCCCCCAACGCTCCACTGTTCCCCTATGGCCGGACTCCTTTCCAGTTCCGCTACGATCCGGGTGACCACGACGACGGCGAGAAGACTTTCCTGGGCGAGACCGGGAACTGGAACGGCGACGACGTCATAGAGATAATCTGCAAACAGCCGGCCACTGCCCGCTTCATCTCACGAAAGCTGTACGACTGGTTCGTGGCCGACGAGGCACCGACGCGGACGTGGCGGCTGTCGGAGCCACGGGACAGGGAGGCGCTGGAAGCGCTTGAGCAGGCCTACTTTGACTCCGGTTATGAAATCAAAGAAATGCTGCGGGTATTATTCACCTCAGATTTCTTCAAGGACGAGTCGGCCCACTTCGCCAAGGTGAAGAACCCGGCCGAACTGGTGGTGGGAACGATTCGCATGGCGCAAGCCCTGTACCAGCAGCCGCGGGCCGGGGTGCTCACCGCCCAGCGCCGGGAACGAGGCGAAGGGGGCGTTCCGCCCGGTGTCGAGGACGGCATGCTGGCCACTCACTTGGAAATCAAATACATGGGTATGGAATTGCTGCAGCCGCCCACGGTGGAAGGCTGGCAAATGGGCCAGGAATGGATGAACAGCGGCAGCCTCGTCGACCGGGTCAACTACGCCACCAAGGTATTTGGAGACGCCGAACTCCCCGGGGTAAAGTCAATGATCGACCGCCTGATGGCCATAGGCGAGGTCCCCACCGCCGAGCAGGTGGTTGACGGTTCCCTGGACCTGATGGGACCCATGACGGTGGACGACGCTACCCGACAGGAGATGGTCGACCATGTGACCGCCGGCGGGGAAATGCGCCACGGCACGGCAGAGGAACAGGCGGAATTTACCCGGCGGGCGGCCCAGGTGTTCCAACTGGTCGCCAGCACGTCGGCCTACCAGTTCGGCTAGGCAAGAGGTCCCCGGCGACGTTATGGGGACAATCCCTCCCCAAATTTATGTAAACCTGCCTGTCAAGTAGGAGGAAATCGTGGCAAGTGTCTTGCTGGGAGTTACCGACCGGTTCTACACCTACAGCTTCACCGCCGGCGGTCCCGCCCAGTTTCTGCGCATCCCGATAGACCTTGTTCTGGCGCCGGACGACGTTATCTATGCGGTCAACCGGGGCTACGAACATCCCATCGGCAATGCCAATAACGTTCATGTCAAGGTCTTCAAGCTGGACGACGGCGGGGAAGAGATGATCACCCGGTTCGGCGCTTATGGAGCGGAGCCCGGCCAGTTCCGGTGGCCCACGTCCATTGCCCTGGACAAAGACACCAACGTTTACGTATGCGACGAATTCCTGCACCGCATCACCATCTGGGACAAAGAGGGCGAGTACCTCGGCCATTGGGGCACTCTGGGGTCCGGCGACGGCGAGATAAACGGGCCTTCCGGCCTGGCCATCCGGGACGACGTCATGTTCCTGGTGGACAGCCAGAACCACCGTGTCCAGAAGGTCACCCTGGACGGCAAGTACATCGGCCAGTTCGGTAGCTTCGGGGACGGCCCGGGGCAACTGAACAACCCGTGGGGCATTGGCCTGGACAAGGACGGCAACGTGTTCATCGCCGACTGGCGCAACGACCGCATCCAGTCCTTCACCGCCGACGGCGAGTGGCTGGCCAGCTTTGGAACGCCGGGCACCGGCGGGGACACGTCGATAGCACGAGTAAACGGCGGCATCAGAAAGACTCCCCTACCCCTGGGAGTGTTCAACCGGCCCTCGGGCGTCTGCGTCGACAATGACGGGGACATTTACGTTGCCGACTGGTTGAACAACCGGGTACAGGTCCTGACCGCGGACGGCAGGTTCATCACCGAGATAACCGGGGACGCGGGCCTATCCAAGATGGGCGCAGAGCAACTGGCGCCGGCTCCAGACATGATCCGCCAGCGCAACCTGGCGTTGCAGATGGACTCGGGACAGGAGAAGACCCTGTGGGCGCCGATGGCGGTGAAGTTCGATGAGAAGCGGCGGCGGCTCATCATAGTGGACACCGCGCGCAAGCGGCTGCAGATATACCAGAAAAGCACCGAGGCGATATTGACCAACCGGGAGACACTGACCACGGAAGGGGCGTACAAGGGGCTCGTGGCTTAGCCGGAGACAATATCGGGCCCAGCTAACAGGGTTACAAACGCAGCAAGCTGACTAAATGACCCCGGCGATGAGCCGGGGTTATTTGTTGCGGTGAATGTGCCGAATCAGCCGCTGCGGGCCTGCCTGGCCGCAGCTACTTCGGCCAGGACGTCGGCCGGCGGCGGCCTGAGCAATATCCCGCCCACGGCCAATAGCAGGCCCAGGAAGCTGACTATGAATAGGGCTTGTTGCAGGTCGCCCAACACGTCCCAAAGGAATCCGGCAAGCAGCGAGCCCAGAGCCAGGCCGCCCAAACCGAAGGTCTGGCTGAAGCTAGCGGCCAGTGCGGCCTCCCTGCGCCGCAGGTTTGGAAGCTGCAGCGGCACCGCCGCCAACACCGGCCAGTGCCCCCAGGTAACGCCGTTGAGCAGCGCCAGGCCCAACAATATATGTACGGAACCTGTCTGGGTCATGCCGGCATAGGTGCCGGCCATGACCAGACCAAGGATTCCCAGCAGGACGTTCCGCTTGCCGGTGACGAATACCAAGTACCCGAATCCCACTCCGGCGGCACCGCCGACTACGGTGGCCATGGCCAGGACCATCCCCGACCACCTCCACAATGAGCGGCCGTACTCCTCCTCGAACAATGTTGGAAGGAAGTAGACGAAGGCGCTGAGACACATGGCTGGACCCAAGAATCCCAGGCCTGTCAGCCAAAGGTCGCGGTGCATAAGGCCGCCCATCAGGTCGCCCGCGTCCCTGGGCTCGGCCGGTCCTTGGCCCTCGGCGGCGGTCCGCTCTTTACCCAGCAGGAACCAGACGAGGGTCAACGCCACTAATAGCGCGCCGAAGATGTGCAGCGTTAGCCTCCAGTCTTCGCCCAAGGCCGTGAAAAAGGACTGAGCGGCTACCAGTCCGCCCCCGAAGAGTACTCCGAAGAGGGCATTGTCTAAAGTTGTGGCCAAGACTGCGTCCCGCCCCGGAAACCACTGGCGTATCAGGATGGCCCTGGCCGGCTGGGATGCAAGCCGGCATACGCCGAACATCACGCGGCCGGCGAGCAGCACGACAAAGACGGGGGCCCAACCCTGAACGAAGAAGAACAGCCCGCTAAGGAAGAACGAAAGTGTGGTCGTTGCTCTAACAGAGTACCTGGCAAACCACCAGGTTGCCGGGATTCCCAGGGCCAGGCTGGGCCAGAAGGCGGCGGACCCCACTATGCCCTGCTGATAGGGAGCGAGGTTCAGGTCGTCGGTTATGAAGGGCAGCATCACCCCCAGGGCGGAAGACAACATGGCCCCAGAGGTGACGTTGGTGTAGTACAGCCCCACTACCACCCAACGATAGTAGAAGTCGTCTTGCAGGCGCTTGATCATGGTGTGCCCATGGGCAGCATATCACCTCGGCTGGAAACCAGGGAGAATGGTAGCAGGAAACCGGCTGGATTGGGCGATGGCGGCCTGGGGTGCGGTCGTTCAGTGGCTTCCGAGGTTGGCTGCCGGGAACTGGACTCGGGGTTGACGGGAGCGGCTATGGGCCGCCCCCGGCCCGGCGTTCCGCCAGGTATTCCAGCGCGTCGGCCAGGGATATGACGTCGGCGTACTTGTAGTGCATGTCGAACAGGTTCATGGCGTGGGCTGCCTGGTGGCGGTCGAAGACGCACTCCTCTACAACCATCATGCGGTAGCCCTCGGTGCACCCGTCGACGACGCTGGCCCTGACGCAGCCGCTGGTGGCTTCGCCGCAGGTGATTATCGTATCGACCCTGTGGTAGTTGAAATGGCTCACCAGCGGGGTGCCCCAGAAGGCGCTTGCCGAGGCCTTGCGCACCACCGGCTCGCCGGGGAGGGGCGCAACCTCGTCTATGATGTCCCAGCGGCGGGCACGGCGGGCCATGGCCTCCGGGCTGCGATCGCTGGACCCGTATATCTCGCGGCGGTCCCGGTGCCCCGCCAGGCCGTCCTCTGCGCGGCCGGTGACGTGGACAATCGGGATGCCGGTGTCCCTGGCGGCCGCCAGCAGGGTCTGTATATGCGGCACGGCGTCCCAGGCGGCCAGGCCGCAACTGGCCGGCCAGTCGTCTATGGCGTCGACAACCTGCTGGGGTTTGTCTCCGAATACCCACCGGTACAGGTCGATGAGCAGCAGGGCCGGCTTCTCACCGAATCCAATTGGGCGATGCTCGCTCTTGGCCAAATGGGCCCGGTCCTGTTCCGTAAGGTATGGTTCCCAAACTCGCCCGGCCATGACCTTCTCTCCGGCTGAGGAATGCCGCTAACCCAAAAGATTTCCTGCCCGGACAGCGCCGAAGGCTCCCCAGGGGAGGTTGGGCGAATCTATCACCCGCCGCCGCGGCCAGTCAATAGCAGGTCCCACTAGCCAAGAATGTTGACCCTCCATTGGCCCTGTGCTAGATTGCGGAAGAGAGCCAGGTAGGCCGGGTGACCGCCGCGAGGGATCCGATGCGTCGGGGCCGTCGGGGAGGAAAGTCCGGGCTCCTCCGGGCAGGGTGCTGGGTAACGCCCAGGCTTCCACAGCCGGTTTCCGATTCGTCGGGGCCGCTGTGGGGGACGGAAAGTGGCACAGAAACATACCGTCCTTCCAGAGATGGGAGGATAAGGGTGAAATCGGACGGTAAGAGCGTCCGGTCGTCTACGGTGACGCAGCGACGGCCAAACCCCACCTGGAGCAAGGCCAAATAGGGGGACTTTGGGCGCCCGGCCCGTCCCCGGGTTGGCCGCTCGACCTCGGTGGCAACACCGTCCCGCCCAGCGGGAACTCAACGGCCCTCAAGGCCGCCGAGTGGGCTAGATAGATGGTCACCGTCCTTGTTCCAATCTAGGGGCAAGGATACAAAACCCGGCTTACAGGCCTGCGTGGCTCTCTCCTTTCCTTAGTTTGACCCCGGCAACCCCCTAGCTGCCGCAGCTTCAACGCAGGTTGACGAATATCGCCGCTCTAGCTATGATTGACGCCGACCCGACGCCTGCCGTGCCTGAGTCTTGGCCCCTGATTGCTAAGCCGACAGACGCCGCCTCCATAAGGAGACTCCTCCGCCAGCATGTACCTGGACCTCCACAGCCATTCGGTCTCGTCCGATGATTCCCGTTCCACGGTAGAGCAATACCTGAAATGGGTCCAGGTCTTGCGTAAACGCGGCCACACCGTGGACGGCATCGTGCTAACTGAGCACCGCAAGTTCGACTTCGACAAGGACTACGGCAGCCTGGCTGAGCTATACGACGTGCTGGTGCTGAAGGGATCGGAACTGGACACCCGCTACGGGCACTTCCTGGTCTACGGCGTGACCGAGAAGCTGTCCCAGGACATCGACTTCGCCGACGTGTACATGGACGCCCGGGAGTTGATGAAGGCCGCAGCCCACCACGGCGCGGTGGTCGTTCCAGCCCACCCAGGCCGCCCCGGCACTGGCCTGGCCGACTACGTAGCCCAGGGCGAGGTCTTCGACGATGTCGGTATTGTGGAAGTCCTGAACGGCGGCAGCCGCAAAGGCGAAAACGAGCGCGCGGAACAGCTTTGCCGGGAACACGGCTATCGGGGCATTGGCGGCAGTGATGCCCACTTGACCAGTCACATCGGCGCCTGCCTGACCCGCTTCGAGGATAAGATTTCAAGCGAGCGGGACCTGGTCGAGGCCATCTTGCACGGCCAATACGAGCCAGTGTGGTTGGAGGCAGCCGCCAACGGGGCCGGGTAGTACAGCCGATTTGCGCCGGACTACACAGACCCATTAGGGCCTTCGCAAAAGCAGTTGAAATGGCGGCTAAACTGGAATACGACCGGTCTATTCACGAACAGGAATTCCCGGCGGGGCCGTTCGAGGTTACCAGGGAACAAATCCGGGCTTTCGCTGAGAGCGTTGGCGAGACCAACCCGGTGTTCCTGGACGAGTTGGCGGCCCAAGAAGCAGGGTATAGCAGCATAGCGGCGCCTCCCACATTTTGCACTTTGCTGATAGACGGGTTGAAGCTGCCGGACATTGGTTTGAAGTTTGGCCGGCTGCAGGCTCACGCCGGGTCACGGGTACGTATTCACGTCCCCGTGGTAGCCGGCGACCGCTTGACCGCGTCCTCCCGGTTAAAGGACGTATACGCCAAGACAGGGCGCAGCGGGGCAATGGTGTTCTGCCTGTGGGAGCACACGTTCCGGAACCCGGACGGGCAGGTCGTGGCAGAGGTAACCCAGTCATTCGCCCGCAGGGAATGACTTTGGCTCTTCTCACGAATAGTTGTCCTGGGTTCCCGCCTGCCAGAGACTTCTACAATTTCGGTAACGCCGCAGGATAGACTGGGCTGGTTTGACGGATATGACTTTGCAAAACTTCGACGACGTGGAACTGGGGGACGGGATCGGTCCGGTGGAGACCGAGGCCACGGGCGAGGCGGTGCTGGCGTTCTGCCGGGCGTGGGGCGGCATGCGATTCACGCCCAATCGCTTTACCGACCCGGAGATCGCGCGAGAAAATGGGCAGGCAGCGCCGATAGTGCCCGGTATCATGGCCCTGGCAATGATGGCCCGCATGCTGACGGACTGGGGAGGAGCCGCGTCTGTCAGGGACCTGGACGCCGTCTTCCGGCAGCCGGTGCCGCACCACGCGCCCATTACCATAGCGGGAACAATCACCGACACCCGACGGGAAGGCGGCGAGAACCTGGTCGAGTGCGACGTTCTCATGACGGGAGCGCAGGGCGAGCGCTACGTAACCGCCAAGGCAGTCTTGGCCTTACCTGGTTGAACCAACGTCCGGCGTCACAACGTAATTGCACGGGATGGGCCGGCCCGGCCGCTAGGACAACAACCGGTAATCACGGGATGGGGAAGGTCAAAGAAGCAAATGTCGATGCCCAGCGATAGACAAGGCGAGGGGAGCCGCCACGGCCTCGGCGACGCCGAACCCGCGGGGAATGGGCCGCCGGAACACGGGCACAGCTACGGCGCCATAGACCGGGCGGTCTTTGGCAGCAGCCGGGGCATCTGGGCCACCAAGGTCTCCCTGGTGGGGCTTCTGGCCACCGCCGGCATGCAGGTGGTTGTCGTCGTCTTCACCGGGAGCGTGGCCCTGCTGGCCGACACGATCCACAATTTCGGCGACGCCTCCACGGCCCTGCCTCTATGGGCGGCGTTTACCCTGGCCCGGCGCAGGCCCACCCGCCGGTTCACCTACGGGATGGGGCGGGTCGAAGACCTGGCGGGACTGGTTGTAGTTATTCTCATACTGGTCTCCGGGGTCTTGGCGGGGTACACGTCCATCAGCCGGTTATTCGACCCGCCGGAGATAGACTTCTTATGGGCGGTGGCCGCGGCGGCGATTGTGGGGTTCTTGGGCAACGAAGCTGTGGCCCTTTTCAGGATAAAGATCGGCAAGGAAATCGGAAGCGCTGCCCTGGTGGCCGACGGGCTGCACGCACGAGTCGACGGCCTGACCAGCCTGGCGGTGCTGGCCGGGGCTATTGGAGTCTGGCTGGGCGCCCCGTTGGCCGACCCCATCGCCGGCCTGGTGATTACGGCAGCCATCTTCCGCATCGTGTGGGAGGCAGGCAAGTCGGTCTTCTCTCGTCTGCTGGACGGAGTGGAGCCGGAGGCAATCGACGAGGTCCGCGAGGTGGTGGCATCCACCGAGGGCGTGGAAGAAGTGACCGAAGTGCGGATGCGGTGGCTGGGCCACACCATGCTTGCCGAGGTCAACCTGTCAGTGCGGGCGGACTTGTCCGTGGCCCAGGGCCACGAAATAGCCCAGGAAGCGCGCCACCAGCTTATGCATCACCTGCAGTACCTGGCCAACGCCACCGTGCACGTCGACCCCGTGGGATCGTCCGGGGAGGAGCACCACCAACGGGCCGAGGACCACCACCAGAACGGCGACGCCGGTCATCACTGACATTAGGCAAGCCCGTCGCCCGGATATTCCGTAGTTCGGGAACCGCTGGCGTCACCACTACGTTGGGGCTATACTGGCCCACGAAATTGACTCCCGGAGGAGGGACTATGGCCCTCGACCGCAGCGAAGTTGAGCGCGTCGCCGCGCTGGTCCGAATTTCTTTGACCGAGGAAGAGATGGAAACCCTGGGCGAGGAGCTTTCCGACATACTGGAACAGTTCCAGGCGCTCAGCGAGTTGGATACTTCCGGAGTGGCGCCCACGGCCCACCCGGTACAACTGCAGTCGGTGATGCGGGACGACGATGCCGCCGGTTCCCTGGAGCCGGGGGAAGTCCTGCGCAACGCCCCCCGGCGCGACGGGGACTTGTTCCGGGTCAAGCCGGTGCTGGAAGAGTAGGCCCCGTGGCAGCCCTGGAGTACATGACGGTCCACGAGGCCCATGACGGGTTGACGAACGGGGACATCAGCTCAGTGGAGCTCACCAAAGCCTGCCTGGACCGCATTGCCGCCGTCGAAGACCGGCTGAAGGCCTTTGTGACGGTGACGGCTGACATGGCCCTCCAGCAGGCCGCAGAGGCCGACCGGCGCATCGCCGCCGGCGACGCGCGGCCCCTGACCGGGATACCCATGCAAATCAAGGACGTTATGTGCACCAACGGCGTCCGTACCACCTGCTCTTCCCGGATGCTGCAAGACTACATCCCCGTATACGATGCCACGGCGACGGCCAAGCTGTTGGAGCAAGGAGCCGTGCTTTTGGGCAAGGGCAACATGGACGAGTTCGCCATGGGGTCTTCAACGGAGAATTCGGCTTTCTTTGCCACGCGCAACCCCTGGGACCAAGAGAGGGTGCCGGGAGGCAGCAGCGGCGGCCCGGCGGCGGCAACTGCTGCCGGCGAGGCCCTGTTTTCCCTGGGCTCCGACACCGGCGGCAGCATCCGCCAGCCGGCGGCGTTCTGCGGCATCGTGGGACTCAAACCGACCTACGGACTGGTCAGCCGGTACGGCCTGGTGGCCTTTGCATCGTCCCTGGACCAGATTGGTCCCCTAGCCAGGGACGTAACTGACTGCGCCATGGTCTTGAACGCCATCGCGGGCCATGACCCCAGGGACTCGACCTCCCTCCGTGTGCAATGCCCGGACTATACCGAAGGGTTGACCGGCGACATCAAGGGAGTGCGGCTGGGAGTTCCCCAAGAATACTTCGTGGATGGGATGGACCCGGGCTCACGCGAGGCGGTGGAGGCGGCGATTCAAGCCCTGGAAAGACTAGGAGCATCTATAAGCCAGATCTCTCTGCCCACTACGAAATATGCCCTGTCCTGCTATTACATCATCGCCCCGTCGGAGTGCTCAGCCAACCTGGCCCGGTACGACGGGGTCAAATACGGCTTCGCGTCCCGGGACGCCGCCAACATGTGGGGAGACATGGAGAAGACCCGGCAGCATGGGTTCGGGCCGGAGGTTACCCGCCGGGTCATGCTGGGAGCCTATGCTTTGTCAGCCGGGTACTACGACGCCTACTACCTGAAGGCCCAGCAGGCGCGCACACTAATCCAGCAGGACTTTGCTAAGGTCTTCCAGGAAGTCGACGCCCTGGTGGCCCCGGTGTCTCCCAGCGCGGCCTTTCCACTGGGAGAGAAGACGGCGGACCCGGTGCAGATGTACCTGAGCGACGTATGCACCCTGCCTCCCAGCATCGCCGGCCTGCCCTGCATGTCCGTGCCCTGCGGGTTCGACCAGGGTCTCCCGGTGGGACTGCAGCTTATCGGCCCCCACCTGTCGGAGCAGACCCTGCTGCGGGTCGCCTATGCCTACGAGCAGGCCACCGACTGGCATCTGGAGCGTCCGCCGCTTTAAACCGGCGCCGGACCGTAAATGTATCCGCCTACTGTGTAGTCTTCTCCAATACCCGCACTTCCCTATCCAGGCGATCGCCCATCCGGTCCTTCTCAACCTCCAAGTCATACCCTGTCTGCAGGTTCAACCAGAACCTCTCGGAAGTCCCGAAGTGGCGTGCCAGCCTCAGAGCCGTGTCCGCCGTCACGGCCCGCTTGCCATGGACTATCTGGTTTATGCGGCGAGGATGAACACTTAGGTCTTTTGCCAAGCGGTACTGGCTAATGCCATAGGGCCTCAGGAACTCTTCGAGAAGCACCTCTCCGGGATGGACGGCATGCAACTTATCTTGCTTCATCTTGTCACCTAATGGTAGTCCACTATCTCAACGTCGTATACGTGCTCATCAATCCAGCGAAAGCATATTCGCCAACGGTCGTTGATCCTGATACTGTGCTGGCCTTGGCGATTCCCAGACAACCTCTCTAACCGGTTTCCGGGAGGAGCCCTAAGGTCTTGAAGAAATTCAGCCGCATGGAGCATCACCAACTTACGCCTAGCTGCACGTTGGATGTCCGCCGGAAATCTGAGGGAACGGTCTCCCAGGAATATCTTCCGAGTTTCGTCATCGCGAAAGTCTCTGATCACTTACGCCAATAATAGCGCGTTGCGCTAATACGGTCAATTGTGGCCTGCCGAGTATGCCCCGGTTGCCAAAGCAACCAGGGCTAACCTATCCTTAGGGCAGTCCTGCGAACCCTATATTTTCCCGGCTTGTAAGGAGCGGTGCTAATGCGTCGCAGCAAAGTCAAAGACCTACTGGCCCGCCCATCTGCCGGCGGCGATGTGCTGGTGCAGGGGTGGGTCAAGACCAGGCGGGCGTCCAAGTCCGTGTCCTTCGTGCACATCAGCGACGGCTCGACGCTGGCCGACATACAGGTGGTGGCGGACGATGGGCTGGCTTGCTACGACGTGGTCCAGTCCCTCACTACCGGGTGCAGCGTTAGCGTCGTGGGCGAGTTGGTGGAGTCGCCCGGCAAGGGCCAGAAGTACGAAATACAAGCCAAGCAAATCGACCTAATCGGGGCCGCCGACCCTGAGTCGTACCCCCTGCAGAAGAAGCGGCACACGCCGGAGTTCCTGCGTGAGATCGCCCACCTGCGGCCCCGGACCAATACCTTCGGCGCCATGGCCAGGGTACGGAACGCAGTAGCTTTTGCCATTCACCGGTTCTTTCAAGAACGGGGCTTTCAATACGTGCAGACCCCAATCATAACCGCTAGCGACGCCGAGGGAGCGGGGTCGATGTTCAAGGTCACGACTATGGACCTGGACCGTCCACCCATCGGCGACGGCGCTGTCGACCACCAGCAGGACTTCTTCGGCAGGCCGACCTTTTTAACCGTCAGCGGCCAACTGGAGGCCGAGGTATTCGCCCTGGCGCTGGGCGACGTCTACACTTTCGGGCCGACTTTCCGCGCCGAGAACTCCAACACCGCCCGGCACCTTGCCGAGTTCTGGATGGTGGAGCCGGAGGTGGCCTATTGCGACCTGGACGGACTGGCGGAACTGGCCGAGGACTTCCTGAAGTACGTATTCAGCTACGTGCTTGACCAATGCGAAGAGGACATGGCCTTCTTCAACCGTTGGTACGATGAGGCGGCCATCTCAACGTTGGAGGGCATCATAAAGTCCAGCTTCGAACGGCTGACCTACACCGAGGCGGTAGACCTGCTCAAAGCGTCGGGGGAGAGCTTCGAGTACCCGGTGGAATGGGGGCTGGACCTGCAGTCGGAGCACGAGAGGTACCTGACGGAGAAGAAGATAGGCCGACCTGTCATCGTCACCGACTACCCCAAGGAGATCAAGGCCTTCTACATGCGCCTGAACGACGACGGCAAGACGGTGAGGGCCATGGACACCCTGGCGCCGAGGATCGGCGAAATCATCGGCGGAAGCCAGAGGGAGGAACGGTGGGACGTGCTGCACCGGCGAATGCAGGAGGCGGGCATCGACCAGGACAGCTACTGGTGGTACCTCGACCTGCGCCGCTACGGCACCGTCCCCCACGCCGGCTTCGGCCTGGGCTTCGAACGCACGGTGCAATTCATCACCGGCGTACCGAACATACGCGACGTGATTCCCTTTCCCAGGACTCCCCGAAACGCCGAATTCTAGCCCGGTTCGCGCCTGGGTGAGCTTATGTCAAGTTGACGGCCTGCCAGCTCCCTGAATATAATGGCCCGGCCCAGTTAGTGTGGCGCCACGAGTAAGGAGCCGGTATGACTACGCCAGAAATTGTTCTCCACCCCGCATCGCTAGTTGCCGAAATCAAGAAAAACAACTTTACCCACGTGGTCTGGCTCCCCGACAGCGAGACCAATTTCATGTACCAACTGTTGACCAGCGAAGAGTCCTTGCACCTGGTCCCCGTCTGCCGGGAAGGAGAGACCATGGCCATCGCCGCCGGCCTATGGGTGGGCGGGAAGAAACCCGTGGTGCTAATTCAAAACACGGGAATCATGGAGTCCGGAGATTCGATACGGGGGCTGACGCTGGACATTAACCAACCGCTGGTGTTGCTGATCGGCTACCGGGGATGGAGCCGCCATGGTGTGACCCCGGACTCGGCGGCGCGTTTCATCGAGCATATACTGCACGCCTGGGGCATAAATTTCTACCTGATTGAGACAGACGAGGACGCAGGGCTGATTAGCATCGCCGCCGAGGAAGCCGAACGAAAGCAGCAGCCGGTGGCGGTCTTGATCGGCACCGAGTATGGGACTTAGCGAAAGCCGGAGACGGAGCAGAGACTCATGATCGACAATGCCGACGCCGTCAGGCTACTGGACAGCAAACGCGATGGGGCGGTGATAGTCGCCACGATGAACGCCAATCACTCCCAATTCGGGTTGGTGGGCGTTTCCAAGAACCCACACTTGGACTTCCCGATGTCGAATTGCATGGGCAAGTCGTCATCCTTTGCCCTTGGGGTGGCCCTTTCCCATCCCGAGCGCAAGGTGATGGTCCTGGACGGGGACGGCAGCCTGCTGATGAACTTGGGAACCATGGTAACTATTTCTGAAGAGGCGCCGGACAACCTCATCCACTTTGTGTTCGACAACGGGATCTACGCCATAACCGGAGGGCAGCCGGTCCCGGGGGCCGAGCGGGTCAACTGGAAGAATGCCGCCGCCGCCGCCGGCTACGCCTCATCGTTCTCCTTCGACAACCTGGAAGACTTGACCGTGGCAATCGACGACGTGCTGGCCAGCGAGGGCCCGGTGTTCGTGCACCTGGCGATCAAGCCGGAGCCCGAGAACCGGCATCCGCATCACCGTCCCAAGCCAAGCCGGACCATGTTTGACGGCGTCAGGGAATTGCCCAAGACCCTTAACCAGGCCTAGCCCAGCGGGCCGCGCTCATCCGCAAGTCCTCCACTGCAGAGCCCATGGTTTCCCTACAGTCTCACCTGTTCGCCTGCACCCATTCCGGCCACAGCCCGGCAAGACAGGCCCGGACACCGGCCGCATGCTAAGCACCCTGGCAAAGGGATTATTCGGCAGGTTCCTGGGTTACGGCGGCATTCTCCTGGGGTTCTGGCTGCTGTACCAGGCTTTTTCCAACGCCAACCCCGCGCTGGGCCTGCTGGGAGGCGCGGCGATACTTGCATCCATGTACCTGATCGTGGTCAACCGCAGACAAGGCCCGGCGTCTGATGCGCCCCTATCAAACGATGCAGAGGGGGATGGTCCGGCTTGATTCCGTCGATGGACGCGGCCAGGGCCGTAAACTTCCACCGGAAAGACGCTGTGGTGGTTGCTACCTCGTCGGCGCTGCGGGAGTGGTGCCTGGTGTCACAACGCAGGGACCTGGACGTGGACCTGAAGGATTGCATGGACCGGGCGCCGGCGGTGGGATTGGGTCTCGCCCTGGCCCAACCCGGCGGCAAGGTGCTGGTGCTGGACTGCGACGCCACCCTGCGGACGGACTTAGGGGGTCTGGCTACTATCGGCGAGTCCAAGCCGGGCAACCTGGTTCACCTGGTCTTCGACGACGGCTCACACCGGTCCACCCAGGGCATGCCCATCAAAGAGTTGGACAACCTGGACTTCCAAGCCATGGCCAGCGGCGCCGGCTACGCCAAGACCTACCGGTTCGACCAATTGGAGGAGTTGCTCATCGGTCTGGAGGAGGCAATGGCGCAGGAAGGCCCGGTATTCGTACTGGTGAAAGTGAGCAGGGACGGCGAGGCGCCGCCCATGCCGGAACGAAGCATGGCAGAGGGCTGGAACGAGGTGCGGAACGTCCTTGCGGGGAGAGGCTGACCTAGTCCTCGGCGCCGGTGCGGACCAGGATCTGGTGGGCCACGTTGTAGCCGATGGACATGGTGTCCCGTTGGGTCGCAACTTGCAACACTCCCAAGTACGGAGCGGCTTCCACGACCTTGATTTCTTGATCGGGGACAATAGAGGCGTCCACCAGGAAGTGCAGGAGCTTGGTGTCTTCCTCAGGCACCCGGGCGACAACGTAGGTCACGTCGGGCGTCGCCTCGTCCAAAGTTAGGGAGTTGGCGGGCACCCGGGGCTCGCCGGAGCCCGGAATGGGGCGTCCGAAGGGTGAGCGGGTGGGGTGGTTCAGGCGCTCGGCCAGCTTCTCCTCCAGTTCAGGTGACATGCCGTGTTCCAGCCGGTGGGCCTGGGTGTGGGCCTGGTAAAGCTCCATTCCCAGCAGGCGCACCACCAGCCATTCGGCCAAACGGTGCCTGCGGGCGATGTCTTCGGCGCCCTCGACACCCTTCCTGGTCAACCTGATGCACTTGTCCTGGCCGACCTCCACCAAAGCCTGGCGCTGCATTCGGCGGACCATGCCGGTCACCGATGGGACAGAGGTGCCCAGGCCCTCCGCCGACGGCAACTTCCTGAGGGTGTCGGTCAGTTGGGTGATGGTGGGAGGCATCTCCGGGTCGTCTTCCCACATCTTGTAAAGGGTCAACAGGTAGTTTTCAGTGCCTGACGACAACCGTTCATAGGCCAGGTCCGCTGCAGCTATCGTGGTCCGTTTCGCCGTTCTTGTTCGAGTAGCCATTAAACGTCCTGAGAGTTTGGGGCTGCCCCATCGAGGAAGGGTTTCAACATATGGTCGTGGCGGACCTTGACGCCCACTGTCTCGCCAACCTGGTATTCAGCCGTATGCGGCATCAGGCAGCGCACCGTGTTTCCTGACGGGAGCCCCACCTTATAGATGAAAAAGGCGCCCCGGAATTCCCGTTCGATGACTGTACCCTGCTCATTGGCCGACGGATAGCAGTCCAGGCAATCGGGACGGACCATCACCTCCAATATTGAATCCACGGGCTCGCGGCCGTGTTCTTCCGGGCTAGGGCCCCAGTTGGACTGCCAGGCCACCGAACCCACCTCGGTGACCAGCCTGCCGTCAATTTTTGAGGCGGGCAGAAAGTCCACCATGCCGATGAATTGGGCCACGAACCGGGAGGAAGGACTGCCGAACATTTCCTTGGGAGAACCGGTCTGCTCCAGCCGGCCCTGGTTCATAACGGCGACGGTGTCTCCAACGAACAGGGCTTCCTCTTGGTCGTGGGTGACAAAGACGGTGGTGGTGCGGCTGGCCCGGATGATCTTCAGTACGTCCCGCCTCACTTGGTCGCGCAGCTTGGCGTCCAGGTTGGCGAAGGGTTCGTCCAGGAGCAGGATTCCGGGCTGGGGGGCCAGCGCCCGTCCCAAGGCCACGCGCTGCTGCTGCCCACCCGATAGCTCGTGGGGCATGCGGTGACGCAGGTCGGTCAGCCCAATGAGGTCCAGTACATCGTCCACCCTGCCGTTCTGCTGGTCCTTTCGGCCTAGGCCGAACGCTATATTGCGCTCCACGCTAAGGTGAGGGAAAAGCGCTCCTTCCTGGAACACCATACCCACCCGGCGATTTTCCGGAGCAACGAAGAAGCCATCGCCACTGACTACCCGGCCCGCCAATGAAATCGCGCCGGCATCAGGCTGTTCGAACCCGGCAATGAGGCGAAGAGCGGTGGTCTTGCCGCAGCCGCTGGGCCCCAACAGGGCCAACACCTGGCCGGCGGATACGGAGAGGTCTAAGCGATGTAGGGCCTGTACCTCTCCAAAGGACTTGGAGAGGCCGCGGCATTCCAGAGCGGGGTGATTGTCGGTGATTGCCAAAGGCGGATTGCCGTGGTCCGGGGATACGTTAAATTGGGTCTGCATCAACGACGCGCCACCTTATGCAGTAGAGTTGTTCCCATTTGCGCCGGCGAGTAGTCGGCAGGCTTACCTAACCGCTGCTGTTCGCCTGTACACTCCATCAACCTAACTGTGGCTAATCCGGGCAGTAGTGTAGACACGCACAGCCACTTTGTCAATACTTTCACAATATGGTTTGGCAAGGCGAACCGCCAACCCCGGCAAAGACACTTCGCTATCGCCTCTAATCCCGCTACTCCGCTGGCGTTGCTCCGTACGCCAGCAACCTGATTGACGTTGGCTGTTTTTCCAGATTAGGGTACACGCATATCTTCAGGAAATTATAGCATATTTTATGTCAACGTTTACACAGGATTATTTGAGGCATACACTGTCCTAACCAGACCAACCAAGGACCTTTTAATCTCTGAGCTGCCGCCCATACAGGTGTCCAATTGATACAACGGGCCTTGCCGGCGTCCAGCCTTTTCCCCACAATTGAAGCGGTATTTTTACGACTATTCGGTGACTCTTGGACCACGAACCACTACAACCCCCAGTCCCAATCGCATCGACGCCGGGTCGCCCGCCAGTCCGCGCCATGGTGCTACTCGACGGCTCGCCGAGCAATAGCAGCCTGAGGGGCCGGGAAACCGGCAGGATTTAGCTACGCCATCGATTCCGACATACAAGGCTGTTTTTTCCGGCCTGCGATTGTTTAACCGAGGAGATCGGCCCCCGGCTGTTGTCTGGGTCCCCGCCATTGCGGTGGCGGGGGCGGCGCTGCTGCCGTTGGTATACCTCGTGGTGCGCACGTTGGGAGCCGGGCCCGAGACCTGGGACGTGCTTTTCCGGCTGCGGGTGCTGGAGATACTGGGGCGCACCGTGCTGCTGGTGGCGGCAGTCGCCGCAGGGTCCATCGCTCTGGCCGTCCCCCTGGCCTGGTTGACCGTCCGCACCAACCTTCCCTTCCGCAACGTCTGGGCGGTGTTGACTGCCCTTCCCCTGGTGATACCCAGCTACATAGGCGGCTTTATCGTCGTGTCCGCCCTGGGGCCCAAGGGGATGTTGCAACGGCTGCTGGAAGGGCCACTGGGGATAGACCGCCTGCCCGAAATCTACGGCTTCCCCGGAGCTTTACTGACCCTGGTATTCCTGAGCTACCCTTACGTACTGATTACGGTGCGAGCGGGCTTGAGGCGCATGGACAAGTCCCTGGAAGAAAGCTCCCGAGGCCTGGGGCACAACCCGTGGTCCACTTTCTTCCGGGTGGTGGTACCCCAACTCCGGCCTTCCATCGCGGCGGGAGCGTTGCTGGTGGGCCTCTACACCCTAAGCGACTTCGGAGCGGTGTCGCTGCTGCGCTACGAGACATTCACCTGGGCGATTTTTGTGCAGTACGAATCGGCGCTGGACCGGATTATCGGGGCCGCAATGTCCCTGGTGCTGGTGGCCTTGGCGCTGGGCATAGTGGCCGCCGAAGCCCTGACCCGCGGGGGCGGCGCCAGGTACTTCACCAGCGGCTCGGGGACGCCCAGGCCCGCCACACCGGTGCAGCTTGGCCGCTGGCGCTGGCCGTCGCTGATTTTCTGCGCCGCCGTGGTCTCCGCAGGGCTGGTGTTTCCCATTTCGATACTGGGTTACTGGTTGTTCAGGGGTGTCTCGGCAGGAGAACCATTCTTGATACAGTGGGGGGCCGCTTGGAACTCGCTGTACGTTTCGGCCCTGGCGGCCGCGGTCGCGGTGGCCGCGGCTTTGCCGTTGGCAGCCCTCTCCGTACGCAGCCCGGGTATTTTCAGCAGCCTGCTGGAAAGGGCAACCTACATCGCCTTCGCCCTTCCGGGTATCGCCGTCGGGCTGTCGCTGGTGTTCTTCGGCGTCAACTACCTCCCGTCGGTGTATCAGACCGTGGGGATGCTGGTATTCGCCTATGTCGTCCTGTTTCTTTCTCCCGCTATCGGCGCGGCCAGGACGTCTCTGCTGCAAGTTAGTCCCCGCATGGAGGACGCCGCACGCAGCCTGGGACGAGGGCCCGTGGGCGTGTTCGCATCGGTAATACTGCCGTTGACTACTCCGGGCATCGCCGCCGGGGCAGCGTTGGTCTTTCTTCTGACCATGAAGGAGCTCCCGGCGACGCTGATACTGGCCCCTGTGGGTTTCAATACCCTGGCCACGTCGATATGGGCGGCATCGACGGAAGCCTTCTTTGCACGGGCCGCTGCGCCCGCCCTGCTGCTGATTCTAGTCTCGTCCATTCCACTTGGTTTTCTGATGCTACAGGAGCGCCGGTAGCGGCTGAGCCACCGCCGTGTCCGGTTGACTTGCCAAAGGGAGCCAAGTATCATAGTCCACGGCTTCAGAACCGGCCCGCGGGGCGGGATTTCAGGGTGAGCGAAAGGGTCGAGCCGGTCGGTTTCTCAGCATATTCCAGGCCGTTCCACCACTAATTCTCAAGGAGGGACCCAGTGAAGAAGGTAACCATCAACGACATGCCCAAAGAGCCAACTCCTATGACCGGCGGCCTCATGACCGGCACCCAGGTCTACAGGCAGCGCATCTTCAACCCCGGCGACAGCCAGAACTTCAGCTTCGGCATCGTCCATTTCGACGCCGGCTCACGGAACAAGTTCCACAAGCATTCCGGCGACCAGATATTGGTGATCACGCAAGGCACCGGAAAGGTGGCTACAGATAATGAAACACTCAACGTCACCGAGGGCGACGTGATCCTCATTCCCGCCGGTGAGAACCACTGGCACGGGGCCCCGGACGACACGTCCATGGCCCACATTACCATCACCAAGGCCGACAGCGTTACCGACCAGACCGAGCCGTAAACGGCCGCCTGGAACGCCGAACATCCCTGGATAGACAAGGGCGCCGCATGAGCGGCGCCCTTTTTCTATTGCCGGCGTTCTCCTCGGTCTTCGAGGCTTATAGCGGATTGAATTTCCGGACGGGTTGATTGTCAGTCCGCTGTTCCAGGCTCTCCAACGTCGGGGGACGCCGCCGCTCTTTGCCGGCCGGCCAGAGCCAACTGTCCCCTGAGGTTCACGTAGGCCATGACGAAGGCGAACAAGGCCGCCTCCACCAGCACCACGGTGGCCCCGGAGGAAATGTCCACATAGTAGCTGACGTATATTCCCGCAAAACCGCACACCGCTCCTATGCCAGTAGACAGGAGCACCACGTTCCTGAAACTGTCGCTGAGCAGCCGGGCGATGATGGGGGGTATCACGGTAGCGCCGGCGATGAGCAGCACTCCCAACACCTGCATGGAAACGACTATCGTGCCGGCCAGCACCAGCGAGAAGAGGGTCTCGATCCAGCCGGTGGGCACTCCGTAGAAACGGGCGACTTCCACGTCGAAGGTGGCAAACAGGAAATGCTTGTAGCCGATGAACAGGACTAGGGCCGCTGCCCCCGTCACCACTGAGATAGCAGCAAGGTCTCCCCCGGTTACCCCCAGGATGTTGCCGAACAAAGCGGCGTCGAAGTCCCGGGTGAAAGACTTGTAGCGGCTTATGAGGACGATTCCTACGGCAAAGCTGGCCGTGGTAATCACTCCGATTGCTGCGTCGGCCCCGATTATCCTCTTCCGGGTGGTCAGGGCGATGAGTTGTGCGCACAGGAATCCCCAAACGGTCGCCCCGAGATAAAAATTGAAAGACATGACGTAGCTGGTCACCGCGCCGCCCAAGACAGCGTGGGACAGGCCATGGCCTATATAGGCCATCCTGCGCAGGACGATGTACACGCCGATGAGACCGCACAGGCCGCCCACCAATGTGGCTGCGGCCAGTCCCCGGACAAAGAATGGGAACTCGAAGGGTTCAAACAAGCTCAACTTCCTTTTCCGGTTCCGCCTCTGCGCCGGGTCCGGCATCCGCGCCCGCCGGCGGCTCGCTGCTGCGGCTAAACGAATGGGGGCTCTCGGCCACCAAAGTCATACCCTGATAGTGAATCACCGGCATCTCGGCGCCGTAGGTGCGCTTGAGCGTTTCGGGCGTTATGACGCTGGAGGGCGGCCCCTCGGCCAGGACTTTTCCGTTCATGCAAATTACCCAGGGCAGATGAACCGCGACTGCGTTTATCTCGTGGGTGGTCATGATGATGGTAATGCCCTGGTGATTAATCTCGTGGAGCAGGTGCATCACGTCGTCCCTGGTCTTCATGTCCACGCCTGACGTCGGCTCGTCCAGCAGCAGTATCCGGGGGCCGCTGACCAGGGCCCTGGCCAGGAACACCCGCTGCTGCTGCCCCCCCGACAACTCTCTTATGTGGCGGGGCGCCAGATGGGATATGCCCAGCCGCTCCATCATCTCGTCGGCCAGCATCCGGTCCTGCCGCCCATACCACGGAAGGAACCGGCTGTCCATGGTGCGGCCCATCATCACCGCCTCTCGGACCGTCACCGGGAAGTTCCAGTCGATGGTCTCCAATTGGGGCACGTACCCGACCCTGGGCCGTGTCCGCCCCGTGGAAGTACCCTCTACCAGCACCTGACCCCGATAGACGTCCACGGCTCCCAGGACCGTCCTGAGCAGCGTAGTCTTACCGGACCCGCTGGGACCCAGCAGTCCCACGAAATCCCCCGGCATGATGTCCAGGCTTACCCTGGAAAGCACTTCCTGCTTGCCGTAGCCGCAGGAAACATCATCCAACCGGACTATCGCTTCTCCCTGGTCCCTTTCATGGGGCAGTGGATGTAACATGTTTCCCCTTATATGAACGGATTGGGCTAGTTACCCGGGCTCCGGCCGGACTCAGGCGAGTAAAGGCCGGCCCCGGACTGTCCATTGGACCCCTGGGCAGACACGAGCTGGGTGGCCACCAACTGGGCGTACAGTCCCTGGCGTTCCAGAAGCTCCTGGTGGTTGCCCTGGTCGACCAGTCGCCCGTTGTCCAGGACGACGATAGTGTGGGCATCCCGGATGGTCGACAAGCGGTGGGCTATGACCAAGGTGGTGCGCCCTTCCATCAACCGCGAGAGGGCCTGGCGGACCTGCTGCTCATTGACCGCATCCAGGTGGGACGTGGCCTCGTCCAGCACCAGCACCGGGGCGTTCTTCAGCAGCGCCCGGGCAATGGATATCCGCTGCCGTTGCCCCCCGGACAACTGCATTCCCCGCTCTCCAACCAACGTGTCGTACCCATCGGGGAAGGAGGTTATGAAGTCGTGGGCGTTGGCCTGCCTGGCCGCTTCTTCGATGGCATCGCCCCCCGCATCCGGCCGCCCCAGCCTGAGGTTTTCCATGATGCTGGTGTTGAACAAGTACGTGTCCTGGGTGACCAGGGCGATTTGTTCCCGGAGACGGTCCAAGCGGAACTCCCGCAGGTCGTGGTCATCCAATAGAATACGGCCCTGGGTGGGATCCCAAAAACGCATCAGCAGGTTGACGCAGGTGGTCTTGCCCGCCCCAGACCTTCCTACCAAGGCAACGGTATGACCCGGTTGGGCTGTGAAGCTGACGTCGCTCACTGCTTGCGGCTCACCCGGCCCGTAAGAAAAGCCCACGGTCTCGAAGTGAATCGCCGGAGCGGAGGAAGCCCGGCCATTGTTGGCGGCGGAAACTCCCGGGCCGTCTTCCACCAGGACGGGCTCGTCATGGATGGCGAACAGGCGGCGAGCAGCGGCCAGCGTCTCCATCAACTGCTTCATGGTCCTGGAAATGTCGGCAATGGGGGCAAAGGCCGCAATGGAAAGCACCACGGCCAGAATCAGTTGCGGACGGGTTATGTCGCCCTGGATTCTGAACCATAGGCTAAGAGCCAGGACGGCCAGCCCTCCCAGTGCGGTCATGGCCTCGATGAACCCCAACTGGAAGGCCCGCTCTTTCAGGAACCGCAGTTGCACCTGGGCAAATCGCCATCCGTTGCTGACCATCTCGGCCGTGCGGGACTTGCCTTGCCCGAAGGCCAATATCTCCCTCATCCCCTGGATGCTGGCCACCACGTAAGCGTGCAAGTCGCCGATTTGCCCCCGGACTTCATCGCCCAGCCGTTCCGACCTCTTCTGGGCAAAGAATGGGCTGAATGCCACCGCCAACAGGAAGGGGGCCAACACCAGGGCTAGGGGCCAGGCGATTATCGCCAGGGTGACCAGCACCGCCGCAGGGATTAACGCCGCGACGACTATGGGCGTGATGGTGTGGCCAAAGAAGAACTCCAGCGTTTCCAGGTCGCTGCCAACGACGCTGACCAGGTCGCCCGACTTTCTGCGCACCAAATACGCCGGCGCCAGGGGGTCCAGCTTGGTGTACAGGTCCAGGCGCATCTCGGCCAACAACTTGTAGGCCAGGTCATGGGACCTCCACGACTCGGCCCAGACGAAGAACGCGACCAGGGGAACGAAGACGCCCAGCAACACCAACACCACCGTCAGGCTTCCCCCGGTAATCACCTGTGCGACCAGCAATGCGCTGATGACCGCCAACCCGATGATGGAGCCGTGATGACCCAGGCCCAGGAAGAATGTGAGCCCTAACTGGGTCCACCAGGGCCTTACCAGGGAAAGCAACCGCGCCCAAACCGTGAACATCCCCAGATGTCCAGCGGACGGCATCTCCTCGGTCTGATCGGGTATGGAACCACTGGCCTGCGCAACTTCCCCCGCCTGGGACCCCCCGTCTTGCCCGCCGTCTACAGCCTGCCGGTCAAGGATCGCAACAATGCTTCGATGGGCCGCGGACTCCTGCTGCTGGGCCATGAGCGCGGCGTAGGTCCCTCCCGCTGACGCCAACTCCTGGTGACTGCCCGACTCGACCAGTCTGCCCTCGTCCAGCACCAGGATGCGGTCGGCGTTGACCACGCTGGACAGGCGGTGGGCAATAATCATGGTGGTCCGGCCTTGCATGAGCCGTTCCAATGCTTCTCGGATTACCGCCTCGTTCTCGGCGTCCACGCTGGAAAGGGCCTCGTCCAAAACCAGGATGGGGGCGTCTTTCAAAAGCGCTCTGGCGATGGCGATACGTTGTTTTTCGCCGCCGGAGAGCCGCACGGCCCGTTCGCCGACAATGGTGTCGTAACCCGCGGGCAAGTCGAGGATGAACTGGTGGGCGTTGGCGGCCCGGGCCGCGGCCTCCAACTGTTCCTGGGTCGCTTCAGGGTTGCCAAACCGCAGATTGTCCGCAACCGTGCCGTGGAACAAGTAGGTGTCTTGGGTCACAACAGCGACGTGGCGGCGCAGCAACTCCAGCGGCGTCTCCCTAACGTCGCGCCCGCCCAACAGCACCCTGCCCTTCTGCGGGTCGTAGAACCGAAGGATCAGCGACAGCACCGTGGACTTCCCGGCGCCGCTGGCCCCGACCAGTCCCAGGGTCTCTCCCGCTTTCAATTCGAAGGACACTCCCAGCAGCGCCGGCCGGTGTCCCTGGTTGTATGCGAATTCAACGTTCTCAAAACGTATCTCCGGGGCCAGCGGGGCCACCTCTTCCGCCTGGTCCTCCGGTGACCGGGCGGGGTCCTTGACCTCCACCGGCGAGTCCATGATATTGAAAATCCCGTCGGCGGCCGCCATCGCCATCAATCCAGAGTGGTACTGCCTGGCCAGTTCCTGCAGCGGCCGGAACAGTTCGGCTCCCAGCATGAGCACAATCAACAGCGGCCGCAGTTCCAAAGTGCCGTCTTCCACCCGCAGCGCGCCGGAGACCAGGGCCGTCGTGGTCCCGGCCGCTATGCCAAACAGGGTGATGGCGTTGGTGGCGGAGTCGGCGGCGACTACGCCCATGGTCGCCCGGTACAGTCGCCTTGCCCGTTCCGCAAGCTGCACGCCCCTGGCCTTGCTCTGGCCGAAGGCCTTTAACGTGGTCAGGCCCTGCACCATGTCCAGGAACTCGGAGGCCAAATTCCCGTAGGCCAGCCGCCTGCCTGCGCTCTTGCCGCGGGACCAGCGGTATGATAGGTAAGGCACGAACAGGGTGAAGAGCGCGAACCCCAGGAAAATAAAGCTGATTTGGAGGTCGATGACCGCCATGAAAATGAAGATGAACACCGGAGCGGCGGCGGATACGATGAATTGGGGCAGGTATTTCCCGAAGAAGGCCTCCAGGTTTTCCACCCCGTCGGCCATGGACAGCATCACGTCGCCAGTGCGGTTCCGGTCGAAATGCCCCGGCCCCAGCGCCAATGCGTGCTGATACAGGCGCTCCCGCAGCTGTATCTTAACGATGCTTGCGGTGTGGTGGCTCATGGCCTCCTGCAGGTACAGCAACGCTCCCCGCAAGACAACCAGTCCCCCCATGGCCAGCAAAGCCCAAATCAAGGCGGCATACGACGCGCCTGCGCCCTCGTGTATCACCTTTACGATGACCACCGCGGCCACGGCCAAGCGCCCGATGCCGGCAGCTACCGCCAACAGCCCGACCAGGGCCGTGGCGAATATCCGCAGCCGCACGCCGTCAGTCAAGGCCAGAAGCCGGGGGTGAAGGTACAACTACGTCCTCATTTACTGGGGATACACGGCCCCGCTCTGCCCTGCAAACACAGGCCCCGTGTCCAGGTCCTCCAGGCCCTGTATGTTGCCGCCCAAGGCGGGAATCATAATCTCCATGTTCTGGAGCATAAGTCCCAGGTAGCTGTGACGGGGGTCTCCTGGTCCTCCAGGCAAATCATCATCCGCCAGTTCATCGATGAACTCGGCTCCCGCCTCGTCAGCTATGGTCTCCAGAACATCACTGGGAAAGACCTCCGAACCAAAAACAGCCGGGATGTTCAGTTCTCTGATTTGTGTGATGAGGTCCACCACGTCTCTCACCGACGGCTCGGAAAAGTCTGAGGGTTGTACCGCTCCGACGACCTCCATGCCGTACCGTTCGGCGAAGTAGGCCCATGAGTCGTGGTAAGTGAGCAGCTTGCGGTTAGCCGGTGGAACCGTAGTCACTGCCGCGGCGACTCCCTCATGGAGCGCCATGATGCGCGTGCGGAAACGTTCAAGGTTACCCGTGTAGTAGTCTGCGTTATCCGGGTCCGACTCCGCCAACTGGTCAGCCGTCAGTTCGGCGTACCGCAGGGCCAACATGGGATCGGTCCACAGGTGCGGGTTCGGATGGCCTTCGGACTCGGGGAAGGAAAAATCAAACCGCCAGTCCTCCCGTGAGATGGCGTGATCGCCCAGGGACAGGATCACCGCTTCTGATTTCTTGTTGGCCTCGGCCATCGTCAGAGTTGGCTGCTCCAGGAACAGGCCGTTAAGCACTATTATATCGGCCTCGGACAGCAACTTGGCAACGGAAGGAGCGGGCGCAAATGTGTGAGAGTTGACCCCCTCAGGCACCACGCCCTCCAACACGATGCGCGTCCCGCCGATGTTTTCCACTATGCTGGTGATGGGAGATACCGTGCTGACCACCCTCAGGCGCTGAGAGTCGCTGGATTGCCCATTTTCAGGCTCAGCGTCCGGCGTCCCCGACGAGCCGCAACCCGCGATCGCCAGTGCCACCAGCAATATCGCGGCCAGCAAGACGGCGCCGGGCCGGGCGAGAGGAACAAAGGTCAAGGGGACGTGCATCGGTAGTGACATATCTCTCCTGGTCTTGAAGCAGTCAGTTGCTCTCGCGGCACCTCATGCACACGCCGCTGATGGCAAAGTGCTCCAAGTCGGGCTCAAACCCGAATTCATTAATCAATGTATCCCGGAACTCCTCCAGGTAATGGGGGCTAAGGTTGTAGGCGCCGTTGCATCGGCGGCACACCATGTGGTGATGGCCCCCCATGGCATCGGTCAACTCGTAGTGCAGGCGGTCCCCGATAGCCACTTCGGTAACCACCCCCAAATTGCGGAACAAATGCAGGGTCCTGTATATCGTGGCGATATCGATGTAAGGGTAGGCCTCCTTGGCCCGCTGGAATACCTGGTCCACGCCCATATGCCCGTCACCATGCGCGACGATAGACAGCACGATCAAGCGCTGTGGGGTAAGCCGGTATCCTTTATCTCTTAGCGTCTCTACCGATTCTTCGTGACCCATGTGCAATCTACTGCCGTTGCAACTATTTGCCACAACGTATTTTAGCGCGGTAGGATCGGTTGTCAAGGGCGATGAACGGAAGGCGGCGGCGGCAAACCAAGCCGGTAGGCGCCGGGTTGCGGCTGTGAAGCTGCCCTAAGCTGCCGTGGTTATCGTTAGGAGGAGGCGATCACGGGGCAGCCTGGCCCCAATGCTCGTAGGATGTCACTTCCGCTAGTGGCTTACGTGAGGTGGGCCCGAAACTTCCCCTGGGGTAGCCCAGCGGCAGGCAGTAGACCACCTGGGCCGAGTCTGGAATGCCCAAGAGCTGGTGCACCTGCTCTTCCACCTGGGCATGCAGGGTGGTGATGGTGCCGCCGATGCCCAGCGACCGGGCGGCCAGCAGCAGGTTCTGCGCGGCGGGAATGACCGAAGAACCGACGCCGCGGCCCCTGGAGGTGGCGCACAGCAATACGATGACTGGAGCCTGTCCGATTTCATCCGCCAGCCGCATGGCGGACCTGCGGGCGTTCTTGCCGGGCGGTATGTCTTCCGGCCCCATAATGCCCTCGTCCCGCCGCTTGGCCCACCAAGCCTCGCGATACAACTCGGCAAAGGTCTCCCGGGTCTGGGGATCCCTGATCACCAGGAAGTGCCAGGGTTGGGCATTGCCGCCGTTAGGGGCATGGATGGCCGCTTCCAGGATGTCCTGTACGTCGGCTTCGGAAATGGGATCGGGTTTGAACCGGCGGATGGCCCGCTGGCTGAATATGGCCTCGCCCAGTTTCATGGACAGGCGGCTTTCGGTGGTCATATTACCTCTCCGGTAAATAGCGTGGCGATTCAATGATTGCCGGTCTCCTGGCCGGCAACGCTGGCAATGGGCCCTAAAGGCTGTCTAATCCTCCGGCGGATCCGGCTGTTCGGGGGCGTTGCGCAGGATATCCTCCAACGTCCTGTCCAGCGACGGGTCCAATTCCACGTGCTCGACGAAGGGAGTAAAGGTATAGTCGGCAACCGCGCCGTCGATCAACTGCTTGGCGTCCGGGTTGGACGATGCGATCTTGTCCAGCCGCTCCTTGAGTTCGTTGGATTCTTTATCCCCGCGGTCCCGGAGCTCGGACAGGTCCACCTCCAAATTGAACATAGCCTTCAGTCTCCGCATGATGTCGTAGAAGGAACGGTGGTCCCTGGTGATGCCGATTTGCTCGTTGTTGGAGGTGACGAAGGGGAACATTGGGGCCATGGCGCCGATGCGGAATATCTCCAGGTCCGGGTGGTCGTAATGCGCCAGGGTTACCAGGGCCATGGCAATTGTCGGCCCTCTTCTGCCGTCGCTCCCGTAGCTGGAGAACTGCATGCCGAACTTTTCCAGGTTCTCCCTCATGTCAGCCTTGCTGTAGACGCAGGTGATTCTCCTCTCCTTTTCCGGAGGAACGGGCCCGTTGACGCCCTCGACTGCGGCCGTCTGCTTGACGCCCAGATCCACGATCGCCTTGCAAAAGGCTTCTACGAAGATATCAACCCGGAACCAGGGCTCCTGGCCCCGGAATATGATGAGGCCGTCGCCCGCGTCATAGAAGTTATTCTCCCGGTACATCGGTCTGCTGGGCAGGCCGTCCTGGTAAGCGGCCAGGGGGCGGAAGGTGTCGTGGGTGCCCGCCACTTGGAACGGGTAGCACAGGTCCGACACCTCAGTCCCCAGTTCCCCGATCTTTTTAGCCCCCAACTTCTCTATCAGGTACCGGGGCAGTCCCCCGGAAATATTCCCGCCGTCGGACCATTGCCGCCGCCATCCGGCGATGAGGAACCGCGCGTCGGCGGGCTTTTGGTCGAATCTCACCAATTCGTCGGGCATGTGACCGCTCTCCTGTGGCTTTCGCAGGACCCCGGCGGGCCCGCAAGGCCATTATACCCAATCACCCCGGCCTTTGCTCTCGGACTATGATACGATAGGGCCGTCGGGACGTCGGGACCCAGGTTACTCCTTTCTTGCTTCCGGAAGGACTAATGAAGTACGACTATATAGTTCTGGGCGCCGGGTCAGCAGGGTCGATTGTGGCGACCCGGCTCAGCGAGGACCCGCAGACCTCGGTTCTGCTGATCGAGGCGGGACCGGACTATCCGGACTTCGAGCGCCTGCCTGACGAGATCAAGTACGGGTACGGCACGGCGACCTATGCCGTGGCCACTGACCACGACTGGAAGTATGTCGGAAAGGCCACGCCAAACGCCATCGAAATGCAGGTGCCGAGGGGCAAGGTCACCGGAGGTTCCAGCGCCATCAACGGCCAGATGTTCCTGCGGGGCGTTCCCGAGGACTACGATTCCTGGGCGGCCATGGGCAATGACCAGTGGAGCTTCCAGAAGGTTCTGGAGTGCCTCCGCAGGATCGAGAGCGACACTGAGTACGGCCACGGCGACTTCCATAATTCCGATGGGCCAATCATCGTCAAGCGGTTCCAACCGGAACAATGGTTCCCGGACCAGCGGGCCTTTTATGACGCCTGCCGGGCCGCAGGCTTTCCCGACAGCCCGGACCACAATGCCCCGGACGCCTCCGGCGTGGGTCCCATACCAAACAACAACCCCAACGGAGTCCGTTGGAGCACCGCCCTGGGGTACCTGGACCCGGCCCGGCACCGCCTGAATCTCACGATACGGCCCAAGTGCCTTGTCAGGCGCCTTGTCATCGAAGGAAATCGGGTGACCGGAGTGGAGGTGGAGAGCGGCGGCCAGAGGTTCACAGTGGAGGGAGGGGAAATCATCCTCAGCGCGGGAGCCATCGGGTCGCCCCACATCCTGATGCTGTCGGGGGTTGGCCCGGCCGATAACCTCCGCAGCGCGGGCATCCCGGTAGTGCACCATTTGCCCGGAGTGGGCCAGAACCTGAGAGACCATCCCCACGTTATCGTGGGTTGGCGGACCAAAAAGGAACATCCTCTGAACAGGCTGCAGCCCTGGCACCAGGTGGGCCTGCGCTGGACAGCCGAGAGTTCCGACCTGCGCAACGACCTGATGCTGGTCATGGTTTCCAACGCACCGGGATCGGTGAACCAAGGCGCCTGGGACCCGGAGCCGGTGGGAGTCGCGATGCTGGCCCTGTTGGACCTGGCCGTGGGCTCCGGCGAGCTGACGCTTACATCTTCCGACCCCGACATCCAACCCTTTCTGGACTACCGCTTTATGGAGAGCGAGTTCGACCGAAGGCGCATGCGCGAGTTGGTGCGCACCGCTCTGAAGCTGGCAGACTCCCCGGGGTTCCACGGGATCATCGAGGAGCGGTTGTCCCCAACCCACGCCGATCTGGCCACCGACGAATCCCTGGATGAATGGCTGCTGCGGGAGGCCACCACCAGTCACCACATTTCCGGCACCTGCAAGATGGGCCCCGACTCCGATCCCATGGCCGTGGTGGACCAGTACGGGCGGACCCGGGGTCTCGCTGGGCTGCGTATCGCCGATGCGTCAATCATGCCCGACTGCATCCGGGCCAACACTAACGTGACCACCATGATGATCGGGGAGCGCATCTCCGACTTCATCCGCCTGGGCTTGTGATTGCCGGTTATCTGGCCGGACTTGGCGGCCCGCAGGGGAATCGCCTATAATCGTCAGACAGACTGTGGTGGCGCCAGGCCATCTGTTAAACGTGGCCTCAGGCCAATCGAGGAGATGAGCAAGGTGGTAAAGTTTTGTCGGTGCAACGCAATTCTGTCCTTGGCCCTGAACGAAGCGGGAGAGGGTTGCCGGTACGTCGCGAAAGCCGACGCGGAAGAAGCTGTTGTCGACGACATGATGAATCACCTGTCGACGGTCCACGAAGTCGACGCCAAGGAACTGGTCTGGAACATCAAGGGCGCTATGAAGTCGACCCGCCGTTAGCCTTCATCGCCAGCCATAAGTCTGCCGGCCTGGCCGATTCCGAGTAGTGTGTGCGCATAGAGATGCGCTGGGAGCAAGTCCCAGCGCATCTTTCGTTTTCCGGACGGGACGGTTGAGCCCTGTGCCGGCAGTTGGGCCTGCCGGATTCCCCGGGCCTAACGCCGCCGGGGTAAGCCTAGTCTACAAACTCGGTCACGGTCTCGTCGGTGGGGAAAATCGTGTACAACCGGGCGGTGGCGCCGGTGTTGTTAATCAGCCGGTGAGGCACGCCCGGCGGCGCCAACAGGGTGTGGCCGGCCGACACTTCCCGGTGCTCGTCTCCCACTACCATTTCGATGCGGCCGTCCAACAGGACGATGGCTTCATCTGTAGGATGGGTGTGCAGGGGGAGGGCCGCTCCGTCCTCCATCACCAACTCGCCCACAGTCAGGTTGACCGCTCCGTCCTCCTTGGTGACAAACCGGCGGGCGCTGCGCCCCTCCACCGGATCGGGCATCGGCTTGGCGTTGTTGTCGATAATTGACATGAGTCTTTCCTCCTCGTCGCAAAATTGGTTTCTTGCTGGCCCTGCAAGCGCCGGCGGCTGTTGGAGACGACGGTAGACGGCTAATTTCCGTCGTCGAAGCTGACGATAACCGCGGCGTTGGCTATGACCATGGCGTCGGTGCCGTCCTGGGTCGGAATCTCCAGTCCTCCGTGCACTGCCTCCACGTAGGCTGTGCCGTGGGGCAGGACCGAGGCTACGGCGTCCCGGTCCACCGCCTCAGGGTTGGGAGAGCCTATGGTGACATCGACGCGCATGTCGTCCGCCGTCTTGCCCAGGAGGCGCTGGAAACCCAGGCTGCTATGGTGAATAGCGTCGAACACCGCCCGCTTGGCCGCCGACGTATAGTCCCGGCCATGAATATCCACCCCCATCCCCATTTCCATGATGCACCTTACGAGGGCCATGACATGCTCCGAATCGCATAAACTGGGACAAGGTGAGACAAAGTGGGACGCGAATTTGGGCCATAATCCCGCTTCGGCGACGAACCGAATTCCCGCTGGAACAGGCCTCAGCCGACTTCTGTTGCGGCCTAACCAACTCATTAGACAGCAGATGCAGGGGCCAGTCAAGGGAGGGGACGACAGCAGGCCGCGTCGGGTTATCTGTATCTTTTTTGACCGATTTGGTTGGTCGTCGATACAATGGCTCACGGAATGCGACGACTCGTGAGCCGCACCTCGTTACGCAGTTGCGCAGAGGGATTAGATCAGCACACTCGCGACCGCTACATGTCACGCTGGTTGATCCAACCGCCGGCGCTTTACGGGCGGATAGCCGCAGCCTTGATTCTTACGATTATGTTAACCGGATGTAGCGGCGATTCAGAAGACCGGCAACGGATTACGGTTTTTGCCGCTTCTTCTCTCACCGAGGCCTTTACCGAATTGGCCGACGCCTTCGAGGGGGAATACCCCGGATCATCTGTAACGTTGAACTTCGACGGTAGTCAGCGGCTCCGTTTTCAGTTGGAGCACGGCGCCCGCGCCGATGTTTTCGCTTCGGCAGACCAAAGGCAGATGGAGTTGGCCAAAGAGGCCGGCGTGCTGGCCGGAGAAGCAGTGCATTTCGCGAGCAACCGGCTGGTGATTATCGTGCCCGAGCCGGAGGAAGCCGCCGGTGTACCCTCGGTGCAGTCAGTTGCCGATCTGTCCCGCGAAGGAGTCAAGCTGGCCCTGGCCCAAGAGGAAGTGCCGGCGGGCAGATACGCCAATGAAGTAATCCAACGAATGGCCGTTGACCCGAGGTTGGGGCCTGGATATGCCGACAGTGTTGTGGCCAACGTGGTGACGGAGGAAACCAACGTCCGAAACGTGCTTCAAAAGGTTGCGCTCGGAGAAGTAGACGCCGGGTTCGTCTACTATTCCGATGCCCGGGTTGCGTCTGACGTTTCGATGGTGCAAATTCCAGACGAGGCGAGTGTTGCGGCCGTCTACACTATCGCCGTTCTCGATAGCTCTAACTTAGCCGAGGCTGCGAACGACTTCATCGATTATGTCGAGTCCGATGCCGGACAGGAGATTTTGCGCCGCCATGGTTTTGAGGCGCAGGCGCAGGCGCAGGCCGCTGGGACGCAGCTAAGTCCATTTGCAGGCAGCTGGACTGGAAGAGGGATCCAATGACGTCGCCTTCAGTGCGCCGAATCCTGGGCGAGGCCGGGCCGGGCCGGGGCTTGGGAACGACGGCGGCGGTCCTCTATACCCTGTTCATCGTCCTGCCCGTGTTGGCCCTGTTGGTCAGGGCCGCCCAGCAGGAGAGCTTCCTGTCCAGCCTGGTCAGCGACCTTGCCATCACCGCCCTTCGGTTGTCCCTGGTTACCAGCCTGATCAGCATGGCGGTGGTTATAGCCTTGGGCACCCCCTTTGCCTACCTGCTGGCCCGGAGCAACTCGCCTCTGTTGAGGGTCCTGGACAGCCTGGTGGAGCTTCCCATAGTCCTGCCTCCGGTGGTCGCCGGGGTTGCAATGCTCATGGCCTTCGGCCGGCAGGGAATACTCGGCCCGCCGTTGGAAAGCGTGGGCATCAGTCTTCCCTTCACCACGGCGGCCGTGGTTTTTGCCCAAATCTTCGTGGGAGTGCCTTTCTACGTGAGGGCTGCCAAGCTGGGGTTCCAGAATGTGGCGCGAGACTACGAGGACGTTTCCCAGACTCTGGGCGTCTCCCCCTGGTGGACCTTCTGGCGTTTGACTCTGCCTTTGTCCATGCCCAGCCTGCTAACCGGCCTTGCCCTGGCGTGGGCACGGGCTTTGTCTGAGTTCGGCGCCACCATCATGTTTGCCGGAAATCTAACCGGCAAGACCCAGACCATGCCCCTGGCCATAATGACTGCCATGGAGAGCAGCCTGGATACCGCCCTTGCCCTTTCGGTCATGTTGATGGTGGGGGCAGTTGTCATCCTGCTGGCCCTGCGCTTCCTGGTCAGGCGCCAGTACGCGGGCCGGTCATGACTCGAGGTTGGGTAGACTGCAGGGTCGGGGACTTCCGGTTGGAGGTCGACTGGAATATTGAGCCCGGCGAGGTGCTGGCCCTGTTCGGGCCTTCGGGGGCCGGCAAGACCACCACACTCCGGGCCATAGCCGGGTTGTTGCGCCCCCACCGCGGCCACATCGAGATCGCAGGAAGCCCAGTGTATGACGACGCTGCCAGCTTGTGGATACCTGCCCACCGGCGGCGAATCGGATACCTCGCCCAGCAGTACCATCTATTCCCTCACCTGAACATGGCGCAAAACATTGGGTACGGCCTGCGGAAATGGCCCAAGCCGGCGGCCGCGGAACGAGTGGCTGGGCTGGTCCGCGCTCTGCAACTCGACGGACTGGAAGAACGGCGTCCAGACGAGTTGTCTGGCGGCCAGCAGCAGAGGGTGGCCATCGCCCGGGCGCTGGCGCCAGAGCCGGACGTCCTGCTGTTGGATGAGCCCTTTGCCGCCATGGACGTGGAACTCCGCAGGGTTTTGCGGAGAGAACTCAAAGCCGTACTGGCCCACTCGCCAATTCCGGTGATGCTGGTTACCCACGACCGGGAGGAAGCCCTGGCAATGGCTGACTGGGTGCAGGTAATCGACGAGGGGAAGACCATAGCCCGCGGCAGGCCGCTGGAGGTGCTGGGCCAGCCGGGACAGGGCCGGGTTGCCCGCTTGGTGGGCGTGGAGAACCTGTTCCATCTTGCAGTCGAGAGCCGCAATCCCCAGGACGGGACCATGATTTGCGCCGGGGGAGGCCTGCGGATAGAAGTCCCGCTGGACGAGCCCGCCCCTATTGCGGCGCAAGGCCTGGCCGGGGGAGAACAGGTGGCGGTGGGCATACGGGCGTCGGACATTATCCTGGCCCACCAGGAGCCGGTGGGGACATCGGCCCGCAACCGGCTGCACGGCATCGTCACCAGCGTCGAGCCTTCGACTCCGGGCTATGAAGTGACCCTTGACTGCGGCCAACCCCTGCGGTGCCGCATCACGGGCGCTTCGCTGGAGGAGATGGCAATCGAGCCGGGTTTGACCCTGTGGGCAGTCTTCAAGGCTTCGTCCTGCTTCATCGTTCAGGACCCGCCGCCATAGGTTGCGCCGCCGTTCCTGCCTCCAGGCCTACAGGCCCTTCAGCCACAAGCCACTGACATTTCGCGCTTGCCCATCCCATGCCTTATGTCTATCCTGTAGATGGGGAACTGCTTACACGTTGACGAACTAGTGAGTCGCCGCCGAGGACTGGGTGGCACTAAATGGCTCATAATGGCGCTGGAAAAAATACTCCGGCCTCTTGACTTCGCCGGGTTGCATATATCAAATTCACCGGTATAATAGCGTGCTAGGTTAAAGTTAGGTTGATTCAGGCAGCTAAATCCCTCCGTTCTCCCTTATCTATGGTTGTCGCCCGTTGACCTACTGAGCCAAACAAAAACCAGTGTGGCCCAAGGAGGTCAACCAGTGGCCCTATCAGACAAAACTTTGGTCTGTGTGGAGTGCGGAGGTGAGTTCATATTCACCGCGGGCGAGCAGGAATTCTTTAATGCCCGTGGTTTTTCCAACGAGCCCAAGCGCTGTCGCAGCTGCCGCGCCGTGCGGCGGTCTGAGCAGCGCGGCGGCATGTACCAGGACGCCCCCAGGGAGATGTATCCCATAGTCTGCGCCGATTGCGGCAACGACGCCATGGTGCCTTTCCGTCCCAGGGGAGACCGGCCCGTCTATTGCAGCGACTGCTTCAGCAAGCAACGCGCCGAATCCTCCGAATTCTAAGTCCACAAAGCAGAGATACCAATTGCTGGGCCGGCTCCTACCGGCCCAGCAGTCTTTTCTTCCTCGATTTCTTCACCTGCATTGCCAAAGGGCAGCGCGCCGCGTGAAGTGAAACCCCACGACCCCTCGACGACCAACTCCGGTCGCATTCCGTTGAATGCGTCATTCAGAAACCGCTACAATGGGTCAGCTTCGTGTCGCCGTGTAGAACGGCCTATCAATCCAGTAATCGACAGCCTGGCCGCATCACTCTATCGACGGCAGCCTGGGGCTCCAAGTCGCAACGGGGAACGCAGCGTAAGATTCGATGAAGTTCAAAGATCTTCGAGAGTTCATATCCTTCCTGGAGCGTAAAGACGCCATTCGGCGCATCCAGACGCCGGTCAGTTGCGAGCTGGAAATCACCGAGATCACTGACCGGGTGATCAAGAGCGGCGGACCGGCGCTTCTGTTCGAAAACGTCGAGGGCTACGAAACTCCCGTGGCCATCAACCTGTTCGGGTCTCAGCAGCGGATGGCCTGGGCGTTGGGGGTGGAGCAGTTGGACGATGCCGTGGAGAGGGTGCATGGGTTGCTGCAGCTCATGCAGGGACCGCCCGAAGGTCTGCAAAACAAGCTCCGCACCCTGGGCCAACTGCTCAAGATAGGGTCGTTCCAACCCAAGACAGTCCGTAACGCTCCCTGCCAGGAGGTGTTCCTACAGGGAGACGACGTGGACCTTTTCCAATTTCCCATCCTCAAGTGCTGGCCGTTGGACGGCGGCCGCTTTATCACCCTGCCCCTGGTCATCACCCGTGACCCAGAAACCGGCGTGCAGAACTACGGCACGTACCGGATGCAGGTGTTTGACCGGAATACCACCGGCATGCACTGGCAGACCCACAAGGTGGGCGCTCGCCACTACCGGCTCAACCAGCTAGGGCAAGGGGAGCGGATGGAGGTGGCCGTTGCTCTGGGCGGCGACCCGGCGTCGATTTGGAGCGGTTCAGCGCCGCTGCCCCCGGACATCGACGAAATGATCGTGGCTGGATTCCTGCGGGAAGAGGGGGTCGAGTTGGTCAAGGGCAAGACCGTCGACGTGATGGTCCCCGCTCATGCCGAGATAGTGTTGGAAGGATACGTAACGCCGGGAGAGGAGCGGCAGGAAGGTCCCTTCGGAGACCACACCGGGTATTACTCCATGGAGGACGCTTACCCCGTGTTCCACGTTGAGGCGATAACCCGTCGACGGGACCCGATTTACCCCGCCGCAGTTGTGGGACGGCCCCCCATGGAAGACTACTGGATGGGCAAGGTGTCGGAGAGACTCTTCCTGCCCACGCTGCAACTGGTGCTGCCGGAAATCGTGGACCTGAACATGCCCGCCGAGGGGGTATTCCACAACCTGGTGATTGTGTCCATCAAGAAGGAGTATCCGGGGCAGGCCCGTAAGGTGATGCACGGTCTGTGGGGCGTGGGACTAATGAGCCTGGCCAAGACGATCATCGTGGTGGACCATTTCGTAAACGTGCACGACTTCTCTGAGGTCGCCTGGCGGGTAGCCAACAACATAGACCCGGCCCAGGACTTTGTGTTCACCAAGGGGCCGATAGACGACCTGGACGTCGCCTCACCCACGCCGAAGTTCGGCAGCAAAGTGGGCATCGATGCCACGCAAAAGGGCCCTCTGGAAGGCCGTGTGCGCGAATGGCCGCCGGACATTGTCATGAGCCCGGAAATCAAAGAGTTGGTAGACCGCAAGTGGGGCGAGTACGGTCTCGGATAACATGGCAGGAACCGGAGTCCAAGCAATAGCAGCCCTACCCCGGAAAGTGACAAACAGGGCCGTAGTATACCTTGGCTCGATCCGCGTCTGGGAGACCCTTTACGCCATGCCCTTTGCCTACATGGGCATGGTGCTGGCCGCCGACGGTTGGCCCGGGTGGAGCGCGTTCATCTGGATAACCGCGGCGATGGTTGGCGCGCGCACGTTGGGCATGTCCGCCAACCGGCTGATTCACCGCAAGGAAGACAGCGCCAATCCCAGGACCGCAGGGCGCCACCTGCCCGGCGGCCTGATGAACCCTCGGGAAGTGCTGGTCATCATGGCGGTTTCCGCCGGGGTCTTCTTCTTCGCCGCGTCCCAGTTGAACAGCCTGGCCTTGATACTTTCGCCTATGGCCGCGGCTTATGTCATCCTGTACTCCTATTCCAAGTACCGGACGTGGGGCTGCCACTTCTTCCTGGGATGGGCCTTGGGCATTGCGCCGTCGGCCGCATGGATCGGGGTCACCGGGCGGCTGGACCCGGAGCCGGTCTTGCTGTCATTCGCGGTGGCCGCCTGGGCCGGAGGCTTCGACATCATCTACGGATGCGTCGACTACGACTTCGACCGGCAATACGGTGTCCACTCCATTCCCAGCCGGTTCGGCATCCCGGCAGCCCTGTGGGTAAGCAGGGGATTGCACTTCTGCTCCGCGATTGCGCTGCTAGTTGCCGGGCTGTGGTTCGAACTCAACGCATACTATTTCATCGGCTGGGGACTTTCGATGACCCTACTGGCCATGGAAAACCGGCTGGTCAGGACAGACAACCTGTCTGGCTTACATTCGCCCTTCTTCAAGTACAACAGCACAATTTCCATAGTTCTGCTGGCCTTCACCGTCCTTGCCGTAACGCTGTAGTCCTTGACCCGGCGTGTGAGATAATCAAGGTAATGACGGGACCTCCGGTAATAGTGGGCATAACGGGCGCCAGCGGTTCGATCCTAGCGCTGAGGACCGTTGACGAACTGTTGCGGCGGGACGTTCCCACCGCGCTGGTCTGCTCGAATAACGCCCGGCTGGTGTGGCGCGACGAACTGGGAACGCCATTCAACCACACCCTGTCGGAGTGGCGGGAGCACCCGGGCTTCACCTGGTATCCGGTCAATGACATGGCTGCGCCTATTGCCAGCGGCACCTTCCCGACCCGAGGCATGGTCATAGTGCCGGCCAGCATGAATACCCTGGCCGCCGTCGCTCATGGGATGACCCATCACCTGATTCACCGGGCGGCGGACGTATGCCTTAAAGAGCGGCGGCCCCTGGTTATTGTCCCGCGAGAGACTCCCCTTCACTCTGGCCATTTGGAAAACATGCTGGCTGTCAGCCGACTTGGGGCCGTGATATTGCCTCCGCAACCTGCCTTTTATCTGCATCCCGAAAGCACAGAGGACACTGTCAGGTTTGTGGTTAGCCGGATGCTTGTCGCACTTAACGTGGAAGAATCTCTCCCTGAAGACCTGCAATACAGGGAGATGGAAGACTGATGGGCATTCCTAACACCTTGCTGGATTCCGTAGCTCTGAATGTCCAATGCATTGCCGTGACTCCTGCCTGAGTCGATGGCGGAACTGAAAGGACCGGCGAAGCAGCAGTACGTAGCCGACCTGTTCGCCCGCATCGCCCGCCGGTACGACCTGATGAACGACCTGATGACGGCCGGCTTGCACCGGCGGTGGAAAGGTCAGACGGCCCGACTAACAGCAGAGGGCCTGGCGGGGAAAGCCCTGGACATTGCCACGGGCACCGGCGACCTGGCGCTGGCCCTGTCGCGGCGTCCGGGGATCGACTACGTCGTCGGGGTAGACCTGCTCCCGGAGATGGCGGCGCTGGCCGGCAACAAGGCCGCTCTCAGCAAGCGGGAATCCCACGTAGGCTTGATGTTGGGAGACGCGTTGAGGCTGCCCTTTGCCGATGGCTCATTCGCTTGCGTCACCGCGGGTTTCAGCCTGCGAAACATGCCGGATTTAGAGCGGGCGTTAGCGGAGATGGTGAGGGTGGTACAACCCGGAGGGCGAGTAACCACGCTGGAATTGACCCCAATGCCACCGGGAATTTTGTCGCGGCTCATTAGGTGGTATTTCCACGGGCTGACGCCGTTGATGGGGCGAATAGTCGCCGGAGACCAGCCGGCTTACGCCTACCTGCCTGACTCGGTCAATGTGTTCGTAGAAGCCGAAGACCTGGCTCAACTACTCAGGAACGCTGGCTTGACAGACGTTGGGTACCAGCGCATGGGCTTCGGCGCGGTGGCTTTGCATTGGGGACACCGTCCCTTGGATTGAGCTGTCATGCGAGCATAGCGCCGTAACGGAGCAACAGCTAAAATAGGGCAATCTCAGTTCGGCCTGTTCTAAAGCGACAGACATAGCAGGACTGTTGTCATCACGCGTCGGGGCCGTACTTTGGAGGCCTGATGAGCACCATCCTGGACGAATACGTTTCAAAGCACCCAGGCTCGGCACAGCGCTATACCGCGGCAGTGAGGTTGTTTCCGGGAGGAGTCACCCACGACGTCAGGTACGCCCAGCCGTTTCCCTTGTATATGACCCACGGCGCGGGCCCGTTGAAGTGGGACGTGGACGGGAACGAGTACGTGGACTACGTGTCGGGGCACGGCGCTTTGCTTCTCGGTCACTCACACCCGGCCATCACCGAAGCGGTGTCTCGGCAGGTACTGCGGGGCACTCACCTGGGAGCCAACACCGACGCAGAGATACGATGGGCCAAGGCGATTACCGCCCTGATGCCCTCTGTGGAAAAAGTACGGTTTCACAGCTCGGGGACCGAGGCCACGCTGATGGCCATGCGGCTCGCCCGGGCCTATACCGGCAAGTCGAAGATCATCAAGCTCCAGGACCACTTTCACGGTTGGCACGACTACGCCATGACCGGGTCGGACCATGCGGCGCCCGGAATTCCTGACGCCATTTGGGGAAACATGGTGATTGTTCCCGCGGGAGACCTGGGCGCCGTCGAAGAAGCCTTGGGGCGGGACCAGGATATAGCAGGCCTGATCTTGGAGCCCACCGGGGCCCACTACGGCCGGTTGCCCTTCGACGACCCCGAGGCCTACCTGGTCGGGCTTAGAGAATTGACCGAGGAGCACGGGGCGGCGCTGATATTCGACGAGGTGGTTACGGGCTTCCGGGCGTCGCCCGGAGGTAGCCAGGTGCGCTACAGCGTGACGCCCGACCTGACGACCATGGCCAAGATTGTCGCAGGGGGCCTACCCGGGGGCGCCGTCGGGGGCAGGGGGGAGGTTATGGACATGATGTCCCCCAGGAACGACCCGGAGTGGGACAACAGCCACCGGGTATACCATCCCGGGACTTTCAACGCCAACCCGCTTTCCGCGGCAGCCGGGGCCGTGTGCTTGGAACTAATCGCCAACCATCCGATAAACCGGCAGGCGGACGCCATGGGAGAACGCCTCAAGACAGGCCTCAACGATATATTCGGCAGGATGGAAGTGGCCGGGCACGCCCACGGCATAGCGTCGATGATCCACGTGGTGATGGCCGATTGCGATTGCGACCGCGAGACCTGCTCAATGCCTCACCGCAAGATTAAGGAGACTACAGCATCTCCCGCGGTCACGGCGCTAAAGCGGGGCCTGCAGAACCAGGGGGTCGACATCATGGGCCGGGGATCTTTCCTGGTGTCGGCTACTCATAGCGATGAGCACATAGACCGGACGCTGGAAGCTTTCCAGAACACTTTGCAGGCGCTGCGGGCTGAGGGCTTGGCGTAGCCCCCAGTAAGGGCTTATTGGCGGTTGACGGAGAAGACCCGGTCATGACCGGCCAGGTCTTTCGTTACGTTAGTCTTGGCTCCAGGGAAATATTCACGGGCTAGCGCTTCTACGACGGGGCTTTGTTCCGGGTCAAGCTCCAGCAGGATTGCACCACGGTCCTTCAACTTGCCCGGCGCTTGAGCTAACAGGGCGCGGATGCAGTCCAGGCCGCCGGGGCCGCCGTCCAGGGCCAGGAGGGGTTCTCGCTGAACTTCCGGCTGCAGGGTGGCAATCCTTCCTGATGGTATGTAGGGCAGGTTGGCGACGATCAGGTCCACCGGCTCCTGTAACGGTTCCAAGAGATTGCCCCCGCGTAGGATGACCCTATCGGCCACGGTGTGGACTTTCACGTTGCAGCCAGCCACAGCCAGCGCCTGCTCCGACACGTCCAGAGCGTAGACGCGGGCCGCGGGCAGGTGTCTGGCCAGGCTAATGGCGATGGCGCCGCACCCCGTGCCCACGTCAGCTATGACTAAGCCCTGGGCCTCCGTCTCTTTTTTTGACGCTATGAACAGGGCCTGTTCCACCAGGGTTTCGGTCTCCGGGCGAGGTATCAGCACGTCGGAGTTGACCAGCAGGTCGAGGCTGTAGAACTCCCGGCGGCCGACGATGTAGGCCAGCGGCTCACGGGCAAGCCGACGCCGCAGCATGGAGTCCAAGGCATGTTGCTGCCGCCGACCGACTTCCAGTTCGTGATGAGCGAAGAGGTCTTGGCGGGGCTTCTGCAACAGGTGCATCACCATCACCTCTGCTTCCAGACGAGGGTCGGCGATGCATGATGCGTCCAACAGCTCGTGGGCCTGTTGAATGACCTGGTGAAGGGACGCCATGGCGGTGGGCCTGGCTAGAACTGCCCGGCCTTCAACAACTGCTCCTGCTCCCAGCTGGTCAGCCGGTCGATAATATCGTCCAGTCCGCCGTCCATGACTCTAGGCATTCCATGAAAGCTGTTGCCGATGCGGTGGTCGGTAATCCGGTCCTGTGGGTAGTTGTAAGTACGGATCTTCTCGGCCCGCTCTGCCCCGCCGACCTGGGAACGCCGGTTTTGGGTAATCTCCGCCGATTGACGCTCCTGCTCGGCCTCGTAAATCCGGGCCCGCAGCATGGACATAGCCTTCTGCTTGTTCTTGTACTGTGAACGCTCGTCCTGGCAGACCACTGTAATGCCGGTTGGCTCGTGGACAAGCCGCACCGCCGTAGCGACCTTGTTGACGTTCTGGCCTCCGTGGCCGCCGGCGTGAAACACGTCAGTTCGCAGGTCGCCGGGGTTAATCTTGACTTCCACCTCGTCGGCCTGGGGCAGAACGGCGACGGTTGCCGTAGAAGTGTGAATCCGTCCTTGGGCTTCAGTCTCGGGAATCCTTTGGACCCGGTGGACGCCCCTCTCGTATTTCAGGCGACTGAAGGCTCCTTCGCCTTGAATCTCAAATACGATCTTGTTGAATCCTCCCAAGTCCGAGGGGTTGGAGTCCATCACGTCGACCTTCCAGTTACGCAGTTGGGCGTACCGGCTGTACGCCCGGTATAGATCGCTGGCGAAGAGTCCTGCTTCGGCTCCGCCTGTACCGGCCCTTATCTCTACGATGACGCTGCGTTCGTCGTTGGGATCTTTGGGCAGCAGGGCCAGCTTCAACTCTCTTTGCAACTGGTCCAGGCGTCCGTTGACCGCTTCGAGTTCGTCCCTGGCCATCCGGGCCAGTTCGGGGTCGGCTTCTTCATGAAGCAGCCCCTCCAGGTCTTCTCTCTCCCCGTTTAGAGTTTGATGCTCCCTGGAGATTTCCACCAACTCCTCCAGAGAAGCCCGTTCCTTTGCCAATTGCTGCACCTGGGCGAAGTCGGCCGCCACCTCGGGCCGGGCCAGTTGTTCGTCGATTTCTTCGTAGCGGCGAAGGACTGAATCCAGCTTGTCAAACAGCGAATTCATGGTAAGTCTCGTAAGAACATTCGAGTTCTATGGCGTAATCTGCAAGGGCGCTATATTCCGGTTTCCAGCTTACTTTAAACCCTCTCGCCGGACAAGGCCCTGTGTCGCCGATTATGACCTTGGCATTAAAATGGACTTGCCTGATGTTACGCCGGCTGGGGTGTAGAGGACCTCGATGCGACACATCTTACACGCCGATTTAGACGCCTTCTATGCGGCGGTGGAGCAACTGGACAATCCGGAGTTGCGAGGCAAGCCGGTCCTAGTCGGCGGCCGCCCAGAGGACAGAGGGGTGGTGGCCACCGCTTCCTACGAAGCCAGGGAGTTTGGCGTCCACTCGGCGATGCCCATGCGTTCTGCGGTGCGGCGTTGCCCCCAGGGCATTGTCGTGCCGCCGCGGTTTGGCCGCTACCGGGAGATGTCCTCCATAGTTATGGGGATTTTCCGGCAGCTAACCGACCTGGTGGAAGCCCTGTCCCTTGACGAGGCTTACCTGGACGTGACTGAGGCCGTAGAAGGAGGGAAGCCGCCGCTGGCGGTGGCCTTGGACCTGAAGCAACAGGTGCGGGATGAAACGGGTCTGGTATTGTCCGTAGGGGTGGCTACCAACAAATCGGTGGCCAAGGTCGCCTCGGACTTGCGCAAGCCCGACGGCCTGGTGGTAGTCGCGCCGGGCGAGGAAGCGGAGTTTCTCGCACCGCTGCCGGTAGGCAAGCTCTATGGTATCGGACCGAAGACCGTAGGAAGACTTGAGGGAGAGGGGGTGAAGACCATCGGCGAGTTGGCGGCCCAACCGATAGCCTGGTTCGCTAGCCATTTCGGCCAACGGGCTGCGTCGGTCCGCGCCAAGGCCATGGGGGAAGACCAGGAACCAGTGCACACCGGACGGGAAACCAAGTCCATAAGCGCAGAAACCACGTTTACATCGGACGTGGCCGAGCCGGAACGGCTAAGACAGGAACTGTCCAAGCTGGCAGCCAATGTGGCCGGCCACTTGAGCAACAGCGAGCTTCAGGGTAGAACGGTGACTTTAAAGGCCAGACTAGCCGACTTTACGACGTTCACCCGCCAGGTGACCATCCCGTCGCCTACCGCTTCCGAAGAGGCTATAGTGGCCCAGGCTTGGCGGCTTCTGTCGTTGGAACTGGCCCCCGGACGCTCGTTCAGACTGCTGGGAGTTGGAGTCTCGTCTTTCGACCAAAGCCCTCATTTGCAGTTGTCGCTGTTCGGGGAGGACGCCGGAGATGGAGACGTCACCTGAACAGGTCTTTGTCCCCCGTCCGGATGAGGCGCTGTATACTGGCGCTTTTAGTGGGCACATGGTTATGGCCGCGTATGATTGTCACAGGCACACCGTCGACCTTACCGGTCACCAATTCAGCCGCGGCGGCCAGTTCGTCGGCCACCGCAATCTCAGTAGTGTGCATCATGTTGCCGTGGCTGTCCTCCAGCCCCACATAGCTCACCATGGGATCCAGACCAGCGACGCCGATAGCTACGTTGGTAGCGCCGTTACGCCAGGGCCTTCCGAAGGTGTCGGAGACAATGACCGCCACATCGACGCCACGCCTGGCCTTGATGGACTCCATGATGCGCCTGGCGGAGGCGTCGGGGTCCACCGGCAACAGAGCAACGGTTTCCGACCCTGGAATGTTGGAGGCGTCGACGCCGGCGTTGGCGCAGATAAAGCCGTGACGCGTCTCGCTGATGATCACTCCCCGGTCCATGCGCACCACCCGCGCACTCTCACGAAGGACGATTTCCGTGTGCCTCGGGTCCCGACGATGGCCTTCCGTGATGGTCACCGCCAACGGCGAGGGCTCGATGCCCTCGAAACCAATTACCCTGTCCTCAGCCTTGGAAACCACCTTCTGGGTAACTACAACCACGTCACCCGCCTCAATAGGCGTTCCCTGGCGCTGGGCGGCGTCCATCAAGAATACGGCCAAGTCGTCTCCGGGCTTGACCTCAGGCATCCCTTGGACGCCGATTATTTGGAGTTGAGGAGGCATGACTTGTTACCTCTAGGCGGTTTGTTCCAGTATACCCCTTCGGAAGCCCTATGCTAAAATCCACACGATGGCTTCATCTTCTTCTTACAGAAAGAGGCTCTACACTAAGTTCGGCGATCAGGGCACGACCAGCTTGCTGTATGGTGGCCGGGTGTCCAAAAACGACCTCCATACCGAAGCCTACGGCATCACCGACGAGGCAGTCTCAGCCATGGGCTTGGCGCGTGCTTTGAGCGAAGACACCAGAGTCAAAGACGCTCTGCGGGACTTGCAACGAGAACTATTCACGATTGCCGCCGAACTGGCAACCGAGCCGGACGAATACGACCTCTTTCAGCAACACTTCGCGCCAGTCACAGAGGACATGGTGGCGAACCTGGAATCGATGATCGACTCATTGGAAGACGACGTAGAGATGCCCAAGGTCTTCATTTTGCCGGGCGGCTCGCCGGCGTCGGCGGCCATCGACCTGGCACGCTGCATCATCCGAACCTCCGAACGGAGGGTGGTTGCCCTGAAAGAGGCGGGACGACTAACCAACGAGTTGCTCATCACCTACCTGAACCGATTAGGCGACCTGCTGTTTGTGCTGGCCCGTTACCAGGACCGTGATTTGCCGCTGGAACGCGCCACAGGCGAGCGGAGCTAGGGCCGATGGATCGATGATCAAGTTAGCGGTTATCGATTACGACTCCGGCAACTTGCGCAGCGTGGCCAAGGCGCTGGAGTTGGCCGGCGTATCCCCATTGGTAACGGGCAACCCGGATGACTTGGCCACAGCGGACGCCGTCATATTTCCCGGAGTCGGGTCCGCACCCGCCGCCATGCGAGCGTTGCAGAAGCGACGGTTGGTGCAACCGTTGCGCGACTACGTAGCCTCAGGCCGGCCATTTTTGGGAGTATGCCTGGGCCTGCAGCTATTGATGGAGAACACCGAGGAAGGTGACGCACAATGCCTGGGAATAATCCCGGGTGTGGTGAGGCGACTGCCTCCAGGCATCAAGGTGCCCCACATGGGATGGAACAGCGTAAGATTGCGGCAAGCGCATCCTGTCTTCGATGGCATTCCCCAGGACAGCTTCTTCTATTTCGTGCATAGCTACTACGCCGTACCAGCCGAGCTCGACGGCGAGATTGGAGCTACCAAGTACGACATCACCTTTTGCAGCGTGTATGCCCAGGGGAACCTGATAGCCACCCAATTTCACCCGGAAAAAAGCGGCGATACGGGCACGCTCATCTACAAGAACTTCTGTGACCTGGCCGAGGAGCATGCGGCAGACCTCCGACGTAAGTCTGCCGTAATCCCATAAGCCGCTCCCGGTAGTTCCACAGGTTAACTATCCATGGAAGTAATCCCAGCAATCGACCTCAGGTCTGGCCGTTGTGTTCGCCTGTACCAGGGCGACTACCAACGCGAGACGGTCTATTCCGAAGACCCGGTTGCAATGGCCCTGCACTGGCAGCAGCAAGGCGCCCCCCGGCTACACCTAGTGGATCTGGACGGGGCCGCTGATGGTAGGCCGCGCAACTTGGGTATCCTGTCTCAAATCATGCGCTCCTTGTCCATTCCTGTGCAAGTCGGGGGCGGGATACGCGACGAGGAGACAGCGCAGAGCCTGCTAACCGCCGGCGCCGACAGGGTGGTGCTGGGCACCGCTGCGGTGGAACACCCGTCTTTGGTGGAATATCTTTGTTCGGGCTACGGAGCCGACCGAATCGTTGTAGCCATCGACGCACGAGACGGACAGGTAGCCATCAAGGGCTGGAAGGAGCAAAGCGCGATCGGCGTCCTGGATTTGGCGCGTAAGATGGCCTCGCTGGGGGTGACGCGCCTGCTCTATACCGATATTTCCAGGGATGGCACCTTGACCCAGCCCAATGTGGAAACCAATGCGTCCCTCGTGCGCGATACCGGGATGGCAGTGCTGGCCTCGGGAGGAGTCACCGCTGTCGAGCACCTCCGGCTGCTGGCCGGCGTCGGCGTCGAAGGGGCGATCCTGGGCCGGGCCCTGTACGACGGTGTTATCGCCCTACCCGATGCCATAACGGCGGCCGCGGCTGAAAACACACCGGGTGCATGACGGGCCAGCCGTTCGCGGACAGACCGACGGTAGAGCTGGAACTGAGTTAGCCGGAACCTGACGCGGGGGCGTTGGCCCGGTTGTCCAAGAGTTCCGAGCGAAGGGCGCTCCGCTCCTCGGCTTTGGCGAGCCAGTCTTCCCGCAACACTTCCATCAAGATGAAGTCTTGGGAAATGCGCCGGACTTTCTTGACCGGCGTGAACCCGCTTTTTTCAAAGCAGCGCTGGGCCCGCTTGTTCCACTCCAAGGTGTGCAGATAGACGCGCTTCAGCCCCTTCTCAGTGAACAGATACTCCAGCAGCGTTGTCACGGCGTCATACCCGTAGGAGTTGCTCCAATAGTCCCGGTCGCCGATGACGATGCCCACCTCCGCCTGCCGGTTGACGCTGTCCAGATCGTAGTACATGCAGTTGCCGATGAACCTGCCGTCCAGAGTCACCGTCGCAAAGTGCTTGGACCCAGGGGTGGGATAGCGGAGTTGGTCCTTGAAAATCTTCAGGTAACGGTCGAAGGTCATTGTCAGAGGATAGGCAGCGTCCAGCCGCGCCAGTTCGGGGTCGCTACGCCAGATGTAGTCCCGCTCAGCGTCTTCCTCGCGCTTGTCCCGCAATATGACCTTTACGCCTTGGAGTTCCACCATGAGACAAGCCCCTAGCGCTTAGCCAGGACCTCAATGGCCCGCCGCAAGACCTCGGCCTCGTTGTCGTAGGTCAATAATTCCAGGGCCTCTTCAGATGGAAACCACTGTACTACGTCGAACTCGGGGTCATGCAAGTCGATGCCGCCGCCGACGGGCGCCATCAAATAGTAATGCACAGTCTTGTGGTAACGAGCGTTGGGTTCCCGCCGGCTGAACCAATATTCAATGGCGCCTAGCGGTGTGTCTATCTCGACTTCCAGGCCGGTCTCTTCCTGGACTTCCCTCAGGGCCGTCTGTTCCAAGGTTTCCCCCGGTTCCGGGGTCCCTTTGGCCAGGCTCCAGCTATAACTTTGGTCCGACGGGCCAGCGGCGGTTGCACCGCCTTTTTCTTCTCCAGTAGAAATTGCCCGACCGCACAACGCTGTCTCGACGCGTCCATTGACCCGCCTGTGGACAACTCCCCCGGCGGAAACAAGGTTCTCTATCCGGCCCTTGCCCGTTCGCTTGGTCAAGATTCGGCCTTGGAGGCATTGGTAGTAGCAATGGTAGAAGCCAGTGCGGGTAGAATCAGCATGGGGGCAACTTGTGGGGGTTCACAGTGCTTAGTCTAGGGGTTCCGCTACGCGCCGCCGCTAATGGCAGGGACGAAATGGACTTCGCTATCCTCCGACAGCTTCTCAAGAAGCCCCAGTCTTCCCACCTCGCCGTCAATGGACACCGCCAGGTTGGACCTCATCTTGTTTCCTTCAACCAGCCTGGCCTTGATACCGGGGTACAACTGTTCAAGGCTGTCGACAGCCTGGCGAACGTTCCCGGCTTCGATCTGTACTTCCTTTACACCACCGGCCAGAGGCTGGAGCATGGTTGGTATGAATACCCTGGCCATCAACCGGCTCCTTAGATTGCGGCGACGGGCGCTGCGGATATCTCAACGCCCGGGCGTAATTTCACTACCCGCGGCCGCCCGCGCGCTTTCGCGGTCCTGTCGATGCCGGACCGGCCACAGGCCTAGCCGGCCTGTTTCATCCTTTCCGAGGCGTCCAGTACTGCCCGGACAATCTTGTCGTAGCCGGTGCACCGGCACAGGTTGCCGGCCAGCCATTCCCGAACTCTATGCTCGTCAACGTCCTTCTCGCTGTCCAACAGCCCTTTGGCGGCGACGATGAAGCCGGGGGTGCAGATACCGCATTGAAGGGCGGCGTGCTCCAAGAAACATTGTTGCAGCGGGTGTAGCCCCTCAGGCGTGGCCAGGCCTTCAATCGTGGTGATTTCTCGTCCCTGGACCTCAACGCCCAAGACCAGGCAGGAATCGACAATCCGGCCATCCAGGATCACTGTGCACGCGCCGCAGTTGCCGTCGTTGCAACCCTCTTTGGTGCCGGTCAGGCCCAACACATCCCGCAGGCATTCCAGCAGGCTCTGGCGAGGCTCGCAAAGAAAGTTGACCTGCTCGCCGTTGATAGTCGTTTGTACGTGAGTAACTCCGGGCATTATTCCTCCCCTCTGGCACGTTGGATGGCTTGATTAAGAGTGCGCCTGGTCAATACACCCACCAAGTGGGTACGCTGGCGAACGGTGCCCCGCATGTCGCTGATGGGCGAGGCTACAGCCTGGGCCTTCTCTGAGGCGTCTTGTATGGCCTCTTCGGACACGGGTTTGCCGGCCAAACTCTCGCCGGCTTCACGGGCGAGCACGGGGGTCGGAGCCACCGAGGCCAGAGCAATACGGGCAGAAACGAAGTTCTGTCCCGAGTCGTCCAAGACTACGGAACTGCCCACGCCGGCCACGGCGATGTCCATCTCGTTTCGGGGTATAAACCGAAGGTACTTTGCCCCGGAGTGGGCTTGGGGAGCGGGCAGGTTTATTGACACTAGTATCTCGCCTGTCTTCAGGACGTTCTGTCCCGGAGCGGTGCAAAAGTCTTCCGCTGGGACTTGGCGGGTCCCGTCAGGGCCGGCAACATTGCATACTCCGCCCAGCACTATGACCGGAGGAATAGAATCGCCACTGGGAGCGGCGTTGCACAGGTTGCCGCCGATACTGGCCCGCCCCTGGATTTGGATGCCGCCAATGAGAGATGCGGCGTCAATCAACCCCGGATAGGCGGAGGCTACGTCCTGGTTCTGGTAAATGCGGTAGCATGGAACAGCCGCTCCCAGCACCAAGCCATTCGTGGAATCGTAGGACACTTCGTTTAACTCAGGAATCTCTTTAACGTCCACCAAGACGTCTGCACTGCGCCTGCGGCCCCTGAGCATCACCAGAATATCGGTGCCGCCAGCTATGACTTTTGCCCTGTCGCCCTTGGAAGCCATAAGCGATACGGCTTCGCCTACGGTAGTCGGCACTTCATAGTCAATCCATTCCAATTAGGCCACCTCCTCCTAGGAATTACTCACCAGAATTAATCGTCGGGGACTCGCTGCACTGGGAAAGCAATTAATAAGGCGGCCCCGCCGCCTGCTCAACCCCGGTCTCGCCTTCACAACCGCACATATATTAACCGTAGCCAAGGAGTCAAGTCAATCCAGGCTCCGCCGCCCGCCTCAAGGCTTCCGCTACCGCGTCCATCATCGACATGTTGCCCAGGGACACGCCTACTAGCCCAGGCACGGAATCCAGGACCAGATCTGACCCTACGCCGCCGGCACAGCGCTCTATACAGGCCAGCAGCATTCTCCAGGCATCATCAGAACCGCCATCCGACGACGGCCCGGCGGGGGCCGCGGTTGAGCCTCCCGCCATCAAGCTGGCCCAGTAAAACCCCCTTGCTGCAGGCCCAAAAAACAAGACCAGCAGAGGTAGGGATTCCTCAGTGAGACCAAAGACGTTCAGCAGTTCCAGCGCAGTCCTGGAGACGCCGTGTTGACCAAAGATCACCAGGTGATGGAATTCGGCGCCTGCATTCTGGAAGCCGGAGCGAAATTCTCGAAACAGATCATGGGCGCGTTGGTCCTCAGGCCTTACCAGAAATGCGGCGTAGACTGGGAAGTGTGCGTGCTGCCCGCCGTCCAGGGACTGGCTCCAGCGGGCGAGCTTGTCTAAGTCGTGGCTATCCGCGTGGCTTTGGGCCACCGTTCTTCAACTCCGGCCGTCAGGATGGACCGACACGTTGTTTGAGTAGTCGGCGGCGCTGGGGAAGGAGGTTGTATTCATAGCCCTGCTTCTGGACTGAGGCAAAGGTCGTAAGCCATGCTAGGGCGCACCCCAGACTTTGTCAAAGCTCTCAAGACAGCTGGGCAGTGAGCTGTCGGAACATTGTATTGACGCTAGGCCGATTTGTCCTTATCCTCTAGGTGCGCCGGACTTAGACGGCATTCTAGGAGCTTTACATGACCCAACCAGCGGCGGAGCTACCCCCAATCCCAGCGCCGAGGTCCCAACCGGAGTCGGACTTCTACTGGGAGAAGTGCAGGGAACACGAGCTTTGGTTGCGTCATTGCAAGACTTGCGACAAGGCCTATTTCTATCCCCGGGACATCTGCCCCCTCTGCTTCTCACGGGACACCGATTGGATACAGAGCAGCGGCCGGGGGGTGCTGCACACCTTCGCGATAGTACATCGTGGGCCGATTCCCGCGTTCCGGGACCGGGCCCCGTACGTTGCCGCAGTGGTGGAACTAGAGAGCGGGGCTCGGATGGCCACCAACCTGGTGGAAGTGGAGCCGGAACCGACCGCCATCAAGATTGGGATGCCCGTGGAAGTGGTGTTCGAGGACTTGGACGACAAGTTCAGCCTGCCCAAGTTCCGGCCAGCGGCTTAGTGCTTGGCTGCTCGCCAGCGCCTTTAGGCCCAAGCACGGCGGGCCGACCAGCGTCACACTTCTCCAATTACCTAGCTCTTCTTTACCGCGGCCAGAAACTCTTGGGCGGCATTGTAGCCCCTGGCCCCCCCTCGCCTGATCGGCGGAACAAGGTAAACGTTGTGCAGTCCGGCCTGCTGGAACGACTGGAATAGCTCCAGCGCAATGTCCACGCCAGACCGGCCCGATTCCAGGTCTGCAATCATCCTGTCGGGGACGGTGCTGAACAGCACCCCGTCTTGCTCCAGCACCTGCAGGCCAAAGAACACAGGGACCGCCAGATCCTCGCCGGATGTGGAGCGATAAGCGTCGTAGAGCCTGGCGGCGTCTTGGGAGTCGAATATGGGCTGGGTAATGAAGAACCGGGCGCCCGCCTGGACCTTGCGCCACGCCAGCCGAGCCTCTGCCTCGATTCCCCTTCCCAAGTCCATGGTCCCGCCGACGCAAAAATCGGTGGCTGCTCGCAGCCGTGAGCCGCGAAAATCCAGGCCTCGGTTCATGTCCGTGGCGGCCGCTATCAGTTCAGTCGGTTTAACACCGCCGGCCTCCCGGAAGAGGGCCAGGTCCCGGTCGCTCAAGGGGTCGCCACGTACTATTGCCACGTTTTCAAGGCCCAGGAGTTGCGCCCCCAGCAACAGCGACTGGAGGGCCAGCAGGTTCAAGTCTCGGGTGGCCAGGGTAAACACCACCTCTTTCCCCAACTGATTCTTGATGGCGGCAGCCAGCATTGCCGAGTTGACTCTTACTGCCCTGCCTGGATTGTAGGCGACGGAGATGAAGTCGGCGTCGACGGCCGCCTGACGCACCGCGTCCGGCTCGCCGGACCTGGGGGGCGAGAAATCACAGATGAAGGTGGTGCGGCCCGTCTGCTCGTAGCAACGTTCGGTTATTTTCGCCAAATCTCAACCTCCCGGCCGTACTACCGCCCTTCGGGCTCCAGTTGCTGCAGATATTGCCGGAACAGGTCAATGGACTTGTACTCGGACAGGCCCATGAAGAATCTGAAACCTCGAATGTACTCGCTGATGTCTTTCGGCAGCATCAGGACGTCGTCTCTGGGCTCTGACTCGTCGAACAACGCTTGAACGCCGTCCTCCATGCCCACGTACAGGGCATCCTCCAGCAACAGGGCTTCCGCAGGATCCAATCCCTTGCGGACGTACCAGCGGGCATACACGAAGGGCAGGCCGGTCCACTGGCGCCATTCCTCTCCCAAGTCGTAGCGGTGGGGATATCCGCGGACGCCGCGACGGCGGCGCAGGGCTTGATCATCTGTAATCAGGAAGGCGTCGCTCGAATCGTCCATGGCTGCGTATCCCTGGGGCTGGACGCCGTGCTTGACTTGCAGCAACACCTGCAGCAATTGCAAGGAGGAGCCGGGTTCGCAGCATACGCCTACGGTGACTCCCGTCAGTTGGTCTATCTGCTGACGGGAATAGAGGAGGACGCTGCGGGACTGGTCGCCGGTGGCGATGCAGAACCCGGAGACCGGCTCGAACCCGTCGCCCAGACTGAACGTATCCGCCACGGGAACTGGCCCGGCATCGATTGACCCTTCCCGCAACGCCGGGGCAATTCGACCAGGCAACATCTCGTGGAGTTGAAAGCCGCGCCGCTCCATGTCCTTGTAGAACGGCTGGGCGCTGAGGAAAGGGAGGCGAGCGACACTAACGGTCATGGACCAACACCGACGGGCGTCTTCAGGGGTTGAGCCTGTGCGTCCACATGTTGCGCTGATTCTAGGCTGGCCCTCAAACCCAGTCAAGAAAGGCTGGAAGAATTGGTCAATATGCATCGGTTCTTTCGACAGTTTCGTAAGTTTTAGAGTACACTTTGATACACGGAGGCAATGTGAGACGCTCGCTGTTGCTGCTGGCCCTACTGTCTACCCTGGCTATCCTGTTGCCTGCCGGTCCTGCCTTTGCGGAGGAGGGGGAGATAACGGTGCTGGACGTGGATGCGGAGAGCCAGTTCCCCGACGGCGTCAGGTTCTCCGTAACCGCCCAGAGCTCTGACGAAATCGACGAGATACGGGTGTTCCTCAAGAGGACGGGGGAGACGGGTTCGAGTTCCTACCGCTCCGTTGATTTTGAGCCGGGGACACTGGTGACCGGTGAATCCATCTTGAGTACATCGGGAGGCGGAGACTACTTCCCGCCTGGCACCCAGATACGGTACTCGTTCGAGATTCGAGACAAGGCGGGCGCCGTCCACCGGACGCCGGAAGAGGACTTCATCTACGACGACGGCCGGTTCGAGTGGCAGACGGTCTCGTCGGGGTTGATTTCCGTCGACTATTACGGGGAGTACGTTGAGCAGCGGGCCCAGACGATACTGGAGGCGGCGGAAGAAACCTTGGAAATCATGGGCCCGCTCTTGGGCATCGAACCCACCGAGCCGCTGCGTATCGTCTCCTACAACAACTACCGGCACATGTCCGCTGCCTTGCCGTTCAGGTCGCAAGCGGTGAGGGAGCACCTCCAAACGTCGGGCATGGCATTCGACGACGAGCGGGTGCTGCTGGTGTTGGGATTCGACGCCACGATCACAGGCACCGTTTCCCATGAGTTTATTCACCTGCTGGTAGCCGAAGCCGCCGGTAGGACCAGGTCGCAAGTTCCTGCGTGGTTGAACGAGGGCCTGGCGGAATATGGCAACATCGACCGCACCGACGATTATGAGGCCGCGCTGCGGTATGGCATTTTCACCCGCCGACTGAGGCCTCTGTGGTTCCAACACGCCTTCACCGGAAGCCCAGAGGACATCATCATCGCCTACGGCCAGGGCCAGTCGGTGGTGACGTTTCTAATTGACCGATTCGGGGAGGAGACCATAGCCGAGCTGTTCCAAGCGCTGCAAAGGACGTTGAACATAGATACGGCGCTGGAAGAGGTTTACGGACTGGACCAGTACGGCGTGGACTCCGAGTGGCGCAAGGCGATTGGGCTGGACCCCCTGCCACCGCCAGGAGAGTTGGAGCGGCAACTGGAGATGATTGAGACGCCGGACCCTGCAGAGCAGACGGAGGAGGGGGCCGCAACCCCCGCAGCGGCGGCTGAGTCTGAGCCGGAGCCCGCCGAGACAGCGGAAGGGTCGCAGGCCAAAGAGGCGGAAGCCGATGAATCCGAACCTGCCCCTGGGGGATGCAATGCCCCTGCTTACGGTGATTCAAGCCCAGCCGGGTCGATAGCCCTGGGATCGCTACTGGTGCTGGGAGCGCCGCTGGGGCTGATTTCGCTGCGGGCATTCCAACGGAGCCGGCGGGAGGAAGGAGATCCAACGCAGGTCACCGAGCCCTTGGATTAAAGGCGTCGTTCACAGCATCGCCCAGCAGGTTGAAGGTGAACAGCAGCACTGTGAGCGTTCCCACCGGGAAGAGCAGCAGGTGGGGGTTGCTGCGCAGCACCGAGATGCTGGCGTTCTCAAAGATCATCAGGCCCAGGCTGGGAGTCGGCGGTTGGATTCCGATTCCCAGGAAGCTCAAGAACACCTCGGAGCCCGCCACGCCGGCCAGCCCTGCGGAAACCAGGACTATCACCGGCCCCATGACGTTGGGCAGGATGTGCCTCAGCAGGATGCGGGGAGTAGGAACCCCAACGGCCTGAGCGGCTTCCACGTACTGGTTCTCCCTGGCTTGCAGCACCTGTCCGCGAACCAGGCGGGCCATGCCGAACCAACTAAAGATGGCCAAGGCCGCGGACAGCACGAGGTAGTCGGCGATCCCTAGCTCCACGATGCCGAAGCCCAGCGTGCCCTCTAGTCCCCGCACCCATTCCTTGATGGGGTCTCTGAAGGCGGAGACGAAGATGAGCACCAGGAACAACTCGGGGAACGAGGTGGTAAGCTCGCCTACCCGCATGATGACTGCGTCGACGAGACGGCCGAAGTAGCCGGCGACGAGGCCCAAGGTTATACCCAGAGCCAGGCTGCCGGTTACCAAGGTAATCACGGTGATGATGACGGTGGTCCTGAGGCCATAGATGATGCGTGTGAGGATGTCCCGGCCCAGGCGGTCGGTGCCAAAGGGATGGCTCCAAGAGCCAGCAGGGACGGTTTCCACCGAAACTCGGTCGCCCAAGTCTATCTGCCCATCTTCGCCACCGCTGAGGAATTCCACCTGCCCCTTCCCCATGCGCAGGCGGGCTTCAGTCAACGTTATCTCGCTCTGACCCTTTGTGATTGACGCCGCGACCGTCTGTTCATATACAGTGGCTCCGACCCAGGGAGGCGGCTGCTTGGCAATGTCGAGGTTCTGGTCGTTGAATCCGTATGGGGTGACCAGCGGCGCGAAAATCCCGGCGCCGTACATCACGACGATGATGCTCAGGCAGGCTACACCTACTTTCTTACCCAGAAAGCGCCTGAGGGAGATGGCCCAGTAGCTGCGGTTGGGACCGGTGGCTTCCTGAGAGAACGGCTGGGCACTAACCTGCAACGGAACCACCTCCCAGCCGGATCCTGGGGTCCAACACCGGGTAGATGAGGTCGACTATCAGCATGGCCAGCACGAACATGGTGGTGCCGATGAGGGTCACTGCGTTGATTACGGGGTAATCGCGGGCGAAGAAGGACTCAATCAAGAGATTGCCCACGCCGGGGATGCCGAAGAAAATCTCCACGATGAAGGAGGTGAAAGCGATGCCGGCTAGGGAGAACCCGATGGTGGTGACCACAGGAATCATGGCGTTGCGGAGGATGTGCCGCCGCCTGACCGTCCCTTCGGCCAAGCCCTTGGCCCTGGCGGTGCGGACGTAGTCCTGTCCCAGGACGTCGAGGGTGCTGCTCCTGGTGAGCCTGGCGACGATGGCTATGCCGGGAACTCCCATGGCCACGGCGGGAAGGATGATCCTGGTGTCGAAAAACCCGCCCCACCCGTGGGTGGGGAGGATGTCCAGCCACAAAGCGAAAATGAGCAGCAGGCCGGGAGCGGTCAGGAATATGGGGACCGATTGGCCAACCAAAGTGGCGGCCACGGACCCAGTGTCCCAGAAGGTGCCTTGCTTGAGGGCGGCGAAAAGCCCGATGGACACTCCCAGGGTGACGGAGATGATCAGCGCAGCGATGTTCAACTGGGCCGATACCCACATCTTCTTCAACAGCAGTTCGCTGACGCTGCGGCCTTGGAACTTAAAGCTATCGCCGAAGTCGCCCTGGAAGACGTTGCCCAGGTAGCGGCCGTACTGGACAAAGATGTTGTCGTTGAGGCCCCGCTGCTCCCGGATCCGTTCCACGACGGCGGGGTCGTAGTACTGGCCCGCGAGGGCTTCGACGGGGTCGCCCGGGCCGTAGCGGCCCAGGACGAAGGTAATAAAGGACACCACGAGGAGGATGACGGGTAGCCAGGCTAGCCGTCTAGCAATGTAGGCTCCCATGCTCCCCCGGCCGGGGTCCTACTCGTCGCTCAGGTAGACGTAGCGCAGTCTCGGAATGTACAGCGGAGGCAGCAGGTAGTCCTTGACGTTGGGCTTAATCAGCACATACTGCTCGCCGCTGTACCACAGGGGAATCCATGGGGCGTCGTCGATGATCAGCTGTTCGACTTGCTGGTAAATCCTGATTCGCTCAGCTTCGTCGGTCTCGGTGCGGGCCTGTTCGAGCAGGGCGTCAACTTCCGAGTTGCTGTAGTGGGTGTGGTTGTTGCTGCTCTCGCTGTGGAACAGGATGTCCAGGAAGTTCTGGGGGTCGGGATAGTCGGCAATCCAGCCGATTTCGAACATCTGGAAGCGGCGCTTGTGCAGGTCTTTGAGGAAAGTGGCGTATTCAGTCTGCTGGAATTCGGCGGTGATTCCCAGGTTCCTCTCCCACATCTGGAGAACGACTTCCATGTCGAGGCTGACGTTGGCGCCGAAGCTGCCGGCGGTGGTCATGGTGATGGGCGGGATATTGGCCAGGTCGTCGCCGTACTTGGAGTCTTCCAACAGCCTCATGGCCTCTTCTGGGTCGAAATCGTAACTCATCAGATTGTTGTTGAACCCGGGAAAGCCGGGTGGGAGGATGCCCTGGGCGGGAACGACGAGGTCGCCCAGCACGATGGTGGCAATCTCCTGCTTGTCGATGGCCAAGTTCAGGGCCTGCCGGACCTTGGGGTCGTCGAGCGGCGGTTCATTGACGTTCATGCCGATGTACTGGACGCTGAAGGTGGGCTCGGCCCGGCGCAGGTTGGAGTTAAGGGGATTGTTAGGGTCCAGAAGGCGGTCCAGGTCGGCCAAGGATATGCCGGAGATGTGAATCTCGTCGTTTTCGTACATGAGCATGGAGGTGCCGCCGCTGAGAATCATCTCCACGGCGTCCAGGCGCGGCGCGCCCAGATGATAGTCGTCATTGCGGGTGAGGACCATCAATTCGCCCACGTCGTACCTGCTGAGCTTAAAGGGGCCGGTGCCGTTGGGCTCTCGGAACCACCGGCGTTCGTCAGCCTCGACGTTGGCCCGGTCCAGAACGAAGCCGGTGGGATAGGTCATCTTGGCCAGGAAGTAGGCCTTGGGTTCGTCGATGGTTATCTCGATGGTATGTTCGTCGACAAACCGCACGCCGGAGATGGTCTGGGCGTCGCCGTTGAGCTTCTCCTCGACGCCGACTATGTCGCCCAAGTACTGGTCGACGACCGGCGACTCGGTCAGCGGGTTGGTGGCCCGCTCGAGGGACCACTGGACATCATGGGCGGTTACCGGGCGTCCGTCGTGGAAGACCGCGTCGGGATTGAGGTAGAAGGTGTAGACGCGGCCGTCGGGGCTGATGTCCCACCGCTCGGCGAGGTCGGGGACGATGTTCAAGTCCCTATCTATGGTTACCAGGCCGCCGAACACCTCGATGATAATCTGGGCCGATGTGGCGTCGGTGGTGAGGTGGGGATCAAGGGTGGGAGGGTCGACGTAGAGCCGGACCAAGGTGTTTTCCGGAGTCTTACTTCGGACGTCGGCGACGGACGGCGTAGGCGCTTCCTCTGTCGCTGAGGCGGCTTCGGTTGGAGATTCCTGAGCCGTCTCGCCTTCCTCGGGGAGTTCAGCTGAGGAACCTCCGCAGGCAACGGTCAAAGCGATCAACGCGAGGCTGCCCAAGACTGCCAAGAGTAGTTTCCAGCTCATACAAGACTTCCTTTGCCCTAGATGTCCGCCCAAGAATGCGGGAACCCAGATCAAGGTGTCCCTTCATGTGCGAGTGGGCCGTCATCATGGCAATACGACGGGACACTTGAGGGCGGATTTGCGGCCTACCCGTCAATATAAGTGTGTTTGAGGCCCAGTGGCAAGGGGTTAAACGGGCAGGGCATCCGAAAGGGACCCGCCGAATTATGGCAATTCATTAGGGGCAGGGGGCCCACAAGGGACTCCCCCACGCGGTCGGCGACCCCGTCCGGGGTTCAGTCTACTGCGGTGCTATAGGTGGCCCAGGGCAGTAGAAGGCCCAGAAGGTAGTCCGGATAGGGCTGGTTTCGGCGTTTGTTGCAGGCTTCAAGGTAGAGCACCGCACCGGTGAAGGTGGGGAGCCGGAAGCCCGCTTTGACGACCTTTCGGACGAATTCTTGTGGACTGGGGAGAGCCTGCTTCAGGCCCTTGGCGTTGGCCCACTGGTCGCAGATTTCGTCGGTCATGCGCTGAATCATCAGCTGGGCATAGGGCCGGGCCATTTTGCGGCGAAGGGCGCGGACGCGGGCGTGTAGTGAGCTGAGGTTCATCTGGCCACCTCCTGGTCCGCCTGGAGAGGGTTGGAGGGGCAGGGAGTCTTTTTTCCTGTGCCATTTTGAGACATTTAGAGCCATGGGGCCTCAGTGGCCGGTTTTTTAGACTAGGCAGGGTGACCCACTGCCCGTTTACAGGGTAGATGGTGGGTGTGGGGGTGCGCAAGGGGCAAACTGTCAGTAGGCTGGGTGGGGTGGGTTCTCCTGCACGCGCGCCGGCTGTCCGTTCCCCCTTCGATTTCCCTCAGGACGAACGGACAGCCTAGCTGGGTACTGGCGGACGCGGTGAGGGCGGGGAGGACCGGCTGGGGGCGCGCCGCCGGAGGGAATGCTACGGTGTTGGTGGGCAGGCGCTCTGGATTCCGGCTCGGGGGCCGGAATGACGGGTTGGGGGCGAGGGTTTGTTGTAAGTGGTGGGGGTATTTGCTACCATGATTGGGGAAGGGGCTGTGGGTCGTACGGGCCTTTCAGGACCGGGACCGCGGGCCTCTTTCTTCATCCTTGGGGTTTCACAGGGATGCTTGACGAGGCGAGCGTAGCCAAGGGGTCCAAGGCGCCTGTCTGTGGCACAGGAGATCACGGGTTCGAATCCCGTCGCTCGCCCCAATGGAACGGACCTATCTCGTACGCGCTCGTAGCTCAATGGATAGAGCACTGGGCTTCGGACCCAGGGGTTGCGGGTTCGACTCCTGCCGGGCGCGCCATATTGGCATCAAGAAGAGGGGACCATACTGGCCCGTGCCATACCGGTCACCCCCGAATTCTGTGAGTGCTTCCGTCTCAGGCCTCAAGGAGATAGGCTCTGCCGGGGTATCCTCATAAACCCGGGGAGAGGCAGGAACCCTCAAGTCAACCGGCCACTAGTATTTGTTTGGCCGATAGTCGTTCCAGTCCCGGCAGGCGTCGTAGGCGGCCCGGTCGATATAGACCCAATGCGTCCCGGGGACTCCCCTCCGATGCTTCCTGGATGTGTTTTCGCCGACGGGGAAGGCGGACTCGAACTCCAGTTGCCTGCCCTGGGTCTTAGCGATAGTCTTCGCCAGTTTAACCGCAGGACCAAAGTCGGAGTCCTTACTAACGATGATGGCAACGTCGTACCGTTTTTCATGTGTAGCCTGGACCAAGTCTATGGCCAGGCTCACATCCACCCCTTTCTCCTGTGCATTCCGGCTGATCCTGCCCCGGTAGACGTATATTCCCTCGTTTCTCAAGCGGTCCAGCTTATTGGTCCAGAACCAGTACAGGCTTGGCTTGGCATTTCTGTCGTGGACACCCGTGTGGAAGCGAACTTCTTCCAGAGTCCGGCCAGGACTTAACGAGGCCAGGCGTAGTGCCAGCTTCTGTACGTCGTAGCTAGGCCAGTTGTAGGGAGACGAAGGGTCAGAAGGCGAAGCACTCCAAACGGCCTTCGCAGTCCGAAACAGGTTCTGTCCATCAAAGAACGCGATAGTACGCATGGCAAAAAAACACCCGCCCGTGGAGAGTGGCGGAGCCACTTCCTGCGGACGGGGAGCAATTCATATATGATAGTAACATCTGGGTTGCAGAAGAGTCAAACCGAAGTCGGTCGGCGGTCACGAGCCCCGCTATTGGAAACAGCAACGGGCCAATGAATTGAACCGTAGCGATCATAGAATCCACAAACGCGATGGCCCTACGGAAGGCCGGTGCCGCGAATCGTCCCGCGCCAAACGCGCGCCGACAGGAGACCCTCGGTGCGGGTATTAGTTACGGGGGCTACGGGGTTTTTGGGGCGGCGGGTTGTGCCGGCGCTGATGGAGCGCAGGCATGAGGTTGCGTGCCTGGTGCATCGGCCGGGCCGGGAGCGGATATTTCCGCCGCGGACGGTGGACGTGCACTACGGCAACGTGATGGCGCCGGATACCCTGCCCTCGGCGTTCCAGGACGCGGACGCGGTGGTGCACCTGGTGGGGATCATCCGCAGGCGAAGGCGCTCGGCGTTCGACCAGGTGAACCGGCAGGGAGTGGCCAACGTGGCGGCGGCGGCCAAGGAGAGCGGCGTCAAGCACGTGGCGCTGGTGAGCGCACTGGGGGCCGCGGAAGACCGCGCGTACCCGTATTTGCACAGCAAGTGGCAGGGCGAGCGGGTCCTGGTCAACAGCGGGGTGCCCTATACGATCATCAGGCCGTCTATTGTGTTCGGAGAGGGGGATGAGTTCCTGAACAGCCTGGCGGCGCTGGTCAGGGTATTGCCGATTACGCCGATAATCGGGTCAGGGAGGAACAGGCTTCAACCCATTTCCGCGGACGACCTGGCCCGGTGCGTGGCCCTGTCGGTGGGGCGAGAAGACCTCAAGGGAAGGACCCTGGAACTGGGCGGACCGCAACAACTGAGCTACGAAGAGATCGTGAGCGTTGTGGCCCAGGCCCTGGGCGTGAGGCGACCCAGGATCCACGTCCCGGCCTTGATTATGAACGTCCTGGTCTCGGTAATAGAGTTATTCTTGCCGCGGCCGCCCATCACCTCGGACCAACTGCGGATGATGGCCATTCGCAACGTCGCCGAGCCGGACGCCGTGGAGAAGGCCTTCGGGTTTACCCCCCAGGGGCTGGAAGGTAACACTGGTTACGTCAAGTCGGTGGGGATGGGGGACGGGATATCGATACTGACCGGGAAGATGCCCCGTCGGATTCGCGACCACTGAGGGTGGGGTTGTTCCTGCGCTGGCGCCGGCTGCCCGTGCGCCCTTCGATTTCCCCCTTCGAGAGCCTCAGGACAGGCTCTGGACGAATGGACGGCCTAGTTGGGTCCAGGCGGGCGCGTTGAGGGCGGGGGGCGAACGGTTGGGGGACGCCGGAGGGAATGCTACGATGTTGGTGGGCAGGCGCTCTAGATTCCGGCTCGGGGGCCGGAATGACGGGTTGGGGGCGCGCCGCCGGAGGGAATGCTACGATGTTGGTGGGCAGGCGCTCTGGATTCCGGCTCGGGGGCCGGAATGACGGGTTGGGGGCGCGCCGCCGGAGAGAATGCTACGGTGTTGGTGGGCAGGCGCTCTAGATTCCGGCTCGGGGGCCGGAATGACGGGTTGGGGGCGGCTGTTGTTCTCCCGCATACGTGCCGGCTGACCGTTCCCCCTTCGAGAGCCTCTGGACGAACGGTCAGCCTCGTTGGTCGATGCGGAGCGTTGGGGGTGCGGGACGAACGGGGGCGGGGTGATCTGGCTGGCCATGTACGAATATTTGCGCGCCAGTGGGTATTGGCGATAGCGGCGGAGTCTGTAGAGATTGGACTACAGGGATTCGATTGACCGGCTGATGTCCCTGGTGGACCACGAGAGGACCAGCCACGCGGGCCCTCGGCAGAAGGTCATCTACGACCTGAGCCGCGTGCAGGCCCTGCTGGGGCTGTTGGGCAATCCGCAGGCGGCGGCGCGGTCGATTCACGTTGCGGGGACCAAGGGGAAGGGAAGCACGGCGGCCCTTTGCGACGCGGCGCTGCATGCCGCTGGGTATAAGACCGGGTTCTATTCGTCACCCCACCTGCACAGCTTCAGAGAGCGGATCCGCATGGACTCCCAGCCTATCGGCGAGGCTGCATTCGCGGGGCTGGTGGAAAAGCTGTGGCCGCTCCATGAAGCGGTGAGCGAAGATTCGCCGCTGGGTCCGGTGACGTTGTTCGAGTTCATGACGGCCATGGCTTTTGAGGGTTTCAGCAAGGCCAAGGTGGACTTTCAGACGGTAGAGGTGGGGCTGGGCGGGCGGCTGGACGCAACGAACGTGCTGGAGCCGGACGTCTGCGTAATCACGCCGGTCAGCCTGGACCACACGGCGATACTGGGGGACTCGCTGGGCGAGATCGCCTCGGAAAAGGCGGGCATCATCAAGAAGGGTTCGCCGGTGGTGATAGCCCCTCAATCCCAAGAGGCGGCGGACGTGGTCGAGAGGGTGTGCCAGCGACACGCAGCCCGGCCGATACACGTAGGCCGGGACGTGACCTGGGAAAGCCATGCTTCGGGCCCTGAGGGGCAGGGCTTTGCGGTGAACGGGCGTTGGGGCCGGTACGAGTTGACGACGCCCCTGCTGGGGAACCACCAACTGGAGAACGCAGCGGCGGCGGTAGCCGCGCTGGAGGTATTGACGGAGCAGGGCTACCGGATTCCCCCGGACGCTATCCAGAGGGGCTTTGCCAGCGTATCATGGCCTTGCCGCATGGAAGTGCTGTCCAGGCACCCGGCGGTGATGGCGGACGGAGCGCATAACCTGCATTCCATGAATGCGCTGCTGGAGTCGCTGCCGCGGTACCTGGAATACGATAAATTGATCGTCGCGGCGGGGTTCTCCAGAGACAAGAACGTAGAAGACATGGTGCAGAGGCTGGCAGAGGACGGGCCTACGGTGTTTACGACCCGTTCCCGGCACCCGCGTTCGATGTCCCCCGACACTGCGGCGTCGCTGTTCAGAGACCGGGGCATTCCGGCGGAGGCGACGGAGGGAACGGCGGAAGCGTTGGAGCGGGCGTTGGCCGTCGCCGGGCAGAATGACCTGGTGCTGGCCACGGGGTCGTTGTTCGTGGCGGCGGAGGCAAGGGAGGCGATGCTGGGAATCGAGCCGGAGATTTATCCCGACCTGCTGCCCGGGGAACAGAAGTCTCCCCAAAGCGCGACAATGGAGGCGGGCCAGGAGGATTTGGACCTAAACCCTGGGGTGCAGAGTTGATCAAGCCTAAAGTAGTAATAACGGGAATTGGGGCGATTACGCCGCTGGGGCGGACCGCCGACGCCTTCTGGGAAGGGCTGGCAGCGGGCAGGTCGGGGATAGGGCCCATGACCCTGTGCGATCCGACGGACTATCCATGCCGGATCTCCGGGGAAGTCAGCGACTTCGACCCGGAAGAGTATATCAACTCGCGAGAGGCGAGGAGGATGGCCCGGTTTTCGCAGTTGGCGGTGGCGGCGGGCCTGACCGCGGTGGAGTCGGCCGAACTAGACATGTCCAAGGAAGACCCGTTCCGGGTGGGCGTGGTGCTGGGCAACGGCAACGGCGGGTTCCCCACGCTGGAGGAGAACTGCCGCATACTGGCGCAGCGGGGCGGGATGAGGATGTCGCCGTTCTTTTTCCCGATGATATTGCCCAACATGGCCACGGCCAACGTGAGCAGGTTCGTGGGGGCGCAGGGGTACAACTCCACGGCAACCACGGCCTGTGCGGCGTCCAATCAGGCCATGGGCGAGGCGCTGGAAGCGATACGGCGTGGCGCGGCGGACGTGGCGCTGGCCGGCGGGGCGGAGGCGGGGATTAGCCAGCTGGGGTTGGCGGGCTTCGCAGTGATGCGGGCGTTGAGCACGCGGAACGACGACCCACAGGGGGCCAGTCGTCCCTTCGACGCCGACCGGGACGGGTTCGTGCCCGCGGAGGGCTCGGTGATCCTGGTGCTGGAAAGCCTGGAGCACGCGTTGGGTCGGGGCGCCAATATCCTGGCCGAATTGGCCGGGTTCGGGTGCACCGCCGATGCGTCGCACCCGGTGCAGCCGGAGGAGAGCGGGGCCAGCGCGGCGGAGGCGATGCGGCGGGCGCTGGAGGACGCGGGGGCGACGCTGGACGAGGTGGACTATATCAACGCCCACGGCACGTCGACGCCGCTGAACGATGCGGTGGAGACCGCGGCCATCAAGCGCCTGTTCGGCGAGCGGGCATACGAGATACCGATAAGCTCGACCAAGTCGATGATCGGGCACTCTCTGGGGGCCTCCGGGTCGCTGGAGGCCGTGGCCTGCGTGAAGTCGATAACCGAGGGGATGGTGCATCCGACGATCAACTACCAGACGCCGGACCCGGAGTGCGATTTGGACTACGTGCCCAACGTGGCGAGGAAGCACCGGGTCGACGTTGCGTTATCGAACGCGTTTGGGTTTGGGGGGCAGAACGGGTGTCTGGTGTTCCGGAGGTTTGACGGGGCGGGGGTTTGAGGGTGGTGGGGTGACAACCCCCGCCCGCCCGTGCGCCCTTCGAGAGCCTCAGGACGAACGGACGGGTTAGGCTCAAGGGAATGGACGAGGTGGCATCACCCAGCCTGTCAGTCCGAGGAGCTTGCGACTAGGAATCTAAAGCTCCCCCGGCTCCGGCCACGATTGAGGGACCCCGGTGCGGCGCGGCGCCGGAGGGGATGCGACGTTGTTGGTGAACAGGCTCTCTGGATTCCGGCTCGGCGGCCAGAATGACGGGTTGGGGCGCGGCGCCCGTCCGTGCGCCCTTCGATTTCCCTCAGCAACTGTTTTGTGTAGCAAGGCGGTTGGGGTTCCACGGGGTGTTGTGACGAAGAATGGCATTAAGGATGGTCAAGAGCTTGTGCATGCAGGCTATCAAGGCGACTTTCTTGGGTTTGTGTTGAGCCACCAACCGTTGGTAGAAGTCGCGAAGCACCGGATTGCACCGCAAGGCGGCCACCGTGGGCATGTACAGGGCGGCGCGCACTTGGGACCTGCCGCCCCAGCAGAAACGGGGGCCGTGGCGGAGGCCGCTGTCACGGGCCATGGGGGCCAGGCCCACCAAGGCGGCCAGGGCCTTGTGGCTGAGGGTGCCCAGTTCCGGCAGCTCCGCCAGAAGGGTGATGCTGAGCGTCGGGCCCACCCCGGGCACGCTGCGCAGCAGCCGCTCCCGCTCCTGCCAATGGGGAGACTGGTCTATGCGCTGGGTCAAGTCCCGGTCCAAGTCAGCCACTTCCCGGTCCAGCATATCGATGACCCGCTCAATTCGGCCTCGGACGTTGGTCCGGGCGGGGGCCAGGCGCTGCCGTTCCGCCGTGCGCATCTGGATCAGTTGGCGCCGCCGGGCCACCAATGCCGCCATGTCCAAGTCTTCCGATGCCGCCGGCGGCTGGGGTTTGACTCCACTGACCCGGCCGTAGCGGGCAATGACCCCTGCGTCCAGACGGTCTGTCTTGGCCAGGATCCCCTGGGACCGTGCGAAGTCCCGCACTGGGCGGGGATTCACCACCGCCACCGGCAGCCCTGCCTCGCCCAACAGGGAGACCGCCACCCCTTCGTAGCCTCCGGATGCTTCCAAGACGATGAGGTCCGGACCCAGTACCGCCAGGCCCTGGACCAACTCCGCCAAGCCCTCCGGGTCCTGGGTGACACGCCACTGCTCCCCGCCGGGGTCTACTGCTACATCCAGCCAATCCTTGGCTACGTCAATTCCCACAACCTGCCCTTTCTTGGGACGTTCCATCTACTTCTCCCTCCGGCCCTGCCTTGTGATTCGGGCTCTCTGCGGCCCTGGCAACTGTTCGGGCTCCATGGGGTATTCGCCGGGGCGACCACGCTGAGGCTCGGCTTTTCGACCTGGGACGAATCGGTCTGCCCCGCCGTCTCTATTAATATACAAGGACGAACGGACGGGCTACTCCCTGGGGCGACGGGACGGGTTAGTCCCAAGGCGAACGGACGGGGTGGCATCACCCAGCCTGTCAGTCCGAGGAGCTTGCGACGAGGAATCTAAAGCTCTCCCGGCTCCGGCCACGATTGAAGGACCCCGGTGCGGTGCGACGCAGGAGGGAATGCCACTTTGTTGGTGAACTGGCCCTCTGGATTCCGGCTCGGCGGCCGGAATGACGGGTTGGGGCGCGCCGCCGGAGGGGATGCGACGGTGTTGGTGGACAGGCGCTCTGGATTCCGGCTCGGGGGCCGGAATGACGGGTTGGGGTGCGGGAATGACGGGGGTGGGGTGACGGGAGCGCCTTGACCCACCCTTAACTCCTGCCTAGAATGGGTTGTCAGGCAGACTCTATTCGGTGTTGCGGCGGTGTTGAGAGAGCCTATGACCGAACGCTTGGTGTCAGGGTTAGCCCAGGCGGAGGACTTGGACCAGTCGCTGCGCCCCAAGCGCATGAGCGACTTCGTGGGGCAAGGCCCAACCAAGGACAACCTGGGGATCGCCATAGAGGCGGCGAAGATCCGCGGCGAGCCCCTGGACCACGTGATAATCTACGGCCCCCCCGGCCTGGGCAAGACCACTTTGGCGCATATCATCGCCCAGGAAATGGGAGCGGGCATCAGGGTCACCTCGGGGCCGGCGGTGGAGCGGGCCGGCGACATGGCGGCCATCCTCACCAGCCTGCAGCACAGCGACATCCTGTTCATCGACGAGGTGCACCGGCTGAACCGGGTGGTGGAGGAAGTGCTGTACTCGGCGATGGAGGACTTTTTCCTGTCGTGGATGGTGGGTAAGGGACTGGCGGCCCGCAGCCTGAACCTGCGCATCAAGCCATTCACGCTGGTGGGGGCGACGACGCGGTATTCGATGATTTCCGCCCCGCTGCGGGACCGGTTCGGGTCGGTGTTCCGGCTGGAATACTACGGCGAAGAGGACATGAAGGTAATCGTCGAGCGGTCGGCGCGGATACTGGAGTCGGACGTGGACGCGGAAGGCGTGGAGGAGATAGCATCGCGGGCTCGGGGCACGCCGCGCATCGCCAACCGGCTGCTGAAGCGCTCGCGGGACTACGCGTTGGTCAGGGCCGATAACCGGGTTACAGGCCCGGTGGCCAGGGAGGCGTTGGCCCAGTTGAACGTGGACGAGCAGGGGCTGGACCAGTCGGACCACAAGCTGTTGGAGAGCATTATCGACAAGTTCGACGGCGGGCCGGTGGGGCTGGACACCCTGGCAGCGTCGATCAACGAGGACGCCGACACGATAATGGACGTGTGGGAGCCCTACCTGCTGCAACTGGGGTTCCTGGAGCGCACTCCCCGGGGGCGGGTGGCGACTCGCCGGGCGCACGAGTACCTGGGCAAGCCTTACACCCGGGTGGAGGGTAAGGACCAGGGACGGCTGTCGGGGTTTTGAGGCGGCCTCTCTCCATAAAATGTAGTCTATAGGGTTACGGGCGACGTTGTCTTAATGGCCCTCGGTTCGCAGTTGCCAGTCCTGAGTGACAACTGGTTTTTCTCCGTATTTTGATACCGCTGTTCCCCATCTCGAGACACACGGGTACTACAGCAGCCCCATTCTCCCATCGTGAGTCTTGTGGGCCACGAAGCTCTTAAATAGACTCATGAGATTCGATGCGAGCGTGGTGTCGGTTGCACAGTGGTATGATTGGCGTAGAATCAAAATCCTTGAGCCTAGCGCACTCGACGTGAGTCGGAGCTTGAGATGACTCCTGAATTAGCAAAAAGGATCCAGCCTCTTATTGTGTCCATGGGGACTTTGCTACAAAGCAATCCATCAAGTCAGTACACGGTGCCGGACTTTCAGCGGCCTTATGCTTGGACTGACATCGAGGTACAAGCGCTACTAGACGATTTAGAGGACGCTATGGTCAGAGACGTCCCGTACTACTATCTCGGCTCAATGGTCTTAATTGAGGAACCAGACGATCGTCTCCGAGTCATAGATGGCCAACAACGTATGGCAACCATTCAAATTCTGATTTCTAGAATCATATCCTGGCTTTTGCCTACTAACTCCAACGACATTAGCGTCATGAGATACGCTAATTATTTGCAACACGAAGACGCCACTGGTGGTAGTAGAGACACTTTGGTCCTCAGTGATACCGATAAAGATTTTTTTAGCAAGCATGTGATTCAAAGAGAGCCGCTACCCCATAGAAGGTCGATCAGCGCGGTTTCCAACGCCGCCATCGCAGATGCTATCGACACCATAGACGATTTTATTCTGCGGAAATCCCAATTGCTTGGGAGTCCAGAGGAATTAAAGAAGCATCTAGCAAAGACAGTTTTATTCATTAATCGCCGCTTAGCGGTACTCAGAGTCCTCTGCGCGGATTTGAATCTCGGCTATACGTTGTTTCGCTCCCTTAATGCTCGTGGGAAAGACCTAAGCCCAGTAGACCTTATCAGGAATCATATATTGGAAAGAACTGCGTCTGACTCGAGCACAATCGACATGTGGCAATCTGCGATTGACGCGTTCGAGGATGCAGATAGCGCTGATGTCACGGACTTTCTACGCCACCAATGGATTGCCAGAAAAGGATCTGTTCGAGTACAACATCTAAATCGAGAAGTGGAACTCCAAATTCGTAATGAAGACCATGCAACAGAATATTTGATTAGGTTACTTGACGATTCGGCTTTATACAGTGCCCTGACCAAATCAAACCACCATTTCTGGGAAAAAGTGAAAGGCGATAGAGCACGGTGGTCTGTAGAAGGGATTGTCGATCAAGTAGGCCTGAAGCAAATACGCCCACTGCTCATAGTCTGTTGTGAAAAGCTCCAAAACGATCCGGAAGAACTTGCTAAATTGATGACAATGATGTGTGGTTGGGCAGTACGTGGACTTGCGTTGAGAACGTGGAGCAAGGGTGCTATGGAGCAAACCGTAGCAGAGGCCTGCGAACTCTTAAGGGGTATCACGCGCATCTCCACGGAACAGGTCTTCCAATCGATTGCCAATATGATCCCGGACGATACCCAATTCACGAGGGCCCTAGGTAGCAGACTCTTCACCAACAAGATGGCCAAATTCATCTTAGGAGCCGTTGAAAACTACCGGCGAATGAATGAATTATTAGACAGAGATGTATCTAATTGGGTCAACGTGGGCGAACTTTGGGTAGAACATGTGTTACCACGGTCGCCTGATAAAAAATGGTGGCCTCAGTTCTACGACGACTCAGGCAACATCACGGACGAGACTAAGTTTCGAAAGGAATCCCTCGGAAATCTGACCTTGCTATCCGGTTCAAGGAACAGAAGTCTGGGCAATGCCTCTTTCTCAATAAAAAAGTCGAAATACCAGGAATCAGCACTATTAATCACCAGCGACTTGGCCGAACTCAGTGACTGGACTCCAGATGCCATAGACCAAAGGCAAAAAGAAATTGGTGAGTTAGCCTGTAAGGCCTGGCCAGTATGGGTCGATTAGCCAAGCGATTAGTCCGGTACCACTATTGAGAGACCGGTGCCTATTGGCAGACACGGTTTGATTCTCGGCTGAAAAGCGAACTCAAATGACGTGCCATCGGTTGCTTGCCACTAGGCGAGCGGCTACAATAGCTACGTCCGGCAGGCGACGTTCGGGCAAAGACCCCTGACAAGCCCCCATCACTTCCGTTTCTAGAATTGCAGGGATCAGGCATAAGTAAGAAAATGGACATCGCCGCTCATATCCACTCCCTTGAAAACAAGACTCCAGGGACTTTTGTGCCCCAGATACCCGCCTTCGCGGGTATGACGGGGTGGGTGGTTATTGAAAGAGACGCGTAGTTTGACCGTCCAGGTTTCAGAGCCAGTCACCACGATTAGAGAGGGCAGCGTTTCCTCTTTGGAACTGCTGCTGGATGCGGCGGTCCGGGGTCAACCCATAGAGGACGACCAGGCCGTTGTTTTGGCATCGGCGGTCAACGGTCGGTTGGCAGAGCTTTGCGCCGCTGCCGCGGCCATGCGCGATAAAGGGAAGGGGCGGACGGTGACGTTTTCGCCCAAGGTGTTTGTGCCGTTGACGCGGCTGTGCCGGGACTTCTGCGGGTATTGCACCTTCAGGCAAGACCCGGCGGCGGCGGGGGACAAGCTGTTCATGACCCCGGAGGACGTGCTGGAGGTGGTTAGGGCCGGGCAGCGGCTGGGCTGCACGGAGGTGTTGTTTACGCTGGGGGAGCGTCCGGAGCAGAGGTACGGCGAGGCCAAGGAGTGGCTGAAGCAAAGGGGTTACGCCACGACGCTGCAGTACCTGGCGGATATGTGCAAGCTGGTGACCGAGGAGACATCGGCGCTGCCCCACGCCAATCCGGGTACCCTGAGCCGGCGGGAGCTGGCGGCGCTGCAGCCGTACAACCCGTCGATGGGGCTGATGCTGGAGAGCGCCAGCGAGAGGCTACACGGCGAGGGCGGGCCCCACGAGTTCGCTCCCAGCAAGCGGCCGCGGGTGAGGCTGCGGACGATAGAGCTGGCAGGGGAGTTGGGGATTCCGTTCACCACCGGCATTCTGATTGGGATTGGAGAGACACGGCGGGAACGGATAGAGTCTATCCTGGCCATCAGGCGGCTGCACCGGGCACATGGCCATATCCAGGAAGTGATCATCCAGAACTTCAGGGCCAAGCCGGACACGCCCATGAGGGGGGTTGCAGACCCGGACTCGGAGGAGTTGCTGTGGACGGTGGCGGCAGCCCGGCTGCTGCTGGGGCCGGAGATGAACGTGCAGGTGCCGCCCAATCTGAGCGCGGACGACTATGAGATTTATTTGGAGGCCGGGATAAACGACTGGGGCGGGGTTTCGCCGTTGACGATAGATTATGTAAACCCGGAGGCACCCTGGCCGGCCCTGGCGGAGTTGCGGCGGAGGACGGAGGAGCGAGGGTTCGAGTTGCGGCCCAGGCTGCCGGTCTACCCGGAGTTTATCGACTGTTTGGCGCCGGAGTTGAAGGCGAATGTGAACGCCGCGGCTGACGGCGAGGGCTATGTTCAGGGAGGAATGAAGAGATATGCCGGCAAGCGCTGACCAGCGTCAAGACGCTGTCGACATAGCGGCCCTGGTATCGTCGGTGGAACCGCAGGTCGCCGGGATTCTGGGCGCGGCGTTGGACGGGCAGGACATTTCCGCCGAGGACGCCGTTGTCTTGTTCGAAACGTCGGGGCTGGAATACCAGGCGGTGGTCCTGGCGGCGGACGAACTGCGCCGCCGGTCGGCGGGCGACGTGGTGACCTACGTGGTGAACCGCAACATCAACTTCACCAACGTGTGCATCAAGCGCTGCGGCTTTTGCGCCTTCAGCCGGGACTTCCGCGAGGAGCAGGGGTACTTCCTGCCGGAGGAGGAGATAGTACGGCGGGCCAAGGAGGCGTGGGACTACGGCGCGACTGAAGTGTGCATCCAGGCCGGGCTGCCTCCCCAGATGGAGGGCGACCTGTACATACGGCTGTGCGCGGCGATCAAGAACGAGTTGCCGGACATGCACATCCACGGCTTCTCGCCGGAGGAGGTGCTGTACGGGTCGGTGCGTTCCAAGTGCAGCATCAGGGAGTATTTGGAAGCGCTGAAGTCGGCGGGCGTGGGCAGTCTGCCGGGGACGTCGGCGGAGATACTGGACCAGGAGATGCGGGACCGGATATCGCCGGGGCGGATACGGGTGGACCAGTGGACGGAGGTAATCACCACGGCCCACGAACTGGGGATTCCCACCACGTCCACGGTGATGTTCGGGCACCTGGAGACCAACGAACAGATTGCCCGGCACATTGCGTTGATACGGGACATACAGCAGCAGACCGGGGGGATCACCGAGTTCGTTCCGCTGTCGTTCGTGAGCTCGGAAGCTCCGATGTTCCTGAAGGGCCTGGTGGAAGGGGTACGGTCCGGGCCTTCGGGGATGGACGTGATGAAGGTACACGCCATCGCCAGGATTATGCTGAACAACTGGATCCCTAACATCCAGGCGTCGTGGGTCAAGGAAGGTTCCCGGATGTCGCAACTGCTGCTGACGGCGGGGGTGAACGACCTTGGCGGCACGCTAATCAACGAGTCCATATCGACGTCGGCGGGGGCGCAGCACGGGCAACTGATGCGGCCTGGGGAGTTCCGGCAGATGATCCGGCAGGCAGGGCGGATACCAGCGGAGCGTTACACCACCTACGCGACCCGGCGGCTGTTCAGCGACGCCGACGAGGAGCTTGAACCGCTGGACCTGGTGGGCGAGAACGTGGAGGAGTTGTTCGGCTCGTATGACCGGCTGGTCAAGCTGGACACGTTCCGTTTCCGGCACCCGAAGCATTCACGGGACGAGGACCGGAAGGCCGCCGCTTCAACGGGCGGCGACTAGGCCTCAGGCAAGGGCGTCGATTTTTTTGAAGCCCGGCGGTAAAGTCCTGGCCCTGGCCGGGGGCGTGGGCGGGGCCAAGCTGGCCCTGGGGCTGTCCCGTGTCCTTTCCCCAGAACAACTGGTGATCTGCGTCAACACCGGCGACGACGATTGCTTCCACGGGCTGCACGTTTCCCCGGACCTGGACACGGTGATGTACACCCTGGCGGGCCTGTCAGACCCGGACAGCGGATGGGGGCTGGCCGGCGATACGTTCGGCGGGCTGGAGATGCTGGGCCGCTACGGGGCGGAGACCTGGTTCAACCTGGGGGATCGGGACCTGGCAACGCACATCAGGCGCACGCAGTTGCTGCAGCAGGGAGCGACACTGTCGGAAGTCACCGATCATCTGGCCCGCCGCCTGGGCGCGGCCCATCGCATTGTCCCCATGAGCGACGATCCGGTGCGCACGGTACTGGACACGGACCAGGGGAAGCAGTCCATGCAGGAGTACTTCGTGCAGCGACGGGCGGAACCTGCGGTGGTAAGGATCGGGTACGAGGGAGCGCAGGAGGCGAGAGTTTCTCCCGGAGTGGCGGAGGCATTGGACGACGCTTCGCTTATTGTGCTTTGCCCGTCCAATCCATATCTCAGCATCGGGCCGATACTGGCGGTTTCGGGGATGCGGGAGCGGCTGGAGGGCGCCTCGGCCCGCCGGGTGGCGGTGAGCCCGATTGTAGGCGGGGAGGCGGTGAAGGGGCCTACGGCCAAGATTATGGCGGAGTTGGGCAGCGAGGTGTCCTGCGTCGGGGCGGCAAGACAGTACCGGGGCATATGCGACACTTTCGTAATCGACAAGGTCGACGCCCACCTGGGGCCGGCGATTGAGAGGCTGGGTATGAAACCGGCGGCAACATCGATTATTATGAACACCGACGAAGACAAGGCGGCATTGGCCAGGGTGATCTTGGAAATGGGGGAAGGTTAGCCAGATGGAGGAGCACGTTCCGGGCGTCGTTGCAGTGATCCCGATGAAGCCGCTGACGGACAGCAAGAGCCGGTTGGCCACCAGCCTTACGCCGGAACAACGGGGGGACCTGGCCATCGGAATGCTGCGGCGGGTATTCCTGGCGCTGCAGTCGGCCTCGGTGGAGGGGCTCTGGGTGGTGGGGGGCGACCAGCGGGTGGAGAACATGACCAAGAACGCGGGGGGCATCTGGTTGGAGGAACTGGGCCGGGACCTGAACGACACCGTGACCAAGGCCTTCGAGCGGGTGTTCAAGGAGGGGAACTCGGCCCTGTACCTGGCGGGGGACTTGCCCTTCCTGAAGGCCGCGGACGTGCACAGCCTGCTGCAAGCATCCAGGAGGCACAACCACATCAGCCTGGCCCCGGCTCGGCAGAACGGGGGAACCAACGCCATCTTCGTGCCCGCGGGAGTGCCGTTCACGCCGGAACTGGGAACCAACAGCTTCATAAAGCACCTAGCGCAGGCGGCACAACTGGGGGTGTCGGTGGCAATGTGCTACAGTCCGGGGACGGGGTTCGACCTGGACACCGCGGCGGACCTGGAGACGTACGAGAGGATGGAACCGGGCTTCTTGGACCGGCTTACGCTGGGAGTGTCAGCCCGACCGTCCAAAGACTAGCTGCGGAGCCGGAGCTTGCGCCGGTAAGAAATACGGTAAGTGTGGCCCGAGAAAAGGTAAAACTGGGTATCCTGCTGCCCACCCGGGGCATCCTGCTGAAGCCTCGTCCAGTCCTGGACGCCAAGCTGCTGATGCGGCTGGCGCGGCAGGTGGAGGCGGCAGGACTGGACTCGGTGTGGGTGGGGGACAGCCTGACGGCCAAGCCAAGGCTGGAAGCGATGGCTATCTTGGCGGCGTTGGCCGCGTGCACCGAGAGGGTGCGGCTGGGCACCGCCGTGCTGTTGGCCGGCTTGCGGCATCCGGTGCTGCTGGCGCAGGCCATGGCCACGGTGGACATGATTTCAGACGGCCGGCTGGTGGTGGGAGCGGGGGTAGGCGGAGCGTTCAACGACGAGCAGTTGCAGGAGTGGTATGCAGCGGGCGTCGACCCCAAGCGCCGGGCCGGACGTTTCGAGGAAGTGCTGGAAATAGTGCAGCAGTTGGGACAGGGCGAGCCGGTGAGCTTTGCTGGGAAGCACTTTGCGCTGGACCAAGTGCGGATGCAGCCGAGGACGGTGCAGCCGGATGGGGTGCCGGTCCTGCTGGCGACCCACTGGCGGGCCCGGAAGAAGCAGCAACTGCGCCGGGCGGCGCGACTGGGCAGCGGACTGATGTCGATTACGGACTCCCCGGAGGAGTTCCGGGAGCTGGTGCAACGGACGGGAGAGATGGTGTCCGGCCTGGGGCGGGACGCAAGCCGGTTCGAAAACGCCTATTACATGACGGTGAACGTCAACCGGGACGTTGGCAAGGCCGAGGCGGAGGCCGACGAATTCCTGACCGGGTATTACGGGGTCAACCATTGGGGAGACCGGTGGGGTCCCTTTGGAGAAGCGGAGAGGATTAGGGACAGGATGGTCGAGTACGCGGAGGCGGGGGCGGATACGCTGGTTGTGAGGTTTGCGTCATTTGAGCCGGAGGCGCAGTTGGAGGCTTTCTTGGAGCAGGTGGCCCCGGGGTTTTAGGATCCGGGGGTTGGTTGGGCGGGAGCGGAACGGCGGTTGGGGCGAGGTTTTCCGGATTCCGGCTCGGGGGCCGGAATGACGGGTTGGGGGCATGGAGATGGCAGGCGAGTCGGCCGCATGATGGAGGGAGGCGGCAAGCGGCGATGGAGCTTGGTTGCGGCTGTTCGCCCTTCGATTTCCCTCAGGACGAACGGGGGGCTTCGGAAGGCTCAGGGTAGGCCCCTCAGGACGAGCGGGGGATGGAGCGAGTTGGGGGGAGTTGGATGGCAGGGATTTTAGATTCCCGCCTTCGCGGGAATAACGGAGTGGGCGGCCGGGATGGCGGTTAGATAAGGGTTTTGAACCTGGGAGGCTAGAGATTGTATCCGATAGACCTGCAGGGTAAGAACGGCGTGGTGTTGGGGGTGGCCAACGACCGGAGCATCGCCTGGGCGGTGGCCCGGCTGCTGGGTGAAGCCGGGGCGCGCCTGGCGTTGACGTACCAGGGCGACCGGTTGAAGGACCGGGTGACGCGGCTGGCGGAGTCGCTGCCGGGGGCCGTGACAATGCCATGCGACGCGACGGACGACGGGCAAATCGCCGACTTGTTTGAATCGTTGAAGCAGGAGTTCGGCAGCCTTTCATTTTTGGTGCACAGCATTGCCTTTGCCAACCGGGAGGACCTGACGGGGAATTTCTCGGAAACGGGCCGGGAAGGGTTCCGTCTGGCGTTGGAGGTCAGCGCATACTCGCTGATTCCAATGGTGCGGCACGCCGCGCCGCTGATGGTTGACGGCGGCAGCGTGGTGACCATGACGTTCCAGGCGTCGCAGCGGGTGTACCCAGGCTACAACGTGATGGGGACAGCCAAGGCGGCATTGGAGCATGAGGTAAGGCAACTGGCGGCGGAATTCGGAGGACAGGGAATCCGCTTGAACGCCATATCGGCTGGGCCGGTGGAGACGCTGGCGGCGAGGGGCATCAGCGGGTTCAGCGACATGCGGCGGACCCACGCCGATAAGGCGGCGATGAAGCGCAACATCACCGCGGAGGAAGTGGCGAAGTCGGCGCTGTTCCTGTGCAGCGACCTGTCCAGCGGGATAACCGGCTCGGTGATTCCGGTGGATGCCGGGTATCACATCATGGCGGTGTGACGGGGGGCGGGGCTAACCGGCGTTGAGGGCGTCGAGGCGGCGGCGGTCTTCGTCGGCTTCGGTGCCACGGCCTAGCTGGGCGTAGGCTTCGGCGCGCCGAGCCCAGGCCTCGACGTAGGTGGGGTCGAGGGCGATGGCCTTGGTGAACTGGTCGACGGACTCCTGGAATCGCCCCTGGTTGAACATGGTCACCCCTCGCTCGGTCATGCCGGCGGCGGTGGGGGGCACAAGGTTGGCGGGCCTCCTGGTAGGGGTGAAGGGCGGCGGGGCTGGTTCCGGTTCCGGTCCAGCCTCCGCAGCCGGCTGGGGCTGCGCCTCCGCGGGGGTTTCCGTAGGAGCTTCGGAGGCCAAAGCGGGTTCCAGGTTTTCGGCGGACGTGGCGGCTGCGGCCTCTTGCTCCACCGGCGCCGTTTCGGGTGATGCCGATTCGGGGTGGTAGAGTTCGGCCAGGTCCCAGCCGCAACTGGTGCAGAAGCGGGCGTCGCGGACCAAGTGCGCCTGGCACCTGGGGCAAGAGTCCGGCGCCGGCTCGGCTACGGCGCCTCCCTGCTGCGGAGAGGGCTTGGTAAACATGAGGAATAGGGCCGGAATCACCGCCAGGAACTTCACGTCGGGAATCACTATCAAGCCGAGGCAAAGACCACCCCAGATCCAAGGGTTTTTGCCCTTGGTGCGGGCCATGCGCATGGTCCAAATCAAGACTACGGCCAGCGCCAGGTATTGTAGGACTGCCAAAAACATGGTGATTGCCTTTGGGCGGAGGCCGTTCCGCCTGGGTCCGACGGCCTCGGGCCATGCTTTGAATATACACCTATGGGGGTATGCCTAGCAACGGTCTGGTTGGTTGATAGAGACGGGGCGCGGGTTTGGGGGGCGGGTGGGGGGCGGTGGTGGGCACCGCCCCCCACCCTTCCGTTCCCCCTTCGATTTCCCTCAGGACGAACGGAAGGGCTGTCTCCTCTCAGGAGAGGCTTAGGACGAATGGACGGGCTACCTCCTCCCAGGACGGGGTCAGGGCGGACGGGCTGGTCTTGGCGTGGGGACCTGACAGGCTGACAGGCTGGGTGGGGGCGGGGGAGTTTTAGATTCCTCTCTCCGCTGCGCTGCGCTCGGAATGACAATGTTGGAGGGATGACAGGCTGGGGACAGGGAGCCTGGCGTGGGTGGAGGGGCGGGTGGGGGGGCGAAGGGGTTGTGGACAATGGCGGTAGTGGGCGACAGGGTCTCTAGATTCCGGCTCGGGGGCCGGAATGACGGTTTGGCGGCGGGGCTTGGTTAGGCAGGTCAACCAAGGAAGGTTGGGGCGGGGGGCGGCTGGTGGGGGCGGGGGAGTTTTAGATTCCTCTCTCCGCTGCGCTGCGCTCGGAATGACAATGTTGGAGGGATGACAGGCTGGGGACAGGGAGCCTGGCGTGGGTGGAGGGGCGGATGGGGGAACGAAGGGGTTGTGGACAATGGCGGTAGTGGGCGCCGGGGTTTCTAGATTCCGGCTCGGGGGCCGGAATGACGGTTTTGCGGCGGGGCTTGGTTAGGCAGGTCGACCAAGGAAGGTTGGGGCGGGAGTGGCGGGTGGGAGGCCGGGGCATTTGTGTGGGGGATGACCTGGGTGGGGGCGGAGGAGTTTTAGATTCCTCTCTCCGCTGCGCTGCGCTCGGAATGACAATGTTGGAGGGATGACGTGCTGGGGGCCGGGAGCCTGGCGTGGGTGGAGGGGCGGGTGGGAGAACGAAGGGGTTGTGGACAATGGCGGTAGTGGGCGCCAGGGTTTCTAGATTCCGGCTCGGGGGCCGGAATGACGGTTTTGCGGCGGGGCTTGGTTAGGCAGGTCGACCAAGGAAGGTTGGGGGCAGGGGATGGCTGGTGGGGGCCCGGGGCATTTGTGGGGGGGGATGACTTGGGTGGGGGCGCGGGATTTTAGATTCCTCGTCGCTTCGCTCCTCGGAATGACAATGGCACCACAAGTCTCGGGATGACAGTGATGAGACAAGCCCCGGGATGACAGTGGCGCCACAAGTCTCGGAATGACAGTGATGAGACAAGCCCCGGAATGACAGTGGCGCCACAAGCCTGGGAATGGCGGTCATGGAACGAGCTTCGGAATGACGGGAAAACAGGGAATGGGAGTTTGAGGCGCTGCCGTTTCTCCCTTGGCAAGGATGAAAGGGCGATGTTACAATGCTGGCGTCTCAAAGCCGGAATCTCGCCTGGGTTAGCGAGGGAGAACGATGAAAGTCACCCTTTCGATATTGAAGGCGGACGTTGGCTCCATTGGGGGGCATACCAAGCCTTCGGAGCACATGATGGAATCGGTCCGCTCGGACGCCGCGGACGCGGTGAAGCGCGGCCTGTTGATCGACACGTTCGTAGGTCACACGGGTGATGATATTTGCATAGTCGCTTCGCACACCAACGGGGCGGACAATCCGGACGTGCACAAGTTTGCCTGGGACGCCTTTTTGCGCGCCGCCGATATCGCCAGCCAGTACGGGTTGTACGGGGCAGGCCAGGACCTGCTGGTGGACGCACCCTCGAACAACATCCGGGGCGCCGGGCCGGCGGTGGCGGAGGTGGAGTTCGACCACAACCCGGTAAAGACCAACCGCGTCAGGCCGGCGGAGTCGTTCATGGTGCTGGCGGCGGACAAGTGCGGACCGGGGGCTTACAACCTGCCCATGTTCCTGGGCTTTGCCGACCCGATGTACTGCGCCGGGTTGATGCTGCCGAGGATAGGCGAGGGCTTCACTTTCAACATCATAGACATGGACAACACCCACGGCGACAGCATCATCTCGCTGAATGCGCCGGAGGACTACTACAAGATTACCGTGCTGCTGCGGGACAACGAGAGGTTTGGAATCGACTCGATAGTGTCCCGGTTCTCGGGGGAGACGGCGGCGGCGGTGTCGGCCACTCGCATGCACAACATTGCGGGGACGTATACGGGGAAGGACGACCCGGTGGCGCTGGTGCGCAACCAGGGAATATTCCCGGCGCCGGAAGAACTGGTGTCGCCATACGCCAAGGCCCACTACATCGGCGGGGACGCGAGGGGCTCCCACGTGATGCCGCTGATGCCGGTGCCGATCAACACCGCGGTGACGGGCATGTACTGCCTGCCACTGGTGTCATGCGTAGGGTTCTCCCTATCAGCGGACGGCAGGTTCTCGGACTCGGTGGCAGACTTCTTCGACAATCCCGCTTGGGACTACGTGAGGCAAATCGCCCAGGAAAAGGCCATCTCCATGCGGTCGCAGGGCTGGTCCGGGGCGGCGATGCTGCCCTACGGGGAGCTGGAGTACTCGGGGTTCCGGCAGAGCATAGGCGACCTGCTGGACCGGTTCGCCTTCCGCAACGGACACGAGGAACCTGCGGCGATCCCGGACAAGGCGGCGAGCTCGGGGGACTAGGGCGGGGGTATAATGGCCACAACGCAAGAACGGCTGAGCACTGTTGAGGGGCGGGTAGATGAGATGTCCGCGGCGATTCAAGAATTTCGACAGGACCTGCGAGCAATACACGGGCGTATTGACCAACTCGGCACCGATCTGAACGGCCGCATTGACAGATTCAACGCCAATTTAAACGGCCGCGTTGACCGGCTGTTCATTGCTATGCTGGGTATAGGCGCGGCTCAAATCGGCTTGTTGATTACGCTAGTACTACGCGTTTAACGACTCAGGCAGAGCATGCTAAGCATGAGCAACTCTGCGTAAATGGTGCGTCTCCCTCCCCGGCGTGGGGGAGAGGGTACTTGGCGCACCCAGTTCCCCCTTCGATTTCCCTGAGGACAGGCCCCGGCTGTCCGTGCGCCCTTCGATTTCCCTCAGGACGAACGGCCAGCCTCGTTGCAGGCCAGACTCGATATTTGCGACTTTTCAGTCGCGCCCGTTCTACGGGCCCAGGGTGCATGGGGGCCAGGGTTTTAGATTCCCGCCTCCGCGGGAATGACGTGTTGGGGACGGGGATGACGGGGGTTAAGGTTGCGGCTGAGCTCGCCGGTTTCGGAGACCTGTCCACAACCCCGGCTGTCGGTGCGCCCTTCGATTTCCCCCTTCGTGAACCTCAGGACAGGCTCAGGACGAACGGCCAGCCTCGTCGCAGGCGGCGTGATGGTTTTCGGGCGATGGAGTGGCGGGTTGGGGGGCTGGGATGACGGGGGGCTGGATTCCGGCTTTCGCCGGAATGACGGGTGGGCGCGGGAATGGCGGGGGCTATTTCCGGCAGGCCAGAATCACCTAGCCCTTCTTAGGCGAGTCCTCGATGCGCAGGGAGAGCTCTTGCAGTTGGGCGGGGGACACGGGGGCTGGGGCGTCGAAGAGGAGGTCTGCTCCGCTCTGGGTCTTGGGGAAGGCTATTACGTCCCTGATGGACGTGGAGCCGGAGAGGATGGCGACGAGGCGGTCTATGCCGGGAGCGATGCCGCCGTGGGGAGGGGCCCCGAACTCGAAGGCTTCGAGCAACTGGGAGAACCGGCTGTCGATTTCGTCTTTGGCGTAGCCCAGGACAGCGAAGACCTTTTCCTGCAAGTCCCGGCGGTGGATACGTATGCTGCCGCTGGCCAACTCTGAGCCGTTGCACACCAGGTCGTAGGCCTGGGACTCGATGGTCCCAAGACCCTCTCCGTCCAGCAGGCTCTCCTGACCTTGCACAGGGGCGGTGAAGGGGTGGTGGGAGGAGTCCCAGCGCTTGGCCTCCTCGTCCCACAGGAACAGGGGAAAGCGGGTGACGAAGGCGAAGGCCAGGGCTTGGGGATCGGCCAGGCCAAGATGATGGCCCAGGTGGTTGCGCATGGTGGCCAGCCACTGGTTGGCCTGCTTTTCCGGTCCGGCCATGAGCAGAACCAAGTCTCCAGGCTCGGCGCCCATGCGGCGAGCGAGGCGCATGCTCCAATCCACGGGCATGCGCAGCCCGGCGGACGCCAGGACCTCGTCGGCGGTCAAGTCATCAAGAGACCCTTCACCCCGGAAGCGCAGGTGGCTCATGCCTCCGGCGCCAGCCTCGCGGGCCACGGCCTCAAGTTCGCGCAAGCCGCCCCCGGACATGCCTCCCTGACCCTTGACGACAAAGCCCTTGACGATGCCGCCCTTTTCGACGGTGGAAAGAAACACCCGGAACTCGGTCTGGGCGGCCAGGTCGCTGACGTCGGTCATTTCCATGCCGAACCTGAGGTCGGGCTTGTCGGCGCCGTAGCGGTCCATGGCCTCTTTGTAGGTCAACCGCGGGAAGGGATTCAGCAGATTCTTCTCTGGGGCGGCGTGTTCGATGAGGCCGGTATAGAGCTCCTCGGTCAACTGGAGGATGTCTTCTTCGTCGACGAAGCTCATTTCAAGGTCGAGCTGGGTGAACTCAGGCTGGCGGTCGGCCCGCAGGTCCTCGTCGCGGAAGCAGCGGGCAATCTGGAAGTACCTCTCGAATCCGGAGACCATCAAGAGCTGTTTTAGCTGCTGGGGCGACTGGGGCAAGGCGTAGAAATTACCGGGCTGGAGGCGGCTGGGGACGAGGAAGTCCCGGGCGCCTTCGGGCGTGCTCTTGATCAAGATGGGCGTTTCGATTTCCAGGAAGCCGCGAGCGTCGAGAAAGTCCCGGATGAACTTGATTACCTTGTGGCGGAGTTCCAGGTTGCGCTGCATGGTGGAGCGGCGCAGGTCGAGGTAGCGGTAGCGCAGCCGCAGGCTCTCGTCGGCCCCGGAGTCCTCAGCAATGTAGAAGGGGGGCGTATGCGCTTGGTTGAGCACGGTAACCTCGTCGGCGAACACTTCCACGTCGCCGGAGGCGACGGCGGGGTTCTCGCTGCCGGCGGGCCGACGCTTGACCGCGCCTTTCACCTGTATCACCCACTCGGGGCGCAGTTGCTCGGCCGTCCGGTACGCCGCGGCGGACAGTTCGGGATTGAACACCACCTGGACGATTCCGGAGCGGTCGCGCAGGTCTACGAAGATGACGCCGCCGTGGTCGCGCCTGCGGCTGACCCACCCGGCCAAAGTGCAGCGGCTGTCGACGTGTTCCGCCCGGAGGGCGCCGCAATCAGCGGTCCTTAGCAATCTGTCATTCTCCTAGTGATATGTGCCTTGGCATCGCCGGTTACACGGCAGGGAACTGTTGGAATATGTGGCCGCCTACGCCTTCCTGGTTGGCCAGCACAGCGGTTACCGTTGCGGCCAACTCAGCCGGGTCGGTTACCGGCGGCAGGCACAGGGTATCCAGGCAGACCAGGGCCCTGGCCGGGGGCCGGAAGTCCCCAGACAGCGCCGGCTTTATATGCAGGCTGGGGTAGGGGACGTTGGCCGCGGCCTGGAGCAGTTGCAAAGTCCCGGGGTCGCCGGCCGTGCCTTCGACGGTGATTTCCACCGGGCGGTTGAACCAGAGGTCTACCAGCAGTCCGTAAGCGCCGACGAACTCGCCGTTTTCCCTAAAGGTGTTGGCGAAGGCGCTGAGAGTGGCTTCGGCCAAGCCGCGGTAGTCGTCGTCGTTGGCGGCCCAACTCAGCTTCAGCAAGGCCAGCGCAGCCGTCAGGTTTTCGGCGCAGGGCTTTTCCCGCTCCCGCAGGTAACCGACGGCGTTGGGATCGAGTTCAGCGTCGAAGAACCCGCCGTTGGCCTGGTCGACGAACCGGTCGACAATTTCCAGGGCGACGGACTTGGCACGCTGGAGGTAGGCTGGGTCGCCGGTGCAGCCGTGGGCCTTCACCAGAGCGTTGAGCAGGTGGGCCCAGTCCCCGAGGAATGCTGGGACTTCGGTGGATGCGGCGGGGCTGAATACATGGCTAAAGCGGCCGTCCTGGGCTGCTTGATCCAGGGCAGCCAACAGGTCCAATGCGCGCTGACGTAAATGGGGACGGTCCAAAGAGTAGGACGCTTCCAGAAACACGAATACCGCCAAGGCATTGGAGTCGGCGTAGCAGGACGGGTCCACCGGCGGTGGTGATTGCTGCCGCCGGGCCCCTAAAGGCAAGGCGAAGTAGTCGGAATGGGCACCTTGACTGCCGTGGAGCAGCGGCGCGCCGTCGTCCAGCAGGTTGTTCAAAGCGTAGTCTATGGCGCCCTCGGCGACGTCCCGGTAACGGGGCTCATTTAGCACCTGCCAGGCGTCGAGATATACGCGGGCGAGGTGCAGGTTGTCCTCCAGCATCTTTTCCCGCTGGCACTGGGACCAGTCGGCGCCAGCGCAGTAGCGGAAAAAACCGCCCTCTTCATGGTCCCATAGGCTGCTTCCGGCCATGCGGTCGAGGGTCTTGCGCAGCATGACGCGATAGAAGTCCTCGCCGGTGGTGCGGACAAGGTGGGCCAGCAGCGCGAGGATGCGGGCGTTGGGGAACTTGGGTTCCTCTCCGAAGCCGCCGTTGGCGGGGTCATAGGCCCCGGCTACGGTCCTGGCGGCGCGGTCCAAGAGTGACGGTGTGATCTCGGGGCCGGCGGCGACGCGGGAGGTATGCTCTTTCCTGAGGCGCAGCATTTCCCGGGCGTGCTCGTAGACCCTGGGCTTGTCTTCCCGGTAGGCGTCTTTGACCTCGGCCAGCATAGCCAGGAACTGGTCGGGCGGCAGGTAGGTGGCGCCGCCGATAAAGCCGCCGTGGCCGGTGAGGAAAGCGGTGGTGGGCCAGCCGCCGACGTTGTAGCGGGTGTTCACGTCGGGGCGGTGGTCGCTGTCCACGCGGACGGCGATGAAGTTTTGGCCGATGAAGTCGGCGACGGCGGGGTCGGAGTAGGTGGTCTCGTCCATAACGTGGCACCAGTAGCACCACACGGCGGAGACGGCCAAGAGGACAGGCTTGTTTTCCGCTTGGGCCTTGGAGAAAGCTTCTTGACCCCAGGGGAGCCAGTCGATGAGGTGGGCCTGGTTGGGATTGGGGGAGAAGCGGAAGTTGTAGGCTATGTCTTTCACGGGTCCAGCGCTCAGCTAGGCATCCGCGCCATCGGCAACGGTGGACGGCCAAATGCAAGCAAGCGCCGCCTGGAGGCTAACGTTAGCATAGGCCTTGGGGTTTTTCAATTGGAGTGCGCACTTAAGGAGAGCCGTCTTCAGGTATCGACAAGCCCGGGACCAGGCCGGCCCCTGGTCAATCCCCCAAGGGAGGGGAGAGGCTGACGTCGAGGACGGACTCGCACCAACGGGCGGCCGCCAACAGGGTGGGCTCCTGGAAGCGGGACGAGACCAGCTGGATGCCCAAGGGCAGACCGGATTCGGAGAGGCCGGAGGGAAGGGTTATGGCGGGTAGGCCGCAGTAAGTCCAGGGCCCCTGGAATAGCGGGTTGCCGGTATTGGTGAGGTCGGCGAGGGCAGGCGTCGGAGTGGTGGGAGTGAGCAGCACGTCGGCCTTTTCGGCCAGCGAGTCGGCTCCAGCGATGAACCGGGTGCGACTCTCCAGGGCCCTGGAATACTTGACGCCGTCGGTCTCCAGGCCGCGGCGCAGCATCTCCCTCAACATGGGCTGGTAGTCCTGGGACTGCCTGCGGTACATGGGTTCGTGGAAGGCGGCGGCCTCGACGGCCATGATGGTCCGCTGGTCTCTCATGGAGTCCTCGATGCCGTCGGGCGGCGGCAGTTCCTCTACGATGGCCCCGGCCTTGCTCAACCGGTCAACGACAAGGGCCATGTGCCGCCTGGTCTCAGAGTCGGCGTTATCGTGGAAGAACCCGGTAAGCAACCCGATGCGAGGAGGTCGGGGCGAGTCCAATACGGCCAAGTAGTCGTCCGGCTCACGGCGGGAGGCGGCGGGGTCCTGGGGGTCGGGGCCGGCCATGAGCTGCAGGAGCAGGGCCGAGTCTTCCACGGTGCGGGTCATCCATCCCACGGTGTCCAGGGACCAACTGACGGGAATGACGCCGCGGCGGCTGACCCGCCCAAAGGTGGGCTTGAGGCCGACCACGCCGTTGTAGGAGGCGGGGCGGAGCACGGAGCCGACGGTCTGGGATCCCAGGGCGGCCGGGCACATGCCGGCGGCTACGGCTACCGCCGAGCCGCTGCTGGAGCCGCCTGGGGTATGGGCCGGGTCCCAAGGGTTCAGGGTGGGCGACGGGTCGAGGCAGGCGAATTCAGTGGTGACGGTCTTGCCCAGGATGATGGCGCCGGAGTCTTTCAGCAGGGACACAGAGGCAGCGTCGAAGTCGGGGACGAAATCGGCGTAGACCTTGGAGCAGGCGGTGGTGGGAATACCCGCCGTGTAGTAGATGTCCTTGACGCCGACGGGCACGCCGTGGAGGGGGCCGATTTCTCCGCCTTCCAGCAAGTCCTTGCTTTTTTGCTTGGCTTCGGCCAGGGCTGTCTCGGCGTCCAGGTAGACCCAGGCTTTCAACCTGGGTTCGAGGCGGTCGATGCGGGCCAGCAAGGACTCCATGAGGTCAACGGGGGACAGCCGGCCTTCCCGGATGCGGTGGGCGGCTTGGGCTATGGTTAGTTCGTGGGGTTGGGGCATCGATGCCTCCATAGGTTCTCGAAGGAGCTAAGACCGGGCGGCCGTGGCGGAATGATAGAGCATGGGTGGTTGATGGCGCAATATGGATTCCCGCCCCGCCGCCCGTCCGTTCCCCCTTCGAGAACCTCAGGACGAACGGACGGGCTCGTTGGGTGCAGGCACGGGAATTACGGGTTGGGTTGAGGGGATGGCGGGGATTGGGATTGGTGGTCGGGGGCGGGCGGGCGAAAGATTTTTCGCACCTACCGGTGGAGGGCATAAGGCCTTGCGGGGTCGCAGCGGCGCGCCCAGAGAGGGGTGAGGCGAGGGGTATGGCGCCACGGTTATGCTATTATCTGCGAAATCGGGTCAACCGGGACTAGAATTGCAGAGAGGTGTCCTATGGTCCAGTGGGCTGGAGTCGTACTGGCAGCCGGAGCCGGGGAGAGAATGAAATCTCGCATTCCCAAGGCGCTTCACCCTGTGTGCGGCAAGGAGATGGTCCGCTACCCGGTGGAGCTGCTGCAGCAACTGGGGGTCGAGCGAATCGCGGTGGTTGTCTCTCCGGCCAACGGCGCAGAGGTGCAAGGGCTGCTGGGAGACGCAGTGGAATACGTGGTGCAAGCCGAGCCCAGGGGAACCGGCGAGGCCTTGTCCCAAGCGCGGGAGGCCCTGGCGGGCAAGGCCGACCACCTGGCGGTGCTGTACGGCGACACCCCGCTGATAAGGCCGGGCACGGTAGAGGAACTAATGGAGTCCCACCTGGATCGCGGTGCGGTTATGTCAATTCTGGCGGGAAGCGTCCCGGCGGTTGGCGACCTGGGGCGTGTGGTGAGGGACCAGTCGGGAAGGATAACCGGCATAGTGGAAGCCGGCGACGGCAAGCATGAGCCGGATGAACCCGGGGAGACCAACGGGGGAGTCTATGCCTTTTCGGCGTCGTGGCTTCGGGACAGCCTGGACGGCATCTCTGCCGGACGCACGGGTGAGAAGTACCTCACGGACTTGGCCGCTGTGGGGGCCGCAGCAGGACGGGAGGTTGTTGGCGTGGCCGTCCGAGACCTGGGAGAGTTGCAGGGGGTCAACAACAGGGTACAACTGGCGCAGGCGGAAGGTGTACTGCGGCAACGAATTCGCAACGAGTGGATGCTGGCCGGCGTTAGCATGAGCGATCCAGAGTCCGTCTTCATCGACGCCGACGCGGTTATAGGTCAGGACACCGTGCTGCTGCCCAACACCATGCTGATGGGCGGAACCGAAATTGGCGCGGCGTGCGAAATCGGACCGGGTTCGGTGATACGCGACTCAAAGATAGGCGACGGATGCAGGGTTATTGCGTCGATGCTGGAGGGAGCGGCACTGGAGGACGGCGTCAGCGTAGGGCCGTTCAGCCACCTGCGGCCCGGCACTCATCTGGAGTCCGGGGTGCACGTGGGCAATTTTGCCGAAATCAAGGAGAGCAGGCTGGGCCGCGGGGCGATGATGGGCCACTTCGGGTACGTGGGCGACGCATCGATAGGCGCTGAAGCGAACCTGGGCGCGGGCATGGTCACCTGCAACTACGACGGAGAGAGCAAGCACCGGACGGTGGTCGAAGCGGGTGCGTTCGTGGGGTGCGACACCATGCTGGTGGCCCCGGTGACAGTGGGAGCGGGGGCTTCCACGGGCGCCGGGGCGGTGGTAACGGCGGACGTTCCCCCCGGTAGACTGGCCGTCGGCGTTCCTGCTAGAATAAGGAGGATTCAAACGACCGCCGACTGACCTCCCGGCTACGACGGATTTCCGGAGCCGTCCGGGCCTTCCCAGCCGGGAGGGGTAAGGTAGTGGACACAGACAACTTACCATCAACCCTGGTCTTCGTTGCGTTTCTCCTCTTCTTCGCTTACCTGAGCCTGGCCCACCACGCCGGCAGACCGACCCCTGCGGCCTCTTCCATTGGCAGATCACCCAGATGGCGCGAGTCGCTGGTATCGTGGCTCAAGTACGCCTGCGTGATAGCCTGCGCCCTATCGGGCCTGGCGCTAATTCACAGCACCGGGACCTTTGCCTGGTGGCCGGCATCGTTACTGGCCCTGGGCCTGCTGCTGTTCTTAGCCGCCACGGACCAGGCCCTGGGCTTGGTGGTCAAGCGTCCGGGTTGGGCCGACTCGCCATGGGGCAGGACTTTGACCCGACTGGTGATCTGGACGAGCCCAAGAGGGCCTTTACCAGGGTCCAACGGGCCCGCCGCCGATAACGGCAACGGAGACGCCTCCAGCGACCCAGCCATCACGGAGGCGGACCTGGTGAGCCTGGACCAGCGGGACCGGGAGATGCTGCGGTCGATACTGCGGCTGGACGTCACCACGGCGAGGGAGATCATGGTGCCCCGGCTGGACATGCTGGCGGTGGCGGCCGACGCCAGCCTGGTGCAAGTCTCCAAGCTGATGGTCAAGAGCGGGCACAGCAGGCTGCCCGTGTACGAAGACACCACCGACAAAATATTGGGCATCATCCATTCCAGGGACGTGATGGAGGCCATAGCCGGGGGCGACATCACGGCGGACATCCGCGACCTACTCCGCGAGGCTTTTGTCATCCCGGAGACGAAGCGTATTGACGACCTGTTGGAGGAGTTGCAGGAGCGCGGCGTTCAGATGGCGTTGGTGGTAGACGAATACGGCGGGACCGAAGGCCTGGTCACGATGGAAGACGTGCTGGAAGAGATAGTGGGTGAAATCGAGGACGAGTTTTCACGCACCAAAGAAGCCGAAATAGTGCGCCAACCGGACGGGGCGGTGGTTGTCGACGCGGGCGTTACCACGGACGACGTCGATGAGATGTTCGGGACCAGCATAGACAGCCCCGACGTGGACACCGTCGGCGGATACGTTTACCACAGCCTGGGCAGAATTCCACAGGTGGGCGACGTGGTGACGACAGACAACCTGGAAATCAGGGTGGTGTCCATTCTGGGACGCCGCCTACGCAAGCTGCGCATCCAGCGAACCGAAACAAGCAGTCTCGACTAAACGTAGTACTCTTAGCGGTTGTCCTGTCCGGGCGACCGACTCGCCGGACGTGATGGGTCGGACAGGCTAAACGTTGTCCCGTTGGGCGATTAGCTCGCCGGTAACGATGAGACGGTGGTCGTAGACCCAGCTGGGCACGCACGACACCAGGTGTATAGAGGCCAGCCCGGTCTCGTACTGATGCAAATCGCCTTGAGAGAAGTCCTCTTGGTGGACCACGTCGGACGACGTGACGCGATAGAGGAATTGGTGGTCACCGTTATCGGCGATGATGAAGACGTTTTCGCCGTTGTTCAGCATCTCGGGTATCTTGGTGAGGTCGGAGAACACCGAACCCTCCCCACCGATGAGACTCTGGGTGTGGCCGAAGAACCAGGAGCTGCCCATCTCGCCGGCGTTGGCGGTATCAGCGAGGTGGCCAATAGTGTTGGCCGGAGTCTCGTAGGCCCGGCTGCCGCCCAGGTCCAGGATTTGCAGTTCATCGACGGTGGAGTCGATGCCGGTGCCGGGCACTATCAACCTGGTAGCGGAAGGCAGAACGTCGTCGAAAGCTGGGCTGCCGAAGTCCACGGGAGTGAAGCCTTGGAACATCGAGTTTCCAAAATCTATGGACTCAAAGTCCCAGGGGTTGCTCCATTCCCTGAAATCCCAAGCGTCGGCTGAGGACCCAGGCTCATAACCTATATTGGACGGGGAAGAGGGCGGCACCAGCCTGGCCCGGTCTGTGGGCTCCTGGTCCGTACCGCCGGGTTCTCCAATGGCTGCGACGAGTCCGGGCGCCGGACCCACCGGCCCGGGGGCAGCGGCATTCAGGTTTTCCAAACCGGCCCCGGCAACCGCGGCGTAGCCATAGTAAGCTCCGCCGGAGGCCAGCAGCATGACTCCAAGGGCAATCAGGCCAATGCCCGCATATTTGGCAAGCTGCTGCCTAAAACCACCTCGGAGCAATAAATAGTCGTATCCGGCTTCCATGCTACCTCTTCTTCACGGGGCTACCTATTCCCCACGGGGAATAGCCGGCGAATCCCTGGAAATTAAGTTGGACAGGCGTCCCTTCGTTCATCACCACCACCCATCTGCCGCCAGACCTGAATGTGTCAGGAAAACCCGAGGGGCAAAAACGGGAATTATCCGGGGAAAGCCCTAACGCACTCTAGGTGAGTTCAAGCTGCCGGGGGTTATGGGCTCGTTGACGTAAATGTCGCCATTGCGGATCTTGAGGTTAAACCCACAGGACGGGTTTGTGCAGACCCACGCCTTGTAATGGACAGAAGCGCCCTGACCGCCGTAGTCCGACAATGGCACCAACTGTCCGATTTCGCAACTTAAACACTTGGGTGTGACCGGCTCTTCCACTGAAACCCCTCCCGAGCGAACCTCTAGGCGAGTATAGCACCGTGATTTTGGCGCAAACAATAAATTAGACTGCGTCGATTGACGAGTTTGGAGGAGAAAACCGCCGGTCAGCTAAGAACGTCTTTTGCCGATAGGGCCTTGGCTTTTATTCCAAGTAGTCCTTAAGCTTGCGGGAGCAGGTGGGATGGCGCAGCTTGCGCAGGGCCTTGGCTTTTATTCCAAGTAGTCTTTAAGCTTGCGGGAGCGGGTGGGATGGCGTAGCTTGCGCAGGGCCTTGGCTTTTATTCCAAGTAGTCCTTAAGCTTACGGGAGCGGGTGGGATGGCGCAGCTTGCGCAGGGCCTTGGCTTCTATTCCAAGTAGTCCTTAAGCTTGCGGGAGCGGGTGGGATGGCGCAGCTTGCGCAGGGCCTTGGCCTCTATCTGGCGGATGCGCTCACGGGTGACCCCAAACTCCCTGCCAACCTCTTCCAGGGTGCGGCTGCGGCCGTCTTCCAAGCCGAAGCGCAGTTGCAGCACGCGAGACTCCCGGTCGGTAAGGGTGTTCAACACCTCGTCCACCTGCTCCTTCAAGAGCTGAATGGAAGCGGCATCGGCGGGCGCGGGTGCGTTGCGGTCTTCAATGAAGTCTCCAAGGTGAGAGTCCTCTTCCTCGCCTATGGGGGTTTCCAGGGAGACCGGCTCCTGGGAGATCTTCATTATTTCTTCCACTTTTTCGGGGCCGATTTCCATGGCAACGCCGATTTCCTCGGGGGTGGGCTCGCGCCCGTACTCCTGGAGCAACCGCCGGTGCTGGCGCATCAGCTTGTTGATGGTCTCAACCATGTGGACGGGTATGCGAATGGTGCGGGCCTGGTCGGCGATGGCCCGGGTGATGGCCTGGCGTATCCACCAGGTTGCGTAGGTGCTGAACTTGTAGCCCTTGCGGTAGTCGAACTTTTCGACGGCCCGTATCAAGCCGATGTTGCCTTCTTGGATCATGTCCAGAAGGGCCATTCCCCGCCCGATGTACTTCTTGGCGACACTGACCACCAACCGCAGGTTGGCCTCGGTTAGATGAGCCTGGGAGCGGGCGGCGTCTGCATCTACGCGCCGGAAATACCCTCTGAACAGGGGTTCCTTGCGCTGCAATTCCTCGGAGCATGCCGGCTGCTCCAAAGATTTTTCCACCTGGTCCAAGGTGCAGTCGTTTAACACATCAGCGGCATCGGGAGGGAGCAGCCAACTGCTGAGGGACAGGTTCACGATCTGGGCGTAGACATTCTCGATCTCCTGGCCCAAGTCTTCGGCCACCGCGGCCTGCAACTCGGGAGAGACCTCGGCGTCGATGGCGTCGCGCAGCGTAGGATTGCCCGCAATTTGGGACAGCTTCAAGTCGCCGGGCAGCCCCAAGTCCTTGCACAGGGCGGCCACCAAAGGCGCGGCGGCGACCATCCGCAGCAGCAGCGTCCGGCTAGCCTCCCAGGACCGGGGGGGCCGGCCTACGGCTTCCTCGAATTCCTTCCGCAGGGCTTGCAGGTGCTTGCCTCCCTCAATCTTGCGGGCCAGCACCCGCTCGTCGCTGGAGGTCAACAGCCTTACCCGGCCTATCTCACGCAGGTACATCCTGACCGGGTCGTCCAGGACCTCGACGGTCTCCGGTTCCCAGTCCACTTCTTCGCCTTCAGTCTCACCGGGGGTTTCACTTGCCTGATCAGGGGACTTTTCCTCGGTGGAAGCGTCATCCCACTGCTCCTCGGCCGCTTCCTCCACCGCAACGTCGACGGCCGGCCTGGTCAGGCCATTGCTTGCGCCGATGGACTCGTCCTCCGAAGCCTCCTTGACGCCGCGGTACATGTCCAGGATACGGTCGGTGTCTTCAGATGTCTCCAGGTAGTCTTCCGGATTCAGTTCCCGGCTGTTGTTGCGTCGAATCATGTCTCTATCTACCTCTGTGCCTGTTTTCCAATGCCAGGGAGCCTCGCTTGCCCTGGTTTTCCTTTAGTTGGCGATTGACTTCAAGCGCCAGTTGGTCCGAGTCATCCTCCAACTCAGGAGGGGTCTCGGCGAACCTGATCCCTTCTTCCGTCTTGAGCTCCCGCAGATAACGTTCCTCCAGGCGGCTTACCGCGTCCTGCATGGCGCGGCGCCTTCTTGGGAGGTCGAGGGGAGGCAACGATTTTCGGACGAGGGACTCCAGGTGATCCGCCAACTCGGCATCGACCCGGCCATTCAGGGCGTCGCCGGCTCCTTCAAATTGATTGACCTGGGACTGCCGGCGCCATTCATTGAATATTTCCCGGTTCTCCAGCCGGCGGAAGTACTCGGGCCTGAGTTCCTTCCCCAGGTCTGCAAAATCGGCGTTTTGCAAAAGCAAGGCCAGGCAGTAGTCCTCCAGCGGATCCCGTTCCAGCTTGGCAAAGGGCGACGGGGTGGCGCCCCTGGTCTGGGACCGCGGCGCCCGGCTGCGGCGGGGCATGGAGGGCCTTCCCACCGAGGCCTGAAGCGTGTCCGGGCTAACCTCCAGATGCTTGGCCAGGGCTTGGAAGTAGTGGTCCTGCTGCGCCGGGTCGGGCACGGCGGCGATCAAGGGAAAGACCATCTCCACCACCCGGGTCTTGCCCTGGGGCGTCGACGGGTCAACCTGGGCCGACAGGGCCTCAAGCAGGTACTGCACGTAAGATTTGGCGGCATCGATGAGCCGGACCCATTCCTCCGGGGACTGGCGAATCAGGTCGTCGGGGTCCCGGCCCTCGGGCAGGACCGCAATCTTCAGTTCCAGGGCCTGCTGGCGTTGATACAAAGTGGTGCCCCTTGACTGGCCGGCCACCGAGGACTGGAATACCTGCCAGGAGGATTCCAGGCTGCGCAGGGTAGCCTGCTGGCCCGCGGCGTCGGGGTCCAATGCCATGGTGACGTCGGAAGTTACGCGGAGGACCTCCTCCACCTGCCCCTGGGTGAGGGCGGTGCCCATGGACGCCGCCACGTTGGCAAAGCCGTGCTGGTGGGCCGTAATCACGTCCATATATCCTTCGACGATGACCAGCCCCTGGTCGGCAGCGGGACCCTTTGCCAGGTGCAAGCCGTAAAGAATTCGTCCCTTGTCGAATAGGGCTGTCCTGGGCGAATTCAGATACTTGGGGTTGGACTCGTCGAGGGAGCGCCCTCCGAAGCCTCCCAGATCGCCCCGGCTGTTCCTGATGGGAATAATAAGGCGGTTGCGGAACAGGTCGCGGGACCTGCCGTTGTCGCCGATGGAGACCAACCCGGCCTCGGCAATTTGCTGGGCCCCATAGCCGGCGCCGAGCAGGTGGTTCTTTAGCGACTCGCCGTCGCGGGGACTAAGCCCCAACTCGAAGGTCTTAATGGACTCGTCGGATATTCCCCGTTCCTGCAGGTATTGCCTGGCGCCGCTTCCCTGTTGAGAGAACAATAGCTGCTGAAAGTAGGCCAGGGCGGCCTCGTTAATCTGCAGGGCATGTTCCTGGTTGGAGCGCCGCTCCCGGCTGGGCAAGGTGACGCCGGCCTGCTGGGCCAACTGTTGCAAGGCCTCTCGGAATTCCAGGTTCCCGGCCCGCATGGCAAAGGAGAATACGTCGCCGCCGGTGGCGCAAGCCCCGAAGCACCGCCAAGTTTGGCGATCGGGAAAGACGTGAAAGGACGGAGTCCTTTCCTGGTGAAAGGGGCAGTTGGCCCGGTAGCTGCGCCCCGAGCGTTGCAAAGCGACGTGCTGGGAGACAACGTCGAGGATGTCCAGCCGGCTCTTTATGTCGTCGACAACGGTCATTTCATACCCCGACGGTTCCCCGACCCGACATCCGGTGAATTGACGCAGCGACTACGCCGACCGCACGTATTATCTGATAGGCTATATTAACCGTCCCGCCCGACATGCGCCGGGCAACCGATGGAAGCAAGAATTTTGGCGCGGAGAGTGCCAAGGTATATTGTACCACTTTTGGGGGGAGTTTGGGGGGCGGGGCGAGGCCGCTATAGCCACCGCCGCCCGTCCGTTCCCCCTTCGATGTCCCTCAGGACGAACGGACGGGCTACTTCCCCAGGGCGAGTGGTTGGGCCCTTCGAGAGCCTCAAGACGAACGGACGGGCTACCATTTGGGCAGGGCCTTCGATAGATTCTGGACGAACGGACGGGCTACCATTTGGGCAGGGCCTTCGATGAGCTAAGGGCAGGCGCTTCGAGAACCTCAGGGCGAATGGACGGGCTGCTGGCTGGAATGCCGCGGTGTTGGTAAATGGGCGCTCTGGATTCCGGCTCGGTGGCCGGAATGACGGGCGGGAGTGCGGAGTCGAACGGACGGGCTACTTCCCACATGCCCCTGCCTGTCATTCCGAGGAGCTTGCGACGAGGAATCTAAAGCGGTTGCTCACCACCGCAGTGGCGTTCCCCGCGGCCCAGTGCGTTGTAGGGATCCTTCAACCCGATTTAGGGCAGGAACTTTTAGATTCCTCGTCGCAAGCTCCTCGGAATGACATGGAATGGCGTGGATTGTCAGTTGTGTGGCGAGGCCCCAGGGCAGTCGGCGGGTTGGCAGCGGCTAGGGTATTTGTTGGGCTAGGGCCTGCTTTTCTTGGACCATTTGGGTTAGGGCGTCGGTGACGGTTGCGTCGAGATGGACCGACGCCATGGCTTGCAGGTCCCGGTCAAAGTCCAGGTCCCAGGCCAGCATTCGGACGCCTCTGCGCTGCGCGCTGCGGTGCAGCTTCCGGTTATAGGAGTCGTTGGCCGGATCGTACCAGTGGGCGGACACCAGGGGGCTGAAGCAGCGGGAGCGTATGGGGAAGGGGTGCCTCTTGGACCAGATGTACCCGCGGCAAACGCGGGGTTCCAGCCGGCGCAGGTGATACAGGGCCAGAGGGTTGAAGCTGGCCACCAACGTGCTGTCCCAGCGGTTGTGGCGCCTGATGGCCTCGGCCACCAGGCGGGCTATCTGCTTTGTGCCCCTCATGACAACTTTCATCTCGACGTTGATCAGGTAGCCGGGAGGCAAGGTTTCGAAGACTTCGTCCAGGGTCGGTGCGGTCTCGCCCTGGAACTTGGGGTCGAACCAGGAACCCACGTCCAGCGACCGGACTTCGGCCAGGGTGGAGTGATTTACCGGGCCGGCGCCGTTGCTGGTGCGGTCCAGGTTGTGGTCGTGAAAGACCACCAGTTGGCCGTCTTTGGTGAGCCGAACGTCCAACTCCACGCCGTCAGCGCCTGCCTCCACGGCCCGCCGGAATGCCGGGAGGGTGTTTTCAGGGGCGCGGCCCAGGTCGCCGCGATGGGCGATTATCAGCGGCAGGGGCTGGGACCCGGGAGGGAAGGCCCAGGTGGTTACTCTTTCAGCGTGGCCGTGTTGCATTATGTAAAGCGGGCGCTACGGGTTGGCGAGTCCCGGGGCGGGGACGCCTTCGATATTGTTCCAGGCTTGTGTCGATTGGAAACATACGGCTATATTAGCGGAGTGAAGAGGTGCGCGAATACCCGTAGCAAAGAGCGAGGTGACTAGAGATGACCAAGGTACTGGTGATTCACGGCGCCGGCATGAACATGCGAGGCAAGGCCCAGGTGGACCTGTTCGGCCCGGCGACGTTGGAGGAAATCAACGACGAGATCCGGGGCTACGCCGAAGAATTGGGGGTTGATATCGAGATATTTCACTCCAACATCGCCGGGGAGGTTGTAAACGCCCTGTACGATGCCCACGACCGGGACTTCGATGCGGCGATTTTCAACCCGGCAGGATTCGGCGCTTCCGCGGGGCCGCTGCCGATGGCCATACAGCAGGTGAAGTACCCGGTGATCGAGCTCCACGTCACGAACCCCTCGGCCCGGGGTTTGACCTCCACGATACAAGCCGTCTGCAAGGGATTGGTGTACGGGTTCGGGGTCTACGGGTACCGGCTGGCCCTGGAGGCGGTCGAGGCGAAGGCTTAGGGATAGCCCAGGCTATCCCCTCAGCGCCGCCGCCCGTCCGTTCCCCCTTCGAGAACCTCCTTCGAGAACCTCAGGACGGGGTCAGGACGAACGGACGGGCTACCGGCCTCAGGCCGGGCTGGGTATTCGGTTTCCCTGTAGCGCTCGTTCGACAGGCCCAAGGCACGTGAGGGCCAGGGTTCTAGATTCCCGCCTCCGCGGGAATGACGGGTTGGGGCGGGGTCGGCGCGAGCGGAGGGACTGTGCCGCTCAGGCCCCACCTTGTCATTCCGGGGAGCCTGCGACGAGGAATCTAAAGGTCCCTGCCCCCTACCCCGGTTATAGGACGTCTCCACGGCGCGGCCCCGCAGGAAACGCCACGCCGGCGGTGAACAACCATTTTGGATTCCTCTCTCCGCTGCGCTACGCTCGGAATGACAGTGGGGGCATGCGCTATGCCAGTGGGGCGTGCGCTAGGGAAGGGCGGGTGGGGTGGTGGCTACCCGCCGCAGCGGCGGCACCGGAACTCGGTAAAGCAGATGTCCTGTACGTCCTCGTTGAGGAACAGGTAGTCCAGAGCTATGCGGACGACCTTGCTCTCATCGGCGATGGTGTACTTGTCCTTGGTGGCCGTGAGGAAGTCCATGTGGTCGGGGTTCAGTTCCAGGGTGTAGGATTCCTTGTCGCCTGCCATGTGTCTCTTCTCCTTTTGGCCCGCCGGCCGGAATCGTGCGCTGGAGTGTGTTGCCGTCCTTTTGTGACCGTACCAGTACCACAGACTCTATGTTACAGGATATTGAATTGCCTCACAGGCAGGCGTCGCGCACCGCCTGGGAGATGGTGGAAAGCCTCTCGGTGTTGGAGTTCTCGGCCCGGAAGCCGTTGGTGACGTAGGCGACGGCCAGGCCCAAGTCCGGGTCGGCCCAACCGATGGAGGTGCCGGCGCCGGCATGGCCGAAGGAACCGGCGGTCAGTTTGTCCCTGGCCCCCATGCGCCTGTCGGCCAAGGAAAGGCCAAGGGAGCGTTGCACGTGGAGGCCGCCGGTGTGGTCCATTCCCTCGACTTGCAGGCCGGTGACCTCGGTTACTGTATCACTACCAAGAATCCTAGCGCCGTCTAAAGAGCCTCCGGCGGCCATCATGGCGAAGAAGCGGGCGAGGTCGCGAGGGGCGGCAATGCCGCCTCCGGCCGGCTGGACCGCCTGGTGGACGCCGGGCTTGTTGTAGGTTGAGGGCATGGAGGGCCGGTCGCAATCGTCCGTGGCGTGGACCCTGGACACGCGGTGTTCCAGGGATACGGGGAGTCCCAGGTAGGTGTCAGTCATGCCCAGCGGTTCGGTGATTTCTTCTCGCAGGAACTGGGAGATGGGGCGGCCGTCGATGCGCCGGACAAGCTCGCCGATGATCCATCCGAAATTCCTGGGATGATAGGCGATGATCTTGCCGGGCTGGTAAAGGGGCGTGAGGCTTTCCATGGTCTCGACTACGAAGTCCCAGTCCTGCCACCGGTCCCAGGACAACTCGGGTGGGGTATCGGGGAAGCCTGCCGTATGGGTCAAGACCTGGCGTACGGTAACCGCGTCCTTGCCGTTGCGGCCGAACCCCGGCCAGTAGTCGGCGACCCGGTCGTCCCAGGCCACCTGGCCGCGCTCCCACAGCAGATGCAAGCAGGAGGCGGTGAGGGGCTTGGTGCAGGAGTAGAGGACGAACATGGTTTCGGCGGTCACCGGGTTTCCAGACCGCGCGTCGGCTACTCCGCCTTGGAGGTCCAGGACCAGTTTGCCGCGCCGGTAGACCGCGAGGCCGGCTCCGGGATGGACGCCCCGGGATATCTGGTCTCGAAACAGGGCCTCCACCCGCTGCAGGGCTTGTGGGTCCATTTGGACGGCTTCCGGCGTCACCACCGAATTCGTTGTGCCCGTCCGGCTCGTCATTCTATTTCTATCCCCACGGGGCAATGGTCGGAGCCCATGACATCGGGCAGAATGAAGCCGGCCTTGACGCTGGGGGTGAAGGCCTGGTTGACGAAGAAGTAGTCGATTCTCCAGCCCACGTTGCGCTCCCTGGCCTTGCTCATCTGGTCCCAGTAGCTGTACTGCCCTGGTTCCTGGTTGAACATGCGCAGGGTGTCCACGTACCCGTGGTCCAGCAGCTTGTCGATCCAGGCCCGCTCTTCTGCGAGGAAGCCGGATACTTTCTCGTTGGCCTTGGGCCTGGCCAGGTCGATCTCTTTATGGGCGGTGTTGACGTCCCCGCAAATCACGACGTTTTTGCCGCGCTGCACCAGGCCGTCGGAGAACTCCAGAAAGGCGTCGTAGAAGTCCATCTTGTACTGCAGCCGCTCCGCGGAGGAACGGCCGTTGGGGAAGTAGACGTTGAGCAGGGTAAAGCGGCAGTAGTCGGCCATGAGGACGCGGCCTTCGTTGGCCAGGATATCGACGTCGAATTTGGACTCCACGTTGACCGGCGGGGTGTTGGTGAATATGGCAACGCCGCTGTAACCTTTTCTCTCAGCGCAGGAGAAGTAGGAATCGTATCCGTTGATTTCGCGGTAGTCGGGGGTGAGCTGCTCTTCGGAGATCTTGGTCTCCTGGAGACAGAGGATGTCGGGGCTCTCACCGGAGAACCACTCTAAAAATCCCTTGCGGTGGACGGCCCGGAGGCCGTTGACGTTCCAAGACAGCAGGCGTAGACGGCTCATTGAGGTCCTTGGGTCCGGCAGAATGCGGGGCAATCCGGTGGGGGCTCGGCCGAAGGGGCTCGAGCACCGGCCTGCCGTAGAATAACAGGCGTGCGCCGGGGTCTGCAAGGTGGGCAAGGGCGGGGTTTAGAGGTCGGCCGATTCGCCGTGGACGGGTCTCGAAGGCCCAGAGAAGTGGCGAATCGCGTGGTTAGCGTCGATGATAGGTTCCTGTCGAACCGCTGGAGGAATGAAACAATGGGTTGCTTGACAGCAACCCCCTGGGCTTCATTGCCTTAGATTGCGGCGCAATTTAAGGGGAGTGATCCGCGCAATTAGATACACTATTTGTCCTCACATGTCAAAGCGGCGTCAATGAGGGCGCCGCTTTACTTTGGGGGGTGAATCGGCCGTAACACGCGTGGGTGCGCGGTATGTGTGGATACAGCTGAGGCGGAAGGGGGTTAGCTACCAAAATTCTGAGTACCGTACACCCAATCGCCCTTCTGAGCAATCCCAATACCTATGTAGACCAATTGGGGGTCTAGGATGTTGCGTCGGTGGCCCGGACTCTTCATCCAGTCGGCTACCATCTGGCGGGCCAGCCGCCTTCTATCCCGCCGCACCGGGACACTATGAATGTTCTCCGCCGTCCTTCCACCGATGAAGCCCAGGGTTTTGATTCGCTGATGCGGGGTGCTACCCTTATGGCCGGTGTGGGAATACTTGTGTTTGGCCATCCAATCGCTGTGCCCCTGGGCCGCTGACTGCAGGATGAGGTAACGCTTAAAGGGTTGCCGTCCGTGCTTTTTCCGCTCCCGGTTGGTGTAGTTGAACACCCAGGCGGCAGTGGTCTTGTGCACCCAGGGAGTGGTGAACATCCTAGACGGGCGGCGACGACGATTCAATGCTAGGAACAAGGGGCCAAGTAGGAAGCCTACCAGCCACAGGGGACTGACTACCAGCCACACAGGACCTAGCGGCATCGTGTCTTTCCCCGCACACGAACGGTGCCCATGTTCATCTTTAATCCCCCCTGAATACCAGTCAGTGAGGAACACGGCCGAGAATGCGATGACGACCGCTTAAGTATAAGTGTAGCCCCACCAGGTGTTGGCGTCGACCTTCAGGGCATGCTGACGGCGGGGAGTTTATGTCGCCTGTAGACGGAATGTCAACCGCAAGGTTGAGAGTAACCGTTCCCCCACGACGAGGTTTCAAGCCGCAGATCGCCATAGCTCGACTGAGTACGTGGCACCATGCGAAATCATTCGCCAAAGTCGGCGACGATTGCACCTAACTGTAGGTTTCGGAGAGCGTAGACAATATATGAAGTCAGTTTCGTATGGTCGATATAGAGGTTCTGCGGCAGACATGAATGAGGCCGGGGGCTAGATAGCTCAACCCCGGCGCCGCGCCTTACGGGATTGAACGAGCGGAGTGACGCTATGGATTCTGCCCTAATCCAACCTCTAGTGATGAAACGATGAGCAGAAACCTCTTGGACTTGGAAACCAGCGTCTGGCCAGTGGAAAATGGGATAGTAGCCTACTACGGCGCGTTATGGTTCCTCAGCAGGCGATGACCCGTATAGGCCAGGGCAGAATCAGGCTCATGGCCGCTTTGACTTGGGTTGGTCGGCCATGTAGCATTGTCCCAGAGTAGCGCCTATGTCACGTACCGGATACGAGACTAGTTATCTTGGAAATAACTTTATGAGTCCGCAGGACACTCCCTCCCCCAAGAGCGGGCCTGCTATTGTCCCCGAGTTCGCACAGCAGCTAGACCGCCTGACCTCCCTGGCCAGGCAGGGTCACCGCCCCGGCAGCCCCCTCAACAACCCGCCCGACGAATGGCTCGTCAGCCAGATGCGAGTCCTGCAGGACTTGCCCGCTGACCAGCAGGACAAGCTGCTGGCCGAGGCCAGGGAGATTGCTCGGGAGGCCCAGGCGGCGAATGAGGAGCGCAAGGCGGCGGCCAGGGCGTGGCCCGACGCGGCCGTCCGCCTGGACACCCAGGGACTGGGGTTCTTCAGCCAGCTGGGCGTGGCGCGGCGGCCGGACCTGACCAAGTATTTCGTCGACGGATTCACGCCCAACCGCGACGCCCTGGCGTTCAGCGAAGAAGACCAGGCGCTGTTCGCCGAGGTCTTCGGCTATATCAACGAGTACCTGGAGAGGCGGTTGGAGTCGGGCGAGGACGTCATCCAGTCGGACAGGCAGATCGGCGACGCTCCCAGCCGCTCCTACCACGCCCGCCAACTATTGTTCGGCGTGCGGTACCTGCAGGTTCCCCTCATGTGGCGGCAGCTTACGTTCGGGCTGTCCGGCAACCAGCAGAATGAAGCGCCGGACATCATGGAGGTGTCGATTCCCCACTGGCTGGACGACCTGGGCCTGCCCCCGGAACTGAAGGACCGGCTACAGGCCGCCGGCATGACCCAACTGGTGTTCAAGGCCCCGACCAAGGGGCTGTCGCTGCACCTGGGGTTCGACTACGTGGGGGAGCACAAGATGGGACCGCTGTCCGTGGCCATGTTCCTGGTAAAGCAGAAGAAGGGGCTGGCCATCCAGGGCGCGGTGAGCCTGGCGCGGGCCAAGACGATACACGGCTCCGGCAAGACCACGGCCCTGGTGACCATAGGGCCGTCACTTCACGGCAAGAGCACCCTGACCATCATGCTGGAACTGGCCAACACGGAGCTTGGCTCCCTGTTGGGCCTGACCCCGGACCCCGACGAGGGGGTCTATCCGATGAACGACGACATCGTGCTGCTGCAACCGCTGGACTGGCCCATCCAGACGACGATCCGGGGAAGGCACGTCACCATCCCCTACGGAATCGACGGCACGGAAAACAACTTCTACGCAATGCCCTCGGGCCTGAACGCTAAAGACGACCCAATCACATTCGAGGCGGTCCGCGGGACCAAAGAAGCCCCCAATTCCCAGGAGGTCCTGGAGAACGTGCCGGTGGTATCGAACGAAGGTACCTGGGAGCCCGACTTCTTCTCCAACCCGGTGCGGAATATGCGGGTGACCCTGTCCCGGTCACGGCTCATCACTCGCAAAGGGACCAGGGGCGTCATCGAGGCCATAACCGGCGTTCGGGGGCAAGACCCAGTCCACGTTCCCATGGAGCATACCGACAGGGTTTTCTGGCAGGCGGTGATGCGCCAGAACACCATCATTCCGCCGCTGCGGCGGGCCACGCTGAAGCAGTACATCCGGATACTCATGTACGGGGAAGCGGTGCAGATGGGGGCGGCCGCCGGGGCGATTGGTAGGCCCTACGTGGAGTACTTCTCCGACCCGTTCATCATCGGGCTGGAGGACGACAACGCCAACCTGATGTTGCACGTGCTGCAGGAACTGGAGCGGGGAGGGATGCCCCAGGAGTACTACGTTTTCAACACCGGCGGAGTGGGAGCGGACAGCAACGACGAGGCCAGCGGGCCGCGGTACAAGAAAATCCCCAGGGAGCTTACCCTGATGCTGCAGGAGGCGCTGCTGCGGGAGGCGGTGAAGTTCGAGCACGACCCGATATTGGGTTCGGACGTGGCAGTGGCCATCGTGGACGGCAGGGGACGGGAGGTTGTGGACCTGCGGCAGGAATGGCTGCCCAGGGGCATCTACGGGGAACAAGACTACGCACGGCGGATGGTGGAGTTGAGCCGCAGGCGGTACTATGGCCGCGACGCCCAGGACAAGGCGGGGATTTTGCGCTACACCAAGGTTGCCAACGAGCTGTACGACCTCGGCGACATCCCGGCCCCGTCGAACGAGCGTGAGCTGGCCTGGCTGCTGTCGTTCTGCTGGAACGTGGACCGGGCCTACGACTCGCTGCAGGAACTGTCCGTGCACCGGCAAGCGGGCAAGCGTCCCGACGGCAACACCATGCGGCAACTGGCGAAGATGTACCGGGACGGGGCTGCCCTGGGGCTTAGTCTCGGCGGAGATGGGCTGGAGGTCTTGCACGGCCTGGGGGTGGGCCGGGCCGGGTGAGGGTTCATTAGGAGGCGGGCAATGACCGTGTCCGGGACCATGGGATACCGTAATGCCGTTCTCCCGTTGTTGTGCCTCGCCCTGGCCGTAGCCGCGCTGACGTTCACCGCGGGATGCAATTCCGTCGCGGAACGGGCTCCCACCGGCGGACTTGGCGCACCGCCTCTTTACCACGGCCCGGCCACGTTGGAGGAGACAATAGCGAGGTCGGATGTCATCGTCCGGGCGCGGCTGCTCTCTGTCACCGCGGTGGCGGAACGTAACCACGGGGATATAATAGCCGCCTTGGACCACCGCTTCCAAGTCTTGGAGTATTTGAGAGGGAGTGGCGGCAACGAGTTGGTGGCGGTGGCCGAGGACACTGGGGAAACCTTTAGCAGCGCAGGGGACGCCGTTGAACGGGCAAACGCCCTCAAGGACAGGCGGGACACGCGATGGGATAATCTGCAAGCCGTAATCTTCCTCGAAGACGCCGTTCCAGGGCTGCCCAGCACCAGCCGGGCGGACCGTTACCGGCTGGGAGCGGTGTCTTTCCACAGGCCGTATGAGGACTACTATACGGTATCCAGCCGATGGGGAAAGAATTGGCTGCCTGCGGCGCAGGAGTCCGGGTCGGGAGCTGGTGCGTCATCCAGCGACCAGGGGCAGGCTGGGGAGGGCGCCGTGGCGGTGGCCCGCCCCGGCAGCGACGGGCAGCTATTCTTGCTGGACGCCCCGATGCCGCCAAGCTCCGACGACGAGGGGGACCCGTCCGCGGCGTCGTTCCGGTTGTCCCCGACTGCGCCGGAGATCAACCTGGGCAGCTTGAAGGGCAAGATTGATGCGAACAATAGGGCAATCGCCGCAGGCGGCGGCTCCGAGGCTTACAAGGATTGCCTGTACTTGAAACTCAAATGGGAACGAGAAGTCCGATATACGAAGAACGAGCTTGGTGGAAGTTACTACTACAAACACTATGATGAGGCCATCGGCTCCGGCCTTCCCTCCGGAACCAGGGCGTACACAGACCCACATGGGGGCAGTGGGGAAACTGCGCCATCTGACGCTGGCGACTTTCCTATTATCGGTCGGGACGCTGCGTTGTTCACAACGAAATGGCCGGGAGTTGCGGACACGGTGCGCCCACTGCCTGCAGGACAGTACAAGTTCTACTACGATTACCGACCCAAGGAATACATCATCTGCGATGGGGTGCCCGACGAGGAAAAGAAGCGTCGCGAGGTTTTCGTCACCGTCACCGCTCCCGCTAGGACGGTGCACGAGGCGTTGTTCGACCCTGTGGCCATCGGCTCCGCCGTGGGCGCTGACGCATCCAACGGCGCGTTGAAGCCCACGTCGTTCTCGGTGAACGGGACGAGGACGGCGTTGCAGTCCCTGAAGTGGCAGGGCGGCACGGTGACGTTGGAGTTGAGTGTTGCGGTGTCCCTGTCGGGCCACGCACTGGACTTCATCGCCCCGGACGGGACGGTGGCCCTCTCGCTAGACGGGGGCGTCGCCACGGCTTCCGGCAACACGCTGGCCTGGACCGTAGCGTCCCAGCCCTGGCAGGCCGGTGATATGTTAATGCTGAGGATTCGGGAAGCATCGGCAAACCCGGCGGCTACCGGGGAGCCAGCAAAGGCCCTGGGGAATTAGTCTCAGCGGCGACGGGTTGGAGGTCTTAGCACGTTCGCATGGTTTGGCAGGCCCGCCAAGGACGGCTGGGGGCAGGGAGTCTGGATTCCGGCTCGGGGGCCGGAATGACGGTTTTGCGGTGGGGGTTGGTTGGTCTGCCAGGGAGGTTGGGGTCGTGGGATTCCAAATTCCTCGCTGCGCTTCGGAATGACAGGGGCCACACCACCGTCTCCCCCGCGGAGGCGGGGGTCTAGGCCTTGGCGCAGTTGCGGACGGGTTGTTCCTGCATACGCGCCGGCTGTCCGTTCCCCCTTCGAGAACCTCAGGACGAACGGACGGCCTCGTTGCGGGCTGGGTAAGGGGCTTTGTGCGAAGAAAGTAGGGGAACGACGGGGTTGAGGATCATGACGGTGGTGGGGGCGAGGGATTCTGGATTCCGGCTCGGGGGCCGGAATGAC
>OZ219861.1:0-1324736 GCA_964291545.2 Dehalococcoidia bacterium
CAAGCGTTGTGGCCATTTTATTTGGTACAAGTGCCGGTGAACGCAGGTCCCATGCGGCATAAGACCGACATCGCGGCTGGGACCGTGCTCGAAGGAGCGTAAAGCAACTGAATGCGGGAACAGGCCCGTCATCAAACTCGCCGCTTGGGGACTTTGACGAATAGCCAGTGGCAGCGAGTTCCGGACGTCGCACTAAGGGCGCGGCGAACCACAAGAAGACCGTCTATGGCAACGATCTGAGCAAGTCCGGTTACCGAAGCGGTTCGTTAGTTTCACTCGTCCGCCTGTTCCCGCGTCACCTGCTTCGCCATGTAGTATCCGACGCGGGGCACGGTGAAGATGTAGGTGGGGTCCTGCGCGTCGTCGCCCAGCTTGCGGCGGAGCCTGTTGACCATGGTCCGCACCAGCCCCGAGTTGCCAACTCCCCAGACCCTGCGCAGCAACTGGTCGTGGGTCAACACCCGCCCGGCATGGACCGAAAGCTCGTAGAGCAGCGCGTACTCCGTGGCGGTCAGCTCCACCGGATGCCCCGCCAGCGTCACCCGGCGTTGGGCGTAGTCGATGGACAGCCCGCCCGCGTCGTAGGGTTCGGACGGCTCGGCCTGGTAGGGCGCGACCCGCTTGCGCAGCGCCGCCCTGATCCTCGCGACAAGCTCCGTCGGCGAGAAGGGCTTGACCACGTAGTCGGACGCCCCCATGTCCAGGGCCCTGGCGACAACGTCGTCCTGGCCGTACATCGAAAGGAAGATGACCGGCACGTCCTCGCTCTTGAGGATGTCCTTCATCACCTCGAACCCGTCGTTCCCAGGCAGCATCAGGTCGAGCAGGACCAGGTGGGGGCTTTCCTCATCCATCAGGCGGGGTACGTCCTCGGGGTTCCCGGTCGCTATAGAGACATACCCGGCCCTGTCCAGGGCGTCTCGAACGTACCTGAGCGCCTGGGGATCGTCGTCCACGGCGAGTACCCGCACCCTGCCCCGCACCGGACCGCGGGAGCCCCGGGCTGCGAAAGCGGGCATCTCTGCGCCGTCGATGTCTTCCCCCTCCGCCGCCGGAACGGTGAAGGTGAACCGCGCCCCCAAGCCCGGACCGTCACTCTCGGCCCAGATGCGTCCACCGTGCGCATCCACGATGCCCCTGCAGATGGCGAGAACCAGGCCGGAGCTCGCGATGCCGCTCCCCCGGTCCGCGCCCTCACGCCGCGAGAACCTTCTGAACAGGTGCGGCAGCTCCTCGGCGGGTATGCCCCTTCCCTCGTCGGCGATGGACACCGCGACGTGCACGCCCTCCTGCATGACGCTCACCCTGATGGGCGAACCCTCCGGCGAGTTCGTCGCGGCGTTTGTGAGCAGGTTGCCCAGCACCTGGACGATGCGGCGCCGGTCGGCCATTACGGGGGGCAGATTGGGCGCGAGCTCTATCTGAAGGTCCTCCCTTCCGTTGCCGTCCAGGAACCTTCCCCTGGCCTCGTCCACCATCTCTGCCACGTTGGCAAGAGCCGGCTTGACCGACAGGGTGCCCGTCTCGATGCGGGCCACGTCCAGCAGGTCGCCGATCAGCTCCCGCATGCTGTCGGACTGGTCGCGGATGATCTGGTGGAACTGGCGCATCTCGGCGGGGTCGAGAGAGGTCCGCCTCCAGCAGCGTGTCGGCCGAGCCCTTGACGGCGGCCAGCGGTGTCCTCAGCTCGTGGCTCACCATGGCCAGGAACTCGGCACGCAGCCGCTCCTGCTCCTCCAGCGGCGCAAGGTCCTGCAGCGTCACCACGTAGGAAGCTATCCCGCCACCCTCCGAGGGGATGGGCGTGGCGTTGAGCAGAACGGTCACGCTCCGCCCGTCCGGCACCCGCAGAACGAGCTCCTCGGCCCGCACCGTCTCCCCCGCGCTCAACGCCTCGACCAGGCTGAACTCCTCAAGAGAGACCTCCCGCCCGTCGGAGCGGCGGAAGGTCAGCACGTCGAGCAGCTGCTCCGGCGATTGGTCTTCGTCACGCAGGCCGTCGACGATGCGCGTCGCCTCCCGGTTGAAGGAGACCGGCGCCCCGGTCCCGGCGTCGAAGACCACAACGCCCACCGGCGAGGTGTCCACCAGCGTCTCCAGGTCGGTCCGCGCCCGCCGCTCCTCCCGGTGCCTGCGGGCATTGGCGATGACCATCGCCGCCTGGGAGGCGAACATCACCAGCGTCTCCTCGTCATCCTCGCACGAACTCCGGGCCGGACTCCTCTCTTGCCAGGTAGACGGTGGCCACGCTCCGGCCCAGGTGACGGACGGGAGCCGCCAGGAACGGGCCCGGCGGGCACCGGCAGGCCCGGCTCGGAAAGCCCCTGCGATGCGAGGTAGCCCGATAGGTCCGGCACCCTGAGCGGTCCGGGAATCCTGCCCAATCGCTCGAAGAACCACGCCGCGTCGGGAACCTTCCACAGCCGCTCCGCCTCCTCGAGCGTCAAACCGGATGAGAGGACGTCCTCCGCTTGTCCTCGGCTTCGTCCAGGAGGATGATCGCCCCGTATCGGGCCCTGAGTCAGGTCGCGGGCCGAGTCCAGGACGCCCTGAAGCACGGCGTCGAACTCCAGGCTCTCGTTGATGCGGAGGCTCGCCTCGCCCAGCCTGGCGAGACGCTCCCGCAGGGCCGATACCTCCTCGTCTCCGCTGGGTAAGCCTTGACGTAGCATGTTTCACATTCCCTTGAGAACCGGGCGCCATCGGCGTTCTGTGACCCACAGTTGTCGTAATGCACAATACCTACCATCCCGGCGGTAGCCACTCCTCGAACCCGAAGGAACGAATGGTCCTCGCCGCGGACGCGGACAGCGGGTAGTCCCAGCGCTCGAAGAATGACACTAGGTCCCGCTTGACGATGGCGCTGGATCGGATCGCAAATCCGTCGAACGCGCCGCCATAGATCGAGCGCGGATAGGCCGGATCGTAGTAGCTATGGAAGACAGCCTTCATGTCTTCCCATCCGAACTCGAAGATGAGATGGCGATACAAGGCCGTCTTTTCACAAGGGTCTGTTGCGGTGGACCACCTCCGGCTGCCAAGCGCAACATGTTCCAACGGAGCGGCACAGCCGTGGGTCGGCCGCGCGGTGTAGACATTGAAGTTATCGCCACTGTAGACGTAGTGGTTCAGCGTGTACATCGGGAACAGCTCGACCGCTGCTTCGATGATCTCACGGGTTTCCCTTCCAAAGCCCCAATCGGCAGTTTGCCACTGCCACCGCGTCCCCCGGCCGAATCGAATCAAGTAGTCTGTCGCATTGCCCTCCAGCCTGACCTCACTCGGTCTGCGTAATCGTGAACGAAATCTCCAGGATGCCCATCACGGCCCCGGCCAGGTTGTCCTCGGCGTAGGCCGTGACCTGCAGGGTGTAGCTACCCGCGGGCAGCGCCTGGCCGTTGAGGTCGCTCTCGTCGCCTTGGTTGGAATCCCCGAACAGGGAATAGGGGGCGATGTTCTCCGTATGCGTGAGCGTCTTGGCGCCACTCAACTCCAGCTTCACGCTGCCCACCGTCTTGCCGGCCGCCAGATCGACGCGGATGCCGTAGCTGCCGCCGTCCGGGTCTGCCAGCGCCACGCTGGTCCCGTCGGTGAGCGTGGCCAGCGTCGACTGGTCCGAGGCGTCGACGAGGGTGAAGCCCGTCAGCGGGCCCGCGGTGGGCTCTTCCACCTCTCTAACGGAGATGTTGATCCAGGCGATGTCCGTGCTGCCTCTGCCGTCGGCGACCTGCACCGTCAGTTCGTAGTCCGTTTCCGTATCGTAGTCCAGCGCGCCCGCCGTGGTGATTACGCCGGTGGCGCTGTCGATGGCGAACTTGCCGTCCTCATTGCCACTGTGCATGGTGAAGGTCAGGGTGTCGCCGTCCGGGTCGCTGGCGACCATGGTGTGCACGGTGGCGCCTACCGCCGCGTCCTCAGCCACGCCGACGTGGTACGAACTTTCGAACCGGGGCGCAGAGTTTCCCTTCGCGTCGGTCACGGTGATGAGCACGCGCGCGTAGGCAATGCCCCCGTTGCCGTCGTCGGCCTTCACATGCAAGCTGGGATACGGCATGGTCTCGTGGTCCACGTGCAGCACCGAGATTAGGCCGGTGGCCGGGTTCAAGTAGAACGTCCCGACGTACTTCCAACCCACGACGGTGTACGTGATTTGGTCTCCGTTGGAGTCGGTGGCCTGCACCGTGCCCAAGGTAGTTCCCAGGCTCGTGTCTTCGCGTATGGTGTATTTGTAGACGGTGGCGCCGAACTCCGGCGCGGAGTTCACCTCGGTTACCGTAACGTTCACCGTGGCCGTGGCCGTGCCGCCGAGGCCGTCGTCGGCCTGCACCGTCAGGGTGTAGGAGGAGGTGGTCTCGCGGTCCAGGACGCCCGCCGTGGTGATCGCGCCGGTCCTGCCGTCGATGGCGAACACCCCGTCGCCGTTCCCGGCCTCGATGGTATAGGTGCGGGGGTCGTCGTCGCGGTCTGTGGCCGACACCCTGCCCAGGGCGGCGCCCGTCGACGCGTCCTCGGCGATGGAGAAGCTGTAGGTCGCGCTGCCGAAGGACGGCGCGGTGTTGGAACTTCTCACGGTGAAGAAGACTTCCAGGGTTCCCAGATTGTCTCCGCCTCCGCCCCGCTCCGAGTAGGCCGTTGCGGTAAGGGTGTAGCTGCCTGACGGCAGGGCCTCCCCGCTGAGCGCGTTGGCGCCGCCGTCCCCGTACAGGGAGTAGGGGGCGACGCCTTCAGTCCTGGTGACCGCCTTGGCGCCCGCGAGCTCCAACTTCACGCTGCCGATGCTCGCGTTGGAGTCCACGTCGGCCCGGATGCCGTAGCTGCCGCTGTCCGGGTCTGCGAGCACCACGCTCCCGCCGTGGGACAGCGTCGCCAGCACTGCCTGGTCGGAGGCGTCGACGAGGGTGAAGCCCGTCAGCGGCCCCGCCGGGGGCTCTTCCACGTTTCTAACGGAGATGCAGAACTTGTCGGTGGCCGTGCTGCCTCTGCTGTCGGCGATCTGCACCGTCAGCTCGTAGTCCGTTTCCGTTTCGTAGTCCAGCACACCCGCCGTGGTGATTACGCCGTTGCCGTCGATGGCGAACTTGCCGGCCTCATTGCCACTCAGGATGGTGAAGGTCAGTCTGTCGTCGTCCGGGTCGCTGGCGACCACGGTGTGCACGGCGGCGCCTACCGACGCGTCTTCGTCCACGGCGGCCTCGTACGTACTTTCGAACCGCGGCGCGGAGTTTCCCTTCAGGTCGATCACGGTAATGAGTACGTACGCGTAGCCAGCGCCCCCGTTTCCGTCGTCGGCCTTCACAGACAACCTGGGATACGGCTTGGTCTCATGATCCACGTGCAGCACATAGATTACGCCGGTGGCCGGGTCCATGTAGAACCACCTCGGCCCGAAGATTCTCTGACCCTCGATGGAGTACGTGATCCCGTCTCCGTCGGAGTCGGTGGCCTGCACCACGCCCAAGGGAGTTCCCAGGGCCGCGTCATCGCCTATGGTGAATTCGTAGATCCTGGCGCCAAACTCCGGCACGGAGTTCAGCGTAACGTTCACCGCGGCCGTGGCCGCGCCGCCATTGCTGTCGTCGGCCTGCACCGTCAGCGTGTAGGAGGAGGTGGTGTCGTAGTCCAGCGCGCCCGCCGTGGTGATCGCGCCGGTGCTGCCGTCGATGGCGAACTTGCCGTCGCCGTTGCCCGACTCGATGGTGTAGGTGAGGCCGTCGTTGTCCGCGTCGGTGGCCGACACGCTGCCCACGGCAGTGCCCATCCACGCGTCCTCGGCGATGGAGAAGCTGTAGGTTGAACTGCCGAAGGACGGCGCGATGTTGGTCCGGGCAACCGTGAAGGAGACCTGCAGCGTACCCAACTGGTCTCCGCCTCCGCCCCGCTCCGAGTAGGCCGTTGCGGTGAGGGTGTAGCTGCCGGCGGGCAGCGCCTCCCCGCTCAACGCGTTGGCCCCGCCGTCCCCGTACAGCGAGTAGGGGGCGACGCTCTCAGTCCTGGTGACCGCCTTGGCGCCCGTGAGCTCCAGCTTCACGCTGCCGATGCTCGCGTTGGAGTCCACATTCGCCCGAATGGCGTAGCTGCCGCCGTCCGGGTCGGCCACCTCCACGCTCCCGCCGTTGGACAGCGTCGCCAGCACTGCCTGGTCGGAGGCGTCCACCAGCGTGAAGTCCTGGAGAGGTCCGGCCTGGGCGCCGGCATTGCCCGCCGTCAACAGCACTGCCAGACCGACCAGCAGGGCCAGGGCCGCCAGGAGCGGCAGGCGGATGGCCGTGAGGATGTTCCGGCGGTCCGAGTCGGTCATCGGGCGGTTCCTCCTCAGCGTGGAACAGTCCCCGTCTGGCGTCCGCGGGGAGGACGCCTCCCAAGGGCAATCTGCTCTCCACGCCAGTATAGTCGCCGGATATAACATATACATAAAAAACAGCCCGTGTTTTGTAAAATATCTTGTAAAAAACTGTTCGGAGCGGTACTATGGCGCTTGGACCGGGCCGGGGAGCCCGAATCCAGCCGGCGACCGGGGGAGAGAGGATGGACCAGAACGACAGTCGGGACGAGGAGGTATCGGCCCTGCGGGAGCGTCTCGCCAGGTTGAGCGAGGCGAGCCTGCGCATCAACGAGAGCCTCGACTTCGACGCGGTGCTGCAGGGCGTCCTGGACTCGGCCCGCGACCTTACCCGGGCCCGATACGGGGCGATCATCCTCCTGGACGAAGGAGGACAAGCGGAGGACGTCCTCTCATCCGGTTTGACGCTCGAGGAGGCGGAGCGGCTGTGGAAGGTTCCCGACGCGGCGTGGTTCTTCGAGCGATTGGGCAGGATTCCCGGACCGCTCAGGGTGCCGGACCTATCGGGCTACCTCGCATCGCAGGGGCTTTCCGAGCCGGGCCTGCCGGTGCCCGCCGGCCCGTTCCTGGCGGCTCCCGTCCGGCACCTGGGCCGGAGCGTGGCCACCGTCTACCTGGCAAGAGAGGAGTCCGGCCCGGAGTTCGTGGAGGATGACGAGGAGACGCTGGTGATGTTCGCCTCCCAGGCGGCGATGGTCATCGCCAATGCCCGCAGGCACCGGGAGGAGCGGCGGGCGCGGACCGACCTGGAGACCCTGGTGGACACCTCGCCGGTGGGGGTTGTGGTCTTCGACGCCGGGACCGGGGCGCCGGTCTCCTTCAACCGGGAGGCGACGCGCATCGTCGACGGCCTGCGTGACGAAGACCAATCGCCGGAGCAGCTGCTCGACGTGCTGACCTTCCGCCGCTCCGACGGGCGGGAGGTCTCTCTTGAGGAGTTCAGCCTGGTCGAGGCGTTGAGCGCGGGGGAGACGGTGCGGGCCGAGGAGCTCGTTCTGCGGGTGCCGGACGGGCGGAGCGTGACCGTTCTGCTCAACGCCACGCCCATCCCCTCGGAGGGTGGCGGGATAGCTTCCTACGTGGTGACGCTGCAGGACCTTGCGCCGCTGGAGGAGCAGGAGCGGCTGCGTGCCGAGTTCCTGGCCATGGTGAGCCACGAGCTGAGGACACCGCTGGCCGCCGTCAAGGGCTCGGCCGACACGCTGCTGGAGGCGGACCTGGACCCCGCCGAGATGCGCCAGTTCCACCAGATCATCCGCGACCAGTCCGACAGCATGCGGGAGCTGATCGGCGACCTGCTGGACGTGGCCCGCATCGAGACGGGCACCCTGTCGGTCAAGCCGGCTCTTGCCAACGTGGCAGAGATGGTGGACGAGGCCAGGGGAAGGTTCCTGGACGGCAACGGAAGGGAGGACCTTCAGATAGAGCTCGCGCCCAATCTGCCCCCCGTAATGGCCGACCGGCGCCGCATCGTCCAGGTGCTGGGCAACCTGCTCACAAACGCCGCGACGAACTCGCCGGAGGGTTCGCCCATCAGGGTGAGCGTCATGCAGGAGGGCGTGCACGTCGCGGTGTCCATCGCCGACGAGGGAAGGGGCATACCCGCCGAGGAGCTGCCGCACCTGTTCAGAAGGTTCTCGCGGCGTGAGGGCGCGGACCGGGGGAGCGGCATCGCGAGCTCCGGCCTGGTTCTCGCCATCTGCAGGGGCATCGTGGATGCGCACGGTGGACGCATCTGGGCCGAGAGTGACGGTCCGGGCTTGGGGGCGCGGTTCACCTTCACCGTTCCGGCGGCGGAGGGGGAAGACATCGACGGCGCAGAGATGCCCGCTTTCGCAGCCCGGGGCTCCCGCGGTCCGGTGCGGGGCAGGGTGCGGGTACTCGCCGTGGACGACGATCCCCAGGCGCTCAGGTACGTTCGAGACGCCCTGGACAGGGCCGGGTATGTCTCTATAGCGACCGGGAACCCCGAGGACGTGCCCCGCCTGATGGATGAGGAAAGCCCCCACCTGGTCCTGCTCGACCTGATGCTGCCCGGGAACGACGGGTTCGAGGTGATGAAGGACATCCTCAGGAGCGAGGACGTGCCGGTCATCTTCCTGTCGATGTACGGCCAGGACGACGTTGTCGCCAGGGCCCTGGACATGGGGGCGTCCGACTACGTGGTCAAGCCCTTCTCGCCGACGGAGCTTGTCGCGAGGATCAGGGCGGCGCTGCGCAAGCGGGTCGCGCCCTACCAGGCCGAGCCGTCCGAACCCTACGACGCGGGCGGGCTGTCCATCGACTACGCCCAACGCCGGGTGACGCTGGCGGGGCATCCGGTGGAGCTGACCGCCACGGAGTACGCGCTGCTCTACGAGCTTTCGGTCCATGCCGGGCGGGTGTTGACCCACGACCAGTTGCTGCGCAGGGTCTGGGGGCCGGAGAGGACGGGGGAGCCCTGGCAGGTGCGCGAGGTGGTGAAGAGGCTCCGCCGCAGGCTGGGCGACGACGCGCAGGACCCCTCCTACATCTTCACCGTGCCCCGCGTCGGATACCGCATGGCGAAGGAGGAGAAGCAGCAGGGAGGAGGGCCGCAACAATACCTCGATGACTAGGTGAAGAATTGCCTATACCTGAGTCGACACTGTCGAAGTGGAACCATCACGAGGCCGCGACAGCCTTCATGCAAGCTCACGCACCCATCCGGGAAGCCCACGAGGGGATGCCACGGCGCGGCTCTGTGGTCCGGTGAGAGCCCTGGTGACGGGCGCGACGGGATTCGTGGGAGGCAATCTTGTCCGAGCGCTAGTTGGTGATGGTGTGGAGGTTAGGGCGCTGGCCCGGAGCCAGGGCCCCCACCTGGCGCTGGAGGGGCTGACCGTAGACAAAGTGCTGGGTGATCTTGAGGACCTGGAGAGTCTCCGCACTGCCGCAAAGGGCTGCGACGTAGTCTTCCACACGGCAGCTCTCACTACATTGTGGGACAGGGGTCCTAATAGACACTTCCAAGTGAACGTGGTGGGCACGCGCAACATCCTGATCGCCGCGGAGATGGCGGAGGTGGAAAGGGTGGTGCACACGAGCACATGGATAGTCGTGGGTAGGCCGGCGCCGAATGGACTGGCGGCCGAGGAGACGCGCCCTTCACCAGGCGACCTTAGAGGGCCCTATCGCCGTACGAAATGGCTGGCGGAGCAGGAGGTGCTTGCCGCCGTGGCCCGAGGGCAGGACGTGGTCATCGCCAGTCCCACGGTCCCAATCGGGCCGTGGGACGTGAAGCCGACGCCGACCGGGCGCATTGTGCTGGACTTCATTCGTGGCAGGATGCCCGTTGCGGTTGGTGCGCACCTCAACCTGGTTGACGTCGAGGACGTGGCCCAAGGTCACATCTCCGCATGGCGGCGCGGACGGTCCGGAGAGCGCTATCTGATGGGCAACTGGAATACGACGCTGCCGGTAGTGTTGTCCATCCTCCAAATCCTCCCAAGGTGGAATTCTAGCACCAATCCTGGGAAGATACGTCGAAGAACGCCCACCGTTAAACTATGTGGCACCCACTGTAGTATCATCTCGGGGGGATACCGCTTCTACCGGTGCTTGTCAACCCTTCGGCATGGCCCGGAGGATCGTCATGCGTTTCTACTGCACCAACTGTGGGGTATCCTTCACCCGTGAGTCTATCTTTCAATCCTGGATACTTTGCCCGCCTTGATTCCGGTTTAGGCAAATACGCGTCGAGAGGTTCTTATGGTCAGAATAATAATAGCGGTCCTCGTTCTCAGCCTTGTCGTCTTGCTGGCGTGTACTACTGAGGTGCCGACCCCAGCTCCTACGCCCACCTCCGCACCAACTGCGACAGCGATCCCCACTCCCACACCGACCCCGCTATCTCCGCACGAGCAAAGCCGCCAAGAGTTGCTGGCAACGTTCTCTGAAAACTACGCTACTTGGCAATCCAAGGACCCGCAAAACTACTCGTTTAGCCTTAAGCTATCCATCCAAGGTATAACAACGAACACCAACCACATCCAGGTAAGAGACGGCGTAGTTTACGAGGCCAACAATTATGGGGCGGGGTTGGAGATCTGGCGCAAACTTGACGGTCGCTATGACTACAGCACCAGTTTGCACAGAGACTATATGACCGAATCGGGAGAATGGCGGGGCGATGTCTATGACCCTTTTGAAGACTTTGATACCAATGCAAAGCTATATTGGAACTTCCTAACCTTGGGCATGGACTACAACTTTTCCTATGTCCACGACCTGATATCCAACTGGCAACCGGACTCCATTCTGAGCATTCGCTATGACTCAGAATGTGGCTATCCGTACTTTGTTTCCATTGCCCCAGTAGATGGTAGTAGCATTGCGCGAGAGACCCTCATCTTGGACTTCATTGTGAACGACTTAGCCGAACAAAACGAAGAATAGCCAAATCCCCAGGGCTACCGGAGATCGGCTGGCTCAAAATAGGTTTTTAGACACAGCCATAGGGTAATTGACATACACATGGACGGCTGGAAGCATCCAAAGACCGCGAAAACCTTTCGGACGACGCTCGAACAATATGCTTTCCCTGCTTTAGAGACCAAGCCTGTCTCCCAGGTCACATCCCACGATGTCATGGCTATCTTGGAACCCATTTGGACCAGCAAGCCGGAAACCAGCCGGAAGGTGAGGAAGGGTATAGGCAAAGTCATGAAGTGGGCTATGGCCCAGGGGTACAGGAGCGACAACCCTGCCGGTGACGTTATCACCCAAGCCCTCCCCAAGCATCGGCGTTCCCAGCATTACCAAGCGTTGCCATTCTCGGAAATTGGAGGGGCCATCGGGAAGGTGCGGAGCACCGATGCTTGGCCTGCAACTAAACTGGCTTTTGAGTTCCTTGTACTCACCGCGGCCCGTTCCGGCGAGGTTCGAGAAGCGACTTGGGACGAGATCGACCTTGAAGCTGAGATGTGGACTGTCCCGGCCAAGAAGATGAAGAATGGTCGGGCGCACCGCGTGCCCCTGAGCAAGCAGGCCATGAATATACTGGACAAAGCACGAGCATTGAGCGACGGGTCGGGATTGGTATTTCCCTCACAGAGGGGCAAGGTCATGGACGGGGTTACTCTGTCCAAGCTGCTCAGAGAGCACAACGTCGGGACGGTCCCCCACGGTCTACGGTCCAGTTTCAGGGACTGGGCGGCAGAACACTCGGACGTGCCCAGGGAGATAGCAGAACACGCCTTGGCGCATATTGAAGGATCGGCATCGGAGCTCGCCTACCGGCGTACCGACTATTTTGAGAAGCGCCGGGCATTGATGCAAGATTGGGCAGACTACGTGGTGGCTTGGGAGTAGGGCAACAGCGCCTCAGGTCCTGCTAGTCCTGCCCTAGCTGGTGTTTGGCGTCGTGGCAGTTATCATGGGAGTGATATGAGAATCCCGACTAACCGGCTACGCGGCTGTGCAGCCGGCGCAGCGGAGGTTCTGACAACCGGCCGGCCGCGTGGGTGATCATCGGCCTACTGGTTGTCTTAAGGCTGGCCCAGGGGTGAAAACGCACATGGGAGACTCATGGCGGTGATGAACATGGTGGAAGGCTAGCGATTGGACAGTTCCATTTCTTTAGTGGTCGGTAGACCTAGGCTCAGGCTTGGCAAACCATAGAAGCAAACGGAACCGCCCACCAGACTTGCTAAATCAAGATTTTTAGCTTGGTGCTCTGTTGGACCTGTAGAGAAGATAATATAATGAAGAGAGCGCCGAGCCGCATCGATCGATTCTGGGGGTGTACCGTGGGGGAGCTGGAAACGACAAATATCTCGATCGGCGCGCTCGCGGAGCGTGTGCGTAATGGGGAACTGGAGCTACCAGAAATACAGCGATCCTACGTATGGAACAGGCCTCAGGTACGTGATTTCCTTGATTCACTGTACCGGGATTTTCCAGTCGGCACACTGCTCCTCTGGCGCTCTGACGAAATCGAATTCTCAAGGAGCATCGAGAGTGCAGCGGCGGAACGCTCACAGGCTAGGCAAGCCGACTTTGTGCTCGACGGTCAGCAGAGGCTGACAGCGCTCACCCGCGTCATCTACGACGGTGACCCGGACATTCGCTTCAACCTCGAGACTGAGCGGTTTGAGGTTGCCAACGCAGCGATCCGCCGGGACCCTCACTGGATTCCAGTAACCGACATCTTCAGCAAGGGTGCGACACGCGTGGCACTGGAACGCGACCTGATTCGGAACGGAGGTACGGAAGCTGAGGATGCGCTAAGTCGACTCAACCGAGTTGCAGAGATTAGAAACATCAGCGTCCCGGTGCATACACTAACAGGCTTTGACTACGAAGAGGTCACAGAGGTCTTCGTGAGAGTGAACTCCAAGGGAACGCGCTTGCGGCAGGCTGAACTCGCAATAGCACAACTCGCGTTTCGCCTGCCTGGAATGGTCACCAACGACTTAAAGGCCTTCGAGGATGAACTCGACGACTCGGGCTACGACATCGACCTACGGTTCCTCGTTCGTTGCCTGACCGCTGTCGCTACCAATCAAAGTCGGTTCCGCCTTCTAGGAACCGTAGAACCCGAGCAGGTCGCACGAGCATGGATGGACACCCGCCTAGCCATTGAGTTTTTCCTGAATCTCGCCAAGGAGAATCTTGGCATAGAGTCGTGGGACTGGGTCCCATCCAACAACGCGCTAGCCGTACCGGTTGCGTATCTCGCCCGGCGCCCATTCAATGCAGTGGACGACAAGGCATTGTTACGCTGGTTTCTGCTCTCGTCCATTTGGCAGCGATATAGTGGCTCAGCCGAAACCACCATGGATCAAGACCTGCGCCTCGTCCGTGCCGCTTCGCCTTTTGACGCGCTGGAACGAGCCCTACTGCAGGACGTAGGACGACTTGAAGTAGCGGCTGACGACCTTGATGACGCCGGCGTTCGCAGCGCGCTTTTTCTCGTTGCATATCTCGCTTGCAGACAGCGCGGAGCAAAGGATTGGGCGACAGGCGTCAGCCTCAGTTCAACGAATCTCGGAACACAACATCTTCTAGAACTACATCACATCTTCCCTCGCGCGCAGATTGCTGATAAGTATGACCGTAAGGACGTGAATGAGATTGCTAACATCGCTTTCATCTCTAAGGCGTCAAACCTGAGAATTGGCAAGACGGCGCCCGCGGAGTACCTCAACAGTATCCCGCAAGAGCGGTTGGAGCAGCAGTTCGTTCCTACAGACAGAAGGCTGTGGGAGGTCAAATCCTACCAAAAGTTCTTGCAACGCCGACGCGAATTGCTGGCAGACGGAATCAACGGCGTGGTTGATTCACTTCGATAATGGCCCGAGTGCTACCGTGCAATCTGATGGTGGTCGCACGTTCTGGCCAGTGTGCAGATCAGAGACGTGGTGGCGTGATAAGCACGGGTAAGTCGCGTCGTGTGCTGCTACTGCACCGCTCCCAGACGGATCTATTGCGGTCTCCTGCTATACTTCCACCGGCTAGGAGCCACTGGGTGACCAGGCCCAGAAGAGCCCGGTGATCCTCGCAACAGAAACTAGAATATCCGAATAAAGGGCATTGTTAGCACCGGATCGCGGTCCCATTTCCGTCGACGGTTTGCAGGGGACATCAATAGGAATTGCCAACAAACGGACCTCATCTTTCGGGTGCTTTGGAGAGAAGCGTTTACTTATCGCGGTTCCGTTTGCTTTTGGTGTTTGACACGCCGAAGCCTAGATACGCCGGACACCACAACCAAACGGAACCGCCTACACCGGATAGGGCGCAATAATCTAGTTTGTTCCAGGCCTAATCAACACTCCAACCCAATGTAACTGGGTATATCGAATGTACAGCGTCGACTGGAAATTGATCCGCCCGTGGAATGGCTCGAAATCTGGTGGGTTTCAGGAGCTGTGTGTACAACTGGCGCGCGTTGAGACCCCCAAGGACGCAAATTTCATACCTACCGGTACCCCCGATGCGGGTGTTGAATGCTATTGCGTTCTCCCTGATGGCAATGAGTGGGGGTGGCAGGCGAAGTACTTCACCTCGTCTCTTGCAAGCACTCAGTGGCAGCAGATTGATGGCTCCATCGAAACCGCGCTCGACAAACATTCCCGGCTAGTTCGCTACTACGTTTGCGTACCTCGTAACCGGTCCGATGCCCGCAAGCCCAACCAAAAATCGGAAATGGATCGATGGGACGACCATTTAGCCAAGTGGGACGGCTGGGCACAGGACCGGGGCATGAACGTGAAGTTTGTGTGGTGGGGTTCCTCCGAGTTGATTGATAGGCTGTCGCGTGATGAACATACCGGGCGCCGTTTCTTCTGGTTCTGGCAGCATGAATTCAGCCAGAAATGGTTTGCTCTTCATCTTAACGAATCAGTGGTGGCCGCTGGCGCCAGATATACTCCTGAGGCCCATGTTGACCTGCCTATTGCTCAGGATTTGGAGCGATTCAGCAGGTCAGTTTCCTTGTTTGAAGAGGTAAAGTCCCATTCGGTACAGATTCGGAAGGCGCAGGCCGGCGTGGCGTCTGCCCGGCGACAGTTGGAGCAATCTGTCGGATCAACTGATCTTGACGACTTGTCGAAAGCAACAGGCACAGTTTTGGATATTCTTTCCCAATTGGAGCCTTCCCCGATAGACTCTCTTCCGTTCGCAGACATAGTTAATGCGGCCGAGGAGGCAGACAAGCTGGCTAACCATGCCTCAAGGCAGATATGGGAACTACAACGCCAGCATGATGCGCAAAGGCAAGAACATCGAACTTCTCGAACTTACAGCCACGAACCCTTCGGGCGCATACTGTACTACATACACCGACTCCAGTCAGGGCTTCAGGAGGTAGTTGAGACCTGCACCCATGCTGGTTCATTAGCCAGCAGTCAGTTGCTGCTTCTGAAGGGCGACGGAGGAACAGGCAAGACTCACTTGCTTTGCGACTTTGCTAAGAGGCGCGTCCAAGCGCAATTGCCCACTCTCCTCCTGATGGGCCAACGATTCCTGAGTGAAGATGATCCTTGGGCGCAGTTGTTGCAGCAGTTGGACTTGTCCCACAGCAGCGCTGAAGATTTCGTAGGGGCTCTGGAATCCGCTGCCCAGGCGTCAGGCTGTCGAGCGCTGGTGATGATTGATGCATTGAACGAAGGCAATGGGAGGAGGATCTGGCAGGCTCACCTGCCTTCATTCCTGACGAGGCTTGAGAAATCCCCTTGGATTGGCGTGGTTCTCTCGGTTCGTTCGTCATACGAGGGGATCATCATCCCAGAAAGTGTTAGACATAGGGCTGCAGTCGTTACCCACTACGGGTTCGAGGGGCACGAGTTCGACGCCACTCGTATCTTCTTTGCACATTACGACCTTGAATCCCCGTCAACTCCAATCTTGCGGCCTGAATTCAGTAATCCACTTTTCCTAAAGGCGATCTGTGAAGGACTACGAAGCGGAGGAGAGCGTAGGCTTCCAAAAGGCTTCCATGGCATTACTGCGGTATTCGACCTCTACCTCAACGCGATTCACGAACGTCTTTGGAAGCCGGACTCACTCAACTACGACCAGAAGAGCAACCTTGTACGTCAAGCGCTGGAGAGCCTTGCTAAGCGGCTTGCTGAATGTGAAACGAGACGCCTGCCTCGCTCCGAGGCTCAGACCATCGTGAACAACCTGCTGCAGGGACGGGAGTACGACAGATCCCTCTACGCAGCCCTCGTAGCGGAGGACATACTTACGGAAGACATGGACCCGAGTAATAACGACCTTTCGGAGGAGGTGGTGTCGATAGCCTATGACCGTTTCGCGGACCACATCATCTCTGACTACCTACTCAATACTTATCTCGATGTAGACGACCCCGCGATTGCGTTTTCAAAGAATGGAGGGTTGGCTTTCCTTGGCGAAAAGGAGCAGTATGTACGGCATGGACTCATTGAGGCCTTATGTATTCAGGTACCCGAACGTACGGGCAAAGAGTTGGTTAGACTGGCACCCACCGTACTGGATCGCCCCAATATGTCCTATGCCTTCCTGCAAAGCATCACATGGCGCCAACATGACGCTTTTTCGGAAGATACTCACGTAGTCTTGGACGAATTCTTGCAGGGTGGGGACATCTGGGAAGATCTCTTGGACACGGTGGTATCACTCTCGACTGTCCCAGGTCATCCGTTCAATGCAGAGTCTCTTGACCGTCGACTCCGCCAAGATTCTATGCCTGATCGGGACTCATGGTGGAGCACCTACCTGCACCGCGCGTCGGAAGCCCAAAGTCCTGTGGACCGCCTCATAGATTGGGCATCTAAGTCATCAAGCAATGACGACGTAGAGGATGAGGTTGTAGACCTAGCTGCAACCACTCTTGCTTGGATGCTCACGACACCAAATCGATTCTTACGTGATAGGGCTACGAAGGCTTTGGTTGTTCTCCTCACCAAGCGGTTTGAATCGGCAGGGCGACTAGTGAACCGCTTCGCCGACGTTGACGATCCGTATGTATCTGAACGTATTTACACTGTAGCTTATGGCATCGCAATGAGAAGTCACGACCCTGATGCCGTGGGCAGGCTGGCACTGTTGGTATATGAGCAGGTCTTTGCTTCTGGTGGTCCCCTGCCACACATCCTCCTACGGGATTACGCCCGTGGGGTTGTCGAGCGCGCCGTCTATCTTGGAGCAGACATCGCCGTCGAGGTTTCACTCATACGCCCACCCTATAGGAGCCGCTGGCCAGGCATACCAGGTGAAGAGGTCATCGAGCAGTTGACCGCTAACTGGGGCCGAGGGGCATGGGCCTATGGAGACTTAGAGTGGTCGCGGAACCGAATTCGCCGTTCAGTAATGGGTGACTTCCTAAACGATTTTGCTCGTTACGTGATCGGAACTGAGTCGGAGCCTTGCTGGCTCTCACTACGTCTCGATGAAGACCAATGGCAATCTCCAGGGGAGCGGATGGAAGCCCTATTACAGGAGTTCGACGAAGCCGAGAAAGCAGCGTATGAGACGTTCAAGAACATCCAGGACGAACCCTCGCCCTATTTGAAAATGATACGAGATGTATATTCCTACGGGGAACACGAACAGCAGGCTCTCAATAGAGAGGTCGAGCGGCATGAAAGGAGAATCGAGGCCTCGCGACAAGAATTGATGTCAACGCTCACCGAAGAGCACAGATCCAAGATGGGATCAATACAGGACGCTATGGCCAGTGGGCCCCCACGATTTGATGTACGAGCGATCCAGCGATACGTCTTGTGGCGTGTATTTGACCTGGGTTGGACGATCGAACGATTCGGGGAGTTCGACCGTTTTTCCATTGGTGACCATGGGAGATCGGCAGACAAGCCCGAGCGGATGGGAAAGAAGTACCAGTGGATAGCCTATCATGAGATTCTTGCCTACCTATCTGACCACTACCAGTACCTGGAACCCTATTTCAGAGGCCAGGGAGACCGCCACTACGAGGGGCCTTGGCAACTCCACGTACGCGACATAGACGCTTCCTGCACGTTAAGGTCTACTCCCGGCGGAACATCTTGGGGGCCACACAAGCCGGCATGGTGGGGCAACGCTGAATACACGGCTTGGGCCGATGAGCTAAGCCATCAGGACTGGCTAGCTTCGGAGACGGATATTCCCAAGATTGAAGACCTGATGCGAGTCGTTTGTCCCGACGACGGAAGTCAGTGGTTCAATTTATGCGGCCGCTTTGTTTGGAGGCAGTCACATCCCGTCGATGTTGACCCCTTCGAGATAGAGCGGCGGGAGCTATGGCTACACTGGGATGCTTATTTTGTACGCGCTAGTGATGCCGATGCTTTCATGGACTGGACCCAAAGCAGTGACGATCTGTCAAACTCGTTGCCCGATCCCTCCAACCTGTATCTCTACTACATGTTCTTCGGCGAATATCGTTGGTCTCCAGCGTTTGGGCATCGATTCTATGATTACGGCAGTGATGGAGGTTGGGTTCGGCCAGAAAGAGGGGCGTGTCCGGCAGATGTTCGGCCGACTACCGTCTCCTATAACTCGGAATCGGGCGTGTTCGATTGCTCTGTTGACGAGCACTACACGTTACACTTGCCTCATCCTAAACTCCTTGACGACCTTGACCTAAGGTGGTCGGGGAAGGCTTCTGATTTTGTGGATGAGTCAGGTAAGCTAGTCATCTACGACCCGACGGCACATAAAGATGGCCCAACTGCTCTGCTGATTAGTAGCGAGTTGCTAGAGCAACACCTAAGGGAAAATGGGTTGGCCCTCTTCTGGGTCGTGTTTGGAGAAAAGTGGATCATTGGCGGAAGGGCTCAATCAAAATTCCAAGGGCGTTTGAAGATATCAGGCGCCTTTAGGCACACAGACCGGGGGCCAACTGGATACCTTGGCTTTAGCCTAGATCTCCCGGAAGGGGCTGACTCATGCCGTTGAGGGATACAGCCGCATCCGCAACTCAAAGATGGTTCTGTCTAGCGTCGGTACCGTTCGCTTTCGAGGTTTGGCACGCTTGAATCTAGATATGCCGAACCCTATAACCAAACGCGACTGGGCAACTGCTTTTCCGTCGAGGTCGTCGTCTCGCTGCTCCTAATAGTTTGTCCCAGTCTACCGCGCGCTACTTCTTGTTGGCGTCCTTGACACCTCAGTAATCGGTGTCTCTAGGGAGCTGCGTAAGCTGACTCAGCGATACAACGTTGCCCTGCGCCTCTGGACATCCCTCTGCCGTTCCACCTTAGATATGGACAGCCTGAGGAAGCCCAGGGAAACGCGATGGGCACGGCGGATTGTCTCCTTATGCTTGGTCAGAGTGCTACCGGCTTCCGGTCGGCCTTAGACTAAGATTAGGGCAAGACCGAGCGCGCTTGCGGGACTGATATAGCAAGTGGTACAAAGTCTGGGAGCGGGCATAACCGTACCAGACAGCATGAACATGCGTGGCTGATGTTACGAACCTTTTCGGACAAAGGGTTGTCTTTGGTCAGATGTTCAAAGCAGTACGGGAGCATGACGAGCCAGTGAGCGCCTTGAACATCAGCAGCTTCATCTGGGGCATCGCGGACGACGTGCTCCGGGACGTGTACGTCCGGGGTAAGTACCGTGACGTTATCCTGCCCATGACCGTCATCCGCCGCCTGGACGCCGTGCTGGAGCCGACCAAGGACACTGTCCTACGTATGAAGACGCAGTTGGATACTGCCGGCATAACGAACCAGGACGCTGCGCTGCGCCAGGCATCGGGAGAGGCCTTCTACAACACTTCCCGGTTCAGGCTGCGCGACCTGACTTCCCGGGCCCACCAACAACTGCTGCGCTCTGACTTCCTGGCATACCTGGATGGTTTCTCTCCCAATGTGCAAGAGGTACTGGAGAGGTTCGAGTTCCGCAACCAGGTCCCAAGACTGGTGGACACCGACGCGCTGGGTTTCCTGCTGGAAAAGTTCTTGGACAGTTCCATCAACCTCAGCCCCAGGCCCGTCCTAAACGGCGACGGCTCGGTGCGGCTGGAGGGTCTGGACAACCACGGCATGGGCACCGTCTTCGAGGAACTCATCCGGCGTTTCAACGAGGAGAACAACGAAGAGGCCGGGGAGCACTTCACCCCCAGGGACGTGGTGCAACTCATGGCCAGCCTCGTCTTTTTGCCCATTGCCGACAAGGTCACCTCTAGCACCTACACGGTCTACGATGGGGCCTGCGGCACCGGCGGGATGTTGACCGTCGCCGAGGAAGCGTTGATACAGATGGCCGCCGGCCAAGGCAAGGAAGCGTCCGTACACTTGTACGGCCAAGAGGTCAACTCTGAGACGTACGCCATCAGTAAGGCCGATATCATCCTGAAGGGCCAGGGCGACGAGGCCGACAACCTGCGGTTCGGCTCCACCCTCTCCGTCGACGCTTTCCCCGGCCGCGAGTTCGACTTCATGCTCTCCAATCCGCCCTACGGCAAGAGTTGGAAGAGCGATCTAGAGCGCATGGGCGGCAAGGCGGACATCAAGGACACACGCTTCGTGGTGGAGCACGGCGGCGACCCCGACTACTCCCTGGTCACCCGCTCCAGCGACGGCCAGATGATGTTCCTGGCCAACATGCTGAGCAAGATGAAGCATGATGGGTCTTTGGGCAGCCGCATCGCCGAGGTGCACAACGGCAGCTCCCTCTTCACCGGCGATGCTGGGCAAGGGGAGAGCAACATCCGCCGCTGGATTATCGAGAACGACTGGCTGGAGGCCATCGTCGCCCTGCCCCTCAGCATGTTCTACAACACCGGCATCGCCACCTACATTTGGGTGCTGAGCAACCGCAAGCCGGAACGCCGCCGCGGCAAGGTGCAGCTCATTGACGCCACCCAGTGGTTTCGACCGCTGCGCAAGAACCTGGGCAACAAGAACTGCGAGCTTTCCGAAGAAGACATCCAACGCATCAGCGACGCCTTCCTGGCCTTTCAAGAGACTGAACAGTCCAAGATATTCCCCAACCAGGCCTTCGGCTACTGGAAAGTCACCGTGGAGCGTCCCCTGCGGCTCCGTTTGCTTAGTGTTGGGCAGAGGGTAGGGTATTCGGCGTTGGCTCGCCGGAAGGGAAGAGCGGTAAGGGAACGAGACGCCCAGAAGCCTACGGCGGGGAAGTTAGTACCAGCTAGACCTGTTGTAGCTTCTTGGCGAAGTCATTGCAGTACTCAATGGAATCGGTGAGTTCAGAGTACCCCACGATACGGACCCCTTGGTGGTAGACACGCCAATACCACTTATCTTGATTATTATTCTTCATCCGCTTGACAGTAAGATGACCTAATTGGCCACCCAACTCTAACGTGTACTCCAAAGTTCCTTCGGTGGTAGCAACGGTCCACTGCATTACTAATCATCCTCATCAAGGGGTTCAGTGAATGAGATATCAAGCGCCATTAGTACCTTCTGAATCAAGTCTGGGCGGGGCAAACCATCCAAGTTTACCCCGTCCTTCACATTATGAAGGCACACACCGATAGGCTTTCCCGGATTCATGGAGTAGTCCACTATCCGGTCATTGTCCAATTCCCTAGCGTAGCCTGCTGTGCCCGCCTCGAATTCTATGTATAGCGAGCCTATTGACTCATCCCACCCAATTTTAAGCATGCTCAACTCCCCCATCGTCGCTGGGGACGACTATAACATCTCGTACTGTGCCTTCCGCATCCATCCGGGCTTTCCCGAACCGACCGTCTGGGAGGGTAGCGGTATAGACTGTGGCTCCTGAATGTGTAGGATATTTTCCAGTGCTGTGGTTCAGAATAAACATGACGTGAGACTCGTCGAGACCCAATCGGCCCATGCGGTCTTTTGCGAAACTTGTCATCTTCACGATTAGCGAACACCTGAGGAGTTAAAACGGTCAGAACAGGCGACGCCCTGACAAATATATAGTACACTCTTGATGGTGCGTTCCACAACTCCGCCACGGGCACATCAATGCTAATATAGTCACACAATGCGGTCAAGCAGTTACATCGAAACCACCCGCCGGGTCGTCAAATGTCCCTACTGCGATTCGGAGAAACTTGCCAAGTGGGGCACGACCTCAGAGGGCAATCAACGCTATCGCTGCGGCTCGGATTCCTGCAAGCGCACATTCCTAGACACCGGAACCTTGAACGGTCGGCGCATGGACCCGGACATGGTTGGCTCGGCCATCAGAGACTACTTCACTGGCAAATCCTATAAGCAGATAGCCGAGGGCTTGCAAGAGGAATACGACCTAAAGAAAGAGCCGAGCAAGGCAACGGTCTTTGAATGGGTACGGGACTACACCGACGAAGCCTTAAAGCAGATGGAAGGCCACAAGGCCAAGACCAGCGGCCATTGGGTAGCCGATGAACTGGAATTGAAGGTCAACAAGACCGGCAAGGCCAAGGCGTACATCTGGAATGTCATGGATTCCAAAACCCGCTATCTGCTTGCCTCTTACCTTACGCCCAGGCGGGACGCCGCAGCAGCTCGTGTCGTACTCCGCAAGGCTGCATTGGCCGCGGACAAGCCGCCCAAGACCATCAAGACCGATAGACTGCGTTCCTACATCAAGCCGATTAAAGACGTGTTCCCGGAAGCCAAGCATATCCAGTCGCAAGGGGTACACGCCGAGATTAACAACAACCTCTCAGAGCGGGTACAGGGAACTTTCCGCGACAGGCTAAAGACCCTCCGCCAACTGGACGGCATCGAGACCGGCAATCACTACCTGGACGGCTGGATGCTCAACTACAATATGTTCAGGAAGCACGAGGCCCTTGACAACCGGACACCGGGGGAAGCGGCCAAGGTCAACCCGCCGTTCAAGGAATGGGCCGATGTGGTAAAAGCCGAGGCCGCGCCTCGCCCCAAAACGGCAAGAGCGCGGCCAGCCTCTCAATCGATACCGAAACCGAGATCGCCACAGCCCAAAATCGCCCCGCCAAAAGCCAAGGCACAGGCAAAGGTCGAACCGCCGAAGGCGAAACGGCGCAGGGGATTCAAGACTCCCAAGCCAAGATACCCGAAGGTGGGGAACGGGAAACCCAAGAGGCGGACGCCGCCGCCCTGGTCGCGGCTACGCCCACGGTTGCCTAGCAGAAACTAGACGGACGCGGCAGGGAGGTATTCGTATTCATGCAGGGCTTGGAGGAATGGATGTTATTCATATTCATGCTGGTCTTATTTACCGTTCCACTGTCCGCTGTGGTTTTCGCCTTGGTCTACTCCTTGGTGGCGCATCGGCTTGGCTGGAAAGCCCTCCTTACTGCTGAGGGGCAGGAAGGCTATCCTGTTGCAACTCCAGTAGGCCATGAAGCCCAAAATATGAGCCAATCGCAAAGAGAATCAACTGAACGATTCCAGACACCCATCCAATCGTAATTATCAGACCATCGACCTCACCAACCGTAGCCCATTCCTCACGGCTCATAGTCCATCGTTTTATATGAAAGTTGTAGAGGCACGTCTCAGTCCATCGCGCAGGCCCAAGGGCGATAAACAGGCTAAAGGCCGAGTAAGACCACCAGCGCAGAGCGGGAATCTCACCAGAAAAGTACGCTGCGAATCCCGACGCGGCAAAGAATAGGAACGATGTTGGAGCCCTGACCGGAATGTCCATTCCAAGCATTTTTAACCGCCCTCAGAACGGGATCTGCGGCCTTATATCAATAAAGCCCCTCTGGCTCTTTAGCAAGGGCTGTCAGGATGCCTTATCTAACGCCCTTTTGACTAGGTTCAAGGCTCGCTGGCTATCTGGCCCAGGGGCGGCCTTGGGCCAAAGTGTTTGCAAGGTGCCCACAATATCGTTCCCCAATGTTATGGTGTACTCATCCAGGTCCTCGTTCTCGAATATGTAATCTTCAACAGCCTCGGCGACCTCAGAGAAGGGCTTGTCCGTCAGTTTCACTAATTCCCGCACAAGCCAAGCCGTTTCCGCATCGCTCAAATATCCGTCGCCTCGCCGCAGTTCGCCAGTCACACTTTCGATATGCTTGCAAATCCGCTGTTCGGTTGCGAGGCGTGACTTCATCCACGCAGGACACGTACAATGGGCGTGGCCCTCCTCATAAACGCTGACGGTGTACGTCCTCCTTGGGTCTGACTCCGAAGGCACCTCTACTTGCTTCACTATACTGCTATTAGTCATTGCCTGTCCTTATCAAACGCCTTGTCCGGCGCTTCTCTCTGTTTACGCTGTCTCAATTTCGCCTAACCCCGGCTGGAAGCTCCCAATTGTTCTCCTGGGCATACGCCGCGCAATCCCCTTATGCGGTGGCAGGTCTAACGGCTTGTGCGCCAACAAGTCCTCGACGCTGTACCCTTGAATCTTGGGATAGCTTCCTGCGTCATCCTCAAACCGGCCCCTACCGCGTTGGTTCTCAACGGTCTGCATATAGCGGTCGAAGCAGACGAATATTCCGGCTGTCGCTCCCATCCTGTCCACCGTTGTTTCCAACGCCTTCACGGAATCCGGCGTCACATTCCCGCCCTTGACCTGCACAATCGCCCATTCCGGCTTGATGGTCTTCCCAAAGCGGATAGGTACAAACGGCAAGACCCCGTCCACGCCGCCGTCCGGCCCCGGTGTGCCCGGGTCTTTGAACAACCCCTCTGCCCCTATCTCCCCGCACACCCACTTTTCAAACTCTTGCTTGCTACGCTGCGCCAATGCCCTGGCTTCCCCGATGTTAACCGGAACCCCCCGAACCGGAACATCATCAATTGTCAGGCCATCGAAGGCGTTGACTACACGGTTGCGAACCAAGCCGATAGCGAACGCGGATATGTCAATGCCAATCCAATTTCTCCCCAACGCCTCCGCCGCATGGATGGATGTTCCGCAGCCACAGAACGGGTCGAGTATCAACCCTTCTTTGGGACAAGACGCCGCAATGATACGCTCCAGCAAGGCGATGGGCTTCTGTGTAGGATACCCCAAACGCTCTCTCGCCTGTGCCGGAATTGGACCTATGTCAGTCCAAACATCCTGCAAGGGAACACCTGGCATTTCGTCCAGATAACGTTTGTATCGCGGCACCGCCCCAGGTCGAGTTTGCACAACGCGGCCTGCGTCAATCAACGCCTGCATCCGCTCTTGGCTGTAACGCCAATGCCGAGTGATGCCCATTACCTCGTACTGAGGATTTCCCTTCGCTGCTCCATATGGGCCTGTAAGGTTGTCGAGGGTGTAGCGTCGTCCGGTTCCCTCTTCAACGGACTTGTAAAACTTCTCTACGTACTCCCGGTCATGTTTGACGTAGATAGGGTTCCACGTCCAATCATTACCCTTGGTGTATAACAACAGTGTGTCGTGAATACGCCCAGGTTGCTTGCGCCCCTGCTTGGTGTCACTGTGGGCGAAGGTGCGTTTCCAAACAATCTCCGACCTGTAATTCTGCTGGCCGAAGATTGCATCCATCAGGAGCTTCAAATAGTGGCTTGCGGTGTCGTCACAGTGAAGGTAGATTGACCCCTTGGGCGAGAGTACCCGCCGCATCGCCAGCAAGCGCACGGCCATGTTGATAAGGTAGGATGAGAGGCTTAACTTACTACCCCCCCCCCCCCCCGCCTTTTGCCTGTCCACATAATTGGCGAGGTCAATTATGCTCGCCAAGATGCGAGACTCAAGTCCAGCGGCCAATTCTGCGAGATAGCGTTCTTCTTGAGGCCCCCAACTCCAGGTATCGGTAAAGGCTTCTACCGGGCGGGTGTCTTTATCCCTTCCAACGAAGGGCAGGTTATAGATGCTCTTGGAGTTGAAAGGTGGGTCCAGGTATATGAGGTCTACCGAGCCTGTGGGTAAGGCTTGGTGGTCATTGAGGACGTTTAAGCAATCGTCACTGTACAGGATTCGATTTAGCATATCCGCCATGTGGCGGATATGCTAACATAGGGGCCAACGCCAAGCAAACGGAACCTCCCCTGCGCATCGCAGGCATCGACCCGGAACGGGTCTACACCGCCAAGGAGATTAAGGAACTCAAGGATAACGGGGAGCGCTCCGAGACAGCGCCTCCCGTCATCAAGAAGGTTCACAAGGGAGTTGAGGCCAGCCCCCTCCACGGTCTTTGTTCCGCCGTCATTCAGGGCAAGCCGGCCGTCGTCGAATACGAGCCGGACGCCGACCTGCGGGATACCGAGCAGGTACCGCTGCTTCACGAAGGCGGCGTCGATGCCTTCCTGCGCCGCGAGGTCCTGCCTTACGCCCCGGACGCCTGGTACGTTCCCGACAGCGTGAAAATCGGCTACGAGATCAGCTTCACCCGCCATTTCTACAAGCCCCAGCCACTACGCCCCTTGGAAGAGATACGGGCGGATATCTTGGCCCTGGAGCGGGAGACGGATGGATTATTGGCGGAGATTGTAGGGGACGGCTAAGGAATGAACCTAGGTGACTTCTTCAAGAATTTTCACCTGGAGAAAGTGCGGCTGAACCTCAACGCCGTCCAATTTGAAGTCTCATTCCAAGAAACGGACAAAGACGCCGCTTGGGACCTCTATGTAGAGATGCTCACGAGAATCGTTACTCAGCCCCTCCCTCCTGAGGCTGGTGACGAGCAGGCCGCATTGGAAAGCGTGTACTCCCTTGCGCCGGCTACCCGGGACATATTGCGGCATCACGGCCGGGCGTCGATACAGTTCAGCAAGGTGGCGGTTCCAGTATTGAACCAGATAATACGGCCCTTCACGACCAAGTGGCATAGGGAAAGCTTGGCAGGGACCTTCGACCAAGAGGCCAACAGGATGCAATTCCGAGAAGAGCTAGGGCGCTTGCAGGCGGAGCTCCGCAACTACAACCGGATGTTGGCGGAAATCGCTGGCGTGGAGGATCTGACAGGCTTGGAAGGGCCACCGGGAGAATAGCAATGGGCACCAGACACAACATCTTCCTGAGTTACTACCACGAACAGGACCAGAGATACAAAGACGAGTTCGTTCGCATGATGGGAGACAACATTATCGACAAGTCGGTCGAACTTGGAGACATCATTGACAATAACCTACCCAGCGAGGCCGTGCTCCAACGAATCAGAGAGGACTACATCGCTCAGGTGTCTGTAACTGTGGTGTTGATAGGCCCTTGCACATGGCAGCGGAAATACGTGGACTGGGAAATCGGAGCTAGCCTTCGGAATACGCCGACAAATCCCAGGTGCGGACTGTTGGGCATCCTGCTCCCTAATCACCCAGACTCTCAACGGAGAGAATACAATCCTAGATTGATTCCACCCAGGCTGGCAGACAACTGTGGCGAAAACCCAGCCTTCGCGTTGATCTACGCCTGGAGTGGTGACCCGGCTGAGGTTCGCGGATGGATTCACCGAGCCTTCTTGAGGAGAAAAAAGCAGCCTGACCCCAACATCAGCCGCCACCCGTTTGGGCACAATCGCAGCGGAGATTGCATGAGGGGCTGGCAAAGCTAGCGTAGTGTCTCCATCCCATGTGTCCGTTAAAGTGACGCGGGCGGGCTCCTCGCATTGGAACGGGATACTGGACGTCTGCTACCGGAGACCGTGGGAGGATAATTGGCGATACAAGATCAACCCAATTCACAACCGGATCCGCAGAAGGCGATACCCCTCAAACTCGATGAGCCAGTCGTCGATCCCGATACCCCGTGGGCAGACGATCTCCTTGACCGACAGAATATCGCCGCGAAACTCACTAACCTAGTCTCCACTCAAGAGCCGCCACTCACCGTTAGTCTCCACGGCCATTGGGGAACTGGCAAGACCTTTTTGTTAAGGCGCTGGCAAAAGGCTCTTTCTCTAGACAAATACCAAGCGATTTACTTCAATGCCTGGGAGGATGACTTCTGCGACGACCCGTTCCTAGCCATGATTGGCCAGTTGTCTGACCACTTCAAGGACGGCAAGTTTAAGGCATTGGCTCGCAAGGCAGTTGAAATCGCAATTCCGCTGATCAGAGAGAATCTCTTAGGTGCTCTGAAGGCTACTACGGGACTAACGATCAAACCAGACAACCAGCAAGGGAACACATCCCCGTTGGATGCATACCTTGAGCAGAGAGGTACGAAGGACAGTTTTAAGAACCAACTTGGACGACTTGCCGAGGAGGTGGCGCGCGAAACCGGCCATCCCGTAGTATTCATCGTTGACGAGCTAGACCGCTGCCGTCCAACGTTCGCTATCGAACTGCTGGAGAGAGTGAAGCACATATTTGACGTTCCAAACCTCGTGTTCGTGTTTGGGATTAACCGAGATGAGATCTGCAAATCTCTGGCATCGGTCTATGGAGAAATCAATACGGACGTCTACCTCAGACGTTTCTTTGACTTTGAATTTAACTTGCGGGAGGTCGATTCGCGAAGATTTGCCGAGAAATTGATAGACAGATTTCAACTAGCCCAAGTCTTTCAGAAGTTTGACGAGACGCTGGCTAACTCAGGCCAGCGTCATGGCTACTCTCTCTTCAAGCATACATATGACTACGATAACTACAAGAGAATACTGCCAGGGCTGTGGAGCGCCCTAGGATTCTCTCTGCGTGACATTGATTACGGCATAAGGCTGCTCGCACTCCTGACACGTAACATGAGCCCCGGAACCTTTACCCACCCTTTTCTGCTAGCCATCCTCATAGCTATGAAATTCAAAAACGCCAAATTCTATCGCGCCTTGACTACGGGTAATTTTCGCACGAGCGAGATCATGAACTACGTTGACGATGAGGTGAGCGTAGATCCGTCTGATACAGACTTGATGACGACTTTAGACCGGAGCGAAGGATTTCTATACTGCGCTGATAATGCAAATCATCCGCGTCGTGATCGCGGGGAAAGCGCCTTGGCTGAACTTAATAAAGTCCAGGCAGGTAACGCAATATCAGAATTTCAGGTCATTTCGCGACGGGCTCAGAACGGAGATCAACGTCAACGTGCGAATATTGCTCGGGCAATCGAAGATGGTAGAGTCTTAGAGATTACGGGTGCTGTTTTAGGTACCTTAGCGGCCCTCATAGATACTTATCAGTCGGAAGTGAGACGATAGGAAGTCATATGACCTCCACCCTCCACCCCTACCCCGCCTACAAGCCCTCCCGCGTTGAGTGGCTCGGTGACGTGCCAGCGTATTGGGAGGTGCGACGGGTTGGTACGATTGCCCAGATTCTGAACGGTGCCACCCCCTCAACCGGCAATGCCGCTTATTGGGACGGTGATATTGCATGGATAACTCCTGACGACCTCGGCAAGCTAAATAGCCGCTACATTGCAGGTAGCTCGCGGCGCATCACTGAACAAGGCTATAGAGCGTGCGGGACAAACTTGGCTCCGGCAGGCAGCATTGCTATCTCAACTAGGGCACCTATTGGGCACCTAGGAATCCTCCGGTCGGATGCGTGTGTCAATCAAGGTTGTCGGCTGCTGGTACCGGGGGACGCGGTCGAAACAGAGTATATGCACTACGCTCTGAGTGTCACTACCCCCACCCTCGCGTCCTTCGGACAAGGTAGCACCTTTACTGAATTGTCACGTACGCTCTTAGCGGCTTTCCGCATTCCCCTCCCACCCCTCCCAGAACAGCGCGCCATCGTCTGCTACCTGGACCACGTGGACCGGCGCATCCGTCGCTACGTCGTTGCCAAGCGGAAGCTCATCGCCCTGCTGGAGGAGGAGAAGCAGGCCATCGTCAACCAAGCCGTCACCCGCGGATTGGATTCCAACGTCCGCCTCAAGCCCTCCGGAGTCGAGTGGCTGGGCCACGTGCCGGAGCACTGGGAACTTCCGCGTCTCCGAAATCTAGGTAACGCGTTGATCGGGTTAACCTATGCTCCCCAAGACTTGGCTGATGAGGAAGACGGGATGCTGGTTCTGCGCGCTTCGAACATCGCAAACGGCCAGTTAGTCTATGGCGATAATGTCTATGTCAGCAGCTCCGTACCGTCCAAGTTGATTACCCAGGAAGGAGACATCCTGATTTGCTCTCGAAGCGGGAGCAGGACATTGGTCGGGAAAAACGCCCGTATCGACGCGGATTCTGCGGGTACGACATTTGGCGCGTTCATGACCGTGTTCAGAGGCCCGCATAACGACTATTTACATCAAGTATTCAACTCCAAATTCTTCGAGTACCAATCCGCTGCGTTCTTCACGTCTACCATCAATCAACTGACCCTGGGAATCCTATATGACATGAAAGTTCCATTCCCTCCGGGGGAAGAACGCCTACCGATCTTGCAACACATCGAAGACAAGACAACGCCAGTTAACAAAGCCATCGCCCGCGCCCGCCGCCAAATAGAGCTTGTAAACGAGTACCGCACCCGGCTCATCGCCGACGTGGTTACTGGCAAACTGGACGTTCGGGAGGCGGCGGCCCTGCTGCCGGAGGCGGGCGAGGCGGAGCCGATGGACGGCAACGGCGTTATACTTGACTATACGGACGGCGGCGCCATGGACGGGGTATCGCCCACGGACCAAGAGACTGCCATCGAAAGCGAGGTGACGGCATGATCGACTGGAGCAAATGCCCGGCGGTTGAACAAGTTCCAGGCAAGGTGAGCGGGGCTTGGGTGTTCAAGGACACCCGACTGCCCCTGTACGTCCTCTTCGACAACCTGGCCGGAGGAGCGACCATCTACGACTTCATCGACTGGTTTGGAGGGGTAGCTGAGTCGCAGGTGAGTGAGGTTCTGGAGTTCGCAGCCCAGGAACTTCGTGCCGACCTTGTCGTTGCTGATGCGCATTCTGTTCGATAACGGCACGCCCAGACAGCTGGGACCCCGCCTCTTCAACCATGAGGTCGAAGAGGCCAGGGGGCGCGGCTGGGACGCCCTGTCGAATGGAGAGCTGTTGGACAGGGCCGAAGAGGCCGGCTTCGATGTCCTGCTCACTACCGACCAGAGCCTCCGGTACCAGCAGAACATGTCCAATAGACGGATAGCCGTAGTGGCGCTGATGAACGCCGACTGGAATCGCATATCGCGTCAAACGGAACTCATCCGATCTTCCCTTGATGGGCTTCAGCCGGGAGAAGTGCGAGAAATCCCCATACCGTTGAGAGGCGAGACGTAACGTGACCACCGACACCAGCGAAAAGGGGCTGGAGGCCCTGATTTGCCAGGCGTTGACCGGAGGGCCCTGCGACCCAACGCAGGACGGCATGGCGCGCGAGCGGCCGGCCGTCTACGGCGCCGGCTGGATTGGCGGCGACTCCGATGACTACGACCGGGAGTACTGTGTCGACCTGGCCCAGATTTCCGCCTTCCTCCATGAGACCCAGCCCGACGCCGCGGACTCGCTGGACCTGGGGCAGGACGGCCCGACCCGTCGCAGGTTCCTGGCCCGGCTGCAGGGGGAGATATCCAAGCGCGGGACCGTCGACGTGCTGCGCAAGGGCGTCAAGCACGGCCCGCTGCACATAGACCTGATGTACGGCTCGCCGTCGCTGGGGAACCCGCAGGCGGCGTACTTCTACGACAAGAACCGCTTCAGCGTCACCCGGCAGCTGCGATACAGCAACGACAACGCCCAGCTTGCCCTGGACCTGGGCCTGTTCGTCAACGGCCTGCCCGTCGCCACCTTCGAACTCAAGAACAGCCTGACCAAGCAGACGGTGAACGATGCCGTGGAGCAGTACAAGCGGGACCGCAATCCCAGGGAGAAGCTCTTCGAGCTTGGCCGCTGCCTGGCCCACTTTGCCGTGGACGACCACGAGGTGCAGTTCTGCACCCATCTCAGGGGCAAGGCCTCGTGGTTCCTGCCCTTCAACATGGGGCGGGATGACGGAAAGGGCAACCCTGACAACCCCAACGGCCTCAAGACCGACTACTTGTGGAAAGAGGTCCTCACTCGCAAGGGCCTCACCGACATCGTCGAGAATTACGCCCAACTTCTGGAGAAGAAGGACGACAAGACGGGGCGAAAGAACCGAGAACAGGTCTGGCCCCGCTATCACCAGTTGGACGTGGTGCGCCAATTGCTGGCCGAAGCTTCCGATAAGGGAACCGGCCACCGGTACCTGATTCAGCACTCGGCCGGGAGCGGCAAGTCCAACTCCATAGCGTGGCTGGCTCACCAGTTGATCGGGTTGGAACGGGACAATGCCGCCGTCTTCGACACCGTGGTGGTGGTCACCGACCGGAAGCTGCTGGACCGGCAGATACGTGACACCATCAGGCAGGTCTCCCAGGTCGGGTCAATCGTGGGCCACGCGGAAACCTCCGCCCACCTGGGAAAGCTGCTGCAGGAGGGCAAGCGCATCGTCATCACCACCGTCCAGAAGTTTCCCTTCATACTGGACGCAATGGGCGACGAGCACCGGGAGAGCAAATTCGCCATCATCATCGACGAAGCCCATTCCAGCCAGGGCGGACGCACATCGGCGTCGATGTCCAAGGCCCTGGGAAAGGCCGACTCTGAAGAAGAGGATGAGACTACCGAGGACAAGATCAACAAGATTATCGAGAGCAAGAAGCTGCTGACCAACGCCAGCTACTTCGCCTTCACCGCCACGCCCAAGAACAAGACCCTGGAGCTATTCGGAGACCCCGTTCCCGAAGGGGATAACACCAAGCACGTTCCCCGCCATTCCTACACCATGAAGCAGGCCATCCAAGAAGGGTTCATTATCGACGTGTTGGAGCACTACACGCCGGTGGACAGCTACTACCGGTTGGTGAAGACGGTGGCGGGGGACCCGGAGTTCGACACCAAGCGGGCCAGGAAGAAGCTGCGCCGCTACGTGGAGGACCACGAGCACGCCATCGGCCTGAAGGCGGAGATCATGGTGGACAACTTCCACGAGCAGGTGTTGGACCAGCGGAAGATCGGTGGGCAGGCGCGGGCCATGATTGTCACCAGCAGCATACGGCGGGCCGTCGCCTACTTGCACGCCATCAGCGAGTACCTGGCCCAGCGCAAAAGTCCCTACAAGGCCATAGTCGCCTTCTCCGGCGAGCACGAATACGGCGGGGCGAAGGTCACAGAGGCGTCCCTCAACGGCTTCTCGTCCAACCTGATTGCCGACAAGATCCAGGAAGACCCTTACCGCTTCCTGGTCTGCGCCGACAAATTCCAGACCGGTTATGACGAGCCGTTATTGCACACGATGTACGTGGACAAGCCGTTGTCGGGCGTAAAGGCGGTGCAGACACTGTCCCGTCTCAACAGGGCTCATCAGAAGAAGCACGACGCCTGCGTGCTGGACTTTTACAACGACTCCGACACCATCCAGAGCGCCTTTGCCCCGTACTACCGGACCACCATCCTGGCGGAGGAGACCGACCCCAACAAGCTGCACGACCTCAAGGCGGCCCTGGACGGGAGCCAGGTCTACAGCACAGGCCAAGTGGACGAACTGGTCGAACTGTACCTGTCGGGAGCGGACCGAGACAAACTGGACCCCATTCTGGACTCCTGCGTCTCGGTCTACCGGGAGCAATTGGACGAAGACGGCCAGGTGGACTTCAAGGGCAAGGCCAAGGCGTTTCTCCGGGCCTACGGGTTCCTGTCGGCCATCCTTCCCTACGCCCAGGCCGAGTGGGAGAAGCTTTCGATTTTCCTGACGTTCCTTGTTCCCAAGCTGCCTGCGCCGGTTGAGGACGATCTGTCGAAAGGCATCCTCGAAGCCATCGACATGGACAGTTACCGGGTGGAAAAGCAGGCCATGCAGGAAATCCAGCTTCCCGACGAGGATGCGGAGATCGGCCCAGTGCCCACAGAGGGCGGCGGGCAGAAGCCGGAGCCTGAGATGGACCAACTCTCCACCATCATCCGGGACTTCAACAACCGGTTCGGCAACATCGATTGGAAAGACCAGGACAAGATCGAAAAGGTGATCACGGAAGATCTGCCCGCCAAAGTCGCGGAGGACCAGGCGTACAAGAACGCCATCGCCAACTCAGACAAGCAAAACGCTCGCATCGAGCATGACAGAGCCCTGGAAAAGGCCATGGTCGAAATGGTAGCCGACCACACGGAGCTGTTTAAACAGTTCAGCGACAACGAGTCGTTCCGCCGCTGGCTCTCCGAGATGATCTTCGTTGCGACTTATTTGATGCCCACGACACCCGCCAGCACATCGGAGCCAAAAAGTTAGCTCATAGTTGGGAGTCACTGCAAGGTCGCGGTGACTTCTCCGATGATATTCCTGGAGTTTCGTTTACTTTTGGTGTTTGAAACGCATGATCCAAGATCTGTCGGACACCGCAATCAAACGGAACCGACTTCCGGGTCAGAGGTAGCGGCTTTGCCGATCAAGTTCAACCTCAATGTGGCAATCAACGCAGACCCCGGAGATCAAATAGAGCGTCGGAAGCGGTCGGCCTGCAAGTTGCTGAGGCCCCCAACGCCGGGCCGAGAAAAGAGGACGAAAAACGAAGGGCCTCGACCTGTAAAAGGGTCCCGGTCACCGCATAGCAGCTTCAAGTAAGGGGTCTCGGTGCCCTCTTATCTGCCGCTTTACTTCCTCCAAGACAAAAAGTACCTCAGCAGCGTGATAGTACAACGAAGCTTCCTGCTCCCCATACCTTGCGGTGATCTCAAAAACGCATCGGCGCGCCTCGAGAATGGCATCGTCTAGCTTCTTCCAGACGCGTCGGACCTCCCGGTCAGAGGAAGCCGTCAGTGGGTCAGTTTGCGACTCCCACAACCCTTGGAACAATTTGCGGAGTGTGCCCGAGGGCTGCTTGCGAAGCTCATTGTACAATACCAGCACCCGCGTTCTGGCGCAGGCCATAAGGTACCCGATGGTTTCGTCCCCCCGCCATTGTGCTAATGCAAGCCTAAAACTGTCGGGGTCGCCCACTGGTGTGTACCGTCGGTTTCGTTTGGTTATAGCGTTTGGCATACCTAGGCCCAAACATGAGAAACTCCAAAAGCAAACGAAACCGTCCTGCTTCCCGGTCAACCCCAGGTCCAGCCAGGGCTTCGGCGGCAAATCCAGGTCGAGCTTTCCCAGACGCGGGTTCAGCCGCACCAGCCCGAATCGAGCGGCGGCCCACTTCACGTCCGGGTCGTCCCTACCGTTGCGCTTCACGATGTCTGCCACGGTGGACTTCGGCATCTCGAACAGGCGGGCGATTACCCTGACGCCCTGACTTGGCTCCTTGCGGTAGTGGTAGTGGGCCGCGACGATGGCGTCCCAAGACTTCCGGGTGCGTTGGAGCTTGGTCAGACGCTGGTCCTTAGGTGCTACCATCGCTTACCTGGCTTTCCCATACTGCCACACGGCATCCCGACGGTCAGCACCCCGGCGTATCGACTGCAAGCGGGCTTGCTCCTCCCCTGCCCTGGCGTCGGCCTCGGCCTTGGCTTCCGAGGCCAACCGTTGGGCGGGGTCCTGGGCGGTTTCTTCGGCCTTGGCCTGGGCCTTGGCTTGTTCCCTGGCCTCGGCGTCGGCTCTGAGGTTGGCAACGTGGGGTTCGAGGGCGCGCCGGATGAACCAGGCCACGGGCCGGTCGAAACGGGCCACCGCAGCCTCGATAAGGGCCGCTTCCTCCTCGGTGACGTAGGTGGACAACCTCACCTGGCGCTGGGGCTTAGCAGGCCGTTGCCTGCGGTTCACCTGCCTTTCCGTCATCTCCGCCTCGGTGCCCTGGACGCTGGCTTTGCCGGGGTGCGCCGGGTCGTGGTCCACCGTTTCAGCGGCCCGTTGAGCCTGAGCTTGTTAGTCGCCGTCTTCTTACGAACCATGCGGCCTCCTTATCCAGACCTAAGTGGACCGCGACGGGCTAAGTGCCTTTCCTCAAAGATTGTGTCCACACGCGCTCTCTCATTAGCCGCCGTCGCCGTTGTCGCCGGACACCAGCAAAAACCATGGGGCGGGGCTGGCACAAGTATGAACATGGGTCAGGAGCTTCACGGGAGACGCAGGAGAGGCCCTCCGAGGTGCTGACGGGCCTTGGATACCCCCAGGACGTCGGAGGGTCTCCCGGACAAGCAAAGACCCCACCGCTCGGTTAGCACATCCTGAACGGTGGGGTCTATAGGAGAGAACGCACCTCCAGTAAAAACCCCCGCAGCCCGCCAGCGCAAGTATCAAGTAGCACCTAGGGTTGATACGGCGGCATGTTGCCACCAGATCAAAACTTGTGCACCCATATCTCGGCATTTTTTAATTGCAGATAGCACATCCACCGGCTTAGGGCCGGTAAAGAGAGGAGAGAGACAAATGGAAAACGCAACCCGCGTACCCCCGACTTGGCGGACCTTCCTCAACGGCGACTTCAACTCCCCCCTACTCCGCATTGACATTCCCGTGGGTGACTCCGAGACGGTGCGCTTGCTTCAAGACCAGGCGGGAACCCACAAAACCCCCGTGCTGGAAGATGGCCAACTCTGGCGGATGCTTTTCCTGGCCGACGGCGACGACCCGTTAGGCGGCAAGGCCGCTATCGTCGGCGGAAGCGACCGCAAGGCGGTCATGCACTTTGCCCCGTTCTCCCCGGACGGACGAGCCGCCGAAGGGCTGGGCGTTGACCCCAATTCCCCAATTCCGGTACTCCCCGCTGATGGGATTGAGGCGTTTGCAGCCATGGCCGCCGTGGAGGGCACCTACCGCGTCACTCCGGGAGCTTGGCAGACGCACGTTCCCGTCATCCACCAGGCCCTACTGGACCTGGCCCGGCGGCGAGAGGTTAGAGAGACTCCCCCCGTGTTTCTGGCGAACGGCAAGCTGACTACGCTGAACAGCAACGGGGAGTTCGTGACGCTCAGCTTTAAGACACTTGGGGCGTTGCTGGGGGAAGCCGGACGGTGGGTCTACCCGTCGAGAGGTAGAAAGCCCATACTAGAACTAACTGCCCCCCACCAAAATGCGCTCGGCGCGGTGGTTGAGAATCCCGACGTGGACCTGCCCCACTTGGATAGCATCGTGCGCTCTCCGGTTGTCTTGCCTGGGCCGGTGTTGTTGAGTGGGCCGGGGTATCTTGAAGAGTTCGCCGTGCTGTCCACGATAGACGACTTGCCAACCATGACGCTAGGCGAGGCGAAAAAGGTGCTCAAAGACGCATTCGGCGAATTCATGTTCGCCGACGAGCAGGCCGAGGCCAATGCGATGGCTGCCCTGTTCACGGTGCCCCTGCGCTACGCGGACCCGACCATGACAGCCCCGATGTTTGCGTTTACCAAGGCGGACCGGAACACCGGCGCATCTGCGCTCATGCAGTGCGTGTCGATCATCACCAGAGGTAAGAAGATGCAGTCCGTCGGCTGGGTCAGCGACACCCAGGAAATGGAGAAACGCGTTGGGGCTAAGTTTCTGACGGGCACCAACGCGGTCTTCTTCGACAACGTACTGGAGATGGCGGAATGCAGCTTAATGTCGACACTAATCACCGAAGGGCGGCGGAGACCAGGATATTGGGCAAATCTAGCATCGTCGAGAACAAAGGCCCGGTCACCTTGTTCATGTCGGCCAACTCCACTGTGTTGGCCGACGACTATCAGACACGGATTTGCCAAATCGAACTCAAATGGAAGGGTGCCAGGCCGCCGAACGAGGACCTCAGTAGGGTCTTTTCTCATTTCCCTATCGATAGTTGGGTCCTAGGCAACCGCTTGCGGATTCAGGCGGCCATGTGCGCCGTCCTCCGGGAGGTCTTGGAGCGATGGGGCGAGGCCAGGACGGGCAAGAGCCGCTTTCCCCGCTGGGAGGGGGTCATCAACGTCGTGTTGGACGTGCTGGGGCTGCCGCACGTGAAGGTTGGGGTTATCGCTGGCGGGTCCATCACCACTGCCAGGGCCATTGAGCAGGAAGTGCTAGACGTTGTGGCTCAACACGCCAAGGGCAGCAAGCTTCACAGGGACGACATCGTAGGGCTGATGTATCAACACTCAGCCGTGGACCAACTCCCCGGCGTTCGGGAGGTTGACGAGGTACTCATAGCTGCCCAGGGGAAGACGCCGTGGAACATCACTTGGAAAAGCGGCGGGAAGGTAGAGCTTGGCAACTTCTTGAAGCGGCTAGCGGATTCCAACCGAGCCGCGGTGCCAGAGGAGGGTGGGCCTTCTTACGTGTTGAGGCACGACCACCAGAAAGGCGACAGGCGGCTGTTTTGGATTGAAGAAGAACGAATAACCGAGGCTGTCATCAGCATTTGCCCCGACGACCTTCTCGACGGGCCGCCGGACCCCTACGACTATTTTGACTCGGACGGAAGCCCGGCATGACCGCCTTTGTGACACTTGGCCAGGGTGTCACGCGGGGTGTCACAAGTGTCACATCCACGCCTGGCTCATTCCTGTGACACCCGGCGTCCGGTGCCAGGGGTGTCACGCGGCTCGGAAACGATCGTGACCGCTAATCAATACCGCATAGGAGGATAACCATGACAACGACCACCGACCGGCTGCAGGACGCCGTAGACGCCTTCACCAAGGTCCATGCCAGCGTCTATGCCGACCCCAGGGCCAACATGCATCGGACGGCGGACCTCTGGCACGAGATTAACCGCCATCGCCCTGTTCTCTGGTACGGCGGCCCGGACGCCAGCCCATCCACCAGTGACCTAACCAAGCTGGCGATCCGGCTTCGGGCGGCGGGCTGGGAAGCGGCCAGGCTTTGCGTCAAGGGCCGGATGCACAGCTTCTGGTTCCTCCCCAATCCGACAGCAGGAGGCAGCCAATGAACGTGATAACGATGCGAAATCCCTAGGACATTAGCGACGAGTTGGAGCATTAGGACGCCGAGGATGGGAATGCGGTGACGATCGAAGTTGCCGACGACCCAGCGACGATGCTCTTCCCCCACGACTTGGTCATGGCCGACGGTTTGTTCCTGAGCCGGTTGGAGTCCGAGGGTGGCGCCAAGCGGGTGGGCCGCCGAACCACCGGAGGGCGGCCTCGGCGGAGCAATCCTGGACTATTTTGGACGAAAACCGGTTGGCGGTGGCCTAGACGGTTCGGCGGCACCTGAACTGGCGGGGAACTGCGTTCACCACCGCGCTGTAGGGTGCGCTCGTCTTATCCAAAGACTCCCAGGTCCCGCATAGAGAGGCCATGTCTCGGTTTTCCTTGCGGGTGCTGTCAACTCGACACCTAGCGATCATCCTCTCCTCTTTTCACCTGCTCTGAAGTGGTTAGCCCTCGGTCCTACAGGTCGTGTCGATACGGCGTCACCTTTAGCCACCTCTACCCCTCAGCTCTACGCTGCTCCTTTGCCCCCCTCTCCGAAACCCACCGCCAGACGTACTGGTCGAGCAAGGTCACCTCTCCTTCTCTATCTTCTTGGCCTCTAGTTGCCGGTTCAGCTTGCGGTGGCGCAACCCCAGCCCGACGATAATCCCCAGGTACAGGATGGACAGCGCAACCAGGATGGACTGGTAGACTAGTAATGGCCACCCGGTCGCATCCTCCAACTCCCACTGCCATAGGCCGATGTAGATAGCCACCACCAATGCCACGGCCATAATCGCCGCCTGCTCCTTAACAGTGGACACGGAGGGTCCAGAGGACTTGGACGCACCCGCGCGAACATTCATGCGCCGAATTACGAATCGAAACAGTGGCGGCAACCCGTGTCGCACCAGAGTCCAGGCCGTGTTGGCCACCAGGATGGCAACGATAGTGATCATTAGGTATTCAGTTGACGACATTTAAATTTGCTTGTCGGCGTCGATGACCGCCTTCTCGAACTTCTTATGGGCGGCTATCCGCTCGCAGACATCGACTGCATCAATTACGCTGGATAGCCGCCCAAGCAAGAGTTTCCCGAAATAGCTTTCCCAGGTTCCGGATGTCCCCGGTGCTGGGCGCACCGAGTATTTGCCGCCTGCCGTGTAGATTGGTGGGGTTCCACCGTCAAATTCCCAAGATAGCATTGTCGTCTCTGTCATCTCCTTGGTATGAATAAGGCCCAGCTTTCACCCAGCCTCACCGATTTGGAGGAGCAGGGGCCGCTTCCTATCAACCCCTGCTATTCGCTATTCTACCAAGGAGGCTACTCCTCCTGCTCCTCAGCACAGTCCGGCAGTTCCAGCACGCCCAAGTCGTGGTTCTCCACGTCCTTGAGCGCCGCCGGAACGCAGCCGGTTAGCCCGTCGTTCGGGTAGATGCTCAGATACCTCAGCGCCGACATGTCCGCCAGTTCCTCCGGTATCGCCCCGGTGAACTCGTTATTACCGAGGTTCAGGCGGATTACCTTGGTCAGCCGCCCCAGGGCCGCCGGTATCTCACCGGTGAACCCGTTTTGCGAGGCCCACAGGTGCTCCAAGCTGGTCAGGTTGCCCAGGCTATCGGGCAGCGAGCCGCTCAACGAGTTGTTGCCCACGCTCAGGATGGTCAGGTTGGACAGCCGACCGAGTTCCTCCGGCACCGTGCCGGTGAACGAGTTCTGGGCCAGAAGAAGCTGTTGAAGGCCGGCCAGATCGCCCAGGGCGGCCGGAATCGTACCGGCCAGACCGTCCCAGGCCAGGTCCAGAATGACCACCTGACCGCGGTCGTTCCTCCCGTCGAATATCCGGTCCATGCTCACGCCGTCCCACTCGGATACGCTCAAGGATGCCGACCAGTTGAGCCGCACGTCGCCGTCGCCCTCCAGCGTCTCCTTGGCCCCGAGCAGCACCGCACAGTCGCCGACGGCGGCCACCAGCGGCTCAGACCGGGCCCACTCGCTCCACGCCGGGGTGTAAGCCACGCCGTCGGCGTAGGCCCGGACGCGGAACTCGAAGTCATGCCCGCACTTGGCCCCCGAGTAGGCCGCGCCGGTGGAGGTGGTGGCCTCGGCTAAGGTCTCCCATGCGGCGTCACGGTTGACCCGCGCCTCCACGTCGTAGTGGGCAGCGCCGACCGCACTCCAGGAGAGGTTCATGGCGGCGCCGTCTCCGGCGGCGGTAGCACCTAAACCGGTGGGTGCGGGGATGCGGCCGTCGTATGTACACGTCCGCATATCGATCTGGTCCAGGTCGTTGTCGGTGATGGCCTCGAGTCCGGGCGGTATGCAGCCGGTGAAGCTGTTGCCGGACAGGTGCAGCAGTTCGAGGTTGTCCAACCCGCCAAGCTGCCATGGTATTGGCCCGGTCAGGTCGTTATCCGACAGGTTCAGCAGGGTCAGCCTAGACATGCTGCCGATCTCCTCGGGGATCCCGCCGGTCAGGGCATTGTCGGCCAATGCCAGCCGGGTCAGCCGGTTCAGGCTGTCGATCTCCTCGGGGATCCCGCCGGTCAAGTCGTTGTCCGACAGGTCGAGCAGGTGCAGCCCGTCGACATCGCCGATCTCCGCGGGCAGCACACCGTTGAGGCCCATGTCCTCAAGGAGTATTTCGGTGACCCTCACCTCGGGGTACTCGTCCGACCAGGCAACCTCCACTCCGGCCCAGGGCGATTCCATGTGCCGCTGGTCGCTCCACGGCAGCGATGCCGTGCCCGCCAGCCGGTCCCTGAACAGGAGCATGGTCTCGCAGTCCTCAATCATTTTGGTGTAAATGTCTCCGTACACCGCTTTCCCCACACAGCCCCAAGCCGTCGCCGTGATGGTAACGGTCGCTGTATCGGAGAGACTCCCGTCGCTGGCCTTGACCGTCACGGTGTACTCGGTTCCTTTGCTGCCCAGGCCCAGCCTGTTCGCAGCCACGAGAATCTCGCCGGTGTCGGCGTCAACGCCAAAGGTGGAGGAGTCGGCACCTGTGACGCTGAACGTCAGATCGTCGCCGTTCCGGTCAAAGGCGCTGACCGTGCCCACCACGTCGCCGGCGACGGCACCCTCGCTGATGGTGAAGGAGTAGGCTGTTTCGTCGAACACCGGCGCCTGATTGATGCAATGGTTCATCACCATCGACCCAGATGTGGTCCATCCCCAGCCTGGGATTCTCCTGTTGGACGTTTCGTGGTCGCCGTAAGCCCCCACCCTGAACCGGTAGGTCTCGGTGCAGAGCAGGAGGGTTTCGGGCACCCGATAGATTGTCTCGGCCACGCCGTCCGCGATGTGCTGCCACTCATGGTCGCCCTCCAGCAGTGCCTCAATCGCATACGCCGTCGCACCGGTCACACTCTCCCAGACCAAGCCTACAAAGCCGTCCGTAGGCGGATACACCGTCACGGACCCTGGTGCGTCCACGTACAAAGGAGGGAACGTGGTCACGGGGGCGCCATCCGGATGGGTGTCCGCGCCCACCGCCTCCATGTAGTCGGCCAGCTTGTTGGCATCCGTGACCAGCATGGGCCATTGCTTGCCGGTGGCCAGATCGCCGGTGAAGTTCGCAGGAGCTACGCGTCCGCCGTTGTCCTGCACCCGTTTGGTATGCAATGCCTGAACCTTTGTCTTGAAGTCGGCCAGCGGTATTTCAAGCAGGCTGGTTCGGTAGGTGTTGTAGGTGTCAATGTCCTCTTGCTTCCATTCGTCTCTCAGCGGGTGGACCACCACCACGCTACCGCCTTGCCTCTCCAGCCCCCAACTGCCGATCACCTCCCACATCTGGTTGAGGTGGTTGACTGCCGGGGCCAGGAACAACACCTCCTCGGTGCCCAGCAGAGGCCGGAAACTTTCCTCCCAGTGTGTCCAATTATCGTAGGCATAGGCGTTGAAGGTGAAAGCTGTCCGCCGGATCACCGTCAGGCTGGTCGGGCCTTTACCGACCAGATATTCGTTTGCCCTGATGTTGATGAAGCAGGAGACCTCCCGGTATTTGCTCCACCGCTCCAGGGTCTCGTCGCTCAGGTAAGGCGGTGGCCGGTAGGTCATGGAATCTTGATTGCATCGCAACGTGTCTGGCAGATAGGTCGCCCGTAAGACGATGTGGCCGGCCGCCGAAGGCCACTTAAACCCAATTCCCATCCACCTCTCAAGGGGCCGCGGCGGCGGCGTGAGTTCGTAGTGCAAAGCCACCGTCTGGCCAGCCGGTTCTCGCGGTACGCACGGGTTCTGGGTACTGCCTTCCACCGGCGTGCAGGGTGCAATGCTGGTGGTCAAATATGGCTGAGGTGTTGGAGTCGGCATCGGCGTAGGCATCGGCGTCGGCGTAGGCGCCGCCGCTGTCGCCGCCGGGCTGGCAGCCTGTGCCGGTGCCCTCGGGGCCTCCGTGGGTGCGGATGGCTCAGACTGACAGGCGGCAATCGCCAAGGCCAGCACGAGAGCCAGCAGGATAGCCGCCCGGGGTATCGTGAATCCAGTCAGCATGATCTTCTCCTCCATCGCTGGTCGGTGCTACCGGCTTAATCTGGACTGGTAGTTGGCCAAGATGGCCACCTTGTCATAGCCGGTGGGCCCGCAGTAGAAGTCGTCCATGATGGCCTCGGCGGGGTCGCCGGAGTGGCCCAGCCCCAGAGCGTGGCCTATCTCGTGAGCCGACGTATGTGAAAGTCGTTTGCACGTCACCCCGTTGGGATCTTGCCTGTCGTTGAACCATGAGCCATACGCGGCTCGCATCCAAATCCACTGGTAAGGCGTAGGGCTGGCATGGCTGTTGCCGCGAAAGGTGCAGCCGAGAATCTCGTTGGCATTCTTATCCTTGTCGCACCTGTCCACCAGTATGGCATCGTCCACAAACGCCATCAGTTCGCCGGTGAGGTCTTCGCGCTCAGTCTCAATCGAAACGCAGTTCGTCTTAGCACTCCCGGTGATCGTGAGGATTTTCTGGCGGGGTGGCCACTCAACCTGCTCCCAGAACTTGCCGCCTTTGTAAACGGCGTCAAGGCCCTGGGCACCTCCTGGGACGGGCTCCATGCCCATTTGGGCGACTCGTGGATTGCAGACGGTGTAGCTGTACCGCCCATCCTCTTTGTGTCCGGCAATTCGGATGGTGGCCACGACGGTCTTGGGGTCGGTCACGAGGTTATCACTCGTGGTCGGGAACACGAACAGCGCGGCAACGTCTTCATCCGAGGACTCGTCCACCATTACAGACCTGATCTGCAACTGGTAGAGGCGTTTGGCATTGAGACCTTTCAACGCGCCTTCTATCATGGTCTCGCCAGCCACGGTTTTGCTCTGGTAGGTGAATACGGTGTCGGACGCCCTCACGGGGGCGCCGATATTCAGGCAACGCGTTTCCGCGATGCAGGTCTTTTCCTGGTAGTCGAGAACGTACTTGGTCACACCGGACACCGGCTTCCAATAGATGGTCACGGTGTGCAGCCCGGTCGCTGAGTCCTTGACGCTGTGACTGGAGGCCCAAACGTCCTGTGGCGCCGCCGGCGTATCGTCGTCCACCACCTCAACCGTATACTTGAATGGCTGGCTCACGCTGTAGTCCGGTTGGTCCAGCAGGGTCACGTCAAGAAAGGCGTTCTCCTCGTCGATGTCGTCATTGTTGAGGTCGATCCGCAGAAGGCCCCGGGTCTGGCCGGCCTTTACTATGGTTTCCTTGGTTCCAACACCACCGTCTACATACCCGGCCCCCGAGGGCCTCTCTGCGACATTCGCCTTGACCGTCAGGTCGACCGTTGCGGCTGGCCTGATCGTGAGGTTGAAACTTACCGCACCGAGTCTCTCAGTGATTTGCCCGTCCACCACGTGCTGGTACGGCACCATCGTGACGGTCGGGCCAGTGCCGCCGGTGCCGGGTTCGGACCATCTGCCGTTGCCGACACCATTCCTCGCCCGGACTCTGACCTCGTAGGTGGTCGCGCTGGTGAGACCGGCGATGGTCGCATACCTCGTGGTGACGTTCTGCGGGCCATCCGTGTAGGCGGTCGTTCCCTGCACCCGGTACTGGAGGTCGTAATCAAGGATTCGCGAACCGCCGCTGCTCGGGGCCGACCAGCTAACGTACAGGCTGGTCAGGGGAGTGGCCGCATCTGCCACGACCAATGGCGGGTTGGGCTTGCCCGGCACCGTCACGGGCGGTGGCTCTGGAGTGGGCGTCGGCGTCTCATGCGGATGCGGTGCGTGGACATCAGGAACACTCCCGAACTCGGTGCCAGAGAACACCCAACCGTTGCGGCTGGTGTACCCGTAGAAGCTGCCGCTGCCGGCCGCACAGCCGTACATGGGCTCCTGTTCGATACGCTTGCGTTCCTCCCGGGGCAGGTCAGCCGGCCAAGTCCAAGTCTGCGTGGCCATGTCCTCGGTGCAGGTTGAGTTGAACCCCCAGTAGTCCGGCGTCCGCGATACGAACGTCACCACGAAAACGGAGTCTCCAGTCGGTTCCAGGTCCACCCGGTTGACGGACGTATAGGCGTGGCCTGTTTCACCGATGTGCACTTCCGCGTCAACACCGTGGGCCGCGATTGGATGGTCATCTCGTGCCCCGATCTCAGCCGGAGAGGGGCTGCGCGGGTCTCGCGGCTCATAGCCCTTGGGTGCAGCCTGGATGGTGAAGGCGAACGAATCCAAGACCGTCTCGCCCGCCAGCAGTTCCACCGTCGCGGAGCCTGCAGAACAGGCCACCAGAGCGGTTTGAACCCAGGACGAAGCCGGGGTGCTGGTGCCGCCGCCGGGGCACTCGCTGCCCTCCGGGGCAAGGTGGCTGGTGTAGCGTAGGTGAGCCTCTTGGCCACTGGGTTCGATGTGGAACCCGTGCGCATCAACAATGTCGCCGACGGTCGGATTGAAAGGAGCGGCCACTATCAGCGTTCCCGTGGGTGTAGCCGTAGGTTCTGCATCACTCTCATCCTCCTGGGCCAGTGCCGGGGCGATGAACACCACCGAGGCCAGCACGGCCGCGAAGACCAGCAGGAATCCGATTCTATGAAGTGGAAGCCGTTCTAGCCGTAACAACGGTGTACCTCCTATGGTGTATTGGCAACCGGCTAAAGCTGCGAGAGATTGGCCGGGCTGCCCAATGATCTAGATTCCCCGGTGGTTTCGCCTTGTCACCGCCTAAAGTTCCTCCTCAATGAGGAGATACTTTGGTGGACGCCTGTCACGGCGCCACCGGAGCGGCAGTGTCTGGCCATGCAGTAATGGAACTGAGAGACGATACATACAATCCAGCACGCGAAGTCACGGGCAGCAAGCATAGGTCTGCCCAGTGGTGCAAGGGGCATTTGAGAGCCGTTGCGTCGGGAAAAACGGGCGCTTCCGTACAAACGCCCGTGACGCGGAGACAAGTCGTGCAAATCACGGGATTCGGGGCTGTTGTCCGTCGTCGACCCTGCACTACCTCCCTAAACCGCACCGTTCTTCTGCAAATCCTACAACCCTTCCGTATAATTGCTGTCTAATACAAGCACTTTTCTGTGGCAATATTGTGCCAATATGAGCTGATGCACTAGAATGGGGCCCCTAGCTGGGCGAAATCCGCCCGAACCTAAGGGAGTGGATATGGAGCGGTCCGACGACGTGATGCAGGAGAACCGGTTGCTGCGTAGTCTAGTGTCCCGCCTAACCGAGGCCAGCCTGCGCATCAACGAGAGCCTCGATTTCGACACCGTGCTGCAGGGCGTGCTGGACTCCGCCCGTTCGCTGGCCGATGCCCGATACGGCGTGATCATCCTCCTTGACGACGAGGGGAGGGCGGAGGACTTCCTGGCCTCGGGCCTGACCCCCGAGGAAACCAAGAGTCTGTGGAACGTGCCCGCCGCGATGTGGTTCTTCGAACACCTTGGCGGGATTTCTGAACCGATCCGCGTACCTGACCTTACTGGCCACCTCAGGGACCAAGGGCTGCCCGAGCCGGGCTTGCCGGTAGAAGCCAGCGCCTTCCTGGCGGCCCCAGTCCGCCAACTGGGCCGGAGCGTTGCCAACATCTACTTGGCTAAACAGGAACCCGGCGGCCGGTTCGACGACGGTGACGAGGAGAGGTTGGTCATGTTCGCCTCTCAGGCGGCGCTGGTCATTGCCAACGCCCGCCGATACCGGGAGGAGCGGCGGGCTAGGACTGACCTAGAAACCCTATTGGAAACGTCCCCGGTGGGCGTCGTGGTCTTCGACGCCAAGAACGGAAGGGTAGCGTCTCTGAACCGGGAGGCGAGGCGAATCGTCGGCGACCTTCTAAGGCCGGACAGCTCGTTGGAGCGGGTGCTGACCACGCTGACCTTCCGGCGCGCCGACGGGCGGGCGGTCTCGCTGGAGGAATGTACCCTGACCGAGGCATTGAACACGGCTGAGACAGTGCGCGCCGAGGAGATCACCATTGAGTTACCAGACGGCCGAAGCGTGACGGTCCTCGTCAACGCCACGCCCATCTGTGCCGAGGACGGCGAGGTCGAGTCCTTCGTGGTAACTCTGCAGGATATGGCGCCGTTGGAGGAGCTGCAGCGTCTTCGGGCCGAGTTTCTGGGTATAGTGAGCCACGAGCTGCGCACCCCGCTCACATCTATCCGGGGCTCGGCGACCACGCTGCTCGACGAGGAGTCGGCCTTGGACCCGGCCGAGATGCGCCAATTCCACCGCATCATAGTCGAGCAGGCCGACCACATGCGGGGCCTAATCAGCAACCTATTGGATGTGGCGCGCATCGAGACGGGGACCCTCTCGGTTTCCCCCGAACCCTGCGACATGGCCGTGCTGGTGGACGAAGCCCGGAAGACGTTCCTGAGCGCGGGCGGCAGGAACAACCTGGACATCTACATAGCCACTGGCTTGCCCAGCGTCATGGCGGACCGCCGGCGCATAGTCCAGGTGCTGGGAAACCTGCTGTCCAACGCGGCCAGCCACTCGCCAGAGTCAACGGCCATCGAGGTGCGCGCCGTGCGGACCGATACCCACGTTGCCGTTGCCGTTGCGGACCAGGGCCGAGGCATATCCGCCGAACAGCTGCCGCACCTGTTTCGAAAGTACGCCCGCTCAGAAGGTGAGAATCAAAGAAGCGACCTCGCCGGTTCCGGATTGGGTCTAGCCATTTGCAGGGGTATCGTCGAGGCCCACGGGGGCCGCATCCGGGCGGAGAGCCAAGGGCCGGGCTTTGGGGCGAGGTTCACATTCACCATCCCGGTGGTGGAGTCCACGGCGGAGACTGCACTGCACACGGGCCACAGACGCCGGGCGGCGCTCGAGCGCAAGCGGGTCCTTGCGGTGGACGACGACCCCCAGGCGCTCCGTTACATCCGAGACACCCTCTCAGGGGCAGGCTATGACCCGGTGGTAACCACCGACCCCGGCGAGGTTGAACGGCTGATGGAGAAGGAGAAGCCTCACCTTGTGCTGCTGGACCTAATGCTGCCTGGGACTGACGGCATCGAGTTGATGCGGGGCATCCTCGAGACGGAGGACGTGCCTGTGATCTTCCTCTCCGCCTACGGACAGCAAGAGAACGTCACCAGGGCGCTGGACTTGGGCGCTGTCGACTACGTAATAAAGCCCTTCGCTCCGTCGGAACTAGCAGCCAGAATCCGGGCGGCCCTGCGCAGCCAGTCGGGTCTTGGTAGGCTCTCCCAGCCCGACCCCTATCTGCTCGGAGATTTGTCAATAGACTATGGGGAACGGCAGGCCACAGTAGCCGGGCGTCCGGTGGAACTGACGGCTACTGAGTATGCGGTGCTGTACGAGCTCTCGGTCAACGCCGGTCTGGTGCTGACTCACGACCAACTGCTGCGCCGGGTCTGGGGCATGGGACACTCCACCGACTCGGGGCTGGTGCGAACCATCATCAACAGGCTACGGCGCAAGCTGGGTGACGACGCGGACGATCCCTCCTATATCTTTGCCGTACCTCGCGTGGGCTACCGCATGGCGAGGGCCGGGGGCGACGCCGCCAGGCCAGCCAACGTCATCGACTCGTGACAGCCCTGCCAGAACCACCCGGCCACCCCACCTCTTGGGGCATCCGCCTCAACTGCAGGGAGGCCCGTGAATTCGCCAACTCCACGGAAATGGATGGATGGGACTACAAGGTCAAGGAGACTTTCAGCAATTCCGTCGAGAAATTCGCACCCCCCAACGACCCCGACGAGCTAATTCTGCAGCACCGCCTCTAAGCCACCCCCACCTACCGGAGTGCCCCAGTCCGCCACGCCTGGGTCCAGTCCCACATCGAAGCGGATAATAGGCCGGTCGCATCTACATACCCGGACATTGGACTAAGGCCGGTCGCATACCGAGCAACGGATACTGCTCGATAATTGACGAGCAAGGCCCCCGCTTAGGCGTTGTGGGATATGCCGAGCGGGGTCTTGGGTGGGCGAGGGCCGAGAGGAAGCGGATAGGCGGACAATTTCGACTGGCCAAAAACAGAGGGTGGCGTTGGTCCAGAACAGGAAGGCAGGCATGGGGTGGGGAGCACTTTCCAAGAAATACGGAATCCCGGTGGGGACATGCAGGTCAACGGTCAGGGCCATTTCTTAAGACTAGGGGATCCTAGCCTGAGGTGGCAACAGGTGCGCCGACCCAAGCAACCCTGGCCCTGTCAAAACAGATTGCCCAGAGAAGCTCATCAGCGGGCAACTAGTTCATGATCCTCTATCATTGCTCCCGTCTTGTAGGCCCTGATCCAAACACCGAGGCCAGAAGCCACACCCAGCACCAGTGCCGGCCAAATGCTAACGTTCGCCTCTACTCCCACCGCGGCCAATGCGAATACCACGATAAGTCCGACCACAACACCGAGGACTAGGCAGCCGGAACTAACTTTACTGCGCTTGGAAATGAAGCGGGTTCGCCTGAACTCCCGCACAGTGTCGCCTTGCTCGGTACGCTGCGTCTCTTCCCTAAATTCACGCTGCGATATCCGGCGGCTCGGTGGGGTCAGGGGTCTCGCCGGAACGAGGCGCCTGTACCGCGTCCGGAACTCCTGGTCTGTCTGCAAGCCCTTGCGCTGGTTGCATGGCCTACAGATGACCTGAAGGTTGCTCACGTCGTTGGCCCCTCCCCTAACAACGGGAACCATATGGTCAATTTCAAGGCTGGCGGCCGTTCGACGATACGCGCAATAGACGCACGTATTGGCCTGCCGCCTCATCAACTGCTGCTTGAGACCCCTAGGCCAGGTGGCGCGCTCGGTTGGACGGATACGACGCTCGTTAGCCCTGGTGGTGAGCATCAACTGAATCAACCGGTCTGCGGTCCACAGCGAAGCCACACTAATCCATTTACGGACGTGGATGCCTAACGTTCGAAGTCTGTTATCCATCGTGGTCTATGGTCGCGGCTCCATCGAACATAAGCCTTCGCTGCTTAGATGGCCTAACATTCTTCCAGCAAGTCCTCATATGCCGAGGCTACGACCGGGTCCAGCCTTGACGCCTGACTGATTGTCGAAACGAAGGACTCCCTACTGCCCAGTACGATGTCCGCCATCAAGACAGCATCCTCCCCAGTCATGAAGGACGACACGCTCTGAATATAGCCCTTTCGGAAAGCCTGGCGGAATTCGGTATTTCCATGCAGACAGTCGAACAGGTCAGATGCCATGAGTTCCGATGCCGTCAAATACCGCTTCTCCCTCGGACCCGAGACTGAATCCTCACATGCCTGTAACTCGTCACGAAGCGTTGCCCCTTGGATTGGGTCAAGGGAGGTGGCAGTCCCATAGGACGCAACGAAGAACTCCCGGTTGCGAAGCATCACCTCGGTTAAAACCTCTGCGTCCTCGTGTGTCAACCCAGCGTCGTATACACCGCCGAACACGGAGTTCCGCTCAAACACTTGCCGGAAGTCGTCGTTGACCTGGATGCAGTCGTATAGGTCGGCGGCCATCGCCTCAGTACCGGAGTAAACCGGCGACGCTGGGGTTGCCGTGGGAGCTTCCTCAGACGCCCTAAGCGCCTCTTGCGTGGCAAACCAATTCGAGGCTGCATCTGAAAGGCGAGGCTCAGGCGTTGGGTCGAACACTGCGCAGCCCGTCAGCGTGAACGAGACGGTCAGGCTGGCAAGTACAAAAGTTGCAAACGTCCGCATTCACGTCTCCGGGCGCGGCCAAGTATACCACGGGGCACACTCTAGGAATTCCCAGTCACTTCACCATCAGGAAGTGCCTGGCCCATGGCCTCATCAACCGTCCGCCACCATTGGCAATGACTCACGCCTATGTGAGCAGGGGAGGCAAAGGCGAGTTTCCATTGCATCGGGTAGCATACATGTCCCATAATGCCGGATATCCAGCTATCTAGGATTCACGGCATGGCTGTTGCCAACGTCGCTGACAAGACCATCTGGAGCATGGTGGATATTCTGCCAATGCGCTAGCGACCCTGGTGCCAGGACGCTATGTGACACCAATGGTCAGCCGGAACTATAGTGAATGACGATGGAGCAGGAGTTCACTGACGCCTTGTGGTCACTTTTGGATGTGCTGGTTCCCACCGTATCCATCGGTTTCGTTTGGTTATAGCGTTTGGCATACCTAGGCCCAAACATGAGAAACTCCAAAAGCAAACGAAACCCTGACAGCATTTGCTGCCTAGTTTAGGAGCAGGACTCTCACTTAGCTACCTGTCCAACTTTCCGGGTCCACCTCAGCCGGTGAACCCTTTGAGCCGCTTGACCAAGCCCGTTGTTTCGCGTTGGGGCGGGCCAGGAGGGTATCCTAGAGGGCCGATCCTGTCCTTGGCAGTCAGCACGCATTCCAATGCCTCACTTCTCTATGCACGCCGCAGCACAAATGCCGGGCACAAGCGCTGTCAAAATCCCGCTACGAGCCACTATCGAGATCCATTTTTACGCGGACCTTTTCGAGGAGTTCCGTGCGGTCAAAGATGCCACTTTGGAAAAAGCCGCGGGCTATCTCAAGTGCGTGCCTAACATCCCTTCCTGCAGGGATCCCTAGTTCCTTGATGATGTCAGTTCCAGTTATCGGCAGCAACTTCGGCCATTCGCTCAGTAGGGCGTCCTCCACCAAACGCCTTGCTTCATACTCAAATTCAAACCCATCGTGTAGTTGCTCGATTCGCTTACGCCAAGCGGCCAAATGCCGATTTCTGAAAGCGACCACGTTTATCGCCTCGTGGCCTAGGTCTGTACAAACAATTTCGACGATGTTGTCGAACTCCGCCGGGTCATGGTGCCGGTCGAGCTCTCTACGCCACTGTGTCAGGATTGTATCTCGAAATTCGCTACCCTCAATGTGCCTGACAGTGGTCAGAGATGCTTCGAGGAGTTCCGCGGCGTCAAGAAGAATCTGATGATTGCACTTATGCCATTCGTCGTCGGTCCTAGGCTGGACGTACTCACACGCATCTCTGAACCAGTCACCGCAGTGGCGCTCGATCTCAACGTCCCTCTCTTTGGAAAGCTCTAGATTGTGCTGGAGAGACGTCCGAAGGTGCCTTACAGTCTCAATATGACTCCACGGGGTCGTCGTCCCAGAAGCAACACTTTCTGCCTGTCGCTTCAGGAAATTCAACCCAGGTTGTCCCGCCTCGACATAGTGAACATACAGCCAGGATACCAATTGGATGAATGCAAGCTCAGGGTTCCTGGCGACATCTGGCTGGCGTAATGCTATTCTTCCAAAAACCGGATATGGATGGCCCGTTAGGCGAACTGCAGAGGAATGTAACTCGTCGATAATATTAACAAACCTCTGTAGAGCTTCATGTGGTGGCATCACGTGTCTGGCAAGGCACGGCCGTTTGCGACTGGGTCCCGGCGCGGCGAGTCTGCCGATATTCCACGCAGATTGAACGCAACATAGAATGCTCCAAGGGTGTCGCCTCTCCTCAGTTCTGGCCATCCAAAATCCCGCGGGAAGAAGTTGAGAGATCGTCCAACAGTAGGAACGAACACCCTTCCGGATCGCCCATCACTCTCGACCGATTCTACAGTTCCAGTGAACGACTGCGGTGTGCCGTTCGGCGTAGACGCACGATAGGTTCTGATGATCCGTTTACGGCCCGTAACTCCTTCCGAGAGTCCCTCTAGTTCATCGAATGTGGTGAAGGCAGCACCAAATCTCCCGAGATGGAATTCTGCGATGCCCCGAATGTACCTGACTACGGCAGCTCGCTGCGAGGTCTCTTGCGCCTCAATCCTCAGAGCTAAAGTTAAACATTCGGACCAATCGGCATCGGAGAAGGGAAGTGAAATCCGTTCGCCGTCAAGCAATCGGTGACCGCTGCGAGATAACCACCAGAGGTCGAGCGCGAGTTCGAGGTTCCGTGCGTCTTTTTGCGCGAGAGCCCAATGCTCTCTAAGGTAAGAGTAGCCTCTAGCAGCATATTGTGGTGTGATTTCCCCGAGTCGGACCCCGGCCTGCAAGCCGGCATGCCGAAGGGCTTCGATGTAGTGTCCTGCACCCGATCCCATAGCAATAAGCGCTTCCCAAGCCTCAGCGGCGAGGTCTGTGTCACTCAGCAATTGTGCGAGTTCGTATTCCCGGCCCCAAAGCTGCTCTTGTTGTGACGTGGGGAACATCTCCGGGTCCGCAGTAAGGAAGGCGTTACTGGTGGAGGCAAGGGCGTTAGCAGCGTCCACCCCGCGAAGCAAGTGTGAATTAAGGAGATTTCTCGTGATCCAGAAGAGCACGTCCAGCGGGTAATATGAGCCCGGGTCGATGTGTCGAGCATCCTGGATCGCATCCAGCGTCCTCTGGAATAGTCGTGCATTCTGTGATTGTGGGCCAAAAGGCCCTGTTGCGTGGGTAAGTATTCCACCGACCGACGAGGCCTGCTCGACAAGCAGCATCGACCGCAATCGCGTATTGCGAGAGTCCTGTGGTACGATTGCGAGGGCTGATTCTGTGACTTCGAGTGCCTTGTGTGCTTGAGATTCAGCTCGTTCGGGCTCTACCGACCACGCTCTATTGGCCCATTCTCGTCTGAGATTCGCCTCTTGCACTATCAAGTAAGGCGCCTGAAAAGAGCGCTCCAGGCGTAGGGCTTCAAGGCTATCTGCGATCGTCAGCCAATGATTGACGAAACGATGTCGTTCCGAGCTCCCGGCTCCAAAGGCACGCGCGAGTTCGGTTGCGAATCGGACCTCCGGACCATCCCCATGAGGCGATGCATCGTCGCGTACGTTCGCAAGTAATTCCCTCGCAACCTCAACCTCTGCCGCTGCCGTCCCCAGCCGACTCTGGACAATGATCTCTGCCTCAACTGTGTTCCTCGGACCCAAAGTGATGTTCCCAACTTGATCCTCGTGCCACACTATCACGGAGTTCGCATTGAGCGCCCGCCGGAGAGCTGTCTCCTGGACGATCCCCGTAGTTCTTAAAACGAGGTCTATAGGCGGAAAGATCCCAAAGCGTCCCGGGACCATCGTGTAGTTGGTCAAACGTTCGAACGCCCCACTGTCTTTACCCATATCAGGGTTTGCGTTACTGATCTGTTCAGCATTAATGAGACCGGCATCAACCATCGCTTGCTGAATGGGCGTCAGAATCTGTTCCTCGGCTTCGGGTCCCAGCGCGCGCATCTTGACTTCTGTCTGCTCAACATCGCGGAGCACCGAGCGGCGGAGCGGCTGCCTTGAAGGGGGTAGTGCCCGGTATAGCAAAGCAAGCCAGTACCTGTCCCTCCCGACGATTGTGGAGATTTGTTGGCTGGAGCGAGGCACCATCTCATCAAGCCACGCAGCAACCTGTGCACGCTCCGCATCAAAGAGCACTGAATCTGCCAAGACGGCTTCCGGCGGTGGACTGTCCATTTCTTTGGTTGTCCCAACTAGGCAGACCTGACGCCCACGTGCGGCGAGCCTCTGCGACAGAGCGAAGTACTGATCCGGCTCCGCCACCATTCCGTCCCAAACAACGAGTGCAGATTGTGCGCCGCGATCAGCGGCCCACTGTAGAAACTGATCGATATCTGTCCATCCCATGTGCTGGGAACGATTTGAGATAAAGAGGACCGGATACTTCTTCTGTTGTGCGACATGGAATGCCAATCGCGCGGCGGCTGTAGTCTTCCCAGTCCCAGCTGCCCCGTGCAAGATAATGGGCTTGTCAGTCAGATTGCGGTCCGTGATTGTAGACATGGCTGCGGTTTGTAGTTTGTCCTCAAAGAGCCTCCGAAATGCAAATCCACGCTTGAACCCATCCCAGTTCGGGACCCCGTCTGCACTGCTCAAAAAGCGCCGGAAGGCCTCATAGCGCGCGTCATCTGAGATGGCTGGAGGTTCACCCACATCGGCTAGAGTTAACGGCAGCGCGGAACGAGTTGCAGCATTCCACACTGTCATCGGGACGTTGTAGGGCTCGTTGTTGATGAATACTGCTCGCGGTGACTCGGCATACGCTGCAGCACTGGTCAGTTGCAGTCCGGGTATCGATATAAGACTGTCGGCTAAAGAACCATCGTGTGTAACGAGTATGCCCGCGGCAACTAGTTGTGCGAGGTCTGAGTCCGTTGCTATCGAGCGCGTATGCCCGAACATGTGCGCCTGTCCTGGCGAAAGGTGGGCGAGCATCCCCGCGAGGTCGCTCGGACGGAGCCAATCCGTGGCCGGATCATAGCCTATTACTAGCAAAGTACCCAGTGGTGTGAGGTCTTCTACGACGCGCTGGAGTAGCGCCGAGGCTGTCGGCCGTCTACGAAGAAGGTCGACGGGGCTTAAGGGAGCCGCATCCAGGTCGTCGGCCTCACCGACTGCTCCGTACAGGTAAGTGCACGCAACAGAGACTGGATTCCTTGGATTCGCAGGACGGTATTTCTCGTTCAGAACCGGCTGCACATCGCGCCATTCGTTTCGCAACTTCGTGCGGAGCACGGTATCGACGGCAGAAGTGTAGACGGCGTTCCACGGTGTGCTGAGTACCGATGAGAGCCAAGAGGGCGCCTGAACGTGTTCGCACAGTTGCGCCATCCACAGTTGGAGCGACCGCTTGTCTGACGGCAATGCGTTAAGTAGGATGCTGTAGTCGGTCTTCCCAGACCCGATGTGGTTCGCTATCGCTCTTGCGAACGGATCATAGCCATCGTGCGACTCCAGGTAACGCTGTCCAACAAGGAGTACGACGGGGCCTTGTCCTAGACGCCTTGACAGGGCTGCAGTGGCGACTGATTCTGTGTCCATGAGCCTCCCGAAGTGTAGTTGCTTGCCGAGGAGCGCCCCGCAGGTTAAATCGCGAACCCAGGTTGCTCCTTGTAGTACCCCATTTAGGATTATCGCACGACCGTGGACAGCGAGCCAAGAGCGGTATCCAGAGTAAGTGACATCGGGTCAAAGTCAACGGTAGTCACAACTAACTTCGAAATGCGGGCGGGATCCCTATGATCCTTGGCACGGCGATCTCTACGGGAAGTCGAGCATTCTCAAGTGACCTTCAGCGATATGCTAAGCCCGATAATGGGGCACGCAACCGAAGTCGATCCGTGCTGGCTTTCTATAATTCAACAACGAATATCGTGTGGGTGACACTGTCAAGCTTTACCGTAATCCACTATTCCACTCTCGAATGGAGATCAATTGGAGGTCACGTCAAGGGATCACCAAGTCTAATGCCTCTTGGCAAAGACAGGTTACTTCCAAACTTTAGGGCGGATGCCACAACTTGCCAATCTCCGTGATCCTGTAGGAGGTTATTCACGGTATTCCGGAACGCACCGTCAGAAGCGTAAATAGTCGGCATCAGCCTGAATGGCGGCGGCGAAAATGTACGAATCCATGGTTTCCATCAACACACGTGATCAGATCTATCTCACAGTCCCGAAAACCACATCGGAAGCAACATAAGACCTGTTAACTGGTTCCGTTCGTTCTTGGTAATTTACATGTCCCATACTAGATACGCCGCACCGTAGAAGCTAATGTCCCCCGCCTGACCTTCCAGAACTTCCCCGGATGGCCGATGCGCCTGCTAAGTGGATAAAGGCTGATTACCAGGTTGAAGACGAGACCCAACCCCCGACGACCTTAACATAGCGAATGTTAAGGTCGTTCCGTGCGGTGCGTACATTCAGGCAGCGGGAGTCACATCGTGGGTGGTTCCTTGCTTCGGGTAGTTGGTGATGTTTGGCTTGGCGTAGGGGGCTGAATATTTAGGTGAGCCAGCCCCCTACAAAAGAGGACGAAGAGGAAACCAAGCGCCCCCGTTGTCACCCAGGGACATAGCTGCAGCAAACTCACGAGCCGCACCAGGGGGTAGCGTTAGATTTCCAAATTCCCAGAGAAATGTAAATTAGGACATGCTTCCGCTCGCTTTTCAGAGTATGGCGAGCCTATTGCCAGACAGTCTGTACACTAGCAGTAGGCGAAACAGCGCACAGGATTACGGACTCCGGCCGGCACAAGCACAGGTCATTCGAGGTCGAAGCGGTCCAGGCTCATGACCTTGTCCCACGCCGCCGCGAAGTCGCTTACAAACGCCTCTTCCGCGTCTTCGCACGCATACACTTCCGAGAGGGCTCGTAGTTCGGAGTTGGAACCGAATATCAGGTCCGCCCTGGTTCCGGTCCACTTGAGCATGCCGGTTCGGCGGTCGCGTCCCTCGTATACTCCCGCCAACGTGGCGGACTCTTGCCACTCCGTATTCATGTCCAAAAGATTCACGAAGAAGTCGTTTGTCAGCGCTCCCGGTCGTTGGGTGAATACGCCGTGCTGAGACTTCCCCGTGTTCGCATCCAAGGCTCTCATGCCGCCAAGCAGCACCGTCATTTCAGGCGGAGTCAAAGTCAGCATGAACGCCCGCTCCACCAGAAGTTTCTCCGGTGATTCCCGGAGGCCGTCTTGGACGTAGTTGCGGAACCCGTCTGCGGCGGGCTCGAGCACGGCAAACGATTCGATGTCGGTCCACTCCTGCAACGCGTCCGTGCGCCCCGGCGCAAATGGGACCCTCACGTCGTGACCGGCGTTTCTGGCTGCTTCCTCGACTCCTGCACACCCGGCCAGCACTATCAGGTCTGCCAGCGACACCCTTATTCCGTCGGTCTGAGAGTCGTTGAATTCCCTTTGTATTCGCCCCAGGGTCTGCAGCGCCCTCTCCAACTCGGTCGGGTCGTTCACCTCCCAGTCCCTCTGCGGCGCAAGGCGGATGCGCGCCCCGTTGGCTCCGCCTCGTTTATCGGTGCCGCGGAACGTTGACGCCGCCGCCCAGGCGGTCGATACCAGGCTGGAAACGGACAGTCCCGATGCCAGGACCGTGCGTTTGAGGTCCTCTATCTCCCGTTCCCCTATCAACTTATGATCGACATCTGGGACGGGGTCTTGCCATAGCAAGGGCTCTTCCGGGACCAGTGGACCCAGGTAACGGCTTCTGGGCCCCATATCGCGGTGGATGAGCTTGAACCACGCCCTGGCGAAGGCCTCTTCTAGATCGGCCGGGTTCTCCAAGAAGCGCTTGGTAATCGCTTCATATTCCTGGTCTATCCTGAGCGCCAGGTCAGTGGTCAGCATCATGGGGGCGCGCTTCCTTGATGGGTCGTGCGCGTCCGGCACGCTGGTCGCGTCTGCCGCATTCTCGGGAGTAAATTGCCATTTGCCTGCGGGGCTCGTGGTCAACTCCCAATCGTACGCGTACAGATTCTCGACAAACTCGTTGTCCCACTGCACCGGATTGCTGGTCCAAGCCCCCTCCAGGCCGCTGGTAAACGTATCGCTGCCCTTGCCGGTGCCCGCCCTGTTTTTCCAGCCCAGGCCCTGGTCTGCGATGCTTGCGCCCTCAGGGCTGGGGCCCACTAAGTCCTCGGCAGCAGGGCCGTGTGCCTTACCGAAGGTATGCCCGCCTACGATAAGCGCAACCGTCTCTTCGTCACTCATCGCCATACGTCCGAAGGTTTGGCGAATGTATTTCGCTGCCGCCGCAGGGTCCGGGTTGCCGTTCGGCCCCTCCGGGTTCACGTATATCAGGCCCATGTGGTCGGCGCCGTATGGCTCCTCGAGCTCTCCGTTGTCGTCATGGCGCTCGTCTCCAAGCCATGTGCCCTCAGGCCCCCAATCGGTAGTATCGTCCGCCTCCCAGACGTCTGGACGGCCAAACCCGAATCCAAGGGTCTTGAAACCCATCGATTCCAGGGCGCAGTTGCCGGCAAAGACGATCAGGTCGGCCCAGGAGACTTTCCTGCCGTACTTCTGCTTGACCGGCCAGAGCAGGCGGCGGGCCTTGTCCAGGTTCGCATTGTCAGGCCAGCTGTTGAGGGGCGCAAAGCGCTGTTGTCCTGCGCCTCCACCACCCCGGCCATCAGTGATGCGGTACGTCCCTGCTGCGTGCCACGCCATCCTGATGAAAAGCGGCCCATAGTGGTTATAGTCCGCCGGCCACCAATCTTGGGAGGTCGTCATCACCTCCTCGATGTCCTTTTTCAGCGCATCTACGTCGACGGTCTCGAACGCTTTGGCGTAGTCGAAGTCGGCGCTCATGGGGTCCGACGCGGGCGAGTTCCGGCGCAAGACCTGCAGGTTCAACCGCTCCGGCCACCAGTATTGATTCAAAGCTATTTCGCCCTTCGCTGGGGTTTCAAACGGGCATTTGCCTCCCGCATCGCGTCCCGTTTCTACCGTTACCAAACGGAGATCCTCCTTCACAAAATTAGTCATATCTGTCTCCCGCTGTCGGACTTCGCCCGACACTCAGTGCAAATTCCTCTGAATATCACCTGGGCCTCGTCAACTTCCCCATTGACTTGGCCTGGGTCAAGGCAGGGTTTCAATCCGACAACGCACTCAACATCCTCTATACGGCCACAGGTGCGGCAAACGAAGTGGTGATGCCACCTTTCGGTAAGCTCGTATAGCGCGCGTCCGGGGCCGATATCAGTCACCATCATCAGTCCGTGAGTCGCCAGAGCCCCCACCACGTTGTACACCGAGCCACGCGGCAGAGGAGTGCCGCGGGCATGCAGAGCTTCTACCAACTCGTCCGTGGACAGGTGAGGCCCCTTCTGTTGGAGGACCTCCAACACCAGAAGCCGCGGTCTGGTGGCTTTGAGACCGGTGGCCCGCAGTCTTCGGGCCAGTTCCTGGTCGTCCATCATCGCTGTGCCCTCAACATCCATTGGTGTTTCTCCAGACCTCGTACTATCTCGATGATGAGGTCTTGGCTGGCTAGGCCCAGATTGCCGAGTCGCTCCGCCGCCTGTCTCGCACGAGAGGCGACGCCGGCCACTCGTCTTTCCATCAGCGCTACCGCTTCTCTGTCGGCTATGTATCCTTGTGGCAATGGCTCAAGACTACTTTGCGTTGCCACGTCACCGGGTTGCCCTTCGGCCGGGAGATCAATGGTAACAACGCGCTCCGCCACGTCGTCTGCCCACACCCGAGCATCGTCTACGATACCGTCCAACTGTACATGCACTGACTGGAATAGGGGCCCTACCACATTCCAGTGAGCCTGTTTGCCTTGCAGACTCAGGTCGATGAGGTCTGCCAGCAGGACTTGCAGCTCCGCCGCCACTTTGGTCTGGGCCTCGCAGCTGAGGCCGGTTGAAGTGGAAACCACCATGTCTGTCTTTCTCCTTGCCCGTCATTTGTCGCTTCTGCCGCGATGAACATCTACTGGACGTTGTTTTGACAATGTCAATATACTCCCTTGTTTAGACATTGTCAAGAGTAGTTTAAGGGGTCCCGCTTGCTGGTTGCCGACAGTTGCAAACCCATGACTATTGCTATACTGTCAGACACATTCGTAACAGTTGGGTATTTGGCCGTGAGATTTTTGAAATCGCTTCTTCTCGTATCCCTGGCGGCTGCAATGTTCGTGGCGATTGCCTGTTCCAAAGAGGCAGACACAACCCCTTCGCCGGTACAAACAACAACTGCAATTCCCTCTGACCGGCAGGGCGAAGAGACGGCTGAATCCGAACTCCAAAGCGAGCCGCAGGTCTACCGCATTGGAATTGCCGAAGACCTGACCACAACCAACTACTGGGCCTACCTTGGGCCCGATGGCACGGTGTGGAACGGCTATGTGCTTGGCGGCAGCAAACCCGTCCTGTACTCCTACTCTGCCCAGCGGTACGAGTGGATACCCTCGCTGGCTTCGGACTTCCCTTCTCCGCTGATGGAGGAAGTCGTCGATGGCGAAACGTTCTGGACCACTGAAGTCGTACTCAAACAGGGAGTGATGTGGAGTAACGGGAACGAGGTCACGGCAGAGGACTTCGCATTCACTGCCCACACCGCGTCGGATCTGCAGTTGACCGGTAACTGGCCGTCGATAGTTGACCCCGATTACTTTGACCACGCGGAGGCAATTGACCACCATAGCCTGAAAATCTATTTCAAGCAAAAACCCGGCCTCGCCCGGTGGCAGTTCGGCCTGGCATTCATGCCCATCTTCTCCAAGTCCTACTGGGAGCCGGTTGTGGACCTGTCAAGGCAGTCTGGAGACCTTACGGAGCAGCAGAAGGCGCTGTTCGCTCACGTCCCCGACGGTGAACCCAGCGCGGGAGGGTTCCTCTTCGATCAGTGGGAACGGGGCGCCTTCGCCGAAAATGACGCCAATCCTGATTACTACTTCAGTGGTTCCCAGGTAGTCCAATATTCCAACGGGGCCTACTCGGAATCCAAGAGCGGTGTCTACGAATTCACCGCTTTTGGCGAACCCGTCGGTGAAACGACCCTTCGATACACTGAGGGCCCGAACTCCGAGAGCACGATCTATTCAATATACGGCAGCCAGGACGCGGCCGTACTCGCTTTAAAAAAGGGTGATATCGACTTCATGCTCAATCCCCTTGGGTTATCCAAGGGCCTGCAAGACCAGGTGACAGGCGAACCGGGCCTCACCACTATCGAGAACACTTCCGACGGAATGCGATATCTGGGCTTCAATTTCCGAAAGGCGCCCATGGACCACAAAGCTTTCCGGCAAGCGGTGGCCACGCTGATAGACAAAGAATTCTTGGTTGACACAGTGCTGCAAGGAGTGGCCATTCCAATTTACACGACCGTGCCGGAGGGCAACGCTGCCTGGTACAACCCTGACGTACCGCTTATCGGCAGGGGACTCAGCCGCGCCGAACGGGTCACCCAGGCCGTAGCCCTGTTGAAGGATGCAGGATTTAGCTGGGATACCGAGCCCCGCATGAGCGAGCATGACAACTTTGTAGAGCAGTTGGGTGAAGGTCTCAAATTGCCCAACGGCGAGCCGGTCCCCTCCATGGAGGTCCTGGCACCCAGCCCCGGATACGACCCGCTGCGGTCTACTTTCGCTATCTGGATCGAGCGTTGGCTCAACGAGATAGGCATCCCTCTGCGGGCCAACCTCACGGGCTTTAACGTCATCGTCGAGAGGGTGTTTAACCAACAAGACTTCGATATGTGGATCCTGGGATGGAGCCTCAGTGCTTTCCCTGATTATCTGGAGGCGTTTTTTCACAGCAAGCACTCCGGCCTTGAAGGACACAATCCCGGTGGCTACAGCAACCCTGAATTTGACCGGCTGGCCGAGCAACTGCTCGCGGAAACCGATCTGGAGACGGCGCGTAAGCAAGTGTTTGAAATGCAGGGATTTCTGGCCGATGACCTGCCCTACGTTGTCTTGTTCGATACCCCCATAGTGGAGACATTCCGCAGTGAGCGGGTCGAGTTTCCCTATACGGATACCTGGGGCGGCCTGCAAAGCGTCTCGGGCATGCCGGCACTGGTGGATTTCAAATAAGGGCGCCTACATTCCCCGCAGGATTTGATTTGATTGGAACCAGTCCCCACTTCGGACTGTGCCGCGTTCGGTTGAGCGCGTAGTCGGGTTCCACACTTATGACAGGCTACCTCCTGCGACGCATTGGTCAGATGGGAGTAACCCTGCTCCTGATCTTCACCCTCACCTTTTTTCTGGTTGAAGCCCAGCCGGGCGACTACGCCTCGTTCTATGTGCTAAACCCGGACCTGCCTCCCGACGTCAAGGACCAAATCCGGGCTGCCTTCGGTTTGGACAAGCCTCTCTGGCAGCAGTACTTCATACACCTGAAAAACATCTTTACGGGTAACTTCGGCGTTTCCTTCAGTCACTTTCCCCGACCTGTCTTGGATGTGCTGGCGGAAAGGGTGCCCCGGACTCTCATGCTATTCCTCACCTCTACCGCCGCTTCCTTCTATCTAGGATTTTTCCTGGGTAAGACCATAGCATGGCGGCGGGGCGGGCTGCTCGAATACTCGGCTACGATCTCCGGAGCCGCCCTCTTCACTGCATTCACCCCGGCGTTCGCGCTCATGATGATCTGGATATTCGCCTTCAGGCTGGGGTGGTTCCCGGTGGGCAAATTCCTGGACCCCCTGGTCTGGCGAGGATCAGAGGTCACCGCCAACTACGTGTTCATCAACATGCTCATCAGCGCCACGGCGTTCATCGCGTTTGCGTTCGTGACGATGCTGATAATCGGAAGACTGGGGCGCAGGGTCCCATCCTACGCGGCCGTTCCAGTCCTTCTGGCAGGAGCCGGGGCCATAGTGCTGGGCTGGACCTTCTCGGGAATAGGCGGCCTGGCCCTGGATATCCTCAAGCACATGGTGCTGCCGGTCGCAACCTTGACCCTCATTTCTTTCGCAGGAACCATGCTTCTAACCCGTAATAGCATGCTGGAGACAATCCGGGAAGACTACGTGGTGGCAGCCAGGGCCAAGGGCCTGCCGGAGAGCCAGGTGCGCGACCGCCACGCCGCAAGGAACGCAATGCTGCCGGTGGTTACCAGCCTGGTCTACAGCCTGATATTCGCTATTGATGGCAGCGTCATAATCGAAGGGGTCTTCTCGTGGCCCGGCACGGGCATGACTCTCCTTTCTGCTGTTCGATCCGAGGACCTGCCCCTGGTGATGGGGGCCATAATGTTCATCGGCGTGCTGTCTTTACTGGCGCATGCCATTGTGGACGTGCTCTACGTATATCTTGATCCAAGGATCCGCTACCAGTGATTACTCCCGAGCCCCCGGGCCCTGGGCCATCCACTGAAGCGCCGCCGGATTTCGGCCGCGGCAGATTGGGCTTCGTCCTCGCAAGGCTGCGGATGTCGGCCAGGTCTTTCAGAGCGGGCTGGGGAATCTTCATGGGAAGCCGCCTGGGTGCACTCTCGCTGTTCACGATACTGCTATTCGCCCTGATGGCGGTTGCCCACCCCATATTGATGGCGACAGTCTGGGACCCGACCACCTATGACCCTGTAACCGGATACGCCTTCGATCAAATCGAACAGCCTGCGCCACCCAGTTGGAGCCACCCCCTCGGGACAGATCCGCTGGGCAGGGACGTACTGAGTCAGCTTCTCTACAGCACCCGCTCCGAATTTCTGCTTGGGATCACCGCCGCACTGGTAACGGTGGGTATCGCGACTGTTGTCGGGGCGGCTGCAGCCTACTATGGCGGCATTCTGGACGCTATTTTCATGCGATTGGCAGACCTTATCATCGCCCTGCCGGCAATCTCGCTGCTAATTGTGCTGAGCGCATTGTTCAACCTGAATCTCTTCTACCTGGCCCTCATTATCGGTTTGCTGGGAGGCTTTGGCGGGACTGCCATAATCCTCAAGTCTCAAGCCCTGACCATACGCGTCAAACCCTTCATCGAAGCAGCGCGGGTTGCAGGGGGTGGCGACATCCACATCATATTCCGGCACATCATCCCGCACCTGCTGCCCCTGTCGCTTCTCTACATGATGTTCACCGTCACCAGCGCCATCTTCGCCGAGGCGGTGCTCTCTTTCCTGGGACTTCTGGACCTGAGCATGAGTTGGGGGATCATGATCCACACCGCCAACACTGGAGGCTATCTTCTTAGTGGGACAAAGTACTGGTGGCTTATTGTCCCTGCCGGAGGATCCATCACTCTGATTTGCAGCGCCTTTTACCTGGCAGGACGGGCCCTCGACGAGGTCGTCAATCCGCGACTGAGGAGTAGATATGAATAACCGCAACGCCGGACCATGGCGGCAGGCATGACGTTCGGCGCCTACCTGAAAGTCGATGGGCTGACTCTCACCTACCATGTCAAGCAGGGAGAGATCAGGGCCGTACAGGACGTGAGCTTTGGACTCGACCCCGGTCAGTCCCTGGGAATCGTGGGAGAGTCCGGTTCCGGGAAATCCTCCATTGCCGCATGCCTCATGCGCCTCCTACCCGACAACGCTCGGTTGGTAAATGGTCAGGTGCTCCTGGGAGGCCAGGACATCTTGCAGCTATCTGACGAGGAGTTGCGCCGCTTTCGTTGGAACCGCATCGCAATGGTGTTCCAGGCCGCCATGAACGTGCTCAATCCCGTCTACAAGGTCGGTGCTCAGATAGAGGAGGCCCTCGAAGCTCACGATGTGGATATCACCCCCGAGGAGGCAAAGAACAAGGTCTCCGAACTATTCCGCAAGGTTGGCCTGGATCCCCGGATGACGGAAAGGTATCCCCACGAATTTAGCGGCGGCATGCGCCAGAGAGCCGTCATAGCTATGGCCCTTTCTTGCGACCCTGACGTGATCATCGCCGACGAGCCTACGACCGCCTTGGATGTGATTGTCCAGGACCGCATTCTGAGAGAAATGAAGGCCATCCAGCAGGAAAACCAAATGGCCATCATATACATCAGCCATGACATCGCCGTGGTCGCCGAAGTGTCGGACTTCGTGGCCGTGATGTACGCCGGCAGATTGGTTGAGAAAGGCCCGACTATCGATGTACTCAATTCTCCGGTCCATCCCTACACGGCAGCACTAACGTCGGCCTTCCCCAGCGTATCAGGTGAGCGGCGTCCGCTTGCCGCTCTGGCCGGCGAGCAGCCCAACCTCGTAGACCCGCCCAAGGGCTGCCCGTTCCATCCCAGGTGCCCAGCCGTCACCGATATATGCAGGTCCGAATTCCCTCCTAGGGTCAGCAAACAGGGCCATTGGGCAGCCTGCTGGCACCCGAATGACAAGACCTTTCTGTCTGATGGAGGAGATTCGTGAAAGGGCTCATTGGGGACGAAGGCTTGAACGCGGGAGATGTGCAAAGCAGCACATTGCTCGATGTGGAGGGCCTTACCAAGAAGTTCCCCGTATCCAAGTCCCTCTTCCGAAAACCCGCGGGCTTCATTCACGCCGTCGACGATGTCTCTTTCAGGCTTTCTAACAAGGAAAGTTTGGGAGTGGTCGGTGAGTCGGGCTGCGGCAAGACAACTTTGGGCAAACTCCTGGTCAAATTAATCAACCCTGATGATGGGAGGATCCTGTACCGATTGCCCGGTCAGGTCCCAGATGCCGAGGAAGATACTCTGATAGATATCTCCGGGCTAAAGAGCAGCGAGACCAAAGGATTTCGCCGGCGCGTCCAAATGATCTTCCAGGACCCCTATGAGTCCATGAATCCTAGACGCACAATCTACGACATCGTCTCAGAGCCGCTGTCGGTCCAGGGCATCGGCAACATGACAGATCGCGTTGACCGCGTGGCAGAAACACTGTCATCCGTCGGCCTGACTCCGCCGACGGCCTTCTTTCTCCGACATCCCCACGAGTTGTCCGGTGGGCAGAGGCAGCGGGTGGCCATTGCCAGGGCATTGGTCATTCGCCCGCGGTTCGTGGTGGCCGATGAGCCAACATCCATGCTCGATGTCTCCAGCAAGACAGGGATAATGCTGCTGATGCAGCGATTAGCCGGAGAGATGGGCATTTCGTACCTGTACGTGACCCATGACCTCGCTGTGGCCCGATACATGTGCGACCGGATCGCGGTGATGTATTTGGGCAGAGTGGTGGAATTGGCCGAGACGGAGGAATTGCTGCGCAACCCGCTCCATCCATATACAAAAGCTCTATTGTCCGCGGTCCCGGCCCCCGATCCAACCCATCAGAGAATGCCTCCCGAAATAAAGGGTGACCTCGCTTTGTCTATCAACCCGCCGCAGCGCTGTCGCTTCTACGACAGATGCCCAGTGGCCACGGAGTCTTGCCGCCACGATCCTCATCCGCCTGCTGTGGAAAAAGCGCCGGGTCACTTTGTCGCGTGCTACCTGGCATGATTAAGCGGTTTGGTCCTGTGGCCCTGTGTCGTTGTCCAGCGAAAATGTCCTTACAGACCGATTTGGGGTTCCGTTTGTTTTTGGCGTATGCCGTTCCTGACGCTAGATAGGCCATACGCTACAAATGAACGGAACCGGACCCGGTTGCTCTTAGGGTCAGGCATATCTAGCGTTAGGTGTATAACATCACACGAGTCAGTAGTATCGGCGGGTCTTGGGGTGGTGAGGCGCGTTACAGCGGCGGGGGGGCGGCGGCGGAAATAATTATATTATATATATGGGGTTTACCGCATTAATTCCTTACAAAAGTGAACGAAGTGCGCGCACTTTGGCGCACCCCCTTACAAAACGGTTAATTTGGACACGTCCCAACGGATAAAACGGCCAGTTTGGACTAGTCCCAACGGCAAAAGCGAAACATTGGCCAATTGAGGGAGACGGGATGATCCAGCGGCGCCTTTGGAATACAAACCAACCAACGGCTAATACACGCTTTACGGTTGGGTTGATGCGCCGGCGCTATGCTTGGCTGGCCTGCCCCTTGGGCATGCGGTAGCCGATGCGCGGCTCGGTGAAGATGTAGGTTGGGTTGTCAGCGTCGTCACCCAGCTTGCGGCGCAGGCTGCTGATCGCAGTCCGCATGGGCCGAACGTCTCCGTCCAGATCAGCGCCCCAGACCCGTCTCAACAGCTGTCCGTAGGTCAACACCCGCCCGGCGTTCGCCGCCAACTCCGCCAGGGTCCGGTACTCTATGGCGGTCAGGCGTACGGGCCGTCCGGCCAGGGTTGCCTGAAGTTCCGCATGGTTGACGACCAGGTCCCCGAACACGTAGGGCTCCGCCGGTTCTGAGGCGGCCATCCTGCGCAGGGCGGCTCGAATTCTCGCCGCCATTTCGGTAGGCGAGAAGGGCTTGACCATATAATCTGCGGCTCCATTGTCGAAGGCCCGGGCGATGGTTTCTTCCTGGCCATAGGCCGACACGAAGATGATCGGTGCGTCGCTCTGTTCCTGTATCTCATTCATGAGCTTGACACCGTCCACCCCCGGCAGCACAAGATCAAGAAGGATCAGGCGGGGTCTCTCCTCCTCCACCAGGCGCGGCACGTCCTTCGGGTCTCCGGTCATGATGGGAGCGTAACCGGCCTTCGATAGGGCGTCGCGAATGTACCTGAGGGCTTGGGGGTCGTCGTCTATCCCAAGAATTGGAATCCGCTCCTCCATCCTTGGTGACGAGGGCTGGGTGCGCTGCGCAGATTCGGCCGCTGCGCGGGTATCGGGTCCCTCCACCGTTGGAATAGTGATGGTGAACCGGGCGCCCAGGCCCTCGCCCCCGCTCTCGGCCCATATCCGGCCCCCATGGGCCTCCATTATTCCCTTGCAGATCGCCAGCCCCAGTCCCGACCCTCCCAGGTCCGACCCCTGTTGGTCGCCTTCGATGCCGGTGAACTTCCTGAACAGGTTGGGCAGCCGTTCCTCCGATACACCCTTGCCGTGGTCGACCACCGAGATCGCAACGTGCAAGTCCCACTGCTCCGCGGTTATCTCGATATCCGACGACGGTTGAGAGTGCCGGGCGGCGTTGGAGAGAAGATTCCCCAGGACCTGGACGATGCGCAGTCTGTCGGCCATGACCAGCGGTAAATTCGGGGCGGCCTGCATGTGCAGATTGTTCTCGGCCCCGCTGTTGAGAAACACGTTCCTGGCCTCGTCGACCAGCAGGACCGGGTCCTCGGGTTTGGGGGAGACCGACAGCGTGCCCGTCTCGATATGCGCCACGTCCAGGAGGTCGCTGATAAGCTGCCGCATCCGGTCGGTCTGCGCATCTATGATCCGAAAGAACTGGGTCGTTTCGGCCGGGCTCAGCGCGGCCGAAGGGTCCAGCAGGGTGGAGATGGAGCCCTTCACCGAGGTCAGCGGGGTGCGTAGTTCGTGGCTCACCATACCCAGGAACTCCGCCCGCAGCCGCTCCAGTTCCTCCAACTCAGTCATGTCCTGCATCGTTATGATGAAGGACTCCACCACTCCGTCCTCCGAGCGGATGGGCGTGGCGTTCAGCAGCACTGCGACGCTCCGCCCGTCGGCCACCTGCAAGACGATTTCTTCGGCCCGGACCGTCTCCCCGGTGCTCAACAGTTCCGAGATTGAGAACTCCTTCAGGGAGATCTCCCGCCCGTCTGAGCGCCGGAAGGTTATCACCTCCAGCAGCTCCCCCGGCGATTGGTCCCGGTTTCGCAGCCGGTCGACGATCCGCCCGGCCTCCCGGTTGATCGAAAGCGGCACGCCGTTTCGGACGTCGAAGACGACGACGCCCACCGGGGAGGTGTTGATCACGGTTTCAAGGTGATTCCTTGCCCGCTGCTCGTCCCTGTACCTGCGTGCGTTGGCCATGACCATTGCCGCCTGGGCCGCGAACATCACCAAGGTCTCCTCATCCTCGGCGGAGAACTCCCGCCCGTCCTCGGTCCCGGCGACGCAGATTTTACCCACGAACTTGCCCAGGTGAATCACCGGGGCCGCCATGAAGGGCACCACCGGGCCAACCAGCACCGGCAGCCGGAAGTCGGCAAAACCCATCGATCTCACGTAGGCGAGCAGGTCCCGTACTCTCAGAGCCTTTGAAGGAGTTATCAGCGTGTCGAAGATATGCGACCCGTCCGGAATCTCGCACAGCTGCTCGGCTTGCTCGGCGGTAATGCCGGAAAACAAATAGTCCTGAAGCTGACTTTCATCACCCAGAAGCGTGATAACGCCGTAGCGGGCCCCGGTCAGAGACCTGGCCGAGTCCAGGACCCCCTGCAAGACGGTGTCAAACTCAAGGCTCTCGTTGATGCGGAGGCTGGCCTGGCTCAACCGCGATAGGCGCTCCCGCAGTTCCTCGTTCTCTTTCAACAATTCATCCGATGTCATGCATCTCCCCCTCGAGCAGGCTCTCCAGGACCCGCCGCCCTTCGCCTGCCAGGACTGGCTGGACTCAACCCCGGATTTCTAGGCTACCAAGGCATTCATGCTGCGTCAATAAAACTCATAAGACCTGATGCATATAGGCGGAATTTCTTACACGAATCTTATATGTCGGGTGTATTGTGGCCAGTAGCCAGCCTGAAAAGGGGCTGGGAAGGCTTTGCTTGGGGGACGCAGCAAGCCTCATCTGAGTCCATCCACAACCATACTTGATGACAGAGGGGATTAACGATATGACTGTCAATTCTCGAAACCTCGGAACCAAATGGCTTGTCCTAGCCCTTATCGCTGCCGTGACATCCCTTACGGTGTTCTTCGCCGCCAACCCCGTCTGGGGCGATAACTACGAGCCCATCATGTACGCCGAGAACGGGACGGGTCCGGTGGCGACGTTCAACTCTGAGGACGCTGATGGTGACACCATAACTTGGGCTACTAGTGATAGCACAGCCCCAGATGCTGTCATCAGAGATGGAGCACGGTTCGAGTTTAGCGATGACAACCCAGGTGAGCTCAACTTTGTGACATCCCCTGACTACGAGATGCCGAGAGGGGCTGTGCTGAGCGACTCCAACCCCAACACGTACAAGATCGTTGTGACGGCGAATGATGGGTCTGGAACGCCGACAGCCACTAATTCGAAGGAAGTGGTCATCGAGGTCACGGACGTTGAGGAGCGAGCGACAATTGAGCTCTCGACGCGTCTGCCGGTGGTAGGCCAGGAGTTGACGGCAACGCTGAAGAATGACGACGAGGTCGCAAGCGGCGTGCGCTGGACCTGGGAAAGGAAAGACGGTGCGAACTGGGTAGATGTTGAGGGAACGATAGGAGCGCCGACGACTATACCCAATCACAGCAACACCTACACGCCAGTACAGAGCGAGATAGGTGCCGAGCTGCGTGTTGGGACGCAGTACATAGACACTGATGACGACAACCAGACGATAGCTGCGGTGGCGTTCGAGCACGCAGTTGCGCCGAGTGCATCTGGAGCGAACGTCGCTCCTACATTTGCGGAGGGTACTACGACCAGTAGGAGCGTAAAGGAGAACTCGCCGGCGGGGACGGCTGTGGGCAAGCCGGTGACGGCAACGGACGACCACCGGGCCGCGTCTGCGCTGAGCTACATGCTTGCTCAGACAAGTCCCAGCCTGGCTGCGAGGGAGAAGTCCCAGTTCAGGATAGAGCCGAAGACGGGCCAGATTCGCGTGAATGACGGCGCGAAGCTGAACTACGACCCCGTAGGGGATACAGCAGCAGTCAACTCATACATCCTCACGGTCACCGTCGACGACCCTGACGGGGGAGATGCCGGTACGATCTCCGTGACAGTGAACGTGACCGACGTGGCGGAGGCCCCGAAGGTGACGGGTCCGGCCATGAAGAAGGTAGATGAGGACTTTGACTCCGATCCTGACACCGACGGTAGGCAGTTAGTTGTCGACGAATACACGGGGACGGACGAGGCCGGCGCTGCAACAGGCCTGACCTTGGAGGGGGCTGACGCAGCGGCATTCGGTCTCACCCGTAACACTGACGGGAGGTACAGTCTCGCTTTCAACGAAGCCCCCGACTTTGAGAAGCCGGGGGACACGGGAGCCAACAACGAGTACCAGGTGACGGTGGTGGCCACCGACCGGGGGCTCAGGGCCACGCGGAATGTCGTGGTGCGGGTTGAAAACGCAAAAGAGACTGGGGAGATAGAGTTGAAGCCGGCGGCGCCCACCGTAGGGAAAGCGGTCAAGGCGGAGTTGGATGATGAGGATGGGGTTCAGGCGAATACCGTGACATGGGTCTGGAGCTCGAAGGACGATACGACCTGCGACGCCACGACGACCTTTGCTCGCGGCGACAGGGTTGCGGGCGCCACCTCGGACACCTATACGCCGACGGCTGCGGAGTGTCTGCGGGTGACGGCGCGCTACACCGATGGCAAGGGCATGGATGTTGCCTCAACAGAGGTCACGGTAGGGGCCCGGACGAGCAATGTGCCGGTGTTCGATGAGGACGACCCGATCATAAGGAGCGTCAACGAGAACGCGACCACCGTGCCTACGGATGTGGGATCGGTCGCTGACCCAGGTACTGCCGCCCCCGTGGTGGCCACTGACGTTGACACGTCAGCTACCCCTCCCGACACCCTGACATACACGATTGTCAGCGTAGACCCGTCGAGCGGCGCAGCCCGGTTCAGCATCGACAACACTGGTCAGCTGAAGGCTGAGGAGAAGCTGGACCACGAGGAGCAGGCCAGCTACGTGCTGGAGGTGAAAGCCACTGACAGCACGGGCAACTCCGCCACGGTCATGGTGACCGTCATGGTCAACAACGTGAACGACAAACCCGGCGCGATTATGGATAGCCGCCGGAACAACAACTACGCCGAGAACGGGACGGGTCCGGTGGCGACGTTCAACTCTGAGGACGCTGATGGTGACACCATAACTTGGGCTACTAGTGATAGCACAGCCCCAGATGCTGTCATCAGAGATGGAGCACGGTTCGAGTTTAGCGATGACAACCCAGGTGAGCTCAACTTTGTGACATCCCCTGACTACGAGATGCCGAGAGGGGCTGTGCTGAGCGACTCCAACCCCAACACGTACAAGATCGTTGTGACGGCGAATGATGGGTCTGGAACGCCGACAGCCACTAATACGAAGGAAGTGGTCATCGAGGTCACGGACGTTGAGGAGCGGGCGACGATTGAGCTCTCGACGCGTCTGCCGGTGGTAGGGCAATCGCTGACGGCAACGCTGAAGAATGACGACGAGGTCGCAAGCGGCGTGCGCTGGACCTGGTCCGGCATTGAGGGAACGCCGACAGACACCACAGAACCTTACGTGTCCACCTATACGCCAATTGCGGGCGACGGGAATGACAGAGTACGTGTGGGTGTGAAATACATCGACACCGACGGCCAGGATCAGACGATCGCTGCGGTGGCGTTCGAGCACGCAGTTGCACCATCTTTGGCGCCAGATGTGACGAGTGAGTCTCCAACGTTTGCAGAGGGTACTACGACCAGTAGGAGCGTAAAAGAGAACTCGCCGGCGGGGACGGCTGTGGGCAAGCCGGTGACGGCAACGGACGACCACCGGGCCGCGTCTGCGCTGAGCTACATGCTTGCTCAGACAAGTCCCAGCCTGGCTGCGGGGGAGAAGTCCCAGTTCAGGATAGAGCCGAAGACGGGCCAGATTCGCGTGAATGACGGCGCGAAGCTGAACTACGACCCCGTAGGGGATACAGCAGCAGTCAACTCATACATCCTCACGGTCACCGTCGACGACCCTGACGGGGGAGATGCCGGTACGATCTCCGTGACAGTGAACGTGACCGACGTGGCGGAGGCCCCGAAGGTGACGGGTCCGGCCATGAAGAAGGTAGATGAGGACTTTGACTCCGATCCTGACACCGACGGTAGGCAGTTAGTTGTCGACGAATACACGGGGACGGACGAGGCCGGCGCTGCAACAGGCCTGACCTTGGAGGGGGCTGACGCAGCGGCATTCGGTCTCACCCGTAACACTGACGGGAGGTACAGTCTCGCTTTCAACGAAGCCCCCGACTTTGAGAAGCCGGGGGACACGGGAGCCAACAACGAGTACCAGGTGACGGTGGTGGCCACCGACCGGGGGCTCAGGGCCACGCGGAATGTCGTGGTGCGGGTTGAAAACGCAAAAGAGACTGGGGAGATAGAGTTGAAGCCGGCGGCGCCCACCGTAGGGAAAGCGGTCAAGGCGGAGTTGGATGATGAGGATGGGGTTCAGGCGAATACCGTGACATGGGTCTGGAGCTCGAAGGACGATACGACCTGCGACGCCACGACGACCTTTGCTCGCGGCGACAGGGTTGCGGGCGCCACCTCGGACACCTATACGCCGACGGCTGCGGAGTGTCTGCGGGTGACGGCGCGCTACACCGATGGCAAGGGCATGGATGTTGCCTCAACAGAGGTCACGGTAGGGGCCCGGACGAGCAATGTGCCGGTGTTCGATGAGGACGACCCGATCATAAGGAGCGTCAACGAGAACGCGACCACCGTGCCTACGGATGTGGGATCGGTCGCTGACCCAGGTACTGCCGCCCCCGTGGTGGCCACTGACGTTGACACGTCAGCTACCCCTCCCGACACCCTGACATACACGATTGTCAGCGTAGACCCGTCGAGCGGCGCAGCCCGGTTCAGCATCGACAACACTGGTCAGCTGAAGGCTGAGGAGAAGCTGGACCACGAGGAGCAGGCCAGCTACGTGCTGGAGGTGAAAGCCACTGACAGCACGGGCAACTCCGCCACGGTCATGGTGACCGTCATGGTCAACAACGTGAACGACAAACCCGGCGCGATTATGGTTTCTACAAGTCCCCTGAATATAGGCGGCCGAGCCAGCGTCAGCTACGCCGAGGACCGCACGGATGCGGTGGGGACGTACACGGCGGCGGGCCCGAACAAGGACATGGCCAGGTGGTCGCTGGAAGGCGACGACGCCGGCGACTTCAGGGTCGAGGGCTCTGGAGCGAGCGTCATGCTCAAGTTCCGCAGCTCCCCCAACCACGAAGCTCCCGCGGACGCCGACACGGACAACACCTACATGGTGACCCTGAAGGCCACCGACGGCGAGAACATGGACACCCATGAGGTGACCGTCATGGTCACCAACGTGGACGAAGATGGCACGGTGACGCTGAGCACGGACCGGCCTGCGGTGGACACGGCGATAACTGCCACCCTGGCTGACCCCGACGGCAGCGTGTCCGGCGAGAGCTGGCAATGGTCCAGTTCAGACGCCATGGACGGAAACTTCACCGACATAGACGGAGCCACAGGCGCCAGCTACACGCCGGTGGAAGCCGACGACGGGAAGTACCTGAAGGTCATGGTGACCTACACCGACGGCGAGGGCTCCGGCAAGTCCGCGATGGAGACCGCAGCCAACGCCGTGACCGCCGGCGACCCGCTGCTGGCCAAGTACGACAAGAACCCGCAGAACGGCAAAATTGACCGGGACGAGGTGCTAGACGCCATTGATGGCTTCTTTGCAAGCCCACGAACCGCCACCAGAGAGGAAGTACTGGACCTCATTGACCTGTTCTTTGAAGGTCTTAGGAGCTAACCCGTAGTATGAGGAAGAAATTGGCTAAAAACATAATGACAATGCCGTCGCTCTTATGGCTGATGGCAGCAATCGGGCTGGCTGCAGCAGTAGCCCTCTGGGCGACTGTGGGGCAGGTTGGCGCCAGTGGGCACAGCGCCACCAGGGTCATTTCCACCGCCACGGTTGCCCCTGGGGGTGAGGCCACGGTAACCATCAATGCCACCGGGCTAGGAGACTTCGGGCAGGTAGTGGAAACGCTACCTGCCGGCTTCTCCTACGTGGAAGGCTCTGCCACCATCAGGGCCAAGGTAAGCGGGCAGGAAATCCGCTTCAGCATCATAGGAGCAAGCAAGACCTTCAGTTACAAGGTCACTGCATCCAGCACGGCGGGCGACCATCCCTTTAGTGGGGCTGTCCTTGACGGCGACGGTGACTCTCGCTCCATTGGCGGTCACTCCAGCTTGACGGTCAGCGGCGGCCAGCAGCCGGCGCCACCGGCCACCCAGCCGAACCCGACGGCCACGAGGGCAATATCCCCGGCGTCAGTCGCCCCCGGCAACGAGATCACAGTGACCGTCGCTGTCGCCAACTACGGCAGTTTTGGCCAGTTGGTGGAGATGCTGCCAACAGGCTTCACCTACGTGCCTGACTCCGGCTCCGGTAACCCAAGCGATGCCAGGGTGGCGGTCAACGGCCAGGCCCTCACATTTACCCTCTTGGGGCAAACCAGCGTCAGCTACAAGGTCACCGCATCCAGCATGGCAGGCGGCCTCCTTACCTTCCAAGGTGCTTTAACGGACGACCAGGGCAACAGTCACACCGTGGGCGGCGCGTCCGATATACGCGTGGCCGCCGTGCAACCCAAGGCTACCCGCTCCTTCTCGTCATCAACGGTGAGGCCAAGCGCATCTGTGACGGTGAGAATCGCTGCTTCCAACTACGGCGAGTTCGGGAAGGTGGAGGAGACCCTGCCCAGCGGGTTTACCTATGTTGCCAACTCCGTCAACCCGTCTGATATTAGAGCAGTAACGAACGGCCAGGTGGTGTCCTTTACCCTTCTGGGCGCAGATCATGGCTTCAGCTACAAGGCAGTCGCCTCGTCCAGGACTGGGACTCACTCCTTCTCCGGCGTTCTCGCCGACGACCAGGGGGGCAAGACCAACATCACCGGCGCTTCTCGGGTAACGGTCAGCAGGCCATCCACCGGCGGCGGCGGTGGTGGTAGCGGTGGCGGTGGTCAGCAACCGGCGCCCACTCCAACGCCGGCACCCACGCCAACCCCGACTCCGACGCCGGAGGTAACGGAGGCACCGACGCCCACTGCGGCGCCCCCGACCGCGACGCCGACTCCCAGGCCGACGGCCACGCCGGAGCCCACAGTTGCGCCCGTTAAGGGTGAGCAGGGCCCCCAGGGCGAGCAGGGAGTGCAAGGAGACCCCGGTGACAAGGGCGACCCGGGTCCCCGGGGTGCGCAAGGCCCCCGAGGTGCGCAAGGTCCCCAGGGAGCGCAGGGCGAGCAGGGAGTGCAAGGAGACCCCGGCGCCAAGGGCGACCCGGGTCCTCAGGGCCAACGGGGCCCCCAGGGCGCGCCGGGAGCACAAGGAGACCCCGGCGCCAAGGGCGACCCGGGCGCTCAGGGACAGCGAGGACCCCAGGGCGAACCCGGTGAGGCCGGCGAGCCCGGCGGCGGCGGAAGCAACGCCCTGGGCATCGCCTCCCTGGTCATCGCCATTGCAGCCGTCCTCGGCGCTGGCGGAGTGTTCCTGCTGTCACGCAGGGAACAGTTCTAATCGCTAACAACAGCCCCGGCCCGTCGACCGGTGACGCCGGCGCGGCCGGGGCTGTCTTGCAGTCACGCATGATCGAGCATCTCGTAGCTTGGTTCGGCTACAACAAGCCCTTCACCATCGGCCATCTATCGGGGGACATGGTGAACGAAGCGGCACAAATGATCGACGGGGAACAGTTCAACCAGCTGGGACGGAGGGAGCGGGTTGTCTGCTGGCTCTCGGCCCAGGCAGGCCAGGTATTCACGCTATGGGACGGAACGTCCGTCAAGTTGGCTGAACTACAAATCTACCGGGAACACCGCAGAATGATCGAGAACCTGTACGAGGTACGACCCATGGCGCCGGGCGGCCAGTCAGCTGCAGGAGGCGACGATGACTAAGGTAAACCGCGAGTTCCTGGAGGACCTGCGAGCCGCCTTCGAGTTGTATTGCGAAGCGGTCGACAAGACGAATCTCAGCAGGAATACCAAGAGGGCCTATCTGTCGGACGTCCGGAGGTTCGTCCGCTGGCTGGAGGATGACTTCGAACCTGGCAAGCATGCAAGCGTTAGAGAGAGTTGAGATGGCATTCTGGGTGAACGAGGACTACCAATCGCTTGAAGAGCGGTCCGTCATAACCGTACGAGGCGGACGAATTCGCATATCGCATCCGCCACCATCCTAAGAATCAGAAGGTTTCGTTTGCTGCTGGGGTATGGCCCGTTTGGTGTTTGGCGTGTAAGACCCCAAGAGCAAACGAAACCGCGCCGGATGTCTTGGGGATTGCGGCCCCATCCCTACGTGGGTCACGCCTGGATCGCTCGTGGTAGAGCAGATCTACCTTACAGGGGATGCTCCTGCTCAGTCAACTAAAGTAGAAAGGCTCCGGTGTTGGCCGGGGCCTTTCTTAGGATCAGTGCCTCTGTGTGTCAATAGGCTGAGCCCTGCCTCCGCGGACTATTTCTGTGGGTAGACTCTGGACATTGGTCAATCCAACTCCAAGTATCCCCTGGGTGTTTCACCACCCCGCTCAACGTCCCCGCCCACACGCAAATGCACCCTGTCATCGATATATTGAACGTCGGCATTGGGTACGAGCTGCCGCCTCTTCGTTCCTCCATAGCCCAGGCGGACCCATTCAGGCCTCTCTCCATCGCCCTCTGGCGGCTCAATGCTCACATGCCACATAGGAATATCAATCGGCCGAATGGACGGCTGCCCGTACACTTCAACTGTGGAGTACATCCAGCTATCAGGGGAACCCTCCGTGTAGGGCGGGAACCGTAGCGAGCCCAGCCACACCGTCTCCTCGGCGTCTAAGTCGGTAATCCAAACGCCATACCAATGGCCGGTTTCCTGGCTGGTGTCCGGCGCCAGCCACATCCGGTAATCTCCCTCACCCCACTCGTATGAGCGGCGGACACCAATAAAGTCACCCTCATGGCCGGACTCCTGCACCCAGCATTCATGTTCACAGGCCGGCACGGCATGTCCCAGGTCTCTATCTCCCCACCGTGAAAAGATCAGGCCCTTCCTGCCGTCGCCGCCTGACGCCAGGTTCTGCACCCTTGTCTGGATGCCGAAATACATCCGGCTCCCATTAATCGACCCATACCCCACCATAAGGTAAAAGCCATGCCGGCCGGGAAACTCCTCTGGATCGTTATGGATGGTGAGATCGAACGTCACATGGTTCAAACCGTCGTCCATCTCGGGAGAATGGCTGTTCCAACGCCACCTGGCGTTCACCAAGTGTTCCGGCACACTCATGGTCTCGTAGAGGCCAACGCTCTTGAGGTTCGACGTCGGCGTGGGCGTCGGTGTCGGCGTCGGCGTGGGAGTCGGCGTGGGCGTGGACGTCGGTGTCGGCGTGGACGTCGGTGTCGGCGTGGGTGTCGGTGTCGGCGTGGGCGGTGCTGGCACTGTGGGAGTTGCCGTCGGTGTTGGTACTGCCGTGGGCGTGGTAGTTGCTGTCACGGTCGGCACCAGGGTCGATGTTGGCGCCGCTGTCGTAGTAGGCATCGACGCTTTAGGCCCTACTGGGGTGGAATCGTTGGAACAACTAGCAGATGCCGCCGCCAGCAGCGTTACGACAGCAAAGAAGATGACGGCTTGGACGGTCCTGCCGCCGGACCGAGCGCTGGAGGCCATGTCTGCTCCCTGACGGTAGAACCACAGCCATGGTAGAGTCAGCGCAAGTAGTCGTCAAGGGTTTGCGGAAACAGTATAATGTCCGTCGCCACAAGCATACTGTGGGGGTTTCGTTTGCTTCTAACGTATATTGCACGTGACGCTAGACAGACCATACGCTACAGGCAAACGGAACCGCTAGGAGACTTTTCACTAGCACATCCTGCGACGAGCAACGTCATCGCGGCGACGTCCCCGAAAGGGAGCTTTTCATGTCCCGGTCGTTGTCCCGAAGGTCGTCGACTGACAGTATTCTGAACTGCGTCGCAGCCAGTTTCGGATCAGGTGGTAATTTCACTGTCAATTTCTTCTGGCCCCGTAATGCGGTTGTCATCGTCCTCAAATCCGTGGTCCAGGGCTACCGCATTGCGGACTTCGGGCAGTGGGTCTTCCTTGGCTATCTCGAGCCAACGAACAACTGCCGGATGTTGGTTTAGCCCATCTTTCGCCATTGCTACTGCCAGTTGCGCGCAGAAAAGCCGTTGCAAGGGAACATCGTCTGGAGCGTCGTGTTCACGGTCGTAGCGCAGTTCCTCGGCAAGATAGCTCAGTCCGTCTTGAGCTAGATGTTGAATGGCTTTCTTGTAGATTTGAGCCCCGTTCACGAAAATCCACCGCGCAGCCGCCAGGGCGCCCGGTATAACTGGACTCCTGCGTGAGGCGATGGCTATCCCGATTTCGCGCACCAAGTCTTCTGGGGGATGAGGCTTGCCGGATTCGGCATTTAACGTTGCTTCAATCCATAGACGCACCCCTTCCACGGCATCAGACGCTATGTCTCTTTCGTTGGATGTCATTCCAACCCGCAGCGCCGTAGCAACATCTGCCAACCGCTTTGGTGCGGCTTTGACTACGCTTGTGGCGGTTTCGTTTGGCTATAGTGTTTGGCATACCTAGGCCCAAACATGAGAAACTCTAAAAGCAAACGCCCCCCCTAGTACTCGAGGGAAGGGCTCTGCCTTTGGCCTCTCCTGGCGCCAAAGGGCGAACTTGACACCTTCATCCACCAGCGACTCCACCTTATCGTCAGGATAACCTAAGTCTGTGTATGCCTTGCGGAACCATTGCTTAATTGAATTGTAGGGAATCATATAGTTCGCCTTTGGCCTTCCCGGAACTGGTCATGCCGACTTGACTATGCACGTGAAGATTCATGGCCGGCTCTCCTCTGTAAGAAGATCGTCCAAGACGACGACGGGCAAGCCGTCGACACGTCGAAAGTCGGTGTCGTTAGTGATGAAAGCAGGGCAGCCAGCGCCCAGAGCTGTCGCGGCGTGCAGAGCGTCGGACGTCGCCAAGCCCATCTCGGCACGTATACGGGCGGCGTCTTCCCAAGTTGCTAAGGTTGCGGGGATGAGATCTATCTCCGAAGAGGCAAGGATGGACCGAAACAGCAGCTCAAGACGGGCGTTGCCGTCCCGCAGGGGTTTGATTAAGGTTTCCAGTGCGACTAGTTCGCTGCTTGCTAGAGTGAACCGGCCCGCCCTCGCCTCTTCCCACATCGGGGTCAGCAGACTGCGATACGGCTCAACACGCTCGACGCTGTAGATGATCGCATTGGCGTCGACATAGACCGGCCCGCCAGTGGGCAGTATCAACGGCCCCATGATTCTTTCTCTTCCTTCAAGTAGGCCGCCACGTCTGCCGCCGTTTTGAATACCAAGCCGCCCGGCGCCTCAGCCAGGATGTCGACGACGGACCGCCGTTCGGTAGACGAGGATCGGGTCACCACCACGTCGACCGACTGACCCGCCTCCAACTCTGGGCTGGTAACCTCCACCCTGCCTCCTGGCTGTACCGTCGTTCTGATGTGTAGCGCCTTTTGCATGGGTTAGGACCTCCTTTCCTCAAGTAGATAGCCTGGCGTGGTTCCGTTTGCTTGTAGGGTCCGCTATGACTGAACGTTGATATGCCGAACCCTACAAGCAAACGGAACCCTTTAGTCCTCTTCCACTTCCTCGGGTCGGTCGTTAGACCCTACTGTGTCGCACTCATCCAAGACCCGTGTAACACCCAGGGCGGTTCCAATAGTCTCTAGATCGGGAAGTTTCGGATCACCGTCTGCTGTTTCGTTGAGGTGTTGTTGAACGCGGTCCAAGAAGTCAGTGGCAGCAGGCTGGTCGCCGTGCTCAACTAGTAGTGAAGGAGTGGAGGCCGCAATTTTGGCCACCCACGCAAGCCCGTTCTCATCGCCAGATTCCAAGATGGGTCTGCATACTCGGTCGATGAATCTGGGATCGTTGGCCAGCAACTCGGCGTTAGCTATCACATCACCAAAAAGCTCGAAGAACCTCCCACTTGCTTCCCCGTCAGATTCCCGCAATGTTTCGTATGTCCGACGCGAGAAAAGCTCCTGTTGACCGACGCTAAGTATGGAGAATAGAGCGTTCCAAGTCTCGAGCGAAACAACTCTCTCCAGGCCTTCGGCGATGCGCCCGGCGTATTTTACGAGCGCATCTCCGTAGGCTGGGCCGAGGACCATCCCAGTCCCTCTCGATTTGAGGCCTATCGCGAGTTCTACGAGGTCGCTATTTCGTTCGATCTCCCAGGCCCATGTGTCCAACTCGACACCAGCCAGACCCATCGAACACCAATTTCCCAGATCTTTGTTGGAGCTGCACTTCAGTAGCTCCACGTATAAACCACTTTCGAGCACGTCAAATGTACTGTCGACGACCCCGGTGGTCAGATGCTCAAGTTCAGACAATCCCCGTAAAAAGTCTCCGAAACTTAGCGAATCCCCTTGACCCTCATTCAAGACATCCCTGATAGTCGACCAATATCTACGTACCATCTCAACGGGCTTTGGGACATCGTTCGAGATGAGAAGTGACCTAAGGGCCTTCACCAAGAACGGGGGGACAGACTGTTTCCCAATTGCCATTTCAAATATGCCTGATAGCTGCTGTGTTTTCTCTGCTAGGTCAGTGAAACGTTCTACTGCACCAGGCACGATGTCGGGGTCTTGGAGAAGCTCGTTAAGGCTCCCGTAGCCATCCGAAGAATTGCCGAAACCATCAGGTTCGCTTGCGTCGGGAACGGCTTCCATATACCCGAACATACACTCCGCTACGGCCGTTGGATGACCCTCTGAAATAGCATGATATAAGTGATGAAGATAGACTCCACTAGCTGCGAATTCAGCATATTTGTCTTCTCCAATTAACCCCCTTTTCCTAGAAGAACGCAGTATCAGTAACATGAACGAGAGATTTTCCCCTTGAATCGCCTGGCCAGACTGCAGATGGGACAATATAGCGCCAGTGGTGTCGTTCAGACCATTCCCAGAACGGGTAGCCATAGTAGCCCGTATTGAACTAGTCACGGCATCGTCGATTTGATCAGGCGAAACAAGTTGCGCGAGCCTTTGGTCGATTTCTTTCATAGCGGTGAGGTCAAAGTGCTTGAGGCGTCGGCCCTCGGGGTCCTTTTCCAATATCCCTGGCGCAAGGTCAATCCACTGCTCGGCGCTCAATGAGATAGTCACACCTTCCTCCAATTGTCCTGCCAATCGGAGGTCTAACAAGCCGTCTATCACCATCACCATGGAGTCAAGCCATACGTCGGGAGACACTGCTGCCTCCGCTCTTGGTTGTTCCTCACTGGAAGGAGTGACAGGCGCGTCTGAAGCCCCTGCAAGGAGAGCTGACACCGACCCTTCTGAGTCGCCTACCAATTGACCGATCGCCACGATTCCTGTGGCTACCGTTGCATCAAACGGAGCCCAAGCCCTCACCTCTACCGCCGCTGTTCGCACCGTCGATAGGAGATTCGCCACTTGCGGTTGTCGATTCGCATCATTAAGAATTTGGCTATTTGCCAGGGCAGTGGCTGCCCTAGCTAGTACCGGAGGGCGCAGGCTATTCCAATCTTCAGCTCCTCCCGGGATGGCGCCTTCAAGGACATACCAAAAACCTGAATGATGAGTTGATGCTAGATCAGATAAAGTCCCTCCATCACCACTGGCTAGAGCGGTCTGAATCGGGCCTCTTAGAAGAAGTTGGCGAGCCTCCTCTACTGGTTTGCCAAAGTGAAGAGCTGCAATGGTCCCCCGCCATTCTTGTCCAATATTCTGCCTAAGGAATTCATATTCGTCATTGGACACCAGGGCCCCTTGAACGTCGTCGCATTTCTTTTGAAAGAGCACATAGCAAGCAAGATGGGAAAGTGGAAACTCGTCTTGCCATTCCCTGTGGAGGGAACCAATTTGGTTCACAAAAATCTTCAGGCTCCGGGGAGTTGGTGCGAATGCCTCCAGCCCTCCATCAGCTGCAAAAGCCATGCATACACCATGAAACTCTGGTTCTTGATGGTCTGGAAGCGCTTGACGAAGGGCCTCCAAACGGAATTCTCGCCAACTTGAAAGCAGTAGTGGTGGGGCTCTAAATCGTAGTTGGAAAGTCTTGTCTAAGAACGACGTAGCCAGCGGCGATTTAGTGGCCTTCAGGGGGACACTGCCAGACCTATCCCAAAGTCGTAGTATGGCATTGTCGTCGTATGGAATGAGAACCCAGAGGCGGTCTACCCAAGCGGGTCGTTGGTGGTCCCTGTGGCTAAGGAACGTCTGCAGGGTCGCCCAGATCGACAAGGCATCCGTCGGTTCCACACGGTCCAGATTATCTACGACTATGAGTAGCTTGCGATCCTTTTCTGCTAGGGCCTCGTCAAGCAAATCACGGAACATGGACTCGAATTCAACTGAGGTGTGATCTGGGGTCTGAGTCACTACAGTACGGGACTCGGTTGAGGCCTGCCCGGTTACCAAGGCTGGCAGCTCGCTCAGTCCACCATCCCCTGCGCTTCTCTCCCCTTTGTGTAGTCCTCTCCGGGCTTTAAAGCCGACAAGTAGGACGCCGTAATAAATCGCAGGCGCGAGAGCTATAGCGATCCCGACTGGAAGAAGCACTCTTCCCAACGCAGCTGAGGCGTCCTTGAAGCCCAGAAGCGAGAGTCCAGCACCGATTAAGGCTGCCCCAATAGGAATTGCCAGCAGACTCAAGGCAAACCCAACTCCAGGGGGAGTTAGCCTCGGTACCATTCTGGTTGTTTCTTCACGACGGCGCTTAGCTAATTCAGCGATGCGTTGGTCCCACTTGTTCTTGCAAACCCACTCGAACTCTTGTAGATGACTGATCAGTGACTCCAAGAATGTGCGTCGCAGTGGGTCGTCTTGGTGAGACCACATATCGAAGACCACAGTCTTGTGGGCGCCCTCTGCGGTCTCCGAGAGTTCCTGAGCGGTAAGTTTGACTATCGTTGATTTACCAGATCCCCATCCCCCCTCAAGCCCGATGGCCTTGCCGCCGCATTCGGTATCAACGACTTCTGCGATAGACCGAGCAACCTTCTCATGGCTGCCGAACGCATCGGTTTCGGCTGGTGTATCTGAGAGCAGTCTAGTTAGACAACGTTCCTTGGTAGCCATGACAGTTACCTTGATGGAAGATTGGTACATTGCGGCCGTGTCACGCCGCCACGGAGTCCACTACAGAAATCGCACCCTGTAGCTAGGCCATTCTTGATGGACAAGCTGTATTTATTCGTACTTTGATCTTAGCGGTGGCTGTAGCAGTATTGAATCGAAAGGCATAGTGAAGCGCTTCATTATGATGTGCCTAGGTGGGGGTAGTCAACCGGCAAGTAGTCGCTGGGAACTTCCCGTAGGGGACGCTGGCAGGCGAAAACGAGCGACAGCGGCTAATCGCCTCTTTTGAGACACCGTAACCTGACAATCCTACACTGAAATGGGTGATAAAACGGGTATGCGGACTTTCGGATACGCTCTTGCCAGCAAATTCGGCAACCTTGGTGGCGACGCTGAAACCCGAGCTTGGCTGCCCAGTGCGAAGGCGTAGATCCTGCAGACATCTTTCGGGATGTGGGAGTTTCCGGTTAGGCCGGGACCACAAGCCGCCGCGGATGGCCCAAGAGTCAAGGTTAGATCAAGGGGGTTACTTATGCTTTTCGTGTTTGCCACGCTTGGGCCTAAATGTATCGGACACTGTCTAAATCAGTCGCCGTTCAGACTGCTAGCTCGAAGGGCCTGTCTTTTTTACGGATGCAACGGTGGGTTAACTGCACCACTGCCTGCGAAGAATGTCCAACTGACTGACTGAGTGGCCATCGAGTTCGAGTACCTCGATAAGGAGGCGTTGGTCCAACTCTTGGCGTACTTCGTCTCGCCAGGCTTCATTGGCTGGTAGCATGGCCTTTTCTCGCAGGTCTTCGAATATGGTTACGGCAGCGTTAAGTCTGTTCGTGTCGAGTCGGGTGACGTCCAACAACGGAATATCCGGAATGGCCGTAACGGTGGTCCTACCCCTTCCATTTTGAGTGCGATTGCTCACGATCCAGTGGCTAATCAATCCCAGTGTGCTATTGAGCCAAACACACAAAGGAAACCGGTGGTACTAATTACGGCCATCTACGAACTGGGCTTGAATCCGATTTTTGGAACAGAAGATGCGGTTGTTCCAAAAGTCAGCTAGATTTCACCCTTTTGGAACAAGGCAGGGGAACGCCGATGCACCAAGTCCACCGTTTCCAACGCCCTCTCACGCTGCGGGCGGCTGAACCTGTCACGCTTGAAGGGGTCCGGCTGCATCAAGTCCAGTGCGTCCTGCGGCTCAATCAGTGTCCCAAGGATGCCGTCCCAGTCATGGTTGACGTATTCCTGCCCGGACCCGTCCTCAAGTTCCCGGCCCTGCTCGAAGATAGCGTTAAAGGCCTGCCGAGCATCCTGTATGCCGATGGCGTACCTACTTAAAATGCCTGCCTCCGGTTCTGCGCTGTCGCCGGACCCGTCCCGGCTTGGTTCGGAACGCGCGGCCCCGCGGGACAAAGCCGGGCGGCGGGTCCTCGTTCAATTCAACGTACCGCAGCACTTTGCGCACGTACTCCGGCACCAGCCCTACCAGCCACCCAATTTCCCTTGAGTCCCATCCCACCGCTCGTAGCCGGGCCATAATCACAGTTCTCTTGGCAGCCAACCGCGCCCGCCGCGCCTGCCATGCTACCATTATGCGTTCCGACAACTCGACCGCCGAATATTGTTCCTGGGGGATGCCCTCCGTTTGGGCCACTGTGACAATCCGGCTAATCCGCCGGCCGCAGACGGCACAATCCCCGATAACCCTCAGACAGCCATTGGCCACGGCGCAATTGACTACGGGGCCGGCCATGTCTGCGTCGTCGCGACAGGTATTACACCAAGCCTGTGCCGCCACTTCCATTCCCCTTCTTGCTGTTCTCACGGGCCAGAGGGTTGGCAATGGCCTGTGGTAGTAGCCCCCGGGGTGCGTACTGGGGCAGGACGGGCTTGAACTCGGCGGCCTGCATCCCATGGGCGTTGATGGCCTGAATATGGCCCCACATTCGCCCCTGTGCGCTGTTTGAACATTCCCACCAGCCCCCTCTCGGCCCATCGGTCAGCGTGTGCGCCCAAGGGGTTACGAGCCGTTTATGGGGCGGCTTGTCCAGATATTCAAGGGCGTTGCGCACCGAGTAAAACGTATCGTCGACCTTGGCGCATAGGCTTTCAATGCATTCGCTGATTGCCAACTGGCCGGCGATGGCTTTGTCGTGCTCCCGCGAGACGTGGTAAACGTTCAGGTTGTCGGTGCGGTGCAGCACCCAGTCCCCCCAACGGCTTGTCGCAGCGAAGAGAAACTCGAACTCTCCACACAATTCCCGCAGGCCGTACTCGTACCAGGAACATTCGGCGGTCTACTGGAACTCTCCGTTCTCGACGCATATCATCACGTGCCGTTCGCGCTTGCCCAAATTGGCAATGTGAAAGATGTCGTTGACGAACTCGACTACCGGGGGCTGGACCACCCCAGCCAAATGCTCAAAATACTTGTCGAAGTCGCTGGGCTTTAGCGCGTCCTCTCCGTCGTCACCGTCGCCGTCCGGGACAGCCTGCCCCTGGTTGACGAGCATCTTTCCGATGTTCTCGATATTGAACGCCGCGTCTGGCTTCCTCTGTAGCGTCATGGCGCCCTCTTAGTCCCCGCCCTTTTCTCCAGAGTCCCCGTGCGCGCTTATAATTTTACTATATTAGCCCTTTTAGGGGATTTAACCGTGAAAGTGATGAATCATTTTGTCGGCTATTTCCCAGTAATTTTACACTTTGCGAATACAAACGCGCAAAGTGGGAAGGCCTAATAAGATTTAAGGGTGAAATCGTACCTGTCACTTAGGGGCTAGGGCCTGGGGCGGGACTTGTCCGATTCCGGGGTTTTGACCGGGAGGGCCGGAACCAGTTCCGGCGTGAGAAACCCTAGAAGCAAACGCAACCAGGGCGCAGGCACGTGGCCCGTGCCCCAATTGCGGCCAGAGCATTTGTCGCATGGGTACCCCGCCCTGGCCTAACCGACACTTACCGCGTCGTGGTGGACGGTTCCGTTTGGTTATGGTGTACGGCGTATCTAAACCCAGGAGCGTCAAACACCAAAAGCAAACGGGATCCGGGCGGGTGTTGACCTACGGACAACTATTGAGGCGGGTCTGGGGCGCCGACCTGGACGGAGACGTGCGGCCCATGCGGACTGCGATCAGCAGCCGGTTTCGTTTGCTTCTAACGTATATTGCACGTGACGCTAGACAGACCATACGCTACAGGCAAACGGAACCGCTAGGAGACTTTTCACTAGCACATCCTGCGACGAGCAACGTCATCGCGGCGACGTCCCCGAAAGGGAGCTTTTCATGTCCCGGTCGTTGTCCCGAAGGTCGTCGACTGACAGTATTCTGAACTGCGTCGCAGCCAGTTTCGGATCAGGTGGTAATTTCACTGTCAATTTCTTCTGGCCCCGTAATGCGGTTGTCATCGTCCTCAAATCCGTGGTCCAGGGCTACCGCATTGCGGACTTCGGGCAGTGGGTCTTCCTTGGCTATCTCAAGCCAACGAACAACTGCCGGATGTTGGTTTAGCCCATCTTTCGCCATTGCTACTGCCAGTTGCGCGCAGAAGGTTCCGTTTGCTTTTAGGGTTTGCCACGCCTGTGCCTAGATATGCTAAACCCTATAACCAAAAGAAACCCTCAGGCCCCCTAGGGCAGTTCGAACTACAGTGAACTCCACAGCCGTTGGTGTGCTCCAAGCACCAGTGAATGGAGGTCTTTCTGTGCATCCGTACACCCTAGGTTTCCCAGGATGTTGCTTCAAACCTACTCTAGGACGATAGCAAGAGACACCCAATACGCGCTTCGTAAGGCTTTGTTATGGGTCGCACGCGCTCACTAAGCATATGAAGCAATTGACGCGTGGTTGACAGGAGCCCAGCCCATGTCGCACTATTCTGGTAAGACTCGATAACAAGAGGGTGAACATGCCGCGAACGACCAAGACCATCACCTTCTCCCTGCCGCCGCAGATGGCGGACCGGGTGGACGAGGTGATGAAGCAGCAGGGACGGTCCAGAAGCGAGTTCCTGCGGGATGCGGTTCTCCGCTACATCGAAGAGTGCGAGTGGAGACAGCTGCTTCAGTACGGAGAGGAGCGGGCCAGGGAGAAGGGCGTCAGCCCCGAGGACGTGGCCGGTCTGGTCGAGGAATACCGGGCCGAGGTCGGCTCCTCCCGTACATGAGAGTCGTCCTCGATACCAATGTCATAGTCTCCGGTCTGAACTTCCCAGGCAACGAGCGCCTCGTTCTCGAATTGGCTCTCAGGGGACGTTTCGAGCTGTGCCTGTCTCCCTTCATTCTTGAGGAAGTTGCCGGGGTTCTTGTAAGCAAGTTCGGTTGGGCCGAGGAACGGTCGTCCCAGGCTCTCAGGACACTGAGGGACGCCGCAATCGTCGTTCAACCTCGTAGGCTCCAGGACGTGATTGAGGGCGGCCATGCCGACAACCGCATCGTGGAGTGCGCTGTGGAGGCTTCCGCCGACTACCTGGTCACCGGCGACCGACGGCATCTGTTGCCCCTTGAGGAGTATCAGGGTTCGAGAATCGTGAACGCCCCCGGTTCTTGTCGGCACTGGCGTAGGACGCTTGCCGTCAGTTAAGTTCCTGAGCCCAACTGCTGACAGGGGTTCTATCTCCCGTCGAGTCAAGTCTGGCAAACGGCCCCAGCCCGCCTTGTGAATCGTCAGGGACGGGATTGTCCAAATAGTCGGCGAAACAGAAGCGGGAGGCTGCCGCTGAACTAGGAAGGGAGCGCTAGACGGTAAGCGCCCAAGAAGGAAATATGGCGCTATTCAATGGATACGTGGCGGTTGATTGGTCCGCCAGTGCCAAGCCTGTACGTGACAATAACAGTATTTGGATTGCCATCTGCAAGGCCGATGGGGAGCCTCAGCTCGAGAATCCGGGCACCCGACAAGAGGCGATGGGTCGTATCGAGAGGATTCTTACTACAGCAACGAAAGAGGGGCATCGGCTGATCCTTGGGTTTGACTTTTCGTTCGGATACCCTGTGGGTACAGCCCAAATGCTGACCGGCCAAGCCAACTGGGCGGCAATTTGGGAGTTGATTGCGGAGGAAATCCGAGATGGTCCCAATAACAGCAACAACCGCTTCGAGGTGGCGGCAGGACTGAACAAAAATTTCCAAGGTGACGGGCCCTTTTGGGGTTTGCCGAATGGACGGGAGGTTCAGGGCCTCCTGCGGACGAGGCCACGGGACGGCTGGGGACAGAATCTGCCACCCAGGCTCCGATACGCCGAGGGAACCGTTCCAAGGGCTCAGGAAGTTTGGAAGCTCTTTTACACCGGGTCGGTCGGTAGCCAGGCGTTAACTGGGATCGCCAGGCTGCAAAAGTTACGGCGAGGGCGCACTGACGTTCAAGTGTGGCCATTCGAGACGCTAGGCGAAGGCAACTCCCATGTGCTGGCGGAGATTTATCCGTCGCTCATCGGTCATTGCCCCAATCATACCGTAAGAGATGCGGGCCAAGCCGAAACAGCAGCTGTGACTCTTAGGGTTTTGGATAGGAAAAGACAGTTGGTCCAGTACCTGCGCGCACCGGGCGGTATGCCTGCCCACGTGCGCATTGAAGAGGGGGCGATCCTGGGAATGCATGACCAGAGGGGTTTCCGGAAGGCAGCGGCGCAGATAATTCCCAGATGTCGCTCGGCAGTCTATCGGCACACCGAGGTCTCGCAATTCCTGTGGTGTGAAGCGTAGGTTTGGATGAACTTGAGCGGGGTCCCAGCAATAGGCCCAATCCCCGAAACCAGCTTTACGTCCGTCTTGCCATTGGCAATGAGGATCTTGCTGGACTGTTCGGGTCTCGTTGGTACGGGGAGACCCCGCCGGAACTGGGAAACTTAGTCAACCTCACGGGCTTGGCCCTCATTGGGAGCGATCTCAGCGGGCAGATTCCGCCGGAGTTGGGCAACCTCGCTAACCTAGACGACCGGGAGCCTGATTTCTCGAAAGACCAAGCGGCCGCTATGGGTGGCAGGGATTTAGCAGCTTCATTCGTTGGGTCTCGTCAGGAATCCGACCTACTACGCCGCCAAAGTTAATATGGTCGTAGAGAGTCTTGATCTTGACAGGTTGATGGGTCTATTTCACGATATACAGAACAGTCTTGGAGTTGTGGTTATGGGTCTTGTAGGCATTCTTGAGTAAGAATGCCCCCGTTGCTATGACGCTTCGGCGCATCCCTACCCTCTGGACAGTCGATCAATCTCCCTCATGACGCTTGCCGTTATCTCGGCAGCCACGCGATCCGCCTCCCCACTTCGAGTGTGCAGTTCGGAATAAGTGAAGGCGTCCTCCAGTTCCGGTAATGATCCTTCGCCGAGAATCACTCGGCGTGAGAAACCTTCGCTACCGAGTTTCCATTCGACGGCGAGGTCTAAATTGAAGCCATTGTTACCCCTGCCTGTGTAGCCCTGGAACCGATAGATGTGCTTCAACTCAAGGGGTGTGGAGTCATTCAACTTGAATCCCCGGATACCGACATACTGATCTTTCGCCCTCTCCCAACTTCCGTCATCAAGCAAGCCCCCCATATCTACTCCGGGCGGCCTATGGCGAACAGTGAAGCTAGGTCGCACGTATTGAAACAACTGATCCGCCAGTGGTCTGCAGATGGATTCCAACCCTTCCAGTGTCGGTCTAATGTGAGTGCGGTACACGGTATCCAGAGTCTCTAAATCGAAATCGTCGGGTGCCGGACCCGTCCTGTCTCGTACGAAGGCTACGGCCTCCTGGCCTACTTCAAGGCGCTCCAACATCCCACCAAGCTCGCCCAATGGGACCACCTCGCAGTCGCTTCTGGACTGCCGGGTTGGGCCAGCATAGACGACGGTTTTAGCGGATATTGCCGGGATAAGCTCGGAAACGCGGTTAAGCGAAGTGAAATAGTCCGAGGCGATGGTAGAGCCGGACTTAGCCTCAATCGCAGCGACACCTTGTCCGGTCTCATATAGAAGGTCGCATTCCAGCCCCTGCGAGTCCCGGAAAAAGGAAAGGTTGAATTGACGGCCCTGGTTGAAGCGGTGTTTCAGGGCCTCAGCGACGACTACGTTTTCAAAGAGAGATCCTCGCAAGGGATGGGTGGATAGCTGGTCGGCGTGCTCAATACCTATGAGAAAGCTCGCCAGCCCAACGTCATAAAAGTAGAGTTTAGGTGACTTGATCAAACGCTTACGTATATTGGCGTGATAGGGTGGGAGTTGGAAGATAATGTAGCTCGTTTCCAAGACTGTCAGCCACTCTCGAGCCGTCGTGTGGGAGATGCCGACGTCCGAACCCAAAGACGTGAGATTGATCAGTTGGCCAACCCGGCCTGCGCAAAGCCTGACGAAGCGCCGGAAGCTTGCAAGATTGCGGATCTCGCCCAAGCGGCGCACGTCACGCTCAACGTAGGTCTCGAAGTAGTCGGCTAGGGCTTGTCGTGGGTTGAGCATCTGGTCAACAATTCGTGGATAGAACCCTGAGTAGATGATGTCGTCCACTGAATTGCTTGCGCCTGCCCGTTCTCGCTCTGCCAGGGAAAGAGGTAGTAGACGGAGCAGCGCGGTACGCCCCGCTAGAGACTGGCTGATCGCGTCGGACAGCTGGAACTGCTCGCTGCCAGTGAGCACAAAGAGCCCGTTGTGGCCAATCTCGTCGGCCACGACTTGAAGATAGGATAGGAGAGCTGGGACGCGTTGTATCTCGTCTAGGATCGCGCCGCTAGTGAACTGCGACAAAAACCCTCGGGGGTCGGTCTCCGCAAATTCCCGCTGATCGGGCGCTTCCAAGTTAGCATATTCTAAGTTGGGAAAGGCTGCACGGCAGAGGGTCGTCTTGCCAGACTGTCGCGGGCCGGTAACCGTTACAAACGGATATTGATGAAATAACGAGGTCAAGCGACTGGTGATGTCGCGCTCTATCATAGTGTCCACTATAATGGCTGTGTGTGCCAATTGCAAGTAGCACCTTCAGATTGCGTAGCCGTGATGCCGGAAGTGAGCCATGGAGGTTGGCTTCCACGGCTCTTATGTTACGGGCATGACGCCCGCGGTTACAGGGGTGTAAGCAAGCATCCGCACGCCCAGCAACCGGGAGGGCGTGTCCTTCAGGGCACGGTAGTAGAGATTGAAACTGTCGATGTAAACGTTGGTGAGCAACCCGCCCTCCCCCGGACAAAGACAGAGACCGCCCGCAAAAGCGGTCTCGACCCTGCAAGCGAAGCGATAAAGATAGTACGTAAAGCGCACCATTAGCGGCCTAGGACGTCAACTGGATAGGATTGTCGGCGTTCATCGGGGTGGAAGGATGTAGGAGAGCGGACCGCAGCCACGTCCTTCCCGCAGGGGTCATTAGCCTTTTTGCCATGCCCCGGGCGTTGTTCCTTGACGCCCCCGTACAAAGCCCGTTCAGCGCGGCGAAAACTCTGGCGCTTCGCGGCAGCCCACACCCTGTCTAAAGGCCTGCTCCGACGAAGAGCACGAGGCTTGGAACTTGATTCACATCTGGTCGCTTTGAAGTACTATCTCGCACAGGTGATACATTGTTGACATCTATCCACGTCGGAGAGCGTTTTCATGGTTTGGCCCTGGCCCCCCCTACATCTATGGCGATGCCTTCTCACTCCGGCACGGCCATTTCTCCGCCCAGGAACTTCTCGGAATTTAGTTCCGCGGAATCGAATTGTTGAGTGATGTCGCTGATGTCGCCTATCTCCAGAGTCAGAGGAGCGGCACTCACGAGGCGTCTATCGATGACGAATCGGAATTCTCTCTGGTAGCTGTGCCTGTCCTGCTTTTGGAACATGGATTCCACGTCACGAAAGTTCCCGTGAAATGACTCGGGATCGTAGTACCTGACCAGACCACGAGCCATTCGATAGCCCTTGCCCTGGGCTGCGGCTTCCATTCGTCTGATCAACTCCGGGACGTTGTCAACTACAATGGCGTGTCTCCCCAGAGCGCGGCACTCATCGGGAATGGTGAGTTGCCCTCGTAGCTCCTCGATGTTCTCGTTCGAGACCTTGGCCATGTCCAAGCTGCCACTGTGGGCGGCGTGGAGACAGAAAACGTTAAGGTGGTCCAGCCAACTCCTTTGCAGCTGCATTGGGCCTGCCAAATCATCCGTGATGTTCATACCGTTTAGTTCCAATCGCCCATGACCCGGTTGCAACCAGGCTATCGTTCCTTCGTGGCGGTCCGCTCGCCCTGAGTCGTCGATGCCTTCCAGCGCCTTGAACGTCTTGAGAGTGTTGGCGTAGACACTCCCTTTGACAAAGTCCTGAGCGTAGGCTTTGTTGTCGAAGAACTTAACGAGAAAGAAAATCACGCTCATAGGTCAACCTTCGCTTCTGTCTCCCCCCTCGGCATCCGGTAGCCGACGCGGGACTCGGTGAAGATGTAGGTAGGGTTGCGGGCGTCCTCGCCCAGCTTGGCGCGCAGCTTGTTGGCCATCGTGCGCATGGGACTCATGTCGCTGCCGCCCTTCTCTCCCCAGATGCGCTCCAACAGATGCTCGTAGGTCAACACCCGCCCGGCGCTGGCCGACAGCTCGGCCAGCATCCGGTACTCCGTCGCGGTCAGTTGAACCGGGCGGCCGGCAAGAGTCACGCTGTGCGCGGAGTAGTCGATGGTCAGGTCGCCCAGCACGTAGGGCTCCGAAGGCTCGGACACCTCCCGCCGGCGCAGCGCCGACCCGATTCTCGCCGTGAGCTCCGTCTGGGAGAAGGGCTTGGTCATGTAGTCCACGGCTCCCATCTCGAAGGCACGAGCGATGATCTCGTCCTGTCCAAAGGCCGACAGGAAGATGACCGGAACGTTCGCTACATCCGTGATGCTCTTCATCAGCTCGATGCCGTCCGTTCCTGGAAGCATGAGGTCCAGCAGCGCCAGCTGAGGCTGTTCCTCCTCCACTAGGCGGACAGCCTCCTCGGGGTCCCCGGTCAGTATGGGCGTGTATCCTGACTGGATGAGGGCATCCCGGACGTAGCGGAGGGCCTGGGGGTCGTCATCCACCGCGAGGACTCGCACCCTTTCCCCCGCAACCCTCCGGCTTTGACGCGAGGAGCGGGGCGCGGGCGAGGCGAGTCCGCCCGCTCCGCCAGTCCCGTCCACCGGGAGGGTGAAGGTGAACCGCGCCCCCAGGCCCGGCCCGTCGCTCTCGGCCCAGATGCGGCCGCCGTGGGCCTCCACTATCCCCTTGCAGATGGCCAGGCCCAGGCCGGTGTCTCCCCCCTGCTCCTCCAACTGCGCCCTGGAGAACTTGCGAAACAGCGTCGGCAGGGTCTTGGCCGGGATGCCGCGCCCCTCGTCGGCCACCGAGACCGCGACGTGGACGCCCTCCCGCGCGGCGCTCACCCTGATGGCCGACGCCTCCCCTGAGTTGCGGGCTGCATTGGACAGCAGATTGGCGAGAACCTGGATGATGCGCCGCCGGTCCGCCATCACCAGGGGCAGGTCCGGCTCGATGTCGATGGCGAGGTTGTCCCTGCCCCCGGCGCTGACGAAGGAGCTCCTTGCCCGGTTCACCAGCGCCTCCACCTCCGCGGGTTCGGGACTGATGGCCAGCGAGCCCGTCTCCATGCGGGCCACGTCCAGCAGGTCGGATACCAGGTTGTTCATCTGGTCGGCCTGGTCCTCGACGATGCGGAAGAACTGGAGCATGATCGCGGGGTCGAGGTCGGGGGAGGATCCCAGCACCGTGGATGAGGAGCCCTTGATGGTGGCAAGCGGCGCCCTCAGCTCGTGGCTCACCGTCGCCAGGAACTCGGCCCGCAAGCGCCCCTGCTCCTCCACGTCGGCCATGTCCTGTAGGGTAACGACCAACGACTCGACCGCGCCCTCCTCGGAGAGGATGGGCGTTGCATTGAGCAGCACGGAGACGCTCCGCCCGTCGGGGACGCCGATGACGACCTCCTCGGCCCGCAAGGTCTCCCCGGCGCTCAGGAGCTCGGCCAGCGGGAACTCCCGCAGGGACACCTCCCGCCCGTCGGCACGTTTGAAGGTCACCATGTCGAGCAGGTCCTCCGGCCTCTGGCCGGGGTTGCGCAGGATGTCGACGATCCTGCCCGCCTCCCGGTTGAAGGACTTCGGCTCTCCCGTCGCGGCGTCGAAGACCACGACGCCCACCGGGGAGGTGTCCATCAGCGTCTCCAGGTCCGCCCTGGCCCGCCGCTCCTCGCGGTGCCTGCGGGCGTTGGCGATGACCAGCGCCGCCTGGGACGCGAACATCACGAGGGTCTCCTCGTCCTCCCGGGTGAACTCCTCGCCGCCCGTCTCGTGGGCCAGGTAGATGGTGCCGACCCCGACCCCCAGATGGCGAATTGGGGCCACCATCAGGGAGTCCACCGATAACGGGGGCAGGAAATCAGGCATGTTCAATGCCTTCAGGTGGCTGTCCAGATTCGAGACCCGCAGGGGCTGCAGGAGCCCACTGAGATACTCGAAGAAGCTCCGGCCCTCGGGCATGTCCCACAGCCCCCGGTGCTCCTCCCTGGTCAGGCCGGAGACGATGAAGTCGGGTGTCTGCCCGGCTTCACCGTAGACGGTGATTGCTCCGTAGCGGGAGGCCGTCAGGGCGCGTGCGCCGTCCACCACCTCCTGCAACACCGTGTCGAAGTCCAGGCTCTCGTTGATGCGGAGGCCGGCCTCGCTCAGGCGCGAGAGGCGCTCTTCCAGCTGCTGTACCCGTTGGCGCAAATCGTCAGGTCGGTCCAACTCTTCACCTCGATGGGACACCAGAGGCAACCTGCGGCGGGAGCGCAGGGATTTGGCGTCTACGGGGCAATTATGCCAGTTTTTCTGCAAAGTGCCAATAAGTGACGTGAAATAGGTCCTAAAGTGACAGCATAGTTATATACATGTGGTAACGTCTCAATGGAATGTACCCGAAACACGGGATGTGTCCGCATGACTCACGTACAGAAGCAACCAGGACAGGCGCCGGCCACGGTCGCCGCGACGCCTGCGCTTGACGCCTCCCGCTCCCGGCACGCCGGTTCAGGCGCATTGAATCTCACCCCCCGATTTGGGGGTTCGCTGATGGCTTCCCCTCTACGCCTCCTCTCGTCCCGGTGCCTGCCTCTCCTGCTCCTGCTGGCCCTGGCAGCGGCCCTGCTGTCGCTGCCCTACGCTGAGTCCACCCAGGCCTCGGCGGCGCAGAGCGTCCCGTCGGACTGGGAACACATCCCCCAGGGCATCGCACCGGGCGACAGCTTCCGCATCCTCTTCGTCACCTCCGCCACCCGCGTCGCCTCTTCCTCCAACATCGCCGACTACAACGCCCACGTACAAAGTGCGGCGGGCGGCAACGACAGCCTGAAATCCTTCAAGGACGAATTCACCGCCCTGATTTCCACCTCCGCGGTGGACGCCAAAGAGAACACCGGCACCACCGGGACGGGCGTGCCCATCCACTGGCTGGGCGGCGAGAAGGTCGCCGACGACTACGCCGACCTCTACGACAAGTCGTGGGACTCGGTAAACGGCAGGACCGAGGGCGGGGTCTCCTACACCGGCCTGGTGTGGACCGGCGGCAACAAGATGGGAGAGAAGTCGGGCCTGCGCTACGCCGGGGCCGCCGAGGTACGCCTGGGCGACCTGGGCGACGCCACGCTGCCCCTGTCCTCCCCCACGGTGAAAGCCTCCGGCGAAGCCTATCCGTTGTACGCCCTCTCGCCGGTCTTCATCGTGGCCGAACCGGAGCCTACCCCCACACCCACTCCCACACCTGGGCCAACGCCAACACCGGCGCCGGACAACGGGCCGCCGGCCATCACGTCCGGCCCGGTCATCGCCAGCAGCCCCGCCGGCGGGGACACCTACGGCGCGGGAGAGACCATCAAGGTTGCCATCACCTTCGGCGAAGCGGTGACCGTCACCGGCCAGCCCTACATGCGCCTGGCTGTCGGCGAGCGGGGCCGGAGGGCCAGGTATTCCAGCGGCGACGGCGCGACTTTGACCTTCGCCTACACGTTCAAGAGCATCGACCGGGACGGGGACGGCGTCAGTATCCCCGGGAACGCCGTGAGATTGAACGGCGGGAGCATCGCCGACGCCGACAGCAACGGCTCGAGCCTGGAGCACCCGGCATTGCCGGACCAAGCCGGGCACAGGGTGAACGGCGCCCGGGAGGAACCGCCCGCAGAGGGACTGCAGCGGGCGGCCAACGCCGCACCGAGCTTCGCCGCCGATACCTCCGCCCGCAGCGTGGATGAGAACAGCGCCGCCGGCACAAACGTCGGCGACCCCATAACCGCCACGGACGGCGACGGCGACGCGCTGACCTACGCCATCAACGGCTCCGACGCCTTTGCCATCGACGCCGCCGGGCAGATCACCGTGCTGAGCGCGCCGGACCACGAGACGCAGTCCAGCCACGCGCTGACGGTGACGGTCAGCGACGGCAAGAACGCGCAGGGTGATGCCGATACGAGCGTGGACGACTCCATCGCCGTGACAGTCACCGTCGTCGACGTGGACGAGCCGAGCTCGGTGTCCCTGAATCTCCCCATGAAACCGATCGCGATTACATCGAGCGAGGAGCGGGTGGTCACCCACACCCTGTTCGCACCCGGGGTCGGTTCGTTGCACTATGACGAGTTCTACCCCCCGCAGATGACCCGCATCCAGACCGCCACTCGAATCACCGCCACGCTCTCGGAACCGGACGCCGTCGTGGCTGGCAGCCTCTACTGGCGGTGGTACCGTTCGCCTGCCCCCGCCGTCCCGCTGGTGGGCCATATACCGTTGATCGACCAGCTCGGTCCCTGGTCGGCCCTGAGCGGCAACGGCGCGGACACCGACACCTACACGGTCCAGCACGCCGACGCGGGCCAATACCTGCTCGTCAAGGTCGAATACGCCGACAGCCATGGCAGCAAGACCCTGAGCGTCGCTACCGCCCGGGTGACCCGGGACATCGTCCGTCCATACCCGTTCATGGACATACACAAACCGGCGCGGTTCCCCAACGTCAACGCCCCCTTCGACATCACCGTCAGGTTCAGCGAGCCGGTCGTTGACTTCACCGCGGACACCCTGCACGTCGTCAACGCCACGATCGGCAACTTCATCGAGCATCATACGGGCAGGCGCTATACCGCCACCGTCACGCCGCTGGCCGAGGGAAACGTTCACGTGTCGGTCCCCAAGGACTCCGTGACCGATATGTTCGGCAACAAGAACCAGGGCCGCGCCTGGAAAGACACCCACTACGACGCGACGCCGCCCTCGATGAGCTTCGCCCTGAACCCGGGCAGGTACACCCGGAAGGAGACGTTCTACCTGTCCTTGGACTTCTCCGAGTACATCGCCGACCACACGTTCACCGTCGATGACCTGGTGATTGTCAACGCGAGCGCTCGCGACTTCGCCAAGTCCCGGTTCAGAGGCATCGCCTACGAGGTCTTCATCGTGCCGGACGAGAATCTGGCCCACGGGGACCGCATCACCGTGACGCTGCCCGCCGGCGCCGTGGCGGACGAGGCCGGCAATCTCACCCGGAACGACGCGGTGTTCAGCACCGAGATCGACCTCGAGGGGGTCACGGCGACGCTGACCCCGCATGGTCTCGATCGGCTGGACGAGACCGGCTCCTTCACCGTCGATATCCAGTTCTCCCAACCGGTTACCAGCCGGGGCGGGGCCGAGCTTCTCTCCAGCCTCGTCTCCGGCCTGCGCGCCTCGGATCTCTCCGTCAAGGGAGGCTTCGTCAAATCACTTGTGCGCCAGAAACCGCTGGTGACGCATATGAAGTGGACGACGGTCACGTTGGTCGGCGAGCCTCCGGAAGGAGCCGAGGGAGCCTGGGACGTCTGGGATGTGCTCACGAGGTATCCGGTGACCTACGTCGGCCGCTATACGGCCACCATCGTCGTTCGCGACGAGAGCTACGGTTCAGTGGCCAAGCCGATTGAGGTCTCCATCCCGCGGAACACTGTGCAGGACGAAGCGGGGAACCTGAACAACAGACGCATCGGACCGCTGAAGGTGACGCGGCCCGTGCCGGAGGTGATGCTGGAGGGACCCACGCCGACCAATGGGAGGAAGCTGCGGAACGAATCGTTCGAAGTCACGGTCCGGTTCTCCGAGGAGGTGGTCGGCTTCGACGCCGATCGGGAGGTGGAGGTCAGCGGCGGCACGGTGAAGGCGGCGGAGAAGACGTCGGAGCCGTCGGAGCCGAATGCGTACCTCCTCACCATCGCCCCCGAGGGGCCCGGCGCGCTGAGGCTGACGGTGCCCGCTGAAGTGGCCAGGAGCAAGGCGACTCGGCGCTACAACCAGGCGTCGGACACGCTGAAGTACACCATTACCGCTGCGCGCTCAGGTCCCACCGTGATTATCGACAGCGGAGCCCCTCCCGGTGCGCCGGACCTCCCGGACCAGGTAGAGCGGCATAACCATCCCTTCAACGTCATGATCACGTTCTCGGAGAATGTGGTTGGATTCAAGGCCGTGAGCGAGGTCCAGATCTCGGGCGGAAGCGTCACAGATGCGTTCAGGGTCTCGGACCCGGGGCAGCCGAGCCAGTTCCTGATCTACGTCAAACCGGACGGTCCAGGCACGCTGGAGTTGAAGGTGCCGGCGGAAGTGGCCAGGAGTAGGGACACGCGGCGCTTCAACGAAGAATCGAACACCCTGACCTACACCATCTGCGCCTCGTCGCCTCCGTGCCGCGACCCTTGATCCCGCTTCGACGAGGAATCGACCACCCCGCCACCATCGCTCCCAAGGAGGATGAAATGCACATGAAGAATGTACACTCAGGCCGGATATTTTCTACCCCCCCCCGACTTGTGGGTGCGCTGATGGCTTCCCCTCTGCGCCTCCTCTCGTCCCGGTGCCTGCCTCTCCTGCTTCTGCTGGCCCTAGCAGCGGCCCTGCTGTCGCTGCCCTCCGCTGAGTCCACCCAAGCCTCGGCGGCGCAGAGCGTCCCGTCGGACTGGGAACACATCCCCCAGGGCATCGCACCGGGCGACAGCTTCCGCATCATGTTCGTCACCTCCGCCGCCCGCGACGCCTCTTCCTCCAACATCGCCGACTACAACGCCCACGTACAAAGTGCGGCGGGCGGCAACGACAGCCTGAAACCCTTCAAGGACGAATTCACCGCCCTGATTTCCACCTCCGCGGTGGACGCCAGGGAGAACACCGGCACCACCGGGACGGGCGTGCCCATCCACTGGCTGGGCGGGGAGAAGGTCGCCGACGACTACGCCGACCTCTACGACAAGTCGTGGGACTCGGTAAACGGCAAGACCGGGGGCGGCGGTTCCTACACCGGGCTGGTGTGGACCGGCGGCAACAAGATGGGCGAGAAGTCGGGCCTGCGCTACGCCGGGGCTGCCGAGGTGCGCCTGGGCGACCTGGGCGACGCCACGCTGCCCCTGTCGTCCCCCACGGTGAAAGCCTCCGGGGAAGCCTATCCGTTGTACGCCCTCTCGCCGGTCTTCATCGTGGCCGAACCTGAGCCGACGCCAACACCGGCGCCCACCCCAACACCGGCGCCGGACAACGGCCCGCCGGCCATTGCTTCCGGTCCCGTTATCGCCAGCAGCCCCGCCAGCGGCGGGGACACCTACGGCGCGGGAGAGACCATCGAGGTCTCCTACACCTTCAGCGAAGCGGTGGACGTCGCCGGCGCCCCTCGCGTGCGCCTGTTCGTGGGCGAGCGCAAGCGCTGGGCCCACTACAGCCACGCCGAGAACGGCGGAATCACCCTGGTCTTCGCCTACGTCGTCAGGCCGGACGATCGCGACGAGGACGGGGTGAAGGTCGGCAGGAACCAACTCAAGCTCAGCGGCGGGAGCATCGCCGACGCCGACGGCAACGCCGCCGACCTCAAGCATCCCGCCCTGCCCGACCAGGCGGGGCACCGGGTGGACGGCGCGGACGCGCCGGGCCGGATCATCCTGAACACGGACCGCCCCCAGGTGGGCCAGGCGGTGACCGCCGGCATCCTGGACCCGGACGGCGACGCCAGCGGGGCGACCTGGACCTGGGCGCGCTCCGCCGACGGCACCGCGTGGGAGACCATCGCAGGCGCGACGGGAGCGTCCTACACCCCGTCCGAGGCCGACGTGGGCCGCTACCTGCGCGTGAGCGCCGCCTACAGCGACCCCCACGGCCCCGGCAAGACGGCCGGCACGACGACGGCCAACCCGGTGTCCTGGCTGCAGGGCGAGGCCCAGACCCTGACCGGCACGATCTTCTCCGGCGTCGCCAAGGACGACGTCGCCGATCTGAGTTCCGGGACTTTTATCACTGGCTCCACGTTTTCGGCCTGCGTCGGCCGGAACTGCACGCCCCCGGCAACCGGCACGGTGGCCTGGAATGTGAAAATCACCAGCGTCGGCATCACCGTGCGACAGAACGGCGAGGTCGATTACGACGGCACCATCATCAACGGGTCGGAGCTCAGGGTCGGCTACTTCGCCCATGGCGCCCTTCAACGGACCGCCACCATCACCGTCACCCCCGGGAGCACCATCTGGTCCGCCACACTGACGGTGGATGTGCAGACAAGCGGCACCACCACCTATGCCGGGTGCGACGACGAAGACGCGAAGCAGGACAACTGCTCCGTGAACCTCCGCCCCAACAGATTCACCTTCCAGGGCGCCGAATATACGGTCAGGGGTTTCTACACCAGTTCAGAGTTTGACCGGCTCGCTCTGACATTGGGCAGTGCCGTGCCGCGGCGTTTGTCAACGGCGACGCTGCACGTTGGCGCCAGGACGTATGCCTTCGCGGACGATCAGAACGCGGCTCTCGATACGCTTTGGTGGGACATGCCGGGCCTGAGCTGGAGCGTCGGCGATACGGTCAGCGCCAAGCTGATCGTTCCCCCGCCCCCGCCTCTCCCGGCCGCGCCCGCGGCGCAGACCGTTCCGCCCAACTGGCGGCTCATTCCCGCCGGCGTCGAGGCCGGGCAGAGCTTCCGGCTGCTGTTCGCCACCTCCGCCACGACCGAGGCCAGCGAGCCGGGCATCGGCCATTACGACACCCACGTGCAGAACGCGGCGGACGGCAATGCGTCCCTCAAGCCGTTCAAGGGTGCGTTCCGCGCCCTCATCTCCACCGAAGACCTCGATGCGCGGGACAACACCGCGACCAACGCCGACACCAGGTCCGATCCGGACGCGCCCATCTACTGGCTGGGCGGGGCGAAGGTCGCCGACGACTACGCCGACTTCTACGACGGCAGTTGGGATTCGCGCACCGCGAAGACCGAGGCCGGCGCCGGCATTTCCGGCACGTATTGGTACTGGTTCGGCTCGAATGCCGACGGAACGATGCATGCGACTCAGTTTGCTGGTGAGAGCCTGGTCAGTGCATTGAGAAATGACCTCCTCATATCCCCGACGTTGAGTTCGAGCGGCATGAGAATCCTCGCCCTCTCCCCGGTGATCACGGTGATGCACAAAGCGGAGGGATTCAAGGCAACCCCTGGCTCGGGCAGCGTAGCCCTGGACTGGTATTACGGAAAACCGGGGGACGACGACCTGCCCGAAGGCACACGCTGGCAGTACCGGATGCGGGCTACCACGCAATACGCCCTCGGCCACTGGATCGACGTGTACAGCCTCGCCCACTACAGGTGGATCACCAAGCGCCGGGTGTTCCTCACCATCGAACAGGGGCTGAACAACGGCACGCAGTACGAGTTCCAGGTCCGCCTGGTGGACCAGGACGGCAACGCCGGGGCGGTGTCGAAAAAGGTAACGGCAACCCCCCAGGCCTGGGGCGCCCCCAAGCCCCAGACCATCCCGGCCGACTCGCCCCTGATACCCAGGCGGAACGGCTATGCCCAGGTCGGCCCCGGCGAGAGCTTCCGGGTGCTGTTCATCACTTCGGATGAACGGCACGCCATGTCTGCGGACATCGCCCACTACAACCTCTTCGTGACGCAGGCGGCGGCCAGGAATGACGACCTGAAGAACAGCGGCGGCAAGCACTTCGGCGGGGAGTTCCGCGCCCTCATCTCCACGGCAACCACGGACGCACGGGACAACACCGCCAGCACCGGCGAGGGCGTGCCCATCTTCTACCTGGGCGGCGACAGGGTGGCCAACGACTACGCCGACTTCTACGACGGTAGCTGGCAGACGCCCTATTGCGGGCGTGACGAGTCTGGAGAGCACATGTGCTACGGAATGGTCTGGACCGGCTCGTTGGCAAACGGGACCCGGGGGCAATACGCGGGCCAAATCGGTTGGCCGGGAGTTTACGTGACCTCCGCCTCCGTGCCCGGCGAAGCCGGCACGCTGCAGGAGGGGGTGTACAGCATCGAAGCGCCTCTGCGCCTGTACGCGCTGTCGCCGGTGCTGACCGTGGCCGAAGAATAAGTGCGACAGTAGGGGCGGCAAGGCTGAAAACGCCAGAAGGGCCGCCGGTATCCCGGAGGCGGGAAGCCGGACTGGCGGCGGCGGGGTGCGCCTTGGGCTCCGTCCCGTCTGGCCATGCCGAGCGATCCGCCAGTACCCGCCGGGTAGAACGCAGACGCACACCGGTGAAAGACCGGCTTCATGGGTTCCGTTCAATTATGGTGTCTGGCGTGTCTAGGCTCAGGCGTGTCAACTCCTAAAGGCAAACGGAACCCGATCCAATATCGTGAAGGTTGGGAAATGGTCAATAATTTCCAAAGAGTGGGCACTACGTCCAATGCGCATGTAGGCAGCAATTTCGAGGACACGGCCAAAATATACTTTCTCCAAAGAGGCATGGTTCTCCAAAAGGGATATGGCGTAGTAATTGGGACTTCCGCCAAGAAAGAAAGAAAATTCGACCTTGGGTCCGACAGTCCGCCAGTATTGGTCGAATGCAAGTCTCATACCTGGACATCGAGCGGTAATGTACCAAGTGCCAAAATTACCGTCTGGAACGAGGCCATGTATTATTTCTCCCTCGCTCCATCAAAATTCCGCAAGATATTGTTTGTGTTACGAGATTTCAATGCCAAGCGAGGAGAAACCTTGGCGGAATATTACATCAGAAACTACGAGCACATGATACCTAGCGATGTAGAAATTTTGGAGTACGGTGGATAAGGGTTTCGTGCAGTTATTGTGTCCGGCATATCTAGGCGCAGGCGTGGCAAACCCCAAAGGCAAACGGAACCGCGCAAGATTCTGGCGGCCGTATTTGTAGGCTTGCTCTTGGCCGTCTCGGCGTTAGCGTGCATCTCCATTTCGGAGTAGGACTGCTATAGGGAAGCTGAGAAGCTCGACAAAGAGTATGAGCAACTCCTCTATGATGAGGACTTCGTGGAGTGGGAGAAAAAAGCTAAGGACCTACGCGAGCGCTGCAAGGAGTATTTCTACTAGCCTGATGTCGTGGCTGCCGGGCTCTATTGGAACTTACCGCAGTTATCATGCCACCGGCCAGAGTTGAGCCGGCAATAGAAAAAGCGCATCGAGCGCGACTGCCCCTGAAAGATGTAGTCGGGCAGGAGACGGTGCTCGGTCTAGCCGGGGGCTTCGCCTAGAATTCCAGAAAGTACGGAGGCGAGAATGCGAACCCTGATTGCGTTTACGGCGTTACTCTGTCTATTGGCTCTAATCTTGGCCTGTGAAGGGCCGCCAGGCCCTCCTGGGCCACAGGGAGAACCGGGCGCCAGGGGAGCGCCGGGTGTGGCCGGCCCCCAGGGCGAACAAGGCCCAGCAGGTCCGAAGGGAGACCGGGGGCCCGCTGGCGAGCAAGGCCCTGCCGGCGAGCAAGGCCCTGCCGGCGAACAAGGCCCTGCCGGCGAACAAGGCCCGCCTGGACCCGCCGGTTTCAGCGGGGACCCGTCCGAGCCGGAGTCGGGGGGGCCTGAACCAGTGACCCCCATGGTCGTTGAGGAAGCAGACTACGAGCAAAGGGCCCTCAACCGGGGCTATGACCTCAGAACCCTGACCGACCTGACCGCACAGCTTCCGGATTTTCAAACCGACGACGGGATGTACTCGCTGGACGCCACGGAGGTCAGGTTCAGCCGGGAGTACGAACCGTCCTCTGGCCTCACGGCCCCGCTCGGGGATTCCATCGTGATGGCTGTGATGACGGAGTTCGACCTGTTTGAAAGTGAAAACGACGCGGCGGCGGTCGTGGCCTTTCTTGCCCTGATGGAGCCGGAGACCATGGGAGAGTTGTTGGCCGCCGGAATGGGTGCGGAGTTGGGCCTTGCGGTCGGCCTTCTGGAGGACTTGGCCTCGATAGAGGGTGCGGACGAAATTGGTATTGCCTATTCATTCACTTTTGCCGGGTTCCAAGCCCACATGTATATGATTGCGGAGGGGCCAATCGCCGGTATGGTCATGGGGATGGGCACCGAACTCCACGAGGAAGACACGCTGCCCCTGGCCATCGCCGTCAAGGAACGGCTCGCCGCATTGGAGTCCGAATAAACCGACCACCACGGAGAGCTGGCCAGCAGGTGCGATAGCGTCAGGTACAGTCATGACCGAGAAGAGGATGTCGGATGGGGGTTTCGTTTGGTTATAGTGTTCAGAATATCTAGGCTCAGGCGTGGCAAACCCTAAAAGCAAACGGAACCGACGGCGCCCAGCATGGCAAACCCCACGGAGGTTACGGACGGGATGAAAGATGTGGACATCATCGAGGCCCTAGTGGAGAGGTTCCATCATAACCCATTTCGAGTCCAGGACATGCCGGATGACATGGTGGACGCCTTCTCGGAATGGCTGGGGATCGGTCATTACAGGTCCATTGGAAAGAGGACCGCAATCGGGATATGGCTGGCGGAGAGAAACCATTCGGAGTTCACCCTGTCGGACAACAGCGCCGTCAAGCTGGTGGAGTTGGAGCACGCCACCGATTCCGAAGTGGGACTCCACCAAATTGAGGTCACATGAGCATGGGAGCAATTTCTGACACAGTCTGCCATCGTTGAGACATGCTTCGTGATGGAAGTTTGGAGGATTCGATGCCCAACTATTTCGTGACCATGACCCCTCAGCCCAACGGCAACCACGAGGTCCACCGGGAGGGGTGCTTCTGGATGCCGGGGGCGAGGTACCGAATACCGCTGGGGAACCATCTCTACTGCCAACAGGCGGTGCGGATTGCGGCCGAACATTATGCACAGGTCAACGGGTGCGCTACCTGTTCACCGCGTTGCCACACAGAGTGAACGCCGTAGCAGATCTCGGAGTAATCCTCCCGAAGGCCAAACGGCACCCGAAAGGAGGGTAGTCACGACCTTCGTTGTGTACGAGAACCACGTTCATCACTGCGCAACGATGCACCTAGCTACCTGCGGCTACGTGAAGATGCACGGAGGCGAGAGCATCACGAACCCGCCCACCGGCGAGTACTATGGGGGCCTCCCCACCTTGGAGGCCGCCAGAGAGCGGGCTTCACGGACCCGACAGCCAAATGTTCGACTGTGCAGGGCTCGCAGAAACACCCTACAGATGCTAGGGGAGCGCTTGGACGCCGAATTCGAGCCGGGGCACCGGTGCATTCGCGACTAAATGTCGACATGAGGATATGGAAGGCGATGATGAAGCTGTTGCTGTTATCGACGGCTCTCTTGGTGATTCTTGCGGTGAGCTAAACTCACAAACGAAGTGCAACACCTTGTTAAGTTATTGGCGTGGGGAAACATTTTAAGCATGCCTCCATGGAAGAACGGTGTGAAATGGCCCGTCTAAGAGCCCTGAGACAGACAGTCCTCCCAATCACGGCAGGTCTGGATGGGGCTCGCCATCAACAATTGGTCGAGAGCTCAAGTGTAATGGGTCGAGTATTCGAGGCTACCAGCCGGGGTGCGCCAACCAGCAGGCCCATGCCCGTCGCTGACCGGACTCCCGCTTTGAACGAGACGCCGACCTGCGTCTACGGGTTCTCTCCGGACTCCAGCAGGGCTGGTCCCCAGAGGAGGCGGCATATCGCTTCGCCGGAGGATAGGCCCCGCATCAAAGCAATAATCGACCGTAGGTATGGGCAAGTGGGGTGATGATTGAACTACTTGAAAACGCTCCCAGAGCCATTTGGGTGGCAATCCTGGTCCTCGTTATGGTGGCAGCGGGTTGTCGGGGCGAAACGGCGACTGCGGTCCCGACACCGGCGACGGTCCAGGTCCCTACACCATTTGCGACGCCAACGGATGTCCCCAGTCCCGTGCATACGGAAGTTCCGACGGGAGAACCCACGGAGCCTCCAACCCCTGCTTTGGCCCCCACAGCCGCGCCGAGTCCTACACCGACGCTGGTGGCCACGGCGGTCCCTGTACCAACCCCTACCCCAACACCGACGCCTGAGCCTTCGGCGACAGCCACCCCAGTGCCACCGTATATTGATGCGTTGAATAAATTGCCCGACGCAGCCAAGGTCAAGGAATTGGGTTGGATACAGGATGGCATCGACGGGAGTGCTGAAACTACAGCACTGAGGGAAATCATATATCTTGCAAATAGAAGCCGCCCAGCGGTGCTGAATGTTCTTGCGTTTGGGTGGGTAATGGACGGCATCTCCGCTAGGGAAGCCGCTGACCTTGATTTGGTGGTAGGTTTTAATGATGCTCAAAATGCGCTGGCAATCACTGAGCTCATCTGGGTGCAGGACGGCATGTCGGAAGTGGAACGGCAGGCCATTCAGCGACTGACCGCTATTGCTTCCTCCGATCCTGGTGAGGCTGCCCGCGTTATGACCCTTCCCTGGGTGTCGGACGGGCTTGATGCTCTGGAACTGAAGGCCATTCAACAGGGGGAACCTTCTCAAACACCGCCGCCGACGGCTACGCCCACTGTCGCTCCAACGCCTACACCCACACCCACACCTACTCCTACCCCCCACGCCCACACCAACGACGACACCGACCCCAACGCCGGTTCCGATCGTCACCTTGGCGTCGCTGCACGATACGCAAAATGCGCGCTGGCTGGTGAGAAACTACCCCGCCCTAGCTCGGCAAATTCAGGGCTCCACCTGGGTCCAGGACGGGCTCACCGACCTGGAGCGCTCCACAATAGACGAACTGCTCTACATCGGCGCTGGTGATATTGCCAACCTGGAGGCGGCGCTGGGTCTCTCCTGGCTGCAGGACTCCATCTCGGAGACCGAATTTGACATCATCGATTGGCTCAGAAGCGTGGCGTTCTACGATCCGCAGTCGACCAATCGGCTCATCACGATGCCGTTCTTGGCGTCTCCAGACACTACCGACGTGCTGGCCCTCATGGGAATGTCTAATCTTGGTTGGAAGGGCACACTAGCCGCCCTCACCGAAAGCGCTATCTTTCAGGACGGGATAGCCGATGCCCAAACAACACTTGTTGCGGGCATCGGCACTCTAGCCCACGCGCCCGCCGAAATTCAGCGGTTGTTGGAGCCTGGGGCAGCAGCGATTGAGACAGATGCCCTCGGCACCGACTTAACGCCGATCTGAGAATCAGCATAATTCGCACAAACAGCCAACCCAAGCCGGGCACCATCGAAGCGACCCGGGACTTGATTGAATTCGTCGAGGACACGATGGGTTTGCCCCTGCCGGCAGATCACGTGATCATCGTCCTGAATGAACAAGCGGTCACAGACAAGTACGCCGGCACCAACTACGGATTCGCCTTCAGCTACTTGCCCGAATACGAACAGCAGCAAGGCACTCCCGAATGGCGGGATATTCAGCGGGGCTTTGTCCATGAAGCCGCACACTATTACTGGCGAGGCAATGAGGGCTGGATTGATGAAGGACTCGCCAACATCGTCGAGTACATGTTCGGCAGAAAGAACGGTTTGAGCCGGGGGCAACTCCAACCGCAACGGCGGTCCTGCGAGGCCCATGACCTGGCAATGCTCTCTGGGTGGGACCCAGACTCAAGCGATTGGCGTCGATATGCTTGCACGTATTACTTAGGCCAGTTGTTATTCCAGGAACTACTTGAGGGCATGGGCGGGGAGGCTTTTGCCACAAAGATGCAGGAATTCTACCTCCTCACCCTGCAACAACAAGACGCGGGGCAACTACCTGGTATCGATGCAGTTCGCCAAGTATTCCCCGGCCAAGCCGACATCGTGGAGAGGCATTGGTCTGGGAAGTTGAATGCCCCGGAGAACCTCGGCTTTGACAACGGAATTGAGCGGACCAACCATGACCTTATCCAGTGGACTCAATACCCAGTGTTCTCCGAAGGCGAGGTCGTGTTGAAGGGGATTCCGTTAGAGGACGCTGTTTACGTAGCCGAGGATATGCGCGCAATGATCAAGTACAAGTACGCTGCCTTTACTCTGATGGCCGCAGACCGCTGGGAATTCTTTGGCAGCATCCTGCCATACGAAATCGCATCCGGATGGGAGTGGACTTTCGATGACCCCGGTGACGTCCAAGCTTCCACATTCGTTATCTTTCAAGCTGACAAACGCTTCCACATTGCGTTCCCGTTCCCAACGGTTCTGGGTGCACCGGAAGATATAGTCGTCGGCGTGTGGGGATATCAAAACGCAGACAGGGAAGCAACGATAGGCGATAAAGTAGACCTATTGGGCTACGCCCGTATTCGATTGGAATCGCAATAGTGCAGTTTCAGGCCTATGGCCGATGACTTAAGACGGACGTCCCCGTTTGCTTTTAAGGTTTGCCACGCCTGAGCCTAGATACGCTGAACACTATAACCAAACGCAACCATCAAGCCGACCGCCCCGTTGGTCGTGGCGGTCAGCACCGCCGTAGGTCGGCGGCAAATCGATTATGGCACCGCCGGACTACGTCGCGCCACCGGACTGTGTCAGCAATTTCCGGGTGGCCCCATTTACGTTTAGCGTATGCTACGCCTGAGCCTGGATATGCTAGACTCTATGACCAAACGGAACCCGATAATTGAGCGTCTTTACGGCAATAGTAGTAATCGGGGCTCGGGATCCTTGTGCTGATCATAGGAGGTCTGCTAGGAGGGTTGGTGTTGGCCATCGCCGGACTGGTTTTGGGTGCCATAGCGGCCGCAATACCTAGAACAGAATGATCACGGACGGCCGCTGCTGGAACATGGCATAGGAGGAAGACTATGGCAGATAACGGAAAACTGTTAGAGCGCATCACTGCCCGCTCCGATGTATTCGGCGGGAAACCCATCGTGCGGGACATGAGGATCTCAGTCGAGCTCATATTGAGCCTTCTAAGCCAAGGAGCTACCCAGGAGGAACTCCTGGACGATTATCCAGGACTGGAACCGGACGACATTCGCGCCTGCATTGCCTATGCCCACACCGTGATAGCCGGTGACACCTTGGCGCCCGTCTCAGTGACAGCGCCGTGAGGTTCCTGGTTGACCGATGCGCCGGAGGCCCCAGGCAAGCGGCCCACTGGGCGCAAGCGTGGACGCAAAGCCGCCGTTCCGGGTTTGACCGGCATCAAGTTGCCGGACCCGGTGGATGTTGCGGTGATAGTCGATGGCGTGGACGGCCCGCCCGATGTAGCCCGCTCATTCGCCATCAACGTCCCAGGGCGGCCCAACTCCGTTCCGGATTTGGATGGCATCAGGTTGCCGGACCCGGTGGATGTTGCGGTGATAGTCGATGGCGTGGACGGCTCGCCCGATGCGGCCGGCGCATTCGCCGTCAACGTTCCGATACGGCCCAAGCAATCAGACCCGTTTGCGTCGGCGATAAAGCCACCCAGGAGGAAGGGGCTTAGGGGAAGACCCCTCAGCAGAACCGGTACGGATGATGACACGCTGACAAGGCCGGCAGACAAGGGCCTACTCTGGCGAATCGACGACAAGGTACAGCCTCCTAGGGTTGGCAGAGGAAAGAAAAGGCCGACCACCACGGCGGAATAGTCCTCCATGGTGGTCCGGCGGGCCTTGCCCAAGGCGAAGCTGGGCAAGCCGAAGCCGCCCGGTGCAAGGCGATGAAGGTGGGGAAAACACCGCAGACTAATTTGAACGGAACACCGGAGGCCTAATCGACCGGGCCCAGGCCCAAGAGCCGCAGCCGGAACCGCCCGCCGGTCTATTGCTTAACGGCGGGTCAAGGGCTGCCCTGGTAGGCAGATGACTATATATGTGCAACCGAGATTCGGTTTGGTCATAGAGTCCGGCATGTCGAGCATTGTGCGTATAAGACTTCAAGAGCGAACAAAACCGGCGAGGCTTGGGGTTGTGACGCAAACTCTAACGACGGCGGCGGCGGAAATAATTATATTATATATATGGGGTTTACCCCATTAATTCTTTACCAAACTGAAAAAAGTGTAGCCAAAGTGTCGGCCTCCACCAAAGCTGCCATTTGCAGTTTTCGCCCAACGGCGACACTTTCGATACAGTTTGGTGCACCGCAGTACCAGTTGGCAAAATGGGACAAGTCCCAACGGCGGTTTGGACAAGTCCCAACGGCAAAAACGAAACGGCGGCGGATTTGGAGAGATGATCCAGCGGCATCTTACAATGAAGAATGCGAAGCGGGCCTGGTATGTCTTTGCCATTGCCGTCCCCACCCTGGCCGTCGGCATGGTGCTGGGCCTCTTTCTAATGTTCGTGCCCTACATCAACTATTGGCTGGGCTGGGCCATCGGTGCGGGGCGTTCCTTCTCTTTGTGCTGGAGAAAGTTCGATTTGTTTCTAGAGTCCGGCATACCCAGCATTGGGCTTGTCAATTCATAAGGGCAAACGGAACCCTCCCCGCAGTCAAGCTCTCACCCGTCCTGTGCTTCGGCCTCTCCCAACCGGTAGCCGACGCGAGGCTCGTTGAAGATGTACCTGGGGTTGTCGGCCGTCTCCCCCAGCTTCTGGCGCAGCCGCCTCACGTAGCCCCGCACCATGGTCGAGTCGTCATATTCTCGCGTCGACCACACCCGGCTCATCAGGTGCTCCCGGCTCAGTGTCTTCCCCACATTCACCGCGAGCTCGCAGAGCAGCCGGTACTCCGTATCGGTCAACGTCACCGCCTGGCCGTCCATCGCAACCCGTCGCGTCGCATAGTCGATGGCCAGCTCCCCCAACTGGAATGACCCTTGCGGCAGCTCCCTCTCCGGCCCGTCCCGTCGCCGCAGCGCAGCCCCAACCCGGGCCACCAACTCGGTGGTGGAGAAGGGCCTGGCTATGTAGTCGTCTGCGCCGCTCTCGAAGGCCGCGGCAAGGTCCCGCTCCGGGGTCCCGCCGCGTCCCGACAGTAGCACCACCGGCGCGTCGGTCACCTTGGATATGCGCTGGATCAGCCCCGAGCCGTCGGCCCCGGTGAGCGCCGCGTCCAGCAGCACCAGGTGGGGCCGCCCCATCGCGATAAGCCGCTCCATCTCATCCGGGTCCCAGGTCGCCACGGGCGTGTACCCCGCCTCCGTCAGGGTGTTGCGGATGTGCCACAGCGCCTGGGGGTCGTCGTCCACCACCAGCACGCGCCCACGGCCCCGCGCGGCGCGCCGGTGGCCGCCGGCAGGGAGTCCCACCGGTGCTACTCGTCCCGACGCGGCCTCCTCGGCCACCGGCAGGGTGAAGATGTAGCGGGACCCCAGGCCCGCCCCGTCCCTCTCGATCCAGATGCGGCCCCCGTGTGCCTCCACGATCCCCCGGCACACCGCCAGGCCAAGCGCTTCTCCCCCTGTGACGCTCTCACCTCCGCCTCCCACCGGGGAGTGCCTTTGGAACAGCAGGGGCTGGGGCTGAGAGGGTATGTCTCGGCCCCGTTCGGTTACGCACACACCCACGTGGGAGTCCTCCCGCTGGGCGCTCACCGTGATGACCGCTCCCTCAAGGGAGTGGCCGGCGGCGTTGGACAGCAGGCGGTCCAGCACCTGGAGCGCCCGCTGCCGGTCCGCCATGACCTGGGGGAGGTCCGGCGGCAGGTCAACCTCCACTTGATTGCCCGCCTCACTCTCGAGGAACGACGCCCGGGCCTGGCTCACCAGAAAGGCCATGTCCGCGGGTTCGGGGCTCAGGAGCAGCGTCCCCGCCTCGATGCGGGCAACCTCCAGCAGGTCCCAGATCAGGCCCCGCATCCGGTCGGCCTGCCACTTGATGAGGCTGAAGAACTCGCGGGTCCTGGCCGGGTCCAGCCGGGTCCGGTCCTCCAGGACGGCGGTGGCGGAACCCGTGATTGAGGTCAGGGGCGCCAGCAGCTCCCGGCTCACCATGCTCATGAACTCGGCCAGCTGCCTGCCCAGCTCCTTTATGGGCGGCAGGTCCTGCAGCGTGACCACCACCGACGTAACGCCGTCCTCCTCCGAGAGGATTGGAGTGGAGTTGATAATGGTGTTGACCCGGCGCCCGTCGGGGACCTGGATGACGATCTCCTCGGCCCGCACCTTCTCCCTCGAATTCAGCGCCCGTGCCAGGGGATACTCCCTGAGGGAGACCTCCCGACCGTCGGCTCTGCGGAAGGTCAGCGTCTCCAGCAGCTGCTGAGGACTCTGGTCCGGGCTGCGCAGCCCGTCCACGATCCGCAGGGCCTCCCGGTTGATCGACAAGAGCGCGCCCGTCGCGGCGTCGAACACCACGACGCCCACCGGCGTGGTGTTGACCAGCGTCTCCAGGTCGGCCTTGGCCCGCTGCTCCTCACGGTAGCGTCGGGCGTTGGCGATGACCAGCGCCGCCTGGGAAGCGAACATTACCAGGGTCTCCTCATCCTCCTGGCTGAACTCTCTCCCCTCCGCCTCGTGGGCCAGATAGATAGTACCCACGCCCACCCCCTGGTGTCGCATCGGGGCCACCAGCAGGGAGGACGCCGACACCGGGGGCGAGAACTCCGGCATCCCCAGCGCGCTCAGGTGGCCGGCGATGTCGGAAACCCGCAGGGGAGCCTCGGCCTGGCTGAGGTATTCGAAGAAGCCCGACCCCTGGGGCAGTTCCCACAGCGCCTGATGCTCTTCCCAGGTCAGCCCGGAGACGATGAATTCGGTCCGCTGCCCCGTCTCGCCGGGAACGGTTATCGCTCCGTAGCGTGATCCGGTCAGGGTCCTGGCGCTGTCCACCACCTCCTGCAGCACCGTTTCGAAGTCCAGGCTTTCGTTGATGCGGAGACTGGCCTCGCTCATGCGGGAGAGGCGGTCTCCCGGTGCCTGGCGTTCGGGACTCGCTTCCGGTTGCTCAGCTCGGTTCAAGTTTGCGCCTCGCCAGTATGAATGGTGATTCCGCGGTTAGTATAACACGTCGCAGGACTTCTATTGCCGTTAGTTACTGATATTTACACCATCTTTTTCACCGAGTATTTACTGACTTTGCATGGAATGTTCTTTCATAATGTTTGCCGAGGTTTTGTGCTGTCTTTAACGAAGGGCCGAGATGCCGGTCCGTTCGGGCGCATTCCAGCGCATCGGCCATCCAGGCGACACGGGCCGTACACATATGCAATCAGGGGTGAGACTATGATGCTGCGAAGCAGGTTTGCCTTTCCGGTCGTTCTCGCGATGGTGGTCGCCGCGTTCCTTGCGGCAGCCCTGAACTCCGGGGCGAACCAACCGGTCAACGCTGCGCCCAACCAGCAGACCACCCGCGACATCCCGCACCAGATGGTGCCCAGCAACTGGGCCTGGATTCCTTCTGGACTGGGCACCGGCGACTCCTTCCGGCTGATGTTCGTAACCGAAGGCTATATCGATGGGACAACCAACGGCATCAGCCGCTACAACTCCTTCGTCCGTGAGGCGGCCAAGGCCAGCAGCATGTTCAAGGACCACGAACACCTGTACCTCTCGTTCACGGCGCTGGTGTCGGTCTACCAGGGCCTGGATGCGAGGGGCAACACCCGCACGCGGGTTGGTGACCCAGGGGAACATTCCCCCATCTACTGGGCCGGGAACGCCGGCAAGAAGGTGGCCGACAACTACGCCGACTTCTACGACGGCAGTTGGGACTCGCGCGAAGCCAGGAAGCACGACGGCGGCTGGTACCTCATTGAGTTTCAGAGAGTGCTCACCGGCTCCACCCACCAGGGCACCCATGCGATCCACGGGAACGGCTGGAACCTGGGACTGGGAAGCCCCCCGGCGTGGTGGAACGGGGGGCTTCGGACGACTGCGGTCGGCTCCATTGGCACCGAGCATCACGATACGCCGGGTAAAGAAATCTACGTGAGCGGGGAGGCGAATGCCTCGGATATTTACCCGATATACGGCATATCGCCCCTGCTCAAGGTGCGGAGCACCACGGGGGTCAAGCCGGTCATCAGCGGGCCGACGGGGACGGTGCGAGGCCCCTTCGACGTGTCCATCACCTTCCCGGACGACGACCAGATCTACGGCATGGCCCTGGGGGACATCACGGTGGCCGGCGGGACGGCATCGAACCTGCGCCATACCGCTGGCGCCGGGACAGCGGCGGGGGCGGAAAACGGCACGGCATACGCCGTCACCATCACGCCCGACTACGACGAGAGCATCTACGACTCGACCACGGTGATGGTCTCAATGAACGACGGCGTGGTGTCGGACGTGAACGGCTGGAAGAGCGTCGCCTCCGATGCGTTGTTCGTGGAGTCCACCTACCTTGAGAAGAAGGCTGTGACCATACCCTTTGATGAGAACGGGGTGGGGACCGTTCCCAAGTCATGGGCCTACATACCCTCCGCCGACCTGAAGCCCGGTGACAGCTTCCGGCTGCTGTTCGTCACCTCGGACACCAGGAACGCCCAATCAAACAACATCGACGACTACAACAGCTTCGTCCAGAACGCGGCCGGCAGGAGCGCGCTTCTCAAGAACTTCAGCGGGCGCTTCAGGGCGCTGGCGTCCGTCTACCGCGTTCACGCCATAGACAACACCGGCACCACCGGGACCGGCGTACCCATCTACTGGCTGGAGGGAGTTCGAGTCGCCAACAGCTACACGGACTTCTACGACGGATCGTGGGCGTCCAAGGCGGGCACCGACGAAGCGGGTAGACTGCTGGGGTACTCGACGGACATTTGGACTGGCACCAATAGCGATGGAACCAGGAACGGTCAGGGGCTGGGCAGCACCTTCTTCTACAGCACCTACGACAGTTTGGGAGTCCGCAGCCCCTTTGGAATCGCCGGGACCAGCACCGATTACAAGAACCACTTCTACTCCCTCTCGCCGGTGCTGAAGATAGCGAAACCGGGTGGGCTGTAGGAAATGATAGGGGAAGGTTTGACCGGCAGAATGCGCCGCACCGCTGCACTGTTGGCGTTGCTGCTCGTCGCCTTGGTGGTGGTCGCCGCCTGCGGGGACGGGGATGCGGAGCTGACCCGCGCCGACGTGCAGGAGATAGTCAGGGCGGAGATGGCCGCCGCGCCGACTCCCGCACCCGGAGTGACCTCCGCCGACGTGGACGAGACCGTCCGGGGCGCCATCGCAGACATCAAGCAGTCCGGCCTCACCGAGGACGGGGCCCGGCACATAGCGCGGGCCGCCATAGCCTCCATCCCGCCCAGGTCCGCCCCCGCCGAGTACACCCGGTTCTTCGTAGACAACGCCATCGTCCAGTACGAGACACAGGGCCTTGAAGCCACCCTCGTCCACTACAACCGACGGGAGAGCGTGGACGGCCAGTGGTACGTCTTCATCATCGACGAGAACGATCTGGTCATCGCACACCCCGACCCCGACCGCCGGGGACTCGACGTCAAGGGCTGGGTGGGCACCGACGCCAACGGCTACAACTTCGGACCGGACATGCTATCGGCCACAGAGGAAGGCAAGTGGGTGTCCTACGTGTACAGCAACCCGGAGAGCGGCGGCATAGGCGCAGACTTCGGAGAACTGGAACTGAAAAACGTTTGGGTGGAGCGGCGCGACGGGCTGCTGTTCGCCTCGGGCTGGTACATCGACGCCGACGAGTTCACCAAGAAGCTGGTGTCAGTGGCGGTGGACAACTTCCGCGAGGGAGGACTCCCGGCGACGGTGGCCTACTTCGCCAGCCCCGGAAGCGCCCTGGCGGGCCTGGAGGCGGCCATAGACTACTACAACGCCGCCGAGACGGTGGACGGGCGGTGGTTCGCCTTCATTGGAGACCCGAGCGGCAAGGTCGTCGCCCACTCCGACCCCTCGATGATCGGACGGGACACACGGGAGATGCTCAGCAGCGAGCCGTTCGACGCCACGGAATTCGGTGTCTGGGTGACCTCGGAGTCGTTGCATGTATACGTGGCGGAGTATGACGGGTACGTCTTCGGCTCCGGCTGGAGACGGGACGAGTAGGGCGAGGCAATTGTGCAGGATAGAGTCAAGCGATGAAACCTTCCGGAGGGGATACATGAGCAAGGCGCTACTGGCTTTAGTGGTCGTACTTGCCATCGGCTGCGGGACCGTCAGGATGAATCTTGACACCGATGTATCCGACACCGGCGCCCTGACCCACGACGTTGAGGTCACTATGGAGAGTCCCCTCGTGCCGGTGATGGACTTGACCGACGAGGACCTATTGGACATCCCGGAGAATTGCACCGCGGCTATTGACGGCGATGTGCTGTCCTTTACTTGCAACGGCCTATCAGCAGAACAGATAGGCGAAGGCGAGATTGGCTTCGATATTCAAGTAATCCAGACCGAGACGGACGATGGGGCAGAATTCCGAGTGTCCATGCCCCATCCATTTCAGGCGGACGAATTCGGTCTGGAGGACGCCGACCTGGACCTAGATCTTGGACTGAACCCGGAGGACTTGCTCGACCTGACCTTCAGATGGAGAGTGACGCTACCAGGCAAGATTGACAAGGGCAGGTCTAACGCTGATTCCTACAGCGGCTCGACCGCCAAGTTCGAGACCGCTTTAGGGGAGCAGAAACGGGAGACGTTTGAAGTGGTTAGCGTGGTCAGACCGGATACCGGAGGGGCCTGCAGCGCCCCAAATTAACTGGGTTGGAGAAACAATGCGAAAAGCTATATTGGGACTACTGGCGGGTCTACTCTTGGCGGCGACGGCTCTAGCGTGCGGTCCGATGTCGAAAGAGGACTGCATCAAGAAGGGTTTTGAACTCCAGGAGGAGTTGGTGCGGTTGGAACAAAGCGGCATTCCGGCTGCCGAGTACATCAAGCGGTACCAAGACCTCGAGGAGAGGGGCAAGAAACTCCAAGAGAAGTGCGAACAGCACTTCTGAGGCAACAGGCGGGACAGCCCCAGGACAGGAGGGGGAGTCGAATGGACAGCGACAACGTGAAGGCCAAGCACGGCGAGAAGATGATCAAAGTCGAGATTCGCTTCTGGACGAACGGCCTAGCGGAATCGCCCGGACACATCAAGCCCAAACATTGCTGGTCGGCTGGGAACGTCTCGGTTCCCAAGAACGAGTCGCACGGAATACGCAGTGGAAACCGCAAGTCTTTCAATACCCTAATGGAACTTACGGCAAGGATCGAGCGGGTCATGGCGGATGCCGGCATCAGAATCCACAGGGGGCAAACCCGAGGCGGACTCTACATTTGAGAGTTGAAGGAGGACGTTATGGAGATCAAGTTGGATTTGGGAAAGTTGGACGCGGTGGTGGTCGGGAGGATACTGGCCGGGGTTGTGATAGCCATTGCCCTTGCCAACAGCATCTATTGGGCAACGGCCGCCTATTCTGATGAATTTTGGGTTTTCTTGGGTCAGGTGGCAACTCCGCTGGGAGTGGGTTTCCTGATTGTGGTGATGACCGAAATATTGCGCGCGGTACGGCGGTAACTGTTTGTTATCCCTTGGGGTTCGGCGCATCTGACTCTAGGCAAGCGGTTCCCCAAAAGCCAGCCAAACCGACGCCATGGTCCGGGAACCCAACCCACACGCTGCCGGGGGGGGTGAACATGCCGCCCACGGGCGTCCCGTTCGCCTTCCCGGCGGGCGCAGCAATGCAAGCATTGGAGAAGCAATGTCTTACGCAGTCTACGAGAATTTCAGGCAGAACTCCGCTACGGTCCACCTGGTGACGTGTCGTCACTACAAGAAAAAGGGTGGAGTGAGTACGACGGAACGCACGTCGGGCCAATGGCACGATGAGATTCAGACGCTGGAGCGAGCCTGGATAGTAGCTGCCCGGACCCGGCGGGAGGCGGTCAAACCCTGCCTGACGTGCCTGGGCCATCAACGATTCCGGTGACGTTCTTGACAGTGCTCTGCGAAAGGAGCAGCAGGCTCCGTTCAATTTATGGTGGCTGGCGTGTCCAGGCTCAGGCGTGTCAAACACCAAAGGCAAACCGAACCATTCTTAAGCCGCAAGGGGGTTTCAATGACGATACGACCGGCACATATTCTAACGGCGATCAGCAGCATCCTGGTAATAATCGCGGCTCTTCTGCCCTGGGCGAAAGTCGATACCGCCATTGGGTCGAAAAGCGTGTCAGGAATAGAAGGAGACGGAATAATCACCCTGGTCCTGGGGATAGGAGCGCTGGCAGCAATAGCTGTCAGCGCATACGGGAAGCGGTGGGGAGCGGTGATAGCCACGATCCTTGGGGGCATCGTAGCCATAGTCGGAATAATAGACTGGGCTGACGTGGGAGGAGTGACCGCCTCGGTCGATACGGGGTTTGCCTCGGTCTCTGTCGGCGCAGGATTGGTGCTTACGGCGATAGGTGGGGTTGCACTTACTGTCACTAGCCTATGGGCATTTTTTAGCTCAAAACAAGTGACCGGAGAATGACCGGCTTGGGCCGTCAGCGATACAGAGAACGGTCTTAACAGGTTTTGCGCTAGAAGCGGCGGGTGCTTCACAGAATACCGCTGGGACCTAGCGCAACTGCGCGCCTTTGGAATACATCTGGCGGCGGCGGGTGTTGGCCTGCCAAGCAGCGAGGTTCCCAGTTCCTCCGCTGTAGACGGTTATATAAGGTCGCTTAAAGGAGTTTGTCGTGGCACCCCTGCTCACGGCCGGCTCCGCCCCCGCCGCAACCTCGATGCGGCGGAACCGCCTGGGTGAACTTCTGGCCGGGTATAAGGACGTGAGAGAGGGCACGGGCAAACGGAACTGGCGCAAGAATTGCGGTCCCATGTTTGGACTTTGCCAAGGAGAGCCGTTAACTCGACGGCTGTGTTGAGGAGAGGCCCTGGAGTGCCTATATATAAGCAAGGCGACAACGTACCGGAATGGGCCGTATATCAAGCCATCGGATGCCGCCACAAAAAGATTCTAGGGGCGCCGTCTATTCTAGGGGCGCCGTCTAAGAGAACGTTTCCAGTGTGCGACTGCGGGAAGTCAGTCACCTGGATATTTTGGGAGCGCCTGATTTCCAGCAGGCGTTCAATACAGCCGGACCTGTAAGGCCATCATGGCCACCAGCGCCGGTTGGTTGCCACTGTTGCCGGCGCGGTGGCCACCAGTGGTTCCGTTTGGTTGTGGTGTCCGGCCTATCTAGGCTCAGGCATGTCAAACACCAAGAGCAAACGGAGCCAACCATGGCAATCTTAAGAACAACGGTCTGCCTCATGGCTATCTTGGTCGGCTGCTTCCTAGCGTCTTGCGGTGAGCAGCCCACGTCAACACCGGTGCCCAGGGCAACCATGGCGGCCATGCCGATTGAACGAAACATCATAGAAATAGGTTGGGGTGCTGTCACCATTCCGGATTGGAGCACGTGGAGTGCATGGCCAGAAGCGGGAGGCGTTTCCGAGGAGGACTCCTGCTTGGCGGCTATCCTTTCTGGGGAACGCGACGGACTAACTCTGGATGATTGGCCTATCAGTGAGGAAAACCAGAGCCTGGTTGAGCGGCAACCTGGCTATATCACGACCGTCTTCTCCGGCTTGGCTGATGCGGATGCTGAGGTCACTGGCCCCCGGGGCCTTATCATCGTCGTTGAGGAGATAATCGACCAAGACACCCTGCTCGCCACCGACCGCTTACCGAACTGCCTAGACGGCATTCCGGTGCAGTTCATGGAAGTGGGCAACCTAGCCCCGTCTATTGGCCTTTTCTTTGGTGCAGGGAAGCCTCATATGAGCGAACCATGTGAAATCACTGTACAGGAACTGGAGCCCGGAACACCAGAGTATCAAGCCGAACTGGAACGCATTGAGGAAATCATGGAGCGGCACCTGCCGATGTTCCAGAGGCAACCGGGCTTCATGGGCATCCGGGTGGCCCAAGAGTGGACGGAGGACTTCTTTGACAACTTCGGGCTACTGGGCATCGCCGTGTTCGTGGTCGAAGATATAGACCAGACGACCCTGCCGGTCGCCGACCGGATACCGGACTGCATTGAAGGGGTGCCGGTGCGGCGCTATGCCGTCGGGAACTTTACAACCGGCTAACCAGAACCACACAACTTTCAGGAGGAAATAAAAACCGAGATGGATACAGAACGCACACACAGGCCCTCACGGGCCGGTATTCAAATCGCTAGCGGCCGCCCCGGTGAGGGAGCCGGCATTAACTCCTTGGGGGTTCCGATCGGCTATGGTATTCGGCATATCTAGATTCAGGCGCGTCAAACACCACAAGCAAACGGAACCGAACTGACGTTGTTCAGTTTGGAATACGTCCAGAAATTCGATGCCGAGCCCCAATTCTGGCAGTTTCTGAGGGGCTTGCGCTCTGATGACCTGATAGTTGAGGTCATTCAGAATGACTTGGATGCCAATGCATCGCGTACATCCATCGCCTTCACCTCTGACCGACTGATTGGTTTCGTTTGGTTATAGTGTTCAGCATATCTAGGCTCAGGCGTGGTAAACCCTAACAGCAAACGGAACCGTACAACGCTATAGGAGTGGCGCTGGCCCCTACTGGGGTCGGCGTGCCGGTGGTGATGGGGATGCGGATTGCTGAAGGCAGGATTATCTGCAGGATTGACCTTGCGAAACATTTGGAATTGAGGACGCTTGAACTGGAGCGGCTAACTACAGCCGTGACATGAGCACGAGAGCAAAGGGCTCTTTGTGGTCAGTCTGATGATCACCAGACGGATCAGTCCCTCGCCGGGTTTCTGCAATCGGCCTTGTCGAATCGGCGCGATGGAGCAAAGTCTACTTGCGAAGAGGTCTGATGGGGGTTCCGTTTGCTTTTGGCCTATGCCATTCCTGACGCTAGATGGGCCATACGCTACAGGCAAACTGAACCGTTGTCACTTCTATACTCCTTCTTCGTTCATGCCAAGGTACTCCGCCCACGCGTCCAACGCCGCCCGGCGCAGGTCGAACATATCAGACCGGAGATAAGCCGCTTCGGTGGCGTCTCCAACGTTATGAGCCAAGCACATTTCAGCGACTTGTCGGTTGATGTTGTTCTCGGCGCACCAGTCCCGGAAGCTCGACCGGAACCCATGCGGAACCGCAGGAATTGAGTTGATTCGCAAGAGCTTGCTAACCGTGCTGTCGCTCATCGCCCTGCCGGTAGAACTCGGGAACACAAGCCCTTTGCCGTGGGAATACGCCTTGGACCGTTCCAGGATGGCAACGGCAGCTTTGGACAGTGGGACACGGTGTTCTCGGTCTTTCTTCATGCGGCTGGCGGGGATAGTCCAAGTCGCCGAGTCAAGGTCAATTTCGTCCCAAGTCGCCAGCCGCGACTCGCCGGAACGCGTAGCCGTCAGAACCATGAAAACGAAACACGCCTTGGTTAACTCCCAGGCGTCGGTCGCCTCTACGGTCTTGATAGCTGCGCCTACTTGGGTGCATGGTAGAGCCTTGTGATGTTCCTTCGTGGCAAGGCTGGGCAGCGCGTCGCTGATATTCTGGTCGGCAGGATTGCTATCGCGCAGCCCCTGAGCGATGCTCCAGGCAAAGATTTGCCGCAGGGCCGATTTTGTCTTGCGCGCCGATGCCGGAGTTTCAATGGCGAGGGGAGCCAGAAACTCCAGCACGTCGGCTGGGGTGATGGAGTCAATCGGCTTGTTCCCGATGTAGGGTAAGGCGTATTTGGTGATGAAGAACCGGAGTTGTGTTTCCGTCCGGGGATGCTTCCAATCCCGCCGTTTGACCTCGATGGCCCGGTCCATACACTTCACAAACGTGGGTGTAGTCTCTATCTCTCGCGTCTTACGGGGGTCTACCCCATTGGCAACCGCCCTTGCATTTTCCAATGCTTTCTCTCTGGCATGCGCAAGGGTTACGACCGGATAACTGCCCAACCCCATCACGCGCCGCTTGCCATTGATGGTAAGGCGTTGCGCCCAAGACTTCGATATTCTGCCCAGGCTGTATTGCCGCACGATCAAGTAGAGGCCGTGGCCGCCTCGTCCGTCTCCGTAGTCCCTCGGCTCGTTGACTGTCCTGACAAATGCCGCTGATAGCGGCCTGAAATTCTGCATCCTGTTCCCCTTTGAATCTGAGCCTTGTATCAAATCTTGTGCCAAATCTTATGCCACCCTGTATAAGATACCCTGGGACCTTGTGACTTGTCAATAAGACTCAAATCGTAGCTAATATGCGGAATTTTGCGACTTTTCTGGTTCCTAGCTGATGCATTAAAATGGTGGCAGTCGTTGCCACCACCCCGCCGCGTCCCACACCCCAGTGCGCTACCTCGGCGGCGCCGGAGGGACCTCAGCGTACAGCCAGGCCTGGAACAGTTGCTCCAGTTCCCGCCCGGAGACCTCTTCCGCCACCTCTAAGAAATCGGAGGTTGTTGCGTTGCCCCCGGCATATCGGGACAGGTACTCGCGCAGCGTAATAAAGAAGGCCTCGTCTCCAACTTCATCCCGCAGGGCGTGCAGGGTCATGGCCCCTCTTACGTAGACCGTAGCATCAAACGGCGCCTCGGGTTGCGGCTTCCCGGGCGGGCCCAGCCCAGGCGACCACATCACGTCCCAGAACCCGTCGAACGCTCCCCCGCCCGACTTGTGGTCATCCCACAGCCATTCCGCGTAGGTTGCAAAGCCCTCGTTGAGCCAAATGTCTTCCCACGTCGCCGGCGTAACCAGGTTCCCAAACCACTGGTGGGCCAGTTCGTGAGCCACAACTCGCTCGCCCGCCGCGTAGAGAGTGAGCGCGCCGTACACCGGCCTGGTCTGCGTCTCCAGGGCCGGGAAGGGCGCCTCGATTACGATAGAGCCGTAAGACTCGAAGGGATACTCGCCGAACGTGTCGCTGAAGAACTCCATCATCTCCGCCGTTGCTTCGAGGGGCCGCCTCACCGGCTCACTCACTGTCTCCTCGATCAGATCGACAATCGGTATTCCCATGGGCCCCTGAGTGACTACCTCGTCGAAGCGGGCAATCGCGATAGCCGCCAGGTAGCTGGCCAGCTCGTCGCTCGACTCCCAGGTATAGGTATTGGCCGACCCGTCATCGACGACGCTCACCAACTCTCCTATCGCCGCCACCTCGTAAGGCTTCGGGACTGTGACCACAAACCTGTACGTAGCCTTGTCCGACGGGTGCTCGTTCAGGGGAAACCAGGTGGATGATCCCCACGGTTCACCCGCAGCATAGATGCCCGTCGGATACTTGATCCAGCCGCCCTGAAAGCCGGTGCCCGGTAGTTCGTCGGGTGTAGGTTGTCCCTCGTACACAACCTCCACCGCAAAGGACGCCCCGTCCCGGATCGGCCGGTCCGGCTCAATGGTCAGTTCGTTGCCGCTGCGGGTATAATCCGCGGGCCGGTCGGACACCCGGGCCTCAAGGACCTCGAGGCCGCGCATGTCAAGATTGAACGATGACAGCGATTGGGTCGCGTTAGCCTCGATGACCGCCGCGCCCGACACAAAGTTCCTGTCCACCTCGACGTCCAGCGTCACGGTGTAGTGCGTAACTTCGTAACCCCCGTTGCCCAGGCCGGGATAAAGCGGGTCCCCCAGACCCGGACTGCCCGGTGAGGGCTCCTCCCCCGAGCCGCACGCCGCCGACAGCAGTAAAGCCGCCGCCGACAGTATGCCCGCAACCATCCTGTGGTTCATACCTGTTGGGACCATATCCTGGTATGAACAGGCTGCTGGCTGCGCAGGCTAGTAGCCCTTGACGGGATCTATCGTACTTTCCAGGGGCCGTCCGTCCAGGTAGCGGCGGAGGTTCTCGCAGAAGAACCGGGTGGCGCGGTCGTTGTAGTCGTTCAGGCCGCCGGTGTTGTGAGGGGTCACAATCACGTTGGGCAGGCCCCAGAACTCGCTGTCGTCGGGCAGCGGCTCCTGGGTGAACACGTCGAGGGCCGCGCCGCCCAGCCGGCCGCTCTTCAGTGCGGCTAGGAGGGCCTCCTCATCGACGACCTCGCCGCGCGACACGTTGATGAAGAAAGCTCCCGGCTTCATGGCGTCGAACTGGTCCCGGCCGATCATTCCCCGGGTCTCGCCGGTAAGGCTGACGGCGACGACTAGGTAGTCGCACTGGGCGAGCATGTCGTTGAGGCGATTTGAGGGGAAGACCTGATCGATGTTGGGGGCAACCTGGCCGGGAATGTAAGTGCGGCGGGCGGCAACGACGCGCATGTCGCAAGCCGAGGCGCGCTTGGCCACGCTGCTGCCGATAGTGCCGAGGCCAATGACGCCGACGGTCTTGCCGGCGAGCAGGCCGTTGGAGTAGCGGGTCCATTCCCGGCGGGCTTGCGCCTCGATACGCTTCACCATGTCCTTCTCGTTCATGAGCATGAACATCAGGCAGAACTCCGCGATAGGTGGGCCGTTGATACCCTTGGACGAGGTGAGGGTCACGCCGTTCTCCAACAGGCCGGTCCCAGCGAGGGAGTCTACGCCGGCGGCATATGCGTGGACCCATTTCAGCTTGGGAGCAAGGGCCAGGATGTTCTCGGGGAGGCCGGTGCCAAAGATGACCTCGGCCTCTCCAACGCGGCGATGGAACTCGCCGGTGTCTTCCTCGACGGCCTTGACGTCGCCGCCTCGGTAGGAGCGCATGAACTCGCGCGCGCCGGCGTCGACGTACGGGGCGTAGACGACCTCGACGCAGGAATCGACTGCGGCGATGACCTCGGCGTCCGCGGCGCTGCCGAAATAGTGGGCTACGAGTACCTTCACCTTGTCCATCGGCTGCCTCTCTCCGGCTGGACTGCGCGCCGCCCGCAGAACTTGCGGGCGGCGCGTGCAACGACTGCAGTCATGCTATCGAGACCTATTCCGGCTTGGGACAGTGCCACAGACAGGCGCCGGCGTTTGCCAGTACCAAGGGGTTGAGGAAGGAGACCAATATCCAGCCGACGTTGTTTGCGTCGGACTGGGTGTCGCCCATGATCAGCGAAAACCAAAGCGGGAAGAAGATGATGGCCAGGGCCAGGGACGCGAACACGCTTGCTTGAGCGGTTAGCCGTCGCATGAGGTCGTCATGGCTAATCGCCCGCTGGTTGCCAAATGCGACCGCTATCCCAACCAGAATGCCCACTCCGGTGACGTAGTTGAAAACGTCCCAAATCTCCTGCGGGTCCAGCGCGTCCGCATAGAAACGGTTGAAGATCACCTGCGCCGCATAAACGACGGCGTACAAAAGCAGGAAGCCGCCGGCCACTCGTTTGACACCGTACATCGTTTCCCTCCGTCTACCTTTGCCTCCGTCTACCTTAGACTGCCTAACATCGTGGGCCGCAGTATAGCAAGTTCCCATCGGGAATCCGACCCAAGCGTTGGGAGGCCCAAGCGGCTACCACCGCAGACCCACGGCCTGGAATAACCGCCGTATGCTGCTCGTTTTCAAGTTGCCGGAATATGCGCCAAAGCACGGCGCACATATCTGTGGACTTGTGAGGCAAGGGCAATTAGAATTGGGGGCAGAAGCTAGGTGTATCGGAAGTAGCGCGGTGAATATTCGGGTAAAGTTAGACGCAGGCTTAGTCGCGTTAATAGTCTTCATCAGTGCCGTAGCCTTGTCAATCTGGTACGCGGTGGACTCCTGGGACTCTTACTCGTCCACGTCGGATAACGTCCGTGACGTGTGGACTATCCTTGCCGTCGGACTGACTGCTGGGGCCGTGGCTTCGTTGATCGTGAAAGCGTTGGGCAAAATCGCCGCCAGGGAGTAACAGATGCAGAGCAGCGCGGTCCGGCTCACTGAACTGTCTCATACCGCCGGTTGAGCCAGCAAGCTAAGCATGGAGGACCTGGTGCAGGTCCTGAAAAAGCTGCCGGCGGTAACCGACCAGAAACTGCTGGTGGGCATCGAGACCGGCGACGACGCCGCGGTGTACCGGCTGAACGATGACGCGTCGCTGATCCTCACCGTCGACTTCTTCACTCCCATCACCGACGATCCCTACCAGTTTGGGGCCATCGCCGCGGCCAATGCCCTCAGCGACGTATACGCCATGGGCGGCAAGCCTTTGCTCGCCCTCAACATCGTCGGCTTTCCCGCCGAGCTGGATAAAGCCATACTGGAAAAGATACTCCGCGGAGGGCATGACAAGGCCGCCGAAGCAGGTTGCCTGATTGTCGGGGGTCACACCGTCGACGATGCTGAACCCAAGTACGGCCTTTCGGTAATCGGGCTGGTGGACCCCGGAAAACACGTCACCAACGCCGGCGCCCGTCCCGGAGACTCCCTGGTGCTGACCAAGGCCCTGGGAGCCGGAATCATAACCACCGGCGGCAAGCAGGGCAAGTGTCCCGCCGATGTGATGCAGGCCGCCGTCGAGAGCATGTCCGAACTGAACCGGGCGGCCGCCGATGCAATGATGAAAGTGGGAGTAAACGCCTGCACCGATGTCACCGGCTTCGGCCTGCTGGGCCACTTGAAGTCCATGACCGCGGCCAGCGCCGTCGGCGCCCGGGTCCACTTTGGCCAGGTACCGGCCCTGCCCGGAGCGTGGGAATTGTTGGAGCAAGACATAGTCCCCGGCGGCACTCGCCGTAATTTGCAGAACGTAGAGGACTCCGTGGACTGGCCCGCCGAGATCGACCCCCAGCGCCGCCTGTTGCTGTCAGACGCTCAGACCTCCGGCGGCTTGCTGATTTCCGTACCCAAGTCCAGGCTCGACGCGTTGCTGGACGAACTCGCGGCGGCCGGCGCTCCTTACCGGTCTGTGATTGGTGAAATTACCGATGGCCCGCCGGGCAGAATCGTTGTCTCCCCCTAGTAAATGCGGCATACAGGTGCATCGTGAAGCGGCCCGACCAGATTAAGCAAGCTCCAGCAGACCCCGCCGGCCGGGTCCCTCCGGGTCAGTTCCTGTCAAAGAAGTTTCCTGTCCTCACCTACGGCAGCGCACCCAAGATTCGCATCGAGGAGTGGAGCCTCCGCGTGTTCGGACTGGTCGCCCGCGAGCTGGAGCTTGACTGGGCAGCAGTCTCCAAGCTGCCCTGGAAGTCGACCGTAGCCGATTTTCACTGCGTTACCCAGTGGAGTTCGTTGGACCAGACCTGGGAGGGCGTGCCCTTCGCCGAAGTAGTAGCCCAGGCCCAGCCGTCACCGGATGCCCGCTTCGTCATGGTCCACTGCTATGGAGGCTATTCGACCAACCTGCCGTTGGAAGTGGCCATGCGGGAGGGAATCTTCGCTCACAAGCAAAACGGAGAACCCCTTGGCGAGGGGCACGGCTGGCCTCTGCGGCTGGTGGTGCCCAGCCGATACGGGTGGAAAAGCGCCAAGTGGGTCAGCGGCGTCGAGCTTCTGCCCCAGGACCAGCCGGGGTTCTGGGAAAAGCGGGGCTACAATAACAACGGCGACCCCTGGAAGGAGGAGCGCTTCTGGCCCGAGCTGGCCCGCTAACGCCGGACCCTCAGGGCGTTAAATCAGGCCGCTTTGTACTCCTGCTCGATGCGTATCTCCGGAACCTTGCTGGGACGTCGGTGAGCTAGTTCCACATCCCTAAGGTACCCGCACTGCAAACAGCTCAGAAACCTTCCGAAGATGTCCTCTTTCAGATACAGGTCGCCTTGGCACTTTGGACAGACTTTAAACAGTATCATCGTCGGCCCCCTCATCACTGGCTATCCATCCCTAATGCTTGACTTGCTCAATAACCCCTTTATTGACATGACTTATATCAAGTTGTATCATACAAACGGATTAAGGTCAAGGCCTTAACCCAGTTCATGAAAAGGTTGGAGTCGGCCTATGCGCGAGCCATCGAAGACACAGACAGAAGATGCGGCACGGATTCGGTCTCAGCCTGTGCCTCAAAGGCCCGCGCAGACCTCGTTGAGTAAAGTTCAGCCGAACGAGTCCCCTGACCGGAGAACGCGGGCCGGCGATGCCGATGAGCGGTCCGTGAGGCTGGAAGGCCTGTACATCATCAGCGTCGCCGCACGTATTCTCGACATGCATCCTCAGACGTTGAGGAAATACGAGCGGTTGGGCCTTATCAACCCCGGGCGCACCTTGGGGATGCTCAGGCTCTACTCCAGGGACGACATCAGGAGGGTCCGATTGATCCGCCACCTTGGCAATCTCGGCCTCAACCTGGCCGGAGTGGAGTTTGCGCTGGCCACTGTGGAAAACCTCCTCAGTTTGAAGCGCCGCCTGAAGGCTTTGTCTGGAGAGACCGGCCTGGGCGGCGCCTTGGACCAGGAGATCGACAGGGTCTTTAAGAATTTGAACCTGCCGGTGAACGATTAGAATCCTGACAGCCCATCTGATTGGCAAAGCGGGACTGCGCTTATGACTACCGAATCCAATAACGGCAAAAAGCCCGAGCCCCTGCCCTTCGCCGAAGACGGCAAGGACGACGACTTGAGCAACCTCTCAGTGGAAGAGCAGGTGGCGGTCCTCCAGGACCGGCTGCAGCAATCTCAACTGGAAGCCGGCCAAAACCTGGAGACTGCACAACGAGCTCAGGCAGAGATAGTCAACTTTCGCCGGCGCACCGATGAGGAGCGCATAAATCTGGGGAAATACGCCAATGAACGCCTCATCAACAAATTGCTGCCGGTGATGGAAGAGCTGAATTTGGCCTTGAGCCATGCCGAAGGGGTGGACGCCAACAATCCCTGGCTGGAGGGCGTCAAGCTCATCCAACGGAAGTTGGACAACGTACTCCAGTCGGAGGGAGTGACCGAAATCGAGGCCTTGGGTACTGAGTTTAATCCCATGGAACACGAGGCGTTGGGTACGGTGGCAACAAGCGAACATCCTTCGGGCCGCGTCGCCGAGGTGGTCCGAGCCGGGTACCGGTTGCACGACAGAGTCATTCAACCGGCCCAGGTCATGGTGGCTACAGAACCGGCTGGCTCGCAGCAAACGTAAGAATTCGAAGAATCGAAGGAGACTGAACATGGCAAAAGTCCTGGGCATAGATTTGGGCACCACCAACTCTGTGGCCGCCGTGATCCAGGCGGGGGAACCCACCATCGTTGAAAACGCAGAGGGAGCCCGGCTGACCCCGTCGATAGTTGCGGTCAATCCCCGCTCCGGAGAGCGGTACGTGGGCCAGGTGGCCAAGCGCCAGGCCGTGACCAACCCGGAAAATACCCTGTTTTCCGTCAAAAGGCTCATGGGCCGGAAGTTCCAAGACGCCGAGGTCCAGAACGCCATCAACAAACTCCCTTACAAGATAGTATCCGGGCCCGATCAGGACGCCCACGTGGAGATGGCCAGCGAGAGCTTCCCTCCGCCCCAGATCTCATCCTTCATCCTTCAAAAAATTAAGCAGGACGCAGAAGCCAAGCTGGGCGAGAAGATCAGCCAGGCGGTGATCACCGTCCCGGCATATTTCAACGACTCCCAGCGGCAGGCCACCAAGGACGCCGGCACCATTGCCGGCATGGAAGTCCTGCGCATCATCAACGAGCCCACCGCTTCCTCGCTGGCTTACGGGCTGGACAAGGCCAAGGCCGACGCTACCGTGGCCGTGTTCGACCTGGGCGGCGGCACCTTCGATATCAGCATCCTGCAAATGGGCGACGGCGTGTTCGAGGTCAAGTCCACCAACGGCGACACCTACCTGGGCGGCGACGATTTTGACCAGAGAATTCTCGACTGGCTGATCCAGGACTTCAGGCAAGAGACGGGCATCGACCTCAGCAATGACCGCATGGCCCTCCAACGCCTGAGGGACGCCGCCGAACGCAGCAAGGTTGAACTCTCCACCGTCCTTGAAACCGAGATCAACCTGCCCTTCATAACCGCCGATTCCAGCGGACCGCAACACCTGGTCAAGACCCTGACCCGTGCCAAGCTGGAACAACTGGTGGAAGACCTGATAGCCCGCACCGAGGGGCCCTGCCGCCAGGCCCTGTCCGACGCCGGTTTCAGCGCCGACGGCATCGACGACGTGATCCTGGTTGGCGGTATGACCCGGATGCCCGCCGTGCAGGAAAAGGTCAAGCAGCTTTTCGGCAAGGAGCCCAGCCGCAACGTAAACCCCGACGAGGCCGTGGCCTTGGGCGCGGCCATCCAGGCCGGAGTGCTGGCCGGGGAAGTCGACGACATTGTCCTGGTGGATGTAACGCCTCTCACCTTGGGGCTGGAGACGCTGGGAGGCGTGTTGACCACGCTTATCTCCCGGAATACCGCCATTCCAACGGAAAAGACCGAGGTGTTCACCACTGCCGCCGACGGGCAGACCACGGTGGATATCCACGTGCTCCAGGGCGAACGCCCCATGGCTGCCGACAACAAGTCCATCGGCCGCTTCATGCTCGACGGCATCTTGCCCGCTCCCCGGGGCGTCCCCCAAATCGAAGTCAAGTTCGACATTAACCGCGACGGGATTCTTTCCGTTTCCGCCAAGGACAAGGGAACCGGGAAGGAACAGAAGATCGTCATCCAGTCTGGCTCCGGCCTCGCCAAAGACGAAATCGAGCAAATGATCAACGAAGCCAAAGCCCACGAGGAGGAAGACCAGCGCAAACGGGTCGAGATAGAAACTCGCAACCAAGCCGACTCATTGGTCTACAGCGTAGAAAAGACGCTGGAAGACAATAAGGACAACATTCCCCAGGACCTGAAAGAAGAGGTGGATGGCAAGGTTGCCACTTTGAAGTCGGCCATAGCCGCCAACGACGTAGCCGCAATGCAGCCTGCCATGGCCGATCTTAACGAGGCCATGCAGCGCCTGGGGCAGGCCGTCTACAGCCAGCAGGCCGGCCCGGCAGACGCCGGTCCAACCGACGGGACCGCTGCCGGTGGAGACCAACCGGGTGACGATACTGTGGAAGGGGAGTTCCGGGAGGTTTAAATTCAGGCCTTGAATCCGTTACCGCCAGCTATATCAGTCTGTTATAATAGGCCAACCAGAGTAACCCCAATCAGCTTGGCAGCGGTCCTAAGGTTAAGTTCGGTGGAGTGAATATGGGCAAACAGCAGGGACCCGCAGACCCGGAAGTGGTGAACGAACAAAACACCAGTGAGATTGCCAGTGGCATTGAAGGGATAGACCAAGAGTTGACTCCCCTTCAATATCACTACCTTAGCTTGCTGCAACGGCTGATAGCTTTGAAGAACAGTTATCAGTCCGACCCCAACTTTGAGGGTTGGATGATGTCCAGCATCAATAAATCCATATATGCGACCTTGCGGGACTGCATCGAGAGCAATACCGGCGACGCGGCCAAAGAGTTGCTTCGGAGGGAGCACCAGGTAAACTAACGCCGCGTTCCAGCCCCCTTAGACTGCCTGTTTCCGCTCCACCCGAACTCCCATTCTCTGCCCTGGCCGCCCCCATTCCGGCACCCTATTCCTTGCCTTGTCAGACCGCTTTGGCGCGGGCTATCATAGACGCCATGGAGTCTCGACCCGTCAAGTACCCGCTGGGGTCCCTTTCCCTCATCGAGGCTAAGACCTTTGGCGAGCCGGGACAGCGCACTTTCCACCTTGCTATAGAGGCGGGCCGCGCCACCGGCACGGTCTGGCTTGAAAAAGAGCAGCTTCTCCAACTGGGCATCTATCTCAGGGACGCCGTCGAATCTCTTCCGGAGGTAGATGAATCGCGGCCAAGTCACCCCCGGGAACCGGAGTGGTCCGGCGGCGACACCCATATAGACTTTAAGGCGGCGCAACTGCTGCTTAGCCACGACGAGCCCACCAACTCGTTCTACGTGCTCGCATATGAAGGCGAAGACTCCGAATCGGGCGATGAGGGCTCTTCGGTTAGCTTTTGGATCACCACCGAACAGGCCGGCGCCCTGGCCGAAGAGTCGCTCCGGATCTGCGCCGCGGGCCGGCCCCGTTGCGTTCTCTGTGGCTCCGCCATCAACCCGGAAGGCCACGTATGCCCTCGAGCCAATGGCCACGTGGCCTTTGACATAGACTAAGAGCAGGGCTGTTTGGGCAGGGGAATCTCGGTGAAGGCTGATCCGTCCACTCGAGACATCCTAAGCTGCGGCGAAATCGTTGCCTGTCAGCTGACCCCGGCGGGATCCAACTACACTTTCCTGGCCCGGGTCCAACTGGGCGATGCGGAAAGCCTGGCCATTTACAAGCCCAGGGATGGGGAAGCCCCACTCTGGGATTTCCCGCGGGGAACCCTGTACAAGCGAGAGTATGCCGCCTATCTCTTGAGCCAGGCCCTGGGTTGGGACTTCATTCCATTCACCATCATAAGGGATGGCCCCTACGGTATCGGTTCGGTCCAGGAGTTCGTCGAACACGACCCCAGGCAGAACTACTACTCCCTCACCGAAGACAACTACAAGCAGCTCAAGACCATCGCCTGCTTCGACCTGGTGGCCAACAGCACCGACCGCAAACCCAACCACCTGATAGTGGACCACGCCGGCAAGTTGTGGAGCATCGACCACGGGCTGACGTTCCATACTGAAACCAAGATCAGGACGGTGATTTGGGACTTTCCGGGCGAGGAGATCCCCGGACACCTCCTGGACGGGCTCCGGGAGCTGGCCGGACGCTTGGAAAATCCCCAAGGCCACCTGAAAGAGTTGGTGGAGGTTCTGCCCTCCGAAGAAGTCGGAGCATTGGACCGGAGAATCCAATGGGTCTTGGACCAAGGCGTCTATCCCGGTTTGCCTCGGCAATACCGGCGCCGGCGATGGTGACCAAATTGCTGCCCGCAGTACTTCCCAGGCCATTCAGTCGCCCGTGCTAACGATGCAGGGAATCGTATGACCGTCCAGAAAATCAGCGCAGTCACCCTGGCGGTGCGCGATATGGCCAGGTCGGTGGACTTTTACCGGGACAAGGTGGGCCTGGAACTTCTCTACGGCGGTGAGTCCGACTCTTTTTCCAGCTTCCGCGTCGGCGGCGGCTACCTGAACTTGATCCTGGCTCAGGACAAAGCCTGGTCTTGGTGGGGCAGGCTGATTCTATACGTAGACGACGTGGATGCCCTGTATCAACGCCTGGTCCTATCGGGCCTCGCCCCCTCCACGACCCCGCAAGACGCTCCTTGGGACGAACGCTACTTCCACATCAACGACCCAGATTCCCACGAGTTGAGCTTCGCCAAGCGATTGGACTCGTAGCAAGCGCCGGGTTATACGTTGACCAGGAAGTTTATGACGTCCCCGTCTTTGACCCCGTAGGTCTTCCCTTCGGACCGCAACACCCCCTCCCTGCGTCCCGCGGCTATTCCGCCGCACCGCACCAGGTCTTCGAAAGGAATGACCTCGGCCCGTATGAACCCCCGTTCGAAGTCGGAATGGATCACCCCCGCAGCCCGCACCGCGGCGATCCCGGCAGGCACGCTCCAGGCCCTCACCTCCTGCTCGCCGGCAGTCAGGAACGACACCAGGCCCAATGCCCTGTAGCAAGCCCGAACCAACTGGGAAACCGCCGGTTCGCCCAATTCCAACTCCCTCCGGAACTCCTCTGCGTCCGAGCCCGCCATCAACGCCAACTCGGCCTCCAGCCTGCCGCACAGCCTAACGGTGGGTAGCTTTGTATCCGCTTCTGCGTCAACCTCCGCCGGTAACGACGGGTCATCCGGTCCGGCCTCGTCCGTGTTCAAGACTACGACCACCGGCTTGCTCGTCAACAACTGGAAGTCCGCCAGGTAGGCCGACTCGAAGTCGGTCAATTGTTGTTTCCGCACGGGTCGGCCTTCTTCAAGCCCTGCCTTCACCTTCATGGCTGCATCAAGTTGGGAGACCAGCGCCGGTCTTTCGGCCTGCGTCGACTTCTTGATGCCGTCCTGGAGCCGCTCCGTGACCCCTTCCAGCACTTCCAGGTCTGCCAAAGACAGGTCCTCGAGCACGGCCGTCAAATCTCTCCCTGGGTCAAGGTCACCGCCGGAGTGCGGCACCGCTGGATTGGTAAACGACCGCACCACCAGCAATAGCGCATCTGCGCCTTGCAGGACGTTGCGGTACCTGCCTCCAATTCCGCGACGGTTGGACGGGGAGTCAGGCAAAGTAGAATCCCAATACCTTATTTCGGCGTAAACGGTCTTCTTCGGACGGTACATCTCTGCCAGGGTTTCCAGCCGGGGGTCTGCCACCTTGACCACCCCCACCTGGGCATCTCCGCCCGACGAGCCCGCATGTCCTCCGGTTAACGCGCAAAAAACTGTCGTCTTGCCGCTAAGGGGCAACCCGATTATCGCTACGTCCATACGGGCATTAGTCCAGGCAGGTTCAATATGATTGGAACAGCCGTCCCCACTCGGTCTTCAAGGCTGCTTTGATGCGGCTCCGGCCGTGAAACTTCAGCCAGTAGCCGTTGTGGTACAGGTTGGACGCCAGGTAGGACAGGCCGACCAGGGGAGACCGCAGGAGCATCTTCTCCACTGGCTTTAGCGGCCCCCAGTAGATTAGCTTCTGGCCCCGGCTGGCGAAGGTGTTTTCCACGCCGGAAAACCGCCAATTGACCTTGCTGATGTCTTCTCCCACCACTTCAATCTGAGATACGTCTCCGCACCCCAGGCCGCGCTCGTGGGCTAGCCGGATGAACTTGATGTCCAGGGGTTCGAACCCCATCATTTTGGCCGCCACCGCGTCTATAGCCACCTGGTCTGCGGAGGCTAGAATCCGGTCCTTGACGTGCCACCGCATCGCCCGGGGACCGGGACCGTCGCCGGCAAACGTCCCGTCCATGACCGCGAATAGGCCCTTGTGAATCTCCTGTTGAATCGCCAGCAGGTCTACCAGCGTCTCGTGAATCACCGAGTGAGTCCAGTGGCGCTTGCGGTGCAGCAGACCCCCGAAGGCGTTCTTCATCGCCCCCGTAATCGTCGTGAACACGTGGGTCTTCATCGTCGGAAGTTGGACGATGTTGGTCCCGGCAAAGCACTCCGGGATTTGGATGCCCTCGGGAAATATCTCGTCAAGCGCCAGCATTTCAGATTTGGGTTTGTACTCCACCCAAGCGTTGGGCGGAGTGTCCAGGTGCACAACCGGCAACGAGCGCCGGTCTTGCACCGCCTTGTGCTTGTTGTTCCTCTCGCCCTCGTATGAATCGACAACTACCGTGCCGTTGTGGGCCCCCATCAGGTCCTGGTATCCCAGGTTCCTCAGCCCATTGATCACCCCATCCAACTGCCAGGGACTGGTGGAGCAGCCGGGGTACCAGTGTTGCCAGGAGATGTTGATTTTCAAAAGGGTGCGGGCAAGCGGGTCCAAGTGGTCAGCGACGCCGGCCAACTCCATCGCCCTTTGGATGTCCTCCACCACGGTCTCCGGCCTGGTGGCCACCACGGCAACCACGGCCGGCCGGGGCGGTCGGCCGCTGGAAACGGCCTCAGCGCTCCTGGCCCCCATAGCGGCCGGGCCCGTTGCGCCGTTTTCTGGACCGTCGGTTACACCCAAATCGGTTACTCCGCCGGAGCGTTTTCGTTGTTAGTGCCCTGATGCTCCGGACCGCATTTTCAAGTCCGCTGGCGTCGGGGCTTGTCGATTAAGCCGCGTTCCAGGGCTTTGTTGAGCCGCCCGGATTTAAGCCCATCGGCTCAGTTGTTCAATATCAGCACCAGCGCCGCGGTCGCCACCCAGCCGACTATAGAGAGGACCATGGGTACGTCCTTGATAATCAGTTGTTCGGGCGACTCCGCGTCTCCCCGGACGTTCAGCAAATAAAGATAGCGGAACAGACCGAAGGTCACCAGCGGTATGGTCAAGAGCATCGTGTTGTTTTGGGGAAGGTTCCCGGCCTCCACCGTATACAGAGTATAACTTAACCACGCTGCCGTGGCGGACACGATCACCAGTTGTCCAATGAAGGGCCCGGCATACTTTGCCAAGACCGACCGTTGGTCCTCCGCTCCTTCCCCGGCCAGCCGCACCTCTGCGTAACGCCGTCCCAGCACTATGAACAACGCTGCCGCGGCCGTGGTCGAATACAGCCACGGCGACGGCGTTACGTCTATCGCAATGGCCCCGGCCACGGTGCGAATAACGTAGCCGGCGGCCACGATAAAGACGTCCAGCAGCACCACCCGCTTCACCCCCAGGGAATAAAAAAGGTTGATGACCAGATAGAGAGCGCAGAGGCCTCCCAGGACGAAATCAAGCAAGAAAGCCGCCGCCAGACCGGCCGCGGCGAGTATTGCCATGAGGGCGGCCGCCATCGGAACGCCGATTTTGCCGGAAGCGATGGGCCGGAACCTCTTGACCGCATGGCGCCGGTCTTCTCCCCTGTCGGACAGGTCGTTAAGGAGGTACACCGCCCCCGACAGGGCGCAAAAGGCGGCAAACACCGCCAGCAAGCGGCCAATCAACCCGGGCACCGGGTCCAGGTCGTCCGGCGACCACGCCTGCTGGATGGCGAACATGAACGGGAGGAACACCAGGCCGTTCTTGACCCACTGCTGCGGCCTCAGCGCCTTGAAGATAGCCAAATTAAGCAGCCTATTCCGTGGTGTCCGCTGCAGCCCGTAGCTGGCGGTACATAGACCCCAGGGCCGCCATGCTGGCTGCATACAGGGTATAGACTGCCGCGCCAATCCACAGGAGCAACGTAAACCGTTGGCTCAGTTCCAACGTCAGCATTAAGGCGCTGGCAACAACCACCAGCACAATCACCACCAGCAGTCCCAACAAGCAGCCGAACGCCAGGGACTTTGCTGCGTATGACCAGCCGTCGTTGCGGACGGACAATATGCCGTAGTAGCCGCCGATAAACGGTCCGAAGGGGATGCCTGCCAGGTTTACCAACGGAATCACCGCCGCTAGGACTGTGATTCCGCCTGCTAGAAGTACGCCTCTAATCATCTATCCCCATCTGAAATAGCGGCGCCCATCACCTCGGCGCCAGTCCCCGTATATTATAGGCAGGCCGTCCACCCGGCGGCCGTCGGACGTTGTCGGCCAATGCTTGATAAGTGTTCCCAAGCTGGCGTCCGTGCCAGCTATTGAGCAGCCCGCGCGCCATGGATGGGCTGTAGTTATGGATGCTTGTCCCGACCCAAGGCCGGCGACGTTTTGCACATACCTCCACCCGATGATAGGATATGCCTCTCCCGATGAAAACCACCGGCGGTGGCGTAACGGAGGCACACATGATTAAGAATCGAGAATATCAAGCCTGCACATTCCAACTGGACGACAGCGGCGGGTCCTACATCAAGGTTACCCTGGGTGATTTGACCGGATACGTCGGCATCAACCTCACCGACGGCACCTTGGCAGCCCCATACAGCTGGTCCGCGCCTCCAGTTGGTAAACCCCCAACCAAACGAGGCATAAAGCATGGAGTCTCGGTGGGAGGCAACGTCCAAAACTGCCTCACCGCCCTATTCCAACACATGTACAAGCAGCAGAAAACAATCGAGGACCCAAAGCAATTCGACCCGGCCACCGCCAGCGCCGCCCTGCACCAGTTCGTGGAGGACCTCGAAGACCACTAGGCGTTCAGGCCTTCCCGCCCTCGGGCAGACATAAATGGACAATTTGTCCAGCCTGATGCTATAATTTTGCTTTCGTACCATCCTGGAGGTGATGGTTTTGCGAGTACCTATGAAGGTGGACTATGGGGTGAGAGCCTTGGTAGAGTTGGCCCTCCACCACGGCGAAGGTCACGTCCAGACCGCTGAGATTGCCAACAAGCAAGCCATACCGGAGGCCTATCTCGACCATCTGATGACCACCCTCAACAAGTGCGGGTTTGTCATCAGCCGCCGCGGGCCCCAGGGCGGCCACCGTCTGGCCATGGACCCCCAGGACATTAACCTCCACATGGTCATGTCCACCCTTGACCGCAGCCTCTCCCCCTTGGACTGCCTCACCCAGCCCAACGATTGCTGCTTTTCAGATTCCTGCGCCCAGCAGGAGGTCTGGAAGTCGGTGGAATCGGCGGTCCAGGAAGTCCTCTGCAAGATCACTCTCTCCGAACTAGCCCAGCGGCAGCGCTACCTGGCTGGCCAGGTAGCCATCGGGTAGCGCCCTCCAACGCCGTGCGGGCTCGTCCCGCCGCCTGCCATGTTTGTCCAATTTAGCCGCCTATAGTCCGTACTGTCCGGCAGCTTCGTCTGCTTGACAAGCCCAACCTACGGATATAGACTCGTGAATTGATGAGTGACCCTATCGCCCGCCATGACTGCACGTGCTCCTGTCCCTATACATAGGGTCGGGCACATAGTCGGCAATATAAGGCCTGCGCCCTTCCTGAGTGGTAACCCTCAAGGGAAGCGCAGGTTTTTTCGTTGAGAGCCCGACGCGCAATATCCTCGCATAACGGCGATAGCTGATGGACACGGAAGTACAAGGACCAAGGAGGGACTAGCAAGATGGCAACGCAGTCGGTTGCTTTGACACCAGAGCAAGTAAAGCGTTACAGCCGCCACATAATAATGGGCGACGTCGGCAGCAGCGGACAGCGCAAGCTTATGCAGTCCAAGGCCCTCATAGTCGGCGCGGGCGGCCTGGGGTCGCCCTCCGCCGTGTACCTGGCCTTGGCCGGGGTAGGCACCATAGGCATCGTCGACTTCGACGTCGTCGACCTGTCCAACCTGCAGCGCCAAATCCTGCACCACACCAGCGACGTCGGCAGGCCCAAGCTCCAGTCTGCCCGCGACAATATCCACGCCTATAACCCCGACGTCAACGTGGTAATGCACGAAGCCAGGCTCGAGTCGGACAACGCCATGGACATCATTGGCCAATACGACCTGGTAATCAACGGCGCGGATAACTTCGCCACTCGCTATCTGGTCAACGACGCCTGCTACCTGTTGGGCAAACCCCTGGTGGACGGCAGCATCCTGATTTTCGACGGGCAAACGACGGTGTTCATCCCCGGCCAGGGTTGCTACCGGTGCCTCTTTCCCTCCCCGCCCCCTCCCGGCATGGTACCCAATTGCGCCGAAGCCGGTGTCTTGGGGGCCTTGACCGGACTGGTGGGCAGCATCCAGGCCACCGAGGCCTTGAAGCTCTTCCTGGGCATCGGGGAGTCTTTGACTTCCCGGCTGGTCCTCATCGACGCCCTCAGCATGAGCTTTAGAGAAGTGAAGCTCAAGAGGAATCCGGAGTGCCCGCTCTGCGGCGACAACCCCACTGTCACCGAGCTTATCGACTACGAGGTGTTCTGCGGGCTGGCGGCTCCCGAAGAGGTCGCGGTGGCATCGGATTAACCATCCTCATCAGGCGTATCTCGAGAGCATAGAGAGACGTAGGCCAAAGGACCAGCAATAACCCATGGTAACGAAGCTGACCCACCGCGGCATCCTTGCAACTATCGGCAACACTCCCATTGTGGAGCTCCAAAACATGAGCCCCAAGCAGGGAGTCCGCATCTTCGCCAAGCTGGAGGGCCAAAACCCCACCGGCAGTGTCAAAGACCGCATTGCCTTGAAGATGATTGACCGCGCCGAGGCCGACGGCGAATTGTCCTCTAAGCGGACCATCCTGGAGCCCACCAGCGGCAACACCGGCATTTCCCTGTCCATGATCGGCCGCCTCAAGGGCTACAAGGTCACCGTCGTGATGCCGGAAAACGTCAGCGTCGAGCGAGTGCAACTATTGGAAGCCTACGGCGCAGGTATCATCTACTCCGACGGTTCCAGGGGCACCAACGGCTCCATCGAAATGGCCCACGATGTCCTGGAGAAGAACCCTCACGACTATTTCATGCTTTACCAATACGGCAACCCGGGAAATCCCGGCATCCACTACGAGACCACCGGCCAGGAGATATTGAATGCCCTTCCCGAAGTGAATATGTTCGTGGCTGGATTGGGCACCGGCGGAACGCTGATGGGGGTGGCCCGCCGGTTGAAAGAGCACAACCCTCAGACCAAAATCGTCGCCGTGGCCCCAGAACCCGATGATTTTATTTCCGGCCTGCGGAGCTTGGAAGAAGGCTTCATCCCTCCAATTCTGGACCTGAGCATGCTGGACTCCAGGATGATGGTCAGCAGCTTCGACGCCTTTCGCACCACCAGGGACCTGCTGCAGCAAGAGGGCATCTTCGCGGGCGTTTCTTCTGGCTCAGTGCTCTACGGAGCTATGCGCCAAGCCGAACGAATGGACCAGGGCGCCATCGTGTGTCTGCTGGCCGACGGTGGCTGGAAATACCTTAGCACCAGCCTCTGGAACAAGGACTACGAGCAACTGGCCAAAGAGTCCAAAGGCAAGATTTGGTGGTGAACGGCGGGCTGATATGACTCCTTGAAACCACCCACACGCGGTGGTATACTCACCTTGACATAGTCCTTCCTTATTGAAAGCGGGGTTCTCCCGCTTTCTTGTTAGTAGGCCTAGTGGCTCAGGACAAGTAGGTATAGGGGGATTGGCGGTGAAAAGCGACTTTTTGATTGCGCTGACCCAGTTGGCCGCGGAACGCCACCTGCCCAGGGAGCAGGTACTGTTGGCCATTGAAGTAGCCCTGGCTTCAGCTTTCAAAAAGGACAATCCGGCCATCGGGCAGAACATATCCGTCAAGCTCAACCCCAACACTGGGCAAGTGGGCGTTTACGCCTTGAAGACGGTGGTTGAAACCGTCGAAGACCCGGAACGGGAGATCAGCCTTCCGGATGCTCAGCTAATCAAGCAGGGCGCAGAGATTGGCGACGACGTTGCCGCCGCTGAGCCCTTGCCCCACAACGCCAGCCGCATCGCTGCTCAGACCGCTAAGCAGGTCGTCCTGCAAAGGCTCCGGGAAGCTGAAAGGGAGTTACTCTACCAGGAGTTCTTCCAGCATCAGAACGACATCGTTTCTGGCGTAATCGAGCAGACCGACCCCGGCAGAGCGATTATCGTCAACCTTGGCAGGGCCGAAGGAATTCTGCCCTATGAAGAACAGGTGCCCACCGAACGCTACAGGAAGGGGCAGCGCACCAAGGTCTACGTGTTGAACGTCCGCAGCGGCGCTAAGGGGCCTGAGATCATCGTATCTCGCAGCCACAAAGATATGCTGAGGCGGTTGTTCGAGATTGAAGTGCCCGAGGTTTACAACGGCATAGTGGAAATCAAGGCTATCGCCAGAGAAGCCGGGTTTCGCAGTAAAGTCGCCGTCAACGCCACCCAGCAGGGCATCGACCCGGTTGGTTCCTGCATAGGTATCAGGGGCAACCGGATCCAGAGCATCGTCAACGAGTTGCAGGGAGAAAAGATCGACGTTGTTTCGTGGGACCAGGACCCCAAGGTATTTATCGCCAAGGCCCTGAGTCCCTCGGAGCCGGCCCACGTCGAACTGGACGGCGACGAGCAGACCGCCATCGTGGTCGTGCCCGACCGGCAGTTGTCCCTGGCTATAGGCAAAGAGGGACAAAACACCCGGCTCGCCGCCAGGCTCACGGGCTGGCGACTGGACATCAAGGGGCTCACCGAGTGGGAAGAGCTTCGCGAAGAACGCCTGAGGCAAGCCCAGCAGGAAGCCGCATCTGGACACGACGGCGCTGCCAAGGCTGTCCTGGAGGCAGTGGATGAGGCCCCCGATGAAGCCGCCGCCGCGGTGGCGGAATTCGACGAACCGGTAACGGCCGAAGCCGCAACTGCTGCGGACACCGTTGCCGAGGCGGGCGCATTGGCGGAGGCGACTGATCAGGCTGCAGCGGATAGCCTCGAAGCTGTCGCTGAAGAGCAGGATGAAGACAAGATTCTTGAGGCCCTGATCAGGGAAGAAGAGGCGGCGGCCCAAGGAGCTGAAGCGCAAGAGGAGATCGAAGCCGGCTTTAGCGTTGAAGACTTGGCGTCGTTCACCTTGGACGATATCGAGCAGGTCAACGAGGAAGAGGAAGGGGAAGGAGACGACGCAGGATTCGACGTTGACCTGTTGCCCAACGTAGCAGTGCGTACTCCCGACGCTGGAAAAATCCGTTTCGCTGAGGACATCGTGGAAGAAGTCAGAGGCAGCGGGCGGAGAGACCGGAAAGGCGGCCGCCGGCAGGGGGCCGGAGGCCGAGGGGCCAGACGGGGTGGCCGTTAAGCCGCAGCCGAATGCCCCCCGTGGGACCGTCGAAAAAAAGGGGCGCCATGTGCCCCAGCGCAGTTGCGTAGCCTGCGGCAGGAAACTCGACAAACGGCGCCTGGTCCGCATCGTACGTACACCTGATGGCGCCGTGACGGCCGACCCCACCGGCAAAGCGGCCGGACGAGGCGCCTATCTGTGTACTTCATCAGGATGCTGGACCCGAGGTGTGAGCAAAGGCGGGCTGGAACGCAGCCTGCAGGTTAACCTGTCGACCGAAGACAAGTCCCGATTATTGGCATTCTACGAAGAATCAGTCCCCAGGCCGGTGGCAAGGGAAAGTTAAATGACTTCGAACCGTCAACAACCAACGTCGGTAAAGGGGCCTGAGCGGACGCCCAGGGCAACCCGGAGGACAGGCGACGGACGTCGCGCCCAGCCCAGGACGCTGTTGCTGCCCCCTACTCTTACTGTGCAGCGCTTGGCAGAGCTAATCGGCCAGAATCCCATTGACGTCATCAAACAATTGATGAGGAACGGGATTATGGCGGACATGAACCAGGTGATCGACTACGAAGTCGCTACGTTGGTGGCCTCTGGATTTGGCATCCGGACCGCCATGGTCGAGTCCTCAGAACCTGGCGCCTCCGTCACGTCTGCAGTTCAGGAAGAAGACGCTGACGCCGATCTGGTTTCTCGCCCGCCGGTGGTGGCCATCCTTGGGCATGTTGACCACGGCAAGACGTCCCTATTGGATACCATCCGGCGCACCCAGGTCGCCGACCGGGAAGTTGGGGGCATCACTCAGCATATAGGGGCGTACCAGGTTGAATACCAGGGCAACCCCATAACCTTCCTGGACACTCCCGGTCATGAAGCCTTTACCTCCATCCGGGCCCGCGGAGCCAAGGTTACCGATATCGCCGTGCTGGTGGTAGCCGCCGACGACGGCCTAATGCCGCAAACGCTGGAGGCCATCAACCACGCCAAGGCCGCCGAGGTCCCCTTGGTCGTGGCCATCAACAAGATGGACCTGCCCGGCGCCGACCCCGAGCGGGTCAAGCGCCAGCTCAGCGAACGAGAACTGTTGGTGGAAGACTGGGGTGGCGACACAATTTCGGTGGATGTTTCAGCCCGTACCGGAGACGGTATAAATGACCTGCTGGAAAACCTGCTGGTGGTAGCTGAGGTTGCCCAACTCCAGGCTAATTGGGACAAGCCGGGACGGGGCGCTGTTATCGAGGCCAAGCTTGACCGGAAACGCGGCCCCACGGCTACCATTCTGGTCCAGGACGGCGTCGTGAACGTAGGCGACTACATCGTTGCCGGCAAAGCCTGGGGACGCATCAAGGCCATCATCGACGACCATGGCCGGCCGTCAAAGACCATTACTCCGGGTAGTCCAGGCGAAGTGCTCGGCTTCAACCCCATTCCGGAAGCGGGTGACCAGTTCACCATCGTGGCCAATGAAAGGGCTGCTCGGGCGGTCATCGGAGAACGGGAGAAGTACCAGTCTACTCAACAAGGTCAGGCCAGAGCGTTGACCTTGGACCAGGTCGTTAAGCAGATAGATGTCGGGGACGTCAAGGAACTGAATCTTGTCCTCAAGGCCGATGTCCAAGGCAGCGTTGAAGCAGTCCAGCAATCCCTGGAAGACATGACCGAGGAAGACGCCAAGGTCCGCATCCTCCACAGTGCCTGCGGAAATGTGACTGAGTCCGACGTGATGTTGGCCAGCGCATCGAACGCCATCATCATAGGTTTCAACATCGGCACCGAGACCAGCGCCGAGCGTCTGGCGGAACGTATGGGCCTGGAAGTCCGCCACTACAACATCATCTATCAGTTGATTGAAGACGTGGACCGGGCGTTACGCGGGATATTGGACCCGGTGTTCACCGAGATCATCGTCGGGAGAGCTGAGATTCGGGAGTTGTTCCCGGCCCGTCGCGGCGTCCAAATCGCCGGCTGCCGTGTCCTGGAAGGCCGCATCGCCCGCGGGGCTACGGTCCGGGTTCTCAGGGATGGACAGGAAATCCACGAAACTACCATTGCAAGTATGCGCCATTTTCGTGACGAAGTGAATGAAATGACCGCCGGGACGGAATGCGGCATAACCCTCCAGGGCTTCAACGAAATGCAAGAAGGGGACGTGCTGGAAGCCCACCGGCGGGAACCCGGTCGCCATTAGGCCGTTTCTAGGCTCAGTGTAACTGCAGGCCTTTTGTTCACTCCTCACCTGGGGAGCTAGAAATGTCCAGACGCATAGACCGCGTTAACGAACTGTTGCGCCATGAAATCAGCCGCTTGCTTGCTCTCCAGATCAAAGACCCGCGACTGAGAGGCGTGATTACCATTACCCGGGTCGCTACGTCCAACGATTTGCGCGCAGCCCAGGTGTATCTCAGCGTCATGGGCGACCAGGTAGCCAAGACCGAGGCCTTGGAAGGCATACGCTCCGCAGCCTCCTTCATGCGTAGGGAGCTGCGCCGGCGTCTCACCCTGCGGTACACCCCCTTCTTGACCTTCACCCTGGACGAGTCCTTCCAGGAAGCGGAGCACATTCTGGGGATAATGGACCGCATCAGGGACCATGACCATGACCTGAACCGGGACCTGGGTCAGCCAACCGCCGGCGACTCCTACACAGGCCCGCTTACCTCTCCCACCGGCCGCAGCTAGACTATGGCCAAACGCAAGAACGTCGGACCTCCTCCCGTCAGCGGGTTCATAAACCTTTACAAGCCGCCCGGAATTACCTCCATGGATGCCCTCAGGAGGGTAAAGAGGACTACCGAGCAACGAAAGGTAGGCCACGGCGGCACCATCGATCCCTTGGCCAGCGGCGTGTTGCCCATCTGCTTCGGCCAGGCAACTCGTCTCATGGACCACGTCGTCGAGTCTTCGAAGCAGTACGCTATGGAGGTCACCCTTGGGGTCGCAACTGCCACCTTCGACGCCGAAGGCGAAGTGACCGCCGCCAAAGACGCGAGCGGCGTATCCAGGGAAATGATCGACATCGCCGTACAATCTTTCTTGGGACGCATCGAACAAGTTCCTCCCATGTACAGTGCGGTCAAATTTCAAGGCCAGCGCTTGTACAAGCTGGCTCGAGCCGGCATAGAGGTGGAACGAAAGCCCCGGCTGGTGGAAATCTATTCCATACAAGTCCTGGACTTTTCGCCTCCCGCCCTGTCGCTGGACGTAGAATGCGGCCAGGGAGCATATATGCGGACACTGGCCGCCGATTTAGGAGAACTGCTGGGTTGCGGCGCTCACGTAGCAAAACTCGACCGCCGCTCCTGCGGAGGCTTTCACAGTGAAGACTCCGTGACTTTGGAAGCGCTGGATGAGGCCGGCGCCGAAGGCTGGAAGCAATTTCTCAAACCCATAGACTGGGTCTTGAGGGACTTGAAGAGCATCACGGTAGGCCGCCAGGCCGAAGCCCATCTGCGCAACGGACAGTCCGTCAACTTGGCCGGGCCGGTCATGGATGCGGAGTACCTGGAAACCTTCAGAGCGTACGGCGGCGATGGGCGCTTCCTGGCCCTGGTCCGGTTCGACCGCGCCGGCAACGCCTGGCGCCCGTTAAAGGTCTTCCACACTGACTACCCGTCGCCCTTGGCCCCTATACCGTCCGGAACCTAGCCCCAACCTCCTGGCAATTCCAGGCGAAATCGCCGATTGCCCGTGAATCTGCCTTGACAACGCCGCTCGTGCCTGTATATTGGTAACGATTATGTTTACCTGGCGTGCCTGTTCTCCTGTTCAAGGCAAGCCAACTGCAGGCAGCGCCTGCTGACCGGCCCGCTCAGGGAACATGGTCCTGGTTTCCAAATGGGTTGTTCTGTAAGGGTGACGGGTTGCCAATAGGCTGTCCTAACCCGTTGTTGTAGCGGTATGCCCAATCATTAATGGGGGTCAAGACATGGAGGCCTATTGTTTCAAGTGCCGCAGCAAGCGGGAGATTTCCAACGCTCAGCAAGTAACCTTGAAGAACGGGCGGCCGGCCACCCAGGGAGTCTGCCCTACCTGTGGGACCAAGGTATTCCGCATCGGAAAGTCATAGCCGCTAAGTTAGCCGGCAAGTGGTAGGCGGGCTAAGTCTGCGCAGCTTTTGATTTAGCCGTCGACGCCGGGCCTAACCCCAGTCGGCCTAGCAGGGCTTGCGGGTTCAACACCAACACCTCGTGGGAATCGTCCTCGGATAGTCCCGCGCCCGCCGTAACCTTCCTGGCTAACGACGGAGTCAACAAGTCTCCCGGTTCATGGGCATCCGAGTCCAGTACCAGGGACGCCCCGGCCTGGAAGGCTGTCTTCGCAACGTGGCCGTTAGTCAAGCTGTGCCCTCTGCGGGCGGACAATTCCAAGTACACACCGTTCTCCGCAGCCAGCCTGGCCACGTCCGCGGTTATCAGGCCCGGATGGGCGAGAACGTCTACATAGGCAGAGCGTACTGCCGCCTCGTTGGTGCCGGGGTCTACCGGCTCGACTATCGTCTCCCCATGCACCGCCACTAGTTTAGCCCCCAGCTCCTTGGCTGTCCGGGCTATCAGGTCGATGTCTTCTTTTGGCACGTGGGTGATTTCCACTCCCGGCAGCGCCAGGATATCCCATCGTTCCGTAGCCATCGCGCAGTCCTTTACCAGCGTCTTGACTATCCCCTCCAGATTCCCTGCGCCAACGTGGTCGGTGACGGCCATTGCCTTATAGCCTCGGTCCAAAGCCCTCCGAATCAACTCTATCGGGGATAACACGCCATCGCTCAGGAAAGTATGCGTGTGAAAATCGTACATGCGCTACCTCAAATCCGTCCGGTTCGCCGCCATCATGGGCTCCAGCCCCAGCTTTTGCCCTCTGCAATGGCAACCCTCGGGGCTCCAATCAACTACCGGCGCCGGACCATTAGGGCCAGGGCGTCATACCCAGTGCCCGACTAGGGCCGCACGGTGCTTCACGCCCGGACGCCCGGTTAACCCAGCTTCCGGATTACCGCCACAACCTTACCGTGGACCTCGACATTGCCCGCGGCGCTATATATGGGCTCCATCTGGCTGTTGGCCGGTTGCAGTCTCACCCTGTCGCCTTCCAAATAGAACCTCTTCAGCGTAGCCTCTTCTTCCTGCTTGAGCCAGGCAACCACCGTGTCTCCGTTGGAGGCGTCCTGTCCGGGCTTTACTATCACCACGTCGCCGTCGTCTATTAAGGCATCGATCATGGACGTGCCTGAGACCGCCAGGCCGAAAAGCCTGCCGTGCCGCCGCGGCAGGTCCGGCGAGACCTCGACGTTATCGAACTCCCCGCTGGACTCCGCTTCTTCAGTTGAAAAGACCGGTATCGGCATACCGGCGGCAATTGTGCCGACGATTTGCACTCTGGGAGCCGTGGATACCGGTTGCCCACTTTCGTCCAGCAACTCGATTCCCCGGGCTACGTCAGGACGCCGGTTCAAATACCCGTCTTGCCTTAGCTTGTGGAGATTGTAGTCCACAACCGACGTGGAACTGACGTCGCAAGCCCGTTGGATGTCCCGGACCGTCGGCGGGATCCCGTTCTCCTCGATAAACTCGTGAATAAAGTCCAGTATTCTTTGTCGCCTTGCCGGAAGCTTCTTCTTTAGCGCCATGTCCCTTCCCCGCATAACACCGCGTAATTTTTTCAGCAACCGGGTTTACCTGGTGCTGAGACCTCTCCCCAACGGGGCCCGCATGCGCGGGCAGTCGGTGGTCTCGACCGGTCACCAATCCGCTGCTGCAACCAGCCTAGCAAGCAGGCAGACTGGGCGTCAACCACCTTATGTCATCTCTTGGCGACTTTCGGGGGCAAAATCATGGCAATAAGGCGTCCCGGGTGCAGTTGGATCAGAAGGCGCTTTCCAACTCGGACGTGTTGTACCGCCCAGCGGGCACACCCCGCGCCCTGCAGACGGCGAACAACGCCCTACCCGGTGCGTCTGGGGGGCCTAAGTATTACGAAGCTGGTTAAGCTTGGTGGCGATGCGGGACTTGCGCCTGGACGCGCTGTTCTTGTGCAATACGCCTTTGCGCACCGCCCGGTCCAGGATGCTGATGGCGCTTTGCACCGTGGACTCCGCTGCCTCAGCGTCTCCGGCTTCCACTGATGCCAGCGCCTTGTTCATTGCAGTTCTGGTGGCAGTCCTAACGCTGCCGTTGCGCTGATACCGCTTGACTGACTGGCGGCTTGCCTTCTTTGCGGGCAAATTGTTCCTCCTGGGTCCGCTTCCCTATACGTCTAGATTCTTCACGCTTCTGGCGTGGGCGTGTATAAAGCTCTTACGCGGGGCTACTTCCTCGCCCATCAACGTGGTAAAGACCTTGTCGACCTCGAACGCATCGTCGACCCTAACCAGGGGCATCTGCCGGGTCTCCGGGTTCATCGTCGTTTCCCATAGCTGCTCGGGGTTCATCTCCCCCAGGCCCTTGTACCGTTGCAGCCGGATGTTTCGCTGCCCGTTGAGTTGTTCCAGCAGGTCGTCCTTCTCCGGCTCCGAGTAAGCGTAACGGATTTTCTTGCCGACCTCAACCCGGTACAACGGCGGCTGGGCGATATACAAGTACCCCTGGTGTATCAGCTCAGGCATCCGCCGGAAGAAAAATGTCAGCATCAGGGTCCGTATGTGGGACCCGTCCACGTCGGCGTCGGTCATGATGATGATCTTGTGGTACCTGATCTTGGTCGGGTCGAACTCTTCCCCTTCACCTGCCCCCACCGCAGCCACGATGGCCCGGATCTCTTCGTGGCCCAGGATCTTGTCCGGTTGATTCAGGACTCGTTCCACGTTCAGAATCTTTCCCTTGAGCGGCAGGATTGCCTGAAAGCGCCGGTCCCGTCCCATCTTGGCCGAGCCGCCGGCTGATTCTCCCTCGACGATGTATAGCTCGGACTTGGACGGGTCCCTCTCGGCGCAGTCCGCCAGCTTGCCCGGCAGCGACGTGCCGTCCAGGGCGTTCTTCCGTATGACCAGTTCTCGGGCCCGCTTGGCCGCCTCCCTGGCCTTCTGCGAGGTCAGGCACCGCTCGATAATCCGCTTGCTCTCCTGAAGGTGCTCCTCCAGGTAACGGCTCAACCCCTCGCTAACCACCGAGTCCACGATGCTGCGGACTTCTGCATTCCCCAGCTTGGTCTTGGTCTGCCCCTCGAACTGCGGATCGGTCAATTTCACGCTTATGACCGCCGAGAGCCCCTCTCTCACGTCGTCTCCAATCAGGTTGGGCTGGTCGTCCTTGATGAACCCCTGCTTTCGAGCGTAGTCGTTGATCACCCTGGTCAGGGCGGAACGGAAGCCCGTGAGATGGGTCCCTCCCTCCTGGGTGTTGATGCAATTGGCAAACGAATATACCGTCTCGGTAAAGCTGTCGTTGTATTGGACGGCAACCTCAACCAACGTGTCGTCCAGGGTCTTTTCGTAGTAGAAAGGAGCAGGCTGCATCACCCGGCGGTTCCGGTTTACGTTGCGCACCAGGTTGGCTATGCCGCCGTCAAAGTAGTACGTCCGCGCCGCATCCCCGCGGCGTTGCTTCTGGTGCCACCGACTGATGAACCTGATCTCCAGGCCCCGGTTCAGGTACGCAATCTCCTTGAAGTGGGCCGTCAGCGTATCGAAGTCGTATTCAATAACCGGGAAGATCTCCGGGTCTGGCCTGAATGCGATAGTCGTCCCATGGTCGTCCGACTTGTCCCCCTTTACCAGGTTACCCAAGGGCCGCCCTTGGGAGTACTCCTGGTAATAATGCCGTCCGTCCCGGTGCACCTCGGCCTTCAGGTGTTTGGAAAGCGCGTTGACCACGGACCCTCCCACGCCGTGCAGCCCGCCGGTGACCTTGTATGCCCCGCCGCCGAACTTGCCGCCGGCGTGCAGGGTGGTCATCACCGTCTCCAGGGCCGTCTTGCGCGTCGTGGGATGAATGTCTACCGGGATTCCCCGGCCTTCGTCGGTGACGGTTATGAGGCCATCCTCATCGATGGTTATCTCCACCCGGTCGCAGTAGCCCGCCATGGCTTCGTCCACTGCGTTGTCCAGGATCTCGTAGATCAAATGGTGCAGCCCGCGTTGGTCGGTGCTGCCGATGTACATCCCCGGCCGAACCCTGACCGCTTCCAGCCCTTCCAGTACTTGAATATCTTTGGCGGTGTACTCCCCCGTGGTTTCCCCCTTGCCGTTGGCCGTGGCGCCCGACTTGTTGTCCCCCTTGCCGTTAGCCGTGGCGCTCGACTTGCTGTCCGCCTTGCCATTAGCCGCGGCTTCGGCCTTGCTGTCCGCCTTACCGTTGGCCGCGGCATCGGCCTTGCCGTCTGCTGTCGTGGTCGCCGTGGTGTCGGCTGTGGGATCCGCCGTGGCTTCCTCGGAGTAGTCCAACGTTAGCTGTCGTTGCATATCACCCTATCCCGTCCACTATCGAAATGACCCTCGGGGCCCGTGCCTGACCGGCACAGAGCGGAGAATAAACTCCGCTTTAAACAAATCCTATATATTATACCAGAAACGAAGCTAAATTGCCCGTCCCACCGGCAACTTATGTCTACTACCTCGGCGCTTTAGAACACCTGCCTCGCAGCCTGCCAACTCCCTGCCCTTTAGACGTGCTGGTCCACCAGTATCGGATTGCCGTCCGGGTCCACGACTATGAAGCTGGCCGGACCAGTCGTACTCTCATCAGCTTGGCTCTCGAACCTAACGCCTCGCGCCTTCAGGTCTTTCTGCAACTCCCGCACGTCAACAAAGGACCCTATCGGCTTCCCATGCGCATCCCATCCCGGATTGAAGGTAAGTATGTTCTTCTCGAACATCCCGTGAAACAGCCCAATGGTGCAGTCTCCGTTTCTCACTATCAGCCAATTCTGCGATTGGTCTCCTCCTACAACTTCAAACCCAAACTTCTCGTAAAATACCCTCGAAGCTTCCAGATCGCTGACGGCTAAACTGATTGAAAACGCTCCCAACTCCACCGCGGTCCTCCTCTAACAATAACTTGTTCCTTGCGCCGCCGCCCGCCCGGCGCATTCGCCGCCAAGCTGTCGTCGCTATTTCGGGCGCACTGCCACAACGGCCGCGGGCCAGCCGGTAGTCAGTCGGGTTCAGGCCGTTACCGGCACCAGCGTCCCATCGGTCATCACTATCCCGTCCTCGCATCGGCATTCCACCAGGCCTCCGCCGAACTGCTCCTGGTATTGGTGGGCGTAGAGCCCGTGCCGGGCCAAAAGCTCCTCATGGGTCCCCTGCTCCACGATGCGGCCCCGGTCTACGACTTAAATCACGTCTGCCGCCACTATGGTGGACAGCCGGTGGGCAATGGCAATGGTCGTCCTGCCCTTCATCAAGGGCTCCAGGGCCGCTTGAATATACCTCTCACTTGAGATATCCAGCGCCGACGTCGCCTCGTCCAGTATCAGTATCTTGGGTTGATGCAGAATCACGCGGGCTATTGCCAGCCGCTGTCGCTCGCCGCCCGAAAACCGGTAGCCCCGCTCTCCCACCACCGTATCGTACCCTTCCGGCAATTCCATAACCCTGTTGTGAATGAACGCCGCCCTGGCCGCCTCCTCGATCTCTTCCTGGGTGGCTTCGGGCGCGCCGTACCGCAGATTGTCCCGGACGCTGGTATGGAACAGGAAGCTGTCCTGGGTAACGTACCCAATCAGCCTGGACAAAGAGGCAAGGTACACGTCCCGCACGTCCACCCCGTCGATGCGCACCGAACCCTCCGTCGTATCGTACAGCCTGGAGAGCAGGTATGTAATGGAAGTCTTGCCCGCTCCGCTGGGTCCGACGAAAGCGACCAGCTGGCCCGGTGCGGCTTCGAAACTGATGCCGTCCAGCGCCCATTGCGTCCCCGGGTCCGGCCCCTCCCTGTTGGACCCTTCGACCATCTCAGAGCCGTACCTCAGCCGTACGGAATCAAAGCTGACCCTTCCGCGGGTTTCCTCGGGTTTGAGGTCTATCGCATCGGGGGAGTCGGTAATCCTGGGCGCGATGTCCAGGTACCCGAATATCCTCTCGAAAAGCGCCAGCGAAGACTGCAACTCAACCATCACTTGCAGAAGGCTGCCGATGGGAAAGTAAAGACGGGCTTGAAGCGTGGTGAACGCCACTATGGTTCCCGCAGTGATTCCCGCCGGCCCGCCTCCCGAGATCAGGTAACCCGCCAATAGGTAGATGACCACCGGCGACCCGGAAAAGAAAATCTGCATCACCGCCCAGAAGTATTGGCCGGTGGTCTGCTGGCGCACCGATAGATCGGAACGCCTCTGGTTTTCTTCGTTGAACCTCCGTATCTCCTGGTCCTGCCGCCCAAATATCTTCGACAACGTAATTCCCGATACCGAAAGCGTCTCTTGGGTGATGGCCGACATCTCCGCCCTGGACTCCTGGGCCTCCGCCGTCACCCGTCGGCGCCGCTGCCCGATGTATCTCGACATCACGGCAAAGAACGGCACCGTGCCTATGGCGATGAGCGTAAGCTGCCACGACAGGATAGACATGGCTACCAACGTGCTGAGAAATATGACGGCATTCGATAAGGAGTCGGAAACCGTGTTGGTGACCACTGTCTGGACGCCGCCCACGTCGTTGGCCACCCGGGACTGGATCTCCCCGGTCCTGGTGTCCGTGAAGAAGCTCAACGGCTGCCTCTGCAGGTGACGGTACAGGCGCTCCCTCAGGTCCTGCATCACCCTTTGTCCAACCAGGTTGGTCAGGTACGTCTGCCAGACCCCCAGCAGGCCTGCAACCACGGTAATGCCCACCATCACCGCGGCCAGGACCCACAGCAGGTCGAGGTCTGGCCCTCCCCCCTCAGGAAAGAGGGCCTTGTCGAATACCTCCCGGATTAGCAGCGGGTTTACGACCCCTACCCCCGCCGTAACCAGGATCAGCAGGCCCACCAGGGCCACCACCGGCCAGTAGGGAACGAAGGCCCCGCAAATGCGGCGCACCAGCCCCTTGGTCTGTGTCTGCCCGCCTTCTCCAGCCTCTTTGTTCACTTCCTTTGAAACGCCTTCGCAGGAGTTGTCTCAGTTCCGGCCGTTATTCGATTGGTCTTCGGCGGCCGGAGAGCAACGGCTCCGGACCGCGTCTCCCTTGGTCCTGGCGCCCCTCCTAGCCGGTTTCCAGGTCTTCAGACCCGGAGTAGTAACGCCGCCCGGTATGCAAGCTGTCCAGGGCATGCTCCATCGGCCGGAAGAGCGGCTCAGGCAGGTCGTCAAGAAGAAACCATCGCAAGTCCGACAGCCCCGACCCCGCTGTCGGCCGGGGCTCCTGGCTGCCGATATCTCCCAGAAACTCTACGTCCACGTAGTGCTTCCCGTAGGCCACGATGTTGCTGACGCACAGAAAGCTCAACTCTCCAACTACCAGCCCCAACTCCTCCAGCGCCTCCCGTCGGGCGCACTCCTCCAACGACTCTCCCAATTCCAGGTGCCCCCCGGCCGAGGCCCACGCTCCCTCGCCATGAGACCCCTGGCGTCTGGCCAATAGCACCCGGCCGCCCCGAACGAATACCACGCCTACTCCCACTTGCGGCCGCGGCGGCGTCCCGGTCATGAAGCCGAGTATAGCACGGGCCCCCTCAACCAACACTGCTTCTCACTCAGGCGGATACCGGCCGCGGCTGCCTGCTGGTATAATCCCAGATAATCCTTCATCAGTACCCTTGGGCATTGGCCCGTTAGAGAGGCTCACATGGCGACAGTAACCAAGAAGCGACAGTTGGGAAGACAAGTTTCGATAGTGGGCGCCGGCATGACGTCTTTTGGCGCATTCCAGGACCTCACCAGCCGGGACCTCTTCGCAACCGCCTTCCAGGACCTGCTGGACAACATGGACCAGGGCATCGACGTTGAGGACATCGAGTGCGGCTATCTGGGCAACTATTCCTCCGACCTGTTCGAGGGCCAGGGCCACACCGCTCCCCTCATGGCCGATTGGCTGGGCATGACGCCTACTCCAGTCACCCGCGTCGAAAACGCCTGCGCCAGCAGCGGCAGCGCCCTGCGCGAGGGTCTCATGGCCATCGCCTCCGGCATGTACGACATTGTGCTGGTGGGCGGCGTGGAGAAGATGACCAGCCTGCCCACAGAGGAAGTAACCGACGTCCTGGCTACCGCCGCCGACGGGCTGTACGAGGTGCCCGCCGGCCTCACCTTTCCGGGCATCTTCGGCACGATAGCCAAGGCCCACATGGACCGCTACGAGACCAGCCTGGACCACCTGTTGCGGGTCGCTATCAAGAACCACCGCAACGGCGCGCTCAACCCTAAGGCCCAGTTCAACGTCACCATCATGGACCTCATGGAACGCCGCAAGGCCCGGGCCGTGGAACGGGGGCAGCCGGAACCCGGGTGGCGGGACGAGATGGACTTTCTCAACGACCCACGGGCCAATCCTTGGATCGCCTGGCCTCTGCGGCTCTTTGATTGCGCGCCCATCAGCGATGGCGCATCCTGCGTCCTATTGGTCGCATCCGAACTGGCTTCCAGCTTCACCGAAAGGCCTGTCCATATCGCCGGCACCGGCCAGGCCTCCGGCCGCCCCCTCCACGACGCCGAGGAACTTACCTCCCTGTCTGCCGCCAAAATAGCGGCGGCCCAGGCCTACGACATGGCCGGTGTCACCCCCAAATACATCGACGTGGCCGAAGTGCACGACTGCTTCACCATGGCCGAGATCGTCGCCTCCGAGGACATAGGTTTCTTTGCCCCCGGTGAGGGCTCACGGGCTGTGGACGAGGGCCGGACTTCGCTTACCGGAGACCGCCCCATCAACACTTCGGGAGGCTTGAAGGCCAAGGGCCATCCGGTGGGAGCATCGGGAGTCGCCCAGGTCATCGAGATATTCCACCAGCTTCGTGGAGAGGCCGGACCGCGGCAGGTCCCCAACCCGGACGTTGAATTGGGCCTCACCCACAACGTCGGCGGCACCGGGGGCACCTGCGTCGTCAACATCCTCCGCCGGGGTTAGGACTTATCATGACCGACAGCGCCAAAGACTTCACCGGGGCCTCTTACTTCGCCTTCCTGAAAGACGAGAACAAGCTCATGGGTGTGAGGTGCCGGGCATGCGGCCGGTTGTCGGCAATGCCCCGGCCCGTTTGCACCGCGTGCCGCTCAAGGGACGTCGAATGGCATGAGTTCACCGGTAGAGGCGCCCTGGCCACGTTCACCTGCATATCCGCCGCGCCCTCATCCATGGTCCAGAGAGGCTATGGAATGAAAAACCCCTACTGCGTCGCCGTAGTAAACCTGGAAGAGGGTCCAAGGGTTAGCGCCCTCATCCTCGGCGTCGACGGCAACAACCCCCAGGACATCAAGACGGGCATGCCCCTGGTCCTGGACACGTCAGACCTGGACCCCGAAAACCCCGGCCTCATCTTTCGCCCCGCCTGACCCCAAGCCCTGGCCTACCCATCCAGTAAAGCAGCAAAGAGGGCTGCGAGGCGACGCCTCGCAGCCCTCTTTGCGCTTCTCGGGCGGGTGGGCGGGAATAAACGGGTGGGTGCGGGGAGTATAAGCTAGTCCAGCCCCCTGGTCCCTACCCAACCGGTCTGCGACACGTCGATAACCACCCCGTCAGGCCCGCTGTACTTCACTTCCGCGTTGGACTTCCGGTGCTGGCCCATCCCGATGTTCACGGCCTGGTTCATATCGTCCCTGGGCGCTGCGGCGGCCGCTTCCATCTTCTTGGCTATTTCTTCCAGGCTCTCCACCTCGAAGCCGATGTGGTGTATGCCGTTGTAGTCCACGCCTCGCTCGGCCCCCGCCGCCTGCTCGCTCTTGAAGTCCAGGATGGCCACGTTGATGTTGCCGTCGCTGAGGTAGCAGCCCTTGGCCGCGGGGACGTCTATCTCGGCCACTTTCCTCAATCCGAAGACCTCCTCGTAGAACTTGGCGGTCTTTTCCCAGTCCTGCGTAGCAATGGCTATGTGCTTTATCTGTGCCATATTCTGCTCCTCCTGTCTTCGCTCCGTTCCCGGCCCGTTATGCCGGGGCCGGACCGGAGTGTAACATGGGCGCTATGCGCCCGCCAAATCTTTCTTCAGGTCGGCAACCATTTGCGGCACCGGAGGCATGCCCCAGCTTGTCATGCTCAATCGCTCTTCTGTGAACCGGGGATTGGGCACGGTCTTCACGCAAATCATCACCGGCCCTGGCTGGTTCAGCACGTCCTCCGCTTGTTGGGCGAATTCCTCCAGGTCGTCGAAATCATAGGCCGCCGCGTATCCCGCGCTTCTGGCCAGGCCCGTGAACGAAATCTTGTCCTTGCCGAGGATGGGCTGTCCGCCGGTGGTGGCGTACATGCCGTTCTCCAGCACGAAGTGGTACAGGTTGCGCGGCTGCTGCTCGCCGACAGTCACCAGGGTCCCCAGATTCATCTCCAGGCTGCCGTCGCCGTCGAATACGATGACCTTGGTGTCTGGTTGCGACAATGCCAACCCAAGGGCCAGCGATGAACCCTTTCCCATCACGTCAGCGGTCAGGTCCCTCGTTTTATTGGTGCTGATGTTGGGCCAGGCTCTGGTTGCCCTTTCCTCGGGGATAACCACCGCGTCGCCCCGGTACTTCTGCACCACTTCCATCATGTCTTCTTGTGTGAACATTGCCTCCCCTTCAAGGCATGCGTAGGAACGTCGTTCCATAGTTTCCTGGCTGGAAGCTGCTTGCCTATAGTTATGGTTTGGCCGGCGCCAATTCTGAAGCGCCGGCAGGCAGACCGGTACTCTTTAAGAATACACCAAAGCGGGGATGGTAAGCTAGGTTGCGGTCAGGGAGGAGCCCGGTATTCTGCTAACGGGCCGCCGTCGACCTGGGCAGGTTCGACCGTCCCATCAGGTACTCGTCCACCCCGCGGGCGGCGTCCCGGCCCTCGGCGATGGCCCACACCACCAGCGACTGTCCTCGGGCGGCGTCTCCGGCGACAAAGACTCCCGGTTTGCTGGTCATCTTGTTCGAGTCCGCCTTGATGTTGCCCCGGCCGTCCAATTCCACCCCTAGCTGTGTTAACAGTTCGTTGTGCTCCGGATGAAGAAAGCCCATGGCCAGCAGCACCAGGTCGGCTTCGATGACGAACTCGCTGTCCGGTGCCTCCTGCATCTCCGGTCGGCCGTTGTTTCCCGGCTGAGTCCAGTCTACTCGGACTGCATGCAGCTTTTGCACTTTGCCGCCGCTCCCGGTGAACGACTTGGTCAAGATGTTGTAGTCCCTCACTCCCCCCTCTTCGTGAGCCGCGCTGGTGCGCAGGATAAGCGGCCACTGGGGCCATGGATTGCCGGGCCGCCTTTCAATCGGCGGCTCCGGCAGCAATTCCAATTGGTGCACTATCTCGGCGCCCTGACGGTGCGCGGTGCCCAGGCAGTCGGCCCCCGTGTCGCCGCCGCCAAGTATCACAACCGACTTGCCTTCGGCGGTAATCCGCTGGGACGGGTCTACGTGATGTCCGGCCAGCAGCCTGTTCTGCTGCGTCAGGTATTCCATGGCAAAGTGGACGCCGTCCAACTCTCGTCCCGGCACGGGCAGGTCCCTTGGCTGCGTTGACCCGCAGGCAAGGCAGACTGCGTCGAAGTTGGCCAGCAGGTCCTCAGCCTTATAGTCGACTCCTACGTTGACGCCCGTAACGAACGTGACTCCTTCATTTGCCATCTGGTTAACCCTGCGCCGCACAATCTCCTTGTCCAGCTTGAAATCGGGTATTCCCAGCGTCAATAGGCCGCCGATATATTCGTCCCGCTCCATCACGGTCACGTCGTGACCGGCCCGATTAAGTTGTTGAGCGGCCGCCAGGCCCGCGGGTCCCGAACCCACCACCGCCACCTTCTTGCCCGTCCGTACCTCAGGGGGTTGCGGCTTGATCCAGCCCTCTTCGAATCCCCGGTCGGCTATGGCCTTCTCGATGTACTCAATCGTTACCGGGTCCGAGTTGATGCTCAAGACGCAGGACGCTTCGCACGGGGCCGGGCAGATGCGCCCAGTGAACTCAGGAAAATTATTGGTGGTCGACAGCACCGCAAGGGCCTGTTGCCAGTTGCCCAGGTACACCTGGTGGTTGAACTCCGGGATTACGTTTCCCAGGGGACAGCCCATGTGGCAGAACGGCACGGCGCAGTCCATACACCGGGACCCCTGCTCCTTGGCGTGGCTCTCCGGCCAAGGCTGGTAGAACTCCCGGAAATCCGACTTTCTCTCAGGCGCCGGCCGCCGCTCGGGGGGCTTCCGGTCTGAGTCCATGAATCCGGTGGGTTTACCCATTGGAAACGGCCCCTACCTCCGTTTTTTCTCCTGCCGCTTCCCTGAGCTTTCTTTCTTCCAATACTCTGCGATAGTCCCGGGGCATGACCTTCTTGAACCGCCCCAGCGACTCGTTCCATTGGCCCAATATTTCACGCGCCGGGCCGGAGCCCGTAAGGGTCAGATGGTCTTGGACCATGCCCTTGAGTAAGGCGATGTCTTCCAGGCCGTCAACTGCTTCCAGGTCGGCCAGACCGGAGTTGAAGCGTGTGTCGAAGTCCCCGTCCGCATCGTAGACGAATGCCACACCGCCGCTCATCCCAGCGCCGAAGTTTCGCCCCGTTTTCCCAAGCACGACGACTACCCCGCCGGTCATATACTCGCACCCGTGGTCGCCCACGCTCTCCACCACGGCTTGGACCCCGCTGTTGCGGACGCAGAATCGCTCTCCGGCAATGCCCCTGATGTGCACCCGCCCTCCCGTGGCGCCGTACAAGACCACGTTTCCAACGATGACGTTTTCCTCTGGGACGAAACCCGCGTCAGGCGGCGGGCATACCACGATGCGTCCTCCGGTCATGCCCTTGCCCATGTAGTCGTTAGTGTCGCCCTCCAGGCGTATGTCAACCCCCTGCGCCAGGAATGCTCCAAAGCTCTGCCCGGCCGAGCCGCTGAACTTGACCTTGATAGTCTCCGGGGGCAGGCCGTCTTCACCGTACTTCTTGGAAATCCTGCCGCTCAGCATCGCTCCCACGGTACGGTTGGAATTGCTTATCGGCAAATCGATTTCCACCTGCTGCTTGCTTTCCAATGCCGGTTGGGCCAGCTCAATTAGCTGATGGTCTAACGCCCTCTCCAACCCGTGGTCTTGCTCTTCTGAGCAGAAGTTTGCCGGGCCGAGTGCCCAGTCATCTTCTCTGTAAAGGAGCTTGGAGAGGTCTAGTCCTTGGGCTTTCCAGTGGTCTACGGCTTTGCGAGCGTCCAGCACGTCTACCCGGCCAATCATCTCATTCACCGTCCGGAACCCCAGGTCGGCCATGATTTGCCGCATCTCTTCCGCAATAAACGTGAAGTAGTTGATCAGGTATTCCGGCCGGCCGCTGAACTTCATCCGCAACTCCGGGTCCTGGGTCGCTACCCCTACGGAGCAGGTCCCCAGGTGACACTTGCGCAGCATGATGCAGCCGGAAACGATGAGGGCCGCCGTGGCGTAGCCGAACTCCTCGGCTCCCAGTAGGGCGGCAATGGCTGCATCCCGGCCCGTTTTCAGTTGGCCGTCCGTCTGTACCGCAATGCGGCTTCGCAGTCCGTTGGCCACCAGCACCTGCTGCGTCTCGGCAATGCCCAGTTCCCAGGGAAGCCCGGCGTGCTTTATCGAAGTCTCCGGGGAATTCCCGGTGCCGCCGTCATGGCCGCTGATAAGCACCACGTCCGCATGGGCTTTCGATACCCCCGCGGCGATGGTGCCTACGCCCACTTCCGCTACCAGTTTCACGTGTATCCTGGCCTCTGGATTAATGTTCTTCAGGTCGTGGATAAGTTGGGCCAGGTCTTCGATGGAATATATGTCGTGGTGCGGCGGCGGCGAGATCAGCTCCACCCCAGGCGTCGTTCGGCGAATCCAACCGATGTATTCGTCCACCTTGTGGCCGGACAGTTGACCGCCTTCACCAGGCTTCGATCCCTGGGCCATCTTGATTTGCAAGTCCGTGGCGTTCACCAGGTAATTGGCCGTCACGCCAAACCGGCCCGATGCCACCTGTTTCACCGCGCTGCTGCGCGAGTCCCCGTTGGGGTCCAACTGGTAACGCCGGTAGTCCTCGCCGCCCTCTCCCGTGTTGCTCCGTGCCCCCATCCGGTTCATGGCTATGGCCATGGTCTCGTGGGCCTCTTTGCTGATGGACCCCAGGGACACGGCCCCGGTGGCAAAACGCTTCACGATCTCCGACGCCGGCTCCACCTCTTCCAGGGGCACCGGCGTCACCGTCTTCTTGAACTCCAGCAGTCCTCTCAACGTCGCCATCTTCCGGCTCTGGTCGTTCACCAGGTTCGCGAATTCCCGGTAGAGTTCCCTGTTCCCCGACCTCGTCGAGTCTTGCAGCTTGGCGATGACCTCCGGGTTCCACTGGTGGAACTCCCCGTGGACGCGCCACTGGTAAGCCCCTCCAAAGTCCAACTCGGACTCGCCCGCAACGTGGGGAGAGCCGAAGGCCGACTGGTGCCGTTGCAACACCTCGGCTTCAACCGAGTCCAGGCCTATTCCCTCGACGCGGCTCGGCGTCCATGTGAAATACTGGTCTACTAGATCGGAGCTCAGCCCGACCGCCTCGAAGATTTGCGCCCCGCGGTAGCTCTGCACCGTGGATATGCCCATCTTGGACATCACCTTCAGCACGCCCTTTTCGCTGGCCTTGATGAAGTTCTTTTCGGCGTAGTCGGGCTTGGTGCCGTTCAATTCTCCCGCCTCTGCCAGCTCACGGGCCGAGGCCAGCGCCAGGTACGGGTGTATCGCTCCTGCGCCGTATCCGATGAGCACCGAGAAGTGGTGCACCTCCCTGGGCTCCCCTGAGTCCACTACCAGCCCCGCCTTTGTGCGGCTGCCTTCCCGTATCAGGTGGTGATGCACGGCCGACGTGGCCAGCAGGCTGGGAATGGGCGCATGCTTGCCGTCCACTTCCCTGTCTGAAAGAACGATTATCGAGTTCCCGTCCCGTATCGCCTGAGACGCCTCAGCGCACAACCGGTCCAGTCCGGCCTTCAAGGCGCCAGGGCCGCCGTCAGCATCGAACAGCGACGACAGGGTCGCGCACCGGATCTCGCCCGCATCGATCTCCTGGATTTTCGCCAGTTCCTCGCCGCTGATAATGGGCGATTTCAACTTCAACTGATGGCAGTGTTTCGGCGTCTCTTCGAACAGGTTCTGCTCGCTGCCGATGAACGCTTCCATAGACGTCACCAGGTCTTCCCGGATGGCGTCAAGCGGCGGATTTGTCACCTGGGCGAATAGCTGCTTGAAGTAGTTGAACAGAAGCTGGTTGTTGTCCGACAGCACCGCCAGCGGCGCGTCGTTCCCCATGGACCCCACCACCTCGGCCCCGTGCAAGGCCATCGGCGCGGTCAGCATCCGCAACTCTTCACTGGTGTAGCCGAATGCCCGCTGCTGCTGCCGCAACTCTGCGCGGCTGGAATAGCCCCAGCGCCCGTCGGAAGATTCACCGGCGCCTTTGCCCTTCGGCGCAGGAAGGTCTTCAATAGAAACCTTGTTTTCCTTCAACCATTGCCCGTAGGGCTTGCGGCTCGCCAGAGCGTGTTTCAGTTCTTCATCACCGATTATCCGCCCCTGTTCCAGGTTCACCTCGAACATCCGCCCCGGCCGCAGCCTGCCCTTCTCTTTTACGTCCGAGGCCGGGATGTCCAGCACCCCCGTTTCCGAGGCCATCACTAGCTTGTCGTCCTTGGTCACCAGGTATCTGAACGGACGAAAGCCGTTGCGGTCCAGCAGCGCGCAGATGCTGCGCCCGTTTGTCGACACTATCATCGCCGGCCCGTCCCAGGGCTCCATAAGGCATGAGTGATACTCGTAGAAGTCTTTTTTCTCCTGCGGCATGCTTTCGTGCTGTTCCCAAGCCTCGGGAATCAGCATCAGCATGGCGTGGTCCAGGTCCCGGCCGGTCATGAGCAGCAACTCCAGCGCGCTGTCGATGCTGGCCGTGTCGCTGGCGCCTGGATACATGACCGGAGGGACCCGGGCCATGTCGTCGCCGAACAGGGGAGACTCGAACCGGGCCTCCCTGGCGTGCATCCAGTTCAGGTTGCCGCGCAGCGTGTTGATCTCGCCGTTGTGGGCCAGGTAGCGGTAGGGGTGGGCCAGTTTCCAGTGGCCCAGGGTGTTGGTGCTGAATCTCGAGTGCACCAGCGCAAAGGCGCTGGTTAACTCCGGGTCCGTCAGGTCCAGGTAGAAACCCGCCAGTTGCCGGGCGTGGATCAGTCCCTTATATACGACGGTGCTGCAGGACATGCTGCAGACGTAAAAGTAATCGTCCTCTTCCTCGGTGACTCCCCACTCCCTGTTGGTATGCTCGATGACCTTGCGTGCTACGTAGAGCTTCCGCTCCAGTTCCTCGGTGCTGAGATGCTGCGAACCCGCGCCGATGAAGGCCTGCTGGATGTGTGGCAGGACCGCCTGGGCGTCTTGTCCCACCTGGCCGGGGTCTACCGGCACGTCCCGCCACCCCAGCAACTTCAGACCCGCGTCCTCGACGGCCTTGGCCGTCAAAGCCTGGCACTTTGCCAAGCCTTCAGCCTGAGGGGGCATGAACATCATCGCCACGCCGTACTCTCCGGGGCCTGGGAGAGCGATCCCCAGCTTGGAACACTCCCGTTGGAGGAAATCGTGAGGCATCTGTATCAGGACCCCGGCCCCGTCGCCCGTCTCCGGGTCGCTGCCCGCGGCCCCCCGGTGGCCAAGGTTGACCAGCACCTGGACGCCTTCCTCGACTATCTGGTGGGACTTCCTGCCCCTGATGTCGGCGACAACGCCCACGCCGCAGCCATCGTGTTCTTGCTCCGGCGAATACAGGCCTCGTTGCGCCAGTCCTTTCAAGTGGTTCATCAATTAATGCCCAACAATTGCCAATCTATCGACGGTGGCTCCAAGAGTGGGGGAACACGTGCTTTAGGCGTCCTGTCGCGTACCTGCGCAGGCATTGCTAGAGACCCCTTCAGACGTTCCGTTAAATATATCACAAACTACCGCAAGCCAAAAGCCTAACAAATTATTTCCCGCCCTATCAGGGAGGCGCCGGCCGTTGCGCCAATTCCGGTTGACCGCCTACAGGCTGAAGCTTATACTCGAGATAGGGTTGAGTTATCCCGCTCCCGAAGGTGAAAGGCCTGGATTCCAACGAATTAGCCCGCCTGGTCGTGGAAGTGGCGTCGGACAAGCTGGCCGCCGACATCGTGATGCTCGACTTGCGCGGCGTTGCCCCCTTTGCCGACTATTTCGTCATCATGTCGGCCGACTCCGCCCGCCAAATAGAAGCCTTGGAGGACGACCTCACCCAGGCCCTGAAGGACGCTCAAGTGAAACGCTTTCACCGCGAAGGCGCCCCCGCCTCCGGTTGGGTATTGCTGGACTTCAGCGACGTTATAGTCCACATCTTCAGCCCCGACGAGCGAGAGTACTACCACTTGGAGACCTTGTGGTCCCAGGCCCCTCAGGTCGTCAGGGTTCTTTAATCCAGGGGTCCGTGCTCCGGCCGTAGTCCAGTATCTCCTCCGGCGAGAAGAACAACGCCACCTCTCGCTTGGCCGACTCCACGCTGTCCGAACCGTGCACCAGGTTCCTCCCGATGTCCAGGGCCAGGTCTCCCCGGATCGTCCCGGGACTCGCCGCGGCGGGACTAGTTTCTCCCATAGTCGTCCGGACGGTCTCCACTGCGTTGTCCGCCTCCCACACCATCGCCGCCACCGGCCCCGACGTGATGAACTCCACCAGCCCTGGGAAGAAAGGCCGGTCCACGTGTTCTCCGTAATGCTGCCGCGCCATTGCTTCATCCACCTGCATCAGCTTCATGGCAGCCAGCTTCAGGCCACGCCTTTCCAGCCGGGATATTATCTCGCCCACTAACCCCCGCTGCACTCCATCTGGTTTAACCAGGACTAAGGTCATTTCCATAGCTATCTAACTATTCCCTCCTCTGGATTAACGCCGCCGGTCTGGCGTCCAAGCTGTGCGTAGCCTGGCGACCCTCACGACCTCTGCGGCGCCCGGTCCCTTTGCTTGGGCCTGCCGATGCTGGGCATCCTCAGGTAATTGGGCTGCAGCGAGGCCAAGTCCTCTGTCTTACCTTCAGCAAGCCGCTCCCAACCCAACCGGCCCAGGGCCCAGGCCCTTTGGGACGGCGCAGAATCCGCCACCACGGCTAGACCGCCCAGCCGTTCTCTAATCACATCGCCCCAGCTTGCAACCGCCTCACCGCAGAACAGTGTCTGCTCGTCTATCCCCTCCACCAGTTCCTCCGCCGTACACACCATGTCCTCCCTGGCCCGCGCACCGTCCTTACCAAACAGGGCCGACGCAACCTCCTTGCGCCCTGCGTCCAGCATCGCGCGCACCGGCAAGCCCGATTGCAGAAAAGCGTGCGCCTCCAGGTCCAAGGTGCCAATCCCCACCACCGGAGTTCCCGACGTGAAGGCCAACCCCTTGACCACGCTCATTCCCACCCGCAAAGCGCCGAATCCGCCAGGCCCCAGCGCCACCGCAATCCCGCTCAAATCGCCGGGGGCCAGCCCGTGAGACCGCAGAATTTGGTCTACCGCCGGCATCAGTTCCGCCGAATGGTTCACCGACGAGCGCCAGCACCGGCTGGAAAGCACCCGGCCGTCGTCGCAAACGGCCACCCCGGCATGTCTGGTGGAGGTATCGATCGCCAGCAGCACAGCTTAGGCGGCTTCCTCAACCGGCGAAAAGGCATCGGCAAGCTTGTCCATTATCTGGGTGAACCGGGGAGACGCCGCCGACACCACCGCGGCCCTGCCCTCCCCTTCTTCCCTGCCCCCGCCGTCCTGGACATAGTCCATGGCTATCCAGCAGCTTTCCTCCGGAAACAACTCCGCCGCCTTGTCCGCCCACTCCACGACGCACACGCCCTGGTCGAACAGTTGCTCGTCTATCCCCAGGTCCCACACCTCCAGGGGGTCGTCTATCCGGTACAAGTCCAGGTGGTGCAGCGTCAGCCTCCCCTGGCGCCGGGTCATCAGCACGAACGTCGGGCTGCGCAGGTCTTCCTTGACCCCCAACCCACGGCCGATACCCTGCGACAGGCACGTTTTTCCCGCCCCCAGGGGCCCGGTCAGCAGGTAAACGTCCCCCGGCTGCGCCTGTTCGCCGATGACGCGGCCTATCTCCCGCGTCTCCTCGGCGCTGTTGCTCTTGATGCGCAGGGACCGGTCCATCCGTCGTCCCTCAGCCGCCAAAGTGGTCCCACCCCCTGCGGCCTGCCGAAGTTTCCACGCCCGCAGAGTCCACCACCGTCACTTGCCCCGGCTCGCCGGCCACCGTTTCGCCGATGACCGCAGCCCCGTCGGGCAACAGGGGCAGCACCGAACGCATCAGTCCGGGAGCCGCGGTGAAAAGCAGAACGTAGTCCTCTCCTCCCGTAAGGGCCAACCCGGTCGCTCCCTCCGGAAATACCTCCCTCAAGAAAGGATGCACCGGGACTTGGTCGGCGAATATACGAGCGGCAACACCGCTGGCGCAGCACAACTTGGAAAGATCGTCGGCCAACCCGTCGCTCACGTCCATGGCGGCGCAAGCTCCGTTTTCCGCCAGTATCCGGCCCTCTGCCACCGCTGGCTCGGGTCGCCGGTGTCGTTGCCGCAAATAGTCCGCCGCCTCGCCCGGTGCCTGGGGACTCTCCAGCATCAGCTTCAGCCCTCCGCCGGAACACCCCACAGGCCCCGTCACCGCCACCTCATCGCCCGCTTGTGCGGCCGACCTCACCATAGGTTGGCCCGGATGCACGCCGGTAAGGCCAATGGTTATGAACACCGAGTCCGAACGCACCATGTCCCCCCCCACCACGGAGACGCCGCAGGCGTTGGCTATCTCAAGCATGCCCCGGTACAACTCCCGTATGTCTTCGACCTCGGTTTCCGGGGGCAGCCCCAGGGTCACCACGGCATACTTGGGCAGCCCTCCCATGGCGGCGATGTCGCTTATGTTCGCCGCCAACGCCTTCCACCCCAGGTCGCTCCACGGGGTGGTCTCGCGGGTAAAGTGCACCCCCTCCACCATCGTGTCGGTCGTCAACAACTCGGTGGTCTCGCCAACGCTCCAGGCCGCCGCATCGTCCCCGGTGTCCACCAGGAGACTGCAGCCGGAGTCCCCAGCGCCCACTCCTTGGACCCGCTGCTCCACTATCATCTCGTTCAGCAACTCGATAACGCCGAATTCGCCCACGTCTCTAACCTGCATAACGTTGAAATTATATCCCCCTGGCCAGCCGACCCTCAACAACACACACCAACGGGCAGCCCCTCCCCCGCTCAATCGCCTTGACACGCCCCACCCCCGCCGATATACTACGTAGCCTAGTCGCCCTCCGGGGCGGCTTTGGCACTTTAACAACTGAATAGTGGAAGGAAGTAAGGTTCTCATTAAAGAGAGTTTGATCCTGGCTCAGGGTGAACGCTGGCGGCGCGCCTAATGCATGCAAGTCGAGCGTGCCTTGCGGGCTTCGGCCCGCAAAGGAAAGCGGCAGACGGCTGAGTAACGCGTGAGTAACCTGCCCTCCGGTGGGGTATAGCTTCGAGAAATTGATGTTAATCCCGCATACGATCCTCCCGCCTTGGCGAGAGGATGAAAGCCTCCGGGCGCCGGAGGAGGGGCTCGCGTCCTATCAGGTTGTTGGTGGGGTAACGGCCTACCAAGCCGATGACGGGTAGCTGGTCTGAGAGGACGATCAGCCAGAGGGGGACTGAGACACGGCCCCCACTCCTACGGGAGGCAGCAGCAGGGAATTTTGGGCAATGGGCGAAAGCCTGACCCAGCGACGTCGCGTGGGGGATGAAGGCCTTAGGGCTGTAAACCCCTTTTCCAAGGAAAGAGAAAGGACGGTACCTTGGGAATAAGCTCCGGCTAACTACGTGCCAGCAGCCGCGGTAATACGTAGGGAGCGAGCGTTACCCGGAATCACTGGGCGTAAAGAGCGCGTAGGCGGCTGGATAAGTCTCTTGTGAAAGCTCCCGGCTCAACTGGGAGAGGTCAAGGGATACTATTCGGCTAGAGGGCAGTAGAGGAAGGCGGAATTCCCGGTGTAGCGGTGAAATGCGTAGATATCGGGAGGAACACCAGTGGCGAAAGCGGCCTTCTGGGCTGTGCCTGACGCTGAGGCGCGAGAGCGTGGGGAGCAAACTGGATTAGATACCCAGGTAGTCCACGCCCTAAACGATGGATGCTAGGTATAGGGGGTATCGACCCCCCCTGTGCCGCAGTTAACGCGATAAGCATCCCGCCTGGGGACTACGGCCGCAAGGCTAAAACTCAAAGGAATTGACGGGGGCCCGCACAAGCGGTGGAGCGTGTGGTTTAATTCGATGCTAAGCGAAGAACCTTACCAGGGCTTGACATGCTGGTAGTAGGAACCCGAAAGGGTGACGATCCCGGGGTAACTCGGGAAGCCTCCACAGGTGCTGCATGGTTGTCGTCAGCTCGTGCCGTGAGGTGTTGGGTTAAGTCCCGCAACGAGCGCAACCCTTGTCGCTAGTTATCTTCTCTAGCGAGACAGCCTCCCACAAGGAGGAGGAAGGTGGGGATGACGTCAAATCATCATGGCCCTTATGCCCTGGGCTACACACACGCTACAATGGCCGGTACAATGGGCTGCGAAAGCGCGAGCTGGAGCCAATCCCACCAAAGCCGGCCTCAGTTGGGATTGCAGGCTGCAACCCGCCTGCATGAACGCGGAATCGCTAGTAACCGCAGGTCAGCACACTGCGGTGAATACGTTCCCGGGCCTTGTACACACCGCCCGTCACGTCATGGAAGCCGAGAACGGTTGAAGTCGCTGAGCTAACCCGCAAGGGAAGCAGGCGCCGAGGTCGGGCTTGGTGACTGGGACGAAGTCGTAACAAGGTAGCTGTACCGGAAGGTGCGGCTGGATCACCTCCTTTCTAGGGAGATCAGGCCTCGCCTGTTGTCCGTCTCTTAGGCGGACGGAGGCAGGGCCCAACTCCTAGGTCGAACCGGCGGGTGTTCCGCTTCCAAAGCCGTCCGATTGAGCCAAAGCGCTTCGGCGCAGCTCTCGGGCTGAGGAAGCGGTCCCCTGAGAAAGTCCGCCGGACCCCCGGCCCAGCCGGGGGACCTACAACCAACGACCAACTCTTCCTTCCGCTATTCAGCGGTTAAAGCGCCACCAAAGAGCCGGACTGCTTGGTCCGGCTTTTTCTTGCCATTAGCCGACGTTGCCGGGAGGAAGGATGTCTGACCTGACGACAGAATTTCATCGGGCTATGATTCACATTCACCAAGAGGCCAAAGAATTCGACTACCACGCCACGCGATTCAGAATGATGCTAGAAGAACACGGTGGCGTGGAAACTGCCCGTCGCCTGCTCAACGCAGTAGATGCTCAAGTAGGGTTAACCCGGCTCTGGGAACACGATCGACTGGACTTGGCCGTCGAATACCACGTACTCCAACCCAGATTCCGCGATCTATTCGACGAGAGCATTCGGGCTGCGGCAGCGCGAAGGCTAGAGGATTTCCACCACGTAGTGGACGAGAACGGGAATCTTCTCAAGGTCACCCGTGGCTGACATTGTAACTTCTCCGCTTGGCGCCCGAGTTCGCTTAACCGACGAACGGTGGGCCCACGTGGTGGAGTCGCATGAAGATCTCACCAACCATCGGCAAGGCGTCCTTGAAACAGTCGGGCATCCAGACGTGGTAGTGGCCGGGCGAGTCGGTGAACTGCTGGCCATCCGGGAAATCGGACCCGCCAGGTGGCTTGTGGTAGTATACAAAGAGTTGGACGGCGACGGCTTTATCATCACCGCATACTCGACAAGCCGGACAGCCTCGTTGCGAAGAAGGGGGCAAATATGGCCCTGAAAGACCTGACCGAATACTTGAGTATGGCTCCGAAGGCCGAGCAGTTTCTCAACAGCAGTCTAACGTCGTCTTACGACGAAGAGGCTGATGTCCTATACATCCGCTTTGACCCTTCGGTCTTAGTCACCGACAGCGAGCTTACCGACGACGACATCATCCTGCGCTACAACGGTGACGACCTCGTAGGCATGACTATACTCCACGCCAGCCAGCGCTAACTACATCCCCCAAGAGCACCGCTACCAACCACCTTCCTTCCGCCATTCACTGCTAAAACGCCGCCAACGAGCCGGGCTGCTTAGCCCGGCTTTTTCGTAATGGTCAGATATCCAAGGTGGCGACGTTATCTCTAGTTGCAGGAATGGAAGCCGGCCAACCTCTCAAGAGCTACCGTATGGAAGTAGGTTTTTCGTCTTTTCTATTTGACAACCCGCGCCCATTGGTGCTACACTATATAAGCCCTTCAATTTTAGGGAGGGGGGATTTTCGCGATAACTTGTTATAAATATAAGCACAAGGAGGGGTTCACTATCCGTATTTCACAACATGCAGCGAAGCGCTCACAACAACGAGGGATACCAGAAGAAGCAACGGTTGCTCTAATCACGTATGGAAGACGCCAGTATAGCAAAAAAGGCATTTCCTGCATGATGGACAGGAAAGCTCGATTAAGGGCACGAGCCGCGATGGGTGAAGTGGCCTACCGGGAGATCGAACCTTGGCTTAACTGCTATGTCGTTGTCTCGTTGGATGAGACTTGCGTGGTGACGGTTGCAAGACGGGCAAGAAAATGGCGTGGCTAAACTATCGGAAGAACTATCCGGAATGGATGACTAAGTAAATTGGTGGTCATCGAGAGTGATACCAGATACCTACAGAGTTAGAACACGGAGGATGGGTGTGACTTTAGCGATAGATAAAGCTAGTCTCTTTCATGCAAGTGCCAGCAGGCAGAAATTTCATAGGCCCGATTGCGAATGGTCGCTTCATATATGGCCCGGCAACCTGATCACCTTCCGTTCTCACCGTGAAGCCATACGAGCTGGGTACAAGGCATGCGGAACCTGTAGTCCCTGATCTCACCTGCCAATATTCCGTTGAAAGCACCATCAAAGAAGCCGGGCTGCTTAGTCCGGCTTTTTGTTTTGCCTCGAAACTCAACATTTCGACCACCACCCACTGACACGAGCCCGTAGACCGACTCTAGTAAAATTGCTTATAGTGCGGGGTTGCACGAAGGGACTGAAGGGAGAGATGGGATGTCTTCCGCAATAGAATGGACCGACGAGACTTGGAACCCGTTGACGGGCTGCACCCGCGTTTCGCCCGGTTGTGACAATTGCTACATGTTCGCCCTATATCCTCGCCTGAGGGGAATGGGGGTCCCTGGGTACGAGACAATGCCCGATGATATACAACTCCTGGAGTACCGGCTAACAGTTCCGCTGGCCTGGAAAAAACCGCGCCGCGTGTTCGTCAACAGCATGTCCGATCTATTCCATCCAAAAGTCCCCTTCACATTCGTGTCCCAAGTCTTCGCAACGATGCAGGAAGCTATTTCCAGCGGCGGGCACGTCTTTCAAATTCTGACGAAAAGGCCGGGAAGAGCTGCGGCCTGGTGGAACCAGCACCAAGACCAATTTCCCGGTGGTTGGCCTGAAAACGTATGGATGGGGACATCGGTAGAAAGCCAGAAATACGCGCCGCGGCTCACCGTGTTAGCCCGAATCCCTGCAACTGTGCGTTTCGTGTCAGCGGAGCCGTTGCTGGAGCGCACCGACCTAACCCAGTGGCTGAACGATGGTTCGGTAAACTGGGTCATAGTTGGTGGTGAAAGCGGACCTCACGCCCGTCCCATGCACTTGGACTGGGTCCGCTACCTGCGAGACCAATGCGTTTCCGCCGGCGTGGACTTCTTTCTCAAGCAACTTGGCGGTGTCCGCAAGAAGCGCGGCGGCGGCGGCGCAGTAATTGACGGCAAGCAGTGGCTGCAGATGCCGGCAGTATCGGGGTAACCGGTGGCAGGGACATCGTTCGGAGGGTCATGGACCCTCGAGAAGCTGAACATACTTGAGCGCTACCTTGATGCCTATACCACGGCGTTGAAGGACCAACCCTTTAGCCTGATCTACGTAGATGCCTTCGCTGGCCAAGGGTCGTTCACCCTGAACGCCGAATACTGCCACGACGATTACCACGACTTTCGATCCCTTCACGCCGGGTCACCACAAAGGGCTTTGGCAATCCAAGACAAACCGTTCGACAAGCTCGTGTTCTGCGAGATCGACCCCCAACGTTTTTGGGCTCTAAATGAGTTGCGCCGTGAGGTTCCTCACCGAGAGATCGAAGTTCGTCGTGAAGACGCAAATAAGATGCTCCCAAGATTCTGTGCTAACCTCCATCCCAGTGACCGCGCAGTCGTGTTCCTTGACCCTTTTGCAACCGCAGTATCCTGGTCCACCATAGAGGCGATAGCCAATACTGAACAGATAGACTGCTGGATCCTGTTTCCTGTCGGTGCAATTGCAAGGTTGATGCCAAGAGATGGCTCGCCGTCACCGGCATTGGCAGCGCAATTGGACCGGATATTCGGTGACAGCCGATATTGGCAAGACTTCTATCAAGAATCTCAACAGCTCTCGCTATTCGAGCCTGCTCCTGGCTATGAACGGCTAAAGGGAAGCCTACAGATCGCAGACCGATTCCGCGAACGACTGAAAGCGGTTTTCGCCGAGGTGGCACCAACTCAGCGAACATTCAGAAACTCCAAGAATTCTCCCATGTTTGAGTTATTCTTCGGAGCCAGCAACCCCGTAGGTGCCCGCATCGCGGTAGGGATCGCCGACCACATCCTAAAACATTGGTAAGACCCACCCCCAACAACCCCGACGCCCACTCCAGCAGGGCCGTCCCCGTCTGGATTACCTCAGTACCCGACGGCGACTCCCTGTGGGTGGTCCGGGACCCCAACGCCACCGACTCCGAGCTTCCCGTCCGGCTGTTCGGCATCGACGCCCCCGAAAGAGACCAGGACTTCGGACCCGAGGCCCAACAAGCCCTGTGGCGGCTGGTATGGTGCACCAAGGGCCTGCGCATGGAGGTCGTCGACGTCGACCACTACCACCGGCTCGTTGTGCTGCTGTATCACCAATCAGCCGGCCGCCACCAGTCCGTCAACCGCATCCTAATCGAGCAGGGCCACGCCCGCTGGTACAGCCGCTTCGGCGGCGAGGAATTCGGCTTCGCCGCCGCAGAGGAGCAGGCCCGGTCCAACCGCCGAGGCTTCTGGAGACATGGCCCTGGCACCGCCCCTTGGGACCACCGCGCCGCCCAGCGAAGGCTTCAGCGCCAACCGCGGGGCTGCTTCGCACTCTTGGCGGCCATCACGATAACGTTAATAATGCTAGCCTTGGTCTTGGCCTGACAGAGCCGCGCTTTAGCTCCGGCCACTGTCATTTCCACCCTTGACGGCCCCGAAACCCCATACCTATACTTAGATCTCGTGATTGCCAAAACAGGAACCAAGACCCCTTTGGGCGGGACCGCCCCCTTGTCCTCCCAATGGGAGGATATGAGAGGAACTGAGAGTGGATCCAGAATTTTGCCCGATAGTGGCTCCGCGCGACAACCCTTCGATATCCGCTCGGAAAGCCTTGGCATCGCCTTATTGCCGGCCTTCAAACCTAATCATGGTCCGCTTGGGACACCTCCTCCAGATAGGCAATGTCCCCAAATGTCCCGAAATGTCTCAATTGGCAAGAATCGGTCCTGGCCTACATCCGGCGGGACCCCGAAAAGGAGAACGCTAACCACATGCCCGAAATAACTTCCCACTCCCACGGCGCACCTTGTTGGGCCGACCTGTCCACCACCGACCCCGCCGCTGCAGTGAGCTTTTACGGCGCCTTGTTCGGTTGGGAAGACGACCCCCTGCCCATGCCCATAGGCCCTGACGCCCTCTTCCACATGCAGAAAATCAACGGCCTGGAAGCCGCCGCCATCACCCCGCAAATGGAAGAGGAACGGGAACAGGGCATCCCGCCCCACTGGAACACCTACATCACCGTGAACGACGTCGACTCCGTCGCCGGGCAGGCGGCAGACTTGGGCGGCGCGGTCCTCGATGGCCCCTTCGACGTCTTCGAAGCCGGCCGCCTGGCATCTATCCGGGACCCCCAGGGCGCTGTCTTCAAAGCCTGGAAGCCCAACCAGAAAATCGGGGCAAGGGTGAAGTTCGAGCCCGGCGCTCTGACCTGGCACGAGCTGCTTACCACCGACTCCGAGGCCGCTGTTGACTTCTATTCCCGGTTGCTTGGCCTGGAGCGGGCAGAAATCACGGAAGAGATGGACTATATTATCCTCAAGGCCCAGGGCACGGAGGTAGCCGGGGTAATGCAGATTACCCCGGATATGGGTTCCTTCCCACCCCATTGGGGAGTCTACTACGAAGTGGTCGATGTAGACCGGACGGTGGCCCAGGTCCAGTCCCTGGGAGGCAGCGTGTTGGTGCCCGCAACCGATATCCCCGGCGGCATCGGCCGCTTCGCCGCCCTGATGGATCCCCAGGGCGCCGCCTTCAACATCTTCAAAGGCTCCTGACCTGTGGAGTTACCCTTGCGCAAGCACCTCAGCCCCCCCGGTTCGTCCTGAGGGAAATCGAAGGATGAATGGGGTGGGCCGGGTCCGTTCGTCCTGAGGCTCTCGAAGGATGAACAGGGTGGCTAGGCAACTCCCCGACCAATAGTCCCACCAAGGAGACGGCAATCGCTTTCAGGGCAATCTTCCGCATGACCACCAGCGACCTGAAGGGCATCCCGGAGGAGGCCCGCTGGGCCGAGTCCATGGGATTCGACGGCCTCTGCGCCGACGAGACCAACCACGACCCCTTTTTCCCAATACTGCTCGCCGCCGCCGCCACGTCCCGGGTGACCCTCCAGACCCGGGTGGCCCTGGCCTTCCCCCGCTCGCCCATGGTCGTGGCCTACGCCGCCCTGGACCTGCAGAACTTCTCCGGCGGGCGGTTCCGCCTGGGCCTCGGCACCCAGGTCAAGGGCCACGTCGAGCGCCGTTTCTCCGTAAAGTGGGACTCCCCCGCTCCTCGCATGCGGGAGTACGTCCAATCCCTCCACGCCATCTGGGACAACTGGCTGGACGGCAAAGACCTGGACTTCCAGGGGCGCTTCTACCAGTTCGACCTGATGACTCCCTATTTCAGCCCCGGCGCCTGTCCAACCGGCCGGCCCCCGGTCTACATTACCGGCGTGAATCCCTATACCTGCCGGGTGGCCGGCGAGGTAACCGACGGCCTGTCCTTCCACGTAATCAGCTCCCCCGAATACATCTCCCAGGTCATCAGGCCCAACATCGCCAAGGGGGCCGAGAAAGCCGGCCGCTCGCTAAACGACATCAACGTCCACGGCACCGGCTTCGTCATTACTGGCCCGGACCAGAAAACGGTTGACGCCGAGCGAGAAATCGTCAGGAACCGGCTGGGTTTCTACTTCTCCACCAGGACCTACCACCCCGTGCTGGAACTCCACGGCTTCCAGGACGTTGGCCTGCGGTTGCACGACCTCTCTCTGGAAGGCAAATGGGACGAAATGCCCGCGTTGATCAGCGACGAAATGATCGACGCCTTCTCCGTATCCGGCGTCTACGAAAAGTTGGCAGACCGGTTGAAGGCCCGGTACGACGGCGTCATCGACGACATGGTCATCGCCTTCAAGCCCGTGGGGCCCGGCTCAGAAGCCCGCTTCAAGCGCCTGATCAGCGACCTGCAGGCCTGACCCCGGCCGTTAAGTGGAGTCTACTCCCCCCGCTGTGCCCAGCGGCCCGCTTCCACCAAAGTCAGGAAGTCCCACACAGTCCGGTTGAACAGGTCCGGCTCCTCCAGGTTGATGGCGTGCCCGCTCTGGGGAAAGACCGCCAGCCCTGACCTCGGGATGTTCCGTTTCATGAATATGGCCGGCTCGATGCAAGGCTCGTCTTCGTCCCCAACCATAATCAGCGTCGGCGTCTGCAAAGCCCTCAGCTTCTCCTCCAGGGAGAAGATGGTCGGCCGCTTCATCAAGAACCCCCGGTAGGTCAGCGCCGACCCCACCGGAGAATGGCCCAGCAGCAGCCGGTAAAACTCCTCCCAGCCCCGAGGGTCTTTGCGCAGCAACTGCAGCCGGTGGTCCATTCTGGCATAGTCGGCAGCCACCGGCGCCATCCCTTCGGACAACAGCCGGTCGCTGGTGACCCGGCCGTTGGCCAGGAACTCCTCCCGGTTCGTCGTCCCCGCGCCCGCCGCCGCTACGATCAAAGACCGGGCCATCTCCGGATGGGCGATGCCGAAGTTCAAGGTAACGCTACCTCCCATCGACAGGCCCCCGACGTGCGCCTGTTCGATTCCCAGGTGCCTCAGCAGCAGGTACAGGTCGTTCACCAGCACGTCTTGGGCGTAGGCTTCTTCGTCCGTGGGCACGTCCGACGGCGGCCATCCTCTGGCTGCGTAGGTAATAACCCGGTAGCGCCGGGAGAAATACCTAACCTGGCTCTCCCAGCTTTCGTAGGATCCGCCGAACTCGTGGCACCACACCAGCGGGAAACCCTCGCCGGTCGTCTCGTAGTAGATGTTCACGCCGTCGGCGGAAAATGTCGGCATCAACTCCCTCCGGGAAACGATTTACGACTCATAGAGCCTCCTCCACCTTTCTCCGCAGCCTGGATATCCAGGCGCTAACAACCAAATTCGAGTGGACACTGGGCCAAGACAAGGCAAGGGTCCGGTACACCCAGCCGCGGCTTACCCTGGTGGAGTGGCCCGGGTCCAGCCAGGCCTCATTGCGCGCCAGCCTGGCCAGGGTCGCCAGTCCAATGACAATCGGCCAAAGGACCGCCATGCGAATACGAAGGCACCTGCGGGGAATGGCCAACAGGTACTTTTCCGCCGATGAGTAGTATTCCAATGCCGTCTTCAGCCAGGCCACCAACAGAGGCCTCGCGGCCGACCCGTTAGACGGTTGCAGTAAGTCCTCTGGAGACAGCCCCATTGCGGCCAGTTGCATACGGGGCAAGTAGCATCGTCCTATCCGCAGGTCTCTGGGAATGTCCCTCAGAACATTGGTCAACTGGAGGGCCTTGCCAAACTCCGTGAAAGTCTCAGACATCTGTTGACGGCCTGCATCCTTCAAAGCCGGCACGTGGGTCATGGTGACCGCCGTCCAAAACTCGCCAACGCATCCCGCCACGTCGTAGACGTACTGGTCCAGAGTGGCGGCGTCCTCGATGCAGCCCACCAGGCCCGAGTCTTCCGGCGGGAACGTCGTCAAGTCGCTCTCCATGCCTTTGGTGAGGTTCACCACTACGCTCCGAACGTGAGACCTGTCAGGCTCGGCAAGTCCTGCAAGCAATGCGAAGGCTTCCGGGAGAGAACGCAGCAGTTCCCGCTCCTCCGGCAGTGACTGTTTCTCAGTCAATTCGTCTTCTATTTGCCGTAGCGGGTCCATCCCGGCTGGACCAATAATCTGTTCCCTGAACACCAGCAAATGGTCCAAGCGCCGGCTAGGCGGCAGAAGAGTTGTATCGGAGATGGTGTCGGCGGCCCTCGCCAGCAAATAGGCAACCCCCACCGGAAGACGCGAACTGGAAGGCAGCACCCGCAGGGTCAGGTAGAAACTTCTGGAAACACCCCGCAGCAATCCCTCCAACAAACGCCGTCGCTGGGCCGCGGACACCGGCGGCAGCCCACCTTGCTTGATTTGTTCTGACGTTCCGGACATCCCGTCCCGGCCTGGGTCAGTCCGAGACAGACCCGGTAAATTGGAATTCTTTTCGCTCCGTCTTGGCCAAAGCATCTTGAACCAGATCATCTACGGGAAGCATAGACTCCAGGCGGCATACTTTTTCCAGTTCGGCGTGGGTTTCGGGATGCCTCGGGACAAACAAGCTGCAGCAGTCCTGGTCCGGAAGTATCGAAATCGGATAGGTGCCGATGTTCCTGGCAATGCCAACGATTTCTTCTTTGTTGAATCCAACCAGCGGCCTCAGAATAGGCATATTTGACGCCTGGTCGATTACCGCCATGTTGTCCAAGGTTTGAGAACTGACCTGGCCGCAGCTTTCCCCGGTCACCATGGCCTTGGCGCCATGGTCTAAGGCAAGCCGTTCCGTAATGCGGACCATCAACCGACGGTACAAAATCACCCGGTAGGCCGGGTCTGTTGAAACAATGATCTGCTTCTGGATATCCCCAAACGGAACGAGAAACAGCCTGGACTCGTATTGGTGTCGAGTCAAACGACGAGCCAATTCCTCCGCTTTTTCCATGGAGGACCCATCCACAATCGGGTAGCTGTGAAAGTGGGCGAAGGACACCCTGCAACCCCGCTTCATCATGTGCCATGCGGCAACAGGCGAGTCGATCCCGCCCGAAAGCATAGCCATGGTGTGACCGCTGACCCCTACCGGTAGTCCTCCATAGCCGGCCAGCTTCCCAAAGTAAATCAAAATGCCATTAGGCAGCACGTCCACAAAGATTTCCAGGTCCGCGTGAGTCAAGTCTACTCGCGCGCCTGTTATGCCCTGAACGTAAGCTCCCAGGTCGCGGTTGATATCAGCGGACCTAACCGGGAATCCCTTGTCGGCCCTATTGGACGTGATGCGGAACGAACCAAATTCCCGGTCTCCCAACAGTGATCTCAATCCATCCTTCACGCTGTCGAGGTCAGCCGAGACCTCGTACGCTTTGAAGAAATTGGCGACGCCAAAGCAGTCCTTGACCCGGGCCGCCACGCAATCCCATTGTTCCTCTTCTTCCAGCGTCAGCCCTACTAACAAATGGCCTTGCCAAACCGACTTCACACCCGTCCCCTGAGTGGCCTTGCGCAGGTTGCCCGCCAGTCGGCTCATGAACCACGGCCGGTTGTTCTTTTTCAGGGCCACTTCATGGGTCTTTACGATGACGTGGGTCTTCATGAGGACATTCTACCCCAAAGGCACAGTCGGCATGGCGAACTAGCCGCGGAACTATTGGCGGAACGGCAAAGCGCCAAGTAGGGTTTCTGGACTAAAGCGAATCTAAAGAATGCTATCCACAGATCGGGGAGGCTTATCCACAAACGAAGTGGGGTTATCCACTTGAGACTCCCACAGGTACGCTGGCGCTCGGCGTGAAGATAGCCTCTTTGATGGCTAGCACATCCTGGCGCAACTGGCCGTCCTCGTTTATCTCCCCGTTGATCTTGCCGGCGCCGTGGATGACAGTGGCATGGTCCCGGCCGCCCAGCAACCGGCCTACTTGCGTAGGAGATAGCTCCAGCTCGTAGATGAGCAGGTACATGGCTACCTGCCGCGCCTGGGCGATTCTCTTGGTCCGGCTCCGCCCCAGCAGGTCTCCCGGAGACAATCTGAAATTCTGGGAAACCGCCTGAATGATCTGGTCCGGGTCGATGGAATGGCGGGCTGCGTCCAAGTTGAGATCGTCCAAAATGCGGGAGGTGTTCTCCAGATTGATCGGCCAGTTCATGAGTTGGGAGAAGGCGACGACCCGGTTCAAGCTCCCTTCCAATTCACGCACGTTCTTCTGCACCCGCTTGGCAATCAACTCCAAAACACTCTCCGACAGAGGCGCTCCTAGTTGATCAGCCTTCGAAAGAAGGATGGCCATGCGCGTTTCCAAATCAGGAGGTTGTATATCCGCTATCAACCCCCATTCGAAGCGGGAACGCAGTCTGTCTTCCAACAGATTCAAGGACCTGGGAGGACGGTCGCACGTGATAACTACCTGGTTGCCCGAATTATGCAGGTCATTGAACGTGTGGAAGAACCCTTCGTGGGTTTGTTCTTTGCCGCTCAGGAAATGCACGTCGTCCATCAGCAACACCTGTACGCTGCGGTACCGGCTGCGAAACTCTTCCGTGGTCCTGTTCCTGATGGCCGAGATGAACTCGTTGGTGAATTGCTCCGACGTGGCGTACAACACCGACATACCCTGGCTGGCGCAGACTTGGCCTATAGCATGCAGCAGATGGGTCTTACCCAGCCCCACACCGGAGTAGATGAATAAGGGATTGTAGCCTCGGCCAGGTGATTCGCACACCGCCTGCGCGGCGCTGCAGGCCAATCTGTTGGAGGGGCCCACTACAAAGGATCTGAACGTGTATTTTGGGTTCAAACTAGGCAACCGGGGCAAGTGTCCGTTTGGACCATGGTTCGTCATATCGGCTACAGGTGATTCAACACTCAGATCCCCGGGGGAGGGTTCCACAGCCTCGCTCCCAGCGCCATTCTTTACCTGAAACCTGACGTCCAAGGGCTGGTGGGTTATCTTTTCCAGCGTCTTTTGGATGGACTGGTACATCCGGCGTTCCAGCCAGGCTACGGCAAACGGGGTAGGCACTTCCACGACCAGCGATTGGTCTTCGTAACCGACTCCTTCGGTTTGCTTCAACCAGGTCTCGTACGTCGGTCGCGGCAACTGAAGTTGGAGCTCACCCAAGACCGCCTTCCAGACTTCTTGCGAAGCCGGTTCCCTCATCGTCCAACGTCCTCCGTTTAGTGGTCGGGGCCTTATCGGCCCTCAACCTCGTGGTGGATATTCTGTATAGTCCCGGTGGGTAGGTTGCCGGTTGTAGGCCCGAATCTTCCCCTTCGGTTCGGCCAGATCCGGGGCCTCGAACATCGAAAAGACCTTGGGAATTTCGGGGCATCGCGGTCAGGGCACTGAGCCGCGAGAAGCAATAGCGGAAGTCTAATCCATGCCTAAAAGGCCGTTGTCAATGGAGATGCAACGAATTTCAATCCAATTTTTTTGGCAGTCTAAATACGCTCAAATAGGGCCTGAATTTTTCCTGCCGAATGGTCGCGTTATGTCCAGTCAATTCCCCGCGCTTATCCGGTCGACCAGCCCTGGGTCCCTGGTTTTAAGTCGGTTGAATATTGATATCTCTGATATCTCTGCAGCAACGAACCGGTCATCGGGGACAACGTTCCATAGAGAATTTCAGACGGGGCGGAATGTCGCCGACAGACAGGGGGAGGACTCCCGTATTTGCGGGGACTTCCTGTAGACATATATAATTCCGAATAACGGCCCGCAGAGGCTCCAGGGATCGGCTCTCCAACCGCAACCGGAGGTCCCAGGTGTAGGCCTCCAGGCTCTTCCACGACTCAAACCATTGCTTCTTAGCCACACCAAGCAACCGGGGTGAAGTGGTAACAAGAACTTCCTTCCAGCTTAGAATTCACTTAGCCGGGCGCCCGGGTCAGAAGGAACTCCATGCCGCGGACTGAACCTAAACCTCAAAAGGGGTCAAAGGAGGTAGCTCCGGCAACTGGATCGACTTTGGCGCTGCCGGAAGGGCTCACCATTGAAGACCTGGTTGACTGCTACCGCCGGATGGTGCTGGTCCGCACCATAGACGAACGAATCTGGGCCTTGAACCGGCAAGGCAAAGTGCCCATCGCAGCATCTTGCCAGGGGCACGAAGCTGCGCAACTGGGCAGCCTGCTGGCTGCGGAAAAAGATGCAGACTGTTTCTTGTTCCCGTATTACCGTGACCTAGCTCTGAAAATCGGGGTTGGCCTCACCCCGGCCGAGGTCATGTGTTCGTTTATGGGCAAGGTAGGAGACCCATACAGCAACGCCCGGCAGTTTCCCCTCCAGGGCGCCGACCTGCGCCATCGAGTGATTCAAATTTCCAACGTTGTCGGCGCCGGTTTGACCCAGGCAACCGGCTATTCTCTTGCCTGCAAGATGCTGGGAGACGGCACGGTCACACTGGCCTATTTCGGCGACGGCAGCGCAAGCCAGGGGGAGGCCCACGAAGCCATGAACTTCGCCGGCGTCCACCGGCTTCCATTGGTATTTGTCTGTGAAAACAACCGTTACGCTATATCGGTGCCGCAAAGCCGCCAGATGGCCATTGACGACGTAGCTGCCCGCGCCGCCGGTTACGGGTTCCCCGGTTTCGTCGTCGACGGCATGGACTTGACCAAATGCTACGAGTCCACCCGTGACGCCATTGCCCACGCCCGTAGTCAAGGTCCAGTGCTGCTAGAGATGAAGGCAGAGCGTTTCATGCCTCACACCACCGACGATGACGATCGCCGTTACCGGCCCGTTGACGAAGTAAAAGAAGCCCGCCTGCGGGACCCTGTGATGACGTTGGCCGCGCAACTGGTGGACTGCGGCGCGCTTACTCTAGACCAGGTGGAAGACATCAAGACCCAAGCCACCAAATTGGTAGACGAAGCCACCGCGGCGGCTGAAGGCGCCGACCTTCCCGACGTTTCCACCATGAGCGACCTGGTATACGCTCCGTGAGTTGAGGGCCAATTGGCGGTCAAGACGGTAATAGAAGCGGTTCGAGAAGCCATACAGGAAGAAATGCGGCGGGACTCCGACGTATTTGTCATGGGTGAGGACGTAGGCCGCCGGGGAGGAGTGTTTCTGGCAACCCAAGGTCTGCTTGAAGAGTTCGGGGAGAACAGGGTCGTCGATACCCCCTTGGCGGAGGCTTCCATCGTGGGCATGGCGCTTGGAGCCGCATATAGGGGGATGCGCCCGATACCTGAGATACAGTTCTCGGACTTTGTGTGGCCCGCGGCCAACCAACTAATCGGAGAAGCTGCCCGCGTTTGCTACGGCACCCACGGCCAGTTGCAGGCGCCCTTAGTAGTCCGCATCCCCTACGGCGGCGGCATTCGGGGCGGTCTATTCCACTCTCAGAACGTTGAGAGCTACTTTTTCCACACCCCCGGGCTCAAGGTCGTCACCCCTGCAACGCCCTACGATGCCAAGGGGCTGCTCAAGTCGTCAATCCGCGACAACAACCCGGTAGTCTTCCTGGAGCACAAGAAGACCTATCGCTTGGTTCGGGGAGAGGTGCCTGACGACGAATACACCATCCCGATAGGAATGGCCGACGTAAAGCGCCGGGGGGAAAGCCTGACCGTCGTCAGCTACGGGTTGATGCTTCACTACTGTTTGGAGGCGGCTCGACTGGTGGCACAAGAGGACATCGACGTTGAGGTCGTAGACCTCCGCACATTGACTCCCTTAGATACTTCCACGGTGCTGGACTCTGTGAAGAAGACCGGTAAGTTGCTCGTCGTCCACGAAGACAACATCACCGGCGGGGTCGGAGCCGAGGTTGCTGCCCTGGCCGCCGAGCACGCCTTTGACCATCTTGACGGGCCCATAGCTCGGCTGTGCGGGCCCGACGTTCCCACGATGCCCTTCGCCCAAAACCTTGAAGACGCCTATATGCCCAATACCGAGAAGATTGCCCAAGCTGTGCGCAAGTTGGCTTTGTACTAAAGGGAGCTACCGAAACTTGGATGTGACGATACGGCTTCCCCATGTTGGCGAGTCCGTTGTAGAAGGGACCATAGGGGTGTGGCTAAAGCAGCCCGGCGACACCGTTGAACGCTACGAGCCACTCGTCGAGGTGATCACCGACAAAGTAACCATGGAGCTCCCTTCTCCCGTGGGCGGGTCTCTGCGCAAGGTGCTGGCCCAAGAGGGTGAGACCTTGCCCATGGGGGCGCCCATCGCGGAAATGGAGACCGATGAGGACCTCCCGGAAGACGATCCGCCACCAGACCCTGTGGTAATTGCAGAGCATAGCCAATCGGCAGAGCAGCCTGGCACCATCGGATACCTGGTAAAGGACGTGGCGCCGGTCGGTCCCACCGGAGGCGGCGCCGGTCCAAGTCCCGTTCCTCCGGCCGCACCCGAAACCGGCGCCCCTGCGGAGGGGGCCAGGTTGTCACCCGCGGTGCGGCGCCTGGTGCGGGAACACGGCGTGGACCCCAGCCGGATAACGGGAACGGGCATGGGCGGCCGAATTACCCGGGAAGACGTGCTGAACTACGTTTCGGCGCATTCGGCAGCCGCCGTCTCGACTCCCAGGGATGCCGCGAGCCAGGACGAAGAACATCTGCCGCTGACTCCGGTGCGGCGGATGATCGCCGACGCCATGGTCCGCAGCGCCAGCCAGATCCCCCACGCATGGAGCACAGTAGCAGTGGACGTCAACGGCCTTGTGGCGTTAAGAGCAGAAGCCCGAGGCGCCTTCGAGGAACAGGAGGGCGTTGAACTTACCTACCTGCCCTTCATCATCAAAGTAGTGGCGGAGTCCTTGCCGGAACACCCTACCCTTAACGCTTCCTGGGGAGGCGACAAGATCATCCTCAAGAAGAAGGTCAATATTGGGATTGCCGTGGCGGCTCCCCAAGGACTGGTCGTTCCGGTGATTCACGATGCGGACAAGCTGAGCGTAGCCGAGTTGGCCCGTGCCGCCAGGGACTTGACCCTCCGGGCCAGGGAAAACAAGCTGACCCTCGACGATGTCCAGCGGGGCACGTTCACTCTCAACAACACCGGAGCGCTGGGGTCAATCATTTCCCAACCCCTTATCTACTACCCGCAGGCGGCCATCATGACCACTGAGGCCATAGAGAAGCGGGCGGTGGTGCGAGACGAGGAAATCATGGTGCGCTCGATGATGAACCTGTGCCTGTCCTTCGACCATCGGATAAACGACGGCGCCCAGGCCGCCAATTTCTTGCAGGCAGTCAAGCAGAAGGTGGAAGGCATAGGCCCCGGTGCCTCGCTCTACTGAGCTTCCGGCCGTGGTTTCAGCCCCCTGTGAGGCTGCTGTCATGGGTACGGTGGAGTACGGACGCGCCTGGGAGCTCCAACGCCGGCTGGCCAGCCAGATTAGCGAAGGAACGCGGCCTAACACCCTGCTCCTTTTGGAGCATCCACCCGTGTACACCAAGGGGCGCTTGGGTCGCCTCGACCAACTCCTGGTGGGCCCCGGGGAACTGGCGGCCAAGGGAATAGGCTTCCACGAGACGGACCGGGGCGGCCAGATCACCTACCACGGACCGGGGCAACTGGTGGCCTACCCTGTGGTAGACCTACGCCAGTGGGGAGGTCCCCTGAAGTATGTCCGCACCCTGGAACGAGTTATCATTGCCACTCTGAAGGACTTTGGGATTGACGCGGAGGCAGTCGAGGGACTGACCGGTGTATGGGCGGAGGGGGCCAAACTCGCCGCCATCGGCGTGAAGATCAGTCGAGGCGTCGCATATCACGGCCTTTCAATCAACGTCAACACCGATCTCTCATACTACGACCACATCGTCCCATGCGGCATAGACGACCGTCCGGTGACGTCCATGGCCCAGCTCCTCGGGCAACCTGTCGACATGGAAGAAGTCCAGTACAGCTTGATATACCATTTCGGCCGGGACATGGGCTTCAAGATGGAGGAGATAGATGCCCATTTCGGCTAAGGTCGGCAGGTTTGTGCAGGAAGGGGGGTGGATACGCCGGATGTTCGAGGCCGGCGTCAGCCTGAAACTTCAGCACGGCGAGGACAACGTCTACGACCTGTCCCTGGGCAACCCTGTTGCTGAACCTCCAGAGGAGTTTCGCCGGGAGCTTCTCAGGTTGGCCCAACACCCCATTCCCGGCATGCACCGCTACATGCCCAACTCAGGCTATGCCGAGACCCGCAAAGCGGTGGCCGACGGCCTGGCCGCGGAGACCGGCATGCCCTTCGGCCCCGGCCACATAGTAATGACCTGCGGCGCGGCCGCTGCCCTCAATGTGGTTCTGAAGACGATTCTCAATCCCGGCCAGGAAGTGATCATACTTTCGCCCTACTTCGTCGAATACGTCTACTACGTTGACAATCACGGCGGCGAGACCGTTACCGTGGCGACCAAGCCGGACTTCCAACTGGACCTGGAGGCCGTCGAAGCGGCCGTGACCGCCAAGACCAGGGCCTTGATCATCAACTCGCCCAACAACCCTTCGGGGGCAGTCTATCCGGCTGGCGCACTGGCCGGTCTGGGCGACCTGTTGATCCGCAAGCAGCGGGAATTCGGAACCGAGATATTAATTGTCAGCGATGAGCCATACCGCCGGATCATCTACGACGGCCTGACGTATCCCCAGGTGTTCCCTCACTACCCCAACACGATGGTGGTCCATTCCCACGCCAAGGACCTGGCCCTGCCGGGGGAGCGCATCGGATACATTGCCATCAATCCCGAGTACCCCGGCGCGGAAGAGTTGGCCGACGGGCTTTCGTTCTGCAACCGGAGCCTGGGGTTTGTAAATGCGCCGGCCCTCATGCAGCACGTGGTGCGGGTGTTGCAGGGGGTAAGCGTGGACGCCGGGGAGTACCAGCGCAAGCGCGACTTTCTGTACGCCCACCTGACCGAGCTGGGTTATTCGGTGGCCAAGCCGCAGGGGGCCTTTTACCTGTTCCCCAAGTCCCCGGTGGAAGACGACGCGGCCTTCGTTGATGCGTTGCTTGAATGGAACGTGCTGACGGTGCCCGGCAGGGGCTTCGGCACACCGGGCTATTTCCGCATCTCGTACTGTGTCGAGGACCGGGTAATCGAAGGTTCGTTGGAGGGTTTCGCCAGGGCTGCGGAGCGGTTCGGCCTGTAGTCTCGCTGCGTACACGAGCCTGGGACCGCCGGGCCGGGAGAGGGTCAGTTTTTGATGAGCATGCCCGGCTGGCACTTGCGGCAATAACTGGTTATTCGCTGGTTGGCGGTTAGCTCACTGATATTGCCCCCGCAGTTGGGACAGGGCTGGCCGCCCTTGCGGTGGACTTTCAAGAAGTCCCGGATCTTCAGGTGGATGTCATCGCCAGTCCGCTCTCGAAGCACGGCGATGGCTTCCTGAACCGTGCTGCGACAGCACTCCTGCAGCCGGCGCAGCTCTTGTTCGTCCAGAGACCCGGCCTTGCGGAAGGGCGAGATTCCGGCGGCGAACAGTATCTCGTCGGAATAGGCGTTGCCGATACCGGAGACGAAAGCGCCCCTGGTCAAGACCCCCTTGATTTCGCCGCGGAAGGGGCGCAGCCGCTGCTGGAACTCCTCGAAGGGGATTTCGTCCAGCACGTCGGGGCCCTGCCGGGAGAGGCCCAAGGCTTCCGGCATTTGTTCCCAGGCGCCGTAGTAGACCTTGCCCATCTGCCGGTCGTCCAGATACCGGAGTTCCCGGTCTCCGCTGAGGGTCATTGCCAGGCAGGTCTTTTTCAGGACCCGCTGGCCGGGCTCACAGAATTGGAGAGCCCCGGTCAACATGGGGTTGACCGCCAGCCAGCGGTCGCCGGACAGTTCCAGCAGCAGGAACTTGCCCTTGCGGTGGACCTCCCGGAGTGCCCTGCCGTTTATGTCATCCGGGACACTTCCGGTCAGCCATCGGACGACGGTGGGCTTTAGCACCTGCAGCGACTCGACGGTCCTGCCGCGAGCTTCCCGGTTGAGGAACTCCTTGATTACCTCGAGGTCGGGCGCTTCAGGCACAGCCGCTTTCTACGAGGCAAAATTTTAGTTCCCCTGCCATTTCCTCTCGTTCCCTCCCATGTCCAAGGGGAGGCAAGGCATGGCCCAGTTGAGGCATTTTCTGTGAGTTGGGACATTTGGGGACATTCTGGGACATTCCGGGCCGGACTGCCCGAGGGCCAAAATTTTTACCTCCGTCCCACTGGGTCCCATTTCGTACCGCGTCTATGCTCCGGTCTTGTGCCCCGGCGGCATACCGCCTGGAGCCGGCGGGCGGGATGCCGGCGACATGGTTTCAGCATACGGACTGGGCCAGGGTTGCGTCAACGGCCAAATGTCAGTAATGGGGGCGATTCCGTTTGCATTCGGAGTGCGGCCTATCTAGCCATGGCACACCATATGCCAAAAGCAAACGGACCCTACCTCCCTACTCCGTCAAACCATAGCCGCCGGACACTGTGTTAGAATCACTGTAGGGTTTGTCACCTAACACCAGCGAAGGGATCCTGTCTGTAACTCTCAGGGGTGAGAATATGGTGGATAACAAAATCAACACTATCATGAGTGAGAAGGTCAGAGGACTTCTTGAAGGTCGCTTCGAAAACGAGTTCGTATTCGGCCCTATTCGGGTGGAACCCCGTGTTGACCAAGATGGCTGGGATTACCTGCAGACATACATCGTCTTCGATGGAGATCAAACGAAGTTGGACCCAATTTGGACGATTAGACTGTCCGACGAGCTATGGAGTGAGTCAGAAAAACTTGGGTACCCAGGATGCCCGGTCCCTCTGTTCGTCAAGAAATCGGAGTGGACCACTTTGGAAAAAAGCCTGACGTGAACCCGAAAGACCTCCTAGACATAGCCGACAACTTAGCATCAGGGACAAGGGGGAACCAGCAGGGTCGGCCTAAGCAGGCTGAACTACGAAGGGCCATCAGCACCGCCTATTATGCGATGTTTCACACCCTAGCCAAACACAGTGCGGACTTGCTGGTCGGATCGACCAAAAGGAGCAGAAGCGAAGAAGCTTGGCGACAAATATACCGATCCCTCGACCATGGTGAGGTGAAACAACGGCACGGTCAAAAGCCTTACAAACAGATACTCAAGAGATTTCCACAAGAAATCCAAGATTTTGCCAGCCAGTTCGTCAAAATGCAGCGGCTACGTCACTCAGCCGATTACGACCCTCTGGATAGGTTCACACGTTCAACCGTATCCCAGCTAAGTCAAGAAACCAAGACAGCCATCTCTCTGTTCGAGAATGTAGGCCGAAAGGACAGAATTGCCTTCGCAGCGTTTGTCCTGCACAGACTGAGAAACGACTGAAAGCGTGGGTCTCGGTCGAACAGGCCGAAATCGATTCGTCATCAAGTTCCAGCGCCCCAAGTTAGGTCCATAGCAATAACAGTTTTCCAGGTCCGCCTCATTCGGCTAACCGAGAAGAGCCCAGTCTAATCTCGCTGGTTAACTGTCCCCGTAGGTTGGGCGTTCATTTCTAGCGGAGCAGCGACAGCCGTCTTCACCTGCTAGCATTAGTTGATTGCCGAGTCGAAAAGGTTCAACTCGGCGACGGCGATGATTAGTCGGTGACATAGCGGCTGTCAGGGATGTAGGAAGCGCCCCGGTGTCCTCTAATCGCGGGGGTGATGGGGCGGTCTGGGGGAATGGCGCAGTCCCGTATCTCGTGTGGTTCTGCTTGACAGTAAGCGGACGCCAGCTTTACGATGCCTATAGGACGGCCTATGCCTGCGTGTGCCTGTAGAAGGCCGGGGGCGCAGGCCGGGCCGCAAGGTGAAACCGGGGGATATAGCTCAGTTGGGAGAGCGCGGCGTTCGCAATGCCGAGGTCGAGGGTTCGAATCCCTCTATCTCCACCAACCAGCCCCTGTAGCTCAGAGGACAGAGCGGCGGCGTCCTAAGTCGCGCGTCGGGGGTTCGAGTCCCTCCAGGGGTACCACTTTTCAAGAGTTCCGTTTGCAAGGGCGTAGTTCAGCCTGCGAGGGCATCTTGAGTCTCCCCGTCCGGGATACTGCTCCAGATGGTCTAAAGCAGCCTGGCGGGGCCCTACTCATTCTTGGCAGGCGTACCAATCCATCCAACCAAACTGTAACCGCGATGCTCACCTGCCTTGACCATCGGAAGAAAGAGGGTTGATAATGAGCGCGGGAGAGAAGAATGGCTACCATCGAGGAACGGGTTAGTTACGTCGAGGGAAGAATGGACTCCTTGGCGACCAAGGAAGACTTGGCCGATTTGAAAGGCGAGTTAAAGGGCGAGATGGCCACCATGAGAGGTGATGTAATGGCCGTCATTGCCAAGGCGGAAGTAAGGATCACCAGGTGGACAATTGGCACGCTGATAGCCTCGCTAGCCGTCATAGCTGCCATCGCCATCGCCATCTAGTCCCCTCTCCGGCCCGGCGGCAGGCCCCCAAGCCCTGCGTCGGGGGTTCGAGTCCCTCCAGGGGTACCAATTTACAAGAGTTCCGTTCGCTCTTGGAGTTTGGCACGTTCAGGGAATCCATGATAGGCGCAATGGTTGTCATGCCCTGTAGGGATACAGGTGGGGAGGTAAAGTGATGGAGAAAATATGGGCGGCTGGTGCAGCGGGTGCTGGAGCAGGTGCCCCGGTTGGACTCTGTATCTTTTCTTGGGCTATATACACCGATAAGAGCGGGGACCTGTCGTGGACGTTCATATTGCCCGTAGTTCTGGGTGCGGCCATAGGGTTTGTTGTCGTTGCCCTAAAAGGTCGAGGCAGCCGGAGCTAACCCATGGCCTACTACGCCAACGAGGACAAGCCTACTAACCGGGTCACCATCCACATCGACGCATGCATCTGGGCACAGGAACGCTCCAAGGCACTTAAGGATGGTCAATGGCTAGGGCCGTTCCAGACGCGGGACGAAGCGACCAGCGCCGCGAAGTCTACGGAGCGTCGAGTCGTCGGCCCGTGCGAGCATTGCATGGGATGACGCTGGACTTTCGCCGAGAATATACTATCGCTATCTAGAACCGTTGGAGCGGTTTATTTTGCCTAGAAGAGTTGGCTGAAGCGCGGGCTGCGCCTTGGTGGAGCGGTATATGGTTAAGCACAATTTTGACTTTGGCGACCCAGCATACGCCGCGGGCTACGCAGACGGCCAGAAAGAGGCGCACTATGATATCAAGAGTATGACTTGGACGGAGCATGATCAAGGCTGTGGCTGTGACCCGTGTATTACCCTGCGTGAGATAGTACGCCAAGTGTGGCTACGTGTCATCAGACCGGTTTTTGAAGAGAGTCTCAATGCGCCTTCTACTGGCTATTACATCATTGAAAGCCCGGCGCCACGCAACTCAGTCGTTATACACCAGGGCAGCTGCCCTGAGTACAGACTTCCTAGCTTGCGCAAGTGCCCGCAGGGTATATGTGCCCTCCAGGGACTCCATACTAACCTCAGCGCGAAGGGACGCCGGTCCGGCCCATTCTCAACCAAAGGCGAGGCCATCGGAGCCGCCCGGGACACTAGGCGGGGAGAAATCGTCGAATGCTTTTGTGCTATGGCACCGCGACGCCCGCTTAAAGACAACTAGGAGGGCCGCCATGCCCGAACCCAACTTCGCCGACAAGACCATCTGGACCGGGGACAACCTGGACATCCTCAGGGGCATCAACTCGGATTGCGTCGACCTAATCTACCTGGACCCGCCCTTCAACTCCAACCAAGACTACGCAGCCCCTGTCGGTAGCCAAGCCGCCGGCGCTGCCTTCAAGGACACGTGGACGCTTTCCGACCTTGACGTAGCCTGGATGGGGTTGATCGCCGACGCGCAGCCGGCCATGGCCCACGTACTGAAAACTGCGGGATTTACTCACGGGAAGGGAATGCAGTCCTACCTGACCATGATGGCCGTGCGGCTCATGGAGATGCACAGAGTGCTGAAGCCGACGGGGAGCATCTACCTTCACTGCGATCCTACGGCTGCCCACTATTTGAAAACGGTAATGGACTCGATATTTGGTGCGGACAACTTCAGGACTGAGGTAATTTGGAAAAGAACAACCGCGCATAACGACGGGAGGCAGGGCCGCAAGCAACACGGGCGGGTTCATGACACTCTTTTCTTTTACACCAAAACCGCGGACTGGACGTGGAATCGGCTCTTCACAGACTACGACCAAAGTTATATTGATAAAACTTACAGGCATATTGAACCGGAAACAGGCCGACGATACGCGTTAAACAAGATTACCGGACCAGGTGGGGCAGCCAAGGGTAACCCACAGTATGAATTTCTCGGAGTCACGCGCTATTGGGCGTACAGCAAGGTCAACATGCAATCACTGTATGAAGCTGGGCGCATCGTACAAACGGCACCAGGTCGGGTGCCTCGATTAAAGCAGTATCTGGACGAAATGCCTGGCGTTCCTATCCAAGACCTGTGGGTGGATATCGGTCCGATTCAATCTCAAGCGAAAGAACGGATTGGCTATCCAACACAGAAGCCCCTAGCCTTGCTTGAGCGCATTATCAAGACCAGCAGCAATGAAGGTGACGTTGTACTCGATCCATTCTGCGGTTGCGCCACGGCATGTGTTGCCGCTGATCATCTCAACCGTCGCTGGCTTGGCATAGACATATCGCCTAAAGCCGTCGAGTTGGTCATCATGCGGCTCCAGCAGGCTATGGGAAGCCTATTCCACCACAAGTATGTAACCCATCGCACCGACATCCCCAAGAGAACTGACATTGACGCTCCCATCCCCTACCGCCAGAACAAGCACGTCCTGTTTGGGCAACAGGAAGGGTTGTGCAACGGTTGTAAGGGAGACTTCCCGTTCCGCAACTTCACGATTGACCACATAGTTCCACAGTCCCGGGGCGGTACGGACCACTTAGAGAACCTGCAACTGCTGTGCGGCGCCTGTAACTCACTTAAGGGCGACCGGCCTATGGAGTACCTGGTGGCGCGGCTGGCAGAGGTGGGGGCGTAAGAGATGAGGAGGCGATAATGCATTTGGAAGACCGGTTTCAAGTATATCAAGTCGCAATAGAGGCCATACTTACCAAGATATTGGCATCAATGCCTGAGGAACAGGTTGACGACTGGCTCACCAACGACGCGAATCTTCTCACTTACCAATTGAGTCCAGACCCTGATGACGAAAAAGGCAAATTCTATCAGCTTGTGTTTGGACGAATTAAAGAGATCGTTGAATCCCGCCGAAGCCGACAGCAGTGATCCCCAGAGACTCGACTCGCAAATGAGGCGACCGCTCTTGGTATTTCGTCTCTAATACCTGCCAAGGCTCAATGACGGCCGCCAGCAGATTTGAGACCGTCCAGGGCACTATGCGGCCAAGCCGTAGGACAGGCATATGAGAAAGGCACTAGCTAACGTTGCCCTGGTTGCTCTGGAAGGTTTCGCCGCATGGGCGGTTGAGAGCATGATCATCTCGGAAGCAGGAGGACGGTACCAGCCCTGGGTATTGTTTACCTTGGTTGCCGGAGGACTGACCACACTGGCCTTTTGGATGCCAGAGTTTAAGCTTTTGGTAGACCCTGCGGCTCGGGCTTATCGGCGTGGTGTCGCGAAAGCGGAACGTGAAAAAGAGCAGCGGGTTCGAGATATGATTCGTTATTCGCTTCGTTTCCCAGGCGCAGGGCGGCCAGTGTATGACGCAACCAAGGGGTTCGTGGAAGTAGAATGGGGACGGCCAAATACGATGCGCCATCGCGCTATGGGTGGTGCCACGTGGCTGGTAAACCACGGAGCAATACCCAAGGGCTTATACCTGTGGTTTGGGCGGCGGTTGGGATACAGATACCGAGATAGAAGGCGAGCCCATCCCCTTGAATCAGAAGGAGAACTTTCGGCTGATCCGGAGACAACGCCTAAGTAGTTGAACTGAACTCAATTTAGCGGACGTTCATGAAAGAGCCCCTCAGCACCTGGAAGCGACGCGGCGGCCCTGAGCCGGCCACGCGGCAACGGAAAATACTGGCCGGCTGGCCATTTCTAGCGCGTGTCCCGAACCCCACAGATGACAATTTTCGGGCAGGTACTGAGTCCGCAGCTCGCTGATGGACGAAGGGGAGTCGATGCGTGTAGAATTCTATCTGGGCCACCAGAGCCCACCACCACGGTCGGCATCTGTGTCCGCGTAATCAAGAAAGCCGACCTGGCGGCTCAGAACGTTCCCCGGTAGATTGCACCGATGCAGAGGAAGCACATCATGATAGATGTCGTCCCGCTTAACGGTCCTGCTCTCTTGCTGCGAGCTCGGGGGCGCATTAATATCCTAAGCGCCGACGCTTTCGAGGCCTCAGTCAGGAACGCTATAACGGGCGAGAAGAGCACCGTAATCATTGAATGCTCGGACGTGACCTATCTGAGCAGCGCGGGCCTGAGGGCGTTTCTGCGCCTCTGGCAAGACCTCAACAGTAAGAACCGAAACCTGCACATATGCGCCCTTAAGCCGTACATACGGGAAGTCTTCCGAATTATCGGGTTCGACCAGCTAATCCCAATCCATGCCGATATTCCGGCAACGTTGACGGCCGTCGAGGGCCAAAAAGAGTAGCGAACGCTAGAGCAGACCCGGAAAGCCCAGGCAGCGGAGTCGTTGCCACACCCCAGGTCTCAACTAATCCCCGGCACGGAAGCAGCCTATGTCACGTGAAGTTAGGGGGTAGGCGTGGCTAAATTCAAGATTGTGGCCCAAGGGCGTCAAGGCATTACCGACGATTACCGGTTCGAGCGGGAGGGGCTGCGGGGCGTGGACTTCGAGTTGGTCGAGGTGCCCGCGGCGTCGGACGATGAGTTCCTCGAGGGAGCCCACGACGCGGACGCCATCGTAACCAGGGAGATGCCGGTCAGCGAGCGGGTTATCAACGGGCTGACCCGGTGCAAGATCATCGCCCTGGACAGCGTGGGCACGGACCTGGTGGACGTGGCCGCAGCTACGGCCAAGGGCATACCGGTGACCAATTGCCCCGACACCTTCGTGCAGGAGGTGGCCGAGCACACGGCGGCGTTAATCCTGGCGGCGCACCGCCGGCTGCTTTGGATGGACAAGCGGGTCCGCGAGGGAAGTTGGGACGAGGGAAAGCCGGCAATACGCCGATTGCCGCGCCTGTACGGGCAGACTTTGGGGCTAATCTCTTTCGGGAACATAGCCAGGGCGGTTGTGCCTCTGATGAAGGCGTTCGGCCTGCGCATCCTGGCCCACGACCCCTTCGTCAGGGAAACGGTGATCGTGCAGCACGGAGTGGAGCCGGTGGAGTTGTCGGAGCTGCTGCAACGGTCCGATATTGTGTCGAACCACCTGCCCGGCACCGGAGGGACCAGGAAGATGATCGGGGAGGAGCAGTTCAGGTCGATGAAGCCCTCGGCCATCTTCGTCAACACGGGCAGGGGAATCACCGTAGACGAGGAGGCCATGATTAAGGCCTTGCAAGAGGGATGAATCGCCCATGCGGCGCTGGACGTGCTGGAGCAGGAGCCGCCGGACCCCGCAAACCCCATATTGGGACTGGAGAACGTCACGTTGACCGCCCACGTCGCCTCGGCCTCGTCCCGGTATGAGGAAGGCTCCAGGCGGCGAGTGGGAAGAGAGATAGCGCTGGTGTCCAGAGGCCGCCAGCCAATGGCGTGCGTGAACCCGTCGACGCTGGAAGACTCCGGGCTGCTGAGGTAGCAGCCGGCCTCGTAGATAGACCTCGCACCCGGCCGGTTTGGCGTCCAAGATCATCACTACGGGAGTACAGCCATGTATACGACTGACATGTACCAGGGAATGCTGGCGGAAACGACCACGGTCCACGGCCACAACGGCGACGCCATCGGGGCCTACATAGCCAAGCCGCTGGGCCCGGGCCCTTTTCCGGGCATGGTATTGATTCACCACATGCCCGGTTGGGACGAGTGGTACCGGGAAACGGCCCGCCGTTTTGCCCATCACGGCTACGTAACCATCTCGCCGAACCTGTACCACCGGGCCGGCCACGGCGATCCCGCAGAGATTGCCTCCAAAGTGCGGGAGGCCGGGGGGAATTCAGACGAACAGGCCCTGGGAGACATCGAAGGCTCGATGCAGTTCCTGCGGACTCTGCCCTACCTCAACGGCAAGGTGGGAGTCTTCGGCACCTGCTCGGGCGGCAGGCTAACCGTCCTGTCGGGTTGCCGGATAAAGGGATTCGACGCCGCGGTGGACTGCTGGGGCGGGCGGGTGGTCGCTTCCGGAGACGAACTGACGGCCAACCAACCGGTGGCCCCCATAGACTACACCGCCGACCTGTCCTGTCCCCTGCTGGGAATATTCGGCAACGACGACTCGGCGCCGACGGCGGAGCAGGTGGACCTGCACGAGGAGGCGCTGAAGAAACACAACAAGTCCTACGAGTTCCACCGCTACGACGGCGCAGGCCACGGTATCTTCTATTACGACCGACCCGCCGCCTACCGTGCGGAGCAGGCCGTCGACGGGTGGCAGAAGGTCTTCGCGTTCCTGGAGAAGCACCTCAGCTAGGCCGGGGCGGCCCAGCGTCTAGGCCTGGCAGCAGACTCTATAACAGGCGCGACGGAAGCCGTATAGGCAGCCGTGGCAGAAGCAGACCCACGCTTCGTAGCCGTCGTGCTCTTCCTCATGGCCAAAGAAGTTCTCCCTGCCCTCTTTGACGAAGAAGGGGACCAGCACCAGGGCTGCAACTGGGTCGGCCCACCACCAGGAGAACAGGCTGTGGAGGCCCAACCCGACCAGGATCGCCAGGTCCTGAAGGTCGCAGAACAGGGTCTCCATGGCCTCTGCTCTCAACGCCCTGGACTGCATCCGGCTGGCGGCGTGCATCTTACCTACGTACAAGACGGCCATCACAAGGGCGCTGGCCACCACGATGCCGACTCCCCAAATGCTCGGCTCTGGCTGGGGCAGCCATCCAATCAGGCTGGCGCCGGAATGGAGAACAACGTACGCGGCCAGGAAAAAGAAGCTGAGCCCCACCAACCTCTGGGCGCGCCGCTCGGCGGCCTCGGCGTCGGACTCGTCTCTCTCGGCCGTAAGCCGCCACACCAGGACGCCGCCGGCGCCCAGCTCCACGATGCTGTCGAGACCGAAAGCCAGAATGGCCACGCTGCCGGCCTGGACCCCAGCCCAGAAGGCTACCCCTGCTTCTACCAGGTTCCAGAGGAGCCCGGCGAGCACTAGCAGCAAAGCGGTCCTGCGAAGAGCGTGAGATTCAAGCACCCGGAAAGATTCTCCTACTGCGAGTGAATCTCATTGTAACCTGCTCACCCCGCCAGACGCCAACAACCCGTGTGCTATAATTGGGCCGTAGTCACGCTAGGCAAACACACTGGAATTCGAGCGTCAGCCTCCATAGAACCCTCAAGCGGGTAAGTAGTGGAGAGCCGCCAAAACAAGCAACCGTCCGCAGGAGCGTAGCTCAGCCTGGTAGAGCGCTGGTCTCCAAAACCAGTGGTCGGGGGTTCGAATCCTCCCGCTCCTGCCAAACCTTCCTCTCAGCCACCGGATCGCGGCAGATAGACCACCGCTTCCACCTCCACCAGCAACTCGGGACGCACCAATGCGGCCACTATGACGGTGGAACTGGCGGGCGGATTCTCGGGGAATGTCTCCATGCGCACCCTGTTGTAGGTGGGGAAGTCGGCCGCGTTGGTGAGGAAGCCGGTGGTCTTTACTACGTTGTTCATGGTCCCGCCGGCGGCTTCCACCACCGCCCGGACGTTGGCCATCACCTGCCTGGTCTGAGCTTCGCAGTCGCCTTCACCCACCAGGTCCCCCGAAGCGTCGACGGCGATTTGCCCGGACACATACAGAGTATCGCCGACTTTTATCCCCGGCGAGAGGGCGGGATTGGGCGTTACTCCCGGTGGTATGACCTGTTTTCTTGCTGTCATGGGGATCAACTCCAAGTTAAGCAGATAATGGTGGCCGCTCCTTTTCCCCTCAGCGTAAGCGGTGTGCTAGGATAGCACTGCCAGGATTTCGGTTCAATCTGCTTTTTGGCCCGCATCGAGCGCTTGGAAGGAACCGGCGCCCTTGCGTTCTTGTTGCTCGATGCGGGAACAGGGCCACCCTAGCAAGCGCCTGAATCCCGACCACAAGGGGGCATCCCATGTTGGCGCGTCTGGGCTTGTTCTTCATTTTACTGGCCTTTAGTATCGCCTGTAATGGCGGCGTTTCCCCTGCGCCAACCAGCACGCCCACAGCGCCGCCTGACGATACGTTAGCCCCCACGTCTGCTGCGGCAGCGACACCAACCCCGACGCCCCAGGTCACGGCTACAGCTACGTCTGCTCCAACCATCACTCCAACGGCGACACCAACACCGACTGCCACTCCAACCCCTGCGCCTACGCCCACGCCCACGCCTACGCCTACGCCCACGCCTACGCCTACGCCTACGCCCACGCCCACGCCTACGCCTACGCCCACGCCCACGCCCACGCCCACGCCTACGCCTACGCCCACGCCCACGCCCACACCGACTCCTACACCTACGCCTACACCCACGCCCACGCCCACGCCCACGCCTACACCTACGCCGACTCCTACCCCGGTTTCCACTCATACCCCTCCGGCTCCTGCGCCTCCGTATGACGAAGGCATTACCAGAGAAAGTCATGACTTGGTGGAATGGACCGAGTATCCCAGCTACGAAGCTGGGATAGTGACCCTGCAGGGCAAGTTGTTGAATGACGCGGTCTTTGCCCATCCTACTGCGGCCCCCAGGCGAGGCGGGGGCATATATCCCAACTTTCGCATGCGCTTCGCGAGCGGCCGCAGATACCTGGGCGCTATCTTGCCTCCGGGATCCGACCTGCCCTTGAGCGGTTGGCCCTCGTACCCCCTGGACGTTCTCGCCGACAGCTACCACTTAGATGGACAGTCGTTCTCGCTCTCTTTTGCCTTCCCTGGCGGCCTGGAATATCCTCCGTCTGATTACGTGGTCACGGTGTACGGCTTCCAAGACGCCAGCCGGACACCTACTCTCAATGCATATCCCGATAGCGGCCAATTTACCGACCTTTTAGGCCACGCCCGGCTTCGAATGGTCTCACCAGTTGCTGAGACATCCGAACGGGAAGGTGCGTCGGGGCCCAGGGTACGGGTTGTGTACGCAGTACCGTCAGACAGGGAGATAAAGGAGGAGTACGGGCCAGCGTTGAGAGAGGCGGCCTTGCACGTCCAGCGGTGGTACGCCGCCAAACTTGGGGGGCTCACCTTCGAACTCAGTGCGTCAATACCGGAGATTTGTTCTCTGCCGGAACCGGCCAACCACTACGAGCGAGAACGCGGCTGGAACCGCATAATAAGAGACCTTCAACCCTGTGCTCCGGTAGGATATAACTCTCCCAATTATGTGTGGGCCGTCTATCCAGACGTGCCGTTTGATTGCGAGCGGTCAGAACTGGGAAGGGGTGGAGCGGGACTGACCATTCTTCACACATCGGACTTGGAGGGCGTTCTTGCCGGCACCACTCAATGCGGGATTTACCGGGACAAGTTGGGCTATTTCGGCGGCCTGGCCCATGAGATAGGCCACGCCTTTGGATTGTCGCATCCGCCCGGATGCGATGAAGGGCTGGAAACTTGCGATAGGGACGCCATGATGCACTCGGGATATGCCAGATACCCCTATACCTACCTTACAGAAGCAGACGTAGAAACGCTGATGGAATCCCCGTTCATACACAGAATCCTAGAGGTGGACGGTGATAGCGGCAGTCGTTGAACATCGCAGAATAGACAACACCGGTTAATCGGACAGAGGCCCGAGCGGAGCCTCGGGAGCGGCAGGGCCTGCAGTTTCCCAGCGAGAATTGGATTTCTGGCGGGCTTTCCAAAGCCCGTTACAAGGCGCAAGAGCCTTACGCGCCAGGGGCGAACAGAGCTGTCGGGAGATGCCACGGAGGAGGATAACGGGGTGGGGGTTGCCGGCTATTGCTTTCCCTGTTCACCCCATCCGGACAAGAAGCCTTCGGCGTGGCTGGGGTCGTCGCCGAAGTACTGACGGGCTGAGACGACGTCGTCGGCCATGTGGGCAATGATGTCCGAAGCGGTCTCCGGTTGCAGCTTGCCCATGTTCAAGAAGGCGTGATAGAGGCTTGGCTCTTGGGGGTGCACCTGGAAGAACTTGCGAAAATACTCTATGTGCGCCTGCTCCAGTTCCTCCACCATGACCTCGGCTTCCTCCCGCTCCAGGTGCTCCCGGCGCATGAGGATTTGCACCCGGACCTCGGGTGGGGCATACAGGCCCACGTGAAAGACCCCCGGGCTGTTGGCCAGGATCATGTTGGCCGCCCGGCCGATGATCACCACGTCGCCCTTCTTGTACAGGTTGTTGACCACGGTGGTGGTGGCTTCGATAAATTCCTTGTCCTCGACGCTGGTGGACTTGGTGGCCTGGGCAGTGCCCAAGGCGGGGTAGGCGTTGGGGGGCAGGGTCATGAGCGCCCCGCCGGCGTAGACCTCGCCGCTTATGGCTGAGCGTTCCAGCATGGTCTGTATGAAGCGGCCCAGCCTGTCCCTGAAGCGGTCGATGCGCTGCTCCTTGTTAATCAGGGCGCCAACGGGCCGCTCCAACAGCTTGGCGGCCTCGGTCAACACCAACCGATCTACGAAATCGAGGTTCAGCTTTCTGGCCACCAACTGGCCGATGGGAATAGCTCCACAGCCGTAGGGGCCGTTAATCGTGATGACGGGCATGGGACTCTCCTTTGGTCACGGAATAAGCGTTTCCTACTTGAGGTCCATATCCGGGAATTATCAATGGCTTGGGCAAGGGTCTTGAAGAGAGTTTCAGTAGGTTTGACACCCACTCTTACAGTGAGATTAAGCAGAATTGGCGGGATTGTCAACATTGCGCCGGGGTCTTTCGATTGTTGGGTGGGATTGGGGGTGGGCTCTCAACATCCCCCGCCCGTCCGCCGAGGGACTAGGCTGACCGTTCGGCCTGAGGTTCTCGAAGGGCGGGCGGGCAGCCGGCGCCGGGGACCCCCACGACTTTGGTGCATAACCACTCTAGATTCCGGCTCGTGGGCCGGAATGACGGGTGGGGGCGCCGGGCTCGAGATGACAGGGGGTTGTCCCTGTCCCAGCCCCCGGCCCGTCCTTCCCCCCTTCGATTTCCCTCGGGACGAACGGACGGGCGAGACTCCTTGGCTGCGCCGCTCCCATGTCATTCCGAGCGGAGAGAGGAATCTAAAGTCCTAAGGTGGCTGGCGGGCATGGATTTTCGATTCCTCGTCGCACGCTCCTCGGAATGACAGGTGGGGGCGGGGGAGGTTTAACGAGTGGGCGTCACCGAGGCAAAATCAGGACTACTTGCCGCTGGACGGGAGAGGTGACGACAGGGCCGGTTTCGGACATGTAGGCGTCGATCTCGGAGCGGACGCCAAATTCCGGCAGGTAGACTCCCGGCTCTATGGAGAATCCGATGCCGGGAATGATCCGCCGGGTGTCCAAGGTCTCAAAACCGTCCAGGTTTACGGCGTCTCCGTGGACTTCCCGCCCGATGCTGTGCCCCAGCCGGTGGGTGAAGTAGCTCCCATAGCCCTGCCCATCGATATAGCTTCGGGCGGCGTCATCGACCTGCCATCCCTGGACTGCCAGGCCGTGGCTAAATGAGTCTTCCAGGTATTTGACTGCAGCGTCCCTGGCGCCGGTGACGATGTCGAAAATGCTCTGATGGCGCTCCGGGACCGCGTCGCCCACGTAGGCCACCCAGGTTATGTCGGCGTAGACACTATCCCGGCTCCCCGGCTTGGCCCACAGGTCGATGAGCAGCCAATCGCCGGGGCGTATCACGCTGCTGCCCTCGGCGGCCGGCTCGTAGTGGGGGTCTGAAGCATGGGCGTTGGCGGCGACGATGGGACCGTCCGGGGATTCCAGGCCCTCTTCCCGGAAGCGGATGCGGATGAATTCGGCAACCTGGAATTCAGTGACGCCATCGCTCAAATGGCGCCCGGTATAGGCGAAGGCCTGGTTGACAATGTCCCCCAATTTGGCGGCGGTCCGGAGGTGGTCTTCAAGCTGCCCATGGCTCCACCGCTGGGTGGAGTACTGCATCAGGTCGGCCGAGGACTCCACCGTAACGCCCAAGCTGCTTATCAACTCGACGGTGCCTGCATCGACCTTGGAGACCCGGGGCAGCGCGCCCTGGGGCGAGTATTCCATGGCTACTCGGGAGCCGCCGGGCAGCATCCGCCGCAGGCCCTCGATCAAGCTTTTCCGGCCACTGTAGACATCCAGGTCCAATCCGCAACCGGCGAACTTGCCGGCGTCTACGTGGTGCACCAGGAGCCGGGGCGGAGACGACGCGGGGACAAAAAGCATTGCCGGGCGGGTTACATGCCCGGACGGGGTTACCAGTTGCGCGAAGATGGGGTTGGAACCGCGGTAGTCGTAGACCAGCCAGCCCGGCAAATCGTCCCGGCGCATGAATTCCTGGGCTGCTTTGCAGACGTTAGAGTTCAGCACGTTACGGCATCCGTGCCATTGGGCCCCGGCGCAAGAGACTGGCAGCCGGCACAGGGCGGGTCACCAGGAGATCACCTGGTGGGCGCCTCCGTCTATGACTACGTTGGCCCCGGTCAAGTACGCAGCCCGGGTCGATGCCAAGAAAGCGACCACGTCTGCAACCTCATCCGGTTTACCAAACCGGCCCATGGGAATAGCTCTTGTGACCTCGCTCGCCAGATCACCCATCTCCCGGTCAAGGTGTTGAGCCCGGTCTTCCAGCACTGCGGTCAGATAGTCGGTCTGTATAGGCCCGGAAATGACGTTGTTGACCGTGATGTTGAAGGAAGCAAGCTCGTTGGCCAAGGCCTTGGAGTGGCCCACCAGGGCCAATTGGCCGGCGCTGGAGAGGTTTGCCCCAATGGCTGGGTGGCTGCCCCAATGGGGAAGCAAATGGATAATGCGGCCCCAGCGTTGCTGCTTCATGTAGGGAATGACTTCCCGGGCAATGCGGACGGAGTTCAAAAGGGAGGAGTCCAGAGAGGCCATCATCGTCTCGTCGTCAAACTCGGAGATGGGGCCAATGGGCCTATCGGCTACGTGGGTAACCAATATCCCAATCTGGCCGAACCTGTTGAATGTATCTCGAACCACCCGGCGGATGTCCCGAGCTACCGAAAGGTCGGCAGGGACAGCCAGCACGTGCTGTTGGGAGCCGAGGCGGGCAAGCTCGATTTCCGCATGCCTGAGGTCAGCCTCGGTGCGGGCTGAAACTGTGACGCTGGCGCCCTCCCGGGCGAAGACAGACGCGATAGCCAGGCCCAGTCCCCGGCTGGCTCCTCCCACAATGGCGACCCGATCCTTAAGTCCTAGGTCCATTGACCTTCACCTCTGGGGTCCAGTTGAGTGGCGTTTCATCGTCTTGATTGGGGCAAAATGCCCCGGCGCTGCGGTGCCCGGCCTTCCGGCGCCGGCTATCCAGCTATAGTGTTCAACTCGGTGACTATGGTAGGGCCGCCATCCAAGGTGCGGTGCACCGGGCACCGTTTGGCAATGGTAAGCAGCCGCGCCTCCTGTTCCTCATCCAACTCGCCGGTGACCGTGATGTGGAGCCTAACCAGGTCCACCATCACGTTGTCATTTTCATCGCATTCGTCGCAGTCGCGAGCGTGGACCCTCTCGTGGCTCAGCTGCACCTCAACCGAGTCCAGGGCCCAATTCCTTTTGGCGGCATACAGCCGCAGGGTCATGCCGGTTCAAGCGCCCAAGGCGGCCAGGAGCAATTCATAAGGGTCTGGCCCCAGGCCCTGGCCCGCCTCGGGAGGCTCGTCGGCGATCAGGGCATGGCGGTCTGTCGTCACCAGGGTCTGCAGCCCTTCCAGCGTCTTAACCTTCACCGTGCCCATAGAGCCTCGCAAGTGCGCCGATTAACGTCGAATGGCCCCTCAGATTACCGACTGGTCAACCAGGCGCTGGATATCGCTGTCCGAGTAGCCCAACGCACCAAGGATTTCAGCGTTGTGCTCGCCCAGCAGGGGCGGGGGCCGGTCCAGGCCACCGGGGGTCTGCGAGAACTTGATCGGGATGCCCGTCTGCTTGATGGTCCCTAAAGTTGGGTGGGCCATCTCTACGCGCATTTCCCGGTGCAATAACTGGGGGTCGGCGAACACCTCGGCAACATCGTTGATGGGCCCGCAGGGGATACTCGACGCGTGGAGGTCCTGGGCCCAGTCGTCCACCGGGCGGGTTAGGAACAACTCCTGCAAGAGGGGGACCAGTGCGGCGCGGTTCCGAACCCGGCCGTCGTTGGTGGCATAGTCCGGATGCTCCCTGAGGTCTTCCCTGTTTATTGCCTGGCAGAAACGCTCCCAGAGCCGGTCGGAGCCCACTGCCACGTTGAGGTACCTGCCGTCCTGGCACATGAAGGCCTGGTAGGGGACTAGGCTGGGATGGGCGTTGCCCACCCGCTTGGGGGCGTTGCCTGTGGCGAAGAACGACCCCGCCTGATAGGTCAACCAGGCTACGTGGGCATCCATCATGGCCACGTCGATATATTGGCCCTCTCCGTTTTGTTCCCGGTGGAAGAGGGCCGTCGTAACGGCGTAAGCGGCCCACATGCCGGCGCCTATGTCGGCTATGGCTACGCCCACCTTCTGCGGGTCCCCGCCGGGGTCGCCGGTGACGCTCATCATCCCGGTCAACCCCTGCATAATCTGGTCGTAGGCGGGACGAGTGCGGTAGGGGCCGTCCTGACCGAATCCGGAGATGGAGCAGAATATAACCTTGGGATTGAGCCCCTTGACGGTCTCGTAGTCCAGCCCGAACCTGGACATAACGCCAGGGGTGAAGTTTTCGACGATTACGTCGGCATCGGCGGCCATTTTCAGGAAAATCTCCCTGGCCTCGGGCTCCTTGAAATTCAAGGTCAGGCTGCGCTTGTTGCGGTTGATGGAGAGGAAATAGGCGCTCTCGCCTTCTATGAAAGGAGGCCCCCAATGCCGGGTGTCGTCGCCGGCGCCGGGCATCTCGATTTTGATTACGTCGGCTCCCTGGTCTCCCAGCATCAAGGTGCAGAAGGGGCCTGCCAATGCCCTCGTAAGGTCAAGTACCCGTATGCCTTCCAGGGCCTTCATCGCGGAATCGCCTCCAGTGTGTAACTATCGTGTCGCTGCAGCACCCATTGGCCTTGGCGCCCGTCCTCCGGCGCCCGAGGGCCAATGGAGCGTCCACAATATTACCACAGGGCGCCGGCTATCGCGCGTGGTTTTGTCACTGGTTTGCGGTTCGATGTGCCCACAGCGGCGGAACACTCGAACCGGGGGGCGCCATGCCTGTCAGCGTGCCATTGCCGGGGGTCCAAGTCCTAATGTGTGATAGAATGACAGCAGCCCAACAGGCTTCTTCCCCTACTTTCGCGCGGAGGCAATGGATGCTCGATTACAAGCCCAACGTGGTACTCTCGAACCAGGAATTCAACTCGGTTGGCTCGCGGCCCATCAGGCACGACGGCGCCGACAAAGTCACCGGTAAGGCCCTCTACAGCGCCGATATACGGCTGCCGGGCATGCTCTACGGGAAGATGCTGCGCAGCCCCCACTCTCACGCCAGGATCAAGTCGATCGACGCCAGCCGAGCGCTGGCTTTGCCGGGGGTGCACGCAGTAGTGACCTCCGACGATTTGGCCAAGCCTTCGGGAATAATAACGGACCAGGCGGAAAGGGCGCTCATAAACGCCCGTTTCATGAGCAACAACGTATTGGCCGAAGACAAGGCGCTCTACCGGGGACACGCCGTGGCGGCGGTAGCAGCCGACAATTGGCACCTGGCCGAGCAGGCGCTGTCATTGATTGACGTGGAGTACGAGGTCCTGCCAGCGGTATTCGACGCCGACGAAGCGATGAAAGATGAAGCTCCATTGGTGCACGAGCGGCTGGCCAACCAGCAAAACGGCAGCCGCGCCGGCGGGATCCGAGCCGGCGACGACGACGAAAAGAGTTCCAACATCTCCGACCACTGCGAGTTCCGGCTTGGAGACGTCGAAAGCGGATTTGGCGAAGCCGACGTGATCGTCGAGAAGGAAGTTTCTACGGTTGCCGTTCACCAGGGCTACATCGAGCCTCACTCGGCCACGGCAATGTGGCACAGCGACGGCAACGTGACCGTTTGGTCCAGCAGCCAGGGCCATTTTGGAGTGCGGGAACACACCGCTTTGCTGCTGGGGATTCCAGTCTCCAAGGTCAGGGCCATTCCCATGGAAATCGGAGGCGGGTTCGGCGGAAAGCTGACGAGTTACCTGGAACCGGTGGCCGCGGCGCTGGCCAAGAAGTCCGGCAAGCCGGTAAAGGTGGCCATGAGCCGCACGGAAGTGTTCGAGGGCACCGGTCCGACCTCCGGGACCAACATCCGGGTAAAACTTGGAGCCGCCAAGGACGGCAAGCTGGTCGCCGCAGACGCCCGGCTGGTGTTCGAGGCCGGAGCATATCCCGGCTCCCCGGTTACGGGTGGGGCGGGCTGCATGTTTGCGCCTTACGACATCCCCAACGCCTACATCGAGGGGTTTGACGTAGTGGTCAACCGGCCCAAGACGGCGGCCTACCGGGCTCCCGGCGCTCCCGCACCCGCCTTCTGCATGGAGACGGCCATCGATGAACTGTGCGAAAAGCTGGAAATGGACCCCATAGAGTTCCGGCTGCTAAACAGCGCCAAAGAGGGCACTCGCCGAGCCTCCGGGCCGTTGATGCCGCTGGTCGGCTTCGTCGAGACCCTGGAGGCAGTCAAGAACCACCCTCACTACAATGCACCCCTGGGAGGGCCGAACCGGGGTCGCGGGATAGCCAGCGGCTACTGGACAAACTATTCCGGTCCTTCCAACGCCGTGGCCACGGTGAACGACGACGGCACGGTGAACCTGGTGGAGGGATCGCCGGACATAGGCGGCACGCGGGCGACTGCCGCCCAGCACGCGGCCGAGGTACTGGGAATAGCCGTAGAAGACGTAAGGCCGCTGGTCGCCGACACGGCGTCGATCGGCTATACGTCCAACACCGGCGGGAGCGGCGTGACCTTCAAGACGGGGTGGGCCTGCTACGAGGCAGCCCTGGACGTCAAGCGGCAAATGATTGACCGCGCCGCCAAAATCTGGGAGGTTTCGCCGGACGACGTGGAGTACGTAGACGGCGTGCTGCAGCACGCCTCAGACCCGGAGTTGCAGATGACGTTCCGCCAGTTGGCCGCCCGGCAAAACGCCACCGGCGGGCCAATCGTCGGCAGCGCCGGCGTGAATCCCCCTGGAGCCGGGCCGGCCTTGGGCATACACATCGTCGACGTGGAGGTGGACCCGGACACAGGGAAGGTGCAAATCCTGCGCTACACCGCTGTACAGGACGCGGGCAAAGCCATCCACCCCAGCTACGTGGAAGGTCAGATGCAGGGGGGCGCCGCCCAGGGAATAGGTTGGGCGCTTAACGAAGAGTATTTCGTGAACGACCAGGGCCAAATGTTGAACTCCAGCTTCCTGGACTATCGAATGCCCACCAGCCTGGACCTGCCGATGATCGACACGGTGATAGTCGAAGTGGCCAACCCAGGCCATCCCTACGGCGTCCGGGGTGTGGGCGAAGTGCCCATCGTGCCGCCCATGGCGGCGATAGCCAACGCCATACACGGGGCTTTAGGGGTACGCATCGATGAACTGCCGATGAATCCGGGAAGAGTCCTCGAGTCCCTGTGGGCGAAAAACGGCTCCAATGGGAGCGGCAGGTAGAGGCGCAAGTATGCCGGAAGTATGGATTCCGCCCCGTATGCAAGGACTGACCCAGGGCAAACAGCAAGTCCAGGTGGAGGGTCGCACCGTCCGCCAGTTGGTGAATAATCTGGAAGGACTCTTTCCAGGCACCAAGGCTTTTCTATACGATGAAGAAGCTGGGGACCTGTTGCCCGGAGTGGCGGTAATCGTGGACGGCGAGACCAGCCAAATGGGGTTGCTGCAGCAGGTCAATGAAGACAGCGAGATCCACTTTTTGCCGGCTATCGCGGGGGGTTGAGAGGGCCCGAGCCGCTGCCCTGCAACAAACCTGGGTAGTTTGCGTATGCCTACTCCTCCACAACGTCTGTAGAAGGGTTGTCCAGGTCTCCTAGAACCCTGAGGGCTTGATGCTGGCAGGTGAAGCCTGACCGGCCCCCAAGCTGTGGGTGCGCGGTGCAAGTTGCTCGAGCTTGGATGAATTGAGCGCCCAGGTCCGGATCCTGCCGAACCCCTAGTTTTACAGAGCGAGGCGACGCCATGTCGATGACCCCGGAGCAGTTGGACGAATTCCTGACGCGCCCATTGGTGGCCGTTCTCGGCACTGTAGATAGGGACGGCAGGCCACGCTCTTGCCCCATCTGGTTTCACTGCGAAAACGGGGCGGCTTACATGTTTACCGGGCGCAGCACGTTGAAGTGGCGCAACCTGGAATCCAACCCCCATGCTTCGTTATGCGTAGATACACGGGAGCCGCCCTACGCCGCGGCGGTGTTGGACGGTCCGGTCCAAGAGTCGGACCGGCCCATTTACGACCTGGTGCTTACCATGGCGCTGCGTTACTACGGCGAAGAGAAAGGCCGCGCCTTCGCGGAGAGATATCGCAATTCCCCGCCGGGAAGGGTGGTCTTCAAGCTTACCCCGCGGAAGATTGCCTCGTTCATTGCCGAATAAGGCCGAGGCGTTATCCTGGCCATGGTTGCGGATGCGGCGGCGCCGCAACACTGTCATCCCGAGGAGCGAAGCGACGAGGAATCTGGGGGAGGGCCCACCCGCATAAGCCTGTGCCCACCACCCCAGACCCCTCGCTGCGCTCGGGGTGACATGGTAAGGTGATTCTTAGGGCAAGGCGGTTAGGATGTTGACAACCGGAAAACGCTCATTTAGTCTCGCTTTAGAATCGCAGTCCGGGGCCAGGGCGGCGCTTGGCTTTGGCAAGGCAGCCGGGTGACGTGCAAATGTCAAATTGGCCGGGCAGGATGATGGACCATGTATCGTAAAGTGTTGGTGCCCGTCGACGAGTCCGTAGAGGCCGATGACGTGCGCGCGTTGGTCCAGGATGACGTCGCCTCTGACGCCGAGATAGTCCTGCTTCAAGTGATTCCCCCGCCCAAGACCCACGCCGAAGGCGATCACGTGATACTGGGAAGCCAGCAGGAGGACTACGACCGCCACAAGGCGATGTCTTACCTCAGGGCATTCATTAAGCGACAGTCGCACCCGACCTTCAAATGGCGGCCGGAGGTAGTCGTCTCGGAATCGGTGGCCGGAGGCATCCTGGCCTTCGCCGAGCGGGAGCCCGTGGACCTGATCGCCATGTCCACCCGCGACCGGCAACTGGTCGCCAGGTACGTCAAGGTGAACGTTGCCAACGAAGTGGAGCACGGGGCAGCCACACAGGTCCGGGTGCTCCGGACCCAGGAATCTCCCAGCACCCGGATGTTCGAGCAAGTGGACATATTCCGGGACCTGTTTCCTCACCAGGTCGAAAAGATTGTTGCCCTGGGGGAACGGGTCCACATATCGGCGGGGGAAACGCTGGGCAAGGGCGGAGAACACGGGGAAACCCTGTTCGTGATCATCGAAGGCGAGGCCGACCTGACTGCCCATTCCCACATCGGTGAGATTGCCGTTCGCGTCGCCGGCCCCGGGGAGGCGTTCCCATTGGCCGCCCTGCTTGCGTCGGGAATGTTGATCACCTCGGGCGAGGCCCTGACCGACATGGAACTTTTGACGATACCCCGCGGCCCGCTGCTGGAGCTCTGCTCTACGGACACCCAGATAGGAATGGGAATCTATTCGGCGGCGGGCCGGATATTTGCTCAACGCTACAGCGCCACCCTGTCCCAGTTGGCCATCAGCGGGGAAAGGGAACTGCGGAACACTACGGTCTAACCGGGCCAAGCCACAGCCGGGCAAGCCGCCGGCAGAGGAAATCCGTGTACCAAAAAATCCTTGTCCCCCTGGACGGTTCCAGGGAATCGGAGCAATCGCTGGCCTTAGCCAAGGATAGACTTGCGTCCGGCGGTGAGCTGGTCCTCCTCAGGGTAATCCCACCTGGAAAGTCGGCTACCGTGGGGTCCCACTACATAATTGGCAATCTCCTGGAGGAACTCGACCACCGCGAGGCGCAACGCTACCTGCAGAGCCTGGGCTGGCGCGAGGTACGCAACTCCGCCACCTGGCGCGCCGAAGTGGTCGTGTCCAGGTCCCCGGCCGCCGGGATCGCCGACTTCGCCCGGCATCAGAACATCGATCTCATCGCCATGTACACCAACGACCGCGGGCTGCTGGGCCGGATGTTCAACAAGAGCGTCACCAGGGAGGTGCAGCGGCTCAGGCCCACCGAAGTGCTGGCCATAGGGCCAAAGGATGCGGCCGGATATGCAGGGGAGGCGCCCATCGAAGCCGACCCCGGCATAGAAGCCGGATCGTTCAGGCACGTCGACGTTTTCGAGGGTCTATCCGACGAACAGATAGAACGCGTAGTGTCGTTGGGAGAACGCCTGCACATCAATGCCGGCGAAATGCTGGGGAAGGGCGGGGAGCACGGGGAAACCCTATTCGTGATCATAGAAGGCGAGGCTGACCTGACGGCCCACTCGGAGATTGGCGAAATTGCGGTGCGCATTACCAGGCCGGGGGAGTCCTTCCCTTTGGCGGCGCTGTTGGGGTCCGGGACCTTGATTACGTCGGGTGAAGCCCTGACCGACATGGACGTGCTGGCGATACCCCGGTCACAACTGCTGCTGCTGTGCTCCAAGAACACAGAGATCGGACTGAGGGTCCACTTCAACGTCGCCCAACTCTTTGCCGCCCGCTACAGCGAGACTCTCACCCAGCTGGCAACCAGCGCAGAACGGGAAGTGCTGGACGTAGAGGCGCCGGAGCACTAAAGGGCCTCTCTAAGGGACCGGTGCAGCCCTAGGCCGGAGGCGCCTGCTGACTCTCGCCTACCGGCGGTAGGCCCAGATTTGGTGGAACACGTCGGGTTCGCCCTTGGGCAGGGGCTGGAACGGCTCAGTAACCTCGACCAACTTCCACTTCCCCTGGGCTTCGAGCTCTTGCTGCTTCGCCCTGAAGCCCCCTTCTTCATAGACGTCGGTGCGAAGGCTGAACACCACGTGGCCGCCGGGCTTGGTCACGCGAATCAACTCGTCGAAAGCGCCGGCGGGAGCGTGCCCCTGGGTAAAGACGCCGACACTGATCACTCCGTCGAACAATCCGCTGTCGAAATCCAGGCGCTCCCCCAAGACCATCTGGTGTAGCTCTGAGTAGACGTTCTTGCTGCGGGCTTCATCGAGCATCCCCTTGGAAAGGTCGATGGCCACCAGGTCCCGGTAGCCGAGATCGGCCAAGACCTCTCCAACCAGTCCGGTGCCGGCCCCGGCGTCCAATACCTTGGCCGGCTTGGGCACCAGCTTGACGAAGATATCGGACGCCGCTTTCGGCGAGAGCCAGACGAAATGCTCTTCCAAGTCCTGGTCATAGTCGGCAGCCCATTGGTCGTACCGGTCTTCCAGTTCTTGGTTATTGGTGGACGAGTAGACCCACTGGATTCTTTTTTCGGTTTCCTGCACTGCTGTCACTCCTGGCGGACTTGCGTAAGCGGGCGCCGGACCTGCCGTCGACGGGACACCTTGCTCGGCCGGCCGGCGTCCGGGATTGCTACTTCTGACAGACGAAGAACCCCCAGCCCAACTCGTTGTTTTCCACCGCCCTGGCCGTCTCGAGATATGCCTTGGCCAGGTATTCGAAACGCTCGGCGTGCTCGCCGCCGCTCTTGGGCGTACGGTCGGAGAGGCACAAATAGCTGGTCTGCAGATGCTCGGAGATATCCCGGGCCTCCAGGATCTTGAACCCCAGGTCCTTCAGCGCCGCCTGGTATGACTCGAAGCTGAACTCCGTGTCGAACAACAGCCGGTCATACACGTACTTTTGGGCGTCGGCAGAGATGTCCCGCCGGGGCCTGAGCAGATCGTCGAAGACCATGATCCCGCCGTCTTGCAGCACCCGGTAAGCCTCTTGCAGAGCGGCTTCCTTGTCGTGCACGTGATAAATCACCGCCTGGCTCCACAGGTGGGTGAAATGCCCGTCGTCGAAGGGCAATTCGGTGGCGGACGCCTTTTGGAACGCCAACCGGTCTCGTAGTTCCGGGGGCTGTTCGGTCCTGGCCTCCTCGGCATTATTGATGCGCACCTCGCTGAGGTCCACTCCGGTAACATGGCACCCCTGGTAGTCCGCCAGCCAGATGGCGGTGGTGCCGTTGCCGCAACCGAGGTCGAGGACTCTCGAGTTTCGGTCGATCTTCCCCTGCCGGACCATCATCCGGTCCAGGTTGGCGCAGGCCTTCAGGAAGTCTCTTCCGGTGCTCTCATCGAAGAGTCCCCAATGGACGCTGCCGTCGGCGTCCCAAATAGCCCGGTAGATTTGGTCTTCGGCGTCGTAATAGGTCTCGGTGTCCTGCTCGGTATATCTGCTGGTCATGTTCACCGTTCCAAGCGTTGCCGCGAATCGGCGCCCACTCGAAAAATCGCTGCTTACGCGACAACGAGTCCGGCGGCGGCGGATTTTTGGTAGAGGTCTATGAGACGGGAGATACCCTATCCGGCTCAGTGCACTCCCAGCGGGAGCTTGGCGCCGTCCAAGTTCTGAACGAACCGGTTTTGCTCGTCGACCAGGATCATCTTGGGGTCCATGGGCTCGTCGGTAGACTCGAATGCCATGATGATTACGCAGTTGCCCTTCTCGCTCAGGTGGGCGGCAGCCCCCTGGACGGCGATGACTCCGGAACCCCTTTCGTCGGCGATGGCGTAGGTCTCGAAGCGGTTGCCGTTGGTGATGTCGCAGACCAGGACCTTCTCGAAGTTCCAGAGGTCTACCCGGTCCATGAGGTCTTCGTCGATGACAATACTGCCGATGTAGTCGGGATTGGCGTCGGTCACGTAGGCCCGGTGGATTTTAGATTTCAATACTTCTCTCATGATTCCTCCTATTCGCCCAAGGCTCGCATAGAACGACTGCGAAGCCTGATTGGCGTGAGCAGATAGCGGCGTTTTGTCCCTGTCCCAGGGCAATGGCAGTCCAAAGGCCGCACTATTGCGGCGCCCAAAGGGATATTCCCTTCAGGAGGCTGTCAGGATGCCAAGGAACAGCAGGGGACCCGAAGTGGGGATATGGCGGAATGTAGTGAGGGCCTTAAGGCTCGCAGGGGAGGATGTGGAGGGGCCGTGAGCGGTACTTCGCCGACGGCAACGTGTCGAGGCTATTGTGGAGCCGGTGATAGGGCTGTGTCCACCGGTCCGCCGCACCTACACACAACACAAGTTCTCGTCTGAGCTTCATATAATCACCTGTATAGAGCGGCGCTAAGGCCAAATTCGGCCGCGGCCGTTATAGGCTGCGGGCTGGGCGCAGTGTACCAGCGCCCGATAACCGAGTCAAATTCTTGGGCAGCGGTTAAATGAGGGATAACCTGCATTAATCCAGGATTGGGGCGGTTATCGGCAACTTCCTGGGCAAATGCTCCCCAAAAGCGCCCATTCGGGCACAACATCGGCCCGATATTGAACGTCTATCCGTCATAGCAATGCCTTCCAGGGGACGCCTGAAAGTGCAGCTGATCGGCCGTTGGACGCCCTCGGGACAGCCCCACCAGCCGTTCACTGCAGCCGGCGCTTAGACCTGCCAACCCTCCAACTCGTAGGCCATATCCCAGAACCTGTGCTCGAGGCGGAGGCTGGTCCGGTATGCCTCCTCCATGCCGGCCAATTGGGCCGGAGCGGCGTCGCCGGCCAACCGGTCGGTCAGGGCGCGAATATTCTTTGCCAACTCCTCGAACTCCGGTGACGAGTACATCTCTATCCACTTTGCATAGAGGGGCGCGCCCCCAGGGAGGCCCTGTCTTGCCAGGTGATCGCCGATTTCCCAGTATCCCCATTGGCAGGGAACGAGGGACGCCACCAATTCCTCAAAACTGCCCAGTTGGGCCGTTTTCAGCAGGAAACCGGTGTAGGCGATGGTTGTGGGGGCTGCTTCAGTCCTTTCCAGTTCCTCCCTGGCGATCCCGAACTCAGCGCAGTAGCTTCGATGCAGGTCCATCTCGGTGTTCAGGGTCTCGTCCAACAACCGGGCAAACCAACCCATGGTCTCCAGGTCCGGGGCCCGGGCCGAGGCGATGGCCAGCACCCTGGCGTAGTCAACCAGGTAAAGATAGTCCTGCTTGACGTAGTGCTTGAACTTCTCAACGGGCAGATCGCCGCTGCCAACGCCCTCGACGAAGGGGTGGGACAAGATGGCCTGCCGCAGCGGCAAAGCCCGGGTTTCTATGTCGTTCGTGAAGCTCATTTTGAAACCGGTCGACGAGATTCAGGGTTCTCATCCTTGACAAAGCGATGGTCGGGCACCTTATGTTATGTAAGCCATCCGCCCAGACGCCATCCAGCATGTTGCTCACCGCATCGCTGAGGGCGCGGTCTATGGCATTTGTCGGTTTCGGCCCGGTCAACCGCGCATTATAATGGATGCACGGTAGACACCGAGACTATCTTGGCGAAAGGTAATTCCATGGAAGTTGTTTTTGTAAAAGACGTATCCAACAAGGCCCGGGCCGGTGAGGTGCGCCGGGTAGCCGACGGCTACGCCCGAAACTACCTGATTCCCAAAGGGCTGGCCGAGCCGGCGACGCCGGAGGTTATGAAGCGCCTGAAGAAGATAACGGCCGTTGGTGACGAGAACCGGGTCCGGGAGACCCGGGTGATGCAAGAACTGGCGGAACAGCTGGACGGCATCAGCGTCACCGTCGTCGGCCGTACTACCCCCACCGGCAGGTATTACGGCGCCATCACCAGCGCCCAGATCGCCGCCCAGTTGAGCGCCAACTTGGGGCGGGAAATAGACCGCCGTCTGGTGGACTCCCAGGAACCCATCCGGGAGCCGGGGGAATACGAGGCGGTGTTGCGGTGGTCCAACGACATTCAGGCAACCATCCAAATCGTAGCAGAGGCGGAAGAATAAGGGGATGTACGCGGAGAAGCTCCTCCCTCACGATCTGGAAGCTGAGGAGGCGGTAGTAGGGTCCATATTGATCGATGGGGACTCGTTCCTTCAGGTTGCCCCGTTGCTGAAGGCAGAGGACTTCTACAGGGAAAAGAACCAAATCTGCTATTCCGCCTGCGTAGCCCTGTTTCAACGCAGCGAGGCCATCGACCAGGTGACCCTGGCCAGGGAGCTGGGCCGCACCAACCAACTGGAAGCAGTCGGGGGTATGGCTTACCTCAGCCACCTGGTGTCCATTACGCCCACCTCGGCCAACGCCCCGTTCTATGCCGAAGCCGTCTCGCGGACGTCGACCATGCGGCGGCTGATCGACGCCGCTTCCAAGATATCGGCCATCGGTTACGAGGATACCGACGACGTCGAGAACACCCTCCGCCAAGCCGAGGACACCCTGTTCCAAGTACGCTCCGGTCGGACGGAACGGGGATTCATCCCCCTCAGGCAGATATACGACCAATACCTGGAGGACCGGGCCGCCGATCTGGAGCCCCTTGCGACAGGCGGCGGTCCCGTCATGGCCGGTTACAACGACCTAGACGAACTCCTCGGCGGAATGCAGCAGTCGGACATGATCGTGCTGGGCGCCCGTCCGGCCCTTGGCAAAAGCACCCTGGCGGTGAACATTTCCTTGAACGCGGCCCAAAATGGCTCCGCAGTCGGCATTTTCAGCCTGGAGATGAGCCGGGAACAGTTGGCCCTGCGTATCTTGTCTTCGGATGCCGAAGTCGACTCACACAGACTCCGGTTGGGCCTGTACACCGATGCGGAAGAGCAGCGGATTATCGACTCCATAGGCCAATTGTCGGAATTGCCGGTGTACATAGACGACACCCCCTTTCAAGGCATAGTGGAGATGCGCAGCAAGGCCCGCCGGCTGTCATTGGAGCACGGATTGGACCTGCTGATTGTCGACTATCTCCAGTTGGTCCAAGGCAGGGGACGAGGAGACAACCGGGTCCAGGAGATCAGCGAAATTTCCCGCTCAATCAAAGGCATGGCGCGGGACCTCCGCGTACCGGTCATCACCTGCTCCCAGCTAAGCCGGCTGGTGGAAAACAGGCCTGGACACCGTCCCCAGCTTTCCGACCTGCGTGACAGCGGCAGCATCGAGCAGGACTCCGACGTGGTCATGTTCATCCACCGTGAGGACCTCTACTACACCGAGGAGGAGTGGGAGCAGCACTTCCCCGGCCGTCCCTATCCCAAAAACGTGGCTGAAATCATCGTGGCCAAGCACCGTAACGGTCCCACCGGCAACGTGAGGCTTGTTTTCCGGGACAACCTGGTGCGCTTCGATTCCCTGGCAAGAGTGGAAGCGTCCTAGCCATGTCTTTCTCTGGCTTTGGCCGGGGAATGCAATTCACCCCGGTGCCCAACGCGATGCTTGGCCCGTTGCTGGAACAGATCCAGGACGCGGCTGAACTGAAAGTTACCCTGAGGAGCATAGGGCTGTTCCACCGGAAGAGGGGCGGACCGCAAACGGCGGGGTTGAACGAGTTCCTCAACGACGCGACCCTTCTCCGGGGCTTCAAGAAAGGGGGCAAGAATCCCCGGGAGGAAATCCGCCGGGGTTTGGAGTTGGCGGTCAGCAGAGGCACCCTGTTGATGCACCAGCCCGATGGGGATGATGAGTCAAGCCAGGTTTACTTGCTTAACACCGACGCTGGCCGAAGAGTCCTGGAGCGGTTGCGCCGGGGCGAGGGACTGGAGTCCAGCGAGAAGGGGTCGCCCCACCAGGAGATTGAGGAGGAACCCGCCGGAGCGAAACCCAACATCTTTGCACTGTATGAAGACAACATAGGGACCCTGTCTCCCATTCTGGCCGAGCAGCTCAGGGAAGCGGAATCGGCCTATCCGGGGGACTGGATCAACGACGCATTCCAAATAGCTGTCGCCGAGAACAAGCGAAACTGGCGGTATATCGCCGGAATCCTGCGGCGGTGGGCGGCTGAAGGGAAAGACCATGGAAAGCCTGGGCGACATTCTCCGAAGGATAGCCAACAGAGATACGTTGAAGCATACCAACGGCGCTGGGGCCTACCTACAGACCCGCGCTCCAGAGGCTGAAGTCTGTCCGGTTTGCCGGGGCAGCGGTTGGGTAGGAAAGCGCGTCGCGGTTGAGCATCCCGACTTCGGCCAAGCCTTTCCCTGCGGCTGCCAGGAAACTCGCGAGGCCGAAAGCCGGCTGGCTGCGCTGCGCCGTTACAGCAACCTTGGCCCCCTGTCCCGGATCACATTGGATTCCACCCGCAGCGACGGAGTCCTACCGGACGAGGGCAACCGCCAGATGTTCCGGCAAGGCCTGGCGACCGCCGTAGAGTACGCCGAAAGTCCCCAGGGTTGGCTGACCTTCACCGGGCCCAGCGGGTGCGGCAAGACCCACCTTGCAGCGGCAATAGCCAACCGGTGCATCGAACGGGGCGAAACGGTTTTCTTCATCGTTGCCGCCGACCTGCTGGACCACCTGCGGGCGGCGTACTCTCCCGACGCTCCAATCTCCTACGACGAGCTGTTTGACCAGGTGCGGGACGTGCCACTCCTGTTGCTGGATGACCTGTCCACCCAAGGCGCCACTCCCTGGGCGACCGAAAAATTGCTCCAGATAATAAACCACCGGTTCAACGCCGGCATTCCGACGGTCATCACCGTGCGCGGGTCGATAAACCGGCTGGAAGACGGCTTACGTTCCCGGATAGAGTCCGCTGCTGAAGAATTCTCTCGAATCTGCCCCTTGGCGCGGTACAACCCGCGTCTGGCCCGCCGCATCGGGGACATACCGCAGGAGATGCAGCAGCGCATGACCTTCTCCGGGTTCGACACCCGGGGCGGAAGGGGCGCATCGCGGACCGGCAGGGAATCGCTGGTCCGGGCCAAGGAGGCAGCCGAGACCTTCGCTGCCGAGCCGGAGGGTTGGCTACTGTTCACCGGCCCCGGAGGTTCCGGCAAGACCCACCTGGCGGTGGCCATCGGCAGTGACAACCTCCGTCAGGGCCGGCCGGTGTTCTTCGCCTTCGTGCCCAGCCTCCTGGACCACCTGCGGTCGACGTTCAGCCCCGACAGTCCTATAGGGTATGACGAACTCTTCGAGCAATTGAAGACCGCGCCGCTCTTGATACTGGACGATTTAGGGGCCGAGAGCAGTACGCCGTGGGCCGAAGACAAGCTATACCAGATTATCGTTCACCGCCACGAAGCCCGGCTGCCTACGGTGATCACGTCCGCCATCGAGGACCCGGAGGAGACCAAGCCTCGGATAGCGTCACGTTTGGTGGACAGCATGGTGGTCAATTGGCAGCCGATTACCGCCCCCAACTACCGGGACCAGCGCCGGGCCTAGACCGGTCCTCAGTCCCCGGCGCTAATGCACTCCGGACACCCAGCGCCCGGAGTTCCAACTCTTACAAGGGCAAAGATATAGCCTGGCCGGTCTGGGCGCTGCGGGCCACGGCCTCGGTCCATTCCATGTAGTGGACCCCAACTTCGAAGGGGGTGTGGACTATCGGCTCCTCTCCCCGGATTGCGCCGATGAACTCCGCCTCCACACGCCAGTCGTATTGCTGCTCCGGCGGGTTGGGTATCAACGACAGTTCGTTGTCGCCCCGCCGGCCGCCGTGAACGTTGAGGTCCGGGTCCACATACAGCGTGCCCTCGGTGCCGTACAGCCAGATCTCGTCCCCTCGCGGCAGGCCGGTGACCGCGCTGGAGCGGATGTGGGCTTGAGCGCCGTTGGCCAACTGGCAAAGGATATCCACGTGGTCCGGGATGGTGATGCTCCTCGACTGTCCGCTCGCGTCATTCCGCTGGGGAACGTTGATTTGTGTCATGGCCATCACCTTGGTGGCCCGCCCGACCCAGCGGAGCAGGGTCTCATACCAGATACCGATGTTCAGGGTGTTGTACCCGCTCAGGTCCCGGTCGTGCCGCCAGTGCAAGGGGCTGTCGTAGTCGATGAAGCCTCCCGCGCTCAGGCCCTGCACCTCCACGGCCAATAGTCTTCCCAGGTAGCCGTCGGCCAGAAGGCCTTTAACCAGGTTGTCTACCTTGAAGGTGGTGGGAGCAGGCACAATCTGGGTGACCAGGCCCGGCTTGGCCTTGGCGGCATTGAGCATATCGCGGGCTTCCTGGGCATTGGCGGCCATACGGGCCTCGCACAGCACGTGCTTGTCTTTTTCCAGCGCAGCAAGGGTCAGGGTCCGGTGCATGTAGGGCCACGTGCCGATGCAGACGGCGTCGATGCTGTCGTCTTCCAGCAGTGCGCGCCAGTCGCGGTACACCGTTGGAATGTTGAACTCGTCGGCCACTTTCTTCCCCGACTCTCGGGTGCGGTTGGCCACGGCGACAACGTCTACGCCGTCGATTTCCTGGAAGCCGGGTATGTGGCGGTAGCGGCAGTTAAAGCCCGCTCCGATAATTCCCACCTTGATAGCGGCGTCAGTCACGGCAGGCCTCCCTGATATATGGCAACGTCCAAATTCCAGCGGCTTGGGAAACGGCCTCGATTATAGGCAGGGGCTTGCCGACGGTCAAGAATCGATGCAATCGCGGGGCAAGCTGGTCGCCTGGGTGGCCTCCATTCTCGCCGCCGGTCTGCAACGGGCCCAATAGGCGTCAAATCCAGGCTTTATTGCCGCGCCGCAGGCCCAGTCGAAATCTATAGCGTACCGCGCTCAATTTGTACGATACTCGTCATAGCTTGGCGGTAATTCGTAAATTTGCCGTGGGCTGCCGCCACAGGAAAAGTCTGATTGACAACATATTCTTTGTGTGTTAGCTTTACCGGCAATTCTGCCGTAGCTGCCCGCTAGGGGCGGCGCAGGGCGAAGCCTGATGGTTTTCCCGATATCTAGGCACACTCCCCCAATTACTCGGAGGTTGAACCATGTCTAGAAGGCCTTGGATGAGTCTTGGATTCCTGGTACCTCTGCTGGCTGCGTTGTCGATGGTGATCGCGATTGCCTGCGGTACCGCCGCAACCGCCACGCCGGAACCGGAGCCGGAGGCCACCACCGCGGTAAGCCCCACGGCTACGCCCGTTCCAGAGCCGGCCACCGAGGAACCCCCCGAGCCGACCCCGGTACCGGAACCGGCCGGACCCCACGGCACGCTCACGACTTCATTCGAAAGCATGCCAGTGTACCAGCCTCATCCCCGTTACCGCCCCACCGGGTTCGAAGAGCCCACCATGGTCGGCCACGAAGGACTGTTCATACTGGACAGGGACTATCAACTCCAGGGCAACCTGGTGAAGGACTGGTCCGTGGCCGCCGACAACATGACGTGGACCTTTGAGCTTCACGACGGGATTCAATTCCACGGCGACTGGGGCCCGTTGACCCCCGAAGACGTCATCTACTCCACCAGGGAGTTGGGAGCCGATGACGGCACCTGCGGCTGCTCCCAGATTCAGACGCTGTTCGGCAACCCGGACGATGACTGGCAAACCGACGGCTTCTGGGAAGTGATAAACGACACCACCATCCAACTGAATTCAGACCCGTCAGGTCTCGTGGACCTGCCGTACCGTCTCGACTTCCCCAGCTCCAACTCGGGCTGGATCGTCAGCAAGACGCAGTTTGACTCGATGCAAGCGGAGGGGCTAAGCCTGGACGAGGCGCTCCCGCAAGTGGTCGGCACCGGCCCCTGGGAACTGACAGAGCTCAATCTGGGTGAGGTCTGGAAATTCAAGGCAGTGGAAGGCCACTGGCGGCAGACCCCCTACTTCGCTGAATTGCACCTGCTGACCATACCCGAGGAAGCCACAGCCCTGGCCAACTTCGAGGCCGGCAGGACCGATACCTGGTCGGCAGCCCCTGACTCTCTAAGCAAGGTGGCTGAACTGGAAACCACCAAGTTCATGTCGCTTACTGACGTGGGCGAAATGATTGTGTACATCTGGCAGAACGGCTACACCTTTAATGGCACTGACCGGCAGTGGCCGGGATACAACCCGGACTTGCCCTGGGTTTCCGACGACGCCGACCTCGACTCTGAAGGATGGGAACGGGCCCGGAAGGTCAGGGAGGCCATTGGGCTGGCCATCGACCGGCAGAAGCTGGTGGATGAACTGCTCCACGGCAACGGAGCGCCCGGGTCCATCTACGGATGGCAGCCCCTCAGGAGCCTGTGGCCGGACGATTGGAACTGGGACTTCGACCCGGAGCGCTCCAGAGAACTTCTAGTTGAGGCCGGCTACGCGGATGGCTTCGAGATCGTCCTGTCGTCCGCAACCAGCCGTCTCGTCGAGGTTACCATGCAGGCCTGCGAAGCCATAGCCGGTATGCTGCAGGACGTGGGCATCGACGCCCGCTTCGAGAATGTTCCCCTTGGCGACCTGTACGACGGGTACAAGGCCCGCACGCAGCAGGGAATCACCTGCCAGCACATCAACGCTTTCGGCGGTGAGCCCGTTTCGCTGCACCGCATCTCCTACGACCCAGAGTTGCTCTGGGGCGTCGGCTGGGACCACCCATGGTTCACGGCCAAGATGGTAGAGGCATATGAGACTCCCGACGCCGACGCCCGCTGGGCGCTCCAGTTCGAGATGGGCGACTGGCTGCGGGATAACGCCCTGGCCATGGCGGTCTATAGCCTGGACCAGATATTCCCGTTGGGCCCCAACGTCGATAGCTGGGAGGAACACCTGTCCATGGGTGAAGCCCAGTCCATCAGCGGCTTGGAATACGCTCCCCACCGCCAGTAGGGAGCGCGCCGGCCACAACAGTCGAACTTGAAACGGCTGGATATAGATGCCCCGCCAAATATGGCGGGGCATCTTCTTTGTCGAGGCCGCGCCGCCCAGGGCCGTACCCGTTCCTTGCTACGGCTTCTTAGGTGGGATAGAATCATGTGGTTCGGCCTCCCAACCTGACACTCGAGGAACACCCCTTCATGCCCTATCAGGAAGCCACGGCCCGGCTTCAGGAGCTTATTCACCGGAAAGACAAGGTGCTCACGGTCATGTGGCCGCCCAGCGCTTCTCTGGCGCGGGTAATGGAAGCTGCGGGGACCGAGGCCGGATTCGTGGGAACGGGAGTCACCGTGGGCTCCTACATGGGCGTGGAAGACGTTGGCACGGCCGCGATCACCGAGTGCGTGCAGATTGGCGGCTGGATTGCCAGGGCCGTGAAATTCCCCGTCATCCTGGACGGGGACACCGGCCACGGCGGCATCATGGCGGTGCGGCGGTTGGTGGAGGAGTCTATCCAGGCCGGGCTCGCCGGGGTACGCATCGACGACCAGCCAATAGAGGGCAAGCGGGCCACACGTTCCGCCGGAATGCAAGTGGAGTCCCTGGAACTGGTGCTGGCCAGGTACCAGGCCGCGGTGGAACGCAAGCGGGAGTTGGACCCCAACTTCGTGGTCATGGCCCAGTGCTACGCCGGGGAGGCGGCCAACGGCGGCCTGGAAGAGACGCTCCGCCGCATGAAGGCATACAAAGAGATAGGCCAAGTGGACTGGGTCCAGTTCACAGCCCCGCGCTCTATAGACGAAATCAAGCAGGCGCGGCAAACCGTGGAAGGCCCCTTCTCGGTGATGCAGGGCTTCATGCCCTCTTTCCTGTCCAACAACGAGCTTCTCGCCCTGGGCGTCAACGCCGCTTGGGGTGCGGTGCCCACCCACATGGTCACCGAGGCGGCGCTGTACGACTTCGTGCGGGACTTTGTGGCGCGGGACAGGGCGGCCGTCGATGATTTCCGGGAGAGCCACAAGGACAACCCCTACGTCAATGGCACGCTAAGGGTCGGCGGAGGCGAGGCTGCCAAACAGCGGGAGTTGGAAGAAAGGTATCTTTCGCCGGACACCTTGGAGAAATACCGGAAGTCCGTTGGGCGGACTCCTGAACGAAGAATCACTTAAGAACGCGGGGGATGCAATGGCCGTCAACGGTTACAAGATATTCGATTCCGATACCCACGTGGGCCCCTCGGCCGATATCCTGGAACGCTACATGAGCGCCGCCGACCGGGACAAGCTGAATGAGTTTGCCGAGTTCCAGCGGATAAACCGCAAGACCGGCCATAAGACCTACAACTTCAACACCCGCCAGTATACGCGGCGTTTGGGCGACTCCGAGGCCCGGCCAGCCAAATCCGGAGAGTACCTGACGGGGTTTACCGCCCAGCACCGCCAGCCCCCCAACGTGCTGGTGGAAGACGACCCTGCCGAGCGAATAAAAGACCTGGACATAGAGGGAGTGGACGTCAACCTGTTGCTGCCGTCGGGGTGGTTCGGCGTTTGGACTTCCCAGGCCGACCTGGCCCTGGAAAACTCCATGTACTCCGCCTATCACCACTGGATGGAAGACTACTGCGGTGAGTTTCCCGACCGGCTGACCGGGGTCATCCTGTGCTCCGGCAGGGACGCGGAGGCGGCTGTATCGGAGATCAGGCAGTGGGGTAAGTCCCGCTGGGCCATGGCCGTGTTCGCCTACGCTCCCTACGGCAAGCCCCTGGACCATCCAGACCTGGAGCCAATTTGGGCCGCGGCCGCCGAGCACGACCTGTCTATCGTGCTGCACACCTTCACCGCAGCGCCGCCCTATGCCCCCGGAGGACTGGACACCTGGGACAACCTGTGGCTGCAACGGTCGGCGGCCCATCCCTGGTGCGGAATGCGAAACATGGCTTCGGTCATAGGGTCGGGGGTCATGGACCGCTATCCCGAACTTCGGGTCGGGCTGCTGGAGGCGGGCCATGGCTGGCTGCCCTTCTGGGTCAAGCGGCTGGACGAGCACACCCATTCCATCCCGTCGGCGCTGCCCCCGCTGGAAAGAACTCCCAGCGAATACGTCTCCGGCGGCCGCTACTTCCAGAGCATCGAGATGTCCGAGGGCGAAGAGGTCACCAAGAGCGTCATCGACATCCTGGGGGAAGACGTCCTGATGTATGCCTCGGACTATCCCCACAGCGAGAGTTGGTTCCCTATATCCGTTGAAACGGTGATGGGCTGGACCAGCATCCCCGAGTCCGCCAAGAAGAAGCTCTTCTGGGACAACGCCGTCCGCTACTACCGCCGTTACGGCTCGGCTTAGGGGCTGTTCCCGCCAAGTTGAACCCCAGCGTAGGGCGCGGGATCTGATAAAGTCGCCTTACCATGTCACCCGGAGCGCAGCGAGTGGTCTGGGGTGGTGGGCACAGGCTTACGGAGGTCTTTGAACAACTGCCCCAATAGCCTAACGCGGGAAGAGGAGGAGGGGCCATTCGAGCCCGATGTCCCACTTTTGGTTCCGCCCCCAACCAGGCCGTCCGTTCGCCCTGACCCCGTGCTGAGGCTCTCGAAGGGGGGAAATCGAAGGGCGGGCGGGCAGCCCGCGCCGGGGTTGGAGACCAACCCCCCACACCTCCCCCACCCGTCATTATTGAAATAAGCCTCGGAACGGCAGTATCGAGGCATGGGAACCACAGTTTTTGGTCAAGGCCATAGGATAACCATGAGGCGTTATGCTATTTGAAGTTGAGGTATACGGCGGGGAAAACAGCCCCATGGACCTGAACCGGGTGTTCGATCTGTTGTCGGAACCCAGCCCCATCACCCAGGTGTTAACCGCCGACCCAACCGGCAGCGACCGCTGGTGCAGGGTGACGGGCTGGAGCGAGTCCGGACCGTGCCCCGCGCAGGCGGCGCTGGCCGAAGATTCAGGCGAGGGTGTGGTCCTGCTAGTCTACGGGGGGGACCAGGGCATCAGGCTTAAGCCCGCTGAGAGTGACGAAGAGTGGGACCTGGGCAGCAGCAGCCAATGGGGTGAGGCCTGCCTGATGCTATCCAAGGATACTCCCACCAGGGACTAGGCGTGTGCTCCATCGACTACCCCCCGCAGATAAGCCTTGCCGGAAGTGTTAGCCCATGGATGAGCTAATCGCCCGCGCCCTGGACCTGGCCACCGTCCAGGGCGCGGCCTATTCGGACGTCCGGCTGGTCAACACCGACCGGGAATGGTACGTGGTGCGGAACGGCGTCGTTGACACCTTGAGCGCCAGCCAGTCCAACGGCTTCGGCGTAAGGGTAGTGGCCGATGGCGGGTGGGGCTTTGCCGCCAGCCACGACTTTTCGCCTTCTGAGGTTGACCGGGTCACCGCCCTGGCAGTGCGCATTGCCCGGTCGTCTGCCTTGCAGCCCCCGACGGGCGCTGGCGGGAAAAGGGACGGGGTCCGTTTGGGGCCTGAGGTTACCAGCAAGGGCGTTTATTCGACCCCCCTCGAGATCGACCCGTTCACTGTCTCGCCCGACGAAAAACTAGCGTTGCTCCTGGCGGCCGATGCGGAGATGGCCTTGGTGAACGGCATCACCTCACGCCGGTCCAACCTCGTTCTCATCAAGGAGCAAAAGGCCTTCGCCAATTCCGAGGGCGCCCACGTGGAGCAGACAATATACGAGTCAGGGGCCGGCATTCAGACCACCGCGGTCGGCAACGGAGAAGTCCAGCGCCGGTCATACCCCGATTCCCATGGGCTGCAGTTGGGCCGGGCCGGCTGGGAATACATCCTGGCCATGGACTTGGCCGGAAACGCCCGGCGGACCGCAGAAGAGGCAGTCGCCCTGCTTACCGCCGATCAATGCCCCAGCGGCGAGACCGCAGCCATAATAGGCGGCTGCCAGTTGGCTCTCCAGGTCCACGAGTCCTGCGGCCACGCCGTCGAGCTGGACCGGGCGTTGGGTTCGGAGGCGGCATTCGCCGGGACGTCCTTCTTGACCCCCGACAAGCTCAACGACTACCGCTACGGCTCGGAGCACGTCAATATCACCGCCGATAGCCTTCGCCTTCCGGGACTGGGCGCCTACGGCTGGGACGACGAGGGCGTCCCGGCCCAGTCGACTCCCATCATCAAGAACGGGCTTTTCGTAGGGTATCTGATGTCCCGGGAGTCGGCTTCGGTGTTGGGGCTGGAGTCTAACGGCTGCATGAGGGCTTCGTCATGGGACCGCATTCCCCTGGTGCGCATGACCAACGTAAGCCTGGAACCGGGGGCCTGGTCCCTGGATGACCTGGTAGCCGATACCGAGGCCGGAATCTACATGGAGACCAACCGTTCCTGGTCCATCGACGACCGACGCTACAACTTCCAGTTCGGCACAGAGATAGGCTACGAAATCAAGGGAGGCAAGCTGGGACGCCTGCTGAAAAATTGCACCTACACCGGCATCACGCCCCAGTTCTGGAACTCCTGCGACGCGGTCTGCAACCAGGACCACTGGGTAATGTGGGGCACGCCCCAGTGCGGCAAGGGACAGCCGGGGCAGGTAGCCCACACCGGGCACGGCGCGGCCCCGGCCCGGTTTCGCAACCTCCAGGTCGGCGTGATGCGATGATCGGCCGGGAGCAGTGCCAAGCAGTCCTGGGCAAGGCTTTGGCGCTTGCCAAGGGCGACGACGCCGACTTTTACCTCAGCTTCAAGGAAACCGGGCTGACCCGGTTCGCCAACAACGGCATCCACCAAAACGTGTCCGACAGCGACGCCCAGCTGCACGTCCGAATTGTCTTGGGAAAGCGGTTGGGCAGGTCGGTGACCAACGACCTTAGCAACGGGGGCGTCGCCAGGGCGGTGGAGCAGGCCCGGCAAGCAGCTACCCTCATGCCGGCAGACCCGGACTTCCCAGGTCTGCCCCAACCAACCGAGCCTGCCACAGTGGACTCGTACGACCCCGATACTGCCGCCTACACCCCCGAGGCCCGCGCCGACGTGGCGGCCTTGGTGTGCCGCAAGGCTGAGGCTAGTGCACTGACGGCCTCCGGCGCATTTCGCACCGGCACGCAGGAAACCGCGGCGGCGAGCACCCGCGGCGTTAGCGCCTATCACGCCGGCACCTTCACCGCCCTGATCATCACCACCATGAGCGACACTTCGTCGGGTTGGGCCAAGGGCGGGTCCTGGCGTGTCTCGGACATCGACGCCGACGCCCTGGCCAATGAGGCCACAGACAAGGCTCTCCGGGGAGTGAATCCCCGAAGAATCGAACCCGGCGCCTTCACCACGGTCCTTGACCACTACGCCGTTGACGATATTTTGGCCGCCCTGAGCCTGTACGGCATGAGCGCCCAATCGGTCCAAGAAGGCAGAAGCTGGATGAACGGCGTGATGGGGCAGCGCGCCATGAGCCCCCAGGTCAGCATCTGGGACGACGGCCTGGACCTGGCCGGCTGGCCCGTCCCCTTCGACGCGGAGGGAGTACCGCGACAGAAGGTGCACATGGTCGAAGAAGGCGTTGTGGGGGAACCCGTACACAACTGCTACACCGCAGCCAAAGAAGGCCGGGCATCCACCGGGCACCAACGGACCACCAGCGGCGGGCCCACGGCCTCCAACCTGTTCATGAAGCCCGGCAACGACGCGCTGGAACAGATGATTGCCTCCACCCACTACGGCTTGTACGTCACCCGGTTCTACTACACACGGCTGATGCACAGCCGGGGCTGCGTGATGACCGGCATGACCCGAGACGGCGCTTTTCTCATCGAGGACGGCCGGCTCAGCCATCCGGTGAAAGACCTGCGGTTTACCCAGTCATACGTCGAAGCCCTGGCCTCGGTTGAAGCGGTTGGCGACAGCGCCAAGCTGCTGTTGAACGAGCACGGCTTCTCCACCAGGACGCCCAGGCTGAAGCTGTCCGGCTTTAACTTCACCGGGGTCACAGCCTGAGGCCGACCCCCTCCTTGGCGCCGATTGACAGGGTCTCAAACTTGGCTTGACCGGCAAAGGGCATCCACAGTCACTTGGGACTGTGCTACAATCCCCCACGGTTTCACTTGAAATCCCTTGGCCTATTCCGCCCGCCGACCTTGCGCCTGATGGGCATTTGCTAGACTCAACATTAAGCCCGAACTCTATGGGAGGTATTCCATGAAGGCAGCCGTGTTGCGCGAAGTCAACGCCCCTTTGGAGATTGAAGAAGTTCAGATAGACAAGCCCGGCCCTCGGGAGGTGCTGGTCCGCACCCGGGCCTCCGGAGTCTGTCACAGCGACCTCCATTTCATCGAAGGCAAGTACCCCATACCCATGCCGGTGGTGCTGGGCCACGAACCCGCAGGCACGGTGGAGGCCGTGGGCGACCAGGTGTCCTATGTCAAGCCGGGCGACTCGGTCATCATGTGCCTTTCATTGTTCTGCGGCCAGTGCGAAATGTGCCTGAGCGGACGCCCGCACCTTTGCTTCCGGGCCGGACTGGGCCGCACGGAACAGGACCCGCCCAGGTTGAGCCAAGGCGACAGCCCAGTCGTCCAATTTGGAGAGTTGGGGTCCTTTGCCGAGCAGATGCTGGTCCACGAGCACTCCCTGGTGAAGGTGCGGGAGGACGTGCCCTTCGAGCAACTGGCCCTCATCGGCTGCGGGGTGACCACGGGGTTGGGCGCAGCCCTCAACACCGCCAAGGTCACGCCGGGCAGCACCGTGGCGGTTATCGGCTGCGGCGGGGTCGGCCTTAGCTGCATCCAGGGCGCGGCCCTGGCCGGCGCACTGCGGGTTATCGCCGTGGACGCGGTGGAGACCAAGCTGCGGCTGGCCCAGGACCTGGGCGCCACCGACGTGGTGGATGCCTCCGGCGGCGCCGTCCCGGAGAAGGTCAGAGAGCTGACCGGCGGCGGGGTGGACTATTCCTTCGAAGCCATAGGCCTGAAGGAGACCGCCGAGCAGGCCTTTGCGATGCTGAGGGCCGGCGGCACCGCGACCATCATCGGCATGATACCAGTGGGGACTAAGCTGGAATTAGACGGGCCGTCGTTCCTCTATGAGAAGAAAATCCAGGGCAGCATCATGGGGTCCAACCGGTTCCGGACCGACATGCCCCGCTACATCGAGTTCTACCTGCAGGGCCGGCTAAAGCTGGACGAAATGGTCTCGCAGCGGCTGAGGCTGGACCAGGTGAACCAGGCCTTCGACGACATGAAGCAGGGCAGCGTGGCCCGGAGCGTCATCGTCTTCGACTAGGTCGATTCACCCGCTCAGTAATTCCAGTGGGGTTCCCGCTTGTCCAGGAAGGCGGTGATCCCCTCCTTAGCGTCCTCGGCCAACAGGTTGTCCACCATCACGCCCTGGGCGAACTTGTACGCCTCGGGTCGGTCCATTTCTAACTGCCGGTAGAAGGCCGTCTTGCCGATGGCCAAGGTCTGGGAACTGGCTGCGCTAATCTTCCGGGCCAGTTCCATGACGGTCGTCTCTAGCTCATCCCAAGGGACTACCCGGTTGACCAGCCCGGACTCCAAAGCCTCCTGCGCCGAAATGGGGTCTCCGGTCAACAGCATCTCCATGGCCTTCTTGGGCATAACCGCCCGGGACACGGCAACCCCTGGCGTGGTGCAGAACAGGCCGATGTTCACGCCCGGAGTGGCAAAGCCGGCGGTCTCGGACGCAATCGCCAGATCGCAGGTCGCTACAAGCTGGCACCCGGCCGCGGTGGCCAGCCCCTGCACCTGGGCGATGACCGGCTTGGGCAGCAGCCGGATGCTTTCCATGACCAAGGTACAGTCCTCGAAGATACCGGCGTAGGCCTCCCTGTCGCCGTTGATCATCTCGCTCAAGTCATGCCCCGAACTGAAGACCGGGCCCTCTGAACGCAGCACCACCACCCTCACCGCGGGATCGTCCTTGATCTCCGCCAGCAGCCCGTGAAGGGCCCGCAGCAACGCGTTGGACAGGGCGTTCTGCTTACGCGGGTTGTTCAGGGTGAGGACGGCTATGCCGTCTGTTACCTCGTAAAGTACCGGGTCTTGCGACATGGGCTGCTCCTCAATGGGTCTGCCGCCGTGACGGCAGGCTCGGTTACACGAAGACTACGTCCGCCACTTTCCGGCGGAAGTTCTCCGCCATTATCTTGTACCCCTCGGCGCTGGGATGGAGGTTGTCAGGGAGCATGTGGGCGTGCTCAGGTCCGAAGAGGTCGAGACCGTTGAAGTAATGGATGTTGCGGTCCCCTTGGGCCCGTATCGCCTTCACTGCCCCGGCCACTTCGTTCCGCATCTCCTCCAGTGTAAAGCCGACGCCGTTGGGGACCGTTTCCCTTGGCGGGGAGACTATGGGAGATACTACCGCCAGCGGGGTGTCGGGGTGCTTTTCTCTAATGACTTGGACAAAGCCTATGATGCCCGGAGCGAAGGTGCGAAAATTGAAGCTGTTGGCCTCATAGCTGTTGATCCCCAGCTTGATGGAGAGGAAATCAAAGTCCAGGTCGCGAATCATCAGGGCCACCATGGTGTCCATCTGGCACTGACCGCCGTAGCCCAGGCAGGTGAGGTTGAACCCCCGCTTCCGGGCAACGATGGCCGGCCAGGTCTCGCTGGGCCGTTCGGCGGTGCGGCAATGGGTGATGGAACTGCCGTAGGTCAGCCACTTGGGACGCCTGTCTTCGTAGGGCCCAATGGATGCTCCGGGGCTCAACTCCAGCGACCGCAATCGAAACTCGCCGAACTGGGGCAGCCATAGCTCGATGAGCTTCTCTCCAGGGGGCAAGTCGCCGAAGGTAAAGCTCTCCAGGCCCGAAAGCTCCGCCGACCCCTGGTACGCCCCGTTGCAAAAAAGGTCGACGCCTGCCGACTCCTCCACCGGGTCCACGTTCCCGGTGATGGTCTCAGCGTCGCTGCGGAAGGACAACCGTGCCCCGGCGGGCATGGCGGCCCGCTCCGTGAGCATGTTGGAGTGGGAGCCGTCGGACAACCTGGAAGGGAACAAGCCCAGGCTGTCCTGCGGCAATCGTATCGGCATGACCCAATCGGCGCCGCGCCGGAAAGATACGACCCCCTGCCAGGTGAGATTGGAGTCATCGGGCAAGACTACTTGGGGCATTGGCGTCCTCCCAGCCGGGCGGTAGTTGCCGCCCAAGCCAGTTTAGGGTAATTGGGGCTATTGGGCCTGTCAATGACGCCCCGCGCCTTGTCTTCAAACCGTCACTCCGAGGCTCATTTCTATCCTGTCATTCCGAGGCTCGTTTTTATATTGTCATTCCGAGGAGCGAAGCGACGAGGAATCTGGGGATGGGCTCACCGGCATAAGCCTGTGCCATGTGTGATCACGCTCACTGCAGGGAGCGGACTTGCTTCTGGGTCGCCACAAAGACCAGGACCGCCGCCGTCAGCAGGCCCGCCAATATGGCCACCGTCACCCGAACCCCCAGGAACTGCGCGGCCGCGCCCGCCGGCAGCACTCCCAGGGGCATCAGGCCGAACGTCATCATCATGATGGACGACACCCGGCCCCGGTAGCGGTCTTCCGAGTGCTCCATCGTCAGGGCCATTACCACCGCCCACCAAACCCCTTCACCCAGCCCGAGGAGGACCATGATGGCCACTGCCGCATAGTACACCGGTATGGCCGCGACCAGGAACAGGCCCGCCGCGGTCGCCCCCGCCCCCGCAATGAGCAGTTGCCCGCGCCGCCGCGCCCCTATGGAAGCGACGCAGAGGGAGCCTGCCAGGGACCCGGCGCCGATAGCGGTGAGCAGCAACCCCATGGCCGCAGGCCCCAAGTTGTAGACGTCTTTGACGAACACGGCGATCAACGTGTGGAACGGCCAACTCATCAGGAGCGCCACCAGGGTGAACACCAGGAGCGCCAGCACCACGTAGGTGCGCCGAACGTAGGCCAGCCCTTCCTTGATGTCTCGGACGACCGCACTGGGTTCCCCCGCGCGGTCCGGATACACCCGCCGGACTCGCGCGGTGATGAGCACCGCGGCGGCCTTCAAGGACGCTATCGTCAGGAACACGCCCCCCGGTCCCACCAGGGCATAGAGGCCTCCGGCAGCCGCGGGAGACAGGAGGGTCGTGGCGCTGAAGGCGGCGGCGTTGATAGCCATGGCGCCGGTAAGCTGGGCCCTTTGCACCAGCTGCGGGATGATGGCCTGCCGGGCCGGCATCATGAAGGAGAACAGGCTTCCTTCTATCATGGCCATCGCGGCCAGGTGGGCCCAGTGAATCCGGTCCGTCAGGATCAGCGCCGCTATGACCAGGGATACCGCGCCCTCCGCCGCTTGGCCCGCTTGAATGACGTATTTCCGTTCGAAGCGGTCGGCCACCACCCCGCCCAGGAGACTCAGGGACAGCGTGGGGACGGCGAAACCCATCTCCACCACGCCAAGGAGAAAGGCGGAGCTTGTGAGGTCGTAGACCAGGTACCCCACGGCCAACAGCTCCATCGAGAAGCCGGCCGACAGGAACACCATGCCGAACCACAGGTTGCGAAAGTCCCGGTTGGACAGCGATGAAAAGGCATGCAGCCAGCGGCCGCTTATGGCCGTGGGAAGCTGTCTCAAATGCAGCGAAGATGGCAAGTGTATCTATCTACGGGGCCGGCAACGCAACCTTGCGCCGCGCTACTGGAGCTCGACCCGGCGGCGCAGGTAGGCGTCGGACTCCATGATTTCCGAGACCCGAGGCGCAAGGGCCTCGAAGTCATCGGTCACCGCCTGGATGAGCCGGCCGCTCATGTTTCCCGCCTGGCCGCTGGCCAGGAACACCGCCAACTCCGCGGCCCGCTCCATGGACGCGCCGCGGCCGGTGACCACCCTCTCTCCCCACTCCGCCAACTCCTCGTCGCCCAGGGCTATTGCCGCGGCGTGGGTCTCCTCCCACATGGCCGTGTGTATCGAGCCGGGAGACATGGCGTTGACCTGGATGTTTTCGCCCTGCAACTCCTGGTAAAGGGTCTCGGTAATGTCCACCAACGCCGCCTTGGAGGCCCCGTAGGCCGACAGGCTGCGGCCTCCAACGCCGGACATGTTGACGATTTTGCCGCTGTTTTTGGCCAGCATGGTGGGGAGCACTGCCCGGCAGCAGAGGAACACGCCGATGACGTTGAGTTGGATGGTCTGTACCCAGTGGGAGGCGTCGTTGTCCTGGAGCGGCCCGACGGGTCCGACGATGCCGGCGTTGTTCACCAGGATGTCTATTGTGGGATAGCGCTCCAGGGTCTTTGCGACCATTGCTTCAACTTGCTGCGGGTCGGTGACGTCGGTGGGGATCGTGCAGGCGTGGGCGCCCAAGGCCTCGACCTGCCGGGCCGTCTCATCCAACTCAGGAGCGGTCCGGGCCGCCAGGGCCAGCTTGGCGCCTTCCTTGGCGTAGGCCGTCGCTATGGCGCGGCCGATGCCCCGCCCAGCGCCGGTAATCAGGGCTACCTTGCCGTTCAATCGCATGTGCACCTCCGTGGGGAGTCAACAACAGCCCGCAAAGTTGTCCATTTCGCCTCGTTCGTCCTGAGGCTCTCGAAGGGCGAATAACCGCTCCCAACCACCCTCGCAATCCCCCAGCATGTCATTCCGAGCGAAGCCGAGGAATCTAAAACTCCCCCGCCTCCACCACCGTTACGTCTCGCTATCCCGTCGTTCCCGTGCCCAACGCGTCATTTCGGCGGAGCCAGACCTTTGCGTAACCGTCATTCCGGTGAAGACCGGAATCCAGTTCAAGCCAAGTCTTCATACAAGTCTCGCCGCTCAGGGTTATCCTTCTCAATCAATTCCAGCTTCCACCTCCGCTTCCATTCCTTGAGAGCCTTTGAGACTCTCTGGATTCCGGCTTTCGCCGGAAAGACTGGTGGGGGGCAGTCCGTCCGTTCGTCCTGAGCCTGTCCTGAGGTTCTCGAAGGGGCTCTCGAAGGGGGAACGGCCAGCCCCCCGGCCGTTAGCTTAGACTCCCAGGTCGCCAGGCGACTTAGTCCCTGAGCCTGAACTCCTTCAGGTCATCCGGGATGGTCAGTTCGGCCTCGGTCAGTTCCTGAATCTCATCGGGAGTCCAGCCCGGAGCGTGCTCCAGCAGGGTGAACCCCTGGGGGCCGACCTGGAACAGGCCCAGGTTGGTGGCCACCATCGTCACCACGCCGGGAGCGGTAATGGGCAACTCGCAGCGCTTGCGCAATCGCGGAGCGCCCTGGCGGGTAGTGTGTTCCATGGCGATGAAGACCTGCTTGGCGCAGGCCGCCAGGTCCATGGCCCCGCCGATGCCTCCTCCCTTCTGGGGAGGAAGGCGCCAGTTGGCGAAGTCCCCATTCTCGGCGACCTCGTAGGCCCCCATCACGCACACGTCCAGCCTGCCGCTGCGAATCAGCCCAAAGGAATCGGCGTGGTGCACTATGGCCATTCCCGGCTGGACGGTCACGTGCTGACCGCTGGCGTTGACCAGGTGCCGGTCTTCTTTTCCTTCCTCGGCCAACGGCCCGTAACCGATGACGCCGTTTTCCGAGTGAAAGATGATGTCTTTGCTGGGGTCGACGTAGTTGGAACAAAGGGTCGGCATGCCCACGCCCAAGTTAACCATCCATTCGTCTTGAAACTCCATGGCCAGGCGGTCGCACATCGCCTGCCTGCTCAACTTGGGCTTATCTTCCATGTCCATCTCCTTTCCTGACTAGGACGCATCCGCCCCCAACCCGTCATTCCCGCCACCCACACGTCATTCCCGCGGAGGCGGGAATCTAGAACCCTTCCCTCGCAACCGACTTTCAAACACCACTACATTGCCCGGCACTAGGCTGTCCGTTCGCCCTGGGCCTGTCGTAGGGGCGACCCTCGTGGTCGCCCTGGCATCGCCGGTCACCGCCCCAACAGGCCATGCCCGCCACCCACACGTCATTCCCGCGGAGGCGGGAATCTCGCAACACCCGTCCTCGGGGGAAGCCCGTCCGTCCGTCCCCAACGAGGCTGTCCGTTCGTCCTGAGGGAAATCGAAGGGGGAACGGACAGCCGGGGTTGTGCACAGACACGGCGCCCCCCAGCCGCTAAACCTCCAACGGAGTATCATCCCGGTTGGCCCACTCCCCCATGGAGGCGTCGTAATTCTTGACCTCTCCGTACCCCAGGAGCTTGAGGGCGAACACGCCGTGCGCCGCACGGATGCCGCCCTGTCAATAGGTGTACGCCTTCTTGTCCGGCGTGATCCCCGCTTCAGACAGGATGCGCCGGATCTCCGAAGGGGCCTTGAACCTATGCGTATCCCGCTCCATGAGATTGAACCATTCCAGGTGCACCGCTCCGGGAATATGCCCAGCTCGCTTGTTGCCCCGGGCCCCCGATCCGTCCCACTCCTCGTCGCTGCGCACGTCCCAGATGACCGAGTCCTCGAGATTGCACGCCGCCTTGAGCTCGTCCACCTTTACCAGCATCGATTCGTCTCGCTTGGGGGTAAAGACGGCGTTGGCGGAAACCTTCGGCTTGTCGAAGCTGACCTCGCGGCCATCCAGCACCCAACCCCGCCAGCCGCCGTCCAGCACCTTCACCTGGCTGTGGCCGTAGGTGTTCAACGACCACCACAGCCGGGCGGACATGGCGCTTTGCCTGTTGTCGTAGGCGATCACCAAAGTGTCGTCGCCAATCCCCAGCCCCTCGCACATGGCCTTGAACTGGTCCGGATTCATCAGGTGCAGCGGGTTGTCCGGGTCTTTCTGGAAATTGTCCGGGACCAGCGCCGCCCCGGGAATGTGCCCCCGGGCGTAGCCGGCGTCCACGTCGCAATCGACGACCACCACGTTGGAGTCATCTTTGTGGGCCTCGACCCATGCGGCGTCCACCAGGTATTCCGGATGAGCGAATGCTTCCTGAGTCATGGCTTCTCCTGGATAGTCACGAGTCTCATGGCCTTATCGACGAGACCGCAGCGCGGCCGTGGGTCGGCCAAGCGACTACCAATTGTAGGACCGGCTTGGGGTTAGGTCAACGCGGGGGCGGGTGGGCGAGGGTTCTGGGGCCGAAGATCAAACTGAAACCTGGGGCCGCCATGACGCGACAGGCATAATTTACTGACACTTTGCCCCTTCCCCACCCCGGTCCCATCCCCTACCATGGAATACATGAAACCAAATCCCCCATCAATGACGTCTGCCAATTCCCTCCCCACCGGCCCCCGGCAAAAGTGGGAGGAAATGGGAGCGAATGAGAGGGGATCTAAAATTTCCAGCCAGGGGTGAAGTTAACCAATGAGCCAGCTATCCTACGTCAGGTCTCGCATCAACGCCCTTCGCCGCAAGTTCGCCCTGGAGATTTCCCACAACCAGCTCCGGACCATGGCCGAGGACTTTTGCTCCGAGTCCTACGCCGCCGCCATGGACCGCAAGCCTATGCCCGAAGCCCATGCGTTCGTCCGCAAGGTCGTAGACGCCGGGTACCGCCTGCCTACTTTCGGGGCCGTCCACCAGTACCTCAGGGAATGCGTGTCCGGCAAAGTCCTTCCAGGCGTCGAACATCTGCTGGGTGCCATGCTTCCCTGGGCCACCCTCCGCGGCCTTGTAGTCCTGTCCGCCGACGGCCCGCCTACGCCCGTCCCCCAAGGCGCATAGGGGGTACAATAGGGCAGGCTGGGCAGGCGAAAGCAACGTGACCGTACAGCCAAACAGTAAGAGCGTAGCTTCTTTCGCGCCCGCCGCCATGTCATTCCGAGCGTAGCTCCTTTCGCGCCCGCCGCCATGTCATTCCGAGCGTAGCGCAGCGGAGAGAGGAATCTAGACTCCCACTATGGCTGGCGGTACGGCATTTGAGATTCTTTCGTCGCAAGCTCCTCAGAATGACAGGAAGAAAGGCTCAGCAAAGTGACAGCGCGGCCGCCGCCCAGCCATTCGCCCTTCGATTTCCCTCAGGACGAACGGCTGGGCGCCTGTCTGGAATAACGGCCGCAGGGCTGGACTAGCGGCCACAGGTCTGGGCCAACGGCCATGTCCCGTCACCCGAAGGCCCAAGTGCGCTAGAATAACGGTCAAAAAGAGGAACAGCCATGGTGCAGCAGGGACAGATAGACAATCTATTGCAGGAGCGGGGCGAGATTCCGCCGCCCGCCAGCCTGGTGGAGCAAGCCACCCTCCAGGACTTGGACGAGGCCTATCGGCGTTCGGTGGAGGACCCCGAGGGGTTCTGGGCCGAGGCGGCCTCGGATCTGCACTGGTTCAAGCCGTGGGGCCGGGTGTTCGAGTGGGACTACCCCCAGTTCAGGTGGTTCACCGGCGCCCAGTGCAACATCACCTACAACTGCCTGGACCGTCACCTAACCGCAGGCCGCAAGAACAAGGCGGCGTTGATTTGGCTGGGGGAGGACGGTTCGGAACGGGTCTATACCTACGGCAGGCTGGCCCAATCGGTGAACCGGTTCGCCAACGGTCTCAAGTCCCTGGGCGTGGGCAAGGGCGACCGGGTGGTGATATACATGCCGCTGACTCCGGAAGGGGTCATCACCATGCTGGCCTGTGCCCGCATCGGGGCGGTGCACAGCGTGGTCTACGCCGGATTCAGCGTAGGCGCCCTGCGGGGCCGCATCCTGGACGCCGAGGCCAAGGTCTTGATCACCGCCGACGCCGGCTACCGCCGGGGCAACAGGGTGGACTTGAAGGGAATCAGCGACGAGGCGGCGGCGGGGCTGGACTCGCTGGAGCACGTCGTGGTGTGGCGGAGAGAAGGGCCCGCGCCCCTGGGGCCAAAAGAGGTGGACTTCGACGAGCTGATGGCCGGCAGCAGCGTCAATTGCGACGCCGAGGTGATGGAGTCGGAAGACCCCCTGTACATCCTCTACACCAGCGGCACCACCGGGAAGCCCAAGGGGGTGCTGCACGTGCACGGCGGGTACATGGTGGGCACCTACTACCACTTCAAGACCTTCTGGGACGTGAAAGACGACGACGTCTTCTGGTGCATGTCGGACATCGGGTGGGTGGTGGGCCACAGCTACATCGTCTACGCCCCGCTGGTGGCCGGAGCCACCACTGTGTTCCGGGAGGGGGCCATCGACTATCCCCACCCCGGCGTGTTCTACGAGGTGGTGGAAAACCAGGGAGTGAACGTCATTTTCACCGCCCCCACCGCCCTGAGGATGCTGATGCGCTACGGCGAGTCCTACCCGTCGCAGCACGACCTGCGGTCGTTGAGGTTACTGACCTGTGCCGGGGAGCCGCTGAACCCGGAGGCGCTGCGCTGGACCTACGAGCACCTGTGCGGCAACGGGGAGTGGGGGCACATTGTGGACAACTGGTGGCAGACCGAGACCGGCGGCCCCTGCCTGGGAGCATCGCCGACAATCCCGGTCAGACCGGGCAAGGTGGGCAAGCCGCTGCCCGGCGCGGTGATGGACATAGTCGATAGAGAAGGCCAGCCCATAACCCAGCCGGACAAGGGCGGGCTGCTGGTGATAAAGCGTCCCTTCCCCCACTTCTTCCGCACGGTGTTCGGCGACCCGGAGCGCTACGCCAGGGACTGGAACACCATTCCCGGCGTCTACTTCACCGGCGACGTGGCCCTGCGGGACGAGGACGGGTACTACATGGTGGTGGGCCGGGCTGACGACGTGCTGAACGTGTCCGGGCACCGGATAGGCTCGGCGGAAGTGGAGAGCGCCCTGGTGTCCCATCCGGCGGTGGCGGAGGCGGCGGTCATCGGCAAGCCCGACGAAATCCGGGGCGAGTCAATAAAGGGGTTCGTGACCCTGCGAGTGGGCGAAGATCCCTCCGAGGCTATGGAGGCGGCGTTGAAAGCCCACGTGCGCACTGAGTTGGGCCCCATCGCCGTGCCTTCTGAACTGGAGTTCACCCCGGTCCTTCCCAAGACCCGCTCCGGCAAAATCATGCGCCGCCTGCTGAAAGCCCAGGAGCTGGGCCTCGACCCAGGGGACATCACCACGCTGGAGGAGTAGGAGCCTATTCCCGATGCACTCCAAAGATCTGAGGTGCCCCAGGGTAGCGGTGGGGCCTGCGCGACACCGGAGCGCACTTAGTGTATCCAGGCACTAAGTCAGGCATGATGCTGTCCAGGTTCAACTCGATGATGTATATTGGGGAATATGCTGGGAAGGAATAGGTTTACGCGGCGAGGATTAGGGATCCTATTAGCGTTCTCGTTCGCGCTCTTGGTGGTTGGTGCAGCCTGTGGTGCGGATGATGAGTCGATTTACCTGGAGGAACCGGCCAGTATAGAGACGGAATCGGCTAGCGGCGTCATGGTGGAGCCGGCTGTGGATCGACCGGCGGCGACAGAGGCGCCGGCGTCACAGGAATCGGATGGCGGGGCAGCGGTCAAGGTGCAGCCGGCGCCTCTGAGCCAAAACCGCATCATAGTGCACAATGCCCGCATGTCACTGGTGGTGAGCGACGTTGCAGAATCCGTGGACGGCGTCGCCGGGGTGGCCCGCCAACTTGGTGGCTGGGTAGTTAACTCGGACCGGTCTTCCAAGCACAGCGGTAGTATAGCGATTCGAGTGCCAGCCGGGAGCCTGGAGGAGGCTTTCAGGAGATTAGAGGCGCTGGCCTTGAAGGTTGACTCGCGCGCCGTCACCAGCGAAGACGTTACCGACGAGTACGTAGACAGCCAGTCCAGGCTGACCAGCTTGCGGGCTACAGAAGAACGACTGTTGTCTTTCCTGGAGCAAACTGCGAACGTTGAGGAAGCGCTACTCGTCCAAGATGAGATCACCGACGTGCAAGAACAAATCGAAGCGATCCAAGGCCGGCTGAACTTCCTGGAGCAGACTGCCGCCTATTCCCTGGTAGAAGTGAGTTTGAAGCTCACCGCAGACGCGATTGAGGTTGACGCCGGTGACGACGTATCCGTGCGGGTGGGGGAAGTGGCTCGCTTCAGGGCGTCCTTCGCTGCCCCACCCGAGATTGACGATTTCACCTTCACGTGGGACTTCGGGGACGGGTCGTCCACCTCCGGCGCCGGCAGCGTGTTGAGGTCGGACGGGAACCGAATCACGGCCACCGTGAACCACGTATACGACGACGATCGCGATTCACCATACATCGTGAGGGTAGACCTGACCGGCACCGGGGCCGGCGGCATAGGAGAAGGCTCCGACTCTTTGGAAGTCACCGTGAGTCACGTGCCCACAATAGAGGTGTTCGCAGGGGAAGACCGGACGGTCGAGGAGGGGGACCAGACGGATTACAGCGCGTCTTTCACTCGCCCAGCAGAGCTGTGGGACTACCAGTACCAGTGGGACTTTGGCGACGGCTCGCCCACAGAGACGGGCAACCCTGAAGAAGGGTCCACTAGGGTCGAAACGACCCACACATTCTCGGACCACCGGCCCGCAGCCTACACCGCTGAACTGACCGTTACCGCCATGAGCGATGCGGGCTTGGTGTCCGGCTCAGATTCGTTGTCTGTGCACGTTACCGAATCGGAAGGGTTCACTATCGGAGCGTGGGACGCCGGAGGCACGGCCAAGGCGGCAGTGAGAGCACTATCGGCGGTGGCGTGGGTGGCGTTGACGGTATTGATCTGGGTGGGAATCTTCACCCCGGTAATACTGGTGATAGCCGCGGTTGCCTACTTCGTGAACCGACGCGGCCGCCCCGCACTTTCGCGACTGTTTGGGCTAGGACCCAACATCGGAGGGAATCCCCCAAGCCCTCCAACCGGTTAGGGGATACGGGGTTGTATCCTCGGGAAGTGCGGGCCCACTGAAGAAAGCCGGTACTGTTCTAGATGCAAGGGGGAACTAGGGGCGCCGGCAGTGGAGTCAGCCAAGCCCGGCCAGAAACCGCTAGCCCACATGCAAACGCCGACCCAACCGGTATCAACACACCCCGTCGCCTCGAGGATCGCTATTCGCAGCCGGTTGCCGTCTCTCAATGGACTAGGGTCTTTCAACCGTCGCGGCAATGATGAGCGTAAGGCAATGCACCATCCCGCATGGGTCCCGGGAAAATGTGGAATAGACCCCCGGTTCAGTCCGGGGGTCTATTCAGTTACCAAGATTAGGGTGGGGCTAGTCCCCGTCTGAGCCTATGAGCTCGGATATGGGAAGAGCCTTGGCCAGCTTGCCCACTACCACGTCGACCACAGCGCCTACCCCAGAGGAAATCAGGGCGACGTAGATGTGGAGGCCGTAAAAGTCCAGTCCTCCGCTGCCGTCGATGGGGCCGCTCCACAGGGCCTCGCCGATGACTACGCCCACGAACGGGAACGCTGCCATCCGCATCCAGTTAGTGTGCTGCCGACCCAGTAGTGCGTACCAGGCCGTACCCAGGACATAGCTGACCGCTATCAAGTAGACTACGAAACCCAGTTCCATGATTAACCCCCATAAAGTCGCAGAATACCATGCAGGTTGCGCTTGTTAGCACATCCCTTCGGATCCCAGGTTATGGCCTATGCTCCCACCCCCTTGACCGGGTAGTTTGTCGAATCGGAGACAAGTATAACCAGAGCTTTTTCCACTTGCCCCAGATTTTCGTGCAAGTATTAATCAAATTTATGATTATGTCAACACGTCAGCACCACCAATATTTGCACGCTTGGCTGTCGAAAGCCCCGGGAAACTTGGAGAACTCCCGGTGTGATAAGATAGCGTGAACCCCAGTCGGACTGCGGCAGTCTAGAATTAGGAAGATGAATGATGGCGGTTGAAATTGGAAACCCAGCCCCAAGCTTTACTTTGTACGACCAAGACCGCAACGAGCGGTCGCTGGCGGAATTCAAGGGCAAGAACGTGGTATTGGCCTTCTATCCGGGCGCGTTCACCGGAGTATGCACCACGGAGATGTGCGCCCTGCGAGACCAGGCCAGCCAGTTCAACTCGCTGAACGCCCAGGTACTGGGCATAAGCGTAGACGCTCCCTTTGCGCAGAAGGCGTGGGCGGACGCCAATAGCTTGAATTTCCCGATTTTGAGCGACTTCGACCGGAAAGTGGTGGACCAGTACGACGTTGCTCTGCCCAACCTGGGAGGGCTACAAGGCTACGTGGCGGCGAACCGGGCGGTGTTCATCGTGGACAAGGACGGGGTGGTGCGTTACAAGTGGCTTGCGCCGTCTCCGGCCAACGAGCCCGACTATGAGGAGATCCGGCGGGAACTGGGCCGGTTGGCCGGGTAACCGCTGGAGCACGAGGACTTCCCCGCGGAGACGCCCCAGGCTTACTGCTGCAAGCCGCCCGGCGCTTACCCCGGCGGTTGCTGATCGAGGCCGCAGGCCCGGGCCACGAGTTCGTAAGACCGAACCCTTTCCCTGAACCCGTAACAGATCGTCACGACGCTGAGGTCGGGAGTCTGGTACGCTTCGGCCAATGCAAGCATCTTCTCCCCGACCTGCTGGGGACCGCCGTCCAGGCAGAGGTCTGCGTACTGCTGGACGTATTCCCGTTCATTGGGCTGATAGCTGTAGGCCTGGGCTTCTTCGGGGCTGGGTATGCCCCTGGCCCTTCCGGTTAACGACAGCAGCCGCGCCAGGTTGCGGCTGGACGCGAGGCGCTGGGCCTCTTCGTCGGTATCGGCGCACAGGACCTGCACCCCAACGTTGACTAGCGGCTCAGACAAGTACTCCGATGGCTTGAAGCGCCGCCGGTAGGCGTCGACGATGGCCGGCCCCTCCTCTACCCCGATGCCAAAGAAGTGAGCGTAAGAGAAGGGCAAGCCGAACTGGGCGGCCATGTAGGCGCTGTCGTACCTGGAGCCAAGCATCCATACCTGGGGAACTTGCGGGCAGCCGGGCCCGGCTCTAATGCCGGCGAAGGCGTGCTCGGAGTGCAACGTTCCGGAGAGGTGACCCAGGAGGTCAAGCACCTGCTGAGGATACTGGGATACATGATGGGGCTGGCCAGGATAGGTCATCGCCAGGGCGGTGAGTTGGTCGCTGCCGGGGGCGCGGCCGATGCCGAGATCGATGCGCCCAGGATGGACCGCAGCGAGCACACGGAAGTTCTCGGCCACTTTGAAGGCGCTGTAGTGGGAGAGCATGACGCCGCCTGAGCCCACTCGAATGGACTTGGTGCGACCGGCCACCATGGCAGTAAGAACCTCAGGACTGGTGCCGGCAAAGTTGGGCAGGCTATGATGCTCCGCCAACCAGTACCGGCGATAGCCCATGGCCTCGGTCGCCGCCGCCAGTTCGATGGTCTCTTTAAGGGCATCGGCGGCGGCGGCGCCTGCTCTCACCGGGGACTGGTCTACCACGCTCAGGACTAGCTTGGTTGTCATGGATTGGGCCGCTTTGGGGCCTCCCTGGGGAACCTGGTGATTGGTTAATCAGCTACGTCGGGGGCATGGTAACTTACGCAGACGGGCCCCTACAAGTTGGCCAGCATTGCTCGCCGCCGCACAGGCGGGTCACCCAGGGTCAGGCTCCATGTAGTCGAATCACAGATTGGGGCGAGGAGTTCGTCGCAGGAGGCAGCCGGGAGGAACGGCTGCGCGAGAGACAGACCACAGAGACGGCGTTCTTCCCCAGCAAATGCTCGTCCTGTATAATCGAATTGCCCCAAAAGCGCCTTGGACTTGTCATACTCTGCGGGAGGCAGCGGGGTCATGAAGGACAAGTATAAGGAAGAAATAGAAGAGATCCTGCGGAAGGCCGGAGAAGAGGCTCCCAACAATGCCGCCAGGCGGCCGGAGCGTCATCCAGAGGACCGGCCGCGGGACGGGCGTGCGATCCAAAGATCTCCAGCACAACGCCCCCAACGGAGCCCACGCCGCTGGACGATCAGTTCCGGAAAGCTACTGGTGGCGGGCTTGGCGCTGCTGGTCATTGGTTGGGCATCGAAAGTGCTTCCGCTGATGTGGATAGGCCTGATAGCGTTGGCGGCCGCATACTTGATGTACTTCCTGAAGCCCCGGTCGATGCAGCAGGAGAAGAGATGGCGGGGACGGTCGGTGGAAGACGCCGGCGCATCTCCGTGGGACTGGTTGAAACGGCGGTTCAAGGGCTGATCCGGGGTCAGCCGGCGTTTACCCGGAGTCCGGCTCGAAATGCCGGGCCAGCGCTTGAACCAAGTTCCCCATGTGGGGATGGTCGGGCTCCACATCCACGTTGATTCCCGCCCGGCGCAACCCGCGGGTGCACACGGGTCCGACCGAGCCAACGACTACGCCGGGACCGTTCAAGCTGCGCAGCAGGGACTCCTCTGAGCCGGCCTGAGCCGCTATCGCAATCAGGTTTGCCGGCTGGGGCTGACTGGTAAAAGCCACGGCGTCGATGGAGCCGAGTTCAAGGTCGTCGATCAGCTTGAATACCGGGGATAGGTCCTCGGGCAGTCCCCAGGTGTATAGCGTGACCTCACGGACGCTGGCGCCCATATTACTTAGCTCCTGGGTCAGGAACCCGTTGGGAGAGCCGTAGGCCTGGACCGCCAACTCGCGCCCTTCGAGGTCGATGCCGCCTACGGCGTTCAGCAGGTCTTCGGAAGTGTAGGGCTCGGGAGGCATGACGTCGATGTGTATCTTGTTCTGGCGCAGCACACGGGCGGGCTTTGGGCTTCTGGCGATGACGGTGAGCCGGTCCAAGGACCGGAGGAATTCTTCTTGCCGGCCCATGGCGGCCGCTGTCTCGATGAGGGCCCTGGTGCCGACGCCGGTGAGGAGCACCATCACGTTTACGGCGCCGGAACAAACGTCCTGGACCAACCGGCGCACGTCGGGGCTGTCCTTGAGGTAGATTTCCTGGAGGACGGGGGCAGAGTAGGGGACGCCGCCGTTGCGCTCAATGAGCGAGCCCATTTCGGAGCGCATGCGCGCTTCCACGTAGGCTATAGTCTTGCCGTTTAGAGAGTCAGCCACTCCGGTCTGCTTTCTAGGGTACGCCTTGGGGGTACGCCTGGGGATACAGCCTCGAGGGTCCACATTATGGGAGCAACCACAACGGTCGGCTCCCTAGACCATGCACTCGCCCTCGCCCCGTTCCAGCTTGTACAGGTTGGTCCTCTCCCAGTCCACGTACATGTCTGAGCCGCCTTCGGCGGTCTCGACCTTGGCCTGGGCCGCCGAGGCGACGGCGGTGAGGTCTTCCAAGCCGACGCGGTCCAAGAACTGGTTGAAGTTCTCCTGTCCCTGGCGGTTGTCCTTGTAGTAAGTGGCGATTTCCCGCACCATGTGGGGGGCCAGCTTCGCCGGTATCTTGACACGAGGGATCCGAGTCCCGATGCGGGAGTCTTCCACACGGTTGTCGCCGTAGTTCCCGCCCAGGAAAAGCTCGTAGGCGGGGATCTGCTGGCCGTCGGGGCCTTTGACCGCGGCGCCGTGGAAGCCGATGTTGGCGATGTGATGCAGGCCGCAGCCGTTGGGGCAGCCGCTCATCTTGATGCGGATGTTCTGGACTCCTTCGTCGTCCAGGAGACCGTTCCAGGTGTCCATCTCTTCTCGCATTGCCTTGGCCAGTCCCATGGAGGAGGTGATGCCCAGCTTGCAACTGTCGGTGCCGGGGCAGGAAACGACGTTGGTGATGGTGTGAGCGCCGGGTTCGGACAGCCCGATGGCTCCCAATTCTTCCCAAACCTGATGCAGGTTGCCGGCGGGAACCCAGCGCATTACCAGGTTCTGCTCCTGGGTGGTGCGCACCTGGCCGCCGGTGTAACGGCGGACCATGCCGGCCAGGGCCCGGAATTGATCGGGGTCGAGGTCGCCGCGGGCCGGCTTGACGTATACCAGGTGGTAGCCATCCTGCCTTTGGGGAGCGACGTTGGTGTCCAGCCAACGCTGGTAGTCGCTGCCGTACTGGCCATTTCCGGAGGCAGCAGTGAGCGGGGGAGGAGTCTCCCTCTGGACCTCCTCGGCTTCCATTAACGGCTTGGGGTCTATTGGGCCTATGTTCTCCAGTTCGGCGTCGACCAACTCCCGGAAGGCTTCGAGGCCTATGCGGTCAATGAGAACCTTGATGCGGGCCATCATGCGGTTCTTGCGGAGCATCTCGGCGTTGTTGAACACGGTCCAGATGGCCAGGGCGACCCGCAAATAGTCCTCTTCGGGAACGAAATCGTACAGGGGCTTGGCCAGCCGCGGCATTATGGACGTCCCGCCGCCGACATACACCTTGAAGCCCTTTTTCTGGACTCCGGCCTCGTCCTTGACGTGTGAGACATATGTGAGGTCCTGGATGGCCGCGGCAACGCTGTCGTGGTCCTGGGAGCCGGTGAAAGCGGTCTTGAACTTGCGGGGGAAGTTCTGGGTTATGGGATGGCGCACCCCGTAGCGGACGTAGGCGGTAAGGTAGGGCGTGGGGTCGAAGACCTCGCCGGGGCAGACTCCCGCAGTGGGGGAGCCAACCACGTTGCGCACAGTGTTGCCGCAGGCTTCCCGGGTGGACAGCCCCACCTTGCCCAGCAAACGCAGGACGTCGGGACATTGGTCCAGCGGTATGTGGTGGAACTGGATGTTTTCACGGGTGGTGATGTGGCCCTTGCGCAACGGGGCATACCGTTCGGCGACGTGGCCCAATGCCTCCAGCGCCTCAGGGGTCAGGATGCCGCCGGGGACTTTGACGCGCACCATCTGGACATCGGGCTGGCGCTGGCCGTAGACGCCCTGGCGAAGGCGGAAGGGGGTGAACTCGGCAACATCCCGCTCGCCGGCTTGAAAGGCGGCGGATTCCTCTTCCAGACGCTGGACCTCAGACTCGACGTGGGGAATGATCCCCGTCGAGGCCTTAGCCAACTTCATGCTTTGCCGGTGGACTTCTTCCTGGGATACCGGCTGATTGGTATTGGTCCCTGTACTCAAGAGAGCCTCCTGGCCCGCATTATTAAAACGCCCGCCAGCAATTATACTCCTGGCGGGTGCGGATGTGCGCTAATCGACGGTTGCAATTGGCCTCGCTCCGAAGCCCGTTAGGAGCGTTTAGTAGTGCTGCGCAAGCAGACTGCCCCTTACGGAGAAAGGCGATTACACAGGTGAAACAGGTCGTCTTCCAAGCGCATTTCGTTTGTAGTCTATTATTCCTCAGTTAGGTTGTCAAACGGGATGGGAAGTCAGAGCTTATAGAGGTACAAGCTTCCGGGAGCCTCAAGGTGGGGCTATAGCTTGTGACGGCGTCGGCAGCGTGATATTCTAGGCGTGTTACCAGCCCCCGTAGCTCAGTGGATAGAGTGCCGGCCTCCGGAGCCGGAGACGAGAGTTCGACTCTCTCCGGGGGTACCAAACGAGCCTCCCCGACGATCCCCATCAGCCTGCCATTGGCAGATTATCATGGGTGGATTCATCCGCAGGGCGGGAGAGCGGTTGGTTCCGGGGACAGGATACCGGGGCGTGGCCCAGTGGCAGGGCGCCTGGTTTGGGACCAGGAGGTCGGCAGTTCGAATCTGCCCGCCCCGACCAGCAAGGACTTAGTTGGCTCGGTGGGCGGCGCTGGGCAGGCTTGGGAACAACAGCCCTGGGCGTCCAGGAGAGGCATCACTCTCTCCGGAGTTGGAAGCCTTTGAGCGACTCCCCACGGAGCACAACTTCGGGAAAAGATGCCGGAATTCTCCAATCCGGCCCCCCATCGCTAGATTCCGGCTCGGGGGCCGGAATGACGGTTATTCTAAGGTCTCCGTTGAGCTACCACGCACCAGCTTGTCGTAGTCGAAAACGAACCTTTTGACGAAATACTCGCCCCGGTAGAGGTGTTCGGCGACTTTGGCTAAGGACCGGCTCAACTCGCTTTCTTCGTAGTTTTTCAGGTCCTCCTCGGTTTCCCACAAGGTGATGCTAATCCCTTCGTCGGGGTCTTCGGTGCTTCGCAAGAGTTCCCGAACCGCGAGCCCCTTGACGGTATTGACGGTGGGCTCCACGTCGCGTTTGTAGATCTTCTCATATTCGTCCCAGGTCCCGAATTGGACCTTTCCCCAAGCCATTCTCAGGATCATCAGTTACCTCCGTCGATCATATAGACAGGTCCAAGATAACGCTATTCCGGCTTGGCGGCGGAGACTATTTCGAAGTGTTTTATCCAATACTCGCCGGTAAAGAGGTGTTCCACTTGGCTGACGTTGGCGGGAATTTCCCCGCTTCGTTCGTAATTGAGCATGTCTTCCGGGGTATCCCACATAGTCAGGCTCAGGCCTTCGTCGGGGGTGTCGGAACTGGGCAGCAAAGCCCTGATCTGCAAGCCCTTGACGGTACTGGCCTTTGGAGCGACCTGCTCGTTGTAGTGCTTCTCGAACTCGCCCCAGGAGCCCGGCTTGAGCTTTCCCCAAGATAACCTCAGGAAGGGCATTAGGTTAACCTCCTCTGGTTGGTTGATGGGGTCCCAGGTAGGAAATCCTCAGGTGGGACACCCTGCTTCCGTGGACTCTGAATCAGGAGTGGCCTAAACTCTATCTGGCCTAGATGGTATTGTCAACGTGATTGGCCTGTGCGCCGGGCTCCTCGCAATCAGCGTGTTGCACGGCGAAACACGCCGGGTTTTTATTTCTGTGCCATTCTGAGACATTTAGGGCCATTGGAGCGTCCGGCGGTCCGATGCACTTGGCAAGGCGCAATGGCTATCCTCAACAGGATAGGGGGTAGGGGCCGGGTGCGGCAAGTGGCTTGTGTCAGTAGTTTAGAAGGAACAAGGATACCCCATACCAAAACGCTGTAGAAAGTATCCCACGGTGGAGGACCGGGTGGCCGAGAGTTAGAGAGAGTTCTCGCGAACTCTCAGGACTGTTTAGATGGGTTACCGGTCGCTGGTTTGCCTGGAGGTTTGGCGGAAGTGTCGCGCCTTGGAGGGGCTGATCTAGGCGTTGTGCCTTTGTAATCCGGTTTCGTCTTAGGGACTTGAAGGTTGGGTCGGTTCATTGCTACGGGGCCGCAGCCTTTTAAAATATTCGGGACTGTTTGGGTGGTTCGCTGACCCGGGGTTTGCCCGGAGGTTTGGCAGGAGCCTGCTTTGGAACAGGAGCAATTCTCGGTGTTCCTCCAAAGCGTTCAGGCTTAGGGTCGGGGCTTTGGCGTTTGGGTGGGTTCATTACAGTAGCGTTACTCCACCATGAAATTCAAGGCTGTTTGGGTGGTTTACTCCCTGGGGGTTTCTGCGAGGCAATATTTTTGGGAGGGGCAACCCTGGGCTTTGCCGCGTTATCGATACGAACGACATAATCCGCGGTTGCCTCCTTAACGCCTTCTCTAAGGTTATTCTTTGGCACCAAGCGACCCCCTTCCCGCCATCTGTTCGTCAATCGACGCTGGATTAGTACGAACAATTGTATCATAGGCTGTGCCTCTGGCCCAGCCAGGAGCTTGAGACGACCGCGGGTGTCGCCAGTTGTGAAAGTATGTGTATACGAAAACGGACTCGACGTCCTTGGATACTATAAACTCGTAAGTCTCTGGATGCGACTCGCCTGGCTCTACGATTAAGTCGCCGCTGTTCCAGGTAAGTTCGGCTTCATCAAGGGTGGGCCATTGAAGGTGTTCGTGCTCTCGGCCCCGAAATACGTCGGCGTATAAGGCCTCTACCTCTGCATCCGACGCCGGCGCGATATGCTGTAGACGGAATAGGCCCTTGCGAATCTCTACATGGACCCTAGAACTGTTCTTGAGATGGGCGGTTACGTCGATATGCACATAGCTGTCCCCGATGGGGCGGTGGGAAATTGAGTGGGAAATCGTCAAGTGAGGCTCTGAGTCCCTGAACAACTGAAATTTGAAGATGGCAACAATTCCGCCGATGGCTATCGCAATGATGGTAACAAATGGCTGCCAAACGCCTGACAGATAGCTGGTATTGTTGTCGCCAGGAGAGGTCCAGCCCGACACTAAAGCGATGAACGCCCAGACTATCAACCCGATCACGGGTAGACAAGCTACAAGACCGTACAATTGCCCACGACTCAGGAATCGCAACCTGTTCACAAAGCCACTGACTGAGAAACTCACGCTGACAACAACTCCGCTACTCCGTCCTCCACGGCCTTGCCCTCCTTGGACGCCCGCAGCCACTTCCGCAGTTCCCGCCGGGCGATGGCAACGGTCAGTTTGTCGCCCCAATATTCCCTGAGTTCCTCCAGTCTAGTCTTCGCTACTGCCGCCGCCTTTGCTCCGGCCTTGGCTATGGACGCGTGCAACTCCTGAGACGGGTCGAACTCCGGTATGGGGAGCTTCCACAGGTGCTTTTGGAGATGTCGCGCCCCGAACAGTCCTTTGGGCATCAGCGATTTAACCGCCTCATACAACACATCGCTGTTTATGACGGCCAACGCGTAATGGGCCTCTTCAATGTCTTTGCAGGTAATCGAGAACAGCGTGTAATCAACCAAGTTTTCATCATTCGCGACCGCAGCCGCCGTCGGCGTGCCCGAACTTGAGTAGACAACCCTAATTGGCCTGGATCTCGAATTTTTCTGCCACTCCAACTGCGCCGACAGCTTGCCCAGATAGTCCAGTTGCCCCAACAAATTCAGGCGGTTGACCGGGGCTTTGTTGTCCTCCCACAGTCGGTTGATTGTCTGCCAACGTCGGCGCATCCGCCGCTCCAGCACGCCCAACTTGACCCCGCCAGCACCTTTCTCATCCGCGGGAATGGCATGGTCGCCATGCTTCAGGGGCAGCAAGGCCTTCAGCGGTTCCAACGTAACGTATGGAGCGACGGTCTCTCCCAGATGAACGTCGAACAGGTGTGCTCCCTCGATGGTCTGGCTGGTGATGGCGGTCAGGTCCAAGTCCTTCCACGGCGGCTTGTCCAGTTCGCCCCGCCGGGGGTTGACGGTAATGGTCGGCGCCGCCTGTACCGTGGCGGTGTTCTCCGTCTCGTTGACGAAGAACAGGCATCGGGGAACGATGGTCGCCCCCTGCCGGGACAATTTTTCATACGGCGAATTTCCCGCTGCGCCGGTATTGGTGATGCCGGCAAGCTGCCGTCGCACGTTTTCAGATCCGGGACTTCCCCACCATCGCTCCACCGTTCCGGCCAAGGGCGCGGCGATTCCGCTTTGTCCGGTGCTGCGAGCGAACACCACGCAGGAGGCCATTGGGAAGAAGGTGTTGGGTTCCAATTGCTCCAAGTCCCAGGCCGCCTTGTGGTTGAATTCTACCGACAGCCGGAAATCCGGCGTTCGGGTCCTGCCCCGGCCCGTTCGAGATGGGGATTTCCAGTCCCCGATGCGCCACTTGGAGTGCTGTCCGGCCTGCAGGGCGCTGTGGGGCATGACGAAACCGATAACCCCGCCCTGTTTCAGGTACAGGTCGACGCTCCGGGCGAAGAACAGCCCGGCCACGTCCTGGTGAGTGGCGTATATACCCCCGGCCCAGATGCCGTAGCGGTTGCGGCTCAGGTCCTGCAGGGCGTCCCTCAGCACGTCGGCGGTCTGGTTGAAGTTGATCCAAGGTGGGTTGCCGATGACCACGTCCACTCTGGCTCGCGACAGCACCACCGGGCGCACCATGTTGCGGGTGTAGTAGGCCCAGATGTGGTCCCGTCCCCGTCGGTGGAGGCGCTGCATGGCCTTGATGGTGTTGACCATGACCACACCCTCGAGGGAGTCCCTCTTGATGTGGTTGTCTTCCAGGGCCAGCAGGGGATCGTCGCCCTGCTCGATGTAGGCCGCAACGTCGCTCATCAGGGCGTCGAAGTCCTCGGGCCGCTCCACCAGGCTGACGGGAAAGGACAGTTCGGTGTGGTCTTCGTCGCCGGTCTGGATGGTGATTTCCTTCTCGGCGAACATGTCGCCGGTGCGGTAACGCAGTTGCAGGGCATCACCCAGGTAGACCGGAATGGACATGGATGCGTCGTAGCCGACGGCGGCGGCGGCGCTGATTGCCGGATGCGCCGCCAGAATCCAGGCCGACCTAGCCAAGTGGACGGCCACGGGGTGGACGTCGATCCCGGTCACAGCTTCATGCAGCCTGGTCAGGACTTCTTTGGGTTCCCACCCGGCTTCCCTGGCGGCGGCGATGAAGTGGGACACCGCCTCGGCCAGGAACGCCCCGGAGCCGCAGGCCGGGTCGAGGACCTGTTGGCGCAGAGGGTTGGTTATCAGTTCCCGGACCATCGTCCGGGCCAGCCAGGCCGGTGTGTAGTATTCGCCCAGCGAACGCCGTTCCTCTGGTGGGATAACGCTCTCATAAAGGACCGCGGCGGTGTCCGGCGGAGCTTCCGCCCAGTCGAACCGCGCCACCCGGCGGGCAAGGGTCTGCAGCAGCGGGACGCCGCCCACCTCGCCGGGCCAGGCGAAGAAGTCAGAATCCAGCACCCCCCGCAGCCCCGTGTCCTGGTACAGCTTCCGGCCCTGGAGCAAGTCTGCGGGATCGTTGGCCGCCAAGGCGCGGATGTCTATCCCGAAGGAAGCCTGCACCACCATGCCGGTGACCGCACAGAGGTAGGTGTGGCGGACGAACAGGTCATCCATCTCCTCCGTGTCTTCCGTGAATTTCCCGGTGACCTGGCTTATGGCCTCCCGGCGCGAGTCTTCTATGCCCTCCGTGCTGTAGGCGACTTCCCCCAGGGCGGTGCGCAGCAGGTCCCACCACAACCGCCGCTTGACCCGGATGGTCTCCAAGTTCGCGTTCTTCTTATACTGGTCTTTCAGGGCAGCGATGTCCCGCTGGTATGACGGGCTGTCCGGCCCGAAATGCTCGGCAATTCCCTTCCTATCGGGACTGACGTTTTCCAGGGACACCAGGGCGGTGTCTTGGAGCCATTCGAATAAGGGCAGCCATCTATCCGCATCGTCCAAGGTGAAAAAATAGGGTTGGGTTAGACGTACCTCGCCCGCTCCGGGCCAGCGCAGCAGCCACCGCTTGCCGTCGGTGAGGATGCCCATGCGCACCCGCCCCTGGGCCGCCGATTGGGCCAGGTAATCGTCAATCTGCTCGACGTAGGCGGGATTAGGTTCGCCGCCGCCGGCGGTGCCAATCCGTCGTTTGAACTCGATGAAAGTGTCCAAGGCCGTCAGGTCTACAGCCTGCCGTGAGCCGGACGAGGGCGGATTTTCTTCTACGATCTCTTCGCCCCGAGCCAGGCCGGTGAGGACGAGGAAGTCACGGACAGCGCTGGTGATGTTTGCCTCAGCCTGGAAGCTGTCGTGCCGGGCAAGGATATTGGCCGCCGCGAGCTTGTACTTCGGATCATCCGGGTCGATATGCACTGACCCCCTGCCGCCGGTCCCGTTGCCCGGCCCGCCGCTATCCGTCATTGCCCATCCTGCCTTTCCTCGGCGCCTCACTGCTTGGCAACGCCCATCTACTGACAGTTGCCCGTTGCCAAGTCCAAAACCGCCGCTTTACTATAACACCAGGCATATCAGGATGACCGCTGGGCTTAAGATCCGGCCTGCAGGCCAACTCTGCAGAATGAGCGAATATGAGCGAAAATGGTGGGGAAACTAAATTTGTGACCCGCCCCTCGGCCAACCCTGCAAAATGGGAGGGAATGAGAGGAAATGAAAGGTGATCTAAAATTTCAGCCTTCCATCTCAAGGCGTGGCTCGCTCGAACCAAGCCCTGGACTCCGGCTTTCGCCGGAGTGACGGTTGCTCTCGCCATGGTGACCGTTGCTTTCGCCGGCAAGCACCCGGACTTCTACTTCAAGCTGGGTTTCTCCGCTGCCCAGGAAAATTCCCCGGACAGGCGGGACGTCCTGGTAGTCGCGCCCAACACCGACCCGGACGTGCCTCTGTGAGGCCAGAGAGCGGTTGGTGGGGTCGAAGCCCACCCAACCCAGGCCTGGCAGCAGGCATTCCACCCAGGCGTGGGAGGCGGGTTGCGTGGGAGGTTCTTCGGTCTGGTTGTCCAGGTACAGGTAGCCCGACACGTACCGGGACGGGATGCCCCAGGAACGGGCGATGGTGATCATGACGTGGGAGTAGTCCTGGCAGACTCCCCGTCTCGACTCCAGGATATGTTCAATTGGAGAGACCACGGTGGTGCTGCCGGGAAGGTACTGGAAGCTGCTATGAAGGGTATCGGATAGCTGGACCAGGGACTGCAACGGGTCTCCGCCGGCTTCGATGGCGGACTCTGCCATGAAGGCGTCCAGAGCGGGAGAGGGCCGGCAAAAGGCGCTGGGACGGGTGAAGTCCCAATAGCCGAACTGATTGTTCCAAGAACGAATTTCATACCAGGCGCCGGCATCGAGGGCATCGGGTACTGGGGCGGGTGGATCCAGTTCCACCGAGGAACGGGAGACAATCTCCAATAGTTGGTGCTCGCGGTGAATGTTGATGACGTGCCTGGTGTTGCCGAAGGAGTCGGCCTCGCTGTTTTGCGGCGCTTCTGGGTCGGTGACTATCTCGAAACGAAGAAGCCGCTGACGGGCGTCGTCCCTGGGCATCAGGCAGAGGGAGAGGGCGCAATGGCGGGCGGGAGACGAGTACCGGTAGCGGGAGACGTGTTCGATTTGGTAGACGGTAGGCTCGTAGAGAGCAGGGCCACCCATACAGCTAATGACCGGGGAAATTCTCGGCGGCGTAGTCGAAGTAGGCCGCGGCAACCAGGCTGTGCAACTCCCGGCATTGGTCCCGCGCCTGCAGCAGCAACTCGTGGCGGTCCTCACCGTCGGGCCACTGGTAACGGATAAGGGCGGCCGTCCGTCCAGCCAACCTCATGGCGGCGGCGCTTACCTTGGCGTCGGGGCCGGGCCCAACGGATTCCAGGTCTGACGCGGTCCTGTCCAGCGACCGGCACAGCGAGTCGGGCAGCCTGGGGTCGGTGGCCAACAGGTCCAGCGCCTGGCCGGGATTGACTTGGATACTGTACCGGCGGTTGTAGGTTTCAAAGGCGTGGTAGAAACGCAACAGCCTGGTCCAGTCGGCCTCGGAATACTCTCCCGTGCGGGAGTCCTCAGCAAGTTGGGACAGGAACAAGGAGATGGACATTTGAGACCGTTCGATAAAGCGGCCCAACTGCATGAAACGCCAGCCTTCGTCACGGTACATAGTGGCGCCGGCCACGCCGGAGAAGGTGTTCATCTGGGCGGCCGTCTCGGCGTAGAAGCCCTCCGGCGAAGTCTGCCAGATGTCCTGCATGCCCAGCTTCTGAATCCGCAGGTAGGCCAGATTGAGGCTGGCCCATAGCTCGGTGCTGATGCAGTGGCGTATCTGCCGGGCGTTCTCTCGCCCCATGGCGAAGCAGCTCCATATAGAGTCAGGGTTGGAGCGTTCGAAGGTCAAATGGTCGGCCAGGGTATAGGAATCCGCCAGGGTAAAGTCATCGCTGCCCAGCAGTTCCAAGCTGCCTACCGGGGGATCCCGGTGCAGGCTATCGTAGATGCGGACCCAGCCGGAGTGAATCTCGCGGATGGGCCGGTCGACTAAAGCCTCGGTCTGCAATAGCAGCAGGCGGCACATGAACTCGGCCCGTTCCAGGTAGCGGCCCATCCAATAGAGCCCCTGTGCGCTGCGGGAGAGCATCTTGGTCAGTCCTCCAGCACCCAAAGGTCTTTGCCCCCGCCACCCTGGCTGGAGTTGACCACCAGGCTGCCGCGTCGCAGGGCCACGCGGCAGAAAGCGCCGGGGACCATGCGGGTTTCCCGCCCGCGAAGGACAAAGGGCCGCAGGTCGACGTGCCTCGGCTCCAGAGCGCCGTCGATAAGGCAAGGCGCCCGGGAAAGGGCCAGCACGGGCTGGGAGATGAAATCCGCCGGGTCGAGCCGTATTTGTGCGGCATAGTCTTCCCGCTCTTGAGGCGTAGCGTGGGGGCCAATCAACATTCCATATCCGCCTGAGCCGCCAACGCGTTTCACGACCAGGTTTTCCAGGTTGTCGAGGGTGTATTCCAGGTCATCAGGCCGCCGGCAAAGATAGGTCTCCACGTTGGCCAATATAGGGTCTTCGCCCAGGTAGTAGCGAATCATGTCGGGGACGAATGCGTAGACGCTCTTGTCGTCGGCGACTCCGGTCCCCGGGGCGTTCACCAGGGCAACGTTGCCCTGCTTGTAAGCGTGGAGGAGGCCCGGAGTGCCCAGAAGGGAATCGGGCCGGAAGACCAGCGGGTCCAGGAAGTCGTCGTCCACCCGCCGGTAAATCACGTCGACCCTGCGCAGGCCGGTGGTGGTCTTCATATAGACAAAGCCGTCGTTGACCAACAGGTCGCGGCCTTCGACCAGTTCGGCGCCAATCTCACGGGCCAGAAACATATGCTCGTAGAAGGCGGAGTTGTAGACCCCAGGGGTGAGCAAAGCAATGCACGGGTCGGGGCGCCCCGCCGGGGCAAGCTCAAGAAGCGTCTCCCACAACAGGCGTCCGTACTGTTCTACGTCCTGCACCCGGGAACTCCGATACAAGCGACGCAGGCTGGCCTTCACGGCTTTGCGGTTGGCGATCATGTATGAGACGCCGGAGGGGACTCGAAGGTTGTCTTCCAGCACCTTGAAGCCATCGTTGGTCCTGACAAGGTCGGTGCCGCAAATGGCGACCCAGACGCCCTGGGGAGCGGAGAAACCTCGCATCTCAACCCGGTATTGGGGGCAGTCGCGCACCACGTCGACGGGGATTGCGCCGTCTTCGATGATGCGGGCCTCACCGTAAACGTCTTCGAGAAAGAGGTTCAGCGCCTTGATGCGCTGGTCGAGGCCTTTCTCCAAGCGCCGCCACTCGGCGCCTGGGAGCACCCGGGGCAGGCAGTCCACCGGGATTATCCGTTCGCCGCCCTCCTCGTCCCCGTAGACGGTGAAGGAGATGCCCTCGTTGGAAAAAGACCGGGTCACGCGCTCTTGTATGCTGCTCAACTGCTCGGAAGAAAGCTGGTACAAGGCCTCATGGAGGTCCCGGCAATGTTCCCGAGGCGCGCCGGCAGCCTCGAACATCTCGTCGTATATCGAGGCCTCCAGTTGATAGTTATCGAAATTCATGGCACTGACAATATCACGTAAGAGACCTTGTTTGCCAGCCAGCGTCGCCAAGGCAATCCGGTGTGCCGGAATGCCGGTTTGACAATCAATGGCGCGGCGGATACGTTTATGGCCTTCCCTTTAACGCCCCTAACACCCCGGCAGCTCAGTTCCCGTAGTGCATCGATGGTACGAGCCGCCTGAACAACAGGCAAACAACGAGCAAACAACAGGCCATTAGCGGATTCAGATAGCCCGGAGGGAGTCAGAATGGCAGTGCAGCCGTTTGAGGTAAATGTTCCGGAGGAGACCCTTGTTGATTTGCGAGACAGGCTGTCCCGAACACGCTGGCCAGATGAGATTTACGAATCGGAGTGGGACTACGGGGCGAACCTGGCTTACATGAAGGAACTGGTGGGGTACTGGCTAAACGACTTCGATTGGCGGGGGCAGGAACGCCTTATCAACTCTGTCAAGCACTACCGCACTCAAGTCGACGGGCTGGGTATTCACTTCATACATGAAAGGGGCAGGGGGCCCAACCCGATTCCCCTGGTTATGACCCACGGCTGGCCCGGCTCGTTTTTCGAGATGCACAAGATCATACCCATGCTGACCGACCCGGGGAGCCACGGCGGTGACCCTGGGGACTCCTTCGACGTGGTGGTCCCGTCAATGCCGGGGTACGGATTCTCGGACGCTGCGCGTGAACGGGGCATGCACGCGTTCAAGGTATCGGACTTGTGGGCCAAGCTGATGACCGAGGAGCTGGGCTATGAGAGATTCGGGGCCCAGGGCGGCGACTGGGGGGGCAACGTCACTGCCTACCTGGGGTTCGCCTATCCCGAGCAGTTGATTGGCATTCACTTGACCGCGTTGCACAGCCCTGCTCCGTATTTGGGCCCCGGTTCGAGACCGCTATCGAAGCAGGAGAAGGCCTTGCAGGAGGCCAAGGCGCAGTGGAGCCAAACCGAGAGCGGGTACAGCCGCATTCAGGGAACCAGACCGCAGACGCTATCTTACGGGATGAACGACTCTCCGGCCGGCACGGCCGCCTGGCTGGTGGAGAAATACCGGGCCTGGAGCGATTGCGGCGGTGACGTCGAGAGCAGGTACACCAAGGACGAACTACTCACCACCGTCATGATCTACTGGGTAACCGAGACGTTCAACTCGGCCGCCCGCCTTTATTACGAGACGCAAAGCAATAACTGGGAAATGAAAAAAGGGGAACTGGTCCAGACGCCGGTTGGCATTGCCAGCTTTCCAAAAGAAATAAATCCGCCGCCGAGGGAGTGGGCGGAACGGAGCTTCAAGAACATCCTACGGTGGACCGACATGCCGAGCGGCGGCCATTTCTCAGCCCTGGAGGAGCCTGAACTGCTGGCGGAGGACATAAAGGCGTTTTTCCGGGCACTACGGGGCTAGGGGCCAAACACCGGCGGTAGCCCTGACTAGTAGGGCAAAGACTAGGCTGGTAGCGGCGGAAGCAATGCCAGTTCTTCGATAGCAACGGCCAGGCCGTCTTCCTCGACCGGAGGGGCCACATAGTCCGCGATTGCCTTCAACTCGTCGGGGGCGTTGCCCATGGCAACACCAAGGCCGCACAAACGCAACAATGGGATGTCATTGTAGCTGTCCCCGGCGGCCATCACGTCAGCGGGGTCCACCTGGAACATGCCAGCCAGATGGAGAGCGGCGGCGGCTTTGTCCACCTGACAGCTTGTGTAGTCGACAGCCCAAAAACCATTGTACGGAAGGTACACCTTCACCACGTGCAATTGAGGGTCGCCGGCAAAGCGGAAGGCCAACCGGTCTGCAGATTCTTCGTCCATGTCCAGCGCAGAGATGCGGACCATGTTCCAGTGGGTAATTTGGGCGTAGTCGGTCACAGAACTATCGGGGTAGGTGGCTATGAACTCAACTTGGTCGCGTTGCAGTTCCCGGATGATCTTCCGAGCCTGGGCCGGGTGAAGCGGGCGGGTCCAAATGGGGCGGCCGCCGGCAGGGTCCAGAATGGCTGCCCCTCCGTCGCAAATCTGGGGCGTTGTCAGACCCAGTTGCCGGGCGAACTTGACGGTGTGGACGGCCCCCCGGCCGGTGGCTATGGACACCGGGACAAGCTGTGACAACCTAGTGACTGCCCGGTATACCCTGGGCGAGATTTCCTCATCGCCGCCGATGAGGGTACCGTCCAGGTCAATCACCGCGGCGCGGATATTCACAGTATGGAATCCGACATTCTCACGTCACGGACAACGAGCAGCGGGGCCTGAGCGGGAGCAGTCTTGCGCAGACTGGGAGCCGCCGCCGGGTTGCACCCAACTATACGCCGGTCGGCGCGGGTTGCCAAGGAAAATTCAGAGGGACTGAATGACCAGACGAGCGCATTTTCCCTTGCGGCTAGGCTCAGGAAGGGTTAAAATCGTCGCCTGATATCCCTCGTGAACACCTGCGGGAGTGGGGCGCAAATGAAGCTGGCGCGTTTTCGGGCTGACAGGCGGGTAGCCTACGGCGTTGTCGAAGAGGATGAAATCGTTGAAATCCGGGGGAGTATCTACACCCGGTTCCGGATGACGGATACCAGGCACAAGTTGGAGAAGGTGAGGTTACTGCCTCCAACGGACCCCACGGGAATAATGGGGCCGGGGCTGAATTTCGCCGACCGTCTGGAGTTTGCGGCGTCGATTTATGAGAACGGAAAAGGCCCGTCCCACTTGCCGGGCCATCCGGAGCCCTGGATGAAGGGGCGGGGTTCAATGATTGGGCACATGGACTCGATCATCATTCCCAGGGACTCTGAAGGGCAGATACATTACGAAGGAGAGGCGGTAGCGGTAATCGGCAAAGCGTGCCGGCGGGTGACTCCAGACCAGGCCGGAAGGTTCATCCTGGGATATACCTGCGGAAACGACGTTAGCGACCGCACGTGGCAGAAGAACGACCGCACTCCCTGGCGGGCCAAGGGCGCTGATACCTTCGCTCCGGTGGGTCCCTGGATAGAGACTGATATAGATCCGCAACAGCTTGAGCTTACGGTGAGGCTGAACGGTGAGGAAAAACAGCGGGCCTTCACCAAGGACATGCTGTTCCCATTTCACGAAATCGTCAGCTACATAAGCCAACACGTGACCCTACGTCCCGGGGACCTGGTCTATTCCGGCACCACCGGTTCCACGTCGCCAATGAAGCCGGGGGACACCGTAGAGGTGGAGATTTTGGGTATTGGGGTGTTGCGCAACCCGGTGACCGAGGAGTTCGACGCAGCAGCGATTTAGGCCACTCTAACCGCTATATAAAGCGGAGGACACCCATGTCAGAGGGCATTGACCTGTTCGATGCGATCAGCACCCAAAGAGCAATCCGGTCTTTCAAGCCGGACCCCATTCCGGACGAGACCATAAACAGACTGCTGCAGGCTGCCGTCAAGGCGCCGTCGGGAGGGGTCAACCAGGACTGGCGGTTCATAGTCATTCGGGACCCGGAAATCCGCCGCAAGATTGGCGACATGTACCGGGCAGGGCCTGACTTTGCAATTAGCCCAGACATGACATCCCAGCAACGCCGAGTATATGCCTCAGCCCAAGGGCTGGAGGACAATATGGAACAGGCTCCGGTGTTGATTCTTGCCTGCGTTAGGGTTTACCCCGGCTACTCCGCCTGGTGGGGAGCCAACATCTACCCTGCCGTCCAGAACGTACTTCTGGCAGCCAGAGGACTGGGGCTGGGCAGCGTTTTGACCACTCGGGCAATGCAATATGAAGAGAAATTCAAGAAGTTGTTGGACATACCTGATGAGATGCAGGTAGCAGCCTTGCTGCCGATAGGGTATCCCGCCGAGGGAGTTGGGTATGGACCGACAAGACGCAAGCCCATCGGGGAGATTGCATTTAGCGACCGGTGGGGGAATCCCTGGCAGGCTTGAACTAACGGCAAGGAGCCGTTGTTCAACAATCCGCGCAGGCGGGTCTTAGGCCGCCGACGTCTCCGTCACCACAGAGGCGCCGCCGTCAACCTGGAGCGCCGACAACTCTTCCAACGGAATGTGGCAATTAATCAAGTGGCCGCCGTCGGGGGACGTCTGCGTAGGCGGTGGCGTACCGTCGCAAACAGGACCCACCTTCCGGGGGCAACGGCCGGCGAAGAAACAGCCGGTGAACTCGGCCCGCATGGTGGGCACGGCCCCAGACAGCCGTATGGCCGTGGGCTCGGCGTCCGGGTCGGGGATTGGCGCCGCCGACATCAGGGCTTCCGTGTAAGGGTGAGACGGCAGGTTCAACACGTTCCTGGCGGGGCCGGCTTCGGCTACATGTCCGGCGTACAACACCAGGATATCGTCGGAGAGGTAGCGCACGACGCCCAGATCGTGGGTGATGAACACATAGGACGTGTTCGTATCCTGCTGGTGGGAGCGCAAGAGGTTCAGGACCTGGGCTTGCACGGAAACGTCCAGAGCGGACACGGCTTCATCGGCGACTACGAGGTCCGGCGCGGCGGCGAAGGCCCCGGCAATGGCCACCCGTTGCTGCTCTCCACCGCTGAGTTCGCCGGGGTGCCTGTTCAGATACGCGGGGTCGAGCCCGACGGCCTGTAGAAGTTCCCCAGCGCGCTTCTCGCTGTCGCGCTTGTTCAGGCGGGAAAACTTCCGCAGCGCCCGGACTATAGCGTGGCGGATTGACAGCTTGGGGTTCAGGGAGGCCTGCGGGTTTTGGAACACCATACGCATGGCCGCTCGCTGGTCCCGAGTCCTGCCTTCGACCGCGGGCGCCAGTTCTTGACCTTGGAGATCCAGGCCGCCCTGGTCACGAGGCACCAGGCCGACTATAGCCCGGGCGACGGTGGTCTTACCAGAGCCGCTCTCGCCGACTATGCCCAAAGTCCGGCCAAGGCCCACCTTGAAATCCACGCCTGTGACGGCTCGCACCGGCGGCCTGACCCGGGGGCCGAAAAAGAAGTACTTTCTTCCCCAGTTGCCGTAGAAGCGGCGCATATCGGTTGCCGTCAACACCGGTTCTTGCCGGACACGCTCGGTTTCGACGTTGGTGTCCAGCTCGCCCCAAATGCCGGGGGCGACGTCACCGGGGTACAGGCAACGGGACAAATGGCCGGCCCCGGCGTCCTGCAGCGGCGGCGCCTGGGTGCTGCAGGCATCCTGGGCGATTGGGCATCTGGATACGAAGAGACAGGCGTCAGGGGCAGGGTCGTTGGCTGAGTAGACGGTGCCTGGAATACGACTAAGCTGGACGACTTCCCCGGATTCACCAGGCGGTTTAGGCACGCAGCTAAGCAGTCCGGTGGTGTAGGGATGCTTGGAATCCTTGAACAGGTCCCGCACCGGCGCCTCTTCCACCGTTTCGCCGCCGTACATTACAACGACTCGGTCGGCGACGGTGGCAATGACGCCCAAGTTGTGACTCACGTACAGAATGCCGGCATTGATTCGCTGCTTGAGGTCTACCACCAATTCCAGGATGGTTGCCTCGGTCGTAACATCCAGCCCGGTGGTCGGCTCGTCCATGATAAGCAGGTCCGGGTCGCAGGCCAACGCCATGGCTATAACCACCCGCTGCTGCATCCCGCCGCTTAGCTCGTGGGGATAGCGGCGGCCGACAGTCTCGGGGTCTGCCAGGCGCACACTCTCGAACAACTCCACCATGCGCCGGCGTATCTGCTCGGGGTCCAAGTCGGTGTGCTCGCGCAGCACCTCTTGGAGCTGGGGGCCCACCCTCATGGTGGGATTCAACGCCGTCGCGGGATCCTGGTAGACCATGGCGATGCGGTTGCCCCGCAAGTGGCGCAGCTCATCGGGACCCATTTGGGCAACGTCCTGGCCTTCAAAGACAATTCGACCGTCTACCTGAGTGACCCCGGGCAGGTAGCCCATGACGGCGAATGCCGTCGTAGACTTGCCGCACCCCGACTCGCCGACGACACCCAGCACCTCGCCGCGGCGGACGTTCAGCGAGGCGTCCCGCACGGCTCGCACGGTGCCCCTGGGGGTAAAGAAAGTGACTGCCAGGTGCTCAACCTGGAGCAGTGGGGCCCCGTTGGTTGATTGGCTGCTCACCTGACTATGTCCCGCGGCAGGCCGCTGGCCTGTCTAATGCCGTCTGCCAGAAGGTTGACGCCCACCACAAGAGAGGAAATGGCGCCTGCCGGCGCTAGCACGATCCACGGAGAGTCGGCAATGTACGTACGGCCTTCACCGATCATAACGCCCCAATCAGCTGTCCCCGGTTCAGGGCCCAAGCCCAGGAATCCCAGCGAGGATACTATGAGTATGGAGTAGCTCAACCGGACCGCGAGTTCAACGGCCAGGACGGTCATGGCGTTGGGCAGGATCTCCCGGAAGATGATGTAGGCTGCCGATTCTCCCCGTAGCCGGGCTGACATCACGAATTCCTGGTTCTTCGCCTTAAGGGTAATGCTGCGCATCACCCTGGATATGCCAGGCAAAAAGACGATGCCCACGGTGATCACGATGAGCACGTTCGTCCATTGGTCATCGAGCCAGCCCCAAGGAGCATCCCTGGCGCCCAGGGTCACCAAGATAAGAAGGGTCAACAGGAGCCCCGGGAAGGCCATCATTGCATCGACGATGCGCATCACCACTTCGTCAATTTTGCCACCCTTGTAGCCGCTGCCCATCCCTACCACGGTGCCCAGGAAGATGCCCAATAACGCACCGCACAAGGATATCAATATCAGGGAGCGCGCGCCGGCCAAGGTGCGGCTGAAAGTGTCGAATCCGTAGTTATCAGTGCCGAACCAGTACCGCTCACTCCCCTCGATAGTCGTTACCTCGTGGGGTGCGGCCCCCGGTTGGTTTATAGTCCAACTGCTCCCTTCCTGCACCGTAGAAACCGTGGCGGCGTCAGTCAAATTACTGAGCGGGGATGCTACTGCGAACCCCTTTCGGAATTCTTCGGAAAGTACGCCGTTGTCTAAAGCCTGTAACGTTTCAGACCCGGCCACTATCACGTACTTGCCCACCGACAGGAATTCCTGCTTCCATGCCGGGGCAACAAACTGGTGTTCGGCCCGGATGTCTGTGGGGCTATAAGGGGCCAGCCATGGCCCGAAAATGGCCACGAACACATGGGCCAAGACGATAGGAAGACCTATGCGCCCCGAGGTTGTGCCGAGGGCAAGCCTGAGGAAGTTCCGGAGCCCTCGGCCCATGGCCGATAGGGATGCTCCGGCGGACTTAACCACTCCGGTATTAATCTCGCCAGTAAATTCGGAACTAGCCATCAAGCGTACCTAATCCTGGGGTCCAAATAGGCGTACAACAGGTCCGCCACCAGGTTGCCAATGGTATAGGCCCCGGCAATAATCAGCACCAGGCCCTGCAACAATGGTTGGTCATCGGCATTGATTGAGGCCAACAGCAACTGCCCAAGGCCCGGATAGGAAAACACGGTCTCAACTATGATGAGTCCGGCCAACAGCCACCCGGACATCTGGGCCACGACGCTGATGGTGGGCAGCAAGGCGTTGGGAACAGCGTGTCGAAGCACCACCCTGCGCATCGGTATGCCCTTCAAGACTGCGGTCCGCACGTAGTTGCTCTGCATCACTTCCATGACGTTGGCCCGAGTCATGCGCATGATATAGGCGAATACCACAAAGGTAAGGGTGAGGACGGGCATAACGAGGATCTTGGGGTTGGTCAGAGGGGATTCACCGTCACCAATGGTGCTGAGGGTCGGCAACAGGTCCAACTCCGAGGCGAGGATCAATATGAGCAAACTCCCGGTGACAAACTCCGGCAGGGATATTCCGACCATTGCGACGGCACTGACAATTCGGTCACCGATGGAGTCGGGACGCACCCCTGCCCATATCCCGACAAGCACTGCCGTTGGGACCGCCGCCACGAAAGCGAACATGGCAAGGGTTACGGAGTACCAAAAGCGGTGCCCAATAACTTCCGTAACCGGCCGGAGCTGGTTGAAAGAGTATCCAAAATCGCCAAGAATCACCCCTCCGCTGCCGTCGCCCGGGTCTACTCCGGCGATCCAATCCAAGTACCGTACAGCGGCGGAGCGGTCCAAGTCCCACTCTGCCATACAGGCCGTGTAGCTGTCCGGCGTAATGAACCGCCCCAGCTTTTTCGTGCAGGCGTCACCGGGCAGCACCTCTCCCGCAATAAAGATTGCGACGGAGACCAGCACCAGAGTGAGAACGATCAAGCTCAGGCGTATCGCCAGGAACCGAGCCATTAGTTCACGCGCCTCTCATGTCAGCAACGTTGGGGAATAATTGGCGACGATACGGGCGTCCCAACCGCTTGGCCGACAGTCCGGCACGGAGGAACAGGCAATTGAGAGGGAAGGCCGTGCGCCTATCAGCCTCGAAGCGACCCGTTTGTTGTTCGCTGACAAATCCATCTTTTCGACATCATATCGAGATATACGAGGAGGAGGAAATGGTGGATTGCCACCGGGGCACCGGGAAATTCAAACCAGACTATCAGGGGTTTTACACTCTGTCAATCAACCGGCCCGTCGACCCTTACTGCGCCCTATGGAGCAGCTCCGGATAATTGGGCTAGCATATATTAGCGGCGCCGGCATCGACGCGCCGGTTGCGCGCTATCTGATACTGTACGGACCCGGACTGGAGATCAGAGTCCTAGCCGGCCTTGACGCCGTCGACCACCAAGACTCCGGCGTCGACCAGCCGCCCGTAGTCCGCTCCCATACCGAGTTCTTCCAGTATCTCCTGAGCGTGCTTGCCCGGCTTTGGGGCGGGATAGCCGATGCGCACGGGGGTCCTGGACAGGCGGAACGCCGGTCCGCAGTTGGTCATCACGCCGACCTCTTCGTGCTCGCGGGTAAGGCTGAGTCCATGGGCTTTGGCCCAAGGATCGGCCATCACTTCGGCAAAGTCCTCCACCACGCGGTGGGCCCCGATGCCGGCGGCGTTGAGCTGGCTTACCCAGGTCTGGACCGGTTTGGACGTGAAGCGTTCCTCGAATGACGCTGCCAGGGCCGGGCCTCCCAGGGCATCGACGCCAGCAAGGCCATCGATGCCGGCGAGGCGGGGCAGGTCGGACTCCCTGGCGCCCAGGAAGAACCAACCGTCCTGGGCTTGATAAATGCGGTGCAGGGGGCCGTCGCCCAGGGCATCCTGTCCTCGAGCTTCATCCCAGGTCTTGCCCTCGTAGGACTGCATGAAGGGGGCCTGTAGGGTCATGGCCGAATAGCACAGTGAAGCGTCGACGAGTTGACCTTCCCCGGTGCGCTGCCGGTGCAGCAGGGCCAAGGCGACGGCGTAGGCGCCCATATAGCCGGTGGCATAGTCGCTCATTGGGCTGGGCTGGGACACCGGAGGGCCATCGCCGCCGAAACGGACGCTCATGCCGGTGACGGCCTGGGCGCTGGGGTCGTGGGCGGGGCGCTCGGCCCAGGGCCCAAGGTGGCCAAAGGCATTGAGGGAGCAATAGATGATGTCGGGCTTGCGCTTGCGAACCTCTTCGTAGTTGAGGCCCAGTTGCTTTAATTTGCCGTCGCGGTAGCTCTGAAGCACCACGTCGGCGTCCTCCAATAGCTTCCAGAAGATATTCCGGCCTTCCTCGGTCTTCAGGTCAAGTAGCAGGCTGCGCTTGCCCTGGTTGACATCGGTGTGGAGGGTGAGGGTGCCCTCCCGGCTGGGGTTGTTAATCTTTACCACGTCGGCGCCAAACTCCGATAGGGTGCGCCCAAGCATGGGGCCAGCCAGAACGATGCACAGGTCCAGCACCTTGACGCCGTCCAAGGCAGCCCGAATGGTTGCATCGGGCGACGGTTGAGAGTCGGCGAGACCGGCAGAAGCCAACTGGGAGAGAATCTCTTCGCGATGCTGGTCCGGCTCGGGGGCCGGTCCCCTGACCTGGCCCGGGGCACGAGACATGCGGACGTTGATGCCCGGCTGCAGCATCTTGCCGTAGGTTGGGTCGTCTACCTCGACCACCATCTGCGACGCCCGGGCTTGGGGATGGTCAAGCCATTCCCGGCTGCTGCGACATACGACGCCCTCGCTGCCGGCCTCGGCCACCAGGTCTTCCCACTCCTGGGCGGTGCGGGTCTTGAACAATTCTTCAGCCCGCCGGAAGGCCTCGTTAGCAACTTCGAGATTGTCCGCGATTTTGGTGAAGTCGGTGATCCCTTCTGCGTCCCAGGAGGTTATTCCCGCGGCCTGCAAGAACTGGCGCCAGTTGCCGTTGCCTGCGCCGTTGAAATAGAACCAGCGGCCATCCTTGCATTCGTAGAACCCGCCCCAGGGGCCGTAGTGCTGTGGTTCGCCGTACTTTCCGGGGCTGTAGGGATAAGAGACGCCCTTGGAGGGATGGTGTTTGCTAATGCCCCGGAAGGCGTTGGAGGCAAACATGGCGTCGAACAGGGGAATTTCGACGTGCTGGCCCACACCGTCCCGCTCCCGGACGTTAAGGGCCATGGAGATACCGACGGCGGCCTGGAGAGCGCCGAAGGCAGAGGCAGTGGGAATGCTCGTATAGACCGGACGGCGGTCCCCTTTGCTGCTCTTGGAGCCCTGTTCCGGTTGAAACTTAACGGAGCCGTCCATGTCCATGACGGGCCTGAGGCCGACTGCCGACAACAGGAAGTTGCCTGAGGCGGCAACCACCACCCCTTCCCATGCGGGGACGCCGACCCGGGGATCATCGGAGGCGAAGCCGGGGAGAGAACAGTACACCAGGCGGGGGTTTGCGCCGGTCATCTCTTGAGGGCCCAAGCCCAGGCGGTCCATGACGCCTGGCCGGAAGTTTTCCACCACAACGTCGGCGGACTGGACCAGCGACCGGGCGGTGGCCAAGTCGTCCGGCTGCTTCAGGTCCAAGATGATACTGCGCTTGCCCCGGTTCCAGGTGGCGTTGCCCGGGGCCTTCCAGCGCGGGCCACCTGGGGGGTCGACTCTTATCACGTCGGCTCCCTGGTCGGCCAAGAGCATTCCAGTCAAGGGGCCAGCGATGTATTGTCCAAAGTCGATGACGCGGGTGCCTTCCAGAACGCCTGACATGTCCGCCTCCTTAGACGACCTGTCTCAAGGGTTAGCTCCGGGGACGCGAGTTCCCTGGGCCGCCTAGGGCTTTCCGATTAAGGCGGACGCCAGGGAACTCACCAGCGGGTATCACACCGCCGGTTTGGTGACCTTAGGTTGTGCTACCAGGAGCGATTTGCCCCTATTGTGCCAGCCAGGCGGTCCTGTAGTTCTCGTCGGGGTGGATCGGGTTAGGACCGAATCCTCGCACGTTGTTACGCACCCCGTGTATTTTCGGCCGGAAGGCAACATAGATGGTCGGCACGTTGTCAATCAGGATTTCCTGGACACGACGGTAGGTCTGCCTTTGCTCTTCCGGGGTCTCTCCCTTGGCCCTCAGGATCAGGGAGTTCAACTCATCTGTCTCCCAATTATGGGTGGCCCAAGGAGAGGTGGAGGCATTGAGGTACCCCAGCGTAAACGTGCGGTTGGGATTGGAGCGGCCCGGCCACCATATTACGGTGAACGGCTCCACGCCAAAGACTTCGGACCAGAACTGGGCCGAAGGATTTCTCTGGACATTGACCGTGATTCCCGCGGGTGCCGCGCTCTCCTTGTATGCCACGGCCATCTCGATCATTCCAGGCCCGACTTCCCCGGTGTGGAGGGTAACTTCGATGCCATTGGGGTATCCGGCCTCCGCCAGAAGGAACTTGGCCAGTTCTATATCGTATTCCGGCAGGTCGAGGTCGGCTGCGAAGTACCTGGTATCGTTGGGAGGAATCGGGTGGTCATAGGCAAGCTCGCCCAGTCCCAGCATCATCGTTTGATGGATCTTATCCCGGTCAGCAGCGGCCTGCAGGGCCTTTCGCACCAGCTTGTTGTCGAAGGGCGGTTTGGTTACGTCCATGGTCATCCCATTGACCGTCGGCGAGGCCACGGCCAACGCAGTGGTCTCATCGTGGGAATTGACGCCGGCGACGCTGGAGAAGTCCAACCGCAACGCAATGTCGATGTCGCCGTTCTTCAGAGCCTCAACGCGGCCAAGATTGTCAGCGATTCCCACCAAGTGCAGTTCATCGACGTAAGGCCGTCCCTCGTCCCAATAGTTGGGGTTTCTGGCCATCGACACCCGCTCGTTGGGCAGGATCTCAGTCACCATGAAGGGGCCAGTTCCGTACAACTCCACTCCCGAGGCCATCTTGGCGATGTCCACGTCGGAGGGGAGGATATGGTTCTGATATACCGGGAATTCGTTCAGGAAGAACCCGTCTGGGATGGTCAGGTCGAAACGGACAGTGTAGTCATCGACCGCGACTATGTCCTCGACCACGTTACTCCACGTTTGGTAAGCCGTGGTCTGAAGTTCTTCGTCCAAGTGCCGGCCGATGCTAAAGACCACGTCCTCGGCGGTGAAGTCCTTGCCGTGGTGGAACTTCACCCCCTCCCGCAGGAAGAAGGTGTAGGACGTAAGGTCGGCGCTGATCTCACAGCCGGTGGCGAGTCCCGCCCGGTAGGAACCGTCAAGATTGAAGAAGAGCAATGGGTCGTAGACGTTGGCCACGGTGTTTATGGCCATGCCGGCCTCGGCAAAGCCAGGGTCAATAGTGGACCAGTCGGCGAAGGTTCCCACCCTCAGTGTGCCGCCGTATTGGGGGTTAACCGCGGCTGCAGGCTCCACCAACTCGCATTGGGTTGCTCCCGTCATGGCCTCGGGCTCTTCAGTCATGGCCTCAGGCTCTTCGGTCATGGCCTCAGGCTCTTCAGTCATGGCCTCGGGCTCTTCAGTCATGGCCTCGGGCTCTTCAGTCATGGCCTCAGGCTCTTCAGTCATGGCCTCGGGCTCTTCAGTCGCCGCCGGGGCCTCTTCAGTCGCCGCCGGGGCCTCTTCAGTCGCCGCCGGTGGGGAAGTTGGGGTAGCGGCCTCGCCACAAGCCAATGCCAACACCAGCAACAACGCGGCCAGCAAGGGTACGAATAGTCCAATGGTCAACCGAGGGGTTCTTGACATCAGTAGACCTCCGAAAGTGATTGGTTACCGGCGCTCCTTGGTCCTAGCTCAGGGACTTGCGCGGGCTACCCTGAGACTTGGAATTGTGAACCTTTTGATATAGCCATGGCCGATGGGGGGGGTGAACCCCCACCGGCCACTGAGTGTCGCATCAAGCACGATTAGGCTGAACGTTGCCTCGGGAGCGAGGTCTGGCGGCGCCTATTGGTGCAGCCAGACCGTGTCATAGAATATGTCGCCGCTTACCCCGCTCAACACCAGACCCTGCACATCGTTGCCGATTCCGGCCAAGTTCGTCCAGGAGACGATGGCTAGAGCAGGGACCTCCTCGGCCAAGAAGGCCTGGATCTCATTGTAAGTCGCGGCCCGGTCTTCCACGCTCTCGCCCCTGGCCCGCTCGATGAGCGCGTCCAATTGTTGCGCCAACGGACCCGGGGTATCGGTGAAGACGCTCTCAAAGGTAGTCCAGTCGGCGATACCGTAGGGAGCGAATTCGTAGCCTTCTTTCAGTATCTTGTCGAAGTAGGTCACGGCCCAGGTCTCGGCGCTGTGGTAGGTAATGGTCAGGGAGTGATTGGGCTCTGCCCGTGGTGAATTCCAGAAGACGGTCAAGGGCCCGTTGGGATATACCGAGCCCCAGAACCCGTCAGTCGGGTGCCTGTTGACTGTGACGTTAATGCCCGCCGCCGCCGCGCTGTCCTTGAACGCAATGGGCAGTTCGAGCATTCCGTTACCCAGGTCAGTAGTCTCTATCTCGATATCGATGCCATCCTCGTACCCGGCCTCAGCCAATAGCGCCCTGGCCTTGTCCGGGTCGTACTCAGGCAGATACTCGGGTGCGAAGAAGCGGGAGTCCCCAGGGAATACCGGGCTGTCGTTCATCGGGGCTCCCAAGCCCTGGAAGGCTACCTGGTTGACCAGATCGCGGTCGATGGCGTAGCGCAGGGCTTGCCTAACAAGCTTGTTGTCGAAAGGCGGGATCTGGTTGTTAATGGCTATCCCTGTCCAGCCCGATGATGGAACGTCAATCACGGTGGTGCCGGGATTGGCGTTTATGGCGGCGACCTGAGATGGCGCCAGTTCGGTTACTACGTCAACCTCACCGTTCAGGAGCGCCACACGCCGGCCCACCTGTTCCTGGATACCCACAAACACGACCTCATCCAGGTACGGCCCGCCACCCCAGTGATTGGGGTTTCGGACCATGGTTATCCGTTCACGCGGCACCAACTCTTCGAGCATGAAGGCGCCGGTGCCGTTGACCTGGTCGCCCGACCTCATCCTCGATACATCGGTCTCGGAGTCCAGAATCGCGGCCTGGATCAGGAACAGGGTGTCCAGCAGAAGGACGTTGGGGGCGCTCAGGTCGATCCGGACGGTGTAGTCGTCCACTGCGACCACATCCGTAACCGTGCCAAGCTTGCTAGCCAGCACAGAGATGTCCGGGTTCCGGGCCCGGCCAAGGCTATAGACCACGTCCTCGGCGGTGAAGTCTGCCCCGTTGTGGAACGTGACCCCCTGCCGCAGGTTGAAGGTGTACTGGGTCGCGTCGTCGTTGACGTCCCAGGACTCGGCCAGGACGCCACGGTAGGTAGCGTCGGGGTTGAGGCGAATCAAAGGCTCGAGAACCTGATCGAGCATATTGAGAATGATTCCGGCCTCGGCATCGACGGGGTCAGGAGGCGAGTGGTCAGGAGGCGCCGCCACCCTGAGGGTGCCGCCGTACTGGGGCTCCGGCGCCATCATGGTGGTGTCTTCATCCATGGTGCCGTCATCCATGGTGCCGTCGTCCACGGTGCCGTCGTCCATGGTGCCGTCGTCCATGGTGCCGTCGTCCATGGTGCCGTCGTCCATGGTGCCATCGTCCATGGTGCCGTCATCCATGGCGTCGTCATCCATGGCGTCGTCGTCGTCCGGCGTTGTGGGCGCCGCCGTAGCCGTGGGTTCCGGCGGTTCTGTGGCTTCTTCGGCCTCGCCGCACGCTAACGCGAAGAGCACCGACACCAACGCCACAGCCAGAATGATCAGAAGCGGGTTAAGGCCACGTATCCTGGGTTTCATTTCAGCCTCCTGCTTGAGGGTTACCATAATGGGGATTTGGTACGCCGATTCTGGTTATACGCAGATATACGACCGGTGGATTGCTTCGCAGGCACCGGCAAGGCAAAAAAGACTAACAGAGCTTCAACAGTCTGTCAACAAATTTAAACGATCAATAAAGTATCGTGCCCAAACAGGCGTCGCAACCGCGGCGAATCGAGCCTGCTGGAGGCGTGGGAGGATGCTATGGGAGGGAGGGTCTACAAGGCATGAGAGAGAAGGGGATGGAATTCATGCAGGGCCGGAGGTTGGTGGCGACCCGGAGCGGATTCGAACCGCCGATCTCTGGCTTGACAGGCCAGTATGTTAAACCGCTACACCACCGGGCCCAGTTCTTGGCCGGATTAGAAAGACATCCGGCACATTCGAGTGTATGATTTTACCCAATTTGTGTCAAGCAGAAGCCGCGGCCTGGCCTGCGAGACAGCGGGTTCCTTACATTAGTAATAAAAACCCTGGCCATTAGTCTGACGCGGCCTGGTTAAGGTAAACTAATGGCGGCGGTTTCCGGCGGGCACAGGCCCCAGAGGGGAAAGTCGATGAAGGACAAGGTATGTTTGATAACCGGAGCGACCGCGGGGATAGGCAAGGCGGCAGCGACGGGGCTGGCCGACCTGGGGGCTACGGTAGTCCTGGTCGGACGGGACGCTGAAAAGGCCGCAGCGACCGCCGAGCAAATCCAAGGGGGAGCGGGGAATCAAGAAGTCAGTTTCTTCCTGGCCGACTTGTCTTCTCAACAATCGGTCCGACAGTTGGCTGAGGACTTCAGGGCTAAGTTCCAGCGGCTTGACGTGCTGGTAAACAATGCAGGGTCGCTGATGTTGTCGCGTCAAGAATCGTCGGACGGCATCGAAATGACCTTTGCCCTCAACCATCTGAGCTATTTCTTGTTGACCAACCTGCTACTGGACGTGCTCAAGTCCAGCAGTCCCTCGCGCATCGTCAACGTGGCGTCGGACGCCCACCAGGGCGCCCACCTAGACTTCGACGATCTGCAAAGCGAAAAGAGCTACGGCGGATACAAGGCTTACGGCCGCTCCAAGTTGGCTAACCTTCTGTTCACTTATGAACTAGCCCGCAAGCTGGATGGGACGGGCGTCACCGTGAACGGGCTGCATCCGGGCTTGGTCGCCACCAGCTTCCTGGCGACTAACAACGGGCTGCGGGGCAGGTTGTACAACTTCTTCCTCAAACGGATGGGCAGAAGCGCAGAAGACGGCGCCCGGACCGTGATCTATTTGGCCACCTCCCCCGAGGTAGAAGGGGTGTCCGGAGGCTACTTTATGGACGATGGCCTGGTGGACTCCTCCGAGGCCTCTTATGACAAGGACGCTTCTCTTAGGCTTTGGGAGGAAAGCGAGACTTTGACCGGGCTTGAGAGTTCGAGCGAAGAATGACCGGACGGGGCTTGCCGGCCTCGACGGAAATGCAGTCCCTGGAGCTAGTTGCGCCGCAGGTATATCAAGCTTGACACCGGTTCCTGCTAACTTTACGATATACCAATCCCCGCACCGCAGGGGAAATGCTGAAATAGCCCTGGGAGGGTAGGTATGGCCAACCGTGACGAATTGTCATTGATGGCCCACTTGCTGCGCCGCGCCGGATTCGGCGCCACGCGCGCAGAGTTAGAGGCCCGGGTAGCAGTAGGATACGAAGCCACCGTAGAAGAGTTAATCAACCCACACGACCACCCGCCCATAGACGAGGACATCATGTCCCGGTTCATGCCGGGCTTCGAAGGTTCTGCGCTGGTGGTCAACAACGGCGCAGCCTGGATGTACCGCATGGTCAACTCGCCGCGACCTCTGGAAGAGAAGATGGCGCTGTTCCTGCACCAGTTGTTCGCCACCGGATTCGCCAAGGTGGACAATGCTCCGGAGCTTGCCGCTCAGTTCGAGATGTTCCGCCAACACGGTTTCGGAAAGTTCCGGGACCTGCTGGTGGAGCTGGCCAAGAACCCGGCCATGATTTTCTGGCTGGACAACCACGGCAACCACAAGGGAGCCATTAACGAGAACTGGGGCCGGGAGCTGCTGGAACTGTTCTCTATGGGAGTGGGCAACTACAGCGAGGACGACATCAAGGAAGCGTCCAGAGCGTTTACCGGCTGGACTATCCCGGTAAAGATTCCGCAGCAACCGTTGGGCCGGTTCTTCTGGAGCTTTGAATTCCAGCCCGAGGACCATGACTACGGCGAGAAGACGTTCCTCGGAGAGACCGGCGGTTTCAACGGCGACGACATCATTGACATCATCGTCAAGCAGCCGGCGACGGCCAGATTCCTGGCGCGTCACCTGTATAACTTCTTTGTGGCCGACGAAGTCCAAGTTCCGGCCTGGAACATCACGCCTCCCAGGGACCCCGAAGCCATAGACACGCTGGTCGAGGAGTACAACCGCACCGACGGCGATATCCGGTGCATACTACGGGTCCTTTTCAACTCCGATTTCTTCAAAGATGCCCGGTTTGCCAAGGTCAAGAGTCCCGCCGAGTTGGTCGCGGGAACGGTGAGAATGTCAGGCAGCTACAACGGCCCAATGCCCGGCTACACAGAACTTGCGATGGAGTGCAACTACCAAGGCCAGGAACTACTCAATCCGCCCAGCGTGGAAAGCTGGCACACGGGTTCTGAGTGGATAGACGGGGGAGCCTTGGTGCGTAGAGTGAATTTCTCCGCCAAGCACTTGGGAGACACCAGCTTGCCCGGCGTGCAGGCCATGGTCCAGCACATCAAAGCCCAGGGTTCTCTCACCCCGGAGCAATTGGTGGACCAGTGCCTGGAAGTGGCCGGACCCCTGGAGGTCAACGAGGTCACTCGGGACGAGCTGTTGGAGCAGGCCCGCCAAGGCGGTGACCTCGGCTGGGGTACTCCGGAAGAATCTAAAGCATCAGAGGCGCGAATAGGAGTACTGCTGGCTCTTATCGCCGCTTCAAGAGACTATCAATTCGCATAGAGGTGCGAGGGACGCGTCGCGTCGACATCACGATTGGAGGATGACGCATGACCACCACTCATAAGGACCCGGTGGTAGTCGTATTGCAGATGACCGGAGCAAACGACTACTTGAACAGCGTAATTCCGTATACGGACCCCCTTTACTATGACAACCGGCCAAAGGTGGGCATTCCCGAAGACCAGATGCTGCCTATCGACAGCGAGATGGCCTTCAACCCGGTTTTGGCGCCGGTGAAAAAGCTATACGACGAGGGGAAGGTCGCCTTAATTCACGGAATCGGCTACGAGAATTCTCCCCGCTCACACTTCCGGTCAATGGACATTTGGCACACCTGCGAGCCCGACAAGATTGGCACGGAAGGCTGGGCCGCCAAGGTGGTGCGAGACCTGGACCCGACCGGGGAAAACGTTTTGAAAGGGGTCAACGTCGGCCAAGGCTTGCCCCGAGCACTGACCCTAACAGGGGTGCCGGTAACCTCGGTTTCCAACCTGGAGTCGTACGGAATACTATCCGGGGTGCCGGGGGTGGAACAAGAGCGAGACCAGCTACTGGAGCGATTTGCCCGCATGTACGCCCCGGCGATAGGCACGGGGCCAACCATGGACTACCTGGGGCAAACCGGCAGGGACGCGCTGAAGGGCGCTGACGTCATCAGGGTCGCTCCGGCACAGTACCAGTCCACGATCGAGTACGCCGATACGCCTATTGCAAAGAACCTGAGGGACGTGGCCAGCGTTTACCTGGCTGACCTTGGCACACAGCTGTTTTACACCGCTTACGGCAGCTTCGACAGCCACTTCAATCAGACTCCCATGCACAACCAGTTGTGTACCGACATGTCCCGAGCCATCTCCGATTTCTTCGACGATCTGAAGGAACACGATGCCGGCGACAACCTGATCATGATGCTGTTCACCGAGTTTGGCCGCCGGGTGATGGACAACGGCACCGGCACCGACCACGGGGCCGGCGGCGGGGCCATTGTAATTGGCAACAAAGTCAAGGGGGGATGTACGGCGTGTATCCCTCGCTCAAGCCGGAACATCTAACCGAGGGAGACTTGGAGCCCAACTACGACTTCCGGGGCCTGTACTCTACCATCATAGACAAATGGCTGGGCCTGGACCCGGCGCCCATCGTGGGCGGAAAGTACGAGCAACTGGACCTGTTCTAAGTCTCCAAGCCAGCAATGACGGGCATTTCCAGCGGCGGCCGGCCCCTTCCGGGCTGGCCGGTCCATTTGCCAATTTGATAGCCAATTAGGAGAGTTGCGCAATGCTGACTACGGTTGCCGCCGGTCGAGTCTACCACTACAGCTACTGCATCGGCGCTTTCGGGACATCCGGCCGGACGTTTCAGAACCCGTATGACATCGCCCTGGGAAGCGGCGGCAAGCTTCTCGTTCTAAACCGGGGAGCGGAAGGAATCGGCCAACGGGTAACGGTTTGTTCCATGGACCACGACTACACGGGCGACTTCGGCAGCTACGGGACAGGCGACGGACAGTTTATCTGGCCAATGGGCATTGACCTGGATAGCCAGGAGAATGCCTATGTCTCCGACGATTATCTCCATCGGATTTCGGTCTACGACAGCGAAGGCGCCTTTTTGTCCCACTGGGGCCGGCCGGGCAGTGGAGAGGGCGAGTTGAACGGACCGGCGGGACTTGCGTTCGACCAAGACGACAATATTTATCTCGCGGACTGCAATAACAACCGGGTACAAAAGTTCACCAAAGACGGAAAGTTCTTACTCCAATGGGGCAGGCCTGGTAACGGCGACGGAGAGTTCAATATGCCCTGGGGCGTCTGCCTGGACCAGGATGGGAACGTCTACGTGGCCGACTGGAGGAACGACCGGGTGCAGAAGTTCTCTCCCGACGGTAAGATGTTGGTGAAGTTCGAGGCGTCGCCAGCCGGGGTCGGGTCCCTGAAGCGACCCACCGACGTAGCCGTGGACTCTGAGGGTGACGTTTACGTGACGGACTGGGGCAACGAGCGGGTGCAAGTCTACGGTCCGGACGGACGGTTCATCACCACTTTGGTGGGAGATGCCCAAGAACCTTCACCATGGGCCCAAGACTGGCTCGAGGCGAGCCCCGCGGTGGTGAAGGCCCGGCGCAGAGTCAACCTGGAGCCGGAATGGCGGTTCGGGCGGCCGATAGCTGTGAGGGTCGACGATCAGGACAGAATCGTTGTGCTGGAGAGTTGGCGAGGCCGCATACAGGTTTACGAGAAAGACAAGGACTACGAGGACTTCCCATTGAGCCTTTAGAGCGGCTCTCCGCTCTGGGCTTGAAAGGCGCAGCCCTGCGAAGCCCCCAGCGAAAGGCGACACACCCTGCGGTTGCAGGGTGTGTTTTTTCGTGCCCCAGCGCGGCGCCGCGGGCGATCTACTATGTTGACTGGAAAACCGGTCCGGCATTGCGGTCTCAAATGAATTTCCCGGAAGCTGCATCATGATGACCGCGGGGCGGGCATTTATCGCCTCAGGCCTATTCCTCATGACCCTCAGCGGAGCGCCTGCAGCCGTGAGGCGGGCGCGCCGGACCTTCCGAGGCTGGTACCTGGCCGGGGTAGGCGCCTTGATCCTGGCCATATCGGATGTTCCCTTTTACTGGGGGCTTCCAATATGGAACCCGGTATTGAGAAGCGCATTCAACTGGACCGCAGGGCAAATGTCCCTGGCCTACGCATTCACCCAAATCCAGGGCGGATTCCTGGCGCCGGTGCAGGGCCTTATCGTGCAGAGGTTGGGCCCCAGGCGCTCGATTCTCATGGGGATGATCATATTCGGGCTGGGTTTCGTGGCGTTCAGCCGAATTCAGCAGCTATGGCACCTGTATCCCACGTTCGTCGTCCTGAGCCTGGGGTCAGGCTTGGCGGCCTGGTATCCGGTACAGAACATAGTCAACAACTGGTTCATCCGCTACAAGACACGGGCTATGGCAGTTGTCGCAGAGGGATTGGCAGTGGGGGCGATTGGGATACCGCTACTTCTGGCCTGGTCCATCGGCGGTATCGACGCCGCCGCCTCGGAGCGCTTCGGTTGGAGGACCACCGCCCTCTTCATTGGCATGCTGTCAATTGCCCTGGCCTTCCCGTTGTCCAGGGTAATGCACAACCGCCCGGAAGATGTTGGGCTGAGGCCGGACGGCGACTCTGACGTTCCTGTAGCGGCATCCCGAGGACGAGGCGGCGGGGAACCGGACGACCCGGGATATACCGTCCGCGAGGCCCTTCGGTCGAAGCCATTCTGGATGATAAGCATCGCCTTTGCGCTCTCGTCTACGGTGACCGTGGTGGTCCTGGTCCACCTGGGCCTGATGCTGGACGATCGCGGCTTTTCTCTTCATACAATAGGCCTGGTGACGGCAGTTTATACGGGGACCACCTCTGCATTCATTCTGGTCGGCGGCTATATTGGAGACAGGTTCAACATCACGATAGCGACCTTCGGTTTTTCGGCCCTACAGTCAGTGGCCGTGTTGGTCCTGGTGCTGGCAAACAGCACAGAGACGGTGTTTCTGTTTGCAGTGCTACTGGGGATTGGTTTCGGGGCGCGGCAACCGCTGACTATGTCGCTGCGCGGCCTGTACTTTGGGCGCAAGGCGTTCGCCGCCATTAACGGGTTGTCCAGAGTCCCGTCGAGCATCGTTTTGTTCGCGGCTCCCATATTCGCCGGCGTTATAAGGGATACAACGGGGACTTACAATGAAGGGCTGCTGACCATTGCGGCCGTCTCTTTCTTCGGCTCATGCATGTACCTACTGGTGGGTCCGCCGCCGGCATGGACGGCCGGAAGAAGCCGCCCGGTGACAGCCTAGCCAGTTTGCGTACTGGCAGATGTACGACCCTGGCTATGTCCCGTCGTTATAACCGCGGAAACAGGGTCGGATATAATCCCAGCATGAGGCCGGCCGGAGAGCGAATCATCAGCGCCGAGACTTCCCTTAAGCAATTAAGCCAAGCGATAGTCTCCTGCAGCCTGTGCCCGAGGCTGGTGGAGCACAGAGAGGCGGTAGCCCGGGACAAGCGGCGGATGTATGCCGATTGGGACTACTGGGGCCGGCCGGTGCCCGGCTTTGGAGACCCGCAGGCCCGGCTGGTGGTCCTGGGGTTGGCACCGGCGGCCCACGGCGCCAACAGGACCGGGAGGATGTTCACGGGCGACAGGAGCGGGGACTGGCTCTATGGGACTCTGTACAAATTTCGCTTCTGCAACTTTCCCGAATCCCGCTGCGCCGATGACGGCCTGAGCCTGACAGACGCCTATATAGCCTCGGCGGTCCGGTGCGCTCCACCAGGCAACAAGCCTTTGCCCCAGGAGCGCTCCAACTGCCTGCCGTACCTGCTGGCGGAACTAAAGCTACTATCCAACGTTCAGGTAGTGGTAGCTCTGGGCAAATTCGCTTTCGATGCCTACCTGAGTGCGCGCTCCCACCAAGGCGTCGATCTGCCTTCGCCCAGACCGCGGTTCGGCCATGGAGAAACCCACTCCTTTGCTGACGGCATTACCCTAGTCAGTTCATATCATCCCAGCCAGCACAATACGCTGACGGGACGGTTGACCGAGGATATGTTCGACGCCGCATTCAGCAAGGTCAAGCATATACTGGACGGTGGGTAAGCACGCTCCATGTCACGCGTTGGCGTCCGTTGACCACGGCCATTTCAACCCTTTGTAGCCCGACCGGGCAAGCTGTGGGATAATGGGCATTGCGCATTTCTATAGCGCACCGGCGGGCCCGCCGGGGTGAGATTATGGAGCTACTGGTCAGATTTTTCGCCTTATACCGGGAACGGGCGGGCAGGAACACATGCGCTATCGAAATTCCCGACGGCGCCACGGTGGCCGACTTAACTTCGGAAGTCCGCCGCCAGTTCCCGATGCTGGCGCCCCCAGAGGTGCGGATTGTAGTGGCGGTCAACGCCGATTACGCAGACCCCGACCAAAGGCTGTACGCGGATGATGAAGTCTGCTTGATACCCCCGGTCAGCGGAGGATAACGCAATGATTGAGCTCAACCACCAGCAACTTGAGCCGGAGCGGATTACTTCAATGGTTCGGAAGGATTCCAACGGCGCAGTGGTCACGTTTCTCGGGACTACCCGAGACAACTTCCAGGGCAAACAGGTGGTGACGCTGGAATACGAGGCGTTTGAAGAGATGGCGATCAGGAAGATGGAGGAGATACGGGGGGAGATACAGGCCGAGTTCGCCATCGAAGACGTAGCCATCGCCCATCGCATCGGCGCGGTGCCTATCGGGCAGATCAGCCTGGTAGTGGCGGTGGCGTCTCCACACCGCAAGGAAGCATTTCTAGCCTGTCACAAGGCCGTCGACCGGCTGAAAGAAATCGTACCCATATGGAAGAAGGAGGTCTTCGAGGAGGGGTCCCGATGGGTAGCCTGCGAAGACCACGAATTTCCGCACCCTGACCCGGTTGGGGATGCCCGGGCTGTGTCGAGCTAAATCTCCAGGCGCCTGTCAGGGTTTTCCAGCACGGCGCGGAGCATTTGCCGGAGAGTCCGGGCCGACCGCAGCTTCATTCCCGCCGGCGGCGCCAGACCCTCCAGCGAAGCCTCAGGCAAGGCGCATTGGGAGAAACCGAGACGAGCGGCTTCATCTAACCGCCGCTGGGCTTGAGGCACCGTCCGTAACTCGCCGCTGAGGCCTATTTCCCCAAAGGCAACAAGTTCCGGGCTGATGGAGGCATTGCGCAGGCTGGAGGCCATAGCCAGCGCCATAGCCAGGTCGGCCGCGGGTTCGCTGACCTGGAAACCTCCAGCCACGCTGACGATGATGTCCTGACCGGCCAGTGCCACCCCGGCGCGGCGGCCGGCTACGGCGGCAATCATAAGCATTCTGCTGTGGTCCACGCCGTTGGCCACCCTCCTGGGAGCCGGCAACTGGGTCGGCGAAGTCAGGGCTTGAACCTCAAGCAACAACGGACGACTCCCTTCAACCACCGGCGCCAATGCGGATCCCACGGCGTTTTCCTGCCGCTGGGACAGCAAGGCCCGAGACGGGTCGGGCACGTCGGACAGCCCTTTTCCAGTCATCTCGAACACCCCGACCTCGGCTGTGGAGCCAAAGCGGTTCTTGCTACTGCGCAGTATCCGGTAGGAACTGAACTCCTGGGACTCGAGATAGGCGATCACGTCCACCATGTGCTCCAACACCCGCGGCCCGGCTACCGAGCCATCCTTGGTTATGTGCCCGGCGAGCAGAATCGGCGCGTGGCGCGTTTTGGCCCACCGGGTCAGCTGCAGGCCGGCCTCCCGGACCTGGGCGACGCTTCCCGGACCGGAAGGGACTTCTTCGGAATACAGCGTCTGAATGGAGTCCACCATCAATATCTCAGGGCGGAATTCCTCCAGTCTTTCCAGCATGGGCCCCAGGTCGGTTTCCGATAGCAGAAATACTCCCTGGCCGTCGAACCCCAGCCGCTGAGACCGTAGCTTGATCTGTTGGGCGGACTCTTCACCGCAGGCGTATAGGACTTTGCGGCCGGAAGAAGCCAGTGATTGAGCGACTTGCAAGAGAAGTGTTGACTTGCCTACCCCAGGTTCTCCGGCCAGCAAGACGACGGAGCCGGCAACCAGGCCGCCGCCCAGCACCCGATTCAATTCCTGGGAGGGAAGCAGAATCCTCGGAAAACTCTCCTCGCTTATGTGGGACAGTTCTTGAAACGGCTCTGAATTCGTATCCAACCAAGCAGAACGAGAAGGTCTCGCCGGGGCCACTTCTGCCTCGACCAGCGGCGAAGAGGAGTTGCAGGACGGAGCGGGACAAAAGCCCATCCACTTGGAACTTTGGTAGCCGCATTCCTGGCAGGCAAATACACGGCGGCGGCGTTCTGATTGCCGAGTCACTTACGGGCTCCTGAAAGGGGATGGTCCGATTATAACAACAGAAGGCCCCACTAGATGGGGCCTTCTGTCAGTATCCTTAAGGATGGTATCGGGCGAATGTTAGACCGGGGTGGCAGGCTCCTCGACCTTAGCCCGGATGACGACGTTGCCGTCTTCCACATCTACCAATGCTATGTCACCCGCGCTCAGGCGGCCGCTGAGGATCTCATCGGAGAGCCGGTCTTCGATTTCGTTCTGGATCAACCGGCGCAGAGGCCGCGCTCCCATCACCGGGTCAAAGCCGGTCTCGCCCAGGTATTCCCTAGCTGCGTCTGTGAGCTCGAGCTCGACCTGCTTGTCCTCCAGTTCCTTGCGCACCTGGTTCATCATCAGGTCAACGATCTCCAGTATCTCCACACGGGTCAACTGGTGGAACACCACCGTGGCGTCGATGCGGTTGAGGAACTCGGGGCGGAAGAAGCGCTTCACCTCCTCCATCACCTTGTCCTTCATCCGCTGATACGAGCTTTCCTCGGTTTGGGCGTCGTCGGTCTTGACGCTAAAGCCCATGGTTGTCTCGCGCTTAATCAGGTCGGAGCCCAGGTTGCTGGTCATGACCAGGATCGAGTTGCGGAAGTCCACCCGCCTCCCCCTGGCGTCGGTCAGGGTGCCTGAGTCGAAGATCTGCAACAAGATGTTGAAGACCTCCGGATGGGCCTTTTCGATCTCATCCAAGAGCACAGCGCAGTAATTCTTGCGGCGCACTCCCTCGGTCAGTTGCCCGCCCTCGTCGTATCCGACGTACCCCGGAGGAGCTCCTATGAGCCTGGCTACGGTGTGCCTCTCCTGGAACTCGGACATGTCCAGGCGAATCATGTTGTCTTCATTGCCAAACATGAACTCCGCCAGCGCCCGCACCAACTCGGTCTTGCCGACACCGGTGGGACCAAGGAACATGAACACGCCGATGGGGCGCCTGGGGTCCTTGAGACCGGCCCGTGCCCGGCGCACGGACTTGGCGATGTTGACGATAGCCTCGTCCTGGCCGATGATTCTCTTGTGGAGGTCCTCTTCCATGCGGAGGAGGCGCTCTGTCTCTTCTTGGGCCAACCGAGTTACGGGGATTCCGGTCCACATGCTGACCACTTCAGCGATGTCTTCCTCGGTGACGAACCGCCGTTCCTTATCCCGGTCCTCTTGCCACTCTCGTTCCCGGTTTTCCAGGTCCTCGTTGGCGTGCAGTTCCCGGTCGCGCAGTTCGGCGGCGGCCTCGTATTGCTGAGAAGCTATGGCTTCGTCCTTTTCCTTACGGACCTGCTCCAGCACCTTCATGGCGTCAGTCAACGCCGACGGTGTTGCACTGCCTCTCAGGCGGACTCTCGACCCGGCCTCATCGATCAAATCGATGGCCTTGTCTGGGAGAAAGCGGTCTGGGATGAAGCGGGCCGCCAATGCCGCCGCGCTCTTGAGGGCTTCGTCGGTTATGTTAACTTTGTGGTGCTCTTCGTAGTGGCTCTTGACCCCTCTGAGGATTTCAACCGTTTCGTCGTTTGAAGGCTCATCCACCCGTACGGGTTGAAGGCGCCGCTCAAGGGCCGGGTCTCTCTCCACGTACTTCCGATAGTCGTTGAGGGTGGTGGCCCCAATGCACTGCAACTCGCCCCGCGCCAGTGAAGGCTTGAGTATGTTGGAGGCGTCTACCGCTCCCTCGGCAGCGCCGGCGCCAACTATGGTGTGTATTTCGTCGATGAACAACACGCAGTTGCCGGACGACTTTATCTCTTCGATCACCTTCTTCAGGCGTTCTTCGAACTCGCCCCGGTACTTAGTGCCGGCCACCAAGGCGCCCATGTCGAGGGTAACGAGCCGCTTACCCTGAAGAGTGTCAGGAATTTCGTTGGTGGCGATGCGCTGAGCCAATGCCTCTACTATGGCGGTCTTACCGACGCCTGGCTCTCCCGCCAGGACGGGGTTGTTCTTGGTCCTGCGGCTGAGAATCTGGACGACCCTCTCGATTTCTTGCTCCCGGCCTATGACCTGGTCCAACTTACCCGCACGGGCCGCCGCGGTCAGGTCAACGCCCAACTGGTCCAAGGTGGGCGTCTTGGTGCTGGTGCGGCCGCCGGCGGCGCTGCTGCCGCCGCTGTGGCTCAAGATGCGGTGAGTCTCCGAACGGACCTTGTCCAAGGTGACGCCGAGGCTCTCAAGCACGCCTGCGGCGACGCCCTCGCCTTCACGCATCAAGCCAATGAGCAGATGCTCTGTGCCTATGTAGGTGTGTGTCATGCGGCGGGCTTCGTCTACCGCGAGCTCGACGACTTTCTTGGCCCTGGGAGTAAGACCGATTTCACCCTGAGGAGGCTTCTCGCCGCGACCGATAATAAACTCCACCGCGGAGCGCACCTTGCTCAAGTCCACCGTCAAGCTGGACAGAACCCGGGCGGCAACTCCTTCGGTCTCGCGCACCAGTCCCAGAAGAATATGCTCAGTGCCGATGTAGTTGTGGTTGAACCGCTGGGCCTCTTCCTGGGCCAGGGATAGGACTCTTCTGGCGCGCTCGGAGAACTTCTCGAATCTACTTCCCATGATTCCGCTCCCAGTGGGTGAGGCTAAGGGTAGTCGTAAGCGTGCGGACGTTCTTGCGCTGGGTTAGAGTCTGCGATGCAACCCCGAAGTTGGCGCTTGCCGGTGGCCACTCGCCCATCGTTGGCCAACTTGGGCCTGAAGCAGCAAGGCTTTGGACCGGTCGTATGGTCAAAATCGTCAACTTCAATTATACGGGGCGCCTATGTAGGTGTAAAGGAGAATCGCCGCTGCCGGTACACGGTTATCACGAGAGTCGATCGTCCCGGCTGAGGCTGGATTCTTCCGGTTTGCCCCCCGGCGGTGACCTATTTTCCCACTCCGTCGCCAGAGCAGTATCGTCGGCGCTGAGGCGTTTCACTACCGTGTTCGGGATGGGAACGGGTGGGGCCACCTCGCTCAAACCACCAGGAAGCAACTACCAGACAAGTATGCACTATTTTTCACAAGTATGCAAGGTCTTGGTCTGAGCGCGTCTTAGCTACGCAGTCCTATGTCGGTAAGAAGGGCAATGAAGGCGCTCAGCGGCTTGACGGGCCGAAAGGCGCAAGTATAAGCTTGAATCCCGGAATTCCAACTGTGTCTGCAGGGTCAATGACTCTCGCTAGCGCCGTCGCTGTCGATGTCAGCGGCCATGCGAACACTTTAAGAGTGGGGTAATAGCGGCATTTGGTTCCTCCCGGCGACATTGGAGCTGCTCCCGTATGGGTGGGTGTATACGCAGCGTTGTTGGCTACGCTGGCCGCTTCGGGGTTCCTCTTTTATTTCAGGGTGATTCGCCTAATCCGCCAGGGTAAGGGCGCAGCGCGGTTCGACCGGCCAATAGAACGCCTCAAGGGCGCCATCATCATTGTCCTGGCCCAGCGCAAAGTGCTGCAACGGGTCCCGGCCAAGGACTGGGCGGGGTTGGGCCACGCCATTATCTTCTGGGGCTTCCTGTCATTCTCCCTAAGTTACCTGTTGTTCATCTTCATAGGTTCGGTCTGGCACAAATTCCCCGAACTCCTGCTTACGGCAACCGGGGTTGGGGTATACAGCAAGTACCTGGACATACTGGCAGCCGTACTATTGGTAGTCCTGGGATGGGCGGTCATCAGGCGGTGGGCGGTCAAGCCCCACCGTCTCAGCTTCGACCTTACTCGCAACATCGACTCAGTTGTGGTGGTCTCGATGATCGCCCTTCTGATGGTATCTACGCTGCTGACCCATTCGTTTTTCGTGGCCCACGGCGGGGCAGGACCGGAGGCCGAGGTGTACATCGGCAAGGCTTTGGGAGAGTGGTTCGCCGACCTGGGCCTGGGCGAAGGCGCAGCCAACGCGCTCCATGGAACGTTCTGGTGGATACACTTGGCCATCATTCTGGGGTTTGCCATATACATCCCCTTTTCCAAGCACATGCACATGGTGGCGGCTCCACTAAACGCTTATTTCCGTTCTCTGGAACCCCGGGGAGCCTTGGACCCGATAGACCTGGAGAATACAGAAAGGTTCGGAGCGGGACGAGTCCAGGACTTCACGTGGAAGCAACTGCTGGACGGATATGCCTGCGCCGTGTGCGGCCGTTGCACTGACGCCTGCCCGGCGAACAGCACTGGCAAAATCCTATCTCCGATGCACATCGTGGAGAACCTGAAGGACCACATGGTGTCTATCGGACACCAGGGGGCCAGGAACCCAGAGCACGTGGAGCCAACGCCCTTGATAGGCGAGCCCATACCGGAACAGGCAGTTTGGGACTGTGTCTCGTGCGGGGCCTGCATGGAGGAGTGCCCCGTGGTGGTGGAACACGTGCCCACCATCATGGACTTACGGCGAAACCTGGTATTGGAGGAATCGAAGGCTCCCGAAGGTGCAATGAACGCGCTACTGAGCCTGGAGCAACGGGGGCACCCCTGGAGAGGGACCACCTTCTCGCGGACCGACTGGGCAGAGGGACTGGACGTGCCGACGCTGGCGCAGCATCCCGATGCCGAAATCCTGTTCTGGGTCGGCTGCACGGGGGCATTGGAACAGCGCAGCCAGGCCGTGGCGAGATCCATGGCCAAAGTACTCAAACGAGCCAGCGTCGACTTCGCCATCCTGGGCGATGAGGAGACGTGCACGGGCGACCCAGCCCGCAGGATGGGGAACGAGTACCTTTACCAGATTCTGGCACAGCAGAATATCGATACCCTGAACAGGTACCAAGTGAAGAAGGTGGTGACCATTTGTCCACACTGCTTCAACACCATGCGAAACGAGTATCCCAGGTTCGGCGGCGACTTCGAGGTGCTGCACTACAGCCAGTTCGTGGATGAGTTGATAGGCCAGGGCCGGTTGAAGCCGGTTAAGGCCATGAACGTTACTGTGGCTTACCACGATTCGTGCTTCCTGGGCCGGCACAACGGCATATACGATCAGCCCCGCAACATCGCCAAGGCGATTCCGGGACTGACCCTTGTCGAGATGACGCCACGGTGCCGGGAGCGAGGTTTTTGCTGCGGGGCGGGCGGAGGCCACATGTGGGTGGAGGAAAGCCAGGGGACCAGGATCAATCACGCACGAACCGACCACTTCCTGGAAACCAACGCCGACACCGTTGGAGTCTCCTGCCCATTCTGCTTGCAGATGATGGAGGAGGGCATCCAGTCCAAAGGCAAGGACGGCGAAAAGCAGTCCCGGGACGTGCTGGAGATTCTCTCCGACAGCCTGGAGTAAGTCGTACCAGGCTCCTTTACGTTTCTCTGCCTCGGGACTGCGTGACTAGGCATCCACACTTGCCGGTGGGCTGCCGGCGGCCGATGGGAAGCTTATGCCCAGCAACGAAGTGACAGTCGACCAATTGTGCGGGAAGTGCGGCGGCCGGATAGGCAGCTTCACCGTTAAGAAAGACAACCTGATGCTCACCTCCAGAGAGGAGATATGGTGTCCTCACTGCGGGGAAAATACTCCAGAAATACGAGATATCTCGGGACGCTTGGAGTCCATTGAGCGAGAGCAGACCAGCTATCCCAAGCCGGAACCGGCGAGCCTGCCCCGGAACACGTCCACCTAAGCGTCGCCCCGAATGAGCCCGCCGGCCGCCATCCGCGGAGGCGAATCCGCTAGGAGAAACTCCGACTTTAGGGAACTGCCCGTGGGCTTGGATCATACGGACCCAACATCATGCTGACCAGGCTACTTTGGTCATTGGTGGAGAAGCGGTTTGTCTTCTTCCCTACTCGAGAGGTCGAGTGCACTCCCGACCAGTTGGGCATCACTTACGAAGACGTCTCTTTCAATACCGGCGACGGCGTTACTCTAAGCGGCTGGTTTGTGCCCGGCAGAACCAGTCTGACCTGGCTTTGCTTCCACGGCAACGGCGGGAACATCGGGCATCGGGCCGCCGAGATAGCGCTCCTTCACCACAACCTGGGCGTAAATCTGCTGATCTTCGATTACCGGGGTTACGGAAGCAGCATGGGTACACCCTCGGAGCGGGGGACCTATCTGGACGCCCGGGCTGCCCTCCAGTATCTTCGCCTGCGCCCCGAGGTGGACAGCAAGCGAATAGTTTACTTTGGACACTCCCTAGGCACGGCTGTGGCCATTGAACTTGCTGCGGCCGAGGCGCCGTTGGGTCTAATCCTGGTGTCTCCGTTGTCCTCGATGCGGTCAATGGCTAGCATTGCCTTCCCTAGGTTGCCGTTGGGTTGGCTAACAAAGGGCAAGTACAATTCTCTGGAGCGGATCGGGAGTGTAGAAAGGCCGTTGCTGATCGTGCACGGCGATCAGGATGCGCTGATTCCAGCATACCAAGGGGAAGAGCTATATCGAGCCGCCAATGAGCCGAAGCGTTTACAACTCCTGGCGGAAACAGGGCACAACGACGTGTGGGAAACGGGAGGTGAAACCTATTGGGGCGCTCTAAAGTCGTTCACCGCCGAGTTGGAAAGGAGGGCTGATTAGGGACGCTGCTCCCGCATCAATTCTCGATTGTAGAGACTAGAGTTGCTCAGCGTAGTCCAGGTTGATTACGTACTTACTGCCCTCTCCGGGGCCCTCCACGATCACCACTTCATGGACGTTTATGTCGTGGGCCTCTACCTTCTGGGATACGCCGGTGGTCTCAACCACCAAGCCGGCGCGGGTCTTGAACTTCAATCCAGCCTCAACACTTTCCGATTCCGCGTAGCTCAACGGGCTTTCCTCCATTTATGTCAACGTAACCTACGTTGATTGCCTGATCAACAATTCCAACTTTGCTGGTCACCGTCCCATGGACGCAGTTGGCGAGGGTCTATGGACAGTAACGCTTCCGCAGTCTACAAATCGAGCCAGCGCTAGTCAAGCATCCCCGGCCCAGGTAATTGTTGTAAGTTGACCCGGCGCGGCAACCTCCTTCAGGAAGTTGGAGCGGTGGGTCGCTAGACGCCGGAAATTATTTCGGTCTGGTGATCCAGAAGCACCAGGTCTTCACGGAAGTATTCCACAAAGGAGACCACCCGGGACAGCATCTGGTCGGCGTGGGCGGAGTCGTTGCTCACACAGCAGACCCCTAAGGTAAGCCGCTGCCACAGGTCATTATCGTCAATTTCAGCGACAGCTACATTGAACTGGTTCCTGATTCGCTGGGTCAAGGACCGCGCAACCTGCCGTTTCGCCTTAAGGCTGCCAGACTGGGGCAAGTGCGTCATCAGGCGACAAACTCCTATGTGCAAGGGCAACCTCCCGCCCAAGAAATCCTTGGGTCAAACCAGTTGATTAGCGCCAAATTTCACAAATTTCTTGACTCAGCCCAAATTCCCATTATAGATTATACTGGCTCTCGTTCGAATCTGGACGAGATTTGCAGCCCATAGGCTTCGCCGCGCCGCCGGGGCGGCCGACGGCGGGCCTTGGGGGGCGACGGGGCGGAGGCGACGATGGCGGTTAACCCTCAATCCCGGTCCACGGTTCCTTCCGATGTGCCTGAGGTTGTCGTAACCAGGCTGCCCCAGTACGTCCGCATACTTGGCCTGCTCCTGGAAGAGGGCACAGAGGTTGTCAGTTCCCAACAATTGGGAGAGAAACTCCAAGTGACCCCTGCCCAGATTCGCAAGGACCTAAGCTATTTCGGCAGGTTTGGAAAGCAGGGCAGAGGTTACAGCGTCCGCCACCTCCTCGAGAGGTTGAGGGAGATACTGGGCCTCAACTCTCACTGGAACGTGGCAGTGGTGGGGGTGGGACGGTTGGGCAGGGCCATCCTCAGTTACCCTGGTTTTACCCCGGACGGCTTTAACCTGGTTGCGGCGTTCGACGCTAACCCGGAAATGGTCGGTAAAGAGGTCGGCGACTTGACCGTGCTATCCACAGAGAATCTGGAAGAACAGGTGCTGGGGAAGGGCATTACCATCGGCATCGTCGCGGTGCCCGCAACGCATGCACAGGACGTAATCGACCGGCTGGTTGAGTGCGGTGTCAGGGCGATTCTGAACTATGCTCCGACATCTCCCCAAGTGCAAGACGGAATCAGGATCCGGAACGTAGACCCGGTGCTGGCCCTACAGTCCATGACCTATTACCTGGTGGATGACACAGGGGACTAGAGGGGTTAACCGGAGAGCCCTAGCCGGACTGACTGACTGAGGGAGGCATCATGCCGCCGGCTCTTGCGCGACGCCGGACTACGTTCAAGCGGACCTGAGCCCGCCGGAAAGCCGTCAACGCCCGTTGCAGTTCCAGATCAGACGGGTGGCTGGCAATCCGCTCCCTGGCCCGTTCCATAGCCGCGGCGGCCCTGGCTTCGTCAATTTCTTCCGAGCGTTCGGCAGCGTCGGCCAGAATGGTCACCTTGTTGCCGATGACCTCCATAAATCCCCCGGTGACGATCAGGTAAGTATCGGCCCCGTCCTTGCGTATCAACAGCTCTCCCGGCTGCAGCATGGTCATCAGGGGAGCGTGGCGGGGCAGAATACCCAACTGCCCGTCGGCGCCGGGGGCCACCACCATGTCGACTTCATCGCCGTAGAGCTGGCGCTCGGCGGTGATAATTTCCAGGGTCATTGTCGCCATAGCCTGGTCTCTTAACCCTCGGCCCGAATTTGCTGGCCTTTCTCCACCGCTTCGTCGATGGTGCCGACCATGTAAAAGGCCTGTTCCGGCAGATCGTCGTGCTTGCCTTCCAGGATCTCCCCGAAGCCACGCACCGTTTCCCTGACCGGCACGTATTTGCCCGGTTGGTTGGTGAAGGCCTCAGCCACAAAGAAGGGCTGGGTGAGGAACCGTTGGATCTTCCTGGCCCGGAAAACGGTCAGCTTGTCTTCTTCAGAGAGCTCTTCTATGCCCAAGATGGCGATGATGTCCTGCAGGTCCTTGTACCTTTGGAGCACCTGCTGCACGCCGCGAGCCAACCGGTAGTGTTCGTCGCCGACGATGCGAGGCTCCAGGATTCGGGAGTAGGAAGCCAAGGGATCGACTGCGGGATACAGTCCCTGGGCTGCCAGCGAACGTTCGAGGGAAACAACACCGTCCAGGTGGCCGAAGGTGGTCACGATGCCGGGATCGGTGTAGTCGTCGGCGGGCACGTAGATCGCCTGGAAGGACGTGATTGAACCGCCTTTGGTAGACGTGATGCGCTCTTGCAAAGCACCCATTTCGGTGCTCAAGGTGGGCTGGTAGCCTACTGCGGAGGGCATCCGGCCCAACAGGGCCGACACTTCCATGCCGGCCAGGATGTACCGGTAGATGTTATCTATAAACAGCAGGACGTCCTGGCGTTCGACGTCCCGGAAATATTCGCTCATGGTGAGCCCGGTGAGTCCTACCCTGGCGCGGACCCCTGGGGTCTCGTTCATCTGACCGAAAACCAGCACGGTGTTTGCCAGCACGCCGGAGTCCTGCATTTCGTGCCACAGGTCGTTGCCCTCGCGGGAGCGCTCGCCGACGCCGGCGAAGACCGAGACGCCCTGGTGGACGGCGCCGATGTTGCGGATCAGTTCTTGAATGATGACGGTCTTGCCCACGCCGGCGCCGCCGTAGGCGCCGATTTTGCCGCCTTTCATGAACGGGGTAATCAGGTCGAAGACCTTAATGCCCGTTTCCAGGATCTCGATGGTGGGGTTCTGATCGTCAAAACCTGGGGGGTCGCGATGTATGGGCCAGTTCTCGCCGGCCTCCACCGGGCCCAAGTTGTCCAGCGGCGTGCCGGACACGTCGAACAACCTGCCCAGGGTCTCGGGGCCGACTGGCACCGTAACCCTCTGGCCGGTATCGTTCACGTTGACGCCGCGGGCCAAGCCGTCGGTGGCGCCCAACGCCAGACAGCGCACCCAGTTATTGCCGATGTGCTGCTGGACTTCCAGCAACAACTTCTCGCCGGAGTTGTCCAGTTCCAAAGCGCCGTAAAGCTCAGGCAGTTCTTCCGGCCCGAATTCTACGTCGACGACGGTGCCTATGACCTGCACCACTTTTCCAGTGCCCATATCGTTCTCCCGCGGATCCTTGTCTTATCCTTCCAGAGCTACCTGCGCCCCCACCAAGTCCAGAAGCTCGTTGGTGATAGTATCCTGGCGCAGCTTGTTCATCACCAAAGTCAAGTCCTCCACCAGCCCGTTGGCATTGTCGGTGGCGTTGCGCATGGCGACCATCCTGGCCGACTGTTCGCTGGCGATGGACTCGAGCAATGCGTGATAGACCTCCATCTCTACAAACCGTGGCAACAAACTCCCCAATACGCTGGTATTGTCGGGCTCGTAGATGTAGCCGACCCTTTCCTGAGCCGTCAACTCGGCCGGCGTAACCGGCAGCAGCCTTTCAACAACCGGTTGCTGGTTCAAAGTGGACACGTACCTGGTGTAGGCAAGGTACACCTGGTCCACGCCGCCATCCGTGTAGGAGTCAACCATCAAGCGGGAAATGGCGGTGGTGTCGGCCAATACCGGCTGCTCGCCGAGGTCGGTGAACACGGCTTGAACATCCTGGCCGTAGCGGACCATAAAGTCCCTGCCCTTACGCCCTATGACGATTACACTCGCCGGGGCTTCCTGGTCCAGAATGAACTGGGCTACCCTGCGGTTCAGGTTGGCGTGCATGCCGCCGCACAGGCCGCGGTCGGGACTGATAACCAGAACGGCGATTCTGTTCACCGGCCGCACCTGAAGCAGGGCATGGGCCGCCGTGACCTCATCGACCGGCTGGGCAGCCAAGTGGGTGATGACTTCCTGGATTTTCTCGGCGTAGGGCCTGCCCTGGGTAACCGCGTTTTGGGCGCGGCGCATCTTCGACGCGGCGATCAACGACATAGCATTGGTGACTTTGCCGGTGTTTTGCACGCTGCGTATGCGGCGTCGTATGTCTCTCTCACTGGCCATTATTTACAAATCATGGAACCTGCGCCGCTGTCCCACTAGGCCTCGCGCAGAACTTGCCAGTCGTTTTCTTCAACCACCGGCAGGGCACCATGGAATGGTGAGGTCCGCTCATGCGCTGAACGTAGCTTTGAATTCATTGACCGCGTTGGTGAGCTTACCCTCGACCTCTTCGGTCAAATCCCTGGACTCGGCTATTCTTTGAACGATATCGGGGTGGCTGCTGGCTACGTAGCGGAGCAACTGGTCCTCGAAGTCGGCGCAGCGTTCCAAGGGGACATCTTCCATTAGGCCCGAGTTGAGCGCAAAGAGGACTATGACCTCTTGTTCCAAGGACAGGGGCCTGTACTGGACTTGCTTAAGCACCTCTGTGGCAAGCTGACCCCGGGACAATTGGGACCGGGTTGCCGGGTCCAGGTCGGCGGTGCCGAACTGGGCGAAGGTAGCCAACTCTCTATACTGGGCCAAGTCCAACCGCAGACGGCCGGCCACCCTTCTGATGGCCCGGCTCTGGGCGGCTCCCCCCACACGAGAGACGGACAGCCCGACGTTGACTGCCGGGCGGATACCGCTGTTGAACAGCTCCGGTTCCAGGTATATCTGGCCGTCGGTAATGGAGATGACGTTGGTCGGGATATAGGCCGACACGTCTCCCGCCTGGGTCTCGATGATGGGCAGGGCGGTGATAGACCCGCCGCCATGTTCTTCATCCAACTTGGCGGACCGCTCCAGCAGTCGGCTGTGCAGGTAGAAGATGTCGCCGGGATAGGCCTCCCGGCCTGCAGGCCGGCGCAGCAACAGAGACATCTGGCGGTAGGCCCAGGCGTGCTTGGTCAGGTCGTCATATACGATAAGCACGTCCTTGCCCTGGTCCATAAACGCCTCGGCCATGGCGCAGCCGGAGTAGGGGGCAATGTACTGCAACGGGGCTGAGTCGGAGGCTCCGGCGCTGACCACAACCGTATGGCCCATCGCGTCGTTTTCTTCCAGGGTAGTGACCACCTGGGCAACTTTGCCCTGCTTCTGCCCAACGGCCACGTAGATGCAGACCAGGTCGCCGCCTTTCTGGTTGATGATGGTGTCCAAGACGATGGCGGTCTTCCCAGTAGACCGGTCGCCGATTATGAGTTCCCTCTGGCCGCGGCCTATAGGAATCATCGCGTCGATGGACTTGACGCCCGTCTGCACAGGGGTGTCCACGGAGCTCCTCACCACCACGTTGGGGGCAATGCGTTCCACCGGTAAGCTGGAAGTGGTGTTGACCGGCCCTTTACCGTCAAGGGGGCGGCCGAGAGGGTCTACGACGCGGCCGACCAGGGCATCGCCGACAGGCACCTCGATGATCCGTCCCGTGGAGCGTACGCGGTCACCTTCTTTGACCAAGTTAGGGTCGCCGAGGATCGCCGCTCCGACGATGTCTGATTCCAAGTTCAGGGCCAAACCGGAAACGTCGTTGCCGAAGTCCAGCAACTCGTTGAATTGAACGCCCTGCAGGCCCTGGATGCTGGCAATACCGTCGCCTACGCGCACCACGGTCCCCACGTCCACCAAGGTCAGGTCTCCACCAAACTCTTCGATCTGCCGTTTGATTAACGATACGATTTCCTGTCCGCTGATCGCCATTGGCGACTCTCCTTGATTCCTAGTACAGGATGCCTTCTATGGGTTTGAAAACCTTGATCAGTGCCCTACGACCCAGTAAGTACGATCTCTGAATTGATTCGATTGCGCAGAGATCTCAACCTTGAAGCAGTGCTGCCGTCCAACAGCCGGTCTCCAATCTGGACCACCATCCCACCCAGGATGGATTCATCGACGTCGGCTGAAAGGACCACTTCCTTACGCACCAAATTGGACACGAACCTGGAGATACGGTCCAACTCCTCTTGCTCCAGAGGGACTGCTGAAGTAACTTGGACCCGTTGCCGCCCCAGGTGCTGATCCAGAAGTTCGACGTAAGCGGCCCGCAGGTCCGCAATCACATCCACCAGGCCCCTGGTTACCAGCAGATTGACCACGTTGCGAATGGCCGGTTCGGTCTGCCCCAGTACGGAGTCAACCGCCTTTACTTTGTCTGCGGCGGGCACGCCGGCATGCTTCAGCAAGGCCTTGAACTCATCGTCCTGAAGCACGCCCTCGACCAACTCCAACTCCGCAGCCCACTGGTCGAGCCTGTCTCGTTCCAAGCCCAACTCGAATACCGCCTGGGCGTAACGCTTTGCCGAAACATTACCCGCCATTGGCCCTTAACCCCTCGGCGCTCCAGAGGCCTGTTCCCCCTCCTCCAACACCTGGGTTATCAGGTCTCGATGGGCCTGCCGGTCCAAAGAGCGTCCGATCACCCGCTCCGCCGCAGTAATGGCCAGGTCGCCGAAGTTGGCGCGGACCTCTTCGATTGCCGAGTCGCGCTCTCGTTGTATGTCAGACCGGGCCCTTGCCACGAAGGCCTCGGCTTCCTGCCTGGCCCGGTCCATTTCTTCCGCCCGGTAGCGGTCTGCGGCTTCCCGAGCCGTGTCCATCAGACGCTGGCCCTCTCTGCGCGCCTCGTTCAGTTGCTCCTCTATGGCTTCCCTGGAGGTGGCAGCTTCATCCCGCGCCCGGTCGGCGGCTTCCAAGCTCTCCCTAATCCGGTCCGAACGCTGGTCCAAAAGCCGGAGCAGGGGCTTGTAGGCGAATATACTCAGTATGCCCAGCAGGATGACGAAGTTAATCAGGTATGCGATAAGGCTGGGGAGGTTAATCCCCAGATCGGTTATACCCAATAGTACGGCCCCATCCGCCGGGAGTGATATCAAGTTCAAGAATTGACCTCCGAGCTCCGTCGCCGATGCGTCCAATACACCTGCGGCTCTGGAATAGTCAGACCACGAACAATAGGATTACCGCTACGATCAGCGAGTAGATGCCCAGGGCTTCGGCGAAGGCAATTGCCAAGATCATGTTGGTGGTGACCGCCCCCGCAGCTTCAGGATTGCGTCCTATGGCGCCCATGGCCCCAAAGCCCAGGATTCCGATGCCGATACCGGGGCCGAGCACTCCCAGCCCTATAGCGATACTAGCGCCGATGTATTTGCCAAGCTCTGCGAACTTCTCCGCACCCGTAGCCTGCAATAAGACCAGATCCATGACCGATTATCCTCCTACTACGTATCTATCCTGACCGACTGCTCAGTCTTTCGCGTCCCTCGACGCAAGATCCACTTAGTGCTGCTCGTGGCTTACCGCCACGGAGAGGAATACCACCGTAAGGCTGGCGAAAATGACCGCTTGGATCAAGCCCACCAGCAGCTCCAGGCCAAACACGAATTGGGTTGCCACGAAGGGCACGAGGAAGGTTATCATCACCACCAGGATTTCCCCGGCAGTCATATTTCCGAACAACCTGAAAGTGAAACTGACGGTCCGGACCAGTTCGCTGATTCCCTCCAAGAGCCCGACGAAGACATTGATCAGCCCCGAGGGTCTGCCTCGCAAGAGATTTCCGAAAGCGAAGAACTTCTTAAAATAGCCCATCCCGTGGGTGCGAAGTCCCCAATACTCCACAAAGGCGAAGGACACCAGGGCCAGGGCCAAGGGCATGTTCAGGTCGGTCCCGGCCGACTTGAGCAGGTGTGCTTTCAAGTGGCCGTCGTAAATGACGCCGATGAACTGGTAAAAGGGCAGCAGCGCCATCCAGGCGTTGAACAGCACAAACAAGAAAATTGTGGTAACTATGGGAAACGCCCGGCGGGCCATCTCGGGCCCCAACACCGTGGAACAGAACCCCAACATCCCTTCGAACAGCGCTTCTACAAACCCCTGTAATCTTCCGGGGATTAGACTGCTCTTTCTCGCCGCCAGAACGAAGAACACCACTATGACAGCGGTGGTCAGCCAAGCGGAAAGCAGAGTGTTGGTTACAGCAAACTTGGTGGGGCTAAGCGGAGAAGCGTGAGGCTTTTCGCCGTGTTCCAGGGGCTCGGTCAGGCCCAGATGCTCGTCGCGGACCGAAGCGGGAAAGACCGGCTGGGGCGCCAGGTGGATTTCCGGCTCGTCCAGCAGTTTGTCGGTGCCCAGTATGGCCGAACCGACTGCGCCGTAAGCGAACCCTACCACCAGGAGGACTACCAGTCCCAACCCGGAGGCAAATAGCAATCTCTTGGCCAAGGCGCCCGACGGCACTAACGTTTGCCCCCCTTTTCTGAAGGGTCCCGGCGTCTAGCCCTGTCTAGCAGGGGCTGCGCCAGCTTGTAGACACCCCAGAATGCGCAGATAGGACCCAGCACCATGCCCACCACCGTAAATACAGGCGAGGTTCCGGCCAGCTTATCCAGCCCCAACCCTCCGAGGACGCCAAGAACGATGCAAGCTGCTACGTACCAGCCAAGTCCCGTGAGGCTCAGGGTCAAAGCCCACCAGTTCATGCCCAGGCCAAACCTCGTGAATATTATCACTAAGTATTTGGGAAGTCAATTTGTGTCTATCGTGCCCGGCTTGTAACCGTTCCACTGAAAGGCCCCGGTTGAACCATAGCCGGGGCCTGAACCGCGCAATGAATAACGGTTTTTGCCGTTAGCCTTTGGGCCTGTCTTTCCCGAAATCTTCCAGGTCCAGGGAGCCTATGAAATCGGTGAATGCGGACATTCGCCGTAGCTCTTCTTCCTTCACCTCGGCAGGCTTCTCGGTAACGGAGTCCTCTTGGTCATCGGCAGTAATGGGCTTTCCGGTCTCTTTGTCCAAGAGGATTCCGGCCTTGTCCAGCACTGATTCATCGGCATAGATGGGCACCTGGGCCCGAACCGCCAAGGCCACGGCGTCGCTGGGCCGGCAGTCTATGTCGGTAGTGGAACCGTTGGTCTGGATCGCTATTTTGGCGTAGAAGGTGTCGTTCTGGAGGTCACTGACCAGAATGTGCTGCACCGAGCCGCCAAGGGTGTCGATGATTGTGCGGAGAAGGTCATGGGTCAAGGGACGGGGCACTGACAGGTCCTGCAGCTTCACCGCAATGGCGTCTGCCTCGGCCGGACCAATCCATATGGGAAGAAACCGGTCCGCATCCTTCTCTTTCAGAAACACGACCCGCTGGTAGTTCATTGGGCTGACGCGAATGCTATGGATGGTCATCTCTTGCATTCAGACTGCCTCCGTCTTCACCCCGGCGTCTGCCGGAATTGTATGCTTAGCAAAATTTCAATGTCAACCCACTTGACCATCTACGGTAGCTTTGGCCTCAACCTAGGTCAGAGGGCCTCTAGACGGGTCCGGCCCGGACAGGTGGGTTCGGTTGGGCCCTCGTAATGGGTATGTCAATGAAGTAGAGTCCGCCTCCACCATGGAACTATGCCGTTTGTTGACGGAGGTCTACGAACCGCCGGCTGGTGCATGCAACGGCATTGGGTCACGCAGACCGGCAAGCCGATTGGGAGGTAATAAAGCGGCTGCAATCGTTTGAACCTTGGCGACGTTGACCAAGGGTTTGGGCATGCGCCCGGGCCTCTGAAACAATAGGAAGGGCCCGCACCTCTCATCGGTGCGGGCCCTTCCTATTTGCGGGACGTTTATAAGCGCAACGGCAGCTGAAATTGGCGGCTGTGTTGGCGGTATAGCCCGGCAGCCGGGCCCAAGGCGATGGGCATGAATCAAACTAACCCGGCGGCTTGGCCTGGGCAGAAACTGCAAACCGAGGAATATATGGCTAGCGCAGGCAGGATTGCGGGCCCGCACCTGCGAAAGGTGAACGCCGCTTGGCGACCCCCGAGTGACTACGCGCCCAGGTGGGAGGTCAATCCCCAGTCCGAACGCAAGTCGGGACTAGTGGAGCGCCAGCCGCAGGAAGCGCCTAAAGAGTCACCGCTCAGAAGGCTTGGTCGTTGTGCCGCACCACCCCTCAGGGGTCGGTTCAGGGCTGACAGCAAGGAGCCACTGTCGGCGAGGGACGGTCGGCGACTCGTCCCTCAACCGGCTAGTATGGTTCCTGGCTGGAGCTAGTCGGCGGCGGAGTAGCTGCCGTTCAGGTTGGCCGAAGCATGTCCGGACAGGACATCTATGCCTTTTCGGACCGACCCAGTTATGGACGCCAGTTCTTTCTCCAAAGCCCTAAGGCTGCGGAGAGCGTAGGCGTCGGCCTCGGTGCGACGATTGGTCGCCTCGGCCTCGGAGTTCTCCAGAACCCGGGCGGCACGCTGCTCGGCTTCCTTCAAGGTTTCCTCGGCGCGGTTCTCGGCCAGTGCGATAATCTCGTTCTGGTCCACGCGCTGCCGGTAGTCGTCCTCTGCCTTGGATTTCGTGTGGCGTGCTTCCGCGTGGGCCTGGCTGATGATGTAGTCCTTGCTGGACAATACTTCTTCAGCCGACTTGATCTCCTGAGGAACGGCCAGGCGCAACTGGTCGACAAGCTCCAAAGCCTTGGTCTTGTCAATCCTGACATTCCCACTCATCGGAACAGCCTTGCTGGTCTCGATTAGGGTCTCCAACCTATCGATTATGTTGATGATGTCCATCGGCTTCCCTCCTACCCGGTCCCTTTCTTTACGAGACCGGCAACCCAAATTTTGTATAGACCGCGTCCGCCACGTTCGGCGGGACCATGGCAGTTATGTCTCCTCCGAGACGGGCTACCTCCTTGAGCAAACTGGAGCTTACGAACATGTTCTCCAACGAGGTCATAAAGAAGACCATGTCCAATTCCGGGACTAGCCTGCGGTTCATGAAGGCCATGTCGAACTCGTATTCGAAATCAGACCCGCTGCGCAGGCCCCGTATTATCACTTGTGCTTGCACTTGCTGGGCGAACCTGACTACCAGCCATCGAACTTTGTCACCTCTACGTTGGGAAGGTGCTGCGCCGCTTGGGTGAATAGGGCGACCCGTTCATCGGCGTCGAAGAGCAGATTCTTGGAGGGCAAGCTATATACTGCTACGATGACCTTGTCGAACAGGGCGCTGGCGCGGCTGACGACGTCGATATGACCCACTGAGACCGGGTCGAAGCTTCCTGGATAGACTCCGGTCACCATCGTCAGTCTTCTTGTTGATAGAATTCCACTACGTTGTCTCCATATCTACGTAAGCGGACCCGGCTCAATGGACCGTACTGGGGGCGAAGCTCAGAGAACCTTGAGTGCCCAACCACCACCATCCCTCCGGCCTTCAGTAGTTTAGGGTTCCCAGCCATATTCTCCAGGAGCTGGTCCAATCCCTCCATTGCGTAGGGGGGGTCCAACAGCATCACGCTGTACCCGCCTTCCAGGGTATTCAAGCACCTGGTGACGTCGGAGCACAGGACGCGGGCGATAGAACTGAAACCGGTGGCTTCCAGATTCGACCGGATTGCCTGGCACTGACGGCGGTCCCGCTCCACGAAGTCCGCCCACGCCGCCCCCCTACTCAGGGCTTCTATTCCCAAAGCGCCGGAGCCTGCAAAGAGGTCCAGCACCCGACCCTGTTGGTACAACTCCTCATGGAGAATGTTAAAGACCGCTGCCCGAACGCGTCCGGTAGTGGACCGCGTGCCGGCGGTAACAGGCCCTTTGAGATGTATCCCTTTAGCCTTCCCACCGACAACTTGCATTGGGCTAGCAAGGCCGAATTATTACATAATGTCAAGTCATTTCCCAAGAAAAAGTAAGGTCGGTTTGGGGCATTTTGCGGTCCAGCGCTCCGGCGGTTTCGTTTGACCCTCATAGGTGGCTGTGCTAACATCCTGGCCAATTCAGGCGTAATTGCACGGGCATGTCCACCACAGGAGCAGCTAAAATAGACTGGTGACTACGGCGCCAAAGGAATCAGAACCCGAATGAACTTTCACCAGTTGCTTGCAGAGACCACTCCGGACAGGGAAACGGTGGTCACCGTCGGTGTTTTCGATGGCGTCCACCTTGGCCACTGCCACCTGCTGAAGCGGCTGGTGCAACTGTCGAGGCCAGACCTGCAGCCGACAGTCCTCACCTTTAGCAACCATCCCGTAACCGTGCTCCGCCCCGGTACGCAAGTCAGCTACCTTACTTCTCCTCAACAAAAGACCAGCTTGCTAAAAGACCAGGGAGTGGAACTGGTAATCAGCCTTGAATTTACACAAGATCTTGCTCAAGTCAGCGCCAAGGACTTTGCAAAAGCGCTGGTAGAACTACTGGGTATGCGGGGTCTGGTGTTAGGCCCGGATGCCGCCATAGGCCGCGACCGCGAGGGGACTTTAAGCTTCCTAAGCAAGGTGGGCGCGGAATTGGGGTTCTGGGTCGAATCGGTGGAGCCGCTGGCTTTCGACGGGACTGTGGTGAAGAGCCGCAGCATCAGAGAGGGTCTCAGCCGAGGCGAGGTGGCATCGTGCGCCAAGCTGCTCAACCGCAACTATTCTCTGAAAGGCCAGGTAGTAGAGGGAGACCGCCGCGGCACAGAATTGGGTTTCCCAACTGCCAACTTGCAACTCGACGGCGAAATCATACTTCCAGGCGACGGAATCTACGCCACCTGGGCTTTCGTCGACGGAGAGCGACTTCCCTCCGCAACAAGCATCGGCGTAAGGCCCACCTTCGGCTTGTCCAAGAGGTTGATGGAAGTCCACGTCATGGACTTTGACCGGGACATCTACGGTCAACCCATGTGCGTCGAGTTTGCCAGCAAGCTCAGGGACCAGGAGACGTTCCAGAGCGCCGAGGACCTGGTGCAACAGATCAACAAAGACGTGGCCGACTCGCGGCGAGTCCTTGCCGAAGACCGAGGCGCGCACGTTGCTTGACCAAGCCACCGTAGAAAAGATCACCCAGAGAGGGGTGCGGGAGATTATCTTCCTGGAAGACTTCGTGCGGATGCTCCAGGGGAATACCCCTCTGCGCCTGAAAATGGGGTTCGACCCCAGCCGGCCGGACATTCACTTAGGCCACGTGGTGGGCCTTCGCAAGCTTCGGCAGCTTCAGGACCTGGGTCACAAGGTTATATTGATAGTTGGAGATTGGACAGCTCAGATAGGCGACCCTAGCGGCCAATCGGCCACCAGGCCATTGCTGACCCACGAAGACGTGGCGGCCAACGCCGAGTCATATCTGCGCCAGTTCTTCAAGGTGGTGGACCCCGACCGCACCCAAGTTGTCTGGCAAAGCGAGTGGTACGGCAATTTCAGCCTGGAGGACGTGATTCGCCTGACCAGCAAGTTCACAGTAGCCCAGTTCTTGGAACGCGATGACTTTGCCCAGCGGTTCAGCGGCCACAGGCCCATCGCCATTACCGAGCTTTTGTACCCCCTGCTCCAGGCCTACGATTCCGTAGCTATTCAATCTGACGTTGAATTTGGGGGCACTGATCAGAAATTCAACCTTCTGGTGGGCCGGGAGCTCCAGACCATCGTGGGACAGCCACCGCAGCAGTGTTTCTTGATGCCGATCCTGGTGGGGACCGACGGCGCCATGAAGATGAGCAAGAGCCTGGACAACTACGTTGCCCTGGAAGATCCTGCCAACGACATGTTTGGCAAGTTGATGTCGCTCCCCGACGAGCTGATCCTTCCGTACTTCGAATATCTGACGGACATCTCAGAAGACGACCTTTCTGCTGCGGCCGGGGACCTTTCATCCGAATCCGTGAACCCAATGAACCTGAAAAAGCTGCTGGCGGCAGATATCACTGAACAGTTTCACGGTAGCGAGGCGGCAACCGCAGCCCAGGAGCAGTTCGAGCAAGTGGTCCAGAAGAGGGGGCTGCCCGATGAAATGCCGGAGCTGTCGCTGGGCGACCTCTGCCAACAGGCAAGCACACCCGATGGCGCCGTTCGAGCTGATCGACTGCTGGCGGCCGCGGGGCTGGCTTCCAGCAATAGCGAGGCTAAACGGCTCTTGAACGAGGGAGCCATAGAACTAATCTCCCCGTCCGGCGAACTCCAAAAGCTGTCGGCGGCCTATCCGGTATCCAATTTGCGTCCGGGAGACGTCATCAAGAGGGGCGCCCGTCAATTCGTCCGGCTGGTGGAGCGCTAGCGGCAAGCGCTGCGCGCTAGGTATAGCTCCCCGCAGGACTGCAGATCCAACGCAGTCTTGTCAGTTTGAACTCGCAAGCCCCGAAGCCTGGCGGTGCGACGCTTAATGCCTGCAGAAACCATCGGTAGCTCCACAACCCATTGGCGAGGCCTCAGTTGAATTCCGACGACGACCTGAAAGGCCTGCAACAGCGGTATTCCCAATGGCGGGACAAAGCCGACAGCCTTCCCGAGCGGAAGTCAAAGTACACGACGCCTTCGCAAATTGGGGTCGACCGCGTATACACACCCGGCGACGCAACGGGGACCGACTACCGGGAAGACGCGGGACTACCCGGAGAGTATCCGTATCTTCGAGGCGTTCACCCCACCGGCTACCGGGGACGCTTGTGGACGATGCGAATGTTCGCCGGTTTTGGACTCCCGGAAGAGACCAATCAAAGGTTCAAGCGCCTGCTGGAGCAGGGCCAGACCGGCCTGAGCGTCGCTTTCGACATGCCTACCCTGTATGGGTACGATACCGACGACCAGCGGGCAGCAGGCGAGTACGGCAAGTGCGGCGTAGCGGTGTCTTCTCTGGCTGACATGGAGGCCCTGTTCCAGGGCATCTCTCTGGGCCAGATAACAACATCCATGACCATCAACGCCCCAGCCGCGATCATTTGGGCGATGTACATCGCCGTGGCGCAAAAGCAAGGGGTTCCATTATCTGCATTGGGCGGGACCATTCAAAACGACATCTTGAAAGAGTACATTGCCCAAAACGAGTACGTTTTCCCTCCGGGACCGTCAATGCGGTTGGTGATAGACACGGTGGATTTCGCCTCCCAACACTTGCCCAGGTGGAACCCCATCAGCGTCAGCGGCTATCACATTAGAGAGGCGGGCTCCACCGCGGTCCAGGAACTGGCCTTCACCCTGGCTGATGGGTTCGAGTATGTGCGCCACGCCATGGACCGGGGGCTCAAAGTGGACGACTTTGGCCCTCGACTGAGTTTCTTCTTCAACGTGCACAATAACTTCTTCGAAGAAATAGCGAAATTCAGGGCGGCCAGGCGCATCTGGGCCAGGGAGATGCGCGAGACGTTTGGAGCCCAGAATCCCCGCTCCGAGTGGCTCCGTTTCCATGCACAAACGTCTGGAGCATCATTGACCGCACAGCAACCCGAGAACAACGTAACGCGAGTCTCTTTGCAGGCCTTGGCGGCCGTGCTCGGAGGCTGTCAATCGCTGCACACCAACGGCAAAGACGAGGCATGGGCGCTGCCCTCGGAAGCCGCCGCGCTCCAGGCCCTGCGCACTCAACAGATCATCGGCCACGAAACAGGGGTTACAGATACCGTTGACCCGTTGGGGGGAAGTTACTTTGTGGAGCACCTCACCAACCAGGTCGAGGAAACGGCATACGATTATTTCAAGCGCATCGACGATTTAGGCGGCGTGGTCCCGAGCTTGGAAAGCGGCTTCTTCCAGCGGGAAATCGCCGAGGCAGCCTACGTGCACCAACTCGAAGAGGACCGCAGAGAACGCATTACCGTAGGTGTCAACGAGTACGCGACCGAAGAATCTCTGGACTTACCATTGCTGAAAGTGGACCGGGCCGGCGAGCAACTTCAGATCAACCGGCTAAAGGACCTGCGCCGCTCCCGGGACGACCGGGAGGTGGCCCAGAAATTGAGCAGGTTAGAGCGGGCGGCGCGGGGCTCGGAGAACCTTATGCCTCACATCCTGGAGGCCGTCAACTCCTACGCTACCCTGGGGGAGATGATGGACGTTCTCCGAGAAGTCTTTGGTGAGTACGAACCTAACTGGGGATTCTGAGGCGTAAGGCCTTCTAGACCCGTTGTTCTTCTTCGTTAGCCCTCTTGGCGTCCTCTATAACCCGTTGCTCCAGGTTGTTGGGCACCGGCTCGTAGTGGTCGAACTCTAGTTGGTACTCGCCGCGGCCCTGAGTCAGGGAACGAAGGTCCTGGGCGTACCGTTGCAACTCCACCTGGGGCGCTTCCGCCTCGATGGTGGTCAGGCTGCCGTGGGGACTCATCCCCAGAATGCGGGCGCGTTTCCCGTTCAGGTCACTCATCACCTCCCCGGTGTAAGAGTCCGGCACGGTGACGGCCAGCCTCATTATCGGCTCCAGCAGGATGGGACTGGCCTCGGCGATGCCCCTACGCAGCGCCTGGCTACCCGCAATTTCAAAGGACATTCCTGAAGAGTCCACGTCGTGGTAGCTGCCGTCGTAGATCACGGCCTTCATATCCACCACGGGGTACCCGGCCAAGACGCCCTCCGCCATGGCCTTCACCACACCCTTTTCCACCGAGGGTATGTACTCCCTGGGGACTCTTCCCCCAACCACCTCGTTGCCGAACTCGAAACCCAAAGTGCGGTCCAACGGCTCCAGCCTTAACAGGACGTGTCCGTATTGGCCGTGGCCACCGCTCTGCTTCTTATGCCGGTACTCGGTCTGGGTCACCTGGGTAATGGTCTCTTTGTAGGCGACCTTGGGCAATTGCACTTTCAAGTCGGCACCAAACTTCCGCCGAATCTTATCCAATGCTACGTCGACCTGAGCCTCTCCCAATCCAGTCATCAAGGTTTGTTGGGTATCGGCTATTCTGCTCACGTACAAGCTGGGGTCTTCTTCCACGATGCGGGCCAATGCGGCGGACATCTTGTCAAGGTCCGCCTTGGCGGCGGGCGTCACCGCCACACTGTAGTAGCCGACCGGGAAATCTATGGACTTGAACAACACCTGGTTGTCCCTGGTGCATAGAGTATCTCCGGTCACGGTGGACGACAGCTTGCCGATGGCGCCGATATCGCCGGCCGTGACTTCCGGGACGTTCTCCTGCGACTTACCTTTAGGGAGGTACAGCTGTCCGATGCGCTCTGTGGTCTCGCGCACCGGGTTCCACACCTCTGAATTGCTCTTCACCGTGCCCCGGTAGACGCGGAATATCGACAACTTGCCCACGAAGGGGTCAGCGGAAGTCTTGAACACGAATGCAGCCAGGGGCTGGTCAGCGTCACCCTCTATCTCGACCGACTCGCGTGTGGATGCATCGGTCACCTCCGGTTGGACTCCATCGACCGGGGATGGAAGGAAACTGCAAACCATGTCCAATAGCTCCCCCACGCCCAGGCTCTTGGTCGCAGAGGCGGCGAGAATGGGCACCAGCTTGCCCTCACCAATAGCTGCCCGTACCGCGGCTTCGATCTCAGTCTGGGTTATTTCCTCGCCCTCAAGGTACTTGTCGGCCAGGGCGTCGTCACTCTCGGCCGCGGCTTCGATGAGGCGCTCACGGGCGTCCTCCAGTTGGTCGGCGAGTTCTGGAGGGACGTCGTTGGGCGGATTGATTACGCTAATGACGCCATTGAAATTCTCCGCTTCCCCGACAGGCAGTTGAAATGGAACACACTGGTTGCCAAAGACACCTTGAATGTCGGCTACGCACTGGGAAAAGGTGGTGTTCTCGCGGTCCAGCTTGTTGACCACCAACATACGAGGCAGACCAGCCTCTCCGGCCATGTCCCAGGCGCGTTCGGTCCCCACGTCCACCCCTGACTGAGCGGCGACAAGGATAAGCGCTCCCTCTACGACCCGCAGGGAACCTGTAACCTCTCCCCTAAAGTCATCGTATCCAGGAGTATCCAGGAAGTTGATCTTGTGGTTGCCTAGCTCACATGAGATCAGCGTGCTTTGGATGCTGCTGCCGCGCTTGATTTCCTCGGGCTCATAGTCCGAAACGGTATTTCCATCCTCCACCCGTCCCATTCGGGTAACGGCGTTCACGTGGAACAATACGGCCTCGCTAAGGGAGGTCTTGCCTGCCCCGCTGTGAGACAGCAACGCCACGTTTCTCAGGTTCTGGATTTCCGGCTTGGCCATGGAAAGTCCCCCTTTGACTTTGGTGCTGGATCAGGCGCTAACGGAATCCCCGACGACGGGCTTAGTCCGGCCCATTGTATCGGTTACGGCTCCGGCGGCGCAATCATTCCGCGAGCTGGCGGCTCATGGCATCGCCGGCTATAATCGTACCTTCAGCGACCGGTAGCGGGCCGCTCCTTCAGCGACCTCTACTTCTCTATACGAAGGGCCGGCCGCTCCTCAATTGGGCCACTGGTGCGATGCCGGAGCAACGCACCCCGGCCATCGGAAGCCATAAGCAGGCCCACAATTCGCCTGCAGGGAGCAACATAAAGGCCAGGCGTTGCATTTCGCCTGGCCTTAGAGTGCGGGGCTGAATTAGTCTGCCGCTTGCTGCAGTTCGCTCCCGTTCTTTTCCCAGAAAGCTTCTAGAACCACCGCTGGGGACATGGGGAGGTGGGTTAGCCTGACGTCCAAGGCCCGGCATATAGCGTTCGCGATGGCCGCCATGGGAGGGACGATGGGCACCTCTCCCACGCCCCTGACGCCGTAGGGATGACCGGGGTTGGCCGCCTCCACGATCACGGTGTTAATCATCGGCAGATCCAGGCTGGTGGGCATGCGGTAGTCCAGGAACGAGGAGTTTTGCATGCGGCCCTGAGAGTCGAAGAAGTATTCTTCGTTCAACGCCCAACCGATGCCTTGGACCACTCCTCCTTGCATCTGTCCTTCGACGTAACTGGGATGGATTGCTTTACCCGCGTCCTGCACCACCGTGTAGTCGAGAATGGTAACCTTCCCAGTGTCTACATCGACCTCTACGTCCGCAATCTGGGTGCTGAACGCTCCGCCGGCGCTCTGGGGATTGACGCTGACCTGGCTTGACACGGGCCCGCCTGTGTCATTCAACTTGGCGGCCAACTCCTTGAAGCTCATCTTCAGGTCCGGGTCGGACTTATGCTGGAAGACGCCATCGACCAGGTCAGTGTCTTCCGCCGACACTTCCCAAATACCGGCGGCCCTGTCGATCATCTTTTTCTTGACGTCCTGAGCGCATTCGTATGCCGCCCACCCGGTGGCAAAGGCGGTCCGGCTGCCACCGGTCACGACGGTGTACCCCACCGACTCGGTGTCACCCACGCTGGGATAAACGTCTTCTGCCGGAATACCCAGCACCTCGGCCGCCTGCATGGCTATGGCGGCGCGGGTGCCTCCGATGTCGGTGGACCCCTCCACCAGGCTGATTGTCCCGTCGGCATTTACTGCTATGGAGCAACTGGACTGCCAGCCGATGTTGAACCAGAAGCCGGAGGCTACGCCTCGGCCCCGGTGTTTTCCATTCAACTTGGTGTTGTACTGGTCGGAATCCTTGGCCGCTTCCAGGCACTCTACGTTTCCAATGCGGGGGAACACGGGACCGTCCACCCTCCGGGTGCCTTCCTTTGAGGCATTGAGCAACCGGAATTCAATGGGGTCCATGCCCAGCTTTTGGCAAAGCTCGTCGACCACCTGCTCGCCGGCAAATGCTGCGTTGGGCGCGCCGGGGGCCCGGTAGGCGGCAACTTTGGGTTTGTTTACAACCACGTCGTAGCAGTCCGCCACGGCGTTCTCGATGTCGTAAGGGGCGAATACAGCCATGCCGCCCGCAACCACAGATGACCCGGGGTAGGCGCCGGCCTCGTAAGAGAGTACGGCTTCGGCGGCGGTTATCTTGCCGGACCTGGTTACGCCCATCTTCACTTTCATGTGGGAGCCAGAGGTGGGACCGGTGCTTTCAAAGACTTCTGAGCGGCTCATGATGAACTTCACCGGCTGTCCCGTCTGCCGCGAGAGCAGAACGGCCAAAGGCTCCAGGTAAACGGGAATTTTGCCCCCGAATCCGCCGCCGATTTCCATAGGAACGACCTTGATTTGGGAAACCGGCATATCCAGAATGCTTGCCAGCGAGTCCCGCGCAGTAAATGCGCCCTGGGTGCTGGTCCAGACGGTTACGTGACCATCCAAGTTCCACAGTGCAGCCCCATTCTGAGGCTCGATGTAGCCTTGATGCACAGCCACGTTGGTGAATTCACGTTCGACAATGACGTCGGCTTCGGCGAAGCCCTTTTCCAATTCGCCTTGTTCGAAACGGTACCGGCTGGCAATGTTGCTGTGCTTGTCCGTCTCCTCTCCCATGTCGTTGAACATCAAATCGTCGTGAAGCAGCGGAGCGTCGTCCTTCATCGCATCCAGCACGTCCAACACCGGAGGCAGCATTTCGTACTGCACGTCGATTAGTTCCAGGGCGGTCTCGGCGACATGGGGGTTCACGGCAGCCACGGCGGCAACGGGATGGCCCTTATACAAGACCTTTTCCCGAGCGATAACGTTGTCACTTTCGAAACGCTGGCCCTGGCTGGCGTCGTTCTTTTGGGCCACCGGCATGTCCTTGCCGGTTAACACTCCTCTGACGCCTGGATATTCCAACGCCTTGCTTACATCGATGGACTTGATGCGGGCGTGGGCGTGGGGGCTCCGCAGCACCTTGCCGTGGAGCATTCCGGTCTCCGAGAAATCGCCGCCGTATTTGGCCCTGCCGGTTACCTTGTCAGTACCGTCGTGGCGAATCGGCCTGGTGCCGACCACCTTGTATTCGGTATTGGACAGAACGATGTTTGACGCCATTTAGGACACCTCTTGGCTAGTGTTGGTTTCGGTCGATGCAGCCTGGATTGACGCCAAAATTGTACCACATCCCCTAGTCTGCAATGCCTGGTACGACGCGGTAACCGTAGGCGCTTGCGGGGGGTAGCCGCTCATTGCGGCGGCGGCATTTACGCTGCCGAAAAACGCCACCACAGGGTGTGCTAAACGTTCCCGTCGTCTCGACGTGGAACCCACGTAGAGAACTGCCAGGAGAACTAGCCCACGAGATTGGAGATAGCCAGTGCGTACAGCAGTCTAGTTGGTGGAGCGCACTCCCTGGCGAAAATACTCTACGGTCCGCCGCAATCCATCTTCTAAGGTCACCACAGGCTGCCAACCCAGCTCCCTCTCCGCAGTACCGCAGTGCAGGCTGATCTGATACACGTCGCCGAGCCTTGGGGGGCCATGCAAAGCATCCCAACGGTACCCTATGATCCCTTTCAACATCCCAAATAGCTCGTTGATGCTGGTCCTCTTCCCGGTGCCAACGTTCATGGCGAGACCGTTGCCTCTCTCAATCGCCAGTATATTGGCCTCGACTACGTCGTCCACGCAAATGAAGTCTCTTTCCTGGTCCCCAAGTCCGAATATCTCAGGTTGCTTCCCTTCAAGCATGGCCTGGGCAAAGATGGCGACCACCCCTGCTTCTCCGTGGGGGTCCTGCCGCGGCCCGTAGACGTTGCCGTACCGCAACGACGTGTAGTTGAGCCGGTACAGCCGCCGGTAAAAGTCCAGGTAGATCTCACCCAGGTACTTGGACATGCCGTAAGGCGATACCGGCATTACCGGATGGTCGTCGGGACAGGGATGCACCTGGGGTTCCCCATACAAAGCACCCCCGGTGGAGGAATAAATGAACTTTTCGACGCCCCACCGGCGGGCTGCTTCCAGCATGCGCAGGGTACCGGTCACGTTGGTCTCGTTGTCCCTGATCGGGTCTCTAGTGGATGACGTAACGCTGGTCTGCGCCGCCAGGTGAAATACCAGCTCGGGCTGCTCCCACTGGAACACATCCGCGGCGGACGGCTGGTTAATGTCAAGATGGTGGAAGGACGCGCCGGGGTTCAAGTGTCTAAGCTTGCCAGCGCTCAGATCGTCTACGACGACTACCCGGTATCCCAACTCAACTAACCGGTCTACCAGGTGAGACCCAATGAACCCTGCGCCCCCAGTCACCAGCGCCTTTTTGCCCTCGGCCATCATGTCACCTGTGATTGAGACGCGCCTAGTTGCTCTCGGAGATTTCTACCGTCTCGATGCGCAGAATCTCTGTCGGGACTGACAGTTCACCCCTGGACGACACGCTGACAGGCGTGTTGGCTAAAGTATCCACAGTCTCTATTCCTTCTACGACCTGCCCGAAGATGGTGTAATTGGGGGGCAGCCCAGCGTTGGAGGCATGGACAATAAAGAACTGGCTTCCGTTAGTGTTGGGACCGGCGTTTGCCATAGCAACTATCCCCTTGGTGTAGCTCCGGGTGACCGGCTCGTCGTCAAACGCGTATCCAGGGCCCCCAGCGCCGGTTCCCGTGGGGTCACCGGTCTGAATCATGAAGTCCTTAATCACTCTATGAAAGACCACGCCGTCATAAAATCTTTGCCGCGCCAGGAAAACGAAATTATTCACCGTCATCGGAGCCTCGGCGGCGAACAGTTCTATTGTGATGTCGCCTTTGTTGGTCCGGATGGCGGCGGTGAAGTTGGAGTTGGGATTGATGGTCATCTGCGGCGGCTGGGAATATTGCTTAATGGTGCGGCCGCTGTCCGCCGACACCTGTGGCGTGGGTGTGCTCGACAAATCGACTACAGGCGTCGCCGTAGGCACTTGTTCGGGTGTGGCCTCCGGGGTCGCCGTGGGCACTTCGACTATGCACGAGGTAAGCAGCGGCAAGGCCGTCAATAGCAACAAACCAACAATCAGTTTCATTTCTCTTGCTTCTTTATTTTCCGCATGTGCCACAGGCCCCGGCCGAGTACGGAATGGCGTCAGGCTGTAATCCAGGCTGGAGATGTGGCCGGTTACAGTATATTGCATAAAGGCCGAAATAGGCCAAGCCGAAGCCCGGTAGCTACTCGACTAAACACCCCTAAAGAAACGCGGATACTACCGTTCATCGTGTTCGTCCACAAGGTCAGGGTCTTCCCAAGGCTGGAGGCGGTCATCCGGGTTATCCGTCGAATGTAGCCTCCGTACCACGTACCGAGCAGTTACGGCGACCGACACGACAATTGCCAGGGCGCCCAGGACCAGGCCGCTGAAGTTCACCCAGGGGAAACCAGATCTATGGCTGCCGGGTTGAGGAGATGCCGGCTCCCCGCCGTCCGAAGACCAACGGGAGTCCAGCTCGGAAACCCCGAACCCGTAGGCCTCCACCATTGCGTCTTCAACAGGTCGCCCCTCGGACAACTCATTCAGCATTTGCTGAAACCGTTCAACGCCAAACGCGTTTAGCATGAAGGCAACGACGCTCTCTGCCCGACGGTAGAAAGCGGGAATTTCATCCGGCGCCCCGGAGACGCTATTCATAGACGACAGCGGCATGCTTCCCGGACTCAAGCTGACGCCGCTGTGGGGTACGCTTCCCGGCTCGACGTGACTGGCAAACCCCTCGTTCAACCAGGCTGGGAGGGGCAGCGCGTACCGGCCCAACGCCTGGTCCAACCAGAGGTGAGCAGTCTCGTGGACGATGATTCCAGGCCTGAATCCGATTGCCACAAATACGTCGCTGGATGGGAAAGCATATCCGCCAAAGACCCGGGCCTCGGCAATTGTCCTACTCAGGTGGGGAAACGCCGGACGGGCCTCGGCATGGCTGTTGTAGATTACCCCCTTGACCGGCCTGAAAGAGTCGATGCCGAGGAGGTCCAAGACATATGCCAAACGGCTTTCCACAGTTTGAGTTACCGCATCAACCTGAGATTGGGACAAGTCATGGTAAATCAACTGAAGTCCGCCGATATGAAGCCGTTCCCAGACGAACCGGCCGTCGGTGTACTCGACCACTTTGGGGTCAGTATGATGCACGTTGCCTTCGACGTCGCTAAGGACATAGTAGTACTCCATCTCTGACCCGGGCGGTAGATAGTCTGGACCTGCGACGTCGATATTCAGATTTGCGTCAACCAGGGTTCCGGGGCTGAACTCGGGATAGGCATACGACCATACGTTGTTAGGCAGCAGACGATGCAAGAACCGTATCTCGACGATATCGGAATCCCCTTGGGCAGTAAGAGAGAAGCTCAAACCATTGGGGAACTCGACCCTCCGGCTCTCCGACAAGACCTCGATTCTACTGTCGGCGGCCTGCGCCGGCTGTGGCGGCTGCGTCGCAGCCCAGAACATCGCCGCTGCGGCAACTACTGCCGGCACCGCCCCAAGACAGAAAAACAGCCAATACCTGCAGCGCCGGAGTTCAACCCGCGATCGGGTCACAACGGCACGGGGCTGTTGGAATTCCTGGGGCAATTTTGCTCAACCTGCACTGAGGGCTGCTCTAAGACGCGGGGACCTGCGTCTGACTTCCAGCATATTCGAATGAGGAACGAATTGGAATACAGCAACGCAGGCGCATTGCCCAGCTTGGGCCGGCGATAGGCCTGTGGGCTAATGGAGATATTGTCAATTGTTGGAAATACATCCATAATGGGCCGGGCCGTCTCCCCAGGCGGGGTCGGCAAAACTGGACACGATCCCGAACGTGTGGCACGGCGGGAACTCTTGAGACCTGAACCGACAGAGGAACTTTTATGCATCTGGGAATGATCATGGAGTGCGACTACCGGCCGGGAGGAAGCCAGGAAGACGCCTTTAAGCAGGCGTTCTCTTTGGTAGACCTGGCCGAAGACTCCGGAATGAGCGGAGTATGGCTGGCGGAACGGCATTTCGCCCCTCCCAAGGGACAGTTGGATTCCTCAGGCACCACAAACCCATCCATCGCTTCTGTGCCCTTGGTGTTGGCCAGCGCCATAGCCGCCCGTACCGAACGGCTGCGCATAGGCATTGCAGTGGCGGTCTTACCCCTCTGTCACCCCGTTCGCATGGCGGAAGAGACCGCCACAGTGGACCATATCAGCCAAGGGAGGCTGGACTTCGGGGTTGGCCGCAGTTCCTTCACCAGGGCTTACGAAGGGTACGGCATCCCCTACGGTGAAAGCCGGGAGCGGTTCCAGGAATCCCTGGACGTGATAATCAAGGCTTGGACACAAGAACGATTCTCCCACGAAGGTAAGTTCTTTACCATCGACGATCTTTCCGTCTTGCCCAAGCCCTATCAGAAACCGCACCCGCCTATCCGCATGGCAGCCAACAGCCCTGAGACCTTCGCCAGTGTGGGGAGCCAAGGGCTCCCGCTCTTCGTCGGTCTGCGGAGTTATTCACTTCCAGAGGTTGCCAAGCACATGGGAATCTACCGGGAGGCGCTGCGGGAAGCGGGGTATCCGGAGGAGCCGGACGTATTGCTCCGGATACCTGTGTACGTCGCCGAGACCGAGGAGCGGGCCATATCAGAACCACAAGACAGCACCATGAGGGCCTACCGGCGCATGGCCGACTCGTTTACCAGGACCGCGACCGCCACCGGGGCCGATGCCTCTGCGGTGCGGGCGCAGCGAGGCCAGGAGCTATCCAGCGTAACATACCAAGACTTGTTGCGGGACCGCTTGGCATACGGCACGCCGGAGATGGTGGCGAAGCAGTTGCTCACGTTCAAAGAAGCCTTGGGGCTCTCAGGGGTAGTGATAGAGCCCAACATAGGCGGAGCAATACCATCGCAACAGGTGTTCAACTCGGTCCGTCTGTTTGCCGAAGAAGTAGCGCCCTTACTAAGGTAATATTCCGTACCGTCCATGCCTGAGGCCAACGTCCGGAGTGAACCATCTCCTTAAGTTCACCGAAGCCTGGAGTTGCAGCGTCCTTGGAGCGGCGCCCGGCTAGGTTATTCGAGCGCCCTGCGACTAGCGGGAATTGACGGCATAGGTCCCGTCTCCATAGGTTGAAGGAGGCCCCGCTGCATGCCTGAAATGTGTTGACAGTATGAATACGGCTGTGATAAATTTCGTGCCGTTAGTGAAAATATGCACATAGTAACCCCAACTGCTCAAACGGTCTTTCAGGGGGTATGAAGATGGGGTTGGCGCCCTTTAGACGGGCAGGCGACCCGAGAGCGGTGGAGCCCCTGGGATCCCCGATGGACCCCCCCAAAGCAAGCCCGCCGGACACGACTGACCGCCGGCGCTGGTTCAAGCGCCCCGCTATGCTGGGGGCGTTATTCCCCCTTCTGCTGCTGGTAGCGTGCTCCTCGGGTAAGCAATCGACGTGGGACCCCGTCGGACCCATAGCAGAGAAACAACTGGACCTGTTCAACGTTCTGCTTTGGGTCATGGTGGCGGTCTTCGTGCTGGTGGAAGGGGTCTTGGTCTACGCCCTGATCCGCTACAGGAGCCGCCCCGGTCAGGTGCCAAGCCGGACCCATGGGCATCTGCCCCTGGAAATCACTTGGACCGTTATTCCGACGATAATCATTCTGGCGCTGGGAATCTGGTCGGTGTTCACGCTGTTCGAGATCAATGATGTTCCCGACACGGCGGACAACGTCCTGGAGGTAAACGTCACCGGGCACCAATGGTGGTGGGAGTTCGAATACCCTGACGCCGGGGGCGGCAAGCGCATCACCACGGCCAACGAGTTGCGGATTCCTGTGGACACCTGGGTCAGGTTGCACCTGGCCAGCGACGACGTGCTGCACAGCTTCTGGGTACCCAAGCTGGCCGGTAAGCAGGATGTGATTCCAACTAGAAACAACATATTGCCGATCAAGGCCGATTCCAGCAAGATTGACACGCTGCCGGCGACCTTTTACGGCCAGTGCGCCGAACTATGCGGCATAGCCCACGCCCAGATGAAGATGCAGGTGACGGTCCTGAGTCAGAAAGACTATGACGCCTGGGTGCGCAACTACGGGCCTCCCCAAGCTTTGACGGGCCGGGCCCAAGTTGCGCAGACTGCCACCTTCCCCGCCAATTGCGCCCTTTGCCACACCATAAGCCCCGATGACCCTACTTTTGACGAGGGGGCCATTCAGCGAAGCCGGAACGATTCTTTCATCCAGGGTAAGAACGCCGGGACCGCCGTTATTCCCGTGCCGGCGCCGAACCTGACCGATCTTCGGACCAGGGAAAGCCTCGGAGCCGGCCTGATAGACCTAAATGTAGAAAATCTTCGACTCTGGCTGAATAATCCGGAGGACGTCAAACCCGGCAACTACATGGCCGAGCATGCCCTGATTTACCAGGACGGCGATGTCAGCTTGAGCGATGATCAGGTAGAAGGCCTAATCGAGTACCTGATGGAACTCCAGTAGAGTATACTTTGACTACGAGAGTCTTCATGCCTTTGATATCGATTGAACCCGAAACCCGGCTGGAGCAAAAGCTAGCCCTGGCTAACGGTCCCTTGGGAGGCGAACCATGGCGGCCATAACCGGCGTACTAGCCCGGCCAACCACCTACTCCGGGGTGTGGGGCTGGATTACAACCATAGACCATAAGCGGATTGGCGTCCTCTACGGCGTCACCTCTCTGGTCCTTATGCTGGTTGCCGGCGTCGAAGCGGGGATTATGCGGATGCAGCTGGCCCAGCCGGACAGCGAACTGATCGGCGGAGACCTCTTCAACCAGATGTTCACCATGCACGCCACCGTGATGATATTCATGGTGGTGATGCCACTGAGCGCAGCTTTCTTCAACTTCGTGGTCCCACTGGCCATCGGCGCTCGGGACGTTGCGTTTCCAAGGTTGAACGCGTTCAGCTACTGGGTATTCCTGTTCGGCGCACTGGTATTCCACTCCAGCATGTTTGTAGGGCAGATGCCCGACGCCGGTTGGTTCTCGTACGCCAACCTGACGGAAAAGCCCTTCAGCGTGAACCAGGGACTGGACTTCTGGGCGGTAGGGCTCTTGGTGCTAGGGGTCTCGTCCGTCGCTGCGGCCCTGAACTTCATAGTCACCATCATCAACCTGCGGGCTCCGGGAATGAGCTTGATGCGCATGCCGGTGTTCGTCTGGATGACGCTGCTTACATCTATCCTGTTGGTGCTTGCGTTCCCGGTGATCACCGTGGGTCTGATTGAGTTGACGATGGACCGCAACTTCGGGACCCACTTCTTCTCGCCGTCGGCCGGCGGAGACCCGGTGCTATGGCAGCACCTGTTCTGGGTGTTCGGGCATCCCGAGGTGTACATCCTCACACTGCCTGCCATGGGCATAATCTCCGAGGTCTTGCCGACGTTTTCCAAGAAGCCGCTGTTCGGATACCCATTCATCATCTTCTCCGGCATCGTTATCGCCATCATGAGTTGGGCTGTGTGGAGCCATCACATGTTCACCGTGGGCTTGGGCCCGGTGGCCAACTCGGCATTCACCATCACAACGATGCTCATCGCCGTGCCTACAGGCGTAAAAATATTCAACTGGATAGGGACCGTGTGGGGCGGCTCCATAGAGTTCAAGACCCCGATGCTCTTTGCCCTGGGGTTCATTTCCATGTTCATAATCGGGGGCCTGAGCGGCGTGTCCCACGCGGTTTCGCCCTCGGACTTCCAGCAACAGGATACCTATTACGTCGTCGCCCATATTCACTACGTGCTGTTCGGCGGTTCGCTCTTGGGACTGCTTGCCGGAATCTACTACTGGTTCCCGAAGTTGACCGGCAAGATGTGCAGCGAATATTGGGGCAAGATTACGTTCTGGCTGCTGTTTGTCGGCTTAAACCTGACATTCTTCCCGATGCACTTCCTGGGACTCAACGGGATGCCCCGGCGCATCTATACCTATGCCGAGGAGTTCGGTTGGGGCGACCTGAACCTGCTGGCGACGGTGGGCTACTTCATCATCTTCCTGGGTTTCATCGCCTTTGTCATCGACATCGTAAAGGCGCTGCGCAATGGGCGGCGGGCCAGCCATGATCCCTGGGACGCTCCGGGCCTGGAGTGGACCATTTCGTCGCCGCCTCCAACCTACAACTTCGCTGAGATACCCCAAGTCGAAGGCCGTGACCAGTACTGGATCACCAAAGAGCGTGCCAAGGAGAACGGACAAGAGCGCGTGCCCGCAGAAGCCCACGTCGACCCCAGCACCGTTCATATGCCCAGCCCGTCCTACTGGCCCATCATCATCGCCGCCGGTGTGGCCCTGATAGGCGGGGGAATCCTGGCCCACTTCGCCATTAGCTTCATTGGAGGAGCTATATGCTTCCTGGGCATCGTCGGCTGGGCCAACGAGCCCACCGTTGCCCCCGACGCACACCCATCCGAGCCGGGCGCCAGCCATTAGGAGACCGAAACAATGGCCCATAGCGTAGAGCCGGCCCACGGCCCCGACCACGAATACACCACCACCGGCTTAAACCACAGGAAGCTGTTGATGTGGGTGTTCCTCAGCTCTGACTGCCTGTTCTTTGGGGCCTTGATTGCGACGTACATGGTCTACCGGGGCCAGAGCCTGGTCGGGCCATACCCGGACCAAATCATCGACGTCCCAATTACGACCATCAGCACCTTTGTGTTGCTGTGCAGCAGCTTTTCCATGGTGCAGGCATTGGCGGCAACCAACCGCAACGACCAGAGGGGTATTCAACTCTGGCTTCTGGCCACCGCAGGTTTGGGATCAATCTTCATCGGTTTCCAGGTGTACGAGTTCAACCTGTTCAAGAACGAGGGACTGACCCTGGGCACCAACCTGTTCGGTGCAACCTTCTTCACCCTGACTGGGTTCCACGGCGCCCACGTGACCCTGGGAATCATATGGCTGTTGGGCCTGTTTTTCGTAGCCCGCAAGGGCAGGTTGGGGCCAAAGACCAGCCTGGACGTGGAGATAGCGGGGCTCTACTGGCACTTTGTGGACATAGTCTGGATCGTTATATTCACGCTACTTTACCTGGTGGCCGGCTTCGATACCGGGCCGGTGGCGCACGCAGCAGGTTGACGCCTTGACCGCGCTCCCATTTTCCTGGAGTTCCACGCATGGCCGCTAGCCACGAAGAGCAGCATACGACTCGACACCCAACGTTCGGGCAGTATGTCCTGATTGCTGTCGTCCTCTTCGTCATTACCATCGTCGAGTTCCTGCTGATATGGGAAAGGCTTGGGATTGATTGGGAATCCTCCCAGGCCCTGGCCCATTCCAAGGTCCCCTTGTTGATCCTGCTGTCCGCGCTCAAGTTCGCCATAGTGATCATGTTCTATATGCATCTGAAGTTCGAGTCGCGGCTGTTTACCTGGATATTCCTGGCCGGACTGGGGCTGGCTTTTGCCGCCGGCATCGCCGTACTGGGAATATTTGCCAGCATCGGCGGAGACCCACGGTCATACGCTGAGGCCAACGCGGTGCCATATGCAGGGCATGGCGAAGAAGCCGTGACTGAGGAAGCGCCTGAGAGTTCGCACGACGCCGAGCCCGAGCTAGTGATGGCTCCCACTGACCTGGGGATCAGCGTGGTATCCGACGCCCTGGAGTTTGACGCCGGCAGGTTGACCGCGGCAGCCAACGAAGAAGTGACTTTGACTTTCCACAACGCCTCCACCGTGTACCAGCACAACTGGGTATTGGTGCGCGCCGGCGATAGAGAGTCCGTTGTGGAAGACGGTCTTGCGGCCGGAGAAGCAAACGGATGGGTCCAGCCGGACGACCAACGCGTGCTGGCCCAGATACAGCTTCTGGGCCCCGGTCAAACGGAAGAAGTCCGGTTTAACCTGGAGACAGGCTCGTATGAGTTTGTCTGCACCTTCCCGGCCCACAACCTGACAATGTTCGGGGACCTGGAAGTAACTGGCGCCGAATAAGTAATCTAAGCCGCCCGATCAGTGCCACCGCGCGGCGCGAGGCTCAGCGGACGGCGATACGCCCCGGGTTCTTGGCTTCCTCACGCTGGAACCACATAGCCATCACCACGCCCGCCACGATCACGCTCATCATGTCTCCGGCAAGCCAGAGGATGGCGCCGCCAATCTCCTGGTCGGTCTTCAGAGACATGTTGAACGGCTGTTCCACCTCGCCGTAAGCACCGTATATGACGTCGCCGGAGAAAGTAATTCCCGCCCCGAGCAGCGTGTTGGGAATAACTATGAGCCCCAGGTACAGGATGCGCAGGCCATAGTGTAAACGAGACCGGTGAGGCTTGGGGTCCACAACCAACCACCAGAACAGAAAGCCCGAAGCCAGCATGGTGAAGTGCATGAACTCGTGCAAAGCATCGTTTCTCAGCGCCGCATTGTGGGCCGTAGGCACCTGCCACAGGTACAGCATGCTTAAAAACAGAACGGTCGTAAGCACCGGGTTGGTGATGATCTCGTAGGCCCGGCGTGCCCCGGGGTTTCCTACTATCGGCCGTACCACCCGCCGCAAAGCCCACGACGGGAGTCCTCGCAACATGGGCGTTAACGGGGCGCCCAGCAGGATCAGTATTGGCCCAACCATACGGAGCAGCAAGTGCTGCAACTGGTGGAAGGAGAACATGTGCTCCGCCAGGGCGTCAATGGGCGATTGCAGGGCGAGGAACAAACAAAACAACCCGGCAAAGAAAGAGACCTTTTGCCACGTTTTCACCGGGTGACTGGGCCGCTGCCACCGAGACAGTCCGGTAAGGTACAGGTTGGCCACGAAAAGCAGTATCAGGGTCGGAAGCGGATTCAGGTTCCACGCGGTTATTGGGTTCTGCCCCTCGTTTATTCCATTGTGGGCATGGGCAGGAGTCGCGTTCACAAAGAGCAGGACCGCACCCGCAGCCACTACGGATGCCAGCAACCAGGGGCTAAACTTCATGGCGAAACCCGCTCGCACGACGCGCCCAAGTCCGGGTATGTTGGGCGCTGCTGAGAATCACTGGGACACCGGTCCCGAAGCGGAACCATCGTCAGGCCCGGCGCCGTCTTTAGGGTGGTTCCCAGACTCGAGGCGACGCCTCCGGCGCTGGGTGCTCCACCACAAATAGACTGCGCCGGCGATGATCGCCAGCGATACGACTATGAAGACTAATCTCCCGCCTAAGTCCTGCCGGGCCTCCTCCACCGTCAACGTCCTCGGCACTTCCAAAGCAGCATTCCCCAAGTCACCGGCAATCCTGATGGTCACGTGCCAGTCTCCGGGAGCATCCAAGGTCATCTGGGCGTGGTACCGCGCCGGTTCTGACTCGTCTCCGAGATTAACTGCTGTGACTTTTTTGTCTTCTCCTGCATCACCGTGTCTGGGCCAAAGTGTGATGGCAGCGTCTTGGACTGGCCTGCATGTGGTTGCATCCCACAAATAAACGGCGACCACCGTCGTACCTATCCGCAACCTGGACGGGTATAAGTCAACCCTGACGTCGTAAGGCTCGGCAATCTGTTGGAATCGGTAGCGTCCGGTTGGTTCGGGCTGCACTGGTAAGGTTACCGGTTCCCCGCAGCCCTGCGGGCTGGTCTCTTGTGCTTGAGCCACGCCTGTAGACCATACACAAGCGGCCAACAGCGTCGCTATCATTACGCCTGCAACTGCAATCGCTCTTGGAGATATCAACTTTGGCTTGCCACTAGACCTCGTTATTCTTCATTTACATGTTAACATTTGCAGGTTGCTCCATGGCTCCGTCAGGTGCCGTAAATGCAAGCATGTATCCAATCTCGCAAAGAGCCTTGTCCCAATATTCCAGAATCGGTCAGTTTCCATAAAACTGTCTTGACAACTTTGGGGCGCGGAATTCACAGTATGGCTAATCTTTCCGTTGGCGGCCTGTTGGTGACGGACAGATGAACGTTCAATCTCGTGACCTGCGGCGACAGCGTTTGGTAGACCGCGCCAAGGCGGAGTTTGCCAATAAGGGGTTTCACGAAACCAACATCTCCGAAATTGTGCGGCAAGCCGGAATCGCCAGGAGCACCTTCTATCAGTACTTCGACTCCAAGCTGCACCTTTTTCAGAGTATTTTCGACTCGTTCCTGCAGGACTTGCACGACGCCATTCAACCCATATCCCTTGCCGCCGGATCTCCCGCCCCATTAGTCCAGATACAGAACAACCTGACCAGGGTGCTGGAATTGGTGTTGAATGAGAAGGACCTTACCCGCATATTCCTGAACTATACCGGCGCACTGGACCAGAAGGTAGCAGGGCGAGTCAGCGAGTTCTATTCGCAGGCAGCGGGAATGATACAGCGCTCTCTGGCCCTGGGCATCTCGATGAACCTGGTGCGTCCCTGCGACACCCGGCTTACGTCATATTCGATTATCGGCGCAGTGAAAGAGGTGGCATTTCAATTGGCAACTTCCCAGGAGCCACGGCCCAGCACCGAGGAGCTGGTGCGTCAGCTTCTCGAGTTTGGGATGGACGGGGTGCTCGTCCAGTCTCAAAGCTCGCGGCTGGGATCAACCGGGCAAAGCACAAATCCTGAACTCTCCCCCATATCGCCTGCCCGGTAGGATAAGCCGGCAGCGAGAACGTTCTTAGGGGAACAACAGTCAGCAGTAGAGGTACGGCGCCTTGAAAACGAACACTGACATAGCTGTTTCAAATGGCCAGCCCGGAGTCCAGACGGTCCCCGAGAGTATTCTGGTGGGGCTGGACGTGGGTTCTACCACCGTGAAGGCGGTGGTCATGGACCCGGACACCGACGAGATCCTATGGAAGGACTACCAGCGGCACAACACTAAACAGCCGGAGATGGTCAACGAGTTCATTCTGAGGATCCGGGAAGCGTTCCCGTTGCCCCAGGACAAGATGCGCATATTCATCACGGGCAGCGGCGGCGGCACCCTCAAGGACTTCATAGGGGCCAAGTTCGTCCAGGAAGTGAACGCAGTCTCCTTGGCAGTGGAGCATCTGTATCCCGACGCCGGCTCAGTTATCGAACTAGGCGGCCAGGACGCCAAGATTATCATCTGGTTCACCGACAAGGAGACTGGGGCCAAGCGCAAGGTGCCCAGCATGAACGACAAGTGCGCCGGAGGCACTGGAGCGGTCATAGACAAGATTAACGCCAAGCTCCGGTTGTCCGGTGAAGAACTACGGGAGCTGGAATACTACGACGTCAAGCTTCACCCCGTTGCCGGTAAGTGCGGGGTGTTTGCCGAAACCGACATCAACGGGCTCCAGAAGCAGGGAGTACCCTCTGAACAGCTGATGGCATCCTTGTTCGAGGCCATTGTCCAGCAGAACTTGAGCGTGCTGACCAGGGGCAACACCTTGCGGCCCACGGTGCTTCTGCTTGGTGGACCAAACACCTACATCCCAGCCATACGCGATTGCTGGAAGCACAACATCCCCAAGGTATGGGCCGAACGGAACATTGAACTGCCTGAAGGCGTTCCGCCCGAAGACCTGATCGTCGTTCCCGACAACGCCCAGTATTACGCCGCCATCGGCTCGGTGCTATACGGCAAGACCGAGGATGACCACGTAGGCGTGTTCATTGGCACCGAGGAACTAGAGGAGTTCATAGAAGTAGGCCGGACCAAAATGCGGGAGCAATCGGGAGACGTGGGTCTCGCAAAGACCAATGATGAACTGGACGAGTTCAAGAAACTGTTCGAAAAGCCGCCCTGGGAGCCGGCCGCGTTCGCCTCGGGCCAAGAGGTGGAAGCATTTGTAGGAATCGACGGCGGGTCCACGTCTACCAAGGGAGTCCTGCTGGACAGAAATGGCGTTCTCCTGGCCAAGGCCTACCAGCTATCCAAGGGCAACCGCTCTCCGACAGCCAGGACATACTTACGGAGTTGCGGGAATACGTAGAGGGGCAAGGAGCAACGCTCAAAATATTGGGCCTGGCCACCACGGGTTACGCCAAGGACCTGCTCAAGGACACCCTGGGCGCCGACGTGGCCATCGTTGAGACGGTGGCCCACACCAAGTCCGCCATGCATTACTACGATGACGTGGACGTGATAGTGGACGTGGGCGGGCAGGACATCAAAGTCATTGTGATCAACGACGGCAAGGTCAAGGACTTCAAGCTGAACACCCAATGCTCAGCGGGCAACGGCTATTTCCTCCAAAGCACCGCCGCCAAGTTCGGGTATTCCGTGGCTGAGTTTGCCGATGCGGCTTTCGACGCCGAACGGCTGCCCGTATTCGGCTACGGTTGCGCCGTGTTCATGGAGACCGACATCGTTAACTTCCAGCAACTGGGTTGGGAGAAACACGAGATAATGGCCGGCCTGGCCAAGGTGCTGCCCAAGAACATCTGGCTGTACGTGGTGGCCGAACCGAACTTGAGAAAGTTCGGCACCAACTTCGTGCTGCAGGGGGGCACACAGCACAACCTCGCCGCAGTCAAGTCTCAATACGACTTCATCCTCTCCAAGATACCCGAAGCGAAGATCCGGGTGCACGAGTTCACCGGAGAGAGCGGGGCCATCGGCGCCGCCCTAGAAGCCATTCGGGTGGCAGCCGAGCGGGACTCTTCATTCATTGGGCTTAAGGCAGCCGAGAACCTGGAGTTCACCACCACGAGGGACGAGTCGACCAGGTGCAGCTTCTGCAAGAACAAGTGCCTGCGGACCTACATTGATACCGAAACGCCTCAAGGGGACAACCGCCGGTTTATCATAGCCACCTGCGAAAAGGGCACGGTGGAAAGCATAGACGACATGAAGGAAATCAAGGCGCGGCTGGCCGAAATCATGGACGCCAATCCCAACTTCGTCGAGAAAGCGTCCGTGAGGGCCTTCCGGACTACCGACCCACCCAAGGTTAGTTCGCTCAGAAAGGCGGAAGACGAGCAGGAAGAACAGAAGAAAGGGTTCTTTGCCAGGTTCAACAAGCGAAAGCCGGAGAACCTGCCCATGCCGGTTATACCCCAGGAAGTGCGCGTGCTGCGGCGGGATGTCAAAATCGGCATGCCCCGTGTGCTCAATATGTACACCTTGGCCCCCTTCTTCCAGGCATACTTCGAGTCCCTGGGAGTCGGCTCACAGAACATTGTCTATTCCGACTACACCGACCCGGCCATGTGGTACAAGGGGTCACGCCGGGGCTCCATAGACCAGTGCTTCCCCAGCAAGGTGGCCCTGGCCCACATCCATAACCTGATTTTCGATAAGAAGGGGAAGCAGAAGCCCGACGTCATCTTCTTCCCCATCATCAACAAGCTGAAGACCGAACTGGTCAACGCGGAGGACAGCGCCGCCTGTCCCACGGTCTCCATCACCCCTGAAGTGGTCAAGGCAGCCTACACCAAGGAAGGGAACATCTTCGCCGAGAACGACATGCGCTACCTGAACCCTTCCCTGGACTTCACCGAGTGGCCGATGCTCGAGTGGGAAATGTGGAACTGTTTCCAGGACGTGCTACAGGTCACCTGGGAAGAAAACCGGGAGGCTTTGGAGATAGCATTCCGGGCGTGGCGCGGCTACTTCGCTCAAATGAGGTCCGAATCTCGGCAGGTGCTGGACAAGCTGGAAGAGGAAGGGAAGCTGGGCGTGGTCATGCTGGCCCGGCCATACCACAACGACCCTGGCCTGAACCACGAAATCATGCAGGAAATCCAGAAGAAGGGTTACCCCATCTTCAGCATCGACTCGCTGCCTCAGGACGAAGACATATTGGAGAGGCTGTTCGGCAAAGAGGTAGAATCGGGCGTCATCACTCATGCCATGGACATCACTGACGCTTGGAAGAACGCTTACAGCGAGAACTCCAACAAGAAGATCTGGGGGGCAAAGTACGTGGCCCGGCACCCAAACCTGGTCGCCATCGACCTGTCCAGTTTCAAGTGCGGCCACGACGCACCCACTTACAACACCATCGAAAACATCATCGAGGCGTCAAACACACCCTACTTCACTTTCTTCGACATCGACGAGAACAAGCCCTCCGGCTCGATCAAGATCAGAGTGGAGACCATCGACTACTTCCTGCAGCGGTACCAGGAGCACCTGCAGAAGAAGGTTGCCTCCAAGAAGGAACTGGCGTACATGGTCGACACTTACCGCAAGGGGCTTCTCAGGGCCAATGCCAAAGCCGCGGCCGATTTAGAGCCTGCCGGACGCATCACCATCAGCGGTAACGACTCCCGGCCTAACGGCCACAAGGCCGCCGACGGCCTGCATGCCAACGGCCACGGACGCGACGAGTGGGTCCCGGTCACCTTGGAGTTGGGTAGCAAGGGAGCCGGCAACGGCAACGGACACAGTCACGCGGCAGAAGACCAGCCGGCGCCGGTCCAAGCCGCCGCTCCCAACGGGAACGTGATGGACGTTAGCCCCAAGGTGGGCGATGGACAGCGCAGCCAAGTCCAAATGGATTCCGGGGCGTACAACAGCATACGGAAAGAGAACACCGCCGGAGACCCCGAGGAGGAAGAGTTCGGCAGCGGCTCTGCAAGCTGCAGCGTTCCCATTCGGGACTATCCGGTGAAGGCCTTCGCCCAGGACGGTGAAGCAATCGTAGGCCTTCCGGACGGGGATGAGGATGAAGCGGGGGTACAGTTTGTCCAACTGGGCAACTTCAAGCTGCCCAAGAAAGAGCGGTCCGAAGAGCCAGCGCCGGTAGAGGCCGACTAGACACCCGATAACCTAGCTAGGGAGGAAACCAAATGGCCAAGGTATTGGACGAGCAAGACATCGAAACCCAGGTGGCGGAATACGAAGCCAACCTCCGGCAGGAGATGGGCTTAGAGGAACAGGAAATCACGCACTTCCAGAAGCCCTACGAGTTCAACTGGCCCAAAGAGCAGAAAGAGTCCACGACGATTCTGTGGGGCGGGCTGACTGCGGCCCACGAGGAGCTTGTAACCGAGGCCATGAGAGGCCTGGGTTACAACGTAAGGATAATTCCGACGCCGGACAACGACTCACTGGCCACGGGTAAGGAATACGGCAACAGGGGCCAGTGCAACCCCACCTATTACACGGTGGGAAACCTGGTCAAGTACCTGAAGGGCCTTGAGGAAGCGGGCGAACAGGACATCGAAGACCGGTACGTGTTCGTCACCGCCGGAGCCTGCGGACCGTGCCGGTTCGGAATGTACGAATCAGAGTACCGGAAGGCGCTGCGAGACTCGGGGTTCGATAGGTTCCGGGTGTTGCTGTTCAAGCAATCGGGCGGCCTTAACCAGGACAACGGCGACTCCGCCTTGGAGCTTAACCCCAAGTTCGGGATGGCGCTGATCAAGGGCGTCATGGTCGGCGACATGATCAACGACCTGGGCTACAAAGTCCGTCCTTACGAAGTCAACGAGGGGGATACGGACCGCGTCACCAAGGAAGCCCTCACATTGGTGGGCGACACCCTGCGGGAAGGGAAATCCGTTTGGAGAGCCTTGCGCCGCGTCCGCAAGATGTACAAGGACATCAAGGTCGACTACACCAGGGTGAAGCCCAAGGTGAAAATCACCGGCGAGTTCTGGGCCCAGACGACTGAAGGCGACGGCAACTACCACATGTTCCGCTGGCTGGAGTCGGAAGGGGCCGAGGTGATGGTGGAACCCATCGGCACCTGGATCGAGTACCTCATCTGGGCAGCCCGGCAGAATGCGGAGCAGCACCTGGTCATCGACAAGACGAGGAAGAGCTTCATCCGCAAGGTCAAGCTGGTGCAAATAGCTTTCAGGATGTATTACAACCTCTACCGGTGGGGCCTGGGTTTCAAGACCGACTCCCTGCCGAACCAGAAGAAGCTGGCCGAATACGCAAAGGCCTACTACGACACCCACCTGAAGGGCGGAGAAGGTCACCTGGAGATCGCCAAGAACATCATGGCGACCAAGGACAAGCATGCCCAGATGGTGATCTCTCTGAAGCCCTTCGGCTGCATGCCCAGCACCATGAGCGACGGCGTACAGAGCCGGGTGGTGGCGGACTACAAGGACGCTATTTTCCTGCCCATCGAGACGTCGGGAGACGGGGAGGTCAACGTCAAGAGCCGAACCCAGATGAAGTTGTACGAAGCCAAGGTCAAGGCCCGGCAGGAGATGGCGGAGGTCTTGGACAAGTACAACGTGACCATCGAGCAGGTGCGGGACTACGTGGCCAAGCACCCCAAGTTCAACGACCCCATGCGGAAGGTGCCGCACCACCACGGTATCAGCACCGCGGCCAACTTCGTGGCCATGGTGGCGCCTCACGTCAAGTAGGCCTAGCCCGTACCTCTGAGGGACCTTGAAGAATCCCCCTGGTTTGGGGGATTCTTCTTTTGAGGCTTACTTTCTTTGACTGAATGGGGCCTTCGCCACCTACGCCTCGAGCCCGCCGCGTTGACAGGGTGATGCATGCCAATTAATCTATCGGTGCTTTGGGCCAGACGATGAAACTGTTAGGAAAGACAGCATTGGTCACCGGCGCCAGCCCCAACATCATGGGTGGCATTGCCGAGGGGCTGGCCGCGGCCGGGGCCAAGGCCGTATGCGTCGATATAAACCCCGACTACGCCTACGGCTGCGCCCGGTCCATAGCCCGGCAAGGCGGGCAAGCCATGGGGCTGGTCTGCGACGTCTCGGACGAGGCCCAGGTTATGGAGACCGTGGACCAGGCCGAGAAAGTCTACGGGGGCGTGGACATCCTGGTTAACGGGGCCACCATCTTCAACTCCAAGGGCGTGCTGGACATGCCGGTGGCGGAGTGGAGAAGGCAGACCGACGTGCTGCTGACCGGGGCGTTCTTGTTCACCAAGTACGCGGCGCAGCGCATGATCGCCCTGGGCATTAAAGGCAACGTCATCAACATCATCTCGACTGCGGGGCACCAGGGCGAACCCGGAAACGTAGGCTACAGCACCGGTAAGGGCGGGCTTTTGAACTTCACCAGATCGGCGGCCATGGAACTGGGCAGATACGGCGTCCGGGTGAACAGCCTGACTCCAACGGCTACCGACACTGCGGAAGGGACAGAGCGGGCCGCGCGCTGGGCGGTGCCTTGGCCGGCGCCCCGACAGGGGGAAAGGGACAAGGGCCTGTTGCCCGACCCCAGCACCGGCGTTCCCCTGCGCCAGTTGCCCAGCCCCAGGCATTATGCCGCCGCCGCGGTGTTCCTGGCTTCCGATGACGCCGAGATGATCACTGCTTTCGACCTGCGGGTGGATGCCGGGGCCATCTCCCGCTATTGGCCCTGGGACCCTTCCAGGTCTGACGCATAGACACACCGCCGCACGGCTACTGCGACGGGGCCTACGGCTGGGAAGGCGTTGCACAACGATAGCGGCCAATAGACGGAACCCCAAGCCCCAAGCTGGAGGAATCGCCATGAGCACGACAGACAGCGACGGAGTCTCCCCGGAGGTGTTCCGGCAGATGACGGAGCGAGCCGGGTTGGGCTTGACCGACGAAGAATTGGAGCGTCTCAAGCCTCTGTACGGCCTGTACCTGGAGTTCGTCAACCAGATTCACTCCGTCGACCTCCAAGCCGAAGAGATTGCCATGGCCTTTAACCCTGAATGGCAGTCCTGACAGGGATTGCGCCCATGCTCCCCAGCCGGCGACACCCACTGGAACCTGTCGGGGGTATGCTAAAGGGCAGAGAAAGCCATGCCGGACGTTGAAGACGAGCTACACTACCTGACCATTCAAGAAGCGGCGGACAAGATCCGCCGGCGCGAGCTGTCGCCGGTGGAGGTGGCGCAGGCTTGTCTGGACCGCATCGAGTCCACCGAAGACCGGCTGCACTCGTTTATTACCCTGTTGAGAGACGAGGCCCTGGAGCAGGCCCGGGCGGCCGAGGCCGACATCTTGAACGGGGGCTACCGGGGGCCGCTGCACGGCATCCCCTACGGCCTCAAGGACCTGTACGACACCGCCGGGATACGGACTACGGCAGCATCCAAGGTGGACTTCGACCGGGTTCCGCAAGAGGATGCTACGGTGGTCACCAGGCTCAGGGACGCCGGAGCCGTGCTGGTGGGCAAGCTGGTAATGCACGAGTACGCCACCGGCGCTCCCGACTTCACGTCGCCGTTCGAGCCCGCCCGCAATCCCTGGAACCTGGAGCATGCCACGGGCGGGTCCAGCAGCGGGTCGGGTTCGGCGGTGTCGGCGGGGCAGGTGATGGGGGCGTTGGGGTCATGCACCGGCGGGTCGATCAGGGGGCCGGCGTCGCTGTGCGGCATCGTGGGCCTGAAGCCGACTTACGGCCGGGTCAGCAGGCACGGCGTGGTCACCCTGAGCTGGTCCCAGGACCATTGCGGCCCGATGACCCGGACGGTGTGGGACGCGGCGGCGATGCTTCAAGCCATCGCCGGCAGGGACCCCAAGGACCCGACGACCAGCAGCGCTCCGGTACCCGACTATGCGGGTTCCCTAGGGCAGGACATCAAGGGCCTTAGGATAGGGGTGCCCCGGCACTACTTCTTCGAGCCCAGCCCCCACGTCAACCCGGAGGTGGTCGCCGTGGTTGAGAAGGGTCTTGGGGCGCTGCAGGAGTTGGGCGCCGAATTGGAAGAGGTGAACGTACCCAACCTGGAGTACGCCAGGGCGGTGAACGCCATAGTCATGGCCGGCGAGTCCTATTCCTTCCACGAAAAGAACCTGAAGACCAGGCCCAACGACTTCGGCGAGGCGGTGCGGTCGCGCTTCCGGATGGGGGCTTTGCTGAGCGCCAGCGACTACGTCCAGGCCCAGCGATGCCGGCAACTGGTCAAGAGGGGGTTCGCCGAGGCGATGGCGAAAGTTGACCTGCTGGTCACGCCGACCACGGCCTATCCCGCACCACGCTTCGAGAGCTACGATACGGCGTTTACGCTGCGGGGGCCCAGCTTCACCGCACCGTTCAACGTCACCGGGCTGCCGGCCATCTCGATTCCCTGCGGCTTCACCGAGGCGGGACTGCCGGTCGGCATGCAGCTTGTGGGCAAGCCTTTCGACGAGCCGACGGCGCTGCGGGCGGCCCATGCCTACGAGCAGCACGCCGGGTGGTCCAAGCTACGACCGCCGATTTAGGTCCGTCCACCGTAGCTGGAGAGTGTTGAGGACTCGTTGACCCCCCTCACCCTAGCCCTCTTCCGCGTTGGGGAGAGGGGATTTGGCGGCTAGTTCCTTGATCGTGTCCAGATAGAGCCGGTAGGCGCGGTCGCTAAAGCAGACCAGGGTGACCGTGTCCACTGAACTGTTCGTACGGAGGAACTCAACGGTCTCGGTGACGGCAATGTCAGCGGCTTGGTCCAGGGGGAAGCCGTAGGCGCCGGCGCTGATGGCTGGGAAGGCGATGGACCGGAAGCCGTGTTCCTCGGCGATGGCGAAGCAGCTTCGGTAGCAGTCGGCCAGCAGGGCGTGCTCTCCATGGTCGCCGCCCTTCCATACCGGGCCGACGGTGTGAATCACGCGCCGGGCGGGCAGGTCGTAACCGCCGGTGAGCCTGGCCTCGCCGGTGGGGCAGCCTCCCAGGGTACGACACTCTTCCAACAGCCTGGGGCCGGCGGCCCGGTGGATGGCGCCGTCGACTCCGAGGCCGCCCAGCAGGGACTCGTTGGCGGCGTTGACGATGGCGTCCACGGGCAGGGTGGTGATGTCGCCCAGGTAGACTGTCAAGCGTTCGTTAGCCAGGGCCGGGATCCTTTCCATGGCTCGATGTCCGGCCGGCCGGCGATTGCATCGAGGAGCCAGATTTCTCGGCTCCCCAGTTATTTCTTGTCAAAACTCCCCGTTTTGGAGGGCGGCACCGTCATGCCCCAGTTCGGGCGGTTTTTCCTCAACTGAGACATTGTGGGACATTTGGGGACATTTGTTCGTTGGCCTGGTTCGAGAGCCTCACCATGAACGGGCTTGGCCCCCGATATTCCTGGATTCCGGCTCGGAGGCCGGAATGACGGTTGGTTGCGGGTTTCCGGCAGCCCGGGCCGTTGGCCTGGTTCGAGAGCCTCACCGCGAACGGCGCGGCAGCTAGCCTGTTGGCCGGGACCAGTACCATGGAGTCGAGTTTAGGGATTAGGGTTTGGGGCTGTCAACGGGGAAATGTCAGTCGCGAGGAGGCCTGCGGCTGTTTGGTGGAGGGGACAAAATCGCCAGCCTAAACCTTGACTAGTTGGCGTGGTTTGACAAAGCTCAGGATGGCTGATGGCTTGGCGAGGGTTGGAGGCATGGACTTTAGGTTTCTCGGCTTCGCTCGGAATGCCGGGGTTGCGGCGGGGGATTGGCGTGAACGCCGAGGGTAGGCGGGGTACGGAGGAGGGTAGGCACAAGGCCTACCCCTACGGCGGGTTATTGGCGGCCTTCCGATTTCCCTCTGGACAGGCCCTTCGGCAGGCTCAACGGGGACGGGAATGGATGGCGGGCCGTACGGTAAGGGCGAAGGTTCACCCCCATGTTGTTGGAGGCATGGACTGTAGGTTTCTCGGCTACGCTCGAAATGACAGTGGGGCGGTTGGAATGGCCGAGGGGAGAGGCTTAGGGCGACCCGGTTAGGAGGATGAACGGTCCTGGCCGTAGACCTCGGTGTTGGGGTAGAAGCCGTACCAGCCGAACCAGTAGGCGTTGCGGCTGGGCAGGCGGGGCAGCCGCTGGGAGTCGTCGGCGGTGTTGACCAGGGCATCCTCTTCCAGGCGCCACCGGCCGCCGGATTCATCCAGCAAAATGTCCGTCCCGGCTTCCCGGGTTATCTCAGAGAAGACATTTTCCGCGCGGTGAAAGGCGCGGGGACCGCCGCCCAGGCCGGGGGTAACAATCACCAGGTTGATTCCGCCCAACTCGTCGTTGATTACCTGTTCCCGAATCAGGTTACCGAAAGAATAGGCCCTTTCGCGGCCGTTGAGGGTGAGGCCAAGGACTTGTGTTTTGGTCGGCAGGTCATTGCTCCGGGTGGCCACCGGGAACATGGTGCCGGGCTGGGCCCGGTACTCGAAATAGAAGGAACCGGGGTCGGACTCGGGCAGATAACGGTAGCCGGGATAGATCCCCGTTTCAACGTCCAGAACGGTGGTGTCGGGATGGGAGGCGAGCCATTCACCCCAAGTGGTCAGAGATACGGGAATCACGTCGAGGACGATGCCGCTGTCGGCCAGTTCGCCCGTCACCGGCTCTCCCCTGAACTGGTGCCAGAGGGAGTTGGTCTTACGGTCGTACATGAGCTTGTTGCTCTGGTAGAGGAAGCCGGAAGTCCCAAAGGAAATGACCTCGCCGTCGACTGTTGTGGAATACACGATTCCAGCTCCGCAGAGCGTTCAATAGGATAAGGCGAAGGGCACCCCTCCCAGGACGTCGTTGGCCATCTCGTGGGGGTTGAGGATGCGCAGGGGGTAGGCCCGGTGCTCTCCATTGATGGACAGCCCGAAGACCCGGTCGGAATCGAGGATGTAGTCGGCCTCGCCGGCCGGTATGTGAGGCGGGTTTTGCAGGTCGGGGATACCGTCCTTGCGCACTCCTCCCCAGGCTACCTCCTCCAACCTGATGCGGGTGTTTACGCCGTCGTAGAAGAACAGCTTGAAGTTGGGGTCGATGGCGGAATATAGCTCGCCCTTCCAACCGGCGAATCCGGCTGGGGCCCGCACCTCTGGATTGTTGCCCAGCCACTCCATCCACCACCCCCAGTGCCTTAGCTCCGGAGGGATGTCCTCGTCTTCAATTGTTCCGGCAAGCTCATCGACAGCGCAGGGCAGGCAAAGTCCAGGGGTGAGCGAAAACCTGAAACGCATCAACTCCAACAGCACAGGGATAAAGGACTGGTCGCCGGTGGCGACCATAGCGTCGACAGCGCCGACCAAGTCTCGTCCAAGTGTGGCCCGCATGAGCACCAAGGGGTCGTCCGTCGGTTCAAGGGGAGAGTACCTGGTTGGGGTCGGGGCGACGGGGGTAGCCGTGGCGGTGTCGTCTGCATCCGGCTCGACGGTGGGGGTTGCCGGGGCGGGGTCGCCTGCATCCGTCTCAACTGTGGGGGTTGCCGGGGCAGTGGTCGTTGGTTCAAGCGTATCAGGGACCGTTACAGGCGTAGATGTCTCGGTAGCCGGAGAATCGGTGGTCGCAGCCGGTTCGCTGGTCTGAGAGTCGTCGCCGCAAGCGGCCAACACCAAGGCCAGAGCGGCTACGGCCAGCCACCAACGGGCTTTGGGCATGGGGACGGCTTTGAAGTTAGGCAAGTTTGATGGCCTTTCTCTGATTGTGGGCAGTATGGGTTGAGACCGTTGATGATTATACGTGATTGGCGGGGTAAGCGGATGTGTTTGGAGGGGAGACATCTTCCCAACAGCTCCTCCTAGGGGCGCAGCCTGACCTCCACGGGGTCGCCTAGGTCGGCGCTCAAGGTCAGAGCGGCGCTGCCGTCCCTCACCGCCGCCTCCAGGTAGCCGTGGCTGCCCACCAGGGCAACCAGGCCGTCATTGGAGGACTCGGGCCCTCCGTGGAAGGTGTGGCTCAGTCCCTGGATGACGCGGCCGCGAATTTTCAAGTCGATTCCGGACGAACCCTCCAGCATGGGAGCGGGTACGTTGGTTACCAGGTTGCCAAAGTGGTCCACGTTGATTATCTCGCCGTGGATAGCGTTGCCGAGGCGTACGGGACGCGGCGACGGCAGCCAAGACAGCCTTGATATGGGCTCCCCAAAATCGTCGGGACGGACTCCCAGAGACAGATGGGCCGCGGCTGGGGCGAAGACATCCCGGCCGTGGAATGTGCGGCTGACGGGGTGAAGCCAATACTGCGGGTTGGTGAGGCGGTAGGCGGCAAGGACGGCAGGAACATCCACCTGGCCGGATTGACCAGGGGGCTCATCAAGGTATTCGCGGAGGACATGGCTAAGGACGCCGTTGTCCGGGGCGAGGAACCGGCCGTGGGGGGTCAGCAGCAGCAAGGCGTTGCGGTCGGTGCCCACGCCGGGGTCGACAACGACGACGTGGATGGCCCCGGGGGGAAAGAAGCGATAGCTGGAGCCCAGCACGAATGCAGCCTGGGCCACGTTCTGGGGGCGAATCTGGTGGGTGAGGTCTATGATTTGGACGCCGGGATTGACGCTCAGGGCGACGCCCTTCATGACGCCGACGTAGGGGTCTTGCAACCCGAAGTCGGTGGTCAAGACCAGGGGTTGGGACTGGGACTCGCGGTCGTTGGGGTCTATGGGGTCCTCCAGTTGTCACAGCCGGGGCTTGGAGGGGTTTTCTAAGTCACCCTCACCTTAATCCTCTCCCGTCAAGGGAGAGGAGAGTAGCAAGGCAACGGCTACGATATCACGCGCGCGGAAGGGGGTCAGGGCCGCGGCCTCAGGTCAGCCGCACGCTGATGATGGACACGACCAGGAATACGGCGGACAGGGCGATGGTCAACTGGAACAGGGTCTTTTCCAGCCCCCGGCGAGTGCGGCCGGTGGACTGGGCAGCGCCGAATAGGCCGCTGCCGCCCTCTCTCACCTGGGACAAGATGATGACTACGATGGTTACGGAAATGAGAATTTGTAATATGTTAAGCACGGTCTAGCTTCTATGTCTGTGTCTGTACGCGCCTGGGGCGTCTTCAACTCCCAAGGGTCGCTCCGCCGTTCCCGGACTTCTTGTGCTCTTCCAGCTTGGCCTGGACCAATCGGTTTACCACCTCAGGGTTGGCCTGGCCCCTGGTCATTTTCATCACCTGCCCGATGAGAAAGCGAAGGGCCCCATCTTTGCCCCCCAAATAGTCTGCCACTGCGTTGGGGTTGGCGGCAAGGGCCTGGGCCACCAATGCTTCTATCTCCGACGAATCGCTTATCTGAGTATAGCCCTTTTTCTCGACTATTTCCCCGGGGGATTCGCCAGAGTTAAAGGCTTCTTCCAACACCGTCTTGGCGGTGGAGGCGCTTATGGAGCCGGCGTCAACCAGGCCGACAAGCTCGGCCAGATGGGCGGGGGTCACCTTGAGTTGGGCGACGCCCAGGCTTTCCAGGTTCATCAGGCGGCTCAGGTCTCCCAAAATCCAGTTGGCCAGGGACTTGGCCAGCTTGTCCAAGGGTTGGCCGTCCGACGGGGCCCGGGACGCGGCCTCTTCGAAATAGTCCGCCATAGCCTTGGAGCCGGTCAACAGCCTGGCATCGTACTCCGACAGGCCGTAGTGGCTTACGAACCGCGCCCTGCGCTGGGAGGCCAACTCAGGCAGGCGGGAGCGAAGTTCCTCAATCCAAGCGCCGTCGATGGCCAGGGGGGGCAGGTCGGGGTCGGGGAAGTACCGGTAGTCGTGGGCGTACTCCTTGCTCCGCTGGGAAACGGTGACTTCCCGCTCTTCCTCCCAGCCGCGGGTCTCCTGGACCACCTGACCGCCATCCTCCAGGACGCGGCGCTGGCGACGGGCCTCGAACTCCAGGGCCTGGTGGACGGAGTGGAAGCTGTTCATGTTCTTGATTTCGGTGCGGGTGCCGAACTCGGCGGAGCCCCGGGGCCGGATGCTGATGTTGGCGTCGCACCGGAAGCTGCCGTCCTGCATGTTGCCGGTGGAGACGCCCAGGTATTGGAGGATGGAGTGGAGGGTCATGAGGTAGGTGCGGGCTTCTTCAGCCGATCGCAGGTCGGGCGCGCTGACCACCTCCATAAGGGGGACGCCGGAGCGGTTGACGTCGACTAGGCTGTAGGCCTCGCCGCCGTTGGCGGGGAAGTGCTGCAGCTTGGCCACGTCTTCTTCCAAGTGGACACGCTGGACCCCGATGCGCCTGGGGCCGTCGTCGGCGTCGATATCCAGGAAGCCGTCCGAGGCCAGGGGTAGATCGTATTGGGATATCTGGTAGCCCTTCATCAGGTCTGGATAGGGATAGTTCTTCCGGTCGAACTTGGACTGGGCGGGTATGCGGCAGTTGAGGGCCAGGCCGGTCATGATGGTGTATTCCACGGCCTTGCGGTTGATGACAGGCAAGGCGCCGGGCAGGCCCAGGCACACCGGGCAAACGCGGCTGTTGGGGGCGGCGGTCTGGTAGTCGGCCCGGCACGAGCAGAACATCTTGCTGCGGGTCTGGAGTTGAACGTGGACTTCCAGGCCGATTACGGTTTCGTATTCAACGGCGGTCTGCGCCAATTCTTCCACGGCTTACAAAGCGATTTTTGGTCGGCTTTCAGTATAACAGGCAGGCGGGGAAAGGGCATGGCGCGGTTGTGGGGCCGGGAGGTTGGTGGTCAGGCACAACCTCCGGCCTGCGGAGGCCTTTGCGTAAACATCATTCCGGTTTTCACCGGAATGCAGTTCAAGCCAGGTCTTCATACAAGTCTCGCCCCTCAGGGTTATTCTTTTCAGTAAATTCCAGCTTCCACCTCCGCTTCCATGCCTTGGGTTGTTTCATTTGGGACTCTCTGGATTCCGGTTTTCACCGGAATGACGGGTGGGGGTTGGGGGTGTACACGGGCCTTGGCTAAGGCGGGGGAATCGTGTACACGCCGGACGGCTTGTGATAGAATTCCCCCACTTTGATGCCCCTAGACGTGACGCCTGCCTCCACAGGTCCTCTTCCGCTAAGTCGTTCCCGGCCCAGCCGAGCGGACCAGCTGTGTCCCAATTGATCAAAGCCATCTCCTTCGACTTCTACCAGACCCTGGCGCGGTTCTGGCCCCCGCTGAACGAGATACAGCAGGCAGCCTGCCGCGAGTTGGGCTTGCAGGTATCCAAAAAGGCCATTGATCGCGGCTATGCGGTGGCGGACGTTTACTTCAACCAGGAAAACGCAACCCGGTCGCTGGCTTCCCGGACCGAGGAGGAGCGGCTGGCTTTCTTCTCCCGCTACGAGCAGATGATCCTGGAGAATGCCGGGACGCCGGTGTCACTGGAGCTGGCCAGGCAAATCTGGACAATGGCCCTGGCCGTGCCCAAAGACTTCATTACCTACGACGACGCGATTCCGACTCTGGCGGCTCTAAGGGCTGCAGGGTACCGCTTGGGCGTGCTGACCAATATGCCCCTGGAAATGGGCCCCTTGTGCGAGCGCCTGGGCCTGACGGAATACCTGGACTTTGTGGTCGGCTCCAATGAAGCCGGGGCGGAGAAGCCTCACCCCCCCGTGTTCCTGACCGCGCTGGAACGAATGGCTGCCGACCCCGGCGAGGCAGTGCACGTGGGGGACCAGTACCGTTCCGACGTGCTGGGGGCCAGGGCGGTGGGCATGCACTCGGTGCTGATAGACCGCGGCGGCTGGCACAGCCAAGTGGACGACTGCCCGAAGATACGCAGCCTGGCGGAGCTGCAACCGTTGCTGGCGGACGCTCCCCGCTCGCTGGAATCCAACAACCACAAGCCCTGACCCCGGCGTTGCCGGCGGGCGGTCTTTCCTCTGCTTACTTGTCCTTTGGCAGCTTCGGGTTTGACGGGCTGCGACAGCCGTTGCTAGACTCGGGTGCAACCCGCAGGGTCTACAGCCAACAGGGGGCCAGCCCCAAATGAGGATTTGACAATGGCCAAGCCGCTACAGAGGTGGGAAAATGGTTCCGGCCAGGTACGCGTGGCGATCTGGTACGACTACGTTTGACCCTGGTGCTACATCGGCCTGGACCGGGTCGACAAGCTAGCAGAGGAGTACGACATTGCGGTCGAAGGCAGGGCCTACCTGCTGAGGCCGGACACACCCAAAGAAGGGATACTGCGGCAACCCGAGCCAGGGCAAAGCGGCAACGAGCTTAACGAGCCCCTGAAGAGCCATGCCGAAGAGGCCGGGTTGGTTATGCGGCGGCCCCGGTTGTATCCAAACACCATGTATTCGTTGGAAGCGACGGAGTACGCCCAGCAGCACGGCAAGTTCATGGAATTCCACAAGGCGGCGTACAAGGCCCTGTGGGAGGACGGGCAGGACCTGGGAGACCTGACGGCGCTTGGGACTGTGGCCGAGAGCGTGGGCCTGGACTCGTCCGACCTGCTGGCGCGGTTAGAGGGCAGCGAATACACGTCGACGGTTATGGAGCAGTACCAGGAGGCGCTGGGCTACGGCATCAGGGGCATTCCCACTTTCGTGATAGGAAACCTGATGTTTTCCGGGGCCCAGCCTTACAGCGTTTTCGAGTCGGCCATGGAGCGGGCGCTGGCGGACTAGTCGCCGGCAGGAGCGGGCGCCGGGACGTCGCCTCCGGGAGTGTCCCAATTCTCATTGTGCAGGCCGTAGTTGACTGCATAGAGCCGGGCGTAGACGCCATTGCGCTTCAACAGTTCTTGGTGATTGCCGGTCTCCACCAGGCGACCGTGGTCGAGGACCAGGATCTTATCGGCGTTGCGGACGGTGGACAGGCGGTGGGCGATCACTATGGACGTTCGGCCCAGGAGTATGCGCTTCAAGGCGTCTTGAATCAGCAGCTCTGTCTGGGTGTCGATGTTGGCGGTGGCCTCGTCGAGGATGATGACGCGGGGATTGCCGACGATGGCCCGGGCAAAGCTCAATAGCTGGCGCTGGCCGACACTGAGGTTGACTCCTCGCTCAGCCAGGACGTTGTCGTAGCCGCCGTCCAGGCCCATGATGAAGTCGTGGGCGCCTACTCCCTTGGCCGCGGCCACCACGTCATCGTCGCTGGCATCTTCGTGGCTGTAGCGGATGTTGTCCCTTATGGTGCCCGAAAAGAGATAGGGCTCCTGGAGAACCATGCTCATCTGGGACACGAGAGAGTGCCGCTTCACGTCCCGGATGTCGTAGCCGTCGACAGTGATCCGGCCCTCGGTGACGTCGGCGAACCGGTGAATGAGGGTGACCATGGTGGACTTGCCGGCGCCGGTGGAGCCGACCAGGGCCACGTTTTCGCCGGGCTTGATGTCGACGTTGATGTCGTCGAGGACCTTGACGCCGGGGACATAGTGAAAGCCTACGCCTTCGAACCTGATGTGGCCTTGGAGGGGAGGCATGGCCGGCGCGCCGGGAGAGTCGGTGACCTCGGACCTGAGGTCCAAAATCTCGAATATCCTGACGCCGGCGGCCATGGCCCGCTGCAACTGGCTGTACTGCATGGTCAAGTGGCGGATGGGCTCGAAGAAGCGCTGGATGTACATGGCAAAGGCAACGAGAACCCCCCATTCGACGAGGCCGTCGGCAGCGAAGAGGCCGCCGACGAGGACGACGCCGAAGCCCATGCCCAGGCCCACCAGCGTTCCCACCACCGGCATGAGGCCGCCTGAGAACTTGCTGGCCTCCAAATTGGCATCCAAGTGCTCTCTATTCAGCGAGTCGAAGTGCTGCAGATTGAGTTCTTGCCTGTTGAAGCTCTGCACGACCCGCACGCCGGTAATGTTCTGGTTGTATTCCCCATTCACCATGGCGACGGCCCGCCGGATGCGCATGAAGGAGTGGCGAGCGAACTTCTGCCAGTAGACCAGAAGGAGCAGCAGCACAGGCACTATGCTCAGGCATACCAGGGCCAACTGCCAGTCGATGAAGAGCATCATTACAATAATGCCGAATAGACTCAGCAAGTCGGCGAAGCTTTCAACCATCAGGTCAAAGGTCTCCTGGAGCTGCAGCACGTCGCTCTGGCTGCGGGACACGATCCGGCCCACCTCGGTGCGGTGGAAGAAGGCGGGGGAAAGGGACTGGAGATGGTTGAACATCTGCGTACGCAGCAGATAGAGCACGCCCTGGCCGACCCTGGGCATGAAGACCATCTGGAGATAGTTGGAGCCAAAGTGCACAAAGACCACGCACAGGAAAATGATGCCTACGATATGGAGTAGCCGGACGTTGCCTCCGGCGTTGGTATCGGCGTCACCTGTGACGGCTCCAGGCCGCTGACCTTCAGCTGCAGCCCGTTTCACATCCTCTACCAGGCGCCTGGTGGTCTCGACGCCTTCTGCGTAGTCTATCCCCAGGAGGGCGGCCTGGTCACCGGACTGGGCCTCACTCTCCTTTCCGGGGAAGACGACGACGTGCAAAAACTTGACCTCATTCCCGCTGACGACCTGCGTACCCGCATACGCCATAAAGGGAATGAAGACATTGGCCAAGGTGTAGAGGAGGACGGCGCAAATGGTGATGAAAGCCTCTTTCTTGAAGGACTTGACGTAGGTAAGCAGGCGGGCAACCACCCGGTTGTCGTAGACCTTGCCCACGATATTGTCATCGGTGAGGTTGTCCACACTGGCGGCGTGGAGACCTGCGCTCTGCAGGCCGCGCATGCCGCCCATGAAGCCCCCGAAACCGCCGCCACCGCCACCGCCGCGCATCTAGCCGTCTCCTCCGCTGTCGCGGACCAGGGCGGCGTCCAGGAGCAACTCTTCCTGGGGTCTGAGCTGCAACTCGTAGATGTTCCAGTAGATCCCCCGGTGGGCCATGAGCTCGGCGTGGTTGCCCTGCTCGACCACCTCGCCGTCGTTGAGCACCACTATCTGGTCGGCTTCCCGTACGGTGCTCAAACGATGGGCGATGACGAAAGTGGTGCGGCCCTTCATGACGTTGGTCATTGCGTCGTGAATGAGGCGTTCCGTTTCCACGTCGACGCTGGAAGTGGAGTCGTCGAGAATCAGGATGGGCGGATCGATGAGGATGGTGCGGGCGATGGACATGCGCTGGCGCTGTCCGCCGGACAAGGTGGCGCCCCGCTCACCGACGAAGGTGTCATAACCGTTGGGCAGGCTCATGATGTGGTCATGAAGCTGGGCGACCTTAGCTGCTTTCACCACGTCCTCGTGGGACGCGTCAGTGGCCCCGTAGGCGATGTTGTCGCGAATGGTGGCGCCGAAGAGGAACACGTCCTGCTGGACCATCCCGATGTTGTGGCGGAGGGATTCCAGGGTGAAGTCCCGTATGTCACGCCCATCAACGGTGATGCGTCCTTCGGTGGGGTCGTAGAAACGGGGCACCAGGTTGATGATGGTGGTCTTGCCGCTGCCCGGAGCGCCCAGGATGGCAGTAACCTGCCCGGGTTCAGCGGCGATATTGACATGCTTTAATGCGGGGGCCTCTGGAGCGTAGGCGAAGGAAAGGTCCTCGAAGCGAACGAAGCCCCGCGCCCGACCCATGTCCTCAGCCTCTGTTGTCTCCTGTACAGGCGAAGGCATGTCCAGGATGTCGAAAAGCCGCTGTCCAGAGGTAATGGCCCGGGAGAAGCTGTTGATGATGAAGGCCAAAATGCGAATGGGAAAGGTCAGCTGGCTCAGATACAAAACAAACTTCGCCAGATCCCCCGCACTCAGGTCTCCCCGGATAAGCTCCCAGCCGCCGTACCAAATGATGAGGCCCATGGCGAGGGTGAAGTAGAAGGTCATCCAAGCGCTGTTGGTGCCTTGCAGACGTTCAGACTTGTAGTACTCGGCACGCAGTTCCTGTGCCTTGGCTTCGAACTTTCTTTTCTCGTACTCTTCCGAGGCGAAGGCCTTGACCACGTGGATGCCAACCAGGTTTTCTTGAATGACTGTGACACTCTGGGCCATGACCTGTTGGACCCGCAGCCACATGTGCCGCAGCCGCGCGGTGACTTTGGTGGTCCTGAAAACCAGGAAGGGTATGCAGCCAAGGCTAATCAGGGCTAGTTCCCAGTTGGTCAAGGCGAGAATCACCGTGATTACCACCAGCCGCACGGCAACTTCCAGGGAGCGGACCAAGCCCATGGCAACGAAACGCCGCACCGCTTCGACGTCCGAAGTGGCCTTGGACATCAGGTCGCCGGTGTGCTCCTTGTCGTGGTAGGCGAAGCTCAGGTGCTGAAGCTTATCGTAGATCGCGTTACGAATATCGTAGGCGACAATTTGGGACAGGGAGTCGGTTGAGTAGGTCCGGAGGAAATCGAAAATGCCCTGTCCCACGGCCAAGCCGAGTATGCCAAGGGCCAGCAAGACCAGGGTGCTAACCGCTACGTCTTTGCCTTCTATCTCGCCGCCAGGCAGATATTCGACCAGTTGGTCTATGGCGATGCCGAAGACGTAGGGTATCGACAGTGAGAACCCGATTGCCAAGGAGAAGCTTATGTAGGCGACAACCAGGCGCTTGGGGTACCGCCAGGCCATCTTGGTGATTCGCTGAAGAATCAGCATCTAGTAGTGTGCGTTTCGGTCTCCAACCACTAGACTAACGGCTTGACGCCGCCACTGCGGAGCGGGGGGCCCGGCGACCCGGGGCCTGGCCGGTGCGGTCCCTTTAGGCGGGACCACGGTCATGACTTCAGGTGAGAGGCGACCCGGAGACAAATGGATTTAGCTAAGGATCATGATATACCCAACTGCCGCCTAATTCAAGGTGAATCAGCTACGAAATGCGGGCATTATGTGCAACTGCCCATGGCAATAGTCGAAAGCCCGTCCGCAGTCCCAATTACGCAACTCGTTGGCCGCCAGCGGGGAGTTGGGTGCGCTTTGGAGTAGAGAAACCTGAGGAAGGGCCCTGTGGTGAGATAGGGCGCCAGAGGCGCAGCGTCGGGAGCTACATGCGTTCGGGGGCGTTCATGCCCATCAATTCCAGGGAGCGACGGAAGACGACCTGGGCGGATTCCACCAGCTTCAGGCGGGCCAGGCTTACCTGCCGGTCTTCGAGGTTGGACGAAATCACCCGGCAGTTCTCGTAGAACCAGTGGAAAGCCGTGGCCAGCTCCATGGTGTAGTGGGGAAGATGATGAGGCTCCAGAGTCCTGGCCATGTGGGCGACCAGCTCGGGGAACCGCAGCATGGCCCGGATGAGGGCCAGCTCGCTGGGGTGTTCCAGCAGGGACACGTCTCCGTGGCTCCAGTCCAGGCCCTGGCTACGGGCAAGGTTCAGTATGCCGGAGTTGCGGGCGTGGGCGTACTGGACGTAGTAGACGGGGTTATCGGAGGACTCTTTCTTGGCCAACTCAAGGTCGAATTCCATGTGTGTCGAAGGGCTGCGGGCCAGGAAGAAGTAGCGGCAGGCGTCGATGCCCACCTCGTCGGCCAGTTCGCGGAGGGTGACGAACTCGCCGGCGCGCTTGGAGGCGCGGACCAACTCCTGACCGCGCTTGAGGGTGACCATCTGGGATATGAGAACCGTCAAGCGGTCGGCGTCGATGCCCAGGGCGGCCACGGCCAGCCTCAAACGTGGGACATGTCCCTGGTGGTCGGCGCCCCAGATGTTGACCACGCCGTCGAACCCGCGGCGGATGAACTTGTTGTAATGGTAGGCGATGTCGGAGGCGAAATAGGTGGGTTCTCCCGTGGAGCGGACTACGACGTTGTCCTTGTCGTCGCCCAGTGTGGTGGAGTTGAACCAAAGGGCGCCTTCCCTTTGCGAAAGGTAGTCCTTGCCGCGCAGCAGTCCGACGGCCTCGTCGTATTCCCCGTCCCGATACAATGACCCTTCACTGAACCAGGAGTCGAAGACCACGCCTATGCGTTCCAGGTCGCCGCGAATCAAGGCAACCATCTTGTCACGGGCATGCGCTCCGATATCCTTGAGGGCCTGCTCCTCATCCAACTCGGCAAAGCGGGAACCCTCGGCGGTCAATATCTCCTGGGCCAGGTCGGTTACGTAGTCGCCCACGTACCCATTGGCGGGCATGGCGGCATCCCGGCCCAAGGCCTGCTGATAGCGGGCGAATACGGAGCGGTAGAAGGCTTCCATCTGGCTGCCGGCGTCGTTGACGTAGTACTCGCGGGTGACGTCGTAGCCGGCGGCAGACAGGATGTTGGCCAGGGCGCTGCCCAGCACCGCTCCCCTGGTGTGGCCGACGTGGACGGGGCCGGTGGGGTTGACGCTGACGAACTCGACCATCATGCGCCGGCCGCGGCCGATTTCCAGGTTGCCGTATTCAGGGCCGGCCGCCCGCACGGCGTCGACCTGCTGCTGAATCCAACTGTCCCGGAGGTAAAAGTTGATGAATCCGGGGGGCGCGGCCTCGACCCGCTGCACCTGATCGCCGGCGGGAATCAGCTTCACCAACTCCTCCGCCAGTTGCAGAGGGTTAATCCTGGTGGCCCTGGCGAGGCGCAAGGGGAGGCTGGTGGCGAAATCGCCGTGTTGGGGGTTGGACGGCCGCTCAAGCTGAACGTCGGGCACTGTGTCCAACTGCAAGAACCCGTCGCTACGGGCCTGCTCTACCGAGCGGGTCACCATATCGGCGATTATGTCTGCGGCCAGGAGGGTTGCCACCGGGATCCAGTCCTCCAGTAAGAATACAAAGCCGCTCCAGGCTTAATCTCCAGGAGCGCGCCGTAAGCCTATGCTATCACAAACCGGGCAGCGTCCACACACGCCTGGCCGTCCAGCTGTGACAAACATTGCTATGCGCCGGGATGCGAAGGTCCGGGTCGTTCGAACCATCGCGGCGCCACGGGTAGATCTCTGAGAGGACATTGCAGCGGCCTGCATGAACGGAGCAGGGAATCCGGGTCTGGCTGATAGAATAAGCCGTATGTCCAAACCAGACGACATCAGAGAGGACCCGCAGGCCGAGGGCCGGAACCTGTTCCGGGAAGGCCTGATGCAGCTGGCCGCCCTGGAAATCCAGGAACTCCTGGGCGGCGGCCAGACTGAGGCCGCGCTGGACTTGCTGCGTCGGCTACACCCCGTCGACCAAGGCGGTGCGCTGGAGAGCGTGGGCGAAGACAGCCAAATTCTGTTGTTGGAGGCCCTCACGCCGACAGAGATTGCAGGCATTTTCGAAGAGATGGAGCCCAGGGCGGCGTCCGACCTGTCCAGGGACATCGAGACCGAAAGGCTGGCCCGCATCCTGGAACAGACCAGTCCGGACGCCGCCGCCGACATCCTGCAACTCTTACCCGAGGAAAGGCTGGAGCAATGCCTGCTGGCTATGACCGACCGCCAGGAAGTCGCCTCGCTCCTCCAGTACCGCAACGACTCAGCCGGCGGGTTGATGACCCTGGACTATCCGGTGGTAAGGGAGATGTTGACCGCGCCCAATGCCCTGGACGAGGTCCGCCTGCTGGGGCCGGAGGCGGAGAACATCAATTCCCTATTGGTGCTGGACCAGGAAGACCGGCTGCTGGGGTCGCTGAGCATCGCCCGGCTGGCCCTGGCCCGGCCCACATCGCTGGTCGGAGAGATAGCCGAACGGGAAATCATCTCGGTGACGGCGGAGACCGACCAGGAAGAGTGCGCCCGCCTGATGGAGCGGTACAACCTGAACCGGCTTCCGGTGGTGGACGGGGACGGCCGGCTGACGGGGGTAATCCTGGCCCAGGACATGGTGGACGTGATGGAGGAGGAGGCCACGGAGGACATGTACCGCATGGCGGGGGTTGCCGGAGAGCGGGTCACCGGCCCATTGCGCAACTCGCTGCGCCGCAGACTGCCGTGGCTGTACATCAACCTGGGCACGGTCCTGCTGGCGGCCCTGATGATCAGCTTCTTCGAGTCGACGATATTCAAGCTCACGGCGCTGGCGGTGTTTCTGCCGGTGGTGGCGGGCCAAGGAGGCATAGGCGGCACCCAGACCGTCACCCTGGTGGTGCGCAGCATGGCCCTGGGCGAGCTGCCGAGGCACCTGGGCCTGCGGATACTGAGCCGTGAAATGGCCCTGGGACTGATCAACGGGGCCCTGCTGGGAGTAGCGGTGGGCCTGGTGGCCTATGGATGGAAGGGGAACCTTACGCTGGCGCTGGTGCTGGGAGCGGCGATGCTGGGCAACATGCTGGTAGCGGGCCTGGCGGGAGCCGGGGTGCCCATCTTGCTGCGGCGGCTGGGCATGGACCCGGCGGTATCGTCCTCGGTGTTCGTAACCACGTTCACCGACGTGATCGGCTTTTTGCTGTTCCTGGGGCTGGCCGCGGCGTTTATTTGAGCTATAGCCCTTGTAGAGAAGGGGCTTTGGTACGGGAGAAATATATGACGGGGGAAATCGCTTTAGTCGGGGGTGAGGAGTTTCGCACGGGGTGCGAGGGGATGGACCTGGAAATCATGCGGGCCTCGGGCCAGGACCCGGCGCGGGTGCTGGTTATCCCAACGGCGGCGGTGACAGGCCCGGCCAAGGCCGCCAACGACGGCGTAACCCACTTCAACAGCCTTGGGGCCGACGCCGACCGGCTTATGGTATTGGACGGGACCCAGGCCAACGATGCGGCTTTCATACAGCCGGTAGAGGATGCCGGGGTAATTTACTTCACCGGCGGAAGTCCCGACCATTTGCTGGAGTCATTAAAGGACTCCCGGCTGCTGCGGGCCATCTTGGATGCGGTGGCCCAAGGAACGGTCCTAGCCGGCTCCAGCGCCGGGGCAATGGTAATGGGGTCCCTGATGCGCCGGCCGAGCAGTGGCGGATGGGTGGAGGCCCTGGGCGTCGTGCCGGGGACGGCTGCGCTGCCGCATCACGAGAACAGCAACCCGGAAGAAGTAGCCAAACAACTGCGCGAACAGGCCCCGGCAGGTATCACGGCGCTGGGCATAGACGCGCGGGCCGGGTGCCTGGGACGTCCGGGGAACTGGCGGGTGGTAGGTTCCGGCAACGTGACCGTGTACCAAGGGGGCAAATGGCAGGTGTACCCGCCGGGGGCAGACCTGCCGCCGGAGGTGTAGGGTAGCGGCGGGACCGCTACTTGCGGCGGCTGCGCAACTCCTCCCACACCGCCTGGGGAGACACACCGGAGGCTGCCAGCAGCACCAGGGAGTGGTAGAACAGGTCGGCCATTTCCTTGGGCAGATTCTCCTGGTCACCCCCGGCAGCGGCGATGGCGGCTTCGCCGGCCTCCTCAACGACTTTCTGGGCAACCCTCGCCGTCCCCTCCCCCAGCAACCGGGCCGTGTAGCTGTCCTCGGAAAGGCTCTGTTGCCGGTCGCGGATTACGGCGAATAGTTCGTCGAGGATTCCGGGGCCGGACTCGGTCACCTCGTATTCGTCGGGCAGTTGGTCCATGGCCGTGAAGAAGCAGGAAGTATTGCCGGTGTGGCAGGTGGGACCGTCTGGGTCTACCTTCAGTAAGATAGTGTCGGCGTCGCAGTCCAGCCAGGCCTCTTTCAGGTTCAGATAGTTGCCTGAAATCTCGCCCTTGTGCCACAGGTCTTCCCTGCTGCGGCTGTAGAACCACACCTGTGTGCCTTCCATGGTCCTCTTGAGGGAACCGGGGTTCATATACCCCAACATGAGCACCTGGCCGGTGTTGGCGTCCTGGGCGATGGCGGGAATCAGGCCCTGCTGGTTAAGTTTGAGTTTCATGATTCTCCGTCCCGGGCCGGAGGCCAGGCCGCCAAGACGGCGGGCAACTCCAGCAGGCTTTTGATTTGGCGGGCAGGCTCGGGCAATCGCGGGTCCAGAGGCTCGCCGGTGCGGTTTATCCAGACGGCGTTGATGCCGACGCCGCGAGCGCCCTTAACGTCCTCGTATTGGCGGTCTCCGACGTAGACTGCACTGCCGGGAGAGACGTCGAGCCGCTTCAACATCTGGCGGAAGAGTTCGGGGTGGGGCTTGTAGGAGCGGGCCTCTTCGGAAGACAGCACGGCTTCGAATTCCAGTCCCAGCAGCACCAAATTGGGCATGAGGTAATCGTCGTCGGCGTTGGATAGGACGGCGGTCCTCCAGCGGTCCTGCAGCAACGTGACGGCCTCCACGGTTTCGGGATAGGGGTCCCGCCGGGACAGAAAGCCGATGAAGCTGCGGCTGGCGCCGGCGGCGTCGCCTGCAATGCCCAGACGGGTGAAGGCGCCGGCAAAGCCGTTCCGCCAGGCTTCGAAGTATGTTTGGAACGGCCCGTTGGCGTCGTCCCGGCTTTCGCGGAACTCGGCGTTGCCGACCAACCATTCCCGCAAGAGACAGTCCGGGCTGGCATCCAGCGACTGCTCCCGGATGATGGCTTCAATGCCGTCAATCCAACGGTCGGACGGGTTCTGCACCAGGGTCTCGTACATGTCGAATATCACGGCGGTGATTGGTCCCATGCTATTAATCTAATCCCCGACGCTCGCCACCGGGCGCATGGGAATGCCCTGCCGGGACAGGTACTCCTTGGCCTCGGCTATCGAATAAGTCCCGAAGTGGAAGATGCTGGCGGCCAGGACGGCGTCGGCCTGTCCCTGGGTAAACGCCTGGCACAGGTGGTCCAGGTTGCCCGCTCCGCCGCTGGCTATGACCGGCACTTCCACGGCCTGGGACAACGTGCGGGTCAAGTCCAGATCGTAGCCGGCAAGCTGTCCATCGGCGTCCATGCTGGTCAGCAGGATCTCCCCAGCGCCCAGTTCCACCACCCGCCGGGCCCACTTGACCGCGTCCACGCCGGTGGGCGTCCGCCCCCCGTGGGTGTAAACCTCCCAACCCGAATCGCTATCGAGGCCGAGGCCGTCGCTGTCGTTTGTCTGTGGTACGGTCCCTGGGGTTACCGACTTGGCGTCGATGGCGACAACGATGCACTGGTTGCCGAACTGGTCAGCTCCCCGGCTGACCAGGGACTGGTCGTTGACGGCGGCGGTGTTGATGGACACCTTGTCGGCCCCGGCGCGGAGCATACGCCTTACGTCGTCGACGCTGCGAATGCCGCCGCCAACGGTGAGGGGTATGAACACCTGCTCCGACACTCCCTGGACCACTTCCACCATGGTCTCCCGTGAGTCCGAACTGGCGGTGATGTCCAGGAACACCAACTCGTCTGCGCCTTCCCGGTTGTAGGCAGCGGCCAACTCCACCGGGTCGCCGGCGTCGCGCAAGTTGACGAAGCTGGCGCCCTTGACCACGCGCCCGTCGTCCACGTCCAGGCAAGGGATTATGCGCTTGGTCAGCATGCCTTATGTTCCGGCGTTAACGTCATTCCTAAGGTCTTAATTTGCGAACCCGTAAGATTCACGGAGCCAGCGCTAGGCGCCCAACTCCTGCAAGAAGTCGGCCAGCGGCTTGGTCTCCTGGGAAGAGGTCTGCATATCCCGAACCGCAACTTCTCCCCGGGCTATCTCATCGTCGCCCAAGATCAGGGCGTAGGGAATGTTCAGGGCATTGGCCTGGCGCATCTGGCCCCTGAGACCCCGCGACCCGCTACTCAGGATAGCGCCGACGCCAGCTCGGCGGAGCTTCACGGCCAGTTCCATGGCCGCGGGCCGGGCAGCGTCGCCGACGTTGGCCACAAGGTACGAGGGGGAGGGCTCGTCGGGAACTGGTACTTCGCTGTTCTTCAGGTTCAGGGTTAGGCGTTCCATGCCGGTGGCAAAGCCAATGCCCGGCGTGGGGCGGCCTCCCAGTTCCTGTATCAACCCATCGTACCGGCCGCCGCCGATGATGGTGGACTGGGCGCCGCCGTCCAGAGGTTGGACTTCGAACACGGTGCGGGTGTAGTAGTCCAGCCCGCGCACCAGGCGGTGTTCGACCTGATAGGGGATGCCCAGAAGGGCCAGGCTCTTTTGAAACGCCTCCCAGTGAGCCCCGCAATCGTCGCATAGACGGTCGGCAGACTTGGGGGCGTCGTCTCCCAGGGCGCGGCAGGTCTCGACCTTGCAGTCCAAGAGCCGCAGCGGGTTCCTGGTCAAGCGGGTCCGGCATTCAGGGCACAGCTTGTCGCCGTGGCCGGAGTAGTATGACGCCAGGTCCTTAATGTAGGCGGGCCGGCACTGGGCGTCGCCGATGCTGTTGACGTAAAGGGACACGTCTCGCAGGCCGAGGGACAGCACCAACCGCCAGGCGAATTCAACAACCTCGGCATCCACCGAGGGGTCGGCGTCGCCCAGGGCTTCGATGCCGAACTGATGGTGCTCGCGAAAGCGGCCGGCCTGGGGCCGCTCGTAGCGGAACACCGGGCAGAAGTAGTAGAGCCGCACCGGCTGTGGAAGGTTATGCATTCCGTGCTGCAGGTAGGCGCGGCATACGGGAGCGGTGCCCTCAGGGCGCAGGGTTACGCTGTCGCCGCCCCGGTCGGCAAAGGTGTACATCTCTTTTTCAACGATGTCAGTGCCTTCGCCCACGGAGCGAACGAACAGCTCCGAGTCCTCGAAGACGGGGGTGTCGATACGGCCGTAGCCGTACCGGCGGGCCAACTCCACCGCCTTGGACTCGATGTACCGCCAGTATTTTTGCTCCACCGGCAACAGGTCGGTGGTGCCGCGGGGCGCTTGGAACAGTGGTCTCTCTCCTTTTCCTAACGCATCGTGTTGTACGGAAAACTATTATAAGGCCAAAACTGCGCGGCCAGTAACAGTTAGTCGCTGCGCAGATACCGGAATACGGGGACGCGGGGACTAGCCTCTACACAACCCCATCATCTTGCATCTGCGTTAACTCGTCACCGGTTAGGCCGCCGATGCCGCAGAGGATTTCGCGGTTGTTCTGGCCCAGCAACGGCGGCGGGGCGACGGGAATGTCGACGGAGCCGGTGAGCTGGATGGGGGTCCTGACGGTGCGGAAGGGGCCGCCCAGGGTATCCCCGGAGTCGACGAACATCTTTCTTGCTTCCAGGTGGGGGCACTGGTCCATGTCCGCCTGGTCCTGCACCACGCCCATGGAGAACCCGGCTTCGGTGAGCCGTTCGGCTACCTCCCACTTGGACAGGTCCTTGGACCATTCCTCGATGGCCGGGACTACGTTGTCGTAGTAGAATTCGGCGCTTACGTCCTGCCCGCCCAGGTACTGGGAGTCGTCGGCCAGGTCGTCGCGGCCCGCCATGCGCCACAGGGCGGTCCACTTGTCCGTTCCTGCGGCGCCGGCCAGCACTGCGTAGCCGTCTTTTGCCTTCACTGCGATTTGGGCGCTAATCATGTTCTCCCTGGCCCTACCGGTGACGCGCCCCGTGGCCTGGTAGTAGGGCATGCTGCTGGTGGTATGGGCGGACATGCAGTCGTACATGGCCATGTCCACGTGCTGGCCCTGGCCGGTCTTGCGCCGGGTCTCCAGGGCCAGGACGACGCCCAGGGCGGTCCAGACGCCAGGAACCGAGTCGCCGACGTTGTCGCCGACCATCTGGGGCGGGCCGCTTGGGGTGCCGGTGACCTCCATCCAGCCGGCCATGCCCTGAATGGCCGGATTGTGGGCCGGCCAGTGGGAGTAGGGGCCGCGCAGGGCGTCGCTGTCGCCGTACCCGGTGATGCTGGCGTACACCAGGCCCGGATTTGTTTCCTTGAGCACGTCGTAACCCAGGTCAAGCCGTCGCAGGGACCCGGGGCCCAGGTTGTCCAGGAGCACGTCGGAGACTTCCACCATTCTCAAGAGGGTAGCTTTGCAGCGAAGGTCCCGCAGGTCGAGGGTCACCGACTTCTTGTTGCGGTTGACGCCCAGGAAACGGGCGCTTACCTTTTGGCCGTGGGGGCCCTGGACAAAGGGGCCGTTGATGCGGGCGCCCTCGCCGACGCCGGGGCGTTCGACCTTGATGACCTCCGCGCCCATGTCGGCCAGTATCACGGAGCAGAAGGGGCCGGCGACGATGTGGGTAACGTCCAGCACGCGGACACCGGCCAGCGGGAGGGGCAGCTTGGCGGGTTCAGTGGACATAGGCAGCGTTATTCCGGCTTCGCCGGTATTTCCAGCCCCAGGCCGGCGTCGATGAAGCGGCGGGCGTTGCGCCGGTAATTGGCGGTGGGGTCTTGCAGGCGCTTGGCTTGCTCATCGGTCAGCGGTTTCACCTGGCCGGGAACGCCGACAACCAGGGAATTGTCGGGGACCCGGGCGCCGCCCCGGACAACCGCGCCGGCGCCGATGATGCAGTAGTTGCCCACCTGGGCGTCTTCCAGCAGCACGGCGTTGATGCCGAGGAGGACGTTGTTGCCCACCCGTCCCCCGTGGACGACCGCGCCGTGGGTCATGAGCACGTTGTCGCCAAACTCCAGGAAGTCGTCGGTGTGGATTACGCAGTTGTCCTGGATGGAACAGTCCTTGCCGATGATTATCCTGCCGTAATCACCCCGGATAACCGCTCCGGGCCAGACATTGGTACCCGCCCCGATCTCCACGTCGCCCACGATATAGGCCGCCTCGCTGACGAAGGCCGTGGGATGAATCCGGGGTGTTTTGCCGTCGATGCTGCGGATCATTGGCGTCTCCCGTGCCCTGGTTAAAGCATGTTCAAGAGTACAGGGCCAGAATACACGCTATGGAGACGACGCGCCAACAGTCAGGCGAGACCTACGGGGCCGCTAAGCAGCGGGGGCGGTGACGGCGGGCCGGTGCAGCGTCAGGCCCGCATCGCCGGTGTCGACCACTACGTGGTCTCCCGCCTGATATTCACCGCCCAGGATTCCCTTGGACAGGGCGTTTTCCAGGTGCCGCTGCACCGCCCGGCGCAGCGGACGCGCGCCGTACACCGGGTCGAACCCTTCCTGCGCCAGCCAGCGGGAGGCTTCGGGAGTTAGCTCGAAGGTGATTTCCCGGTCCTCCAGGCGGCGGCGCACGTCATTGACCATGAGTTCCACCACCTTGACTATCTCGTCCTGGGTCAACGGGTCGAATATGATGGTCTCGTCGATGCGGTTGAGGAACTCGGGACGGAACGCCCGCTTGAGAGCGTCGTTGACCGAGTCCCGGAGTTGCTGCGCGTCCACGCCGCCGTCGCGCCCGTCGGCCCTGAAGCCAAAGGGTTGCCGCCGGAGCACTTCGGTTCCCAGGTTGCTGGTCATTATGATGGCGGTGTTGCGGAAATCAACTGTGCGGCCGTGGCCGTCGGTGAGCCGGCCGTCCTCCAGGATCTGCAGGAGGATGTTGAACACGTCAGGGTGGGCCTTCTCAATTTCGTCAAAGAGCACGACCCGGTAGGGCCGGCGGCGGATTGCTTCGGTAAGCTGGCCACCCTCGTCGAAGCCGACGTACCCAGGAGGGGCGCCGATGAGGCGGGAGACGGTGTGCTTCTCCATGTATTCGGACATGTCCACCCGGACCATGTTGGCCTCGTCGTCGAACAGGAACTCGGCCAGGGCCTTGGACAGCTCGGTCTTGCCGACGCCGGTGGGGCCCAGGAAGATGAAGCTGCCTATCGGCCGCCGGGGGTCGCTGAGGCCGGACCGGGACCGGCGGATGGCCTCCGACACGGCGACCACCGCTTCTTCCTGCCCTATGATGCGCTGGTGGAGGGAGTCCTCCATGTGAATCAAGCGCTCGGACTCCCCTTCCAGCAAGCGCCCGGCGGGTATGCCGGTCCAACTGGCGACCAGCTCGGCGATGTCGGCCTCGCCGACCACCATGTCGACGTTGCGGTCGGCCAGCAGGCGCTGCCGCTCCGGCTCGAACTCCTCCTCCAAGCGCAGGCGTTCGGTACGCAACTGGGCCGCCTGTTCGTATTCGGACCTCTGGGCTGCCGCTTCCTCCTGGTCGGACAACCCGCGGATGCGCTCTTCCATTTCCTTGAGGCCGGAGGGGAGGCTTTCGGCATCGATACGCAGCTTGCTGGCAGCCTCGTCGATGAAGTCCACGGCCTTGTCGGGCAGTTGCCGCCCCGTGATGTAGCGGTCGCTGAGCCGGGCAGCGGCTACCAGAGCGGAGTCGTCGATGGTTACCTTGTGGTGCGCCTCGTAGCGAGGGCGCAGCACCTTGAGTATTTCCACGGTCTCGTCGACTGACGGCTCCTCCAAGAAGACGGGCTGGAACCGGCGCTCCAGGGCGGTGTCTTTTTCGATATAGCGGCGGTATTCGTCCAGGGTGGTGGCGCCGATGCACTGGAGCTCTCCCCTGGCCAGGGCCGGCTTGAGCATGTTGCTGGCGTCGATGCCCCCTTCGGCGGCGCCGGCGCCGACCATGGTGTGTATCTCGTCCAGGAAGAGGATGACCTCTCTCTGGGCCTGCTTTACCTCGTCAATTACCGACTTGAGCCGCTCCTCGAACTCGCCGCGGAACTTGGAGCCGGCCACCAGGGCGGCCATGTCCAGGGCCAACACGCGGCGGTCCTTGAGAGAGTCGGCCACGTCGCCGGCAACGATGCGGGAGGCGAGGCCCTCGACAATAGCGGTCTTGCCCACGCCGGCCTCGCCGATGATCACCGGGTTGTTCTTCTTGCGGCGGGTCAGGGTCTGCATCACCTGCCGCACCTCCAGGTCCCTTCCCACCACGGGGTCCAGCTTGCCTTCCCGGGCCAGCTTGGTCAGGTCGATGCAGTACTTTTCAAGGGAGCGATAGCGGCTCTCGGCCCTGGGGTCGTCTACCCGGTGAGCGCCGCGCACCTTGGTGAGGGCCTGGTAGACCCGCTCCTGGTCGATGCCGAACTCTTTGAGTACCTGGGCCGACTCGCCCTGGGACTCCATGACGGCGGCGATAAATAGGTGTTCAGCGCCGATGAAGTCGTCCTTCAGGCGTTCGGACTCCTTCTTGGCATTATCCAGCAGCCGCTGGGCCCGGGGAGTGGCATAGATCTGGTTCTGCTCATAGGCTACTTTAGCGCCGGTTTCCAGGGCCTGGCGCAGCTTGGCCTTCACGGCGGCGGCCGAGATTCCCAGTTCGTTGAGGATGTCGCCGGGGAGACCCTCTTCCAAGTCCAGCAGGGCCAGTAGAATGTGTTCCACGTCCCACTGGCTGTGGTTGTACTGGCGTACCAACTCCTGGGAGTTGTTGAGCACCTCCCGGGCTTGCTCGGTGAATTGTTCCGGTCTTAGCGCCATTTCTCCTCCCCGAGGGCTAGTGTGCCCCCTGGACGGGTGAATTGTTGTCTATGGGCTGGGATCATTGCCGGGGGTTGTCCCTGGGCGGCCTGACATCGGCGGTATTTCTCCCTCGCAGGCGGGTAATTTCGTCGTTGAGGTCCTCCACCTGCCGTTCCAGGGCCTCGATGCGGCCCATGAGCTTCAGGGCTACCTCGGCCCCGGCCAGGTTTACGCCCATTTCGTCGGTCAGGTTCCTGACCCTGCGTATGCGCTCCAGGTCGGCCATGGAGTACAGGCGCTGCCTACCCACGGTGCGGGAGGGCCACACCAGGCCGACCCGCTCGTAGTAGCGCAGGGTCTGGGCGTGGACGCCCACCATGCGAGCGGCCACGCTGATGATGAAACAGGGCTCTTCTAAGAATTGTCGTTCAGATACCATGGCTATCCTCCTTGTGCGGCCCGGGAGTCGCGGAGCTGTGTGAACAGGTCCCTTTGTTCCTGGCTGAGGCCGGTGGGCAACTTCACGTTGACCGTGGCGTACAGGTCTCCGCGCTGGTCAGACTTCCGCAGTTCCGGCATTCCCTGGCCGGCCAGGCGGAAGCGGCGGCCGTTCTGGGTCTCCGGCGGGATGGTCAGGGCGACCCTGCCGGCCAGAGTAGGGACGTTGATCTCGCCGCCCAACACGGCGTCTTCCAAGGGCACGTCAACTTCGGTATACAGGTTTCGGCCCTGACGCTGGAACTTGGCATGCTTTTGCAGCGACACCACCACGTATACGGTGCCCTGCCGGCCTTCTCCGGCGGCGACGCGCACCCTGGAGCCGTCGTCCACTCCGGGGGGAATCTTGACTTCCAAGCGTCGTCCCTGGGGCAGTTCCAGCACGCGGGTGGTGCCCTGAAAGGCCTCTTCCAGGGTGATGGCCGCCGAGTATTCCACGGGGGCGGGCCGCCGGCGCTCTTGTCCGAGGTTGGCGAACAGGTCCTCGAAGGGGTTGCCCCGGCCGTCGCCAAAGGTGAAAACGGCGTCGCCGTCGCCGCCAAAGTTGGACCAGCGGAAGTTTCCGCCAGGCCCGGAGCGGGCTTGGGCCGCCTCTATCTGCTCCCAGTTAGCCCAGTTGTCGCCGTACTTGTCGTACTTCCGGCGTTTCTCCGGATCGGAAAGGACGCGGTAGGCCTCGTTAATCTGCTTGAATTTTTCTTCCGAAGCCTTGTCGCCGCCGTTAACATCCGGGTGGTGTTCGCGGGCCAGCTTGCGGTACGCCTGGCGGACGTCCTTGTCCCCGGCGTCACGGGCGACTCCCAGCAAATCGTAGTAATTGGCGGTCATATCTGGGTCCCTCATGTACGGGACGGTGATTAATACGGATATTATATGTTGATTGCCACGTTAAGTCAATTAAGATTATGTATATTTATAAAAAGACTTGACAAAGAATACTCAACTCTGTAACATGGGACTTGCCAAGATTGACACGAAGCATATCAACTAAGTTGGCAATACACCATCCTATCGATAGGGAGGCACAAAATGGTGATACGACACTGGAGCCCCTTCAACGAACTGCGCCGGATGCAGGCGAACATGGACCACCTATGGCGGGTGTTTGCCCCCAGGAACTCTGCGGGGAGCGTGGAGAGCTGGGCGATTCCGATGGACGTGACGCAGGAGGGCGACGAGATGGTCGTACATGCGTCGCTGCCCGGGGTCAACCCGGACGAAATCAACGTGTCCATCGAGAACAACGTGCTGACCATCCGGGGCGAGAGCGCCGGGGAGGTTCAGGAACACAAGGAGGGCAACTACCTGATGAGGGAGCGGCGCACGGGTTCGTTCCACCGCTCGCTCCGGCTGCCCGACACCCTGGACACGGACAAGGCGCAACCGCGGTACGAGAACGGCGTGCTGACCATTGCCTTTCCCAAGCTGGAGGCCAAGCAGGCCAAGCAGCTCAAGGTGTCGGTGCCACAGGACTCGGGTAAGTAAGCCCGCCTGACCTACGGGTCTGCCGTCGTGGGCGCCGGGGGGATCCTTACGGGGACCTCTCCGGCGCCCCTATTTATGGTCTTAGCCGCAGGCTAGGCCTCTTGAGGGGGCGGGTAGCAGGTGCTACAATGCCTCAGCCGCAGCGGGCGCGCCAAGCGCCGCGTTTCGATCCCCGATAGCTCAGCGGTAGAGCGGGCGGCTGTTAACCGCTAGGTCGTAGGTTCGAATCCTACTCGGGGAGCCACAGCTCCTCATACGCAGTACCTCGGTCGTTTCGGTTAACCCATAGCCGACGGGAATCGGCGCCGTGTACTCGATACCGACCTCCCGCCTATTGAAGTCGATCCTTCTGATGAAGGCGCCCAGGGAGGTATTGCATTCAAGGAATGATGCGCCCTGTAGGATCGTCTTAAGTTCTTCGAGGTAGTGGCCCATCGCCAGCGGGTCGAAGGAGTTGCCCACCGTTGGATTGGTTTCGTCAAGCGTCTCATCCTTCTTCTCTTCAATCTCCCGTTGTCTGACCCTCAGTTTCTTCAGCCCGGGCGCCAAGTCGTTATCCACCTTTCCGCTCTCCAAAGCGGCGTACAATTTGGCTAGGCTATGCTCTATTGACTCAGCTTCCCGATTCAAACGATCAAGCTGTTCTGCCGCACGGCGCTTGTACAATCGTAGTTCCTCATTGACCAAACATACCAACGCTCCTAGATTCTCCTCGGTAAGTATGTTCTCTTTGATCCGGTCCATCACAAACGCTTCCAACTTCTTGGCGTTAATCATGGGACCATCGCACCGCCTGCTTAGGAGTTGGCTCCGCCCTATTCGTACCAGCCGGAACCGAATATGAGTCCGTCCCGCCGCACCACCCAGCTGTGCCTTCTCTGCACTTCCCCCGTCTCGGGGTTCAGGTGCACGAAGCTGGCCCATCGCCCCTTCTCGTCGGCCCACAGTGTGGCCGGGCCGTAGAGATACCCCTCAGAGTCCTCAAGGGAGGCGACGTCCAGACCGACGTGGTCCGGATCATAGTGGCCGATGATAGTCCCGTCCTCACCGACAATGAACACGTACCACTGGCCGTCCACCGAGTCGGGGGAGTTGTAATACTCCAGGGTGGCGTCCAGCCCGTCCCTTTCGTACCGCCTTAATGCCTCGCCGACGAAGTGTTGGGTTATGGTCGGATGTATCGATTCCTCGGTCTTGAACCCCGAAATGCCCATTCTGATGAAGTCGTCGCGGGAGCACAGGTATAGATTCGATATCGTCCATTCGGAGGTGTCTTGGAAAAGCACCTCCGCTCCACGGAAATGCACATCCCCTCCAGTCGCCGCTACCCAAGCCGCCATGTTGTCGTCTATGGCCTGCTGGATGACCAGCCCCATGCATTGGACCACCTCATCGCTTACGTCTTCAGCGGTCACGCCGGCATCATCAAGTAACGCCGCTAATAGCAGCCCGGGGACGCACTTAAGGAGTTTACTACTGACGGTTACATACTCGTCTGAGTAGGGGCCCAGAGGGCCCAGAGCCAATGTCTCGACCATGGCACCGATACCATAATCCTCCACCTGCCTATCCACGCAGTGCCTGTCCTCCGCGGTCATCAGGTTGTTAGGCACTTCCTCTGTCAGGAGGGTGAAGAACAGGGCGTTGGCCGGGCCATCCGGGAGGCAACGGAACATTGCGGCGGCACCAAAAGAGAATTCTAGTATTCGGGCGTCAAGGGAGAAGTCCACGAAGCCTTGCAGATAGAACTGAACGCATGCCTGCTGGTCGGGATCAAGGGCGTCTAACAGGTCCTGCCAAGTCACGGTCCCATCAAACACCTTAGCCATAAATTCGGCGGGCAGGGTCGCCTCTGTGGGTTCCGGCGTCGGGGTAGGTTCGGATCTGTCACTGCAAGCCAGAGCCCCGGCAAAGGCAAGTGCCGCTAAGACGGTAATAAGCAGGACTGCAAGCTTTGGTCTAGCGGCAAGGTTCATAGGTGCTCCGACAGTCGGCGACTGAGCCAAGTGTTGTTCGGCGATGGCGCCTCATCCCTTCCAACTACGAGTCCTGTGGTCTGACACTGCGCTGTCCCCCCTTGATGTCGTCGAAATATCTGGGGAAACTATATCGCAAATGCAAAGCATACTACAGTACGGAAAATGCAAGATCTCTCGACAGGTCTGGCTGCCCCGTCTCACCGGATTTGGGGCGGTTGGCCGCCCTCGGGATTCTACGCAACTACGATGCGACGCCAACGGAGGGCGCAATCATCATAGAAAGGGCCACTCCCAGTTAGTTCCGAACACAACGAGACAGTCGCCCGCCAACTGACGGCCACCAGGAGGACGAGTCACAACCCACAGGCTAGAGAAGCAACATGGACGATTATCAGTGTTACTGTTCGAGTACGCTGTGCTGCGTCCCCTTAATCGGGCTGATCTGTTCCTCCACCGGGAGGCGCAGCAGTGACCGCAATTTATGTATCCCCAACCACTTCATCTTCATGGGGTCACCGAGGTTCAGGACCAACAATCCCGCCTCAGGTGCAAGGTGAAGCAAACTCAGGACCTGTGTAACATGAGCTCGTGTGACACCCAGTTGGCGGGCGAGTTCTGCCTTGGAAGCTAGCTCGTTAGCATCCAGTCGCCGCTGCAGTGCCAGAACAGGGTCAGCGGTTGAGGCGGCGGAGGGCGGCCTTAGCTGCGAAGTATCCGCACATGCCGTGGACGCCTCCTCCGGGCGGCGTCGACGATGAGCAGATGAAAAGGTCGGTTGCCGGGATGGAGTAGGGGTTGGTAAAGCCGGCGGGCCGGGAGAAAAGCTGGCGCAGGTCCTGAACGCCGCCGTTGATGTCCCCGCCGATGTAGTTGGGGTTGTACTCCTCCAGCGCGGCGGGAGGCCGGACGCTCCTCTTCAACACCAAATCGCGGAAGCCCGGAGCGAACCGCTCGATCTGCGACTCTATCCTGTCGGACATATCGAAGTCCGAACCGTTGGGCACATGGCAGTAGGCCCACAGCGTGTGCTGCCCCTCCGGGGCGCGTGACGGGTCGAACAGGCTGGGCTGAGAAACCAGAACGACGGGCCGCTCCGGGTGGCGGCCGAGCCAGACCTCACTCTCGGCGTGGGCGATCTCGTCCATCGCTCCGCCCAGATGCACCGTACCTGCCCGCATACACTCGGCGGCTTTCCAGGGTACCGGCCCGCTCAACGCCCAGTCCATCTTGAAGGCTCCCGGCCCATGGCGGTACGCCTCCAGCCTACGCTTGTAGCGGCCCGGCAGGCGTTCTCCAACAATCTCGATGACTTGCCGGGGAGTGATGTCCAAGAGGGTGACGGAGGATGAGGGCAGGTCTTGCAGGCGCTCCACAAGCACCCCCGTCTCTATATTCCCGCCGAGAGAGGCCAGATGGGAAGCCAGGGCCTGGGCTATCTGCTGGGCTCCGCCCCGGGGCATGGGCCAGCCGACGGCATGACCGGAGGCCCCCAACACCAGGCCGAACGCGGCGCTCACGGGCCGTTCCAGGGGCAACATGGAGTGGGCCGCCAGCCCGGCGAACATGGCCCTGGCGCGTTCGCCGCTAAAGCGTGCTTTGGCCAGCGACACCGCCGACCGCAGGCCGGTCAAGCCGAAACGGGCGGTCACCAGCGGGTGGCGTGGAATTTGCAGGGATCCGAGAATGTCGTCGGTGAGCTTGGGCCAGTGTCGGACGAGAGGCCCAAACAGACCCCGGTACGACGCCGCATCGGACCCCAGGCCGGCGGCGGTCGCCTCGACCGAACGCTCCAGCGCTACCGCGGACCCGTCGTCCAGGGGATGGGCCAACGGAGCCGGGGGCTGGACCCATTCCAGGCCGTGCTCCTCGAGCGGCAATGAGGAGAAGAAAGGCGAACCTACCCCCAATGGGTGGACCGCCGAGCACACGTCGTGAAGGAATCCGGGTAGGGTCAGGGGGGCAGACCGCGCGCCGCCTCCGACAGTGTCTTTTGCCTCCATAACCAGCACGGAATGCCCTGCCTGGGCGATGGCTATAGCGGCCGACAATCCGTTGGGCCCCGCGCCGATTACAAGTGCATCGTAACTGCCGGTCGGAGGATACCGATGACTCTTGGGCAGCGCTCCTCCCCTGTTCGTAGCTACATTGACTGTTTTGGATTAGGTCTAGGCGCGCCCGTTGGACCAGTGTCCATCCGACCGGTTGGGGCTGCTAGGTTACGGTCACCATACGATGATGCGGGCTGCTATGGCCCCTATCCCGGCCGCGATCAGTCCTACAGAAACCAGCCTTCGCTTTTTGGAAACCTGTCCATCCCAATGCCGCCCGCCAAAGAGTGCGTCCAGAAGCCCCAGGGGTATTAGAGCTATCCCAATAAGGGACAGCCCAATCTGGGGAAGTATGACGGCGAGCGGGGTGACGACGGCTATCGCCAGGACAGCGGCAACACCCTGGGGCAGCGGCACCCTGTCTTTGTGCCAAACCTCCAAGGCTCTGGTTGGAAATACCCACCTGTTAAACCACATACCCGCTGCACTCGCCTATTGATTGACGCTCTGCAGAGCAGCTTCGCAACTCTCCTGGTCCAGGAAGGGTTTAGCCATTGCCAATTGAGGCTCGCGGGCGTTGTTGCGGCCGCTTCTAAGTCCAGAATTGCTAACAGAGAGGTGCAGCGAGTTGGCCCGCTTGCAGATGGTACTCATTGTAACAGTCTCCAATAGCCGCGATGGACAGCGTCCAGACCAGCTAAAGCCCAATGAGCCCCCGGACCAATACCAAAGTGCTGGTTGCAGTGATGACGAGGACGACTGCCAGCCGGAAGACCCTGGCGTTCATCCTTCCGGTCAGGCGTACCGAGAGCCAGTATGCGAGGGCCATTGCGGGGATGGCTGCGGCCGCCAGCAGCAGGCGGTCTACGGTTATCAGGCCCCGGATTGCATAGCCGATCAGAGCGGCGCCGTACACGGCGGTGAAGTAGAATGCCAACGAGATCCGTATGTCCTGACGGCCCTGGCCCCGTCCCAACAGGAAGAGCATTAAGAGAGGCCCGCCAATGGCGAGGCTCGTCATCATTGCGGAGGCGCAGAAGCCAATCACAGGCCCGGTGACCTTGGGGACGGGGACCAGCCAGGGCTTGTTGACGATTACGAGGACCATAACCGCCAGGACCAGTGCGGCGATGCCAATGCGCAGGGCTTGCGGGTCCAGTTGGGTGAGGGCGTAGGCGCCGACGGGCGCGCCCAGGACTCCGGCGACGGCTATGGGCGCCATCTCCCGGTACTGTACCTCCCTCCGGGTATCGATGAACATGTAGCCGAAGGCCAGGGCCGCGCCCATGTTGACGACTATCACGACGGCCTGAGGGTCGAGGTACAGCAGCAGGACCGGCGTGGTGGTGAGGCCGAAGCCGAATCCTATGGCGGCGATGGTAAAGGCGCCCACCGCCAGCATCAGGGCCGTAACCAGGAAGTCGACGGCGTCTAGCATTCCGCGCTGCTAAGAACTGTGCGAGCGGTTAGGAAACCCGTGCCACTGAGCCGATCACTCACGGGCCAGCATTGTGCTGATCACCAGTCTTGCTCAAGCCGCTTGCCCATGCTCACGACGTCGTCGACGGAATATCCGATGTTCCGGTAGAACTCGGCTGCCCCTACGTTGGAACTCCTGACTTGGAGATTAACCTTAGGACATCCTAAGTCCCTCAGCATCGACTCGGCCTCATTCATCAAGCGGCGTCCGATTCCCATGTTCCGGCAATCAGGAGACACGGCCAGGTAGTTGATCCAACCACGGTGACCATCGTAGCCGGCCATTACCGCAGCGACCAGCCTGGAGCTTAGCGTCCCGACGAGGAACATCTCCCGCTGGACGGTCAGCTTCCGGTGTATATCTTTAACGGGGTCATTCCAGGGGACGACCAGCCCGCACTCCATCCATAAAGCCATTACCGCTTCCTGGTCAGATTCCTGGAATGGCCGGATCGCCAGCTCTGAGTTGAGGTCTGTCATTGATTTCACTGCGTAACCGCCGGCCTGGCGTTGTCCAGCAGCCCACAGACCGCTCGGTCTGGGGGGATTATGCCGTTCGCAACGCCGACGCTGATTCTTGCCATGCTAACCTCCCGCCGGTGTTTGTACCACCTCTCAGGATGGCGTCGCAAGCTCTGGGCATTGTTCCCTGTGCCTGGCCAAGCAGCGACTCGGCGGCGCGGCTTTAGCGAACATCTCCGCCCAAAATATACGGCCCTCTCATTTGAGGAGAGGGCCGTACCGTTCGGGGCACCTGCTGTGTGGGTCGCGGTACCTACTAAAGGACGTTGCCTCCGCCGTTACAATCACTTCATCCACATCAATTCTGGGTCAAGGCCGCCGGCGGCCTTGACCCAGCTATGCGGGCTATCTGCTGTAACCCGAAGGTTCCAGCGCCTCCCTCGAATTTTGGGCAATGTGCTCCAACAGGAAAGCCGCGTCGAGGTAAGCGCCTAAGTTCTCCAGCCAGCCTTGCAAGGACCGGACGTGCTCGACCAGGTCGACCAACTCCCGGTGCACAGACTGGTCGGAGGCGTCGGCGAAGGGCAGGCTGCTGTACCGGTCCGCCGCCAGGGCAACCGCCGCCCCCAGCCGCAACAACGGGTCGTCGTCAAACCAGCCAAATTTCATGTTGTCCTCGGTATCGATTTCGGCATGTTGACGGTTGGAATCGCCTGAGGAAGGAGTTACCCAGCGCAGTTCAACGTCGCCGAGGGTCAGCGGGCCGGTGTACCACGGGTCTTTCAAAGCCAACTCGTAGAAGACGGTGGTTGCTGCGCCGGCGGGGATTTCCGCAAACTCTTTCCGGGCCTCCGTGAACGATTGGTCGGAGGTGACCCGGTTCTCGTAACCCACAATGCGCCAGGTGTCCACCACGCCGGGGTCCCAGGTCACCTGGGCCCGGGTCTGGTCGGCAAAGGGTATGGACAGGGCCAGCCAATTCTCCCGGCTGAAAGTCGCCCTGGCCTGGTCGACGTCGGAGAGGTAGCGGTACCAACCGTTTCCATGCTGGGCCAACTGCTCCAGGAGTTCGTCGTTGAAGTTCTCGATGCCCACACCGATGGTGATAAGGCGCAACGGGTTGCCGCTGTCATAGTCGGCCGCGCTTTCCAGGATGGCGAATGGGTCCGTGGCGTCGACGTTGGCGACGCCGTCCGACATGAGGATGACATAGTTGTATGAGTCTGGGTTCTGACTCCTGGCCCAGTCGGCCAGCCATACACCCTCATCCAGCCCAGCCTGCACGTTTGTGGAACCCGTGGGCCGGAGAGCCGAGATGGAACGCCCCACAGCATTGTCGTCCGGGCGCTGGTGCTCGACGGTCAAGTTGTGGAGAACGTCATTACTGAAATGGACCACGGCCATGCGGTCATGGTCTCTAAGGCTGCGCCTGATGCTTTCCGCCGCCTCCCTGGCGATGTCTATTCGATTCCCCTGTGACATGGAGCCCGAGGCGTCCAACACCAGGGTGACGTTCACCGGCGTTGCATCATAGTCGGGCTCGGGAGCTTGGACCGCGATGCGGGCCAAATGCCATCCCTGGTACAGGGGGTGGGTGATGACGTCGCTGGTGATGGCGAAGCTATCGTCGCGCCTGGGTTGTTCGTATCCATAATCGAAGGCATTGATCCATTCCTCGGCCCTGACGGAGTCGGGGTCTACTTCGTACCCTGACTGGGCCCAATTCAATGCCAGGAAATAAGAAGTACGGTCCGTGTCCAAGCTGAATGTGGAGACATTGTCAGCCGATGCTGAAACGAACCGCTGCCTTGCGTAGTCCTGGAAATTCGTGCTGCTGGGAACGGCCGCTTGCGCCTGCGGAGCCGCCGTCGCTTGGGGAGCGCTCCGAGGCCGCCGGGTAGCGGCGGGCGCCGGTTCCTCACTCATTGCAGCATCGTCCGCCATGGTGTCATATTCCATCGCTTCGCCCTCCGGCTCCTCCGTCGCTACAGGCTGCGTCTCGGCCGCAATCCGGGCTTCCCTGGCTAACCTGCTAGTCCCATCGGTCTCCGGTGCGAGCGTGGCTGACCCGCTAGTCCTATAGGGATCCGCTGCCGGTGCAGAGGTAGGTTCGGCTGATTCACCACATCCGACAATCGCCAGTGAAACTACGATTCCCAACAAGACCATTGCTAACATTTTCTTCATTTCCACATCTCCTTAGTTTGATTTCTTGCGCCGATGCCGCAGTTCTGTTCTCCGCGTGTCTATGTGACGGGTGGAACAACCATAAGGTTCCCGCTTAGATTGCTCCGCGCAGCCGGAGTTCGCCATTGGTACGGCTCATATGCACCTCCGCTCGCCACCATCAACATCGAACGTCGATATTCCTGAAACTCACCTTGTCTCCGACCCTGACTCGAAATCGGTCTACTTCCCCGGCGTTGACTTCGAGCGTGTAGGCCGCTCTCGGGTATGACCGGTATCTGGGTATGTCGTTGTCCGGCGTACCTGACCTGGGTGGTTCGACGTATGTGACAACGTCCACCACACGGCAGTCACGGTCGATCCAAATGAAGTCCAGCGGAAACTGCATTCCCTTTGTCCAGAAAGGGCCGGCCACCGGCCCGTCCGGGATATACAGCATGCCCTCGCGCTCCGGCAGGTACGGCCGTCCCCTCAGTCCCACTGCCCGGAGGCGGGGCGTATCTGCAACCTCGACTTCAAACCTGCCGTCATTTATCTTGACCACAGGTGTTTCGTCTCCGTTCCCGGAAAAAGATATGTCTATGCTGACGCAAGACGAGAGCAGCAAGAACACCGCGGGCACCATCCAGAAATGAAGCACCATATTCACCTACCTTCCCCTAACGGCGCTGGATACACCCAACTTTTTGTGGGCTCCGAGGGCTGAGCTTTTTCCCATGACATGCCGGAGGGGGAAATCGCATTGTTCGGCTTCATACCGGTCTTTTTTGACAAAACAACCCCCCTCAGAGTCTGTCGTCATTCGCTGAAACTAACGAATCGACTGAGCCAATTATTTACGGCCGAGGCCGTATCGCTTAGTTCGCTCGGTGGTCAGTGGCCGTCGGCATCACCCGCCAGCCTGGCCGCCCGAGCCGCGAGGCTGGCAAATTCTGAGACGTCGGTTGATCCTGGAAGCAGTTGTTGGACGCGTCGGGCCTCGTCTGCCACCGCCTGCAGGCTGCCCTCCCGGGCCCAGTAGCTTCCCCTGAGGATCTCAGCAAATTCGGCCACTACGGCCGAGAGCTGGAACCTTGATGAAGCCTCTTCGAATGATTCGGCCAGGTCAGTGCGCTGAACGGGCCGGCTGATCTCGACCACGTCGTTGAACCGGGCGTCCTCGTACCGCATGTGCACTGTTCCCAAGACGCCTTCTGCGCCTTCGCGGAGCTTCAACTCGTAGAGGGCTGTCACGCTGTGTCCGGCGCCGATTTCGCCCGCGTCGACCGCGTCATCCCGGAAGTCCTCGTCGGCCACGTCCCGGTTTTCGTAACCCAGGAGCCGATAGCGGCTGACTGTCTCTGGATTGAATTCGACCTGTACCTTGGCGTCCTTGGCTATGAACTGGAGGGTGCCGGTCAGGTCGTCGACGAATAGGCGCCGGGCTTCTGAGAGGGTGTCGACATAGTAGTAGGCGCCGTCGCCATCGTTGGCCAGCCGTTCCATCAGCACGTCGTTGTAGTTGCCCATGCCGAAGCCGACGGTGGTCAGGGTTACGCCCTGGTCGACGTACTCCCGGATTTGGCCAAGTATCGACTGGGGCCCGGTGTTGCCCACGTTCCCAACGCCGTCGGAGAGCACCATTACTCGCGTTATTCGATTGGGAGCGACCTCCTCCACCGCCAGCCCGTAGGCGACTTTCAGGCCGTCCTCCACATATGTGGAGCCGCCGGGCTTCAGGGAGTCGATGGCCTGCAGGATCTTGCCCCTTTCCCGGCCCTCGGTGGCCTCCAGCAGTACGGACCCGCGATCTCCGTACACCGCGATGGCAACCTTGTCATCGGCCCGCAGTTCGTCAACCAAGAGCCGCAGAGACCGCTTTACCAGGCCCAGCCGGTCCTCCCGCGCCATGGAGCCGGAAACGTCGATGGCAAACACCAGTGTGGCGTCCTGCCGATGATCTTCGAGGAGTTCCTTGGCCTGCAGGCCCACGCGCAGCAGCCAGTGGTTGCTGCTACCAAAGGGAGAAGGAGACCCGTCGACGTGAATGGCGAATGCCTCATCGGCGGGCGGCTCGTAGCCCTGGTCGAAGTAATTGACGAACTCCTCCACCCTTACGGAGTCCTGGTCGGGCAGGAATCCATCGTCGAGGAACCGCCGTGCCACGGTATAGGAAGCGGTATCCACGTCGACGGCAAAGGTCGAGAGCTGGTCGTCCTCCGTGTCGATAAAGGGGTTTACGCCGTAATGCTGGAAAAAGGTCAGGTCGTAGGCGGCGTCGTTGACCGGTGCCAAGCCGCCGAGTGTGTTGAAGCCCTCCTGCCGGGCAGGCTCTGACGCCACCATCACAGGCTCCTCCATCGGAGCTTCGTCCGCGGGGGGCGCCTCGGTGGGAGCCGGTTCGGCTACTGCCGTGGCCTCCGGTTCGGCGGGGACTCCCGTCGGCTCGTAATAGTCCCCGCCGCAGGCCATGACGGCCAACAACAACACCAACGCCAGCGGGGCGATTGCCTTTAAGAGAGTTGAGCGCATCCTTCGACCTCTTTCCGTTGAATGTGCCTGCGGATATTTTCCCTTGCCGCGGGCTGTACATTGAACGACAGTTGTGTAACATTTGGCCTGTATTGTGTAGCGGAGTTGTATCTCTTGCCAACTTTTGGCGAACTTCTCACCTCCCATATCAGCCGTTCCGGAATTGGCGACTCCGACCTGGCCAGGCGAGTCGGCGTCAGCCGCCTGACCCTGATTCGCTGGAAGGAGGGAGTTACCGCAAGGCCCCGCTACCGAGAGGACGTACTTCGTTGTGCGGAAGTCCTCAGGCTCACGCCGGAAGAACGGGACGAGTTGCTGGCGGCGGCGGAATTCCAGCCGGAGAGTCCGTCCCTCCCGGCCATTGCCACTGCGCCCCCCGGCCCCCTGGCCGTGCCGCCGACCACAGCCGTAGCAACCCGGGCCGCGCCGCGGCGTAGACGTAAATTCTGGGTTGCCGGCTTTGTAGTGACAGCGGCGGCAGTAGTGGCCCTGGCAGTTGCGTGGCAATGGTTGAGCCCCCCCGGCGAGCCGGACCATCCGGTAGCCCTCGAGGGCGAGTCCCTGATTGTCGTTGCGCCCTTCTCCAACTACACGGCGGGGCAACAGGGTTTCAATATCCGAGGACGGCTCACGGCCAGCATCGACCGGGAGGTCGCCTCCGCCGGACTGACAGACATCAGGACTGAGGAATGGCCGGAAGAGCTAACGGGCCATCAGGAGGCGTCATCGGCGGCCGAGCGCTCGGGAGCAACTATGGTTATCTGGGGTGAGTACGACAGCGGGAGAGTGTTGGCCTATCTCACTTCCACCCGCACTGAGAGCGAGTCCTTTGGCCCGCAGGTTGTTGACATCGCATCGTCGCCGTCCGAACTGCCCACTTCCATTAACATCGACCTGACGGCGGAAGTGCGTTCCGTGGCCCTGTTGACCCTGAGCCAACTTTACCTGGAGCAGAACGAGTACGACCTGGCCAAGACCGTGCTGATTCAGGCGCTGGAGCAGCCGCCGTCGGACCCCGCCGCCCTGGCCAACCTGCGCTACCGCTTGGGCCACGCCTATCTGGGCGGTGACTACGCCGACCTCGACGAGGCCATCTGGCGTTTTACCCAGGTTCTGTCGGTTCAGCCGCGGTCTGCGGACACCTATAGCAGTAGAGGCCTAGCCTACCTGGAACGGGGCAGGCCGGGTGACGAAGACCTGGCTATTGCCGATCTGACCAGGGCCTCCGAATTGGCTCCAAACATGCCCGCTCCGTACTTCAACAGGGCCGTGGCTTATGTGGAGCGTCGACAGCCCGGGGACCTAGACCGCGCCCTGCGGGACCTGGACCGGGCAATTGAAGCGGGATCGGATGGGGCCGGGGTGTTCGTCAACAGGTCAGCGGTGTACCTGGAGCGAGGCCTGGAAGAGGACCTTGACCTGGCCTTTCAGGACTTGGAACGGGCCATCGATATCGATCCCGGACTGGCCACGGCTTGGATCAATCGCGGCAATGCCCTGCTGCTCAGGGGAGACGCCGGGGATGAGGAACTGGCCATAGCCGACTACACAAGGGCCATAGAGCTTTCGCCGGACTCCGCGATGGGATACTACAACCGGGGCCTCGTCTACTCGGCGGCGGAAGACTGGGCGCTCTCCAACGCCGACCTGCGTGCTGCGCAGGAACGGGACTCCCAAAATCCCGTAATCAACAACACGCTGTGCTGGCAACTGGGAGTGCAGCGGCAGCCGGGGGCGGCCCTGCCCTACTGCGACCTGGCCTTGGAAGATCACCCCGACGGTCCGGCGCGAGACAGCCGGGGGCTAGTTCACAGCGTCGCCGGCCGGACTGACGAGGCCATCGAGGACTTCCAAGTCTTTCTGGACTGGGTAGAATCGTCAAGAAAGCCGGCCTGCCGCACCCATTACCATTCCAGCCGGCAGGCGTGGATCAGAACGCTGCAGTCGGGAGGCAATCCCTTCGACGACGACACGCTGCGGGAACTGCGGGTACGCCCGGCTGTTCCGGGCAGCGATCCCTGCTGAACCCTCGATTGCGTCGGCGCGGCGGACCCTCACATTCGCAACTGCACCTTGATGGACCCGCTGGACTTGTCGTAGGCGGTGGCCAGGGCCTGGGGCATTTCGGTGAGGAGATAGGTGTGGGTGACCATGGGCTTCAAGTCAACCGCGCTTGAAGCTATGAGGTCTATGGCAGTTTCGAATTCGTGCCTGCCGTTGTCTATTCCGTAGCACAGCGAGAAGATGACCGACTGTTCCTTTATCAGGGGCTGGAGCCAGTCGGTGGAGCTTTGACCGTAGAAGACGCCCAACACGACGATGCTACCCATGACGCGGGTCAGGTCGACGGCCTGGACGAGGGTATCGATGTTGTCGGATCCTCCCACGGTCTCCACGGTAATGTCTGCGCCGCGGCCGCCGGTGAGGTCATAGACGGCGTCTTTGGCATCGGCGTCAGCGGGATCCAGGACCACGTCGGCCCCCAATTTCCTGGCAAGCTCGGCCTGGTGCGGGTGCCTTGCGGTGGCGATGACCTTGCCCGCTCCCAAAGCCCTGGCGGCGGCTATGGCGGTAAGGCCGATATTGCCTGAGCCCAGGACCATCACCGAGTCCCCCGCAATGATCCCGCCCCGGTGCAGCCCGCGGATGGACACGGCCAGGGGCTCGACCAGGGCGCCTTCCTCCCAGGTCATCGAGTCGCCCAGGGGGTAGCAGGCCGCGGCCCGCCGGGTGACGTACTCGGCGAACCCGCCGCCGCCCCAGTCACGCTTCTCGGTGCAATGGGTGTATTGGCCCTGCCGGCAATACCAGCAGGCCAGACAGGCGTTGCCGTGTCCGATGACCTCGACGGCGACCCTCTGCCCGACTATCGACGGGTCGACGCGGGACCCAACGTCGACGATCTCACCGGCGGTCTCGTGTCCGCCGGGGACGGTCTCGGGCTCCTTCAGCCGGCGATAGTAGTTGAGGTCGGAGCCGCAGATGCCCTCGGCAGTCACCCTCACCAGCGCATCGTCGGGGCCGGGTACGGGCCGCGGGACACTCTTGATGTCCACGGTGTCGACGCCGTTCCACAATGCTGCGAGCATATCGGGCATTGCGACCTCCGGGGTGTTGGTTGCTGGGCTGCCAGAGACGGTCCACACGTATTCTACATGGAGCAGCAAGGGAGGCCCTGAGACAGGTCTTGGTAAGCTGGGGCCACGGGATAAGCTGGGGAATCGCAGCAGCTGTCAGCCTAGTCCGTTTGCCCAGATGATGTAGAATACAGCGCAGTTTGGCCTGAATTACCCTCATATCATCCTGAAGAGCAAGTTTGGCGTCTAACCCAATAGCGCAAAATCCACGCTACGAACCGCAAGAGAACCCGTCTGCACGGGCCTCGCTGGGCTACGGGCTGCAGTTCAGCCTGATAGCCTCGGCCGCTCTGCTGGTGACGCCGGTGGTGGTGGCCCAGGAATCCAACAGGGGCGAGGCGTACCTGACGTGGATGGTCTTCGCCTCCCTGCTGGTGTGCGGGCTGGCCACCCTGTTGCAGGTGCGCCGGCTGGGCCCTGCCGGCGCGGGTTCCGTCCTACCCATGTTCACCGCCGCCTTTGCCATTCCCTTCTGCATTACGGCGGTGGTGGACGGCGGCCCGGCAACGCTGACGACTTTGGTGCTGGTGTCGGCGGTGGTCCAACTGGTTATCTCCAAGTGGCTGTTCATCCTGCGGAGAATCGTCACCCCCACGGTGGGGGGCACGGTAATGATGATTCTCTCCATTACCCTGGCTTCGGTTGTCTTCGACCTGCTGGACAAGTCAACCGAAGTGGAGCCTACGGCCGCTCCCTTAACCGCGCTGGTCACCCTTATCATCGTTGCCGCCCTGGCCCTGCGGGGGTCGGAGTTGCTGCGACTGTGGGCTCCCCTGATAGCTATAGTGGGCGGCTGCATAGCCGCCGCGGGGTTCGGGATCTACGACACCGACAGGATATTGAACGCACCCTGGATTGGGCTCCCCAGCGAGGCTCCGGGGCTGGCGCTGGACTTTGGAGTGGACTTCTGGACGCTGCTTCCGGGCTTCCTGTTCCTGGGCGTAATAATCTCGATTCAGGCTAACGGAGCATCCATTGCCGCTCAGCGGGTGTCGTGGCGCACGGCCAGGGCAGTGGACTTCCGGCAGGTGCAGGGCGCCCTGTCAGGCGGCGGGGTTACCAACCTGATGGCCGGACTTGCAGGTACGGTACCCAACATCATCAACTCCGGCACTGCGGCATTTATCCAGACCACCGGCGTCGCCTCTCGCAGGGTGGGCTATTTCATTGGCGCCATCCTGATTGTGCTGGCCTTCGTGCCCAAGGCCTCGGCGGTGCTCAGCTCCATTCCCGGGCCGGTGATGACCGGGTACTTGACCCTGGTAACCGGCACCCTGTTCGTCGACGGGGCACGGACGGTTATCCAGACCGAAGAGAACAGCCAGAAGGTTATCGTGGCCGGGGTCTGTTTCTGGATTGGCGCCGCCTTCCAGTTCGGACTGTTCGAACTGCCCGACCTTGCCCCGTGGTTGGAGGCGCTCTTCGCCAGCGGGGTCACCACCGGAGGCTTCGCGGCGATAGCGATGATCCTCTACCTGGAATTCACCAACCCCCGGCGCATGAGGTTCACGTCGCCGCTCAACGTCGACTCTTTGCCTGACCTGAACGAGTTCATCGCCAGGTTCGCCCGGCGCAGGGGTTGGAGCGCCGAGATGAAGGATAAGCTCAGCGCGGTGGCGGAGGAGACGCTACTGACCATGGCCCCGCTGGACTTGGAACTGAACCTGGATGCGGAAGCAGATTCGGCGGACTCGGAAGAGGACAAAGGCGACGAAAAGCAGTTGGTGGTTGTGGCCTCCAGCGACGGCCCGGTGGCCATCCTGGAGTTCATCGGCGGGGGAGACGAGGGCAACGTCGAGGACCGGGTACGGCAGCTCCAGCAGTACGGCGAGGAAGCCCCGGCGGAAGAGGAGCTTTCCCTGCAGCTATTGCGGAGCTACGCCTCCTCCGTACAGCACCAGCAGTACCACGACACCAACATCATCACCGTGCGGGTGGACCCTCCCACAACGCGATAGGGTCAGCCCCCCGCTACCGTAATTTCCATGCCGCGCTAGCCGGCAAACTCAGCGCGTTTTCATTTGCGCGGATAGCCTTCGATGTTGGCTCTTGATGCACGACCGCCCATTTAACGGTACAATCGGGGACAGGCGACGGGTTCGCGGCCCGACCCGATGCAGATTGGAAATATCCCGGCGAAATGGGAGGTAGACCGATGGCTTACGACCTACTGGTGAAGAACGGACGCCTGATCGACGGCTCCGGTATGCCCGCATTTCTCGGGGACCTGGGAATCAGAAACGGGCTAATCGTCGAGTTGGGAAAGCTTAGCGGGCCGGCAGACCGGGTCATCGACGCCGACGGCCTGGCGGTCTCCCCCGGGTTCGTGGACAACCACTGCCACTACGACGCCCAGGTCACCTGGGACCCCCTGTGCACCTTCTCCTGCTACCACGGGGCCACTACCGTGATCATCGGGAACTGCTCGCTGGCCGTGGCGCCGGTGCGGCCCGGGGCCCAGGACCGGGTCTGCGAGTTCCTGTCCCGGGTGGAGGCGATTCCCATGGAAGTGCTGCGCACGGTGGACTTCTCCTGGGAGACCAACGCCCAGTACATGGACGCCCTTAACGGATGCATCGGCGTGAACGTCGGGACTCTCATCGGGCATTCGGCGGTCAGGTACTACGTCATGGGAGACGAGAGCCAGGGACGAGAGGCCACCGAGGCGGAGGTCCGGGAGATGCAGCGCGTGGTCGGCGACGGCATCCAGGCCGGGGCACTGGGCCTTTCGGTGTCCAAGAACATGGGCCACTTCGACCCCCAGGGCGTGCTGGTGCCCGCCGTGTGGGCGACGGAAGAGGAGATTTTTGCCCTGGGCGACGTGTTAAGGGAACTGGGCACCGGAATCATCCAGGGCGGCGGCGGCAGGGCCGCGGAGCTGGAGAACCGGCTTATGAGCCGGCTTGCAGAATCCACGGGCCGCCAGGTGCTGTACAACAACCTGAACCTGAACGCCAAGAACCCCGGCGGTTGGAAGAAGCTCAAGGGAATGGTCGAAGAGAGTTCCAACGCAGGCATCAGGGCCTATCCGCTGACCACCCCATACAAGATCCCGGAGAGCGACGAGGACCTGGAAGCCCTGCGAGAGATTCTAAACTTCCCCAGCGCCATCTTGGGGCTTTCCGACGGCGGCGCCCACGTGCAGATGCACGGCGGGTACGGCTACAGCACACGCCTGCTGGGTTACTGGGTCCGGGAGCAGGGAATCATGTCGCTGGAACAGGCGGTGCGGCGGCTGACCTTCGAGTCGGCATCGGCCTTCGGCATTTACGACCGGGGGCTGCTGCGGCCGGGCATGGCCGCCGACGTTACGATATTCGACCCGGACACAGTCCAGACGCTGCCGGAGGAGCGGTTCGACGATTTCCCCGCCGGCGGCTGGCGCATCGGCGAGATGGCGGAGGGAATCAAGACCACCATCGTCAACGGACAGGTGCTGCTGGAGGACGGCAAGCATTCCGGTACCCTGCCGGGCCGGGTGGTCCGCAATCCCCTGTACAACTCAGACGCGTAGGAGTGTCCTTCACCGGCGGCGTTGTGACCCGGCAGACATCCCAAGATAGCAAACGGGCGGCCCAGCTTAGACAGGCCGCCCGTTCTCGTTTTGCGTTGTTGGGGCCGCGACAGCGCAGTTTAGTCCCCTGCAGTAAGCTGTTCGGCTTCTTGAGTCACCTCGGCTTCCACCGGCTTGTTGGTGGCGGGATCCACCTCGAAGGGACTGTACAACTCTAGTTCTTTGGCCATCTCGTGTATGGCCGGGATGACTTCCTCGCCCTTCAGCCGGAGGCTGCGCATGGTGTCCTCGTGGGTCATGGAGCCGTCGCCGTCCCAGAGGAAGATGCTGCCGGGCCGCAGGTACTCCAGCACGTGGCGAATCTTGGGAATCACCGTCTTGGGCGTGCCCGAGATGATGCTGTAACTGGTGGTCTGGTCCTCGTAGGCGACGCCCTCGCCGGCCCGGCCCGCGACTAATGCGGAACGGGTGGGGAGCAACCCCCGGCGTTGGGTGTGGCCGGGAAGACTCATTATGGCATTGTTGTTGGTGCCCTCGTTGCCGGCCAGGAAGGGGTTGCTGGGGCCCTGCACGTACTTCCTGCCCACCTGGTCGGCCAGTTCATCAGTCTCGTCCACGTGCACCTTGAACACGTAGGCTGTGTTCTGCGTCCCGGCCTCGTATCCCAACTCCGCGGCGGTGTCCTTGTAAAACTGGAAGCACTGCTTGGTCGGCTCCAGCGCAGTGGCCAGCATGACGTATGGGTAGCGGTGCTCGGCCGCCCACTGCACCGTCCTGGGGCTCGCGATGCCGGGAATCCAGACCGGGGGGTGAGGCTTCTGGTAGGGCATGGCCCAGGGGTTCACGTAGCGGTACTGGTAGTGCTTGCCCTCCCAGCGGAAGGGGCCCGGCGTGGTCCATGCCTTGATGATAAAGTCGTGGGCTTCCTGGAACCGCTCCCAGTTATGGGTCGGAGGGGCGTTGTGGGCGATGCTCTCCCGGCCGGTGCCCCGTACAAAACCCGACACCAGGCGGCCGCGGGAAATCATGTCGATTATCGACAGTTGCTCCACCAGCCACAATGGGTCTTCCCAGATGGGCAGGATGTTGCCCAACAGGACGATCTTGGCCTTCTTGGACTGGCGGGCGTATATGGCCGCCTCCAGATTCATCACGCTGCCCATGCAGAAGGGGGTGCTGTGGTGCTCGTTGATGTTGATGGCGTCGAAGCCGACCTCCTCGGCGTACAGGTACTCGTCTATGTAGCGGTTGTAGAGTTCGGCGCCCAGCTTGGAGTCGTAAATCTCGTTGCTCAGAGTCAGGTCCTTGATGGGCAGTCCGGTAGCGCCGAAATATCCCGACGCCGGGTCCTGGTAGGGGCGCTCTGTGACGTGACCGATGAACATCGACTTCTCCTTGGGGACAGGGTGTGCCGGCAGCAATCCCTGCCCGGATCAGCGTCTTGGTGACTTTGCTATGGTAGCGATACGACGGCCTGGGGTCAATCGCAGGCGAGGCCGACGGGTGAAGCAGACTTTATGTCTGCCCCTCGGCGACGGGCTCGGGCTCTATCCGCTTGTTGGTGGCCGGGTCAACCTCGAAGGGGCTGTAGAGCTCCAGTTCTTTGGCCATCTCGTGTATGGCCGGCAGTACTTCCTCGCCCTTCAAGCGTAGGCTGCGCATGGTGTCCTCGTGGCTCATGGCCCCGTCGCCGTCCCATAGGAAGATACTCCCGGGCCGCAGGTATTCCAGCACGTGGCGGATCTTGGGTATGACCGTCTTGGGCGTGCCCGAGATGATGCTGTAGTTTTCAATCTGCTCTTCGTAGGGACGGGCGCCCGACCCTCCGCCCCGGGCCATGGTCTGAACCTTGGAGGTGGGGAGCCGAGCGGTGCGGGACCGCAGCCCCGGCAGGTTGACGATCGCAACATTACTGGCGCCCTCGTTGCCGGCCAGGAAGGGGTTGCTGGGGCCCTGCACGAACTTCCGGCCTACCTCCTCGGCCAGCTCCTCCGTCTCGTCCACGTGCACCTTGAACACGTAGGCCGTGTTCTGTGTCCCGGCCTCGTACCCAAACTCCGCGGCAGTGTCCCGGTACAGTTGGAAGCTCTGCTTGGTGGGCTCCATTTCGGTGGCCAGCATGACGTATGGGTAGCGGTGCTCGGCAGCCCACTGCACCGTCCTGACGCTGGCGATACCGGGAATCCAGATGGGCGGGTGGGGCTTCTGGTAGGGCATGGCCCAGGGATTCACGTAGCGGTACTGGTAGTGCTTCCCCTCCCAGCGGAAGGGGCCAGGGGTGGTCCAGGCCTTGACGATGAAATCGTGGGCTTCCTGGAACCGTTCCCAGTTGTTGGCCGGTGGCGCGTTGTGGGAGATTTGCTCTCGCCCGCCGCCCCGCACAAAGCCCGACACCAGGCGGCCCCGGGAGATCATGTCGATTATCGACAACTGCTCAACCAGCCACAGGGGGTCGTCCCAAATGGGCAGGATGTTGCCCAGCAGCACTATTTTGGCATTCTTGGACTGCCGGGCGTAGATGGCCGCCTCCAGGTTCATGACGCCGCCCATGCAGAAGGGCGTGCTGTGGTGCTCGTTGATGTTAATCGCGTCGAAGCCCACTTCCTCGGCGTACAGGTACTCGTCGATGTAGCGGTTGTAAAGCTCGGCGCCCAGCTTGGAGTTGTATATCTCGTTGCTTAGGGTCAGGTCCTTGATGGGGAGTCCGGCAGCGCCGAAATACCCCGACGTGGGGTCCTGATAGGGGCGCTCGGTGACGTGACCGATGAACATGTCCTTCTCCTTCCATAGCAAGGGAGAACCAGAGGCAATCGCTGCACGCGGCTGAGTCGTTGGACCTCTGCTATGGTAGCGATACCCAGGCCTTGGGTCAAACGCAGGCGAGGGCGCTGCATCCAGTAATTCCGGCTCGGAGGCCGGAATCCAGGGGTGGGGGACTGGGCTATGTTCCAGTTTGATGAAGTAGCCGAAAATGGCGGAGGGCCCGGGCCCTTTAGCACTCAGAGCAGACTACCAGGCAATTCTCGGCGGTCTCGGGGCCGTCCTCCTGCACCGGGCGAACGTCCCATCCCCACTGGCCCTGCTTGCCCCGGCTGGGAAACCCGAGCATGGCATTGCACCGGTCACCGCCATGGGCACATTCCGCCGCTTGGCATTCGCACTTGCTTCCCGCCCGTATCCAGGCTTCCTGTACTACGTCGCCGGGGAATTCCATTGTTCCACCTCGAAACGTAGAATCATCCGCAGCGGGGACGCGACGATTATCTTGACAAGGGATTCCCGGTGGGTGAAGTCTCTTTTAGGCCTGTCCTTTGGCTGGTCCGGCGGCAGGCTCGGGTTCTACCCGCTTGTTGGTGGCCGGATCGACCTCGAAGGGGCTGTAAAGCTCCAACTCCTTGGCCATCTCGTGTATGGCCGGGAGGACCTCCTCGCCCTTCAGCCGCAGGCTGCGCATGGTGTCCTCGTGGCTCATGGAGCCGTCGCCATCCCACAAGAAAATGCTGCCGGGCCGCAGGTATTCCAGCACGTGGCGAATCCTGGGTATCACCGTCTTGGGCGTGCCCGAGATGATGCTGTACTTCTCGATCTGCTCTTCGTAGGGACGCTGGCCCGATCCCCCGCCTCTTGCCACCGTCTGCACATTGCGAGTGGGGAGCAGAGCGCTGCGGGACCGCAATCCCGGCAGCATGGTGGTGGCCAGGTTGTTGGTGCCCTCGTTGCCGGCAAGGAAGGGGTTGCTGGGGCCCTGCACGAACTTCCGGCCCACCTCGTCGGCCAACTCTTCCGTCTCGTCCACGTGCACCTTGAACACATAGGCCGTGTTCTGCGTCCCGGCCTCGTAGCCCAACTCCGCAGCGGTGTCCCGGTATAGCTGGTACGACTGCTTGGTGGGCTCCAACTCGGTGGCCAGCATGACGTAGGGGTAGCGGTGCTCCGCCGCCCACTGTACCGTCCTGACGCTGGCGATGCCGGGAATCCAGATGGGCGGGTGGGGCTTCTGGTAGGGCATGGCCCAGGGGTTCACGTAGCGGTACTGGTAATGCTTCCCCTCCCAGCGAAAGGGGCCAGGCGTGGTCCAAGCCTTGACGATGAAGTCATGGGCCTCTTCGAACCGCTCCCAGTTGTTGGCCGGAGGCGCGTTGTGGGAGATGCTCTCACGCCCTCCTCCACGCACGAAACCCGACACCAGGCGGCCCCGGGAAATCATGTCGATAATCGACAGTTGCTCCACCAGCCACAGGGGGTCGTCCCAAATCGGCAGGATGTTGCCCAGCAGGACTATCTTGGCCTTCTTGGACTGCCGGGCGTAGATGGCGGCCTCCAGGTTCATGACGCCGCCCATGCAGAAGGGGGTGCTGTGGTGCTCGTTGATGTTGATGGCGTCGAAGCCAACTTCCTCGGCGTACAGGTACTCGTCGATGTATCGATTGTAGAGCTCCGCCCCCAGCTTGGAGTCGTATATCTCGTTGCTCAGGGTCAGGTCCTTGATGGGGAGTCCGGCAGCGCCGAAATACCCAGATGCCGGGTCCTGATAGGGGCGCTCGGTGACGTGACCGATGAACATCGATTTCTCCTTCCGTAGCCGGGGGGAGCCAGGGACAGTCCCTGCGTGGGACAGCTTCGATAACCTTGGCTATGGTAGCAACGCCGTCCGGCAGCGTCAAGCAGATTTGCCGGCTGGGACATTCGGCCCCAGGGAGAGATGAAACGTGCTCAGTAGTAGACGGACTCGCCGGTTCCGCCGTCGGCCATGATCACCTCGCCGTTGATGGCCCAGGCCTTGTCCGACGCCAGGAAGGCAGCCAGATAACCGATCTCCGAGGCGTCCACCATGCGGCAGATTGCGTTGCTCTGGGACGAGCCGGGGGAGAACATGTGCTCTTCCAGTTCTTCAGCCGTAACGCCTTCTTTTGAAGCCAGGTCGGCGAACATGCCGGGGGTGCGCTCGGTGCGGGTGGCGCCGGGGTGGATGCAATTAACCGTGATGCCATGCCTGCCAAGCTGGAGGGAGAGGGTCTTGGTCATGTGCACCAGGGACACGTTGCGCGCCCCTCCGCTGAGATTGCCGGCCCGGCGGGCGTTGCCGCCGCTAATGTTGATGATGCGGCCCCATCCCTGTTCCTTCAGGAAGGGAATTGCGGCGCGGGCGCAGCGCAGCGACCCCACGTACTTCACGTGGAAGTCGTACAGCAGGTCGTCATCGTTGACCGTCTCGATGGGGCCCTTGGCGCCAGGCGAGCCGCCGGGATACGACCCGCTATTGACCAGCACGTGAAGGCCACCCAGCTTTTCCGCAGCTTCAGCTACCACCCGGTCGACCTGCTCCTTGCTGGTCACGTCCATGGGCAGGGGCAGCACCCGCCGCTCCGTTTCCTGGGCGATTTCTTTGGCCGTTTCTTCAAGGGCAGCCTGGGTACGGGCCGAAATAGCCACGGCGGCCCCCTCCCGCGCCAACTGGCGAGCGATGGCCTTGCCGATGCCCTTGCTGCCGCCAACCACCAGGGCTCGCTTGCCTTCCAGTCCAAAGTCCATATCGTGTGCCTCCACTTGCAAGAATTGGGTTCTCAGGGTGCCGGCCATTGGTACGCCTCGGTCTTCACCTCTTGGTAGTTGGCATCCAAGGCCGGTTGCAATAGCAGGATGGCCGCGATCCTACGAGCCATATCTTCCACTTCATGCACCTCAGGGTTGGTCAGAGGGCGACCCAGCAGCAGCTCTTCCCTGTACGATAGCCACTTCTTCATCACCTGGTAACCGCCGATTACGTAGTCCCAAACACCCGAAGGAACATTGCTCCAATATGCCTGGTCGTTCAGGTACACGTCGCAGGTCTGCTCTCCCAGGCAAGCCAGAACACCATCCAACGACATGCCTAGTCGCTCCGCTCCGGCCTGCATGGCCTCCCGTTCTTCAGGCTTGTATTCGCGCTGAACCACCTTGCCCTTGCCTGGCATGACCACGTTGTTTTGCCCCTTGTGGCCCCATCCGGCACTAACGGCCAACTCGCTGTCCTTTAGCTGGTCGCCTCCTTCCCGGCTGATTACCCCGACAGCACGTAATTCAGGAAGGATATCTCCGGAGGTTACGCCGGGGACCGAATGCTCGGTGTCCAAGAGGGCTGCCACCTGCTTGCCCAACTCCGCAGACCTATCCAAGGCATCTTTTGTGTTAGGCAGAGGGATTCTAGGCCAGTCCTGGCTGATGCCGTCGGCATTCTCCTCAAGGTAAACAGGCGAGAACCCGACGGAGAGAGTGTGCATCCAGACCAAGCTGGCGGTTTCCGTAGCAGAATCGGGATTTGTGATGCCCAATGAATCCAGATATTGCCGCGCGTTGGGAGACAGGTTGGCGGTTATTTTGCCTTCCGTGAAAAGAGTCGGGCTAAGCAGGATGGGGAAATGTCGTGCATGGCCAGATACGCTGTCATAGTCACACACCAGCCGCGAAAAGAAGAACGGTGCGCCTTCCGACCGCTTGTCGGCAGTATCACGGGTGATCAACCACATATTGTCCGGAATTGTACGCAAAGCGAGGAGTTCAGGACTTGGACGCGAAAAGAGCGGCTGTATAGCAGGGTCTAGATAGGCGATGCGCACGTCGAAAGGTTTGAACGGGTAGCGAACGACACTCGCAAGACTAAAGGTCGCTTTGTCTGTCAGTAATGACCGAGTCTTCTCAGCATCAAACTCCCCAGAAGATTTCATGAACCGGGGCTCAATTGAGCGTATCGCTTCATCTGATACGCCACTGTCAAGGTAAGTGCGGAGTTTTTCAAAATGGTCCATTTGCGTGGGGAATACTATGAGTGAGTTTCCGCGCCGTTCAATCGGCCCGTTATGTGGAGGGGCGGCACACAGGTCGGCAACCTTCGGCCACCGCTGATACTCAGCTTGTACTTTGTAGTGTTTGAAAGAAAAACGGTTAGCGGATTGCGGGTGGACGCTTTCGTAACCGGCGTTGATGTCTGGAACCGTAAGGCTCTCCGATAACTCAGCCCGCTTGTTCACACCCCAAAAGTGGCGGAACCGGACCGTCGGTTGTACGTCTCGGGTTGCTTTGCGGACCATCAACCCTATGGCGGTGCCTACGCGGATACCCGCCTTGTTGAACTCAGTAGAGAACACGCTGGGGTCGGGTTTACCATCGGGAGTAAGTTTTCCAGTCTCACGACTATCGCCGTTCATGCAGTCGAACCAGAGTTTATCGAATCCAGCCACTAGCCTCTGCCGCATGACCACAAAGGACGGGTCGCTCAGATAAGAGAAATTAGAGATGTAGCAGACCACGCCTTTGCCGGTCTGCTCGGCGATTCGCCGCTCCGCCAAACGAAAGAAGCGGACGTACAGTTCGTCGAGATTGAACTTCTTGATGCCCCAGCCGCCCTTGTCCACGGCCAGGTTGAGCTTTTCTTTGTACGGCTCCACCAGCCCGCCTTCCTCTTGGGGGCTGACCCCGGCGAAAGCGTTGTAAGGCGGGTTGCCCAAGATTACCAGGATAGGCTTCTGCTGCTTGACTCCGTCAGCATTAGCTCGCTCATTCAGTAACTCGGGAAAGTGGGTAAGCATCGCCTGGAATGCTTTTTCCTTTTCCGGGTCCATCGGCTCCCATCCGGTAAGGGCATTGGTAAGATAGACGCCAACTCGCTCCTGTCCCTGTGCATCTAGGGGCGCTCCCAAATTCTGCAACAAGAGCCCCAATTGCAGGTGGGCAACCACAAAGGAAGCCGGAAGGATTTCGAAACCAAAGATGCGGGTCATGGCCGCCTTTTTCAGGTCGCTAGCAACCAGGGCACCGCCGCCCTTAGATTGCAACGTCTCGGCAATGCGCTTGAGAACCTCCACCAGATACGAGCCGGTACCGTTGCCTGGGTCCAGTACGTAGACGTTGGGGTCGGCCAAGCCGTCGGGCAGGTCCAATTCTTCTCGGAGCACAGTGTCCACCCGTTCCACCATATAGCGGACAATCTCCGGCGGTGTGAACCACACGCCCAGGTCTTTGCGTAGCTGCGGGTCGAAGGCCTGCAAAAACGGCTCATAGAAATACTGTACCGCCTGTCCCTCGTCGAACTCCGCGAAAAATGATGCCCGGTCTACCCTGTTGAGTGCCGACGCGGTCCAGTCCAATACCTCTACCAGTCCCAAAGGTCCTAGCTTTCCGGGGATTGCTATCTGCGCGAATAAGTCCCGGATCATGGGGACGCGCAGCGTCCAGACAGCGGTGCGCCAATCGAACCGGTCTGTTGAGGTGGGAGGATGGTCATTCGACCACAGCACCCATGACGAAAATACGCCATAGAAAAGGGTCTGCACCAAAGTAGAGCGGAAGAACTGTTCGCCCTTTGGTCCATCGAAGGTCAGTCCCAGACCTTTCTCGAGGGCAGAGCGCAGGTCAGTCAACCCAGGCCCCTCTTTGGCGCGGACCCTGTCCATTGCGGTGCGGGCATACGAGGCCAGGAACCACGCTACTTCCTGCGGCGAGGCTATGGGTGCTCCGTGGCGCATTACCCGGCTCAAGTATTCAGTAAACGGGACTTCGTGTGCGTTGGCAAAGGCCTTGGGGTGGGCCACTTTTCCCCAGAAGTCGGCTTCGCTGGACGCCAGCCGGTATGACTCGAGCTTGACGGGCTTCCCCTGGTCATCTTGGCCCACCAACACAAAGTCTCTGTAGTTGGTTACTAGCACCTGGCGGTACTTGTTCCAATAGTTGGTTACTTGGCTGCTTTCTGCTGTAACCCAGGCGTCATCGCTGGTGGGCTTGACCTCTATGACGCCCCGGCTAGGCGGCTGCCCCAGCAACGGCTCGTTTAGGTTCCCGGCGTTTAGCTGTTCCTTGGTGAATAGGCCGCCGTCCGGCAACCCGACGCCTCGGTTGGCCAATTGAAGAATTGATTGGACTTTGGGCTTGAAAGGCTTGCCGACCGCATCGAACAAGTTTGCCAGCGGAGTGTAGTAGGAAGTCTCGGGGACTCCCGCGCCCGATGAACGTATGTCCTTCAGCCCTCGGAAATATTCTTCTAGAGCGCCCATGTCACATCTGCCTAGAGCCAGTTCTCAGAGAACCGGCGCGGCCAATACATTTGCCCAATTCTATCAAATCTAGAGGATTGGCCGACGACGCATGAGTCACCAACGTAGATGTCTGCTAGTTCCTGAGAATACGCTGACTCCACCGGAAACCTAGGTTGGTGTATCATTGCACACAGCATGGATTGGCTCGGCAACAACTGGGGAAACCTGCTCAGCGCGTTGGGGTTAGCCGCTACCGTTATAGGGTTGTTCATAGTCTTCCGCACAGCCAGGGAAGCCCAGAAAGCAGCCGACTCATCAAGAATAGCCGCTCAAGAAACGGAGCTCGCTATTAGCGGTGTCTTGACCGTGGTTGACTTGGAGCGGGCGATTGCCATGGTGCAAAGGCTGAAACAGTTACACAGAGAGCGTAAGTGGGAGGTGAGCCTAGAGCTTTACCAGCCCCTTCGCGTGATGTTGACGAACATTAACGATAGAGTCACAATTGACACACCAGCGATTCGAGAGGCTATCCCGCAAATCACTGTGATAGAGCAGAACATAGGGCGCGCCATTGCGCGGAATACTGAGCCAACAGTATCGCGTAACGTTCTTCAAACCCTAGACGATATACAAATGGGCCTGGAACAGTTGGCGAGTTCAGTCCATATTCCAGGGCATGGGGGAAGGTCAGGCAATGGCTGATGTAGCTGACATTTTGAGTACGCTGCTTGAGCGCACCAATCAGGACAAAATCCGATGGCAGACCACTGCTGACGATGAGACGTTCTTGGTTGTTTTAGGCAACAGCTCGATTAGTATCGGCGAAGAGTACTATGATCGCTCTGAGAAGCAATATACTCTAAAGGTACTTAACCAAGAAGGCCGCGAAATTGAACGCATGGACAGCGTTACATCTTCGCTGTACGACCGTGAACTCTCGGACCTTTATTTGAAAGCCCGGAGAGTTGCCTTGGGTGTCGATAGCCAGCTCGATAGTCTGTTGCAAGAACTAGAAGCCGAAGTCTAGAACCACAGTTAATTTCCACGTCAAGCAGCTGCCGACGTTACCAACTGGGCCTGCCTGTCTAGCGTGCCGTTCTGACGCAAAATCCCTTCCCAAAACTGCCAAAATATGGTAGATTGGAATACGGTCATAGATAACTGGCCCCATGGCTTGACCTAAGTAAGGTAAACACCCTGGTGATCAGTTATAGCCAAACGTTTAAGTTTTAAGGAGATCACCAGTGGCTTTTGAAGACCGGAATCTAACGTGTGTGGAGTGCAACCAGAGTTTCATATTCTCTGCTGACGACCAGCAGTATCATGCGGACAAGGGCTATACCAACGAGCCCAAGCGGTGCCCCAGCTGCCGGCAGGCCCGGCGGGCCAATCGCGGGTACGACGGCGGATTTGGCGGCGGCTTCGGCGGCGGGCGGCGGGAGATGCACCCCGTAGTCTGCGCCGAATGCGGCAAGGACGCCGAGGTCCCGTTCATACCCAGGGGCGACAGGCCGGTATATTGCAACGACTGCTACCGGCAGCAGAGTCCCAGGGGCGGCGACAGGCAGTTCCGCTACTAGGATTCAGCCCGCAAGGGCAGCCCCAGAGTAGAAACCAGAAGGGCCGGCGCATAAGCGTCGGCCTTTTTACTTGGACTCAACCAGGAAGGTTCACTTGTGGAACAGGGGCAGAATCTCGCTGCCCATAATGTCCAGTTGTTCCACGGTCTCGTTCCCCTGGCACAGGGGACGGACCACTATCTTGGAGGCTCCGGCGTCGATGTACCCCTGGATAGCCTCGGCGACGCGGTCAGGCGGGCCCAGGGCGCTGTATTCGGTGAAGTGGGCGTCGGGCCGGTGGCGGGTGACGTACCGATAGGCCACCGCCTCGGTTGCGTCGGCGCTGTCGGATATGTAGTACCCGACCAGGACCCCGATGTGGTCCTCCTCGATGGTCCGCCCGTACTCCGCCGCGGTGTCGAATATGATCTCGGCGCCCTCGCCGACCTCCCGGGGAGTTGCCCCGGACACCAGCCAGCCGTCGCCGACGCGGCCCACCCGCCGAGCTGCCGCCTCGCTGCGGCCCCCGATCCACACCGGGGGCGACGGCTGGAAGCAGGGCTTGGGGGTTACCGACACGTTATGACAAGTGAAGAACTCGCCCTCGTGGGTGACGTCGTCCTCCTCCCATAACCGGCGCATCAGCCTGACGGCCTCCTCGGTGCGGGCTCCCCGGCGGACTTTGGACACGCCGCAGGCCTCGTATTCCTCGGGTTCTTCCTGGCCCAGGCCCACCGCGGGCAGCATTCTGCCCTTGGACAGGAAGTCCAGGGTGGCGATTTGCTTGGCCAGCACCACCGGGTTGCGCAGGGGCATGGCCAACACGCTGGTGCCGAACTTCATGCGCTCTGAATAGACCGCCGCCATGGAAAGGGCAATCATGGGCTCCAGGCTGAAGCGGTCGCTGACTATCCGGTCGCTGAGCCAGATGGAGTCGTAGCCGTACTTGTCGCCGACCTCCACCAACTGCTTCAGGTAGTCCGGACTCTCGCCGCCCTCCCCATAGGCCCCAGGCATATACCCGATGGCTACGCTCATGCTATTTCCTCGCTGTCGTCATTCCGCCGGTCCGGAAGCCGCGCATCCCAGGCGCAGGCGGCAGGCTATCCGTCGATGGATGGCAGCCCCGCCTCTGCCCTGGCGTCGTTGACGTGCTCCAATATCCGTACCGACAGCGGGGCCAGTTCGTAACCGATGTCGGCCAGCATCCGGCTGTTGTCCACCAGGTAAATGTGGGGCACCACCTGGTCACCCAAGGTAATCCGGGCGCCCGGGACATATCCCAGCACGAGGTCGGCCATTTCCCGGATTGTTGCCACGTGGCCGCCGCTGATGTAGACCCGGTGGTTCAATTGGCCGCTGAGGGCGACCCTCACGAATATTTCCGCCGCATCCTCGGCGTGAATCATTGAGCAGGGCTCGTTCTGGTCGAAAGGCAAGTCCACCGGCTTGCCCACCGCGGGCAGGGACATCAGCAGCCCGCCGATCATACCGGTCATGCCGGTGACTCGGCCGTGGCCGAATACGGTGCAAATGCGCACTCCCCGGAGGTCCAGGCCGTAGCGGTCGGTGTAGTTTCCGGCGCTGAAGTCGTTGACCGCCTTGGTCATGCCATAGACGTTCACCGGGCCGATGTGGTCGTCTTCGTTCACCGGCCGCTGGCCGAAGGTCTCCTGGACGCCGTAGACGGCAATGGAGCTGGCGTAGACCACCCGCTGGATACCGGTCCACCGGGCCACTTCGAAAACGTTGTTGGTGCCCTGGATGTTGACGTGCATCCCAGTGTGGGGCCGCTCCTCGGTGTCCGGCGGCAGCAGGGCCGCCATGTGGATGATCTTGGTGACTCCGTGGAGGTTGACCGCCTCAAGCAGATGGGGCAACTGGGTCACGTCTCCCCGGTACACCTTTATGCGGTCAAGGTAGGGAGCAAGGTTGGCCCGCGGCGGGGCCATGTCGAAGCAGACCGCGTCTTCGCCCCGCTCCACCAGCTTGCGGACTATCTTCGCGCCAATAAATCCGGCGCCCCCGGTAACCATGATGGACATCGGGATAACCTCTGGACCCTGGTGCCTACTGGGATGGGCCGTAGCATATCACAAACGGCCGCATTCCAGCCTCAGCGACGCCGGGCTACAGCGGCCGCTTGACCGGCATGCCTGGCCGCCGGGGGTAGCGGTCGGGGGTGGCTTCGACCTTGTCCACGGTTACTATCACCCGGCCGTCGTCCAACCCCGGAAGCTGCACCGGGCAAATCTCGCCCATGCGGCCTCCCAAGGCTCCAAGCGCGTTGGACGCGCCGTCGATTTCCCGCTGGACGTTGCGCTTGAGGAGGGCCGCTCTGCCCCCGAGGCGGCAAAAAGGCAGGGCGTACTCCAAGAGGACGGGCAGCTTGGCCACGCCGCGGCTCACCGCCAGGTCGAAGCCTTCCCGCAGCCCGGCATCATGGGCCAAAAGCTCGGCGCGGCCGTTGAGCACCTCCACTCTGTCAAGGCCCAGCAGGTCTGTCACGTGTTCCAGGAAACGGGCTTTCTTGCCCGCCGATTCCACCAGCGTCAGGTGAATATCGGGAAGGGCCAGCTTCAGGGGCAGGCCGGGAAGTCCTGCACCCGCTCCCACGTCGACCACCCTGAGGCCCACGGTCGGCCTGTCGCCGAGGACGGCATACAAGCTAAGGGAGTCAAGGAAGTGCTTGACCTGCACCTCCCGGCGCTCGGTGACGGCGGTCAGGTTCACCCGCCGGTTCCAGTCCGCCAACTCGCGGTGATATGCCTGGAATTGCTCCAGTTGCCCGGCGGTGAGCCGCAAGCCCAGTTCAGCGGCTCCCCGTTCCAACAGTTCCATGGACTGAGACATGATAGCCATTATAGCCAAGGATGCCCGGCGGCCTGACGCGTTTCGCCATTCCCGCGCCGGGCTGGAAGCTAATTGACAGTGCCAGAGCCGGACCGTAGAATTGGCATCGTGTTTCCCGACTGGGCTCAAATGGCCAGGTTGGTCCGGGAAATAAGCATCATCAGGCTGGAAACCTGTTTATGGGAGAATTGCAATGAAAGCGTACTTGCTGGTGGAGACCGCGATCGGGAAGACCCGGGACGTGGCGGATACCCTGAACGGGTTGGAAGGCATCGAGTCGGTGGACGTGGTCACCGGCCCCCACGACATCATCGCGGTGGTCAGCGGGGACGACATGACCGCGGTGGGCAACCTGATAACCAACAACATCCACACGGTGGCCGGCGTGCAGCGTACGGTGACCTGCGTGGCTGTGGACTCCTAAGCAAGACGTCCCTCCGCCCGCGTTTTCAACCCACCTTCCAGGTACAGGCAAGAGGATAGAGGAGAACCGCCTTGGACTTCAACCTAAGCCCCGAGGACGAATCATTCCGGGAAGAGTTGCGTAGCTTTCTGACCTCCCAGTTGCCCGACAATTGGGAGGGCGGCGGACGCTGGCCGGAAGAGGAGAACTGGGAATTCTCCCAGGAAATGCGAAAGAAGCTGGCCGAAAAGGGCTGGCTGACCATGCACTGGCCTGAAGAGTACGGCGGCCAGGACGCTTCACCGGTGCGTTCGGCCATCTTCAACGAAGAGATGGCCTACTTGCGCGCCCCGGGCCGCGACATATTCGGCGTCCGCATGCTGGGGCCCACGCTGATGATTCACGGGTCCGAGGAGCAGAAACAGGCCCACCTGCCTCCCGTAGCCCGTGGCGAGGTGCAGTGGTGCCAGGGGTACAGCGAGCCCGAGTCCGGGTCCGACCTGGCCTCCCTCAACACCCGCGCCGTGCTGGACGGCGACGACTTCGTAATCAACGGCTCCAAGATCTGGACCACCCTGGCCCACAGGGCCGATTGGATAATGTTGCTGACCCGCACCGACCCCGACGCGGCCAAGCACCGGGGAATAACCTTCATCCTGGTGGACATGAAGAGCCCCGGCGTCGAGGTACGGCCCATCGTCAACATGGCCAACGGGCACGAGTTCAACGAGGTACTGTTCACCGATGTGCGGGTCCCCCGCAAGAACGTGGTGGGGGAGGTCAACAGGGGCTGGTACGTGGCGGTCACGCTGTTGGACTTCGAGAGGTCCGGCGTCGACTACTCCGCCGGAGCCCGCCGGTTGCTGGACCAGACCAAGAAGTACGCCGAGGAGACCAAGCGCAACGGGAAGTTCCTAATCGAGACTCCCTGGGTGCGCAATGAATTGGCTGACCGGTATATTGAATGCGAAGTGGCCCGGCTTATGGCCTACAACGTGGCCTATATGCAGGGCGAGGGGCTGGTGCCCAACAAAGAAGCGTCGATGAGCAAGGTCTTCGGCTCTGAGACCTATCAGCGTGTCACCAACTCGTGCTTGACCATCCTGGGGATGTACGGCGCCCTGGGCAGGGGCGAAAAGTGGGCGGCGCTGAAAGGCCTGGCACAGGAAAACTGGATGAACAGTTTTTCCCACAAGATTGCCGCAGGTACGTCGGAAGTGCAGCGGAACATCATCGCCAGCCGGGGCCTGGGCCTGCCTCGGGGGTAGCCGCCTCAGCGCCTTCCCCGTGTGGGCGCCCGGTCTAGCCTCTTTCCGCCGCCTATAGAGCTCCGAATTCTACCTGGCCTACCCGCTATATGGCCGCCAGCGCCCGCATGGTGGCGTCGTCCACGTCCCTGGCCGCTTCCCGGTACCGCTGGATTTTCCTGAAGACCGTCCGCACCGTCACCGAGAAACGGTCCGCCGCCGCCTCCATGGTCAGTCCTTCAAACTCCACCGTCGCCCACACCTTCCAGTCCCGGGCAATTCTCCGGTGCTTGTGGAACCATTCCGGGTCGTCGTACTTGCACTGGGGCAAGGGGCAGTCTAGACACGCCCGAGATACCTCGCAGCCGGTATCTTCGTAGTGATAGAACTCCGGGGTTGCATCCTGTGCCGGCCTGGCCAACGTAGCAGTCGTCATAGAAATACTCCAAAACAGATGTTCTAAAACCTGCGGCAAATTATAGAACGCCTGTTCTTAATACGTCAATGCCCTTTGCAACCAATTTGGCGCGCAATTTCTTGTTTCCGCCTGTTTTGGCCCTGCCGGTCCAGCGAGCGCCGGGGCAAAGCCTGACCCGGGACAGCAGATAGAGGCCGCGAGGACAGGAAAGGGAAACATAGAAACCGGTAGAGGCCCCGGACGGGGCCTCTAGGCAAAGGCGAGGAAAGGGGGCTGAGAGGTTATTCCGGGTCTACGGCGGCCAGCAGGTGATTACGGGTCTCGACGCATGCCGGGTGGACCAACAGGCCCTGGGAGGCCCGGGATATGGTCTCACGGGTCAAGAACTCCAGCATCGCCCGGTCCAGGTCTTCCACCGCCAACTGCTTCAGCAGGGACTGATAGGGGTACATGCGGATTTTTTGCGGGTCCAGCTTGTCGGCCAGAAACACGATTTTGCCCAGGACGTCCAGGGTGGGGTGACCGGTGGAGTGCCAGTAAACTGCGCCGTGCAGGGCCGGGTCGTCCAGGCCGTCCTCGCGGGCCAATATCTCGGCTCCCACGGGACCGTGCAGCAGCACGGGGACCTTGCGTTCCACCGTCCCTACAGGTAGGTCCATCTCGCCCGCCCGCCGCAGCAACTCGTCGGTGGCCATGGCCCGGGCCACGTCGTGGGCCAGCATTCCCAGCGACGCCCGCTGTTGCTCTACGCCGTGGCATAGGGCCAACTCTTTGGCTATCTCTTCGACCCTGTGTATGTGGGACTGGAGCCCGTTGGGCAGCGCATTCACCCGCCGCCAAATCCGGTTGCGCAACTCCTCCACGGGGCAACCTCAGCCTACCCCATGTCCCCCAGCGGACGGCCGGCCAGCAGGTGCATGTGCGGGTGTTCTATTTCCTGGCCCGCGTCTTTGCCCTGGTTGAGGGCCAGGCGGTAGCCGCTGACGGTCACGTCGTGGCGGCGGGCCATTTCCTCGGCCACCAGGAACATGTGTCCCATCGCAGGCGCCTGTCCCGGCCCCACGTAGGCCAGGGACGCAAGGTGCCTGTTGGGGATTATCAGCAGGTGCACGGGGGCCTTGGGGTTTATGTCCCGGACCACGAAGGCCTGTTCGTCCCGGTAAATGGGGGCCTCGTGGCTGGGGTCACGGGCCATGGTGCAGAAAATACAGTCCCTGGTAGTCACGTCTCAGATGCCTCCTCCGGGTCCATCCCAAGAGACTAAGAGTCAGCAGGGCCCTGCACTTTCCCTTTGCCGGATTCTAGTCGCGGCCCAGGTTCTGCAAGACCAGTTCCCTGTGGTGGTGGGCGTCTCCGTAGGCCAACTCCATGGCCTTGGCCCTGCGGGTGTAAAGTTGCAGATCGTGCTCTTTGGTGAAGCCTATGGCCCCGTGGCACTGGTGGGCCGCATTGCAGATGCGCTGGTAGGCGTCGTTCACCCAGGCCTTGGCCATGGACACTTCCAGGTCCGCCGGGCCCCCTTCCGCAACCCGCCAGGCCGCCTTCCGCACGATGTTGCGGGAACCCTCGACGTCCGTCGCCATATTCGCGCAGTGGTGTTGGACCGCCTGGAAGCTGCCAATAGGACGGCCGAACTGGGTCCTTTGCGTAGCGTAGTCAATGGTCATGTCCAGCACCGCGCCGGCCCCGCCGACCATTTCGGAGCACTTACCGGCAATGGCCCGCTGCAACGCCCGGCTCACCACCGGCCATCCCTCCCCGACCTCGCCCAGCACTGCTTCCGCAGGGACGTTTACCCCTTGCAAAGTCACCTGGTCCTGTCGCTCTGAACCCATGGACTTGAGAGGGTCGATGGTGACTCCACTACTATCGGACGGCACCAGGAAGACGGTTATCCCCTTGTCGGGGTCGTCCTCGGCGGAAGTCCGGGCCACGACCAGGATCACGCCGGCGGCTTGAGCGTCGGGCACAAACAGCTTGACGCCGTCGATCACGTAGCCGCCGCCTTCCCGGCGGGCAGCGGTCTCGACTCCCCAGGACTCGTAAGACGCCGAAGCCTCGTTCAGGGCCATGGTCATGGTCAGGTCGCCGGAGCAGACCCGCGGCAGGATGTCATCTTTTTGAGCGTCGGTGCCGGCGTCCAGGACCGTAAGCCCTCCCAGCACCACGGTGGAGAACAGGGGACTGGGCGCCAGGTAACGCCCTGTCTCTTCCAGCAGGACGGACAAGTCCAGGAAGTCGCCCCCGGTGCCGCCGTATCGTTCAGGAAAGACCAGGCTGGTCCATCCCAGGTTGACCATCTGCCGCCACAGCTCGTCGGTATAGCCGCGAGGATCCTCCTCCATCTCCCGGACCAGCGTCAGGGGGCACTCCCGGGACAGGAATTCCTGGGCGCTGTTCTTCAGCATCTGCTGGATTTCGTTCAAACCGAGGTCCATGGTGTCTCCTCAGGTGCGCCGGGCTGCACCGGCGCAACCGTGTTTGGCTAGATGGGAGCATTAGCCCCTGGGCGAAAAGCCCACGCTAGTATAGAGCAAAGGAAATCCCGCCTCAAGGAACCGGGGGAAGCAAGAGAATAGCGACATAGGCTCCGTTTGCCTTTGGTGTCTACTTAAATTACTCTGGCGATCAGCCATCTGCCTTTTCGGTAGATGGGTTCAGTCTAGGCTCATTACCCTGGGGCGTACATGAGGTCTTTCGTAGTCGCTGTGGCTTTGGTCATCCCTATCCTGATCCTGGGTTGCAGGGATTCCCGCCCACTGATTGAGCGTTGCATCGAGGCCGATGAGAAATTCCACGAAGCTTACGGTGAGGAAAGCTGCCCGTCGGAGTCTCTACAAGCAATGCGGTTTCTTGGCCAATCCTGCCCAATGGTGGAAATCGGTAGGTCCTTCATTGGCGAGAGAAACCCCTGCATCAAATACCTCCCTGTACCGAGGCCACCTGACTCAGACGAGCCTGGAGAGATCCCGGTCGGGTTTGAGTTCCTCGACAGAGAAGATACTGAGCCCTAACGTAAATTGGCGTGGCCCAATTAGGCAGTCATGGGGTCTCCTTTGGTCTCGGTGTAAGGCGTATCTATACGCAGCCACACCGTATGCCAAAAACAACCGGACGCTCCGGTTGCCTACGCCACGCTCCGGACTAACCCGTCCAGCCGTTCCAGCGCCTTTTGGATGTTCTCTTGCGAGTTGGCGTAGGAGAGGCGTACACACCCTTCACCCTGTTGCCCGAAGGCGGAGCCTGACAGTAATGCTACCCCGGCCTCGTTCATGGCACGGTCTTCGAACTCCCGGGCGGTGAGGCCGGTCCCTTCAACGCTGGGGAAAACGTAGAACGCCCCCTCCGGCTCGGGGCACTTGACGCCTGGGATGCTCCGCAGTCCGTCGGTTATCAGGCGGCGTCTCTTGTCAAACTCGGCCACCATGTCCTGCACCGGCTCCCTGGGACCCTCCAGCGCGGCGATGGCTGCCCGCTGGCTGAACGAGGCTGCGCAGGAAACGCTGTTGACTGCAAGCTTGGTGATGTGGGGGGCCAGTTCGTCGGGCATGATCCCGTAGCCCAGACGCCAGCCGGTCATGGCGTAGCTCTTGGAGAAGCCGTCCAGGATGATCGCCCGCTGCTCCATGCCCCGCATCGATGCGATGCTGTGGTGCTCGCCGCCGTAGAGTATGTCTTTATAAATCTCGTCGGCCAGCACGTACAGGCCGTCGTGCTGTTGCACCAGTTCCGCGATTTTCCGGATTTCCGGCAGGGTAAGGGCCGAGCCGCAGGGGTTTTCGGGGCTGTTCAGGATCAGCAGCCTGGTACGGTCGGTGATCTTCTCGGCCAGGTCTTCCAGGTCCGGGTGGTAGTCCAGGTCTCCCAGCAGGGGCATGGGCACCGCCGTTGCGCCGGAGAAGTTGATCATGGACTCGTAGATGGGAAATCCGGGGTTGGGGTAGATTACCTCGACTCCCGGCTCGGCCAAGGCCAGGATGGTGAAGAACATGATGGGTTTGGCGCCGGGCGTGACCACCACCTGGGAGGGGTCGGTGTCTATGCCCCGCACCTCGCGGCTGTTGCGGGCTATGGCTTCCCGCAACTCGGGCAAGCCCGGCGCGGGGCCGTAGTGGGTGTACCCCTGGCGCAGGGCCTCGACACCCGCCTCGACAATGTGCGCAGGAGTGTCGAAGTCGGGTTCTCCGATTTCCAGGTGGACTATCTCTTTGCCCTGGGCTTCTAAAGCTTTCGCCTTGGCCAGCACCTCGAATGCCGACTCGGTGCCCAGGCCGTTCATCCGGCTGGCGATATTCATGGCTAACCTGTCCGGCTTCCGGCCGTCACTCCCGGTGGACCTGGTTTTGGGTCTTCACCGGAAGGCCGTAGATGGATATGAATCCCTGGGCTGAGGTGTGGTCGAACTCGTCGGAGCGGTCGTAGGTGGCCAGGTGGTACTGGTACAGGGACCGGGGCGCGCTGCGTCCGGCGACGGTGCAAGAGCCCTTGTGCAGCCTTACCCGGACGTCGCCGGTGACGCGGCGCTGGGTGCTGCGCACATAAGCGTCCAGGTCCTCCCGGTGGGCGGTGAACCACAGGCCGTTGTAGACCACGTCGGCGTACTCCTGGGCGATGCGGTCCTTGGCCCTAGCTTGCTCCTTGCTCAGGGTCAGCGACTCCAGGGACCGGTGCGCGGCATGGAGCACCACCGCCGCGGGGGTCTCGTAAATCTCCCGGGACTTGATGCCGACTAAGCGGTTCTCCACGTGGTCCACCCGGCCCACGCCGTGGCTGCCGGCCAGCACGTTGAGGTGGCGCACCAGGTCGGGCCCGGACATGCTCTCTCCGTCCACCGCCGTGGGTATCCCCTGGTCGAAGTGGACTTCCACGTAGGCGGCTTCGTCGGGGGCCGATGATACGGAATTGGTCCAGGTGTAGGCCTCTTCGGGAGGCTCCACCCAGGGGTCTTCCAATTCGCCGGCCTCGGCGCTGCGGCCCCACAGGTTTTCGTCCACCGAGAACCGGCTGTCTTTTGCGACTACCGGTAAGTTTCGCTCCCGGGCGTAGTCCATTTCGTCGTCTCGGCTCATGCCCCAATCACGGATTGGAGCGATGATTTGCAAGTCCGGCTGCAGGGCGGCGACGCTGACCTCCAGGCGCACCTGGTCGTTGCCCTTGCCGGTGCAACCGTGGGCTATGGCGTAGGCCCCTTCGGACCGGGCGGCCTCCACCAAATGCTTGGCTATCAGGGGCCGGCCCAGGGCGGTGGCCAGGGGGTACTGGCCCTCGTACACCGCTCCGGCCTGCAGGGCCGGAAACAAGTACCCTTCGACCAGCTCGGACTTGGCGTCGACGGTGAGGGCCTTGGCGGCGCCCACGGCCAGGGCGCGTTGCCGTATGGTCTCCAGGTCCACCATCCCCAGGTCTATGGTCAGGCAGATGATTTCTGCACCGTACTTCTCTTTCAGCCAGGGCACGGCCACCGACGTGTCCAGCCCCCCGCTGTAGGCCAGGATAATCTTGTTGTTCGCCATTGCCGTGTTTAAGCTCCTCGCTTCAAGAAGTCCGCCGGGCCGCTACAGCTTGGACAGCGCCTGCTCCAGGCGGCCCAGTCCTTCGTCAATCTCCGAGGCAGTGATGGTCAGGGGCGGCATCAGGCGGATGGCGTTGGGCTTCACCCCGTTGAACAGCACTCCCGCCTCGTTGGCGTTGGTCAACACCTGGCCCGAAATGTCGCTCTCGAATTCGATCGCCGCCAGCAGGCCCTTGCCCCGCACGTCGCTGATGAACGAGAACCTGGACTTGAGCTCGTCCAGCCGCTTCATCAAGTGCTTTTCCATGGCCTTGACGTTGTCGCAGACCCCGTTCTCTATGAGGAACTTGGTCCCGGCGTAGGCCGCTGCGGTGGTCAGGGCGTTGCCGCCGAATGTGGAGCCGTGGTCGCCGGGTACCAAGGCCATGCAATGCTCCTTGGACAGGAAGGCCCCGATGGGCACGCCGTATCCCAGGCCCTTGGCCAGGGTCATCACGTCGGGCTCCACGCCGTATTCCTGGTAGCCGAACAGGCTTCCCAGCCGGCCCAGGCCGGTCTGCACCTCGTCCAGGATCAGCAGCAAGCCTTGCTGATCGCACCATTCCCGTACTCTCTGCAGATAGTCGTCGCTGGGGATGTTGACGCCCCCTTCACCCTGCACCGGCTCCAGCATCACCGCGGCGGTCCTGTCGGTTGTCGCGCTGATGATGCCCTCGACGTCGTTGTAGTCTACGTGGACGAATCCGGGCAGCAAAGGCGTGAAGTTTTCCTGGTAATGAGGTTGTCCAGTGGCCGCCACCGTGCCCATGGTGCGCCCGTGGAACGAGTTCAGGGCGGTGATGACCTCGTAGGCGCCGTCCCGGTTCAGCTTCCCGTGGCGGCGGGCCAGCTTCAACGCGCCCTCGTTGGCCTCCGCTCCGCTGTTGCCGAAGAACACCAGGTCCAGGCAACTGTTCTCTATGAGCAGTTGGGCCAGGTTTAGCTGGGGCACAGTGTAGAACTGGTTGGACGTTTGCAGCAGGGTATTGGCCTGCTCCACCACCGCCTGGGTTACCGCCGGATGGCAGTGCCCCAGGTTGTCCACGGCCCAACCGGCCACAAAGTCCAGGTACTCTTTCCCGTCGGCGTCCCATACTCGGGAGCCTTCGCCCCGGACGATCACCACCGGCTGCCGGCGCACCGTCTGGGCGTAGTACTTGTTTTCAACCGCTATCCATTCACTGCTCTTGGTCACGATGAACGGCCTCCAGATTTTTCACCCGGTTTGGCGTGAGATTGCCCGGTCAACCATGCTTCTAGAAGAATGCATGATTATATCGTATCACGCACTAAAGGGCCGCAGGCGTCTAACCGCCGGCCACGATGGTCGTGCCGCCTTCTTCTCCCCGCAGGCAGTCCAGCAACGCTCCGGGACGCCGGCCATCGACGATGTTGGCCACCGACGACCGCTCCAATGCCTGCAAGCAGGCTCCCAACTTGGGAATCATGCCGCCCCGAACCACGCCGGACTGGAACAGTATCCCGGCGCGCCGGCGGTCCAGCCTGCTGATCAACCGGTTGGAGCCGTCCAGCACCCCTTCCACGTCGGTCAGGAATATGAGACGCTCCGCACCCAAAGCCCGCGCCAGTTCGCCGGCTACCGTGTCGGCGTTGACATTCAGGGGGCCGCCGGAGTGCTCCGAGCCGTCGGCGCAGTGCATTGCCAGCGGCGCGACCATGGGGATATATCCGCCGGCCAATATGTCTTGGACGGGCTGGCAGTTGACTTTGTCGATTTCACCCACGTAGCCCAGTTCAGGATTGGCGATGTGGCCCTCCAGCAGTCCCCCATCGATGCCGCTTATGCCGATGGCCCGTCCCCCCAGCCGCTGCAGCGACGAGACCAGGTCCTTGTTTATCACCCCGGTCAGCACCGCCACCACTATTTCCAGGCTGGTCGCGTCGGTCACCCGCAGCCCGTTGGAGAAACGGGGCTGCAGCCCCTGCCGCTGCATCCACTGGGTAATCGCGTTGCCGCCGCCGTGGACCACCACGGTTTGCGTGCCCTCTTGCTGGAGGGTAACCAGGTCCTTCAGGCTGGTGTCGTGAAGGCCGAGGGTGCTCCCTCCGATCTTCACGACCACCGGCGGCTTCGGCGCGGTCTCCTCGCTATTGGAGATATCAGGACTCATATAGTTCCGTTGATGTACGTCGGCTGCGACTCGAAATAGGGAAAACCAGGACTAAGCATACTTTTTTCCACTGGACCAATGCATAATGCAAAACGAGGAGGTTCTGGGGAAAATTGAACCGCCGGTTATCGGATGGGCGAGGCTTTAGCGGCGTCCCCTCCCCGCCGTGGGAGGGGGTCCGCCTGCTGCATCAGGTGGTGTAGGCGCTGTTGATGATCACATACTGCTCGGTAAGGTCGCAGCCCCAGGCGGTCGCCTGCCCGTCTCCCAAGTTGAGGTTCACTCGGAAAGTTACTTCCGGCGACCTCATGAGGGCCACCACCGCGTCCCGGTGGTAAGGGATAGGCTTCCCGGCCTCCATGATGCACACCCCGTTTACGAACAGGTCGACCTTGGCCTCTTCGGCGGCGGCCCCGCTCCGTCCCAGGGCCATCATCACCCGGCCCCAGTTGGGGTCTGCCCCGTACACCGCGGACTTCACCAGGTTGGACGAAGCGATAGTCTTGGCTGCTTTGCGGGCGTCTCCGGTGTCTTTCGCCCCGAGAAGCTCCACGGTGATGAGCTTGGAAGCGCCCTCACCGTCCCGTGCGGTCTCCCTGGCCAGGTAGGTGCAGACATCCAACAACGCTTCCTTGAACACGGTCGCGCCGGGAGAGCCGGCGTCGATGGGGCTGTTTTGCGCCGTTCCGTTGGCCATCACCAGCAGCGCGTCGTTGGTGCTGGTGTCGCCGTCCACCGTCATCATGTTGAAAGAGGCGTCAGCGACTTCCTTGAGCGTAGCAGCCAGGTAGTCCTGCTCCACGGCGGCATCGGTGCCTATGAAGGCCAGCATGGTCGCCATGTCCGGGTGAATCATGCCTGAGCCTTTGCACACACCGCCGATGTGGGCCGTGCGTCCTTCCAACTCGAACGAGACCGCGGTCTCCTTGGGCCTGGTGTCGGTGGTCATCATGGCCCTGGCCAAGGCATGGCCGCCCTCAGGGGTCAGGCCAATCTTCCCCAGGCCCGCGCCTATCAGCGCCATGGGCAGCTCAACGCCGATGATGCCGGTGCTGCACACCAACACCTCCTGTGCCGACACGCCCAACTGCTGGGCCGCCATCTCCGTCATGTTCTTGGCGTCGGTGTATCCCTGTTCGCCGACGCAGGCGTTGGCGATGCCGGCGTTGACCACCAGGCCGCGCACCGGACCCCGGGCCAGATGCTCCTGGTTCACCGTTATCGTGGGCGACCTGATGGCGCTGGTGGTGAACACCCCGGCAGCGGCGCAGGGGGTTTCCGACGACACCAAGCCCAGGTCCAGCTTGTCCTCTGAAAACGTCTTCAAACCGGCGTAGGTCGCTCCGGCCAGGAAGCCCGGAACGGTGGTAATGGTCCCGCCCTCCACCGTCTTTATCGCGCCAGCCATCTACGTGTTCTCCTGCATCATGAATAGGGCAAAATGCCCTCAAAAAACAGGCAACGAGTATAACACAGCGCCAGTCCCGGCTGTTTGACACCGTTCCCAGCCGAAAGTACCATTCCACGTGTCAAAATCGCTGCTGGCTTAGCTACACCCCGCATAGGGACCCCAGAGATAGTCCCAATAAGGAGAATGGACTTTCCCAATGGTTGATGTCAGGCCTTTCCGCGGATGGCGCTACGATCTCGGCGTGGTGGGCGACCCCGCCACCGCGTTGTGCCCTCCCTACGACATGATCACGCCGGAGGCGCAGGCGTCGCTGCGGCAGTCCAACCCCTACAACGTGGTCCACCTGGAAGCCGGCGAGAGCCTGGACTGGGACAATCCGGCCCAGGACCAGTACACCGGCGCCGCTGACCTGTTCCAGGAATGGACAGGCAAAGGGGTCCTCAGGCGAGACGTCGAGCCCTCCTACTACCTTTCCCGGCAGGTGTTTCTACACGAGGGCAGGGAGTGTACGCGACTGGGGTTGACCGCCTGCGTCGGCCTGGAGCCCTACGACGAGGGACAGGTGCTGCCCCACGAGTACACCGAAGCCCCGGCGGTACGCGATCGGGTGACTCTGATGAAGGCCTGCAGCGCCAACATCAGCCCCATCATGGGCCTCTATCGGGACGCCGAAGGCGCCCTGGACCACATATTCCAGGAAGTCATGTCCGCTCCCCCGGACTTGCACGCCGACGACGGCAAAGAACTGCGGGCAAAGCTGTGGCATATCTCCGACCCGGCCCTTTCAGACCAGATAACCCGCTTCTTCCGGGACAGGCCCGTCTTCCTGGCCGACGGCCACCACCGCTACCATGCCGCCCTGCAGTTCCAGCAGGAGCAACTGGACGCAGGCGAGATAGGTCCCGGCCACGCCGGCAACTTCGTCATGATGACGCTGATCGCCTTCGAGGACCCCGGCCTGCTGGTGCTCCCGTACCACCGGATGCTGGGCGGCTTATCGCCTGACCAATTCTTAGAGGTGCAACGGCGGCTGGGCGAGATATTCCAGGCCGCGCCAATCCAAGGAGATACGCCCTTGGACGCGGAGGCGGCGGCCAGGGAAGCGGGCGGCGGCGTTGGGGACGGGCACGCCATGGTTATGGTGGGATCCGACGGTGAATCCCCGGCGTTGTTGACGCTGCGGCCGGAAGTAAACTGGCGCGACTGGGGCCCGCTGGCGGTCGCTGAAGCCTGGATTCTCGAGGAAAGGGTGCTGCGGCCGGTCCTGGGCGACGCCACCCTGGCCCACCTGGGCTTCATCCACAGCCAACAGGAGGCCGTCGATGCGGTGTCCTCAGGCGGCAGCCAGCTCGCCTTCCTGCTCCGGCCGTTCCCCATGGGACAGTTCGAGGCCCTGGTCACCCAGCGGCAGCGGCTTCCCCGAAAATCGACCTTCTTTTACCCCAAGCTGCCTACCGGCCTGGTCATCAACCAGCTGGACGGGACTCTATAGTCCCAGCCTCATCCTATCGGGCCTTTCGCCTTCGCCAAGAATCCCTTCTCCCCTGGCGGGAGAAGGTTAGGATGAGGGGGATTTTCCTTGCCACCCTCACCTCAATCCTCTCCTATCGAGGCGGAGGAGGCTCAAGTAGGTGTTGTGGGATTGTTAACTAGGACGCGCTAAACCCCACCTGGGGCAAAACAGCCTTCAAGGTATCCAGCACTTCCTGTATATCGTCTTCCGACACTTGGCCCATGTGGCCTATCCTGAAGATCTTGCCGCTGAGCTTGCCCTGTCCGCCCGCCAGCACCACGCTGTGCTCGGTGCGGGCCAGGGACACCAGCTTGCCGCCGTCTATTCCCTCTGGCACCTTCACCGCGGTCACGGCATTGGACGCCCACCGCTCGTCCTGGGCCAGCAGTTCCAGCCCCAGGTCCTTGACACCGTCCCTGGTCATCTGGCCGATGCGGACGTGCCTTTCGAACACGTTCTCCATGCCCTCGGCCAGCAGCGTGTCCAACGCCAGTGAAAGACCGTAGAGGGCCGCAACGTTGGGCGTGAAGGGCGTCTCTCCCCGGTCCAGGTAGCTCTGGGCCGCCTGCAGGTCGAAGTAATAGCGTGGCATGGCGGCCGATTCCTGGGCTGCGTGGGCGGCCTCGCTCATGCTGACAAAGGCCAGGCCCGGCGGCACCATGAACCCCTTCTGTGAAGCGGTGCTTACCACGTCGCAGCCCCAGCCGTCCGTTGGCAACGGCACGCATCCCAGGCCGCTGACGGCGTCCACCAGCAGCAGCTTGTCGAACTCACCCTTGACCACGCCGGCGATGGCTTCCACGGGATGGGTGATGCCGGTCGAGGTCTCGTTGTGGGTGACCAGCACCGCCTTGATTTCCGGGTCGGCCGCCAATGCCCGGCGGATTTCCTCCGGGTCCAACGGCATGCCCCACTCGAACTTGAGCCGCTGCACCTGCGCCCCGTAGGCCTCGGCGATCTCGGTATAGCGGTCGCCAAAGGACCCGGCGCTGGCCGCCAGCACCTTGTCTCCCGGCGAAAGGGTGTTGACCACGGAGGCCTCCAGCGCCCCGGTGCCCGAGGCGGTGAGGACATACACGTCGCCCTGGGTCATGAACACCTGCTTCAGTTGCTCCGTCGCCCGTGTGATGATCTCCCGGAACTCCGGGCCCCGGTGGTTGATCATCGGCTGGGACATCGCCTCCACTATGTCGTCGGGCACCGGCGTCGGGCCGGGCACCCTCAGGTTCTGCCTGGGAATTTTCACCACGTTTCTTCCACCTCTTCAAAAATACAGGCATCCTGAACGGATGCCTGGCAATTGTTGCCCCTGATAAGTCAGCTATGCGCCGCCCCGGCGGCGGTGTCCGGCCCATGGTAAGACACTGGGCGGCATCAAGCGAAGTCCGATTATAGCACCCGCTCCCAGGCGCCGCTATGTTATGGCGGGGAAAGTCTGTCCCCGCCCGCCCCAATGCTATAATCGCCTCATGACCACCGGCGTCGAGGTCCTGGAGGGCCTGAACCCCGCTCAACAGCAAGCAGTCGAGACCGTTTCCGGCCCCCTGCTGATCATCGCCGGGCCCGGCAGCGGCAAGACCCGCGTCATCACCCACCGCATCGCCTACCTGGTCCGGGTACAGGACATCAAGCCCTGGCGCATCGCCGCCGTGACCTTCACCAACAAAGCCGCCAGGGAAATGCGCAGCCGGCTGGAACGCCTGGTCGGCCCCTACAGCGACGCCTTGACCGCTTGCACCTTCCATTCCTTCTGTGCTCTGCTCCTCCGCCGCGAAGGGAGCCGCGTCGGACTGCCCTCCAACTACACCATCTACGACGCCGACGACCAACTTGTCGTGATAAAGCAGGCCATGGAACTGGCCGAGTTGGAGCCGCGCCAGAACCCGCCCCAGGCTATACGAGGAGTCATCTCCAGGGCCAAGAGCGTATTGATGGACTCCCAGGAGCTGGCCGGCCACAGCCAAAGCTACTTCGAGGAGAACTGCGCCCGGGTCTATCACCATTACGAGGAGTTACTGTCCCGCAACAACGCCGCCGACTTCGACGACCTGCTCATGAGATCGGTCCAGTTGTTCCAGGAAAACCCCGACGTCCTCGAGCGGTACCAGGACCAGTACTTCCACCTGATGGTGGACGAGTTCCAGGACACCAACGTTGCCCAGTACCGGCTGGCCCGGCTGCTGGCGGAGCAGCGGCGGAACATTTGCGTGGTCGGCGACCCCGACCAGTCCATCTACTCCTGGCGCAGCGCAGACATCCGCAACATCCTCAGCTTCCAGCAGGACTATCCCGATGCCGCGGTAGTCTCCCTGGAACAAAACTATCGCTCCACCGGCAAGATCCTCGAGGCGGCCAAGCACCTGATTGCGGCCAACGGACAGAGGATTCACAAGGACCTGTTCACTAAGAACTCCGAGGGTTCGCCGGTGACGGTGCACGAGGCCTACGACGAGGATGAAGAAGCCTCTTACGTTATCAGCGAGGTGGCCCGTCTGGTCCGCGAGGAAAAGATGCGGCCGGGTAACTGCGCGGTGATGTACCGGGTCAACGCCCAGTCCCGGGCGCTGGAAGAAGCCTGCCTGCACCAGGGGATGAAGTACAGGTTGGTCGGCGGCGTCCGCTTCTACCAGCGGCGGGAAGTCAAGGACCTGATGGCCTATCTCAGGGTGCTGCACAACCCTGCGGACGACGTAAGCCTGGCCCGGGTGATCGGCGTTCCGCCCCGGGGCATCGGGGCCAAGACCATGCAGGACCTGGCTGCCTGGGCCCAAGGGGAGGATCTGTCGCTCTTTGCCGCCATGCAGCGTGTCGCCGCTTCCAAGCTGGCCGGCGAACAGTGCCCGGCCAAGCTGAATCCACGGGCCGTCAACGCCATCACGGACTTGGTCGGCCTGCTGGAGGGGCTGATCGAACAGGCCGGCCGGCTCAAGATCGTAGACCTCATAGACCTGGTGTTGGAAGACTCCGGGTTGCGGCGCTTCATCCAGGAAGGTGATGAACAGGACGACCGCCAAGAGGAACGCTGGGAGAACGTCCTGGAGCTACGGCAGGTGGCCCAGGAGTTCAACGCTGAAGACCCACCGGACGGCCTTGCCACCCTGCTGGAAAGACTGTCGTTGGTGGCGGACGTGGACGGCTACGAAGAGTCGGAGGACTCGGTGACGCTGATCACCCTCCACCAGTCCAAAGGGCTGGAATTCCCGGCGGTGTTCATCGTCGGCCTGGAAGAGGGACTGCTCCCCCACAGCCGCTCCATGGAAAGCCCGGACCAACTGGAAGAGGAACGGCGTCTGTGCTACGTCGGCATCACCCGGGCGCAGCGCCGGCTGTACCTGCTCCGGGCCTTCCGGCGCGGGTTCATGGGCAGCCGGGGCGGGCCTACGCTGGCCTCGCGATTTTTGCGGGACATCCCCCAGGACGTGATTGCAGCGGGACGTACTACCCAGCCGGAGGCCCCTCGGAAGATGCCCCGTGTCGTCTGGTCTGAAACGGCCCCTGCCCAACCGCCCTCGAAGCCCGCCCTCCACGTCGGCGACCTGGTCCGCCACTCGTCATTCGGCGAGGGCGTGGTGACCGGCTACGAGCCCGACGGGTTGGACGTTCAGGTGACCGTGGAGTTCAGCAACGGCGTCGGCCGCAAGCGCCTCCTCCTCAGCTTCGCGCCCTTAGAGAAAATAGAGGGTTAAAGCAGCAACTGCCTCACTGCCGTTACCAGGGACGACCTCCAACGCCCCATAGCCAAACATTGACACGGCCACTCCCGCAAGGCATGATAGCCACCGATTCCCCTTTAGGAGGCCAGCCGACAATGAAGACCAAGGCCGCAGTGCTCTACGAGGTACGCCAACCCCTAGTCATCGAGGAAGTAGAACTGGACGACCCCAAGCAGGGAGAGGTGCTGGTTAGGGTGGGCGCGGCAGGAATCTGCCGCAGCGACCATCACTTCATGTACGGCGACGTACCCGTCGCCCTGCCGGTGGTGCTGGGCCACGAAGGCGCCGGCATCGTGGAGAAGGTCGGGCCTGGGGTGACGTCGGTCAAGCCTGGCCAACAGGTCATCCTGTCCTTCGTCCCCTCCTGCGGCCGGTGCAACTCCTGCCTGTCAGGCCATGCCAACATCTGCGACACCCACATGGCCTCCGGTCCCAAGATGTACGACGGCACCACCCGGCTGCACAAGGGCGGCCAGGACATCCACCACATGGGGAAGGTAGCCTGCTTCGCCGAGCACTGCGTGGTGCCCGAGGCTGGGTGTGTGCCCACCCCGGCGCCCATGCCCATGGACAAGGCGGCCATGATCGGCTGCTGCGTTCCTACCGGCGTGGGGGCGGTCCTCTATTCGGCCAACGTCCAGCCGGGCAGCACCGTGGCGGTCGTCGGATGCGGCGGCGTGGGCGTCAACGTGATTATGGGGGCGCGGTTGGTCAACGCCTCCAAGATCATCGCCGTCGACATCCGGGAGAGCCAGTTGGAATTCGCCATGAAATTCGGGGCCACCCACTCGGTCAACGCATCGGACAGGGACCCGGTGGAACAGGTCAAGGAGCTTACCGGCGGCCGCGGCGCCGACTACACCTTCGAGGTCCTGGGAGGCGCCGAAACCACAAAGGCAGCCTTCGACATGTGCGCCAAGAAGGGCACGGTGACCGTGGTCGGTATCGCCCCCTTTGGCGCCGAAGCCCCCATCAACGCCGTGGACCTGGTGCGCAACGAAAAGACCCTCAGGGGCACTTACTACGGATCGGCCCGCGCCCAGGTGGACTTCCCGGTCTTGGCGGAGATGTACCTGGCGGGCAAGCTGGACCTGGACAGCCTGGTGATACGCCACTACACCCTCGACCAGATAAACGAAGCCTACGGCGACATGGACAAGGGAGAGGTCGGCCGCGGCGCCATAGTGTTCGGCTAGGCAGCCGCCGGCCCGCTGCAAAGCCTGGGGAATTCAAGGCCCGAAAGCCAAGCCATGATGGACAGCGTGGTGGTGAAGCGGGTGGAGTCCGAACTCGAGTTGGACTCGGCCATGCAAGTCCGGTTCCGGGTCTTCGTATCCGAACAGGGAGTGCCTCCCGAGGAAGAGCTTGACGAGGCCGACGCCGTAGCTATCCACGCCATCGCCCTGGTCAACAGGCAAGTCGTCGGAACGGGCCGGCTACTGCTCGACGATGGCGACCGCGCCCGCATCGGACGCATGGCGGTGGACATACAGTGGCGGCGGCAGGGAATCGGCTCCCAAGTCCTGGCGTTCCTGGAAGACGCCGCCCGGGCCGAGGGAGCGCAACGCACGACGCTCCACGCCCAGGAGTACGTCAAGAGCTTCTACACCGCCCACGGCTACCGGGAACACGGCGGCATCTTCCTGGAAGCCAACATCCCCCATGTGGAGATGCGCAAGGAGTTGTGAGGCAGTCTGCTTCTGCCCACAAACCGCTGGGATGCGAGTGACAGCGGCCAGTTGACAATAGACGTCAAGACGTCTTACTCTCTCCTAGATGTCTACTCCGCTGAAAAGTCCTCCCGGTCAAGTTCGTGACGCCATCATCAAGGTGCTGAGTGAGTCACCCACTCCGCTCACTGTCGGGGACATAACGGAAAGGGTGTGGGGCGAGATCGGGGAAACTCCTGCTTCTTCAATACGCTCTTATCTCAGGCTGAACACCCCAGGCATTTTCGTCAGGGACAGCCGCGGGGTCTATCGTGTCCGAGACAAGGCATCGAACCCTCGGCAAAAGCACTTTGAAGCGCTGCAAGAACTAGAACCTGCGTCTGTATACGGACAATCGGTGCTGCATCACGACAATTGTTTTACTTGGATTGAGCAGCAGCCCAAGAATACAATTCATGCGGTAGTTACCGATCCTCCCTACGGCCTTCACGAATACTCCGAGGAGCAACAGAGTAAGCTGCGCCGGGGAAGGGGGGGAGTCTGGAGGATACCACCGTCTTTCGATGGAAATACCCGCTCCCCAGTGCCGCGGTTCACCACGCTGGACGACAAACAACTTGACGCTCTATCTGATTTTTTCTCGGTGTGGGGAAGCGTATTGAAGCCGGTTTTGGTCCCTGGGGCCAACGTAGTAGTAGCTTCAAACCCGCTGGTCTCTCACATCGTATCAAGTTCGCTGGCCAAAGCGGGGTTCGAACGCCGTGGCGAAATTATCCGTTTGACCATGACCATGAGAGGCGGCGACCGGCCAAAAGGCGCTCACCGGGAGTTCAACAACGTAAGCGTTTTGCCTAGGTCTATGTGGGAGCCCTGGTTGCTGTTCCGGAAACCCCTCGAAGGACGCGTTCAAGACAACTTGAGGAAGTGGGGCATCGGCGGTTTTCGCCGCCCGGAGCCCGATAGGCCCTTTGGCGACGTCATCCAGTCGGTGCCTACAAGGCCTGCTGAGCGAAAATTGGCGCCCCATCCCAGCTTAAAGCCGCAAGCATTTCTTCGGCAGCTGGTGCGAGCCGTGCTGGCTCTGGGTAATGGCGTTATTCTTGACCCTTTTGCCGGTTCCGGCTCTACGTTGGCCGCCAGTAACGCCGTAGGCTACCTGAGCATCGGGATTGAGAAGGACCGGCATTATTTCCAAATGGGACGGGAGGCTGTTCCCAAGCTTACCGCTTACGTCGTTAACGGGGCGGTCGAGAGCGATAGACCCAACTCTCTCTGAGCTTCCTGATCCCATCTTGATGTAACGTGGCAGTCCTGGTTCCCAGTTCTCCCCGGGCGTTGCGCCGGAAGTCGTCCACCGTAACTTGGCCCAGGTAGACCTCGGTAAACGTCAGCGGGAGCCGGTCGTTCGCCGGTTCCGTACTGTTATCCACTTCATATACAAACACACACATCCACTGGTTCCTTGCCCCGTGGGTGTCCACAGCGCCGCCTCGTTTGCGGGTCGTCTTCACCTCAATCCCCTGTTCACCCGATCTAACGGAGTTCTGCGGATATATTCCCTGTACAACGAGGTCAGGATGCCCGTTGAAATACTGGTTTTCCACCAGTGTCCTGGCATGGGTAGCCAAACTGGCCGTAAGCATGTCCGACAGCACGCCGGACAAAATTGCAGGGCGCAGCATGTCGTCTAGCCGCCTTAGCCCTTTGGAGGTCAAGTGTTCGTTTACGTCGAAGAAAAAGTCGTAGACGTCCGTCACGGCCAGTCGAAAATCGTCGGGTCTTAACTCATACGGGAGCTTTAGGCCCAGGTTGAAGCCTTCCCGGTCGACGGTGTTTCTCACAAGAGGCATAGTTCCACCCAACCCTAGAGGGTATAGCAGCCATATCCAACCCTAACTTCAGCCTATCCGGTCAGCACTGCCTCGATTACCCGTACCTCGGTCTTGGCGATTAGGGCGCCGGGCATGGCGCCCAGGGCCCTGCGCTCCGGTGAAGTGACGTAGGCCTTGGTCTTGTTCTCAAGGTCCTCGAGGCTGTCGAAGTTGCGGACCCAGATGAACTCGGTGCGCTCGTCGTTGACCCAGGTGCGCTCGATCGGAATCCCGTACTGGGCGTGCAGCGGCCGGAGGTGCTCCTCGAACACTTTGAGCCATTCGTCCATCTTCCCATTGTTGATTGTGTAAATCCGTAGCTGAGAAACCATTATTCTCCCTCCTAGCCGTTCATAGAGTGGCCCATGCCGATCAAGGCAACCTCAGCCCAGCTTGAAGCGCTTGTATGACTCCGCGTACTTGAATCCCGCCTTGGCTCCCGCCTCTCCCTTCCATTGCCTCATGTGGGTGTCCACGTCGAAGTCCCCAATCTGGGACGCGTGCTGCTGCAAAGCCTTGACGCTGGTGTCGATGTAGTCTGTTACGTCGACGTAGTGGTCCGCATCCTCTCCGGCCCAGACCCATACCTCCCGGACCTTGTGTGGCTCCAGCCCCTCCTCCAGGAGCTCCGGAAAGGTCAGCCGGTCCCGCGCCGATGGAAACACCGCCGCCATGGCCGCCTCTCCCGCCGCCAGGTGGTCCGGATGCTCTATCCAGCCGTCGGCGTCGATCTTGCGCACCGGGTTTGGGCAGATTAGCACGTCGGGCTTGTACCGCCGTATAGCCCTGGCTATGTCCCGTCGCAGCGACAGGGTCGGCTCCAGCATGGCGTCCTCGTATCCCAGAAACTCCACGGCATGGAGTCCCAACACCTTCCCGGCGTTCCGTTGCTCTTGCTCGCGCACCTTGACCAGCTTTTCCCTGCTCATATCGGGGTCCGAGCTTCCCTTGCTGCCGTCGGTGCACACCACGTAGACCACTTCCCAACCCTCGGCGCACCACCTGGCCGCCGTGCCGGAGCAGCCGAACTCGGCGTCGTCGGCATGGGCGAACACAGACATCCCCCGCCGGTAAGGTTCTTCCTGTTCAGCCATTGATCGGTGCCTCCCGACAACTGGCGCTTTCCGCCACAGAATAAAGCTCCCTGGGCCAGGCCCGGGGAGCGGTCGCCGCCCTCGCGGCCCTAAGTCGGTTCCAGTTTAGCACAGGTTACGCCAGCATCCCGTCCCGAGTCTCCCCAAGGGCCTGTCCTGAGGCTCTCGAAGGGCTTGTTCTGAAGGAGGGAGCCCGTCCGTTCGTCCTGAGGGAAATCGAAGGGGGAATGGACGGGCGGCGGGATGGGGGGACAGGACGGAGTTTAGGGGTATGGATTTTAGACCCCCGCCCTAGCGTGGGTGACTGGTTGGGGGCTGGCAGGAGAGCCCGTCCGTTCGTCCTGAGCGAAATCGAGGGGGGAATGGACGGTCGGAGGGATTGGGGGGCAGGACGGAGTTTAGGGGCATGGATTTTAGACCCCCGCCTTCGCGGGGGTGACTGGTTGGGGGCTGGCAGGGGGGCCGTCCGTTCGTCCTGAGCGAAATCGAAGGGCCTGGCCTGAGGCTCTCGAAGGGGGAATGGACGGGCGGGGTTTCGCACCGCCCCCCTACCTCGGCGTCCGCCCGGAGCGGCTTCTCCACCGTCGCGGCGTCCTCCGTCGAGGACGGGAAGGGAGTGGGGGCGGCGGGGAGTTATCAGCGGGGACAACAGGGGACAGCGGAGGCGGAGGCGGCGCTGAGTCGGGGCTGTGTTCCAGCCTGTACCTGGCCCACATGACCTGCGTAGCCAGCGCTATTAGCAGGCCGGGCACGATGATCATTACGGAAATTCCGATGGCGTCTCCCCCTTCTCCCACTGCCCGGCGAAAGATGTTCCCGAACAATATTGCACCGACGGCCAGGTGCGCCCATCCCAGACCCTTTAGCGCCGTATGGTTGTGCCACGGGGAGCGTAACATCAGGATGCCCCATACCGGCCACAATATCCCGAAGGGCGCCGTGACTACCGGCCATCCCAATATAAACGCGCCTATCAGGAACCAGTTCTGGTAGTACCAGGGGCGGTGAGAACTTGCGGCTAAAGGGTCAGGTCGCTCCACGTCGTCCCTGCGCTGGACTAGTTCCGGGCCAGCAGCAGGTGGAACTCCAGCATGTCGATGGGCCGCTGCCTCTGGATGGACGCCGTGACGTATTCGATGCACAGCCGGGCAAACCCGGAGTAGCGAAAGATGTTGGATCCCAAGGTCACCAGGGGAATCTCCGGGTCCAAATCGACGTCCAGCTTGCTGGCGTCATCGTGGTCGATTTGCAAATCGACCCGGCGTCCGGTAAGCCGTTCAATTTTGCTGCCGATGCGGTCGATGAACTGTTGGTCGTCCAATGCCAGGCGCTCCTGAACGCGCTGCTGCGTCCAAGGGTGATTGTCTCAAGCAATTCTACCACCACCCAAGTCGGCGCAAAAACCGGCCCTTCCATACCAAGGGCAGTAGGGCGGGCCGCACTTCTGAAAGGACGGGATCAGTAAGCGCTGCTGACAGTTTGCCCCTTCCCAACCCCGGCGCCGCCCCTCTATCATGGATGTCAGTCCCATCTGGACCGGCCGGGGAGGGCGGCCTCGCAAGTCCATCTCCAGACCGTCGTTCGACGGGCCGGCGCCTGGAATGGGATGAAATGGGAGAGAATGGTAGGGGATCTAAATTTTTCGGCCGACTGGCTTCCTGGGATGACGGCCTGAGGATGGCGCCAGCCAAGACTCCCATTCTCTTGGGGACCGGCAACCCCGCCAAGTCGGACGCCCTGCGGCGGTTGCTGGAAGGCCTGCCGGTAGACCCCGTAACCACCAGCCGGTTGGGCCTCGCGGCCGACCCGGAAGAAGCGGGGGATACCCACCTGGCCATTGCCGCCCTCAAGGCCCAGGAATGGTCCCAGGCCGGTTCCATGCTGGCAATTGCCTCCGACGGAGGCCTTCTGATTCCCGCCTTGGGTCCCGGCTGGGACAGCCGCTACACCCACCGGTTTGCCGGGCCCGAAGCCGACGATGCCCAACGCCGGGACCGGCTGTTGGGGCTGATGCGCCCCTTCCGCGGCCAAGACCGGCGGGCGACCTGGGTGGAGGCCTTGGCCGTGGCCCACCGGGGCAGGCTCCTGGCCGCTTGGGAATTGCAAGGGGCCACCGGCCTCGTCACCGACCGCGCCTCCGCTCCGCCCCCATCCCCTGGTTTTTGGGCCTTCTCCGTCTGGCGCTTCCCCGAGTACGACAAGACCTACGACCAACTATCGCCGCAGCAACTGGAAGCTCTCAACGACCACTGGATTCGCCTCCGCGGGTTAGCCCAAAGCTTCCTCCGCCGCTACTTGGACTCCGGGCAGCAGGCTATCTGACCTGCCACACCTGCAAACGCCCCCGCTGGTGAGCGGACGAGTTAGTGCTATACAATAGGCGTCACTTTGGCATCGCGTAGCCGTCAGAAAGAAGTCCTGCCGTGAGCACCAACAACGCCGCACCCGCTTCCATAGACGAGGTCCAAGGCCTCCTGCGCCGGCAGGGGTACGTTGCCGACCGCAGTTTGGCCGTCCCCATGTTCCTGGCCCTCAAGCTGGAACGGCCCCTGTTCCTGGAAGGCGAAGCCGGCGTAGGCAAGACCGAGATCGCCCGCGCCCTGGCATCCGGTCTGGACACCGAGTTGATCCGGCTGCAGTGCTACGAGGGGCTGGACGTCAGCCACGCCGTCTACGAGTGGAACTACGCCCGGCAACTGTTGGAAATACGGTTGATGGAGGCCGGCGGCGAGGACCGGCAGGACGCCGCCCAGAGCCTGTTCGGCGAACGCTTCCTGATCAAGCGTCCCTTGTTGCAGGCCATCGACGGAGACCGGGCCAAGGCCCCTGTGTTGCTTATCGACGAGTTGGACCGGGCCGATGAGGAGTTCGAAGGCTTTCTCCTGGAGTTGCTGGCCGATTTCCAGATAACCGTCCCGGAATTGGGCACCTACCGGGCCGTCCACCCGCCGCTGGTGGTGATTACCTCCAACCGCACCCGGGAGATTCATGACGCCCTCAAGCGCCGTTGCCTGTACTTCTGGATCGGCTATCCCGACTTTCAAAAGGAGCTCCAGATAGTCACCACCAGGATTCCGGAAGCGCCCCGCCGCCTGGCCGAGCAGGTGACCGGGTTCATCCAGGAACTGCGCCAGACGGAGTTGTACAAGGTGCCGGGGATCTCCGAGACCCTGGACTGGACGACGGCCTTGATGGCGCTGAACCAACAGGACCTGGACCCCCAGGTCATCGACGACACCCTAGGTATCATGCTCAAGTACCAGGACGACATAGAGCTGGTGCGGGGCGAGCCTGTGCGGTCAATGCTGGACCGGTCACGCAACCGGGCGCCCGGCCGGGGCCGGCGGCAGAGGTCGTGACTTCCACCGCCGCTTCCCGCAACGGCGAAAGAGAAGCCCCTGCCAGCCTGCTGCACAACCTGATGCTCTTCGCAGAGGTACTGCGCCGGTTGGGGCTGGACGTGGGCTCCGGCAACGTCCTCGACCTCGTCCGCTCGACGGAATACGCCCCCGTGGGCCGCAAGCAGGACTTCTACCAGGCCGCCCGCTGCCTGCTGGTCCACCGCAAGCAAGACCTCCCGGTGTTCGACGAGGCCTTCCAGGTCTTCTGGCGCAGGCCAGCGTCCCGCCAGTCCACCCGGGACCTGCGGTCCCTCGGCGAGAATAGGCGGTTCCGGAAGCCCCAAGTGGGCCCGCCATCGACAGGAGACGCCGGCGACAGCGGCGGCGGGAGTCCAGACCAGCCCGGAGTCCACGTCGACCTGACCCGGACCTACAGTTCCAGGGAGGTGCTGCGGGAAAAGGACTTCTCCGACTTCACCCCTGCGGAGATTCGCGACGCCCGGATCATGATGCGGGAACTTTCCTGGAACTTGGGACGGCAGCGCACCCGTCGCTTAGTCCCCGGATACGGGAGCGCCCTGGACCTGCGGAAGACGTTGCGGCGCGCCCTCAAGTTCGGCGGCGAACCCCTGGATCTGGCCCGCCTGCAGCGCAAGGACAAAGTGCGGCAGTTGGTGCTCATCTGCGACGTCAGCGGCTCCATGGAGCGCTACACCCGCATGTTGCTCCACTTCATCCACAGCCTCTCCGGCAACCTGGACCAGGTGGAGGCCTTTCTGTTCGCCACCAGGCTGACCCGGATCACGCGGTTCCTTAAGCACCGGGGCGTCGACCAGACAGTGAACCAACTGGCCAGGGCGGTGCCCGACTGGTCGGGGGGCACGCGCATCGGACAGGCCCTCAAGACCTTCAACTACCAGTGGCTGCGGCGTGTAATGGGGTCCGGCGCAATCGTAATGATCATCTCCGACGGATGGGACCGGGGGGAACCGGAACTGCTGGCCCGGGAGGCGGCCCGGCTGCAGCGCAGTTGCCGCCGCCTGGTGTGGCTCAATCCATTGCTGGGGTCCGCCGATTACCAACCGTTGACCAGGGGCATGCAGGCGGCCCTTCCCTACGTCGACGACTTCCTGCCCGTGCACAACCTCAACAGCCTGGAAGCCCTGGCCCGTCACCTCAACAGCCTGGGCCCTCAACGCGTCCTCGGCCCCAGTTACCGCCCCGACCCTCCGCCCGAGCCTGAGCAAGAACGCCAGCCGCAGCGGCCGGTGACCGCCCAATCACACCCGGAACCCACGTTCAGGCATCCCTTGTGGGGCAGACGCCGTACATAGCGGCAGAGCGATGCGGAGTTCGCAGTCAGGGGGTGGCCAGGTAGGGCGCTGGAAGGCTACCGAGTCGCCACTTTCCGGCGAGGCCCGGTGTAGCGGCGGAACCACGCTGAGAGCTTGGCCCAATGGCCCGATGAGCGCACCACGAAGACATTCCAGTTGGCCCGCCACTGAGCCCTCATCCTCTCCATAGCCTTCTCTTGGTCAGCCAGCCAGCGGCGAATGCCCAATTCTAAGGCCGCCTTGCTGCCGCTTCCAACGCCCCGGCGGAACGACTCAGACAGCCGGGCCCAGCCATCAGCCAGGCCCGCCCGGGCAATGGTCCGGCTGCGTTGCGGCAAGCCTCTCAGTATCTCCACAATTCCTGCTTTGTAGACAGGCCAGAGGCGAACGCCCAATTCCATCACCGCAAAGGCTGCGACCGCCAGCAACCCCCCGGCAACGGCGTCGAGTATGAAGTGATTGCCAGTAAGGGTGATGGCCAAGAAGGTCAAGACCGGATACAACAAGCCCAACACCTTGAACCAACTCTTGAAGGAGCTCACAAACAACACCCCCAGAATCATCGTCCAACTAAAGTGGAGGCTGGGCATGGCTGCGTGGGTGTTGTATAAGAGGGCCATATCGGAGCTTCCGTAGAATGCAGGGCCCAGGGCCTGAATCGTGTTGCTGGCCGGATGCTGGAAGTGATCAGCCAAGTTGAAAGGCGACGTAACGGGGAAAACGGCGAAGATTACCAGCGCGAAGGCCAAATTGATGACCACCACGGTGCGGTAGTAGTAGTACTTGGGCCTGTTGCGGAGATACAAGAGGCCCCCGACCAGGCCAATGATCGGCCAATATGTGAAGATGTAAACGCTATTGAAGAAGAGGGCCAACCATTCGGCGCGGGCCAGCATCCAGGCCTGCCATGCCGGTTCCCAGAACACTCCCAGCCACATTTCAGCAGAGACGATGCGCTCGGCGTTTTCCAGGCCCTTGGCTTCCAGGTCGGGAAACACCAGGCCGCGGGAGCCCAGGTACACCAGATAAGCCCCGATCACCAGGGCCAGCTCCAGCAGGTGGGATCGCCAGGGGGACTGGGAGGCAGCAGTTGCAAACATGCTCAGTCGCGAGCGCAAATGCGCCCGCCCCCTGTCTGCCTGCAGGGCGGCCAGGAGGAACAGTCGTTGAATCTCGGCCTTCAATAACCGACGGCCGCTGGGCCGGGCAGTCTGCCTGCTAAGCAACGGCAACCCCCAATCGTGGACCATCACCCATTATACAACTGTTCGGCGGCAAGCCCGCATGAGCTGGCGTCACCGCCTCACGGCAAATGGAAGCTCGCGGCCGGCCAAACGAGCACCGAGCCATTCCCTGATTTGAGGCAAGAACAGCCGGCGGCGAATACCCAATTCCATTACGCCGAAGGCGGCGGCCATCAGCAAACCGCCGGCAATGGCGTCCATGATGTAGTGATTGGCCGTTATTGTAATTGCCAACAGGGTCGCCGTGGGGTAAATGATGCCGAATATCTTGACCCACTTGTTGGGCGTGGTGAGAAAGAGGACGCCAAACATGACGGTCCAGCTAAAGTGCAGGCTGGGCATGGCTGCGTAGGGGTTGTAATAGTTGGCGAACTCCCGGCTGGCATAGAAAGTCGGACCGAAGGCCTTGATAGTGTCGACAAACGAATGCTCGGTCATCATCCGGGGTGGAGCCAGCGGGAACAGCATAAATGCCAGGAGGGCCAGCGCAAAGCTCAACAGCACGATGTTGCGGTAGTAGATATACCGGGGCCGGTCCCTTAGGTAGAGAATAACCCCGGCCGTCACGATAATCGGCCAGAAGGTGATGATGTACGTCCAATTGAAGAAGACGACCAGCGCCTTCGCGCCTTCGATAGCCCATGACTGCCAACTAGGCTCCCAGAAGAAGCCAAGGGATTTTTCCAACGATATTATCTTGGCGGCGTTGGCCAGCGCGATTGCCTCGACGTCGTCGAACACCAGGGCCCTGGTGTACATGTAGGCGAAATAAGCGCCGGCGACGATGGCAATCTGCCACATGTGGGGAGACGCGACCCTAAGCCACGCCCGAGCCGTGGCGTTCAAGGGCATCCTGTTCACAATCGCGTCAGGCTGCCAGACGCTCATGCCCTCCCGCCACCTTCGCATTTGCCGAACTCACCGCTCCCCGCGGACGGCTGTCTCTGTATCCTATTCATGCTTGTTGAATTGGCAAGTCTTTATGGTGTGTTATGGACTTTGCCGGGATTGCCGAGGCTAGCGGGGAACGGCGGGGGAAGTCCGGTATGTCCATGGGCTGCCCACCCCACCGCCAGGATCAACTGGAGGGTGGTCTACTCTTTCATAGGCCGTTCAATAGACTCGGTTAGGAGAGGAGCGCGTACACTGGGGGCTACGGGAGAAACCCTGGCCCGTCCGTTGCGGCCGTTGCGGCCGTTGCGGCCGGATGATGTCCCGTTGGCCAGTTCCGGCTTCAGATTTACCGGCCCTCTTTTCCGCGCCGCTCGGCTCCCCTGGTACACACTGCAGGATAGACATCCCAACCACTGCTTAGGCGTATACCCTTCGTCAAACAAGCCCCTAGCCGCAGAGTACTTGGGGTTGTTCCAAATTTTTTGAATGGAGTCTGTCGAGGCGTCGCCAAAATCTTCGGATTTATCGGTCAAATAGCAACAGGGGGCGAAACCTCCGTCCCAGTTGACCACTGCGCTGCGCCACAACCGCCAGCACCGCTGCCCGTCTTCCTGGTACGGCTTCAGAAAGGGGTCTTCCCGCTGATACTCCGGATGGTCCCGGGGGATCCATCGTTCGGCTTCGCCGCGGTCGTTCATGCCGTGGGGGAAGTCGACCTTCTTGAATACCAGCGAATTCACTCCCAGGTCAGCGGCCAAGCGGCTGGCTTCGTCCATCTGGTGCTCGTTTTGCTGCATCACGATGAACTGCCACTCCAGGTGTGGCGTGGTATAGCCCAACTCTTGCTTCTTCTGCACCAGCAGCCTCAGGTTGTCCAGGACCCTGTCCAGCCGTCCTCCGACCCGGTACTGCTCGTAAACCTCTTGAGTAACGCCGTCAATGGAGATGATCATCACGTCCAACCCGGCCTTGATGATGTTTTCCGCCATCTCCGGGGTCAACGGCTTGTTGAGATTGGTGCTGATTATAGTGGCGATATTGTTCTGGTGGGCATAGCCGACAAACTCGTGGATCCGTTTGTTCAGGAAGGGCTCGCCCCAGCTGTAAAGGGTTAGCCACACGCAGTAGTCTTTTATCTGGTCTATGGTCTTCGTGAACAGATCATAGTGCATGACGCCCTGGTCTCTGTGGATGGTGCCGAGGCCGGTGTGGCACAGGGGGCACCTGAGCTGGCAAATGTTGGTGGTGTCAATCTCCCATTCGAAGGGCATCCCCCATACCTTTTTGCGGCCAATGCGCAGCTGGGCCTCGACGCGGAGGACGTTCAAGAGTTTCTTCCAACTGAAATAGCGAAAAGCCAGGGTAAAGCGCTGATGGCTCCGGTCGCCGGCCAGCGAATTGACCACACTGGCGTTGACCTGCAGGCGGTCCCAACCCCACACCAATTTTTTGACGTATCGGTCTAACGCAGTAGCCACTGCTCACCTGCATTGCGTGGAGTGAGTGCGCTGCTTGGCATCTTCATGAAGACAGTTACGCCCAAGACGTAAGGCGTATCATCATAACTCTGGCGGCGCTCACGATTCAACCCTGTTAGGCCCGATCAACCGAACTTTTCCACGAGCGCTTCCTGCACACTCAGCGGCCTGGGTAAGGAGCCGCCCCGGACAACCGGTAGTTTACCAGACGCCTACGAGGAATGTGAATACAGTTGGCGTGGGGGCGAAATGGGTTGCATCGCATCCAAGGGGTACCCCGTCATAGCGCAATGAAGCCCAAACCTTAGGGGCTTCTTCATCAACGCCTGCGAAAACCCAGACCTGTAAGAGGGAACGGCGTCTTGAGCGTCTGGCATCAGACGAATCAGGCTGTCAAGGCCAGCTGCAATTGCTTTTGTTGGGCTACTAGGGTCTTGGGCGTAGGTCTTGAGGCAAGGCCCCAGCGGAGCCTGGCCGCGTCCACCTGTTCCAAGACTCGCCGGGTGTAGTCTCGCGGCGCGTAGGTCTTGCGGTATAGCCTGTTGTAAGCGGGGACCAATCGCGGATAGGTCTCCCTCAACATGGGCATAAACCATTCTTTCGAACCAGGTTTCAGGAACAGTAGATTCCCCGCCAGGTACTGGGCCTTGTGATCCGCAGCGGCGGCGGCGACAGCGTCGATGCTTTCCGATCCGTCGGAGATACCGGGAAGCAGCGGAGCCATCATGACCCCTGCGGTTATTCCGTTTTCCACCAGAAACTGCATAGCCTCGAGCCTGGCCGCTGGGCTGGGCGCTCCGGGCTCTGTCAGTTTCCAGACACGTTCATCGACACTTCCGACGCTGAAATTCACTTGTACTTCGGCATGCTCGGCCAGTTCCAGCAACACGTCCACGTCCCGCTGCACCAAAACGCCCTTGGTGGTGATAGACGCCGGGTTATGAAAATCGGCCAGTACCTGGATGATGCGTCGAGTCAGCTTATACTGGGCTTCGGCCGGTTCATAGGGGTCTGACGCGGTTCCTATGGCTATGGACTCACCCATCCACCTGGGCCGCTGCAACTCTCTCCGAAGCACTTCCGGCGCGTTCACTTTGGCGAATACCCGCTGCTCGAACTCCCTCCCGGCATCCATCCCCCAGAACTCGTGGGTAGGACGAGCGTAGCAGTAGCGGCAGGCGTGGCGGCAGCCGCGGTATGGGTTCAAGGTCCACTTGAAGGGGAAGTTGAGAACGTCGATACGGTTCAGCAGCGTCTTGCAGTGGATTTCCTGTACTTCGGCTCCGGCCATGAGACCACCTCATGATTAGCTTAAATGTTCTACTTAAGTTAATCATAGAACGCCATGGCAAGGACGGTCAATAGGGAGTTGTCATAACGCCGGGGTAGGGGAGAGCTCTAACGCCGGTACACGTACCCCGTTTCGCTACGTTGGCAATTCAGCCGGCGGCTTAGGTGCAGGCCCTCCAGGATGAACTCGGCAGCCGAGGCCAACACTTCGGGCCGATGGTCGTCGGTCAATTTACTCACTGCGTCGGAGAAACCGTCAATCCGCTCGATCATGGCCGCATATTCCGTTGCCGGCCTTTCACTGCCCGTCTCTGCCGTCTCTCCCAAGTCGAAGGCTGTAATCACCGGCTCCAGTTCGGCTGGGTCGAAATAGTTGCCGAAGACTCGCAACACTCCACGGCGGGTCAAGTCGTCGACCACCCGGCTTTCCTTTCCCTCGTCGAAGGTCTCCAACTCAATCTTCCCCGAGAAAGAAGCAACTATGTAGGGCAGGTCACTTACCCGGGGGCAGACCCACTGGTCGCCGTGGACAATCGCCCGGCGCAGGGCGTTGCCCAACAGCGTCTCGAAGTTGGCGATTGACACCCGGACGCTGACCCCGGAACGCTGGTTGATCTCGCTGCTGTCTCGGGCCTGCGCGGTTATCTCCGCCAGCACTTCCTTCATGTACTCCGGGACCACCATTTTCTCCTCATCGGGAAACCGGGACCGCTCCTGCTCCATGATGGCGATCTCATCTTTGGGGTTTCTTGGGTAGTGGGTATAGATTTGAGACCCGTACCGGTCCTTTAGCGGCGTGACGATGCGTCCGCGGTTGGTGTAGTCCTCGGGGTTGGCGGTGGAGACAACATAGACGTCCAGGGGCATACGAATCCGGTAGCCCTTGATCTGCACGTCCCGTTCTTCCATCAGGTTGAATAGTCCCACCTGGATCCGTTCGGCCAAGTCGGGCAATTCGTTGATGCAGAATATGCCGCGGTTTGTCCGCGGCACCAGACCGTAGTGAATAACCAACTCGTCGGACAGGTAGTGGCCTTCCGCAACCTTGATGGGGTCAATTTCGCCGATCAGGTCGGCGATGGAAATATCCGGCGTGGCCAGTTTCTCAGAGTAGCGCTCCTCCCGGTGCAGCCACTCGATGGGCGTGGAGTCGCCCTTGTCGGCTACCATGTCACGGCAAGCTCTGCAGACGGGATCGTAGGGGTTGTCGTTGATCTCGCAGCCGGCAATCTTGGGGATGTATTCATCCAGCAGCGAGACCAGATTCCGGATCATGCGGGACTTGGCCTGCCCCCGCTCCCCCAGCATAATCACGTCTTGGCCGGCCAGGATGGCGTTCTCCAACTGCGGGACTACGGTGTCTTCGAAGCCGATAATGCCCGAAAAAACGGCTTCTTCAGCCCTGATCTTGGCTATCAGGTTCTTGCGCATTTCTTCCCGCACCGGCAGGACTTGATAGCGAGACTTACGCAACTGGCCGATTGTTTTGGCTCTCTTGACAGCAGGCATACTCACCGCTCCGTTAGAGGTTCGGGCAAACGCTCAGGCCCGTCTCAAGCTCTTGGCAGCGAGCGGGCCCGCTCGCTGCCAAGAGCGCCTTGACCGCGACAGTATAGCTTAATCCGGCAGGTCTCTTGTCGCCTCCGCGCCGCCGCTCGGTATTCCCTGTCGCTCCGAGTTGGATTATAATTGGTTCGAGACCTCAGGAGACTAGGTTCCCGCTATGCTTCATCGGCTGGCAGTCCCCCTGTTTTTCCTGTTGGCGCCCAGGTTATTGCCGCAGATAATCCGGTTGTTGCGGTTGGTCTGGCGCCTTCAGTGGGACAGACGCGTTCCCATCGTACTCCGGGCCCTGGTGCCCTTGGCCATTGTCTACGCAATATCGCCCTTTGACCTCATCAGGGACCGGGTTCCAATCGTGGGCAGATTCGACGACTTCATCATCCTCGGCTTGGCCGTGTTCTTCTTGGTGATGCTCTCCCCCAAGCAAGTTGTTGACGAACATATTGGCAAGCCGCCGCCGCCCAGGCCGGAGGACCAGGACCCTTCCAATGTTGTTGACGGCTCGTCACGGCTGGTCGATTAGCGGTACCCCCACCTAATCCAAGCCAGTGTCAACGCCAAGGCGTCCCACAGGCCGGCAGCGTCAGGAGGGTTACCCGTTTCCAACACCACGTCTGGCTCGCCGCACGCCGCAGCAATAGTCACGCCCAACGGGATGGGGATCTACGTCCATGTCCCATTCTGCAAGACCAAGTGCCCATACTGTGATTTCAACACCTATCAGGGGATAGAGAGCCTCGCCGACGCATACATCGACGCAGTAACGGCAGAAATCTCCCTTTGGGGACGGGTGTTGCAAAGCCCCCGCGTCAACACAGTCTTTTTGGGGGGAGGAACCCCGTCCTATTTGCCCGAGGACGGCGTCGGCCGCATCGTTCAGGCGATCCGCAATGCCTTTTCTCTCAGGCGCGATGCCGAAATCACGGTCGAAGCCAACCCCGATGACTTGGACGAGCCCAAGTGCGCCTATCTCCTGTCGCTGGGATTCAACCGCCTGAGCATCGGGGTGCAGAGCGCGGACCCTGCCCTTCTGAACATGTTGGGCCGCCGGCACGGGCCGGAGCAAGCCGCCCTGGCTTTCCGGACCGCCCGGGCCGCCGGATTTACCGACGTGAACCTCGACCTGATGTACGGCCTTCCCGGCCAGACCATGAAACAGTGGCGGGATACCGTCGAACAGGTAATTTCTTGGGATCCGAAACACCTGTCCCTCTACTGCCTGACTCTGGAGGAAGGGACCCCGATGCACCGGCAGGTGCGGGATGGGGCCTTGGCCCGACCCGACGAAGACCTGGCGGCGGACATGTACTCCCACGCTCGAACTACGCTGGCGGAAGCAGGATACCGTCACTATGAGGTGTCCAACTGGTGCCGGCCGGGTCACGAGAGCCGCCATAACGTCGGCTATTGGCGCAACCTGCCATACCTGGGAGTTGGGCCCGGCGCCCATTCGTCTTTGGCGGGCCACCGCTTCTGGCAGGTCTCCTCGCCTCGAATGTATATCGCCAGGGTCAAAGCCTGGGCCGATAGCGACCCCAAAGCCTGTTCCGCCATGACCGGGGAACTGCTCGGGGCTATCTGCCCCGTCGCCGGCTGGGAGCAAATTGACATCGATACGGCCTGCGCCGAGACTATGTTCCTGGGCTTGCGCCTTCTCGACGGCCTGGACCTGGCCGCAGCCTCGGAGCAAGTCGGGATAGACTTGGAATCAAAATACCGGTCCCAGATACGTGACCTTATCGCCCTTGGAATGCTGGAGCAGCAGGACTCGCGGCTGCAGCTGACCAGCGGCGCGTATCTCATCGCCAACCAGGTGTTCATGCGCTTCGTGGAGGCCCCTGGCTGATGTATGTGATAGGGACAGCGGGCCACGTGGACCACGGCAAGTCTACGCTGGTCAAGGCGCTGACCAACATCGACCCCGACAGGCTCCCCGAGGAAAAGGCGCGGGAGATGACGGTGGATCTGGGTTTCGCTTGGATGACCCTGCCCAGCGGACGAGAGGTCAGCATCGTAGACGTGCCCGGCCACGAACGTTTCATCAAGAACATGCTGGCCGGGGTCGGGGCCATAGACCTAGCCCTGCTCATCGTGGCTGCCGACGAGAGCGTCATGCCCCAGACCAGGGAACACCTGGCCATCCTGGACATCCTCCAGATTCGCCGGGGCCTAGTCGTCATCACCAAGACCGACCTGGTTGAGGAAGAGTTGGCCGAACTGGTTAAGGCCGAAGTGGAAGACGTGCTGGAAAGCACGTCCCTGCGCGGCTCGCCCATAGTTGCGGTATCCGCCTACACCGGGGACGGCTTCGACGGGCTGCTGACTGGCATTGACCAAATACTCGACGAAACCGAACCGAGAAAAGACCTGGGCCGTCCCAGGCTTCCCGTCGACCGCTGTTTTTCAATCGCCGGATTTGGCACCGTGGTCACGGGAACCCTCATCGATGGCGCCCTGGCGGTCGGGCAAGAGGTGGAGGTGGCCGGGTCGGGCCGCCGCGGCAGAATCAGGGGCCTACAGAGCCACAAGGAAAAAGTCGACCGCGCCCAGCCGGGGGTGCGCTTGGCGGTGAACCTTTCCGGCCTATCTCGGGCCGACGCCGAGAGGGGGGAGCTTTTGACCTCACCCGGCTGGCTGCGGCCCGTCCAGCGTTTGGACGCGAGGTTGAGAATGGCTCCCCAGGCGTCCCACAACCTCCGTCACAACCAGGGGGTCACCTTTCACATGTTCACCAGCGAGTCTTCCGCCCGGGTGCGGTTGCTGGACGCCGACCGTCTGACTCCCGGCAGCGAGGGGTGGGTGCAGATTCTGCTTGAGAATTCCCTGCCCATGGTCAAGGGAGACTTTTTTGTTATCCGGTCATCCGAGGACACCCTGGGAGGAGGACAGGTGGCCGACCCCAACCCCAGGCGGCGTCACCGGCGGTTTAACCCGGATGTAATCGAACGGCTGATGATGCTGGACCAAGGCACCGGAGAAGACGTCCTGCTCAGCGTGGCGGAGCAGTGGGGGCCCTGCGATCTGGAGACCCTTTCCAGGCGCTCCAATTTGTCCGAGCCGGAGGTGTTGGAGCGAATTCAACAGCTTTCCACCCAAAGGGACGTAGTAGTCCTGGGAGACTTAGCCGGCGACAATGACGGAGTGGTCTACTCCGCCCAGGCTTGGTCCGAGCTGACCGGCAAGCTCATAGCAACGCTCGAGGCCTACCACAGCCGCTATCCCCTGCGCCGGGGAATACCCCTCCAAGAGGCTCGCAGCCGCCTGGGCCAGTCCCAGGCGGTATTCACCAAGACCATTGCCGCATTGACCAGCGAAGGCGTCGTGGCCGAGTCCCGCCAGATGGTTCACCTGCCCCGGCATGAAGTATCCTTGACCCCTCAAATGGAGCGCGATGCGGCCGCCTTCCTGTCGGCGTTGGAGAGAGAGCCCTACTCACCGTCAAATGATCAGCCGCTGGATCCTGAGTTGCTGGAAGCCCTGACCGACAGCGGCAAGGTGGTGAGAGTGAACGAATCCGTAGTGTTTGCCGCTTCGGCCTATCAAGACATGACTGGCAAAATCATCGCCCATTTGGGCGAGCACGGCAGCATTACCGTGGCCGAAGCCCGCACCATGTTCAATTCCAGTCGCAAATACATGCTTCCCTTGCTCGAATATCTGGACCAGCAGCGCATCACCCGCCGCGTAGGCGACCAGCGGGTCCTGAGGTAGGGCCGTGCCCTTCGACCTGGGGGAAATCGCCCTCCAGCTTGACCACGCAGCCCGGAGGCTGGTCAACACTCAAAACGACCGTCGATCACGCCTTGAATCCTTGCTGGACGCCGCCTCACGGGTGGAACAAGGAGTCACCGAGACGGCAACATACGCGCCATCGGAGCGGCCCTATCTGGCCGCGCAGGTAACGGAAGCCTTGGTGGGCGGCTATACTGACCCCGAGCACCCTCAAGACTGGTGCGTGGCATCGGTCGACGGCTCCCACATCGACGTGGACCGGCATTTGCCGGTAAGTTGCTTCCTGGTAAATCTGGGCGGCTGCGTCTTGCGCTACGGGTCAGACCCAGACGCCACCTTATTCAGCCAGGCCCACCTGGCCACCGCGCGGGCAGACCTCTACCTGCCGGACCCGGACAACCCCGCCCAGGAAGAGCCCGTGTCCGGCGCTCTGCTGGGCTTGGTCCGCACCGTGATGGAACTGGAGAGGCTTAGCGAGGTAGCGAGCGAACTACCCGGAGACCTGCCCGCTCTTGCCCTGGTCGACGGCTCCCTGGTCCTCTGGGGACTGTCCGGCCAAGGATACAGGCCATTCGTTAGAGACGCCATAGTCCAAGGCCGGTTCCTGAAGGCCTTGGACAAGTTCAAAGCCCTGTCCCAAAGCCGGCCGTTTTCCCTGGCTGCTTATGTCTCCCTGCCGCGCAGCACGGAAGTGGTCAACGCCATCAGGCGCGGCCTGTGCCCTCACGATGCGGCCGGCTGCCGCCGGGACTGCGGCAACCGGCGCTCCGTCGTTTCGCCCTGCGACCTGGCCAACGATTTCCTGGACCGGGAGTTGTTCCAGCGCCTGCTGAATCCCGGCTGGCGGTCCCCCGTATACCGGACCAACTCGTCGGTGCCCAGGGAAAACTACGGCGACGACCAGCAGGTGAATTTCTACTACCTGAACGTCGGCGAGGAGATCGCCCGCGTCGAAGTGCCGGAGTGGGTAGCCAGGGATAAGCGGTTGCTGGACTTGGGCCACAGCCTCATATTGGACCAGTGCCGGCGCGGCCAGGGATACCCGGTGGCCATTTCAGAAGCCCACGAACAGGCAGTAGTTCGGGGCGCAGACCGCCGCCTGTTCAAAGAGATGGTTTCCCAGTCCCTGGAGCGGGAGGGGCTATCGGCGTTGGGCTCGGAAAAAGACCGCTCCAAGCGTATGCCCTGGGTCTGAAGCCCGCCGTCCGGGATTCAGCGCTGGGCAACGACGTCCGGTAGTTCATCCAGATAGTCCAAGAACTCCTGGTAGCTGCCAAACCGGCCCACGGTCTTGATGAATTCCTCCAGGGACTCGGCGCTGCCCTGGAGCCGCCTGAGCTGCTCGGCGATGGGGCTTATAGACGCCGCGCTGGTGGCATAGGTGCCGTGGAAAGCAAAGAAGGCCTGGTTAATCTTCCGGATGAACCGGCCGTTATCCGCCATGTACTTCCGGCGCTCCTCCATGTAGGCCTCGGCCTCTTCGATTCTCCCCTCGGCCAGCAACTCCTCCGCCCTGAGCCGAGTTTCCCGCATTGCTGTATTGAAATCAAATGCGTCCTCGTCCACCGCCGGTTGCTCGGCGGGCGGTCTGGGGGGCTCCCGAAAGACCGGCTCTCCCGTCATGGCGGTAAAGGCGCGGTCGCCAATGGCCTCTCCGGCTAGAGTAGCCGCCGTTTCGTTGAGAGTAGTCATTTCGTGGCTGTCCCAGAAGTGCTGCCCCAGGGGCTGAAAGAAGAACCAGTGGTGCAGCCACTCGTGGGCGGCGATGACCACCGCATGATGCAAGCCGCTCGCGTCGGACACTACGCTGGGATAGGTGGCCACGCCCCCCGAGCCGGCCACCAAGGCGGACATATTTTCCTCGCCCAGGATGCGGCCCTCAATCTGTTCCTTGGTGTCGTCGTCCAGGCCGGCTTTGAGCAGGATGGTCCTAAAGCGTTCTATGCGGTCCCTGGGCGATAAGACCAGCACACCGGGAGACCTGGAAAACACGGCGTCCACAGGCGGGAATATAAGGCCGATCCGGGAAGCGAATCCCTCCTCGGCTAGGACAGCGCTGATTTCGGACTCGATGGTCTCCTCGACGACAGCCTGAAGGCGGGCCCGCCGCTTTGCAATGGCTTCAATTTCGTCTCGTATGTCCTGCGCTTGGGGATGGGACAGGTCGCCGCCTTGGCCAGGGCCCTCACGAAGCAATTGCCGTTCCAAGGCCCTTTGGCTGCGGCCCAACTCAAAATAGGTCTCAGCTTGCTCTATCCGTTCTTGGCGCGAAAGTTCGGAAGTCCAGGGCATCAGTTCCGACAACTTGTGGGTCCACTTGTCCAGGAAGTGGGACGCCTCCCACTGCAACAGGTGGTACCTGTGGGGACTCACGATCAAGTCAAAGTTCGCCGGCAGGAACTCCCCGCGCCCAGCCAACAGCACCAGCGCGGCCAAGAACACTGCCAGCAGCGTCCGGCGTAGCCATTGCAGCTTTTGCTTAAACACGAACATCAACCTAGGAGCCAACAACCGAGGTTGGTCCGGGGATGCCGCCCACGTCGGGTGATTAGGCGAGCACCCGATACCGGTAGGAAGACGAAATCAGGTCTCCCCGCTCGAACCGGTCAAACCCCAGGCGGGAAATATCCACAGAGTTAGCCTGTCCTTGGACAACCAACTCCGCCATTACGGTTCCAATCATGGGAGACAACTTGAAGCCGTGGCCGCTGAATCCCACCGAGCAATACAGGCCTTCTATTCCGGGCGCCCGATCCAGGATAGGATGCCAGTCCGGCGTCGTGGTGAACAAGCCTGACCACCCTCCCATGAAACCGGCTTCAGCCATGGCCGGCATTCTCTCGGCCAGGCTCCCCAGAACGTCCGGCAACCTACCCATGTCTACGCCCTGGTCGTAGGCGTCTATGTCTGCCACCTCGTCTTCCCCAAATCCGACCAAGGTCATCGAAGCGCCGTCCGGACGAAATGAAAAGGACCGGGCAATGTCTCCCACCGTGGGATGACCCGGCAACCGTTCCACCGGCCTGCCCAAGGTCGCTATCTGGTGACGGACAGGAACTAAGGGGACGTCTACTCCAACCTTGGCCAACTCCCGTTTAGACCAGGGTCCGGCGGCCATCACCACAGCCGAGGTCTCAACCTTGCCGCCTCCAGTCAGCACGGCGCTGACCCGGCCTCCGGTTAACTCGATTCCCAGGGCAGGAGTCCGCAACTGAATCTCGGCGCCCATTTCCCGGGCTCTGGACGCATATGACGTGGTCACCTGGTGGGGGTCGGCGTAGCCCGACTCCGGCTCCCAGGCCGTCGCTTCTCGCTGGTCGATGACAAGCATGGGCGCCAGTTCCTTCACGTCATCTGCCGAGACTAACCTGGTGTCGATTCCCAGCCTCTGCTGCATGGCCACGTTGCGTTCCAGCCCCGGCAGGTCCACGTCCTCGACGACGACCAAATAGCCCGTCTTCACGAAACCTGACGAGCCTCCCACGGCATCGTCGAAGTTGGAAAATACTCTGAGACTCTCCCAGGCCATCGAGGCGGTCTCCGGGTTGGAATAGTGCACCCGGCAGATGGCTTGGGAACGCCCTGTGGAGCCGGACCCGAGAGTGTCCATTTCCAGCAACAACGAGTTGGTGATTCCCAAGCGGGCCAGGTGATAGAGTATGCTGCACCCCATCACGCCGCCGCCTATGATGACCACGTCCGCGGTTTGTCTCATGACTGGTTGGCCGCCGCCGATGAGCTAAATACGACTACCATCACTACGCCGGATGCTTGTTGACCCGGTCGTCGGGAGCCTCAGGCCTGGTTCGGGTTGGCAAGCCGCTGCCGCTGGGCGTCCGGCACTTCCTTTAGCCGCCTGGAAAAGGCCGTCTTGCCCCTCTCCTCGACCATGTGGGCCGCTTCGGTCATCAGCCGGATTCCGCCTATGAAGTCATTCACATGGATGTATTCGGCGTCCACTCCACCGTTCGGAGCGGCGTTGTGGTAGTTCCCCAATGGAAAGGCGATGCCGGTGGTGCTGTAGCCGTAGTGGGCAAAGGCACTGGCCTCGCACACTCCGCCGCTCATCAGTTGTCGCTGGACTTGGACATCCGAGTCCGCGGCCCGCAAGGACTCCCGCGCCCGAACCAGCGCAGCCTCGGCGTCGGCGTCGAATGTCATGGCCGCGTCCCCCACGCGGATTACGGGGCCGCCGCCTTGTTCAGCGCCGGGCAGGACGCGACTGGACTCCACGGAAACTATCAACGCGTCCTGCGGCAGGCTCCCCGACTCTGCCAGCAGCCGTGCTCCCAGCAGCCCCACTTCCTCGGCCCGGGTGAAGACACCGTAGACGTCCCCCGGCGGCGGGCGGGAGGCCAATGCCGTAAGGGCAGCCAGGATAGCGGCGCAGCCGGCCAGGTCGTCGGCCGCCCGCATGCGGATGAGGTCGCCGACCAACTCGAAATCCACCAGGTCGAAAACCACAGGACGGGGCAAATCCAGTACCGCGGGCTCGCCCAGCCGTATCAACACTTGCTGTGCGTCATCACTGCCCCAACGGCCCGCCGTGACTGCGCGTAGTCGTTTGCCATCCTCCAGCAACACCTGCACGGGGACCCCCAGTTGGAGCGCGGCGGCCGGGACACCGCCCAACACGTCGGCGACCAAGTCTGACCCCTCAGTCCCAACCGCCTCGAACCCTGGATGGTCCATGTGGGCTACCAAGGCCAACGGCGCGGCGTCGGAATTTTGGCCGCGGATACGGGCCAGGATGTTGCCGTATTGGTCGACCTGTGCTTCCAGCCCCGCCTCCCCCAATACGCTTTGGGCGACTGCCGCGACACGGCTCTCCCAGTAAGCCACCGCCGGCTGGGCTGCCAGCCTGGCCAGGATGTCCAATGCTTGCCGCTTGTCTTGTAGCACAGGCGTCCCCTATCCGGAGTTGCAAGTGTCGGCTAATTCTCCGACATAGCGGAACAACTGAAAGGCGTTGGCGAAAGTTCCCATACAACCTGCCGTGTTGAACATTCTATGCGCTTTGGGGGACGGGGATGGGCGGGCCGTCGGCGGAAGGGACAACAAGACCGCGGAGGGTGGCCCAGGGTAGCAGGGCGCCCAGGAGATGCTCGACGCCGGGAAGGACTTTTTGGGCGAGGCAACGCTCAAGGTAGGCGTGGGCGGCCGTGAAAGTGGGGAGGCGGAATCCGGCGGCAGCCACTTTAGGGAAGAAGTCCCATTGGTCGGGCAAGGGCTTGCGGGCCATGGCGGCGGCATAGGACTCGGAGCAAAAGTCTTCGACCATAGGCCGGATCTGGTTGTGGGATATTTCCAGGGCGAATTTGCGGCGCAGGGCGTTAATACGAGATCGGATGTAGGATAGCTGGCTCATTGGTTGACTTCTCCTCTAGCTGGAAATTTTAGATCCCCTATCATTTCCTCTCATTCCCTCCCACTGGGGCCGGCTTCCCAACCCCGCCGCCCGTCCGTTCGTCCTGAGGGAAATCAAAGGGGGAACGGACGGGCGGCCTTGCTCATGGCGGGACCGGGACGGGCTAGGGCGACCACAAGGGTTGCCCCTACGGATCACGGGGTAGCGGGTTTCATTTGTTGCCATGTATTCCATGGTAGGGGATGGTGGGCGAGGTTGGAAAGGGGGAAATGTCAGTAATTTGGGGGGGGGGCGGAGTCCCGCCGGCCCGGAAAAGGCGTCATGCTATACTTGCCTGCGTCCGGCAGTCGCCCTCACGGGGAGGAATTCCATGCTCGAGCATCTCCAGGTCAGCGCGGAAGATTCGGTCCTGGTCCAAGGCGACGACCTCAAATCCACCGTCGCAGGCCTGTTCGAGAAGCTGGGAGTAGGGGCTGCTGACGCCGAACTGGGGGCCGACGTCCTGGTGCTGGCGGACCTACGGGGCGTCGTCACCCACGGCGTTTCCAACATGCTCAAGAGCTACGTCGCCAATTATCAGAACGGCACCGTCAACCCTCGCCCCGATTGGAAGGTGGTCAGGGAATCGCCCGCCACCGCAAGTATTGATTCGGACGGGGGCCTGGGCACCATGGTAGTCCCCAAGGCCATGGAGATCGCCATCGAAAAAGCCAGGTCGGTTGGCGTGGGCATGGTCACTCTTTCCAACGGCCGGCACCTGGGCATGGCCTCGTACCACGCCATGCTGGCCCTGCCGCACGACATGATTGGGGTCTGCATGACCAGTTGTCCTCCCCTGGTGACCCCAACTTTCGGAGCCGAGCCCCTGCTGGGCACCAACCCCATCGCCGTGGCCGCCCCCGCGAAAGACGAACCGCCATTCGTATTCGACGCAGCCATGAGCTTGGTAGCCAGCAACAAGGTCCACATCTCCCGGCTGCTGGGCCGCAAGATTCAGCCAGGCTGGACTGCCGACCCGGCAGGCAATCCGGTCATGGAAGAAACCGACATCCCCGACGAATTCACGTTGCTGCCCCTGGGGAGCACCCGGGAACTGGGGTCTCACAAAGGGTATGGCTTGGCCGGCGTGGTGGACATCCTGGCGGGCGTACTGACTGGCTTCGGCTTCGGAGCCATCCCCGGACGCCCCAACTTCGGGCACTACGTCGCCGCCTACAACATCGAGGCATTCACCGACGTGGACGGGTTCAAGGAAATGATGGACCAGTGGCTAAGGATGATGAAGGACAGCAAGCCTGCGCCGGGCCACGAGCGGGTATTGGTCGCCGGGCAGCCGGAGGCGGAAACTGAGGCAGTCCGGCGGGTGCAGGGAATCCCGCTGCACAAAGATGTCGTTAACTGGCTGCGCGACACCTGCGCCGAGCTGTCGGTCTCGTGCCTGGTCTAAGTCGTAGCCGTTTGTGCCTGGTCTAGGCTTAGACCTTTAGGGAACTAGCCCCCCAACCTCAGTTCCCATAGCAGCCCCGCAGCGTCTGGCCGAACTCGTCCATGGTCATGGAATATTCCTGCGTCCCGTAGCTCTGCACCGCGTAGTAGCCGCATACCGCGCCCATCTGCGCCGCTCGCTCTACGGGGCATCCCTGAACCATGCCCTTGATGAAGCCCCCTCTAAAGGCATCGCCCGCGCCTGTGGGATCAACCGCCTTTGCCCCAGGCACCGCCGGAATCTTCACCGTCCCTCCCTGAGTCACCACCTCGCAGCCCTCATCGGCCTTTGTAGTCACGATGGCGCCCACCATTTCCAGCAGGCGCTGCATCGTCAGGCCGGTGGCGTTGGTTATCAATTGCAGTTCGTAGTCATTGGATATCAGCACGTTCGCCTTGTCGATGGTCCGGGCCAGGTCGCCGCCGTCCCATGCCGGCAGAGACTGGCCGGGGTCGAATATCCAGAAGATGCCCCGCTCGCGGCAGGCCTGCGCGTAATCGGCCATATCCTGCAGGTTGCCCGGAGCCACGATGGCTATGCTCTGGGACGGGTCGACGTGGCCGAAATCGTACAGGGAAGGGTGTTTCATAGCCCCGGGATTGAAGCCGGTGATTTGGTTGTCCGCCTCGTCGGTGGTGATGTAGGCGGAGGCAGTCAACTCCTCCGGGATGATGCGCACGTCATCCGCGGAGAGGCCCCGCTGATCCAGCCATTCCAGGTAGCGCTGGTGGTCCCGGCCCAGGGTCGCCAGAATCCTCGGCTTTTCCCCCAATAGAGCCAGGGCATAAGCAATGTTCCCGGCGGTGCCGCCGAACTTTTCCGCCAGCCCGTTAACCGTGAAGCTGACGTTGATCGTGTGTATCTTGTCGGGCATGATGTGGTCGGAGAACCGCCCTGGAAAGTCCATGATTCGGTCGTAGGCCAGGGAACCCGATACTAGGATATCCATGTATTGCTTCCTCGCTCAGGGCGAAATTACTGCCCGGTAATCCGGGGCCGACAGTACCCAATGTAGCCAGCCGGCAGAGCCAACGCAAGGCGGGCAGGCCGCGCCGCGTGGGCTATGCACCTGTAGTAGGCCCCGCTCCATCAGCAGCCGTAGAGTCCCTCCAAGTCCCCGACGAACTCTACCAGGTCTCCGGCCTCAATTCCGTACTCAGAGAACTCCCCCGCATTTATTTCCAGGACGTACAGGGCGGGGCTGGCGGGTGAGAACCGGGGCAGGTCGGCCAGGGACTGGTCCTCCTCCGGGGGAGGAGCGCCCAAAGTCACGTCGACCACCGTGCAGTCTGCGCCGACCCACACGATGTCCAGTGGGAAATGCATTTCCTTCATCCAGAACGTGAAGATGTCCTCGTTCTCGAAGATGAACAACATGCCCGTCCCGGCATCCATGACCTCCCGCCCAGATAAGCCCTGGCCCCGTTGCGCCGGGGTCACGGCCAGGTCCACTGGGAATAGGGCATCACCAATTTTGACCACTGGGCCTTGGATGGGCGCAGGCGTCGCCGTTGGGATGACCGTTGGCGTGGCGGTCGCCGTAGCCGGAACGGGGGTTGGGCTAACAGCCGTTGGTTGTGGCGTGGGGGGCACTGTGGGCCCCGGAGTCTCGGTAGGAACTGCCGGAGGGCTGGTAGCGGTAGGTGTCTCCGCCGATGCGGGTGTCTCCACAGACGCTGTTGGGCTATCTGTAACCGCGGGGATTTCGGCGGCAGTTGGCGGGATGACCGTGGCCGCAGGTGTCTCGGTAGGTGCCACAGGCGGCCTGGTGGCCTCGCCGCCGCATGCCATGACACAAGCCAACAGCAGCGCCAGAAGGACCAGAGCCGCTGCCCGCCCACCAAAAGCGGGCCGTATGGCCGGAAACCACCTCTCCAACCGGCGTGTGTCGGCCGATGAGTTCACTCCCTGGCCACGGCCATCCGCTTTCCTCATTGATGGTCTCGCGTGTTGACGAACTCGAAGCTAAAGGAGTAGTCTGAGGGACGCCAAGTCCTGCCGCGGGGAGCAAGAATGACGCAAGAGACCAAGTCGGCGCTGACTCCCGAAGTCAAAGCGATGATCGGCGTGAGCGGTGAGGTTGTGGAAGCATGGGGCGTGGTTGATGAAGAGTACCTGAGAAGGTTTACCCAGGCCCTCATGGACCCCGATCCCAGGTATTGGGACCATGAGTTTGCCGGGTCAAGCAAATTCGGTGAGATTATAACCCCTCCCATCATGGTTAGCTACATGGGCAACCGCGTCCGCCCCGATCAGGATGACCCCATCGCCAAGGCCTTCGAGGAAAACCCTATGTCCGACGGCATTGGCCGTCTCCACCTGCGGGGCGCCCTCCCGGCAATACCCACCCACCTGGTGCGGGTGTTGAACGCGGGCAACGAGCTGGAGATTTACAAATACCCCAGCATCGGCGACAGGATTTTCTTTCAGAACAGGTACGCGGATATTCGAGAACGGGTGGGCAGAGACGGTCAACCGTTCCTGATTGTCACGTCTGAGACCACGTACAAGAACCAGGACGGAGACCTTCTGTGCATCACGCGGGCCTCGGGCATCCGGCGCTGAAGGCTCGCGTCATTCGCGGCTATGCTGAAGCGCCTCCCATCACTCCGTCCGGCAACCGGGCGCATTCTCTCTGAAAGGCAGTGGTTATGAGCGTTGCGTTAGAAGACCTGCTGAAGATGACCCCGGAAGAGATTCTGGCTCATAACGAGAAGCCCACCTCTGAGCAGTTGCGCAACAAGCAGCAGACGTACTTCGAGGACGTGTCCGAGGGGATGGAGCTTCCCAAGTACATCTACAGCCCTACCCCAACCCACCTGTTCCGCTGGAGCGCGGCCATCGAGAACTTCCACCGGATTCACTACGATCTGGACTTCGGCCTCAACCACGACAAGAACCCCAGCTTATTGGTGCACGGCTCGTGGAAACAGAGCGTGGTGCCCCAATACCTGAAGGACTGGACCCTGCCCGGCGGCTGGCCCTGGAAGGCAAGCATACAACACCGGGCCATGCTGGTGCCCGGCGACATCATTATCCTGTGGGGCAAGGTGACCAGCAAAGAAGAAAAGGGAGGCATGGGCTTGGTAGGGCTGGACCTGGGCATGATCACCCAGGACGGCATCGAAAGCATGCCGGGAACGGCCACCGTAGTCCTTCCGCTAAGGGACGGCCCGGAAGTCCCCTATCCATTTGTGCCCCCGGCCGACTAAGCGTCCGTGTAGCTGCGCCGGCAGAAACTGGCCGGCAACGTCCTGCCAAGAGGTAGAAGTAGACCATGGCCCGATTTATTGCGATACACAAATTGCCCGGAATCACCGAAGAGGAATTTCGAGACAAGCTGGACTCCGTCCGCAAATGGCGGCCGGACCGGCGCACGACGATACTCAAGGTCTACGGCGACCTGGAAGGCGGGACGTTGGTCAGCGAATGCGAGGCCGTGGAGCAGGCCCACTTCGAGGACTGGATCAAGCTGGCCGGCTGGCCCGTTGAGTCCATCCACAAGGTGGACGTGATTTGCCAGGTGGGTAACTTCTGGAAGTTGTGACGCCGCAGGTCAAGCTCTTTGAACCTGCCCCTGGCGGCATGGGCAACTTGCCTGAATCTGTGCGCGTGTAGTCTAACCGTCGAAATAGCTTGGCCTGGAGATTCTGCCCCAAGCCTGAGGCGGCCAGCAGCGGAACCAGACCGTGCCCAATATGAGCCGCCGGTTGACAGGCCCGAAATGCCGGCTGTCGCGCTCGCTCCCTTCCCGGTTGTCTCCAATGACGAAATACTCGTCCGGCCCCGTCCACCATTGGGACAGCGTGCTAATGGTTGGGGTCGAAGACTGGTCCAGGTAGGCCTCCTCCAACAACTTGCCGTTGACGTAGGTCAGGCCGTCTTCCAGGCGCAGTTCTTCGTCAGGAAGCCCGACTATCCGTTTGACGAAGGTCCGGCCCCTCAATTCCGGGTTCGGGTCCGGCGGCTGGAGCACCACGATGTCTCCCCGGCGCAAGTGGCAGTCGGCCCGCCGGGTTGAAGCCGCCAACACCGACTCTCCGTCGGCCAAGGCCAACAGCATGCTGTCCCCCCTTACCACGTAACGAGTCGAAGAAGCCAGAGCCGTTAGCGTTTGCCTCAATGATGCCCGCTGCATTACGTCAACCATTCTACTCCGATGCTCAGCCGCAAGGCTTCAACGCCGTATTCCCTACACCAAGAACGACCCATCGATCATTAACAATGCCTTACAGGTTTTCCACGGGCGCCCGGAACATATCCACGAAATGGCCCCGGTTATCCACCACACCAGCCCTGTAAGCCAAGCGCGGCCCGGGTGTAACTTCTCATTGACAGCAATACTGGGCCTCGCCTATTATTTCGGCGTAGCTCAGGGTATTTCGTTGCGAAAACCGGAAGGGATTCACCCCCGGCTTCAACCTGCCAACACCTGAAGATAACAACTTCCGTGGCCAACGTGTCCCTGCTGTTCCAGTCCATGGTTTCATTGCGGGAATACCGATACTCCCAACCACAGCGGTTTTGAGAGGGTGGAAGGCAGCTTCGAAATTTGCCCTTCATAGGGTAGAGGCCAACATTGGCTGCGGCCGCCGGGACTCTGGGGCCTTATCGCCGGGGCCTTATCGCCCGTCGCTTTGTCTTGCAATTGCCGGAGACCGTGTCCAAAAGCTGTTCGGATGCCTGGCGCCCCGGCTTAATCTCTCAGCATGGATTACAATAGGGAGCGACATTCTGCCCAATCGGTCAACGACTGACCCCAGGCCCCAGCTTTCAAACGAGGGAGTAGGATAACCATGGAAGGTAAGACCGCCGTAGCCGGAATTCTAAAGCAAGAGGGGGTCGAATTCCTCTTTTGCTTCCCCAACAACCCTCTCATCGACGCCGCGGCCGCCGCCGGCATCCGCCCCGTTATCAGCCGGATGGAGCGGGGAGCGGTCAACATGGCCGACGGCTACAGCCGCATGAGCAACGGCGTCAATCCGGGGGTGTGCCTGGTGCAGGCCGGGCCGGGCATTGAAAACGCCTTTCCCGGGGTCGCCCAGGCCTATGCCGACTCGTCGCCCGTGCTGATGCTTCCGGGCCATCAGGGCACGGCTCGCGAGGGGTTCTCGTCCGACTTCAGGGCCGGCCCCAACTATGACGGCGTCACCAAGTGGAACGGCATGGTCAACAAGCCGGAGCGCATCCCCGAGATGATGCGCCGGGCGTACACTCAACTGCGTGTGGGCCGCCCCCGCCCCGTATTGCTGGAAATGCCCGGCGACGTGCTCGACGGGGAGATCGACGAGGCCCACTTCCACTACGCCCCGGTGTCCAAGCGCCGCAGCGCCGGTGACCCCAACGACGCGGTCAGAATCGCCCAGGCACTGCTGCGGGCCCGCCGGCCGGTGATATACGCCGGCCAGGGCGTGCTTTACGCCGAAGCAACCGACCAGTTGGTCGAGCTTGCCGAGTTGCTCAACGCGCCCGTTCTGACAACCACCCTGGGAAAGAGCGGCTTTCCCGAAGACCATTACCTGTCTTTGGGCGCCGGAGGATCCACAGGCACCAAGGCCGTGGCGGTCTTCTTGCAGCAGGCCGACCTGGTCTTTGGCATCGGCGCCAGCTTCCAGCACACCCTGGCCGCCCCCCCGGTGCCCGCCGGCAAGAAGGTCATCCAGTCCACCGTGGACGAGGCCGACTTGAACGGGGAATGTGCCCTGGACGACATTATCGTCGGCGACGCCAAGTTGGTGCTAAGCCAGCTCATATATGAGGTCAAGGCTCAGGAAGGCGAAAATGGCCGGCGGGGCGATAGGACGACGGCCGACGAAATCCACGCCGTGAAATCGGAATGGCTCGCCCAGTGGATGCCCCGTTTGACCTCCGACGACGTGCCCATCAGTCCCTACCGCGTCGTTTGGGAACTGGACCGGGGCCTGGACAAGGCCAACAGCATCGTCACCCACGATTCCGGGAATCCCAGGGACCAAATGGTCCCCTTCTACACTGCCACCACGCCCAGGAGCTACCTCGGCTGGGGCAACTCCACCCAGTTGGGCAGCGGCTTGGGGCTCATCATGGGGGCCAAGCTGGCCGCGCCGCACAAGACCGCCCTTAACGTTATGGGAGACACGGCGGTGGGCATGTGCGGCACCGACCTGGAAACGGCCTCCCGAAACAAGATCGGCATCATCAGCGTCATCATCAACAACGGCGCCATGGGCGGCTACGAGAAGCACATCCCCTTGGCCGTGGAGAAGTACGGCTCCAAATTCACCAGCGGCGACTACACCAAGATGGCCGACAGTCTGGGTTGCCACGCTGAAACCGTCATCCGCCCTGACCAGATCGCACCGGCACTGTACCGCGCCCAGGAAATCGCCGCCACGGGACAGCCGGTGGTGCTGGAGATCATCACCCGAGAAGAGCCCGTGTTTTCCCGGTATTACTGACCGGCGCTGTCCGATTCCGCCGCTCCGCCGCTGGTATAATGCCCGCCAAGGGAAACTTTGTGAGCAGCAACTTCTACAGGCATTCCCTCCCGGCCCTTGACTTGTCCATCGAACGGAATACCGAGCAGGCGCCGTCGGACGGCCAATTTCATGTGATCCGGGCCGGGGAACTCCTGGGGTCCTTTCGTTCCCTGAAAATGGCCCAGAAGCTTTTCCGAAGCATCGTCCAGGAAAGCGGCTACAAGCCGGCGCCGCAGGAGTCGGGCAAGACCGTTTCAGAGATGATGACCGACCGCTATCTCGAGTCCAAAGACCTGTACTGGTCCGACAGTCACAAGTATCGAGGCGGGGGCGGCAGGGGCGGTCGCGGAGGCATCTGAGGGCCGCCGTCGCCACCAACCGGCAAGTCCGGCAGCGTCGAGCAACACCCCTTTATTTCCAGAGGCCACAGTATGAACCGGAACCGCCGGTCCAAGGGTACCCAGACAAGTTCCTTCGGCACTCCGGGAAGGTTCGGCCACGACTCCACCAAGTTCTACGCCAGCCGGCTCTACGAGGGCTTACCCAAAGAAAGCCGTCCCAAGTATCGCGAAAATCCCCTGCCCCCGGATGCCGCCAACCGGATTTTTGGCAAGTCCGCCGAGTCTATGGACGACCTGCCGGATAGCAGCGTCCACCTGATGGTAACGTCGCCGCCCTACAACGTGGGCAAGGACTACGACGAGGACCTGACCCTCGACGAATACCGGGCGTTTATTCGGCGGGTCATGGCCGAGGTCTACAGGGTGCTGGTCCCAGGGGGCCGCGTCTGTTTCAACCTCGCGAATCTAGGCCGCCGGCCGTATCTGCCCCTGCATTCTTTCATCATCGAGGATATCCTGTCGTTGGGATTTCTGATGCGCGGCGAGATAATCTGGGACAAAGCCGCCAGCGCCAGCCCTTCCACCGCATGGGGAAGCTGGAAGTCCGCCGCCAATCCCACCCTGCGGGACATCCACGAATACATTCTGGTGTTGTGCAAAGAATCCTTCAGCCGCCCCCGGATGGATGGTCGAGAGCCTACCATCACCCCGGAAGAATTCCTGGAGTACACCAAGAGCATCTGGCGATTCCCCGCCGAGCCCGCCAGGAAAGTTGGGCACCCAGCCCCCTTCCCGGTGGAGCTGCCTTACCGGTGCATTCAGCTCTACACCTACGCCGGGGAAGTAGTCCTAGACCCCTTCGTGGGAAGCGGAACCACAGCGGTGGCGGCGGCCAGGACTGGTCGACAGTTCGTCGGTTATGAGACCAACCCGGAGTACCAAGAACGAGCAATACAACGTGTTGACGCTGAGCAGGCTCGACTACTGCATGAATAAGCATTTGGCAAATCTGTTCCAAGACGATGCTGCGATTTCTGCATTGCGAGCTGGACTACCTTTCGCCTTTGAGTTGGCCGATGCCGAGGCTGGCAGAGTCCAGCTTGATCGTAAATCTGGCAATGCCAAGGCAACTGTGGGACAGGAAGTAGGTATTCATCGGGAACACATACTTGAAGGTTTCTTAATCAGGCAGCTAGGCGCCTCCAATGTTCAGTTGCCAACCCCAGGTGCGCCTGGCGTAGACACTTTGGTCCACCAAATCCCTCTGGAAATCAAAACCGTGACCAAAAGGGGTCTGGTCACCGCAAAATGGACCGCAGACAATCAATCCGCAAACGAGGTGCTTTCAGGCTTTGGGTTCACTTCAGACATGCTCTTAGTCCGAATCTGGTGGCACGAAGAGCGGGACAGCGTGTTCTACATCCCTCTAGAAGTCCTCAAAGAGACGGCTACCAAGTTCCCCAAATTCTTGACCAGCCACACTGGTACGAACAACCGGGGCGTGAAAATCAAGGACGACTTCATGAAGTTGGTGGAATGGCATGGGGCCACCGTAAAGATCCCCATCAAATGGCAGCATAGTGGGCGAAAAATTGAGTCACCGACCGACCGATACACCAAATACTGGATCGACGAGAACTTTCCTTAAACGCCCGTCAACTACACAAACGACGATTTTCGCCTCATTACTAGGATGTTCCCATCCTGAATGAAAATTCGGTAGCAGGTTCCACGGGAATGCCCGATCAGATCCGGCAAAACCGCCCCTAGCACCCAGGCCGGTCAGCGTACTCCGGGTCCACCTTGCGGTGCACCAACTGTCCGTCACCTAGCATCCCCATGAATTGGCCGTCCTCTACGACTACCCTGCCCCTGAGAATCGTCGTCACCGGCCAGCCCTCGATGTCGAAGCCCTCCCAGATACTGTAATCGGAGATGTGAAAGTCGGCCTTGGTCAGCCTTTTCTTGACGTTGGGGTCTATGAGCACAATGTCGGCGTCGCTCCCAGGAGCAATCACCCCTTTACGCGGGTACAGGCCCATGATCTTGGCGGCGTTGGCCGAGGTCACGTCGACGAACCGCTGCAACGACATCCCCCGCCTGGACACGCCCTCGCTGTAAGTGATGCCCATCCGGGTCTCGGCGCCGTTGTGGCCGCCGGTCACGTCGGACACGGTCCTGCCGGCGATTTTCAACTCCCAGGACGTACAGTACTCGTCGGTGGCCATGGTGTGCAGGCCTCCCCGCACTATCCCTTCCCATAACGAAAGCCGGTCCTCCTCGGACTTGAGAGAGGGGTACGTGTGATATTTCATGCCGTTTTCTTCCCGGTAGTTCTCGGCGCTGAAGCAGCAGTAGTTGTGCAGGGTCTCGCCGTATACCGGCATTCCTTTGGCCCTCGCCTCATGGATCGCTTCGATTCCCTGCTTGGCGCTTACGTGAACGAAATAGACGGGAGAACCGGTCCACTCGGCAACCCGCAGCACCCTCCGAAACGACACGTCCTCGGACTCGTTGCTGTGGACCAGGTGCATGTTCCACCACTCGGTGCGCTCCTCCCGGGCCAGCTTCTGGTACATGTGTTGCACCATGTCGTCGTCCTCGGAATGGACCAGCAGCATGGCCCCCAGGCGTTGCACCTGCTCCATCAGGTCGTGAAGATGGCCCATCCGCACCATTCTGGGTTGGGTATCAGCCGCCGGAGGGCGTATATTGGTGGTGAATATCTTGATGCTCGGGAAACCGTCGGCAACGGCTTCGCCAATTTGGCCCATGATTTCCGGGGGGATCTCACCCATCAGCATCAGGTGGTGGGAATAGTCGGCGAACGAATTGCCCTTCCAAACGTCGGTGCGTTCCTGGATTGCCTGGGGAATGTCGATGCCGGGATACTGCATGGCGAAGTCCAGAATCGTCGTGGTGCCGCCGAACAGGGCAGCGCGGCTCACCTGGTCGGGAGGGGCGGTCGTCAGGTTGCCCCGGCCCATGATCGGCGCCGATATGTGGGCGTGGGGTTCGATACCGCCCGGCGCAACGACTTTGCCCGAAGCGTCAATAACGCGGCCCGCCTCCTCGGTGAGGACGCCTTGGGCGGCGACGGCAACGATCTTCTCTCCCTGCACCGCTACGTCCCATGCGCCTACTCCCCAGGGAGTTACCACCCGGTCACCGCGAATGATCAAGTCCAGCATCCCCGGCCCTCCTCCGTCAATTGAATTGATGGCGGATACCGGAGTTTAGCATAGATGCCCCACGCCATAGCCCGCCCAGAGACCCTGCCGGGAATTGCTCCCGAGAACGTGCCAAGGCGCCCGATTCACGGCGCTTCCCGTAGCTGAATTCAGGATGCTCAGGAAGCGAACGGGACGGCGCAACCATACAAAATTCTCGGTTGACTTTGCCCTGTTATTCCTGCAAAATCAATCAATTAACAACATCGCGATTTGAGGTGCTACGGGATGGGGAGACGCTTGTTCAAGGAACTGGAACGGGCCTACGGCTTCGATGAGGTTGCCATCGTCCCCGGTCAGGTGACCGTCAACCCGGATTTGACCAACACCACCATGACCATTGGCGATCGCTCCTTTGATATTCCGGTCATGGCCTCGGCCATGGACGGGGCAGTGTCTCCCAGGTTCGCTACGTTGATGCACCAGATGGGGGGACTGGGCGTTCTCAATGCCGAAGGTCTGTACACCCGCTACGAGGACCCCTATTCCGTATTGGAAGAAATCGTTTCCTCCCCCCAGGAGGACGTCACCCACTATCTGCAGCAGGTCTACTCCGAGCCGGTCCGTGAAGACTTGATCGGCCAAAGAGTCCAGGAAATCAGGAAATCGGGATCTACGTGCGCCGTCTCCTTCACGCCCCAGAACACCAAGCGCATGTCTCCAGTAGCCGTCGAGGCTGGGGCAGATATCGTCCTGGTCCAGTCCACCGTAACCACTGCCAGGCACATGTCCCGCAGCTACCGGGGCCTGATATTTTCCGAGTTGGTGAAAACGCTGACCGTTCCCGTAGTAGTCGGCAACTGCGTCAGCTACCGGGTAGCCACGGAACTGATGGAAACGGGCATTGACGGTGTCCTGGTGGGGGTTGGCCCAGGCGCCGCCTGCACTACCCGGGAAGTGGTTGGAGTTGGAGTTCCCCAGGTGACCGCAACCATGGAGTGCTCCGCCGCCAGAGAGGACTACTTCCGCCGCACCGGCCGCTACGTCACGGTGATCACCGACGGCGGCTTCCGCAGCGGAGGCGACGTCTGCAAAGCCATCGTCAGCGGGGCGGACGGCGTAATGCTGGGCACCCCCTTCGCCCAGGCAGAAGAGGCTCCGGGAAGGGGTTACAACTGGGGCATGGCCAATTCCCATCCCGAGTTGCCCCGGGGCACGCGCATAAAAGTGGGGACCAAGGGTACCCTGAAGCAGATACTTTACGGCCCCACCTCGGTCACCGACGGGACCCAGAACTTTATGGGGGCCCTACGGGTCGCCATGGGAATGTGCGGCGCCTATACCATTCGCGACATGCACAAGGCAGAGATGGTCATCGCTCCGTCCATCAAGACCGAGGGGAAGTCCTACCAGCTAGGCGCATAACTCCCGGCGCTGCCTCCCCATCCACCTGGGCAATCCTCACCGCCTCGAAAACCCGGCCGGCTCCAACACCGACGCCAAGTCCGACGTTCCCTGTCCCGTCGTATAAACCCAGGATGATTCGGGCAACAAGCGCGGCAGAATTTGCTGCCAGAATTCGTCGCCTGTGGGCCTGCGGCTATGACTGGCGCACGTTCGGAATGGCGTAATAATTGCAATTTCTATCACAATGTTGACGAAATACGTACACCGTTTGTACAATTATCGGCATACAGCAAGAAGGGTTAATGCCATGACACAAGACGTACTGATACCGGTCCAAATTGACGAGGCAGAACAGCCCCGCTGCCAACACTTCTGGGTTATTGAGCCGGCCATGGGTCCGGAAAGCCCCGGTACGTGCCGTAACTGCGGCGAGATACGGCACTTCAAGAACTACGTGGAAGGAGCCGCTTGGGGTGATTCTAGAAGTTCCAGCCACTCCGACGCCCTGAAACTGGCCGACGTGCGAAGAGTCGCCTCCGCCTATATCAGCGTCGAGGAAGACGAATAGGCCTCCCAGTTCTTTACGCCTAGTCGGTCCCCAAGGCCGCTGCTTGCCATGCAAGGGCGGCCTTTTGGTATCCGCCGGGTCAACAATTGGCATATCTTGTATATCCCCCTTGACAAGCGTCTATTCGGCCGGGGTTTATAATACTCCGTGCCGGAGGTTCCATGGCCACATCGTCCCAAGACCCGCGTTTCACCCATCTCCACGTTCACACCGAATACAGCATGCTGGACGGGATCAGCCGCATCCCGGAATTGATTGCCCGCACCGGCGATCTGGGCATGGACTCCCTGGCGATCACCGATCACGGGACCTTCTACGGGGTAGTCGACTTCTACTCGGCCTGCAAAGAGGCCGGCATCAAACCCATCATCGGCTGCGAAGTCTACGTGGCCCACGGCAGCCGGTTCGACAAGCAGGGCGCTGAACGCAGTCCCCACCACCTGGTGCTCCTGGCCCGTGACAACGTCGGGTATCGGAACCTGATGCGCTTGGTAACCCAGGCCCAGGTCGAGGGGTTCCACTACCGCCCACGCATAGATAACACCCTGTTGGAAGAATGCCGCCAGGGCCTCATCGCCCTGTCGGGTTGCCCGTCTTCAGAGGTCCCGCGGCTGTTGGCCGACGGCGATAACAAGGGGGCCGCCCGCGTCGCCTCCTGGTACAAAGAGCTCTTCGGTGACGGATACTTTCTGGAATTGCAGCGTCACCGCCACGTGCCCCAACTTGATGTTATCAACCAGGGCTTGGTGGCTCTGAGCCAGGAGCTGGACCTCCCGTTGGTTGCGACCAACGACGCCCACTATGTTCACCAAGAGCACTCCCCGTTGCAGGACATCTACATCTGCATCCAGACCAACACCACCATTAACGACCCACAGCGCCTGCGCATGGAGGACGAGTCCTACTACATCAAGAGTCCCGGCGAAATGGCCCAACTATTCCCGGATTTCCCCCAGGCCCTGGCCAACACCGGCTTGGTCGCCGATATGTGCAATGTTGAACTCGACTTTGATCAAGTCCACCTGCCGAAGTACCCAACGCCGGACGGCATGGCGGCCGACGAATACCTGGCTAAGCTTTGTTGGGAGGGCTTCCACCGCAGGTACCCCAACCCGACCCCCTTAGCCGAGGAGCGGCTCCGCTACGAACTGGAGGTCATTCAGCACACCAGCTTCGCAAACTACTTCCTGGTAGTTTGGGACATTATCGATTTCGTCAGACGCCAGGGGATTATGTACGGTGTCCGGGGCAGCGCCGCCGGCAGCGTCGCCCTCTACTGTTTGGGCATCACCAACGTCGATCCCCTGGAATACCGGTTGGTGTTCGAACGGTTCCTCAACCTGGAAAGAAAAGAGATGCCCGACATCGACCTGGATTTCCAGGACGACCGGCGGGACGAAGTGCTCCATTACGTAATCAACCGCTACGGCAACGACCGCGTGGCCCAGATCATCACCTTCGGCACCCTGGGCGCCAAAGCCGCCTTGCGAGACGTGGGCCGCGCCCTGGGCATGCCCTACGGCGACGTTGACCGAGTGGCCAGGATGGTGCCCTTCAAGGCCCGTACCCTGGAAGACGCCCTAAGGGTCAATGCCGAATTTCGCGACCGTTACCAACAGGCTGAAGACGTCAAGAAATTGGTGGACACCGCCCAGGGACTGGAAGGTATTGTCCATCACGTCAGCACCCACGCCGCCGGCGTGTTGATTGCCGACGAGCCCCTGGCCCAGACCGTTCCGCTGCAGCGTCCCGTCCGCGGGCAGGAAGACAGCCCGGTGCTGATGACCCAATTCTCCATGGACCCCGTGGCCCACTTGGGCCTGCTGAAAATGGACTTCCTGGGGCTGACCAATCTCACAATATTGGACCGGGCAGTCAAGCTCTTGAACGAAAGCCAAGGCATCCACATTGACCTTGACCGGCTGCCTCTGGACGACGCCGCAACCTTCGAACTGCTCTCCTCCGGAAACACCAACGACCTGTTCCAGTTGGAAAGCGCCGGCATGCAGCGGTACATCAAGGAGCTCAAGCCTTCCAGCTTGAGTGATATTTCGGCGATGATCGCCCTGTACCGGCCGGGGCCTATGGAGAACATCGACACCTTCATCAACGCCAAATTCGGCCGGGTCCCCATCACTTATCCCCATCCCAGCTTGAAAGACCTCTTGGATGAGACCTACGGAATCATCGTCTACCAGGACCAGGTCCTCCTGATATTGCAGCAATTCGCCGGGTACTCCCTGGGAGCCGCCGACATCGTCCGAAAGGCCATGGGCAAGAAAATCCCCGAGCTGATGGCCCAGGAGCGGGACCGTTTCGTCGAGGGCGCCCGCAGTAATGGGTTCGACGAAAAAGTAGCCGTCGACATATTCAACTTGATCGAGCCTTTCGCCGGATACGCCTTCAACAAGGCCCACAGCGTCAGCTATGCCCTGATTTCCTACTGGACGGCCTACTTCAAGGCCCACTATCCCATGGAATACATGGTTTCGGTGATCAATTCACGGATGGACAACCCGGAAAAGGTGGTGAGTTCAATCACTGAATGCTTCCGCTTGGGCATACAGGTGCTCCCGCCCGACATCAACAAGTCCAACGAACAATTCGTCATTGAAAAAGACAACGGCACCTCGGGCCTGCGCATCGGCCTGGCAGCCGTCAAGACCGTCGGCGAGGCCGCAGTGAAGCCGCTGGTGGAAGAGAGGGCGGGCGGCGGCTCCTACAAGTCCGTAGATGACTTTTGCCGGCGCGCCGACCCCAGCGGTCTCAACAGGCGCACCCTGGAGAGCCTGGCGAGGGCCGGCGCTTTCGATTCGCTGGCCCCTCGCGGCGCAGTCATAGAGGCACTGGACCAGATTATCGCCACCGCCCAGAGGGAGGCCCATGCCCGTAGCTCCGGCCAGACCAGCATGTTCGGCGGTCAAGACGACCAGACAGGAGCTCCCGAGGCGCCGGGCATTCCCCTCGACGGCCCGGATGTCTCCGTCCAGCAGAAAGCGGCGTGGGAAAGGGACCTGCTGGGCGTACCATTGTCCTACAATCCCCTGAAAGACCTGGCAACCCTGGACCCCAAGGGCGCCCTCACCTCGGTGGACCAACTGGACGAAAGCATGGACGGTCAATCCCTGGCGTTGCTGGGACAGGTTGCAGGCATAGATGAACGCCACACCCGGGAGCAAAAGCGGTTCCTGTTGGTCACCCTTACCCTGCTGTCTGGCCCGATGGAGATAATTGTCTGGCCGGATGTGCTTGCCCGCACCGAGCAGGTCTGGACCGAGGGCAAGCTGGTGCGAGTTGCCGGCAGGCTTCGGTTGAGGGCGGACCAGTTCTCCCTGGCCTGCGATCAGGTGGAAGAATACTCACTCGCCGAGACGACGCCGGTCAACGGCGTAGCGTCGCCGGCCGCCAACGGTCACGCCGCCTCCAGTTCCAACGGGTCAAACGGTTCCAACGGTACGAGGCACAAGCGTTCAAACGCGACAAGGGCCCCCGCAGCCGTCAGTGCACCTCCCCCGCCCTCCCATTCCAATGGCAAAAGCCACCGGGTGGTTTTCCTGGGAATGACGGAATCAGACGACGCCTCTGGAGACGGCCAATTGCTCAGGGAGGTTATCGGGGTCCTCCTCGAGTATCCCGGTTCCGACCGGGTTAACCTGGAGATCCACACCGGCGGGCGCACGGTCTTGATGGACCTGCCCGTGGTCAGCACCAGCTACAGTGATGGTCTACACCAACGGTTGGAGTCTCTCCTGGGGCCAAACACCGTCAGGCTGCACGACGGCGTTGCCTGAGCCTTAGCTGATTCAGCAGCGCCGCTACCGGCGCCGGCATGCTCCCCGCACCACCCTTTACCCGGCACAACGGGAGGAGTGTAGTCATGCGACTCGCTGGACAAACGGCTATCGTTACCGGCGCCGGGCGGGGCGTGGGACGGTCCATCGCCCTCTCCTATGCCCGGGAAGGTGCGCAACTGGCCCTTGTGGCCAGGAGCATCGACGAACTCGAGGAAACGGCCCGGCAGGTAGAGGCCTTGGGCGCGCCCGCCCTGGTCATCCCCACCGACATAAGCGACCGGGAGCAGGTAGACTACATGGCGGCCCAGGTCGTTGACCGCTATTCCACCATAGACGTCCTGGTGAACAATGCCGCCATCTCCGGGCCGGTGGGACCCCTTCAGGACGTTGACCCGGACCGCTGGGTCCAGGTCTTACAAGTGAATCTATTCGGGACCTATTACTGCTGCCGCGCGGTGCTCCCGACAATGGTCCGGCAAGACCGGGGCCGGATCATCAGTCTCACGTCAGAGGTCGATATGGGCACTTGGTACAGCATGTCCGCCTACTCCACCAGCAAGGCAGCCATAATCCGCCTCACCGAGGGCTTGGCCAGGGAGCTGGCCCATACCAACGTCCGAGTGAATGCCCTGGGGCCCGGTGGGATTCCCTCGCGAATGGCCGAGGCGATACGGGACGAGGCGGCCGCTGCCGGCGTCTACGACCTGTCCGAGTCGTGCCGGGCGGTGGCCGCCGGAGAAAGGGACGCCACCGAGCAAGCCACTGCCTTGGCCGTGTTCCTGGCCAGCGACGACTCGGGGAATATGAGCGGTAAATTGCTCTCTGCGATGCTGGACGACATCTCCGACCTGCGCGAGCGCACTCCGGAAATCATGGCGTCCGACGCCTATCAGTTGCGTCGGCAGGTCCTGCCCTAGGGTTTCCCACCCACGCCCCGGCGCTGTATGGCCGGTACGGGCGCTGCCTTTGGTCTTTGGCACTCTTGCCGAATGAAACCCGTGCTAGTCCCCGGCCATGGTGACTACGGCCCTTTCCAGCCCCGCGGCCATGGATGAGCCTGGATACTTAGCCGGGTGTATCCCCTGTCCCAGCTTCTCCTCTATGAGTTGCTCATTTTCGTCGTAGTAGGGACCCTCGATGGTTTCCAGGTACTTGGTCCACTTGGAAGTGCTGCGGCGAATTTCCCAGGCCCAGTAGCTGTAGGCGATACGCTTAAGCCCGCACCAGATGTCTCCTTCCAAGAACCGGCGCATGATCTGCTTGGGGCCGTAGAACTTCTTGTAGGCCCGGTTGACTTCCCGTTGCAATGTGCTGGGCTTCATGTTCTTGGGGAAGAACATCACGAAGGTGCCGTCCAGCCGGTCCCAGCTTGGCAGGAAGAACCTCTCTATAGGTATGTTGGGAGAGTTCAGTTCCGGGTACCCGCTCAGCGGGAACAGCGCGACGTAGTCGACGTCTACCTCGATGGCAGCGTCGATAGTTCCCCGGATGGTTTCCACGGTGTCGGCGTCTGACCCCATCACGAACGACCCAAGTACCCTTAGCCCATGGGACTTGATGGCCGCCAGCGACTTGCGCAGGCCCTCCTGCGTCTGGGCCTTGTTCAACTTCTTCAATACGTCGTTGTCGAACGACTCAAGACCCATGTACAAGGTATTGATTTGCGCCTTCTTGAGCAGGGCCAATAGTTCCTGGTCCCGGGCAACCTCCATTCGGGTGAAGCAAATCCCGTACCAGTCGATTTTCTCTTCGATGATCCTGTTGAGTAGCTCCTTGGTTCGGTCCCGCTTAACCGTGAAGTGATTGTCCACGATGAAGAAATACTTGCTGCCCACCAGCTTCTTCTGGTACTTGATGTCCTCGATGATGTTGTCGATGCTCCGCAGCCGGTAGCCGCGGCCAAGTTCTCTGGGCGCAATGCAGAAGGAGCAGTCGTAGGGGCATCCCCGAGACGTCTGCAAAAGCTGCCAGCGCATTTTCAGGTTCTTCAGCAGCTTCCACCGGGGCCAGTTCATGTATCCGTGGATCAACTCCAGGTCTGGGATAGTCTCGAACTCTTGCACGAAGGGCCTGTCGGGGTTGTTCTTGACCTTCCCGTTCTCCCAGTACGATATACCCAGCACCTTGCTCAGATCACCGCCGTTCTGCCAGACCTTTAGCACCTCCGGCAGCGTCTCGTCGCCTTCCTTGCGCACCACCACGTCGCAGTACTGGAGGGTGTCCTCGCACATCACCGAGGGGTGGGTTCCCCCCATGATAATCGGCATGTCGGGGCGGGCGGCCTTGATCTTGTTAATGTATTCAATGCTCTTGGGCATGGTGGAACTGAACGAGTGAAAGCACACCACGTCCGAGCTCATTACTTCATCCCATTGAATCGGCCCTATGTGCTCGACGTAGACCTTGACCTCGTAGCCCTCGTTCCGCACTATCGTGGCCACCAACGGCATTCCGTATTCCGGAAATACGGCGTGAGTGACCAGGTTCCAATACGGCAACTCGGGGCTGATGAAGCTGACCTTTTCAATTTTCACGGGAGAGCCTCCGTATCAAAGCAGTTAAGAGCAACGACGCAAAGGAGCTTGTACTAAGGACTCTTGGCGCCGCCTGTCGCTGGTTGGGCTCAGCCAGAAGAGGCGGGCAATGTCAGTTGGGGACGGACGTGCCAACGCGGTTGGGAACTCGTCGTCTCCTTGGCACATAAACATAGCCTCGCCGCTGGAATCTGTCAATGACAGCTACGGAGCCCGTGTTCAATCGCTTTCGACCGCGTTGACGCGCCGTTGTCCCTTATGCTTCAACCAAGAAATCGCGAATCACTCCGGCCAACTCGGCCGGCTTGTGGTACCCGATGTCGTGCATCGTTTCGGGCACCCAATGGACGCGGGAGTCCCGCAGGTCTCGCACCGCCGATTCCACCATTCCCCGGCGCATTTGCGTCCACTCCGACTGTTCGTGCTCCCGCTTGGGGCCGGCCACTACGATTAGAGCGGGACAAACTACTCTTGGCAAAACACTGGATGGCGGGCGCTCCCACATGGTCCGGATAACCTGGGCGTGGTTGTCCGGGTGCAGTATGTCCCGGATGAGACCGTCATCGTCCTCGTAGACCATCGTCTGTACTATGCGGGCCAGGTCGTCACTCCAGCACTCGGCCAGTTGGTCGCTCAACCGGTCTAAAAACTCCTTGCGGGTGCCTGAGACGTTTCTTGGCCGCAGTCGGCTGAAGAACCCTTCCCGGCTGCGGTCCGGGCTAATCCGGGCATCGATGATTCCTCCGTCGATCATCACCAGCCGGTTTACCCTTTCGGGCTGGTGCGCGGCTACTGCAGAGGCCACGTGCCCTCCCCAGGAGTGTCCCAAAACCGCCGCTCGCTCTATCCCCAGCCGGTCCATCAGGCCCGCCACGTCATTCGACAGCGTCTCCCAGTCATATCCGCCGGAAGTTTGCGTTGTCTTACCGTGGCCCCGCTGGTCGGGCGCAATAATCCTGAACTCTTGGCAAAGCAGAGGCGCTGCAACGTCGTACCAGTGGCAGGAAGACGCCAGCCCATGCAGGGCTATCACGGGAGGGCCGTCGCCGCCCCAGTCCAGATAGTGTACGCGCAGGTCGCCCACGTCGGCCCAACATGGGGTGGGTCGCATCAAATCCGCGCCGTCAATTGCCAACGCTGTCTCCTGTCCCAAGTCTGTCAGGTCGGCCTTTGTCAATTACCGACAATGTAGAAAGGCGCCTAAGGGGGCAATTGAACCCTAGGCGATGGTGCCGCCACTTAGCGTTCGTCCTACGTGTTGGCCCTGGCTTCAAGGTCTAGCAGTTCCGCCTTGCGTTCAACGCCTCCCCCTCCATATCCACCCAGGCTGCCGTCGCTGGCGATAACTCGATGGCAGGGTATCACCAAGGCCAACCGATTCCTGGCCATGGCTTGTCCGGCAGCGCGCACCGCCCCTGGGCTGCCGGCCGCCGCGGCCAGCCATCCGTAACTCCTGGTCTCCCCTGGTGGAATTTGCCGGCAGGCCTCCCAGGCCGCCTTGAAGAATGGGGGAGCGTCGGACAAGTCCAACTTGATGTCTTCGGGAGCGTCAGCCTCCCCGCAGAAGAACCTCTTCAGCCAGGCCATCTCCGCGTCGAATCCGTCGGGTTCGCTGTCCGATTCGTCCAACTCCGGCCCCAGCCCTCCCAGGACCTCCTGGAAATCCGGCCCCAGGCTCAGGCGACGAAGTCCTTTGTTACTGCCCAAGAGGCCTATCCAGCCAAAGGGCGATTCGAATACATGGTGCCTATACTTCATCGGCGGTCCCTCCATCTGATCACCCTCAATAATAATGGTAGCCGCAGGCGCAGCCAAGCTCTTGTTAGCCGCCAGCCTCCCACCCGATGCAACTTCTTCGGCCCGTAGCGGTTGCGGACATAGGCGTCCACCACCGCCGAAATCTCCTCGCGATACGCGGGAAGGGCCTGTCCCAACCGGTCTCGGTATTGGTATGGCGTCTGGTGGGGCGCCGGGCCATTGGAGCTAAGCGCCCCTAGCAGCGACAACCGGCGATAAGCAAGTCCCGGATCCCGGGAAGGGGTCATGTACCTCCTCCAAAGCAGCCATCCAATGCCCCCCACCAGGGCTGCGGCTGCCACCGCGGACAGCAGCCAGGGAAGGATGCTCCGGAACCGGTCCGCAAATGCGGGTCCATCCTCTGCCATTACTGGTGCTGTGCTGGGGGGAATTACCCTGGGGCAATCGTCAAAAAGCGGAATGCACCCGTCTTCTCGGCCGCCTCCATCGGCTCCGCCGGATGCCTGGCCACTCTCCTCATGCACCCTCGGTTGATATGAAGCCGGAAGAGACCTGCCCGCAGTCGGTTCGAAGCTGATCCACCCATACTGAGGGAAGAAAACCTCTACCCAGCCGTGGGCATTGCTGTCGGCAACAACGTAGGCCTCCCGGTCTGGGACCTGTTTCCCGGCGGTATAGCCGGTAACGAGGCGGGCGGGAACATTCACCGATCTAAGCATCACCGCCATCGCAGAGGCATAGTATTCGCTATATCCTCTCCCCAGGGTGAATAGGAAATGGTCCACTCCGTCGGCGTCGAAGGGTGGCGGCTCAATTGTGGTGGTATAGGGGATTGTGCGTAGGTACTCTTCGATGGCCTTAGCTTTGTCATAGGGTGTATCTGCTTCCGCGGTCAACTCGGCAGCCAGGTCTCTCACCCTCTGCGGAAGCGCATCCGGTAATTGGACGTACCTGTTCAATACCCAGGCCGGATACTCGGCGCCGGCTTCCCTCAGCGCTTCCGCCGAAGCTACGGATACGGCGGAAGTTAGCGTGTAAGTTTGACCGCCTTCGATTTTGCCCCCTGCGCTGCGTAAAGACAGAACGTCGGGGGGAACCGGAAGCGTCTCCGACAGTTGGACTTGCTGCACATTCCCGTTGTCCCGGGACACCTCGGCCAACCGGAGGTCCATGGGCAGTGCGGCCCTCAGTGCGCCGTCTCCCACAGCGCCGTTGCTTTGGTTCACCAGAGTTCGGATGGCGGAGGCGGCTTCGGCAACACCGAAGGGCAGGGACCCAACTGCCTCGGGGCCGGCCAGGTCCCCGGTTAAGTCCAGCCTATACGTCGCCGAGTCGTAGGTCTCAATCTTCAGATTTCTGTCCGAAGTCAAGACCGGGCCTCCAACGAACAGGCTATTGCTGGTATAGGCGGGCGTAACCGCATAGGTTACCTCCAGACGGTCCAAATGTGCTTGGGGGTTAGCGTAACTGGGCGTCCAGTCCAAGTCCTCCAAGACCCGCCCGCCGGAAAGCCATCCCTTGCCGGTGTAGGTGCCGTAAGTGCGGGCTTTCAAATACAAAGGCGTTGGCGACTCCACCGTCAGCGCTACCGTCTCGGTGGGGTTGATTGTCCCCTGAAATGCCATGACGTCGCCCCAGACCCGGAACGCCACGGGGCGCCGCGCCGAGAGTCCGGCGAACAGGCGGTTGAAGTCCCCCTCCAAGAACTGCATAGGGGACCGCAAGGCATCGTAAGCAGCGCCCACCGGGGCGAACTTGTTTCCCTGGGGTAGGGAGAACGCCACAATCAAAACCGCCGCGGCCAATAAAAAGCTGTCGGTAAGCGAGAGCGTCCCCAGGCTACCGTCGGGCGTGATGTTCCGGAGCCGCCACTCCTGCTGCCGCCGCACCGATCCGACCCTCGCTACCAATAGCAAGGCGGTGAACAGGTACAGTACGAGGAACATGCCGGCATTGGGGGGAAGGAAAGTCAGGTTAGAAAGAAGCCCGGCTCCTCCCAACACCAACACCCCCCAGAAATTATGCCAGCGGGCGAACAGCCAGACGCCGGCATACCCCAATAGCCACGTGGCCAGCAGCAGTCCAAAGGCGAACGGGACCGGGTCGATGTTGATGTCGCCGGAATTTGCCGCCTGGACCCATAGCCCCAATCGGTCCCAGAGCTGCCCGGCCCCGGTGACGGCTGATTCCCCTCCGAAGAAGGCGGCCATCTGCCAGACCACCACCGCGAGACCGACTCCCAGTCCGGCGGGAAAAAGCAGCCCGCCCCAAATTGGCAGCCGCCCTAGCACCAGGCCGGTGAGCATCCCCATGAGCAGCACTGCAACGATACTCTTGTTCCCTAAACCTGGAGCCCAGTCGGCGCTCGCTACGGACCCTACTACCATCATCAGGTTGATTGCCAGGAGCGCCAGGGCAAGCCATCCGTCCAGCGGCCGCAACAGGTTGACCCACGATGCCCACCCGTCCTCCGGCAACCGGACTTTCGGCACGCCTTTGAAGGCGCGCTGTGCCAGGCCTTGACTGGTCATCGAGCCGCCGCGTCCTGCAATCCGTTAGCAGTGGGTTGAAGAGCGGCATCACTAGCCCGCGGGCCCCGCAGCGCTTCATTCAAGGGCCGGCCGCGCCTGACGACGTACCTGGGGATGTCGTAGGAAACCAGCGCGCCAACTACCGAATCAATGCCGGCTGCGCCTCCGTAGTCCCGCGGGTCGATGAGTATCACCCTTGTTTTTACCCCGCCGCGGCGCAGGTTGCCCAGTTCCGTTGCCCATCCGGAGCGAGTTGACGGTGTAATGACGGTCAGGATGTTGAACCGGTTCAGAGAAGGCCTCAAGCCGTAGATGAAGCTCTCCAACGCCGTCGCCCCTCGTGCCTCTACCACTGCCAGGGTTTCCAGCAGTCTGGCGTAATGCTCAGGGCTATTGTTGGGGCGCAGGTTAATTCCGGTGTACCCAGTGGCGGCAAGGCCGACCGGCGCCGACATCTCTTGCAAGCGGGCGGTCAACGAGGCGGCGACCGTGACCGCCGTCTCTTCCGTGTTGTTGACTCTATCCAGGTCTGCGCCAACGTGGACTCCTTCATCGAGGTCCAGCACAATCCACGTCTCGGCGGCCAGGCCCACGTCGAACTCCTTTACCATCAGAGAGTTCATGCGAGCGGTATATGGCCAGTGAATCCGGCGGAAGCTATCGCCATGATTGTATGGGCGAACTGCGGCTGCGTCCGTGGTGACGTTGTCCCAATGCCTCATGGCCCGCCCGTCGTTGGGCATGTTTGCCAATGCGGGGTCCAGGTCGGGCAGGGGCTGGGCGGCGGGCAAAACCGTATATTCCTGGGACTGGAGGAACTGGCGCCGAAGCCTGAAGAGGCCGAACGGGTCCTGGCTGGTTACCTCTATCAGCCCCGTCTGGTATTTCCCCCGGCGGCTGAGGTATGTCTCAATCTTCCAACCCCTTTTCCGCCCCGCTCCCAGCTCCAGTCCTTTTCCCTGGGATGGGTGCGGCAAGTCCGTAACCTCGACTACTTCCAGCCACGACTTGGGCAACGGAGTGCGGTTGGACACCGTTATCTGGCCTTGTAGAAACCCGCCAACTTGTCCGCGGGTACCGAAGCGGCGCAGTTCGACGCTTAATCCCCGCAGGCTGACCCACGCCCATAACAGCCCCAAGGGCGTGATTAGAAGCAGGGCGTAGAACAGCCGGTAGAAAAAGTCGAATCCGGTGCCGAGGGAATAGAAGCCGAACACTGCCAGCAGCAGTAGAATCCCGGCGCATCGTTTACTCAACGTCTACCCCACTGGCGCCGCCAAACTCCCTGGTCCCTCACTCCCGGCGCAATGGACTCCCGGCGGCAAATTGGTTGTTCCCTCGAGACGATGGCGCCCCGCGCGGCTACCGGACTGCTCCCGGGACCTCGACGCTTTCCAGTAACTCCGCCACTACTCCCCTGCCATCGACCCCGCGCATCCTTGCTCCTGGGGCCAGGATCAAGCGGTGTACGATTACCGCCGGCGCCAACGCCTTGATGTCGTCCGGCAGCACAAAGTCCCGGTCTTGCACCAGCGCCAGGGCACGCGCTGCCCGGAAGAGCCCCAGGGACGCTCGCGGCGACGCCCCCAAGGCCACGTCCTGGTGGCTCCGGGTGGCTTCAACCAAGGACACTATGTATTCCCGCACCGATTGGTCCACGTAGACCGATTTCGCGGCGGTTTGCAGTGCCACCACTTGGTCGGGGGTCGTCACCGCCTCCAAAGAATCGATGGGATGCTGATGTTCTTGCTGCTGAATTATTGACATCTCCTCAGTGAAGCCCGGATAGCCCAGGTCGAGGCGTATCAGGAACCGGTCTAGCTGGGCTTCGGGGAGGGGAAACGTGCCTTCGTATTCTATGGGGTTCTGGGTGGCGAGAACGATGAATGGATGGTGCAATGCATGGGTCACGCCGTCCACCGTAACCTGGAGTTCTTCCATCGCCTCCAATAGGGCCGACTGGGTCTTGGGAGTCGCCCGGTTGATTTCGTCCGCCAGCACCACCTGCGACATGATGGGGCCCGGACGAAAGCGAAAATCGCCGCTGCGCTGGTCATACACCGAGACGCCGGAGACGTCGCTGGGCAGCAGGTCGGGGGTGAATTGGATGCGCTTGAACGTGCAGCCCACCGAGGTTGACAGGCTCTTGGCCAGCATCGTCTTGCCGACGCCGGGCACGTCCTCCACCAGGATGTGGGACTGGGCGATGAGGGCCGCCAGCGCGTGCTCTATTATCGAGGTCTTGCCGACAATCACCTTGGATATGTTGTCGACGATTCGCCTCGCCAAAACCGCAGCGGATGCAACGGTCTCTTGAATAGCGCACCTCCCTGCCTAATACTGGTCAGGAGGGCCAAAGCAGGCCGGGGCAAAAAGTGAGTTTACCACAGGGACCCGGGCAAGGCACCAGGATTCAGGCGCTTGCCGAGGGCCCAGGCCTCCGCAAACCGCTTACGCTGCCGTCCCGCAAACCGTTGGCTGCCCAGGATAGAGTTCCGCGTAGTCCGGTTGCAGCAGTTAGCCAACGCTTCCCACAAACCGTCGCTGCGTTCATAATGGTGCTCGCGAAATCATATGGATGGCCATAGTCAGATGGATCCCAATACATGCATCCGGGCGCTGCAGGCCATCGTAAGACTATACGAATCAAGATATCCGTAAGAGCTGCGGCCCAGAATACTGCCGGAATGGGCCTATCGCGATTCCCGTTGGTATGCAGCGAGGCGCAGAACACCGGCTTCCGGAGACTAGGTTGACAATCTTCAGACAAATCCCATGGCGCGTTCTTTTGCTATCATTGGCTGCGACGGTGGTCCTCACGGGCATTATCGCTTGTGGCGGCGGGGGATCGCCCCCCACTATTGCCCCCACCCAGTCTTCTGTCGTTGACCAGCCTACCCAAACTGAAGAGCCGCCCGCGGACGAAGTCCAGCCAACGCATACGCCAACCGCCGAGCCCACCCGTACGCCCCCGCCGACTCCGGTCCCAGGCTCGCGCGAAGTAGGCGGGCAACTCGGCAACCAAGCCCCAGAGTTTCACGGCATCTTCAACTGGATTAACTCCCCTGCCTTGACCATGGAAGAACTGCAGGGCCAGGTGGTGCTCATCGACTTCTGGACCTACACCTGCGTCAACTGCATCCGCACCCTGCCCCACCTTAAGGAATGGCACGCCAAGTACGCCGACAAGGGCCTGACCATAGTCGGTGTTCATACTCCTGAGTTCGAGTTCGAGAAGGTGACCGAGAACGTGGTCAACAGCATTGAAGAGTACGGCCTGGAATGGGCCATGGCCCAGGACAACGATTTCAGGACTTGGCGGGCTTATAGCAACAGGTACTGGCCGGCCAAATACCTGATCGACCAATACGGCACCATCCGGTACCGCCATTTCGGTGAGGGGAAATACATCGAGACCGAAGAGTGGATACGGGACCTGCTGGAAGAGACCGGCGCAGATTTGAGTGACGTCAAAGTCAGCGCCGATGACGGGCCTACCCGCGACCCCCGCGCATCAGCGTCTGACCCGGAGGAGCGGCAAACCCGGGAGATTTACGGAGGGTTTCAACGCAACGTCTCCCCTCGGGGGCTCTACGTCTTTCATGACCAATATTATGAAGGGCCAAATCAAACCCTCTCTTACAGCGACCCCGGCGACCACCAGAACCAGTTCATGTATCTGCAAGGGCTCTGGACCAATGGTTACGAAAGCATCCGGCACGCCCGGGAAACCGAGAACTACGAGGACTACATCGCCCTCAAATTCGCCGCCACTACCGTGAATGCCGTGATAGACCCGGAGGGCGAAAGCGCTTTCGACGTGCAGGTGACCATCGACGGACGCCCCCTGGCGCCTGAAGAAGCCGGCCCGGACGTGACAGTCGCCGAAGGCCGCAGCTTCATTACGGTTACCGAACCCCGTATGTACGAGGTCGTAGCCCTCCCAGAGTTCGGTATTCACGAACTGAACCTGAGTTCCAACTCCGACGACTTTGCACTGTTCGCCTTCACCTTTGGCTCTTATGACACCGGTCCCTGAGGATATGATTAACGGGACATTCAATGAGATTTGACCGCATCGTATCCAGCCATCCCTCATGGCGCGTACTCCCGCTTTCATTGACGACGGTAGTGGTGCTGGCAGCCGCCGTCGCTTGCGGCGGCCCAGAATCGTCCGCCACAGTGACGCCTACCCAGACCAGAACCGTAGACCAGCCGGTTGCAACCACGGAAGCTCCGTCACAGCCCGCCGCGCCGCAAGTCGATGAGCCGACTAGCGCCCCAACCCAGCAGGTCCAAGCGCCCACTGCTACCCCCACTCGAGAAGCAACCCGGGAACCAACCGCTGACGATGGCCAGCCAACCCCAGCGCCTACTCCTGCTTCTACTCCTATCCCGACCCCAACCCCGACTCTGGAGCCTACTCCAGAGCCTACTCCTACTCCTACTTCTACCCCTATCCCGACTCCGACCCCGACTCCGACTCCGGAGCCTACTCCCACTCCTACCGCAACCCCTGCCCCAACGCCGGCCCCAGAGCCAACCCCAGACACGCGTCCAGACCGTGGAGAGGTCGGCACGCAAGCGCCAGAGTTCCGGGGCATCAGTAATTGGATTAACTCTCCTCCCTTGACCATGGAAGCGCTTAGGGGACAGGTGGTGCTGATAGACTTCTGGACATACACCTGCGTCAACTGCGTCCGAACCTTGCCATACTTGAAAGAATGGCACGCCAAATACGCCGACAAAGGCTTGACCATCGTGGGGGTCCATACTCCTGAGTTCGAGTTCGAAAAGATCACCGAAAACGTTATCCGCGGCGCCCAAGAATATGGCGTGGGCTGGCCCATAGCCCAGGACAACGATTTCAAGACTTGGAGGAACTACGACAACCGGCTCTGGCCGTCCAAATACCTAATTGACCCGGACGGGATTGTCCGGTACCGTCGTTTTGGTGAGGGGGCATACTTAAAGACGGAAGAGTGGATTCGAGCCCTGCTGGAAGAGAACGGCGCTGAGTTAAGCGACATCGAAATCGGCGCTAACGTAAGGCCCGCCAAGGACCCCAGTTGGAACTCGGGGGACCCGGAGATGAAGCAGACCCGAGAAATCTACGGAGGGTTTCGACGCAACTCACGTCCTCAAGGCCTGTATATCGCCCACCCAGAATACTACGAGGGGCAGGACCGCACTCTATCTTACGTCGACCCAGGCGAGCACCTGAACCAATATATGTACCTCCAAGGCCTCTGGACCAACGGTTACGAAAGTATCCGCCACGCTCGAGAAACGGAGGACTACGAGGACTACATCGCCCTCAAGTTTGCCGCCACCACCGTGAACGCGGTCATAGACCTTGAAGAGGCGGACCCGTTCGACGTAAGGGTCACCATCAACGGACGCCCCCTGTCCGAGGAGGAAGCCGGTCCCGACGTGGTGATTGCCGACGGCCACAGTTTCTTTACCGTGACCGAACCGCGCATGTACGAGGTCGTGGCGCTTCCTGAATACGGCATCCACGAGCTAACCCTGAGTTCCAATTCCGATGATTTTGCCCTGTTCGCTTTCACATTCGGCTCTTATGAAAGAGGTCCCTGAAGCTATGATGGCCCGGTTTTTTCGTCTAACCCCTCTTCTTGCTCTCCAGGCCTTACTATTGTTCGCCCTGGTTCTTGCTATGGCCTGCGGCGGCGGAGAGTCTCCCACTAGTGAGCCAACTGGCGACCAACCAGTCCAAGCCGCTACCGAGGCGCCGGCCGTCACAGACATCCCGGATGACCCAACCCCCACGGACTCCCCTGAGGAGCCGGTTCCCACAGATACACCGGAGGAGCCGGTCCTTACTGACATCCCTGATGAGCCGGCTCCGGCGGCCCAACTGCCAATCGAGCCCATCCTGGCCACCACGGTGTTGGGTGTGGGCGAACAGCGCGTCGCCTTTCTCCTCACCACCTCCGAAGGCCTCGTCAAAGCCCCTGAGGCGCAGGTTGCGTCGGTATACTTGGGCGACGGAGTTGCCGCAGGCGAGGAGAAGCAAGCCCCATTCCACCTGTGGCCTTTCGGCGTCCGGGGTTCCTATTCCACCCAACTGAACTTTAGCCTCCCTGGGCCTTGGCGGTTGGACATTTCGGTCGATGGGCCAGACGGGCCGGCTGGAACCCGGATCGAGTTGAACGTCGCAGAAGAAACCGGCGTGCCCGAAGTAGGCGACATCCCCCCCTTCAGCGCCAACAAGACCGTCTATACCGTGGACGATCTGGCGGACCTGAGTACCGACTTCACACCTGACCTCGACCTATACCAGTTGACCATCCCGGAAGCCATTATTTCAGGCAAGCCGACCGTCATCGTCTTCGCTACGCCCGCTTTCTGCACCAGCCCCACCTGCGGTCCCCAGGTGGACACCGTCTCCGAATTAAAGGACCTCTACCGCGATGAAGCGAATTTCATTCACGTGGAACTCTACGACAACCCCCAGGAAATCCAGGGTGACCTAGACAAGGCGGAGTTGACCAACCTGGCGCACACTTGGGGATTTGCTTCCATCCCCCACTGGTTCAACGAATCGTGGACATTTTTGACGGCGGGCCGGCAAAAGGGCGTCGTGCTGGGCGGGGACGGCCGCATTGCTCAGCGGTTCGAAGCCTTTGCCACCCTTGAAGAACTGGAAGAGGCGCTGCTGACCGCACTGGCAGCGGCTTAATCGCCGTCCTCGTTCCCAGCCGGCGTAAGCGTGCATGACCGCGCCGCTTGTGTGGCATATTCCCCTCTGCTAGAATCTTGCCTGTCCTGGGCACTGCAAGCCTGGCAATCTAACCCATAACCACATCTCCCGCCAGGGGCCTTTCTCGTTCGCGGCCCTGTTGCGACAGGTCTTGAATTAGTGATTAAGGAGGCGCGGTCATGCCATCATTTTGGGAGAACCTCCGGTTTCCCGGGGAGCGCCAGTTTGACCATTTGGAAGGAATGCAAGGGCAGGACATGGCCACCTACGTCAGCCATCCGACGCCTTCCGGGAGCGCCACTTTTCCTGCGATCATCGTAATCATGGAAGCCTTTGGGGTCGTCCGTCACATCGAAAAGGTCTGCGACCGGTTCGCCCAGGAAGGATACGTGGCCGTAGCCCCTGCCCTCTATCATCGGGACCACCCCAACCCCAAGCTGGCCTATGACGACATGCCCACTGTACAGAAGTACATGGGCAACCTGCGGGATGATGACCTCGTCACCGACCTGAAGGTAACAATCAACTACCTGCAGAACCAATTTCCCCGGACCGGCGGCCAAAAGATCGGCATTGTCGGCTACTGCGTGGGCGGCCGCATCACCTACTTGGCAGCCGCCAGTTGCCCGGGCCTCAGCGCCGCCTCAGTGTATTACGGGGGCAGAATCCTGGTCCCCTTCGGAGAAGGCCCGGCGCCCGTCGATTTGACCCATCAGATTCAGATCCCGGTGATGGGCAACTTCGGGGCGTTGGACGCCAACCCCACCCCGGACGACGTGGCCCAAATAGAGGCCAAGCTCAAAGATGCAGGCGTGACCTACGACTTCAAGATGTACCCCGACGTAGGACATGGGTTCAATTGCGACGAGCGGGACAGCTACGACCAGGCGGCGGCTGATGACGCCCTGGCTCGCACCCTGTCCTGGTTTGATAAGTACGTCAAGAACTAGGGGCGCGTCCCAAGCGCTGTCGACGCCTCGAAAAGCACTGGACTGCCGAAGCCAGGTGGTCTAGTAGGGAGTGGTGGAGTTGTCGGGCTCTTCACCCGACAACTGCGGCGGCGGTTGGTAGGTATCGTTGAACCGGGAAATCGCCTCGTCCAGGCGGTCCCGGAACTCCTCGATGTTCTGGGTCGTAATCATGAACCGGCCGCCGTTGTGCATTCGCACCCGCAGCCGCGCTCCCATTGGCAGTTCCAACATCTCCACGTGGGAGATCCCATCGAACGGAACGGCTTTTACCCTGGGCCGGCCGTACACTACTACCAGGGCATTCTCGTAGATCAGGTACTGCTTTGCGGTGGTGAACCAGTTGAACGCCACAACCACAAGGCCCAGAATCAATAGGATAGGCGCCGACCCGTTCATGGCGTCAAGCAGACCAAGGACGACCACGACGAGAGCCAGTATTAGCGTTATATTGAGCCCCGGCTTGGGGCCATCCGCATAGATGGGCTGCGGTTCCGGCTGCTCCATGCGGGTTATTTTAGCACACCCTCAAGGAGGCTGACAGATTACAATAAAGCCGAATCCATCTGATATGTAAGGCTCAGGTTGGGTTTGGCCGAGGGAGTAGCCGATAGCAACCCGTCGGTATATACTCAGGGGCCTATGATACCCGTTAGGAGGGACTGTCCATGGCCTTAGAGCGCATGAATCCGCCCGAACTATTCACACCGACCGGCTATCATCACGTCGTGAAAGACGGCGACACCGTCTACGTTGCAGGCCAGGTTGGGATTGACAAAGACCGGAACATGGGAGAAGACGCGGCGTCCCAGATAGAGCAGACCTTCAAGAACCTCAAAGCCTGCCTGGAGGCTGCCGGCAGCGACCTCCACCACCTGAAGAAGCTGACCATCTACCTGGCCCACCGGGAAGACGCTCCCACATACAGGGAGATCCGATCGAGGTACGTTCCAAACGAGCTCACCGGCACCGGCACCATAGTCATCGCCGGGCTGGCCGACCCGAAGGTGCGCATCGAGATAGACGCCATCGCCGCCGTCGCGTAAGCCGGCATCCTCATTGGTTAGAGGCGAACGGAAATAGAGCCTGGAAAACCCAGGCATTTGAACAATCCAACGCGGGCAACGACGGAGGGAAGATCATGGCACTTCCCGAGCGCATGAAGTTCGGCATATTCCTCGGCCCCTTCCACTGGGTGGGCGAAAACCCCACCCTGGCCATAGACCGGGACCTGGAACTGGTCCAGTGGCTGGACTACCTGGGCTTCGACGAGGCCTGGATCGGCGAGCACCACAGCGCCGGCTGGGAGCTTATCGCCTCCCCTGAAATATTCATTGCCGCCGCCGCAGAACGGACCCGCCACATCAAGCTGGGTACCGGCGTAGTCAGCCTGCCCTATCACCACCCGTTGATGGTGGCCGACCGCATGGTGCAGTTGGACCACATGACCCGCGGCCGCGTGATGTTCGGAGTAGGCCCCGGAGCACTGCCTGGCGACGCCTACATGATGGGCATCGATCCCACCAAGCAGCGGGCCAGGATGGACGAGTCCCTGGGTATAATCCTCCGCCTGTTCACCGAGACCGAACCCATCACCTACAAATGCGACTGGTTCGAGCTCAACGAGGCCCTGCTGCAGCTCCGGCCATTCCAGAGGCCTCACATGCCCATTGCCGTGGCCGCGGTGCAGAGCCCCGCCGGCGTCGCCTTGGCCGGCAAGCACGGGGCCGCCATCCTTACCATCAACGTGCCCCGGGACCCGTCGGTCAACCCGGAGACCGACTACGACTATCTGTGGAATATCGCCGAAGAATCGGCCGCGGAGCACGGCAAGACAGTATCCAGAGATGACTGGCGGCTGGTACTCCCCGTCCACTTGGCGGAAACCCGAAAAGAGGCCTTCGAGGACGCCAGGGTAGGCGCTGGCCGGTACCACGGAGAGTACTTTGTAGAGACCATGGGCCGTCCCCCCATGGACTGCCCCCAGGATAAGATTATCGAAGTCATGTCCGACTGGGGCGCCTGGGTTATCGGCACCCCCGACGACTGCATCGGGGCCATAGAGCGCCTGGCGGAGGCCAGCGGCGGCTTCGGCGGCTTTCTGATACAGACGGTGGACTGGGCCCCCCGGGAAAAGTTGCTCCACAGCTACGAATTGCTGGCCCGCTACGTTATGCCCCACTTCCAGGGCTCGGTATCCAGCACCGCTGCGTCCAACAAGTGGGCTTACGACCACAAGGATGAGCTGTTGGCCGGCCGGAACCGGGGGCTGGACACCGCTAAAGCGAGCTGGGAAACACGTAAGGCCTAGCTTGCCCATCCCGCCGGTCCGGGACCTTGCTACACCGGCGCTTCCCGGAAGTTGGGCATCACCTCGGTCGCGAACAACTCGATAGACCGCAGCGCCTTCTCGTGGGGCAGGCCCGGAAACTCGAACGAGCCAAAGACGTGGTTGAACCCCGTCTCCCGGATTTGCTCCAGCCCCTGGCACACCACTTCCGGGGTCCCGAACAGCCTGGGCAAGGCCGGCTCTTCCCCCAAGCCGCCGCCCTGTGGACCTGCGTAGTTTTCATAGCCCGGGGGAATGTTGCCGTCCTTGTCCATCGGCGAGCCGATGGGCACTCCCGCGATTCCGGTTGAATTCATGATCCGGGACGCGAAACCCCTTAGCCCGGCGGGGTCTTGCTCGGCCTCCTCCATCGTTGGCGCAACGTATATGGACTGGTACAGCGGCGGGTCAAGATGAGCATGGGCGTGGCCGTACTCTTCCATCTTCTCCCGCCACAGCCTGACCAGCCCTTGGGGCCCCATTCCCACGCTGCCCGACAGGCCCGACGCCAGCACCTGCAGCTGCATGTTGCGGCTGGCCACAAACTCCACGCTGGCCGGGCTGGCTTGCACCGCCTGGAAAAGCGGCGGGTGGGGCTTCTGCAGGGGTTTGGGTATCACCAAAAGGTCGTCGACGTTGGTGTACTTCCCGTGATACGTTAGCCTTTCCTCGGTCCATGCCTTGATGATGACGTCAACGCCCTCTTGAAACCGTTCCCTGCTTTCGCTTATGTCGATGCCCAGTCCTTGGAACTCCTGGCGCTGGTAACCCGCGCCCAGGCCAAGGTCCAGGCGTCCCCCGCTGAGTACGTCCAGCATGGCCGCTTCTTCGGCCACCAGTATGGGGTTGTGCAACGGGAGCACTACCACCGAGGTGCCGATGCGAATGCGCTTCGTCCGGCCGGCAACCTGGCCCAAAAAACTCCACATGCCGGACAGCAACCCGTGCCGCGAGAACCGGTGTTCGCCCAGCCAGGCCTCGTCGATTCTCAGCCGGTCGGCCAGCTCGATCTCCTCCATCGCCTCCCGCAGGGCTTGTTCCTGGGTACGGCTTTCGTGCCAGGGCACCAGGTGGAAGATGCCGAACTTCATTTCGTGGACCTCCCGCTGTGGTCCATGCGCCGTGGACCCTTGGGATGACAGAGGCGGTGTGTGTGGATGGCGCGGCACAGTAGGCCGCAAGGATACAACAGGCCTGGGAGCGGTTCAAGGTTGCTGTCTACGCGTGAATCCGATGTACAAAAGAAAAACCCCCGGCGTTGCCGGAGGTTTTGTCACTCACTGCGCCAAGCGCGGCGTTCAACCGCGAGCCAGGCCGCCGGCTGGCTATCGGTCGATTCGGCCTGCCGGCTGCAGGTCCGGGAATTCCCGGTCAAGCTCGGCGACCGAGTTTGTGAACTCCTTGATTTCCCGGCAGTTGCGGCAGATCCCGATGCTCGTGGGACCGTTGGCCGGCTCGATCATCCAGTGATGGCGGCACGTGATCACCTGCTGTTCCTCCAGTGCCTGCTCTCTTACCTCTTCATGCAGTATCATTTCACTTCCCCCATTGCCCATCCAATCTGCAGCCTGACTCGTTTTTCGCTGGATGTGACTACAACATAGTTGGGCTTGCGCCCATTGGTCAACAACTTTGGGTGCAAGTTTAGCACAATTTAAGCATTTAACCAAATTTGGTCTTTTGCGTAATAATTGGCCCAACGCAAATGTTCTAGAATCCTCAGTCCTGGTTTGCAATAGGCCCATCCCGGAAATAAACTGACACCGCAGCCTTCCACGCACGATAGACCCGCAGCCAGACGCGCGTTCCTTCTAGACCAAATCACCGACCCATTTCAAATTGAGGTCTCCTCAGGAGAGCTATGGTGGAACAGAGACCGGTGGGAAGTACGGGGGTCAGCATATCTTCCGTCGGGTTGGGGAGCGATATGTTCGGGGGACGGCTGGACGAGGGAGAAGCCTTCCGCATCCTGGACTACACCCTGGACCAGGGAATATCCTACCTGGACACGGCCGAATGGTACGGCAACGGGATGTCGGAGCGGATCATAGGCAACTGGATGCGCCAAAGAAAATGCCGCGACCGCATCACCGTCCTCACCAAGTTTTTCCCGCCCAAAGCCACCACCTGGGGTGACCGCGCCTACATTCGCCAAGCGCTGGACGCCAGCCTCTCCCGCTTGCAATCCGACTACGTCGATATCTACATGATGCACTTTCCAGACCCCAACGTGCCCATAGAAGAGACACTGTCCACGTTGTCCGAAGAGGTCGAAGCCGGACGGATCCGCGCTCCCGCGTGCAGCAATTTCGACGCCGACCAACTGCGGCAGGCTGTGGAAACAAGCGCATCGGGCGGATACCAGCCTTTTGCGGCCCACCAGCCGGAGTACAACCTGGTCATGCCCCCTTTCGCCGAAGTCGACGAGCCAGACTATATCTACCACCCCGTTGGGCTATATGAGCTCGAAGACCGGATATTTCCTCTTTGCCAAAGGGAAAACGTCGCCAGCACCATATACAGCCCTCTGGGCGGCGGATTCCTGACCGGTCAATATACCCGGGGAGCCCCGCCCCCGGAGGGCAGCCGGGCCATGGGAAATTCGATATACGCCAATCGCAGGTTCAGGGAGCGCAACTTCCAGATCCTGGACAACCTGCAGGCCAAGGCCCTTGAATTGGGCGTCTCTGTCATCGGCTTGGCGATGGCCTGGGCCATGACACACCCCGCAGTGACTTCGACCATTACCGGAGCGCGGATCCTGGAGCACGTCGACAATGCGGTGGAAGCCTCGCGGATAACTCTTGACCCTGACTTGCGGGCCGAAATGACCGCCTGGACCCGATAGCGTCGGCTGACGGCCAACGAAGTCCGAAGGTTTCCACGGGCCTCTCTGCTCCTACTGTCGCCCCGGAGCATCTGCAGTCCATGCCGCCTCCTTCGCTGGCTGGTAAAATAACCCGGCGACTATTCTTACCACGGCGAGGGAAACAGCGATGGACCCGCTTGGAGCCCGGTTCACCGACAACGTCCGCACCGCTCGCCGCCATTCACGGACAATCCAGCCGGCAAGCGGCCATTTGCCGTAGGATTTCGGGAAATTTAATGGCGTCAGACTCCCAAAGTACGCCCCGAGTGACCTTCGGCTGCACCCTCACCGTTGAGGGGTATTGGGACATCGCCGAATTCGCTCGCCGGGCCGAAGAACTGGGTTTCGACCGGGTAGCCGCGGGCGAGCACGTAATGGACGGCAACCCTCCCCGGCCCACGCTGATGAACATTCCGGCCATGGCCGTCGCCGCCGGCGCTACTAGCCGCCTGCGGGTAATGACCGGCATCGTCCTGGCCCCGCTCTATCATCCCGTAATGCTGGCCAAGTTGGCCGCCACCCTCGACCTGGTCTCCGGGGGCCGTCTGGACCTGGGAATCGGTATCGGCGGGCAGCGGGATTCCGTCGTGGAATTCGAAGCCCTGGACGTATCGGTAAAGACCCGGGGAAGGCGCACCGACGAGATTCTACAGGCTGTGAAGCGGCTCTGGACCGAAGACCAGGTTACCCACCACGGGAGATTCTTCAGCTTCGAGGACGTAACCCTGCTGCCCCGCCCGGTGCAAAAGCCCCATCCGCCCGTGTGGGTGGCCGGCCGGAGCGAGGCCGCCATACGCCGGGCCGCCCTGCTCGGCGACGGGTGGTACCCCTATCTTTTCACCGTGCGCCGCCTGCGCCGGAGTAACGAGACCGTCCGCAACTACGCCGAGGAGGCGGGTCGAGACCTGACCGGCTTCCACTGGGGGCTCAATCAACCAACCGTCATCAGCTACTCTCCCCAGGAAGCGCTGGCCATGGCGGCGGCTAACCTGGGCCGGAGGTACGTAACCCCGGAACGCAGTGCCGAGGACATCGCCAAAGCGCTCTGCGTCACCGGGACCCCCGACGATTGCGTCAAGGCCATCCAGGACCGCATTGACGCCGGGACCAGGGATTTCAACCTCATCTTCCTGTCCCAAGGCGTCAAAGCGCTATTCGGCCAGATGGAGGTTTTCGCCCGGAAGGTAATGCCCAATTTCCGGCCCTGACGCCGCGGGCCGCCGCTTCCGATGCCCAACGGCCGCCGACTACCGTTCCTTACCGGACTTCACCATGACCAAACAGCAGGGAAAGATCCCCCACGTCTATGCCTCCAACCCGTTGGACCGCGCCGACCACCAGCGTGGCGACGAACAGTGGTTGGCCCTGCAGGCCGGGAACCCCGCCAGCAAGTTTCTCCCAATGTCCGACCTGAACGTTCCTGTCTCAAACAGCCCGAATCAAGGCCTCGGCTGGCTTAGTCTCGATCACTTGGACCGGCTCAAAATCGACTCCAAGCCCATCTTCCTGGGATTGCTTGGGGAGCAGGCCCATTTTGCCGTGGACATTTCCGGCAAGTCAGACACAGTCCGGCAGTTGCAGACCGACTGGAACTTCCGGTTCGAAGACGCCCGCACCGCTACCCAATTTCTCAGCGGGGCCGAGTCCGGCATCGTCGCCCACGTCCGCAGCCAGGTCGACTGGCACAACCGCAACGTGTTCTGCCCCATCTGCGGCGGCGAGACCTACCTCAAGCGCGGCGGCCAGGCCCGCCAGTGCTCCAACTGCCATACCGAGCACTTCCCGCGCACCGACCCGGTGGTGATCGCCCTGGTGTCCCACAACGACCATTGCCTGCTGGGCCAGTCCCGCCGCCGGGGCTCAGGCAGCAACATATACTCGGCCCTCGCCGGATTTATGGAGCAGGGAGAGTCCATCGAAGAGGCCGTCGCCAGGGAAATCGGCGAAGAATCGGGGATACTGGTGAAGAATGTCCGCTACCACTCCTCCCAACCCTGGCCCTTCCCTTGGTCGCTGATGATCGGCTGTCACGCCGACGCGGTGACTACTGAGATCGTCATGGACGACGAAGAGATGGCCGACGTGCGCTGGTTTCCCAGGGAAGAAGTCTTGCAGGCGCTGGAAGGCAAGAACCCGGACCTGGTTATCCCCGGTCCCATAGCCATCGCCCATCACCTGATCAAGGCTTGGGCCACCCGCAAGTAATTGCCGCGGCCGGCCTCAGGCGATCTTACTCAGTAGTGCCGTAGCTCCACCACGTTGTCATCCGGGTCGTAAACATACAGCGATATGCCATCGCCGTGAGACCCCCACCGCTTGCCGGGCCCGCCTTGGATTTCGACTCCCAGCGCTTCGAAGCTTGCCTTGAGCGCCTCCATGTCCGTGGGTTCAATTACCATGCAAAAATGGTCCTGGTTCTTAACTCCACCCTTGCCAATGGCGGGTTGGTCCGTGGCAAAGAAATCGATAATCGTGTCGTCGTTCAGCCTGGCCGATGGAAACGGCGCCTCTCCCCTTCTCCACTCATCCACGCGTTCCAGCTTCATCCCCAGCACCTGGGAGTAAAACCCTATGGACTCCTCTACGTCTTTAACCCTGAGGACGATGTGGTCCATCTCGGTGATTTTCACCAGCGGCTTGGTCTGGGCGAGGGCGCCCTGTCCTATTCGCGTCGCCATTTGCACATCCTCCGAGCCGGTTTCCCTCAGCCTGGCTCTGCTCTTCCGGGACGTGATTCTAGTATATCCCAATCCAATGGCATCTGGCCCAAACACCCCGCTCGTGGTCGCAGACTCTGACGACGGCCGTTGCCAATGGACTTACGTTAGTGCTTCATCTGTTCGCGCTAATTCGATGCCGGATATAGCGTTCACTACGAAAAGCGCTTAGCATACGGCGGCCTACCCCGCATTATTGACAGCAGCCTGTGCACGGGGGACAATTGGGTGAACTACCACAGGCACAAACCACTGCCTTGTCCCCCGCCGCCCGGGAATTCCTAAGGGGGCGGCATCACCACTGCAAGCGACGCTCAGGAGGTCAACGATGTCCACCTACAGAGTCATATCAAATGACAGCCACATCAACGAGCCCCGTGATTTGTGGTCCGCCAGGGCCGAGTCGGCGTTCAAGGACCGGCTTCCCCAGGTCGTGAGCGCCGCAGACGGTTCGCTGGACCCCCAGGGCCGGCCGGTGGGCGACTCATGGTTCGTCGACGGCAAGAGGTACGCCGGCTTTGGAGGAGACCCCAAGACCGGGGTCCGATTTGAAGACCCGTCACAACTCCTCGGGGCCCATTTCGGCCCCAGGACCTTCGAAGAAGCGCACGACGAAGAAAGAGAGCAGCGTCTTGGGGGATACTTTCCCGACGAGCACGTGAAGGACAACGACATCGACGGGATTGACGTAAGCGTCATTTATCCCACCTTGGGCGTTTTCCTCTTCGGCGTGCCCGATGGTCCGCTGTTCGACTCCATTTGCAGAATCTACAACGACTGGATAGCGGACTGGTGCAGCACGCACCCTGACCGGCTCAAGGCCGTCGCAATGATCAACCACGACGACGTGTCGGTAGCCGTAAAGGAAATGGAACGCTGCCGCAAGATGGGCCTTCTCGGGGCCATGATCACTGTCTATCCGCGCATCGGCCGGCTGTACGATCAGGAAATCTACGAACCCCTGTGGGCCGCCTCCCAGGACCTGGATATGCCCCTGAGCTTGCACGCTTCCACGAACCGCGCCGGATTTTATGCAGGACCCGAGGACGAACGGGCGGCCTATATTACCTGCCTGTACCATTGGGCCGAGCTGTCTCTAGCCGACATCATCTTCAGCGGAGCTTTCGACCGCTACCCCAAGCTCCGGGTGGGATCGGTGGAGCACGAGTTGGCCTGGGTCCCCCACTTCCTGGACCGGATGGACTACACCTACACCCAGCGCATCGGCCAGTGGCTCGTGGAGGGCAGGTTGAGCGGGGACGTGCTTCCCAGCGAAGTCTTCCGCACCAACTGCTTCCTGGGCTTCCAGGAAGACGCCATGGGAATCCAGATGCGGGAGCTGATAGGCGTGGACACCATGCAGTTCGGCTCAGACTATCCCCACCAGGAGTCAACCTGGCCCAGGAGCCGTGAGATCCTAGAAGGGATGCTGATTGGCTGTACCGAGGAGGAAAAGGCCAAGATCGCCGGCGGCAATTGCGCCAAGATGTACAACCTGTAGGGCCGGCAGGTCCTATTCCTGTCTGGATTGGCAGGCGCTTCGAGGAGCGCCTGCCTCTGCCCAGGCTAGCGGGAAGCTGCCCACCTTCATTGGTGGCGCAACAATACCGGATATTGACAAGCCCCGAATAGGACAGCAAAATTGGGGCGCGGGCAACCGGGGAAGCTGCCTAATTCGCCCCATCCCGATTCCCCACTCAACCACGGTAGTGGCGAAGACTCGCCGCAGCAAGCATTGGTCAGGAGGGCGTCATGTCCAACTACAGGGTCATCTCAGGCGATAACCACATCTACGAGCCGTCAGACCTGTGGGTCGAAAGGGCCGAGCCCAAGTTTAGGGACCGCCTGCCCCACATCGTGCCTGCCGAGCCGGGCTCTGTGGATCTTAACGGAAGGCCTAACAAGGACTGGTGGGTCTGCGAAGACCAAACCCTCATGCAGTTCGGCGGCGACCCCAAGACCGGGGTCAGGTTCGAGGACCCGGCGGGACTCCTTGCAGCCCCCAGGAGTGAAGACGCCATGCTCAAAGGGGCTTTCATTCCCGAGGACCACGTCAAGGACAACGAACTCGACGGTATTGACGTGAGCATCGTTTATCCTACCCTTGGTTGCTACCTCTTCGGCGTGCAGGACGGCCTCCTGTTGGACTCGATTTTCCGGAGCTACAACGACTGGGTTGCCGAGTGGTGCGACACCATCCCTGACAAGCTCAAGGGCATCGCGGTGATCAACAACGATGACGTGGGCGTTGCCGTCAAGGAAATGGAACGCTGCCGCAAAATGGGCCTCATCGGGGCCATGATCACCGTCGCTCCCCTGGACAGCCAGCTCTACGACCAGCCGGTGTACGAGCCCATGTGGGCCGCGTCCCAGGACCTGGATATGCCCCTAAGCCTGCATGCCGCCACCAACCGCGCCGGCTTCTTCTCCTCTCCACTGAACCTGCGGCCCGCCTACGTCACCTGCATGCACCATTGGATTGAAACGTCCCTGGCCGACATCATCTTGAGCGGCGTGCTGGACCGCTACCCCAATATCAAGATCGGCTCCGTGGAACACGAGCTCGCCTGGGCACCCCACTTCATCGACCGGTTGGACAACACCTACACCCAGCGGGTCGGCCCCTGGCTCACCGAGAACCGCCTCAAGGATGACTTGTTGCCCAGCGACCAGTTCCGCACCAACTGCTTCCTGGGCTTCCAGGAGGACGCCCTGGGCCTCAAGGACCGGGACATCATAGGAATAGACTGCCTGCAATGGGGCAGCGACTACCCCCACCTGGAGAGCACCTTCCCCCGCAGCCGGGAAATTATCGATGGCATGATGATCGGCTGCACTGATGAAGAAAAGGCCAAGATCGTCGGCGGCAACTGCGCGGCGATGTACCACATTTAGGGACTGGCATCCGGTTGGGTAACCTCCGTCCGGGTCAGCGCCTATTAGCGATTGACGCCCCACGGGCGGCGCAATCAAGAACGGCAAAACGCCGTCATCGCTAGGAGAATACTGTGTCCAGCTACAGGGTCATATCGGGCGACAGCCACGTAATCGAAACGTCGGACGTGTGGACCGAACGAGCTCTGCCCAAGTTCAAAGACCTGGTGCCCCACGTCGAAGCCGCCGAGCCAGGCGTCCTGGACCACCACGGGCGCCCTCAGAAAGACTTTTGGGTCTGCGAAGGCCAGCAGATTGTCCAATTCGGGGGCGACCCCAAGACCGGAGTCAGGTTCGACGACCCGATGGACCTCCTCAAGGGGCACAGAGGGGATGAGTTCATAATTAAAGGGGCTTTCATCCCCGAAGAGCACGTCAAGGACAACGAGCTGGACGGCGTCGACGTCAGCATCGTCTATCCGACAATCGGCATCTACCTCTTTGGCATACAGAGCAGCCCGCTGATGGATGAAATCTGCAGGGGCTACAACGATTGGATCGCCGACTGGTGCAGCACATTCCCCGACAAGCTCAAGGGCATCGCCATGATCAACCACGACGACGTGGGCGTGGCGGTCAAAGAAATGGAACGCTGCCGCAAGATGGGCCTTATCGGCGCCATGATTACCGTAGCTCCCCTGGACGACCAGCTTTACGACCAGCCGGTATACGAACCCATGTGGGCCGCGTCACAGGACTTGGACATGCCCCTCAGCCTCCACGCCGCCACCAATCGCCAGGGCTTCTTTGCCGACCCCCTGGCCATGAGGGCCGCCTGGATTACCACCATGCACCACGCAATCGAGACCTCTCTGGCCGACATCATCCTCAGCGGTGTCCTGGACCGCTATCCCGGCATCAAAATCGGCTCTGTGGAGCACGAAATCGCCTGGGTCCCCCACTTCCTCGACCGGTTGGACAACACCTACACCCAGCGAGTCGGCCCGTGGCTCACCGAGAACCGCTTGAAGGATGACCTCCTTCCCAGCGACCAGTTCCGCACCAACTGCTTCCTGGGCTTCCAGGAGGACGCCCTCGGCCTCAGGAACCGGGAAATCATTGGCATGGACACCCTGCAGTGGGGCAGCGACTATCCCCATGCGGAAAGCACCTTCCCCAGGAGCCGCGAGATCCTCGACGGCATGTTAATCGGCTGCACCGGTGAGGAAAGGGCCAAGATCGTAGGCGGCAACTGCGCCGAGATGTACCACCTCTAGGGCCTCACCCACGCCTTCTTGGGGGTCCCTGCAGCGGGCAACTGTCATTCCGAGCGAAGCCGAGGAATCTAAAGTCCCTGCGCTGAGAGGCATAGAAAAGCCACGCCGCCCATCATCCCCAACCCGTCATTCCGGCCCCCGAGCCGGAATCCAGAGCGCCTGTCTACCAACCTCGTAGCATTCCCTCCACCGCACCCCGCCCGTTCGCCCTGAGGCTCTCGAAGGGGGAACGGACGGGCGGCGCCGGCCCTACTCCGAGGGCACGAACTTCATAGAAAGCGAATTCACGCAGTGCCGGGTGTTGTTCGCCGTCAACCGTTCCCCGACGAACACGTGGCCCAGGTGGCCACCGCATTTGGCGCACTCTATCTCCGTCCGCATGCCGTCGGGGTCCGGCAGGCGGTTCACCGCTCCGGGTATCTCGTCATCGAAGGCCGGCCAGCCGCAGTGCGCGTCGAACTTGTCCTCCGACCTGTACAGTTCGGCGTTGCAACGCCGGCAGATGTACACCCCCGGCTCGTAGAAATCGTCATACTCCCCGGAAAACGGGGGCTCGGTGCCCTTGTGCTCGATTACGTACCGTTCCTGCGCCGTAAGCTCGTTGTACTTGGTCGTATCCATCTTTCGCTTCCTCTTGTTTCTCGATTAGCGCCTTCCCAGAATCACCTGGGGTAAGCCCACTCATTGCGGGAGGGCTGGATGCCGCAATTCACCAAAATTATACCAGCCGGTCCTGCCTGTGCGGGCCTGCTGGGCTATTGACCTCTTCTCAACCCGTCCCCATAATGGCCCCATCCCGCATCGAAGAGACGCTTGCTCATGCCAGACTGGCTCGGCGTCGACCACCTGTTCGAACTTTCCACCGGCGAAGCTATCGCCGGATTTTTCACTCCCCTGGCCATCTTCGCCGTCTTTGCCCTGGCCCAAATCATCCTCCCGGCAAGGCGGGTGCCCGGCTATGTCATCGACCAGGAGACGGGCCAACCCCGCAACTACCGGCTCAACGGCCTCCTGGTGTTCGTTATCGCCGTCATCGTGTGGGCCACCGAAGTCACCGGCATGCCCCGGGACTGGTTCTACCGGTCCTCGGTCTACGCCGTGCTCGGCGGGACGGTATTCGCCACCATCTTTGCCGTGATAGCTGTGTTCAGCCTGCCCCAAGGCGCGGAAAAGAACCCCATAGCAGCCTTTTGGACCGGGCGGGCTCGGGAGATATCCTTCTTCGGCGACCGCTTCGACATAAAAATGTGGTTCTACGTCGTCGGCGGGGCCATGCTGGCCCTCAACGCCCTGTCCGGGGCCGCCTACCACTACGAGCGCTTCGGCGACGATTCCAACCCCGGCGTTTTTCTCTACGCCGCCTTCTTCACCTTCTACATACTGGACTACTTCATCTTCGAGCGCGTCCAGCTTTATACCTACGACCTGATTCACGAGCGGCTGGGCTTCATGTTGTTCTGGGGCGGTCTCGTGGTCTACGGCTGGCTGTTCATCCTCCCCTTGTGGGGCATGGCCGCCCAGCCCGATCCCGGATTCTCCACGGGCTGGACCTATTTCTGGCTCATCGGAACGGCTATGCTGTTTCTGCTCGGCTGGGGCATCTCGCGCGGCGCCAACATGCAGAAATACACCTTCAAGCGGTGGCCCGACCGCAGGTTCCTCGGCTTCATCGAGCCCAGGTACATTCAGGCCGGCGACCGCAGGATCCTGCACAGCGGTTTCTGGGGTGTTGCCCGCCACTTCAACTACCTGGGAGAGGGTTTCCTGTCCCTGTCCGTCGCCCTGTCCTTCGGCCACTTCGCCAATCCCTGGGCCTGGATTTACTTCGTATTCATCGTCACCCTGTTCACCTTCCGACAGCGCGACGACGACCGGCACTGCGCCGAGAAGTACGGCCCGGACAAGTGGGCCGAATATAAGACCCTGGTAAAGTACCGGATTTTCCCCGGCGTCTACTAGTCGCTTTCCCAGCCCCGCTTCCCGCCCGTGCTGTTACCTGCTCAGGCGGTCAAATCATCATTGACGGAGACCCGGCGTCACACTATAGTGTGATTCGGGTCGCAGGCGTCTCCAGATCCTCGACCAAATCAAGAACTAAGGAAAAACCACAGATGGCGCTGAATACCTACCTCCACTTTAACGGGAATTGCCGCGAGGCTTTCGAGTTCTACCGCTCGGTCTTCGGCGGCGACTTTGAGATACTGCAGACATTCGCCGACGGCCCTCCCGGCATGGGCGTGTCCGACGACGAAAGCAACAACGTCATGCACGTTTCCCTCCGCGTCGGGGAGAGCATCCTCATGGGCAGCGATGTGCCGTCCGCCTTCGGCCCTCCCCCAAACCAGGGCAACAACTTCTCCATCTCCTACGCCGCTCAGAACAAGACGGAGACCGACGACCTTTTCGCCAAGCTCTCTGAGGGTGGCGTCGCTACCATGCCGCCCCAGGACATGTTCTGGGGATCCTACTTCGGTTCCTGCATAGACCGGTTCGGAATCAGTTGGATGGTCGACTGCGAGCGCTGAGCCTGATTCACCGTGCCCGGCTCTTCTGTTCCACCGTACTTTTCAAGTTTAGTGAGTTGACCAACCTGGCTCACAAGTAAGGAGGTCAATCATGTCCAGCTACAGGGTTATATCGTCGGACAGCCACGTTAACGAGCCGGCCGACCTGTGGACAACCCGCGCCAACTCGAAGTTCAAAGACCGCGTGCCCCACGTAGAACACTTGGAGACCGGCGATGTCTGGTTTTACGATGGCACCAGGGGAGACCCCGCCGGGAACTCCGTCACCGTCGGCATCAGGTTCGAGGCCCCCGAGAAAATGGGCACCAGGGTGCCCAGGATCGACGAGACTCGCCCCGGGGGTTATATCCCCGAAGAGCACGTGAAAGACATGGACCTAGACGGCATCGATATGGCCATCATCTATCCCACCACCGGTGTCCGGGTGTATGCCGTGCCTGCCAGCGACATCCTCACCTATAGCTGCACCCTATACAACGACTGGATTTCGGAGTTTTGCAGCGCCGCCCCCAAACGCCTCAAGGCCATCGCCATGCTCAACGTGGACGACGTAGGGGATGGCATCAAAGAGTTGGAACGCTGCGCAAAGCTGGGCTTTATCGGCGCAATGATTGCCGTCTATCCTCTACTGGGACGGTCCTACGACAGGCCCGAGTACGAGCCCCTGTGGGCCGCGGCCCAAGATCTGGAAATGCCCATCAGCCTCCACGCCGCCACCAATCGCCCCGGTGAGGGCCAGGAGTTCTTGGACATGAACGCCGTTAGGCCCTCCTCCGTGTCCCTGCTGGCCCACTGGGCCGCCATGTCCCTGGGCGACATCATCTGCAGCGGCGCTTTCGAACGTTTTCCCAAGCTCCAGGTGGGTTCGGTGGAACACGAACTCTCGTGGGTCCCCCACTTCCTGGACCGGCTGGACTACAACTACACCCAACGCTCCAAGAGGTTCTCCCCCTACCGCTACCAGGGAGATATATTCCCCAGCGACTTCTTCCGTAGCAACTGCTTCCTGGGATTCCAGGAAGACAGCCTGGGCATCAGGCTCCGGGACCTCATTGGGGTCGACACCCTGCAGTGGGGGTCGGACTACCCCCATCCCGAGTCCACCTTCCCCAGGAGCCGGGAGATACTGGAAGAAATCCTGGTGGACTGCACCGAAGAGGAAAAGACCAAGATTGTCGGCGGCAATTCCGCCAGGGTATACCGCCTGGACTAGCCCAACGGCCCCTTTTCGACCGGGATTTCTCCGCCTCTTTCGTCGTCTAACGCACAGGTAATTCGAGGTCGAAGCGGTCCAGGCTCATGACCTTGTCCCACGCCGCCGCGAAGTCGCTTACAAACGCCTCTTCCGCGTCTTCGCACGCATACACTTCCGATAGGGCTCGCAGCTCGGAGTTGGAACCGAATACCAGGTCCGCCCTGGTTCCGGTCCACTTGAGCATGCCGGTTCGGCGGTCGCGTCCCTCGTATACTCCCGCCAACGTGGCGGATTCTTGCCACTCCGTATTCATGTCCAAAAGATTCACGAAGAAGTCGTTTGTCAGCGCTCCCGGTCGTTGGGTGAATACGCCGTGCTGGGACTGCCCAGTGTTCGCATCCAAGGCTCTCATGCCGCCAAGCAGCACCGTCATTTCAGGCGGAGTCAAAGTCAGCATGAACGCCCGCTCCACCAGAAGTTTCTCCGGTGATTCCCGGAGGCCGGCTTGGACGTAGTTGCGGAACCCGTCTGCGGTTGGCTCGAGCACGGCAAACGATTCGACCTCGGTCCACTCCTGCAACGCGTCCGTGCGCCCCGGCACAAATGGGACCCTCACGTCATGACCGGCGTTTCTGGCTGCTTCCTCGACGCCTGCACACCCGGCCAGCACTATCAGGTCGGCCAGCGACACCCTTATTCCGTCGGTCTGAGAGTCGTTGAATTCCCTTTGTATTCGCCCCAGGGTCTGCAGCGCCCTCTCCAACTCGGTAGGGTCGTTCACCTCCCAGTCCCTTTGCGGCGCAAGGCGGATGCGCGCCCCGTTGGCTCCGCCTCGTTTATCGGTGCCGCGGAACGTTGCCGCCGCCGCCCAGGCGGTCGACACCAGGCTGGAAACGGACAGTCCCGATGCCAGGACCGTGCGTTTGAGGTCCTCTATCTCCCGTTCCCCTATCAACTGATGATCGACATCCGGGACGGGGTCTTGCCATAGCAAGGGCTCTTCCGGGACCAGCGGGCCCAGGTAACGGCTTCTGGGCCCCATATCGCGGTGGATGAGCTTGAACCACGCCCTGGCGAAGGCCTCCTCGAGATCAGCCGGGTTCTCCAGGAAGCGCTTTGTAATCGCTTCATATTCCTGGTCTATCCTGAGCGCAAGGTCAGTGGTCAGCATCATGGGGGCGTGCTTCCTTGATGGGTCGTGCGCGTCCGGCACGCTGGCCGCGTCTGCCGCATTCTCGGGAGTAAATTGCCATTTGCCTGCTGGGCTCGTGGTCAGCTCCCAATCGTATGCGTACAGATTCTCGACAAACTCGTTGTCCCACTGCACCGGATTGCTGGTCCAAGCCCCCTCCAGGCCGCTGGTAAACGTATCGCCGCCCTTGCCGGTGCCCGACCTGTTTTTCCAGCCCAGGCCCTGGTCTGCGATACTTGCGCCCTCAGGGCTGGGGCCCACCAAGTCCTCGGCAGCAGGGCCGTGTGCCTTACCGAAGGTATGCCCGCCTACAATAAGCGCAACCGTCTCTTCGTCACTCATCGCCATACGTCCGAAGGTTTGGCGAATGTATTTCGCTGCCGCCTCAGGGTCCGGATTGCCGTTCGGCCCCTCCGGGTTCACGTATATCAGGCCCATGTGGTCGGCGCCGTATGGCTCCTCGAGCTCTCCGTTGTCGTCATGGCGCTCGTTTCCAAGCCATGTGCCCTCAGGCCCCCAATCGGTAGTATCGTCCGCTTCCCAGACGTCGGGACGGCCGAACCCGAATCCAAGGGTCTTGAAACCCATCGATTCCAGTGCGCAGTTGCCGGCAAAGACGATCAGGTCGGCCCAGGAGACTTTCCTGCCGTACTTCTGCTTGACCGGCCAGAGCAGGCGGCGGGCCTTGTCCAGGTTCGCATTGTCAGGCCAGCTGTTGAGGGGCGCAAAGCGCTGTTGTCCTGCGCCTCCACCACCCCGGCCATCAGTGATGCGGTACGTCCCTGCTGCGTGCCACGCCATCCTGATGAAAAGCGGCCCATAGTGGTTATAGTCCGCCGGCCACCAATCTTGGGAGGTCGTCATCACCTCCTCGATGTCCTTTTTCAGCGCATCTACGTCGACGGTCTCGAACGCTTTGGCGTAGTCGAAGTCGGCGCTCATGGGGTCCGACGCGGGCGAGTTCCGGCGCAAGACCTGCAGGTTCAACCGCTCCGGCCACCAGTATTGATTCAAAGCTATTTCGCCCTTCGCTGGGGTTTCAAACGGGCATTTGCCTCCCGCATCGCGTCCCGTTTCTACCGTTACCAAACGGAGATCCTCCTTCACATAACTGATACTAATTATTATTATCCCATAGGAATAATTCGTGCGCCATAGGCAATGTGAGACTGGCGCCCTCATCGAAGTCGTCTAGAGACCAGGCGCGGGGAGCCGCCTTTGACAAACTGCTCCCTTTGTTCTTGAATACCCGTGTTCCAAAGGAGGCCCCATGCGCCTGGCACCGATAAACCTCTACGACTACCGGGACAGGGCCAGACAGCTTCTGCCGCCGCCTCTCTGGGACTACATCGACGGCGGCGGGGTGATGGACGAGTCCACCGTCCGCCGCAACCGCGCCGCCCTGGACCAGTTGACCTTGCGCCCCCGCTTTCTACGCGACATATCCCGGCGGGACATATCGACCACAGTCCTGGGCGCCCCTGTCAGCGTGCCCGTTATGCTCTCTCCTGCCGGCATGCACATGAACGTCCACCCGGAGGGAGAACTGGCCGCGGCCAAAGGCGCCGGTATGTCCGATACCTTGATGATACTCAGCACCCTGTCCAGCTACAGCATGGAGGAGGTCGCCCAGGCAGCCGCCGGCCCGCTGTGGTTCCAGCTTTATCACCGCGGCCGCGACTTTACCGAGATGCTTGTGCGCCGCGCCGAGGACGCCGGTTACAGGGCCATATGCCTGACCGTGGACATTCCCTTGCGCTCACCCCAGGAACGCGACGCTCGCACCGGCGGCATCAATTACCTGGGTCCCTTCTCCCTGGGGAATTTTCGTGGCATGAACGGTATGAACGACGCAGCTTCCGAGGCCGCCGCGTTGGACGCCTGGAACGCCGCCGCCGCGCCGCCCATAACCTGGCCTGAATTGGAATGGCTGCGCTCTTTGACCTCGCTGCCTTTAGTTCTCAAGGGCATCAATACCGCCGAGGACGCCCACCTGGCCGTCGAGCGCGGCATCGACGGCATCTTTGTATCAACCCACGCCGGCCGCGTGTCCGACGCTGCCATGGGAGCCATAGAAATGCTTCCTCAGATCGTCGAGGCGACCCAGGGCCGCGCCGAGGTCTACGTGGACTCGGGCATCCGGCGGGGCAGCGACATCATCAAAGCCTTGGCCCTGGGCGCCCGCGCCGTGGGCATCGGCCGGCCCCTGTTCTGGGGCCTGGCTGTGGCTGGCGCCGTAGGAGTCCACGGGGTGCTGGAAGTTCTGCGGGAGGAAATCGACCGCTGCATGGCCTTCTGCGGCCAGACGAACATCCGCGAACTTGGGCCGGGGTTGGTCAACATCCCGGCCAATTGGGGAGGAGGCGTCACGCGGACTTAGCGGTTACCGCGAGTTTACCCTGGTTGATCGTCCCGCCTGGTAGGACTTATCGGCGCCTTGCCCCACGTGCGCTGCACGCCGGCCCTTAACGGATCAACTAGTTTAGCTGGCGGAGCCTTGGGTCCAGGGTATCCCGCAACCAGTCGCCGAAGAGGTTCAGGGATATCACGGTAAGGGCAATGGCAAGTCCGGGCATGGTGGCAATCCACCAGGCGGTAGCCAGGTGGTCCTGGCCGTCGGCCACCATGGAACCCCAGGCCGGCGTTGGCGGCGGGACCCCGGCCCCCAGGAAGCTCAACGAAGCTTCCACCAGGATAACCACGCCCACGTTCAGCGTGGCAATGACTATCAACGTATTGAATATCCCCGGCAAGAGGTGGAAGACCATTATGCGCAGGCTGCCGGCCCCCGATACCCTGGCCAGGGCCACGTAGTCCATGTTCTTCAGTTGGAGCACCTCTCCCCGCGCAACCCGCGCGAACAGGGGCCATAATATCAGCGACAGCACCCCCACGATAAGTTCGAAGGACGCTCCCAAAGACGCCACCAGGACCAGTGTCACCAACAAGATGGGTATCGAGAGCACGATGTCCACCAGGCGCATGATCAATTCGTCGACCCAGCCGCCATAGTAGCCGGATACCAGGCCCGCAAAAGTGCCAATTGTCCCGCCCACGCCCAATGTTATTGCGGCAACTATCAGGGAGATCCGGGCGCCGTGGAAAATGCGACTCATGATATCGCGCCCCAGTTCGTCAGTGCCAAAGAAGAACCTGGTGCTGCCCGCCTTGTCCCCTTCTACCATCAGCACGTCGCCTACTTCAATTTCCTCAGCCGACAGCCCCCGGGCCGCCACGGCCTCCTCGAACTGGGGACTTCCTATCTGGATTTCCAAAAGACGCCGGTATCCCGTAACCTCGCCTTCCACCACCGTCTTGGGGTCGGATGCGGCTCCTTGCCAAACCGGGGGCAGGAAATTGTCGTTTAGGTCTCCGTTAACGGGGTCTTCGGGAGAAATCCAAGGGGCGGTGATGCCTGAGACCACCAGCGCCAAGAGTATAGCCACCGGTACTATGGGCATACGCCGCAGCCAGCGCAGTGCTTTACGCACCCTGACGCCCAGGGTATCCGGCGTTACTACAATGCCGTTGGCAACCCCTGAGGCCATGGCTAAAGCTCCCGGACGCTAGGCATATCGAATCCTGGGGTCGATATAGGCATACAGTATGTCCACCAGCAGGGCCGACGTCAGGTACAAGAGGGTGAATATGATGACTACTCCCTGGAGCACCGGGTAGTCCGAGGTATACATCGATTGGACGGCCAGCCGCCCCAGCCCGGGCCAGGCAAACACCAGCTCGACGACCACCGAGCCGGTTACCATGCTGCCCAGGCTGATTCCGCCGAAGGTCAATGCCGGAATCAGGGCATTCTTCAGGGCATGCTTCCAGATGATGGATCTTTCCGATGCGCCTTTGGCCCGGGCCAGCTTGATAAATTCCGAGTCCAGCACGTCGAGCATGGCCGAACGGATTAGCCTCATGTTGACTGCCACGAACCACCACCCCAGGGTGATCGCTGGAAGGATAATCGACTTGAATTCCTCCCGGCCGGTGGGCGGTAGCCATTCCAACCTCACGGCAAAGAAGAATATGAGCATTATGCCTATCCAGAAGGGAGGGGCAGACTGTCCGATGAGGGCTATGACCTTCCCAACGCGGTCAAAAATGCTGTCCCTTCTCACCGCGCCCAGGATGCCCAGGGGCACTCCGACGATAGTGGACCATACCAGGGCCGCAGCCCCCAGCTCGAAGGTGGCCTGGATCCGCTCCCCGATGACGTCGATGGCGGGGCGGCGGTCTACTATGGAATCTCCGAAGTTGCCCTGCACCATCTCCTTTAAGAAAAGCCAGTATTGGTGAGGGTAGGACTTGTCCAGGCCCAGCGTTCTCCCCAGGGCCTCGAACTGCTCGTCAGTGGCGGTGACGGGGAGCAGCAGGTACCTTGGGTCCCCGGCCGCTCTGGCCAAGGCGAATATGATGACCGACACGGCCAGTACGGTAATTATGGTAATCAACAACCGCCGTACCAGGTACCTTTGCATATCCCCTCTCCGCCGCCCTGGGCGGTTAGGCGTTCTGCTTCCAGAGAGCTTCCAACACCGCCCCGGGAGACATCGGCAGGTCCTGCATCCGGACGCCGGCGGCCCGGGTGATGGCGTTGGCTATGGCAGCCATGGGAGGTACTATGGGGACCTCTCCGGCTCCCCGCACTCCATAGGGATGGCCCGGGTTGGCCACCTCGACGATCACCGTGTTTATCATCGGCAGGTCCAGGCTGGTGGGAATGCGGTAGTCCAGGAACGACGAATTTTGCATCCGGCCTTCAACGTCGAAGAAGTATTCCTCGTTCAACGCCCAGCCGATGCCCTGGACCACGCCGCCCTGCATCTGCCCTTCGACGTAACCGGGGTGCACCGCCTTCCCCGCGTCCTGCACTACGGTGAAGTCGAGAATGGTAACCTTCCCCGTCTCCGGGTCGACTTCTACGTCGGCTATCTGGGTGCAGAACGCTCCCCCGATGCCGCTGGGATGGACGCTTACCTGGCTTGAAATCGGCCCGCCGCTCCAGCCCCGGACGTTCGGTGACAAGCCGGGAGACTCGCTCAATTGGTACGCCAGTTCCTTGAAGCTCAATTTCAGCTCCGGGTCCGACTTGTGTTGGAACACGCCGTCCACCAGCTCTACGTCTTCGGCCGCCACCTCCCAGAGTTCTGCGGCCCGTTCGATCATCTGCCTCTTGATGTCCTGGGCGCATTCGTAAGCGGCTATACCGGTGGCAAAGGCGGTGCGGCTGCCGCCGGTGACCATAGAGTACCCCACTGAATCGGTATCGCCTACGCTGGGACGAATGTCTTCCGCCCGGATGCCCAGCACCTCGGCGGCATGCATGGCGATCACGACCCGGCTGCCGCCGATATCGGTAGAGCCTTCCACCAGGCTAATGGTGCCGTCGGCGTTCACTCCCATGGCGCAACTGGAGACAAAAGCGCCATTGAACCAGAACCCCGAGGCCACTCCCCGGCCCCGGTATTTTCCTTCCAGCGGGGCCTTGTATTGTGCGGAATCTCTCGCCGCTTCCAGGCACTCCACGTTTCCTATGCGCGGGAACACCGGCCCGTCCACCCGGCGAGTGCCTTCTTTTGAGGCGTTGAGCAGCCGGAACTCGATGGGGTCCATTCCCAATTCCTGGCAAAGCTCATCTACGACCTGTTCGCCGGCGAAGGCGGCGTTGGGCGCGCCCGGCGCCCGATAGGCTGCGGTCTTGGGCTTGTTGACCACTACGTCATATCCCTCGGCCCGCACGTTCTCGATGTCATACGGGGCAAACACCGCCATGGCGCCCGCCGTAACCGGCGAGCCCGGGTAAGCTCCGGCTTCATAGGCCAGGTCGGCCGCCGCCGCGGTAATCTTGCCCGACTTAGTCGCTCCAATCTTCACCTTCATGTGTGTGCCGGAAGTCGGGCCGGTGCTTTCAAACACTTCGGCCCGGCTCATGACCATCTTCACCGGGTGGCCCGTCTTGCGGGAGAGCAAAACGGCCAGCGGCTCCAGGTATATGGGAATCTTGCCGCCAAATCCCCCGCCAATCTCCATCGGCACCACTTTAACGCTGGAAACCGGCAGGTCTAGGACGCTTGCCACCATATCCCTGACGGCAAACGCTCCCTGGGTGCTGGTCCATACCGTTACCTGGCCGTCCCCGTCCCACATGGCCGCGCCGTTTTGAGGCTCTATGTAACCCTGGTGAACGGAAGCATTGGTGAATTCCCGCTCCACTACAACGTCGGCCTCGGCGAAGCCCTTGTCCAAGTCTCCCTGCTCGAACCGGAAATGACTGGCGATGTTGCTGTGCTTGCCGGTGTCCTCTCCCAGTTCCGTCGTGGTCAGGTCGTCGTGCAGCAGCGGAGCATCGTCCTTCATCGCGTCCCGAACGTTCATCACCGGGTCCAGCAACTCATACTGGACGTCAATCAACCCCAGGGCCGTCTCGGCGACGTGGGGATTGGTCGCCGCCACGGCGGCAACCGGATGGCCTTTGTACAACACTTTTTCTCGGGCCAGGATGTTGTCGCTGGAGCGCTGAAAATAGCGGGTGGGATTCTCCATCCGGGTAACGGGCAGGTCCTGGCTTGTGACCACCGCCTTGACGCCGGGGTATTCCAGGGCCTTGCTGGCGTCGATAGACTTTATCCGGGCATGGGCGTGGGGGCTGCGCAGCACCTTGCCGTGGAGCAACCCAGCCGCATCGAAGTCCGCCCCATATTTGGCCCGGCCCGTTACCTTGTCGGCCCCGTCGTGGCGAATCGGCCGGGTGCCAACCACTTTGTACTCAGCGTTGGAAAGAACGATGTTCGACGGCATTGCAGTCCCCTCTATCTAATGCCTGGTCCCGGTAACGGTTCCCAGAATTTTACCACCTCACGCCTCTGTTGTGACAAGGATCGCCATAGAATCCCCAGCGCGACGGCTAATCGACCCCAAGTATACCCGAAAAACCCGGTCCCCGGCCCTTAGCATGGCCTGTCATCGGATAACGCCTAGGTCTCGGTCACCTCGGTGTGGTCCCCCCCTGCGAGTATGTGTATGTGGGCCATCGGCGTGTCGTCCGGCGCCCCGTGCCAGTGGATCTCCCCGGCTGGAATCAAGACAACGTCCCCTTCGGTGACCGTCAAGACTTCATTTTCGGTGGCTACTTTCCCTGTTCCCTCCACGATCACCAGTATCTGGTCCCCCGAATGTCTGTGGAACTTGGCCCTGGAACCGGCTCCAAAGCGCAGCATGCCGAATATAAAGCTATCGCTGTCTACGGGTTGAAGAAGCCGCCCCAGGGTGGTCTGGCTGCCGTTGACAAATAAAGGCGTCCAGGCGCTTGGAGTCGGTTCCCTGGGCACGTCCTTAATCGTAACCTTCTTCACTGAATGCCTCCGGCCGGCAACCGTCTTTACCCCGCTAAGACCGGGATGTCCATCTCGGCCATCCCATTGCCGTTATATCGTTCCCCCGGACTCAAAACGCCCCAGCAGGATGAACTGGGGCGTCGATTATTGACGTGGTGAAGCAGGAGCGATCAGTGCCGCCTCTTCTGCCACACAAACCGCCGTTTTAGTCCGTTGCGCTTTTCCCCCTGTTGATTAACGCGCTTGACGAATTGCTCGGTGGTCTCTTCCTGTTTCTTCGGTTTAGGCTTTGACTCGGCCATTAGCGTTTTTCTTCCACCCCTGTTACGGGCAAAATAGACTCCAGGGCTTAAGGCGCGGCCGTCGCGGAGTCCTTCACCTGGTTCTTGAACACCGGCATCACGTCCTCGGCGAACCGCTCCAGTTGCTCCAGGAATTGCCTTTCCGTGGCGCCGCCGGCGGGTACCCCCACGTGCACCGTTTCCAAGCCGGGGTAGTGCTCTTGGGTTTCCAGCAGCTTCTCGGTCACCGTCTCCGCAGTCCCGACAATCCACCATCCCCGGTCAATTGCCGCCTCGAAGGTAGGAAGTTGTGTTGCCGCCGCGGCCCTGGCGCGGCGGGGGTCGGCCAGCATGTCCACCTGCTCATCGGTCAGGCCCAGGAATCCCAGGGGGCCGAAAAACTTCATGTGCTCTTCATAAAGGGGCAGGGCCTCGGCCATCGCCTTTTCATGGGTGTCGGCGATGTACGTGTGGAAGGTGACCTGCAAGTCGGTGCCCAACTCGGTTTCCCGTCCTGCGTTGGCCAGGGTCTCATGCCAGCGGAGCACTATGTCGTTGCTCGGGGCATTCGGCGATAGTCCCCCGCCCATCAGGCCCTTGATTCCGTATTTGAGCATGAAGTCCAAGCCTCGCTGGCTGGCGGTTACCACCGGCTGCCAGCACTCCACGGGCAGCGTGCGGGGCTTCGGCACCAACGTCAGTTCTTCCAGTTCATAGCCCCGGTAAGGGACCCTCGGCGGTAGGTCGTACCACTTGCTGTGGTGCGAGAAAGTGCGTTGGTTGAAGGCCTTGAATATGATGTCCACCTGGTCTTCGAACACTGCCCGGTTGGCTTCGGTGTCTGACTGCGTGCTGGGGACCCCGAAGGTGTCGACCTCCCGGCTATGGTAGCCCCGGCCCACTCCGAATATCACCCGCCCCCTGGTCAAGTGGTCGACCATCGCGTAGTCTTCGGCTAGGCGCAAGGGGTGCCACATTGGGGAGATGTTGAAGCCGCAACCGATTCTGAGATTCTTGGTGATGTGGGCCAGGTGCATACTGAAGAGCAAAATATTGGGGATGCACTCATAGCCCTCCGGTTGGAAGTGGTGTTCCGCCAACCATATGGAGTCATACCCCCACTGGTCCATGAGTTTGGCCATCGTTTCCGTCTTGTATAGAGGGGTGGCCAGGTATTCATCAGAGAAGGACCGGTCATTGCACGGTGTGCCGTCCAGACCGATGTTCTCCATGTCAACCCCGCCGGCAAATAGCGTAGAGAACTTATTGATCATTCAACACTCTCAATCCAACATCATAGTTTGCCCGCGGCCTGGGATGGACCGGGCCGCGGGAGATATGTGACTTCACCGCCGGCCGTAACGTGCCGGCATCTGTTTAAGCGTGATCCCCTACTGGCGGTGGGGCGCCCATTCGAAGGCGTGTACGTTCCGCGTGTCCGAGCGGCTCAGCCTGTCCGCCCAGCTATCAACGGCGGGGCCCAGCGGGTATACGTTGTTTTGGTAGTACAACCCAATGTCCAGGACGTTATCCCAGACCCACTGGCCTATCTCCATCGAGGCGTCGAAGCGCTCCTGGGCGTCGAATATCACGTTGAGCTCCTCCACTTTCCCCTCGAACCCGTCGGTCCAATTCCCCCTGTGAAGGTAGGGGTGTTCCAGGCCGCCGCTCCAGCCGATCCAGGGCCACCACAGGAAGCTGTAGAAGCCTGCGGGCTCCCTGTATGGGCCCGAGTCGTGGCAGGTCGCTCCCTCCCATGTATACTCCCCAAACTGCCCCCGCAGGACGCTGTAGGGTTGGTTCTCGATTCGGACGTTGAGCCCGATGTCAGCCCACATGTCGGCTATCGCCTCGCAGGCCTCTGTGGCCCCGGGGGCGCCACGGTCTACGGGGTTCAATAGAATGTCAAACCCGTCCGGATAGCCGGCTTCCGCCAACAACTGCTTGGCCCGCTCCACATCGTACTCCCACACCCAGTCAGCCGGGCTCGCGTTGCTCGCGCCGGCAGCCCGGCGGGCATCAGGCTCCATCCACCCCCACATTGTCAGGGGCGCTCCCTCACCGTTGAGCAGCACGTCGATTATCTTTTGCCGGTCTATGGATATCGCCAATGCCTCCCGCACCTTCCGGGCCCGTTCCCACTCGTCGGAGGTTATGTCCGCGGACCTGGACACCCAGGGCAGGTCGTCGGGATTGTACGCAGGCAACGGTTCCTCGCCGGCGGCAATCTGGTTGTAATACTGGCCATAGAGGCGCAGGCCCGACTGAGAGGCGGCCGCCTGGCTCATGAACTTGGTGCCGGGTGTCTGCGCCAGAAGAGGCACTTGGTCCGGGGTCGCACCAAAGGTGTCCAGCCTGCCCACCTGGAAGTTGGCCACACGGGCAGCCTGGTGGGGTATTTCCAAGAGTGTCAACTCGGCAAAGTAGGGGGTCTTGCGGTAGTGGTCCTCCACTGCCGAGAACCTCCAGTATTCGCCGGTCTGCGAATCCTCAAATGCCCAGGGGCCGGTGCCGGCCAGTTGCGGCGAGGCAGACGCGACCCCTACCGACGAGACCAGCTCCTCGGTCTGGGCTTTGTTCACAATCCACAATCCGTTTACGCCGGGGCTGCTCAACCAGAGTAGCATGTCAAACCGGGGCTGGACGGTGTCCGTCACCAGGGTATAGGGGTCCGGGGCGCTCATGATACCGGGGTCCAGGAAGTATGGCCTGGTATACAGATCGATACCCGTTGCCGAACCCTCGCACATCTCCTCGATGGAGAACATGACGTCGTCGACGGTCAACTCTCCCAAGCCATCGTGGAATTGTACCCCTTGCTTGAGATTGAAAGTCCACGTCGTGTTGTCTGGGGCGATAGACCAGTCCTCGGTGATTTGAGGGATGTACTCCCCGTTAACGTCGTTGGAGACCAGTCCCTCGAAGGAAGTCATGGTAATGAACTGCACTGCCGGCGATCCGGTGGTGCACGGGTGTGCCTGGTAGGAGCCGATGTCCCCGAAGGCAACCCTTAGATGCCCGTGAGGGCCTTCTGCAGCCGGTGGCTCGGTGGGAGCGGGGGGAGCCTCCGTGACCTCAGGCGTCGGCACTGGCGTAGCCGCGTCCTCACCGTCGTCAGGCGTCTCCGGCGCTTCGGTGGGGTCTGGCGCTTCTGTAGGCGCAGGAGCGTCCGTAGCTGCAGGCGGGGTCGTTGGCTCGGGACCGGTCGTAGCCGCCTCCCCGCAGGCAACCCCTACCACCAGTAATGTCACAACCAGAAATGGGATAAAGAACTTGAAGCTCATCCAAGATCGTTTGGCCATAGTTAGTCCTCGCTCCTTGCCCGGGACAGAAAATATTTGGATATACCTGGTTTCTTCTGGAGCCAAGCCTGATTGGTGTTATAGCTGAAAACTATCGGAATATACAAACTCGACACTGCACTGTCAACTACGGGCGCATACCGTTGCAATAACTTTGCTCATTCAAAACGCCCTCTGCGCTCAGATTGCTAACGCGTCCCCCTTAACTAGGTTGCATCGACGCCCTAACATCCCAGCAGGCGCCCCCCGGGGGGGGGAGCGCCTGCTGAATGGGCGCGTGCTAAAGGCCGGGCGCACCGGCAGGCTCTAGTTCAGGTTGTACACCCTGGCGGCGTTCCCGCCGCATATCTTGGCCTTGTCCTCTTCCGAACAGTCCGCCAGGATGTGCCCCAGTATCTCCTGGCTCCTTGGGAAGGTGGACTCCAGGTGGGGATAGTCGGCGCCCCACATCAACGTGTCTACGCCGATGCGGTGCCGCTGTTCCAGGCCGATTATGTCTTCCTGGAAGCCCAGGAAGCAGTTGCTGCGGAAGAAGTCGCTGGGTAGGGCGTCGCTCTTGAACCTCTTGCCCGCCAGCTCCTTAGCCAGTTGGGTGTAGCAGAAGTCGGCCCGCACCAGCCAGTGCAGGGCCCAGGCTACCTCGTGCTCCACTGAGCCCGCGTACAGCCCCGGATACCGCTCGAAAACGCCGCCGAAGATCATCGCGCCCAGCGACATCCGCACCCAGTGGTCCATGTTGGTTATGGCGTTCGGCCCCAGGTCGTCCATGTGCGAATGTTCAAGGCGCTCGGTGCCGACGTGCAGGCTGATGGGCAGCCCCGCGGCCTGGGCGGCCGCCCAAAGGGGCTCGTACTCCGGCTTGTCGTACATCCGCCCCGGCGGGGGAGACGTTGGGATCATCACTCCCGTATACCCCATCTTGGCGCAGCGTTCCAACTCTTTTACCGCGTCCCCCACGTCATCGACGTTCAGCATCGCGATGCCCTTGAGCCTGTCCGGGTACTCGCCGAAGAATTCCGCAACCCAATCGTTGTAGGTCCTCATCAGGGAACTCACCAGGTCGCTGCCCTGCACGCCGTAGACTATCAGGCCAGTGGTGGGATAGAGGAAGCTCATGTCAATCCCATCGGCGTCCATGTCCTTGACGTGCTCCGTGGGAATGTATCCCCCGGGACGGATGTCCTCTTTCCTGGCGTCCATGGTCTGCGCTCCCGGGTCTTCGAACCTCATCCCTATCTGGCCGCCCCCGGCGCTGACGTCGATTAACTTCCGGCCCTGGCAGACCCACCAGTCGCCGTCATCAAACCGCTCTATGTAGGGCATGCCCTCGCTGAACTTGGACTCGCCTCTGCTGGTCCACAGGTCCGGCGGCTCGACAACGTGGTTGTCCGAGGAGATGATCTTATAGTTGGGCATTACTGACCTCCGACTATAGCTTATAGCGCAACTGTCTTGCGGCATACACCGTTGCTTGGCTTCAAGAGTATTGGCTCCAAGGCCGCAGCAACTCCGCCGCAAGTCTGGCACAGATGTTGTACTACAGACGCAGTTATGTGTCAATATCTCTTCGTCGAGCCGGTGTTCCCGGATACCGCCTTCGGCTAAAGGCCCCGCCTGGCGTCGCCGCGTCGCAGCCGGACATTTCACTACCGTTGGCCGGTTTCGTACAATGAACCTCTCAAGTTGGTCCGGTTGCTCCCGGCGGACATTGCTGGCGGCGCCGTTGGTGGGTATATAATCGCCTGGCACAACCGGCGGCGAAGGACAACCGTCTGAAGACCTCCGTGAGGCCATCGCAATTGCGCGGGGTCGTAGACAGAGCGGCAGTTAGGAGACTCAGTAATGTCGAAAGCCGGGTTCAAAGTAATGGACTCCGACATGCACGTCATGGAGCCCGTGGACCTGTGGGAGCGGTACATGGAGCCGGCCTTTCGGGGCCGCCTGCAAGGCCAGAACCGGTTTCATCGTGATTTTAGCCTGGCTCTGGACGGCCAACTGATTCACTATACCGGCCGGACGTCCACCCTGCTCAGGGATGGGACAGCCCGGGAACGCGAGCAGACGGCTCCCACCTACCAGGATCCCCACGATCACGGCTGGGACCCCGGTTCACAGATAAGGGCCATGGACAAAGAAGGCATAGACGTGGCTGTCCTGTACCCAACCAGGGGACTGTTCTCAGCGGCTGTGGATGGCGCGAGCGGCATGATTCCCGAGCTGGCCGCCGCAGCCGGCCGGGCCTACAACAACTGGATGTTCGACTTCTGCAAAGACCATCCCGGCCGCCTCTACGGCGCCGGCTACATTGCGCCCCACGACGTGTCGGCAGCCGTGTCCGAGGTCCGCCGCTCCGTGGAGGAACTGGGCTTCAAGGCCGCATTCATGCGGCCCGAAATCATCAACGGCCGCCAATGGCATGACCCCTACTACGACCCCCTGTGGGCGGAGTGCCAGCGGCAGGGGATACCGGTGGGTTTCCACGCCGGGGGACGCCCGCCTGTTCCCCAGGTGGGAGACCGGGAGTTTTCCACCCTCATGCTGCACCACGTGTATTCCCACCCGATCTCGATGATGTTGGCCGCAGGCAGCTTTTGCGCCGGCGGAATCTTTGCCCGGTTCCCGGAACTCAAGGTGGCCTTCCTGGAGGGCAACTGCTCCTGGGCCCCATGGCTGCTATGGCGCATGGACGAGCATTACGAGTGGAAAGGCTATGAGCACCCGGAACTGACCATGTTCCCCAGCGAGTACTTCAAACGCCAGGGCTTTGTCTCCGTGGAGTGCGATGAATGGCCGGCCAAGTACGTCGACGACGCCGGATACGGCGACAACGTGGTCTTCTCCACCGACTACCCTCACACCGACTCCAAGTACCCCCACGCGGTGGAAGCCTTCCTGGCCCTGGACATGGACGAGGACAGCAAGCGCAAGTACCTGTGGGACAACTGCGCCCGCCTGTACAACCTGTAGGCAAGGCCGGGGGCGCTGGCTGCGGATCAATACAAGCTGCCCGGCGCTGAAACTAACGCCGGGCAGTTCGTCTTATACCAGCAACCCGAAGAAACCGGAAATGCGGCCCCCAAGGAGCCGCCAACGGGGAAGACTAGTCTGCGGAGACCGGCACTTCCTCGGGGACCGGCACCGCGTGCAGTAGCTGCGTCTTGGCCTTGATTATCTTGTCCCAGGACGCCTTGGACTCATCTATCAGGTCGATCATCAACCCATCGGGGCCCTTGTATTTGCGGCCGATGGGCAGGCTGCCCGGACACTCTGTAGATCCGCGTGCCTTGGCGGCGTCGACCGTCTCCTCCAGGCCGTCCACGTAGAACCCTATGTGGTGAACGCCCTCCACCGTCGAAGGTCCGTGGCCCAGGTTGGGGGCGTCCTGGCTGCCGTACTTGAGAATCGCAAAGTAAATGTAGCCGTCGGTCAGCCAGACGCCGTCGTCCCCTGTATCCCTGGGCCTCCGGTTCAACTCCTGCAGTCCAAAGACCTCTTTGTAGAAGTCCGCGGTCCCGGCCGGGTCCGGGGTGTGTAGAGCGATGTGCTTTATTCGTGCCATGACTCCTCCTTATACGGGATGCGATTTAGTTGCCGGCTATACCCCTGTGCTAATGCGCCTTGGAGACAGTCAATCAACTTCTCAGTACAAAGCTCAGTGGTTCTGACGAAGGGTCACAGTTCCACCAAGCCCAACTGCAGGAACCACTCCAGCATGTCCACCGCCAACCATAACTCTATCAGCTTGCCGTCCTTATAGCGCTGCAGGCTCATGCCTTCAACGCGGACGCTCTTGCCGCTGGGCTGGTAACCGACCCACTCCCCCAGGTGAGTGCCCGTTGCGGTCCACATGGTTGCCACCAGGTCCCCCTCCGCAACGTGGGCGTCGATGTCGAAGTGCAGGTCCGGAAAGCCCGTCCGGTGAATCGAGATGGACTGCTGGATGCCGTCGAATGTGCCGGGGATACCTACGGGAGGGTTGTGCACCACCAGGTCTCGGGAGACCAGTTCCGGGAATACCGATACGTTTCCCTGGTTCCATATCTCTTCGAACCAGCGCCGGTCTACAGCCTTGTTCTCCTCGGACATTGCCCTCCCCTCTCCGGTTGGCTCCCGTCTCTACCGAAGGCCCATCGCCGGCCCCGGTCAATACTATCTCTTGATGGTCCTTACGTAGGACTGCTCGATATCGTCGTTCAGGCCTTGGAAGGCTTCTTCCAGTCCTTCCTTGAATTCGGCCAGCAACTCGTCGCTGACCACGCCGCCGGCCGCCGCCGCCTTCTCCTTGAACTGGATGAAAGTCCATTCGCTGGCGTCACCCCGGGGCATGTCGAAGAAGCTGCGGCTGAACACCGGCATCTCGCCGGGGCCGAAGTAGCCCTTGCCCTCCAACGTGTAACCTTCCAGGTCGTGGGTGCCCTTGCCCAGCACCTGCCCCGTCTGGGCGTAGTGCTCCATGACGTTCTTCATGCCGTACTTCTGCACGGGGCACACCTTCATGCAGATGCCGCAGCCCGCGTAGCGCGCCATCACCGGACGGCAGCGCTTGAAGTAGAGCTTGTTCTTCTCTATGCCCCGCCACCATATCTTGTCCCGCATCAGCGCCCGGCCCGGGCACCGGTTGACGCATATCTGGCACACCTGGCAAAAGGCGTGGATGCCGTAGTCTATGGGCTGGTCGTGGGTGACCTTGGCATCGGTGGTCAACATGATCAGGCGGTTCCTGCTGCCTTCGTGGGGGGTAAGCAGGTAGCCGCAGGCCCCCAACTGGCCCAGGCCGGCGGCCACGAACATGGGAATCATCGCTCCCGGCGCGTCGTTGGAGTGCATGACGTGGCACCGGTAGCCCAGGGAGCGGATGAACTCGCCCAACTTCAGCCCGGCGGCTGCCTGGGTCCGGTACGCGCTGGCGTGCACGATCTCGGCTTGCAGGCTGGGGATGGTCTGTGTGGGCTCGTAGTCCTGCTGGTAGGCCAGGCAGATGGCGGTGGGAAGCTGCGTGTAGCCTTTCAGGTGCTTGTATTCGTAGCGGGGATCATAGGCGGTCAGACCCACTTCCAGGAATCCCAGCCGCCGGGCCTCGTCCTTGATCAACTGGGTAACGTCCTCGCCGGTGGGCTCTGCCGTCGGTTCCATGTCGGCGGTCTCTCGCGTCGCCTGCACCAGGCGGCAGTCCAGTTGGTCGTGCTCTACCAGGATCTGCCACGTATCGGTGTGCTCGGTCCGGTAGATGTCGATCAGCCAGTCGCTGGAAGCCCGCTCCGACATGGTCTGGCTTTCCAGGGGATGCTCCCGGGCGTACCAATCGACCTCACGGTGTCTAAGGGGAATGCCGGGTTCCGTTTCAAGCTCTTCCGGCACCGGGATCACCACCGGGTCCTCGCCGATACGCTTGCCGGGCCTGACTACCTCGTGTCCGATCTTAAGCATGTCGATTCCCCCATAGGTTTCTGGCGTAGATCTAAGGGAATTCCTGGCCGCAGGATAGCCTCTCGCCCCTTTGCGTGTCAATCGATTTGACAGGTCTTGTGGTTAGACATGCCCGGGTCTGCCGATTAACATAGCCTCTGGGCAAGATTCGAGTTGGCCCGGGAGACAAACAATGCGTTTAGATGGAATGGTAGCGGTGGTTACCGGAGCAGGTCGGGGCATCGGGCAGGCCATCGCCTTGGCTTTCGCCAGGGAAGGCGCGCGGCTGGCGCTGGCAGCCCGGAGCGCCCCCGAGCTGGAAGACACGGCCAGGCAGGTCCGGGACTTGGGAGAACCGGCACTGGTTATTCCCACCGACGTGACCGACCGGGACCAAGTCGACCGGATGGCGGCCCAGGTAATCGACCGCTATAGCGCCATCGACATCCTGGTGAACAACGCCGGGGTTGCCGGGCCCATCGGGCCGCTCCAGGACAACGACCCGGCCTATTGGGTCCGGACCATCCAGGTTAACCTGATTGGCGTCTATCTCTGCTGCCGCGCCGTGCTGCCGGCGATGCTGGAGCGCAACCGGGGCAAGATAATCAACATGTCCGGCGGGGGAAGCCTTCGAGGCGCCGCCGACATGTCGGCCTACGGCTCCACCAAGGCGGCCGTGGTCCGGCTCACCGAATGCCTCGCCATCGAGCTGGCCCAGACCGATATCTGCGTGAACGCCATAGCGCCGGGCACCATCCAAACGCAAATGCTGGCGGAAATCCAGGAGGTCTACGACGCGGCCGGAGTCGAAATGCCCAGCGGAGGATGGGGGTCGCTGCAGCGGGCGGCTGACCTGGCCCTTTTCCTGGCCTCCGCAGATTCAGGGAATCTCAGCGGGCGGCTGCTCTCGGCAATATGGGACGACTACTCCAAGCTCACCGACCGGATTCCAGAGATCATGGAGTCAGACATCTATCAACTGCGGCGCGTGGACCTGCCGTAGTCACGCCAACAGTGCCGAAGAGAACGAGTTTACGGAATGGCGAGGAGTAGCGGCCCTACTTAAGCGCCTACCTATTGCCACTCCTCATCGGTTGGCCAAATGTTGGAACTCCCCAGCGCTGCTCCATTCCGTGGCACAGAGGCATCTTCTTCCGTCCAGTCCTGGGTCTTGTCTATATATTCCTTGAACATGGGCGTCTTTATGTGGGTCCGGTATGCCGCCTCGTCCAGGAAAACCTCGTAAAACCAGATCCGGTTGGGGTCTCCGGCATCCTGGATGATGTCACATCGCACGCAGCCAATTCGCTCGTTCCTGACCATTTCAGCAGCGGCCTCCACCCCCGTCTTGATGTAATCATCCCTGTGTTCCGGCTTTAGCTGGACGGGCGCTAAAATGATGAACATTTCGTCCTCCTTCGACGTTTCTACCTATGTGGCGCTTTGAAATAAGTCCCTTCAGGCATGGCCGCGACTGTATCACCGGGCATGTATTGGGTCAACGTCCTGCACCTGCGCCGGATGATGTGAGCCTGTTTAGCCTGCTATGCCTTGCCGTCGGCAAAGCGAGTCATGACCTGGGACCCGAATAACTCGATGCTCGACATTATTTTTTCGTGGGTTAGCCCCGGGCCCTCCATCCACATTGTTATGTAGTTGACGCCGCATTCTTCCCGCAACTCCTGGATCTGCTCGGCCACTTGCTCCGGCGACCCCGCCAGTATTAGCAATTGCTTTCTGTAGAACTCCCAGTCCATGTCGGTCCGTTTCGGTATCGCCCCGCCCTCGTCTTGCCAGTAACTCATCGGGCGCCTTTCAAATTGCCTGGCGAAAATGGGAGTAAAGAACTGGTCGGTCTGCTCCTTCGCCTCTTCGTAGGTGGGCGCCACGTAGGCCAGACGGATAACGTTTATATCGTCTCCCACCCGTAGCCGGCCGCCTTCCAGTTCGTTTCGGATATCGGTATACGTTTTCAGTGCCACGCGCAGTCTACTTGCCGGCTGGACCAAGACCACACCCTTCAAACCCAGTCGAGCCGCTTCCGCAAAAGACGTCTCGGAAGATATATACATCCATAGCGGCGGACACGGTTCTTGGGATGGCTTGGGGCTCAGGCGTATCCTCGCTGCCTCGTCGTCCTTGACCTGGGCGGGGTTCCCAGTAGATTCTCCATGCGATATTGAGGATTCCCGCGAGCGGCCCGGCGGCGGGAAGGCATAGAAGGCCCCTTGGTGGGAAAAGAAAGGCTCCGTCCAGCTCTTCTTCAGGAGGTCCAGGAACTCGGCAAAGTGCTCCCGAGCAGCCTCTTGCCGGCTCGATAACGAATGTTCTCCGGCGTCTGGCTCCGAGGCCCCCGGGACCCTCTCCGGCTGGGGGTTGAATACGGACGCGTAGGTCATGTCCCGCTCGGTCAGCTCCGGGTCCTCGCCGCTGCGGCCTATGGCTAAATCAACCCGGCCTTTGCTGAAGTGGTCCAGGAGAGCAACGTCCTCCGCAAGGCGAAGCGGGTGCCAGCCTGTGACCCCCACGGCTGGCCCCAGGCGAATGCGGCTTGTCCGCTCCGCCAACATCGAGGCGAACGCCACGGGGTTGGGCGAATTGATGTGGCCGGCGTTGAAGTGATGCTCATCCATCCAAATGCATTCGAACCCCGCTTCCTCGCAGAGAACGACCTGCTCCCGCAACTCATCCACCACGTCCGCGTAGACCCTGCTCAACGTCAGGTCATGCGCGCCTGTATACAGTCCAAACTTCATACAACTCTCGCGTTGTCAGGAAAAGAGACTTTCACGAGCTGCCTGGTATCGGCCGCCTACCCACGCTATGCGGGGTGTATGAACGCCAGGTTACAAGTGCGACAATCGTCGCCCGAGCAGGGAGAGGTCCCTTCAGTCGCGGCGTACGCCGAGTAGCTACAGAAATGGCTGCAGTTCAACGAGAGACGTCGAACCCCTATTCGTCTTCTCCGCCGGCCAGGGCATCGTAACCCTGCAGCTCAATATCGGTGGTCTCAGCCTTGATGACTTTGACCATGTCTTCCTTGAATTCGGCCAGCAACTCGTCGCTGACCACGCCGCCGGCCGCTGCCGCTTTCCGTTTGAACGTCTCGAATGTCCACTGGCTCCTCGAGCCGTGGGGAATATCGAAGAAGTTGCGGTCGAACACCGGCATCTCGCCGGGGCCGAAGTAGCCCTTGTCCTCCAACGTGTAACCTTCCAGGTCGTGGGTGCCCTTGCCCAGCACCTGCCCCGTCTCCGCGTAGTGTTCCATGACGTTCTTCATGCCGTACTTCTGGATGGGGCACACCTTCATGCAGACGCCGCAGTTCAGGTACTTGGCCATCACCGGGCGGCAGCGCCGCAGGTAGACCTTGTTCTTTTCGATGCCCCGCCACCATATCTTGTCCCGCATCAAGGCCCGGCCCGGGCAGCGGTTCACGCATATCTGGCACACCTGGCAGAAGGCGTGGATTCCGTAGTCTACCGGCTGGTCGTGGGTGACATTGGCATCGGTGGTGATTATCATCAACCGGTTCCTGCTCCCCTCGTGCGGGGTGAGCAGGTAACCGCAGGCGCCCAACTGGCCCAACCCGGCGGCCACGAACATGGGAATCACCGGCCCCGTGGCGTCGTTGGAGTGGATGACGTGGGCGCGGTAGCCCAGGGAGCGGATGAATTCACCCAACTCCAGCCCGTGGGCTGCCTGGGTGCGGTAGGCCGCGGCGTGGACGATCTCGGAGGCCACGCTGGGCAGCGTCTGTGTGGGCTCGAAGTCCTGCTCCCGGGCCAGGCAGATGGCCGTGGGCAGACTCGTAAAGCCCCGCTTCTGCTTGAACTCGTAACGATGGTCGTAGGCGGTAAACCCCACCTCGACGTAACCCAGTTGCCTCGCCTTGTCCTTGATCAACTGCGTGACGTCCTCGCCGGTGGGCTCCGCAGTCGGCTCCAAATCGGCGGACTCCCGTCCCCCGAGCACCAGGGGGCGGTCCACCTTGTCGTGCTCCAAGAGGATTTTCCACATCCCGGGGTCCTCTTGCTTCAAGGCGGCGAACTGCCAGTCCTGGGCCGCGCTCTCGGAATAGTTTTGGCCTTCCAGCGGTTGCTCCCTGGCGTACCAGTCGACCTCCCGGTTGTTGGCCGGAATGCCGGGCACCGTCTCTAACTCTTCCGGCACCGGAATGGTTACCGGGCTGTCGCCGTAGCGTTTGCCTGGCCTGACTACCTCGTGGCCTATTTTCAGCATGTTAACTGCTCCTTTAGGCTCTCAAGAGCACTGCTACCCGAAGCGTCGCCTACAGGTTGCTCTGCGGGTCCAGGTAGTTGGTGTCCTTCTGATACATGTGCAGGCGGCCCCGGTGGGTATCGCAAACTATCAGGCGGTTGGCCCGCTGGTCGAAGCCGCAGGCCACCGGTAGGCGGAACACTCTCTGTTTCTCCTCCAGGTTCTGCACCTGGCTCCGGCGTTTAATCATGTCCGGGTTTGCGTCCATGGTCAACTGCGCCCACTTGGACAGCTCCCTGGCATCCCCGCGGAGATGGGTCAGCGGCTTGGCCTCGGGGTCGTAGATGACCACCCGTTCGTTCCTCCAGTCCACCACGTAGACGTCCCCGTCGCCGTCCACCGCCACCCCGCTGGGGAGTCTCAGCGAACCGGGTCCGGACCCGCCATACCCAAAGCTGAGCAGGTGATCGCCGTCGCCGCTGAACTTCTGCACCCGGTTGTTATTCCAGTCCGCCACGTAGATTTCGCCGTTGGTGTCGCAGGTTAAGCCCCAGGGCATGCTCAACTCGTCCTCGGCGCTGCCCTTGCGTCCGAACTCGCTCAAAAAACGGCCGTCTTTGCTGTATTTCTGGACGCGGCTGTCGAGGCTGTTGACGACAATTAGGTTATCGTCCGGGTCGAATGCCAGCCCCGACGGGCCGTTGAGTTGCCCCGGGCCCTCGCCTGATTCTCCCCAGGTCCGCAGGAGGGTCCCGTCTTTGTCAAAGACCGTTATCCGGTTGAGCCACTCGTCCGAGCAGTAGACGTTTTCGTCCCGGTCTATGGCCACGTCGGTAAGAGACCTGAATTTTCCTTCCTCTTCGCCGCCGCCGCCGAAGTCTGTGATGAACTCCTCGTCCACCGTCACCTTGCTGATTCGCTGGACCTGCGCGTACTCGTATCCCCTGTTGGCGATGTACATTACGCCATCATCGGCCAGGGCGATGCCTACGGGGTAGGTGAAGCCCGTGCCGGCTTCCATCAGCCTTCCTATGTTATGGGTGTAGATCCAAGCCCGTCTGCCTACAACGGTCTCAATGGCCATATTACCCTCGGTCTTCCGCTGGAATCGGGGGTCTAGCCGAACTGGTACTCGGTTGTGGCCCCAATCATGGCCAGCAACTCACCAATTCGCGTTCCGGCAACGGCTTCGTCGCTCCAGTCCAGGTCGCCGTTGCTTTTGGCGTACTCTGTCAGTTGTTCCCTGGTGTCGTCGGAAAGCTCCACATAGCCCATGTGGTCCAGGGCTGCCGCCATCAACTGCTCCGGAGTTGTGACTCCGGCAGCCTTCATGTCGCCGATGATGCTCTTCACTCCCGGCAGGCTGGCATTGGCTACGTGGTCGGCAATGAAGTTGACGCGGGCCAGCAGCGCGCCGCTGTTGATCCATTCCTTGCCGGTGTACCACCCTTCGACGCTGGGCGGGTCCATAAGGGCCTGGCCCATGTACCTGGGCTGCATCCCCAGGGCCATGATCCCTGGCCTGGGCAGCTTCCAATCGCCCACCAGCCTGAGGGTGCCGGCCACCACCTCCGCCGGGCTCTTGATCTTCGAGAACCGGGCGTCCTTGAAGAACTGGGAGTTGAACAGCATGCGCAGTACCGGCGCTATTTCGTAACCCGACTCTTCGAACACCTTTACCATTTCCGCCAGGGCTTCCTCGTCCCTGGCCGGCTCGATGGTCCAGGCCGGCACCTGCACTTCGTCAGCCACGAAGAAGTTGTACAGGTGGCGGCAGATGAACCGGGACGTCGCCGGCTGCTTGACCACTATGTCAATGATGTCCTCGCCATTGAAGTTGCCCGTATGCCCCAGGAAGGTCTTCTCCTCGTCGTCGTGGTCTTCCTCGCGATACTCGAAGTACCATGGATAGCGGCCGTAGGGCAGCCGCGGTATGTTGGGGGCCTTGGTCCACCCGGTGAACGCCCGGGAGGCCTCCCGCACGTCCGTCTCGGTGTAGTTGTTGACCCCCATCGAAAACAGCTCCAGCAGCTCCCTGCCCCAGTTCTCGTTGACCGCGTCCCGGTGGTTTTCGTTGTTGTCCAACCAGTAAATCATGCCCGGGTCCTTGGCCAGCCGCACCAGCAACTCGCGATAGTTGCCCATCCCGTGCTTCCGGAACATTTCGATTTGGTCGTTGGTCACGTTGCCGTTGTCGATTTTTGCGTTGCCCGTGGCGAATACGTGGTGCCAGAACAGGGCAATCTTCTCCACCAACGGCGTATGGGTGTTGATCATGCAGAACATCCACATGGCCTGGCCCGGCACCGTCTCGCCGCCGGGCAGCAAGGCCCAGGGGACGTAGCGAAGCATTACCGATTCCGGGTCCGCCTCACCGGCGGGATCGGCCGGCGGAGGGCTAATCAACTCCTCAACCGTAGCCTCATATCCCCGGGCCACCCGCAGCTCCAACTCTTCCCGGGTGGCGCCGAATCCGGCCCGGCGCATCAGGTGGGCCATGAGAGCCATTTCGTCTCTGTTAGCCATATATTGCCTCCATTCTGACGAGGGTGTTCACCTGTGGGACGGTTAACCGTTGTTCGTTCGGTCCAATTGCCTCAATATTAGGCGTCGGCGTAGTCGCTGTCAATAAATTTTCGTAACGGCTGCCTCGCCCAATAGCCTCGCCGGAACCGGCTTGGTCGACACCATCTTTTGCCGGCTGCCGGCTGCTTCAGAGCTTAGGGGACAGACTACGCCGTCGTCTTCTCGGCCGGCTTGACCCGCGGCGCATTGCGCCAATCGGGCACGCCGAATTCCGGCGTTCCCACCGGACGGCCGCCGGTGACGTGTGCCCAATGAGCGTGGTTCAGCTGGTGCAGGTTGAAGCAGGCGTTCAGCGCGTTGTAGAAGCCCTGGTTGTCCACCGTCTGGTTCACTGACTCCTTGATGAGGAGCGAGGTCATCGACGGTAGCAGGGCGATGCGCCGGGCCAGGGCCAGCGTGTCGTCCTGGAGCGTCTCGCCGTTGAAGACCTTGCTGATCATGCCCAGGCGATAGCCCTCGTCCGCGTCTATCGAGTCGCCGGTGAGCAGCAGTTCCTTGGCCTTGCGTGGCCCGAACTCCCACGGGTGCCCGTAGTACTCCAAGCCGCACATGCCCAGCCTGGCGCCGACCACGTCGGCGAAGACCGTGCCCTCGGCGGCCACGATCAGGTCGCAGCACCAGGCCAGCATCAGCCCCGCCGCCAGGCACGTGCCCTGTACCTGGGCGATGGTGATTTTGCGCAGGTTGCGCCAGCGCAGGGTGTTCTCGAAAAAGAAGTGCCACTCCTGGAGCATCCGCTGCTCCGAGCCTCCCTTGGTCCCGCCGTAGCTCTGGTAGGTGTAGTGCTGCTCCGGGCCGGGCTCCCGCTCCGAACGCGCCTGGGAGGAACCCAGGTCGTGCCCCGCGCTGAACACCGGTCCCAGCCCGCCGAAGATCACCACCCGCACCTCGTCGTCGGCCTCCGCCCTGAGAAACGCCTCGTTCAGCTCGACGAGCATACCCCGGTTCTGCGCGTTTCGGGCATCCGGGCGGTTCATGAAGATCCGGGCTATCTTGCCGTCGTCCAGGGTCTCATAGGTAAGAAACTGATACTCTGCCATCTGGCCACTCCTTAATGGTCATCAAGAACACGGGCTTCGCCCCGCCAACTCAAACTGAAGCTGGGTCGGCGAACCGGAAACCCGGCGGACTGCGCCGGGCCGGCTATAGCCGGTCCAAGTCTTCCAGGGCCTTCCTTCTCCGCTCCCGCTCGCGGGACTTGAGCATCTCGTCGTATTGGTGCACCGCTTCCTCTTGTTCCTTGGTCTCAATCGCGCCCGGGCGCACCTCGCATATTCGGGAAACGGCTTTGTCCGGCTTATAGCCAGCGTAGACCAGGTAGCAAGCCAGGACTGTGCCGGTGCGGCCCACGCCCGCGCTGCAGGTGACCGCCACCGGGCGTTCCCAGGTGCGGATCTCCGCTTGCATGAACATCACCATGCGCTCGATCTGCTCCAGGCTGGGCGCGGCCCCGTCGGGCACCGGCTCGTACAGGTCCACCAGGTCGTTGGCTTCTCCGGAAATGGTCCCTTCCTGCATCCGCACTATCGACCGGATATTCCGCAGGCTCAGGTACATCAGGTCGCGGCGGCTCGTGGGCCCCTGGGAGGCCGCCAACAAGCCGTGAATGATCCAGCCAAAGTTCAAATATTCCACTGCTCAAACTCCGCTTTGCCGCGAAGGGCCAATCTGCGCGTTGGTCTGGGCAATCATCGATAAGGCCCTTAGCGGCTAACGGCTTTTGGGAGTAATCCAGCCGGCGACTACAGGTCCGCTACGGGACAACCGCCGTTACGTCGATCTCGATGCGGAGCGCCGGCAACGCCAGGCCGGCGACGAGGATCAACGTGGCGGCCGGTACGAACTCGTCGGGAACGTACCTGACTCTGGCGGCTACCAGCGCGGCAATGTCTTCGCTGTTGGTCAAGTAGACAGTCCACTTTGTCATGTGACGCATATCGCTGCCCACCGCGGCCAATGCCGCCTCGACGTTCTTGAACGCCTGCTCTATCTGCTCTGCCGGGTCTTCAGGTATGTTCCTGTCCTTGTCCATACCTACCTGGCCCGAGAGATAGGCTATATTCCCCTCTTTTACTACGTGATGATAGCCCCCGCCCGGATCGAATAAGCCGGGTGGGTTGATGCGCTCTATCGACATGACTACTCCTTCCTCGTCGGATTCCATGGTCACCCCGCCAGCGACGCGCCCTGCCCCGCTCGCAAGGAAGGGTGGTGGTAAACGAGCGGGGCAGGGCTTTTAACCGAAACCGGGGCTGGCCGTGCTCCCGCGGCTTGGCAGTGACTATATGGATGTAGCCTGGCATTGTCAAACCTTGCCCCGTTGGAAACCGGGGCCCCGGACCGCTCTCGACCTCGCCCGCGGTTTTCCCCTAGATAGAAACGGCACCCCGGATGGTCAATTGATGCTAATTTCATTGTAATGCGGTATACTATGCCCCGAACGATATTGAGCAGTAAGGGGGCAGTCATGGCTCGCATTAAACACATTGCCTTGCATACCCAGGACCCGGTCAAGACCGCGGACTTTTACAAAGAAGTCTTCGGGATGGAGGAGATACTGCGGCAGCCCAAGGACACGGGTGCACACGGTGTCTGGCTGTCCGACGGCTACATTTTCTTTGCCATCCTGAAGTTCGGCACCGACGACGTCCCCAACCTGGGCAATGGGCCTTCCACGGTGGAGGGCGTCCACCACATCGGGTTCTACGTGGACGACTTGGACGAGTCCGTCGCGTCCTTCGCGGCCAACGGCGGCTCCGAGTGCCCGGGCAGCAGCCGCGTCAACCGCAAGTACAAGGGCCCCGACGGGTTGATGATAGACATGGTCCCCTGGGCCACCCCTTACTGGGACGACATGATCAAGGCCAAGACCCAGCTCTTGCAGGCCGTACCGGCCACCGAAGAAGCGCCGGTTTCTGCCGATTAATCAGCAGAGTCCCGGCCTTACTATCCCGGACCGACCCATAAAGGGCGCTGGAGACTGCCCCAGGGTCTTCTCACGGAATAATACGGCTTGCCCTGGGATTACTTCCCAGGTTGGAGGAACACGTTAATGCATTGTGGAGTCATGGTTACCGGTTACAATCAGGGTGATTGGGACCGTCTTTTGTCAAATGACTACAGCCGGCCGCCCGACGTCCCCGACGTCGTCAACATGGACGACACCCTGTACATGGGGGAATTGGTCGAGCCCCTGGGTTTCGACTCCATCTGGGCCACCGAGCACTACGGCTCCGCCTACTCCATGCAGCCCAACCCCCTCCAGTACCTGGCCTATTGGGCGGGCCGCACCAGCCGGGTGGACGTGGGCACCGCAGTGGTCGTTGCGCCGTGGTGGAACCCGGTGCGGCTGGCCCACGAAATCTCCATGCTCGACATCCTCCTCAAGGGGCGGCGCCTGCACCTGGGCATCGGTCGCGGCATTGCGCCCCACGAGTACGCCTCCCTGAACATCCCCATCGGGGAGTCCCACAAGTACTTCTACGACGTGGTCAGGGCCATCAAGGCCGCCGACGGCGCCGAACGTTTCGAGTTCAAAGGCGAAGTGTACGACATTCCCCCCACCACCATCCGGCCCCAGGCAAGGCATAAGGGCGACCTGACCAAGAACATCAAGGTGGCCTTCACCACCGAGGCGTCGGCCAGGTTGGCCGCCCAGAACGGCCTGGGCCAGATGTTCATCGCCGACGATGACGCCGACCAGATGCTCACCAAGGTGAGGAGGTTTAACGCAATCCGAAAGGAGCTCGGCCTCCCGCCCGACCAGCCCACGACGCTTCTTTGGATGTACTGCGCCGAGACCCCGGAGGAGGCGGAAGAGGGTTGGACCTTTTTCCACAACCAGCTCTCCGCAGCCCAGCATCACTATTTCGAATGGAACAACCCCGGGTTCGAGGGCATATCCGGTTACGAAGAGTACCTCAAACGCCAGACTGCCGACGTGGGCTCTGCCGACAGGAATCTCGCCGCACGCAAAGCCACCCAGCCCATCGGCACTCCCGACGAAATTATCAGCAGGGTCAAGACGCTGCAGAAGAACATCAGCATGGAAAAAATCGTCGTCCACATGATGTACGGCGGTATGCCCAGGGACAAGGCGGAAAAAAGCCTCAGGCTCTTTGCCGAGAAAGTCCTCCCGGAAGTGCAGGCCATGCCCACTCCGGTCAACCCCGAATCCCTTGGCTGAGCCTGTCCATCAAACAACACCAACGCCAGTTTGCCGAGCAGGTTTCCCATTAGCGGGAGCACCTGTCGGCCTGACCACCGGCCGGAACAGCCTCGCCTCGGAACTCCATGCCGTCAAACAGGGGTCATTAGTCGTCCATGCCTGACCAAGCCCTGTCCCACATAAAGGTCCTCGACTTCACCCAGCACCTGGCCGGCCCCTATTGCACCAAGCTGATGGCCGACCAGGGGGCCGACGTCATCAAGGTGGAGCGGCCCGGTATTGGTGATGTGGCCCGAAGAACCGGCCCCTTTCCCGGCGACGTTCCCCATCCCGAAAAAAGCGGCCTGTTCCTCCACCTGAACACCAACAAGCGTGGCATAACCCTGGACCTCGCCACTGAGCCAGGCCGCCACATCGCCCGCCAGCTGGTCGGGGAGGCCGACCTCGTCGTGGAAAGCTTCCGGCCCGGGACCATGGCGTCCTTCGGCCTGGACTATCAGGCCCTGAAGGCCGTAAACCCTGACCTCGTGATGACCTCCATTTCCAACTTCGGCCAGACGGGCCCCTACCGGGACTACCGCGGCTCGGACATCATCTTTTATGCCATGGGCGGCGAGATGTCCGCAACGGGGCTGCCTGAACGAGAGCCCCTGAAGCTCGGGCCCAACGCCACCTTGTACCAGGCCGGCGCCGCCGCCGCCGTGGCGACCATGGGCGCCCTTTTCCTCTCCTGCAACCCCGACGACGGCCGGCCCGTCGGCCAACACGTGGATGTTTCCATCATGGAGACCCAGCTTTCGTCCGTGGATAGGCGGATGACCGCCCTCATTGCCTACCAATACGCCGGCAAGATAACCGGGCGGGAAGACTGGGGATTCGCCGGCTACCCCCACGGCGTTTTCCCCTGCCTGGACGGGTACTTCGCCATCACCGGAGCCGGGGTCTACTTTTCCAGGACGGTGGAGATGATCGGCTCTCCCGAAGCCCTGCAAGACCCCAAATTCCATTCCCTGGAAGCCCAGACTGACCCACGGCTCCAGGAAGAGTTCGAGGAAGTCTTCTACCCCTGGATCCTGTCCAGGACCAAACTAGAGGTCTGGGAAGCTGCCCAGAAGGCCCATGTGCTGGGCGCGCCGTTGAACACCATGGAAGAAGTGTTCAACATGCAGTTCTTCAACGAACGCGGCTCATTCGCCCACGTCGATCATCCTGAAGCCGGCCCCATAACCCAGCCGGGCAGGCCCTTTGTCATGAACGAGACCCCCTGGGCCTTGCGAAGGGCCGCTCCGTTGTTGGGCCAGCACAACCAAGAGGTGCTGGCCGACTTGGGGTACACACCAGCGGACATCGACTCCCTCCGGCAGTCCGGGGTGATTTAGGGGCCTATCGGTGCCAAGACTGCCGTTGCAAGGCATAAGGGCATTGGAGTTCGGCGTCGTCTGGGCGGGACCCTATTGCGGCATGTTCCTGGCCGGGCTGGGCGCAGAGGTAATCAGGGTCGAGTCTCTCAAGGCCTTCGTCCCCTTGACCAGGAGCCGGAGCCGCACCCCGCGTCCCAGCGAGCCGGACCCGAAAGCCTTGGTGTCGCCCTTATACGCCGCCCCGCAGCACATGCCGGGGGCGCGGCCTTGGAACCAGATGCCCCTTTTCAACCCCCACGCCACCAATAAGCTGGGCATGACCGTCGACCTGCTGCTGCCCAAAGGCCAGGAAGTCCTGCGGCGCTTGATTGCCGTCACCGACGTCGTCTTCGAGAACAGTCCAACCCAGACCATGGACAAGCTGGGCATCTCCTATGAGAAGTTAAAGTCGATTAACCCGTCTATCATCATGCTGCGGATGCCCGCCTACGCCAACAGCGGCCATTACCGGAATCACCGGGCTTTCGGCTTCCACATAGAGAGCATGGCGGGACATGTGCTTCAACGCGGCTATGCCGACATGGACCCGTCAACCCTCACCAATACGTTGATGGGCGACGCCTCGGCCGGCACCCAGGCTGCCTTCGCCGTGCTGGCCGCCCTGCACTACCGCCGGCGCACCGGCAAGGGCCAGTTGATTGAGGTCTCCCAGGCCGAGGCCCTGATTCCCCTGGAAGGCGAGGCATTCATGGACTACACCATGAATGGGCGCAACGCTTCCACCTTGGGCAACCGGCATCCCTCCGCCATCCAGGGCTGCTACCCTTGCCGCGGCGACGACCGGTGGGTCTGCATCACCGTCACCGACGACGATGACTGGCGCAAGCTGTGCCGGGCCATGGGCGACCCAGAGTGGTGCGCGCAAGATGGGTTCGGCAGTCCGGCTGAGCGCTATCGTCGCCACGACGAGATTGACGAAAAAATCAGCCTCTGGACCCGTTCACGGGAGCCCTACGAGATAATGTCGCTGCTGCAAGAAGCGGGCGTGGCCGCGGGGCCGGTGATGGACCCGCGAGACGTTTTCGCCGATCCCCACGTGAGCCGCCGCGGGGTCTTTGAAGAGGCCTTTCAAGAGGACACCGGCACGCATCTCTACCCCGGCGCCCCCTACAAGATGTCCGAGACCCCCGCCACAATCCGCCGAGGGCCCGTCAGGCTGGGTGAAGACAACAAATACGTCTATCAGGACCTGTTGGGCTACACCCCAGAAGAATATGCCGCCCTGGAGGAAGAGGGCCACGTCGGCATGGACTACCGTCCCGACCCGTAGAGGACCGGGGAATTTTCACGGGGCCCTAGCCGGTGCGCTTGCGTATGAATTCCCCTACGCGTTCGATGGCCTGCTGGCCTTCGGGCAACACCGCGGCGAATTGGTGCCACACGTGGGGCATGTCGTCCCAAATCTCCACCTCCACCTCCACGCCCGCCTTCTTCGCCCTCTCCGCCAACACAGTGGTGTCGTTCACCAGGCACTCAATAGAACCCACGTGCAGCAGCAGCGGCGGCAGCTCGCTGAGGTCGGCGTGGATCGGGGACGCCAACGGCGCCCTCGGGTCCTTGCCCCGCAGATAGGCCCCGGCAAACCGGTGGATACCCTCCCGGTTTACCATTGGGTCTTTGTCCGCATTTGTGGTGAACGACTCGCCGGCGCCCTCCATGTCCGCCCACGCTGAGAGACCCACCCCTGCGGCCGGCAGGGGCTCTCCCAGGTACCTCAGGGCCACCAAAGCCGAGACCATCAGGCCTCCCCCCGCCGAGTCGCCGCCGATGGCGATCTTCTTGGGGTCTATCCCCTGGCCCAGCAGCCAGCGGTAGGCCGCAACCGCGTCTTCCACCGGGGCCGGGAACGAAAACTCCGGCGCCAGCCGGTAGTCCAGCGCCAGCACGCGACAGCCCGCGGTCCGGGAGATTCGAGACAGCATTTCCCGGTGGGACCTGATCGACCCGATGACGAATCCCCCGCCGTGAAAATAGAGCAACGTGCCACCGTTTTCCGCTCCCGGGGCCGTGATCCACTCCGCCGCCACGCCGCCGGCGGCCACTTTCTCGGTGCGGATGTCGTCGTCGACTGGAAACGACTCCGTCATCGCCTCGTACCTTTGCCGCCCTTCTTCCGGCGTCTTTGGCGGGTTTGCGGCCCGTTCCCTCAATCCCTGTATGATTTTGTCCAGTTGCGGACTTCCTGCCATGGGCACCCCCGTTATATCCCGTCTAGTGGCGCAGGCGCCGGGCGGCCGCCCCGCAGCGGCTTCCCTCCAACTGCCCACCAAACTTGCCTGGCTGCCGGTCTCTTCGCTTCAGGCTCGCCGGCATGCCGTAGATCAGACTCAGGAAAGCTGGTCGCCTACGAACGGCGCTACCGCTTCCTTGACGCTTGCGGATAAGTTCCTGATGGCCGACGCCACCTCGGCGGGTATGCTGACCCTGGGGAACATGATGAGAAAGAACGCCTCTCCGTTGGGAAGGATCCCGCCGAAGCCCAGCGCCGACTTGACCCCGAGTGCCGCCACAAAGGCCTCCTGTCCCGGAACATAGGGGCTGCCCAGGGCCTCGGGTACGTAGAAGGTGTTCAACGTTTGTGTTGACAGTGTTTGCATCCCCGCCGAGTCCGGTTGCCCCAGCAATTCGAGGTCTACGCCGAATTGTTCGAACAGCCTGTTGAGCATTGGTATTCCCGCCATCACGCCGGCGTCGACGAGGGGCATGGACTTCCTGCGCCTGGTCAACGCTTCCAGGTCTGCCACGCTGGCCAGCAGCGTCAAGCACGGCAGGACAGAGTCGGGAGGAGGATTGGAGCCCGGCCCCGAGTAGGCCATTAGGAAACCCCGCACGTACGTCTGCAGCTCGAAGTCCAGCTTGTTATAGGGATGGACCTTGAAGAACCGGATCATTGCGTTGACCGTGTTGCCGTCCGAATCCGTAAGATTCTCGTACAGGAAACGGACGACTTTGCCGGCGGCGTCCTGCAGGCCGGTGGCGTCGGCGGCCGCGCTCCGTAGCTCCCTGCCGCAGGCGGCTACGTCAGATTCCGTCAGCTTTGCGAATTCGTACATCAGCTCCCCTCTCTTTCAGCAATGTCGGTTCGACTTGGGCGCCGGCGTCGACTCGCTATCGCCCTTTAGAGCTCCCGGCCAAAGACCGGGAACTCTAGACCGGTATTCCCCAAATCAACAACCGGCGTTGTCCGGATAATACAACAACCGCCCCGTTTTCGCCGGGGCGGTCAGTGTGCCTTTGACCCGTGAACGGGTGATTCACTTACAGGTTCTGCTGGGGGTCAAGGTAGTTGGAGTCCTTGTGGTATATCTGCAAGCGTTCCCGCTGGGTGTCGCAGACGATCAGGCGGTTGACCCGCTGGTCGAAAGCGCAGGCCACCGGCATGACGAACACCCTCTGTTGCTCCTCCAGGTTGTACATCTGGCGGCGGCGTCTTGCAAAGTCCGGGTTGGCGTCAATGGTCATCTGGGCCCATTTGGACACGTCCGCCGCATCCCCGCGTAGATGGGTCAAAGGCTTGCCCTCTGCATCGTAGATGACTACGCGCTGGTTCATCCAGTCCACCACGTACACGTCGCCTTCCCCGTCCACCGCCACACCGCTGGGGTGCCTCAGCGCGCCCGGGCCGGACCCGCCGCGCCCAATGGTCTGCAGGTGCTCGCCGTCGGCGCTGAACTTTTGCACCCGGTGGTTGTTCCAGTCGGCCGCGTAGATGTCCCCGTTATTGTCGATGGTGATGCCCCAAGGCGTATCCATTTCGCCTTCCCCGCTGCCCTTCCGGCCAAACCCGCCCAGGTAGCGTCCGTCTTTGTCGAACTTCTGGATACGGCTGTCATTGCCGTTGACTATTACCAGGTTGTCGTCCTGGTCGAACGCCATGCCCGACGGCCCGTCGAGTTGCCCTGGGCCCGGGCCCGCTTCTCCCCAGGTCCTCAACAATTCCCCGTCCTTGTCGAAGACGGTAATCCGGTTGAGCCACTCGTCGGAGGCGTAGACGTTCTCGTCCCGGTCCAGGGCCACGGCGGTCAGAAAACGGAACTGCCCTGGGTCCTCTCCTCCGCCGCCGAATTCGCAGATGAAGTCTTGCTCCACCGTTAACTTGGTGATTCGGCAAATCTCGACGAGGTCGATACCCCTGCTGGCGACGTACAGCACGCCGTCCTTGGCCGGGGCAACACCTACGGGATGGTTGAAACCCGTGCCTGTCTCGGCATACCTTCCAATGTGATGACTATATATCCAGGCGCGTCTTCCGACAACGGTTTCGGTTGCCATCAGGCTTATCTCCTTCTAGAGTCCCTCTAGTCTTCCTTAATTTGGGGCACAGGGTGTCCGGCGGTCACCCGCCGGGTGCTGTCGCTGAATCGGTACCGCACTATGGGAGTCAGGCTGAAGAGCGCAGTCTCCCTATGGAAGTACGGCCGGAGGCTGGCCCGACGGCAATCTGCCTCTGCACCCGCCAGGCTGGTCCCGCTGACGCAACAATCAAGCTAAGGCTCAGGCTCCGGATAGGGCGCTTAGAGGAACGAAAGTTTCTCGAAGTTCCCGTTGACGATGGGCTTGGCGTCCAGGCCGAACCAGTCCTCGGCAATGGTGCTGTAAGCCCCGCGGAAGTCGTAGTTGGGCACCAGGTCGCCCTGTTCCAGGTCTTCGGCCTTCCGGGACGGGTACTCGCCGTAGAAGCCGCCCTTGACCGGTTCGCCGATCACGAACGAGGCCCCGGCGGCCCCGTGGTCGGTGCCCGACCCGTTGTCCCGTACCCTCCGGCCGAACTCGGAGAACACGTACATGATCACGTTGTCCCCTCGACCGTGCTCGCGCAGGTCCTCGAAAAACGCTCCCACTGCCTGTGACACGTCCTGCCACAATGTGGGATGGGCGCCCATCTCGCCGGCGTGGTTGTCAAAGCTGCCGTGTTGGGTGTAGAAGATGCGGGTCCCCAGGTCGGCCAGGTAGACTTGGGCGATATCCCTCATGTGGTTGGCGATACTCGTGTTGGGGTACTCCACGTTGGAGGAATACTTCTCCGGCGCCACCTTGACGATATCTGCGCCCGTTAGGGCGTCCATGCCGGTGCTGCGCAGGTAGTCGTTCACCGGTCCTGCGCCGATGGCGGGAGAGTACATCCGGGCAAACAGGTCCAGGGCCTTGGCCCGCTGTTCCTGGTCGCTTATCCCCGTCAGCAGACCGTAGGTCGACAGGTCCGAGATGGCGGCCACCGGCACGCCGGGCACCACCAGCGCCCGGGGCAGGCCGTGGCCGAAGTTGACCGCGGTCAGCACGTTGTCCTTATTGGGGTCCAGAGCCTTGGCCACCCTGCCGGCCCAGCCTTCTATCCCTATTATGTCCGGCTCGCAGGTATGCCAGATGTCCATCGACCGGAAGTGGGACCGCGGCGAATTGGCGTAGCCTATGCCGTGGATCACCGCCACGTTCCCCTGGTCGTATAGCTCCTTGATTGGACCCATGTTGGGCATAAAGGCCATCTCGTCATCCACCTTGAGGACCTCCTCCAGGGGATACCTGACGACTGGCCGGTTGTCCACGTACAGTGGGTCGTTGTATGGGATTACTGTGTTGAAATAGTCGTTGCCGCCGCTTAGTTGCAGGACTACGATCACCGGGTCTTTCGTTGTAGAAGTCATGCCCCGTCCTCCTTTGTACTCTCGATTCCCGTACTTCGGATTCCTGGAAATTTAACCGAACTGGTACTCGGTTGTGGCGCCGATCATCGCCATTGTCTCTCCAATTCGAGTCCCGGCGGCCGCTTCGTCGCTCCAGTCCAGGTCGCCGCCGCCCCTCGTGTACTCCAGCAATTGCTCGCTGGTCTCGTCGGCGAGTTCCAGGTAGCCCATGTGGTCCAGGGCCGCTGCCAGTAACTGCTCCGGCGTTGTCACGCCCTCAGCCTTCATGTCGGCGATGATGCTCTTGACTCCCGGCAGGCTGGTGTCGGCCATGTGGTCAGCAACAAAATTGACTCTGGCCAGCAGCGAGCCGCTGTTGATCCATTCCTTGCCGGTGTACCACCCCTCGACGCTGGGCGGGTCCAGAACGGCCTGGCCCATGTAGTCGGGTTGCTCGCCCAAAGTCCTGATTCCAGGCGTGGGTTGGTCCCACTTGCCCACCAGCCGCAGAGTCCCGGCTATCACCTCCGCCGGGCTCTTGACCTTCGAGAACCGGGCGTCCTTGAAGAACTGCGAGGTGAATATGGTGCGGAGCACGGCTTTCAGCTCGTAACCCGACTCTTCGAACGACTTGATCATTTCCGCCAGGGCTTCCTCGTCCCTGGCCGGCTCGATGGTCCAGGCCGGCACCTGCACTTCGTCCGCCACGAAGAAGTTGTACAGGTGGCGGCAGATGAACCGGGACGTCGCCGGCTGCTTGACCACTATGTCGATGATGTCCTCGCCATTGAAGTTGCCCGTATGCCCCAGGAAGGTCTTCTCCGTGTCGTCGTGGTCCTCCTCGCGGTAATCAAAGCTCCACGGGAACCGGCCATAGGGCAGACGCGGCATCTTGGGGGTCACGGTCCACCCGGTGAACGCCCGGGAGGCCTCCCGCACGTCCGTCTCGGTGTAGTTGTTGACCCCCATCGAAAACAGTTCCAGCAGCTCCCTGCCCCAGTTCTCGTTGACCGCGTCCCGGTGATTCTCATTGTTGTCCAGCCAGAAAATCATGGCGGGGTTTCTAGACAGTTGCACCAGCAACTCGCGATAGTTGCCCATCCCGTATTTCCGGAACATGTCGATTTGGTCCAGCACCAGGTTGCAGTTGTCCACTTTCGCGTTGCCTGTGGCAAAGACCTGGTGCCAGAACAGCCCCATCTTGTCCAACAATGGGTTACGGCTGTTGCGCAAGCTATACATGTACCGGGCCTGCCCCATAGTCGGCGTGCCGCCCGGCAGGAAAGTGCCGGGGTGGTAGCGGTAGAGCAGCGCATCCACGCTTGCCTTGCCGGCAGGGTCCTCGGGCGGCGGGTTCAGAAGCTCCTCCACCGTCGCCTCATACCCCTTCGCCACCCTCTCTTCCAACTCTTCCCGAGCCGCGCCGAATCCCGCCCGGCGCATCAGGTGGGCCATTAGGGCCATCTCATCCTTTTTAGCCATAAAGAAAACTCCCGCCACTGCAGATTATCTGCGGCGCTGTAGCTAGGTATTGGTCTGGGCTGGCGTTATTTATCTATAAACGCACTAGCTGTAGCTAAATATTGGTCTGGGCCGACGTTATTAACCCATATACGCACTATAGGGAAAATGGGGTTCCCATGTCAATACCCCGGTGCAACCGCAACGCCGCAGACCAAGACTGCAATGAGCGCCTGCCTCAGCCCATTGCAAACGCAACGCCGCAGACCAAGCCTACAGTGAGCGCCTGCCTCGGCCCGGTGCAACCGCAGCGCCGCAGACTAAGACTGCAGTGAGCGCCTGCCTCAGCCCGGTGCAACCGCTGGCGCCGACATAAGCAGACCTGCCTGGCCCAGCCCTGGCCTTTTATGGCGTCACGCTCCACGTCACGAGCGGCCATCCTGCAAAACTCGCCTCTGGGCTACACCGCAATTCCTGCGGCTATTTCATCAACAGCGCCCTGGCGGAGGGAGTGGGATTCGAACCCACGATACAGTCACCCGTATAGCGGTTTTCAAGACCGCCGCCTTCGTCCGCTCGGCCATCCCTCCACACCCTATTCTATATCCCAATCAAACCTGTTGTCGCCGCCGCCGTCCGTCCCCCAACACCCCCAGCCCGTCGCTCCCGCCCCCAACCCGTCATTCCGGCGAAAGCCGGAATCCAGATCCCCTAGCCCCAACCGTCCACCTTGAGCCTGTCGAAGGGCCTATCCTACATCCTCGCCGCGTCCGTCCGCCCTGCAACTAGGCCGTCCGTTCGTCCTGAGCCTGTCCTGAGGCCCTCGAAGGGGGAAATTGAAGGGCGAACAACCCTGCGCCTTAACCCCGGTCCCGGCCCCCCAACCTGTCATTCCGAGGAGCTTGCGACGAGGAATCTGAAGTCCATGCCTCCAACCCGCGCTGGCCCTCCACGCTTCCGGCCTTAGACCCCCGCCTTCGCAGGGGTAACGCTGGTGGAATACCACTGATTCCCGCCCCCAACCCGTCATTCTCGCGCAGGCGGGAACCTCGCAACGCTGGCCTGCAACCAGGCCGTCCGTTCGTCCTGAGCCTGTCGTGAGGCCCTCGAAGGGGGAAATCGAAGGGCGAACAACCCTGCGCCTCAACCCCGGTCCCGGCCTACCAACCTGTCATTCCGAGGAGCTTGCGACGAGGAATCTGAAGTCCATGCCTCCAACCCGCGCTGGCCCTCCACGCGTCCGGCCTTAGACCCCCCGCCTTCGCGGGGGTGACGCTGGTGGAATACCGCCGATTCCCGCCCCCTAAGCCCCCGTGGCGGCCATTAACCGCCCTCTCCCGAAATCACCACCCCAGGGCGTAACAGGGCCGCCGAGGGTCGGCCCCGGTGCTCATAACGCCATTGGCGGCGTCCCTCCGGGCCACCGTGGCCCCGACGCCGCAGTTCAGCGGCCTCACTACCTTGTGCCCCAGCGCCCGCAGCTCCTCAGCCGTCGACTCGGGGATGCCCGTCTCCACGTCCAGTTGCCCCGGATAGTACACGTGGGGATGAAACGAGTTGATGATGCTCTGGGTGGAAAACCTGGGCGCTTCCACCGCCTGCTGCGGGTCCATCCCCCACACCAGCGTGTTCAGAATCAGCTGCACGTTGGCCTGCGCCTGGTTGTCCCCCCCGGGGCACCCTGTGGTAATGACCGGCTGGCCGTCCTTGCATACGATGTAGTTCACCAGCGTGGTCCGGGGCCTCTTTCCCGGCTCCACCACGTTGGGATGACCGCGGACGCAGTTGAACATCTCGCTGCGGGTGCTCAGAGCGCATCCCAACTCCGGAAAGAACACCGACTTGGCAAAAGCCCCGCCGCTGATGGTCCCGTTGACCATGTTCCCATCCCGGTCCAGGACCGTCACGTAGGTCGTGCCGTCGTTCGCCGCGTTATCGCCGTCCTGTGTCCCCGCCGGGACCGACGCCGTGGCAGCCCACGGCGATGCCCCTGCCGGTGTGTAACGCCACGGGTCGCCGTAGGCCGGCAGCTCCGGGCACGCCCTGTCCGGGTCGATGAGCTTGGCCCGCTCCGCGGCGTACTCCTTGGACAGCAGCCCCTCCACGGGTATGTCTGAGAAGTCGATGTCCCCGTAATAGGCTTCCCGGTCGGCCAGGGCCAGCTTCATCGCCTCGGCCACTGTGTGGATATAGGCCGGCGAGTTGTAGCCCATTCCCTCAAGGTCGAAGCGCTCCAGCATGTTCAGCGTCTGCATCAGCGCCGGCCCCTGGGTCCAGGCGCTGGGCCCCCATATCTCGTAGCCCCTGAACGTCGTGCTCACCGGCTGCTCGTACTTGGACTGGTAGCCGGCCAGGTCCTCCAGGGCCAGTATGCCCCCCGTCCTCTGCGAGCACTCGGCGATGGTTCTGGCCACGGAGCCCTGGTAGAACACCTTGCGGGCCAGCCGTATGCCCTCGTCCCTGGTCTCCGCTTCGGCCCCGTCCATGGCGGCCATGCTCTTCAGGGTGTTGGCCAGCCCCGGCTGCACCAGCAGCGACCCCGCAGCGGGCAGATCGCGGTCGTCGTAGAAGACGTCCCAGCCCCCCGGCGGGTAGTTATCGAACTGCACGCCGCTCACCGGCGCACTCAGCTTGCCGATCATGTACTCGTAGTTGGGGATGCCCCGCTCGGCGTAGTGGATCGCCGGGGCCAGCGCCTCGCCGACGGACTTGGTGCCGTAGTCTTCCAGCAGCGACAGCAGGGCGTCCACGATGCCCGGAACGGTGAACGACAGGTGGGCGCTGGTTCCCGGACCCGTTGGAATGCGCTCAAGTCCCTGGGAATTGAAGAAGCCGGCGGTGGCCTTGGCCGGCGCAGTCCCCTGGCCGCTGAGGGACAGGAGCTTCCCGCTGCCGGCGTGGTGCAGCATGAACACCCCTTCGGCCGCCAGCGAGTAGGCAGCCATGGGCTCCACCACCGCCGCGGCGAAACTGGCCGCGACCGCGGCGTCGAAGGCATTGCCCCCGCTCAGCAGCATCCTCATCCCGGCCATCGACGTCAGGTAGTGCCCCGACGAAATAACCCCCTGCGTCGAATGCACCACCGGCCGCCCGATAGAAGGCAAAGGCATGCCCTTTTGCCCTCGCCCGTTGCTTGCTGCATTCCCGGCCATGCTGCCTCCCGCCGTATACTGGTCCGCCACCAACCGCCCGGCCAACCCGTTCCCTGCCTCTGGTTAGCCTCGGAATAGGCCAATTCCAACACAGCCCCGCCACCCTGTCAACGACGCCCCCTTCCCGTCCACCCACCCTCCGTTCGCCCTGAGGCTCTCGAAGGGCCTGTCCTGAGTTGGTCGAAGGGCCTGTCCCCAACCTACTGTCATTTCCCCCTTGCCCCACCACCCTCGCCCCCTTACCATATAAGCAGGCAACACAACCCGTAGCCCAAAACCCAATCGGCCACTGAGGCCCTCGGAGACCCGTGCCCACAGGCGCTCCCACCCAGGCCAACCCGCAAGATGGGGCGAAATGGAAGGAAATGAGAGGGGATCTAAAATCCTCCGCCTCACCCCCCGCCCTGGTGTCCCAAAATGTCTCCAAATGTCCCAGTTCTACAAAAACGGCCCGTGCCTGCGCTCCAACGCCTCGCCGGCCCTCCGGTTAGCTTGACACCCCCATGGGCCAATGCTAAAATCCCCCGCGTTCCCCAAGGCGGCATCCGGTTGTAACGCGTGACCTGCCCCTCGTCCCGGTTGAGGCCAGCGCTGCTGCAGGGACCAAGCGCCCTCATCGCGTTCCCGGCCTCGTCACGGTCTTGGCCTAGTCACGGTCTTGGAAGGAGGGTAGGCACATGGCCCCCGAGATTATGAAGGGACTCAAGGATGTCTATCTCGACACCTCTGAGGCCAGCTTCATCGACGGCCAGGAAGGTAAGCTCCTCTACCGCGGCTACAATATCCACGACTTGGCGGAACACTCCACCTTCGAAGAGACCGCATACCTCCTCCTCTACGGCAGCCTGCCCAACAAGCAGCAGCTTGCCGACTTCGACCGCACCCTGCGGGCCAACCGCATCCTCCCCGACCAGGTCATCCAGGTCCTCGACCTGGTCAAGGCCAGCCACCCCATGGACGCCCTGCGCACCGGCATATCCGCTCTGGCCGCCTTCGACCCCGACGTCAACGACAGCTCACCCGAGGCCACTATCCGCAAGGCCATTCGCCTCACCGCCATGGGCCCGACCATCGCCTGCACCCACCACCGGCTCAGGCAGGGCCTGGAACCCGTGGCCCCCGACCCCAGCCTGAACCACGCCGGCAACTTCCTGAAGATGCTCTTCGGCGAGATGCCCCTGCAGGAGACCGTGGACCTGCTGGACGTGGACTTCATCCTCCACGCCGAGCACGGCGCCAACGCCTCCGCCTTCGCCGCCAGGGTCACCGCCTCCACCATGTCCGACCTCCACGCCGCGGTCACCACCGGCATCGGCGTGTTGAAAGGCCCCTGGCACGGCGGCGCCGCCGAGGAAGTGATGAAGATGGCCCTGGACATCGGCCATCCGGAGAACGCCGAGGAGTACGCCCGCAACATCCTGGACGGCGGCGGCCGAATAATGGGCTTCGGTCACCGGGTCTACAAGGCCGAAGACCCCCGCGCCCGCCACCTGAGGGAGCGTTCCCGGGCTTTGGGCGAGAAGATGGGCAAGCCCGAGTGGTTCCAGATTCTCACCTACCTGGAAGAGAAGGTCATGGTGCCCTACCGCTCCCGGGGCATCTTCGTCAACGTGGACTTCTTCGCTGGCTCTATCTATTACCTGCTGGGCATCCCAGAGGACCTGTTCATCTCCATCTTCGCCTTGGGCCGCATCCCCGGCTGGGCCCTACAGTGCATGGAGCAATACCAGGACAACATCCTCATCCGGCCCCTGCTGGAGTACTCGGGAGACATGGACCTGGAGTACGTTCCCATTGACCAGCGGTCGTGACCTCCCGCCACAGATATCCTTCACCAACCCCAGCCTCAGCCAAACTCCCTCCCATCCCCGCCATGAACCTGCCGTGCTCCCTCCTAACCATGTACCGGGCGGCTTCCCGTTCGTCCTGAGGGAAATCGAAGGGCGAACGTGCGGCTTGGAGCGTAGCACAGGGCCGGCCAAAACCATGACCCCCGCTGAGTCCGAGGTCCGGCGGCGCATCGACGAGCACGGCGCCATAACCTTCGCCGAGTTGATGGACCTGGCCCTGTACCGGCCCCGCGGCGGCTACTACTCCTCCGGTGACCCCATCGGACCAGATGGCGACTACTACACCAGTCCCCAGGTCCACCCCGCGTTTGCCGCGCTGCTGGCCGTCCAGCTATTCCAGATGTGGCAACTGCTGGACCGCCCCGACCCCTTCACCGTGTTGGAGTTGGGCGCCGGCAACGGCATCCTGTGCCGGGACCTGGCCGCCTGCTGGGACAGCCTGCCCTGCAAGTCCCCGCCGTCCCTCCGCTACGTCTGCCTGGACCGCCGGGCTGCTCCGGGGCTGGAGGCGGGCGCCGGCAACGATTGCCCCAACGCCGGCGTCTCGCGGATAGCAACCTCCGGCATCCCCTTCCAGCGGCTCGTGGGGTGCATCCTGTCCAACGAGTACCTGGACGCCTTCCCGGTGCACCAGGTGACCATGACCCCCGACGGGCTGCAGGAGGCCTACGTGGGTCTCGAGGGCGGGAAGTTGGTGTCGCGCCAGGGCCAACCCTCGACACCAGCCCTGGCGGCCCGCCTGCAGGCGCTCGGCATCGAGCTTGCAACAGGCCAGACCGCCGAGATTTGCCTGCGCCTCGACGGCTGGGCCGAACAGGTCGCCGCCTCGCTGGAAAGGGGATTCGTCCTCACCGTGGACTACGGCCGCCCCGCATCCGAACTTTACTCGCCGGAACTCAGGCCCCGCGGAACGCTGACCACCTACTATCGGCACACCCAGTTGGACGCTCCACTGCGCCACGTCGGGCGGCAGGACATCACCGCCCAGGTCGACTTCACCTCGGTCATCGACGCCGGACGCCGACACGGCCTGGACTTGCTTGGATTGGACACCCAGGGGAAGTTCCTGCGTCACCTTGGCCTGAGCAGAATGCAGCAGCGGCTGGCAGCGCTGGACCTTCCCCAATACGCCGCCCAGGCCAATCGCGCCGGTATGCTGGACTTGGCCCGTCCCGGAGGCCTGGGCGACTTCAAAGTGCTGTGCCAGGGCAAGGAAGTAGCCGAGCCGGACCTGTGGGGGTTCAGCCCCTCTGACGACGCTGGGAAAGTGGCGGAGCAGCTTCCAGTGCCCCTGCTGGCTCCAAGCCACCTGTCGCTGCTGGAGGGACGCTACGCTGCTCCAATGCCCCAGTGGCAGGACTCACCGCTCGACATGGGCGGACTAATCGGGTAGTGGCTCGTCACCTGGAGGGAATGGCCCGGACATAGCCAGCCCTGAGACTCTTCTAGCCCTCAGCAGGTCCCGTCGCCAGGTCGATCCGGCCTGCAATGGGCTTCATGCTCTCGACGATAAAGGCGATGTGCTCGTCCAGGTCCACGCCCAACTCCTCCGCGCCGCGGACGATGTCGTCCCGGTTCACGTCCCTGGCGAAGGCCTTGTCCTTCATCTTCTTCCGCACCGACCGGGGAGTTACGTCGTCCAGGCTCTTGGAAGGGCGCACCAGGGCCACCGCGCGGATGAATCCCGACAGTTCGTCCACTGCAAAGAGGGTGTGTTCCATCAACGACTCCCGGGGAATGCCGGTGTGTTCGCCGTGGGTCAGCACCGCCCGCACCATGTCCTCGGGGTAGCCGTGGTCACGCATTATCTGGGCCCCGTAGTTGGGGTGCTCCTCCGGCGTCGGGCAAATCTCCCAGTCGAAGTCGTGCAGCAGCCCGGCGATGCCCCAGCGGTCCTCGTCCTCGCCGAATCGCCGGGCATAACCCCGCATCGCAGCTTCCACGGTGTAAAGGTGCTTCATCAGCATCTCGGTCTTCACGTGCTGCTGCAGGAACTCTATCGTGCTGTCCCTACTCATCACTTCCATTGCTTTCCTCCTCGGGGCTGTCGTCCTCGGGCTCGCCTGCCGCCGCAGCCGGCGTCCGGCGGGGCCTGCAACGCACCGCCGTGGTCAAGAAGCCGCTGTGGGCCACCATGCGGTGGGCCGGGCGCACGCTGCGCTGGGTGACGTGCCACGGCCGCAGCAGGGTCTCCACGGTTTCCACCCGCTGGAACCTGCCGTCCCGCTCCAGTTCCAGCACCAACTGGTGCACCTGCAGGATGGTCGGCACAAAGCTCAGCAAAATGCCTCCCATTGCCAGGGCATCCCCAACGGTCGACACCGCCTGCCACGGCTCCGGAACGTCCAGGACCACCCTGTCAACGTCCCGCTCTGCAATCCCCTGGTAGATGTCGACGACCTTCACCGTGAGGTTCGACGGGTCGTGGACGGCCTTCTTGACGTTGGCCAGTGCCAGCGGCGGCACCGACTCATCGATCTCGTAGGTGATCACCCGGCCTTCTGAGCCCACCGCCCTGAGCAGGGCCGACGTAAGCGAGCCGGAGCCTAGGCCGCCCTCTATGACCGTCGCCCCGGGAAAGATGTCGGCCATGTTGACGATGTTGCCCAGGTCCTTGGGATAGATAATCTGCCTGCCCCGGGGCATCTGCCGGACCATGTCCGCCAGCGTGGGACGCACGGCAAGAACGGTGTGCCCGCGGTCGGTCCGGTACCAATCGCCCACGGTATTTCCGATTAGCTGGTCGTGGTACAGGCGTCCCAGGTGGCTGTGGAACACCTGCTCGCCGGCCAGGTTGATTAAGTACTGGCGTCCCTTGCGGTCCAGCAGCAGCGCCGGCTCGCCGTCTTGGAATTGGTTCTTGTCAGCAGGCATACGACTCAGAACAGCCGGCCCAGGCCCCGCGGTTAGTGAGAATAGATGCCAGTGGAGCGCCGGCGCCGCGAATGAAGCGCGTCAAGTCAGGAACTCGATGCCTACTCCAATGATCTCGATCTGCATCGATCGGACGTCCGGCGCGTTGTCATCGAAGGACAGACCCAGGGTCACGCTGATCCCCTTTCCAGCCTCCGGCGTATCCGGCGCCTCGAACCGGGCGTCCAGGTGATCGCCTCGAAGGTCCAGGTCCATGTGTTCCGCGATGCGGCGGTCACCGTCGTAGACTATCACCTCGTGGACCCTGGCGTTTGCCCTCGCGCGGAAGCTGGTCAATACGGCGTTGACGCGGACGCTGCTGCCGTTGACCACCGTGGGTGTCGGCACCGGCAAGTGGGCCCAGGTGTTCTGCCCCACCGCCCCCTCGATGCGAGCGAAGGGCCCGGTATGGCGTATCGATGTAACCCGGTTGGGATATTCAAGCTGCGTGCTTGACCCGTGGGCCCAGCAGATCAATTTACCGTCTGCCATATATCCGCTCCAAGGGGCGTGTTGCTGAGGCCGTCTGACCGACTGCGCCCATTCCGGCAAGTTCGGGCAGCATAGCCCGTCGCCGCACGGTGGGGCTTGGCCGCGCGAGGGTGATTATAGCTTCTGGGGAATTAACGGTACAGCGTCGGCCAAGCGGCCGAGTCCTCGGGGGTTGTCGGCCAGGAGCGGGTCAACTCCAGTAAGGGGGACAAAAGATCATTGGAGCGGAAGAAGGGATTCGAACCCTCGACCCCCTCCTTGGCAAGGAGGTGCTCTACCACTGAGCCACTTCCGCCCTGGGCGCCTGCTGCGGCGGCTTAGCGCCGGTGCCGAGGGACAGAATCGAACTGTCGACACCGGCATTTTCAGTGCCGTGCTCTACCAACTGAGCTACCTCGGCAGGCTGAATTTATATTAAGTCCCCCCAAAAGATGCTGTCAAGAAATGCCTCGTTGCTCTGTAACCGTCCACGGCAGCGGCGTCACCTCAGCGGCTCAGGCTCAATTGATAATAGCTAGAGGCGTATCGTATAATACTACCCGTCTCAATCTCGGATATCGTTCGGACGTAAATAGGAAGACTGCCATGGTCGACGTACTGACAGGGACATCAACGGTCAAAGAGGGCCACGCCCAGATGCTCAAGGGCGGGGTCATTATGGACGTAGTCAACGCCGAACAGGCCCAGATAGCGGCCGAGGCCGGCGCAGTGGCGGTTATGGCCTTGGAGAGAGTGCCCGCGGACATACGCGCCCAGGGCGGCGTCGCCCGCATGACCGACCCCGCCGTCATCAGGTCCATCATCGACGCCGTGAGCATACCGGTGATGGCCAAGTGCCGCATCGGCCACTTCGTCGAGGCCCAGATACTCGAGGCCCTGGGAGTAGACTACATCGACGAGTCCGAAGTGTTGACCCCCGCCGACGAGGTGCACCACGTTTGGAAGCACGACTTCACGGTGCCCTTCGTTTGCGGCTGCAGAGACCTGGGTGAAGCCCTCCGGCGGGTCTCCGAAGGCGCCGCCATGATTCGCACCAAGGGCGAGGCGGGCACCGGCGACGTGGTGGAGGCGGTCCGCCACATGCGCGCCGTGCAGGACGCCATACGAAAGCTCCAGAATATGCCCGAAGATGAACTGGTAGTGGAGGCCCGGGACCTGAAAGTCAGCTTGGAGTTGCTGACCAAGACCAAGGACATGGGTCGCCTGCCCGTGGTCAACTTTGCTGCAGGCGGCGTGGCCACCCCGGCAGATGCTTCCCTTATGATGCAACTGGGCGCTGACGGAGTATTCGTCGGCTCCGGCATTTTCAAGTCGGGAAACCCCGAGCGGCGGGCATACGCCATCGTTCAGTCGGTTACCCACTACAACGACCCGAAGATCCTGGCCGATATTTCCGCCAACCTGGGAGAGCCTATGGTCGGCAGGAGCGCCAAGAGCATACCCGAAGAGGAATTGCTGGCCCCCAGAAGTTTCTAGCAAGCAGCGTTAGCCCCATGGGACGGGCGCACTTGCTCGTGCCGGGATGACCGGCCCCGCAGTGGGGATCTGTCTGGAGCAGACGCTTCAAGTTCACGGTGAAAAAAACGAGACCTTTGGCTGAGCTGGAAGTAGGCGTCTTAGCGTTACAGGGAGACTTTGCCGAACATTTAGCCAAACTCGGGGCATTGGGGGTGGATGGCCGGGAGGTGCGGCTGCCCCGGCAACTGGATCCACTAGACGGCCTCATTATTCCCGGTGGAGAAAGCACCACTCTGAGCAGGTTGATGACCATCTACGGCCTGCGGGAACCGGTGGTCCGAATGGCCAAGTCCGGCAAAGCGGTGTGGGGCACGTGCGCCGGGATGATTATGATGGCCAATGAAATCACCGAACAAGACCCCATTCCCCTGCAATTGATGGACATTGGCGTCCACCGCAATGCCTTCGGCCGCCAGGTAGACAGCTTCGAGCAAGACCTGAGCCTCGCCGGCTTCGACGAGACCCCCTTCCGCGGCGTGTTCATACGAGCCCCGGTAATTACCCGCGTCGGCGATGGAGTGAACGTCCTGGCCTGCCTGGCCGACGGACGGCCGGTGGCGGTCCAGCAACAGAACCTGATGGCCACCGCTTTCCATCCGGAGCTCACCAACGACACGCGGCTGCACCGCCATTTCCTGGACCTTATCGCCTCTCCAGTAGAATGATGGCAAAATTCCACACAGGCAGCGCTCAATCCATCGATACTCTCGAACGCCGCGCCGGCAGATGCGGGGCCTGGCAGTCGAGCGCGGCCCGCCCGACAATCAAAGATGCGGTCGCACCGGTCCCGAGTCCCGGCACGGCGGCTGCGGAGGAAAGACGTTGATAACGGTGCCCGAAGACGTACGGCGGGAGCTGGAGCAGCTTCTCGATGTCCTTCCCCAACGGGTAGCCGACTCGCTGCGCAGCCGGGAGGACCTGGAAGAGTTGTTGGAGGTGGTCCTGGACCTGGGCCGCCCGCCCGAGGCCCGGTTCTCAACATACGACGTTGATCTTGACCAGGATGAAGTTGCCCAAGGAGACCTGGACTGCGTGGTACAGCGGGTGGGTGACTTCGGCGGCGACCACCGGGCCGGTATCGAGCGCACATTGCACCGCATATCGTCCATCCTCAACCGCAAGGGGAGAGTCGTGGGCATCACCTGCCGGGTGGGACGGGCGGTATTCGGCACTATCAAGATAGTCGAAGACCTGGCTTATTCCGGAAAGAACATCCTGCTGCTGGGCAGGCCCGGCGTGGGCAAGACCACCATGCTGCGCGAAATGGCGCGGGTGCTCTCCGCAGAAGGAAGGAAACGAGTCATCATCGTCGACACGTCCAACGAGATTGCCGGCGACGGCGACGTTCCCCATCCCGCCATCGGGCGGGCCCGTAGAATACAGGTGCCGACCCCGGACAAGCAGCACGGGGTGATGATCGAGGCCGTGGAGAACCACATGCCCGGGGTGATCATCATCGACGAGATGGGCACTGAGCAAGAAGCGGCGGCGGCCCGGACCATCGCCGAGCGGGGCGTGCAGCTCGTCGCTACCGCCCACGGCAACACCCTGGACAACCTGATTATGAACCCCACGCTATCCGACCTGGTCGGCGGGGTACAAACGGTCACCTTGGGAGACCAGGAGGCCCGTTACCGGGGCACCCAGAAAAGCGTGCTGGAACGCAAAGGGCCTCCAACCTTCGACGTAGTAGTAGAGATTCTGGACTGGGAGCGGCTGGTGGTCCACGACAACGTGTCCCAAGTGGTGGACCAATGGCTCAGGGGGTTCCCCATAAACCCCGAAGTGCGATGGTTGGACGAGGCCGGACAGGTCCAAAGGGACCGGGAGCAGGCCAGAAGCAACGACCAGACTCCAACTCCGTGGGATCTGGAATACTCCCAGCCATCCGCAGTTGAGCCCGGAAAGGCCGCTGTCAGCGCCAACCAGGCAAGGGACCTGGAAGCCAAGGTCTTCCTATTCGGGATAGGCCGGGACAAGCTGGAAGCGGCGGTGGATGAGACCGGCATCTCAGTGCAGGTAGCCAGTGAACTGCGACGGGCTGACATGGTCCTGACCACCAAGACCCACTACCGCCGGGGCTCACAACTCGTAAGGATCGCCGAAGCCAACGGCAAGCCCGTCTACGTCATGCGCAAAAACACCATGCCCCAGGTGCAGGACTTCCTCCGCACCGTGGCCAGGGAGTGGAACCCGGGGCAGGGACGGTTCCAACAAGAAGAGGAAGACCCCCAAGAGGTCTTGGAGCGCGCCTTAGGGGAAGCGGAGGATGCAGCCAATCGAGTCCTTACGGGTGAGACCTCGGTGAAACTGCGGCCTCAGAAGTCCTACGTCCGACGCCTCCAGCACCTGCTGGGCCACCGGTACAACGTAGCCACGGTTAGCCACGGCCGCGAGCCGGAACGCTCGGTCATGTTCTACCGGCCTTAGGCGCTGGGAAAGCCGTGGCGCAGTTCATCGTATTCGAAGGCCTGGACGGGTCGGGAAAGAGCACCCAGGCTCGTGCCCTCCACCGGCGCCTCAAGCGAAGAGGTTATCCGGCCCTCTCAACTCGTGAACCCGGCGGGACGCCGCTGGGCGAAGTCCTACGGCCCTGGCTCAAAGGCCGGCAAGCCCTTTCACCAATCGCTGAACTGGCCCTGTTCGTAGCCGCCCGAACCCAACTGGTCCACGACGTCGTGATGCCCGCCATGGAAGCCGGAGTCACAGTCGTAGCCGATCGTTTTGCCGCATCCACCGTAGCTTACCAGGGTTACGGACGCGAGCTGGACCTGGACCTGGTGTACGAGTTAAACCGTGCAGCCACCGGCGGCTTGATTCCCGACCTGACCGTGCTGCTGGACATTGCTCCGGAAACAGCCTTGAGACGCAAGAGCGGAGAGCTGTCCGATGCGTTCGAAACGGCTCCCTCGGACTTTCACGCCAGGGTGCGTAAGGGCTACTTGGCCCAGGCCTCCCAAGACCCGGAGCGCTGGCTGGTGTTGGACGCCTCCCAGCCCCAGCGGTTGCTTTCACAACAGGTCTGGACAAAAGTACAACCCCTCCTGTGAGGGAGGGGCTGTAGTATTCATGGGTTACGGCGCAGTTGCGCCAGGCTAGTCGTCGGCCGGAGCGGGCTCCGGAGTTGGGGCCTCGACCCGGGGGCCGCCGGGGGTGCTGTAGCCGGGCTCGATTTCCCCGATTCTCGCTCGCACCGTGCTGACCAGGGCGCGTACCCGTTCCAGGTCCGGGAACTTCCCGCCTTCAGCCGCCTTGTCGTAAATCCGCTCCCCGTCCAGGAAGACCTCCATGATTCCCTGTCCTCGGGGGGATACAGTCACCGCTACATCTGGTCCGAAGTGCCTGAAAAACTCGTTCGCCATCCACGTGGCGGTCGCCAGATGCTGTCAAGATACGCAGTATGTGATCTCTATCTGTACCTTACCTTCCATCGTGAACCCTCCGATCCTTTGGCTGTTTCAAGGACTACGGCCAGTATAGCGGGAATTGCCAATCAGTCAATTCGTACCCGGAATGCCGGTCCCATCCAGCGCCGGTGCTATAATTCCCGCGCGGGCCGGGGGTGGCGGCAAAGCCTAGCAGCAGGCCCCGGCTCAGAATGAGGTGGCGACATGACCCAGCAGTTCCCCACGCTCTTCGCTCCCTTCCAGCTAGGCAAATACACCCTTCAAAGCAGAATCGTCGTGACCGGCCACGGGGCCAACTTCCTGGACTCCCGGATGCCCAACGAGGACTACGGGCACTATCTGCGTGAAAGGGCCAAGGGCGGCGCCGGGTTGGTCACCATGGGCAATTGCGCGGTGCATCCAAGCGCAGTGGGCAAATTCATGAACTGCGACGATAGCATCATCCCCAGATACCAGCGCGTCGCCGACCTGGTCCACGAATTTCCGGTGCCGGTAATGGCCCAGCTAAGCCAGCCGGGCCGAAAGTCCGGGGCCAGCCAACGGGAGTCGCTGAATGGCGACTGGTTGACCATGGCCCCCTCTGCGGTGCCGACCCCGGCCTTCGGCTACGCTCAGGTGATGCCCCACGAAATGACCATCGATGACGTGGAGGAGATGGTCGATGCCTTCGGTCAAGCAGCGCGGCGGGCCCGCCGCGGCGGCTTGGACGGGGTGGAACTCGGCATCGGTTCCTACTCGCTGGTCTCCCAGTTCCTGCATGCCCACAGCAACCGTCGTACCGACAAGTACGGCGGCGACACCATGGAAGAGCGGTCCACCTTCATGATGGAGACGCTCCAGGCGGTCAGGAATGCCCTGGGGCCCGACCTGCTCCTGGGTGTGCGTCTGTACGACGACATGGTGGACTACAGCCTCGTTTACGAAGACCTCAAGACTATCTCGCGGCTTTTGGACGCCTCCGGACTGCTGGACTATATCAACATGTGGATCGGCACCCAACCCGGCGAAGTCTCGATTCGCTCCCACGTGCCTCCCTACTACCATGCTCCGGGAGAGTTCGCCAAGCAGCCCGCTGATATAAAGGGTCTGGTGGGCCTGCCGGTGATAGGGATCGGCCGCATCAATACCCCGGCCCTGGCCGAGGAGATGCTGGGAACCGGGAAGATGGACCTGGTAGGAATGGTAAGGGAGCTTATCGCCGACCCCCATTTCCCCAACAAGGCAAAAGAAGGCAGGGTTGACGACATCCGGCCTTGCATAGCGTGCAACCAGAGCTGCGCCGGACGAGGGTCGGCGCTGGGCCTGCCCATCACCTGCATCTACAACCCGGTGACCGGGCACGAAAAGGACTGGGCCGATCCGGGGCCGGCGCCGGTGCAGAAGAAGGTGGTGGTGGTCGGCGGCGGGCCCGCGGGGATGGAAGCAGCCCGGGTCGCGGCGGAGCGCGGGCACCGGGTGGTGCTGTTCGAACGCTCGGATCGCCTGGGTGGCCAGGTGAAACTGGCCATGATCCCGCCTATGCGCCAGTCCTTCGAGGAAATCATCCTGTTCGGAGAGAAGCAGCTGCCCAAGCTGGGCGTAGACGTGAGATTGGGAGTGGAAGCCGGCGTGGAGAACATTCTCGCGGAAGACCCGCAGGAAGTGATCGTAGCCACCGGTTCGACCCCCTATCTGCCCGAGATTCCCGGGGTCGAGGGGAAAAACGTGTTGACCGTGGCCGATGTGCTTAGCGGGGCCGATACCGGGGACCGGGTGGTGATCATCGACACCCAGGGCACACCGCCGGCATGCCTGCTGGCGGACTATCTGGCGGACCAGGGTAAGCAGGTGGAGATAGTCACAGGCTTGACCACCGTGGGCGGCGGTATACACGCCAGAGCCGTGTGGCACCACCTGTACGGGCGGCTAGTGGGAAAGGGCGTAACCATGAGCCCCCTGACGGGGGTCAACCGAATCCAGGAAGACTCGGTGGAGGTCTACCACGTGGTGAGCCCGGCGATGACCCGGACCATCCAGGGTGTGGACACGGTGGTGATATCCGGCGGCGGCCAAGCCGACGACGGTCTGTATAAGCGCCTGAAAGGGATGGTCCCGGGACTTCATGCTGTCGGAGACTGCTCCCAGCCCCGGGATATAGAAATGGCAACGTACCAGGCCCACAAGGTAGCCGTGGCCATCTGAGTCGTGCCCGGTCCTGCGCACGGACCAGGTTAGGTGAGGTGAGAAGTGGCGCGCTACGGCCGGGTCTGACGGGGGCCTACGGTCTTCAGGTACCCGGCCAAATTACGGCGGGTCTCTTCCACGGAGTCTCCTCCGAACTTCTCCATGAAGGCGTCCGCCAAGATCAGCGCCACCATTGCCTCGCCGACCACGCCCGCAGGAGGGGCCTGGCACACGTCTGACCGCTCGTAGTGGGCCTGCACCGCCTCGCCGGTGTCCAGGTCCACCGACGGCAGCGGATTCACCAGCGTTGCAATGGGCTTGATGCCGAAACGTGCAACTAAGGGCATGCCGTTGGTCATACCGCCTTCAGTCCCGCCTTGACGGTTGGTCCCGCGCTGCCAGGGCTCAGCAGGATTGGTCACCGGCTCTATGACGTCGTGGACCTGCGAACCCCGCAGGCCAACGGTCTCCCATCCGGGACCAATGGAAACGGTTTTGACCGCGTTGATGGACATCAACGCCTGGGCGATCCTGGCGTCCAGCTTCCGGTCCCAGTGGACGTGGGACCCCAGTCCGATGGGCAGGTTCTCGGCGACCACCTCTACGACGCCTCCTACTGTGTCACCGGCCTCTTTGGCAGCGTCGATTTCGGCAACCATTCGGGCGGCGGCTTCCGTGTCGGCGCAGCGTACGGCAGACTCCTCGACGGCCTCCCAGTCGATTTCCTCGGCAGGCGCCGCCTCCACGCCTCCTATAGAAATTACGTGGCTATGTAGCACTATGTCGAATGATTGGAGAAACCGCATGGCCACCGCTCCGGCGGCAACCCTGGCCGCGGTCTCCCGGGCGCTGGCCCTCTCCAAGACGTTGCGAACGTCGTCGAAACCGTACTTCATCGTTCCGGCCAGGTCGGCGTGGCCTGGCCGCAGGCGCGTGATGCGCTGCCCGCGGCCATCGGCATCCGGGTTCTCGACGGCCTCCACGGCCATGGCGGACTGCCAGTTGACCCAGTCCTTGTTCTCCAGGGTCATTCCTATGGGGCTACCCAGGGTGCAACCGTGGCGAACGCCCGACATGATGTGGGCCCGGTCTTGCTCGATGAGCATACGGCCGCCCCGCCCGTAGCCCTTCTGCCTCCGGGCCAACTGGGCGGCAATGAACTCCTCGTCCAATGGCAAGCCGGCAGGGACGCCTTCGACGATAATAACCAGCCCCTGGCCGTGGGACTCGCCGGCGGTGAAAAACCGGACCATTTACGCGCGCTCACTCATGGCAAATCTTGGGGACGGGACTTGGTGGGAATCGCATCGGCGGCTAGCGGGCCGCCATGGCGCGGGCGGCTGCCTCCAGCATGACCGCCACCGGGGCTTCCCGGCCTGTCCACATCTCCAGAGAAGCCGCTCCCTGATACACCAACATGGGCAGCCCTCCCAATACGGAAGCGCCCGCACGCCTGGCTTCATTCAGCAGCGGCGTCTCCTGGGGATTATACACCAGGTCGTTGACCAAGGCCGTAGCTGGTATCTGTTTCCAGGATAGCAAGGACTGGTGTTTTTCCGGGCCGTGGGCCATGCCCAAAGTAGTGCAATTGACTATAAGCTCCACCGAGGCTGCTGCCTGGGCCAGCCCTTGCGAGCCCAACGACACGGCCTGGGCCTGTAGGCCGTTGTCGACAGCCACGCGGCACAAACGTTGCGCTCTGTCTAGGGTCCTGTTGGCGATGGTGATTTTCGCTGCCCCTTCCCTCGCCAGGGCGAGGACAACTCCCCTGGCGGCGCCCCCTGCGCCCAGCACCAATGCCTGGCGGCCCTTGGGATTAAAATTCCCTTCGTCGCGCAGCGCGCGCAGGAACCCGGACCCGTCGGTGTTGTGACCTGCCAGAACCCCGCTGCGGTTAACGATGGTGTTTACCGCTCCCGCCGCGGCGGCCCATTCGTCCACCTGGTCCACGAGGGGGATGACTGCCTCTTTGTGGGGGACGGTGACGTTGATTCCCAGCACTCCAGGGCTGCGTAGCCCGTCGACGAAGGCCGCCAAGCCGTCGGGTCCGACCTCCCAGGCCTGATAGGTCGCCTCAAGGCCCAGGTGGTCGAGGGCGGCTTGCTGGAACTGCGGCGATATGGAGTGGCCGATGGGGGAGCCGATGATGCCTAGTCTTTGGGCCATAGACGATCCTTCTGCCTATTTCTCGTGGCCCAACTGCTCCAAGACCTCGTCCAGGCGTTGCCGGCGCTCCTGCAGCGCAGTCAGGCGCTCTTCCTCTCGTTCCACCACCTCGGGCTTGGCCTTGCCGCGAAAGTTGTTGTTGGACAGAAGGGCCGACACCCTGTCCAGGTTGCGCTGGCATTCCTCCCGGTCATTTCGCAGGCGCTCCGACTCGGCTGCCAGATCCACCACCCCTTCCAGCGGCAGCCGGACGACCAGGGGGCTCACCACCAGGGAGATGCCCCTAGCCGCCGTCGCCTGCGTTGCGCCGTCGGACAGGACGCGCAGTGGCTCCACCCTGGACAGGGCCTGCAGGGCGTCCGCTTCCTCCTCGATGGTCTGTTGCCAGCCGTTGGCCTCGACCAGGGCTTCCAGCGGCTGGCTGGAAGGTATGCGCAGCTGCGCCCTGGCGTTGCGAATGGCCCGCACTGTACGCATGACCAGGGAGATTTCCTCCTCGGCTTGGGCGTCCAGGTAGTCGGCGTCGGCCTGGGGGTAGGAGGCGACCATTATGGATTCAGCCAGACCCTCCCCGCTGCTATTGCCCTGAGGCAGGGCAGACCTGAGGTGCTGCCAGATTTCCTCGGTGACGAAGGGCATGAAGGGATGAAGCAGCCGCAGGGTGCGCTCCAGCACGTGGACTAGGACCGGCAAGGGAGACGGCCCGGGCCCGGAGCGCAGGCGTACCTTGGCCATTTCGATGTACCAGTCGCAGTAGTCGTCCCAGATGAAGTCGTACAGCTTCTGCTGGGCCTCTCCCAACTCGAAGCCGGCCAGGGCGTCGTTGACTTCCTGCGTCGTGCGGTGCAGGCGGCTCAGAATCCAGCGGTCCTGCCGGTGTTCTCCCGCATTCGGGGCGTTCAGGCAGTCAGGGCCTCCCTGGTTCTCGATGCTGTTGAGCACGAAGCGGGATGCGTTCCAGACCTTATTGGCGAAGTTGCGGGCCGCCTCCAGCCTGCCTTCAGTGAAGCGAATATCGCTGCCCGGAGCGGCGCCGGTGGTCAGGGCAAAGCGCAGGGCATCGGTGCCGTACTTATCCACCAGCTCCAGGGGGTCCATGGTGTTGCCCCTGGTCTTGCTCATCTTGGCCCCGGTCCCGTCCCGGATCATGCCGTGGAGGAAGACGGTGCGGAAGGGCGGTTTTCCGGTGTTCTCGATACCCAGCATAATCATCCGGGCCACCCAGAAGAACAGGATGTCGTAGCCCGTCTCCAGCACGGTTGTCGGGTAGAAATAGCGCAGGTCCTCGGTGTCGTCGGGCCAGCCCAGGGTCGAATGGGGCCACAGGCCGGAACTGAACCAGGTGTCCAGGGCGTCGGGGTCTTGTTGCAGCTTGGACGATCCGCAGGCGGCGCACTCGGTGGGGTCTTCGACGGACACCGTCAGGGCGTCGCAGTCGCCGCAATACCACACCGGGATGCGGTGTCCCCACCAAAGCTGGCGGCTGATGCACCAGTCCCGGATGTTCTCCAGCCAGTTGAGGTAGACGCGGGTGAAACGCTCGGGGACGATGCGGATGTCGCCGTTGGCCACCGCGGCGTAGGCCTTGCCGGCGATGCTGTCAGGCTTGTCGTGGCTGCCCAGATTTACGAACCATTGGAGACTGACTAAAGGCTCGACTACTGAGGCGCAGCGCTGGCAGTGGCCCACGGACGAAGTGTATTCCTCCACCCGTTCCAGCAACCCCAGGGATTCCAGGCGGGCGGCAACTTCCTGCCGGGCTTGGAAACGCTCCATGCCGGCGAACTCCCCGGCGGCCTGGGTCATGTTGCCGTCGGGGCCGATGACCGTGATTATCTCCAGGTTGTGACGCTGGCCTATGTCGAAGTCCGCCGGGTCGTGGCCGGGGGTGACTTTGAGCGCCCCGGTCCCGAAGTCCAGGCTGACCGCCTCGTCCGCCACGATGGGAATGCTGCGGTCCATGATGGGCAGCACGGCCCGGCGTCCCTGCAGCGGCAGGTAGCGGGGGTCTTCGGGGTTCACCGCCACGCCGGTGTCCCCCAGCATGGTTTCCGGCCGGACGGTGGCGACGGTGACGTAGGCCGTCTCCCTGCTGCCAGCAGCGTCTTCCAAGGGATAGCGGATGTGGTACAGGGCGCCCTCCCGCTCCCGGTAGTCCACTTCCAGGTCGGACAGGGCGGTGGAGCAGCGGGGGCACCAGTTGATGATGCGCTCGTGGCGGTAGATGAGCCCCTTGTTGTAAAGGTTGACGAAGGTGGTGCGCACCGCCTTGCTGGGGCCTGGGTCTAACGTGAAGCGCAGCCGGTCCCAGTCGGCGGAGACGCCCAGGCGCTGGGACTGGCGGTGGATGATGCCTCCGTACTGCTGCACGTGCTCCCAGACCAGCTCCTCGAACTTTTCACGGCCAAGCTGGCGGCGGTCCCTGCCCTCGGCGGCCAGCCGTTGCTCCACGGCCCACTGGGTGGCGATGCCGGCGTGGTCGGTGCCTGGCAGCCACAGGGTCGGGTCGCCGGACATGCGCCTCCAGCGCACCAGGGCGTCTTCTATGGCCTTTTCCAAGGCATGGCCGAGGTGCAGCTCCCCGGTGACGTTGGGAGGGGGCATGATGATGGTGAACGGCTCACGGCCGGGCTGGACTTTCGCGGCAAAGTAGCCCTGGTCCAGCCAGTACTGGTACAGCCGTTGTTCCACGGAGGCGGGGTTGTAGGCCCGGGGCATGTCGGCGGCGGACGGGGCGCCGGAGGGGGATGTCATGCTGGTGCGTTCTCTCGGTGGGGATTTCCGGCGGCCTGCTCCAGTTGGCGGAGCTTGCGGATGCCTTTCCTCGTGTCGCTGGCGACGCGGGCCGGGTCCCACATCTTCAGGCGGCGCTTGTGCAGCCAGTAGGTGAAGCTCTTGACGTCGGTGAGGGACAGGCCGCGGCGCTTGTTGATGCCTGCCTCTTGCCGGAACTCGTCCAGCAGGTCGGAGCGGGTTGCGCCGTACAGGTGGTTGAAAGCGTACTCCACCAGCTCTTCGGTGTCCGAGTAGCCGCGGGCGGTGTGCCGCTTGCGGGCTTCTTCCTCGGCCGAGAGCTGCAGGGCTTCTTCGACGACCACGCCGTACCAGAAGTTGAGGTGGGCGCGGTACTTGCTGGGGCCCAGCAGGTCGCGGAACAGCTCCGGCGGCGCGGAGCCTGGCAGGCGTCCCTCGAAGAGCAGCGACTCCTTCTCGTCGGGTGGAATAAGGCCGTCAAGCTCGCTGCAGAGGCGCTCGGCCAGGGTCAGCCAGTCAAAGGCCTCGCCCTGGACCATGTAGCGGTAGGTGCGGCCCTGGAAGTCCTCGAAAGGCTGGGTCCAGAGACCGACGGCCTCCAGCAGGGCGTGGGGCCACGGCTGTCCCGCCTGGACGGCGTCTCTCATGCGGCGCAGCGTCTCCGGCCCTTGCGGGGCAGGCTCGGCTACCGCCTGGGCGGCGCTGGGGGCTGTTTCCTGGTTGGTCACCGGCATAGTGCTGGGCCGCCTGGGTGATGGTCCCTCCGTGCTGGCGGGGTCAAACGTTGACCGTGAAGGCCGGTCTTATTATACTACGGTGGAGTTGGGAGGTTGACGATGGGCTACTCCTCGGTTTCCACGGCGATTACTTCAGCATCTGCAGAGACTTCCAGGCAGGACAGGCGGCAGCCATGGATATAACCTGGCTGGGCCACGCCTGCTTCCGACTTCACGCCGACGGGCTGGCGGTGCTGACCGACCCCTATCCCCAGTCGCTGGGCTTCCGGCCGGACACGCGGCCGGCGGCGGTGGTGACGGTGAGCAACAGCCACCCCAACCATAGCTGCTGGCAGGACGTGGCCGGCGAGCCCAAGGTGTTCGACAGCCCCGGCGAGTACGAGTACTCGGGCATTTCTATTCGGGGGGTGATGACTCCGCTGTCGCCGGACGAGCCGGTGGCGGAGCAGATGGAGCAGCGGAACGTGGCCTACTCGATAGAGTTGGACGGGGTGAGCGTGTGCCACCTGGGAGACATATCCAGGCCGCTGACCACCCGGCAGGTGGAGGAGCTGGCGCCGGTGGACGTGCTGCTGGTGCCCACGGGCGGCGGGTGCACGCTGGACCTGGACCAGGTGCTGCAGACGATGCAGGACCTGGAGCCTAAGATCGTGATACCGATGCACCACGGCAACCACGCCAAGGGGACGGCGTTGCAGGACGTGGAGGCGTTTCTGCGGCGGATGGGGTTGAGCGAGGTGCAGTCGCAGCCGCGGCTGGTGGCGACAAGGTCGAACCTGCCGCAGGACATGAAGGTTACGCTGCTGTCGCCCTCCCGGGCCGCGCAGTAGGGCGGGATTACCGCCTGGTTTTCCCTGTCACCGTCGCGAAGGCGGGGGTTGGCTACTGCGTAGCCGCCGGCTGGCCGTGCGCCCTTCGATTTCCCCCCTTCGAGAACCTCAGGACGGGGTCAGGACGAACGGACAGCCTGGTTCCTGGCGGACGGAGGGGTGCGTAACCCCCCCACCCGTCATTCCGGCCCCCGAACCGGAATCCAGAGCGCTTGTTGACCAACATCGTGGCGTTCCCCTGCGGCGCCGGGCCAGGGTGGGGTCCTTCAGCCGTGGTTGGGGGCATGGAGTTTTAGATTCCTCGTCGCACGCTCCTCGGAATGACAGAGGGGAATTTTAGATCCCCTCTTATTTCCTCTCATTTTCTCTTGCTTTGGGTGTTGGGGCGTTGAGGCGCCCTTTTTTTGGTTTCCCTACCGTTTTCGCTCATTTTCGCTCATTGGTTGGGGCTGTGCCTGGGTTGTCGGGGTATGGTGGCTACGGTATTAGTTTGGGGGTTGGGAAGTGTAGGTGTCAACGGCCTTTTGTCAGTGGGGTTGGGGGGTGGCGGCGGTTGGCTACTGCATAGCCGCCGGCTGTCCGTGCGCCCTTCGATTTCCCCCTTCGAGAACCTCAGGACGGGGTCAGGGCGAACGGACAGCCTCGTTGGGGCCGGACGGAGGGGTGCGTAACCCCCCACCCGTCATTCCGGCCCCCGAGCCGGAATCCAGAGCGCTTGTTGACCAACGTCGCGGCGTTCCCCTGCGGCGCCGGGCCAGGGTGGGGTGCTTCAGCCGTGGTTGGGGGCATGGAGTTTTAGATTCCTCGTCGCAGGCTCCTCGGAATGACAGTGGGGAGTTATTGCATCCCCTCTCACTTCCTATTGCTTTGGGGGTTGGGGGCGGGAATGACTTTGACGGGCGTGGGGGCCGGGCCGTTCGTCCTGAGGTTCTCGAAGGGGGAATGGGCAGGCGGTGGACGGGCGGGGGTTGGTCCATTTGAGACTTCCTGGATTCCGGCTTTCGCCGGAATGACGGGTGGTGAGGGTAGCCCGGCCGTTCGTCCTGAGGTTCTCGAAGGGGGAATGGACGGGCGGAGGTTGGTTCATTCGAGACTTCCTGGATTCCGGCTTTCGCCGGAATGACGGGTGGGGGCGGGCCCGGCGGCGGCGCTAGACGGCCCGGCGGGGATGCTAGACGGCGCGGCGGCGGCGGCGCTAGGCGGCGCGGCGGCGGCGGCGCTAGGCGGGCGCGGCGGCGGCGTTAGACGGCGCGGCTGGGATGCTAGACGGCGCGGCGGCGGATGATTAGGACCAGGGCGGCGCCGGCGGCCAGGGTCAGGGCTCCGGCGATGAGGGCCGCGGGCGGGATGCTGGTGAATGCCGGGTCGCCGGGCACCGGCAGCGCAGCGGTGGGGGTGGGTATCGGCGTCGGCGCGGGAGGGGGCGTCGGTGTGGGAGTAGGATCCGGCGTGGGAGTCGGCTCGGGTGTTGGAGTCGGCGTAGGCTCCGGCGTGGGCGTCGGCTCCGGCGTGGGCGGAGACGCCTGCGTGGGCAGGGGCTGGGCGAAGCTCAGGTCTTGCTCGTAGATCTCCAGGATTCCCTGGAAGATGGAGGTCTCGCCGGCCTGAATGCGGCCGTGTTCGTTGACTATGTAAAAGGTGATGACGCCCTTGATAAGGGCCTCGTCGTTAGGGCGCAGCACCAAGAATTCGAACGCGCCACCGGGGCCAAGGGTCACGGGTTCGCTCTGGTAGCCGGTGTCGCAGTCGTCGATGCAGGCGAGCAGTTGGAGGCCTTGGGGAGCGGGGGAGCCCTGGAGAGTGACCGTGCCGGAGTAGTAGTCGGGGAACAGTGGCTGAGGCGGCCGTTCGTCGTCGTCCTGCTGGGCTGGGCCGGCGGCGATAAGGGCGAGCGCGCCAAGGAATAGGGCGGCCATGACCGCCAGGAAAGTGATATTCCGCCGCAACTCCGCCACCTCCTCGGTTCCCGTCCCCGGTTGCGTCAAGTTATATCGTGACCGATGGCGGCGAAGTTTTCAATGGATTGGGGTGCGGGTTGGGGCGTGTTTGGGGGGCCCCCTTTTCCTAACCTGGGCCCGCGAGGGGAGAAGGGACTTGTGGGGCCGGACCAACGGGGTACTGGGCGCAGGATGAACGGACAGCCTGGTTGGGGCGGGGGATGTCGGGGGAGGGGGCGCGGGTTGCCCGTCCGTTCGTCCTAAGCCTGTCCTGAGACTCTTGAAGGGCTCAATCCGTCCGTATTGAGGCAGGGCGTAGCCCGTCCGTTCGTCCTGAGGGAAATCGAAGGGGGAACGGGCGGGCGGGGGCTGGGGGATCACCGGCCAACCTACCGCGGAGCATCGGGAGTCCGGCGCACAGACAGCGCAGACAGCCCCTCCCAGTCCCCTCGCATAAGCGCCTCCTTCTTTGCCCGCGACCACCCTTTCACCTGCATCTCAGCACCCAGCGCCTCTTCCCGCGTGGGGAACTCCTGCGCATATACCAAGCTCACCGGCAGCCTGCCCGACGTGTAACTCGAGATTTCCCCCAACTTATGCTGGGCAATCCGGCTTTCCAGTCCGTCGGTGTGGCCGGTGTAGTACGAGTCGTCGGAACAGCGGAGTATGTACACCCAAAACGGCATGGCGGGGCGGAGTATATCATTCCGGGCGTTGGTCCGCGGTCCCTAACGCCGGCTGGCCGCCCGCCCTTCGATTTCCCTCAGGACGAACGGACAGCCTCGTTGGGGCCGGGCGGCGGGGTGCGGGGGCGAGGCGGCCCCACTCCCCCAACCCGTCATTCCGGCCCCCGAGCCGGAATCCTGGCTGGTTGTGGGCAAGGACTTTAGATTCCCGCCTCCGCGGGAATGACGGGTTGACTGGGGCGCTTGTTGCTCCTGGACACGCGCCGGCTGGCCGTGCGCCCTTCGATTTCCCCCTTCGCTTTCCCTCAGGACAGGCTCTGGACGAACGGACAGCCTGGTTGTGGGCCGGGCGGCGGGGTGCGGGGGCCCAACCCGTCATTCCGGCCCCCGAGCCGGAATCCAGGCTGGTTGTTCACGAACGCCGCACTGTTCACGACCCTCCCACCATTCCCCGTCATGCCGAGCCATGGAGGGGTTTTCAACCGCGGTTGGGGGCAGGGAGTCTTAGATTCCTCGTCGCAGGCTTCTCGGAATGACAGGTGGTGGGTGCGGGGCGTTCCCCCCTCATCCTAGCCTTCTCCCGCCAGGGGAGAAGGGACTGGAGGCGCCGACCCCGTCCGTTGGTCCGCGGTCCCTAACGCCGGCTGTCCGTGCGCCCTTCGATTTCCCTGAGGACGAACGGTCAGCCTAGTTGGGGCCGGACGGCAGGGTGCGGGGCGCAAGGGGGCAGCGCAGACCCGTCCGTTGGTGCTGAGCCGGTCCCGAGGGAAACGGAGCCCGTCCGTTCGTCCCTGAGGTTCTCGAAGGGGGAACGGGCGGGCTGGCCGGGCGGGCTTATGCCGGGCGGCGGGTTTTCAGGAGGGCGGCGGCGGCGATGAGGGCGGCCAGGGCGGCGACGATGAGGGCGGCCAAGCCCAGGATGCCCGAGGCGTCGTCGCCGGCGGCTCCGGCGGGTCCGGGCGCGCCCGGCGTACCGGGGTCTCCCTGGGGGCCCTGGGAGGCTGCGGCATCGGCTGCGGCGGCTGCGGCGCGGTCGGCGGCGTTCCGGGCGCTCTCGGCGGCGGTGTTGGCGTTCTCGCCGGCGGCCTTGATGGCCCGGGCGATGTCGGTGGTGTCGGCGGCGGCGTTATAGGCGTTGCCGGCGGCCTCGTTGGCGTCGGCGGCGGCGTCTTTGGCGGACGCGGAGGCTACTTTGGCGTCGGTCGCGGCCTCACTGGCGTCGGTAGCGGCGGCGGCGGCAGATTCGACGGCGGCGGCGGCGGCGTTGGCCTCGGCCGCGGCGGCGGCTGCTGCTGCCGCGGCGGCGTTGGCGGCGGCGGCGGCCTCGTCGGCATTACCGGCGGCCTCGATCAGCGTCACGACGGCCTCGTCCACCCGGGCGATGTTCTCCCTGGCGGCCTGCACGTCCGGGTGCACCGGCGTGGGCGTCGGCGTCGGCTCCGGCGTCGGCGGAGGCGGGGGAGTGGCCAGGGGCTGGTTGAAGTTCAGGTCCAGTTCGTAAAGCCCCAGGATGCCCTGGAAGAAAGCGGTCTCCTCGGCGGCAATGCGTCCGTGCTGGTTGACCAGGTAGAAGCGGACGGCGCCCCCGATGAGGGCATTGTCGTCCGGGGCCAGCTTCAAGAGATCGTACTCGCCATCGGGGCCCAGGGACACGGGCAGGCTGCGGTAGCCGGTGTCGCAGCCGGTGATGCAGGCGATGAGCGACAGGCCCTCGGGAGCGGGGGCGCCCTGCAGGGTGACAGCGCCGGAGTAGTAGTCGGGGAACAGGGGCTGGGGCGGGCGGTCGTCGTCGTCCTGGGCGGGAACGGCGGAGATGAGGACCAGGACGCCCAGGGTGACTGCCGCCACCACCGCCAGCAAAGCCATGTTCCGTCGCAAAGCCGCCACCTCCTGGGTCCACGGGTGTCAGGTTGGGTGCCCCCCTATGGTGCCTGATAGGGGGACTTTTTGCAATGGGTTGGGGGGGTGGCCAGCGCCACCGTCATTACGGCTCGGAGGCCGGGATCCAGGCTGGTTGTTCACCGGCGCCGCACTGTTCACGATCCTTGCAGCATTTCCCCTCGTGCAGCGCCATGGAGGGGTCTTCGACCGGGGTTGGGGGCAGGGAGTCTTAGATTCCTCGTCGCAGGCTTCTCGGAATGACAGGTGGGGGGGGTGCCCCCATTCCGTCATTCCGGCCCCCGAGCCGGAATCCTGGCTGGTTGGGGGCAAGGACTTTAGATTCCCGCCTCCGCGGGAATGACGGGTTGGCGGCGGGCGTGGCGCAGCGCCCACACTGTCATTCCGAGCGCAGCGCAGCGGAGAGAGGAATCCAGGCTGGTTGTTCACCGGCGCCGCACTGTTCACGACCTTCCCACCATTCCCCGTCATGCAGGGCCATGGAGGGGTCCTTCAACCGGGGCTGGGGGCAGGGAGTTTTAGATTCCTCGTCGCAGGCTTCTCGGAATGACAGGTGGGGGGGGTGCGGGGCGTTCCCCCTCATCCTAGCCTTCTCCCGCTAGGGGAGAAGGGACCGGCATTCCCCCTCTCCCTAGACGGGAGAGGGTTGGGGTGAGGGTGTCCGTCCGTTCGTCCTGAGGTTCTCGAAGGGGGAATGGACGGGCGGGGGTGGGGGGCGCTTGTTGCTCCTGGACAAGCGCTGGCTGGCCGCCCGCCCTTCGATTTCCCCCTTCGCTTTCCCTCAGGACAGGCTCTGGACGAACGGCCAGCCTGGTTGGGGGGCAGGGAGTTTTAGATTCCTCGTCGCAGGCTTCTCGGAATGACAGGTGGGGGGGTGCCCCCACCCCGTCCTCCCCGCTCCCGGTGTCAATGCACACGCAGGGTTGGTTCATTTGAGACTTTCTGGATTCCGGCTTTCGCCGGAATGACGGGTGGGGGGCGGGACGGGCAGCCTGGTTGGGGCCGGACAGGCGGGGGCGGCGGGGGTGCGCGGGGGTTGGTGGGGGTGGGGACGGGCGCACGTCCAAAAGAGAAGGCGCCCCGGCTGTGGCCGGGGCGCCTGTTTGAGCCTTGTTGGTCTACCGGGAGCCTAGCCTAGCTCTCCCTCCGGCTCTGGAGGTAGATCCCGCCGGCTACCAGTGCGCCGACGATGGCGACGATCAGGGCCACGATGCCAAACACGTTGTTGGCGTCGGCTCCGGCAGCCCCAGTGGCTCCGGTGTCGCCCTTATCACCCTTGTCGCCCTTGGCGCCGTCAGCGCCGTCCGCTCCGTCCTGCACCGCATCAGCGGCGGCCTGGGCGGCGGCGGCAGCGTCGTTGGCGGCGGCCACGGCGGCGTTAATCAGGGCCAGCGCCTGTTCAGAGCCTCCGCTCACCTCTGCGGCTGCGGCGGCGGCGGCGGCGGCGGCCGCTTGGGCGGCGCCGGTCGCTACGTTGGCCGCGTTGGCGGCGTTAAGGGCAGCAATGCCGTTAACGTCGGCCTCGCCTGCGGAGGCGGTCGCGGCGGCGGCAGCGGCGTCGGCGGCGGCAGCGGCAGCGTTAGCGGCCTCTACCACGGCCTCCGCGGCTGCGGTGGCTGCACCGGCCTTCTCAGCCGCGGCCATCGCATCGCTACTGGCGGCCAAGGCGGTCGCGGCGGCCTCTTTGGCAGCAGTCACGGAAGGATGCTCGGCAGGCGGCGGCTCGGGAGTTTCCATCCCGTCGCCGTTGTCCATGCCGTCGCCGTTGTCCATGCCGTCGCCATTGTCCATGCCGTCGCCGTTGTCCATCCCATCGCCGGACGATGCAGACAGGTTCTGCTCACGGCTGCCTCGCGTGACGGTCACGCTCTCGGCGGCGGTGTAATCGCCAACATTGAAGGTGGCGGTGGCGCCTTCGTGGCTACCGTGGATTCGAATCACGTAGATGCCGTCGGCATCGACGGTAGTGTCCGCCACCTCTTCAAGGCCCACAAAGGCGGTGACAGGGGTCCCTTCGGCTGCCTGCTCGCCGTCCACTGTTACCGATCCCCAATAATCGGCCGGTATCGGCTCCTGCGCCATGGCCGCGGCGGGGATGGCCAACAGCAGGACGACTCCTGCAAGGAGGGCCAGAATCTTAAATTTGGTCATGTGCTCAACCTCTTTCTAGAGTGGGTTGGCGAGGCCGCCGCAGCGGGCGGCCTCGCTTTGCGCCTTGGTTGGGTATCTGGCCCTAGGGGGCAACCACCAGGTTCCAGGTCGGGGTCAGGGCTTCGCCTGCGTACTCGGCATCGGCCGAGACCGCTATCCAGAGCCTGTCGCCGGTGTTAACGATGTCCAGGTCGTTGGCCGCAGCCGGGGCGTCGGGGTTGTACCCGGCCCAGGTCTTGGTGGCGTTGTCAAACCGGAACACGCTCTCCAGAGCATCGCCTATGCCGGCGAACTCGGTCGCTACGTCCCTGGTTGCGGGCAGCACCGGCGGCGCCGTGACCTTGATGCTTTCGCTCAAGGCGGTCTCGGCGTCGGTCCCAGTACCCGTGGTCACAATCAGCGTGGTGAAGCTGCCCGGGCGGAAAACGGGTATCGCAACTTCGTGGGTGAAGTTTCCGTCAGGGTCGGCCGTACCAGAGCCAACAGAGACGCCTCCTATGGTGATCGAGTACGGGGTGTACGGCGTGTGGGCTTCACCTGTGACGGTGATGGTGTCTCCCGCTTCGCCTTCGGTCGTGTCCACTACCGTAGTCGCGCCGGGCACAGCATGCAAGACCTTCTTGGCCGCCCGCGTCGCCTTGTAATTGGGGTTAGGCACGGTGTCTGTCGGAGGATCGCCGATGGCCGGGCGGAAGGCTCTGACCTCGTTCTTGGCTCCGAAGGCATCATCCGGCACTACGATGACGTGGCTCCAGTTTCCGCCGCCGTCGGTGTTGGCGGCACCCGCCGAGGCCCCGTTGTATTCGATGTATACCGGGTCGTTGCCCGGGAATCCGGTGCCGGTAACGAGGACATCGGTGCCCTTCCGGCTGCTGGCGGGGTTGATCTCTATGGTGGGGGTCTTGATCGTCAACTGGCCGCGACCGATCTTCCCGTCAGTCTGGGTAAGCTGGACGGTAGCCGCTCCACCGGGGAGGTCCGGGACCACGAAGCTGAAGACGTACCGTCCACCGCTGATGGATGGCGTGTCTGCGGCGCTCGCTATAGTCTTGCCCTGGCTTGCAAGGTCTTCATGATTGGGAGTCACTGTCAGCGACATGACCTTTTCATCGTCGCCGAACCCGCTTCCGCTCAGCGAGACCGTGTTGCCCTGGACAACCTCGTCGGGGTTTAACGTCAATTCCAGAGCCTTGACTTCCACCATGGTAGAGCCAAGGGTTGCGTCGGCGCCGGCGATAGTGCCGCTGACCACCAGTGCCTGCTCGTCGCCCGTCGGCACATCGGACCCAACAGTTATGCTTATGACGGCTTTACCGGCAACCATCGCCGGTGTTACGGGAGTGGTTGACGTGTCAGCATCGGCATCCGCCTCCGGCACGGTTACGGGGGCTTCTGCAACCGTGACTGCGACTTCGCCGATGGTCACCCCAGTGATGATCATGGCGCTGCCCTCGTCCGTGACGCCACCTTCTGTCAAGGTGACCGTTACGCCTTGGCTGCCTAAGATCAAAGTCTCAGCGGTTTCAACCGTGGCGCTGAGATTGAACTCCAATGCAGATGCCTGTACGGCGGTGTCTAGCGTCGTGGGTGGTGTCTCGCCGCTGCCATCGTGAACCACGAATATGTTGTTATCGCCGTAAGAGAACTCGTTGTCGGCTGTACCAACGGCGATATCGATCTCAAATTCGAACGAGCCGCCCTTTATTGCTACGTCTGCGAAATCGCCTACCGCTGTCCCCGCAGTGGTACCGTCCATTACAGTGATATCCACCACACCATCTGGGAACGAAGAGCCTGATACCACGAGCTCGGTGCTCTTGGAGCCCGCCTTGTGGGACAAGGAGACGCTGGGCTTTATATTGAAAGGTTCTGCATCTTCGACGCCGTTGACGGTGACCATGTACTGACCAGCCACCTTACCTGCCGAGATGCCTGCCGCCCTGGTGAAGGTAACGTAGACAGGCGCACCATCAGTGGTTCCAGGGATGAACATGGGCACGCCGCCACTGTCATTTCCGACTTCCAGGGTGATGGTTGTCTTAGTAACGGAGATATTGGCAGGGTTGCCGGCTCCGCCGCCGCCCCTGATGCTCACCGTAGATGGGTCGATGGTGCCGGGTACGCTGAAACCGGGAAGCCCGATCTTCAACTCCTGGCCCGACGTTATCGCACCATCGGTGACTTCAAACCCCACAGTGATGGGGGTCGCATCTCCCGCATTGGCTTCGGAGGGATTGACGGATATATCTCCCGGCGGGATAGTCTGTGCTGCCGCCTTCTGCGGGGAGAATGTGCCCAGGGCCAGCAGCACGGCGAGTACGCCGGCGGCCAGCATAAGGGCGAGCCCAAAGGATTTAACCGCTTTAGTGTTCATTTACTGTATCTCCTCCACCGAGTTCACTCGGATATTTCTGTGTTGGGTTACCTTTTGGACTCCGCCTTGGGCCTGAGTTTGGGCACCTCCCCCAGCGGCTGGTCCGTGAGCGATAGGGGTATGTGGTTTAGCCTTGGGGATAACCGACGGGTCTAGCAGCGGGGGAAGGGGCTTAAACGCCGGGTTAGACATGGACCCTCTCATCTCCACACATAGGTTGCGTAGGTTTGCCCCCTTATTTAGCACCCGCTACTTTCCGTTGTCAAGGCTTGGCGAGGGCCTATATCCAGCAAAATAATCTCAAGAGGCGCGTACCTCCTGAGACTTATGACGGCCTGTAGCCGTTTTCCTTGCATGTTCGTTCGCTGGGCCAAGCCAGAATTTGAACATTGGACGAAAATCATCCGCCGGGAATATACAAGAGTAGTTCATATATTGTCAAGTAGCTATGTTGCAAGATTCTGTTGCAATTTTGTAACAACTTTTTCGGCCGACATCATTTCCGCAGGACAGGCCCTTCGAGAACCTCAGGACATGCCCTTGGATTGTCCCTCTTCGAGAGCCTCAGGACATGCTCAGGGCGAACGGTTGGTAGTCCCCGCAGGACGGCGGGTCCACGCCCCTTGCAGTATACAGACGGATGAGCGCCGGGAAAAGTTCCCAGCGCACCCACGCGCGTCATTCCCCGATGCGCCATACCGTGGAGGCATCCTTCAACCCTGGCCGACGGTCCGGCACTTTAGATTCCTCGTCGCAGGCTCCTCGGAATGACAGGGGGCTGGCGCCCCCACCCGTCATTCCGGAACCAGCGCAGCCCCATTGTCATTCCGAGCGGAGCGGAGCGGAGAGAGGAATCTAAACTGCTTGTTGACCATCATCGTGGCGTTCCCTGCGGCGCCGGGCCGTTTCGCCGTCCTTCAACCGTGGCCGACGGTCCGGCACTTTAGATTCCTCGTCGCAGGCTCCTCGGAATGACAATTTGCGCGCCTACCGTCATTCCGGCCCCCGAGCCGGAATCCAGGCTGGTTGTGGGCAAGGGCTTTAGATTCCCGCCTCCGCGGGAATGACGCGGGGGTGGGGCAGGGCGGCAGCCCGTCCGTTCGTCCCCCTACGTTAACCGGGGGTGAAGGGAGCCCGTCCGTAATGAGCCAGGGCGGTAGCCCGTCCGTTCGTCCTGAGGGAAATCGAAGGGAGACAGCGCCCCACCCGCGTCATTCCGGGCCCCGAGCCGGAATCCAGAATGCCCGTCCACCAACACCGTACTGTCCACTGCGCCGCCCCAGCGCACCCACCCCGTCATTCCCACGCCCCTACCCGTCATTCCCGCGGAGGCGGGAATCTGGAACGCTTGTCCACCACCACCGTGGCGTTCCCTTCGGCCACATGCCGCAGACGAGTCCCAACCCAGGGGCTGCGGTGGGCGGGGACAGGCCGGCGTTGGGGGTACGGATTTTAGACCCCCGCCTCCGCGGGGGTGGCGTGGTTGGGGCGCAGGATGACGTGGTGTGGGGGATGACGTAGTAGGGTGAACGGACGGGCGGGCTGGGGGACTTTCCCCCCTCATCCTAACCTTCTCCCGCCAGGGGAGAAGGGACTGGGGGCACACCCCGTCCGTTCGTCCTGAGGCCCTCGAAGGGCGAACGGACGGGCGGAGGGTGGCGGGGCCGTACCCCCTCTCCCTTGACGGGAGAGGGCTGGGGTGAGGGTGACTAAGCCTACTCGTTCTCGGACCACCCCGTATCCAGGGCGTCCTCGTCTATGACGTTCTCTTCCTCGAAGTCGTCCAGGTCCTCGTCGCCGATGTGGCGGGCCAGGCTGTCGCCCAGGTACACCCGGTGCTCCTCCTTGGCCTTGCCAGGGAACGAGCACACGTTGTGCAGGCTGCCGTGCCGGTGCGTCTCCCTTATTATTATGTAGACGCCCTGGGGCTTGACCCCGATGACCGCCGCCTCGTACTGGTTGCCCCCGGCCATGAGCCGCACCAGCCGGCTGCCCAGCTTGGGCTCCACCTGGCCCAGGTACTCGCCGTCGCGGGTGTAGACCAGCAGGCGGTTGTCCTGCACCACCAGCCCGGCGGGATCGCTGGGCGCCGCCGCGGCCACGGTGGCGGGGTCCCCCGTCTTTTGCAGCAAAGTGGTGCCCGACTTGCCGCTTTCTTCTATAAACAGCCGGGGCGCCGCCGCCGCCTTGGGCGCCTTGGGCGCGGCCGCGCTGGTCTCCAGGCAGTTCAGGCGGGCCAGGTTCTTCTTGGCGATGGTGTTGTAGGGGGCGATGAACGCCGCCTGGGCCAGCACTTCCTTGGCCTCGTCGTACTGTCCCAGCTCCATCAGGGCCTTGGCCAGCCGGTTCATGGCCTCGACGTCGGCCTCCGACAGCTTGAGGATGGCGCGGTTCAACTGCGCGGCGCGCTCCCACTCGCCCTTCAACGCCAGGGCCACGGCGTCGCGGCTGAGGTTGCGGACCAGCTTGGCGCTGGCGTCGGACCCGGTTGCCGTTTGACTCATCTGCCTTTCCATCTCTTCTCCCACCGCCCTTCGTCCCCCCCGGATTTTTCTACTACGAATTTGGGTGCGATTTAGGTTTGTTTTCCCGGTCTGATTCAACGGAGCGCAAGCTGCGCCGCCGATAGGTGATTAACTACAACAAAACCAAGGGCGCGGTCAATACCCGCAGCAACGAATTTTCCAACGAATTTTTGGGCCCCCACCCCGTCATTCCGGCCTATCTCTCGTCATTCCGAGCGGAGCGCAGCGGAGAGAGGAATCTAAACTGTTTCTTCACCAACGCCGTACTCTTCACCACTGCCACGCCATTCACCCCCGCGCCATTCCCCGATGCGCCATACCGTGGAGGCGTCCTTCAACCCTGGCCGACGATCCGGCACTTTAGATTCCTCGTCGCAGGCTCCTCGGAATGACAATTTGCGCGCCTACCGTCATTCCGGCCCCCGAGCCGGAATCCAGGTTGGTTGTCCACCAACACCGTACCCCTCTCCCCAACGCCCCACCCGTCATTCCGGCGCCACCTCTCGTCATTCCGAGCGGCCAGCCCCCACTGTCATTCCTGTATGTGTTAGCTAATTCATTGACAGATTTTGCAAGGTTTGCAGTGGAGTGTTGCCTCCAAGGCCCTGGTGGGGTCTCTCGGTGTTGTAGTAGAGGAGGTACTGCATCAGTTCATCCCTCAGCTCGTCCAAGGACTCGAAGGTGGTCCCTTCCAAGAGGTCTTCGTTGAGGGTCCGCCAGAAGCGCTCGACCTTGCCATTGGTCTGGGGTCTGTAGGGCCTGGTGTAGCGGTGCTTGATCCCCAGCTCCATTAGCATCCTCTCGAAGGGATGCTGCTCCTTACTCTTGTGGGTGGCCACCTCAGGGCCATTGTCGGTGAGTATGGCCTCAAAGCGCACCCCGTACTCGGCATTCAGCAAGTTGATGCTCTTTAGGGCGGCGAACATCACGCTCAGGCTCTTTATGTCCTCCACCACCTCCGCCCAGGCCAGGCGGGTGCAGGAGTCCAGCAGAGACACCAGGTAGTAGCGCTGTCTGGCGCCCAGGATCAGGTCCTTGCTCAGATGGTGGCAGTCCAGATGCCCCAACTCTCCTGCCCTGGCCTTGATGATCCTTCTTTTGGACTGTTCCATGGGTTTGGTCAACTTGTTCAGGTTATGACGCCGGCTGATAGCGTAGATGGTGGATGGCGCAGGAGTGCGGGACTTCAGTACCGGCTGGAGTATCGCATATATCTCATACCGATTTATACCTTTACGCCTTAGCTCCAGCACCTTCTCCTCTATGAAAGGCAGCGTGCGGCGGCTCTTCCACCTGGGGCCGCGCTTGAGAGGCAGTAGAGCTAGGTCACTACCATCTTGCTTGTAGCGGTTGTAATACTTGGCAAAGGTCTGTCGGTTGGTGCCGTGGAAGTTGTAGAAGTCCTGGACGAAGCGGAACCTGGGGTGTTCCTTCGCCTTGACTTGTTGGTACTCCCGGATGAGAAACCGCCACTTCTGGACATAGTTTCGTTCCACTGTACGGTCATTGCTGTTGTTACGCATCCTCGCCTCCAGAATAGCTATTTGTCCCATGCTATTCTGTCAACGAATTATCTGACATCTACAATTCCGAGCTGCCAGCCCCCACTGTCATTCCAGACGGAGCGCCGCGCCCACTGTCATTCCGAGCGGAGCGCAGCGGAGAGAGGAATCTAAACTGTTTCTTCACCAACGCCGTACTCTTCACCACTGCCACGCCATTCACCCCCGCGCCATTCCCCGATGCGCCATACCGTGGAGGCGTCCTTCAACCCTGGCCGACGATCCGGCACTTTAGATTCCTCGTCGCAGGCTCCTCGGAATGACAGGCTGGGCCGGGAATGACGGGCGGCGGCGTAGCCCGTCCGTTCGTCCTGAGGCTCTCGAAGGGGGAACGGGCGGGGGCGGGGGCAGCCTAACCCCCCCGGTGCCTCCACCGGACCCGCACCAGGTCCCAGGCCATCCGCAGCGAGTCCGTAAAGGCCCGCACCTTGCTCCGCTCCCGGTAACGCCAGTCCACCGGAATCTCCCGCACGCTCAACCCCAGACGGCGAGCCAAATACAAGACCTCCACGTCGAAAGCAAAGCCGTCCAGCGTCTGTCTTTCAAAGAGAGCAGGCACAACCTCGCCCCGGAAGCACTTGAACCCGCACTGGGTGTCGCCAGCGCCGGGGAGGGCCAGCAGCCGGACCAGGGCGTTGTACACCCGGCCCATCAGCCGCCGGGACGGCGGTTCCCCCAGCCGTGATGCGCCGGGAGCGGCCCGGGATCCCACAGCCACGTCCGCGCCGCCGGAGCCGGGCGGCAGCAGCCGCTCCATCTGCTCCACTGGCACGGGCAGGTCGGCGTCGCACAGCAGCCGATACTCCCCCCCGGCGGCCAGCATGCCGTTCTTCACCGCCCAGCCCTTGCCCCGGTGCGGCAGCGACAGCACCCGCAGGTTGGGCCGGCCCGCGCCCGCCTCCGCCGCCAGCCGCGCAGTACCGTCGACGCTCCCGTCGTCCGCCACCACCACCTCCCACGAATAAGGCCGGGACTCCAAATACTCCACCACCTCCCGCAGCGCCGGCCCAATCCGCCCCTCCTCGTTAAAAGCAGGAACAACCACCGACAAAAAAGGCTCACTCACAGCCCGCGCCCCTCAACACCCGCCAACGCCGCGCCCCAACCCCGTCATTCCGGCCCCCGAGCTGGAATCCAGAACGCCCGTCCACCAACATCGTACCCTTCCCTCAACGCCCCACCCCGTCATTCCGGCCCCCGAGCCGGAATCCAGAATGCCTGTCCACCAACATCGCACCCCTCACCCCAACGCCCCACCCGTCATTCCGGTGAAAACCGGAATCCAGAATGCCCGTCCACCAACACCGTACCCCTCTCCCCAACGCCCAACCCGTCATTCCGGTGAAAACCGGAATCCAGAATGCCCGTCCACCAACATCGTACCCCTCCGCCCAGCGCCCCACCCGTCATTCCGGTGAAAACCGGAATCCAGTTCAAGCCAGGTCTTCATACAAGTCTCGCCACTTAGGGTTATCCTTCTCAATCAATTCCAACTTCCACCTACGCTGCCATTCCTTCAAAGCCTTCTCACGCGCAATGGCGCTCTCCATAGTATCGTGGCTTTCGTACCAGACTAGAGAGTGCACTCCGTAACGCTTGGTGAAACCCTCGGCCAAATCGTTCTTGTGCTGCCAGACTCGCTGTGCAAGGTTCGAGGTAACGCCAACATACAGGGTGCCGTTCCGTTTGCTGGTGAGAATGTATACGCAGGGTTGCTTCATTTGAGACTCTCTGGATTCCGGCTTCCGCCGGAATGACGGGTGCGGGGAATAGGGGCCAGCCCGTCCGTTCCTCCCAGTCCATCATGGGGTCAAGGGAGCCCGTCCGTTCGTCCTTGTATATTAGTGGGGACGGCGGGGCGGTGGGAAGGAGGACAGCAACGCCCCCAACCCGTCATTCCGGCCCCCGAGCCGGAATCCAGAACGCCCGTCCACCAACATCGCACCCGTCCCCCCAGCACCTCACCCCGTCATTCCGGCCTCCGAGCCGGAATCCAGAGCGCCTGTCCACCAACACCGTACCCCTCTCCCCAGCGCCTCACCCGTCATTCCGGCCTCCGAGCCGGAATCCAGAGCGCCCGTCCACCAACATCGCACCACTCCCCCCAGCACCCCACCCCGTCATTCCGGCCCCCGAGCCGGAATCCAGAATGCCCGTCCACCAACACCGTACTCCTCTCCCCAGCGCCTCACCCCGTCATCTCCGCCCTGGCATTAATGCACACGCAGGGTTGCTTCATTTGAGACTTCCTGGATTCCGGCTTCCGCCGGAATGACGGACTAGGGGCCCGTCCGTTCGTCCTGACCCCGTCCTGAGGTCCTCGAAGGGGGGAAATCGAAGGGGGAACGGACGGGCGGGGCAACCAACACCCCCCCTACCCCGCCTCGTCCAACTGAAAATGCCGGTGCAGCAGCCGCACCGCCTCCGCCGCCTGGTCCTCCCGGATGATGCACGAGATCCGTATCTCAGAAGTGGTGATCATGTCGATGTTTATCTGCCCGTCGGCCAGCACCCGGAACATCCGCGAGGCATAACCGGGGGTGTTCTGCATCCCGGAACCCACAATGCTGACGGAAGCCAGGGTGTCGTCGCTGTCGAACCCGGCGGCCCCCAGCTCGGCAACCACCTCCTCCACCTTGGCCAGCGCCCGCGGCAGGTCGCTGCGGGTGGTGGTGAAGCTAAGGTCGGTGATGCGCTCGGCGCTGGTGTTCTGCACTATGGTGTCGACGCTGACGCCGATCTCCGCCAGCGGCTCGAACAGCGAGGCCGCAATGCCCGGCCGGTCGGGCACCGAGCGCAGGGTGATCTTGGCCACGTCGGAGTTGTGGGCGATGCCGGTTACCTTGATGCGGTCTTCCATATCCTGGGTCCCTGCCTCCTGATGGATGAGGGTGCCGGGGGCGTCGCCGAAGCTCGACGCCACGTAGATGGGCACTCCGTACACGGCCCCCAGTTCTATCGACCGGGGACTCATCTTGGCCCCGTAGCTCGCCAGCTCCAGCATCTCCTCGTACCCGATCTCCCTGATCTTGCGGGCCTCCGGGACGATGCGCGGGTCGGCGGTGTAGATGCCCTCCACGTCGGTATATATATCACACCGGTCGGCGCCCAGCGCCGCGGCCAGGGCCACCGCGGTGGTGTCCGACCCGCCCCGGCCCAAAGTGGTGACGTCGCTGTCCTGGTCGACCCCCTGGAACCCGGCCACGACAACCAGCCGGCCCCGCGCCAGCTCGTCCTGGATGCGGGCGGTGTCGATGCTGTGGATGCGGGCCTTGCCGTGCATGGTGTCGGTGCGGATGCCCGCCTGCGAGCCGCTGAGGCTCACCGCCTCGCAGCCCAACGTCCGCAGGGCCATGGTCATCAGCGTGCAGGACACCAGCTCGCCGGTGGACAGCAGCAGGTCCAGCTCCCTGGGGTCGGGGTCCGGCGACACCGTGTGCGCCAAATCGATAAGCTCATCAGTGGTGTCCCCCATCGCCGACACCACCGCCACCACCTGCGACCCCCGGCTCCGGGTATCGGCAATCCGCCGGGCGACATTCACAATCCGCTCGGCATCAGCCACCGACGTCCCGCCATATTTCTGCACAAACAAAGCCATACTAAACGCCCCAGAACACGGGCCGCCTGCAATTGTATGGCTTAGGGAATTAAGGGGCAACAGCCCGCGTTCGTCCAGAGCCCGTCCTGAGGGAAAGCGAAGGGCCCGCCCTGAGGCTCTCGAAGGGGGAACGGATGGGCGGACGGGGTCGGGGGGAGGACCTTACTTGGGGGCATGGATTTTAGACCCCCGCCTCCGCGGGGGTGACGGGTTGGCGGCAGGGCGTACCCCGCCCATTCGTCCCCAGGGCAGCAGCCCGTCCGTTCGTCCTGAGGGCTCTCAAAGGGGGAACGGGCGGGCGGCGGGGTTGGGGGGAGGACGCTGCTTGGGGGCATGGATTTTAGACCCCCGCCTCCGCGGGGGTGACGGGTTGGCGGCAGGGCGTACCCCGCCCATTCGTCCCCAGGGCAGCCCGTCCGTTCGTCCTGACCCCGTCCTGAGGTCCTCGAAGGGGGTAAAGGCGGGCAGCCCGTCCGTTCGTCCTGAGGTCCTCGAAGGGGGAATGGGCGGGCGGGGGTGGATGTGCAACCCACCCCCACTGTCATCCCGAGCCCAGCGCCCCAACCCGTCATTCCGGCCCCCGAGCCGGAATCCAGAATGCCCGTCCACCACCATCGTGGCATTCCCTCGGCGCCGCGCCATGGAGGCGTCCTTCGACCGGGGTTGGCGGCGTAGAGTTTTAGATTCCTCGTCGCAGGCTCCTCGGAATGACAGCGGGCGGGGCCTGCGCCTACTGACATTTGCCCCTTGCGCACCCAGGCCGCCCTACGATACCCTGTTCACGTGGCCTCTGACGGCTTCCCGCCTCTCGGGCCGGACCTCATGGGCGATGTCCCAAAATGTCCCAATTTGTCGCAGTTGCGAAGAATCCCCCAGCCTCGCTGGGTAGCCCCCGGAAGCTGGCCATCATGTCCCACATGCGCACACGCCTCCCCCTGGGAAAGGGCTGGGGTGAGGGTGCCCGTCCCTTCGTCCTGACCCCGTCCTGAGGCTCTCGAAGGGGGAACGGGCGGGCGGGCGGAGTGAGAACCCCAACCGCTACTCAGCCGCCAGCGCCACCGGCCACATAAGCCCCCCCGGAAGATATCCCGACAACCCGCACCTGGCCCTGCACCCCCGCCTGCCTGGCGGCCTCGGCCATCTCGTAGGCCACGGTCATCTCACGGCCCGCGGCCAGCGCCAAGACAGTCGAGCCGCTGCCCGACAGGAACACCCCCAGCGCCCCGCAGTCCAGCGCCGCCCGGAAGATCACTTTCATGGCCGGGAACAACGACTGGCGGTAGGGCTGGTGCAGCCGGTCCTGGGTGGCCAGCTTGAAGTACTCGGGCCTGTCCGTCGCCATGCCGGCGATGAGCAGCGCGGCCCGGCCGGCGTTGAACACCGCGTCTTCCAGGGACACCTGGGCCGGCAGAACAGCCCGGGCGTCGGCGGTGGCAATCCGAAAGTCGGGAATAAACAGCACCGCGGACACCTCGGCCGCCACCGGGACGGGGGCGGCGTACAAACGCTCCTCGTCGGTGACCACCAGCTGCAGCCCGCCCCGCAGGGCGGCCACAACATTGTCCGGGTGCCCCTCTATGGTTGCGGCCATCTCCAGAAGCTCGTCGTCGCCGAACATGCCGCCGCAGAGGGAGTTGGCGGCGACCAGCCCCCCGGCGATGGCTGCGGCAGAGCTGCCCAGCCCCCGGCTGAGGGGAATCTCGTTGCGGCACCTAACACGCAGGGGAGGCATCTCTCGCCCGGCCTCTCGGAACAGAAAATCCATCGACCGGGCCACCAGGTTCTCGCCGTCCTGGGCCAGCTCGCCGGCGCCCTCGCCTTCCACCTCCACCACCGGCCCGGAGCCGGAAGCCGCCTCATCCCCGGTGACCACCTCCAACTCGTTCCACAAGTCCAAAGCCAGCCCCAGGCAATCGTAGCCGGGCCCCAAATTAGCAGTAGTAGCAGGAGCAAAAACGCGCATAGTAGACATCATACCCCATCCGGGGCCGGGCAACCGGCAGGGAGTGGCCGTCTAGGCTGGATGAGAGAAGAGGAGCGGCCGCCGGGAATCAGGCCAGGCTGTAGCGGGGAGTCGTCTGCCACGATGGGGTTCCGGGAACTGGGGCAGAGGCCCGGTGCAGGTGGGCCCGGACGACCCGCAGGTAGTCGAGGGCCAGGCTGGGCATGAGGAACCGCTCCCGCACTGTCTCGCGGGCCGCATTGCCCAGGCGAGACCGCAGGGCTGGGTCCTGGACCAACTGGACCATGCGGCGTGCGGCCTGCTCCGGCGAGTCGACCAGGTAGCCGTTGACGCCGTCCTTGATCTGCATCCGGATGCCGCCCACGTTGCCGCCGATGACCGGCTGCCCCTTCCACATGGCCTCGGACACGGTGAGGCCGAAGCCCTCGCGCAGGGACTTCTGCAGCACCACGTCGGCGGCGACCTGGAAGGCGTTGACTATGTCGTCGTTGCCCGCGGGAAGGCCCGCAGGGTCGAAGTACAGGTGGATGTCCGGGTCCTGCTCGGCATAGGCAGCGACGTTGTCAACGATCTCCACGGCCTCTGGGTCGTCGTTGGCCTGGGTCAAGCCAAGCAAGGCCAACTGCAAGCCGGCGACCTCGCGGCGGGCCTGGCGGAAGGCGTCGATAACGCCCCAGGGGTCCTTCCAAACGTCGAAGCGGGACACCTGCAGGGCGAGGGGGCGGGCCGGGTCTATGCCCATGGCGGACACCAGTCTTTCGGCTGCCTGCCGGTCCATGGGGGTGTTCTTGACGGTGAGCGGGTCGATGGCCGGGGGCGCGATGGACACGCTCTGGGCCCTGTCCAGGCCCTCGGGCACGTAGGAGTCCAGGGAGAAGATCAGCCTGTCGTAGTCCCTGGTAAACGGGAGAAGGGTGTCCAGGGTGTCCTTGTTGGGCGTGGTGAGGTCGATGTGGATGGCCCATAACCAGGTCTGGTCAACCCCGCGGGGCAGGAACCGGGCCAGGGGCAATACCTGGGGGTCGTGGACAAACCATACGTCGGCAGTCAGCCGGTTGCGGCGCATGTCCTCGGCCACTTCCCGGATGCTGCCGAGGTATAGCTGCAGGTCCTCAGGGGATAGTCCGCCCTCGGCCCCCTGGAGCAGGTTGTGGATCTGCTTGGTGACCTGGAAGAACTCCGGCGGCGGATCGATGACGATGCGGTCGGCGTCGATGCCCAGACCTTTCATCAAGGGCACCATGGACTGGAGTATCTCGGCCACGCCGCCGCCGGCGGCGGTGCTGTTGACGTGGAGGACGCGGAGGTTCTTGAGTTCCTGGGCGAGAAATTTCAGTTCTTCGGTGGTTTCCTGCGGGGCCATTGGAGCATAACGGTCATAGGGAACGGCACTGGCAGGGGGAGTGAAGAACATATCAGCGGCGCGCCTGGGACCTTTGGCTAACGGAGCCGCTGGTTGGGGACAATTTCATACTAATATAATTTCACTTGCCGGGGACAAATGCAAGGGGTAACGGCGATTAATTCCAAAATTCACAAAACTTTATTTCACTAAGGATTCTCGGGCCGGTGCGAACACGACGAAGAATCCGGGCACGGGACCGCTACTCTACAGTGACCGACTTGGCCAAATTGCGGGGCTGGTCCACGTCGCAGCCGCGGAGTTCGGCGATGTGGTAGGCCAGCAGTTGCAGGGGGACGACGGCCAGCAAGGGGGTCAGAATTTCAGGCGCCGGGGGGATAGACAGGACGTGGTCCACCTGGCCCGGAAGTTCGCGGTCGCCCTGGGTCACGACGGCGGCAACAAGGCCGTCGCGGGCCTTTACCTCTTTGATGTTGTTGACGACCTTGGGGTACATGGAGTCCTGGGGCGCCAGGGCCACCGTGGCCATCCCCCGGTCGATTAACGCGATGGGGCCGTGCTTCATTTCGCCGGCCGGGTAGCCCTCGGCATGGATATAGCTCAACTCCTTAAGCTTGAGGGCCCCCTCCATGGCGATGGGGCTGTTGATGCCCCTGCCCAGGAAGAGGAAGTTGTCGAAGGCGCAAAGCTGCCGTGCGAGCCGCCGGTAAGCCCCAGCGTCGGCCAGCAGGTCACCAACCAACCTGGGACAGTGGGCCAGGGATTCGACCAGCTGCCGGCAGCGCTCCGGGGCCAGCACGCCCCTGGATAGCCCCAGGTGCGCCGCCAAGAGGACCAGCGTGGTCAACGAAGCGATAAAGGTCTTGGTGCTGGCGACGCCGATTTCGATGCCCGACCGCATGTGGAGGACGCCCTCGGCCAGCCGGGCGGCCTGGCTGTTTTCGGTGTTGCAGATCGTGACCAGCCTGCCGCCCTTTTGCCTGGCCAAATGCATGGCGGCGACGGTATCGGCGGTCTCTCCCGACTGGCCAACGGCGACCACCAACGTATGGCGGTCCAGGTAGGGATCGCGGTAGCGGAACTCGGAAGCGCTTTCGGCCTCGGCAGGCAAGCCGGCCAAGCGCTCAATCAAGTGCCGTCCCACATGGGACGCATGGAGACTGGTCCCGCAGCCAATGAGGACCACCCGCTGCAGGTCTTGGATTTCGGCGGATGACAAGGGAAGGTCGGGCAATGATATACGGCCCTGGCGAAAGTCCACCCGCTCCCGCATGGCGCTGGCCACCGACTGGGGCTGCTCCATGATCTCCTTCAACATGAAATGCCGGTAACCTCCCCTGTCGATGATTACGTCCTCAGGGGAGATGGTGCGGGTCTGCTTGGCTACGGGGCGGCCTTGCAGGTCGGAGTAACTGGCGCCCTGGGGCGTGATGACAGCCATCTCCCCTGGATCCAGAAAGCCGACTCCGTCGATCATGGACTGCTGTCGGAACAGGGGCAGCAAGGCGGGAAGGTCGCTGCCGACGATGGCTTCGCCGTCGCGGTGGGCCACGACTATGCCGCCGGCGTGGCCCAAACGTAGGGCGCACAGCAGACCGCTCTCGCCGCTGAGGGTGGCGGTAACCGCCTGAGACCCTTTGATGAGGGTCCCCATGCGGCGGAAGGCGTTTTCGAAGCTGAGGCCGCGGTTGAGGCCTTCTTCAATCAGGTGGGTGATGACCTCGGTGTCGGTGTCGGACGAAAAGGAGTGGCCCGAAGCCTGCAGGTCGGACTTCAACTCCAGAAAGTTCTCGACGATGCCGTTGTGCACCACGGCAATCCGGCGGCTGCAATCGGTATGGGGATGAGCGTTGCCGTCGGAGGGCCGACCATGGGTGGCCCATCGGGTGTGCCCCAGGCCTGTCAGGCCTCGGATAGGGTCTTCCGGATAGTCCAACGTGAGGGCGCCGACTTTGCCCACGGTCTTGCGAAAGTGCAGGTCCCCGGCGGGGTCCACTATGGCGATACCGGCGCTGTCGTAACCGCGGTATTCCAGCCGCTGCAACCCTTCCAAGATGATGGGCCAAGCCTGCTGATGGCCAACGTATCCGACTATTCCGCACAAAGCGCGCCTGCCGTTCATTTCCAGATTGGGGGTGTGGAGTATATCTGCGCCGACTCCGGCATGTCAACGCGATTTCGTAGCCAGGGCGCCGGATTGCAGGCAGCGCCGGCTAATAGCCGACAGTTCCCGGGAATCCCGGTTTGCGAAGCGAATGGCAGGAGCCCTAATGCTATAATCGCGGCTTCAAGACAGGGCACTCGGCCATGCCCTTCTGGAGCACTATCCCCCAAGCGGAGCAGACACTTGTCAACGCACCTTCTGTACGGAGACAGCTTCCTTGTACCCCGGGCGTTAAGAGCCGTGGCCGAAGAAGCGGGCGCGGCGGGACTTTTGGAGTCCAATAGCCACAGCCTGCAGGGCAGCCAGGTTAAGCCCGCAGAGTTAATCAGCCTCTGCAATGCATTGCCCTTCATGGACTCGCGGCGGCTGGTGACGGTAGCCGGGCTGCTGGCCGTCTACGAACGGCGCTCCGGCGGCCGCGCCAGGGACGGGGGGGCCGCAACGCAAAACCTGGGCGGATGGGAAGCCTTGGCTGAAGCCGTTCCCCAACTCCCGGAGTCCACGGTGCTGGTGTTCACCGACGGGCCCATTTCTGACGGGAACCCGATGCTGCGGCTGCTGCGGCCTATATGCCAAGTGCAAGCGCTGGCTGCGCCTTCTGGCACGGAACTGGCCCGCTGGATCAAGGCAACGGCGCAAGATAAGGGCGCTAGCATCAGCCCGGCAGCCGTCAGGCGGCTGAGCGACCTGGTGGGGAGCGATCTGTGGACCCTGGACCAAGAACTGGAGAAGCTGTCGTTGTTCGCATCCGGGCGCAGCATAGAAGAAAGCGACGTTCAAGAGATGGTCACCCAAGTGCGGGAGGCCAACATATTCGCTGCGGTGGACGCCCTGATAGAGGGGCGTCCAAGCGCAGCGCTGGGGCTGCTGCACCAACTGCTCGAAGACGGGCGGGACGTTTCGTACATAATCGCAATGACCGAGCGCCAGCTTCGTCTCATGGCGCTGGCCAGAGACTACCTGGACCGCGGGACGCCGCAACGAGAGATGGGCAGCCGGTTGGGGGTGTCGTCCCAGTTCGTGCTGCGCAAGACCATCGAGCAGGCGCAGCGAGTGACCCGACAGGAAATAGCCGAGCAATACCGGAAGCTGCTGGAAGCGGACCTGGCGATAAAGCGGGGCATATTGGAGCCCGCACTGGCCTTGGAAGTACTGGCGACGGAGCGGACATCAAGCCGCCGATAGGGACAATTCTCGACAGCGAAAGAAACCACCAGCGTCACTGCGAAGCCGGGAGGGAGGCGCGATGGCAGACAAGATTCGCCTGGGTATTATTGGAGCCAACCTGCGCCGGGGGTGGGCGTACCGGTCACATCTGCCGGCTGTTGCGGCCAGCCCGGGCTTTGAGTTGACTGCAGTGTGCACTACCCGGATCGAAAGCGCAGAGGAGACCCGGCAAAAATTCGGGGCAAAGCTGGCATTTGACGACTACCGGGCAATGGTTGCCAGTCCCGACGTAGACGCCGTTGTTGTCAGTGTAAAAGTCCCCGACCACTATGAGCCAACGATGGCGGCCCTTAACGCCGGGAAGCACGTGTATACCGAATGGCCGCTGGGCCGGACCACCGCGGAAGCGGAAGAGATGGCCTCCCTGGCCTGCTCCAAGGGGCTTAGGAACATGGTGGGGCTCCAGGCCCGCGCCGACCCGGCAATTCTGTACGCCAAAGACCTGGTGGAAGAGGGGTACGTGGGCGAGGTGATGTCTTGCCGGGTAAGCAGGATCGGAGCAGGCGGGCTGCAGCGCGGGTCTGACCGGATATGGCAGCGGGACAAGGAGTTGGGCGCCAATACCATGACCATTTCTTGCGGCCACACTATAGATGCCCTGCGGTACATCGTCGGAGGCTTCGGCCGGGTTTCAGCAGTGGTCAGCACCCAGTTGAAGGAATGGCTGGAGACCGACACCGGGAGGACGCTGGCGGTTAATTCGCCGGACAACGTCTTGATCAACGGCAGGTTGGAAAACGGCGGCGTTGCGTCGGTGCACGTCGCTACTATTCCGTGGGCGGGCAGCGGCTATCACATCGAGATTTATGGCCTGGAGGGGAGTTTATTTGTTTCCGGAGACGATCCTCCCAACGCCGGCTCACTCCGGGTGCGAGGGGTCAAAGGGGCGGACGGCCCGGAAGACTTGGAAGTCCCTGGAAAGTACCGCTTCGCTCCAGGCGGGATGCCTGGAGGCTCGGTCTATAACGTGGGGCAGATGCACGACCGGTTCAGGCAGGCCATTCTCTCGGGCAATGACTGCCAGCCGGACTTCAACACGGCCGTGGAGCTGCACCGGTTGATAGACAGCATCCGGGAAGCATCGGACAGTGGACAAGAAGTAGCGGTGGCGTGAGCGCACCGGCAAGTAGTCATCGAATTGTGGAGGGACCGGACCGAGGGGCCAGAACGGCTATCCGTCCTGTTGCATCGGGTTGTAGCAAGCGACGGCGTGGGCATCTTCGAGTTCAAGCAGTGGGGGCCGCAGGCTCGCCCGGCATTGGTTGAGGGCTTTGTGGCACCTGGGAATATAAGGGCACTCGTCAGGCAAGGCAATCATGTCCGGCGGGCTGCCAGCCAATGGGCGCAAGTTCTTCCCGGGGTCGTCCAACCGGGGAATGGACTGCAGCAGGGCCCAAGTGTAGGGATGCCGCGGACGCTTGAACAAGGGAACGACGTCCGCGGTCTCAACTATCGCCCCGGCGTACATGACGCCTACCCGCTGGGCCATGGTAGCTACCACCGCCATATCGTGGGTTATGAGCAAAATGGATGCGCGCCGCTCCCGGCAGAGACGGCGGAGGTGGTCGAGCACCTCGGCTTGCAGCGTTACATCCAAGCCTGAGGTGGGTTCATCGGCGATCAGGAGCCGGGGGCCTAAGACCAACGCCATGGCCAACATGACCCGCTGGCACATTCCGCCGCTCAGGTTAGACGGGTACTGGCCCATGACGCGCCGGGGATCTGGTATGCCCAGTTCACGCAGCATTTCCTGGCCCATATCGTAGGCCGAACGAGGCCTCGCGTCGGTATGCAGGCGAATTACCTCCTCGATCTGGTCGCCGACCAGTTTCAGAGGGTTCAACGCCGACTGGGCGTCCTCGAAAATCAGCGAGATTGTCTGACCCCGAAGCCGGCGCAGATACTCCTCGTCGGCCCGGAGGAGGTCCACCCCGTCGTAGAAAACCGAGCCCTGGTCTATGGAAGCAGAAGGGGGCAGCATGCCCATGATGGCCAGGGCCAGGGTGCTCTTTCCGGCGCCGCTTTCACCCACCAGGCAAAAGACCTCACCCTCATTCAGGGCCAAGTCGATGCCGTTAAGGGCTTTGACATCGCCCTGTCGGGTCTGATAACGCGCGTACAGGTTTTCGATTCTCAGCACCCCAGTCGTCCTTCCAGCGGGCTAGAGCGCCAGCATCCTCAGGGCCCGGATCAACTATCATTGGCCAAGTCGACCATCCGGAATCTGCCGGCCTTCAACTCGCGCTTGAGGTCGTCCAGGTTCCGGACGATGCCCGGGAAGTAGGTGGCGGCGGCGCCCACGTGTTTTGCCCGGTGGGCGTCGCTCCCGGCTGTAACGCCGGCGCCCAGCAACTTGCCAAGGTCCTGGGAGAAACGGTTTTGCTCGGAGGTCCCTCTACCGTTAATTCCTTCTATGGCGTCACACAACTTGAACAGCGGGTCTGCGCCGGCCTTGGTTAGCATCTCGGCCCTGGCGTCCAGCTCGCGGGCTGCTTCTTCAATGAATCGACGGCGATAAGGGTGGGCGGCAATCAACACTGCGTCCGCCTTACGGGCCGCGGCCTCAAGAAACCCAAGTTTATGCAGGCCGAAGACGTAGCTGGTCAGGCCGAAGACCAGGACGTGGCCTGCATCGGTGTTGATCTCAGAGCCAGGCAGGACCAGAAAATTGTGCCGGCGAGACAGGGCCTCTATTTCCTGGGCAGGCCAGAAAGCGTCATGTTCGGTGAGACAGATGCCGTCTAGGCCGGCCGACTTCGCTGCTTCGACCAACTCATCGGGGGACATGAAGCTGTCATCGGACTTTGGGTAGGTGTGGCTGTGGAGGTCGATTACCAATGAGTCCCCTTGTCGGCGCCGTCAGGCCGAGGCGGTACTGGTACGAAATGTAGTCAAGCCTGGAGGCGAAGCCATGATACCAAAGGAGGGAACGGCATCGCCACAAGCACTACGGGGAGGACCGCGATAGGGACTAACGAGAGACCAGCAGGCCTTCGTCTTCCAGCGATTCCATCAACTGGGAAGCCCGTGAACCACCGATCTTCAGCCGCCTTTCCAGCAGGGATGAGGACAAATTGGGCAGGCGGACGGCGAGATCGCGGGCCTGGTCCAACAATCTATCGTCCGAGCCTTCGTCTTCGCAATCTTCAGCGTCCGGGTCACCAATGGGGATAACCGGCAGGGGAGGTCCTTCCTGCTTCACCCAGTGGTCGACCAGTTCCTCAACTTCCTTGTCGTAGACCAAAGTTGCTTGTACGCGCCGGGGTTTGGGAGACTCGTTGTTCAGGAGGAGCATGTCGCCCTTGCCCAGGAGTTTCTCGGCGCCGATGGTGTCCAATATGACTCGGGAGTCCACCTGGGACGCCACGGCGAAGGCCACCCTGGTGGGTATATTGGCCTTGAGCAACCCGGTCACCACGTTGACGGACGGGCGCTGGGTGGCCAAAACCAGGTGGATACCGGTAGCGCGGCCCAATTGAGCCAGGCGGACCAAGTTCTGCTCAACCTCGAAGCCCCCGGCAATCATCAGGTCGGCCAGCTCGTCGACGACCAACACAAGGAAAGGCCAAGGCTCTGGAGCCTTCTTGTTGTAAGCGGCCAGGTTGCGGACGCCCTCGTCCTCCATGACCTTGTAGCGGCGCATCATCTCGCGCATCAAGCCCAGGAGGGCAGTGTTGACCTCGTCAATTTCCGTGATTACCGGGGCCATCAGGTGGGGAATTCCGTTGAAGGGTGTCAACTCCACCCTCTTGGGGTCTACCATCAAGAACCGAAGCTCGTCCGGGGGCTTGGTCAACAGGAGGGAGGCGATAATTGAATTGATGCAGACGCTCTTGCCGCTGCCGGTGGCCCCGGCGATCAACATGTGGGGGAGCGCCGCCAGGTCCAATGAAACGGGAGCGCCGCCGGCATCTTGTCCTATTGCCATGGGAAGCCCGTTCTTGGCGACAAGGGAGTTGAAAGACTGGTTGGACATAACTTCCCGCAAATGGACCTTGGCGGGCGAGGGGTTGGGCACTTCCAGCCCCACCAGTCCCTCTCCAGGTATGGGCGCCTCGATACGCAGGTAGGGCGTCTGGAGGGCCAAAGCAAGGTCTTGCTCCCTTCCCAAGATGTCCCGGACTTTGATGCGGCTGCGCTGGCCGTTTTCCTCGTCGTCTTCGCCCTTGGCGGCGTCCCGTTTCTTGGACAGCCACCCGGGCACCAGTCCGAATTGGACGACCCTGGGGCCCGCCTTGATCTCCTTGACCTCGACCACGACGCCGTGGTCGGTCAACGTGCTTTCGATGTTCCGGCCCATCTCCTGCAACTCGGCTTGAGAATTCTCGCGAGTCTCAGGGGGACTCAACAGTTCAATGCTGGGGAGTTGCCAATGCGGGCCCGCCGGCTGGTCTGCTCCCCGGCCGGCACGGGCAGGGACCGCAGGGAGTGGATCCCCTGGACCGGACGACCAACTGGGAATCGTCCCGGCTTCGGCGTCGGCCCATGGGCCGGGCTCATAAGCGGTTGCAGATTCAGCGGTATCCTGCTTGCGCCCTCCCCGGTCTGGTCGGCGGAGCACCAATGCCCAGGTCCGGGCGAGGAAACGCCAGATGGATGCGAAGAACGGGCGTATGCGCCGGTCTGCGAACAGCCAGCTTTGGCGGAGGCCCTTGTATATATAGATCGGCGTGTAATAGACAGCCAGCCCCATGTAGATCAAGCCTTGCCAATAGACCCGCCCCACCGGCCGGGAAAGGAGCAGCAGAGGGGAAAGAAGGGCGATAGCAGCCAACTTGGCCACCGCCAAACCGAGGGGCGACCCACCCAATAGCTGGCCCCAGCTTCCGCTGAGCCCGGTGTCGGCGAGTGTCCCGCCACTGGCGTGGAACAGGGACAGCACGCCTATGGAGACACCGGCCAGAGCAGCCGCGGCCACGCACCACCGCCAGGTCTTGCGCACGGCTCTGCGGTAGTGGGCGGCGGCGGTGATGGCTACGGCCAGCCATAGTCCCACCGGAATCCAGCCGTAACCGAGAGACTCCACGAACCAGCCCCTGGAGCCCGGCGACCACCAGAACCACACCCCCGCGGCGATAGCCAGGGCAGCCAAGAGCAGGCCCTTAGCAGCGGGAGAGGGGCCTCCACGTATTAACTGGATAAACGAAAAACGTGAAACTCGCGTCGGCCGACGTGAGGACCGTGCCATGGGAACCTCCATGGGCAGAGCAACAGGAGGGGACCGGAACGAACTAAAGCCCGCTTATATTTCCAGTACCACTGGAATAATCATAGGGCGTCGGCCGGTGGCGTTAGCTATGAGTCCGCGGGCAGTTTTCCTGATTTTGTCGTTGGTCGGCCCATGGGAGCCCGGCATTTCAGGGGAGGAGTGGAGGATTCCTTCCACCTCTGCAATTATCTGTTGATAGAGTTCGCCGGTCTCTTCTTCATCGATAAAGCCGCTGCTGACTATCTTTGGCGTAGCCGCCGGCAAGCCGGTGTCCTTGTCTGCGGAAAGAACAATCACGACGACGCCGTCTTTGGAGAGTTCCCGCCGCTGGGTGAGCACCTGGCTACGGTCATCCCTCGCTGTAAGCCCGTCTATGAATATGGGGCCGGCCGGCACTCTATCCACCACCTGCGCCGAGTCACCGGATATCTCCAGCACATCTCCGTCTTCCAGCACGAAGATTCCAGATTCGGCAAGACCCTGGTCCCAGGCCAACTGGGCGTGGGCCATCAGGTGGCGGTACTCGCCGTGCACCGGCACGAAGTATCGCGGCCTTACCAGGCTGAGCACCATTTTCAACTCTTCCTGGCTGGCGTGGCCATGGACGTGGACCAACGCCACCCGGTCGTACAAGACCTTGGCGCCCTGCCGGAGCAAGTTATCTATGGTTCGGCTGACGGCCAATTCGTTTCCGGGAATAGGAGTCGCCGAGATGACTATGGTGTCCCCTTCCATGAGCCGCACGTCACGGTGGTCCCCGTTGGCGATGCGCACCAGGGCCGAGGTGGGCTCGCCCTGGCTTCCAGTGGTCATCAAGACCACTTTCTCGGGAGGCATGCGGCGGGTTTCAGCCACCGGCAGCAACACGCCCGGCGGGACCTTGAGATAACCGGTATCAGAGGCAACCTGAACGCTGTCCACCATGCTGCGGCCGATGATGCTGACTTTTCTGCCGTGCTTGCCGGCGGCGTCCAACACCTGTTGGACTCTGGATACCAGAGAAGCGAACGAGGCTACCATCACCCGGCCGGGAGCATCTCCGATGGCCCGGTCCAAGGCCTCACCCACGACCCTCTCGGAAGGAGTGTATCCCGGCTTCTCGGCGTAGGTGGAGTCGGACAGCAGGGCAAGCACTCCCTGGGAGCCGTATCGGGCCAGGGTCGCCAGGTCTATGGTGCGGCCGTCCACCGGGGTGTGGTCGATTTTGAAGTCGCCGGTGTGTATCACCGTGCCTGCGGATGTTTCGATGGCGATGCCCATGGCGTCGGGGATACTGTGGCACACCCGGAACCAACTGGCGCGGATGTTGTCGCCGAACTGGTACGGTATGCCAGGTTCTATGGTCTCGAGAGTGGCGCCGCGTGCAGCCCGCCGCTCTTTGAGCTTGACGGAAATAAGACCATGGGCAAGGCCCGGCGCATATACCGGGACATCCAGTTGCGGCAGTACGAAGGGAAGGGCGCCGATATGGTCTTCATGTCCGTGCGTAATGAGGATGCCGCGGACCTGGTCCTGGCGTTCCAGCAGGTACGTCACGTCGGGAATGATCAAGTCGACTCCCAACATGTCCTCGTCGGGGAACTGGACCCCGCAATCGATGACGACGATATCGCCGCCACACTCCAGGGCCATCATGTTCTTGCCGATCTCCCCGAGCCCGCCCAGGGGGATGATGCGTAGATTAGGCGTCAATTTACGGATAAACCCTAGAAGAGGTTCAGTTGCTCTGGGGAGTAAGTTTCCCGCTGTTCTGTTTCAGCTTGAACCGGAGTGGAATGTAGTGATTCTTCCAATATCGATGGAATTGCCTGGAAGTCCTGAATTATGGAGGCCCGCAACTCCTGGCGGCGCAGGCCGGCCGCGGGATGCATCACCGGGTAGACTCTGCGGCCATTCTTTTCCCGGACCCTGCCCCGCACCCGGCTAATACTTTCGCCGGGAAAGAAATATCCCAGCGAGAACCGGCCCAACGTCACGATTAACCTGGGGTTGACCAGTTCGATCTGTCGTTCCAAGTACTTCTGGCAAGCGGAGATTTCGTGGGGCATAGGGTCGCGGTTCTCGGGCGGGCGGCATTTGATCATGTTGGCAATGAATACCTGCTGCCGGTTGGTGCCGATAGAAGCCAACAGGCCATCTAGGAACTGTCCTGCAGGACCAACGAATGGGCGGCCTTGCCGGTCTTCGTGAAATCCCGGTCCCTCGCCTATGAACATCAAGTCGGCGTCTTCAGGGCCTTCTCCGGGCACGGCATTGGTGCGGGTCTGCGACAAGGGGCAATCGGTGCAATGTTGGACCAGTTGAGCAACCTCATGCAAACTGTCCATAGCCCCCGTCACCCCGATTGTGATTTGTTAAGCTGTTACGTTCAATGAGCTACGGCAACACCCGCCCTATGTGGTACGAACCTCGGGCGGTTAGCCCCATTAGGCATCCGTGACGCCATGTTCCTTCAGATAAGCGACGGCGTCGCCGACGGTAGCGATGTTTGCGGCGTCTTCGTCCGATATTTCCAACGACTGGCCTTCGGTGGAGAACTCTTCTTCGAAAGCCATAATCAACTCGACCAAGTCCAAAGAGTCGGCATCGAGGTCCTCTACAAATGAGGAACCTTCGGTCACGTTCTCCTCGTCAACTCCTAATTTATCTACTGCGATTGCTCTTACGCGTTCATAGATGGTGGACAAGCCGTCATCTCCCTTCCTGCCGGGTATTGGCGGTGGTTGGCACCGCCTGATCCAATTCAGTCATTACGGACCCGAGAACACCGTTAACGAACCGGGCGGAGCTGTCGCTGCCGAACACCTTGGCCAACTCTACGGCCTCGTCTACGGCAGTCTTCGGAGGCACGTTGGGGGTATGCAACAATTCAAACAAAGCGATCCGTAGAATACTCCGGTCAACCGCCGACAACATCGGCACCGGCCACGCCGGAGCGTAACGCTGTATTATGGTGTCCAAGTCCGATTTGCTGTTGGTTACTCCTCTGATCAGGGAGGAACCAAATTCGACAGTAGGCGCTTCCAACACGTCTTCATCGGCCAGCCAGGCCAACGCGGACTGAGCGTCCTCACCTTTGACTTCGGCCGCGAACAGCGATTGAAGGGCAGCCATTCTAGCCCTGCGTCTTAGGTCCTTGGGCTTTACCTGGGACATGGTCGCTTAAGGGGCGTCGGAAGTGCTAAGCCGCTTCCGGCGATAGCTTGCTAATGGACTCCGGATCCGACAGCGAGATCGCCTCGACCCCGCGGTCTATCCGTTTGATCAAGCCAGCCAGGACCCCGGCGGGCCCAAACTCCAGGAACTGGGACACGCCGGAGGCTACCATGTACCTGACGTTCTCTTTCCAATGGACACACTGACACAGTCCATGGATCAACTCTTCCTTGACCGCCTCACCCGACGTAAGGGTGGAGCAGTCGGAATTTGCAATGATGGGAATCTGTGGGTCCCTGAAGTGCAGGGCGTCTACAGCATGGGTCAGCCCCACCTTTGCATCCTGCATGCAAGACGAGTGAAATGCGCCGCTAACCGGCAGCGGAATCGTCCGCTTAGCGCCCCGGGCAAAGGCGAGGTCAACGGCCCGCGCCACCGCCATTTTGTCTCCACTGACTACTATTTGGTCGTCGGAGTTGATGTTGGCCAACTCGACGCCGGTTTCAGAGCAGATTTGCTCCAAGGCAAACTCATTCAAACCGATGACGGCCGCCATGCTCCCGGGATGGTCCTTGGAGGCCTGCTGCATAAGCCGGCCACGTTCGCGGGCAAGCATCACGGCGTCCCGGAACTCGATTACGTCGGCCACAACCATTGCAGTGTACTCACCCAGGCTATGGCCAGCCAACACTGCAGGTTTGGAAGCTGCCGGGCCGGCCATCTCCTCCCATGCCTTCCAACAGGCTATGCTGACCGCCATGATGGCCGGTTGGGAGTTGATGGTGTCCTGGAGCTCCGGGCCGGGCCCATTGAACATTAAGCCCGACAAATCACAGCCAAGAGTTGCATCGGCCTCTTGGAAGACTTCTTTGGCCGCAGGGGAGGCACGAAAAAGCTCCAAGCCCATTCCGACGGACTGGGAGCCCTGCCCAGGGAAAACATAAGCCTGCTTCTTGGCGCTCTGCTTGTCTACTGTGGTCTTCATTCTACTGCACCAAACCGCTTTCCAGAATTGAGTCAACTGGAGCGGGACTGAGACGTGAGGTCAAGGATATTCCGTATCTTCGTCCGGCCCTGCAGACCGGCTACACCGAGGCCTCTACGACCTGCCGGCCGCGATAGAAGCCGCATTGAGGGCAGACGGCGTGGGGCAACTTGGCGCTGCGGCAGCGCGGGCAATAGGCAGGGTTGACGGGCTTCAACTTGTGAGAGCTGAGCCGCCGTCCCTTCCGCGCCCTGGTCAGCTTTTTATTTGGTACTGCACCCATGCTTCATCAAGTCCGAGAGGGCCCACCAGCGACGGTCCTCCGGCGCATCCTGGCATTCGCAGCGACTCGAGTTCAAATCGGCGCCGCACCACTGGCACAGTCCGAGACAGTCTCGGCTGCACAGTGGTTTCATTGGCGTATCGGTTACAACGTATTCTCTAATGACGTCGGCGAGATCCAAGACGTGGTTCCTATCAATGAGAGAGTTGTCATCGGCTTCGACCGGAACCAACTGAGCTTGCCCAGTTTGGACGCTGACGGTAGGAAAAAACTCTTCTTCTATGGAAAGGTTGGATGAGTGGCAGTAGTTGCCTAGACACCTGCTGCAAGCCAAAGTCGAACTAACCTGGAGTGTCGCCCTGGCCAGTACGCCTCGATGGGTCCTGAGAAAGTTCACGGGGCCCCGGGCCGCCTCAGCGAAGCTATCAGGGCCGGCAAAGCTCTCATCAAGTTGGTATTGGCGACTTGAGCCGGTGGGCTCTTTCAACAATTGTGCGAGATTATAACGCATAGGAACCCTGTGGGTTGCCACCCCTGAAAAGCCGAGGGTAATTATAAGAGGCTCTGTATCATCGCTGTCAAGGGGGAGTCCTCGACGATGGCGCGAGATTTCGGCTTAACGGCAGTCATCAGGGAAGCAACATATTTATGCCGGCAGCCCACACCCAGTGTTGAAGACACGGTCAGCGTTGGAACCGTGCTTCCGCAGCTTGCCGAATAAATTCAACGATGGGCTGCGTTGAGGTGCCGGGGCCGAAGACTGCGGCAATGCCCAAGTCCAGCAGCGGCTGCCGGTCGGCTTCCGGGATTATGCCTCCTACAACCGTGACCACGTCGTCTATCTCCTGTTCCCTTAGGAGGCGGATGATCTCAGGCAGTATCTCCATGTGGGCTCCGGAGAGAATGCTGAGGCCCACCACATCGACGTCTTCCTGCATCGCCGCCTGTACGATCATCTCTGGCGTCTGGCGTATTCCGGTGTAAACGACCTCCATCCCAGCATCCCGGAGGGCTCGCGCAATAATTTTCGCGCCCCGGTCATGCCCATCCAGGCCGGGCTTGGCCACCAGCACGCGAATCGGATGGCTATTGTCCACGGGGCTCGTTCTCAACCAATTCAGTCAAGACTCCGAACACAGACCTGGGGTGTATGAAGGCGATCCTCCCGGACAATCCTTCCCTGGGCTGACTGTCCACCAATCTTATGCCCGCGCCGTCCAGGGCCTTAAGTTTCCCCGCCAGACCGGACACATTGAAAGCCAGATGATGCAGCCCCTCGCCGCGGCTTTCTATAAACCTCCCCACCGGCGTGTCAAGAGACAACGGCTCCAGCAGTTCGAGCCGAGTCTGTCCGACTGGGACCAAAGTTGCACGTACTCCCTGGTCAGGCAAGTCGGTAGTCTCGACTTGGGGAGCACCGAAGAGGTCCTGGAACAAAGTTAGAGCGGCCTGGATGTCTTTAACCGCCAAGCCCACGTGGTCGATGTATGCCACACTGCAGACCGTCATCTGGCCTATTCTCTCACCCAAGCTTGCCTCTCTCAAGTTGCAAGTATTCATTCATCTGGCTTTGCCTGCATGCCGTTTCGACCCGGGGGAGAGGCTGGGACGCCAAGAGGGCCGCCTCTGGAGCACCCGGGTCATGCCTGGTGCTGCCCCAGGAGTTGCCGAGCTATGACCAGGCGCTGGATTTCCGAGGTGCCTTCGTAAATCGTGGTCACCCTGGCGTCTCTGAAAATACGCTCCACCGGGGAGTCACTGAAGTATCCATAGCCGCCGTAAATCTGCACCGCCTGAGAAGCCACTCGCACGCACATTTCAGAGGCGATGAGTTTAGCCATGGAAGCCTGGTCTATGAAGGGCTGGTCGTTGTCCTTCAGGGTAGCTGCGTTCATGGTGGCGGTCCGTGCGGCGTATACGTCGGCGGCCATATCCGCCAGCATGAACTGGATGGCCTGATGCTGAGCGATGGGGCGCCCAAAGGTCTCCCTGTGGATGGCGTAGCGCGCCGCAGCATCCAGGGCAGACTGGCCAATGCCCACGCACTGTGCGGCGATGCCTATCCGGCTGGAATCCAGGATCTCCATGGCGTAGCGGAAGCCCCGATGCGGCTCACCCAGCAGGTTTTCGGTAGGCACCGGAGTGTCTTGAAAGACGATCTCGCAAGTGCTGGACCCTCTCATGCCCATCTTGCCGTGGAGCGGATTGATTTGGAGGCCGGGAGCGTCACTGGGCACGACGAATGCGCTGATGCCCTTGTATCCCTGAGACGGGTCCTGGGTAGCAAACACAACGATAACCTGGGCCTCGCTCGCGTTGGTAATGAACGTCTTGCTGCCGTTGAGAAAGTAGACTCCGTCCCGTTCGACAGCGGTGGTCTTCATGGCCGCGGCGTCGGAGCCGCCTCCGGGCTCGGTCAAGGCCCAGGCGGCGATTCCCTTTCCTGCGGCCAGGGTGGGAATGAACCGCCGGCGCTGTTCTTCGTTGCCGAATCTCTCGATGGTGGCGGAGCCGAGGGAAAGGTGGGCCAGCAAACAGACGCTGGCCGAGGCGTCCCCCCTGGCGATCTCGGAGATCACTATGGCCGCTTGACGGTAGCCTCCGCCACCGCCACCGTATTCGGGGTCAACCCCCACCCCGGTCAACCCTAGGTTGACCATTCCCTGCCAGTTTTCCCAGGAAAATTCGGCCCTTTCGTCCACTTCTCTTGCCCGGGGAGCCAACTCCCGGTCGGCGAAGTCGCGAACCAGGTTCTGGAGCATCTGCTCATCTTCGCTCAATATCACGTCGGCCACGGTTCTCGTCTCCTAAATATCCCGGCTAACGGGCAGAACGACAAGGGCTAGAAACCAACGATCTGCTCCTGCTGCCCGAAGACATTCCGCAACACCCGGCAAATCTCGCCTAGAGTGCAGTAGCTTTCCACGCATTCGAGGATGGCTGGCACAGTATTATCTGAGCCCCTGGCAACCGTTTCCAGCCGGGCAAGTGCTGCCGCCACTTGGCTGTCATCTCGTCCTTTGCGCACCCGCTGGAGTCTCTCTACCTGGCTGCCGGCCGCTTGACGGTCCACTCGTAACAGCCCTGCAATGGGGGGTTCCTCCGCAACGTACCGGTTCACTCCAACAATCACCCGGTCTCCGGCCTCGACCTCCTGCTGGTGCTGGTATGCGGCCTCACCGATTTCCCTGGACTGAAAACCATGTTCAATGGCGGTCACAGCGCCGCCCAGTTCATCGATGCGTTCGATGTACCGGCTTGCCTGTGTTTCGATTTCGTCGGTGAGGGTTTCAACATAGTAGGAGCCACCCAGCGGGTCCACCACGTCGGCGACGCCGCTTTCATGGGCCAGTATCTGCTGGGTGCGAAGGGAGAGTTGGGCCGATTCCTCGGTGGGCAGCGCCAGGGCCTCGTCCCGGGAATTCACGTGGAGGGACTGGGAGCCTCCCAACACCGCAGCAAGGGCTTGCATGGCGCTGCGTACGACGTTGTTGTCCGGCTGCTGGGCGGTCAGGCTGACACCTGCAGTCTGGGTGTGGAAGCGGAGCATCATGGAGCGAGGGTCGGCGGCGCCGAACCGGTCTTTCATTATCCGGGCCCACATGCGGCGGGCAGCCCGGAACTTGGCCACTTCCTCGAAGAGATTATTTTGAGCGACGAAAAAGAATGAAATCCTATGAGCGAAGGAGTCCACAGGCAGCCCGGAGTCGACCGCCGCCTGGACATAGGCGATGCCGTTAGCCAGGGTGAAGGCCAGCTCCTGTACCGCAGTGGCGCCCGCCTCGCGCATGTGATATCCACTGACACTGATAGTATTCCACCGGGGGACGAATTCCGCGCAATACTTGAACACGTCAACGACCAGCCGCATGGAAGGGCGCGGCGGGTAGGCGTATGTACCCCGAGCGATGTATTCCTTGAGAATGTCGTTTTGAACGGTGCCGCTCAACTTTTCCCTGGAGACGCCCTGCCGCTTTGCCGCCGCCATGTAGAGGCAAAGCAGGGTAGATGCCGTGGAGTTAATAGTCATGGAAGTGCTTACCCTGTCCAGGGGGATTCCCTGGAACAGCAGTTCCATGTCTTCCAGGGTGCAAATGGGCACTCCCACCTTGCCGACTTCTCCCAGGGCGAGGGGATCGTCGGAGTCGTAGCCTATCTGCGTGGGCAGGTCGAAAGCCACCGAAAGTCCGGTCTGTCCTTGTTCCAGTAAATAGAGAAAGCGACGATTGGTATCGGCGGCGGTGGCATAGCCCGAATACTGCCGCATGGTCCACATGCGGCCCCGGTAGGTGTTGGGCTGCACTCCCCGGGTGAACGGGAATTCCCCCGGGTAGCCCAGGGTATCCAGGTAGCCTTGGTCCGGCGAAGTCAGGTCTTTCGGTTCGTACAATGGTTCTATGGGTATCCCGCTATCAGTACGAAACTCGGGGCGGCGCTCGCCGAATTTCTCCACAGCCGGGACAAGGGTATCCGTCAGCCATTGCTTTGTGTTTTTGCTGGGCATCGGAGCCTCCGGGACTTCCGCCATTAGATGCTTGGCCTGGCATCAGCATAAGATGATAAAGGAGGGGCCAATGGCCCGAGTAGGCGCGGGCATCGCGACCGGTCCGCTGGTGTAGGGAGTTTAGCCTATTTGCCGCCAGGCGTCATGCTGGCTCGCTAGTGTCCCAACCCTCCACAGCCCAGTATCCCACCCTGGGAAGGTCTACGACGGGGGGCATGCCCTGAGCACGCTTGAGCCTTTGGATGTTGTACAGGTGGGTTATCTCCTCGAAATACAGGTGCCTGATGGTTGCCTCAAGGGTCATATTCGAAACGGTCGGGTCGCTGGTGGGAGTCAGACCTGTGGGATGGGCCTTTAACATCATGCCCCAGTCCATGGAGTCGTTCCAATCGGGACGCCACCGCAGAACGTAGACTTGGTCTCGCAAGTAGGAGATGGACCGCTCCGCCAGCACGGTCTGCACCAGGCCAATCGCCTCCCCCAGTTCCGTCATGATTGCGGGCGTCGGCAGATCAGATTGGGTTCGAGTCTTAAATGCTTGGGAGCGGACGCTCGCGTCGGGAAAAAGGGTGTCTCCCCAAATGACCAAGAGCCAGCCAACCGGGACAGATGCCATGTGGCAAAGCTGGCGGCGTATGCTCCACTTGCTCCAGTCCCATTCCTGGGACTCGAAGTCCAGTTGCTCCTCGGTCAGACCGTCTACTTCCGAGGCTATCAGGTCGTACAGCGCAGAGAATTCCGGGAAGATATCGCTGCCTGGAGAATCGTCAGCCAGACCCGCCTGCGGCATAACGTAGCCTCCTGTTCAAGACTGGGCTCCCGGGAATGGGACGGTGCGGCGGACCTGGATAGTACCCTCCTAGTAAGGGGACCCGACGCGGTTTATAATTGGGCGGGTATCCCGGCCGGCGTGCGGGCGTAGCTCAGTGGTAGAGCCCTAGCCTTCCAAGCTAGTTACGTGGGTTCGATTCCCATCGCCCGCTCCAACCGCTGGCCCCGCTCTGGTCAGCGCAGCGAGGGCAGGGTTAAGCGGACTCAAGCCGGCGGGCCGCTTCTACGACAGCGTCCCTGTCCAGACTGGCTTCCAATTCCCCCTTTTCGTTGGTCCTAAAGGAACTCTCCTGGTTAAAGGCCTGGACCAGTTCCTGGATGGCTTGTTGCCTTAAGCCCTCTCCCCGTGGGAGGGCTTTGGTACAGGCACTGAGATGACGTTCGATTTCCTCGGTGAGTAACTCTACCTCAACGGCGCGGCGTTGTATCAGACCGATCTCGTTCAGGTGCTTACCCAGATAGCAACCGCCGAACACCATAACCTCTTTCCGCTTCCCCTCAACCTCGCCCGTATTCTGAGCCCTGGGCAACAACTCATGTTCGTCCAGGTAGTCCCTTACCTCCTGGTCTTCCGTGTCGGGGTTATCCAGATCGTAGAGTAGCTTGACCCGGTACATAAAGAAGTCTGCCGGCTCTACGTCAATTAACACCCGGAACCTCCTTGCCTTTTGGCCCAGACCGCCGCGCGAGACAATTGCCAAACCATTGTGCTCATGGTCCCCTTTGGGCGCCGCCCGGTGATTTAAGGCAATTGCAATGGTAGTACATACCCAATAGCGGGGCAAGATTGGCGCGGCTGGACATTGGAATGTTTTATGTTAACTAAACGGCTATGACCTCGAAGGTCTGCTGAGGCCCGTCCAGCCCGCGGAGAACCTAGACTTGGCGCAGTGGTCTCACCCTAGAGGGGCACCAAACGAGCCCTGTTTATCTGGGGCAAGGCGCGGATCTCCTCCAAGACGTTGGGAGGCACCGGGTCGTCTAGCCCCAGCACCATCATTGCCTGGCCCCGGAGGCTGAGACGCCCCACTTCCATGAAAGAAATATTGATATTGTGGAGTCCGGCAACTGTACCCACCGCTCCAACGGTGCCTGGCTGGTCCAGGTTGTCGACACACAGCAAGTACGGCACAGACGGCACAATATCCAACCAGTAGTCGTTTATCTTGACAATGTGTACCTCGTTGCGCATGGAAGTGCCAGCCAGAGTCAGTGGCCCTTCCGTGGTGTCTACAGTTGCGCTCACCAGGTTGGTGTATTCCCTGGCTGTCGCGCTTTGCTGCTCTGCCACCTCCAGTCCCCTCTCTTGCGCCAGCCGCGGGGCGTTGATGAGGTTAACTTGCCCGCTGGTCACGGGTCCCAGCAGCCCCGCCAGCACCGCAGCTTTGAGAATAGCCGTGTCATGCCGGGTGATTTCGCCTTCGTAACGTATGGTCACTCCCATAAATTGGCCCTCGGCAAGGGAATGCAAGAGGCTTCCCAATACGGTGGATACGTTGACGTAAGGAGCGAGCACGGCGTGCACTTCCGGCGGCATAAAGGGGGCGTTGACGGTATTGCGCGCCGGCTCGCCGTTCAAGACGGCCATGACTTGTTCCGCTGCCTCTATGGCTACTTCCCGTTGGGCTTCCCGGGTGGAGGCGCCCAAGTGTGGAGTAGCCACGACTTTCGGATGACCCAGGAGCGGGCTGCATCCGGGCGGCTCTTGAGCAAAAACGTCCAGGGCCACTCCTCCCAGTTGGTCCGACTGCAATGCCTCGAACAACGCCTCTTCGTCGATGAGTTCACCCCGGGCCACGTTTATCAGCCGGGCGGTCGGCTTCATGCGGGCCAGTTCTTTGGCCCCGATGAGGTTGCGGCTGCTGTCGGTGAGCGGGGTATGCAGGGTGATGAAGTCGGACTCAGCCAGTAATTCGTCCAGTGATACTACGGTCACGCCCATCCTGCGCGCATAATCAGGCGTCACGAAGGGGTCGAAGGCGATAAGCCGCATGCCAAAGCTCTGGGCCCTCCTGGCAACTTCGGAGCCGACTCTGCCCAGGCCGACGATTCCCAGGGTCTTGTTTTGGACCTCTATGCCAACAAATTCACTGCGTTTCCATTCGCTCTGTCGCAAGGACTGGTGGGCATGAGCGATGTTCCTGGAGAGGGCCAGGATGAGTCCGAAGGTGTGTTCAGCCGCGGCGACGATGTTGCCAGTTGGGGCATTGACCACGGCGATCCCCGCTTCGGTGGCGGCGTCGACATCTATATTGTCGACGCCGATGCCGGCCCGGGCCACCACTTGCAGGCGACAGCCCGCCTTGATCACATCGGCCGTAACTTTGGTTTCGCTGCGAACGATCAGAGCGTCGTAGCCGCCCACCACGCCAAGCAATTCCTGAGGCTTGAGGCCTGTCTTAACATCCACCTCAGCCTGGGGTTTGAGCAACTCCAAGCCTTCTTTGGCTATACGATCCGCCACCAATATCTTGACCATGTTCCCCTGTCCTACGGTGTTGTCAGCCCAAGTGACTATACCACAAGAAGGGGACGGCAGACCGGGGCAGTGGTGAGGCTAAGCGGCGGCCACGGGGTTGTTTGCCAAGGGCTAAGGCGTCTGTCAAAATATCGATTGTGACGCTCTTCACTGGAGTAACACCTGATGAGTGACCGGCTAGTCACGTTCAAACAGAAGCCCGACGCCCAGTACATGATTGCCGGATGGCGCCGCAATTGGTCTGACGGCGGGGAGATTTCCAGCGGGCTTCCCCGGTACTTGATTGACCGGACCGGGGCCAAGCGGATAGGCGAGTTTGGCCCGGAAGTCCTCAAGATGTGCTACCCGTTCCAAGTCCCCGGCACCCATGACATGTACCGCCCTCGGGTGACATTCCAAGACGGGCTGCCGGCAGGCGGCCTGCGCCGGGGCAACCATTTCTACGACGCTGGCAACGGCCTGATCATCTTCCTGGGGGAGGAGCCCTGGTCCCGCATGGACATCTACGGCGAGGCTTTTTTCGAGGCGATCAAGGAACTTGGTGTCTCAGCAACCGTGGCGGTTGAAGGATACAACGGAGCGGCGCCTCCAGACATGGAACGGAGCGTCAGTTGCATTTACAGCCAATCCCGCATGAGAGAATGGTTGGAGAAATTTGGCCTGAGGTTTTCCGACTACGGCAGCCGGTCCAGGGCCGGCCCTACTATAGGCATGGCCCTGGTCACGATGGCCCACTATCAACATCCGGAAATCGACATTTTCCGACTGGGGGCAATGGCCCCCATGTACCCATTCCTCACCCGAGACAGCGATCCCCTGGGCATTAGCAAGGACCACCGGGCTTACTACGACATAATGCGGCGGGTGAAGGCGATGTTTAAGCTGGACATCGACTTAAGCGAGTTGATTACCCTGGGCGACCGGGAATCCAGGGAGTTGCAACAGGCATTGGAGAAGCTGGCCGACTCAAAGCCTGAGTCCAAGGAGATCATCGACCGGGTGAGGTCGGATTACAACTACACCCCGTTCGAGGAAACGGTGGAGTTGGATCCTGCTCTCGACCGAGCCTTGGAGGACATCCTGAGAAACCCGCGGGAGGGCCAATAGCCGGCCTGAATTCCCGGCGCAACTGGTACAATAGCCGCTGACTTTTCGGGGAACGCCAACAGGGCGACCCCTCGGTCCCTGACTTAGTGAGGTATCGGTGCCGGCCGTCAGCCAAGCCAAAGTAAGGCCACCCCAGCCCCAAGAGCCAGACAGTCACGCTGGTGGTAACGGCGCGGCGACCTCGCAGACATGGTCCATCCAGTCCCCCGTGCTGGTCCTCAACCTCGACTACGTGCCCATCAACATTTGCACGGTGCGGCGCGCCATTGTGCTTCTCGGCAAGGGCAAGGCTGAACACCTGGAGAACCACCGGGGGCAAGTCCACACGCCAAGCGCAGTGATTGACGCCCCTTCAATAATCCGGCTGGCCTACTTGGTCAAGCGGCCTTTTCTGCCCCGCAAGCTTTCCAAGAAAGAGGTGTTCCTCAGGGACCGGTATACCTGCCAGTACTGCAGCAAGAAAACCCAGGACCTGACCTTGGACCACGTGATTCCACGCAGGCAAAACGGGACGCATTCCTGGACGAACGTGGTGGCCGCCTGCCCCAAGTGCAACCTGCGGAAGGCGGGGCGCACTCCGGTGGAGGCCAACATGAAGCTGGTGAAGGAGCCCCGGCCGCCGGCGCCCAATCCCTACCAGATTCTGCAGCACCGCTCGATATTGGAAGAGTGGGAGCCTTATATTCCCTGGACCGTCAGGGACCAAACCTAGGGGGACAACGGGCCAGGCCCCTGGCTATTGGGCGGAAGCGGGCACGGCAGGCAGGTCCAACATCAGCACTTCCAGGGCGAGCCTGGCGCTGGCGTTGCTGTCCAGCGCTTGCACGGTTTCGGACAATTTCCTGATGAACCCGACTATTTCGGGTGTGGTCAGCTGGGCGGCTTGAAGGCGCAACTCGGTTTCCCGGTCGGCGTTGTGGATGTACATCTCGCCGCCCTCTTTGATCAGCAGCAAGTCTCGCCACCAACGCAGCCAAAGATAAAGCCACTGCCTGGCAAGTTCCCGGTCTTTGTAGAACAGGCCGGCCAGTTCAGTCGCATAGTTGAAACGCGTGTCCAGGCCAGACTGGCAGGTGTCCTTGAGTCTTTCGAGACGGTCTTCCCGTTCCTGCAGATCTCCATCGCCTTGCTGCAGGGCGTTAAGCGCCCAGCCGAGGCACCCCCTGGACAACCGGGCCATCAACTCAGCATCCTCAGGCGTTGCCTGGTATTTGGTGACGAGCAGGTCCGTCAACCGGTCCTTCGGGAGAGGACGCAGGGCCAGGCGGCGGCACCGAGACCGTATTGTCGGCAATATGGAATCTTCGTCGGCGGTCAAGAGCAGGATCAACACCTGCGGAGGGGGCTCTTCCAGGGTCTTCAGGAGGGCATTGGCGGCCTCTTCACTCATCAGCTCCGCTGAATCGAAGATGATGACGCTACTGGCACCTTCGAATGGTTTCAGGTGTACGCGGACCAAGACTTCTTTGACCTCGGCGATGCCGATGACGGTCCGGGTTGGGCCTCCAGAGTCCCCCTGGGTGAGCCCAACAACCTGGACATCGGCGTGTTGGCCCATGGAGATTCGGGTGCATTGTGCGCATTCGCCGCAGGGTTCGCCGGGGCCTTGCAGGCAATTGACGCCCTGGGCGAGGTTGAGGGCGAGGGTCATCTTCCCCACGTGGGGAGGGCCGGACAGGAGGTAGGCGTGGGCCTGGCGCCCCTGCCTTAGGCTGGCTTCCAGTTGCCTCAGGATGTGGTCCTGCCCGTATACCTGCCACATGGTCAGCTACCAACCGTCCGCCAGCCGGCCAACGCCCCTAGCCCAGCGCCAAGAATGCGCTGTCCTCATCAAGCAAGAATGCGGCCACGTCCTGGTAATACAGACGGAGCATCGACTCGACACCGGCGGTTGAGGCATTGCCTTGCCGAAGCCACACCACCTTGGGAGGATGCCCTAACAGGAAACTCTGCTGGCGAAAGTCGGCATCCTTAGACACAATCGTCAACCCGTTTTGCACCGCGTATCTCCAAACTGCGCCGTCGTCGGCAGCATGGAGGTCTACATCCCTCACGTGCACAATCTCCGGGTACAGGTCCGCCAGCAAGTCTTTCAGCCTAGGAGACAGGTTCTGGTCGAAGAGAAACCTCATGCAGGAGGAATCGCTATAAGTCTGCGCTCCCGGTCAGCTGCAAATGCCAGGCAGGCATGAATATCCTCACGGGTCAGATCCGGGAAGTCGACAAGAATCTCGTCCTCCGACATGCCCGACGCCAGATATTCCAGCACGTCATACACAGTAATACGCAACCCTCTGATACAGGGTTTGCCGCCCCTTTTCTCCGGTTCAATCGTAATTCTGTCTTGATAGTCCATGGAGCAAGGTTACGATGCGAGCTAGCGACTGTCAACGCGAAATCGACACTGCGGTCATGGACCTCGTTTCCAGCTTTACCCCACGTCCATGGTCATCAAGTCCTGGTAGCTTTCCCGGCGGCGGATGAGGCGGCTCTGGCCGGCGTTGACCAGGACCATGGGCGGCCTGGGGTTGAGGTTGTAGTTGCTGGCCATGGCCGGGCTGTAGGCGCCCGACGCGGGTATGGCCAGCAGGTCTCCCGCAGCTAGTTCGGGAAGCATTACGTCGGTGGCGAGAATATCCCCCGACTCGCAAAACTTGCCGGCGATGGTCACGGCATCCACGGGCTTTTCGTCGGCCTTGCCGGCGGCCACCACTTCATAGGACGCCTGGTAAAGAGCGGGCCTGATGTTGTCGCCCATGCCGCCGTCGACGCTGACGTACTTGCGCACCCCCGGTATGTCCTTGATGGCTCCCACGCTGTACAGGGCAACACCGGCGGGGCCGACGATGGAACGCCCCGGCTCGATGTGCAGCCTGGGCAACTCCATGCCCAGTTCTTCACAGGTGGACGTCATGGCACTGACGATGGTCTCGGCGTACTCGGCGACGGACGGCGGCGCCTGGTCCCGGGTGTAGGCGATGGCAAAGCCTCCTCCCGGGCTGAACTCCCGGAGGTCGAGGCCCTCCTCTCGAAAACCGGCGGCGAACCGCAACACCAGTTCGGTGGCGACCCGGTAGGGCTCAAGCTCGAAGATGGGCGATCCCAAGTGGAAATGGATACCCCTGAGTTGCAAGCTGGAGGAGGCGAGGGCGCGGCGCACGGCTTCGGCGGCGTGGCCCGTCTGGATGGAGAATCCGAACTTGGAATCCAAGGTGCCGGTGGTGGTGTGGGCATGAGTGTGGGGGTCCACCCCCGGGGAAACCCGGACCAGGATGTCCTGGGTTTTTCCGGCGGCGGACGCCAGTCGGTCCAGTTCTTCCAACTCATGGAAACTGTCCACGACCACGTAGCCGATATTTTCCTGAATTGCCGTAGCCAGTTCCTCAGCCGACTTGTTGTTGCCGTGAAAGAAGACTCGTTCCATGGGAAAGCCGACGTTGACGGCCACGGCCAACTCGCCGCCGGAAACCACGTCCAGGCCCAGCCCTTCCTCGTCGAACATCCGGGCGAGAGCGGGGTTGACGTAGGCTTTGCAGGCGTAGCTCACCGATGACGCCGGGTGAAGCTTCTGAAACTCGCGGGTAAAGCTGCGGCAGCGGTCTCGCAGGGTCTCTTCGTCCAGTACGTAGAGCGGGGTGCCGTACTCAGCGGCGAGGTCCAGCGTGTTGCAACCGCCGATGACGAGTTGACCATGGTCGTTGACTTTGGCGGTATCCGGAAAAACCGTTTGGGGAAACATTTTTGTTCTCTCTTCGTTCTCCTGGTGGACTGTGGGAATCATAGGGCCGCAAGGCGGTTCGCGCAAGGCGCGGATGGCGAGAGCCGATGCGGTCCATTGGTAGTCCACGTCTCTAGCTGGAAATTTCAGTACCCTTTCATTTTCTCTCATATCCTCTCATTTGGGCGCTGGAAGGGGCGAGGTTCCTGCCTGCACTGGAGTGGCGAGTTAGGGTGCGGCTCCTCGATTTCCCCCGGGAAGAGGGACAGGCACCCCCTGCCGCCCGTCCGTTCCCCCTTCGAGAACCTCAGGACGAACGGACGGGCTCCCGTTCTGGCGTATTGCGCGGACTAGGCGCTTTGGGGGATGGGGGTGGGCGGGCCGTCGGCGGAGAGCACTACAAGGCCGCGGAGGGTGGCCCAAGGCAACATGGCGCCCAAGAGATGCTCGACGCCGGGTAGGACTTTGTCGGTCACGCATTTCCCCAGGTACTGGTGGACGGCCCCGAAAGTGGGCAGGCGGTACCCGGCGTCGACGACCTTGCGGACGAAGGCATGGGCGTCGGGCAAGGGCTTGCGGTCCATCGCGGCGGCGTAGGAGTCGGTGCAGAAGTCCTCGGCCATGGTCCGGAGGCGGTTGTGGGATATTTCCAGGGCGAACTTGCGGCGGAGGGCGTTGATGCGGGACCTGACGCAGGATAGCTGGTTCATTTTGGTTAACCTCTTGGTTGAATTTTTGGGTTGCCTTTCATTTGGTCTTATTTGCTCTCATTCTTGCCGGGGAGCGGGTGGCCCCCCACAACCCCCGCCCGTCCGTTCCCCCTTCGATTTCCCTCAGGACGAACGGACGGGCTCCTTTCAGGGCGGACGGATTGGCTCCTCTCAGGACTAGCGGACGGGCTGCGCTCAGGAGGAACGGACGGGCAGTTCTCAGGACGAACGGGCGGGCGGGGGAGTGAGGGTTTCCGGGTGGGCGAGACAGGTTGAGGACAGGCAGTTTTAGATTCCTCGTCGCAGGCTCCTCGGAATGACAGGGTGGTGCGCTGTGCTCGGAATGGCAGATCGAGGCGTAGGGATGACGGGTTGGAGGAGACCCGGCGTGGGTGGGGCGGGCCAGCTCGTCGCGAAAGTCGGTGGCTTCAAGCCAGCGGTAGATGGCGCTTTCTCCGATGCCGGAGGAGCGGGCGGCTTGGGCCAAGGTGGGAGTGGCGGCGATGACGGGCAGTGCGGACTGTTGGCGGCGGGAGAGGCTGGATGTTTTAGATCCCCTCTCATTCTCTCCCATTTCCTCTCGTTCAGGAGAGTTGGAGGAGGTGGGAGCGGGTCTGGAGCGGCGTTTGGTCACAACATGTCACGGGCCTCAGTGGCAGGTCTGGATTTGGTCCGGTGCAATGGCCGGGCCTGACCTGTGTTTATGATATGGGGCTCTTGTTGGGGTGGGCAAGGGGGGGAATGACAGTAGTTTGGGGGGGCGGGGTGTTGGCGTGAGGGCCTCGATGTTGGTGGACAGGCGCTCTGGATTCCGGCTCGGGGGCCGGAATGACGGGTTGGGGGGCGCCGCCCGTCCGTGCGCCCTTCGAGAACCCTTTCGAGAGCCTCAGGACAGGCTCAGCAACTGTCTTGAATGTCAAGAGCATTGAGCAACAGGGTTCCAATGGCGATTATGCTTGACCATGACGTTGAGTATGGTGAGCAGCTTGCGCATGCAGGCGGTGAGGGCGACTTTCTTGGGTTTGCCGGCATCGCACAGACGCTGGTAAAAGGCTCGCAGGACCGGATTGTACCGGGTGGCCACCAAGGTTGCCATGTAGAGAGCGGCCCGCACCCGGCTGCGGCCGCCCCACACTTTGCGCTTTCCCCTGAGGGATCCGCTGTCACGGTTGAAGGGCGCCACTCCCACCAAAGCAGCTATCTCACCACGGTTCAAGGCACCCAGTTCGGGCAGGTCGGACAACAGCGTCATGGATAGGACCGGCCCCACACCTGGAGTGCTTCTAAGCAACTGGTCTTTGTCCTTCCACATGGGGGAAGAACGGATGAAGTCTCCCAAGTCCTGGTCCATTGCCCCCAGATTCTCTTCCAGCCAAAGGATGTGTTCCTTGACCTTGGGGCGTATACGCCTGGTGGCAGTCTTGAAACGATTCTTCTCTGCGGTGATCATCTCTACCAGTTGGCGCCTTCGGGCGACCAGAGCCTTCAATTCCTGGGTGTCGGTATTGGGCAGTGGTCTGGAGGCTGGATGCATGGCCTGGGCAAAATGGGCCAGGGCGTGGGCGTCCAGGGCATCGGTTTTGGCCAGTTTCCCGGCAGCGCGGGCGAAGTCCCGCACCTGCCTGGGATTAACTACTGCAATAGCCAGGTGGGAGCTGGCCAATTCTCCCGCTAGGGCCATTTCCATTCCACCGGTAGCTTCCAGCACCACCAACCGGGGAGCCAATTCCCCAAGACGTTCCACCAGCCGGCTGATCCCCCGAGAGTCGTGGGAGACCTGCCAGGCCTCACCGGTAGGCCGCACCGCCACATCCAAGCGGTCCTTGGATACATCGATGCCAACAAACAACGAGGACTCTTCCTTCATGCATACACCTCCTCCAAAGATGTTCACTCCGACTCTGGCCCATCCTTGCCTAATTCGGGCTCCACGCCCGTTCAACTGTTCGGGCTCCGAGCAGGCAGGACGTGACGACCCTGCTGAGCCACGGTCTTCAAGACCGAGGACGAAACGGTCTATCACGTCCATGTTTAAGATACAAGGGCGAACGGACAGCCTAGTTCCAGGCCATGAGGTACGGGGGAGCGGCGGGCGTAAAGGGTTAGGGGGTCGGAGACGGTGGGAGCGGGTTGGGGCGGGGGGCTTTAGATTTCTCGGCTGCGTTCGAAATGACAGGGGCCATGGAGGTAGCTGCGCAAAGGGCTCCGGGCTGGCTGATGGGAAGGTCATCGGGGGCGGGAATTATAGCCTAGATTCTGCATTGGTATGCTGATATACTCCGGTCATTCCAGGCCGCATTGTCGTTGGGAAACTTTATCCTAATTCCAGCCTCAGGGGGAGATATGGCAAAGATTCCTATACAAGTTACGGTTAACGGCCAAGCCCGGCAGTCGGAAGTAGACCCCCGATTGCTCTTGGTCCACTACCTGAGAGAGGAACTGGGGCTGACCGGCGCCAAGGTCGGCTGCGACACCAGCCAGTGCGGGGCCTGCGTGGTCCACATGAACGGCTCGTCGGTCAAGTCATGCACGCTCCTGGCGGCGCAAGCCGACGGGGCAGAGGTAACAACGATAGAGGGGCTGGCCGGCGGCGGCGAGCTTCACCCCGTTCAAGAAGCATTCTGGAACAACCACGGCCTGCAGTGCGGCTACTGCACGTCGGGAATGATCATGACGTCGGTGGAATTGCTGGAACGGAATCCAAGCCCCACGGCCGAGGAGGTCCGGGAGGGCCTGGAAGGCAACATCTGCCGCTGCACCGGATACCAGAACATCGTCAAGGCAGTCCTGGCGGCTGCCGAGGCAATGGGAGGTAAGCGATGACGACCAGAATTTTCGGCTCTGGAATCCGTAGAAGGGAAGACCCACGGCTGATCACCGGCCAGGCCACCTATACCGACGACATCAAGCTGCACGGCACGGTCCATGCCGCCATCAAGCGCAGCATCCACGCCCATGCCAGAATCAAGAGCGTGGATACCGCTGCGGCGGCGGCCATGCCCGGCGTTTTGGCGGTGTATACCGGAGCAGACACGGAAGGGGTACTCAACCCGATACCCTGCGCCTGGGTGGTGCCGGACTCGGACGTCAAGGCCGTCGCTTACCCAGCCATCGCCAAGGACGTGGTGCGCTACGTAGGAGACGCGGTGGCGGTCGTGGTGGCCGAGGACCGCTACCAGGCGGAAGACGCCCTGGAACTGATAGAGGTGGAGTACGAACCGCTGCCGGCGGTGGTCAACCCGGAGAAGGCGATGGAATCGGGGGCCCCGCAGCTGCACGATGACGCCCCCAGCAACCAGGCATTCCACTGGGTGGCCAGCGGGGGCGATCCCGACGCTGCTTTCGACTCCCCGGATGTGGTAGTCAAAGACACCATCATCCAGCAGAAGTTAATCCCCACCCCGATGGAGCCCAGGTCGGCCCTGGCCAGTTGGCTACCGTCGATGGGTGAGCTAACCCTGTGGAGCACCAGCCAGAACCCCCACATTTGCCGGTTTGTCACCTCGTTGGTAACCGGGCTGCCGGAACACAAAATCAGGGTGATAGCCCCGGAAGTGGGGGGCGGGTTCGGCAGCAAGATAGCTGTGTATCCATGGGAAATGGTTACGGCATTCTGCGCCATGAAGCTGGGCAGGCCGGTGAAGTGGACCGAGACCCGCTCGGAGAACTTTATCGCCACCACCCACGGGCGGGACCACGTGGAGCACGTGGAGCTGGCGGCGACCAAGGAGGGCAAAATCACCGGCGTGCGCTCGGTGGTCTACGCGGGCATGGGGGCCTATCTTTCCACGGCGGCACCGGGCATCCCGACGATACTGCACGGCCTGATGTACTGCGGCCCCTACGAAATCCCCAACGTGAAGGCCGAGGTCTACGGCGTGTTCACCAATTCCACGCCGGTGGAGGCATACCGCGGGGCGGGGCGGCCGGAAGCCACGTTCCTGCTGGAGCGGATGATAGACCTGCTGGCGGCGGAGTTGGAGTTGGACGTCGTGGAGGTGAGGCGGCGCAACCTGATTCCCAAGTTCGATGACGGTCACGACATCGCCCTGGGCCTGACCTACGACAGCGGGGACTACCAACTGGCGCTGGATACGGTGCTGGACCACGTAGGCTACACGGCGCTGCGGCGGGAGCAGACCCGCCTGCGGCAGAACAACCAGTACATGGGGATCGGCGTCACCACTTACTGTGAAATCTGCGGCATCGGCCCCTCTCAGGTGGCCGGAGCGGTGGGATTCGGCGGCGGGCTGTGGGAAAGCGCCATAGTCCGGTTCTACGCCACGGGCAAGGCCAACATCTTCGTGGGAACGTCACCCCACGGACAGGGTGAAGAGACCACTTTCGCCCAGATACTGTCCGACGAATTGGGAGTCGACGTGGACGACGTGGAGGTAATCCACGGCGACACGGACAACACGCCCATGGGCTGGGGCACCTACGGCAGCCGCACCACGGTAATAAGCGGCGCGGCGATAGCCCTGAGCGCCCGCAAGATCAAGGACAAGGGCAAGGCCCTGGCCGCGCACCTGCTGGAGGCAGCCGAGGAGGACATAGAGTACGAGGACGGAAAGTTCTTCGTGAGGGGGTCGCCCGACCAGAGCAAGACCATCCAGGACGTTGCCCTGATGGCCAACGTGGCATGGAACATGCCGGAGGGCATGGAGCCGGGACTGGAAGCCACGACGTTCTACGACACGCCCAACTTCAGCTTCCCCTTCGGGGCGCACGTTGCGGTGGTGACGGTGGACGCGGACACCGGACACATCCAGTTGCAGAAGTACGCGTGCGTGGACGACTGCGGACCCCAGATCAACCCGATGATCGTGGAGGGCCAGGTGCACGGCGGCGTGGTGCAAGGGGCGGGTCAGGCCCTATGGGAGGGGGCGGTCTACGACGAGAACGGGCAGTTGTTGACCGGCTCGATGATGGACTACGCCCTGCCCAGGGCCCACTTAATGCCCGACATAGAAACCCTGTCTACGGAGACGCCGTCGCCGCACAACCCGCTGGGGGTCAAGGGCATAGGCGAGACCGGCACCATAGCTTCCACGCCGACAATTTACAACGCGGTGATCGACGCGCTCAGGCCCCTGGGAGTCACCAGATTGGAAATGCCCCTCACCCCGGAACGGGTGTGGCGGGCCATTCACCAGCGGTAGAGGAAGAGCCATGTTCGCCACGGAATTTACGTACCACAAGGCCGCCTCGGTGGACCAAGCCGTACACCTGCTGAACTCCAACCGAGAGGCAAAATTGCTGGCCGGGGGCCACAGCCTGATCCCCCTGATGAAGCTGCGGCAGGCAGCGCCTGCCGCTGTAATAGACATCGGCGGGATCGAGGCGCTCAAGGGCATCACGCCCAGCGACGGCGTCATACGCATCGGAGCGCTGACCACCCACGGAGCGATCGAGAGGTCGGCCCGGATACGGGAGAATTGCGCGGTAATGGCCGAAGCCGCCGGCGGTATAGGAGACCCCCAGGTGAGGAACCTGGGAACTATCGGCGGCAACGTGTGCCACGCCGACCCGGGTTCCGATTGGCCCCCGGTGCTGTGCGCTCTCAATGCCCGCTTCATGATTCAAGGGCCGGGAGACTGGGGGCCCCAGGGAACGCGGACTTTGCCGGCGCGGGAGTTCTTCACCGGCCTCTTGACCACCGCCCTGGCGGAGAACGAGTTATTGCTGGCCGTGGAAGTCCCTCTCCTGGCATCCAACCAGCGGGCCGCATACGCCAAGATGCCCCATCCGGCTACCTCTTTCTCCGTCGTGGGGGCTGCGGTGTTAGTCACCGTCGAAGACGGCCGGTGCACGGCGGCCAGCGTGGTGGTCGGCGGCCTGGTCCCTTCCCCGGTGCGGGCAAGTTCGGTGGAAGACGCCCTGGTGGGACAGGAACTGACCGCGAGCAGCATCGCCGCGGCGGCGGACAGGGTCGCTGAAGACCTGGGCGACGACGTTGCGGGCGATAGCGTTTTCGCCTCGGCGGACTACCGGCGGGCCATGGCCCCGGTGCAGGTCAGACGCGCTATAAGCCGCGCCGCCGGGTTGTCCCGCGATTAGAGTCCCTCCGTGAAAATCCTGCTGACCAACGACGACGGGGTCTGCGCCCCGGGGTTGTGGGCGGCCGCCGATGCCCTGCGCGACGTGGGAGAGGTGTTCATTGCGGCCCCGGCGAAAGAGCAGAGCGGCGTGGGCGCCGCGCTTACGTTGCGGGCTCCGGTGCGAGTGACCTCACTGCCGTTGGAGGGCAGGCTGACGTGCGACGGAAGCGGCCGCTACCCCGCGGCCGCCTACTCGGTGGAAGGCACGCCCGGCGACTGCTGCATTGTAGGGCTGGAGAAGCTGGTGGGGGCGGTGGACCTGGTGGTGTCGGGGATAAACGCTGGGTCTAACCTGGGCTGGGACGTGATGATGTCGGGAACGGTGGGGGCTGCGCTGCAAGGCTACGTGCGGGGCTATACCGCCATCGCGATATCGACGGGCGCCATCGTGAACCCCCGTTTCGACTGCGCCGCCCGACTGCTGCGGGCGATGGCGCAGCGGCTGGATGCTGATCATTTAAGTCCAAGCTGCTTTTTGAACGTCAACGTTCCCAGTACACCTCCGGAACAAATCGACGGCCTGCGGGTTACCCGCCTGGGTGGCCGCGCTTACGGAGAGTCGGTCCGGGAAGAGGCCGGGGGCGGCGACAAGCTCTACCGGATTGACCGGAACCGGCCGATGTTCGGGCAGCCGGCCGACGATACAGATATCTGGGCAATGAAGAACAACTACATCTCGGTTACGCCGCTGCGATTCACCGTGGACGATGCAGACCGGACAGCCGAGGTGGAGGAGCTGCTGCGGGGGATAGCGGAGGAGGCGCTGGGCCCGGAGTCGAAAGCTTAGGCTATTCCTGCCCTCAAGTCGCCGACCGCGGCACAAACAGCCCTGCCCGATTCCGTTGATATTGGGCGTATGCCCAAGAAATAGGCTTACAAGATGCGAAATTTGGGATGGGCTTGTGTCTTGAGATGAACTCTGTTCACATCTCAGAGGTAGCCCTGGGCACACAAGGCGTTTCTATATGGTTTGGCCCGGTAAGCGGCGTTGAAGCTCCAACGCTTTGTGCCCCACAATAGGACGGAACAGATAAGTAACTGTTTTGGGCCTGCCTGTAGTATATTTGGGTTGATCCTATGCCTAAGTTTTGCAATCTCCCCTATGGGTTGAGCATTCCCTTGGGGCTGGCGCTTGTGGCCGCCCTGCTGGCGGTCATGGCCTGCAGCGCCGACAGCACCGAGGAATTGGCTCCGGCCATGGTCGAGGAGGGTGTGACCTTGCCGACAGTAGAGATGGTAGACACTTCACCGGTCGACGAGCTCCTCGACAAGTGGAGCGAGCCGGTATATCCGGCAACGCCTGTAGTTCCCGCAACGGGTGATGTGGTGGACCCGGAAACGGGTGAGGTATTAGACATTAATACGGCCATAGAACAGGCGTGCGCTAAGGTTGATACGAGCAATTATGATGCAACCCAAACCTGGTGGATCGGTGAGGACGGAGAGGACGGCCATCTGGTCACAAAGTATGAAGTTTCCGGGGAGGACCTGCGGGCCGTAAGCACCTTCTACGTCATCGGATTTTTCCCGGTATCAAAAAGGGAGGACATCTTGAAAGATGGGGTTTCCTACGCCCGGGAGAACGTACGGGGCAAGCCGGAAACCATGGGGGACTGGCAGATAGAGGGACCCATTGACGACCTCATCAAGCCCGACCCCTGTTCCTTTCTCCAAGATCAACTTACGGGAATGCGTCGAGTTGGCCCCCGTCACTTCGCACTGAAAGAGGGTGCGGCTGTGGAGGAAGGCGTGGAAGAGGTGGAAGTGTGGCTCGATGAGAGAGGGTTGGTCCTGCAAGGCTTTGTACTGACTGAAGCTGGGCGGTTTGACGCAGTCTATTCGGATATCGGTGTGCCCAATGTCATCACGGCTCCAGTGAATGCAAATGGGCGCTAAGCCGTGATTACGTCGAAGCCGGTGTAGGGGCGTAGGACTTCAGGGACGACAATAGAGCCGTCGGCCTGCTGGTAGTTTTCCAGGATGGCGATTACCACCCGGGGCAGCGCCAGCCCGGAGCCGTTTAACGTGTGCACCAGCCGGGGCCGCCCGTCACGGTCGGGGCGATAGCGGATACGGCTGCGGCGGGCCTGGAAATCGGTGCAGTTGGAGCAGGAACTGACCTCCAGCCATTCCTGGCAACCGGCGGCCCAGGCTTCGATGTCGTAGGTCTTGGCAGAGGGGAACCCCAGGTCCCCGGCACAAAGCTGAATGACACGGTAGGGCAACTCCAACCGGCGGCACACGTCCTCCGCGTCGGCCAGTAGCCGTTGCAGTTCATCTTCCGAGGTCTCCGGGGCTGCCAGCTTGTACATTTCCACCTTGTCGAACTGGTGCACCCGCTTGATGCCGCGGGTGTCCCGGCCTGCGGAGGCTTTCTCCCGCCGGAAGCAGGGGGTGTAAGCCACGTAATTGAGGGGCAGGGTATCGGGAGCGAGAATCTCGTCCCGGTGCAGGTTGGTCAGGGGCGCCTCGGCGGTGGGGATCAGCCAGAGGTCGTCCTCTTGGTCGTGATACAGGTTCTCGGCGAACTTGGGCAGGTTGCCCGACCCGACCAGGGACTCCTGTTTCACTATGAGGGGCAGCATGACCTCGGTGTAGCCGTGTTCCCGCGTGTGCAGGTCCAGCATCCAGGAAATCAGGGCCCGCTCCAGCTTGGCCCCGGCGCCGAACATGGTGAAGAAGCGGCTGCCCGACAGCTTTACGCCCCGCTGGAAGTCGATGATTCCCAGTTGCTCGGCCAGGTCCCAGTGGGGCAGGGGGGTGAAGTCGAACGCGGGAATGTCGCCCCACCGGCGCACCTCGACGTTTTCTTCCTCGCCCTCGCCGGGGGGAACGTCGGGCAAGGGGAGATTGGGCAGGTCCAGCAGCATGTTGTCGGTCTGTTGCTCCAGGTCCTGGACTTCCTGCTCCAGCCGCTGGATTTCGTCGCCGACCCGGCGCATTTCCTCGATGACCTGCGGGGAGGGTTCCTCACCTTTAGACCGGGCCTGGCCCACCTCGCGGCTCACGCGGTTGCGCTGGGACCTCAGGTCGTCGGCCTGGGTTATGGCCTGGCGTCGTTGGGCGTCCAATTCCAGCAATTGGGTGAGGGAGTCGGCTTCACCCCTGGATTCCAGGGCTTGCCTCACCGCGTCGGGTTCGCGCCGTATTTGGTCTATTGAGAGCATGTTAGTCGGAGTCAAGGCTCCGCATCTGGGGGAAGAGGACCACGTCGCGGATGGACGGCTGGGAGCACAGGAGCATGACCAGCCGGTCGATGCCCATGCCCAAGCCTCCGGTGGGGGGCATGCCGTACTCCATGGCCAGCAAGAAGTCCTCGTCCCTGCGGTCCACTTCCTCGTCGCCGTGGAGCCGCCGTATGTCTTCTTGCGACTGGAACCTTTCCCGCTGCACGACGGGGTCGTTGAGCTCGGTGTAGGAGTTGGCGATTTCCATGCCGGCGGCGAAGGCCTCGAACCGCTCCACGTAGCCCGGAAGACCGGGCTTGGCCTTGGCCAGGGGGGACATTTCCTCGGGGTAGTCCAACAGAAACGTGGGCTGGACCAGGTGAGGCTCGACGAACGTGGAGATAAGCTTGTCGATCAACCGGCCGCGGCTTTCCCGGGGGCCGGCGTCCAGGCCTGCATCTGCGGCGCGCCTGGCCAGGGAGGCGTAGTCGGGGAAGGCATCGACGTCGATGCCGCTGCGGGTGATCAATTCCTCCCGCAGCGAAACGCGGCGCCACGGCGGAGCGAAGTCGATTACGTGTTCCCCGAAGGGCGCCTGGGTCGTCCCCAGGACCTGCTGGGCCACCGACGACACCATGGACTCGACCGTCTCCATGACGTCGTTGTAGTCGGCGTAGGCCTGGTAGCTTTCCAAGAGGGTGAACTCGGGGTTGTGGTCCTGGTCGATGCCCTCGTTGCGGAACACCCTTCCCAGTTCGTAGACCTTGTCAAAGCCACCGATGATAAGGCGCTTCAGGTACAACTCGGTGGCGATGCGCAGGTACAGTTCCTGGTCCAGTGAGTTGTGGTGGGTGGTGAAGGGGCGGGCGTGGGCCCCGGCGGCGACGGGGACAAGGATGGGGGTGTCCACCTCCAGGAATCCACGGTCGTCGAGGAACCGGCGTATGGCGGTGATGATACGGCTGCGGAGGGCGAAAACGGTCATCACCTCGGGATTGGAGACCAGGTCCAGGTACCTTTGGCGATAGCGGGCCTCCACGTCTCTGAGGCCGTGCCATTTTTCCGGCAGGGGCCGCATGCCCTTGGAGGCCAGTGTCAGGCTACGGGCTTCGATAGAGACCTGGCCGGTGCGGGTGCGGACCATGGAGCCTTGGACTCCCAGGTGGTCGCCGACGTCCAGGTTCTTGAGCAAATCGAACTGCGGGCCCAGGACGTTCTGCCGCAGCATGGCTTGGACGACGCCGGACATGTCCCGCAGGTCCAAGAAGGCGGCGCGGCCCATCCCGCGTATCGATACTATGCGCCCGGCGACGGAGAGGTCTTGGGCGTCGGTTTCCGGGGCTTCGCCGCGTTCCACCGCCTCGAAGCGGGCTATGGCAGTAGCAGCGTCGCAGGTGCGGGCCAATCGCGGCGGATAGGGTTCAATGCCAAGTTGGCGGAGCCGTTCCAGCTTGGCACGGCGGCTGGCCAGCAGGTCGTCTTGCCGGTCCGGCATTAAGCGCGGCCTCGCGGTGAAGTCGCGGCTACCGAGGTAATGGCAAGGGAGGAACCGGACGTAACTGGGTGGTTGCGGTCTATCATGATTCGGTGAAGGCGCTTGCTGCGTAGTCCTATCGGGAGTCCAGGCAGGTCTTGACGGCGCACCTAGCACATCGTCGAGTCCCGATGCCTGAAGCCTGGAATACGGCGACGTGTCCTGGGAACGGGCACAGCGGCCTTGGCTTCAGCAGTTAGTCGATGGCGACGATTTCGAGCCTGATTTTACCCGACGGAACGCTAATCTCGGTAACCTCGTTGAGCTTCTTGCCCAGCAGGCTCTTGCCGATGGGCGAGACGTTGGAAATTTTGCCCTGAGAGGGGTCGGCTTCGGCGCTTCCCGTGATGGTGTATTGCTGGGTCTTGCCGTCCTGGCCCTGCACCGTGACCGTTGCTCCGACTTCGACCATGTCCCTGGCCTCTCCGGTGTTCTCGATAATCATGGCGTTGCGGATCAGGTTGTCGAGGGTCAAGATGCGGCCCTCGGTGAAGGCCGACTCGTTCTTGGCCTCCTCGTACTCGGCGTTGCTTACGGTGCCGCCCCGCTCCCGGGACTGCTGGATGCGGTCGGCCACGGCTTGCCGGCGCACCGTCCGGAGGTACTCCAACTCGTCCCGCAACTTTTCCAAGCCCTCTTGGGAAAGGTATATGGGCTGGGCCATGGCCGCGTCCTCCAGGGAATGCCGGGGAAATAACATAAGGGAAATGGCAAACAGGTCTGCCACTTCCCGGTACGAGAATTGTAATCCTGGCCGGTGCGCTTGTAAAGCAGCGGCTACTGGGTGGCGGTGACGGGGACCCGCTGGATGCCAGACAGGGCGCGCACCTGATCCATCAAGATGCCAAAGTTCTCGAAGGTCAACGACTGGGCGCCGTCGCACTTGGCCTGGTCGGGATTGGGGTGGACTTCCACCAGCAACCCGTGGGCGCCTGCGGCAACGGACGCCAGGGCTACGGGCGTCACCAAGTACCACTTGCCGGTGCTGTGGCTGGGGTCGGCGATGATGGGAAGGTGGCTCAAGCGCTGAATCACCGGTATGGCCGCCACGTCCATGGTGAAGCGGGTAAACTGCTCGAATCCCCGGATGCCCCGCTCGCACAGCATGACACGCTCGTTGCCGGCGGCCATCACGTACTCGGCGGCCAGCAGCCACTCCTCGTAGGGAGCGGCCATACCCCGCTTAATCATGACGGGCTTGCCGACTGCTCCCACCTCGTCCAGCAGGTTGTAGTTCTGCATGTTGCGGGCGCCGATCTGGAGGATGTCCGCATAACGGGCCACAGTCTCCACGTCGCCCGGAGCCATTACCTCGGTGATAATGGGCAGGCCGGTCTCTTGCTTGGCAAGATCTAAGAGCTTGAGCCCGTCCACGCCCATGCCCCTGAAGCTGTAGGGCGAGGTGCGTGGCTTGAATGCGCCGCCCCGAAGCACCGTTGCGCCTGCCGCCTTCACCGCCTTGGCGGTGGACACCATCTGTTCCTCGTCTTCCACGGAGCAGGGCCCGGCCATTATCACCGGGTCGGGGCCGCCGATGCAGGCGTCTCCGACCTGGACCGTGGTGGACTCCGGGTGAAAGTCCCGGCTGGCCAGCTTGTAGGGCTTGGAGATGATGACCACCTCCGAGACTCCTGGCAGGAGCTCCAGCTCGTCCTTAAACTCGGGTGGAAGGGGGGAGCCCAAGACGCCCACTACGGTACGCTCGACTCCCTGCGATACCTGGGCCTTCAAGCCCCGGCTTTGGATTCGTTGTTGCACCTGTTCCAGTTCCTGGGGGGTGCTGTCCCTGTTCATTACCGCGATCATGTTATCGGTCACCTTTGCTTGATGTTTGCATCCCGGCCTGCCGGCCGGATGCCCACACAACCCCTATGCAGATTCTACACCGTGTAGGCGCAGGGCCTCAGTACCATTGAGATACAGATTTATCAATTCTTGAGGCTCTTTGTCGGTGTTGAGGAGTATAAGAACCCTGATGCACCGCCGCAAGGTGCCGGGCACGTCGGTCTCCACCGCCCCCAACAATGCGGTGTCGTTCCATCCCAGTTGACGGGCGGCGGCGGCGGGGAAACCGGCGTTCAAATCGGGCGTCATGGTGAAGTAGACGGCGGCGACGTTGCGTTCCTCGATGTGATTGGCGTCGATCATTCCGGCCAGGAGTTCCTTGACGGCGTCGTAGATGGCTTGCGCGGTGTTCTCCGCGGCAACCGTCGCGCCCCTGACACCTCGGCAAACGGTCACTAACCGGAACCCCGCAATACGGGCTCAGCCGTGCCCGACAGCTCGGACACCAGCCTGCCGGCCCGCTGCACCAACTGGTCGCGGGGCGACTCCAGCATGACTTTTACCAGGGCGCTGCCGACAACAGCCGCTTCGGCTCTCCCGCCCACCTCTTCCACGTGCTCTCGCCGGGATATGCCGAACCCGAAGGCCAGCGGCAGGGAAGTGTGGGCCCTCACCCGCTCCAGCAAGTCAAAGCCCCTGCCTGACAGCTTTTCTCGGACGCCGGTCACGCCGGTCACGCTGATGCAATAGACGAATCCCGAGGCATGGACGCAGGCGGCCCGGATACTTTCGTCGGTGCTGGTTGGGGCCAATAGGGGGATGATGGCGATGCCCCGGGGTGCGCACTGGGCGGCAAGAGGCTCAACCTCGAACTGGGGCAGGTCCACCACGATGACGCCGTCGACGCCGGCCGCTTCCGCGTCCTCGGCGAAACGGCGCAGGCCGTAGCGGTAGATGGGGTTGTAGTAGCCCATCAATATGAGGGGTGTATCAGGCACCCTGTCCCGGAGCTTTTGGGTCATGTCCAAGCAGTCGGTCAAAGTGACACCCTCTTGAAGGGCCCGAAACGACGACTGCTGTATTACCGGCCCCTCGGCCAGGGGGTCACTGAACGGCACACCCAACTCCACCAGGTCGGCGCCCGCAGCCACCAGCTCCGGCACCAGTTCCAAGGTGGCCTGCTTGTCGGGAAAGCCCGAGGTCACAAAGACGACGAGACCCGTCTTCTGCTGTTGCCGAAGGGCTTCAAATTTCTGCTGTATACGGTCCGGTTTCATATAACGGCTTGCCGAATTGTCACCAAAAATACATTCAGGGGAATGTATCTCACATCCTATAGGTTGTCTAGACCCCGTATATGCCCACGGCTAAGGCCAGGGTGTTTTGTCCGGCATGGGCAAACACGCCGGGCCAAAGGGAGCCAGTCCGTTGGTAAAGCCACGCCAGGAGGAGCCCCGTCACAAAGATTGGAATGAGCACGGCCAGGTCCACGTGGAAGGCGCTGAAAACCGCCGCACTGGCCACCACGGCCCGCCACTCTCCCAACCGATGGGTCAACCCGGCAAAGATGAACCCCCGGAAGAAGACTTCCTCCACAACAGGAGTCGTTACTGCCAACGCCTGGAAAGTGAACAGGGCGGCCAGTCCGGGAAAGGCGATGTCCGGGCTGATGTCGGAAGGCGACAGGACTTCCGCGTCAAAGAAGTCAATGATGGTTACGTAGATGACCGACGCCGCCAGGCTGGCGGCCAGCGTCCCCACGGCCAGCAGCGCCGCTCTGGGCCAGGGGACGGCCGGTGGCCTCAACCCGAGTGCACTCCAAGGCGCATGAAAGGCCCTGGTCCCGAAGAACCACACCGCCCCCAACACTACCAAGCCCACGAGATGGACGCCCAGCCAGGTGGACATGGCCTCATCGTACTGTCCGGCCAGCTTTCCGACGTTGACGGCGACCAACGCCGCAGGGACGCTTAACGCGCCCACCACAACGACGCCAGAAACCACTTGCCAGGCCCGCCAGGGCACGGCGCTAGATACAGAGCCAGCGTACTGCCCGCTAGGTTGCGCCGGCCCGAGACCGCCGAAAAATGAACCGCAGTTGTGGCAGTAGTCGCCGTCCCCCAGCCTTGGTTGCCCGCAGTCAGAGCAGTAGGTCAAGCGGCCTCCGGTGGTAGGGATGTGCCCGGACAAAGACGGTAAACATGATAATTGGGAGGCCATGGTTTTACCAACAAGGGCAGCCACAGAACGCGGCTGCATAGCCGCAGGGGCCAGATTGCATGTCGCCCGCTTACGGGCCATAATTGGGTGCGCATTGCCGGGACAGCTACGGACCGGCAACTGTTCAGACTTAAGGAGTTGGTTCGGGTCTCCCCCGTCATTCCGGACTCGATCCGGAATCCAGAAACTTCCGGCAGCAATCGACATGCAAATTGAAGGACCCCTGGATACCGGCTTTCGCCGGTATGACGGGTTGGGCGGGCGAGGAAAACCACCGAGTCTGAGCAGTTACCCACGGACCCGCAACGTTGCGCCCATCGAGGTTTCGAACGCATGCCGGAAGACAAACGCCTGACCCATGACGCCTTCCTGGCCCTGGCGGAGGCCGGCGGCCTCGACGTGAGCGGCAGGCACGGCGAAGAGCTATTCCCCATAGTCCGGAACGTACTGTCGGGCCTGGACGCTTTGCGGGACATAGATACGGCGGGGGTAGAGCCGGATGTGAGGTTCGCACCTCCGGGCAGGTAGGCCCCGGCTCGGAGGACAGTTAGGACTCCGCAGGCCGTTAGCCTTGGGCCTGAGCCTTTTTTCAACACCGCGGCGGCTTGCGGCGCGGGCCGGGTTGGCGAGTAAAGCTGGATGAACTCAACAGAGCTGTGCTACATGAGCGCCGGGCAACTGGCCCGGCTGTACCAGGCCAAAGAAGTATCGCCGGTGGAGGTGATGGACGCCCAACTGGCCAGGATCAACGCCACCGAGCCGGTGTTGAACTCCTTCATTACCCTCTTGCCGGAGGCGGCCCAGGCGGCGGCGCGGAGGGCCGAGGGTGAGATTCAGGCCGGAAAATACCGGGGGCCGCTGCACGGTATTCCGGTTGGGCTCAAGGACCTGTACAACACCGCCGGCGTGCGCACCACTTCCGGGTCAAAGATATTCGACAACTTTATCCCGGAGGAGGACTGCACCGTGGCGGCGCGGCTGCTCCAGTCAGGCGCAATCCTGCTGGGGAAGCTGAATATGCACCCCCTGGCCTACGGCCCTACCGGGGAGAACTCGGACTACGGCCACATGCACAATCCATGGGACCCGGAGGTCGTGGCCGGCGGCTCCAGCGGCGGCTCGGGTTCGGCGGTAGCAGCGGGGCAATGCACCATCGCCACGGGCAGCGACACCGGCGGGTCGATACGCATACCGGCATCCCTTTGCGGCATCGTGGGCTTCAAACCGACCTATGGACTGGTGAGCAAGCGCGGCCTGACGCCCCTTTCCTGGTCATTGGACCATCCAGGACCCATGACGCGGACGGTGGAGGACGCGGCCCTGGCCATGAACGCCATCGCCGGACACGACTCCAGGGATCCTGCCTCGGCGCGGGCGGACATCCCCGACTACGCAAGCGGCCTGACGGGAGACATCCGCGGCCTGCGGGTGGGCGTCCCCCAGGAGTTCTTCGAGGCCCCACTAGACCCGCAGGTTGAGCGGGCGGTGCGGACCGCCATCGACGTGCTGGCGGACAGGGGAGCGGCGGTCACGGAGGTGTCATTGCCCATGTTCGTTCAATCCGACCCCATATCCACCGCCATCATCATGGCGGAGGCCGCGGCGTACTACCGAGACCTGCTGTCTACAGACGCCGACAAGATATATCCTCCGGTGCGCCTGCGGTTGGAAGCCGGGCTGTTTATCTCGTCCGCCGACTATCTGAGAGCCCAGCAAGCCAGGTCCATGTTCAACGAGCAGGCCCGCCGGCTGTTGGATCAGGTAGACCTGCTGGCCGGACCCACCGAGCCGGTGACGGCCCCCAAACTGCTGGCGAACCGCGTCCAGGCGGGAGAGAGCACCGTGGGCACGGTAACGGCGTTGACCCAGTACACGCGGGCCCACAACATTACCGGATTCCCGGCGGTTTCGGTTCCTTGCGGATTCGACGAGTCCGGATTGCCCATAGGCCTGCAGTTGGCGGGCCGGGCATTCGACGACGCGACCGTGCTCAGGGCGGCCCACGCCTACGAGCAGGCTACCGATTGGGGGCAGCGACGGCCGCCCGTGTGACCTTTCCAAAACAGGCGTCGCAGGTTGAGCTTCTGTGGTGACCGCGCTCCATATAACCCGGCTTGTCAGCGTCCGTGACCTTTCTGCTCTCCCTTGGCCGAGGGCATTCCATCGGCAAGAATGGGATTGCATGGGTGTTTCGTGTAGAATCAACGGACGGCCCGGAGATCGGGCGTTACACTCGCTTCCACCGGAGAGAGCTTTCTTGCTACCCTGCGCGTCACGGGAGTCTCGCCACGCCAAGCATCCCACATGGGAGCCGACTTGGTGAACGAAGCGGACGCGGAACTGCAGGAGTTGTGCGACTCCATACTGTCCCAACGGTCGCTCATCCTGGCGAGCAACCGGGGCCCGGTGGAGTACCAGATGACACCGGCGGGGCGTCCCGAGGCGCGACGGGGGAGCAGCGGGGCGGTTACCGCATTGAGCTCCCTGGCCCAGAGCGTGGAATTCACCTGGGTGGCCAGCGCCATGGGCGAGGGAGACCGCGCGGTAGCCAAAAGCAGCGAGGGGCGCAAGTTGCCGTCGCCCCTGCCAGGGCACAAAATCAACCTCCGGTACGTGGTCTCCCCGCGCCGGACGTACCACAAGTACTACAACATATTATGCAATCCGCTACTTTGGTTCCTGCACCACTATATGTGGAACCCGCCTTACAATCCCAACGTGGACGCTTCGGTCCATGACGCCTGGCAGACCGGCTACGTGCCGGTAAACCAGGCGTTCGCCCAAGGTGTGGTGGAGGAGGCGCGGCAAGGCCCGCTACCGCCAATGGTCATGGGGCACGACTATCACCTGTACCTGGTGCCCGGATACGTCCGAGAAGAGGTCCCGCAGGCCATCATCCAGCACTTCGTGCACGTACCCTGGCCCGCCGCCCGTTACTGGCAAATGATTCCCAGCTATATCGTCGGCCAGATATGCCGCAGCTTATGCGCCGCCGACCTGCTGGGGTTCCAGACCCCGCAAGACTCCGGCAGCTTCCTGGACACAGTAGCGCATTTTCTGCCGGAGGCGGAAGTCGACTACAACCGCGGGGCGATTAACTTGCAGGGCCGTAGCGCCAGCGTCAAGGCGTACCCGATTTCCATCAACGTCGCCGAGGTCCAGCGAATAGCCAACTCCACCAGGGCCCTGGAGTATGAAAAGCGGCTGGAGACCATTTGCGGCGAACATACAATCATGCGCATCGACCGGGCCGAGCCCAACAAGAACATCATCCGGGGATTCCGGGCGTATGAACTGCTGTTGTCGCGCCATCCCGAACTGCAGGGCCGGGTGAAATTCCTGGCTTTCCTGGTCCCTTCCCGCACCCACATACGCCAGTACCAACGATACCTGGAGGAGATCAATCAGACGGTCCGGCAAATCAACGACCGCTTCGGCAACGATGAGTGGCAGCCCATCACCACTTTCGTAGAGAACAACTACACCCAGGCCATAGCGGGAATGAAGCTGTACGACACCCTGTTGGTCAACACGATTATCGAGGGGATGAACCTGGTGTCCAAAGAGGGGCCGGTGGTCAACACCAAGAACGGCGTGCTGGTGCTATCGGAAAACAGCGGCGTTCACCACCAACTGGGGAAAGGGGCCCTATCGGTCGCTCCCACCGACGTCGAGGGCACCATGGACGCCTTGCACCAGGCCATAACCATGCCCGTGGAAGACCGGAAGCTACGCGCAGCGAAGCTGGTGTCGGCAGTGTGCAAGGAAGACAATAACCACTGGACTGCCCGGCAGCTAAGGGACATAGCCAACTGCGCCAGCGGATGAGAGCCCTGGAACGGGTTCCGGGCGGGTTAAATTCGGCCTAGAATCCCTGGCCTAGAACTGCAGCAGGGGAGAAACTTCCAGGAACACCGGGGCAAACACCAGGGACACGATGGCCATCAGCTTGAGCAGGATGTTCAGCGACGGCCCGGAAGTGTCCTTGAAGGGATCTCCGACCACGTCGCCCTCTACCGCGGCCTTGTGGGCCTCCGAGCCTTTCCCCCCGAAGTTCCCCAGTTCCACGTACTTCTTGGCGTTGTCCCACGCTCCGCCGGCGCTGGCCATCATGATAGCCAGCATGAAGCCTGCCGCCACAGCGCCGATGAGCAGACCTCCCAAGGCGGCCTCGCCCAGGATAAAGCCGGTGGCGATGGGTGCAACGACGGCCATCACGCCGGGAAGAATCATTTCACGCAGGGCGCCCCGGGTGCTTATGTCCACGCAACGGGCGGAGTCCGGTGTTGCGGTGCCTTCCATGAGGCCGGGGATTTCCCGGAACTGGCGACGCACCTCCTCGACGATGCCCTGGGCGGCGCGGCCCACGGCCTGCATGGTCAATGCTGAGAAGAGGAAGGGCAGCATGGCGCCGATGACCAGACCCACCAGAATCTGAGGCTGCAACAGGTTGATCCCGCCGGCGCCGGCCAGCAGCTTGCCGTCGTCCCCGATGGTAATTAGCTCCGCACTGACCGAATAGGCGGCCAGCAGGGCCAAGGCTGTGAGGGCCGCGGACCCTATGGCGAACCCCTTGCCGGTGGCCGCCGTGGTGTTGCCCAGGGCGTCCAGGGCATCGGTGCGCTGCCGGACCTGGGGGTCCAGATTGGCCTGCTCGGCGATGCCGCCGGCGTTGTCGGCCACGGGGCCGTAAGCATCGGTGGCCAGGGTGATGCCCAAGGTGGAAAGAAGCCCGACTCCGGCCAAGGCCACGCCGTAGAATCCGGCAAACCAATAGGCCAGCAGGATGGCCACGGACACACAGATGACCGGAATCAAAGTGCTCATCATGCCGGTGGCGATGCCGCTGATGATCACCGTTGCGGCCCCGGTCTGCGACGACTCGGAGACTTTCTTGGTCGGGTTGTAGCTGTAGGAAGTGAAGTACTCGGTGGCCAGGCCGATTATCGTGCCGGCTATCAGTCCGGCGACCACGCAGCCGAACCACCACCAGTTGTCGGTGAGGGTGATAGTAAGAATGGCGGCAAAGACCACCAGAATCCCGCCGGCGGAAAAAATTCCGTAGCGCAGCGCCCAAAGGAGCTTTTCGAAATCGGCCTCCTCGCCGCTGCGGACTACGAAAGTGCCAAGGATGGCGGCGACGATGCCGGCGCCGGCGAGCAGCATCGGGAACACCGCCTGTGAGTCCTTGAAGTCGGAGTCTCCGGCGCCCACGGCCAGGGCCACGGCGCTGGCGGACAGGGCCACTGCGGAGATTATGCTGCCGACGTATGACTCGAACAGGTCGGCCCCCATGCCGGCCACGTCGCCCACGTTGTCGCCCACGTTGTCGGCTATGACGCCGGGATTGCGGGGGTCGTCTTCGGGGATGCCCGCTTCAACCTTACCCACCAGGTCGGAGCCCACGTCGGCGGCCTTGGTGAAGATGCCGCCGCCCACGCGGGCGAAAAGGGCGATGGAGCTGGCTCCGAAGCCGAAGCCGGCCACGGCGTTGATGTTCTGGAAAACCAGGTACAGGATGGTGACTCCCAGCAGCCCGATGCCCACCACGGTGATGCCCATTACCGAGCCGCTGGAGAAGGCAACGCGGAGGGCTGGGTTCAGGCCCGTCTGCGCAGCCGCCGCGGTCCGCACGTTGGCCCGCACCGCCACGTTCATCCCTATAAACCCGGCCAATGCCGAACAGATGGTGCCGGCCACGTAGGAAATCGCAGTTGCGGGCGCCGCTATTTCATGGGTGAAGACGGTGTAGTCCAGAACGCCCAGGACGATGGTCACTACCAAGGCAAAGGGCAGAAGGGTCATGTACTCGCGGCGGAGGAATGCTCCCGCTCCCTGGCGGATGGCCGCGCCGATGGCCTGCATCCGCTCGTTGCCTTGCTCGGTGTTGAGGACTCGCAGCGTAGTGATCGCGGCGAAGAGCAAAGCCACCGCGCCGGCTACAATTGCGACGATAAATGATTCCACTAATCTACTCTCCGGTGGCTTGCCAAAGGCTGGTTTTTGAGCGTGAGAAATTTATCACAATCTTTCACGGAGTGTCAAGAAATCCAGCTAGGGATGTCCACCGCCCAATACCCAGACCCAGGGGTGCTATAATACCGCGCAGGAAGCCGGGCACAGCATGACCCGGCTATGTGATGCCCCCAGTCTTTTCCAAGCCCGCCCAGCCCCCCACGGCCGGCGTATGCTCACCATTGCAGACCTAATACCGCACATTCGGACCCCTTGAATATTTCAGAATGAGCTATGACGTTATAGTGGTCGGCGGCGGTCCGGCGGGAAGCACCGCCGCCACCATGCTGGCGCGCCAGGGCGCCAGGGTGCTGCTCCTGGAGCGGGAACGCTTTCCCAGGGACCACGTGGGGGAGTCGCTGCTGCCCGCCAGCGTGCCGGTGTTGGCGGAGTTGGGAGTGCTGCCTGCGGTGCAGCGGGCCGGTTTTCTGCCCAAGTGGGGCGCAACCATGGTGTGGGGGAAAGACAGGACGCCGTGGAGTTGGTACTTCCAAGAGACCAACCTGCAGTACCCCCACTCGTATCAAGTCTGGCGGCCGCAGTTCGACCAGATCCTGCTGGAGAACAGCCGGTCTGCAGGCGTGGACGTGCGAGAGGGCTGCCGGGTTACAGACGTCACGTTCGACGGCGACCGGGCTACAGGCGTGCGTTACGAGGCAGCGGACGGGACCCGCTTGGCCGAGCCGGCCCGATTCGTGGTGGACGCCAGCGGGCAGGGCGGGCTGCTGGCACACCAGCTTGGGATGCGGGAGTGGGACGATTTCTTTCGCAACCTGGCGGTCTACGGCTACTTCGACAACTTTCAGAGCCTGCCCGAGCCGGACCAGACCAACATATTCATAGAGTCCTATGCCAACGGCTGGCTGTGGGTCATACCCCTGCACACCGGCTGGGCCAGCGTCGGGGCCGTGGTGGACAGTGCGGCCAACCAGGAGGAAGTCCAGCGCTCCGGCCCCCAGGCGTTCTTGATGGAACAGATTGCCCAGGCCCCAAAGACCGCGGAGATGCTGAAGGAAGCCCGGCTGACCGCCGGCCCCTCGGTGCTCAAGGACTGGTCCTACGTCTGCCGGCGGCTGGTGGGCGACGGCTACATCCTGGCGGGAGATGCCGCATGCTTCGTGGACCCATTGTTTTCTTCCGGCGTCCACCTGGCCTTGATGTCGGGTGTCCTGGCGGCGGCGTACGTCACGTCGGCATTGAAAGACGCCGGGCTGAAGGCTGCGGCGGCCCCGGTGTACCAGGAGTTGTTCCTGCAGGAATACAACCAGTTCCGGGAGATGGCCAGGCTGTTCTACTCCAGCAACCTGAGCGTGGACTCGTATTTCTGGGAGGCGCGCCGACTGGTCGACGGCGGCGCCGGGTTCTCGCCGCGCCATGCCTTCATCAGGGCGGTGGCCGGACAGCCGCCCAGGGGCTACGAACGGGCGGTGCTGGACCGGGGGATGGCGCCGCCGGCCTTCGTGGCCAGCGTAGGGGCGGTGGAGGCGGACCGGGCGAGCCGGCAGGAGCGGGCGGCGGAGCTACGCTGCAGCGGCGACGGGGACAGTCTGCTGAGAGGTCTGACGCCGGTCCTGGCCGCAGGCGTGGCCGTGGAGCGTCAGCCCATAGTAGGGCAGGGCGAGTTCGTCTGGGGCTACGCGGTGAAGACCCCCGGCCATCCTGAAGGCGTTCCCTCCAGCGGCCTGGTGGCGGTGTTGGTGTCGCTTATCGACGGCAATACCACGGTGGGGGACCTGCTGGCCAGGCTCAGCAGCGGAACGGAGCAGGAGCAAAAGGACCAAGTCGAACGAGCGGTGCTGGACTCATTGACGATACTCTACGTAGAGGGCGCCATCGAAGACTTGCAAGGCCCCTAGCGCGACGGGGCAAATGGCCTGAACAGGCAGGGCCTGATATTCCATCCGAGGGAGCACGGAGGTAGAGATGGCCGGATTGAGCCCGGAAGAGATCACGGAGTTCATAGAAAGAGGGGCCCACATAGCCCACGTAGCGACTGTGCGGCCCGACGGACGCCCCCACGTGGCGCCGGTGTCCTTTGGGTCCTGGGACGGCAAGGCCTACGTGGCGGTCTATGAAGGCACGGTGAAGCTCAACAACATCCGCCATAATCTCAAGGTGGCCCTGTCCATCGCAACCGACGAGCGGCCCTATAAGTACGTGGTGCTGGAAGGGGAAGGCCGGATTACGTCGGAAAACCGGGACCAGGTGCTGGAGCGCATCTTGATTGGGTACGTAGGAGAAGAACGGGGAGCGGCCCTGACGCAAGAGGTGCTGGCCAGAACCGGGAGAACGGAGTTGCTGGTGCTGGAAGTAACGATCGACAAGGTGTTGTCGATGCACGAAGTCGAGTTTGAGACTTTGAGAGGAAGGTCGATAATCACCGACGGCCGGGAGTTCGGACAGCCCTGGCTGGATCCCGAGCCTTAGCCGGCGCCCGCCCGAAAGACCGGGAAGAAGCCGCCTCGTAATGGGCGTTCTTAGCCAACGTCCCAACGGACTTGCTTGTGAGGACTTGCCATGCCGGTTGAAACCGTCGCCATAATCAGCCCCGGTGACATGGGCCACGCCGTGGGCCGCCTGCTGCGGGAGAACGGACTCCGGGTCGTCACCTGCCTGGCCGGGAGGAGCGCCCGGACCAGGGGCTTGGCCCAACAGGCGGGGATTGCCGACGCGCCGACTTTGGAGGACCTGGTGCAGCAGGCGGACATTCTCCTGTCCATCACCGTGAGCGAGGCAGTGCCCAGCCTGTGCGGCGAAATCGCCGACGTCCTGCAACGCACCGGGGCCGACCTGGTATTTGCGGAATGCAACGCCATCGCTCCCCAACTGTCCCGTGAGATGGACAAGCTCATAACCGGCGCCGGAGGCCGGTATGTCGACGCGTCGATAATCGGCGGACCGCCAAAAGACGGCCAATGCCCCAGGTTTTACGCGTCGGGCCCCAATGCGGCGGAGTTGCAGCGGCTGGAGCCCTACGGGCTGGACGTGCGAATGATCGGGCCGGAGGTCGGGCAGGCGTCGGGAATCAAGATGTGCTACGCGGCGCTGACCAAGGGTTCGGCCGCCCTGCAAGCCCAACTACTGATGGCGGCGGAGATCATGGGCCTCTCCAAGCCGCTGCAAGAGGAATTTCAGAACAGCGAACCCGCGGCGTGGAAACGAATGGAGGGGTTTATTCCGGCGCTGCCCGCCCGGTCCCGCCGCTGGGTCAGCGAGATGCAGGAGATAGAAGCCGCGTTCGGCGGCCTGGGGCTGACGCCCCATATTTTCCAGGGAGTCGCGGAAATGTACCGGCTGATCGGAAGCTCGCCGTATGGCGAGGAAACGCCGGAAACTCGGGACATGTCCCGGACCTGGGACCAGACCGTTCGCCGGCTGGTGGAGCACCTGCAGGACGGGGGATAACCGGCGCCGGCAGCCGGCCAGGCTCGACGGCCCTTACCGGTACATGGGCTTGAAGAAGCTGTGCAGGTAGTTCCTGCGGTGGGCCCAACTGTGGGCACGCTTAATCACTGCGTCTGGTATTGCGTCCGAGCCTTGGCGGGTGATGCGCACGGTCTCGTGGCGGCTGAGTTCCGGGGGCCCATCGGCGGTGAATGCAACCTCGCAACCCTGGGTCTCCAGGTAGGTCTTCAGAGCTTCAAAGCCCTTGGGCCTGGTGTTGGGAGTCCGGTGTATGTAAAGCTCGGTGCTGCCGAACATGGCGTCTACGTGGTCGTCACCGCTGCCCCGGCCGCCGCCTTGCCGGATTTGCCGCCTGTTGATTCCGCGGTCATGTAAGGACATTGCTGGATCTTCTTGGTGAGGTCAATCGCAAATGGACTTGGGGTGATTGTAGCAAACGCGGTGTTTAGACCCAAACGTAGGCGTCGCATCCGCCGGTACGGCGGGTCGCCGGGTGTATAATTCTGACAGCGTCGCCTAACAAGGATGGTGTTCGTCAGTCGGGGCCTCCGGGCCGCATCCAGGTGATGCCCGGGGCCGTTTGGTTTCAGTTATCCGGCCCAGTTTGAGTTGCAATGTGAATCCGGGCTGTCGGCAATGAGGATTTCGCGCGTGGTAAGGGAAGCGGTCGAAGCCGTGGCCCTGGCCTTGGTTGTCTTCCTGTTTCTACAGGTTAGCGTATCCAACTTCAAGGTCGACGGGTCTAGCATGGAGCCGACGGTGGAAGACGGGCAGTACCTGTTGATTAACAAGCTGGTCTACTTCCAGATCGACACCGGCCGTTTAGCCCGAGTTATTCCCTTCTGGAGCGAGGAAGAACCGGAATCCCACTTTGCCGTTCACCCGCCTGAGCGGGGCGAGGTTATCGTGTTCCGATTTCCGAGGGACCCCGAGAAAGACTTCGTCAAGCGAGTCGTGGGGCTCCCCGGAGAAGAGGTGGAGGTGCGGAACGGGATGGTGTACATCGACGGCGTGTTCCTGGAGGAACCGTACTTGACGGAACGGGACCGCTCCAACGATGGCCCGACGCTACTGAAAGAGCGAGAATACTACGTGATAGGCGACAACCGCCGCAACAGCCGGGACTCTCGCACCTGGGGCCCGGTGCCGGAGGAAAACGTTCGCGGGAAGGTTTGGCTCGTTTACTGGCCTTTCTCGCAGATCCAGTTATTGCACCCCACGTCGTCCCTGCTGCCCCGCCTGTTCGATTAGGCCGCCGATGGGAGGCGAACCCACCAGGGCGCGCCGACCTGTACCAGGCAGTGACCAGGACCTGCGGTTCACCCGGCCGGGACCGAGAGAAGTTACTCCTTGGCCGGCCCCAGGAGTATGTCCCCGCCTTCGACCCGTGTTTGGTAGGTCTTGATGCTATCGAAGGCCGGCGGGGTAAGGGCCTCTCCGGTGGTCACGTTGAAGGCCGACCCGTGCAGCGGGCATTCGACCTCTTCCCCGCTCAAGTCGCCCTCGGAGAGAGAGGCAAAGGCGTGGGAACAAATGTCGTCGCAGGCGTACACGTTGCCACCAACGTTCACCAGCAATATCTGCTCGCCTCCAGGCTGCACCACCATCATTTCTCCTGGGGGAAGGTCGTTCACCTCTGCAACCTTGACAAAGCCTGACTCGGCCATACGTCTCCGCTCCTAGTCACATTGTCCGGCCCGTATTAGCATGCGGCGGCAAGCCGCGGCCGGCAAACATGGAATGCCGGGACATTATAGGCTACTAAAGGCGGCGAACGAAAGCCGTGCGGTGGACAGTGCCGACGGGCATTGAATATAATGACGCCGGCCAGCCCACAGCCACCCTCATTGGCTGAGATACCCCACTAACGCCGGGCTGTGCCTGCTGCGCTGTTCTGGAGAGGTGCCGGAGTGGCCGAACGGGCGCGACTGGAAATCGCGTAGAGGTCAACAGCTTCTCGCGGGTTCGAATCCCGCCCTCTCCGCCAGAACCCATTTTCCAGGGCCTTCCGTTGCCGTCCAAATTGGTCTATTTTCTCCCCGTTTTAGCTACGATTTCTCGGTATATTGCTGTCCACTGGGGTCTTGTCTCGTCCGCCACCGACCTCTCCAAGCCGCGCAAAAAAGTGGTATAATTCTTGGGATAAATCCAGAATACTCGGGGGTTTTGGGCATGGCGGACGGCAAGCTCAGCGACAGGAAAGTCAGATCCCTCAACGAACCTGGACGTTACAGCGACGGGGCCACTTTGTACTTGATGGTGGCTCCCGGAGGGTCCAAGCAATGGGTACAACGACTTACCGTCCGGGGCAGGCAGACCGACATAGGGTTGGGTGGCTATCCGTTAGTCGGACTCAGGGAGGCTAGGGAGAGGGCTCAGGCTAACCGGGCCCAGGCACGCTCCGGCGCAGACCCTCTGTTAGAGCGACGCAGAGCGGCCGTACCGATATTTCGCGACCTTGCGGCACAGCATATCGAGGCCCTACGCCCTTCATGGCGCAATGCCAAGCATGCGGCGCAGTGGGGTTCGACATTGGCGGCATACGCCCATCCGTATATCGGCAACAGGCCGGTGGACCAGGTAACCCGTGCGGACGTGATAGGCCTGCTATCTCCCATCTGGACTAAGAAGCCGGAGACGGCGCGGAGGGTGAGGCAGCGGGTGCGGGCGGTGATGGCCAGAGCCATCGCGCTGGAGTACATCGAGAACAATCCCGCCGGCGAGGGCATCGACGCGGCCCTGGCTAGGTTGCCAAGGATCAAAGCGCACCATCCAGCGTTGCCCTATGCCCAGCTTCCAGCCGCGCTGAAGGCCGTGAAGGACTCTACCGCCACGCCCTCTGTGAGACTAGGGTTCCAGTTCCTGGCCTTAACTGCGTGCCGCTCCGGGGAAGTCCGGGGTGCCAGGTGGGAGGAGATGAACCTGGACGTTGCCACATGGACTGTACCGGCAGAGAGGATGAAGACGGGAAGACCTCACCGTGTCCCGTTGTCAGAGCAAGCCATTACCGTGCTGGAAGAGGCTAGTGGGCTAGAGAACGGCTCGGGGTTGGTGTTCCCGGCACCCCGCTCCGGAATCAAGCTGTCGGACATGGCCTTCGCCCAGCTCTTACGGCGTTTGGGGCTGGACTTCGTACCCCACGGGCTGCGATCCAGCTTCCGGGACTGGGCGGCGGAGCAGACTACAGCGCCTCACGCTGTTATGGAGGCAGCCCTGGCCCATGCCGTCCGAGACTCAACGGAAGCGGCCTATTTCCGTTCAGACTTATTCCAACTGCGTCGGGGCTTAATGAAACAGTGGGGAGAGTTTCTGGGAGGGTGACATGAACAACCTTTGGGGAATAGTGGGAGAAGAGGCCGCCAGGGGTCACGTGCGGGAAAACCTCAAACTCTGGAAGGACGGCCACAATTTCACACCGGAAGACCTGCTCTGGATGTCTTGGTCCGGCATACCGGTCTGGGAGGTCAAGGTAGAAGGGGAAGTCCTGCAGGTATTGGTGAGACTGGCCGCTTCGGAGGAGTGGGGACGTAAGGAATTCTACAAGGTAATGGATTCTATTAGTTTCGGCGCAGAGATGAAATTGCGCAAGCTGCAACTCGAAGGCCGGTACCACTGGGCTATCGAGTTAATCCGGCATCCGGAGCTCTACGGGCCCGTGGGAGACGTTCTGGACCTGGGCTGGACTAAAGAGGGCGAGATGTGGGAGTGGATTGAAGGGTCGTACCGAAGCTGGAGCGCCTATGAAGGGGTGAAGCGCCTGCACAAGTGGCTGGTGAACCACAATCAGCGCATGCCGGCGGGTCTTGTAGCATGGCGGAGGGCGGCGACGGAGGGCTATCGCACACAGCCGCCCAAAGGCCATAGGCCGGTTTCGGAGACGTTCCGGAACAGGGCGATATTGAAGACCATACGAGACCTGACGGCAACCCGCGAACAGCGCAGGAATGGAATCAGGAAAGTGACCAACGAGAAGGCTTATGAGTTGGTGGCTTGCGAATTGAACCTGCAAATCGATACGGTCAGGACGATCTGGCGTAGGGGCAAGGCTCCCTTCGATGACCGGTATATCGCTCCTGCTGTACGCCCGTTCTAGGGACGGAACCATATGCCTCTATTTTTGAGGCCTGCCTCCCCATAGAATTGTAACCATCACGAACGAGGAAGCGCGTTGATGGTTACAGAACGCTCATCCGACACCCGTATACTGAGGCTCGGGGACGTGCTGGCTCGCGTGGGCCTGAGCCGCTCCACAGTTTACCAGCGGATGTCCGCCGGCGACTTCCCAGCGGCCGTGCAGTTGACCCCCAACGCCGTGGGTTGGCGCAGCGACGATATAGACGCTTGGATAGAGAGCCGCCCCAAGACGGGCTGATGGTGTCCATGGCTCCGCGGGTCACCCTACACCCATGGGGATATTCCCAGTAAACGTTGTGGGGCCGGTCGGGTCTTGGTACCGGTACGCCGGTGCAATTTTGCTCACACTTCCATTCGCCGCCAACTTGGCAAGCCTGAACATGGAAAGAAATCCCACGGGGTCTGATTGGTGGCTATGATGCACCGGTGGTTGCTTCTTGAAAATTGTGGGAATTTTGCGACACCCGGGGACGGACCTGACACACATGATGGTCTGTACGGTCAAGGCGGGTCTATTCGACCTCAAGGCCCCTGTGCTCGCTTCCAGCGATATGGACAGAGCAATCTACGAGATTCCCGGCGCTTGTCTCATTACCACCAAGGTATCACCCCGCCGCCAACCCGGATGGTCCGACCCCGCATTCGGGCTCGCGCTAGCGTTCAACTGCCACCACTGGAAGGTTCGCCAGAGACGGATGTGGTTCGATTACCGGGAGGTTTTCGCCAGCGTCAAGTCGAATATCATGCAATCAGTATGACGCACACACACACACAGAAACTCCGGGCCTCGCGCCACCATTTAATATTATACGTTAACGGGAACATACAAATCTCCCTATCTTGGAGTTTTGACCCGGCATATCTGTCGCTCTCTGAACCTACACTTCAGGGATGGACAGGTTCTTGATACACTGTTGTCCAGGCCCCACTGCCTGCGGCGCAAGCCTACAAGTCGTTCGCCGGGCACAGGGTAACCACGACCGTTCACGAGACCAGAATCGAGACACCCATGGCAGGTACCGGCTTGTGGAGGGAGCACTCGAGAAAACCCACCATCGGTACTGTCTTGCCGACTCCATCTGTGCTTAAGGATGGAAGGCACTTTGAAAACACTAGGGAGGCCAAGATGACTAGGCGAGAAACTGTTGAGGATCCCTTCGGGCCGACCCCAAAACTGCTGGTGAGTTATGACCCGGAGACGAATACCCTGGATCTGTCGGACGGTAAGTCGGCCAGCTATGGCGTTATAATCGCTGATGGCCTTACCGTCTTCACCGACGACGGCGACATTCCCCATCGCGTCACCATAGACTCTGCGGCCGACCTTCTCCGGGATATTCTCGTCGGTAAAGTAGCGGTAAGCGACCACCCAGCAGGCCAGCCCTTGCCGTCCGAATCGGAGTAGCTAACCCGAGAGCTGTATCCGAGGTGAGGTCTAAAGGGTTTTGGGGGGAGGTCGTCTGCGTACACACAGGGTTCCAGTTCACCCGACACGATTTGGTTATACGTGTTAACGAAACTGATTAATCCCTTCTCTTGAGGTTGACCAGGTACGTCCATCACTCTCTGCGCTGACACTGTGGGGATGGGCAGGTACCTGATACACTGTTGTTCCAGGCCGTACTCCCTGCGGCGCAAGCCTACAAATCGTTTGCCTCGCACATGGTGACCACGACCATTCGCGAGACTAGTACAGGATACCCATAGTAGGTGCCGGATTGTGGCGGGCGCACTGTAGAGAACCCACCATCGGTACTATCTTGCCGGCTCCATCTGTGCTTCAGTACGGCCGGCACTTTGAATACACTAGGGAGGCCAAGATAACCATGGTTACACCCCCTGATCACGACCTAGCTAAGGAACCTGAAATGCGCGTCTTCTATGACCCGGAGAGCGATACTCTTGTTCTGTGGGATGGAACGGCCGCAATCTACGGCATGGAGATTGCCAAGGGGCTTACACTGAATACCGACGAGGGGGGTGTCCCCCACATGGTCTCCATAGATGGGGCGGCGGCGATGTTCCGGGACGTTTTCAACAAGGCAACCCGCTTGCGTGACGTTCCTACCAGCCAACTCCTGCACCCCGAGTCGGAATAGTCAACCATGGGCGCTGTATCCAAGGTGATGCCTGATTGGTCGAGGTAGTATTCGCTGAAACTTACTGCTGCGCTTCCTCCAGGGTTCGCCACACCCACCCAACGCTGCCCCTCTTCTGCGCCTCCGCGAACTGTTCCAGCGCCGGCGCCAGGTGCACCGAGGCCCTGCGCAGGGAGACGCCGATGGGCTCCATCCCGTCGTCAGGATACTCAGGGTCGATCGCCCAGTATCCGACGAAGTCGCCGTTCTCGCTGGTTCTGGCAGGGTCGTTGGTGATCTCACCGATGGTCAGGGTGTCGGTTTTGGCGTCATAGCCGGGGCCGAGGGGCAAATATGCCGAGCCGCCCATGACTTCGAGGGAAACGATGTCGTAGCCATCTTCTGATCCACAGAACAAGACCGTGCCAAAGTGCCCAGCAACCTCCCACGCTCCTTCCACTTCTTCCTGCCTTGTGGAGACGTACAGGATGTCCACGTCGCCAGAGTAGGTAGCTCTCATTTCACGCCCCCATTTTAGAGCCGTGCTCCTCGGAATAGCGGAAACCTGCGCTAGGCGGCCAAGCCATTTTTTGGCCTGGAATACCTCTACACCCAGGGGTACGTAGGAGTCCTCGGGACTCTCTGGGTGAAACTGCCAGTAGGAGGTGATGTCTCCGTTGTGTACGGTCACACTTGCGCCGAGCTGGGTCCCGATCAACAACGTGTCTGTTTCGGGATTGTAATAATCTGCCCAGAACGGACACTCCGCTCCACCTCCCAATATGGCGATCGACACTACCCGACTACAGGGCTCCGCAGTTGCGAGGCTCAGGATGACGCCATCGATGTTCTCCAACGGTACGCTGCGCACATGGGATTCGCCGGTCTCAATCATCGCAATGTCTAGGCCATGATTGTCATAGGCGACCAAACCGTCTTCACCCTTATACCCACCCTTGGTTTTGGTGCAGGCTTCCGGGCCATTCCGGTGGTTGGCATCCTGTGCTTCCGCGATCAGCTTCTGAATTACTCCTGTCTCTAATCCCAGTTCGGCGACGGTTCTGGAAAGCCCGCCCATGGCCTCTATCGTCCCTTCGAGGACTGAGTCACCAAAGACGGCCTCTGGATACGGGTCTTCCGGATGGTAGCCCAAGATGGAGGATTCTATGGCATCCACGTACAAAGAGGCATCACTTCGGAACTTGACCAGGTCTTCCAATCCTTGAAGCCGTTGCGGCGCCTCCTTGCTCCACTTCGCCTTCACATCTTCGATTCTCCGGCTCCATGGATCGCGTGTATTGACGGCCTCTTGCCCTTCATCCCCCCCGTCGCGTCCGTCGGTGCAGTCATCTGCCGACTCATCCTTCGCTTGAACCTGCGGGCCGGGCAAAGCAACGTTGTAGTACTTCAGGTCCGCCGGGACGGTGGGTAAGGTTCGCAGGACAGCAATCGCCTCATTCATGGCGACGGGGTCGAACACTCCCCACAGAAGCAGATCTCCAGGCTTGCGTCCCAAAACAAAGGTCTCCATGACATCTTCACAATCCAAAAGGCGGGCGCGGAGATAGTTCAGGTCGTCGAATCTGTGAAGGTGTTCGGGCGCCTGCTCCTCGACCTTGAGCCGGATCGCCTCTACTTCGTCGCACCACGGGCACGGCAGGCCCTCGGAACATTCCGAATCTGTTTCGTCGTTCATAGCTACTCTCCATACAACATGCCCTTGACCTTGTGTCACCTGCAACGTTGACTCGGCAAGTACTCCACCGAATCCCCAAACCCACCTTCGGTTTGTTTCTTGCCTTGTGCCCCATGAGCTTGTGTGTGACCTCACCATCGCTAAAGTGGGTCCGATTCTCAGCACCCAACAACACACTGGTGTTATTTGTATTGCTGATGATCTTAAGGGCGCGGTCTGGACTGGCGCAAAATTGCCGACGATCCCTGGTGCCCGCCCAACGCAGGTCTGGCAGCGGTCCGGTGCTTACAAGGTCAGCATCAACCTCACTGAACGTAACGCCGCAAGCAATCCTAGCCCCAACGTTCACCACCTACACTGCCAAGTCGTCCCACGACAGAAGGCTGGCACTTGACGGCCAACTGGGCCCCTGAGTTATCTCTCTGGGACCGCCTCGACTCGCGAAACAACAGGAGCGAAACTAGGACCGCAGCCGATAATATTGAGATTGCCGCCAAGTCAAGCATCTGTGGCCTCCCTTGCGGTATTCCTCAAAAGCCGAAGAAGTCTCCAAACGGGTCGGACCTCCGCCGGGTTCGCGTCCGCTTTGGCTTGTTGGTCGACCGCTTCTTCGGTGCATCCTTGGCCTTGAGCCGCTTCCGTAGCTCGGCCATCGTGCCGTCGCCCTTCATGGCATTGCATCGGCCACAGAGCAGTTGGAGGTTCGTTAGGCGCTCGCCGCCACCCCTAGAGAGAGGCTTGATGTGGTCCACTTGCATCCCGCCCATCGGTACCTTCTTCCGGCAGCCAAGACAGATACCCTTCTGCGACTTGTACAGAGCGTCTTTCTCCTTAGCAGTGAATCTCGGCCTGGAGCGATACTCGTCGTCGAAGAACCCCGAAAACACCATGTTGATTTCCTCCAGAACAGAAATTGATGCAGCACCCCCGGCCACGAGGTAGTCAGAACAACATTACCAACCGATAAAAGAAGAAACTGGGCCGCGGTTGCACCGGTGCGGTGACGCCTAGTCAGGGTGCGGCGCCTGAGCCTTTCCGCGGACTAAACAACGGACCGCATGTAACAGAGGCGACACATCAAATGGAGATTGGCCAGCGACTCGTCTCCAGAAGTCGCCGACCTAATCACCTTGATCTACAGAACACTGGCCGATGGCCTCTTCCGGCAATCAGCAGATTTGTCCCTCTGCCATTTTTCGAGGGTGGTGCGCCATTTGCGAGCATATATTCTCGGTCTAGTCATCATCGTGACCAGACTCCCGGCTTCGGCCATTCAGGCGCGTCCATTTTGCCGACGCGAGCACGAGAATAATCACACCGGATATCGCAAAGGTGAACCCGTAAGCCAACCTGGCGGTCTCCGTTGCAACGGGGGCGCCGGGAAAGTTGAATAGAAAGCCCAGAGTCCCTGTGAGAGTCAGCCCCAGGCCCACAGTAATGAACAGCAAGACCAAGATTTCGCTAGCGGTATCACGGTCTCGTGTGGGGACTGAAGACTTGGTACGAACCATGGCAAGAGCCTCCTTACGGTTAGGACGTTGGCACTTGCCATAGCGACAGCGATCCCTGATGCACCCGCAAGGAGGCACGTAGACTGTGCCTACATCCTCGCGGGGCCGGGCGCGCCGAACCAGCGATACATCAAGGTAGACTTAGTGGAGGTTTCTCCAGCCCAAGCCCTATGTCGCTATGGCGACGATAGTATATTTCAGGCTTCGGCAGATTGGCAAGCTGACCAACAACTAGGTAGCGCCTTGGTTCGACTGATTTGGGATCAGCCGAGTTACGTAATCCCCCCAAGATATTACAATCAGAGCGTCCCACGCGGGCGTTCGCCTGTAAATTTGAGAGGAAGGATGAACGCCGCGTGGCCACGAATATCGCCCCAAACCGAGCCATACGTGCCATTGACCCGGAAATTAGTATAAAAACATAGGCGGCGCCTAGATAACTTCGCTATCCACGCTGGAGCTTACTTTCGCAGGTTGTACCTTCCCTTTTGAGAGGCACTAGGTTGGCTGATGCGGCCTAGTGATCCTGGCCAGAATAGATCCAAAGCGGTTCTGTATTGCCAGCCCTAGTGAATCCGAGCTTCTTGTAGAAGTCGACCGCCCTGCCATCCGCCACAAGTATGTGTTGATGGAACCCTTCGTACCGGGACAATAGTCGTTTCATTAGTTCCTTCCCGATTCCTAGTCCTTGGTATTCGGGATGTACTAACAGGTGCGGATAGTACACAACCAGGTGGCCATCAGAGATCGCATTGCCCAGCCCGATCAGGCGGTCTCCATCCCAAGCCGTTAACAGGGAATGCCCGTTCAACAAGCCATTGAGGAGTTCCGTTGGTCTCTGAGCGGCGGTCCAATCATTGCTGGTATACAGCTCCAAAATAGCGGTGAGCGGAACTGACCGCGTTTCACTGTAAATGATCAGAGAATTCCTCATACTACGATCATCCCTGCTACATGGCGACCGCTGACTCCATGATCGGGGTTGGAGTCGACGCGTTAGAGCCAGTGAAAATCTGAAGAAGTCAAAGCTTGAACGAGCTTGATATCAAGCGGAACTCGCTAGCCAACGTCCCAGGCCTTCTATGAAGTCGTCACGATGTCCACTGCGCGCGCCACAGAATCGATCTATCAGTTGCTCCTTGAACTCCTGCGGGTCTCGCCCAGCAGGGACTGGCACGGTTTCTATCGGTTCGCAGGCCAGGGTCATGTCGCTGCCTGGAGTAAAGAAATGGTTCACGGTCATGCCCAAGGGCTCAGCTTTGCTTGGCCAGGTGGCGTCCACCACCGTCCAGCCTCGACCCGCGTTAACCCTCAGGTATGTGTGAACATCGGGCACCGGGTCAATGGTCACTAGTCTTCGAAGCTCCTGGGGGAAAAGCCGGGTATTGTCTGGTGTGAAATAGTGTGTACACATGACCACTTGAGACTCCAGCCCCAACTCCCGGAAAATGTCAGCGAGAAGGTAATGCTTGCCTGAACAAGTACCGCGCCATTCTTGAATGACAGCTTCTGGCTTGCGAGAACTTGCTCGCTGGTATGGCAAGTCGCGGACTAACGAGAAAGTTAGCTCCGGCGTGAGCGATTCATTTTCGGCCAGCAACCCGCGTGCGCGCCCCGCCTGCTCGAGTAGAGAAACTAACCTGCCCATCGTAAAACTTTAGTCCTGCATCGGTGACGGATCCGGTAAAACGTGAATTATACAGGCTAATAGTTGCCAGCACACACGTAGCGCGCTTGCGGCCTTGTAGACGCATTGCTGAACAGGGTTCATACCGATTAGTTTAGTGGGCGGCCATGCCAACCTAGGAACCTTTAGACATGCCCGACTAGTTCCATTTTGCCGGTTGCTGTGCTCCAGTGCTATCTTATGGCGATGGTAAATTCAGTTGGACGACTTGCGGACGTACACCTCCATCTATATGGGTCGATTTATCCCCAAGACTATCTCAGATTCGTCCGAGGTCGAAATGTGGACTGGAGTTCATACGAGGCTGCATACAACGAAGCCTATGGTGAAACTCCCGAAATACGACGGATACTCAAAGAATGCCGCCGGGGAACTCCGGGATCCCAGGAAGAATTCCGGCAGTTGTTTGTGTTCGGAGACCAGGACGCCGGTAACTTCGCGCGGTTTCAAGCCAAATACAATTTGCTGGTGAGCGGCAGCAGGTGGTCAAGGTTGTCTGAGGGAACCTCAGGATTCCCGGCTTTGATTGATGAGGTATGCCAGTTCATCCACCAAGTTGTTGCTAGACAACGCCAGCAAAACGTCGGCTACGCCGAGCAGAGAATGATGCTTAGTCCCCAGCTTACGCGGCCACAGGCCAGGTAGTTGCTGTCGGCGATGCTGGAGGCTTACTCGCGATACGACGGCTCAGACATTCAGCCGCGCCTGGCTGTCAGCATGCCCAGGGACAACCCTTGGCCAGATTGGGAAGTCACCAAGGAACTCGCTCTGGGTGACTATGGCCGTTATCTTACTGCCATAGACTTTTGCTATATGGAGGAAGGGCATCTGCCCAAAGAACAACAAGACCTATTTGAGGCTGTAGCGGACTTCAACCGCATCCACCCCGAGAGGGCGTTGGCAATCCTGTACCACGTCGGTGAGAGCTTCAATGACAAGTCATTGGAAAGCGCGGTCCGGTGGGTGCATGAGGCCGCCGAGATGGGAGTCCACCGACTCGGCCACGCTATTGCCCTTGGCGTGAACCCTGATCTATATGGTGTCCACACCCGATATGAGACCATAGGGGAACGGATTGACCAGTTGCTTTATGACCTACGGCATGCTCAGGGACTGGGCCAATCTGGACTTGCCATCGACGTCCAGGGCACGACACAGGAACTACGGTTGCTCCAGACTCAACCTAAGGAACGCACCCTCCGTGTTGACTATGATGACCAGCACCTCAACGAGCTGCGAATTCGCCAGAGGTACGCAATCCAAGGTATTCAATCCCTCGGCTCGGTTATTGAAGTGTGCCCCACATCGAATCGTCGCATAGGTGGAATATCCCGCAACGAGCATCATCCTCTGGTCCAGTTCGTGGCTCATGACGCACCGTTCGTCGTCGCAAGTGACGACCCAGGAATCTTCGACACAACGGTGAGGAATGAGGTGGAATCTGCGATTGCCATCACTGGGCTTGGCCCGGAGTATTACGATGAAATCGTAGAACGGTCCTGGCGATATCGAAGTGAGGTCCTTACGGGACGGGTCATATCTGGTAGTCAACCGAGGTGGCCCGCCTAATTGGACATATACTAGAACTATCGCCGTGCGGAACCAGATAAAGATGTAGCTAGGCTTGTTTGCAGTCACAGCGAACTTCCGCCTTGGCCTCTCCGTTAACCCTGTCAGTCCACTCACATGCACATAGAATCTGCAAGTCTCTACCGCTGATATCCTTACACTAGAAGAAAAGGGTTCAAGCGCGGCAAGGAATTAGTTTTAGGTAGAGCGCCCGAATGGCCTTTCAATCTCGGAGCATCTAGGGCGTTCTCTTGACGCCGTGGCCGGCCAGCCAGTCCTGGGAGTAAGGAAGATGCCTGTTAGCGATAAGGACTTACGACATAAGTGGCTGAGGACAGCAATTGATGCCTCAGAGGCCGCCTCGCGCATCCTTCTTGACTGTTTTCGTCCTCCTGTAGACGCCCCGCTAAAGCTCAATTACAAGGGTGGCGGTGATCTTGTGACCGATGCAGACATGGCTTCCGACAACGCCATCACTGACGTTCTGACCCGATCAGGTTTGCCCGGCGATATCCTGTCGGAGGAAAGCAGAACAGACATAGGCGATGGTCAATTTACGTGGCTGATCGATCCCCTATGTGGAACGCTCCCGTTCAGCACCGGTCTGCCTCATTGGGGAGTTTGCATCGGCCTAAGGTCGGGAACCGACTTGCTACTCGGCGTGGTGGCGTTGCCAACCGAGGGCGAGGTGCTAAGTGCAGCAAGGGGTCAGGGAGCATTTCTCAACGGTAGCCCGCTCCGGGCTCAGGAACCTCCGGGTGAGTTACGGGACATAGGCATAGCAGTCGAAGGCAATAACCAGCGGAGCACCGAGTCGCAGCACGTACTCCAAAGTGCGGCGGGACGAACGTATACCTATGTATCAGCCGCCTATCCAATAAGCCAGGTGTTGCTAGGTCGGCTTCATGGAGTAGCTGGCTTGACTGGGCTGAACGTTCACACGGCTGCTGGGGTTGTCATAGCAAGAGAGATGGGCGTTTGCGTGACCGACGAGTCCGGCGCCGACGTTACCTGGGACCCAGACAGGAGCGCAAACGGCCTTGTGGTCGCATGGCCTCGAACACACAAGGCACTGATGAAGGTATTGTCCAACAGTATCTCTTCGGTCAAATGACATACAGCACACTGGGACTCAGTTGAAGTCAGACCAACAGGCAACCCTCAACAAACCACTTGGCGATAATTCAGGTTGATGATGGTGACCGGGAGGCCCAGGTCTGTACCTTCCAACGGGGAATCGTCTGAGTTCGGCCCCAGTTGCAATTCAATACGAACATTTGGGGTCGGTTTGGATGATAAACTAACCCCATGCCGATATGGCGCTCATTTCCTTGTCCGCTGGAGCACAGTAGATGAACGTCCATTTGAACCGAGAGATCAAGGCCTACTGCCCAGACTTTAAGCCGGTTCGGAAACTTCTCCGCGATGTTGGGGCTACATTCGTGGAGGTAAAAGAACAGGTGGACTATTACTATCACCTCCCAGCCGTCGGAAACGCTGCGGGAACGCGTCGGCTCAAGCTCCGCGTCGAGGACGGTAAATGGCAACTCATTTACTACTATGACGTCCAAGAAACAAATGACCGGGTCAGCCGGTTCCAACTTTGGGATATGTGTGACACCCAGATCCGGGAAGTGCTCGATGCCGCTTTGGGCATTCGAGTCATAGTGCGCAAGCAACGCGAACTTTGGGTCAAGGAAAACATCAGATTCAATCTCGATACCGTAGCAGATGTCGGGCAGATCTTCGAGGTCGAAGCACAACAGGAGGATGGTTACGACATTGAAGTTCAAGTGGAGGATTGCCGCCGTATCTTCGGTCCATACCTTTCCTCCCGCATAGCTAATTCTAACGAGGACTTGGTCGTTAAGTTCGAATAAAGCACCTCCCAAGGCTCCGACCAAAGGTGGTGACCCGATTGCCCCTGCGGCCTGCCTATCCAGACGGCGTTTCCCCCGACGATCTTCGCCCTTTCTTCCTCGGTTTAGTCCGCCAGAATGTTGTCGGAGAATTTCCCGGCCTCTTGGGAAGGTAGACTCACTGTGGGGATAGTCCGGTCGGTTCCGTTGGCTAATAGGGTTTGGCCAATCTAACGTTGGGGGTGTCAAACCCTGAATGCAAACGGGACCCGAAGAAGGCTGCATACATGAAGCGCAGGGGACTGTTCATGCGACCGGCGCAATGACTTCCGGCCTGTCGTTGGCTACCGAGTTCACAAGAGTAGAGACCTCCTAGACCTCCGTCTCGTCAGCGGGATACGGGGTCAATAGGCTGCCGAGAGCGTCAGGGTCTTCCAGGCTCTTGTCCAACCAGAGATCCTCCATCTCCCTGGGCGGAATGACCGGCATGCGGTCGTGTATCGGCCTGAGCACATCGTTGGCCTCGGTGGTAATGATGGAGCAGGACGGTATGCGGTTCCCATCCGGGTCCGTCCACACGGACCACAACCCGGCGAATGCGAAGGGCTCCCCCGACCGCAGGACGATGCGTATGGGCCTCCTGGCCTCGCCAGTCCTCTGCTACTCATAGAAGCCGTCCGCCAACACAAGGCACCGCCGGCGCCTAAGGGCGTGGCGGAAGGCGGGTTTCTCGGCCGTCGTCTCCGCCCTGGCGTTGATCATCCTGGTCCCGATCTTCGGGTCCTTGGCCCAGTGGGGAATCAGCCCCCAGCGCATGAATCCTGCCCGTCGCCTTTCGCCACCCGTGACGGTCAGGGCCTCCTGTGTTGGGGCGATGTTGTACCTCTTGTGGTAGGCGTCGCCGTCGAACTCGAACTCAAAACGCCGCTCCAGTTCTTCCAGGTCCGCCATCAGGCTGAATCTGCCACACATTTCGCATCAATAATGAACCCTTCCATGCTGTCTGTGCAACCCGTGGCGTCCTCGATCTTTCCAGGCTAGGGGTAGACAGGCGGCATGGATACGCGTGCCTGACGGCCCGAAAGTCGGCGGCTGATGCAAAGACCGAACGGACGATGCTGATCCGTCACGGCCTTGCCCCCTTCTCTGCATCCTCACTATCATGTTATTCAACGGAGTAGGGCTGTACCTGAAACCTGGGTAAGTCACTCTACTATTGCTGATGTACAACGAAACTAAGCGGCTGGATTGATGTCTATGGGCTACTGCGATTCTGAGGATACAAATATCCCACAGGGGACATCTGGCAATACTGGTTCATCGGAGTCGTTGTCGGGCACGAGTCCCTACGCCACTGGCGGTGGGGGCGTGACGTTTGAGCGTAAAGTGGCAGTACAGTACTTGGCTCATCTTCTACTTGGTGACGGGGCAGCGGAGTTCGGAGAAGGTCGTCTTGCCGTCGCCGTGGAGTTCCAGCAGTCTCCAGGCCATCCGGTAGATGACTTGGTGATTCACGCTGCGAACCCCGATGAGGCCGAGCCTTCCTTGGAACTTGCCCTCAGTGTTCGGCGTTCACCGAATCTGGTGCAGAGCGATGAGTCAACTCAAGAGTTAATCCGAGATTTTATTCGTGACGTGCTCAAGGTACGGGCTGATAGTCCAGAACTGCGCCTAGGGCTAGTCGTAGCGGGACCGCAGCCACACGCACAGCAACTTGGGAAACTTGCTAGCCTTGCCATGGTTCAGATGGACGCTTCCGGATTCTTTGACCTAGTCCACACACCAAACAAGTTCGATGCGGGCGTTCGAGGCCGGCTTGAGCATATGAGGAGACTGGTAGCGACCGCTCTGAAAGATCTTGGTGAGACGAATCCTGACATGGAGATGGCTCAACTGCGCACATGGCAACTACTGTCACGGCTCACGGTTCTCATGCCAAGACTTGAGTCCCCAGACGAAACAGATTGGGCAGAAGTCGAGAACAGGCTGATCGATGTGGCGAGAGGCCTAAACCTGGCAGGAGCAGGAAAGTTACGCGACCGACTGTTGGCATTAGCAAGTGACTATTCCCCGAAATCAGCGCGAGTTGATGTCACGATTTTGCGCCGCGCCGCGCACGATACTCTGGACACAAAATTCCGGCGCCACAAGCAGGGATGGCAGATACTCGATCACCTGCATGGCGGCGCACTTGCTTCGTTCCGTGATGAGATCACCGACGGCGACGGTGTTCGCTCCGTGCGTCTTGACCGAAGCGACGAGGCCGCCCGTTTAGTTGCAGCGGTAGAAGGAGCCGATGCTGTCGTTCTGAGCGGGCCATCTGGAGTTGGTAAAAGCGCACTAGCCATTGCAACGCTCAGCGATGGGGATCCTGACACTATGCAAAGGTTGTGCCTCAACCTTCGACAGTTGCCGAAACTGACAGTCGAGTTCGAGGCGCGTCTGGGCCTTCCCCTTTCTGAGCTTCTGGGCGAGATGAGCGCCCCACTACGTGCACTTGTCATCGATGGAGCCGATGCCGTCGCGGAGGGCATGGAAGATGCTTTCCGCTACTTGATTTGTGCCGCAGCGGAAAGCGACGTAAAAGTTGTAGCCGTCTCCGGAATGGATACCATGCAGATCGTCTATAGCATAGTCGGCGACCGCTTCGGTCAAGGCGTTGCCAAATACTCGGTGGAGCTGTTAACCGACACCGAGCTAGATCAAATAGTCGAGACCTTCCCTGAGCTGGAAGGCCTCACTTTGAATTCCCAGTCGCGCGAATTGTTTCGTAGGCTTGTGGTAATAGACCTACTTGTTCGCGGTCAAATTAGTGGAGTTCCGTTGACCGATGCGGATGCGATGTTGGAGGTATGGTCCGGGCTCGTTCGTCGACATGAGCGTTCGGACAGGGGGCTTCCCGACGCCCGGGAGTCAGTGCTCCTGCAACTGGCTAACCTCTCACTCAATAGCGGCGATAGGCTCGGCGTCATAGGCCAACTCGATGCAACTGCCGTCATTGGATTGCGCCAGGACGGATTGCTTCAAGGGTCAACTGAGAATCCATTCGCCAGTGGGCCCGATTTCGCCCACGACGAGGTGCGTCGCTACGCGGTCGCCCGCCTACTGCTACTCGACGGAGACCCAGCCGCAAGCATCCTGAATGCCGGAGCACCGCGGTGGGTTCTCGGAGCCGGGAGGCTAGCGTGTCAGTCGTTGCTACAAGAATTAGACGAAGCAGGCGCACCGCTGCGCGGCAGATTCGATACATTGCAGAGTTCCTTCGACACGCTCATTGAGGCTGGATACGGAACCCGTTGGGGTGATGTACCTAGCGAAGCTTTGATAACACTCGCCGATTCTGTAAGGGTTATCAGGGACGCCTGGCCCAACTTGCGGAGAAATGATGATGCTGGTCTGCGAAGGCTTGCACGGCTTGTCGAGCAGCGACACCGAGGTACCAACGGCATCGTTAACGTTCTAATCATCGCACCGATCATCGAGCTATTGCTTGAAGACAGGGAGCCGTGGAAGGCAGGCGCCCACGCCAGCAATTTGTTAAGAGAATGGTTATGCGCACTGGTGGTAGCGGGCACTCCAAGCGGTAACCAGTTGCGCGTCTTGCTCCGGGAGCGTCTTGTTGAGACTTACAAGGAAGGAGAGCGCCGTCTAGAGGAGCGACGAGCGGCTGAGGAATCGGCTCGTACTGGCCGCACGCCAGAAGAGGTTGAGGAGGAAATCCAGGTCAGGGTAAGCGAGAGCGACCTCTTTTCTGGGATAGGCTACGGTGGACACCGTCGTCGCCAGCGCCCGGAAGTTCCTCGTGAGTGTCGAGACGAAGTATTCCTAGAACTTCTGGCGCTACTCGGCCCAGATTTGGGACAGATGGGGGAAGAGATCCTTCTCAGGGTAGCTGGGGACGCACCTTCCTTCCTAGCTCCAGTGCTGGAGGAGTTGTTCACGGGCAACGCGCTCGCTGGCTATCGACGAGGTCTACTGGCCCATTTGACACAAGCATACTACCTCGACGACGAGGATGATGGCTCGTCGTCCATGGATGATGGGATCCGCCCGCACCACGCTAGCTGGGCCGGATTCTACACGCCGCTCTTTGCTCGGTACAGAGGGCCATTTACGGCACTGTTCCAGACTGACTTTCGTGGCGGAGTTTTGGTTCTCAATCGAATGCTTAACCACGCTGCCTTGGTTAGAGCGCAGAAACTGTTGCGCCTTTATTCCTACAGCCAAAACTTGGGAGAACAGGACTTCAGCGCGTATCAAGTACTTTTGGAGATCACCGGAACTCCGTTGTCATACACAGGCGATGACCAAGTCTGGAGATGGTACAGAGGGACGGGAGTTGGACCTTACCCATGTATAAGTGCGCTACAGGCACTTGAACACGCATGCGATCAACTGGTCGAAGCAGGTATACCAATTAAGAATCTGGTTCCAATGATGCTCAACGGCTGCGAAAACCTTGCGATGGTAGGCTTAGTCGTAGGAATGCTGGAGAGGCATCTGGAGGCCGCAGATGAACTACTGGACCCATACTTCGTCGAATCCCAGATTTGGAGCTTTGAATTCACTAGGGTAGTTGGCGAGCAGAGTATGTTGGCGGCTAGCTCCGAAGGAATCACAGCACCCGAGCGCCGAGTCTGGTCGCTGCGTGACGCAGCTTTGTTCACAGTACTTAGGGCCACAGATGAGCGCTTGGATGACTTAAAGGCGTTAGGCGAGGCGCTCGTGGCCAAGGCGCGCAGCACAATCGAGCAACACAGTTATCCGGGTTCGGCCAGCGGTACGAGTGGTGACCAGAACATCGAACGACATCTTGCACCTATCCAGGCCTGGGCAAGCTGCTTCGACCGTGACTCTTTCCAATTCGTCGAGACCCCGAGTGGCACTTATGTCCAGGCTACACCTCCTCAAGAAGTCGTTGAAATGTTGCAGTACGCTCAAGAAGACTCTGAGCGTACTGCCGAGGAAATCCGGCTCACCGTTCGATACTATGTCAAGCGCAAAGAGGATGGCTTAGGAGAAATCCAGTCCGACGAACTGGTGGCCGACTTAGAGTCAGCCCGATCGTTGCGGGACGGACCGTCGAATCTCGGAGCTAATCATCCTTGGGATGTGCCTGCTCTCGTAGCGGCTGTCGCTCTCGAGGCCCACGTATTGCGACAAGTTGACTTTCCAAATGACGCGTTAGCATTCGCTGTTGATACGGTGTTAAGCGTTGCGGAAGGAAAAGCCTCACCCCGGCCCTTCGAGTTTGAAGAGACGTACTTTGAACAGGGCGCGGACCGCAGCGCTGCAGCAGTGCTACCATTGCTGCTGACGCCCTCTGCGGCGCCATTGCGTGCGATTATTGGAGGTGACAACGGCCTAACAATCTTCCAACGTGCCTCGGACGCTGGCTCTAACCTTGCCCGAGCCGTAGCAAATGAAGTAAGGCTTCACCTGGCACGTGGACTTGACCATCTTTGGGCTACACCGTGTGTTAACGAAGGAAATTGCCACCATCAGACTGGACTAAAGATCGTCATAGAGGCTTTGCGCGATTGTGCGCTCGGCAGTTGGGACCGCAATCTCGGAAGACGCCAAATGGTATTGCTGGACGAACCAATTGCCGTCTCGCTCGCGAAAACACCAGACCATGACATCATAGTTGGGCGTCTTGACGCATCGATACGAGCACTAGCACCTGCGTCTACGGCCGATATTTGCGTCTCCAGTTATGCGAGGGAGCTGCTTATGGTCGTCCTCGCCACCCAGAGGCGATGCCTGATTAACTACAGGCACCCCAGCGTTGACCATCGGGGGCATCACTCCCTAGTGAGTGCACGAGCTTTGTTGACGTTAGCCGAGCGCGGCGATGATGATCCCCTAGCCGAGCATATTGATGCATATTCTGACAAACCGGCTCTGCTCAGCAAGCTACTTCAAGCCCTATCGGCGGCAGCGGAAGAAACAGAAGGCCGCGCTTCAACCGCACGGCGGATCTGGCCGAGAATTATGCGCCAGGTGTTAAGCATGCGGAACGCAGGACATTCACCATCACAAGGCAGGAACTATGACGAGACCCCCATATCGGTGCTCTTGCCAAATGCGGCCCCGCAGTATGCATACCTATACCAGGAGATTCAAGAAGCGCCCATAGTTTGGTGGGAAACGCTTTCGGTAGATGCAGAAGTAGATATGTGGATTGGGTCTGCAGCTGGGAAAGCAAGGTGTACCGACCAACTAATAGCTTTTCTCAGGCCCCTTTCCCTGGAATATCAGGCTCGTGTTGGTATACCGTGGGTGTCCAGACTCGTGCTAGAGAACATTGGTGACATCGCCAACAGCAGCTTCTTGCTGGTTGATTGGTTGATTGAGACGCGCTCCCCCGCTGATGTTATCGGCCTCTCGGGCCCATGGCAGCAGCTGGTTGACGCCCTAGTAGTTGAAGGAGTTGCGAGGCTTGCGCCATATTCCGAGTAGTATCCCATTTTGACACCGGCATAAGACTCACGAGACGAATTGCTGGTGCTGCAAGACTGGGTGATGATGTATTCGACATCTCACAAAGGAAGGCTGCTTGACTCATCGCGGTCGACCGCTGGCAACCTACCCTATGGAGACCTTGTTGCGGAATTGGTGTTCAGTGGCAGGGAAATCCTCATCACATCCCTGATGGAAGGCGGGGGGCTGGACGACCTACAGGTAGTAGCGGAATTGGGCTACTCTCCAGCGGAGTGCCAGGTGGGTTAAGTATTTCTCCGGCGGCACGTTCGTTGACGCAACCGCCGGTTTCTAATTAAGGGAGCGGGATGCCAAACGGAAGCCAGCATGAGGGTGACTTGCATTTGTTCGGGAAGATGTGCTTTGAGATGGCAGCGGGCAAGAGAATCACCTTGCCCAAGCCGGACAGCCCAAGATTTGACCCGCCCAAAGAATTTGCCGTGCAAGCAGTTGAATTTGAGAAGGCGATATCTTGGGCCGGGCACCGTGGGCGGCGACCAGATGTCGTTCTCACCAATGAGATGGGGCACCGGTTGATTGTTGAGATTAAAGACTCATCCTCCAAAAGCGTGACCTACGGTAACGACATGAGTGCCGTGGGTCTGTCTTTGGTCTTGGAGTTGGACGTAAGTCGGTGGCGGGACCGCCAAGACCTTCGGCCAGACTTCACTCAAGGAGACCCGCTCCAGTTCGTAGTGGATCAAACAAAGTGGATAGCCTGCGGACGGCCCAGTGTAATGGAATGGCGGCCCTACGGCTTGGTTGCCTACTCGTGCAACAATACCCGATGCGACGATTGCCACACTTTTCGCGGCGGAGACCGCATTATCGGGTGGAGCATGGAAAGCCTTCGAATCTTCTATGGCTGTCCGAGGCGCACGCTGAGCGAACTCGCCAAGCACACTGGAAAGCAGAAAAAGGAGGCGCGAGAAGAGGTTTATAAGGCGTTGCGCTGCCTGCGAATTGAGTGCGAGCACGTCTCTTTAGTTGAAAGACATTCCAGTGAGAATGGGGTAGGCAGGATAACAGACCGGGCCCCCGATAAGGTCTGGCGGGAGACTGGATGGGTATTGCACCGAGATGGGAACCCGCTAGAGCAATACCGCGTTCGGGCTCCTGCAGGTGGGGGTTTCCAGGCGATTGTCTACGAGCATGGCTTCATCCCAAAGTCACTAAAGGACGGGCCGCCATCTCGCCGTCCCTTCGCTGAGTTTGTGACTTATCAGCGCAACGCCAGTCTGTTCCCCGTGAGGACTCTCTGGAAAGATGCAATTCGGGATCTGTTCAGCAGGTTAGCCCCTCACGCCGATAGCCAGTCATTCTGCAACAGGAATGGCTGGTAGCGCTTCACCTTCTCGCTCATGGCGGGACTTCTTCTCGGTGTACGTGGAGCATCTGCCTTGGCTGTCTCACCGGTACTCCTGGCCAATTGGATCCGTACTACCACATGCTAAAACATTAGGTATGCCCAAAACCGTTCCAGTCGACGACCGACACCACTTCGCCGACTGGGCGGACAGCACATCCAATCTCGGCCATAAATTTGGAAGAAACACCAACGTTCTTGGCCACGTCTACCATGTATGTTCGACTACCAAATAGGATCCAGGCGAGGTCTTCCGGAAGCCTAAATCCTATCTCCAAGATTTGGCCGTTTTTCGATCAGGTATGGGCCAATGACTGTCTCTTCCATCTGAATCCACAGCTTAGGAGTGTTGCAGTGTTTCTTTGCGATTGCCCATCCGGCAACACATTTGTATAACGTTGACGCACCTTAACTGGGTATAAATCTTGGGATAAATGGCGAACAGCGAGCAGCCTGTAGCTAATATAAGGCGAGTGCGCCTCCCATTTCCTCCGCCATTGGCCTTTTCCCAGAGTTCTTGCATAGGTCCCCAGATTTTCGTGAAGGAGCGCTTCTAGCTGACAATCTTGGAGACTACACCGCCTCCATAGTCTACTGCCAAATCGCCGGGGGCCATTACGGCCTCGAGGCAATCCCGGTCGAACGGAAGGAGCGGCTGACTATGGTGGATGAGATCAGGTCCATGGCCTACAGACTCCATGGGTATGCAGCACTGAACCCTCCTGCCGGGGCGTGAGAAATCGGGGCAACATGACTTTTGCCGTGATCGGCCGATTCATTCTCAATTGTTTCGACGAGAGGCCTCAATTAGAATAGGGCAAGAAACCTATTCGTTCACAAGAAGGATTCGGCGGTAAGCCGGGACGTGCGGGAAGCGGCGGCGCCTTCAACGAACACGTGTCTAGAGAAGGAGACACAGCAATGGAACGAGAGGTGACAGGATGACGGACTGGAGCAAGTGCACTGCGGTGGAAAGCGTGCCTGGCAAGGTGAGCGGCAACTGGGTGTTCACAGGTACTCGTTTGCCGGTGTACGCGCTTTTCGAGAACCTTGCCGAGGGCGCGACCATTCATGACTTCATCGAATGGTTTGGGGGAGTGGAGGCATCAGAGGTTAAAGCCGTGCTGGAGTATGTGGCATTAGACCTCCGGGCCAAAGTCGCCAATGCGCATCCTATTCGATAAGGAGACGTCCAAGCAGTCGCGACACCAACTCTTCGGCCCGACGTCGAAACTACCGGCGAGCGCATCCGGGACACTTGGTCCAACGGTGAACCGCTGGACCAAGTTGAAGAAGACGGTTTCGAACTTCTGATCACCAAAGACCAGGGAATCCAATACCAACAGAACCTGTCCGACATGCAGGTGGCCGTGGTCGTTCCGATCAACACCGCGTGGCCGCAAATATCGCCGTAATGGATGATTTGGGCCCGAGTTTTGTTTGAGGATGTCGCCCTCATCCCTTGCTTGGGGCATCTATATCGCGGCCCTAGCCTTGAACACCGCCATTCTATGCCAAGCAAGATACTTGGGAGCTGGATATTGGTTAGGGCGTTCTGGAATTACTGAGAGCACGGAACCGCCGTACTTATTTAGCGATTCTTCCACACTATCCCCTACGGCCAGTCCCCCCACAAGGACAGTGAGGTTGGATAACACCGTAAAGAGCCCCGAATCAAAGAACTTGTGGTGCAACACACATAGAGCCATCCCATTGCGGACTTGTGCAGGGCCCCTGGCGGAATGCCACTTGATGTGGGCTGCCTCGATCCCGATCGCTTGGCCGTCGACCTGCACATCCAACTCGCAAAGGGCGCACCGACTCTTGTAAGCCTCCAGCACGACATCACGAAAGGCCCGATCCCGCGCTTCAAGTCTTGACTTCGGGTAAGTCAGCGCAGTGGGGTGTACCTTGCCTGCCAGTCCCACATCTTCCAGTATGTCGTCGTGTAACGATGGCGGAAAGTAGTCGTTGAGCAGACTCCAAACCACACGCCATGCAAACTCGGGATTCATATCTAGGGCTTTACTTAAATCCGGTACAAGCCCGCCGCGAATGCCGTGTTCTCGCAAGTCCGTGACGTATGCAGCTCCCCCTGCTGTCGTCCTCACGAGTTTCGGTCTGTCAATCTGCCATAGTCCGTCGTTACGCAAATGCCAAAATGGGAGATGGGCGTTCTCCCTGCTGTCTGGTAGACCAAATCGCCGAATTAACCTGTTCAGATCTCTCTCTATATCGTGAAAAGTGGTTAGTCTTTCATGACCGTTCAAATGCCGGCCGATTGAAAGCAACAGCAATAGTGGCTTGTGAGGGGAGCGACGACCATGCCGTGAGTGAACTCGTATGTTCTGAACCTGGTCCAGTAGGTCATCGTGCCTATGGCTTGTCATGGGTCGCTGCATCGTTATTTCTTTCTCAGACTCTGCGCCCGAAAAAGGGTCGTGGGTGGCATCGAGACAATCGGATGCCCATCATTGACCCTTTGCATCCGCCCGGGCCGGAGCCAGCGTTTGATCAGCTGCGACCGCTGCGTCCAGTTTTGCCTCAGGAAGATCCTCAAGCTCCACCTCTTGCCCGGGTTCCAAGTAGAGGAATATCACTTGCTTGACTGGCTTGCCGGTGGCCTCGCCAATGGCGTAGGCGTAGGCACCTCCCTGCAATCGGTATCGGGCTACCGCATCCTGGACATCCTCCTGTGACACAGCATCGGTCTTGTAGTCCACCACTACAAGGCCGTCCTCCTCTTCGAACAGCAAGTCAATGAACCCGTGTAGAGAACCCACGCCAACCGGTGTAGCGACGGACACCTCCCTCCAGATACGCCCAGAGGCAATGGCCCTGCGGACGGTCTCACTTTCCAAGGCGACGCGGACTAGCCGTACCACGTCTCGCTGTCGGCCCGGAACGCCCTCGGCCACGGCCTGAGCCCGCGCCCGGTCTTCAAGCCCATCGCCACTAGCGAGGTCGATTGACTGGAGCACCGCATGGACGGCGCGCCCGACGGAGGTCCCGGCCCGGCCCCGGCGCCAGGGTTCGGGGCTCTCCTGCTCAGGTTTTTCATCCCCACCAAGGCTGTGCAGTGAGGTGGCAGCGATGAATGAGGGACGGGACATGACCTCCCAAAGTTCCTCCCGCTGTTGTAGCCAAACGTCACGTGCTTCGATGGAGTGTTCGGCGGGAACCGCCGCGGACTGCAGGTCGTCGGCCTCCTCTGGGTCTGTGTCCGGGGCCGCAGACGGCAGCGAGAGGACTACCGGCTCCCAAAGGTGTGGCGAGTCGGCTAGGTGTCCGGAGATGGAGGCGGCAGGAGTGTTGTCACCGCGGGTGCCCGCCGGACGCCGAAGGCTAAGAACCAGGTGGTCCCGAGCCCGCGTGGTCGCCACGTACATCAGGCGCACTTCCTCTGCGTCAGACATCTTGTCCTCAATTTCTTTCAAATCATCGTACCCGGAGGTGCTGAAGCGGTTGTCTGCGGGTCCAACGCCTACCTCCACGCGGCTACTCTGACGATTGAACAGCGCGGTCTGGCCACGGCGGTTCCGCTGGGAATTGATGCCCGTCAGGACCACTACTGGGAATTCCAGTCCTTTGGCGGCATGGATAGTCATCACTCGCACTGACCTTTCGTCCGACTCTGGAACTGGGGATTCGGTGATCCGGGCCCCCTCGGCCACCTGATCTTCTACCCACTGCAAGAAGGCGCGTAGGGAACTGCCCCCTGCTGAGGCAAATTGCCATGCCAGTTCCACTATGAAGCGGTAGCGGCGCCACTGCTCTCTCATCCTGGGGTGACCGGCCGATACCTCCATCAATTCCCGCTCTCGAACGAACCTGTCAATCAGATAGGCGACCGATCCCCACAGCCGGTCGTCATGGAAACGGCGGAGCACATTCAGGGCCTCGACTACCGGCTCATGTCCAGCCGTGGTCGCTTCGACCAGGCAGTTGAAGCGGCCCCCGGCCTCGTGGTGGCGATAGAGATCAACGTCGCTGCAACCGAAAGCAGACGACCGCAACGCCGCCACCGTGGACACTTGGTTCGCTGGGTCGTCTATTGCCTTGAGGCAGTTGAGCAGATCGCGGACTTCTTGGGTCTCAAAGATCAGGGAGGCGCTTTCCAAACGGTATGGGACATTACGGGCTTCTAGTTCCCGTTCAAGGGAGGGCAATGCGGTACGAGCCGGCATCAGAACGCAGATATCAGAGTAGGTAGCGGGCCGGTAAGTCTCGCGACCTTGAGCCATGGTGGCATCCTGGTCCAGCGTTTGCCACCCATCGGAGACGATTTGTTGCAACAGGGCGCCTATGTCCTCGGCCTCCTGCCTCCGGATGTTATCCATTTGGCCATCGACCACCTCGTCTGCCAGTGCCCAAACCCTGGGCCCTAAGGGGTGGTCTGTATCAGCTTGCCAACGAGGGGACATCGATTCGTAGCGGGCCTGAACGTAGGCAGCATCGCCGTTTGCGCCCACGCCGTTCATCCAATGTTGGAAAAGGTGATTGACCCAGTCGGTGATTGGGCGTTGAGACCGGAAGTTCTGCACCAAGCTCACTTTCCGGCCCTCTGCTTGCTCCATCCGCTGTTGCAAGTGGCGCATCTGCTCTACGTCGGCCCGCCGGAACCGGTAGATGGACTGCTTGGGATCGCCCACCACGAATAGCTTGCCCTTCTCTGGATTTAGGCTCTCCCAACCTACGGTGCGCTCGGTTGACTGCGTTCCCTCCGGAGCATCTTCCGCCAGGAACATGGCGATTTCGGCCTGGATGGGATCGGTGTCCTGGGACTCATCAATCAACAGGTGTGAAAAACGACGCCTGAAGTGATCGCGTACATCGGGACGGTCTCGGAGCAGGTCCCGTGCCCAAACCAGGAGGTCGTGAAACTCGGCACGGCCCTCGGCCTTGCGCTGTTCTGAATAAGCCAGGGCGAATTCCCGCAACTCGTCGAGTACCTGATACAAGGTGAAGCGGCGGCAGGCCCCGATTTCCTCCCTGACGATGCCGTCCAGTTCGGCGAGTAACTCTTTCAAAGCCTTACAAGCATTAACGCCGGTCTCCGGGTCGATATCCCAATCGGCCTGTCGTCCTCTGGAACATTTCAGCGGCAACAATCGTAGCAGCAGCCGGCAGGAATCAAGAGAACCCGGCTCCGCTTCAGCCAGACGCCGCAGTCCACCCTGCCGGCCATCGACATGGTCAAATAATCGATCTTCGGCGCCAAGACGGGAGAACTCCCGCAGACGCAACACCTCCGACCAACGGGCCACTAGGGTCGCCGCTGCGGTGGCGTCAGGCGGAGGTACTGATACGAAGCCCGACTCCCTTAGGTCCGTGTAATTTTCATGAAAGGCCAGCGCTACCTCCTTGAGTTGCCCTAGGCTCAGACCGAGGGTGAGGGCCTGGGCCAAGTGGGGGGCAAGTGAAGAATTTTCTTCCAGGGCGGAGTCCAGCCATACGTTCCAGACATCATTGAATTTCATGCCTGCGGCTATTTCGTCGTTGGTTTCAAACCCTGGCGGAAGGCCCGCCTCCAGGGGACGTTCATTGAGCAGCGCGCCGGCGAAGGAGTGAAGCGTGCGAATGGTGGCTTGGTCCAAATCGGTGATACCTCGGAGGCAGCGATCGCGACAAATAGCGTCCTTCGATCTCTCGGCCTCCTCCTCCAACTTCTCCCTGATGCGGTGGCGAAGCTCCGCGGCAGCGGCCTCAGTGAAAGTGATGGCGGCGATTTGATCCAGAGTGGTCCGGCCCTCCGCCACCAGGTTTACCGCACGCGTCACCAGACTTTGGGTCTTCCCGGTTCCGGCGCTGGCCTCGACGAACAGAGTCTGGTCCAACTCTTTTTCTATGACTTCCCGGGCATCCTGGTCGCTTGGACTGAACTGCCCCCCGTTAGGTGCGCCGCTAGAGGGTTGCTCGGCCATCTTACCGTCCTCCCTCTTCGGCGTCCGTCAAGTCGCCGGCCAACTTCCGGTAGGCTGTCAGTAGCGGGTCAGTCTTCTTGCGCTCCCAAATGTCTACGCGGCGAGAAGGGCATACGGAGTCAAAATCGCAGAATTGGCAGTTGGCTGGCTTTCCTCTATCAGGAGAACCCGGGTTGGCTGGGAAAACACCACCGCGAATTCCGTCCACGGCGGCAGAAACCCCGTAACGAAACCGTCGTGCCGTCTCGGGATCTTCGATGTCGAAGTACTCACGGGGGTAAAACCGGAATTCTCCCTTGGTGGTGGTGAACCAATAGGCGGCACGCACGCGAGTAGCGCTAGGAACCAGAATTTTGGCGGCGAGGGAATAAACTCCCAACTGAAGTCGTTTGCCCTGATCTATAGGGTCGTCATTCAGCCTCCTGTAGGAATAGTTGCTGCCGGTCTTATAGTCGATAACGAGAGCTGACGCCTCGTCGGGGCTGATGTCCAGCCGGTCAATAACTCCCCGGAAATGCAGCCCCGTGGCACCGTCGCTCACCTCAGGGGTGTCGCCGCCCAATCCAAACCTCACCTCTGGCATCGATCGGCCGGTATTCTGGCCAGCGCGTAGCCGGCTGTCCTCTTCCAAGAACGTGGTCAGATCGTCCCTTATATCCTGCTTGACCAGATTCCAGAGCAAGGGCTTACCCGTCACTCCTCTGGCCTCGGCTTCCGCAAAAGTGACCTCGGCGATTTCCATCAACTTGAGGTGGTCCTCGTCACGCCAGGGCAGGCTGGGGTCCGCAGTTGCTCCGTCGGCTTGGGTCTCGGTCACAAACCGCTCCAAGATGGCGTGAATGAGGCTACCACGCTCCATGGGACTGATGGCGACGATCTCGTCCGGGTTTTCCAGGGCACTGAGGCGCAGGACGTTACCTAGGAAGTAACGGTAGGGGCAGCTAGCCCAAGTCTCCAGGCTTGTTGGCGATACTGACGAACCCTCGAACACGCCTCCGAATCCGCCGCCTGCGGCCAGTTGCGACAGGTTGCCGTCGAACTCAGTCAGGCGGTGCAGGTATCGGCTTCGGCCTTGACGGTTGGACCTCCTCAGTATTCCCTGCTGCGCCAGTGGATGCTTGCCCAGCCTTTGGCCTGCACCGCGCCATTGGAGCAGGCGGCTAAGGTCATAATCATGTACGTCGGCCAAGGCCTGGTCGGGAATGGTCGTCAGAGCATGTTCCGCGGACAGGTCCCGAGACAGCCAGGGTCTCCCGTTCAATTCTGCAAGGCCGCTGGTGTGGACCGTGGCCCCCTCCAAGGCTGAAGCTTGTTCCAAGAACCACCTGGAGGGATGGGCCTGTCGCTGGGATGCCGCATCGGATACAGGGTATGAGAGATACCGCCTAGGAGCCGAAGACACTGCCGACAGGTAATCGTAGCGTTCAGCAGCGACATGCCGCTCGGGGTGGGGCGGTCCGCCAGCCGCCTGCCAATGGTGTTCCGGGAGCAGCGGGTCGGGAGCAGGAGGTGGGGGGGTGCATCCCTCGATCATACCCACCAGCCACACAACGTCGAAGCTCATTCCGGCCGCGGCAGAGAAGGGCGCCACGAAGACTCCTTGGCCCGTCACTCCCAGGTGTCCCACTGCTGCTCTCATTGAGTCGGCGACGGTCTGCGTGAACTCTTCAAGGGTGGTCGATGGACGAATCCGGTCAGCGCCCCTCAATTCCTCCATAGCTCGACCGATCCGGTCTCGTGCGGTGACCTCTACTTCGGGGATGTTGGGGGAAAGATACATGTCAAGAAGGCGGCTCGCCCAGTCGCAATACACCGTCCATTGGCTGCCCGCGGCCGGTGGCGTAACGTCTTCCGCAAGCCTCTCGATGAATTCCAAAACGCTCTCGGATGCAGCAGCCTCTTCCCTCATGCGGTCGGCACGAGCCTCGGTTATCTCTTCAGCGGCCTCCCGCCGGTTGGCATCCTCAGCCAGTTGCTTAGCATGGTGGCCCAGACGGTCTTTCCACTGATCCACGCCGCCCACGATACCCGCCTGCCGGGTGATGGTCTCCCAACGGCTCGGGTTGAAATGAGCCCGGATCTCCCTCGGAGGTTGTACAGGACAGCCGGTGAGCCACGCCATAACTCCAGCCCTGGAGAAGTCGCCTCCGGCGATTTCCAACAGGCCGGCCAGTGTTCGGCCCACTGCAGTATCCGCTAACGAGTCCCGGCTGGGCCCGGCCAGAGGCAGGCCAGCCAATCGCAATTCGTCCCGAACCAAAATGCCGTAGGGGTTTTCCATCCGGTATAGGATCGCCATCCGATGAAAGGGAGTCTCCCGCTCGCCGGCCTCCTTCACCACTTGCCTGATCACCCAGCGCAGTTCCTGGTGGGTATCGGGAGCTACGTGCAGATGCACCTCGCCTGGATGCAGCGGCAGTTCGGCTGTGGATTCATCAGCCATTTGGGGTTCACCCAACGGCGCGGTCAGAGCGGCTGTCATTGCCCGCACAGGTCCATCGGCGTTGGCGTCGCCGGTGTACCCGAGGATCACCGCGCAGGAATCCCTTTGCGCTAAAGCTTCCACTAAACTGTTCTCGGCTGGAGCTAAACTGCGGGGTAGATAGAAGATAATCTGTCCCAGATCAGGCAGGCCTGGGGCGGCGCTCCGGTGCACGGCATCCGTCGCCGCTGCCGTAAGGTCTTCGACGTCATACCATTCGCTGCTGACAGTGTTGCGGAATTTCCGGTATAGCGATGCCACTTCGCCAAGAATGTCTCTCTGAGTCTCTAGGGCGGCCAATATCCCATCGTCTAAGCCCCGCAACTCCCTGAATGAGGAGCGAATCCTAGCCTGGGTGCTGGAGTGGTCGCGGAACTGGGTCAGGAGGCCGGGAGTATCCGCCAGAATCTGCCGTAAGTAGATGCTTGCCAGGATGGACGTAAGAGGGCGGCGACCTCCCAGGTTTGCCGCGCCTAGAAGTTCGGCCAACACTGGCATCTCGATGAATTTGACATTGGCGAATCCCTCCCTCCCCAGTTCCTGACGTAGATTGAGGCTGGCATAGCGGGAAGGCGCTACTACCGTCACGGGGGCCATGGGGCCGCTGCGTTTGGCTAGACGGACCAATTCCCGCAACACAGCACGCAGCGTCGAAGATAGTCGACCGACTACGAGATGGCCGGATTTGGGACATCTTCCAGTATCAAGGGTGTTGTTCATGCCGGCATGATATCATGCGGGACTAACATATCAGGTGATACAAATTCCGGGGCAGGTCAGTTGTAGCCAATCAAATCAAGACTGGCGATTCAAACGATCTACCCAGCGATGGAAACACCATGTTTTGCCTGGAATCCCCGCTTTGACGATATGTCTACGGTCAGCCGTTACTCTTGAGGACGGAACCGAACCTACGGAAGGCGGCGCTAGCCATATTGAACCACCTTGTCGACGCTGGGTCGGCGGCGGCGTACAGGATGCGCGACGACTTTGTAACGCCATTGTCCTCTAGCCGAGGCATCCTTTGAGTCACCCAACAGCTACGACGCTTTCCATCGGACTAACCTTCAACGAACCACCTCGGGTACAAAGTAGATAAAGGAGCCGTGTATGCCCCCTTCCGTTCTCGCGTGGCTTGATTACTCCGAGGCGGACCAACGTCGCGCTCGGGACATCGTTGCGATGTTCTCCCAGGCCGAGAGCCGCGACGAGTTAGGACTCGGCCAGATTCGCGATGCGCTCAGCGACACCCTGTTCCCGGGAACTTCAGTACTGTTGACCCGTGCACGATATCTGCTGTTCGTACCCTGGCTTTATCGTGAAGGCGCCGGTCGAGGACGCCAAGGCTCGCGGCTCTCGTCGTGGGTGGATACGCAGGAGCGGCTTCTTATTGGTGCGCTCCGCAAAGGGGGAGATTCAGCAGGGCTGATTGGCGGCGTCGTAGGCGAGCGGGTCCAAAACCTGCCCTCCACCATATATTGGAACAGCCTCCGTCGCTTCGGGATCTTGAAGCACGATGGGACTCCTGCGCAGATCGCTGGTGTGCGTCAAGTACCGCAACCGCTGGATGACGCGACCGAGTTCGTCGAACGTTCTGATGCAGTCTGGGACCCGTCAATGCCAGGGCCGCCGAAGCACTTCTTCGCGCTCACCAGTTGTGATTTCGCCCTCACGCGCGACGAAGCAGCCTGGCTTTCCGAACGCATCAGTCAAGCCTCGCCCGACACCCTGCTCGAATTCTTGATCGGGAAAGGTAGCCGACGCGATGAAGTCGCCCAGTTCGCTTGGGACGATAATGAGGTCAGAGCGGCCACTGGACGGGTCCACGATGCTGTCAACGAGGCTCGGCGGTTCGCGGTCGCGATGCACGGGGCCGCACTGCTCTACAACGCGCTCCTCGCCGAGCGTGCCGAGAAACTTGGTCTTTCTCAGTACGAGGGACGACGGGACCATTACGCCGGTTTACTTGATCGGTGGCGTGACGAAGTCGAAGAACACGGCCTGAGAGATTGGAATCTGGACCAGCTGTGGGCTCTGGTTGCACGGCAAGGAAAACCGGTCTCACCGCTTACGCGTGCGTTTGTGGCCCAATGGATCAGCCTGGTATGCGGTTCGAGCTTACAGGATTTGCAAGACGATCAAACAGCCCAAAAATTGATTCGGGAGCGGGAAATCCGTCAGAAACGCGGTCAGGCGCGGCTTACCAATGACAGGCTGATGCTCCAGTGGGGGGGAGCGTCCGGGTCTGGCCGTCTCAATTTCCGTTGGCCGGTAGTAGCCCGCCTCTTGAATGACATCGCGGACGGTAGGAAATAGAAGCTATGCTCGCCCCTGACAATCGAGCACTACTGCTGGACGCGCTACGACCTCCCCCGGACCACTCCCTCGATCGTGCCGTCGCCACGACGTTCACGCTGGATCTCGAGACGGCCCTGATGGTGCCCCTTGCCTTCGCAGGGTTTCGATTCGACGAGAATCCAGACCCGATCGAAATCATGGAGGCGTTGCGCCGGATGAGCGAGCGCATGGACATCTTTTGCCAGGCTGGCGCCATCAGTGCCGCCAGATGGCCGTCCGATCTGGTGGCGTTGCTCGAGAAATCCATCCACGAGGTCACGCGACCCCGCCCATATCGCATCTTTCACCCGAAGGTCTGGGCGCTCCGACTCTTGGATCCAGCGGGGAAACCATCCTTCCGACTCGTAGTGCTTTCACGGAATCTCACTGCCTCACGTAGTTGGGATACGATCTTGTGGCTCGACGGGCAGCCGCAAGGACGACGACCCAGTGCGAACAACACACCCCTCGGAAGGTTGATCGCCGCGCTGTCCGACTTCACTGTCAGGAGTCTGCCCCAAGAGCGTCGCGACGCGCTCGCGGAGTTGGGAGAAGACCTGCAACGGGTTCACTGGGAACTACCCGAAGGCGCTCGCGAAGTCCACTTTCATCCTATCGGGATAGCTGGTTCACGTTCCTTTCCAATAGAAGAACACTTCAGTGGGTATCGAAAGCTCGTGATCTCCCCGTTCGTCCGCGACCGCTTGGTCCGGCGCGTGCTCACGCCGAGGCCCGGTCAGAAGGCGGCTCTGATTTCTCGGGGTGAGGAGCTGGGAACACTCCAGGCGGACACGATAGAAGGCTTGGACATCTACGAGCTTGATCCTGCATCACAGCTCTCTGTAGATGAAGACGGGGAGGACGAGGGCCGAGCATTCCTCACCAATTTGCACGCGAAGGTCTTCGTCATTGAGCGCGCCGGGCTGGCGCATCTCTTCGTTGGCTCGGCCAACGCCACCGAGGGAGCGTTCGGTGGCAACGTCGAATTTCTCTGCGAAATCGTTGGCCAAGCCGGGAAGTTCGGCGTCGATGCGCTCGTGGGAGATGATGCACCTCTGCGTTCCATGCTGACGCCTTACGTTGCATCCGAGACGCCAGAGGTAGACGAAACCAATACAGTGGAACGGGTGCTTGAAGAGTTGCTCATTGACATTGCTGGGCAGGTAGGGCTCTGTACCACAGTCAACAAGCAACCTGACGGTTGGACTCCGCGCATAACGTCGGTTTCGGAGTTCCCACAAATCCCCACGGGCACCAGCGTGACCATCGCTGCTCACAATCGTCCAGCTGAGACATACAAACTCCATCCTGGAGAGCCCGTCGAGATTCAAATGTCGCCGCGCGAGATTGCAGATATCACTCCGTTCCTTCAACTGACCGCAAGCCAGACGGCTGATGGGACAGTCATGGAACGCTCAACTGTAATCTGTTCGCAGCTCGAGGGTGAGCCGGATGACCGCTATCACGAAATCTTCGCAAGGCAGATCGACACACCCGAAAAATTCATGCGACTGTTGGCCCTCCTCATGGGTTTCGCTACTGGGAACGTCGTTGGGAGTAACGGCGGGATGGGTGGCTCGACTTGGAGTTGGTCGACGGGCACTGGACAAGGTGTCCTAGAGTTGCTGGCGCGTGCCCTATCGGAGAACCCGCAGTCTATCGACCACCTGGCTACAATCGTGGAGCATCTGCGCGGCTCGTCCAGTGGAATGTCGGTACTCCCCCCCGGTTGGGATGACGTGTGGATCCCCGCCCTCGAAGCGCGGCGGGGCATGCTGGAGTCGGATTCATGACACAGGAGAACAAAGACGGAGGAAGGTCGCCGCTGAGCGAATTTCAGCGAGCGACTGCTGAATACGCATTCAGGCGCCTATATCGCGACTCCGATTCGACCCGACGTTTTCTCGTGGCCGATGAGACGGGACTGGGCAAGACGCACGTTGCCAGGGAAGTCATCGCCCAAACCATCGAACACCTCCAGCACGCCGACCATGTGAACCGCATCGACATCGTGTACGTGTGCTCCAACGCGGATATCGCCGCTCAGAACATCCGCAAGCTCAATATCACTGGTTCGGAGAGCCCGAGCTTCGCCACTCGGCTGAGCCTGCTGATCACAATGCCTGAGATGCTGAAACCCACTGCTCAAGGAGGGGGTAAGCCGACTACCTTTGTGGCCTTTACGCCGGGTACGTCCTTCCAGTTGGGACATCAAATGGGGAGAAAAGAGGAGCGGGCGGTGCTCCACGTGCTGTTGCGCGATCACTTGGGGCTGCGGGGTGGGCGAGCCACAGCCGCGCTGCGAATCTTCCAGGGAGGCGTCAGCACATGGCAGAAATTCCGCGACTGGGATGTGGCTGGCGTTGATGGACAACCTCTCGATCCCGAAATCCGTCAGACATTTCTCAAGGAATTCGACCAATGCCAGGAACACGCGTCTCTGGTTTCGCTGATCGACGAGGTAGAGGGACGTAGGTCATTGAGCGATAGCCAGCAGGGTGCGGCGCGCACCATTGTCGGTGAACTGCGCAGGATGCTTTCACGATCAGCGTTGCAAGCACTCGACCCTGATCTCGTGATCCTTGATGAGTTTCAGCGCTTCCGGGACCTGCTCGACGCCAAAACCGGCGGCGACGCCGCTGAACTGGCGGACGATCTCTTCAATCATCCCGACGCCCATGTTTTGCTGCTTTCAGCTACTCCGTACAAGCCGTTCACGTACGCGGAGGAAGCCGGACCCAACAGCGGGCACTACGCGGACTTCTTGAAGACGCTGGATTTCCTCGCCGCCTCAGATGCGGCTGTGGACTTGGTACGCACTGATCTTGACGAACTGCGGCAGGCGGCGCTTTCAGGCGAGCTGACTGTCGATGTCCGGGATCGTGTGCAATCCCGACTGAGGAAATGGATCGCCCGTACGGAACGGCCATCCGGCAACGACCGCTCAATAACTGTCCACGGGAACTCGGACCAACTCCGAGTGAGAGCCGAGGATTTCAAAGGTTTCGTCGCACTGCGGAGTGTTGCAGACGCCGTGCGGGCTCCGCTTACGGTCGAGTATTGGAAGTCATCTCCCTACTTCCTCAATTTCCTTAGAGGCTATCGAGTCGGTGAGCAATTGCGTGAAGACATGAAGGATCCCCATCGCCGGACTGAGTTGATGCCTCTTTTCGATGGAGCACAGCGGATCTCCAGGCTCGACGTTGAGCAGTTCCAACCGCTTGAATGGGGAAATGCCCGTATGCGCGCCCTGGCCGCCGAGACTCTGGATCAGGGGTGGTGGAGGTTGCTGTGGATGCCACCGTCCCTTCCCTACCACGCCCTAGCCGGCCCATACGCGTCTATCGACCCAACCACCATCACCAAGAGTCTCATCTTCTCGAGTTGGGTGGCGGCACCGTCGGCCATCGCCTCGCTCTTGAGCTACGAGGTTGAACGACAAATCTTCACGCAAGCCAGGCACACTGTGAATACGGCTGCTGACCGAGCGTCGATCTCAAGCCGCCTCGACTACCGTATGACTAACAACCGCCCTTCCTCTATGTCCGCGCTGGCGCTGTTCTGGCCACAACCGAGGCTGGCCTCACAAACTGATCCGTTGGACGCTGCTCGCGAACACCGCGACGACCAGGGCCTCCCGAGTGTGCGCCGTCTACTCAAGTGGGCCCAGGAACGGGTGGAGAACCTGGTCGGCCCAAACGGGGACACCAGGTCCACCACCAGCGCGCCGTGGTACTGGTTCGCGTCCGTATACAGCGATCGGAACAGCGATCTCGCGTCCGAACTTACCAGCGCGCCCAGGAGCGCCGTGGTCGATGCGTTGGCGGGCATCTCGGAAGATCACCAAGCGGACGAAGTACGCCGTGCGTTGGACGCCCACGTCGGCCAGATGCTCAGCACCTTGGGCGACTGGCGGCCGGACACTGAACGCCCAGCAGACCTTCAGGAGACCATCGCCCTTCTGGCACTAGGCGCTCCTGGCAATATCGCGTGGAGGGCATTGAACCGATTGAAGCAGGCGGATGATCAGGCCACCGAGATTGGCAGGTGGCGGGCCGCTGCCATCCTGGCATCAGGGTTGCGCAGTTTGTTTGCCCGGCCGGAGGCGGTGCTGCTACTGGACGGCATCTACGGTGGGGCGGGCCGAGATGCGGAGGGCGCTGGCGCATACTGGCGGAAAGTCGCCCAGTATTGCATTGACGGCGGGCTCCAAGCTGTTCTCGACGAGTACATTCACCATCTTGCCGGAGACTCAGGGGCCAACCCGACGACTGATGAGGGGCTAATCTCTCTTGCGCTAACCGCGCGACGCGCCCTCGCTCTGAGGGAGTCGGTGTACCGAGCCACCGATATCGATCACTTCGACGACCGGGGCATCGCGTTTCCCAGTCGGTACGCCTTGCGGTTCGGCAGCACCCAGCGCAGCCACGAGGAAGCCAGGCTTCCCGAGGTCAGGGCCGCGTTCAACTCGCCGTTTTGGCCGTTCGTTCTCGCGACGACTTCCATCGGCCAGGAAGGGGTTGATTTTCATTGGTGGTGCCACTCCATCGTGCATTGGAACCTTCCCGGCAACCCCGTCGATTTCGAGCAGCGTGAGGGCAGAGTGGACCGCTACAAGGGACACGCGATCCGCAAGAACGTGGCAGCCGCACACCGGTCGGCAGCATTGGTTCCCGCCGTCACAGACCCCTGGGCTGCCGTTTTTGGAGCTGCAGCGGCGGAAGATGACCGGGCGTTGGACGGCCTCTCGCCCTTCTGGATTTACCCGGGTAATGCCCGGATACAACGGAGAATCATGACGCTCCCGCTGAGCCGCGATCAAGACCGGTGGAATCAGTTGCAGGATTCGCTGGCGCTCTACCGGCTGGCATTCGGTCAGCCCAGGCAGGAGGATATGTTAGCTGCACTACAACGTCGCGGTATCGTCAGTCGCCCCGAGGAGGTTGATGCTCTCCGCATTGACCTTCGGCCGCCCTTGGCAGCCAGCGTCAAGGTTACAAGAATTGAAACTTAGCGGAATTACACTACCAAAGTGAATTGCAAACCGGAAGTAAGGTTGCACTCTTTGGAATCGACTTTTCCCCAAGTGAGTACCCTGGTGGCGTTCGGCCTGGGGCTGGCTTTAACCAGCGGGCATCCACTGGCGGCCGACAGATGTGAAGGCCTCGCTGGGGTGGCGAGGCCTCTATTGTAGACTCCATTCGACACCGGGTTGACCCGCCGCTCATCCCTTCACAGGGTACTCTCCCGGGATTGTCGAAAGGCTGGTTACAATACCAACGGTTCCGTTTGCTTTAGGGCATGGCCAGTCTAGGGCCAGGCACAGCAAAAGCTGAAGGTAAACGGAACCGTCATGATGGCTAACGCTCCGCACGCTGGACATCAATGCAGATCAAGGGCCTCAGTTGGGGCACTTAACACCCTTATCCTTTTGGGCATAGCCCTTACACTCCTATGGAGCCCAAGACTCGGAGAGAACCTCCGCCTGCTCAAGAACTGTCTGTGTTGCCTTCTCTTGTTTGTCTGGCGGGTATCCGTGCTTGCGCAGGATGCGGCGGACCAGCCGGCGTAGGTTGGCGCGGACGTTCTCTCTCATCGTCCAGTCGATCGTCACGGTGTTGCGAACTGTCTCGACGAGTTGGCGGGCAATGTCGCGGAGGGTTTCGTCTCCGAGCACCTTCACGGCGCTGTCATTGGTTTCCAGCGCATCGTAGAAGGCCAATTCGTCTTCAGTCAGCCCAAGCCTCTCGCCCCTGGCGTTGGCCTCCCGCATTTCCCTGGCAAGCTCGATCAGCTTTTCGATTACCTGCGCCGCCTCTATGGCCCGGTTCTGGTAGCGGCGCAGCGTCTCTTCTAGCATCTCTGCAAAGGAGCGGGCCTGCACCACGTTCTTGCGCCGCCGGGCGGATACCTCTCCCCTCAGCAGCTTCTGCAGAAGCTCGACCGCTAGATTACGGTGCGGCATCCCGCGCACTTCCGCCAGGAACTCGTCGGAGAGTACCGAGATGTCCGGCTTGTCCAGACCTGCGGCGGCGAAGATGTCCAACACACCTTCGGATGCGACAGCGCGGGAGATAATCTGCCGCACGGCCAGGTCCAACTCCTCTTCGGGCCTGGCCTCTGCATCTGGCCGCTTCAACAGCGCTGCCCGAACCGTTTGGAAGAACCCCACGTCATCGCGGATGCGCATGGTCTTAGGGTGGGGCACGGCCAGGGCGAACGCCTGCGACAACTCTCGCACGGCGGTCAGGCAGCGTTCCTTGCCGTCTTTCTGGGCCAGCACGTGCTCCTGGGCAGGCAGCAGCAGGTTCAACCGCTCTTGAGCGTTGCCCGTCGGCCACTTGGACCAGTCAAACCCGTGGAACAGCCCGCAGCACACCTCGTGCTTCTCCAACATCACCGCCACCGCTTCTTCTTGGTCTAAGGCGGTGCTGCCGGTGCCCCCGCTCTCAGTGTATGTGGCAAGGGCCTTCTTCAGGTCCTGCGCCAGACCCAGGTAGTCCACCACCAGACCGCCCGGCTTGTCCTTGAACACCCGGTTCACGCGGGCTATGGCCTGCATCAGCCCGTGGCCGCGCATCGGTTTGTCCATGTACATGGTGTGCAGGCTTGGAGCATCGAAGCCCGTCAACCACATGTCCCGCACCAGTACAACTTTGAAAGGGTCGTCAGGATTTCGGAAACGTTGGGCCAACGCCTCCCGCCGGGCCTTATTCCTGATGTGCGGCTGCCAGTCCAACGGATCGGATGCCGAACCGGTCATCACAACTTTGATGTTCCCCTTGCCGTCATCATCGTCGTGCCAGTCAGGGCGCAGGCGCACCAACTCTTTGTACAATCCGATGCAAATGCGGCGGCTCATGCACACGATCATCGCCTTCCCTTCTAACGCCTCCAGCCGCTGCTCGAAGTGAGACACGATGTCCTCGGCTATCTGTTTAATCCGTTTCTCCGAGCCGACCACCGCCTCCAGTTGGGCCCACTTCGTTTTCAGCTTCTCCTTGCGGTCAATTTCTTCGCCCTCGGTGGCCTCCTCGAAGTCGGGGTCGATGTTAGGCTTTTCGTCGTTGTCCAGGACCAGCTTGGCCAGGCGGCTCTCATAGAAGATGCGCACTGTAGCCTTGTCGTAGACGGAACGCTGAATGTCGTAGATGCTGATGTAGTCTCCGAAAACGGCGCGGGTATTGGCGTCCTGAAGCTCGATGGGCGTACCCGTGAAGCCGACGAAGGAGGCGTTGGGCAGCCCGTCCCTCATGTGCCGGGCGTACCCGTCGATGAAGTCGTACTGGCTGCGGTGGGCCTCGTCGGCGATAACCACGATGTTGCGCCTGTCCGATAGTGTGGGGTGGGTGTCGCCCCTCTCTTCCGGGAAGAATTTCTGGATGGTGGTGAAGACCACTCCCCCGACGTTCACCGACAGCTTGCTCCTGAGGTCGGCGCGACTCTCTGCCTGGGTTGGTGGCTGGCGCAGCAGGTCCTGGCATCGCGAGAAGGTCCCGAAAAGCTGGTCGTCCAGGTCGTTGCGGTCGGTGAGCACCACGATGGTCGGGTTTTCCATGGCGGGCTCCCGGATGACGGCCCCTGAATAGAAGGCCATGGTCAGGCTCTTGCCCGAACCCTGGGTGTGCCATACCACACCGATCCGGTGGTCGCCTGGGTCGCCTCCGGGCTTGCGTCCAGCTTCATAGCGGCCGGGTTCTTCAAAAGTCCTGCCTCCCTCGCGTTGTAGCTTGGCCGCCCGCAGGGTTTCGTCCACCGCGACCCGGACCGCGTGGTACTGGTGGTAGCCGGCCATCTTCTTGACCAGTGCGCCGCTGCCGTCGTCCTCGAACACGATAAAGTCGAGGACCAGTTCCAGGAAGCGGTGCGGGTCGAAAACGCCCTGCAACATCACCTGGAGTTCGGTCATGTTAGAGTCCGCCAGCGTCTCGCCGGTTATGGTGCGCCAGGGTTTGAACCACTCCTTGCCCGAGGTTAAGGCGCCGATACGGGCATAGGTCCCATCCGAGACCACCAACGCCTCGTTCATGGAAAACAGGGTGGGCAACTCTGCTTTGTAGGTTTGAAGCTGCTGCCATGCCGACCAGATGGTAGCGTCTTCATCGGCGGCGTTCTTCAGCTCTATAACGCACAGAGGCAGCCCGTTGACGAAGAGTACGACATCCGGGCGCCGGTTGTTTTGGTTCTCGGTAACGGAGAACTGGTTGACCGCCAGCCAGTCGTCATTGGCCGGTTTGTCGAAGTCTATGACCCGCACTTGCGCGCCGCGGATGCGTCCCTCGCCGTCCGGGTACTCCACGGTGACACCGTTGACGAGCATGCGGTGGAAGGAACGGTTGCGGGCTTCGAGAGTCGGTCCCTCCGGCCGCGTTAGGTTCCGGTAGGCGTCGTCCAGCGCATCTTCAGGGAGGCTTGGATTCAGCCCTGCCAGAGCATCTCGCAGGCGGCGCTCCAAGACCACTTGGTCGTAGTCGTCCCGCTCGGCACCTAGGGTATCCGGTGCAATGTCCGGTCCATGAGCTATGCCCCAGCCGAGGTCTGCCAGCCACTCGAGGGCTACCCTCTCTACGTCGGCCTCGCTGATGGTGGTCATTTCGTCCAGTCCACGACGCCAGTGATAGCCAGGACAATCATGATTGCCAAAACCACGTGCAGCGCCCCAAACAATATGGGTATCCACCGCTCGATTTTCGTCACAGCCCGATAGGCCTTGCCCTGCCCCTCCTCCGCCAACTTCCACTCGTGCTTGTACATGGCCGCCGGCAGATGCTGCTCCATCTTGTGAATCAGCTTGAACTTGATGCAGTTCAGGTCTGCATGGGACTTGATGATCCTATGCCAGACCGCAGACACAAGAATCCCAACTACTGGAATAAGCAGCGTCCAGTAGCCCTGGCCGAAATTTGCCGACTGAAGGCCATACAGCCCAATGAGAGCGGCGTTAAGGGTCAACAGATATTGATTTGATGTGACCCGACGGGCGCTAACGTTCTCGGCAGACTGCACGTATACCTTGTACTGCTCCAGCAGATCTGCCTTAAACGACCCTCCGTAGGACTCTTCGGTCCGTGGAATCAACGATTCGCCCACTTGATCATCCATGCCTACCTCGGATTGGCGATTAGTTCTTTCAGCGTGGGCCATGTCCAGGGTTGCATCTCATCGTCGCTGAGCACATTTTTGGGTTTGGTGCAGGTCTTTTTTCGGCGCCCCTTCAGCAGAAAGTATGGCTTTTTCTCCTCCTGGGTGATACTGACCTCCCCAGCCACTCCCACCGCATCATGCGTGTGCTCTCCGCAGATAACAATAACCAGGTCGCATTCGCGTATCCGAGACCTTACCTCGTCTCGCCATTTTTCATCGATGCGCCCGCGTACCGACTTATCTTTTATGCTGAATGGCGAATCTGGCCTTCTGGCCTGGGCGACCAGATTGCCACGGAGGTCGTTATCGTGGTCATAGTCAAAGCTGATAAACACGCTTTTGGTAGTCATGAGGGCCTTCCAAATATCAAGTTGCCGGCGGTTCCGGTGAGTTGATCTACGACGAAGTGCACCGCCGTCAAGCAGGAAGTCAGAACAGGTAACACCGGAGATCTGCAGATCCCTTCCCGCTCTATAGCCGAACCATATCCTGGGCTATTTCTCTCCAATTCTTTGTCCATGAAGCAAATATCAACTGTGGTAGCCGGGGATTCTTGGGTCAAGTCAGTGGACGAGTTGGTGGCTACTAGATTGAGGTGCCGGTGCTTGTCGATGTTGCATATCGAATTGAGCATCAAGAGCGGTGCGCCCACTCCACCATTGCTGAAAGGTTGGAAGTCTCGGATGAGGCGCTGGCTGTCCTCGTCAACCCCTCTCAGTTTGTGCTTGGTCTGCTCCTGATAGTTGCCCTCACATTTTGTGACAGGAAAGGCGTTCCTAGAATCCGGTTCTTCATCGTTAGCCCGAACTAGTTGCCAAATCACATGGTCGAGGGCAGAACGGAGATTGTACGTGATTTCGCCAATCCTGATTGAATAGTGAATCGGCACGGGCTCGTGGTCACCAAGAACATATTGATACGAAAGCGAATGCTCAAACTTCATCCGTTGCCTCTGAAATCCGCAAAACGTCGAAATTTCGATCTCGAGGCTTTGAAGTCCCTCACGGCCTCGGGCAATCTTGGCGTAGGCCCCCGCTAGGTCCAACGCCGTATCTCGTTGTTCAGTCATGACCTTAAGTCGCGAGGGGCCGGTTGTGAGCCGCTATCAGTGAAAGGGCGCTCCAGATGTGTTTCCATTAGGAATGTCCCCAAGGTCGCGGCCGCTCCGACGGCTAGTCTGGCGTGCCTCGGTTGTACACCGGTGAGTCGACCGCCTCGGCCATGTCCGGTGCCATAGAGATTACGAAGTTCGGCAACTCCTTGCGAGATTTGGTTTAGGTTGCTAAGAATTCTACGGATCACTTCCGCACCCTTGGCACGTTCTGGGATGTCGTCGGGTAGGATTGACAGTTCTTTGGCGACCGCACGGACTAGTTGCGGGAGATCCTGTCCGCCTGAAGGAATCCCCCTTTCTTCCAGTATCGTCTTACAGATTGTCTCAACCATTTCTTTCGCTGTTCCCACAACCAACGACGGGTCGTCCTCGGCAGCTCCCGAAAGCCGGTCAAGCTCCGCTTGAAGCCCGGGCAAATCTAAGGATGCGGCGACCGCCCTAATGGCTTCGACCGGGGCCTGTTGTTTGCTTGGAATCCGCACAAACGATTCGCCGTCAAAAGAATACCCGTCTCTAGTCATGAGTCTGAGAAGGTCTTCCTTCGCAGTCCCGTCAATGTCATCTCGACCTACCTGCAACACTATCTCACCATAGGCCGATAACAGCTTCTTTATGTCCGTAGGCGAAGAGAAGTCGATGTTGGCGTAATATCGCTCGACTAAACTGCGCCTTGCTCCAGTAACTGGTGGGTCGTGGTCTTCCTTGCAAACCAACCCCGCTCCTTCAAAAAACATCTCGATCTCTCTAAGGACAAATCCAACGAGAGCCTCTCTGAACCGATTTCGGGTTGCCTTGCTTATAAGGTCCACTACCAAGTCCTAACTTAGGTTTACCGAACGATCACCCCAACGAGCCTGCGACGACCTGCGGTCACAGGGATTCTAGGCCATTTCTCCGGTCCCCAGTGTCAGTACAGGTTTACCTCAACGCCGGGAACGTCGGTAGGCGATGTACGGCCAGAGGGCCAGGCCCAAGCCAAGGCCGCACCACTAGTCAAGGGCACCTTACTCAACCTCGGCTTGACTGGTGGTGGCCATAGAAGCAATCAATCGCCTTCCACCTTCAATTTCCCTAGCTTATCCAACAACCTGCGAGCTAAACCCTGGCTATCGAGTCTAGCATCGTTACTTGACTGGCCCCTAAAGTACAGAGGAGTGATTTCCAAGAGAAGCGCTTCTTTATGTTCATCAGGTAGCCGATTCATGAAGGGCCACAGTAGTTGCAGTTCGTTAGCTAGCCTTTGCATACCCTGCGCCTGACGCCGATGATTGCTGGACTGTCGTAAGGCGTAAGCAGCGAATATAAGTATCGACCCCAGTAGGCCAGTACGAGCAACCAGCCATGCAACTGAAAAGTCCTGTTCTGTTCTTGAGGAGTCGTAGAATACCCAAACAGAGGCGACAGCCATGGCAAGTAGCGCACCGACCCCTATCAGGCGCCAAATGTCTGCAGTCTTGCTTTGTTGGAGGCTGTGACCTACATAGTGGGCCGCCGTGCTAGCCCCGGCTACTTCCTCAAGCATTCCCCTTGCCTGGTCTTGGAGACTCCTTATGTCATCATTCGACTCCTCAAACCATGCTCTATATTGATCACGACGCTGGCTTTGGGCATCCCTGAAAACCTCGTCCCGCTGATTCTGTGCATCAAGAAAGGCCTGCTGGTGTGACGTAACTTGGGTCCTCAGTTCTTCAATCGCCTCGCCAGTTCGGTTCTCGAGGTTTTGAAGACTGTCCCTCAGTCGACCAAATTCCACTTCCATCCTGGAAGTTTGATCTGTTGCATTGCCTGTGAACTCTCGCTCCTTTTCGTCAATGTCGGCCTTCAGGCTTTCAACCTTTGAACCGAAATCGCTCGCTAAATTGGTAATCTTTGCTTCGGCCGAGTTGACTTCTCGAGCGAACTGCTCCGTAGCTCCGTGTAGTACCCGCGGAGTCGTGCGAATTGGAATCATAGGGAGAGCGGAAACGGAGCCTAGATACGCATCAATTTGGTTGTGCACGTTGTCTGTATTGACCCTAGCATCGGGTCCAGCATCGCGAATGACCCGAGCCGTTTCCAGGATGTAGCGGGACATTTGGTCAAGCTGGGGTATGAGGCTTCCAGGCACAAGGTCCGAATCAGCGACAGTAAGTCTGTCGTATATATTCTTCGTTACCGACTTGAGCCGGCTTACAATTTCCAGGGTATTCTGATGGGTCCAATCGATCGAATCCAGTTCGTCCAGAATGTCACTCGCTTCCTCCAATTGCGAAACGGCGGCCCCACTTCTGACTCTTTGGAAATGTTGTGTCATACTTTTACCTCTCCCGACACCAGTCGTGGCAGCAGCTCATCCCGTTGCATGGAGATAGCGCGAGATTCGGCGAGGTTTCTAAAAATCCGTTCGAACAACGCCTCAACCATGGTATCGAAGTTCAACCTTAGTTCAATAGGTGGTAGGACGACAGTTGTAGATTCAACTTCTTTCTTGCTTATGTTCTGTTGCGCGGAGCCAACAGCTCTGCTTCCAAGCTCGCCTACTTGCGACTTAAGACTAACCAGACAAAAATACCTGTTTCCATCACATGGAATAATGGCTGTGACTGCTTGGTTAGTTGTGAGAGGACGGATGTTCATTGACACCTGCCCAGCAGTCGCACCATAAAGAGCTACAAGAATGGACCGGGCCGGGATCACGTTGGCTGAGCTGTGCGCAAGACCTAATCTCGAAATATAGTTCTGGGTATCGAGGACAAAGGACTGTCTAACTTCGCCGGAGGTCAGCCAAGGGATGTCTCCCGCATCCCAATAGGTTGGCTCCAATCGTTTCGGAGTTCCTCCGCTTTGGATCCTTTTGGCAAGTTGGCTCATTGTCCCAACTTCCCACCCCTCCGGTATCTCCCCAAGTTCCGAGTCCACCAGCCGGTCCGGGAACAGGTCGTAGAGGTCGGCGGGAAGGCCGGGCAGCGACTCTCCCCGTCGCCAGCGGCCATCCATCTTTGCCCGCACCGGATCGAATTCCACGAACCACGACTTGAACAGGGCTCTCGCCATTTCCTCCAGCGTCTCGCTCATCCGGCGGTTCAGCTCTATCTTGTAGTCCAGGGTGCCCAGGACGTGGGCGACGGCCCGTCGTTGTGATTCTTCACAGGGGTATGGCACTGGAATCTGATTGAGATTCCCTTGAGAGAGCTTTGCCTGAACGGAACCACTCATGAAAGGCCGAATGGGCACCGTTGAAAGTGCATAGTACAAATATCGAGTCTCCTCGTCGGTTGAACCTTGAAGAACGTGTGCATGGTTGTTCACCCAGAATTGCCCATCGACCAACTGCAAGAACGGCTTCCCGTCTGGAGTTTCCACTGAGCCGTCCTCGGCAACGAGGAGATGAAGTCCCTCGAAGAGATAGTCATTCACATAGTCCATGACACCGGTAGCACCATAATATGGGTAAGTGCCAGGCCTCGCCGCGCGCTCCCGACTGGAGAGAGGGATTCGGCGAGAGTCGAAGTTGCGGACAAGCCCACCTAGAGCAACCTCGCGCCAACCTTCCTGCGCCGTCGGCTGGGCTGCCTCTTGCACAACCACGTAGTTCCGTTCAGCTATGTACGCCATCCGTCAGTTCGACACCCGCCGTAGGACCAGTGCTTCTTCCACGCCAGTGGCGTCAGTAAGGCTCTTGGGCTCGCCGTGCCGACCTTCCCATCGATACTTCCCGGTGTCTAGGGCGATCTTGATCACGGATACCTGCCCCGGCGCCAAGTCGTCATAGCCGTCTTCGTACCCATTCACTACGACTCGCAGGTCGGGCGGATAGCTTCCCAACAGGCTCGCAAGCTCTTTGATGGTCATATAATTTCCTCCGTGAAGCCCCCTGGCCTACACCGCCACACTTACCTGATAGACCACGTCAGCGTCCTTGGGGACATCCTGCCCATCGTCCCTGAGCGCCTCCAGGTACAACCCTATGGCTTCCCTGACGTTTACCAGGGCTTCATCAACCGTTTCACCCTGGGAGTAACAGCCGGGCAACGCCGGGACATCCACCCAGAACCCCCCTTCCTCGGCGGGATGGACTATGACTGAGTACTCCATAAGTTCACCTCACAAGAGCCTTTCGAATTCCTCTGGCGATACACCTGCCCGCTCGATAGCGTCCAACAGGATGCCGACCTTTAACGCCCCTCTATGAACCGGCAAGACAATCATGCTTCCGTTGGGGTGTTTGAGTACATGGTGGCTTCCGCGAACGCGCACGGTCTCATATCCCATACGGTGAAATGCCCTAATTGCTCGTTGCGCTCTAACATTTCGGAGCCTTCTCCCTCCCGTACTCACTATAGACTTGCCTCGAACCTCCCAAAGCTGTCCATCGGATAGATGCTAAGAATCGACCGACCTCTCCAGACCGCCCCCGAATCCCAGCCGGGCCAGGTTCTCCTCGATGGCCGCGTCCAGCCTCACGGCCTCGGCCTGCTGTGCGCGCCACTGGGCCGAGAGACGGGCCATCTTTTCCTCGAATGGCTCGCCGTCGTCCTCCTGGGGCGCAGCGCCGACGTAACGGCCGGGGGTGAGCACGTGGCCGTGCTTGCGGACTTCTTCCAGGCTCGCGCTCTTGCAGAAGCCTGGGACGTCCTGGTAATCGCCGGCTTCTTTGCCGCCGCGCCAGGCATGGTAGGTGTCTGAGACGCGGGCTATGTCCTCCTGGGACAGGTCGCGGCGGGTGCGGTCGAGCATGTGCCCCAGTTTGCGGGCGTCAATGAACAGGGTCTCGGCGGTGCGCTTCCCGCCGCCTCGGCCCCGGCGCAGGAACCAGAGACAGGCGGGTATCTGGGTGGACCGGAAGAGCTGTCCCGGCAAGGCGATGATGCAGTCCACCAGGTCTGCCTCGATGATGTTCTTGCGTATTTCGCCCTCGCCGGACTGGTTGGAGGACATGGAGCCGTTGGCCAGCACGAAGCCGGCGATGCCTCGGGGCGCCAAGTGGTGCAGGAAGTGCTGCACCCAGGCGAAGTTGGCGTTGCCCGCTGGCGGGACGCCGTACACCCACCGCTTGTCGTCACGCAGGACTTCGCCGCCCCAGTCGGAGACGTTGAAGGGCGGGTTGGCCAGGATGTAGTCGGCCCGCAGGTCCGGGTGTCGGTCGTTGCGGAAGCTGTCGCCGAACTCGATCTGGCCCGTTATTCCCCGGATGGCCAGGTTCATCTCGGCCATTCGCCAGGTGGTGTAGTTGGACTCCTGGCCGTAGATGGAGATGTCGCCCTTGGCCTTCCCGCCGTTGCCGTTGCCGCTGGCGTGGGCCCGGATGAATTCTATGGACTGCACGAACATGCCCGAAGAGCCGCAGCAGGGGTCATAGACCCGGCCCTTGTACGGCTCCAGCATCTCCACCAGAAGCCGGACCACGGAACGGGGCGTGTAGAACTCGCCGCCCTTCCTGCCCTCGGCCAGGGCGAACTGCTCCAGGAAATACTCGTAGACGTGGCCCAGCACGTCGGTGGCCTGGGCCTCGGCCCCGCCGACCTTGATGTTGCTCACCATGTCGACCACCTGGCCCAGGCGGGTCTTGTCCAATGCCGGGCGGGCGTAGTCCTTGGGCAACACGTCCTTGAGGGCAGGGTTGTCCCGTTCGATGGCGGACATGGCGTCGTCCACCGCCTGGCCTATGGTGGGCTGGTGCGCCTGGGATTGCAGCGTCTGCCAGCGGGCTTGAGCAGGCACCCAGAAGATGTTCTCGGCGGTGTACTCGTCCTGGTCCTCGGCGGCAGCTTCGCCCGCCTCGGCCAGCACCTGAGCGCGGCGCTCCTCGAAGGCGTCGGAAATGTACTTGAGGAAAATCAGGCCCAGGACGACATGCTTATACTCGGCGGCGTCCATGCTGCCCCGCAGGGCGTCGGCCATGCGCCACAACTCAGAACGATAGTCGGCAGCATTGCCATTGTCACCGGCTGCGGCCTCCGGCCTGGTGGTCCTCTTTCTCCGCGTTGGGGTAGTCATTTGGCCTTGCCCTCACGCTTGCCATTGGACCGCCATCGGTCAACCTCGCGTTTGGGGTTCTGGCCCTCTGGTCCGTAGCCGTGCTGGACCAGGAACCTGGGAACGCCGCCGTACTCGACGGCGATAACCGCCGACTCGGCGGCCTTATCGTGCCCCGGCAAGAAAAACGATCCGATCGCCGCCTCTGCGCCGCACCCACACCAACATTCGCCGGTTGGGATCAGGCGTTTGGTTAAAGCCATGCTGCCATTGCCTCTCGGGAACCTGATTTAGACCTCTTGGATAGAATCCAAGGATATGCTTCCAGGCCTCACTTGGCAAATTGTTGCGAAACCAAAGAACGGTGGGATGAGCCGGACAATCTACGGGATTCTGTGCCCTTGGTTTGCCAATAGAGGCCGTCTAGAGCCCGCTGAGGGCATCGGACCTCGAGACGGCGAAGGTGATTCAACTTGGCCGTTCGTCAATCGGCAACTTACAGTAAGTCTTGGAGGATCACTTAGGAGCCACTAGCACTCACTGTCCCCACAGCAAGCCAAGTAGCGGCGAGTGACGTGCAAAGTGTTTCTTCGGGTAAAATAGAAGGCAACGGAGTCGTTGAGACCTGAGCTGGCAATCCGAGGAGGTGCGAGGCATTCGGAGGCGAAACCGACTCAACTTGACTGATCAAACAGGAGATCGATAGCACCGATGGGAGAGCGCCAAGTCCTGCTGGACACTTTTGTCGCCAAAATCAAGCAATCGGCAGCCCTATGCCGAGGTGACCGAATTCAGGTGGAGAACTACGCGGAGACCCTCTACCGACTAACAGCCGGGGAATCTGGCCATTTTTCTGCTGCGGCTGCTGGTGAAAGCCTGGCAATAAAAGTGTTGACTCGTGTGGTGGATTATTGCACCGGCGGGGCAATGGTAGGATTCGTAATGGCATCCTTCGGATTCCCGGGCAATCCCGCAGGAGCCTTGACCAAGTTTCTAGGTCAGCTTCTTGAAGAAGAATTGCCACCGACGTTGGGTGATGTTCCAGAGGCGACCCGGAGGATGATTTGCGATGAAATCTTGGTGATAGCATTGGATACTCTTCGCGGTGAAAGGAGCAATGCGGCCGCATTGTACGAATCCCTCTACAAAGAACAACGATCCGAGAAGTTTAAGAGATTCCTGGATATGCATATTCCGTTGATAGGCAAACTGATGGCGGAGATAGTGAAATCAGTTAGTCGGTGAGTTTGCCAAAGTGGCCTACCAATCTGGCCTCATTGTGTCTGGACCTCCCATGGCAAAGTTGGTACTGCAACGCGCTCAATGCTACCTGAAGGAGTTCGAAGGGCGTTCAAGCAACTTTCTGCCTCTTCCCGCTTACCAGTTCGGGGGGGAGTCATCGAGCCTGGGGCGGAGGCCACGATTGCTGAACCTGAGGCCGATCTATGCCTACGGTAGACAAGATCGCGGAGTGTTGGCTCTATCGTCTCACCGTCCACTGTTAGGAGGGAGTCTCGACGCAACACAAATAGGTATAAAACTTGGGATAAATGGAGTTTAACCGGCCATTTCGTAGCTAAATTTGGGGTAGTTATGCCCCCGCCCTCTCCGCCGTTTTTGGTCACCGTCTATCCAGATGTAAATGGATCATCCCAGGAGACTAGCGTCCTGGTGTGACTAAAATTATGGAAGTTGCGCACTGCCTGTTGCGCTCGATTGAATCTGAGAGGCTGAACGTTCTTAGCAGATGCAATGAGCCAGCCTTATGACTGAACAACCGCCGCTAAATCACGAATCCTCTGCCGTTCAAAAGCACCTTGAAATCATGCAGAGCGTGATAACGCGGATGGCGGAGAACAGCCGCTCCTGCAAAGTGTGGTGCGTTACGCTGGTCGCGGCCACTCTCGTACTGGTAGCGCGCACCGGAGAACCCAGGCACGCCCTGATAGCGTTAGCGCCGGCGGCCTTGTTGTACGTGCTGGACGCCTACTACCTAATGCTGGAGAAGCGGTTCCGCACGTCGTACAACAATTTTGTCGACAAGGTCCATGACGGGCAAGTATCGACGACAGACCTCTACTCGGTGGTCCCCGACGGCCCTATCGTGGAGGCAATGCTTCGAGCCATGTTCAGGTCGTTCTCAATTGTGCCTTTCTATGTTGCCGTAATCGCCACGGTGCTGCTGGCTTGGCTGTTGATCTTTTAACGGGAGTCCGGCGCAATGGCCTCAAACATACCCCAGCACAAAGTCTTCATCAGTTACTATCACGAAGACGACCAAGCGTACAAGGACCGGCTTGTCCAGGCGTTGGACAGCAAAGCCATAGACAAGTCTGTCAGCCCGGGAGACATTCACGACGAGAGCCTCCCATTAGAAGAAATACGCCGGAGAATCAGGGACAACCACATTGCCGATGCGGTAGTCACCATAGTGCTGATTGGCTGCTGCACCTGGCAGCGCAAGCATGTGGACTGGGAGATTTCGGCTAGTATGATTGACCGCCGCAATAACGAGAGGTGTGGATTGGTGGGCCTGCTACTTCCCACCCACCCGGACTACGACAAATTGCCGCAAGACCGCAACCCTCGCCTGATTCCGCCGCGACTGGCCCGCAACATCTGTGGCGAGGACTCTTTCGCCGCGATCTACAGGTGGCCTCGGAGGCGCGTTTCCAAGAGAGTTATGCCGAAGGTTCAGCGCGCATTTCTCAGGAAAAAAAGACGCCTTGGCCTGATGACGGACTTGACCTATTTGGAGACAATCGCAGCGGAGATTGCATGAGGGGTTGGCAGAACTAGAGGATTTACGTTGACGGTTTGCGTAGATTGAACACCGTTAAGGAGGGGAGAATGCCTGACGATACACGTAATGTTTTCATAAGCCACATACATGAAGATGACGAAGGACTATCCGATCTCAAGGACTTGGTGGCAAAACAAGGACTGACTTGTCGCGACGCCTCGATCACGAAGGGCAAATTTAACGAAGCCCACAACGAGGACTATATCAAGTACCAGATACTTGCTCCGCGCATCAACCAGTGCAGCGTTCTCGTTGTTTACATATCTCCCGAGACCAAGGACAGCGACTTCGTGAACTGGGAGATAGAGTATGCCCACAAACAGGGAAAACGAATTGTTGGAGTGTGGGAAAGGGGGGCCAAGGACTGTGAATTGCCGGAAGCTCTGGACCGATACGCAGACGCGGTGGTGGGTTGGAACGGGGAAAACATCGTGGATGCCATAAATGGTGTGTCCAACGATTGGCATCGCCCGGACGGTTCACAGTATGGCTACCGCGGGATTAAGCGGTACTCCTGCGTATAGAGTTCGATCAGTGACAAGACTCTACTCCTACGTTGTTGCGAGAGACTACGGGTTTGCGCCGAACCCGTTTTTTGGCACGTGTACGCTGGCAACCTGCAAGCCAGAAATACGCAAGCACGCCAAAGTGGGAGACTGGATCATCGGCACCGGTAGTAATCAGCGGAAAAAAGAGGGATATCTAGTATACGTCATGCTCGTGTCGGAGACGCTGACGTTTAACGACTACTGGTCAAGTTCGCAATTCCGGCGAAAGAGACCAAATCTCCGAGGAAGCAAGAAACGAGCTTTCGGTGACAATATCTACTTCAAAGATGCCGAGGGGAAGTGGCATCAAGAGGACTCTCATCATAGCTATGCTGACGGCTCCCTTAACCCGCATAACACCAGCCATGACACGCAGGCGGACCGGGTACTAATCAGCGCTGATTATGCGTATTGGGGCGATGCAGGGCCACAGCTACCCAAGAACTTTAGGGACTACAAAGGATTTGATATTTGCGCTAAACGAGGCCACAAGTGCCGATTTCCAGAGGATATGATTGAAGATTTCGTTGCATGGTTTCGGTCTCTAAGAGAAACCGGGTATCTCGGCGAACCCGCTGATTGGATGAGGACACCATAATTGACAACCCGACGGTTCGGGAATCACGTGGACTAGAAAATGGGACAAAGAGCGACGCTCTTAAGCGACTACACGCGTGACATTGCGCCCACCGACATGCTCGCCCCGGACAGCCTGCACCCAGTTCTCCTGGGCCTATTTGGCGAGGTAGGCAGCGTCATGGCAGTAGCGAAAAAGCACCGCCGCGAAGGAGAAGCATATCCCGAGCATCAGCGAGTTGCAGAGGTGGGGTTTGGGGACGTGCTTTGGTAGCTTGTGACACCGTGCAGGCTCCTCGGCGTCGATGCCGACACTATCTTTCCCAAGATAGTAAATGGGATCCCACGCCGACCGACATGGCATTTGTGAACGTTATTGCCGAATCTTGCCCAGACCCAGAGAACGCGGCGGGAACTAATACGGGCTTTACTTCGAGAAATTAATATCCTACGGAGCCGACAAGGGCGGCATGGGAAGCGTTAGTCAACTGGAGCACATCATCCAAACATGGCACAACGGTAACCATCGCCAGACGGCGCTGCAGGCAGGTCTGTTTGATCCCTTAACAGACTACACCAACCAGCCAGTACGCGGGTTTCCATGTTTACAACAGGTCTCGCTTGCCCGTTGTGGACAAAGTGGACTGTCCATTATTGGATTTTATGCTACTCAGTACGTGGTTGAGAGAGCGTACGGCAATTACTTGGGACTGTGCCGGCTCGGCCGGTTCATGGCCCAAGAGATGGACTTAAGCTTCAGTCAGATGGTTTGTGTTGCAACACCGGTCCAACTGGCGCGTTTGAAGAAATCAGTCAGAGAACTAGCGAACCGAGTCGGGCAGATAATCGAGGATATCTCTGGCGAGTCCCTGGATGGCTAGCCAAGGCACCTGTAGGAATACTGGGCCTAAGGCTTCCCAACACCGACTTACTCCATCGGCTGGCGGTGGGATGGCGCCCGAGGTGGTACGCGACCTTTCTCCGGCATGTCCAACCATCGTATACGATACTTACTGGAAGTTCGCTGCTGAACGTCAGGCCGTCTTCTTTCGAAAACTGGAGGGAGGTTCTCCTCCCTGGACCGACGATCCTGTCATTACGCGGCACAAGTTCACCAATGCTTACCGAGCAGCGGACCGGGTAAGCCAGTACCTGATACGTCACGTCATTTACGAGGGAGACCAATCTGTACCAGAGGTTTTTTTCCGCACGATTCTTTTCAAGCTCTTCAATAAGATAGAAACCTGGGAATTATTGAAGTCCAAGGCGGGCGAGATTACTTGGGAAGGCTATTCCTTCAAACAATTCGATCGGGTGTTGGCTAGGGCCCTTGCGTCCAATACGCGAATATACTCGGCTGCCTATATCATGCCTTCAGGCAATAGCATTTTCGGATACCGACACAAGCATGGGAACCACCTTAAGTTGCTTGAGATAATGATGGAAGATGAGGTACCGTGCAGAATTGCAGGGGCGGCGACTATGCGGGAAGCCTTTGAAATGCTGCGGTCATATCCCATGATTGGGGACTTCTTGGCATACCAGTTCGTAACCGACCTGAATTACAGCGAGATCTGCCACTTTTCCGAGATGGAGTTCGTTGTCCCAGGTCCAGGAGCCAGGGACGGTATTCACAAATGCTTTAGTGATTTGGGTGGGTTAAGTGAGTCCGACGTTATTAGATTAGTTGCCGACCGTCAGGAGTACGAGTTTGACCGCTTGGGGTTGAAGTTTCGCTCGCTGTGGGGAAGGCCACTACAGTTGGTTGACTGCCAGAACTTGTTCTGCGAGGTATCTAAATATGCGCGAGTGGCGCACCCGGAAGTGCCTGGAGTTAATGTCCGCTCTCGAATAAAGCAAAATTATCGGGCGTCTAAGGACCCATTGGAATTATGGTTCCCTCCCAAGTGGGGGATTAATCGTCTAATGCGAGCAGTTGAGGACTGAGCGTTATCTACGCGTCAACTGTTCCAGGCTCAAGGAGGCGGAAGAAATGATCTTGGCTCGGGAGGAAATCCTGAAACGGCTCTGTGACGGTGATATTTTCAGGCGAGACTCATGGTGTAAGTCCTGCCTTCAAGAAGCCTCGTATGCATTGAGGATTGCTAACGATGCCCTCTTGATTGACGGCAAATTCTACGACCCAGGCGAGAAATATGACGGCGATTACATAAGGATTGAACCTGGCAAGATCGCAATTCTCTCAACGAAGGAAAAGCTAAACATGCCAGAAGACCTTGTTGGCAAAATTGGCATTCGACTGAAATACGCCCACCAGGGGCTAACTGGGCTCATGGGCATCCAAGTTGACCCGCTCTACGGTCGAGATAAGCCAGCCGAAAAGCTGTACATTAGAGTCGCCAACTTTGGGAATGAAATGATTCAACTTTCACCAGGTGACGAGGTATTCACGTTCGAACTGCACCAGTTGATGGGGAAGTTCCAACCTAGGGAAAAGAAGTCCACCTGGTTGCGTATGAGAGACGAGTTGAGATACCAACGCAATTCCAGTTGGTCTTATGTTACGCGCGTAGAAACCAATCTATCGGACGAGACAGAAAATCTAAGAAATAATCTTCAGCCCTTAGTGATGTTTGGGGTCTTCCTAGTCGCAGTCTCAATTCTGGGGGCCTCTATCGCTGTTCTCCTCCAGACGGCGGGCCCAGCTGAAGTCATCGAATCGTCTTGGTCGGCCTTGACGGAACGGGCATTGTTGCTTTGGGTGCTGCTGGTTGGGATTGCTGGAACTGCATGGGTCGGACTGGCAGCTGGCTGGCGATTCCTCAGACCATACCGCAGCGGAACCCCTCGACCAACTATCGGCTGGGTTCGCAAATACTGGAGGAAGTTCTGGTACTGGTTGTGGTAGGGGCTTGATATGGGTATGGGGAGTCTCGACCACCCACCACTGTTGATCGTAAGACGAACCGAGTGGATTCTGTCGTCACGAGTGTTGTCCTACCAGTTCAATGGTCCCGCGTTCTAGGTCAGCGTGGAGTTGCCCTTTTCCTTTAGCCTTCACCTGACGCCAGATGTCGAATCCCTTCATTATCGCGCGCTCCCATTCCCCCTCGGTCCGGGCGCGCACTTCCAAGTGGGCTGTCATGTCCTTTATAGTGCGCAGTAGGTCGTAGTCGACACTTTCGGCGCCTTCGAGAAAGTTCCGGCGCTCGGCGTAGCTGAATACCATCGCTGAAATGCCTTCCTCGATCACGATGGCCCTACCACCGTCCTCAACCTCATCAACCTTCCGGTCACTTTTCCTCTTGCGCCGCAGCAAGGCTCTTAAGGAGGGGGACCAACCAAGAATGCTGGCGTAAGAAAGGTGGCAGATATCGTGAAAACGGTATCCATCGTTTTCGTAACGGTTATCGGTTAACGGATCTCCGAATTTAACGCCGTCAATCGTAGTGATGGCGATCCCGGATTCTTCCGCTATGGAAATCTCCATCGTCCTAGGTAGGCGCTCAGCAGGCGGGAAGCCATCATCAAACAACCTTATCTTCCCCTTTCCTGCACCTAGAGGCTGCCAACGTCTTCCTGTCTTGTCTAGGTTATACTGGGCTACTTCGCTCAGCGTCAGGCCGTGCTTGGTTGCAACGTTGGACAGATACCACAGAAGGTCTCCCAACTCTTCCTTGACCCGTTCCGGGAAGAGCTTGTACGAATCGCCGTCCCGTAGCCACTTCTTATGCTCGCCCAGCAGTTCTCCCACTTCACCTGCCATACCCAAGAGCGGAACTAAGATACTTCGGGGGCCGGTTTCGATGGATTCGGTATCTGGTTGCTGGTCAGTTTGATTGGCAAGGCGCTGGTATTGGTCAAGCTCCATGACCCTCACCTCCCACCAAGCGGCTCGGTTGAGGATATCGTTTGTTCCACTGTGGGCTCACTAGTCCGAAGTCTTGCGTAGTGTGACGACAGCAACCACAATATATAGTATGTTGCCATACAGTATGTTGTCATGCAGTGTGTTGTCAACACTTGGTGGTGGAGCTCCCTGGCTTTTCCCGCTCTTGTAGTTCCATTGTACGTTATTGTACCGAATCAGTCGCTAGGTCCTCCGAAATTTCCGCCAGTTGCTCCGTAAGGTTCTTGATATGTCCCACTCGCGAGGGCTGCGATTCGTACCATAGGGCAGCTCACCGGCTCCCGGGCTGGTACTACTCCGGGTTGGCGCAGTGCTCCATGGGACGTCCGGCGAGGCCCGCCAGCAGGTTGCGGGCCGCCAGCATGCACATCTCCCTCCTTGAAGCGACGGAGGCGCTGCCGATGTGCGGGGTGATGACCAGGTTGTCCAACGTCAGCAGCGGGTCGTCGGGGGAGATCGGTTCCGGGTCGGTCACGTCCAACGCAGCCGCCTGTATCCATTTTTCGCTGAGGGCGGTGTAGAGGGCCCTGGAGTCCACCACCGGCCCCCGGGCCAGGTTGATGAGGATGGCCGTGGGCTTCATGGCCCGCAGTTCACGCTCCCCGATGAAATGCCGGGTTTCCCGCGTCAGCGAGAGGTGCACCGACACGAAGTCGGCGGCGCTCAACAGCGTGTCTAAATCGGCGTATTCCAGCCCGTAACGTTCTTCCAAGTCCGGCTTGCGGGTGCGGGAATGATAGAGCACTCTCATATCGAAGCCCGAAGCGCGCTTGGCCATTTCCAGCCCGGTCTGGCCCAAGCCCAGGATTCCCAGGGTGGCCCCGTGGACGTCGGTGCCCAGCCAGAACATGGGATGAAAGGCGATCTCCCATCCTCCCGACCGCACCCATCGCTCGCTTTCGCTGACCCGCCGGGCGGCGGACATCAGGATGGCGAATCCCAGGTCGGCGGTGGCCTTGGACAGCACCCCTGGGGTGTGGCCCACGAGAATCCCCCGCCGGGAGGCGGCGTCCACGTCGACGTTGTCCAGCCCCACGGCCACCTGGCTGATGACCCTTAGCTTGGGAGCGCGGTCGAGCAGGTCGGCGTCCACCCGGTCCATGACGTTGGTCACCAGGCCCTCTGCCTGGCCCAATCTATCGGCAAGCTCTTGCGCGGTGGGAGGCGCATCGTTAGGCCAGACCTCCAACTGCGCGTGTTGGCCAATCAAGTCCAACGCTTCCGGGAATATCCGGCGGGTTACAAACACCCGAGGACTGTTCATTGCTCGTCTGCTCTCACTGGTACTACGCCGCGCCTTGGCCGGCGGACTTACGCACCGCCGGCGTCTTACAACCCCAGTTTGCCGGGATTCATGATGTCGGCCGGGTCCAGGGCCCGCTTTAGCTCCCGTAGGACGTCATGGCCGGCGCCCATTTCCCGGGCCAGCAGGTGGTCCAGCTTAACTCCCACGCCGTGGCAATACTCCATTGCCCCGCCCATGTCCTGGGCCAACTTCAATGCCTGGTCCACTACTCGCGCCAGATTCTCCCGGAAATCGTCTCCATCCTCAGGGTTGGAGACCATGAGCATGGAGAACAGCTCGGGACGGCTCCAGATGGCGTACTCAACCACCCTGACTCCTGTGCCGGCCATCAACTCGTCGCAGCGCTGCCGGTATTCCAGGACCCGGGAAACCGGCAGCGCCAGGTGCAGGTAATCGAATCCGCGGCCCCAACTGCGGTCCCACCTGGTCTGGCGGGGCAGCCCCAGGAACGACTGCTTGTAGCTCAGTCCCGACTGGTGGCGGTCCCTCCAGTAGGCCTCGGTGGGTCCGGGCCCGATATCGCGGCCCCCGAACTGGGCGCAGACTTCTGCGGAGCGAGCTTGTTGGGCGGCGACTCCTTCCCGGTAGCCCTCGAACAGCAGAAAGAGCCGTATGCCCGAGTCTTCTTCGGTCAGGTCCAGCAGCGTGGGCCGCAATCCAAGGGCCAGCAACTCGGCGGCGGCGGCGAACCCCCGGTCGAAGCTGTCGAACGACGCCGCGGCGAAGACCTGGGCCTCGGGCCGGCGATGGACCCGAATCGCGGCCTGGGTAATAATGCCGAAGACACCTTCACTGCCGATGAACAGCCGGTTGAGGTCGGGGCCTGACGAGTGCTTGGGCAGCGGGCGGGTGGTTATAACCCGTCCGTTGGGAAGCACCGCTTCCAGACCCAGTACCTGCTCCCCCATGGGGCCGAACGCCCCGGCGCGATAGCCCACTCCGTTGGTGGATATGGCCCCTCCCACCGTGGCGATGGGGACGCTGTAGGGATCGTGGCCTTGCATGAGGTCGTGCTCAGCCAGGGCGTCTTCCAGGTCCTGGAGTATTACGCCAGCTTCAACTCGGGCGGTCAGGTCTGTGCAGCTAACCTCCAGCACCCTGTTCATGCGCCCGACGTCGACGACAATCCCGCCGCAGACCGGCAGGACGCCGCCCATGACGCCGGTGCCTCCGCCGTAGGGCACCAGGGGTATCCCGTTCCGGTTGGCCAGGACTACTATCTCGGAGATTTCTTTGGCGCTGCCGGGACGGACCACCAGGTCGGCCAGCCGGTCGAACCTGGCTTCGGCGCCAAAGGCCCGGAACGGGGTCAAGGCGTCGGCCGAATACCGGTCCAGGTCGTAGGGGTCGGTAAGAACGTGCGGCGCCCCGACGATGCGGGCCAGGGCCTCGATGGTCGAGCTATCCAGCACGGTGTTTCAGGGCCGGCGGCGGAACTGCCAATGGGTGCCGTCGGGGGAGTCTTCCAGCGACACCCCTTGAGCGTCCAGTCCCTGCCGGATGCGGTCCGCCAGCTCGTACTGCTTGGCCTGCCGCAGCTGGGCCCGGATGTCCAGCAGCAACCTGACAAAGGGCTCTGCCGGCAGCAGGTCGTCCTCTTGCCCCGCCCGTTGGCCCTGGAGAGTTAGCCCCAGGACCTCGCCCAGGCTCCGGAGGCAGTCCTGGGCTTGACCGATATTCCGGCCGTCGTCGCCGGCCCGGTTGATTTCCCGGGCCAGATCGAAGAGGGAGGCCAGGGCCCGGGGCGTGTTCAGGTCGTCGTCCATGGCTTCCAGGAACCGTTCTTGGTACGGCCCCGGGTCGAGGGCTCGATCGGTTCCGGAGCTGTCGCGGCCCAGGGCCTGGCCCAGCCTCTGAACGCTGCGTTCCATGGCGGCGCAGCCCTCGTCGCTGAACTGGAAAGGACTGCGGTAGTGGGAGCTTAGAAAATAGAGGCGCAGCCCGTCGGGTGAATATCTTGCCAGGGCCTCTTCAACCGGCACCAGATTGCCCAGGGACTTGCTCATCTTGTCTTCGCCCAGCCGCAACAGGCCGTTGTGGACCCAATAGCGGGAGAAGGGTTCCCGGCCGGAGGCGGCCTCGCTTTGGGCAATCTCGTTCTCATGATGGGGGAAAATCAGGTCCTGCCCGCCGCCGTGGATGTCCAGGCCCTCGCCTAGGTAGGTGGTGGCCATCGACGTGCACTCGATGTGCCATCCGGGGCGTCCGGGACCCCAGGGGCTGTCCCAGGCTGGCTCGCCGGGCTGGGAGGCCTTCCACAAGGTGAAGTCCATGGGATGCTCTTTACGCCGGTCCACCTCCACCCTGGCGCCCGCTTTCATGCCGTCTAAGGTGCGGCCGCTCAGCTTGCCGTAGCCCTTGCTGCGGGTGACCCGGAAGAACACGTCGCCGTCCACCTGGTAGGCGAAGTCCTTGTCCACCAATTTTGCTATGGTGTCGATGATGGGACCGATTTCCTTGGTGGCCCGGGGGTAGACGTGGGCCCGCTGCACGTTCAGGGCGTCCATGGACTGGAAGAACTCTTGGATATGCCGGCCGGCCAATTCATCGACGGGCAGGCCCTGCTCGTCGGCCTTCTGGATCAGCTTGTCGTCCACGTCGGTGAAGTTCTGGACGTGACGGACCTGGTAGCCGCGGAACTCCAGGTAACGGCGCAGCACGTCGAACACGACGTAGCTAAGGGCGTGGCCCACGTGGGTGGCGGCGTAGGGGGTCACCCCGCAGACGTACATGTTGACGCCGGGAGCGTTGGCGGGGGTGAAGGGCCTGGATTCACCGGAGAGGGTGTCGTACAGCTTCATATCTCGGCTACTATCGATGCCGCGGCGTAGGCGGCGATGCCCTCTTCCCTGCCGGTAAATCCCAGGTGGTCGGTGGTGGTGGCCTTGATGCCGACCCGCCGGGCCTCTATGGAAAGGGCGGCAGCGGTCTGCTCCCGCATGGCTTCCACGTAGGGGCCCAGCCGTGGCGATTGGGCCACCATTGTAGCATCGACGTTGGATATGCGCCATCCGCCGGCGTCCAGAACAGCCTTCACCCGGGACAGCAGCAGCAGGCTTGAAATGCCCTCGTACTGGGCGTCTTCGGAGGGAAACTGGACCCCGATGTCGCCCAGTCCGGCAGCGCCAAGCAGGGCGTCCATTATGGCGTGGAGCAGCACGTCGCCATCGCTGTGGCCGGCAAGGCCATGGCCATGGGGTATGTGCACCCCGCCCAGCACCAGCCGCCGGCCGGGAACCAGGGCATGGGCGTCAAAGCCGAAACCCACCCGAAAATCCATCTGCGTCATGGCTTCACGTTTCCCAACTTTCGCCTAGGAATCGCGGGGATCCGAGCGGCCCCCCAAAAACACTTCGGCCACGGCCAGGTCCTCCGGGGTGGTGATCTTCAGGTTCTGGTAGGAGCCCAGGAACATCTTGACCTGGTGGCCCAGGCTCTCCAGCATGGAAGCGTCGTCGGTAAACTCCCCCTGGCAACGCTGGTGGGCCTCCCAAAGCAGGGAGTACCGGAACACCTGGGGCGTCTGGGCGGCCCAGAGGGACTCCCGCGCCGGCGTATCCACGACCAACGCTTCCGGAGAGGCAACCTTGATGGTGTCCTTGACGGGGACCCCGGCAACGGCGGCACCCCACTCCCGGGCGGCTTCCAGGCCCCGGGACAGTATGCAATGGTCCAGGCAGGGGCGGGCGCCGTCGTGAACCAACACCAAATCGCAGGGGCCCAGTTCTTCCAGGCCCAGGCGCACCGAGTCCTGGCGCCGCGCGCCTCCGGCACAGACTTTGACGACCTTACGGTATTCGCCCCGGCGCACCAACTCCCGGCCCTGCCGGACGGAGTCCTGGTCCAACACCAGCGCTATTCGGCTCACGGCAGGATAGCTCTCCAACTGATCCAGCGAGTAGGACAGCAGGGGTTTGCCCAGGACGGGGGCGAAGATCTTGTCCAAGCCGCCCATGCGGCTGCTCTTGCCGGCGGCCGCCAGCACCGCTCCCACCGTTTCTCCAGAAGTCATTTACGGCCCGAACCCGATGCCGGCTCAGCCGCCCTTGGGCTGGGCAAAGATTATGCGGCCCGCCGCGGTCTGCAGCACCCTGGTGACCGCCACGTCGTGGAAGGCGTTGAGATACCTTCTGCCGCCCTCCACCACCACCATTGTCCCGTCGTCCAGGTAGGCCACCCCCTGCCCGGCCTCCTTGCCTTCCTGCACGATGTTGACCCTGAGTTCTTCCCCGGGCAGCACGATGGACTTGACGGCGTTGGCCAACTCGTTGACGTTCAGCACCTGCACCCCCTGGAGCTCGGCAACGCGGTTGAGGTTGTAGTCCGTGGTAAGTATGGGCGATTTCATGCTGCGGGCAAGCTGCACCAGGCTGGAGTCCACCTCGTCACCCCTGGCGACGCCCACGTCCAGCACCTCCAGCGGGACGGCGCTGTCGTTGCGCAGGCGGCCCAGCACCTCCAGCCCCCGGCGGCCCCGGGCGCGCCTCAAGGGGTCGCTGGAATCGGCGATGTGGCGCAGCTCGTCAAGGATAAAACGGGGCACCACGAAGGACCCCTCCAGGAATCCCGTCGTGCTCAGGTCGGCGATGCGGCCGTCGATGATGGCGCTGGTGTCCACCAGTATGCTGCCGTTCCGCTGCGCTCCGGCTCCGCCGCCCGCACTCTCCAAGGCGGGGAAAATGGCCTGCACGTCCCTCCTGCGGTTGACGCCGGTCCACAATCCAAGGATTCCCAGGCATGCGGTGACCATCACCGGCACACCCCAGCCCAACCAGCCGTCCAGGCCGAACAGGGGGATCGACACAAGGGCAGCCACCACCAAGCCCACCAGCAACCCAGCGGTGCCGCTGATCAGGGTGGAGCCGGAAACGGCGCTGACGTACTCGCCGCCCTTGCGCCACGGTTTTACGGTCAGGTAGGGCGCCAAGAGAGCGCCCAACGGAATTCCAGCGACGGTTAGAGCGAGGCCCCAGGGGATAAAACTCTGCTCACCTGAAGACAAATCAGAGATAATTACGCCCAATCTCCAGCCAATGACACCAAATCCCCCGGCGCCCAACGCCCTGAGCATCCAAAGGGCTACCACCGTTGTTCACCTCCCTTCCAGCGGTGGCGATAGAGAAGAAATCAGGTTGGGAATACGGATGAATGGATGCCCTGAGCATAACATAGGCGGTGGGCTTGCGAAAGAACGGCGCCTTCAACCGCTTGGGTATGCAGCGAAGGTAATCCGAACTGGGGCGTGGAGGAAGACGGCTAAAGAAACCAACATTGAAACCGGCGCCCCAGTTGCGGGAGAGGGCCTTGGATCCATACGGGCTGGCCCCGACGAGGCAGGGGTCGGACTAGCCGGGCACCTCGTCGTAGAAGTCGGTCTCCCCGATGACCTGCCCCTCGCGTAAGCGGGCCACGTCCTCCGGCGAGTAGTCCAGGATATCGCAGAGCACTTCCTCGTTGTGCTCGCCGACCTTGGGGGTGGCGCCGATGACCACGGGAGTCCGGCTGAAGTGCCAGTAATCACCGGAGACGGCGATGCTGCCGGCGAGAAAGTCGGGGACCTCCACCATCGCCCGGCGCTCCCAGGGGTGAGGGTCGTCGGCGGCCATGGGGATGTCGTTGACCGGCGCGGCCACCACGTCGTACTTGGTGAAGTAGTCTATGGCCTCCTGCATGGTCATCTTGGACAGCAGCTCGTTGAGTGCCTCGTTGACGACGGCGGCGTTTTCCGTCCGGGCGTGCCGGGTGGTGAACCTGGGGTCGTTCTCCCACTCCGGCTTGCCCAGGGCGTCGCAGACCCGGTACCAGTGGTGCTGGTCCCCCGAGGAAAGCATCACCCAGCCGCCCTTGCAGGGATAGATGCCGTGGGGAGGCGCCGCCGGGCCGCCGCGCCTGGGCGGCACCCGGTTGCCGTGGAAGGCGGTTACGGGAATTTCGGTCATGCTGTAGCCGGAGTCGGCCAGGCAAACGTCCATTGACTGGCCCTCGCCGGAGACTTCCCGCTCGTGCAGAGCCGCCAAGGTGCCGATGGCCCCGTGCAGGGCGGTGATGCGGTCGATGAAGGGCACGCCGGTGGGAATGGGCGGCATCCACTCCTCGCCGGTCACCATGGTGATGCCGGCCATTGTCTGCCCGATGGGGTCGTAGCCGATGTTGTCCCGGTACGGCCCGAACTGGCCGTAGGCGGAGATGTTCACCATGATGATCCTGGGGTTGAGCTCTTTGAGCGCGTCGTAATCGAAGCCCATCTTCTCGATGGTGCCGGGCCTGAAGTTCTGTATCAAAACATCGGATATCTTCACCAGCTTGCGCAGGACCTCCTTGCCCTCTTCCTTGCGCAGGTCAATGCTCAGGCTCTTTTTGCCCGAGTTGTACTGGACCCAGTAAGAACTCTGCTTCTTCACCCAGGGGGCGTGGTAGCGCGTCTCCTCGCCTCCCAATCTCTCGACTTTGATAACCTCGGCGCCCATGCGGGCCAGCACCTGGGCGCACCGGGGGCCGGCCTGGTGCCTGCCCAAGTCAATAACCCGGATGTCCTGCAGAGGATGCTCGAATCCTGCCATCGCCTGGGAACCCCCCTTCTGGTGTTGGGCCATTTTACGGCCTTGCCAACGGGAAGGGCAAGGCGGACAACCCTTACCGGAAGGGCGGGAGTATGTTATCTTCTTGAAAGACAGGCTTGGGTCGAGGTAGGGGATATGGAATACGCCGCCGGCAACGTCCACCGAGGGCCGGGGCTCCTGCTGCGGGAGAAAAAACCCGGCGGAAAGCCCATGCCGGAAAGCCTGCTGGCCAAGTTGTGGAGCAAACGGGCCGCCCGGCAGGCCGAGTTCCGCACCGGGAACGGGACGCGCTTCAGAGTGCTGTACCCCGGACACCCCGGCGGCGGAGCGGGCCCGGACTTTCGCGATGCGCTGCTCCAACTGGACGGCGTGGGACTGGTGCGGGGCGACGTGGAAATCCACCTGCACCAGAGGGACTGGCGGGGCCACGGCCACGGCAGCGACCCCAACTACAACGGGGTGGTGCTCCACGCCGCTTTGGAGGTTGAATCGCCCGCCACCGAACTGCAAAGCGGCAGGCAGGCCCCGGTGGTGTCCCTGAAGGCGCTGCTGGATGGCGAGGACCCTCCCGAAGGCGTCCCCAACGCCGCTCTTTGGGACGCGCTGGCCGGTCACGGGTATCCTCAGCCGGCTGTTAAGGCCGAGGCGGAGTCGCTGCTGGACAAGGCCGGAGACCGGCGGTTTTTGGCCAAGAGCGCATGGTTCCAGAGACTGCTGGCGGAGCAGGGCCCGGACCAGGTCCTGTACGAGGGACTGCTGGAAGGCCTGGGCTACCGCTTCAACCAACAGCCCTTCCTGAAGCTGGCCCAGCGGGCGCCATACGACGCACTGGCCAAAGCTGCCGCCGGCGCTTCCGGGGCTGAACGGGCCAAAATCATTGAATCGCAGTTGCTGGCGTTGGCGGGGTTCCCCGGCCTGAACGGCGGCAGCAAGCCTCTTTCGCGACGAGGGCTCGGCCCGGCAATGTCCGTCAAGGAGTGGAGGCTGTTCCGGGTGCGGCCTTCCAACCATCCCCGGCGGCGCATCGCCGGAGCGGCCCGGATACTGGACCGCTGCATGGACGCGGGTCTGGTCCGCGGTCTGACCCAGGCGGCCGCGGGACCCAAGGAGTTGACGGAGGCCCTGACGGTGGAGGCGGAGCCCGGCGGCAAGGGCTCTCTCGTCGGCGTGGACCGGGCCCGGGACCTGGCGGTGAACGCGGCGCTGCCCTTCATGCACGGGCTGGCTGCAGTGCGGCGGGAGCCGGACGCGGCGGACGCGGCCCTGGAGCTTTACACCCGGTTCCCCAAGCTGCAGGAGAACGAGCTTACCCGGGAGATGGCGGCGCAGCTAATCGAACCCGCCTGGCAGGGGGCGGTTTCCTCGGCCCGGCGGCAGCAGGGGCTGCTGCACCTGGCTTCGTTGCTGAGAGGCGAGGGCCGGCCCTGAGCGCTCCAGCAGGCCGCGAGCATTCTAGCCGGCCAGGGGAATGGCCAGGTTCACCTTGAGGCCATCTTCCAGGTTGCGGGTTTTGTGCCCGCGGCCGGTCAGGTCCTCGGAAATCACCACGTCTCCCGGCTCCAGCAGCCTCTTGTCGCCGTCGGACGTCTCGAACTCGGCCACCCCGTCCAGATGTATTATGCACAGCCGCCGGGGAGGGTTGTGGTAATCGCCGTCGGTGGGCGAGGGCATGCGTACCAGGACGATGTCCCCCTGGGCGCCGCCGGCGGCGATCTCGGCGAACTGGTCCAGGGTCAAGTCCTGGAAATGGGACTCGCCGTCGTCGCCGGCATAGATCCTGACTATCTTCATGGCCGTTCCTCCAGGCCCCCGGTTCATGCAGGGGCGTCTCAGCTTAACCGTTTGGCCGCGGGGCGTATATCCAGCCTTCCAGGCGGGCGCTCTTCAATACCGCGTCGTCCGCGTAATCTTCCGGGCGGCAAAACGAGGTCTGGTTCTTGGCCCATAGTGCTGCGGCGACTGCCGCGATGACCGCATCTAGACAGTTGTCGTTGGCTCTAAAGCCCCACCGAAAATCCTTCAAATTCGATATCTCCAGTGAGGACGACTGAGATAGCCCTTCAACGATGGTGTGACGAGCAGCCAATGAACCTGTTGCGTTCTTGTAGCCCTTGGCTATGGCGTAGTCGAATCCCATTGAGGAATGTAGAACGGCTCCGGGCATCACCTCTAGCAGGGTAACTCGATTAGGCGGTGCCGCACCTGAGTGCAGAGGAGGAATCCACCACCGGTCTCGGCATTCGGCATCCAACTTGTACAGCATAGTTATGCCGTAGTAAGTCATTGGAACAAGCCTGCTGTTCAGCGCGGACATGCTTACTGAATAACATTTGTCGCCCGTTCGTTTGGGATGGGTTCCGTAGTTTCTACATTTGCGTTTGTATTCGTTGAGGGCCATTCCGGCAATCTTGGGCCAGACATCTGCCATTGTGTCTGCCTGGATACTTTCTGCCTCTAAGAACACTTTTGGTAGGCCAAATGGGAAGTCAAGGGCTACAACCGTAGATTCAGGAACCTCCTTCAGGAGAACCAGCAGATCGTCTCTCAAGATGGGTTGAACTCGGTCGATGATCATGCACTCCGTGGACGACAATCGCCCTTCTGCCAACCAGGTCTTGTCATCAGCTACCGCCCCGCTAAAGTCCACGCCCAAGATCTGTGTCTCTGCCACCGCTGCCTCCCTCATGCTAGAATTGGCCGGCAGCCATAGGCATCTTAGCATGGATGCCGCCCAGCGAGGTCAGCCAATGAATCCGACCCCACGGCGGGAGCGGTTCCGCTCGATTCTGGACGGAGACCGGTGCGTTTACGCCGCCTCGGTGTTCGACCCCATCTCGGCCCGCATCGCCGAGGACCTGGGGTTCGAGGCGGGAATGCTGGCTGGGTCCGTGGCCTCCGGGACGGTGCTGGGCGCGCCCGACCTGGTAGCGCTGACCCTCACCGAGCTGGCCCAGCAGGTGCGCCGCATATGCCGGGCAGGGGAATTGAGCTTGATGGTGGACGCCGACCACGGCTACGGCAACGCCCTGAACGTAATGCGAACCGTGGAAGAACTTCAGAATGCCGGGGCCGCGGGACTGACCATCGAAGACACGCTGCTGCCCAGGGGCTTCGGAGGCGGCGAACGGCAACTGGTCTCGTTGGAGGAGGGCGTCGGCAAGATGAAGGCCGCCTTGGCCGCCAGGACCGACCCGTCCCTGGTTATCGCCGCCCGCACCAGCGCCCTGCGCTTCTCAGGAATTTCCGAGACGGTCAGGCGGGCCAAGGCTTACCAGGAGACAGGAGTGGACGCCCTGTTCCTGGCGGGGGCCAGGGCCAGGGAGGAAGTTGAGGCGGTCCGGGCCGAGGTGGACGTCCCCCTGCTGCTGGGGGGCGCTAGTGAGGAGCTGCTGGACCCAGCATTCCTGGCGGCCGGCGGCGTGCGCATAGCCTTGCAGGGTCACCAGGCCTTTAGAGCGGCGGTCAAAGCGGTCCACGACGTCCTGCAGGCCCAGCGCAACGGCGTTCCGCCCGGCGACATGGAGCACCAACTGGCCCCGGCGGAGCTGATGGCCCAGGTCACCCGCAGCGGGGAATACCGCCGGTGGCAGGACGAGTTCCTGGCTTAAATGCGGCGGGCGGCTCGCCCTGGACCAAAACCCGGGTCCAACACTGGCCGTTTCCGGGCACAGGATGTGTTGGCGTTTTCCCATCGAAGAGGGTAGAATTCCAGCAAGCATCCGCAACACTCTTTCCGGCTTTGGAGCATTCCTGGTATTATCGTCTTATAAACCGGCTCTTTAGAAAGCCCCGCAGGGGCCGCCGGGCGGTAATTCGCCAAGCGGGTCAGGCCAAACGATTGGAGACAGTTGACTAACTCCAAGAGTTCCACCAACGGAGTGGTAGAGGACAACGCCGAGGAGTTGATCTCTCGGGTCTCCTCCTACCTGCCCGAGGAAACCACGGACCTGATAGGGCAGGCATACCGTTACGCCGACCGGTGCCACCGGGGCCAGATCCGGAAGTCCGGCGAACCCTATATAGCCCATCCCCTGGAAGCCGCGCTATTCCTCAGCGACCTCCGCCTGGACGGCCACACCATTATTGCCGCCCTGCTTCACGACGTGGTCGAGGACTGCGGCGTTACCCTGGAAGAGGTGGAGTCCCAGTTCGGACCCGAGACCGCCAAGCTGGTGGACGGCGTCACCAAGCTGGCGCGCATGGACACCCGCTTCCAGGAGCCCAAGGGCGCCGAGGACGACAGGCCCGACGACCACCAGGACAACCTGCAGGCCGAAAGCCTGCGCAAGATGCTGGTCTCCATGGCCGAAGACGTGCGGGTGGTGCTGATAAAGCTGGCCGACCGCATGCACAACATGCACACCCTGGACGCCCTGCCCGAGGAGAAGCGGAAGCGAATAGCCCAGGAGACCCTGGACATATACTCGCCGCTGGCCCACCGGCTGGGCATCTGGGAAATCAAGTGGCGGCTGGACGACCTGGCATTCCGGCACCTGGACGAGGAGCGGTACCACGAAATCTCCAAGATGCTGGCCGCCAAGCGGGTGGAAAGGGAAGAATACGTCGAAAGAGTCGCCGGCATCCTGCGGGAGACCATGGACAAGCTGGGACTGAAGGGCGAGGTAGTGGGACGTCCCAAGGGGATATACAGCACTCACCGTAAGATCCTGAAGTACGCGGAACAGGGGCAGGAACTGCGGGACATTTACGACCTGTACGCCCTACGAGTGTTCGTGGACACCCAGGAAGACTGCTACAAGACCCTGGGCGTAGTCCACCAACTCTGGCATCCGATCCCCGGTCAATTCGACGACTATATAGCAAATCCCAAGGAGAACCTGTACCAGGCCCTGCACACCACGGTTATTTGCGAGGGCGGCAATCCCCTGGAGGTGCAGGTAAAGACCTACGAGATGCACCAGATTGCCGAGTATGGCGTAGCAGCCCACTGGCGCTACAAGGAAGGCAACTCGGGGGACCTTCGCTTCGAAGAGAAGATGACCTGGCTGCGCCAGCTCCTGGACTGGCAGCGGGAGGTGGCCGGGACCGACGAGTTCATCGAGTCGGTCAAGCAGGACATCTTCCACGACCAAGTGTTCGTCTACACCCCCAAGGGGGACATCGTGGAGCTCTCCGTGGGTTCGACGCCGGTGGACTTCGCCTACAAGATTCACACGGAGTTGGGACACCGCTGCATCGGGGCCAAGGTCAACGGCCGCCTGGTCTCCCTGGACACGCCGCTGCAAAGCGGCGACACCGTCGAGGTGGTGGCGTCCAAGTCGGAGCGTGGGCCCAGCCTGGACTGGCTCAACCCCAGCCGGGGTTACGTGGCCTCGGCCAGCGCCCGGCAGAAGGTGCGCCACTGGTTCCGGCGGCAGGCCCGCAGCGCCAACATCCGGCGGGGCCGGGAGTTGCTGCGCCGGGAAATCAAGCGGTTCAACCAGCGATTCGACGAGTCTGAAATCCTGGCATTGTGCAAGTACGACGACATGGACGAACTGCTGGCCAGCCTGGGCTCCGGAGTCCTCACCGAAAGCCAGGTGGCCCACCGGCTGGCCCAGGCGCGCCAGGACTCCCATCCGCCCACAGAGTTGGTCAGACCCAACCTTCCGTTGTCCAGCCCCAGCTCCGGCATTTCGGTGCTGGGGGTCGGCGATCTGCTGGTGCGCATAGGCCGGTGCTGCAACCCCATTCCCGGCGACGAGATACTGGGCTTCATCACCAGGGCCAGGGGAGTCACCGTCCACAAGAAGGACTGCCCCGGCATCCGCAACGAGGACGAGCAGGAACGGGTGGTGAAAGTCGAATGGGGCACGGCCAGGGAGCTGCACCCGGTAAGAGTAAGGATCCGGGCCTACGACCGGGTGGGGCTGCTGCGGGACGTGACCGTCGCGGTTTCCGAAGAGCACGTCAACATCGCCGGGGTGGTTACCGACGAACACCCCGACGGCACCGTGACCATGGACTTGACCCTGCACACCACCGGCCTGGACCAGCTGGGCAAGCTGTTCTCCAAGCTCGAGGGAGTCCGGGGCGCCATCTCCGTCACCCGCGACCAGTCCGGCCTCCCTGCGCCGATCCGGGCCTAGCGGGGGCTGCTTCGACTTCTGCTGCACGCGGCGCCGTTCCCACTTCGGTGTCGACCGCCATGCCCCGTTCCGCTTTCAGGAAACCGGTCCCCGCTTTATTCATTGGGGTCAACGCCGCATGCACTGCATAGCGCCACAACCTTACAATTGGACGCACCATAACCTTACAATTGGACGCACTAAAAGGTTGCAATTGGACGGAGACTAGGGTTACAATTGGACGATGCGTCAACCCGGTCTTTACCCCCGCTACGCCGAAGGGCCCCTGGCCGAAGCGCTAGCCGACTCGCCGGCGGTGCTCATTCACGGCCCGCGCCAGTGCGGCAAGAGCACCCTCGCTCGGGTCGTAGGAGACCCCAGGGGATACCGCTACATCAGCTTCGACGATAACGTTGCCCGCGCCGCGGCCGAGTCCGACCCGTCCGGCTTCGTCACCGGCTTGGGAGAGCGGACGATCCTCGACGAGGTGCAGCGCGTACCCTCCATCTTCACCGCCCTTAAGCAGGCCATAGACGCCAATCGCATCCCCGGCCGCTTTCTGCTCACCGGTTCGTCCCAAGTGCTTCTCGTTCCGGCCCTTTCCGATTCGCTGGCCGGCCGGATGGAAATACTGCGCCTTCATCCTCTGTCCCAGGGCGAAGTGTACGGAGGGATACCCAACTTCCTGGACGACCTCTTTCGCGGGGAGTTCCAGACGTCCAACACCCAGCGTATGGGCGATAACCTGGCAGAGCGCATCGCTGACGGCGGATATCCGGCCGCCCTGGCTCGCTCCACCTTCCGCCGCCGTTCCAACTGGTACCGGAACTTCATAGCGACGCAACTCCAGCGGGACGTGACCGACATGGCCAGGATCAGTGCGCTGGACGCACTGCCCAGGCTGCTGACTGCGGCCGCCTCCCAGACCGCCCGCCTCTACAACCTGTCGAATATGGCGTCCCCCTTCCAGTTGAGCCGGCCTACCATTGGCGACTACGTTGCGCTGCTGGAGCGGCTGTTTCTCATTGAACGGCTGCCCCCATGGCATACGAACCGGCTAAGCCGAATGGTCAAGACACCCAAGCTCCACATTGGAGACACCGGCATTGGATGTGCCTTGGTTGGCGCAAGCCCCCAAAGCCTGCCGCGGAATCGCGTGCTGCTCGGCCAGTTCCTGGAAACCTTCGTGTTCCAGGAACTGCGGCGCCAGTCCGTCTGCCAGGAGGCGCCCCTGGAGTTCTGCCACTACCGCGACAAGGACCAGGCGGAAGTCGACATTGTCATCGAGCGGGGCGCCGGCGAGGTGGCCGGTGTAGAGGTGAAGGCGTCGGCCACCGTAACCAGGTCCGACTTTCGCGGGCTGCGGAAGTTGAGGAAGGCCGCGGGCGACCGATTCGCCGCCGGGGTGGTGGTGTATGACGGTGAGGTCAGCGCCGGATTCGGTGACGGGATGTTCGCCGTGCCGGTCAGCCTCCTATTACAAGGCCGGCCGGTAGGCTTGGGATCTTTCGCCCCGGGTAGGGACAGGCTGGAAGTCTAGCCGGCCGACACAACCAAATCGGGCTCCGGCCCATTGTTGTCCGTCATTCCCCACCCTGCCTTTCATCTCGCAGGCGCCTTCCCGCTAGGCAACGCCCATCTACTGACAGTTGCTCGTTGCCAAGTCCAAAAGCGTCGCTTTCCTACAATACCAGGCATACCCAAGCTATCGACAGGCCCGGAATCCGGCCTGGAGGCCATGTGCCAAAATGAGCGAAAATGGTGGGGAAACTAAATTTGTCACCCGCTCCTCGGCCAACCTTCCCAAATGGGAGGGAATGAGAGGAAATGAAAGGGGGTCTGAAATTTCAGCCTTCCCACTCGCGGTATGGCAAGCTCGAACCGACCCCTGGATTCCGGCTCGGAGGCCGGAATGACGGCTGCAACACCGCGCCGCGCCGGCTTCAGTCAAGTTGACCTGGATTTTCCGCAAGCCTTAGAATACGCCTCACCGCATTAAGCGTGCGGCACAGTCGCAGTTTTCGTGTTGGTCAGGCCATGACAGAGTACCGGGTCATCTCTTCGGACTCCCACATCGTCGAGCCCGAGAACCTTTGGGCGGAGCGGATAGATGCTCGCTTCAAGGAACGGGCGCCCCGGCTGCTGCACGAGGACGGGCAGGACCAGTGGATATGCGATGGCCTGCGGTTCGGAGCGATTGGCATCAACCAGCAGGCGGGGCTGCGGTTCGAGAACCCGGAGGCGCTGACAACGGGCGGCAGCATGGAGACCGTCCCCCTGGGGGGCCTGGACCCCCATGAGCACGTCAAAGACATGGACGTGGACGGGGTGGCCGCCGGGCTGCTGTACCCGTCCCAGGGCCTGACCCTGTTCCGGGTGCCAGCCACCGACGTGCTGTCGGCGTCGTTCCGGGCCTACAACGACTACCTGGCCGAGTTTTGCCGGCCCTACCCGGACCGGCTCAAGGGCATCGCCATGATCAACCTGGACGCGGTGGCCGACGGGGTGGAGGAGTTGCAGCGGGCGGCGGGCCTGGGCCTGGCCGGGGCCATGATCTCGGTGAACCCCATACTTCCCTACTCCCACTCGGCCTACGACCCGTTCTGGGCGGCCGCCCAGGACCTGGACATGCCATTGAGCCTGCACGTAGGGACTTCACGGTGGAAGCCCGGCATGGACACCGGCGGCGTGGTGCTGCAGAACCCGGTGGACTTCCCCAACCGGGAGTACGACCCCCGGCAGTGCATCAACGGCATGGTCTTCGCCGGGGTGTTCCAGCGTTATCCCAAGCTGAAGGTGGGCGTGGTGGAGTTCGAGGTGTCTTGGGCGCCCTACTTCATGAGCCGCATGGACAACTTCTACCAGGAGCGGGCGGTGGGCGTGCAGGGGGGCAGGTTCAAGGACGACATGCTGCCCAGCGACTTCTTCCGCCGCAACGTCTTCCTGGGATTCCAGGAGGATGCCCTGGGCATGCAACTCCGGCACTTTATCGGGGTGGAGAACCTGCTGTGGGGGTCGGACTACCCCCACGCCGAGTCGACCTTTCCCAAGTCCAGGGAGATACTGGAGGAAATCTTCAAGGACGTCCCAGACGATGAAAAGGCCCTTATCGCCGGAGAAAACACCGCCAGGCTATACAACTTCGGCTAGGCGGGTTCAGGCCGCCGGTCAACGCTGCCGGTAGCGGTTGACTATGGGCAGGCGGCGGTCCCGGCCGAAGGCCCTGGGCGTAATCTTGACCCCCGGAGGCGCCTGACGCCGCTTGTACTCGGCCAGGTCGACGGCGCGGATCACCTGGCGCACTATCTCTGGGTCGAACTTCATGTCCACCATTTCCTGGTAGCTGCATTCGTCCTCCACGTAGGCCTTGACCACCTGGTCCAGCAGGTCGTAGGGGGGCAAAGTGTCCTGGTCCAGCTGGTCGTACTTCAGCTCGGCCGTCGGAGGCTTGTCTATTATCGCCTGGGGAATCACCGGGCCGGAAGCGCCGTTGCGGTTGCGCCACTCGCACAGCCGGTACACCAAGGTCTTGGGCACGTCCTTGAGCACGGCAAAGCCGCCGGCCATGTCGCCGTAGAGAGTGGCGTAGCCCATGGCCATCTCGCTCTTGTTGCCGGTGGTGAGGACTATCCAACCGAACTTGTTGGAGACGGTCATCAGCACGTTGCCCCTTATCCGAGCCTGGACGTTCTCCTCGGCCACGTTGGGCTCGGTGTCCTGGAAGTATGACTCCAGCATGTCGGCAAAGGCCCGGTGGGCGGGCTCGATGGGAACGTTCCAGAGACCGATGCCCAGGTTGCCGGCCAACTCCCGGGCGTCGGTGAAGCTGCCTTCCGACGAGTAACGGGAGGGCATGGTGATACCCACCACGTTCTCCGGGCCCAGGGCGTCGGCGGCCACGGCGGCGGTGAGGGCGGAGTCCACGCCACCGGACAGGCCCACCAACGCCTTGGTGAAGCCGCACTTTCTCACGTAGTCACGGGTGCCCAGGGCCAGGGCGGCGTAGACCTCCCCTACCTCGTCGTAGGTCTTGGTCTCCCGGGGCGGAATGGCCGGCTTGACGCCGTCTAAGGCGGCGTTCCCGCCTAGTTCCACGAATCCCGCGGCCGCGGCCTCCCCCAACTGTAGGTCAACCACGACCATCTCTTCCTGGAACTGACTCCCTCTCACGACAGGTTTGCCATCGGGGCCGAAGACCATGCTTGCGCCGTCGAAAACCAGCTCGTCCTGTCCGCCGACCAGGTTCACGTAGGCCATATGGAAGTTGTACCTGGAGGCCAGGCCGGACACCAGCCTTTCGCGGGTGGCCTTGAGCTTACCTGCGTGGTAGGGGGAGCCGTTGATGGTGACCACCAGCTTGGCCCCCAAGCGGCTCTGGGCTACCAATGGGTCGCCGTCCTCCTCGAACCAGATGTCCTCGCACACGTTCACGGCGAAGGACACCCCGCCAAGGCGGTAGACGGGGCTGGAGTCGCCGGGTACGAAATAGCGGGCCTCGTCGAACACGCCGTAGTTGGGCAGGCGCTTCTTGTGGTAGGCGCCGGCCAGCCTGCCGTCGTGGGCGATGGCGGCCGCGTTGCGCAGGCCGTCGCGGTCGTCGACGAAGCCGTAGACCGCGGTGATGCCCTGGGTTGTGGCGGCGATCTCCCGGGTCCGTGCCAGGTTTTCCTGGACAAAATGGGGCCGGAAAACCAGGTCCTCCGGCGGGTAGCCGGTCACGGCCAGCTCGGGGAAGGCGACCAGGTCGCAGCGAAGGGCGCGGGCCCGCTCGATGTAGTCGACTATCTTGGCCGCGTTGCCCGGTATGTCCCCCACCGTGGTGTTTATCTGGGCCAGGGCCAGCCGGAAGGTTCGCGCCATGTTCAATCCACCTGTCCTTGCCGCCGAGTATACAGACCGGGGCTGGCTTATGCCAACGGAGTCATTCCGTTGGCCCCGGGCCCTTGCGGCCGACCACGGCGAAGAGGGGATCGTGGGGTGGGCTGGAGGCGGGGTTGACGAAGCCGGAGCGAATGTCGCGGAAGTTGCCGGCGGTCTCAAAGTACGAGGTCACCAATTGGATACGGCCCCGGTCGGTGGACTCCCGCCAGATCCGCACCGCCTTAGTCGGAAACATGCGGTTGGAAAAGGTGACCACGAATATGCCGCCTGTCGTCAGGACCCGGTTGACCTGCCGGAAGGTTTCGACGGGCCGGGTCAGGTATTGGGCGGAGACGGTGAGGGCCACGGCGTCGAACTCGCCGTCCTGTAAAGGCAGCGCGGGGTCAATGTTCAGGTCGTGGACGACGTACTCGTCCAAGTCCGGGTTGTCGGCCATCTCCTCGGCGTTGAGCCCCAGTCCTACCATGCGGCTCTTGGGGTGGTCAGAGGGCCAGTGGGAGCGCCAACTGCTCATCAGGTCCAGGACCGTTGCTCCGGGAGGTATCAGGTCGCGGAACAGCCGGCCCACGGTCTCGATGGCCTGCGTGTCTATGTGCACCACCTTGCGGGGCCAGGAGTAGAACAGGCTGTCGATGCTCTCGTCCACCCGCTGAAAGTCTCCGGGGTTGAACATCGGCCCCTGGGGGGTGGCGGAAGGTGATGCGGTCATGCGTTGGGAGAGGCGTGGTGGGCGACCATGCGCCATCCCTGGGGTGTGCGGACGAAGATGTTGGTGGCCAGCACGCCGAAGTTGTCGGCGCGGCCCTGCAGGACGCTGGAGATGTTCTCGACGCAGGTGACCCAGCCGCAGTCTTCCTGCACCGCCGCGCTCACGTACTGGACGTTGAAGTGCATCAGGGTGGCGTTGTCGAAGATGCGCCGCCAGCTTTCCCGGATCTGCTCCCAGCCGGTCAAGGGAGGCCAGCCGGGGTGAACGCAGAGGGCCCGTTCAGAGGGTTCCCAGGCAGCCTCCATTAGGTCGATGTCCAGAGCGCCAAAGGCCTCGTAGAACCTCTGGTTGGCGTCCTTCACCGCCTGGACGGCTGCCTCGTCTGCCTGCAATGTCGCTCTTGCGTTTTTGCCTGGAGCCTAGTGCATGGGCGAGAAGGCCGCGGGCTCCAACAGCTTGTTCTCCTCGCTGATCAGGAACTCGCCGGTGGGCGGAGGCCAGTTGGGATTCTCGCGGGCCTTGGCCCGGACCTCGGCCCGGTGCTCCAGGCTCTGGTAGGGCCAGATGTGGACCCACACGTTGAGTTTGCCGATTTCCGAGTACCAGGCGGCGGCGATGGGCGAGTACGGCACCCGGTGGGGGATGGCGGCCTCCCAGCGCCGTATCACCTCAGGCATGGAGCCTGTCTTGTAGGTGTAAATGCGCATCTCGTAGATATTGCCCAGGGCCTGGTCGCCTCCCAAGGGGGGGCTGCCTTGGGCGGGAATGAAAATCTCCGATTGCATGTTCCGGTAGAGGTCGAGGTCGGCCTTGGGCGGCCAGTTAGGGTCCTTGGCAGCCTCGGCCCGTATGCGGTCTCGCTCGGCGAGGTCTTCGTAGGGCCAAACGTGGATTACCTGGTTCTGAGGGCCGAACTCGGTATGCCAGAAGGCGCCCAGCTTGGAGTATTTCTCCCGGTGAGGAAGGGCCTCGGCGAAGGCCTCCTCGAACGCGGGGATCCCGCCGGGCCTCAACGTATAGGTGCGGACCTCGTAAATCATAGCTGTATCTCCTTGAGGGTGCAGTCTAATCCGGGGCTCAGCCGTCCCGCGGCAACAGGCGAGATGAGAAAGCCACGGGCCAGTTTAGCAAAAACCGTTGCTAGTGGGAATAGAGGCCGGGATTGCCTCAAAAGTCTCGTTACCATGTCACCCCGAGTGCAGCGAGGGGTCTGGGGCGGTGGGCACAGGCTTATGCGGAGGCGCCCATCCCCAGATTCCTCGTCGCTTTGCTCCGCGGAATGACAGTTGTGAGGCATGGGAATAGAGGCCGCGGCTGCGGGACGCTGGGCTATACTAGGGCTCCGGGCATAGTTGCAGGTAGGAGGCTGGCCATGAAAGTGGTAAGGTTCGAGTTGCCGGGGCAGCCGGGGGAAAGCAGAGTCGGGTTGGTGGACCTGCGGAACAACCAGGCGGTGGACTGCGCCGCGGTGCTGGGGCATTTGGGGGTCGTGGAGCCACTGGAGTGGGCGGTGGACGTTATTGCCTACAACACGGAGCAAACGGGGGCGCTCTCAAAAGCGGTTAGCGAGCTTGACCGGCACGACGCTCCCAGGTGGGGACTGGACGAGGTCATCTTTTTGCCGCCGGTGGAGGCGGCATCGCTGCGGGACTTCATCGCCTTCGAGGAGCACATCAGGGCTGTCAGGTTCCTCAGGGGCGCTGACATACCGGCGGCCTGGTACAAGATGCCCGTCTATTACAAGGGCAACTACCGCACTTTGCTGGGCCACGAGCAGGAACTGACGTGGCCCAGGTACTCGCAGCGGATGGACTACGAACTGGAACTGGCCTGCGTCATCGGAAAAGAAGGCGTGGACATAAGCGAGGACGGGGCCCCAGCGCACGTCGGCGGGTACGCGGTGATGAACGATTGGAGCGCGCGGGACATCCAGATGGAGGAGATGAGCGTGGGCCTGGGCCCCGCCAAGGGGAAGGACTTCGCAACGTCGCTGGGACCGTGGCTGGTGACTCCCGATGAGTTCAATCCGGCCAATGCCCGCATGACCGCCAGGATAAACGGCGAAGTGTGGTCGGACGGGAACATCGGGCAAACCCACTGGAGCTTCGCGCAGATGATCGCCCACGCCTCGATGGACGAGGCCCTGTACCCCGGCGACGTTCTGGGTTCCGGCACCGTGGGAGGCGGCTGCGGGCTGGAGTTGGACAGGTGGCTGCAAGCAGGGGACGTGGTGGAACTGGAGGTGGAGGGGATAGGTGTGCTGCGCAACCGGGTGACGCGGCGGGGGTGAAGGGGCCACGCTTGACAAGGGGGTGGCCGGACTCTAATTTAGGCGTCAGGGCGGAGACCGCCGGCGCGGCCGCGCCGTCGACCCGGAGGTGAGGTATATGCCCAGGCTAGAACTGCTGGCCGAAGTACAGCGCAAGATGCTCCAGATGTTCCCCTGCATGGAGCACGACGATGCGCCGTGGACCCATTTGGCCAAGCCACTGTCGGAGTCCAAGTTGGCCCTGGTCACCACCGCCGGGCTGCACCTGCGGGGAGACAAGCCCTTCGTGTCGGACCACCGGCGGAGCGACACCAGCTACCGGGTGCTGCCCCGGGCCGCCAAGACCTCGGAGATACTGCAGAGCCACACCAGCATCGGCTTCGACCACGCGGCCATCTACCGGGACATCAACGTCACCTTCCCGGTGGACCGGCTGCAGGAACTGGTGGACCGGGGGGTTGTGGGCTCGCTGGCGGAGAACAACTACTCGTTCATGGGCGCGCAGCGAGACATGTCGGAGATCCTCAGCAGCACGGCCCCGGAAGTGACCGAGCGGCTGCTGGACGAGGGCGTGGAGGCGGTGTTCCTGACCCCCACTTGACCCCTGTGCTCCCACGCGGTCAGCGTGCTCGGCAGGCACTTCGAAGAAGCGGGGATGTCGACGACAGGCGTGGTGTTCGTCAAAGAACACGCCGCCAAGGTGAAGCCGCCCCGGATGCTGTGGGTGCCCTTCGGCTTCGGCAACGCCCTGGGGCGGGCCGACGACCCGGACCTGCAGCATCGGGTGCTGGGAGCGGCCCTGGAACTGCTGGAACGGCCGGCGGGGCCGGTGCTGGAGGAGTTCCCAGACGACACAGCGCCGGAGATACTGTTCCATGCGTCGTCGGCCCCGGCGGGCGACGGCCCGCCGCTGAGCCCGGCTGACGAGCTTACGGGCCTGCGTCACTACTACGAGCGGTGGGTGGACAAGCACGACGGCCGCACCAGCGTGGGGCTTAGCGGGGTGCCCCAGCGCCGGTTCCGGGGCGTTATCCGTTTCCTGGAAGCCTACGCCGACGGACAGGACCGGGATATCGAGTCTCGACCGGAGGGGGCGCCGCTGGCCCAGTACATCCGGTTCTGCGTGGACGACCTGAAGGCGTTCTACTACGAGGCCCGGATGGAGCAGAAGCCAACTTTCGACGGCGACCAGTTGCACGAGTGGTTCTGGAGCGAGACGGCCCTGGCAAAGCTGGTGGTGCGGGTGGCCGAGCGCATGGAGGCGTCGGACGACCCTTTGACCAAGTCCATTCCCTACGGCCTGGCCCGGTAGACCCGGGGGATTGCCCCGGGTGGGCAATCCGAAGAGGGGCGCTGGCTAGCCCGAGTCGCGAATAGGCCCGACTATTCCCCCACTATTCAAAGGTCGAAGCGCCCTCGCCCAGCCACTCAAGGATGAGGGCGTTCAGGGAGCGGTCGGCCTTCATGGAATCCAAAGCCTGGTCGAGCTTGCCCTTTAGTTCGCTGCCCTTGCGGACGCCCATGCCGAGGCCCCGGTCTAGGAGTACGGACGGGCCCACAATTGCCAGTTGGCCTTCGCGCTCGGCAACCTTCTCAACGCCGTAGCCGTGGTCCACCAGGACGGCGTCCACCCGGCCGTCGAGCACTGCATCAACTGCGTCCACCGAGCCATCGAGGGACACAAAGGGCCTGCCCAACTGGGTGAAATAGTCGGAGTATATGGTGTTTGCCGTGACGCCAATGACGCCCTCGGCGGCTTCGTCGCCCCTGCCGGCCGCGGCCACGTACACGGACGGTGTCGGAGGATAGTAGGCATCAGTGAAGTCTATCGACTCCACCCGCTCGTCGGTGATGCTCATGCCGGCGAGGATGACGTCGAACTCTTCGGCCATAACGTCTGGAATAATGGTTTCCCAATCGGTCAGCACCCACTCGCATTCCAATTCGGCGCGGCGGCACAGCTCGTCCCCCAGTTCACGCTCGAGGCCGTCTATCTCGCCGTCGTCGTCGACGAAGTTAAATGGGTCGTACTCGCCCGCGGTGCCTATCACCACCGTGTCCGTTCCGCCACAGGCGGCCATCAGCAGAGCCAGGGCCGCGGCCAGGAGAAGCCCGGCGAGCCAGTGTGTGGAGCGGCTCTTTAACGTCAATTTGACCACGTTAGCGCACCGTTTATTCCAGATTCCGGCAGGCACGAATCGCGCTTGGGTAGGCGTGGGAAGCGGCCAGGACTCTTTTTTCCTGAGACATTTTGAGCCATTCTGAGCCATTGGCCGGGGCGGGGGTTGGTGTGGCCAGCGCGCCGGCGATGGTCGTCTATTGGCATGGTAGTAGCTTAGGGCGTAGAGGGGCCGGGGCGCAAGGGGCAAGTGTCAGTGGTTGAACCTGCGGGGGGCGGGGGCCGGGTGACCATTGGATGCGTTGACGGTATTATGTCAGCATGCGTATTACTGTAAACATCGACGATGACGTATTGGCAATTGCTCGTGCGTTGGCAAAGCAAAGACGGACTAGCCTTGGTAAGGCCCTGTCGGAGTTGGCACGGCGAGGTTTTGAGAGCGACGGGACGGTGTTTGCAGTGGGTGCTGGCGCGGAGTTGATCACCAGCGAGGACGTTTACCGGGTGTTGGGCGAGTGGCCGTGAGGGGCCTGACAGACCCGCATCGGGACAACCATTTACAATAGCCCGCTGCTAACCGCGGCCTGGAAGAGGCGATAGCATAAGGAGAACGATGGGCACGAGAATACACGAGAATCAAGGGCAGAGCGCAGAGAAAGTGTACGCAGCAGCGGAACAGTGGGTGGACCGGGCGTTGCGGAACGACGACTCGTTGTTCACGCCGGGAGTGCCAATCTGGTCGAGCCGATGGCTGAGGGAACTCCGGCAGCGATTCCTGGATCGTCCTGACGACGGACCCGGCAAATTCCTCGAGAAATTATGCCGTCAATTGATGGACAGCCCCCCAGAAGTCTACCAACTTATGGGTGAGGCTCTTTATTTCCACTTCCTCATTGTCTCTAGGAACAACAGCACTGGCGCCCGACAGACGATTGATACAGTCCTCGGATGGTCGCCGTCTCCTGTAGAAATCCCGCCGAACCTCATTTCCGGCCTTACCCCTGGAATAGCCAACCCCGGGCAGGGATTTCATGGATACCGCCCATTCCAAGTCGGGTTCCTTCTTGAGTTCGTGGAGCAGTGGAAGGAATTGGGGCTTCGCGAACGACGGCGCTGGCTCAATAGCCCGCGGGATTTCAAATCTATGGTCATGGGACTACCCCTTCAGAGCCTTATGCTTCGCAATAACCAAAATACACCACAGATACAAAGGGAGGCTTTGCTCCATCTCGTTTTCCCTGACACTTTCGAGGCAATTGTCTCTTGGGACCACAAAAATATGATAGCCGAGACGTTTGCGGAGTATGTTGCAGAGCCGTCTGAGGATATAGACCACAAACTAGCGCAGATTCGCCCGGCCCTCGAATCCCAGTATGGTAGCCGTGATCATTTCTTCTATGCGACCCGCGAAGTCGCAGGCCAGTGGCGCGGGGAGTCACCACCGCCAAAGCCCGGCCCTTGGGACAAGTTCGTATATTGGGCAAAACGCTTTTACGAGTGGGATCAGTTCTACATGGCTGAACGGGACTACAAGTTGAAAATAGGCCGCGAGCTGGCCACCGTTCAAAAAGCCTTCGAGGAGCAATCCCCTGACTGGGATCAGCAATTGGAACAAGCCTTGCGTCATCCTAGTTCAAATAATTTGGTGGATTGGCGCGCTATCGACAATTTTATGAAGTTGGGGCAGGCCCAAAGGGGAGAGGCCTTGAAGGGAATTTGGGGGATTTGGGGAAACCCCAATTCAGTCTCGTTGGCGGAGCGAGCCTTTTTGGAAGACCAAATTCGTCATTTCGTCGAAATGGGACCAGTTGAAGTGCAGGGGCGTAGCGTCTCGTTCGCATCGCTCACCTCCCTAACATCACTGTTGTTAATGGCCGATGGCGCGGGGGACCGCCCAATTTACGGGTATTCAACCTTACAAAAGGCGGGGCAACTGACGGAGACCCCTTTCGACGCTAATGATTCTCGCGATGTTTGGGAACGATACGAGCACATGCTCGGCTTTTACGACCAAGTCATCATGGAATCAGAAGTCCGCGGTCTCGAGCTTCGGGACCGGCTCGATGCGCAAGCGTTGACGTGGTGCGTTACCCAATATGGCAAGGAGGACTTGCCAGAGGATTGGCCGGAAGAGGTAAAGGAGCAATTCTTGGCATACCAGCGGGGAGAGAGGGCGCCGACCCCACTCCCTCCGCCTCCACCAGCAGCCAATCCCTGGTCGCAGGAGAACATAGCGGCCCTGGCCGATGACCTTCTTTGGGAGCCTGTGTATTTGCAGCAAATCATTGACGACCTGCAAGAAAAGCGCCAAGTAATTTTCTACGGGCCGCCGGGCACCGGGAAGACTTACGTGGCGAAGGAAATAGCCAAGCAGTGTCGGCTCAACGGCGGGGATTTTGAAATAGTCCAGTTTCATCCGTCCTACTCCTATGAAGACTTCGTCGAGGGTATCCGGCCCAGGCTCAGCGGAGGGCAAGCGGAGTTTGAGCTGGTCCAAGGCCCATTGCGGCGCATCGCAGACACGGCCAAGAACAACGAGGGTGCGACCTACGTATTGGTGATAGACGAACTCAATCGAGGTAACGTTGCCAAGGTGTTCGGGGAACTGTACTTCCTGCTTGAGTACCGGAATGAACCTGTGCGGCTTCAATACGGCAGAGAAGGAGAGAGGTTCAGCCTTCCGCCGAATCTTTGGTTCATCTGCACTATGAATACCGCCGACCGCTCCATAGCGTTAATGGATGCCGCGCTGCGCCGCCGATTCTACTTCGCCGCCTTCTTCCCCAACGAGCCTCCCATACAGGGCCTGCTCCGGCGCTGGCTAAACAAACGAGACCAAGACACTTTGGCCGCAGATCTAATCGACCAGGCTAACAAGAACCTGGACCGCGACGCCGGTATCGGGCCCAGCTATTTTATGCGGCCCGACCAGATTCTCGACGAAGACAGCGTGCGCCGCATTTGGGAACGGGCAGTCATCCCTTACGTGGAAGAGCAATGCTTCGGGGACGATGCCAAGTTGCAAACCTTCGGGTTCCGCGCGTTGAAACGGGAGATTGACGGTTCAGCAGCCGCAGTCGCCTCTGGCGACAGCACCACTGAGCAGGCCAGCGATGCAAACCCTGGAACTCGCTGAGTACGAACCTCACCCCATCCACTTCCCGTTGGACAAGGGACAGCTATCGGCGTTTGATTCTGCCCGCATTGCAGTAACCCCTTCCCAGAGGGAGGGCGAAACTTACGTCCTGCGCCCATCGTCTTACATAGGGGCGGTGAATACCCCCGGCCTTTCCATTGTCGTTCGCCCCAAGATTCCCATAGACCGGGTCATGTTCCTGATTGCTTACGCCATTGACCCCAAATACTGGCGACAAGAATCGTTCAGCCTATCGCCCAACCTAGAAGTCTTAGAGAGCCTGATCCTAGCCTTCACTCATCACACCCGCCAAGCGGTTCGGCGGGGCCTGCTGCAAGGATACAGGCGAGAGGAAGAAGCCCTCCACACCGTCCGGGGGCGCGTTCGCTTCCAAGAACAAATAAGCCGGCGCTTCGGTCTACCATTGCCCATAGAAGTGACCTTCGACGAGTTCACCGAAGACATAGAGGAAAACCGGCTGCTGAAGGCGGCCTTACATCGACTGGCCCGCCTACGTGTTAGGTCGGCGCAAGCTAAACGCGGAATCACCGGGCTGCGGCCGGTCTTCAACACGATCTTCCTTGACAACTACCGCCGCGGCACACCGGAGATCCAATACACCCGCCTTAACGAGCACTACCGCCCCGCGGTAGAGTTAGCGCGGCTGGTGATAGAAAATTCCAGTTTGGAACTGTTCCACGGCGAGGTCATTGGCTCGTCATTTCTCATAGACATGAACAAGGTATTTGAGAAATTCCTTTACGTGGCGTTGGGGGAGGTCCTAGGACTCTCAGAAAACCAATGGAAACACGAGGAGAGAGTGACGTTGGATAAGGGCCGCCAAATATCGATGTATCCTGATCTGTCCGGTTGGAACGGGTCACAGCCAATTTTCGTGGGAGACGCGAAGTACAAGAACATTACTGAAAAAAGTGTTCCAGAGGACGACTTGTACCAAATGCTTGCGTATGTGACCGCGATGGACTTGCCTGGCGGTTTGCTTGTCTACGCGAAGGACGAGGCTGAAGAACGGATCTACGATGTCCGGAATGCAGACAGGACTATAGAAGTCGCCGGTCTGAATCTCCGGGGCAAACCGGAAGATATCCTCGGTGAAGTTCGTCGCATAGCCAAGTTGGTCAAGGCCCAATCGTGCCTGGCGACTACCCAACGCGCGGCATAATGCAAGTGGTGAAGAGGTTGGTTTGGCGGGTGGGGGAAGATGGTCGGGGCGGCCCGATTTGAACGGGCGGCCCCCTGCACCCCATGCAGGTGCGCTACCTGGCTGCGCCACGCCCCGACTGACTGGATTATATCATGCGGGGGGGAAGGGGTCTTGGAGCGGCTTGTGCGATCGTGCTCACTGTGGAACCGGGTACATGGGTTACAGTTGGATGGGGGGTAGGCTCCCAAGCTCCCCGCCGCCCGTCCGTTCCCCCTTCGAGAACCTCAGGACGAACGGACGGGCTACCTTCCCCTCGGGGCAGGCCCTTCCATAGAGGTTCCGGGCGGACGGGGCTGGGTCCAGGCGTGAGATTCCCGCCTCCGCGGGAATGATGGGTTGGGGGGCCGGAATGATGGGGTTGGGGGGCGGGAGTGACGGGTTGGAGCGGCTTTACAAAGGCGAGATTCGCGGGGAATGGATGGGCTGGGGCCGCAGAGTCCTGGATTCCGGCTCGGAGGCCGGAATGGCCCGTTGGGGGCGCTGGGGGGACGGCCCCGTTGTTGGTGGTCAGGCGCTCTGGATCCCGGCTCGGAGGCCGGAATGACGGATAAGCAAGCCTATCCGGGGACGGGAAGGGGTTACTTTAGGCCGTCGAGGAACCCTCTCACGAAGGCGTGAAGTTCGTTGGGTTTTTCGATTTGTGGGGAATGGCCGCAGCGGTCGATGACCTTGAGAGTGGCGTTGGGCAATGCCTGCCGGTACAGGTCGCCGCATTCCAGTGGGACGATGGCGTCTTCTCTGCCCCAGACGATGAGGGATGGGGTGTTCACGCTGTTGAGATAGTGGGGCAGGCTGGGGTTGTGCATGTAGGGCCGCCAGCAAAGGCGGTAGGCCATCACGGTGTTGTAGTAGATGGTCTCCGACTCTTCAGGGGTCGGCTCCCTGGTCTGCTCCTCGTAGTTGGGGACTTGCGAGGGGTCGTAGAACCTCAGCTTGTCGCGAGTGGACTCGCCAACCATGAAGACCTCGGCGATTTCGCCTTCCTGAGGCTTGATTCCCACGGGGTCGATCAGGACCAAGCCCCGCAACTGGTGCTGGTCCATGGCAGCCATTTCGGCGGCCACCCAGCCACCCATGGAGTGGCCGGCCAGAACGTACTGGCCCAGGCCCAGGGCCTGGATGACGGCCTGCATGAAGTGGGCTGCATCGTTCACGGTGTAGACCCATTCGGGCCTGGCGGTGCCGTTGAAACCCGGTATGGACGGCGCGTAGACCTTGTGAGTACGGGCCAGTTCCTCGTGGTGGGCTTGCCATCCGAAGTTTCCCCTGGCGCCGTGGAGATATACCAAGTCCGGGCCGGAGCCGCCGGAGAATACCTCAACGTCGGTATCGCCGACTTTTACCGTGGACCTGTTGGCGCTGGCTGTCGATGTCATTGCGTAGGCCTCGTTTCAATAGTTGTGGGCCGAGCCTCGGCGACTTCAAGCGGACGAGAGGCCCGGCTGGGTGTGCTTGGTCTGTCGAATCAACCAAGTGATTCTGGTGCATATGGCTATGGTTGTCAAGTTGAGGCGGTGGGGGTGCCCTTGACACGGCTAGAGGCCGTTACTACCATGATTTACCTGGCGCAGGTTTCCCTGGCAGGCCCCAAGGGGCCGCAGGGCAAACCGCCAAATGCCCAGGGGCGATGGGGATTAGTCCAGTGGTAGGACGCCTGACTCTGGCTCAGGAAGCCGAGGTTCGAATCCTCGATCCCCAGCCATCTACCGGCACACCCCTCTATTTTTGCCCTTTCTTGGTTCCAGTTAAGGCCGTCGATCTGCGGGGCGGGTCTGTCATGGGCACGGCTTTGGGAGCAGCCAGGGAGAACGGTTGGGGCCGGGGGCTCTAGATTCCCGCCTCCGCGGGAATGACGAGTTGGGGGCGGGGATGGCGGGTTGGGGCGGCCCTTCGTGAGCCTCAGGACGGGCTCAGGGCGAACGGGTGAGCGTCTGCATTTACCAAGAGTCACGCAGCCAGGGAGAACGGTTGGGGCCGGGGCTCTAGATTCCCGCCTCCGCGGGAATGACGGGTTGGGGGGCGGGCGGCGGGTTGGGGGCGGCCCTTCGTGAGGATTAGGGCTAACGGGTGAGCGCCTACCTTGCTAAAGAGCCTTGCTGCATCAGACCTCGCGGCCCTTGGCGGCGGAGACAATAAGCTCCAGGATTTCGTGGCTGGAGATGGAGCCCAGGAACTCCCCCGATTCCCTGTCCGCCACCGGGACCGCGGTCAACGAGTTTTCAGTCATGCGCTGCAGGGCATCCTCCACCAACTCGTCGGAGTAGGAGTTGGGCGTATTGCGGCGGAGCACGTTGCCAAGGGGAGTGCGGCCCCACTCGCTGCGGGGAAGGTAGCGCAACATGCCGATGGACACCACTCCCGCCAGCTTGCCCCGGCTCACGACGACATAGTCGTGCTGTTCGGGCAGCAGCCAGTCTTCGGCAAAGGTCCTGACCGTCAGCGACTGTTCGGGATGGTTCCGGGACGGGTCCATGATGTCGCCGACCCTGACGCCGTCCAGGGCAAAACGGACCAGGGATGGAGGGATGTGCTCCAGTTCTGGGAGGTCTACAGGATGTTCGAGTCTCTTAAGGGCGAAGCTTATGCCGATGGGCGTCAGCAGCAGATAGCCGAACATGACCAGCACCAGCAAGGAGAAGACACCCTGGTCGATGGCGCCGGTCTGGAGCAGTAGGAGCAGAAGCGCAATCTCGGCCACCCCCTTGGCCATTAGGCCTGCGGCCGTTGCCAGGGGGGCCTGCAGCCGGGTGACGTAGGCGCTGAGAAAGGCGGCGAGGAACTTGCCGGCCAGCGGCAGCAGGACCAACGCCAGTACGGTCTCGGGGCTGAGGTCCAGGAATTCCGCGGTCAGGTACAGGCCGGCCGAGGCAAAAAACAGGGGAACGAAGAACCCCTCAGCCGCGCTTCTCATGCCGGGCATAATCTCCCGCCGCACCTGGTAGGGCAGTGAAGACAGAGCGGCGCCAAAGAGCAAGGCGCCAAGGGAGCCGTGGAGCCCCGCTTCTTCGGCGCCCACGACCACCAGGAAGAGTCCTCCCAGAAGGAGGCCGAAGGAAAGCTGGGGCACCCGCAGGAAGCGATGGAGCAGGACTATGACCCTGGGGAGCACCCTGGTGGAAACTACCCAGGTGACCACGGTGAACCCGACGATCTGCCCTATGAGGGTCAAAACATCGAGCCAGTCCAAGGCATGTCCCTGCTCCCCGGCGCCGAAGTGCTCGCTTATGGCGAACCCGACCACGAACAAGGCAATCAACTCGGCGATAACCACGGCGGTAAAGATTTGAACGCCAACCGGCTCTTTGAGGCGGCCTTCGTCAATCAGCACCTTGGCGACCACGCCAAGGCTGGACAGGGACAACACTCCGGCCAGTCCCAGGGCTTGGATGAAAGTGAGGCCCAGTCCCAAGTCAAAGAAGACTTTGGTGGTGACGGCCAGGGACACCAAGAGAGAGATGGTCACGGACAAGACGGAGGCGAGGAAGAGGCGGCCGCGTACTGCCGCCAGGAACCCCCTGATATCCAATTCCTCCAAGCCGATGAGGAAGAAGAACATGAATATGCCGATGTTCAGGACGATTTCGATATCGGGGCCCGCTTCCACCAGGCCGGCGGCGGGGCCAAGGACAACCCCGGCGGCGGCGTAGGCGATGATGGCGTTGAGGCCAAAGCGCTTGAATACGCCCTCGAACAGCTTGGCGGCCACGATGAGGAGGCCGACGGAGAAAAGAGCCTCATGGAGTTCCAAAGAGAAATGCCCTCCTTCGCCCGCGCGCAGTCACATATTGGGGTATTGGTTTCGTCACCCTGGATGCGGGACGCCCGTCTAGCGTCAGCCGCAGTAGTATAGCCGACGGGGAGCGCCAAGGCCTGTTGCGGCGTGGGGCGCCTGCGTAACGAGGGGCCCGCGGCAGACGCGCGTTGGTCTGGTCTTAGACCTTAGGCCAGGTTGTAGACCCGGGCGGAATTGCCGCCGGCGATCTTGGCCTTTTCTTCCTCGGTGCAGTCCTCGAGAATCCGGTCGATGATCTCGCGGCTCTTGGGGAAGGTGGACCCGGTGTGGGGATAGTCCGAACCCCACTGCAGGTTGTCGACGCCGATGAACTCCCGGTCCCTGATGCCCCGGGCGTCTTCCTGGAAGCCGAGGAATACGTTGCTGTGGAAGAAGTCGCTGGGCAGGGCGCCGTCGTTGAACCGGCCCCCGGTGGCGGCGGCCTGGGCGCTGAAGCCGTAAATGTAGTCCATGCGCTCCAAGAAGTTGGGGGCCCAGGACAGCTCGTGCTCGACAGAGCCTATCTGGAGATTGGGGTAGCGCTGGAAAACGCCGCTGAGTATCAGGTCGGCCAGGGACATGCGCACCCAATGTTCGACGTTGCAGAGGAAGGCCGGCCTGGCGGCGTCCAGGTCGGAGAACTGCTGGCCCGGCCCCGGACGGTTGGTGCCCTGGTGCATGCCCAGGGGCATCCCCAAGTCCTGGGCCGCGGCCCACAGGGGCTCGTATTCCGGCTTATCGTAGGAGCGCCCCTCAGGCGGGTACACGGTGATCATTGCCCCGACAAAGCCCATCTTGGCGCAGCGTTCCAGTTCTTTGACGCCCACGCCAACGTCATCGACGTTGACCATGGCGATGCCCTTGAGCCGATGGGGGACGGCGCTGCAGAATTCGCCGGCCCAATCGTTGTAGACCCGGCAGTTGGAGGTGAGGAGGCCGCTGTCAGGCACGCTGAAGAGCAAGAGGCCGACGGTGGGATAGACGATGCTCACGTCGACGCCGTCCAGGTCCATGTCCTTGACGTGCTCATCGGGAATGTAACCCCCGGGGCGCACCTCTTCGATCCTGGCCTCCCTGGTCAGCTTGTCCGGGTCGTCGAACCTGACGCCGGGCTGGGTACCGTTGGTGACGCCGAGGACCTTGCGGCCGTCGCAGAACCACCAGTCGCCCTCTGCCATGCGCTCAAGGTGGGGCGCCCTCTCCTTGAACCTGGACGGCGACCTGCCGGCCCAGAGGTCTTCCGGCTCGATAACGTGGTTGTCGGCGGAAATGACCCGGTAGCTGGACATGGCATACCTCCCAACTATTGCGTTCTGACCTGTGTTTTCGCCGCTGAATCTCAGGACTTAGATATCATGGCGGGGCAAAGGGAATCAAGCCTGGGGCGCCCTGGGACAATCAGAGGCTCAGGGCCACCTTGTGGGCCTGATACGTAGCCATTTCAATGTCCCGGGGCTGGGCGCAGTCCCCCACCGCGTGAAGCCCGCTGACCTTGCCTTGCAACTCGCGGTACAGGCCGTCGTTGACCTGGCCGCCGCCGAATACGACCACCGTATCCACCGGCTCTATCCGCCAGGTGATGTCTGGGCTAACCACGTGATAGGCGTCCAGGGAGTCCTCGCCGATGCGGGTGACGCCCGTCATGGGGGTCATGGTCACGCCTTTGCCCACCAGGCGTCCGTAGAGGTGGTGCCACACGGCGCGGGCATAGATGCCGCTGCCCACCATAGGCAGGCCCGTCACTATCTGCACCTGCTTTCCCTGGTCGGCCAGGTAGTCGGCCAGCAGGCAGGCGGGGAGAGTACCCTGGGTGTCGACTATCGCCACCCGTTGCCCGGTTTCCGCTCCGCTCAGCACGTCGGCCACGGTCAAGACGTTGTTCCCCTCGACGCCGGGTATTTCCGGCATGTAGGGCGTGGAGCCGGTGGCCACAATCACTGCCTGCGGGTCTTCCGCGAGAATGGCCTCAACGTCGGCCTCCGTTTCCAACCTCACGTCCACCCCCAGCTTGGGCAGCTGCTTCTCTCCGAACAGGATTATCTCCTCGAAGGACTGGCGGGTGGGAGGCTTCATGGCCAGCTTCACCAGGCCGCCTAGGCGGTCGGAGCGTTCGAATAGGACGACCTGGTGGCCCCGTTGCGCGGCGACACGGGCGGCTTCCATGCCCGCCGGCCCGCCGCCGACCACCACGACCTTCTTCTTTACCGTCGCGGGCCCCGGCTCGGCCCAGTCCCTCTCATGGCCGGTCACCGGGTTATAGATGCAGGTGATGGGCAAGCCCAGGTTCGAACCCCGGCCGGCGCAGCTCTGGTTGCAGGCGATGCAGGTCCTTATGTCGTCCACCCGGCCCTCTTTTGCCTTGTTGGGGAAGTAGGGGTCGGCGATGAGTTCCCTCACCAGCCCCACCAGGTCCATCTTCCCGGAAGCCAGCATCTCCTCGGCCAGGGCCGGGGTGTTGATGCGGCCGGCGCCAATCACCGGCAGGTCCACCAACTCTTTTATTCCCGCGGCCAGACCGGCGAACTCGCCGGGAGCGTTGTAGTGAGGCGGGATGTGGTAACGATTGGACATCTCGTTGGGCATGTTCCCAATCCAGACGTTCAGGTAGTCCAGCAGCCCGGAGGACTCCAGGAGTTTGGCAATGGTCTTCAGGTCTTCGTAGACCAGGCTGTAGTCCACCACGTCGTAGTACAGGCGCACTCCCATGAGCAGGTCGGGGCCCAGGGCGTTCCGCACGGCCCGCAGTCCCTCCATCATGAAGGTTGCCCGCTCCTCCATTGTGTCGCCGCCGTACTTGTCGGTGCGGCGGTTGCTGTAGCCGTGCAGGAACTGGGACATCAGCCCGTAGGAGCCGACGCTGACCTCCGCGCCGTCCAGGCCGCCGCTGCGGATCCGCCTGGCCGCCTGGCCGAAGGCATCGACCATTTCCTCGATCTCATCGATGCTCATTTCGTGGGGCATCACCTGTTCGTAGCCGAAGCCGGGGTGGGGCACCGGCGACGGGGCCATGGTCAACAGTTCGCCGTTCAGGGCCCGCCGGTGGTTGTTGCCCGCCTTGCCGCCCTGGTGGGTCATTTGGGCCATGACGGGCACCGGGTACTCGTGGACCAAGTCGGCGACCCGCTGGTACCGGGGAATTATGGCGTCGTCGTAGTTCAGGTGGACGGTCCCGCTGGTGGGATGCACCGCGCAGCCGCCGAGGGTGACCAGGCCCGCGCCGCCCTTGGCCCTTTCCCGCAGGTAGTACCCGTAGTCCTCGGTGGGCATCCCAGACTCGAAGAAGTAGCCCCGGTGGCCGGTGACCACGATCCTGCTTTGCAGGGTGAACTTGCCTAGCTGGAAGGGAGTGAAGAGCTGCGGAAATTGCTGCGTCATTTAGTCACCAAACCCTGTGCCAACCAGGAAATGGATGGGCTTCCGGAAATTCGCTTGGGGGATGGCCCGGACTATACTTGGGCGGCGTTAGAGAGTCAATTGCTCTGCGTTGCGAGGCGGCCGCTGTTTTGCCGGGGAATCAACCGGCAACCGCCCGGGTCTCGGCGGCGGCGGGCTGCCCCGGCGGGTCCCCAACCCACAGGAACAGGGAAGAGCCTAATAGTGAGACTACGGCGATGATCCAGAAAGCAAGGTCGAAACTACCTAGATAATCCCTCATTATTCCGGCAAAGACGGGCGCGGCGAACAGGCAAATGCTCGACGGGACCCTGGATAGGCCGCTGATGGCGGCGAAGGCCTTGCGTCCGAAGTAAGTGCCCCTCAGAGACTTGGCTACCGGAGTGCGCACTCCGAACCCTATACCCAATAACACCGCGAATAGGAGCACCGTCTCTATGTTCCTGGAAAGCACCAGCACCACCATGGACACCGACTGCAGGCAGGAGAACACGAAGGCCACCACCGTGATGGGGAATCTATCGCCGATGTAGCCGCCGATCAGGATGAAGATCGCATAGGTCCCCGTATACACGGCCGACACCAGGGCTATCTGGTCGAGGGAGTAGCCGCGGTCATCCAGCATGAGGCCCATGTGGACCAACAACGTAACGAGCACGCCGGCCGAGAGGGCATTGGCCAAGCTGATAAACCAGAAGGACCTTGCCCTCATGGCTTCCTGCAGCGTATAGCCCGGCTCCTCTAGCCGTCCCCGTGTCCGGGTCGCGCCGGCATCCTCCTGGGATTCGGCATCCGCAGTGGGTAAGTCGCCGTCGGGCAACAGACCCACGTCCTCGGGCCGGTTGTGCACCACCATGGAGCAGGGCACGGCCAGGGCCATTACCAGGATGCCGATAGAGAGAGCGGTGTTCCTCCAGCCGAAACGCTCCGACTCGCTGGGGTCAATGCCGCCGATGGACCAGGCCAGCAGAATGGGGGTCAGAATGCCGCCAATAGCCAACCCCTCGGTCAAGATGGCCATCGCCCGGGTCTTGTGGCGGACGAACCAGTTGTTCACCACGACCTCGACGGCGATCAAGGCGGAAAGGCCCGACCCGAAGCTAATAAAGAAGAATACGGCGTACAGTTGCCAAAGGTGCTGGACCTGGCTGAACAACACAAAGCCCAGGCCGAACAGCATCATGCCCAAGAATATGCAGCGCCGGGGCCCCAGTCTTTGCACTATCAGCCCTTCCAGCGGGCCGAAGAACCCGCCTTCGATCTGGGTGATGGCAAAGGCCCAGGACATCTGCCCCGCGGTCCAGCCGAAGGCGTTTCGCAGCACCGGGTTCCATATAGCCAGGCCCCAGTAGAACGGGGCATCGGCCAACGCTATGACCAGGGCGCCAATACCGGACAGGTACCAGCCGCGGAACACACTCCGCGCCCGGCGGACAACGTAGGAAAGGCCCAACACGGTCATGAGGGCAAGACCGGAGGGGAGAACCGGCAGTCCGGAAGACACCGTGGTGCGGGCGTCCCAGTATTCATCCTGGCCAAGAGCCTCCGGACAGAGTCCCGGTCAAACCGTCGATTTACCGAAGGGTCTCCAGTAGTGGAGCACAGGGGGTTGGCAAAATGATACCCCCTGGGACACCAGCGGCTCTCAGTTTTGTGACAGAAGCCAGTCCAAAAGGGCGTCTACGAAGTCGTCGTCGTAGCCGGGAGAATGGCTGCTGCCCACGCCCATCCAAAGCTGGATATCGATTCCCTCGGCGCAGCCCGATGCAAGACGGAATACCTCGGTTTCGGCGCCCGGCGCGAACTTGTCCAGATCGACGGCAGCCGAGGGCTGCGGGTGTTGGGACCAGTCGCAGCCCGCCCGCCGGCTCCAGCGCGTCACCATGTCGTGGGCGCCGGCGTAGAACGCCGGTACGTCGTCGCCCTTGGGGTCCGGCTCGAGTTGGTCGCCTTCGAAGAGAATCACCTCGTCGGCAGTGCCGTGGACGTGCAAGACGGATACGGGGGGAGCGCCTTGGCAGCTTGAATCGTCGACGTAGCTGGTCCCGGCCACGCTGGCCACGGCGCGGAGACCTGGGAGGCCTTTGCAGGCAACGTGGTATGACATGAACCCGCCGTTGGAGTACCCGAAGAAGTATATGGGCCCGAAGTCCCCGAGTTTCCCGGCTTCCGACACCAGTTCAGCCAGGTACGCGACGTCATCCTCGCCGCCCTTACCGCCGTCGCAGCATTGGTCGGTGGGGTTCCAGAAGCGGTTGCCCTGGGCGTCCATTGTACCGTTGGGCAGCAATAGAGCGAACCCGCGATCGTTCACCCGCTGGTGAAGCGGAAAGTAAGCGGCGTGGACTGCGGAATCCCCGCCGTAGCCGTGAAGGGAGACGATGAGGGGAGTTTTCCCTTCGACAAATTCCACGGGCATCAACAACACCGAGCGGTCTTCGCGCCCCGGGTGGTCGACGTAGTGGACCTCGCCTCCCGAATCTTTCATCAGGGCGACGGTTCGGTCCAACACGGTATCCTCCAGGGACGACGGGGCATCGTCGTTTACCTTGGACCACTGCTCAATGGCGGGCAGGACGGCCGCTGCCCTGGCAGCTACTTCTTCGAGTTGCTGGATCCGCCGGGCCTGGTCGTCCAGATGCTCCTCCGTGCGCGCTTGGTCTTCTTCCAAGGCAGCCAGTTGGTCTTCCAGTTGCGCAATGCGCTGGTCGGCGCCGGAATCTTGGGTCGTGCCGGTACAGGCCGCCAAAGCGGCGACAAGCAAGATGCCAACGGCCACCGCCCCGAGGCGTCTGAAAGAGCCTGCCGCTCTGAGATCAGAATAGGCGGTCATGTTCACGGGCGAAGCATAGTTGCCGGGGCTGGCTGTCAGCCCGCTGAGGCGGCCGGGGAAGGCTGCTTTGAGCAGTTGATGCGCTGGTATTCGAGCCTGGCGGCGACGTAGCTCCAGTCAACGTAGCCGGTCTCGAAGTCCCTCTCACCAGAGGCGGGATCGAATTCGCTTCGGCTGTGGAGGATTCTGAAGTTCTGGAAAACCAGGCAGTCGCCCCGTTCCAGCCGGAACCGGTGCTGGTACTGCGGGTCGTTGAGGAGGCGAGAGAAGAGCCGGTACGCCCGGTAATACTCGTCCACCTGGTCGAAGGGTAGCTGCCAGTCCATGTTCTTGGGACAGTAGTAGACCGCCTCGACCTCCCCGGCGGTGTCGAGGAGCACAAGGGGCGTGGAGTGCTCGAAGAGATATCCGTCCTGCCGGTCGTGCTGCCGGAACTGGACCCGGGTTGAGGTCAACAAATCGAACTCGCGAGGATGTTGCCGGCGAAAGTCCTGTGCCACGCGGAAGCCGTCTACGAGGACCGAGTCGCCGCCGGAGGCTTCGTTGCAGTGGGAGTAGAGGAACTGCACCAGTCTTTCGCCCCAGCGGTAGGAGCCGTCGGTGTGGGGCGGCAGGCTGTCGCCGGCGTTGGACAGGGCCAGGTCCTTGGCCTGGGGCGTCGGCCTGACCCGGCAGGTGACGCCGTACTCGGTGAGATGCATGGGGGCCACGTTGCCAATCCAGTCATGCAGGTCATCGCCGCCCAGGTTGTGGACGACGGCAAAGCCCAGGACGGGAATTTGCCCGGCCCAGGTCTGGAAGGGAGTGGTCGCGGCATCGAAGTACCCGGGCGGGTGAGCGTCCAGGTGAGCCGCATCCCACAGGACGGCTTGGCCCGCGGGATCAGGCCTCGCCGGTGGGTCGTATGAATGTTCAAGCAGCCAGTTGATCGGGAATATGCTTTCGTGACGCCCCGCGCCGTTCCAGGAAATACGCAGCTCAGAAGGGGTCTCGTCCATGGAGAGCGGTTCTGCCGGAAGGGGGTCTATGCCAATATCGTAGATCTTTTGAGAGGAGTCCCGGTGAAAACACTGGGGGCACAAGCAATGGTCACGCAACCATGAGTAGTGGAACCGTTTGCCGCGTATGGTCAGGTGGTTGCCGTTGTCCATGAAGATTTTTCTCCTAGTCCGCCGGCCGCCAGAGGGACCATGAACAGGCGGGAACGCCGGGCCGAGGCGCTGCCGGCATGGCTGCAGCCTCACAGCGCGTCGACGACGCCCCCATCCCTGGCGCAGGTTGGCGGATTGATTTAATGCGGCGAGGGTCTCGCGGGTCCCAAAACAGGGGGGCCGGCTGCCCTGAAATGGAAGGGCGCCGGCGGAGATGATTGTCAGACAAGAGTTGCACGAGCTGTTAGACCACGCGTTAACGGGCGGCCGGACTCCGGCTATCCAACGGGGCCGGTTATGGTGATGTGTGACATGTAGGAATCGGCGGCGGCGCCGTGCCAGTGGTTTTCGCCGGGCAGGATCTGCACCACGTCGCCCACGGCGACTTCCAGTTGCTCCTGTTCGTTGGCCACGTAGCCGTTGCCCAGGGTGATGACCAGGATCTGGTCGGACGTGTGAGTGTGCCAGCCAGTGGTGGCGCCCTTGTCGAAGTTCACCACACTGGCGGCGATGTGCTCGCTGGCCCCTCTAGGCAACATGGGCTGACGGGTGCGGTGGGCTTCACCGCCGGTCCAACCGTCTACGGGATGGGCGGGGCCCAAGGGCACTGGGTCGATGGCTGAGATTCTGAACCGCTTCATGTATGCCTCCAAATTCCGATGTTCTCCGGGGCCGGCCGCTGTAATCCGGACGGCGCTTGGCGCCCTGAGATGCTTGCCGGTGGATGGCTCGGACTATACTACGGCCCAGTAAGCGGGTCAATTGAGTTGCGGCCTTGCCTCAAAGTTCACCCTGCCAAGTCATCCCGAGCGCCGCGAGGGATCCGGGGGTGGTGTGTGCGGGCTTATGCGGGTGAGCCCATGCCCAGATTCTTCGTCGCTTCGCTTCTCGGAATGACAGTCTCCAGGCGGGGTCAGTTGAAGGGCTTTCCCGTCAATATCTCCGCCAAGCCTCCGAAGAAGGCCAACAGGAACCTCAGATTCAAGATTGCAATGCAATGATGATGTTAATATATGGATGCACTTGAAACACCAGGCAATTGACAAAAGATTCCGATAGCAAGGTTTTTGCTTTGACCAAATTTCTGGCACGCATCAGCGCGCGCAATGCCGTGGCCGTCGTCGCCATCTGGGGGGCGCTGGCGGTCGCCGGGGGAATCCTGGCCGACGACGCCGGGCTGGGGCTGAACTTCGGGTTTACCGATGTTCTGGACAACGCGACCACCACCGAAATGAAGCTAAGCGGGGGAGCGGAGTCGTCGCGGGCTGAGAGCCTGCTGGAAGAGCTGCGGGGCCCCAGGCCGGTTACTGAAATCGTCATCGTTCAGTCCGATGCGTTCACCGTGGACGAGCCGGAGTTCGGGGAAAAACTGGGAACGCTGGCCAACGAGTTAGTCACTCTGGGACTCGTTTGCAAGGTCGAGCACTACTTCGGGTTGGGTTTCAACGAGGACAACTGCGCTCGAGAGCCATCGCCGCCGCTCACGGCCGAACTACTGGCCCTGCGGGAACAGACGGTTTCCGCCGACCGGCATACGACGTTAATGCGGGTGACGCTGGCCGGCGATTTCGACCACACGCTGGAGCACATAGAGGAAGTCCTGGAGGTTGTACACAGGTCCGGCTCCGGCGGTGATTTTGATACATTGCTGGTGGGCGACGCCAGCATAGCGCTGGAACAGAACGAACTGGCGGAGAGCGACCTGAGGCAGGGGGAGCGGGTGGGCATCCCGGTGGCCCTGATCATCTTAGTGGCGCTCTTCGGCACGGTGGTTGCGGCGTTGATGCCCATTGGGCTGTCCCTGGTCTGCGTAATCGTCGCCCTGGGCATAACGGCGTTGCTGGGCCAGGGCTTCGAACTGATCTTCTTCATCACGTTGATGATCATCATGATCGGCCTGGCCGTGGGAATTGACTATTCGCTCATCATCGTATCCCGTTTCCGGGACGAGTTGGCCCGGGGACTGGACATACCGGCGGCCATAGAACGGGCCGGGGAGACGGCCGGCCGCACCGTGCTGTTCAGCGGCCTGACGGTAATCATTGCCCTGTTCGGGATGTTCCTGGTGCCTTTCTCGTTCTTCCAGTCGCTGGCCACGGGAGCGATCCTGGTTGTATTCGTGGCGCTGGCCGCCACGCTCACCTTTTTGCCGGCCAACCTGGCCCTGCACGGCAAGAGAATCAACCGGCTGGCGGTGCCGTTCCTGGGAAAGACTGGGGGCGGGCTTTCCGACGGGTCGGGGGCCTCGTCAGTCCCCGAGCATGGCTTTTGGCACCGGACGACCCGGCTGGTGATGCGGTTTCCCCACATCAGCATCGTAGCCGTGGGCGCGCCTATGGTGGTCGCCATAGTCTTCTATTTCCAAATCAACACCGGGCTGAACGGAGTGGACGTGTTCCCGGAGGGAGCAGAAAGCCGGGAGGCCTTCTTCGTGATGGAGAGGGAGTTTTCATTCGGCCTAGTGAACCCTACTGAGATAGTGATCGAGGGAGACATCGACAGTCCGGAAGTGCAGTCGGCCATAGAGAAGCTGCAAGCCTCTTTGAGCGGGCACCCGGCAATAACCCTGGCTTCGTCCCACCCTGAAGTGAGCGATGCCGGAGACCTGGCCCTGGTCACCGCCTACATAGAGGGAGAACCGCGCAGCCACGAGGCAGTGGACGTGGTGAATTTGATACGGGACGACTTTATCCCATCGGCCTTCGGCGGCGTGGAGGCCTCGGCCCTGGTGGGCGGGGTATCCGCCATTGCGGCGGACGTCTTCTCCACGGTGGACTTGTACACGCCCATAGTCTTTGCCTTCGTGCTGGGCTGCAGCTTCCTGATATTGATGCTGGTGTTCCGGTCGATAGTCATACCGGTGAAAGCCGTCATCATGAACCTGCTGTCGGTGGGCACGGCTTACGGGCTGATGGTGCTGGTGTTCCAGAAGGGCGTGGCGGCGGACCTGCTGGGGTTCCAGCAGGCGGAGGTCATCGACGCCTGGATACCCCTGTTCCTGTTCTCGATACTGTTCGGCCTGTCCATGGACTACCACGTTTTTCTGCTGAGCCGCATCCGGGAACGCTACGACGAGACCGGGGACAACGCCGAGGCGGTGGCCTACGGCCTTCAGTCCACGGGGGGGATGATAACCGGCGCAGCCCTGATAATGGTCGCGGTGTTCGGGGCGTTCGCCTCGGGGAAGACTATTATCAACCAGCAAGTGGGGTTCGGACTTGCGGTCGCCATATTCCTGGATGCTACGCTGGTGCGGTCGGTGCTGGTGCCGGCGACCATGGAAGTGCTGGGCAAAGGCAACTGGTACCTGCCATCCTGGCTGCGGTGGCTGCCCGATCTAAGGGTGGAAGCGGAAGAGGCGCACAGGTAAGATAGTCCGCATGGCAATGCCTGAGGCGAAAGACACGTCAAACATACCCACCGATTACCGGGAGGGGCACGAGAAGGCGCGTGAAATTGCGCCGGAGACGGCCGACAACTACGTCGCCCATACCCTGATCGGCGACCCCCTGGCCGACGCCATGATGGAAGACCTGGCCAGTGTCTCAAGGCAAGAGCAGGCAATCTTGTTTCAGGCGATGCTGCACGAGCGCGACTGGGACAGCCTGGACGACGCCCCTTCCTCGGCGAAGGCATTCTTCGAAGATACGGAGAACGTGCCGGACTGGGTCGATTTCAACTCATTCATCCCCGGCATCCGCATGTTTCACCGCAACTCACATCTCATCCTGGGCGCATTTGTCGGGGGCACGTTGGTGGAAGGCTTCGCCACCAACATCGCAAAGTCTTTCTTCATCACCGGCAGGGTGCGGGACCAGGGCGTGAGGAGGCTGCGGCAGAATAACCGGCACATGATAGAGATATTCATGCCCGACGGCTTGACTAGGGACGGAGACGGTTGGAAGTTGTCGGTGCGGATACGGCTGGTCCACGCCCAACTGAGACGGTTGCTGGGGGGCTCCGGCGAATGGGACTATGAGGCGTGGGGCTTGCCTTTAAGTTCGGCCCACCTGGGATTCGCCATTACGTCCTTTTCGGCGAGGCTGTTGGACCACATGAAGCGCCTGGGGGCGGACTACACCAAGGAAGAGCGCGACAGCTTCATGTCTGTCTGGCGGTACACCGGTCATGTAATGGGCATACCTCCATCGATACTGTTTAAGGATGAGGAAGACGCCCGGCACCTGCGCAAAATCGGGTTCATGTGCGAGCCTCCGCCCTCGCCGGAGTCCATCGTCATGGCCAACGCGCTGGTCAACTCGGCGCCCCTGGTCATCGACATTACCGACCCGGTGGAGCGCCGCACGCTGGCGGGCTACGTGTTCAAGGTTTCCCGCGCTTTGATCGGCAACAAGATGGCCGACCAGTTGATGTACCCGCCTGATCCCAGCTTTGGGACGTTGTTCGTCTTCCGGATGCAGGAACGGTACAAGCACCTTTTGGCCAAGCTGGGCCGGAAGAGGATGGAGAACTCGAACTTCACCAGGTTCACGTCGCTGCTGGGGGCATCGGTGCTGGAAGAGGCGGGAATCAGCTACCGGCTGCCCGACCACGTGTATTCGGAGGAGTCCTCCCAGTGGTGAAACGGCCCAGGGCGTAACTGCCCCGGCGGGCGCCGGCGGGCAGGCGCGAGCGCTAGCGACGGGGCAGGCGGTTCAGCGAGCGGCGCCCGCCGGTTGATGGGCCTGCAGGAACCGGCGCACCTGCTCGATGGTCTGTGCGTACAGGCCCTCATCCTCTTTCCAGGGGTACACTGTCACCTGGGCCTTGGGCGCCAGGTCCACCAGGTCCACTGCGGCTTCGTAAGAGTGGGCGGGAGTGTCATCGGGCATGACCAGCATGGGCGTCATGCACCACCGGGCGAAGTCCCGCGACACTGAGTAGACGAAGTCCGGCTGAACCCGGTAGAGGTTGTGCAGGTACTGCCTCACCGTCTCCATGGTCACCTCAGGCCGGCGGGCGCATATCTCCGGGCCCCAAAGCTCCAGTCCTGAGTCAAACATGGCGTCCGGCGTTTTTGACGAGTGCCCGACGGGCTGGCAGAGCACGGCGGCTACAACGCGCTCCGGAGCGCGCTCCATTAGCTTGAGGGCGAACGGGCCGCCGATGCAGTAGCCGATGAACAGGAACTGGTCTACGCCCAAGTGGTCCATCAAGCCAAGTTGGTCGTCGGCGAAGGCCCCCCACGGGTCGTCGACCTGGACGGGGCCGGTGGAGTGTCCGCCGGGGGCGTTCCGCTGGTCCATGGTGATGCAGCGGAAGTCGTCCTCGAACAAGTGATAAGCGTCGAACACCTGGGTGGGCCAACCGGTAAGTACGGAGTTCAAGCCCCCGCCGGGGATTGCCAAAAGCGGAAATCCAGACCCTCTTTCTTCGTAGTGAATGCTGACGTCGCCTCTTTCATAATACGGCATGGAAGTCCCTCCCGGTTGACACCTGTGCTGGCTTTAGTGGCGATTGTAACCGCGGGCGCGGGGGTGTCAAGGCTGGAGCCGCTTGGAGAGGGCGCGGCTGGCGGAAAGAGCGGGGACCTGTCACCTGCGCTTCAACCGACGTAGTTATCCGCAATTCACCATTTGACGCGGGCAACACAGGGCTGGTTGTTGGCAAAATGCACACATAGTGCGACAATATCCACATGGACGTTGCCTTTGAATGGAGCATCGAGAAAAACCAGCAACTCGTTGAGCACCGCAGTATTTCGTTCGAGGGCATCGTATCCGCCATAGAGCAAGGTGGATTGCTGGATGTACTGGAACACCCGAACCAAAGCCGCTATCCTGGGCAGCAGATATACGTTGTATCAGTTCAAGAATACATCTATCTTGTGCCGTTCGTGACAGAGGCCGACGGCACCCGTTTTCTCAAGACGATCATCCCCAGCCGGAAGGCGGCCAGAGATTACAGAAGGAGGCTGTCACCGTGAACGTCGAGTTGAGCGAAGAAGAGCGAGACATTCTGGACCGATTCGAGCGAGGGGAGTTGCCCTCTGCTCCTGAAGCCGACCGCGAAGTCGGGGTGGCCCGTCAGGCGGCGCGCAACACTTTCAACAAGACCCGGCGAGTGAATCTGCGAGTAACCGAGCGAGACTACATGCTCGTACATGCGCGGGCCAGGGAAGAGGGCATACCCTACCAGACGTTGCTGTCCAGCGTCATCCACAAGTACCTATCCGGCAGGTTGACCGAGAAACATAACTGAGAAACTTGACCCCCGCCGGACCCCCAGCCGCTGGACAACTGGTATGTCACAGCCTTGCGGTAGTGGCTGCAAGCCGAGGTGACCGGGCACACCGGCCATTGAAGCAGTCCGGATAACCCTGTATACTCCACAAGGTGAAAAAGCGGGGCGGCCCCGCTATTGCGCAGAAATCTATAAACGGGCAGACAACTTACTTTGGAAGCAGCATCGCTGGTCAAGCCAGAAGCCAACGAGAAAATCAGTTCTTTTGGGCCGGGAGACACCGTCAGGGTAAACTTCCGCATTCGCGAGGGCGAGCGGGAGCGGGTGCAAGCCTTCCAGGGCGTGGTCATCCGTTTGCAGAACGGCAAGGGCCCATCCGCGAACTTCACCGTGCGCAGAATCTCCGGGGGGATAGGAATCGAGCGGATTTTCCCGCTGTATTCCCCGTTGATCGACTCGCTGGAAGTAACCCGCCGGGGAGCGGTGCGCCGGGCCAAGCTGTACTACCTGCGAGGCCTGCAGGGCAGGGCGGCGCGCATCAAGGAAAAGACGACCTTTCGCCGGCCGCAGAACCAGCCCCAACCGCAAAAATAGCCTCAATACCCCGGTCCTCCCGACTGCGCCCCGGCCAACGCCGCCAGTCTAGCTTTGCGCGTCAGACCCTTGGAGAAGTTGGATAGGATGAGGTACGCAGAGGTGGCGGTGGACGCGCCGGTGGCCCACTCCCGCACCTTTTCCTACAGCATCCCCCCGCATTTCAACGTGATGCCGGGACAGCTTGTCTGGGCGCCTTTCGGCCGGCGGACGGCCCAGGGGGTGGTGGTCAAACTGGCCGCGGCTCCCCAGGTAGAGCTCACTAAAGACATCCTCCAGCCCATCGAACCCGCTCCACTGGTCAGCCCGGTGCACCTGGACCTGGCCCTGTGGCTAAGCCGCTACTATCTTTGCCCACTGTTCGCTGCGATTGCGCCCCTGCTGCCTCCGGGACTCGAACGCCAGGTGAGGTCACGAGTCTATCCGGTGTCCAGGGACGGTCTCGACCTTTCAGGTTTAAGGACCGAAAGCCTCGAGGCCCTGGAGGCGTTGTCCAACGCTTCAGAGCTTTCGGAAGATGAATTCACCGGGCTTCTGGGCCGCAACGGCAGCCGGGAGCTGGGCAGGCTGCTGCAGAAGGGTTTGACGCGACGCCGGGTGGAATTGCCGCGGCCGCGGATAGCGCCCCGCTACCATAGCTACTTGCTTCCAGGCCCCGCCTACCATATCCCAGGAACGGCGGACGAAAAAAGGTTGTCTCCCCGGCAACAAGAATTGCTGGGAGCTGTGCGGGAAACGGCGGCTCCGTATCCGGCGCCGCTGGCCAACAAGCAGTTCGGCAATGGCGTTGCGGAAGCTTTGATCACAAAGGGGCTTCTGGGCAGGGAGTGGGTCAGGATTGAGCCCCAAAGCCCTTCTCCGGCGGCCTGGCCTGAAGTCGTCCCACAGCTAACGTTGACTGCCGAGCAGACCGACGCCGTGGCCCGAATCACCGAGGCCATGGACAACCGGGAGCGCAACCCCAGGGTGTTCCTGCTGCACGGGGTCACCGGCAGCGGCAAGACGGAGGTGTACCTGCGGGCGATCCAGCACGCGGCAGCGAGAGGCGAGCAGTCGGTGTTCATGGTGCCGGAGATTGCGCTGACGCCCCAGACGCTGCAGCGGGTCAACGCCCGGTTTCCCGGCCGGGTCGCAGTGCTGCACAGCGGGCTGACGCCGCGGCAGCAGTTCGACCAGTGGTGGAAGATCCGCGACGGCCAGTGCGACGTTATTGTCGGCCCGCGGAGCGCGCTGTTCGCCCCGGCACCCAAGCTGGGGTTGATCGTCATCGACGAAGAACACGAGTGGACCTACAAGCAAGAAGAAGCCCAACCCCTGTACCACACGCGCATGGCGGCATTCGAGCTGTCGCGCCTCACCGGCGCCCCGGTGGTGCTGGGCAGCGCCACGCCCGACGTGGAAAGCTACTATCACGCCCGGCGGGGCCGCTACCGGCTCCTGGAACTGCCGCGGCGCATCGCCGGGTCCAACGGCGGCAGCGGCGGGAGCCTGGCCAAAGTCCACGTCTGCGACATGCGAAAAGAACTCAGGGAAGGCAACCGCAGCATTTTCAGCCGCGAGCTCTCCCAGTCGCTGAAGGACTGCGTGAACGCCGGAAACCAGGCCATTTTGTTCCTGAACCGCCGGGGGAGCATGCCCCTGGTCCAGTGCCGGGACTGCGGCCACGCGGCAACCTGTCCAAGCTGCTCTGTTTCCCTGGCGTATCATGCCGCCCGCGGCCGGCTTCTGTGCCATCGCTGCAACCGTACGGTGCGCATGCCGCGCCGCTGCCGGGGCTGCGGAGGCAGCAGAATTCGCGGCCTGGGCGTCGGGACCCAGAAAGTGGTGGAGGAAGTGTCGGCGTTGCTGCCGGGAACCGGCATCGAACGCTGGGACGCCGACGCCACCAGGGCGGGGGCCAGCGCCGAGGACATTATGGGACGGATGCAGCGGGGCGAGACCCAGGTGCTGGTGGGGACTCAACTGGTGGCCAAAGGGCTGGACCTGCCCAAGGTGACCCTGGTGGGGGTAATCCTGGCCGACATTGGGTTGTACCTACCGGACTTCAGGTCGGGGGAACGGGCCTTCAGCCTGCTGTGCCAGGTTGCCGGCCGGGCCGGCCGGGGCAAGGTCCCCGGAAAGGTCCTGGTGCAGACCTATACGCCCGACCACTACGCGATAACCGCGGCGGCGGCGCAGGACTACCAGGCAATGTTCGAACGGGAAGTGCAGTCCCGCCGGGAACTGGGAAACCCGCCCTTCTCCCAGCTGGCCCACCTGGTGCACCAGCACGTCAACGCCACTATGTGCCAGCGCCAGGCGGTGGCGACAGCGCGGCAGCTTCGCCACCGGGTCTACGCGCAAGGACTGACCGACGTCGAGGTGGTGGGGCCCGCTCCCGGCGTCCCCGCGCGTCTGCGGGGCCGGTACCGCTGGCACCTGCTGCTGCGGGGGCGCAACCTGCACCGGTTCCTGGAAGGCTCCGAGATTCCCAAGAACACTACTATAGACATCGACCCGGCCCACGTGCTGTAGCCGGGCTTTGCACCCTGAACTTGGCTCGATATAATTTTGCTCCGGTATAATTGATGCCGGCAGACGGGCGTTTCTAAGTGAAACAGCCCAATGGAGGTAGCCCACATTGACGGTAATGCAAATGAGGTTTCTGCCTGACCCCATCTTGCGCCAGCAGGCCAAGAAGGTTGGGAAGGACCGGACCAATCTCAAGAAGTTCACCGACGACATGTTGGAGACTATGCACGAGCACCATGGAGTCGGCTTGGCCGCCAACCAGGTCGGGTCTCTGCAGAAAGTTGCGGTGATCCAGCTTCCCGAGTGGGACGAACCCGTAGTGCTGGTCAACCCGGAGATAGTGGAGCAAGAGGGCGAACGGGAGGTGGCGGAAGGCTGCCTGAGCATTCCGGGCTACCGGGGCATGGTCAAGCGCTCGGTGAAAGTGCGCGTCCGGGCGGTTGGGCTTGACGGGAAAGTACAGCGAATCAAGGCGGAGGAGTTGTTCGCCCAGGCGCTGGAGCACGAGATAGACCACCTGAACGGAGTCCTGTACATCGACCGGTTGGTCTCGCCGGACAGCCTTTGGAAAGTGACCGCTGCCGACGAAGACGAGGAGGACGAAGAGGAGGCTGAAGCAGAAGAAGAGACGGACCGCGCCGCGGTCTCTTCCGGGACCGGCGATGGGGGCCAGTGACTCGGCTGTTGGGCCCCCCGTGCTTGCACGGCTAAGTACCTACTTTTCCGGCCTTGGCGTTCCCGTTTACCTGGTTGGCGGTTACCTGCGGGATTCTCTCCTTGCCAGGACGCCGCAAAGGGACGTGGACATAGCCCTGGCGGCCGACACCCAGTACGCGGGCCGGGAACTGGCCGCGGAACTGGGCGGCTCTTTCGTGCCCCTCAGCCCGGAACGTGGTATCGCCAGGGTGGTGGCGCAAGGCCCTGATGACGGACAGTGGACCGTCGACCTGACGCCTTTGCCGGGCGGCATCGAGGATGACCTGGCCAGGCGGGACTTCACCATAGACGCCATGGCCCTTCCGCTGTCCGCCTGGGGGTCTGCAACGCGGGGCGAGCAGGTCATCGACCCCTTCAACGGCAGACGGGACCTGCTGGAAAAGGTGGTGCGGGCCGTCAGCCCCAGCATCTTCCGTGACGACCCGGCCCGGCTGGTGCGGTCGGTGCGGCTGGCTGCATCTTTGGGGTTTCGCCTGGACCAACAGACGTCGCAGCTTGCCAAGGCCGACGCGCATTGCATAGGGCAGGTAGCGCCCGAACGGGTACGCGACGAATTCCTGGCCATACTGGCCATGGAGGGAGCCAAGCGCAGCCTGGAGGCCCTGGACCGGCTGGACCTGCTGTGCCGGATTGTCCCCGAGCTGGCGGAAGCCAAGGGTGTGGAGCAGCCCCGGATGCACTATTGGGACGTTTGGGGACACCTGATGCACTCGGTGGAAGGCGCCGAAAGAATCACCCAGGGGCACCAGCACTCGCCCATCTACACGCTGGTCTACTGGACGGCGGAAACGGCCGCCCACTTCAACCGGGAGGTATCCGACGGCATTTCCAGGCGCACGTTGCTCAAGCTGGCTGCGCTGTTTCATGACATCGCCAAGCCCCGGACGAAAACGGTGGAAGAAACCGGACGCACCCGCTTTCCCGACCATTCGCAGGTCGGCGCGGAGATGACGTCCCAGAGGCTGTCACAGTTGAGAGTCGGCTCCAAGGGCGTCGCCCTGACGGCAAAGATGGTGGAGCACCATTTGCGCCCGGCCCACATGATGCAGGGGGTGGAATTTCCGACAAACCGGGCGATATACAGGTACTTTAGAGACCTGGAGGATGCGGCCATCGACACGCTGTACCTGTGCCAGGCCGACTATATAGCCGCAAAAGGCCCGGAGATTAGTCCGGATGACTGGGCCGGCCATGCTAGAATGGTCACGCACATTTTGCAGACGGGTCTGCAGCCGGCGGTGTCCGGCCGCATTGACCGATTGGTCGACGGAAAGGAACTGATGCAGCATTTTAACCTGGGACCCGGGCCGGTGATCGGGATGATGCTGGACCGGGTAGAAGAGGCGCGGGCCGCGGGGGAAATAGCGACCCGCGAAGAAGCCCTGGCCCTGGCTGCCGGAACGCTGAGCGAAGGGCAGGCCGGCGAATAGCGTATGCTCCTCAAGCTGTTATCCGCACCCATCAGGTTCCTGTTCTGGGCGTTTTTCCCAAATTCGACGCGAGACCGAAGCATCCGCTTGTCGGTCCTCATTGTGCTGATGTTCGGGCTGGCATTCGCGGCCCTGGCGTTCAAGAACATTGACATCAATCTTCCCGGGGGAGCAGGCCTGCAGCGAGAAGGCACCGGCCCGCTGGGACTGAAGCTGGGCTTGGACCTCGAGGGCGGCGGCCAGTTGATCTATCAGGCCGATACCGGCACCCGCCTGGACATGACCTTCCAGGACCCCATCAACCCACTATTGGTCGAGCAGTCCATGCAGGACCTCCGGTTCGGTGAGGTCGGGGAGCCGTTTGGAGAGTTCTCCTTGGAAATTCGCAGCGGAAGCGTTGCCGCCCGAATTGTGCAAGTCAGCACCGATTTGCTGGAAGAGGACGACCCAAGATTGACGGACTTCCAGCGGTCTTTGGGAGGAGCGTTGAGCACCCTCAAGGACTCGCCGGTGAACATTAGCTCGTTGCGGGTGGTCAACGTCGGCTCCAGCACGCAGTTCCACGTAATCTTCGAAGATGATCCTTCAGTCCAGGTGACCGTCGAGGACGTGCAGAACGCTTTGGCGGGCCTGGTGTTCGGCGAGGAAGACCTGCAGTTGGATGCTACGGTCGAAGAGTTTGTCGGGTTCACAAACTACCGCCTGGAAACGCCGCTAATCCTGGATGCCGGCGACCCGCGGCGGACGGAATTCCAGGAAACGGTGGAAGCTCAACTGGGCGCCACCATCACGTCGTTTGAAGCGGACATCATCGACACCCCCACGTCGGACCAGATGAACGGGGCGTTGGACATCATCAACCGGCGGGTGAACCTGTTCGGGACCGACGAGCCGGTGATCCAGCGCTTCGGAGACGACCGGATCATAGTCCAGCTACCCGGCGCCAGCGGGTCGATCACAACCGTGGTGTTCGCGGAGCCTATTACCACAACCGACGACGGCCCAACACTGGAGTCTGTCCTTACCGATGCGGGCTATGAAGACGTGGAGATAGAGCAACCTGACAGCCGCACTTATAGAATCCAGTCAGCCACGGTCAACGCCGCGGCGCGCGAAGCTGCCCGGCAGGGCTTGGAAGATGCCTTTGGGAGTGTCGCAGACTTCGAGGTCAGCAGCGCCATCGACAACGCCAAGGTCGTAATCGGGAATACGGCCCAATTGGTGTTCAGAGAGCGGACCTGCACCGACGTAGCCTGCACCGACTACACCGACACCGACATCGGTTTGTCAGGTGACGACCTCTCCCAGGCATACGCCAGGGCTGACCAGGTAGGCACCGGCTGGGAGGTGGTGGTCCACTTCGACGGCCGGGGAACGGAAATTTTCAGCGACCTGACCCAACGAATCAACCAACAGCCAACCAAGCGCATCGCGATATTCCTGGACGACCAACTGATCCTGGCCCCGGTGGCCCAAGCCCACATAAGGGACGGGGTGACCAGGATTACCGGCGGCTTCACCCGTGAGGAAGCCGGCAACTTTGCCATACAACTGGAAGCCGGCCGCTTGCCGGTGCCGTTAAAGCTCATCCAAGAAAACGACGTGAGCGCCCTGTTGGGAGCGGAGTCGCTCCGCAACAGCCTCATAGCCGGGCTGGTGGGCCTGGGGCTGGTGATAGCGTTCATGATGGCCTACTACCGCATGGCGGGGGTAGTGGCTGCAGTGGCGTTGATATTCTACGCGGTGGTGGAACTGGCGATATTCAAGCTGGTTCCCATCACGTTGTCCCTCTCTCACATTGGGGGGTTCATCCTGTCCATCGGAATGGCGGTCGACGCCAACGTGTTGATATTCGAACGGATGAAGGAGGAGACGCGCGTCGGCAGGACGTTGGCTTCGGCCATGGAGGTTGGGTTCAACCGGGCCTGGCCGGCGATTCGCGACGGCAACATTTCCACCCTTATCACCTGCGGGGTGCTACTGTGGTTCGGCGACCGGCTGGGAGGCGGCCTGGTCACCGGATTCGCCATCAGCCTGGGCATAGGCGTACTGCTCAGCATGTTCACCGCGGTGGTGCTGAGCCGCAACCTGCTCCAGTTGCTGGCCTGGGCCGGCTTGAGGAATAGGGTCGGCTTGTTCACGCCGGAAGGCGTCTCACGGGTGGCGCCGACGCCGGGCGGAGGGCGTTAAACGTGATAGACGTAGTAGGCAAGCGGGCATGGTACTTCCTGTTCTCCGCCCTGATCATCCTGCCGGGGCTGGTGTTCTTGATTGCGCCGCCGGGATGGCTGTCCGGCGACTCAGGGTTGAAGGCCGGCATCGACTTTTCCAGCGGTTCGATCCTGATCGGCCCGTTCGACAGGGACGTGAGCGAGGCGCAAATCCAAGGACGGTTGGACCAGTTGGACCATCCCGAGGCGCTGATCCAAAAAACGGGGGGGCAGACGTTCCAGATAAGGACCACACTGCTGGACGATGGGGAACGGGAGACTATAGAGAGAGACTTGGAGAGTTCCCTGGGCCTGGACCGGAGCAAGGTCGAGTTCGCCTCGGTATCGCCCATCGTAGCCGCGGAAACGGTGCGCACCGCGTTCTATTCGGTGGCTGCGGCATCGGTGTTCATATTGCTCTACGTCTGGTACGCCTTCCGGCGGGTGCCCAAGGCCTACCGGTACGGAATCAGCGCCATATTGGCCCTGGTGCACGACGTGATCATCGTCCTGGGGATATTCGCCATCCTGGGCAAGGTGATAGGCATGGAGGTCAACTCCATGTTCATCGTGGGAATCCTGATCGTAGCCGGCTACAGCGTCAACGACACCATAGTGGTGTTCGACCGAATCCGGGAAAACGTGACCCGTTCCCCCGACCGGGACCTGGGGGCCGTGGTCAACCAGAGCATCATGGGCACAATTGGAAGGTCATTGAACACCAGCTTAACGACCCTGTTCGTATTGCTGGCCATGCTGCTCATCGGCGGTCCCAGCATCAGGGGGCTTTTACTGGTGGTGGCCATAGGCGCGGTGGTGGGGACCTACAGCTCCATATTCATCGCCAGCCAGTTCCTGGTCATGTGGGACCGGGGAGACCTGGGCCGATTCCTGAGCCGCGGACGCCGGGCATCCGCGGCGGCGGCGGGGAGCCTGCTGCACTTGATTGGCCGCTAGGGACAGCTAACTACAGCCGGGGGTCGAGGAGAATCCTGCCCAGCGCGCCCCGGTTGGCAATTGTTTCAAGGGCAACATCTACCTGCTCCAACGGCAGAGAGTCAGCAACGACCGGCCTGACGAGTCTCTGGGACACCAAGTTTGCGACCTGTTTGACTGACGCCTTTGAGACTCCTGCAGAGCCGATTATTCGAGCATCCCTGAAGACTATCTCCGCGGGCGTCAGTTCCACCCTCCCGCCGGCCACCTCTCCCAGCATCACCCACCGGCCGTATTGGGCCAGGCTGCGCCAGTTGGAGGGGAATAGGGCAGACCCCACGGTGTCCAAGACCACCCGGGCTCCCTCATCCTCCGTCAGGGCCAGGACTATCTCGCTGAAGTCCAGCTCTCCGGTCTCTATCACCTCGGCGGCGCCCAAGCCGGCCAGCGTAGAGGCCTTGTCCGGGGAGGACGTGACGGCCAGGACGCGGGCTCCCAATGCCGCTCCTATCTGCACTGCATGTACGCCCAAGCCGCCGCCGGCCCCGGTGACCACCACGGTCTCGCCGGGTTGCACCTGCCCGGCCTGCTGAAGGCCCTGCAATGCGACTCCCATGGGGCAGGCGTAGAGAGCCGCGGCGGGCAGGTCTGCGTCATCATCCAAGGCGACCAGGCTGAACTCGGGTACGGCCGCATACTCGGCAAATCCGCCGTCGGTGCTGTGCCCGATGCCGCGGCCTTCCCGGCATCGGTGCTCCAGGCCGTTAAGGCAGCGGTCGCAGCGGCCACAGGCGCCGGTGAGAATCGCGACCACCCGCTGGCCGGGGCTAACCGAGGTGACCCCGGCTCCCACGCTGCAGACGGTCCCGGAAAATTCATGGCCCAGGACGACACCGGGCTTGATCCCCCGGCGGAGGACGCCTTTGGCGGCCAGCAGGTCGTGGTGGCAGACCCCGCAGGCGGCGACCTGCACCAGGGCCTCGCTCAGACCGGGGACAGGGTCGGGAACGTCGACGACGGACAGGGGAGAGGGCCCGCCGGGATCAATTAGCGCTAAAGCTTTCATCGCTGGCGGCATTATAGCTTCACACAATTACGCCGCCAAACGTTCTCCACTATGTAATCACTGTTGAGCCGCGTGGGTGTGGTCTCGTCCCAGGGTTTCTGGTCTTTTGGACCAATTTTCGGGGACAGGTGATTGAGGCGGTTGATAGCTGTACCGATACACGGTATAATCGGACAATGATACGGTCGTTTCGCCATAGAGGGCTCAGGCGTCTCTATGGGCGGGGCGACCCTAGCAGGATAGGCGGCGACCAGTTAGGTCGGATAGCTCTAGCCCTGGCGGATCTTGATGCCGCTGGCAAGCCGAGCGACATCGATCTCCCGGGTTACAGATTGCATCCCCTAAGGGGTGACCGAAGAGGATTGTGGAGTATTTCAATTTCGGGCAACTGGCGGCTCACCTTTCGATTTGAAGATGGCGATGTGTGGGACGTCGATCTAATCGACTATCATTAGTAAGGGGGAAGAGACCATGGCTATGAAGAATCCACCTCACCCTGGTGGCAGCATCAGAGAAAACTGCCTGGAGCCCCTTGGCCTGAGCGTCACCGAGGCGGCGGACGTTCTGGGAGTTGCTCGTCACACGCTCTCGCGGGTATTGAACGGTCACGCCGCCATCTCGCCCGACATGGCCATTCGCCTGGAGAAGGCCGGCTGGTCCAGTGCAGACTTCTGGCTGCGCCGTCAGACCTCCTACGACCTTGCACAAGCACGCAAGGGTGAAGACCGGATACGGGTCGAGCCATACCAACCGCAGCCCAGCGCGTAGGGAATCCAAATAGGAGAAGAGCATGAAAATAGGCGCTCACGTATCCTCTGCGGGCGGCATCAGCAAGGCGGTGGGCCGCGGCGTGGAAATCGGTTGCGAGGCCCTGCAGATATTCGGCTCCTCGCCCCAGGGCTGGGCCTTCAAGCCAGTCCCCGGAGACGAGGTGGAGGCCTTTCGCCAGGAAATGGCCGAGGCCGGGATGGGGCCGGTGTTCCTGCACGCCATATACCTGATCAACCTGGGCACGCCCAAGGAGGACGTGCTGGCAAAAGGGGTGCAGTCGCTGATCAACTACATGGGGCTGGCCTCCACCATAGGGGCCGCCGGGGTAATCGTGCATCCGGGCAGCCACGGCGGGGCAGGCTACGAGGCCATCTTCCCCCAGGTTGTGTCCAGCATTGAAACGGTGCTGGACAATTCGCCGGAGGGGCCGGCGCTGGCCCTTGAGAACATGGCTGGCATGGGGCAGCACATAGGGGCGAAGTTCGAGGACCTGGGCCGGGTGCTGGAGGCCATAGACAGCCCCAGGCTAAGGGTATGCCTGGACACGCAGCATTGCTTCGCCGCCGGTTATGACATGTCGACCAGGGACGGCATCGACGCGATGATCGCCGAGTTCGACCGGGAAGTGGGGGTGGCAAATCTGCTGGCGGTCCATGCCAACGATTCGAAGCGGCCCCTGGGCTCCGGCGTAGACCGCCACGACAACATCGGCGATGGTTTCATCGGCGAGGACGGCTTTGCGGCCATCATGGGCAATCCGGCGTTCCAAGACACGCCCTTCCTGCTGGAAGTGCCCGGATTCGAGGGCAATGGCCCCGACCAACAGAACGTCGACATCCTCAAAAAGATACGCCGGGAGGTCGCGCCCGCAAGTTGATTCACCTGTCGCACCGGGAATTCGTCCGCCTGGTACACGAAGCCTACCAACGGGTCCCGCCGCGTATCAGGCAAGCAGTACGCAACGTGGACATAGCCGTGGAAGAGTGGCCCGACCCCGACGCGCTGGGCCTGGGACAAGAGGCAGGCAACCTGCTGGGCCTGTATATCGGAGTGCCGCTGCCGGAGAGGCACGGCGGCGAGCCGATGCTGCCCGACCGCATAGTCATATACCGTCAGCCCATCCTGCGGAGCTGCTCCACCCGCCGGGAGGCGGAGCGGGAGATCGAAACGACCCTCCTGCACGAGGTGGGCCATTACCTGGGCATGGACGAAGACGATCTGCACCGGTTGGGTTATGGTTAGCCTACCCGCCGTCCGCCGGAAACCCTATCCTCCCTGGACGAGCCGATGTCCTTTAAGTCTAAAGCGTTAACGGGTGCGGCCGACAAGCTGGCCTGGGTGATCGGCGCCGGCTTGGGCACTGGGCTGGCGCCGCTGGCCCCGGCCACGGTCGGTGCGCTGGCAGCCCTGCTGATATACGCTTTCGTCCCCATAGCCGAAGACTCGGCAGTTCTCTACGCCCTCATCGGCGGCGGATTCCTGGTGGGCGTCTGGGCAACCGGCAGGATGACCTCGGACGACGACCCCGACCCGCATCAGGCGGTGTGGGACGAGTTCGTGGGCATGTGGGCCACCTGCCTGCTGCTGCCGAAGACGCTGCCCTGGCTGGCCGCCGCCTTCCTGCTGTTTCGCGTGCTGGACATCGTCAAGCCGTGGCCCATCCGCCGCTTGGAGAGGCTGCACGGAGGCCTGGGAATCATGGCCGACGACCTGCTGGCGGGGCTGTACGGCGCGGCTATATTGAACGGGGTGCGGCTGGTATTCTTTGGTTAGCGAGCAGAACGGTCGAAACCCGCTTCCGGCGTCTGCCCGTTTCATTGCTGGCGCCCGGGCCCTATGATATACTTCCCCACGGCAGTCACCGCGCTGGATAGCCACCGCGGGCGGGTGCAATTTGCCCTTTTGGATAACCCCTGCCAGCGGAGCGCAGACTGGCGGCCGGAGCTAGGTCCGGCAATGCAGAATCGAAAACCAATTAACTAAACGGGATAGAAAGGCAGGATATATGGTACAAGCCCCAGAGCGGCCCCCGGAGCCACAGCCGGTTCCGGCCAGAGAACCGCTCACGATGAAGTCCCTCCTGGAGGCAGGCGTCCACTTCGGGCACCAGACCCGCCGCTGGAACCCCCACATGCGGCGCTACATCTTCACCCAGCGCAACGGCATTCACATCGTCGACCTGCAACAGACGCTGGGCATGATCAACGACGCCTACCGGGCCATGGTCGAAGTAGCCGCCTCGGGAGGCAAGGTGCTGTTCGTAGGCACCAAGCGGCAGGCCCAGGAGGTGGTGCAGAGCGAGGCCGAACGCTGCGGCATGTGGTACGTGAACCAGCGATGGCTGGGCGGCACGCTGACCAACTTCCAGACAATCCGCAGCCGCATCAACTACATGCTCGAGCTGCAGCAGAAGCGGGACCAGGGATACTTCAGGGTGCTGCCCAAGAAAGAGGGCGTCAAGCTGCGGGACACCTTGAACCGCCTGGAGAAGTACTTCATCGGCATGAGAGACATGACCGAGTTGCCGGCGGCGATGTTCGTAATCGACATCGGGAAAGAGGACATCTGCATCGCCGAGGCCCAACGCATGGGCGTGCAGATATTCGCCATCGTGGACACCGACTGCGACCCGGAGAAGGTGGACCAGATTATCCCCGGCAACGACGACGCCGTCCGTTCCATACGCTTGATAACCAACCGCATGGCCAACGCCATCCTGGAGGGCCAGGCCCAGCGCGAAGCCGCGCTGCAAGCCGAACGGGAAGCACTGGGGCTTACCGAGGACGCTGAAGAAGGGGAAGAATCCGAAGAGGGCGAGGGCGAAGGCGAGACGCTGACCCCGGTTGACCTGGTGGAAATCGAAGAAGAGATGCTGTCAGCGGAGGCCGAGGCAACCGAAGAGCCCCCTGCGGACCAGTAGAAAATATTCTCCCAGGCTGGGTGCGCCCAAGCCGGGGCTGTACCGGAAACCGCCCGGCCGCTACGCATGATGCCTGAATAACGGGCTTTCAGCTACAGACCACCCAGCTGGGCGGGCGGCAACGCCCAGTCACTACACACTCAGGAGGCAATACTTGGAGGTCACCGTCGAATCAATCCGGGCCCTGCGGGAGAAGACCGGGGCCGGCGTAATGCAGTGCAAGGAAGCCCTTGAAGCCAACAAGGGAGACGTAGAACAAGCCGCCGAGGCGCTGCGCATTAAGGGCGCGGCCAAGGTCGCCAAGATGGCGGACCGGGCCACCAACCAGGGCCTGGTCGAAGCCTACGTCCACACCGGCGGAAGGGTGGGAGCGATAGTGGAGTTGGGCTGTGAGACCGACTTCGTGGCCCGCACCCCGGAGTTCAAGGACCTGGCCCACGACGTGGCGATGCAAGTGGTGGCCATGGACCCGGCGTACATCGACAAAAGCCATATTGCAGAAGAGGACAGCCGCCCCGCCGCCCAGGTGGCGCTGATGCAGCAGCCGTTCATCAAGGACAACTCCTCATCGATGGAGGAGGTAATCCAGGAAGTGGCGGCCAAACTGGGCGAGAACGTCAGGGTGGTGCGATTCAGCCGGCTGGCGCTGGGAGAATAGCTGACAGCAGACGGTAAACCCCAAGTCCGATACCGCAGGGTGCTGCTGAAGATAAGCGGTGAGTCGCTTCAGGGCTCTGCTCAATACGGCATTGGCCCCGACGCCGTTGGGTACGTTTCCAAGCAAATCAAGGAAGCCCACGAAATGGGCGTCGAGGTTGGGGTGGTTATCGGCGGGGGAAACATCTGGCGTGGCCAGTTGGCCGAATCTCAGGGCATGGACCGGGCCACCGCCGACTTCGCCGGAATGCTGGCGACGATAATCAATGCCCTTGCCCTGCAGGACGGGCTGGAAAAACGGGGAATCGACACCCGGACCCAGAGCGCCATCCAGATGCAAGCCGTAGCCGAGCCGTACATCCGCCGCCGGGCCATCAGACACCTGGAAAAGGGCCGGGTAGTCCTGTTTGCCGCAGGCACGGGAAACCCGCACATGACCACCGACACCGCATCCGCTCTACGGGCGCTGGACATAGGGGCCGACGTGCTCCTGATGGCCAAGAACAAGGTGGACGGCGTCTACGACTCGGACCCCCGTTCCAACCCCGACGCGGTGATGTTCAAGACGCTGGACTACATGGATGCCCTGAGCCTGCGCTTGGCGGTAATGGACTCCACCGCTATATCGCTGTGCATGGACAACGAAATACCCATCATCGTATTTGATATCTTCCAGCCGGGAAGCATATCTTCCATATTGACCGGCGAGACTGTGGGCACAATGATCAGCGGGAGGGAATGAAAATGCCCGCCAATAACGAGAGCCAGGCAGAGTTGACCCCCCAGGAAATCCTCAACGAGGCGGAGAGGAAGATGGCCCGGTCCATCGATGCCCTGAAGCGGGAACTAAACACCCTCAGGACGGGCCGGGCGACGCCGTCGTTAATCGAGAACGTTTCGGTGGACTACTACGGCGTCCCCACGCCGTTGAAGCAGATAGCGTCGATCTCCGCGCCCGACGCCAGGGCCATAATGGTCCAGCCCTGGGACAAGCAGTCGCTGCGTGAAATCGAAAAGAGCTTGATGAAGTCGGACATGGGGTTCAACCCTTCCAATGACGGCAACGTGATAACCGTGCCAATACCGCCCCTGAACCAGGAAAGGCGCCAGGACATGGTGCGGCTGCTGAAGCGGAAGCTGGAAGAGGGCAAGGTGTCGGTCCGCAACGTACGTAGAGAAGGCCTGGAAAACCTGCGCAAGCTGGAAAAAGACAAGGCTATCTCCCAGGACGAAAACAGGCGGGCCCAGGACCAGTTGCAGAAGACCACCGACAGCCACACCAAGACCGTGGACGAGGTGGGCGCCGCCAAAGAAACCGAGATCATGCAGGTCTGAACATGCAGACTCGGACCGCCTCGCCGCAACCGCCGTCGGAGCAGCCGCCCAAGGTCCCCGCTCACGTCGCTTTCATCATGGACGGCAACGGCAGGTGGGCCACCCAGAGGGGATTTCCCCGGCTGGAGGGGCACCGGGTGGGGGTGGACCGGATCCACAAAGTCCTGGAAACCCTGGGCAATAGAGGGGTCAGCTACGTCACCCTGTACGCCTTCTCCACGGAAAACTGGAACCGCCCGGCGGACGAGGTGCAGGGGCTTCTCGAAATCCTGTACGACGCCCTCCAGAACCAGACCCGGGAACTTCACGACAACAACGTCCGCATAGTCCACATCGGCAAGACGGACGGGCTGAGCCCGGAGTTGCGGGAGGCGGTAACCGACGCCCAGGAGTTGACCCGGGAAAACTCGGGCATCACGCTGAACGTGGCCTTCAACTACGGCGGTCGGGACGAGATCCTGGAGGCGGTGAAGCGGGTGGTCCAGGACGGCGTTGCGGCAGAAGACATAGACGAGGCCCTGTTCGGCAAATATCTTTTCACCGCCCAGACACCCGACCCCGACTTGATAATTCGCACCGGCGGAGAGATGCGCATCAGCAACTTTCTGCTGTGGCAATCGGCTTACAGCGAGTACTACCACACACCCACCCTCTGGCCCGACCTGGGTCCGGCCGAACTGGAACAGGTCCTGGCGGACTTCGCCAACCGCCAACGGCGTTTCGGCAGGGTTAATCCAGAGGACTGATCGTTGCTCCTGCGGACTGTCACGGCGGTGGTGGGCCTGCCGGTCATCCTGGCCGCCGTCTGGTGGGGCGCGCCCTGGCTGACACTGCTCACGCTGCTGGCGGCAATACTGGCCGTCCGCGAAATCTACCGGCTGTCGCCTTCCGGCACGGACTCCCTCCCCTGGCTGCTGGGAGCCATGTGGGTTGCGGCATGGGTGCTTGGAGCGCAGGTTGCCTCGGGGCTGAGCAATTTCCTGATTATCTCCGGGGGCATCCTGGCGGCGGGCGCGTTCGTGAGCCTGCTGTGGCTGGTGGCCTATTCCCGGGGAGAGCGTTTCCTGACTACCGCAGGCTTTCTCGCGGGCGGCCCGGTGGTTGCCGGTTTCCTGCTGGGCCACCCTCTGGCCCTGCGCAATATCGGAGACTCCGGCGACGTCGGGCGGGACTGGCTGCTGCTGGCCCTTTTGACGGTGTTCGCCGTCGACACGGGAGCGTACCTGGTGGGGCAGGTCCTGGGAAGGAACAAGATGGCCCCCAACATCAGCCCCGGCAAGACCTGGGAGGGCGCCGTCGGCGGCCTGGTCTGCGCGGTGGCGGCGGCTATAGCGCTGGGGTTTCTGCCGGGCCTGTCCTCCCCGCGGTGGCAACTGGCAATCATCGGTGCTACAGTAGGTGTGCTTTCCCAAGTGGGGGACCTGCTGGAGTCCAAGGCCAAGCGGGCGTCCAACGTCAAGGACGCCGGAGGCCTGATTCCGGGCCACGGCGGGATACTGGACCGGCTGGACAGCATCGTCCTGTCCGTTCCAGCCGTGTACTATCTCCTGGCAACGGTGTTCGAGCCATGAAGAAACTGGTAATTCTCGGGTCGACGGGGTCTATAGGCCGCCAGACACTGGACGTGGTCCGGGCCTTCCCCGACAGCTTCGACGTTGTCGGCCTGGCGGCGGGGACCAACCTAGACCTGCTGCAACGGCAAATCGAGGAATTCCACCCGGAGCACGCCTGGTGCATTAATCCCCCGGCCCAGTGGCCCAACGGCGTGACTCTCACGCCCATGGAGGACATGGTGTGCCTGGAAGAAGTGGACACCGTGATGATGGCGACCATGGGCAACGTGGGGCTGACGCCGACGCTCAACGCGCTCAAGCACGGCAAGCTGGTCGCCTTGTCCAACAAAGAGCCCATAGTGATGGCCGGCGAGCTAGTCAAGGAGTTCGAAGCATTGTACGGCGGGGCCGTGCTGCCGGTGGACAGCGAGCCCAGCGCCATCTGGCAGTGCCTGCGGGGCGAGGACAATCCGATAAGCCGCCTGATGATAACCGGCTCCGGCGGTCCCTTCCGCACCAGCCCACTGGAGGAATTGGACGAAGTGACGCCGGAGCAGGCCCTGAAGCACCCGACGTGGTCAATGGGCCAGAAGATTACAATCGACTCGGCGACCCTGATGAACAAGGCCTTCGAAGTGATCGAGTCCCACTGGCTGTTCCAGGTGCCCTGGGACCGGATAGAGGTGGTGATTCACCCCCAGAGCACCATCCATTCCATGGTGGAGTTCGCGGACGGCTCGGTAAAGGCCCAGCTAGGGCCTCCTGACATGCGGCTGCCCATACAGTATGCCCTGTTCTACCCACAGCGCTTTCCCAACGACATGATTCCCAAGCTGGATACCGGCATCAGCCACTCGTTGACCTTCCAACCCATGGAGCCGGAGCGGTATCCCTGCTTCAACCTGGCGGTGAACGCAGCCCAACAGGGCGGGACCTACGCCACGGTGCTGAGCGCCGCCGACGAGGTGGCGGTGGACGCCTTTCTGCAGCGCAGGATCGGGTTTACCGACATCTACCGGGTGGTGGAGCGGGTATTGTCCGACCACGAGCCGCTGCCGGGACGGAACGCCGAAGAGGTGCTGCAAGCCAACGATTGGGCGTTGGCCCGGGCCGGCGAACTGACCCAGGGCTAAGGGCCAAGTCCCCATGGAAACCGTCCTAATCGCCGTCGGCGCCCTGCTTCCTATGCTGCTGGTGCTGGTGGCGGTCCACGAGTTCGGCCACTACGCCACCGCCAAGGCCCTGGGGGTCAAGGCGTTGGAGTTCGGGTTCGGATTTCCCCCGCGGGCCTTCGGCTTCTACACCGGCAACACCACCGTCGTCATCGATGCGTTCACCAGGTTCGTCAACGTCGATGGGCCCGGCGGCCTGGTCCCCGGCCAGGTGGTGACCGTCTATTCCGACGAGGACGCCTCCGGGAACCTGGTGGCCAGGATCATCGACGGCGCGGGACCCGGACAAGGCTCCAGCCGCCAAGACTCGGGTGAGGACTTCCCGGAACAGCTTTCCATCCCCGGCGGTTTGCTCAAGCACGAAGGCAAAGTCAAGGCGGTGGAAGCGGGCGGAGGCTCGCTGGTCCTGGCGGACATGCTCTACTCGGTAAACTGGCTGCCCCTCGGCGGGTTCGTCCGGCTGGCCGGGGAGAACGACCCTTCAGTCCCGCGGAGCCTGGCGGGCAAGGGCCCGGGCACACGCTTCATAGTGCTGGTATCGGGCTCGCTGATGAACGCCATCCTGCCCATTATCGTCTTCGCGATATTGTTCATGGTCCCCCGTGACGTGACTGTTGGCACGATAGTGGTCGCCGAGGTCAATCCCGGATCTGCGGCGGCCGCGGCCGGGGTGCAGCCTGGCGACGTCGTCCTGGAGGCTGACGGAAAGACAATAGAGAACCGCTTCGACCTGCAGCGAGCGGTATTCCTGAACGGCGGCTCGGAAATGGACTGGCTGGTCCAGCGGGAAGGGGCGCGGCAAGTAGTACCGGTGGAGCCCCGGTTCGAGCGGCCCCCCGGAAGGTGGGTGGTCGGCGTCGGCGTCGGCGAATCCCAGGGGCAGGTCGTGCTGCGGGAGGTTGCCAGGGACTCGCCGGCGGAACTTGCCGGGCTGCGGGCTGGGGACGTGGTGCTGCAGGCCGGGGGCCGGGCCGTTAACCGGGCCGAAGACCTGACATCGGCTATCCAGTCCAGCGAAGACTCGACGATGCAATGGCTGGTTGCCAGGAACGGGCGGGAGGTACAAGTGCAGGTCACCCCGCGGTTCCAGCAGGGCGGGTCTCCCACCTGGCACACCGGCGTCTCCACGGTCGTAGCTGACCCGCGGATAGAAAGCCGGTCTCAGCCTATCTGGGAAGCCATACCCCAGGGATTCGTCAGTACCTGGGAGTCCCTGGTGTTGATCAAGCAGGGGGTATTCGGGGCCGTGTCCCAGGGCTCCGCGCCGGAGCTGTCCGGGCCCATCGGCATTGCGCAGGTAACCGGCGAGGTGACCCGGGACGGCGGCTTCATCGGCTGGCTGACCATCGCCGTGCTGCTTAGCATCAACCTGGCGGTGCTGAACCTGCTGCCCATTCCCATGCTGGACGGGGGCCGGTTGGTGTTCGTGGTGCTGGAGTGGCTGCGCCGGGGCAAGCGGGTGCCGGCGGAAAAAGAGGGCCTGGTGCACCTGATCGGGCTGGCGCTGCTGGTCAGCGCCATCGTGGTAATCAGCGCCGGGGACATCAACCGGCTGATACAGGGCGGGAGCGTGTTGGGCGGGTAGATCCTGCTACCGCCCGCCGGCGGTGTCGATGGTCACGCCGGTGACGTAGTCGGCGTCATCGGACGCCAGGAAGGCGATGACCCTGGCCTGGTCCTCGGGCTGGGCGGGACGCCGCAGCGGTATGTTCTGGATGGTCCGCTGCTTGTGCTCGTCAGACTTCTGTGCCCACAGGTCCGCTATGCGGTCGCTGAGGGTTAGAGCGGGAGCGACGGCGTTGCAGGTTATGCCGTAGGGCCCGACTTCCGCGGCGACCTTCTTGGTGAAAGCCGTGATTCCCGCCTTGGACGCGGCGTAGGCGCTGCTGGAGTCGCTGACTCCCCGCGCGGCCCTGGAAGACAAATTAACAATCTTGCCGCCTCCCTGCTTCTTCATCTGCTCTACGGCGGCCCTGACGCACAGGAACGTGCCCCTGAGGTTGAACCGGACTACGGTGTCCCATTCCTCCGGGGTCAGTTCGTCTACTTTGGCCTCGCCGTTGGGGATGATCGAACTACCGCCTACGGCGTTCACCAGGATGTCAACGCGGCCGCAGTTGGCGACAACGGAGTCGAACATGCTCCGCACCTGCTGGGTGTCCAGCACGTCGACCCGCATGGCCGTTACCTTGCCGCCGGCGGCCTCTATTTCCTCGGCGACTGCGGCCAGGCCCGGCTCGCTTATGTCCACCGCCACCAAACTTGCTCCCTCGGCGGCCAGCAGCTTGGCCGTGGCCTTGCCGATGCCGTGGGCGGACCCGGTGACCACCGCTACTTTATCTTTGAACCGCATATTCCCATCGCATTGCCCCACGGCTCCGGTACGGTCTTCGGGGCCAGTCCTGTTGGCGCCGCCAATTCTACGCTTCAGCCGCTTAAGGGCGCAAGGTTCGTCGCACTGAGGCTCCAGCTTCAAAACGGCGGCAGGCGCGGCGGGTTCCACTAGCGCCAAAACTCAAATTTCTGTAACATAGGCTTAAAGCTGATTGCGGAAACGAGGCTAGTCAATGAACAAACGGCGGCCAACAAAGCCGATCTACGTGGGCGGGGTGAAGATTGGCGGCGGAGCGGACGTGGCGGTGCAGTCCATGACCAAGACGGACACTCGCGACGTGGACGCCACGGTCCGGCAGATACACGAACTGGAAGAGGCCGGCTGCGACGTCATCCGCAGCGCGGTGCCCGACATGGACGCCGCCAAGGCCATGGGGGAAATCAAGAAGCGCATCAACATCCCGTTGATCGCCGACATCCACTTCCACTACCAGCTGGCCCTGGAATGCGTCGAAGGCGGCGTGGACTGCCTGCGGCTGAACCCGGGCAACCTGCGGAACGAAGACCAGGTGCGGACGGTGGTGCGGGCGGCGAAGGAGCGGGGCATACCCATCCGCATCGGGGTGAATTTCGGCAGCCTGCCCCCGGTGGGCGGCATCGGCCGCACCAGGGGCTTTTCCCGGCACATGGACCTGGTGAACAAGCTCCCCAAGGCCGGAGAGATCAAGGAAGGGGAATACAGCATAATCGACCACATGGTGGCCACCGCCCTGTGGGAAGTGAGCCTGTTGGAAGAGCAGGACTTCGACGACATCAAGATTTCCATGAAGGCCTTCGACGTGCCCACCACGGTGGAGGCTTACCGGACCCTGGCTCAACTGGTGCCTTACCCAATGCACCTGGGCATCACCGAGTCGGGCACGGTGCAGTCCGGCTCCATACGCACCGCCGTCGGGCTGGGCGTGCTGCTCTACGAGGGCATCGGAGACACCATCCGCGTGTCGCTGAGCGGCAACTCCAAGGATGAAGTGGCCGCCGGCTACGAAATCCTCAAGGCCCTGAACCTGCGGCAGAAGGGGTCCGTCCTGGTGGCCTGCCCCAGTTGCGGCCGGGCCGACGTGGACGTGGTCAAGCTGGCCAACGACGTGGACGCCTTGCTCAAGGCCAGCAACAAGGAGATCACTGTGGCCGTCATGGGGTGCGAGGTCAACGGCCCCGGAGAGGCCAAGGACGCCGACGTGGGCATAGCCGCGGGCGCAGGCCGGGCCGTAATCTTCCGCAAGGGCGAGAAGGTGCGGGTGGTGCCGGGAGACCAGATGCTCACGGCGCTGATGGAAGAAGTGGAGAACACTCCGGCGGCCTCATGAGGCTCACCCGGCTGGTCTCCAAGACCCTCCGCTCGGACCCTCCCGAGGGGGAGACCAACAGCCACCGCTTGATGTTGAAGGCCGGCCTGGTGCAGCAGGTAGCCGCCGGTGTCTATTCGTACCTCCCCCTGGCCTGGCGTTCCCTCCGCAAAATAGAGAACATCATCCGCGAGGAAATGGACGCCGCGGGCGGCCAGGAGTTGATGATGCCCGCCCTGCAGCCCACGGAGTTGTGGGAGCAGACCGGCCGCCGGGCAGCGTTCGGCGACAACCTCTTCTCCCTGGAAGACCGCCGGGGGCGCCCCATGGTGCTGGCCCCCACCCACGAGGAGGTGGTCACCTCCATAGTGCGGGCCAACGTGCAGAGCTACCGGGACCTGCCGGTTATCCTCTACCAGATACAGACCAAGTTCAGGGACGAGCCGCGTCCCCGCGCCGGACTGGTGCGGGTGCGCGAGTTCGACATGAAGGACGCCTACAGCTTCAACGCCGACGACGACAGCCTGGATGAGAGCTACCAGGCCATGGCCCAGGCCTACCGCAACATCTACCGCCGCTGCGCATTGCCGGTGCTGATGGCCGAGGCCGACAGCGGGGCCATCGGCGGCAAGGACTCCCACGAGTTCCTGCTGCCCACTCCAACCGGCGAAGACACGGTCATCACCTGCCCCGCTTGCGGCTACACGGCCAACGCCGAGAAGGCCGTCGGCGTGTACAAGGAGCTTTCTTCGGAGCCGGAAGCGGCTTTGGAAGAGACTGCTACTCCAGGAATCAAGACCATCGACGCCCTGGCCCAGTTCCTGGGTGTTCCCGCCGAGAAGACGATTAAAGCCGTCTTCTACGCGGCCGACGGGGAGGTGGTGTTCGTCTCCATCAGGGGCGACCTGGAAATCAACGACGTCAAGCTGAAGAACGTCCTGCACGTCAAGGACCTGCGGCTGGCCGACGACGAGGAGGTAAAGTCAGCCGGGCTGGTGGCCGGCTCGGCCTCGGCCGTGGGGCTTTCGGGCCTACGCAAAATCGCCGACAAGTCCATCACCCAGGGCAGCAACTTCGTCGTGGGGGCCAACAAGCCGGACACGCACCTGACGGGGGCCAACTACCCCAGGGACTTCCAGGTGGACGTGCTGGACGACATCGCCCTGGCCCAACCCGGCCAGCTTTGCCCCCACTGCGGTGGTGCGCTGGAGTCCAGCCGGGGCATCGAGGTCGGCCACATTTTCAAGCTTGGAACTTTCTTCAGCGAGGCCCTGGACGCCCTGTACCTGGACAGCGAGGGGCAGCAGCGTCCCATCACCATGGGCTGCTACGGGATAGGCGTGGGCCGCCTGCTGGCCGCCGCAATAGAGCAGAACCACGACGAGCGGGGCATCGTCTTCCCGCCGCCGGTAGCGCCCTACCAGGCACACCTGGTGGCCCTGAACATGTCGGACGGCGACGTCGTGGAAGCGGCGGACCGGCTATACAAAGAACTTTGGGACAAAGGAGTGGAAACCCTCTACGACGACCGTCCGGACCAGGCGGCAGGGGTGAAGTTCAACGACGCCGACCTGCTGGGCCTGCCCCTGCGGCTGGTGGTCAGCCCCCGCAACCTCAAGAACGGACAGGCCGAGGTCAAGGGCCGCACTGACGCCGAGGCGGAGATGGTCCCGCTGGCCGAGGTCGTAGATGCTGTGGCGGCGAGGCTTGCTGCCGGAAGCTGACTGGCGGTCAGCTACTCCCCGCAGAATCATCCCGCGGCTCCAGGTACTGAGAGAGCAGGGCCAGGTTCTCTTTCAGTTGGGGGGCCATGTTCTGCTGGTAGGACGTCGATAGCAGCAGGAGGAGCCTCAACTGCGCGGCCAGGTCTGCGGCCAGCGCCCGCTTGGCTCCGTTCCTGGTCTCGTGCTCCACGGGGACCCTGAGACCGCTGAGGGGAAGCTGAGTACGCGACTCGGCGGCCCAGTACTTGTCCAGACTGTCGATGATGATGATGGGGATGTCGCGGACTATGCGGAACGGCGCTTCCGGCGGCGAGTCCGACGGACGCAGCACATCGACCATCACTCGTGTAACGTCGCTATGGGTCAGGTGCATAACCGCCTTGCTGGGCTGGCTGGCGCCGACCAGACGCCAGCTCCAGTCTTCGGGGTTGGCGTAGTCCACGCCGGGTTGGACCGGCACCGGCGCGGCAAAGTCCTCGGCCAGCGGACGGTCGTCCGGCGCCTCGGTCATCCCTTGTCAGGCTCCAGTTCCCAGGCGGCGTAGACCTGCTCCGGCAGGGTGATGGGCCCCACCGCCTCCTCGTACTCCCGCACGTGCTTGGCGGAGAGCAGGGCGATGGCCTTCAGCATTTGCGGGCTGACCTTGATGCGGGCCCGCAGGATCGGCTCTCGCTCCTCCATCTGCTCGCCGAAGAACAGGACCGCGGAGTACAGGCTGCTGAATATATGCATCGAGTCGCTGTAGAAGGTGATGGGGTCTCCCGACCCGCCGGCGGCGGCCTCGGGGTCGCCGGGATTGACGAAATTTTCTTCCTGGGGCACCTGGTCTTCGGGAGGAACGTAGGGCCGTTGAATGATGGGCATTGGGAGCCTCCTCACGCAGGTGCGCCGGGCTGGCGGTGACGCGCCCGCCGCTTGCCGGGAATGTCCGGCGTCGAGCTTATTGGCAGTCAATTATACACGGGCTATAACGGGCAGCCTCGCACACAGCCCACCGAAGCTGGGGCATGGGAGACGCCCGGCCTTGACTCAAGAGTCACATCACCGCGTCACCCCGAGCGCAGCGAGGGGTCTGGGGTGGCGGGCACAGGCTTATGCGGGGGGAGCCCATCCCCAGATTCCTCGTCGCTTCGCTCCTCGGAATGACAGTTCCGGCGCAGGCGAGCCGCCTTGACCCAAGGCAGCCGCCGTTCCTATAATGGCTTGGCCGCACATGACTATTTGCTGCTACGGTAATTGGCAAAGGCGAGAATAGGCTAAGTTGTCAGGACCCACAGCCCAGTCCATCGATGAGTTGGCCCAAGGGGCGCTGAAAGAACTCCAAGAACTAGAGAGCCTGAAATCGCTGGAAGACTGGCGGGTCGCCTACCTGGGCCGCCGCGGACGCCTGACGGCGCTGCTGCGGGGCCTCTCCCAGTTGGACATTGCGGAGCGCCGCGAGGCCGGCGCGCTGGCGAACCAGGCCAAGCGGGACCTGGAAGACCGGCTGGAAAGCCGGGCAAAGGAAATCACCGCCGCCGAGCGGGCCCGCACCGCATCCCAGGAAGGGCTGGACGTTACCCTGCCGGGTCGTCCCAACTCCCTGGGCCGTCTCCATCCCACCACCCAGGTCGTGAGAGAGATTTGCGATGCCTTCGCGGGCATGGGTTTCAGTATCGTCGAGGGCCCCGAGGTGGAATGGGACCGGTACAACTTCGAGATGCTCAACATCCCCAAGGGCCACCCGGCGCGGGACATGCTGGACACCCTGTGGGTGGACTATTTGAACGAGGACGGCGAGCGGCCGATGCTGCTCCGCACCCATACGTCGCCCATGCAGGCGCGGGTAATGGAGGCCAACGAGCCTCCAATTCGCGTCGTGGTGCCGGGAAAGGTGTACCGGTACGAGGCCACCGACCCCACCCACGAGTGGCATTTTCACCAGGTGGAAGGCCTGGCGGTGGACGAGGGCATCACCTTTGCCAATTTGAAAGGCACGCTGTATGAATTTGCCCGCCGGTTGTTCGGGCAGGAACGCAAAGTGCGGTTCAGGTGCGACTACTTCCCCTTCGTGGAGCCCGGCGTGGACATGTCCATAGACTGCTTCTCCTGCGGCGGAGAGGCCGGTGGCTGCCGCGTCTGCCGGGACAGCGGCTGGATTGAAATCATGGGCGCCGGCATGGTGCACCCCAAGGTGTTGCAGGGGGTTGGCTACGACCCGGAGAAATATACCGGGTTCGCCTTTGGCATGGGCCCCGAACGCATTGCCATGCTCAAGTACGGCATCGACGACATCCGGCACTTTTACGCCAACGACCTGAGGTTTTTGAGGCAGTTTTGAACAACGGGGCCCAAAAGGGACGATGAAAGTACCCCTTTCCTGGCTGCGCGACTACGTGGACGTGGACCTGCCAGTTGACGAGCTTGCCCACCGCCTGACCATGGCCGGCGTTGAGGCCGGCGAGATTCACCGCATCGGCGACTGGGGTGACTGCCTGCTGGTGGGCCAGGTGACGGCCATCCGGCCCCATCCCCAGGCCGACCGCCTCAGGCTGTGCCAGGTAACCACCGGCAGCGAAGAGGTGGAGGTGGTGTGCGGCGCGCCCAACGTGGACGCCGGGCATAAGATATGCTTCGCCAGGCCGGGCGCCCGGCTGTTCAACCCCCATAGCGGGGCCAAGGAGCCCCTGAAGCCGGCCCGCATCCGCGGCGTGGTGTCGGAAGGCATGATCTGCTCGGAGCTGGAGTTGGGCATGGGAGACGACCACACGGGGATAATCGTCCTCCCCGACGACGCCCCGCTGGGCGCTCCCCTGGACGGCTACCTGGGCGACACCATCCTGGAATTGGAACTGACGCCCAACCGGCTGGACTGCTTCTCGCTGCTGGGCGTGGCCCGCGAGGTGGCCGCTCTCACCGGGGCGGTCGCGAGGGAGCCGGAAATCAGCTACCCGGAAGTCGGCCCCGCAATCTCCGAAGAGGTGTCCATAAGCATAGCCGACCCGGACCTTTGCGGCCGCTACACCGCCAGCCTCATCAAGGACCTGAAAGTCGGACCGTCGCCGGACTGGCTCCAGGACAAGCTGACCAAAGCCGGGCTGCGGCCCATCAATAACGTGGTGGACGTGACCAACTACGTAATGCTGGAGTACAACCAGCCCCTCCACGCCTTCGATTACCACCGGCTCAAGGACCGGACTATCATCGTCCGGCGGGCCCGCGCCGGGGAGACCCTGGTGACGTTGGACGGCGTGGAGCGCAAACTGACCACCGAGTCGCTGGTGATCGCCGACGCCAACGACGCCATCGGCTTGGGCGGGGTCATCGGCGGGGCCAACAGCGAGATCGGCGTCGAGACCACCGCCGTGCTGCTTGAGTCGGCCAACTTCGACCCGCTCAACAACCGTCAGACCGCCAGGAGCCTGGGACTGCGCACCGACGCTACCCTGCGATTTGAGAAGGGATTGCGGCCGGAGCTTGCGCCCATTGCCCTGCGCCGGGCAACCCAGCTAATACAGCAGGTGGCGGGCGGCGCCGTGGCCAAGGGAATCATCGACGTGTTCCCCGGCGGCCGGGACTTGCCCGAGTCCGTCAAGCTGACCACCCGGCGCTTGAAAAAGGTGCTGGGCATGGACGTAGACTTGGACACTGTGGAGCGGGTGCTGCGGTCCCTGGGTTTCGAGACTCAACGGCTGGACTTCGAGAGTGTAGAGGTTGCGATACCCTACTGGCGGAGCGACGTCGCCATAGAAGACGACCTGGTCGAAGAGGTGGTGCGGATCCTGGGATACGATTCAGTGCCCGTGGCCATGCTGTCTACTCCAATTCCATACCAGCAGCCGGACCCCGGGCGGCGGCTGGCGGAAGCGGTGAAGGACGCGCTGGCGTCCAGCGGAATCCAAGAAGTCATCAGCTACCCGCTGGTCAACCCGGACGACCTGGCCCAAGTGGGCGCCAACGGCGGGGCCGACGCCTATCTCACCGTTGCCAACCCCCTGAACTCCGAAGAGAATAGCCTGCGCACTTCGCTGCGGCCCAGCCTGCTGAGGACACTGGCGGCCAACCAGGGGCACGGCGAGGGCCCCTTTCGCCTGTTCGAGTTGGGCCGCGTGTTCCTGCCCCGGCCCGGCGAGCTTCCGAAGGAGCGGCAGATGGTGTGCGGCCTGCTGGCGGGGCACCGGTGGGAGCCGTCGTGGCTGGTGGAGAGCGAGTCCCTGGGCTTCTATGACGCCAAGGGCGTGGCCGACGGCCTGCTGCAACGTATTGGAATCGATGCTGAATACACACCGGCCCAGGACCCTTTCCTGCACCCCGGACGAGGAGCTGCGATAGCGGCGGCGGGCGTGACGCTGGGCATCGTCGGGGAGCTGGACCCGGCCATCGCCGAGACGTTTGACGTGCGGGTTGAGCCGGTCGCGTTTTTCGAACTGCAAATGGACGCCCTGCTGGAAGCGCTTCCCACCGGGAGCCGGAGCTTCGTTCCTTTGGCCCGTTTCCCCTCGGCCACCCGGGACCTGGCCTTGGTGGTCCCCGAAGACGTGCCGGCGGGCAGGGTCCTCGACGTCATCACCCGTCACCGGTTGGTGGAACACGCCGATTTGTTCGATATCTACTCCGGCGACAATGTCGCTGCTGGGACCAAGTCTCTCGCCTTTCACCTGTCTTTCCAGGCCAAGGACCGGACCTTGACCAACGAGGAGGTGGACCGTTCCCTGAACGGCCTGATGCGCACCCTGGAACGGGAGGTGCAGGCCTCGCTGCGGGCTTAACGCAGGGGAGGGCAACGTATGACAGCACACACTCATAGACACACAGCCCGCCACGAGCACGGCCACCGGCACGTGGGGCAGGACATGCTGAGCGTGGAAGACGCCTACGAGCGCATCATGGCCAGCTTCACCCCGCTGGAACCGGTGTCCACTCCAATCCTGGAAGCCCTGGGCCATGCCTTGGCCGAAGACGTCAGGTCCCCTCACGACATCCCCCCCATGGCCAACTCGGGCATGGACGGCTATGCGGTGCAGGGCGACGACATCGTCGGGGCCTCCCCCGGCGACCCGCGGCAGCTTAAGGTCATCGGCCTGGTGGCCGCCGGGCAGGTGCCGTCCCAGACCGTGCAGCCCGGCACCGCGGTGCGCATTATGACCGGCGCGCCGGTTCCCGACGGGGCCGACACCGTGGTGCCCTTCGAGGAGACCGATGAGGTGGAGCGCCGCAAGGCCGGAAGGCCCCTGGAAGAGGTGGCTATCATGGCCGCGCTGCCCCTTGGGGCCAACGTCCGGCCGGCGGGGGAAGACGTGGGCGAGGGCGAGCTGGTGCTGAAGGCCGGTACCGTAATTCGGCCGGCGGAGGTCGGAGTCCTGGCCTCTTTGGGGATGGAAACGGCCAAGGTTGCCCGTAAGCCGGTGGTGTCGATACTGGCCACCGGAGACGAACTGACGCCTATCGGCGCAGCCCTGGAGGGCGGCAAGATTTACGACAGCAACAGCTTCACAGTTGCCGCCTCGGTTATCGGCTGCGGCGGCATAGCCAAGACCCTGGGCATCGCCAAAGACGACCTGGGTGACCTGCACCGGAAATTGGAAGAGGCCGTCGACGCCGACCTGGTCATTACGTCTGCGGGCGTTTCCAAGGGCGACTACGACATCGTGAAAGACGTTCTCAACCAGCGGGGAGACATCAACTTCTGGTCGGTGCGCATGCGGCCGGCCAAGCCCCTGGCCTTTGGGCACTTAAACGGCCCCGACGGCAAGACGGTGCCCATGCTGGGGCTGCCCGGCAACCCGGTAAGCGCCATGGTGGCTTTTGAGATGTTCGCCCGCCCAGCCATCAGGACCATGCTGGGCCGCCGGCGGCTGTCCCGCCCCACGGTGGAGGGAGTGCTCACCGGGCCCATTCACAACTTCGACGGAAGAAGAGTGTACGCCCGGGTGGAGGTGACCAGGAAAGACGGCGTCTATTATGCGGCGCCCACCGGCCCGCAGGGATCGAACATTCTGACATCCATGTCCCGGGCCAATGGCCTGGCCATATGCCCCCACGACGCGCCCACAATGACCCAAGGAGAAACGGTCCAGATCATTATGCTGGACTGGAACGAAGAGGTTGACGTATGACCACTGCTGAGTCCGAAGTTTCCCAGGAACCCACACTGGTGGCCCAGTACCAGATCAGCTTCCCGCGGCTGGCCCAACTGAACCGGTCGGCGGTGACGTTGGTTGCCGGCCGACGCCCGGCGGCTTGCCCGTCTCTGCAGAAGCCGGACCAGGAATTGCCTGAGGTCGCAAAGCTAGTGAGCGAGATCGCCAGGTACAGCAAGAATGACGAGGAATACATCAAGACCGAAATGCCGATTCAGGAGATCGTATTCCGGATACTGCTGAGGCAGCGCAACCGCCCCACGTATCTGAGCGACATACACTATGAGCTTACGGAGAAGTGGGCGACGCCGGTGCGTCCCATCACCATGAGCGAAGACACGCTGGGCAGGATCCTGGACGCGGATACCTACTACGGTTTCGTCAGGAAAGAAGCGGAACCCAAGAAGTCCAAGTCCTGAGCTTTCCGGGCTGGCTCGGACTTAGTCGGGAAGAGGGAGTCAGGCCCCGGCTTGCTCGGCGGCGATCCCTACCAGCTTCTGGAACGCGGCCTCATCCCGTACCGCCAGGTCGGCCAGGATCTTCCGGTCCAGCTCCACGCCGGCCTTCCTCAGGCCGTACATGAACCGGCTGTAGGTGATTCCCGACTTGCGGCATGCCGCCCCGATGCGGACGATCCACAAACGCCTGAACTCGCCCTTGCGTTCCCGCCGGTGGCGATAGGCGTGGTCCCAGGCATGCAGCAGGGCTTCTTTGGCCCACTTGTAGTTGCGGTGAGAGGAAGCCTGGAATCCTCTAGCCGCCAGCAGCACCTTCTTGTGCCGCCGGTGCTTGGTGACTCCTCGTTTTACTCTAGGCAATTTCTGGTCTCCGTGACAGGTGTTCTAGGGTTAACCGTAAGGGAGCAGCCGGCTAAAGCGGGGCACGTTGCTGCTGTCCACCAGCAGCTTCTGCGCGTACTTGCGAGTAACCTTGTTGGGCTTCTTACGCCTAAGGTGGCTGCTCATGCGCTTCCGCCGCATCAATTTCCCGGAGCCGGTAACGTGGATGCGGGCCTTGGCGCCCTTGTGGGTCTTAAGTTTTGGCATCGGCTAAGTCTGCGGCCTTTTCCGTCTTCTCACCGCGTTGGGGGGTTGGCACCAGTATCATCGAAAGGGCTCTCCCCTCCAGCGCCGGCGGTTTCTCCAGTCGTACTTCGTCTTTAAGCTCGTCGGCTACGCGTTTCAGTACCGACAAACCCAGTTGTTGATGGGCCGCTTCTCTCCCTCGAAATCTGACGGTCAACTTGACCTTGGAACCGTCGCTGATTAGCTCCCTGACCTTGCGGGTCTTGGAGTCCAGGTCGTGGGTCCCTATGTTGGGCCTAAACCGCACTTCCCTCAGGTCAGTGCTTTTCTGACCCTTCTTGGACTCCCTCTCCTTCTTGGAACTGAGGTACCGCAGTTTTCCGTAGTCGAGCAGGCGGCATACTGGCGGGTCGGAGTTTGGCGCAACCTCGACCAGATCGATGTTGGCGTCTCGGGCGAGCTGCAGCGCTTGTCTTACGTCCATCACGCCCAGTTGCCCACCATCTTCGCCGATCACCCGAACCTGCGGAGATGAAATACGCTCGTTTACCCGGTACTGCCTGGCGATACTCCTCTCCTCCGGTTGAATCCTCAGAAAACCACGATTTATGAAGGCGTTACTCTATCATAAGGCCCTCTCAGCGTCAATCAGATTCTGAGGGCCCGGCCTCGCTTTCGTTCATCTTTAGATCATGTCTCGCCACTCGGCGGGGACCACCCTCCCTAAGAAGCCTGGAAGTCCTGGTCCAGCTTGCGCAGGAACTGCTCTATGTTGGGAGACAGAGACGGCGGCGGGACCTCTCCCTTCTCCTGCTTGTCGTACCGCTCTTCCAGGCGTTCCAGCAGCGAAGAGACCTCGGACGTCGTCCCCACAATGTTCCGCAGGGAATCGTATTGCTGGAGGCCTCGCTCCCGGTCCATCAGCCGTTTGGGAAACTGGTACAGGTTGCAGAGAATCTCGGTCAGCCTGGCAGCGCCGGCGTAGTCTTCTTCCACCTGGAAGTACTGTGGCAGGTGCACTATGAAGGTCCTCGTGTCGATACCCATCTCTCCCGCCTGCATGGAAATCAGCTGGGTAATGGACGTTGGTCCTTCATAGTCGCTGGGGCGGGCCCCGGTCAGGCTGTATTCTTCCTCGGCAGCGGACTCGCCGCCGGTGCCGGACACCAACAGGGGCCTGGTATGCGGCACCATGTCGTACATGGCGCCGACCACGTTGTACCGCCTGACACCGAAGTATTTCAGCACTTCCAGCACCGACTCGGTATAGTCCTCTCCAAATGCGTGGGGCTCCAGCAGGTGCAGGAGAATAATGTCGGCGGCGTCTTCCCGGCGGGCGCACCTGATTACCGTGTTGGGAATGGAAAACTCCCGCTGCCCGTGGTTCATGTATGAGCGGGGCCGGTAGCGGGTGAAATCGTAGAAACGCCCAGGCCGGGGCAAACGTCCCACCTCCTGGGCCCGTAGGTGCCTCTCCACCCGGCTCAGGCTCAAGGTCCCCACGTTGCCCACGTCGATCCAGGGCCGGAGCACCGCCAGGACGTGGGGGTCTTCCAATTCCGGGACCGGCTCGATGATCTCAAATTCGCCCAGCTTCATATTTACAGTTTGACAGTCCACTGTGCCGTTTACAAGCAAAGCCATGCACGGGGAATCACCATTTTGGCGCCGCCCGATTTTGTCCTGTACCAATCCGGCCGAAGCCTGAGGTGCGTACCAATACGCGAAAAGATGGGATTTTGGTATGATGCTCCATAGTCATGTTGCGGATTCAAGTATCCTTGGCCCTGGCGGCCGCAATTCTTCTGGCAGCCTGCGGGGGAGCCTCCTCGTCGTCGACCGACGCTCCCGAAGCGGGCGCCGGCGAGGCGCCCCTATGGAAGTACGTCAACAGCGGATGGGTGTACCCGGACGTTTCGGACGACCTGCAGGTGTTCAGCGAGGAACTGAAGGTGTTCGTCATCACCAGCCAGGACGAGCTCGACGCCTTCCAGCAGGGATTCACCACCAAGCGGACGTTGGGAACAACCACCAGCCTGGGAAGGATCGACCTCCCCAATTCAATACTGCTGGCCGCCTATTACCTGTGGCGTCCCTTCCAAGGGGACCCGCTGTCGGTGGAAGGCTTTTCCGTGGAGGGCAACCGCGCCGTCGTCCTGCTGGAACTGGACGATTCGCCCCAGGGCAAGGAATACCCCTACCTGCTGGCTCCGATGGTCATGGTGGCCGTCGACCGCGCTCAATTTCCGGCGGGAGAGACGCTGGACTTCGTCTTTCACCTGAACGGGGAGCCCCACACCACCGTGGCCGCCACTGTGGAATAAGCGCAGCGCCTCAGCACTCTCCCATGTCGCCAAACATGTCGTCTCGCCAGGCGACGGCCCCGTCCCGCACCGTTAGGTAGGGCGACAGCCTCATTTCTCCCCGCACCGTGTGCCCGGCCATGTCCTGCCAGGCGAAACGGCCTTCCCGCATTTCGAAGACCGCGGCGTCGCCGGCCATGCCCGGGGCCAGGGACCCCAACGACTCCTGCAGGCCCAGGACCCGCGCCGGCCTGCACGTAGCCGCGGCTACGGCGTCCTGCAGGGGCAGCCCAAGGGCGTGGAACTTGCTGACCAGGTCGTTCATCAGGTAAACGGTGCGGTCGGGAGGGTGGTCGTGAATATCCGTGCTTATGGTGTCCGGGGCAAGCCCCTGCTCCAGCGCGGCTTTGACGACTTCGACGTCGCAGTGGACGCCGGCATGGGCCACGTCCATGACCACGCCCCTCTCGGCGGCGCGGCGGACCTCCGGGCGCACCTTCCCCACCCCGTCCAGCATGGACTCGGGGTTGCCGTTGAAAGCGTGGGTTGCTATGTCCCCCGGCCCCAGGTATTCCAGGACCTCCGGCAAGGGAATGGGCGTTCCGCTGACGTGGACCATCAAGAGGCTGCCAGATTTATCGGCGGCCTCTCGGGCGGCTTTCATGGCGTCGTGAGCGTTCCAGCGGGCCACGGCGTTGAAATGCATGCGCACCTTGACCCCCAATAAGAAGCCCGGATTCTGCTTGATGGCCTCCGCCGTCTGATCGACGTCGATTACCCTCATGTCGTGAAGGCCGCCGCCCAAAATCCTGTTTAGCGCCAAGCCCCCGGCCCCGATGTGGAGAAAGGCCAGCAACCGGGTGCGGTGGGCGGGGAACACGTAGTCGCGCATGGCCCGGTAGTTGAGAAACCCGGCGGTCCCGGCGTCGACGCCGGTAGTCGCCCCGGCAGGCAGGCACTTCTGGTCGGCGTGGACTGCCGACCCCGCGCCGCCGTGGTAGAAGTGGCCGTGCAGGTCGATAAGGCCTGGAGTAACCAGCTTTCCGGACACGTCGACGGACGCTGCGGCCGAAGCGGGGTCGATGCGGTCAGCCACCTGGGCCACCGCGCCGTCCTTAAAAGCGACGTCCCGGCGGTCGTGGACGCCTCGGGCCGGGTCCAGGAGGGTCCCACCGGTCAACGCCAGATCGTAGGCGGGAGTGTCGTCGGCCATGGCGGGTTAAGGAGCTTCGTCCTCGGGTGACGCGTATTCCAGGCGGCGTAACCGGGGGTAGACCATCTCCTTTGGCGATTCCAGGTCGTCGTCGGATATGTCGGGAGACGGGTCCACGGGGCGGGAGCCCCATTTCTTGAGCGCCTGCTGCACCAGCCTCCGGACCACCTGGGGCGACCTACCCTCCAATCTCCCCAACTGGTAGGCCAAAGTAACGGCAAGCTGGTTCCGGGTGATCTCGTCGAAAGCCTCGGGCTCCGTGAGGTCCTCGGGCATACTGCCGCACTGCTCCAGGAAGTCGTCGAGCACCTGGCCGATGACGTCGGGAACGCCGCCCAGTTGAATCTCGGTCATGTACCCGGTCAGCTTGTCGGCCAGCTCGATGATGCCCTGGTCCGGCAGCACCAGGCCTTCCAGGTCCAACCCCTCGGAGTTAGGCCGGTCGCCGGTCATCTGCCGACCCCTGCTCGCAAGACCGCGCGGGCGGCAAGGGCCCGCGCCGTCGGTAGCTGCAAAGTAGCTTTGGCAGCCACTCTAGGCCCTCGATTCCCCCGGCTCGGGGGAGAAGCCGCCGGGAAATGCCGACGTGGGCACCACGGCCGCCGGACGGTCCCGCCGCTCGGACTTCTGGCGGGGCATTTCCTGCAAGGCCTCTTTGAGGGAGGCCAACTCCTTGGCCTTCATTCCGGCAACGTCCACCACCAGGCCGTGAACTCCTACGTTGCGCAGGGCTTCCAACTCTTTCTGGCTGGGAGGCTGGGACACCTCGACTAGGATGTACTGGCTCACCCGGCGGCTGATTTTGGCTACGGCCGCCAGGTCCTGCAGCGTCCAGGGCGTTGCAACGCCGCCCATGGGCAGCAGCAGTGCGTCCACGGGAAGGGCGCCGATGGCCGGCAGTTGGTCCGGGTCAACGTCGATCTCGACGCAAAGGAGCTTGGCCATGTTCTCCGACGCTGCGGCGGCGACCGTTGTGCCCTGCAGGGACAAGGCAACCATGTCGCAGCCGCCCTCCTCCAGCGCCTGGGCTTCTTCTTCGTTCAGAGACGGCAGCCGGGTCCCCCATGGCGTCTCGCCGTCAAGTCCTTTGGCCAATTCCTGGACCGCCGCCGGGTCGTCCAGCCCCGACACCAAGGCGGCGTCGGGCCCCAGTCCGGCGAGGGTCTTGACGCCTTTGGCGTGGCCGCCGGAGACCAGCCCCACCAGGGCCATTCCCGGCGGCCTCTGGGTCCGGGATACCCCAAACCCCAGCGCCGCGCTGGCGCCCAGGTTGATTTGCTCCAGACGGTCAAGAAACTTGCTCATCGACTACATCCCATGTCCAATGGTATTCAGGCTTTCGGGCGGCCAAATCTTAGCGCCGCGCCTTGGCAAACGCCGTCCCGGCGGTTTCACGATTTGGCCACCGGAATTATAAACCATGGATGGCCGTTTGTCGGCTTTCATTGCCGCTAAAACATGGGTGCCGTATAATTGGCCTCTATACCAGCGGGTCCGCCCTATGCTGCTTACCATCGATATAGGCAACACCACGGTAACCATCGGGGTATTCGACGGCGAACGCCTCACCACCACGCTGCGCATAGCCACCGACAGCCGCCAACTCGCCGATGAGTACGGCTTGGTGTTGACCAACCTGCTCCGCATCAAGGGGGTCGATCCCGCCGCGGTCGACCAGGCGTGCATCTGCAGCGTCGTCCCTCCCCTTACCGTAGTCTTCGACCAGGTATGCCGTTCTTACTTCTCGGTGCAGCCGTTAATAGTCACCGTGGGCACCCGCACCGGCCTGAAAATCCTCTATGACAGCCCACGGGACGTGGGCTCCGACCGCATCGTGGACGCCGTGGCCGCCATCGAACTGTACGGCCCCCCGTTGATCGTGGTGGACATCGGCACCGCCACCGTGTTCGACGCGGTGACCCGGGAGGGCGCCTACCTGGGCGGGGCCATCGCCCCCGGCATCAACCTGGCCGCCGAGGCCCTGTACCAGAACACGTCGCAACTGCGGCGGGTTGAGCTTACCGCCCCAAAGACGGCCATCGGCCAGAACACCACGGCGGCGATGCAGTCGGGCCTGGTGCTGGGCTACACCGGCCTGGTGACCTACATGGTGGGACGGTTCAAGTCCGAACTGGGGCAGGACTCCAAGGTCATCGGCACGGGAGGTCTCATCGAACCCATAGCCTGCCAGACCGAGATTTTCGACGCCATCAACCCCGACCTGACGTTGGTCGGGCTGCGCCTGGTGCACGAAATCAACCAGCAGCGCCCCAACCCCGCCGTCCCCGCGGCGCCGGGCACGGACTAGGAAAGACATGGCGGCCTCGCCGTTCATCGACCGGAACATAGTCCTGGGCGTTACCGGCAGCATCGCCTGCTACAAGGCGCTGGACCTGGCCAGCAAGCTCAAGCAGGCCGGGGCCTTGGTGGACACGGTGCTTAGCTACGGGGCCACCAATTTCGTCGACCCGCTGTCCTTCCGCGCCATAACCCACCGGGACGTGGTCACCGACGGGTTCGATCCCCAGTCCGAGTTCGGCATGGACCACGTGGCCCTGGCCCGGCGGGCCGACCTGATAGTCATCGCGCCGGCCACGGTCCACTGCATCGCCAAGCTGGCCGCGGGGCTGGCCGACGACCCATTGACCACCACGGTCATAGCCTCCAATGCGCCGTTGTTGATTGCGCCGGCCATGGACGCCAACATGTACGACCATCCGGCCACCCAGGAGAACCTGGCCAAGCTGCGGGACCGGGGCGTGATCATCGCCGGCCCGGCCTCGGGCAGGCTGGCCTCCGGGCTAACGGGAACGGGCCGCCTGCTGGAGCCCGCAGAACTGCTGGGCCACATCGCCGCGGCCCTGGGCCAGGAGGGCGACCTGGCCGGACGCTCCATAGTGGTCAGCGCGGGAGGGACCTGGGAGGCCATCGACCCGGTGCGGGCCATTACCAACCACTCGTCCGGCAAGATGGGATATGCCATCGCCGAAGCGGCCCGGGACCGGGGAGCCTCGGTGGTGCTGGTTGCCGGGCCCACCAGCCTGCCCGACCCTCCGCTGGTGCAGGTGGTGAACGTCACGTCAGCCCAGGAAATGAGCGAAGCGGTGCTGGCCCAGGTGAATGACGCCGACGCCTTGATTATGGCCGCGGCCGTGGCCGACTACCGGCCTGCCGACGCGTCGCCGGAAAAGATCAAGAAGTCCGCCGACGCCATGTCCATCGACCTGGCCAAGACCGTGGATATCCTGGAGGCGGCCCAAGGCGACTTCGTCAGGGTCGGTTTCTCCGCAGAAAGTGAAGACCTGCTGGCCAACGCCAAGTCCAAGCTCCAAGGCAAGGGCCTGGACCTGATCGTCGCCAACGACATTACCGAGCCGGACAGCGGGTTCGGCGCCGACACCAACAAGGTGGCGCTGATCGGCCGGGACTTGCAGGTAGAGGAACTGCCCCTAATGAGCAAGTACGAGGTGGGCAACCGGGTCCTGGACCGGGTGCGGGAACTGCTGCACTAGCCCAGACGGTTCCACCCTTTACCGGTCTCCCTGAGCATGTGCTGAGGTTTTCTAAGGGCGCACGGGCAGCCGGAGTGGAGGATCGGGGCCGACCCTTCACCCCCCGCCCGTTCCCCCTTCGATTTCCCTCAGGACGAACGGGCTACCCAGGCCCCAACCGCCTTGCCCTGAGGCTCTCGAACGGTCCGTCCTGAGGTAAACCGGAGCCAACAACTTCCAGGCTGCAACGAGGCCGCCCGTTTATCCTGAGGGCCTTGAAAGGCCGGTCTTGAGGCACTCCGGAGCCAAACTTTCAGGCTGTAACGAGGCTGTCCGTTCGTCCTTGTATATTAATAGAGACGGCGGGGCAGACCGATTCGTCCCAGGTCGAAAAGCCGAGCCTCAGCGTGGTCGCCCCGGCGAATACCCCATGGAGCCCGAACAGTTGCCAGGGCCGCAGAGAGCCCGAATCACAAGGCAGGGCCGGAGGGAGAAGTAGATGGAACGTCCCAAGAAAGGGCAGGTTGTGGGAATTGACGTAGCCAAGGATTGGCTGGATGTAGCAGTAGACCCCGGCGGGGAGCAGTGGCGTGTCACCCAGGACCCGGAGGGCTTGGCGGAGTTGGTCCAGGGCCTGGCGGTACTGGGTCCGGACCTCATCGTCTTGGAAGCATCCGGAGGCTACGAAGGGGTGGCGGTCTCCCTGTTGGGCGAGGCAGGGCTGCCGGTGGCGGTGGTGAATCCCCGCCCAGTGCGGGACTTCGCACGGTCCCAGGGGATCCTGGCCAAGACAGACCGTCTGGACGCAGGGGTCATTGCCCGCTACGGCCGGGTCAGTGGAGTCAAACCCCAGCCGCCGGCGGCATCGGAAGACTTGGACATGGCGGCATTGGTGGCCCGGCGGCGCCAACTGATCCAGATGCGCACGGCGGAACGGCAGCGCCTGGCCCCCGCCCGGACCAACGTCCGAGGCCGAATTGAGCGGGTCATCGATATGCTGGACCGGGAAGTGGCTGACTTGGACCGGGACTTGACCCAGCGCATAGACCAGTCTCCCCATTGGCAGGAGCGGGAGCGGCTGCTGCGCAGCGTGCCCGGGGTGGGCCCGACGCTCAGCATCACCCTTCTGGCGGAGCTGCCGGAACTGGGCACCCTCAGCCACAAGGCCCTGGCCGCCTTGGTGGGCCTGGCCCCCATGGCCCGTGACAGCGGCCTCCGCCACGGCCCCCGTTTCTGCTGGGGCGGCAGGTCCCAAGTGCGCGCCGCCCTGTACATGCCCACGGTGGCCGCCTTGCGGTGCAATCCGGTGCTTCGCGACTTCTACCAACGGTTGGTGGCTCAACACAAACCCAAGAAAGTCGCCTTGATAGCCTGCATGCACAAGCTCTTGACCATCCTTAATGCCATTCTTCGTCACAACACCCCGTGGAACCCCAACCGCCTTGCTACACAAAACAGTTGCTGAGGTTCTCGAAGGGGGAATGGACAGCAGGCGCGGAGGATCGCGACCGACCCCGCCACAATCCCTTCCCATTACGAATGTCCTGCGGTTCTCGAAGGGCGGCCCTAGCCGGAATACTCTTCCTTGAACCGCCGTATCGCCTCTATGTGCTGGTCGGGCCCCTTCAGCCCCAAGTTCATGGTGTTCAACGACAAATGGGTTGCCCCCAAGTCCGCCCACGCCTGCGCCTCATTGTGCGCGTCGTCGAGGTTGAATGGGTCTTTCGCGTAGACGAAGCCGTCGATTCCAATGGACGTGGGGTCGCGGCCGATTTCTGCGGCGTACTCCCGCATCCGGGCTATGCGATCCCGCCCCGCGTCGTCGGGCGCAAACTGGGGGATCAGGCCGTCGCCGATGCGGGCGGCGCGGCGCAATACCTGGTCGGAGTAGCCGCCCAGCCAGACGGGGATGGGACGCTGCACCGGCAGGGGATTGATACCGGCGTGGGTCACCCGGTGGTACTTCCCCTCGAAGTTCACCACTTCCTGGGTCCACAAAGCCCGCATAAGCTCCACCTGCTCAGTGAAGCGGCGCGCCCGGTCTGAAAAATTCTCACCTAATGCCTCGTACTCCACCGCGTTCCAGCCGATGCCGATGCCCAGGCGCACCCGGCCTCCCGTCAACACGTCCGCCTGCGCCGCCTGCTTGGCCACCAGGGCGGTCTGCCGCTGCCCCAGTATCAAGATGCCCGTAGCCATTTCGATTTTCTTCGTCACCGCCCCCAAGAACCCGAAGAGCACGAAAGGCTCGTGGAACATATCAGTGTGGGACAGCCCCTTCCAGCCCTCGTGCCTGGAGGCGTCGGCCCCCAGCACGTGGTCGTAGACCAGCAGGTGGTCGTAACCCAGTTCCTCGGCGGCCTGGGCGTAGTAGCGCACCGCCGCCGGGTCGGCCCCGATCTCTTTCTGCGGGAATATGGCTCCTAAACGCATGCGGGTTCTCTCACGCCGGCGTCCTCATGGACGGCCGGCGGCTATGCGGAGACCGCTTCTTTGAACCGGCGGATGGCGTCAATGTGCTGGTCGGGCCCCTTCAGCCCGGCGTTCATAGTGTTGATGCTCAGGTGGGACGCTTCCGCCTCGGCCCAGATATTTGCGACCCTTTGCCAGTCTTCGGGGTTGGGGCTTTCCGACAGGCGGACCCTGCCCTCTACTCCCACCGACGCCGGGTCCCGGCCGGCCTCCTTGGTATACTCCCGCACCCGGGCCACCGACTCCAATGCCCCGGCGTCCAGGCCGAACAGGGGGAACCAGCCGTCGGCGATTTGGCCGATTCGCCGCAGCACCGCCTCGGCGTAGCCGCCAATCCACACCGGGATGGGACGCTGCACCGGCAGGGGGTTTATCCCGGCGTGGGTCACCCGGTGATACTTCCCCTCGAAGTTCACCACTTCCTGGGTCCACAAGGCCCGCATAAGCTCTATCTGCTCGGCGCAGCGGCGCCCGCGGGTGTGGAAGTTCTCCCCCATGCCCTCGCATTCTGCCGCGTTCCAGCCCACGCCGATGCCCAGACGCAGCCGGCCTCCGGTCAACACGTCCACCTCGGCGGCTTGCTTGGCCACCAGGGCCGTTTGACGCTGCCCCAATATCAAGATGCCTGTCACCATCTCTATTCTCTTGGTCAGTCCCGCCAGGTACCCGAACATGACAAAAGGCTCGTGGAACATGTCGGTATGGTTGTACGGCCCCGAAAAGCCCTGATGCTTGGAGGCGTCGACGCCCAGGACGTGGTCGAAGGCAATCAAGTGCTCATAGCCCAGGTCTTCGGCCGCCTGGGCGAACTCCCGCACTCCTCCTGGGTCCGCTCCGATTTCGGTCTGGGGAAGAATGGCTCCTATTTTCATAGCGGTCTCCTTGCATGGGCGCTTACAGGGATAGAATCCTCGGCGCCGCTGGAATTGACTGGGGGGTTAGCCTATACCGTGACGGCCTCTTTGAACCGCCTGAGAGCGTCTATGTGCTGCTCCGGCGAGGTAAAGCCGGCATGCATCGTGTTCAACGACAGATGGGTCGCCCCGGCCTCAATCCAGTCGTTAGCGGCCTTTTGCCAGCCGTCCGGGTCACTTGGCCCTCCAAAGCTAATCCAACCCTCAATGCCGATGGACATCGGGTCCCGTCCGGCCTCCCTGGCGTACTCCCGCATCAGGCCGATGCGCTCCCGGCCCCGCTGGTCGGGACCAAACATGGGAAACCAGCCGTCGGCGGTCTGAGCGATGCGGCGTATCACCGCATCGGCGTTGCCGCCCATCCACACGGGGATGGGCCGTTGCACCGGCAGGGGGTTTATGCCGGCGTGGGTCACCCGGTGGTACCGGCCTTCGAAATTCACCACTTCCTGGGTCCACAAAGCCCGCATCAGCGCAATCTGCTCGGTGCAGCGCCGCCCGCGGTTGTGGAAGTTTTCGCCAAGGGCCTGGTATTCGACGGGGTTCCACCCGACGCCGACGCCCAGACGCAGGCGGCCTCCGCTCATCACGTCCACCTGTGCGGCCTGCTTGGCGACAAGGGCGGTCTGGCGCTGTCCCAGCACCACCACGCCGGTTGTAAGCTGGATTTTCTCGGTGAAGCCGGCCAAGTATCCCAGCACTACAAAGGGCTCATGGAACAAGTCGGTGTGGGTGTACGGCCCGTCCCAGCCCGGATGATTGGCGGCCTCGGCCCCCACGACGTGCTCGATAACCACCAAATGCTGGTAGCCCAGGGACTCGGCGGCCTGGGCGTAGTCCCTCACCGCTCCCGGGTCGGCCCCAATCTCCGTCTGCGGAAAAACAACGCCCAGTTGCACGCAGCTACCCTCCTGGAATCGATGCTTGGGCCTTGAGAGGTTGCGGCGCCGGCCGGCTCCGCGTAAGGGCCAGTATCATGGCTTTGGCGAAAGCCGTCAATAGTAGGGCCGGGTCGGGGGATGCGGCCAAGAGAGTATACGGTTTCGAGCAAATACGCTCATTGATCCTATCGCTGGTCCGGTGAGGCCCCACCGGAGGAATAGATCCTATTGACTCCCTATTAGGTTTATGGTTATAACAATGGTCAGCAGTGGATTCGAAATGCACCGGTGCAGAGATATTGCTGCGGTAGAGAACAGGACGGTGAAACATGGCCAATTACAGGGTTCTATCCTCGGACGACCACGTTTTCGAGCCGGTTGATCTCTGGACTAGCAGGGGCGAGTCAAAGTATAAAGATCACCTGCCTCACGTTCAAAGTTTGGAAAACGGAGACTGGTGGGTATCCGACGGCCTGAAACTACTTCATGTCAGTGGGGGGACCCAGGCCGGACTCAGGTTTGAAGCGCCGGAAAAGCTGAGTACAGAGGGCAGGGTCGAGGACTTGCTTCCAGGCGGTTACATTCCTGAGGAGCGCATCAAAGACATGGATATCGATGGGATTGACGTGAGTATCCTTTATCCGACGGCCGGTCTTGGGTTTTACATAGTGCCGGATAGCCAGCTGCTATCCTCTATATTCAGAACCTACAACGATTGGCTTGCCGAGTTTTGCAGCGCGGTCCCCCGGCGGCTCAAGGGTATCGCAATGGTAAACGTCGATGATGTGGGGGATGGTGTAAAGGAGCTGGAACGCTGTGCCAACATGGGCTTTGTGGGGGCCATGATCACCGTCTATCCGCCCGAGGAAATGCCCTACGATATGCCTGAGTACGAACCCCTGTGGGCTGCGGCCCAGGATTTGGGAATGCCCCTTAGCCTGCACATCGGCACCAATCGTCCGAGCCCAAGTGTTCAACCTCAAAGTAACGATACCACTACGGCCAACTTTATGGCTAACATTGACCACTGGGTGCGGATGTCTCTTGGCAGTATGATCTATAGTGGAGTTTTTGAGCGCTATCCCAACCTTCAGGTGGGCTCGGTGGAGATGGAACTGTCCTGGGTTCCCCACTTCTTGGACCGGATTGACTACAACTACACCAATAGGGAGCAGGAGTTCTCCCAGGCCTACCGATTCAAAGAGGGCGCCCTCCCCAGTGACTTCTTCCACAGAAACGTGTTCCTGGGCTTCCAGGAAGACGCCTTGGGTATAGAAATGCGTTACCGTATTGGAGTGGACAAACTGCAATGGGGTGCAGATTATCCCCACCCTGAGTCCACCTTTCCCAGGAGCCTGCAGATCCTCGAGGAGATTCTGGTGGACTGCACCGAGGATGAGAAGGCCAAGATAGCGGGTGGGAACGCCGCCAGAGTATACGGTTTCGAGTAGGACCTGACATCCGGTCAGACCGGACTTTCGCTCTTTTCGGCAGGTAATCCCTAAGCGGCCTGCTTGGCGACCAGGGTGGTCTGGCGCTGTCCCAGGACCACCGCGCCCGGTCGTCAGCTCAATACTCTCGGTAAAGCCGGCCAGGTATCCCGGCGCGACGAAGGGCCCGTGGAACAGGTCGGTATGGGTGTAGGGCCGTCCAACCCTGATAATTGGCGGCTTCAGCCCCCAGGACGTGCTCGATAACCACCACGTGCTGGTGCCCCAGCGACTCGGCAACTTGCGCGTAGTCCCTCACGGCCCCGGGGTCGGCGCCACTCTCCGTCCGGGGAATAACCACGCCCAGTCGCATGAAACTGCCCTCCAGGAATCGGCCCTTGAGCCGGGTGAGCCTGCGGTTCTGGCCACAGGTCCGCGGCGGACCTGAAACTTGGGGCAAGGGCCAGTATCTCGGCTTTGGCTAATGCCGTCAAAAGGCCTGGGGCGGAGGTGTGGCGGCCGGATGCGGGCAAGCTGGAAAGCATGGACGCCGACAGACCGTCAGGCCGGATTTTTCGCTTCCGGGTCATCGCGGGTCACTGCCCTGACCAACAAGAATGTTTGTGTTCGACCATGGAAAGGGTAAGGCACACGCCTGGGCAAGTGGTGAACAAGCTGAGGGAGGCTGCGGGGGGAAGCCTCAAAGCCCCTCCCGTGAGCGCTTCCTGTCTTAAACGATGTTGAGAAGGCGGCGCTGGACTCTCGTCCACACTGGGTGTGTGTCCGCTCTTTTGTAAACACGGTTTAAAATAGCGAGAGCCGGCTCAGAGAAATCTGTTCCCACATAAGGAGGTGGCTCCATGGTCAAGGATGGTCACCAGTTGGACCTGTTGGGTCAAGGCGTCGTCGACTTTGAAGAGCGGGTAGACATCCCCCGTCTGAAGAAAGAGCGTCTGGAGCGGGTCCAAAGAGAGATGGCCAAGGCCGACCTGGGCGGTTTGCTCATTTTCGATCCCCTCAATGATCGCTACGCCACAGGCCGTAGAAATTCCGGTGCGGGGTATATGAGAAGCTTCCTGATATACGCCATCGTGCCCCGCGTAGGAGCCCCTTGGTTGGGGGGATGGTCCCATCACGATCAGGGCGCCCCCTGGAAGGGCAGGAAGGGCCCGTGGAGTCTGATTCCACGACGAGGAAGGGCAGCTTCTGGGAATTCTTTACTTGCGGGCAGAACGTGGAGGAGGCTGCCCGGCTCTGGGGAAAAAGGATAAGGGACCAGATGCACGAGATGGGTATTGACGGGGAGCGGCTGGGGGTGGACAAGCTGGACTTCTACGCTATGGAGTCGCTGAGAGCCCAAGACATCACCATCGCCGACGGTCGAGTGCCCATGGAGAAAGCCCGTGTCATAAAGACCGTGGACGAGATCAGCCTGATCCGGCAGGCCTGTGCCATCTGCGACGTAGCCGTCACCAGGACTAGGGACGCCATCGAACCCGGGGTTACCGAGAACAAGCTCTTGTCCATCCTCACCGCCACCAACCTGGAGTTTGGCGGAGAGTACATAGAGGCCCGCTACTTGACCGCCGGCGGCAATACCAATCCCTGGCTCTCGAGGACCGCCAGTGACCGGATAGTGCGGCCCGGAGACCTGGTAGCGTACGACACCGATATGGCGGGCCCAATGGGATATTTCGCCGATATATCCCGTACCTACCTCTGCGGCGACGGCAGACCCAATGCAGAGCAACTGGAAGCCTACAAGTTGGCTTACGACTTCGTCTACGAGTCCATCGACCTCTTCAGGCCCGGCATGGGTTTCCAGGAGATCGCGGAGAGGTGCTCCACCGCTTCCCCAGGCGTACAAAGACCAAAGATTTAATCTCATAGCCCACGGAGTTGGTATGTCCGACGAGTGGCCCGCTATCCACTGGCCGGACCAGAGTTTGAGCGGCTTCGGCAACGACCCGGACGTACTAGAAGAGAACATGGTGATCTGCATTGAAGGACTGGCCAGTAAGACCGGAGCCCGGGAGAGTGTCAAGCTGGAAGAGCAAGTCCTGATCACCGCCAACGGTCCTGAAATCCTGTCAAAGGCGCCCTTCGACGAGCGGTTCCTCTGACCTGATCTTTGGTCGAAAGATTTCGACGCGGGCCAATGTTATGTTCCGATCTGGCCAGGTCCAGTCATGGCTCGCTCCGTGGAAAACCAGACAGGACTGTCGCGTCGGGGAACGAGAGCGGGAAGCCGATATAGGGGCTGGCTCTATGAACTTTGAACTATATAGCGGCGTGCACGCCCTCACGCTGTACAGGGTCTATGCCGACGTGGTGCATGAGTGAAGGGCGCAGGTTGTTCTCCGTTGGCCCATTCCAGTCAGTCCAGTCGGAAGAGGAGGAGAGCTTTTAGATGGGAAAATCCAACATCATGCACATCGATGAAGCTCCCTGGGTCTGGGGACATCCCCGTCAAGTTGAGGATGGCCTAGAAACCGGTTCCCAGTTCATTGGCGACCTGGAAACCGGCCCGTGGATCTACATCAACTCGCTGGCGCCAAACTCCGCCGTCGAAATGCACAGCCACACTGTGGACGAGGTGATCTACATCGTCGAGGGGTCACTCACCATAAACGGCCGGTCCTGTGGGCCGGGAACGGTGATGGCTATCGAGAAGGACACCGAGTACGAGTTCACCGTTGGCCAGGAAGGAGTCCGGTTCCTGAACATCCGTCCAGGGCTGGACGCGGGGGCCGGAGGACCAGTCAGGGGCGGTTGAGCCGGCCACTGGACGGAGTACTACCCTTTTCCGAGCCGGAATCAGGGCGTGTTAGTCCGCGGGGGCCGGCACCGTGTGCAAGAGCTGCGTCCTTCCTTTGATTATCTTATCCCAGTCTCCCTTCGCTATGTCGATCATCAACCCATCGGGGCCCTTGCATTTATAAAACTTCGGGGGGAGGCCGCCCGGGCACTCTGTAGCACCGGCGCCCTTGAAGGCAGTGGCGGTTTCCTCGACGTCGTCCACGTGGAATCCGATGTGGTGAACGCCCTCCACTGTTGAAGGTCCCTCACCCAGGTTGGGCGCTTCCTCGCTCCCGTATTTGAGGATCGCGAAGACAATGTAGCCGTCGCTCAAAACGACTGTGGGTGAGTCCCACATGGTCTCTCCGCCGGAGTCCCTGGTCGTCCGGCTTAACTCCTGCAATCCGAAAACCTCCTTGTAGAAACGCGCCGTCTTGGCGGGGTCTTGGGTATGCAAGGCAATATGTCTGATACGTGCCATCACTACTCCTTTGCGGTGTGGTTCACTCGTAGCTTAGCGCACCAATGTCGGCTTGACGCAGCAAAGCTAATCCCTATGTTGCCGGAGCCTTCCAGCCTGAAGGCGAAAACACCGCGGCGCCGGTTTACTAACGGGTAAGCCTGCGGTTCTGGCCACAGGTCCGCGACGGACCTGAAACCCTGGGTAAGGGCCAGTATCCGGGCTTTGGCTAATGCCGTCAATAGCCCGCCCCATCGCGGTGGTGGGGTGCGGCCTACTGGTGCGCCCGCCGATTCGTAGGGGCAACCTTTGTGGCTGCCCTGGCATCCCCGGTCTACGCCTCCACTGTCATTTCCCCCCTTGCCCACCCCCACGACCTCCCCATATCATAAACCTGGGTCAGGTCCGCGCCATCGCCGGACCAAATCCAGACCTGCCACTGAGGCCCGTGACATGTTGTGACCAAACCCTGCTCCAGACCCGCGCCTCCTCCCTTTAACTCCCTCAAGCGGGAGGAAATGAGAGAGAATGAGAGGGGATCTAAAAAGTCCAGCCTCTCCTGCCGCCAACAGTCCGCACTGACCTTCATCTCCGCCGCTCCCACCTTCGCTCAAGCCGCCCGCCACCCGTCATTCCGGCCTCTCAACCCTGTCATTCCGAGCGCAGCGCAGCGGAGAGAGGAATCTAAAGTGGTTGTGCACCATGGTCGTGGCGTTTCCTGCGGCGCCGTGCCATGGAGGGGTCTTTCAACCGCGGTTGGGGCCAGGGACTTTTAGATTCCTCGTCGCAGGCTCCTCGGAATGACAGGTTGGGTCTGACATGATGGGCGGGGGGTTGGGTCACCCCCCCAAGCCCCCATGAGAGGAAATGAGAGCAAATGAAAGGCAACCCAAAATTTCCACCAAGAGGTGAACCAAAATGAACCAGCTATCTTACGTCAGGTCTCGCATCACCGCCCTCCGTCGTAAGTTCGCGCTCGAAATATCCCACAACCGGCTACGAACAATGGCCGAGGACTTTTGCACCGACTCATACTCCGCCGCCATGGACCGCAAGCCCTTGCCCGACGCCCATGCCTTCATCCGCAAGGTCGTCGACGCCGGGTTCCGCCTGCCCACTTTCGGGGCCGTCCACCAGTACCTGGCGAAATGCGTATCAGAGAAGGTCCTTCCAGGGGTCGAGCATCTGTTGGGCGCCATGTTGCCATGGGCCACCCTCCGCGGCTTGGTTGTTCTGTCCGCCGACGGTCCGCCCACGCCCATCCCCGCACGTGCCTAGACCGTCAAACACGGAAGGTTGGTCGGGGAACCCCACCACCTGCCTATTGTGCGTTCGGGACTGGCAGTACATAATGGCCCGTGTAGCCGCGCCTTAGGAGGGAAACAATAATGAAGTTTGCATTACTGTTCGAGTGCCAGAGGCCGTTCCAGGGGGACGACGTAGACTGGAACAGCCTGTACAAGGAGACCCTGGACCAGTGCGAGCTGGCCGACCAGATGGGTTTCGACTCGGTCTGGTTCGTGGAGCACCACTTCCTCATGGGGTTCTCCGGCTCGCCATGCCCGGAGGTCCTCATGGGCGCCCTGAGCCAGCGGACCAAGGACATCAGGATAGGCTTCGGCGTGTCCATCCTTCCCACCCAGAACCCCGTGCGCATCGCCGAGCGGGTGGCCATGGTCGACCAGCTTACCAACGGCCGGGTCGAGTTCGGCACGGGGCGCTCCAACGCCTACGAGCAGACCGGACTGGGCATCGACCCCCGGGAGACCCGGGACCGGTGGGAAGAGTCCCTGTCCATGATAACGAAGATCTGGCAGTCGGACGAATTCTCCTGGGACGGCAAGTTCTGGAGCGTGCCGGGGCGGCGCATCTTGCCCAAGCTCTATCAGAAACCTCATCCTCCGATTCATCTGGCCTGCACCCAGGTCGACAGCTTCCGCATGGCCGCGCAGAAGGGCATCGGCGTCCTGTCTTCCTCCTCTTATGCCGTCAACGTCCTGGCAAACCACGTGAAGGTCTACCGCGAAGCCATCAAGGACGCACAACCGGTGGGGGAATTCATCACCAACTCCTGGGGCAATAACGTCCACGCCCACTGCGGCAAGGACGACCAGGAAGCCAAGGAGTTGTGCGCCAAGTCGATGAAGACCTTCTTCGGGCCGGACAAGCCCTATATCGTGGGCCGGCTTGATGCTTATTCCCAACTGGTGGAGGACTGGGGCGGCATTCCCGAATACCTGCAAGCTGAGTTCAGCCGTTGGATCCACCAGTCCGACGCAGCCATCAAAGAGCAGGCGATTCAAGCCGGGGTCTCTCCCGACACCGGCCCCTGGGCGGCCCGGACCGCCTTTGCCCAGTTGGACGCCAACACCCTGTCCGACCGGGGCGTAATCGTCGCCGGCAATCCTCAGAGCTGCATCGACACCATCCAGAAGTACGAAGACATCGGGGTGGACATGCTCTCCCTGGTCATGCAGACGGAGACCATTCCCCACGAGAAGGTAATGGAGTCCATCGAGCTGATGGGCAAGGAAGTGATTCCGGCCTTCCGCAAGGAACAAGCGGCAGCCGCCCGCTGAAGACCAAGCAATCCCGGACATCGCTGCTCGCCGGTAACGGCTGGACGCTGTGTTAAGATGGATTCAGGCCCTTGCGCCGAGAGCTTTCGCGGCGGCAGAGGGGCCATGCGTCCCAGTAGCTCAGGGGACAGAGCGGCTGCCTTCTAAGCAGCGGGTCGCGGGTTCGAATCCTGCCTGGGACGCCATTTCAGGCACGAGCTAGGCGTGAGAAGCCGCCCAAAATGGGCGGCATTTTCTTTGAAAAAGCAGCGTTCCGACCCGCTGCCTTTTTCTTTTTCCGGTCCCGACTCCGGTTGCTTGCCTACCAGACAATTCCCGCCTTTGTTATGCTGCTATAGGATAATGGAACATCTGTGACCGAAGAGGGCATGAGCGTGCGAATGATCGGGGAGCCCTTGGCGCAGACCCTAAGCAAGTACTAACCACATTCAAGGCCATTAGGGAACCCTGGCAACAACGAACGCTCCCCACAAATCCCTCTGAGTCTGCCGAAGGGCACTGGATTGATGCAGATTGAACAAAAGATGAAAGATCTTGGACTGCTAGTTTGACCATCCTGGTTACCGGCTGCGCCGGCTTCATCGGTTCCCGTGTGGCCTCGCTGCTGCTGGAGGCGGGCCACACTGTCCTGGGCGTGGACAGCCTCACCCAAATACATCTGGGCCGACTGCAGGAATGGCGCCTTAACGGCCTCCGCCGGCACGCCGGTTTCACCTTCCAACGGCTTGACATCTCTGACTTCAGCCAGTTGAAGCCCACATTCGAAGGAGTCGGTCACGGAGACCGGGTCTCGGCCGTCATCAATCTTGGCGCTATGGCCGGTGTACGGGGAAGCACGGCAGACCCCCGCGCCTACTACGAGACCAACGTTTTGGGGACTTTAAACTTGTTGGAACTCTGCCGCGAGTTTGGCGTCGTCAAGTTCGTGCTGGCGTCAACCTCTAGCGTCTACGGCTCCGGAATGGCGGGCCCGACCAAAGAGGACTCATCTTCTGACCGGCCCTTGTCGCCCTACGCTGCCTCCAAGGCGGCGGCCGAAACCCTCTTGTATTCCTACCATCATCTTTATGACATCGACGCGGCAGTGTTACGGTACTTTACCGTGTACGGCCCCGCCGGCCGGCCCGACATGAGCATCTTCAAGTTCATTCGCAGCGTAGTCGAAGACGAACCAATCACGGTATTCGGTGATGGTACCCAGCAACGTGACTTTACCTACATCGACGACATAGCACGTGGAACGGTAGCAGCTTTGGGCTTAACGGGATATGAGGCCATCAACCTGGGACACGGCGCCCCGGTAGAGTTGACCGAAGTAATCAGGTTGATAGAAGCCGCCGTAGGGAAAACTGCGAGAATTGCATACCAGGACCGCCACCCGGCGGACCCAATGACAACCTGGGCCGACATTGGCTGCGCCCGAAGTCTGCTGGACTGGGCCCCCGCCGTGGGTATCGAAGAAGGGATCGGCCGGACAGTCGAATGGTACCTGGCAAACCGGACCTGGGCCAAAGACCTAACCTGAGGCCGGACCTTACGCGAATACCGTTGAGGCGCTTGTCTGGTCTAACGCCGCTATGGTCCGCCGGACAGCCTCGCTTTTATCCAACCGACGTTTCTCTGAAAATGCTTGGGATGAATCGCTCCGAGCACCTGGACGGGTGACATTGAGGAACCCAATCTCTGTACGTGGCGAGCAACATAGGGCCATATTGTCGCGCCGGTCACCAGTGCCGCCAAAGCCAGCCAGAAGTAGGTGAGCCACCAGGTCTCGGTCGTCAGCGACGTATACAGAGGGAATAGCCCTGCCAGGCCTTGGAACGGGGGAAAGGCCATGTCGAATGGATCGACGGCGATGACGATTTCCTCCGCCCGGCCTGCGGCCGCTACCCCGTAGGTGTTGGCTAACGTCAAAAGCCCGAGTACGGCGATGCTGATGCGTCCCCATAGGGGCGTCCGGGACGCCATCAAAGCAATCGGCATTACCATCAGGGGAGCGACAGTAAGCAAGGTACGGCCCGGGAACCACCATCCCATCATGGTAATGGCTACGAACGTAGCCACCAGCAATTGCGCCAGCAGCAGCAGCAGAATTAAGCGTTGGGGGCCTCCGGCCATTGCCAGCAGAGCCGCGCCGGGGACCGCCGCCAGCAGCAACGGGGCCCACCGGCCAATGCCAAACCGTTGGTCCACAAACAGGCCCCAAAGCCGGTAATAGCGGTCGTCGAATCCGATATGCCCCGTCAGAATGTCCACTGTGGTCCACCGGGCGTAGACGACGTTCACCCCGTAGGGCGTCACGCTGCCGAACAGGTGCAGGTGAAACCAGGTGAAAAACCCCGTGGAGACGGCTCCTGCCACGATCAAGGCGACCCGGCCGGCCCGGCCGGCCCTGAGCAAGAAGTATCCCGAAACCAGCGCCGCGAGCGGAGCGTACTTTATCCCCAGCCAGCACATGACGGTCAACAGACCGGCTAGGAGAAGGGCGTCGCCAATCCCGAAGGCGTTTCGCCTTGTAACAACCAGCAACGACAGCACCAGCGTCAACGCCGCCGGAAATTCCGGGTAAATCTCGCTGGAGTATATGAACGCGGTGGCCGTCAGGCCCACGGCCAGAGTAACAATCCAGCTCGTCAACCGCCTGCCCGTAAGGCGGTCCGCAAGCACAAATGCCAGGGCCATGGTCGCTCCCGCCATGAGCAGCAACTGTATCTGCGCTCCGGCGAGGCCGCCCAGTCCAAACCCGGGGACCAGCAAGGCTGGTAGCCCCGGGTTGTGGGGGCTGAGTAGGCGGCCATCCGGGAGGGAAACGGATTGTCGCCAGAGCCCGTCCGGGTGGTCGAAAAACTCCTCGTAGGACCTTTCCTCGTATTGGTTCCGAAGGTCGAAGTCGCCGTCATCCAGCAGGCTTTGAGTAGTTAGCAGGTAGAACGGCTCGTCCCCGGAAATGGATGCGCCCCGGGTCGCCCGGATGTCCACCGAAAATACGTAGGCAACCGAGAGAAGCAGGAAAAGGACTGCCGCGCCAAGCAGCAGTTCTTTGTCCTTGGTCGGCCATGAGATGGACTTAAGGGCAGCAATCAACTTTAAGGCAGAACACCCACGTCCCTGAGCAGGTCAATGGTGCCTTGCAGGTCGCTCAGGCTTCCCAGGTCGACGTCCGGCGGGTCCAGCGATTCAATGGGGGGAAGGTCGCCTTCAGGCTCCACTCCTGCTGCTACCGTATATTCCTTGACCTCGGAAGTGAAGTAGACCTGCGCAGGCCGCGACAGTAGGAACTCGATAAACTCCCGGGCGGTCTCCTTGTTGTCGGAAGCCTGAAGTATCCCGACGCCGGCGATCAGCACCAGGGCCCCCGGGTCGCCATTGCCGATGTAGTAGTTGCGAGCCTTGAATTCAGGCCCGTGCTCAGCCAGGAAGCGCTCCAGGTAGTAGTGGTTGACGAAGCCAACGTCGATCTCCCCGTCTGCCGCCGCCTGGACTATCGAAACGTTGTTGGGATACTCCTTGGCGTCGTTGTCCTTGATGCCCTCCAGCCATTCCCGGGCGCGGTCTTCACCCAGCTGCAAGCGCAGGGCGGTGACGAACGCTTGGAACGAGCCGTTCCGGGGCGCCCAACCTACCCGGCCCCTCCACTCATCCGCCGTGAAATCCAGGATTGAATCGGGCAGGTCTGCATCAGGGTCAATGGCCTCGGTATTGTAGATGATGGTCCTGGCCCTGCCGGATGTCCCTATCCAACGGCCGTTGGGGTCCCTGAGCCTGCGGTCAACCTGGTCGAGGATCTCCCGTGGCAGGTCGGCCAGCATGCCCGATGCCGCCAGGCTGCCGAGAGAACCCGGGTCTTGCAGGAACACCACGTCCGCCGGGGTCTTGTCTCCCTCTTCCAGCAGAGTGGCGGCGGTGGAGGCGCTGCCGCCGTACTTCACGTTAATTTGGGTCCCGGTGGTCTCGTGGAACTCCTCCAACAGCGGATGCACCAAGCTTTGCGATCGCCCCGAATAGACGGTCAGGCTATCGTCGCCATCGCCCCCGCAAGCCATAGGAGCAACCAACGCCGCCGTCAGCAGTATTGCCGCCACGATAGCCTTCGGCGCAAGCCTACGCCAGCGAAACCTTGTCATTCCTTTACCCCTAGTACGTAAGTGTAGTTGGTTATTGGAAGCGCCTTACCAGGTCATCCTGCGTCAACATGAGCGCCGACGCAACCCCGTTCAAGGCCGCGAGGGCTGCATCCCGAGACGCCTCCGTTATCTCGCTGGCTTCCGCCTGTAAGTACGAGATGATTGTCTCGTCCGCGGACGGGTCGGCGTTGGCTACTTCGGGCTGAATGGACTGGTAGAACGCCAGCGCCTCTACCTGATGGGTCCCTGGGTCTGTCCCTTCCTGCACGTCATCCAGCGCGACGCCAATGTACCTTACCGTCGCCAGATAGAAAATGGCGTTGAAGCGAGAGAACACCTCTTGGGCGGCAGCGTTGCACGCCGCTGAGTCGCCCGTTTCGGCCGCCTGCCGCACCCGCTCGAAAGCCTCGCGCAAAGGAATGTCAAGCGTCCCCTCGCGTCCGAAATTGGCCTCGCGGCTGCGCGCCAGGGCAGACAACGAGTTCGGGTAATCACCATCCACCTCCAGGCCTACGTATATGGCCCAACCTTCATCCACGTCGCCCGAGTCCAGGTCGGCGCAGCCCCCGATCACATAGTGCTTGGACCAGTGATAGAGGACCCTAAGGATACCCTTGTTTATGGCCTGCCGCCTTTGGGCATCGGTGTAGTCCTCCGCTTCTCCGCGCTGGCGTATGGCGTTGTTGATGGGAGAGTCGAGGAACGTCCCAGACCCGTAGAACTCGGTTGCCAGGGGAAACTCCTCCGCCCGCTCCGGATCGCGAGCAAAGCCGCGGAGGGTCTTGCTGCGGACGCCAATCCGGGTGTGCATACCCACTTCGTACAGCAGGAATATTTCCGCCGCAGGCAGGGGCTGGCCCTCCTTGATTACGTTGGTCAGTTTGGCTATTTCCTGGTAGTCCGATGGAATTTTCTGGTAGTGTTCCCGGTTGGTTGTAGCGTGGTAGTAACCGTCGGACTGAGTCGGGCCGATGGTCTCCAAGGGAAGGCCCACTGGAATAAACATGCTGTTGGATAAGTCTAGTTCACCGGTGTAAGGCGCCGGGGCTCCGCTGGGGCCATCGCCGGTATCGTCATCGAACCTGGTGACCAAGTCATCCCGCGTCAACAGAAGCGACGACGAGGTCCGGTTGAGGGCGGCGAGAGCGCGGTCGCGGGATTGAACAGTTATCTGGTCCGGTTCGGCCGTAAGGTAGCCGATGATCGTCTCGTCTGCAGCCGGGTCGGCCTTGGCAACGTCAGGTTGGATTGACCTATAGAACGCCAGAGCTTCGACCTGGTGGGTTCCCAGGGCGTCGTGGTCGCCGGCCTCGGCGTCGTCCAAGACCCGGCCGATGTACCTGACGGTACTAAGGTAGAAGATAGCGTTGAAGCGGGAGTATACCTCCTGGGTCGCTTCTGCCAGCGCCTCCTCGTCGCCGTCATCCGCCGCTTGCCTGGCACGGTCCATGGCCTGCCGGAGGGGTATGTCGATATCACCCTGCCGCCCGAAGTTTCCCTCTCGCCCCTGGGCCACGGCGGCCAGCGAGTTCGGGTATCCCCCGTTGACTTCCTCGCCGACATACACGGCCCATGCTTCGTCGATCAGGCGGGAACTCATGCGGTCTTCCCCGATGATCATGTAGAACTTGGCCCAGTGATAGAGGATTCTGAGAGCCGACTTGTTGATTGCCTGCCGCTTCTGGGCGTCGGTGTAGTTCTCCGCTTCTCCCCTTCCGCGTACGGCGTTCTCAATGGGGTCGTCGAGGAAGGTGTCTGACCCGTAGAACTCGGCCGAGTCAGGATAGTACGTAGACGGTGTGGAGCCGGTGGCAAAACCGCGTAGCGTACGGCTCTGTGGGCCGAGGCGAGTGTGAGGACCGGCTTCGTAGAGAAGCCAGATCTCCGCCGCAGGCAAGGCCTTACCTTCCTTGATGACGTTGGTCAGCTTGGCGATCTCCTGGTAGTCGGTGGAAATCTTCTGGTAGATCTCGCGATTCGTAGTGGGTGTGTAATAGCCGTCAGACTTGGTGGGGCCTTCGGTATCGTAACTGAGGCCAACCGGGATGGTTAGGCCCCCGGTTTCGCCTTGGACAGCCGAGTATCCAGTGGCCGTGCCTGTGCCGGTGGCGGTACCCGTGCCTGTGCCGGTGGCGGTGGCGGTGGCGGTACCCGTGCCCGTGCCGGTGGCGGTGGCGGTGGCGGTACCCGTGCCCGTGCCGGTGGCGGTGGCGGTGGCGGTACCCGTGCCCGTGCCGGTGGCGGTGCCGGTGCCCGTGCCAGTGGCAGTGCCTGTTCCCGTACCTGTTCCCGTACCGGTGCCCGTGCCGCTCACGGAACCGGTACCGCCGTCGATTACCTCGATTCCGGGCCGGTCCTCCCCGTTGCCGTCTCCGCAGGCCGCGATTAACAACAGCAGCAGGGCCATAACCCCGATGATCCAGAAGTAAGTCTTACCGCCTTTCGGCTTGTTGGCGCCCCACATTTGCATACCTCTCCTATGTGTATATATGTGTATAGCTTGGTCCCTTGTTTTCCAGAAACCGCAGCGTGCGGGTATATCTGCCGCTTACGTACTCAAAAGCTGCCTGACCATCGCCGTTGGAGCCTTCCACAAATACTTGGGGCTGATGAACGACTTTCCCTTGGAGCGGTACTCGTAAGAGATGGGAACTTCGCGCATTCGCATCCCCTTCTTCAGGAGGTCCAACGTCAGCACCTGGGCATAGTTGTAATCGTGGATGATTTCGGCGCACTCCAGGGCCCGTCGTGAGAAGGCCCTGAAACCCGTCTGCCCGTCGCTGATGCGCCGGCCGGAGGCGAGGCACAGCAGCCCTGTGAATGCGATGTTGCCCAAGTACCGCAACAAGGGTTGTCGTTTCCTGGTTCCCCGGTACCGGGAGCCCAGAACGTAGTCTGCCTCTCCGGATGCCACGGGATTCAACAGGTGGGGAATCTCCTCAGGGGAGTATTCCCCGTCGGCATCGATATACACCGCGGCCCGCGCGTCGATGTCAATGGCCGTCGCCAGCCCCGTCCTAAGCGCCGCGCCTAAACCCCGGTTGGCGCCGTGCTGCACCACCACGTCGGCTCCGTAGTCGCGGGCAACGTCGGCGCTTCCGTCAGTGGACCCGTCGTCCACCACGATTACGGACAGGTTGGGCACATCTCCCCTGGGTATCCGGGATAGCGTGGCCGGAAGATTTTGGGCTTCGTTGTGGGCCGGAATGATGACGGCCACCGGCTTGGAGTATTCATCGTCTCCGGCCGCCGCCAGCACCTGGCCCACCGACTGGTGCGGCGGCTTGACGCCCAGGAAGTAGGCTATGGTCGGGGCTACGTCCATGACCGACCTGGGTTCGTCGAACTTTCCAACTCGGTCTACCCCGGCCCCCCACATGATGCAGGGCACGTGGATTTCCTCCCGGGTCATGTGGCCATGCCCCCCGATGCCGATTCCCTGGCCATGGTCGGCTGTGATGAGTACGGCGGCGTCTTCCAGGTATCCTTGTTCTTGGCACCAGGCCAGGAATTGCTCTATTTTGCCGTCCGCCTCTTCGATCTTTGCCAGGTACTCGGAGTTGTAGCTGCCGCGGGCATGTCCGGTCTGGTCAACGCTCAATAACTGGAGGACCAACAGCTCGGGATCGTCCCGCTCCATGACTGTCCGGGCCCGGGCAACCAAGGCGTCGTCGATTTGGTCGTTGTGGGTCACGGCAGTCACGGTTTCCACGTCATCGCCGAAGGCGTCGACCAGATGGGCGATCCCCACCAGTTTCCCGCTCATGCCTGAGTCCCGCAGGGAATCGAAAATGGACTGGCACTTGACGCCCAAGCTGGGGACAAAGTTGCTGCGCATGCCATGCACCTTGGGGGGAGCGCCGGTGAACATTGAGCTGAATCCGGTGACAGTCCGGGCGGGATAAACGGTAGTCGTATTGCGGTAGTCCGCCCCTTCGCGGCGGAGACGGTCTATGCAGGGCGTGTCGGCCTCCAACAGGCGGTCCGCGCGGCACCCGTCGATGACTATGGCAATGAATCGCCTGCACCTGCGGTGAACACCGTCGGCGACCAGGCGAGTCGGGGCCAGGGAAGGCGCCGGCGGCCAGGTGAAGAACCATTGGTGCACCAGCACGGCAACTATGGCCAGCCCCGCAATGAATCCCTCCACCGCAATCACCGTTTCAACTCCGGGGCGCTGCACCATCACCTGGAACGCCGTCACCAGCAGCAGAGCCTTGGGAATTTGTTCCAGGAAGTTGCCGCTGGTCGGGTCCGGGTTCTCCAATACCAGCCGCCAGAACCGGGTGAAGTTGGTCCAAGGCGTGCCAATGCGCAGGTGGTAGTACACCGTGCCCCAAAGGACTACCGTAAAGAGCAGATAGCAGCCCAGCACCAGCGCCAACGAATACAGGTCCACGAAACGGAATAGGGCCACAAACAAGGCCAGGGATAACCATAGGGCCAAACGCAGCTTCAACGGAAAGTCGAAGCGGTAGAACACCAGGAACAGCGGGACTAGGGCGGCTAACGCTATGCCAGATTTGGGCCAGTAACCCGGGTCGGTAATGTGGGGCAGACTCAGCAACCCCAACATGGAGACCACGAATACCGGGGTAAAGGGCTTGCCCTCGTTGAATACGTTCCAAAGCCGGGCCGCCGCCACCTCGAACCGAGAGGCGGCTTTTTGGCCGTCGTCAGTCCCCCTGAAGCCCCTCAGTGGGTTCAACTCAGGCAGGCGCTTGACGGCCAAAAAGGTAAAGCCCAGCGCAAAGGTGTAGGAGTACGCGAATTTCAGGCCGTGGGTGAGGACGGCTAACGCCAAGCCCTCTTGCAACGGGACGCCCTGGGAATGTAGCGCGCCCGTCATCACCCCCTCGTATACGCCGATTCCTCCCGGCGTCACGTGGAACACCTGGAATACGATGGTGAAGGCGGTAACAGCGACGGCGGCGGGAATCGACAGTTCTACGCCAAGGACCCTGGCCGCAACGATAAGGACCGCCGCCTCCAACACCCAACTGGGAAGCGTCCAAAACGCCGCTTGCGCAACCCGTTTGCCGGACACCTGCCTTAGCTGCGCGTACAGTATGTCGAACCGGGAGCGCAGCGGCGCAGGCATCCAATGGCTAACGCGGCCGCTGCGGGCCAAGGTCAAAAGCCCTGCAACTCCCAAGACTACCGCCGCCGGCAATGCCAGTCCCTCGAGCCACGGGCTCGCCCCGGTTGATAGGGAGACGGCGAATCCAACGACTGCAGCTATGGATACCAGCGCAGCGAAGTCCAGCGTCCTGGCGACCGCTGTCGTCGTTGCGGCTTCCGCCAATGGAACCCCGTACCTCCCTGCCAGTAGCGGACGGACAAACTCGCCCAGCTTCAAAGGAGCCACGTGATTGACCAGCAGCCCGGCCTGCAGAGCAAGAAATAGCTGGCGCAAGTTGGTGCGATGCACCATTAGCGCCTGCCAGGCCGTGGCCCTCAACCAGAACGCGCCCGTGTAAGCGGCGACCATTACCGCCAACAGCCAGGGTTGCTCACCGAACCGCCCTACGGCGGCGCGTAACTGAGGCCAATCGGTCAGAAACGCTATCAGGAGCGCGGCTGCCACAAAAATAGACAGAGCTATGAAAGCGCGGTAAATCGGGACCGTGGGACGGTTTATCCCTCGGGCGTTAGAGGCCATTAAAGGGTTCTGTGTTGACTCTGTGCCATTTATCATGTATACAATTCTGGTATTACGACTTATACAGCTAGTTCAGAATAACGTATATACTTAATCAAGTTGCCAGTGCAAACGTATATCATGGAAATATATTGATGTCAATATGTAGTTATTACCGGCGTTTGGCATCAAGTCTTGAAACGCTGTTATAGCGATGCCGGGGTACCGGCTATCGAACGCGTACAAGGAGGTAGGCGTTGAAAATCACCGTTATTGGGCTGGGTCACCTGGGTGTTGTGGCCGCCGGCGGGCTGGCTATGGCTGGCCACCAAGTCACGGGGGTCGACGTGGACGATCTGACCGCCAGGCGGCTGCGGTCCGGCCAAGCGCCGGTCTATGAGCCGGGCCTGAGGGAGTGGATCGCGGCAGGACTCGACCGCGGGAATCTAAGTTTCTTTCATAGGGACGAGTTTCCCGGCCCGTTGGGAGACGTTGCGCTGGTCGCCACCGGTACGCCGGCGGCCGAGAATGGAGCGGCCGACCTGAGCCAAGTCCGGTCGGCGTTGACCTGGGTCAAAGAGCAAGCCCCCCGCGACCTGGTGTTGGTTATGAAGAGTACAGTACCGCCAGGTACCGGCTCGGCGGTCCTGGAGCATGAGCTGGCCGGGCCTGGTGTCGACTACGTTGCAAATCCGGAGTTCCTCCAGGAGGGTCGGGCCCTGGAAGGCTGGATGTTCCCAGAGCGGATAATTCTTGGAGTCAGCGAGGACTCAGGGCGTGCCATCGCCGCGGTAAAAGAGATGTACTCCGGCATCACAGCCCCCTATTTGATTGCCGACATTACCAGCGCAGAGATGATCAAGTACGCCAGCAATGCCTTCTTGGCGACTCGCATATCGTTCATCAACGAGATCGCCTCTCTTTGCGACCAGGTTGGGGCCTCCATTGATGCCGTTAGCGATGGCCTGGCTATGGACCAGCGAACTGGGACCAAGGTACATGCCGGCATTGGATACGGCGGCTCGTGCTTCCCCAAGGACGCACGAGCTCTCGACCATGTGGCGGCAGCCAGCGGAATTGCTCTCGACTTGCTTAGATCGGTAATAGCGGTGAATAGTCGACAACGCCTCTTGCCTCTGACCAGGCTCCGGGCTAGGTTCCCCGGGTCTATGGGCGGACTGACCGTCGGGGTGTTGGGACTGGCTTTCAAGCCTGGCACGAACGATGTCCGGGAAGCGGCGTCGTTGGCGGTCATTGACGCCCTGGTCAAAGACGGGGCAGAAGTTAAGGCGTACGACCCCCGGGCCAACGACGCCGCCCGCCGCTCGCTGCCGCCCTCGGTACAATTCGTGGACAGGCCCGAGGACACGGCCCACGGAGCCCACGCATTGGCGCTCCTCACCGAGTGGCCGGAGATTGTTCACGCGGATTGGGGCGCCATGGCGGCCGCCATGCGGCGTCCAATGTACCTGTTTGACGGCCGCAACGCCCTCGACCCAGGAATCATGGGACGGCTTGGGTTCGAGTATGTGGGTGTAGGTAGAGGCCTCGGCGGACCGTCGCAAGAGCGCGATCTGGATAAAGCCATATTTCCCGCTGTGCCCCGGTACGCCGACGGTTCAACCCTGACAGCCTCCAAATTGGACCATGAACCGGAGCGGCTGACGTCGCTGGCCCACGGCGCAGCGGGCCTTGACTGAATGCGTAACGCCCCGGAAATAGCCATAGTCGCCCCCGGTCGTCCTCGGGACCGGATGGCCCGCTTAGGCGGAGTCTTCCTGCTGTTGACCGCGGTCGCCACCGCAGCAGCGGTTTTTACCCGCGTCGCTGCCGACGCCGATCAGGACACATTGCTGGAGTCGCTCCTGGCGGTGGACGACAGCCGTGTCGTGTACGGCATCTCCGGCGTAGCCAGGTCCCTGGCCGGCGCGGCGCTGTTTGCGGCCGGTCTGTTCCTATGGAAGACCTGGATCATCCGGGAGAGGTTCGCCACGTCTTGGGTGCCCTATCTCTTGGCCGGGTCAGGACTATGTACTGCGGTGTCCGGAGCCATGGTCTTGGTTGTGGCGGCCTACCCGGAGCCCCAGGCGGCAGTCGTCGGCGGAGCCCTCACGGGAGACATCTCCGAAACGGTGGAGGTGGCTTGGGACCTGCGGTGGATTACCGCCAAGGCCGGCTTCGCCATTGCCGGGGCCGCCCTGATGCTGGCAGCTCGGTACCAGTGGCAGGTGGGCGGGACTTTTATGCGCGTCGCGCCGGTTTCGGCCCTTATAGGGTTTGCGATGCAGTTCATTTGGATAGACTCGGCAACGCTATTGCACCCGGTGGTGGGGTCGGCGTTCTTTCTTTGGCTCGTGGCTATCGGAGCCATGCTTGCCACCGGGCGGACAGAACGACTCTTCATCCAGCGCTATGCCGGCGGCCAAGTCCAGACTTAGAAGGCCGGCGCTTCACGCTTCTCTGCTCCAACTGGGACACCTCGTCGCCGAACTCCGTAAAATAACTATTGACAACGTGTTTAGTATGTGTATACTAAATCGCTGACAATGGGCAGCAGTATCCTATTTATAAGTATGCGAGACGTTGCTTCGAATTAATATATATAGAAAGTCGTCACGGCTTCGTGCCGGCTCAACGGCTCGCGGTCACATCCCATCCTGCCCCAGGCTTCGGTGGCGTCTGCAGTGCGTGCGGAGGTGGTGGAATACTATCCCAATCAGGAGGCAGCTATGACACCAGTGTTCCCATACTTGATCCGCAGGTCTGACGACGGCTGGCGCGGCGAATTGCTGTTGCGCCTCAAAGACAGCCGGTCCGTGTATATGGTGCACCTACCCTTGGAGCAAGCCAGGGTACTTGCGGTGGAGATGCGGGGGCTAGCTACCGACCAGTGCGCGCAGCATCACCTGACCCTGCGCATGGCTGAGGCTCTAGGAGCCAGTGTCAGCCACATAATAATCCGCAGCACCGGGCATGCGGACGAAGTGCTGGGGACAATGTGTTTGATCACCGACGAGGGCCTGCAGGACGTCACCGTGGATGCGGCGGCCGCCCTGGCCCTGGCCGTTCACGTCGGCCTCCCGATCTTCATGGACGGAGAGTTCTCGCAGGTGGACAGCCCTCTTAGGGCGTCCCATTGGCATGACGACGAGCCCGTTGCAACTCCGATTCCCAAGGTGTTTCGCGACGTTGTCGAGGGGCTGGAATTTCCCGGACATAACGGAGACCAGTCGACATAGGCCAGGCCCCAAATAAAGAATAGGAGCGGACGATACCACCATGCAAAAGTCGGAAACAATGAGCGTGTACCATGCCATCTACGGCCGGCGAATGGCGTGGAGTTTCAAGGAGACCGAGGTGTCCCGGTCGGCCATAGAGCGCATGCTGGACGCCGCCGTGTGAGCCCCCAACCACCGCATGACCGAGCCGTGGCGGTTCGTGGTGCTGGAAAAGGACAGCCCGACGCGGTTAAAGGCGAGCTACCTGGCCTACGCTGCAGCCTTGGAGCGGTCTGACAACGTCAAGCGGGCGGCGGTGGCCAAGGAGAAAGTCCTGGCGCCTCCGTACATCATTTACGCCTACGCAACGCCGGGGCCCGACGAGAAGACCACCAAGGAGAACTACGCAGCGGTCTGCTGTGCGGTCCAGAACATCGCCCTTGCCGGCGCGGCCGAGGGCCTGGCGGTGACATGGGACACCGGCGGCGTCACCAGGCACCCGGATCTCAAAGGCCTGCTGGGAGTCGAAAACGACTGGGAACTGACCGCGATGTTGATGATCGGGTTCCCCGCCGAGCATTCCACCTCCCGCCGGACTCCCGTGTCCCAGTTCGTTCAGTGGCACGCCGGCGACTAGCGTCGGGACCGACGACAATCGGCGACCACAGCAAGTGGGACACGAGACCCACCGACCCGGTGGCGACCATTGCGCAGTAGAAAACTCTGGCGGGTTCTCCGCCACCACAGCGGAGAACCCGTTTGGTTGGGCCCCGACTACCACATGCGAGAAAATACGGACCACCCTCGTGTCCGTCTGGAGAACGCGGCACAGCGATCCATGCCTGGCAGCCCAATAGGGGGAGGCTTCTTACCGATTAAGCTGCCGGGATCCCTTGGACCGCCTAGTCCGGACGCTGGCACGGCGGGTTCTGACAGGCAACATTTAGGCTCTGCAGTCTCCGCCGGGGAGCACTGTCGGGGATAGCGTATCTCACCGCTTCAGCCGTCCTCGGTGCTTGCGCGGGAACCAAGGAGTAATAGAACCGAAACGCTGGCTCGCGGTGAATACCGGAGAGTTCTCGCAAATAATCGTATCTGAAATGCCCATCAGGCAAGGGTTCCAGAAGATGCGTCCTCTTAGGCAGCGGGTCTCGGGTTCGAATCCTGCCTTGGACGCCACTTCAGGCACGAGCTAGGCGTGAGAAGCCGCCCAAAATGGGCGGCTTCTCCTTTGGTTAAACAACCAACCGACCCGCTGTCTTATCGCCTTCATTCAACAAGCCTCTCATGCTGGCCGGACTAGTTTTGGGGGGCCAATTTCCTATTGCAATGCCGCAACCCTGGCGTCAGGATGTATGCTGGGAGAGATCGGACCCAATCCATCCCTCTCATGACATTACACCAAGGAGGTCCAAACATGGGCACAATATCCGTGAACCGGCTGGCGGGCCTATCCCTTATATTCGGCCCGATTATCGCCTTCGTCTTCTTTCTCGTTGAGCCCGGTGGACTACTGATAGACAGCGCCGACGTGTCGGACGCTGTCGGCTCCATAACGGCCAAGGGGTCCAACGCCGCTCTGACCAATGTCACCAACATCGCCATAATCCTCAGCCTGGCCCTAATCCTCTCGGGCCTCTATGCGCTGATGCGGAACGTCACCCTGCAGGGCAACGGCAAGGCGTTGGTCCAGATGGGCTTCTTCATGATCTTCGTCGGACTGGCCGGTTGGATGCTCGCCGGCGGCATGGACTTCATCCTGGCCGATGCCCAGACCAGTGACCAAATCAGCGGGAGCGTTCCCGTCTACTACGCCGGCTCCGCTCTTCTCTACGCCGGCGGGATTACGCTTGGGTTTGGCGGCTTCATCTTCGCATTGGGCCTCTCCACGAGAGAGGACTTCAACCAGGTAATCTCCCTGTTGGCCGCCCTTGTCAGCCTGGCCGTAATGGTCTTCTTCGTGATAGCCATACTCGACAACGGCAGCCGCGACACGTTTATCACCCTGGCCCGGGGCTTCTACGTGCTGCTGGTTATCTGGTATGGATATCTGGGCGTCGGGCTGATGAAACGACCCGATCCCGACCTGTGGCAATAGACAGAATGTAGCAGGCGGAGGCGGACGGCCTGAGGTCAACGGAGGTCGCTGCGCACGTAGGTCCCGTTTGCTTTTGGGGGATGGCCTATCCAGACTCCGGCAGCGTACGCTGAGAGCAAACGGGGCCGGTTCAAGACGTCATCACCGCCCTGATTTCCTCCCGCTCCTTGGGGCTCATCTGCCAGTCTCCTGCTGCGGCGTTCTCCTCCATCTCCTCAGGCCTGCGCGTCCCAGCCAGGGCAACTGAAACCGTCGGCTCCGACGCCACCCACGCCAGCGCAAGCTGGGCCACCGAGAAACCCCTGTCCGCCGCCATCTCCTTGAGCGTGTCCACCTTCTTCAGGTTGGCAAGGAAGTGCTCGCCCTGGAAGAGGGGCTGGCCAAAAGCGCTGAGGCCCCGGCGCCAGTCGTCTTCCTCGAAAGTGGTCTCGGGGGTCATCGTCCCCGTAAGAAGTCCGTGAGCAAGGGAGCCGTAGGCCATTATCCCCATGCCGTTGTCCCGGCAGAACGGGATGATTTCCGGCTCAGCCCTGAGATCGAACAGGTGGTAACCAACCTGGTCGGTGATGATGGGAAATACTTCCAGGCATTCCGCCATTTGCTGCGGGCTGTGGTTGCTGACGCCGCCGTACCTGATCTTCCCCTGCTTCTGAAACTCGGCGAATGCTTCCATGGGCTCAGACATCGGGCGCTCCTCGTCCGGCCAGTGGATCAGCAGTAAGTCGAGATAGTCCGTGCCCAAGCGGGACAGGCTCTCGTCCAAGCCCCTGGCCAGGGTCTCCCTGGAACTGTCCCTGGGGCGTACCGCACCGCCCAGGCCGGGTTGGTCCCACACCAGGCCGCCCTTGCTGACGAGGACAATCCGGTCGCGCCTGCCCGCAATCGCTTTCCCCAGCAGCTTCTCTCCCTCACCCCATCCGTAAATGGCGGCGGTATCGAAAAGCGTCACGCCAAGCTCTATGGAGCGGTGGATGGCCCGGATGACCTGCTGCTCGTCGAAGTACCCGTAGTGGCCGCTGCCCATGGGCCAACCGCCGAACCCGATCGCCGAGGTCTCCAGGTCGGAGTTGCCAAACTTCTTGTATCGCATAACCTCTCACCGCGCCCAGGTTCGATGTGTACTTACCTATTGCGCCAGCGCATCTTGTGTCCAAAGAGTATAATTGGACGCTGTATTCCACAACCCCCAACGTCTGAGCAATGCAGGAGCAGCTATGAATTCTGGCGATACAGCTTGGGTCCTGGCGTCCACGGCTCTCGTTCTACTGATGACCTTACCCGGCCTGGCCCTGTTCTATGGCGGGCTGGTCCGTTCCCGGTCGGTCTTATCGGTGATGATGCAGTGCTTCGCCATTGCCGCCGCGGCCACCCTGTTGTGGCTGATCATAGGCTACAGCCTGTCCTTCGGCGATGACCTGGGCGGAGTCCTGGGCGGGGCTGGCAAGGTCTTCTTCGACGGAGTGACGGCGGACGCTGCGCAGGGGACCATTCCGGAAATCGTGTTCGCCATCTTCCAGATGACATTCGCCATCATCACGCCGGCCCTGATCGTCGGCGCATACGTGGAACGCATCAAGTTCCCGGCGGTGTTACTCATAAGCGCCGCCTGGGTCCTGTTGGTTTACTCCCCCATCTGCCATTGGGTGTGGGGCAGCGGTTGGCTGCAGGAGATGGGCGTGATGGACTTTGCCGGCGGCCTGGTGGTGCACCTCAGCGCCGGAGTGTCAGCCCTGGTGATCGCCGCCATGCTGGGGAGAAGGCAGGGATTCCCCGGCCGGCTCCAACCTCCCCACAACCCCGGCATGACCGCCGCCGGCGCGGCCCTGCTTTGGGTCGGCTGGTTCGGCTTCAACGGGGGCAGCCAACTGGCCGCGGACGGCGGAGCGGGGATGGCCATTGCCGCCACTCACATCGCTGCAGCCGCGGGCGCCGCCTCCTGGTCGGCGGTGGAGTGGCTCAAGTTCGGCCGGCCCTCGCTGGTGGGAGCAGCCACCGGGGTCATAGCCGGACTGGCCACCGTCACGCCTGCGTCCGGCTTCGTGGGCCCTGCCGGCGGCTTGATCCTGGGCGCGGTCGCCGGAGTGGTCTGCTTCTTTGCGGTAGACGTCGTGAAGGAACGGCTTAAGGTTGACGATTCTCTCGATGTGTTTGCAGTCCACGGCATCGGAGGCGCCATCGGGGTGCTGCTGGTGTCCTTCTTGGCGGCGACGGCGCTCCAGGGCGGCGGCGTTGCGGTGGAGAGCGGCTCTATGCTGGAGCAGTTGGGCGTGCAGGCCCTGGCGCTGGCGGCGGTTGCCGGTTGGGCCGCAGGCTTCACCTTCATCATCGTCAAGGTCTCGTCAGTGATAACCCGCGGCATCAGGGTTGACGAGCAGGCGGAGCTGGAAGGGCTGGACCTGACCGCCCACGGAGAACGAGGGTATGACTTATAGGCAAGGAGAGCGCCAATGGCTATGAAAATGGTCGCAGCAAGAATTCAGACTCACAGGCTCGACCCGGTGTACGCCGCCCTATTGGAGGTCGGCGTCAGCAGCGTCACGGCCATCGAGGCGAAAGGGTTTGGCGAAGTGTTCGGTCACACCGAAGTCTACCGGGGGACCGAGTACCAGGTTGCTTTCATGCAACTGGTCAAGATTGAAGCGATTGTGGACGATAGTCTCGTGGAACAGACAGTAGCCGCCCTTAGGGAGGCCAGCTCCAGCGACCCTGAGCGCCGCAGCAGGGTTTGGGTCCATGACCTGCTGCTTGGGGATCCGGGGTAGGAAGATTCCGGATAGCCGCTAGCAAAGGGGCTATCAGGCTGGCGAGTCGGCCTGCCCCTCCAACTGCGCAGGCGGCTGTTCCGGGACTTCCTCCGGGAAATTCTCCTGGCCCTCTTCCCGGGGAGGCCGCCTGATGAAGCCGGCCGCCGCATATCCCATGGAGAGCAACACTGCTCCCGCGGCGCAAATGGCTCAAAGCATTTGGTCAATCTCCCGGTGCGCCGCTGTCTAGCAGTCTATTTGTTGCGGCCGCCCTATTATCCTCTGTAGATGCCCGAAAACGCAATGCCTTTCTAGTTGATACGGCGACTCAAGCCCGTTGGATTTCCACTATGGTCCAATCAGCTAGTTAGCCTGCATTGCCGGATTGCGCCGGCCGCGGCTTGACACCAACGAGCCAACCGCGTAGATTCCCCTTGGGCGGCGGCCCAACCCTCGCCCCGCCAATTGGTCCAACGTAATTTCCGCGGGAGGTGCGGCCCATGACCACCACACAGCCAAAGCAGAGCGGACGCAATAAGCCCTTCCGGGTGGTAGGCACCAGGCCCATCCGCCACGACGGGCTGGACAAGGTAACCGGAGCCGCCAAGTACGGCGCCGACGTCCAGTTGGCAGGCGCGCTGCACGGCAAGATTCTGCGCAGTCCCCACGCTCACGCTCGCATCAAGTCCATCGACACCAGCAAAGCCGAGGCGCTTCCCGGCGTTGCTGCGGTGACCACTTCTCTAGACTTCCCGATAATCGACGCCACGCCCACTGATTCCGGCCAAGCCTGGGGCAGCAAAGGCCTCATGGCCGGACACGTAATGGCCCGCGACAAGGTGCTCTACAAGGGCCATGCCGTGGCCGCCGTGGCCGCCACCAGCCGTCACATAGCCGAACATGCGGTCCGACTGATCGAAGTGGACTACCAGGTCCTCCCCACCGCCCTGACCTTGCACGATGCGGTCAAAGAGGATGCTCCCGTACTCCACGACACTCTGACCACTCTGTTTCGAATGGACCCGTTCGGGCGGGGTGAAGAAACCGGGGTCAAGGGAAACGTATCCGGACACATTCAGCATAGGCTGGGAGACATCGAAAAGGGGTTCTCTAAAGCCGACGTAATCGTGGAGCGAGAATTCGAAACTGAGACCGTCCACCAAGGCTACATCGAGCCCCACGCTTCCACTGCGGCCTGGTCGCCCGACGGCCGCCTCACAATCTGGACCTGCACCCAGAGTTCTTTTGAGATCCGCTCCGGGACCGCCGCTGTCCTGGACATTCCTGAATCATTGATCAAGGTGATACCAACGGAGATCGGCGGCGGGTTTGGAGCCAAGATCACCTGTTACCTGGACCCGGTGGCCGCGGTCCTGTCGCGGAAGAGCGGCAAACCCGTCAAGATGGTAATGGACCGGAAAGAAGTGTTCGAAGGCACCGGCCCTACGTCAGCTACCCACATGCGATGCAAGATGGGCGCCACGAGGGACGGAAAGATCACCGCCGCCGAACTCTCTCTTGCCTATGAATCCGGGTCCTTTCCCGGTTCTTGGGCCAGCGGCGGGACCACGGCGGCCACCGGGCCCTACAACATCGAGAACGTGTCGGTCGACGGCTACGACATAGTTTGCAACAAGCAGAGGGTCCAGGCCTACCGGGCGCCTGGCCAGCCCCAGGGATGCTTCGCAGTCGAGCCGGTCATCGACGAACTGGCCGAAAAGCTGGGCATCGACCCCATGGAATTCCGCTTGATGAACGTGGCCAAGCCTGGCGACCGGATGCCCACGGGAGTCCCATTGGCGCCAATCGGCATAAAGGAAATGGAAGAGGCTATGAAGGCCCACCCCCACTACCGTGCCCCGTTGGCCCGGCCCAACCAGGGCCGGGGAGTGGCCTTGGGGTTCCGTATGCAGGGCGGCATGAATTCTTCGGCCACCATCAACGTGAACAGCAACGGGACCATAAACCTGATCACCGGCTCTGTGGACATCGGGGGCACTCGGACTGCCGTGGCCATGCAGGCCGCCGAGGTGTTGGGGCTGCCCGCCGAGGACGTCTTGCCCACCGTCGTGGATACCGACGCTATAGGGTATACCGACGTCACTGGCGGCAGCCGCACCGCCTTCGATACCGGACTTGCCGCCATCGCCGCCGCTGCGGATGTGAAACGCGAGATGTGTGCCCGCGCGGCCATGATCTGGGAGGCGCAGGAAGAGGACGTGGACCTGCAGGACGGCGTATTCGTCTGCGCCAAGGACCCTGCCGACCGCATGACATTCAAAGAACTGGCGGGACGGCTCCTGCGCACCGGCGGCCCCGTCACCTGCTCGGCGGGTATCAGCAGCCCCGGGTCCGGACCCATAATCGCCGGGAACATTGTGGACGTGGAGGTGGACCCGGAGACAGGCAAAGTGGATGTCTTGCGCTGCACTGCCTTTATTGATGCCGGAAGGGCGGTGCATCCCAGCTACGTGGAAGGCCAGATGCAAGGCGGCGCGGTCCAGGGTTTCGGCTGGGCCCTGAACGAGGAGTACTTCTACGCCGACGACGGCACAATGCTCAACTCCAGCTTCCTGGACTACCGGATGCCCACGGCGCTGGACATGCCCATGATTGACACGGTGATAGTAGAGGTGCCCAACCCCCGCCATCCCTACGGCCTGAGGGGCGTGGGTGAAGCGCCGCTAATCCCCCCACTGGCGGCCTTGTCCAATGCGATTTACAACGCCGTCGGGGTGCGCATGACCAAGCTGCCCATGACTCCCGGCAGTATCCTGGAAGCCCTGGAAGCCAAGAAAGCGTCCTCGTCCTAAACTCTTGAAGGCCTGCCCAACAACCCGGCCATTACTAGCAATATCTGCCGCATCGGCGGTATAATCAAAGCTAAGTTGATACGTTGAAATGCACCGCTTGACTCGGCAACCGACATTTGCAGCGCTGGCCTTGGCTCTGGCCCTGGCCGCCGGCATCGTGGTTGGCTGCGGCGGCCCCGGTGCCGCTACCGACGCTCCGGCTGCCCAACAACCCACAGAAGCCGCCGTCCCTACCTCGGCACCCACCCAGCAGCCCACAGAAGAGGCCGTTACTACCTCACCGCCCACTGAGCAGCCCACCGAGGAAGTCGACGCTACGACGCCAGCGACTGAACAACCCACTGGGGAGCCTGACACTCCCCAGCCGGCGACTGAGCAGCCCACCGAGGAAGCGGCCACTGCACCGCCGCCCACCCAGCAGCCTACGGAGGAAGTTGCTCCTACCTCGCCGCCTACCCAGTCCCAACCAGAGGTAGGGCACGAGACGGGAGACAGGGCCCCCGGCTTTACGGTGGCCACCGCCGACGGGGGACAGTTGAGCCTGGCCAGTTTGCAGGGGCGTCCGGTACTACTCTATTTCTTCACCACCTGGTGACCCACGTGCCGCGCCTCGTTGAGGCAGCTTAAGGACATCTACCCCGACTATGCGGACCGGGTACATTTTGTGGCGGTGGGAGTCGACCCCCAGGAAGGCGTCCCCGTGATCCGTTCCTACAAGCAAAGGGAAGGCTTCACCTGGCCGATGACTGTCGCAGACACGGGCATGCTGCGAGACTACCGTGTAACCCGGCAGGCGGTCTTTGCAACCGTCGACGCCGACGGGATCATCGCCTCCAGCGTCGCCACGGGCAGTATGGCAGACGACGGCTGGCGGGGAGTTTTCGAAGGCCTAATAGACTCCTGAGCGCACCCTTTCCCGAATTACCCCAGGGGCACCTGCTACTTGGCCTACCCTCTCCACTCCGCCGCGACATCGCTCTCCTGATCGTCGCGGGCGTGGCTGCGTCGGCCTGATGCGGATCAGCCTTCTTCCTCTTCCGGGAACAGCACCACCCTCACGTAGCGATCGCTGGGCAGGTAGAGTTGTGCTGCAGCAGCGACCTGCTGCAGCGTCAACTCGTCCAATCTCTCGTCAAAGCCGACGATCTCGGTGAACGCCTCTTCCCTCTGAGCGGCAGCCCTGATCTGGTTGAGCCAGAACCCGTTTTCCCGGAGGTCTTCTTCTCGCAGGGTGCGCAACTGCTCTTTGACTTTGTCCAGGTATTCTTGCTCGCCGCCCGCCTGCAGCCACTCAATTCCGTCCAGGACCTCACCGAAAAGCTCTTCCGTGCGGTCCGGGTCGCTGCCGAATATGATTGAAACAAAGTATTCTTCGTCCGGGAGGCTGGAGCTGCCTCCGTTTACCCCGATGCTGTAGGTGCCGCCCAGCTCCTCGCGGACCCGTTCCCGCAGGCGGATTTGCAGAACGTCGCCTACTACAGATAACGTCAACGCTTCTTGCCGACTCCATTCCATGTCCCCGGCGAACACCACGACGGTGTTGCTGCGCGGTTCGATACCCCTGCGAACGTCCTGATCAATCAGTCCCTCGGGCGGGTCTATGTTGTGATCTATCCATTCCTCATCCTCCCGTTCCGTCGTTGGCAGGGTGGCCAAATAAGTCTCTGTCAGCGAGCGCAGCACTTCCCAATCAAATGCGCCAACGAATACAAAGGTCGCGTCTCCCAAGTCCGCGAACCTGTCTGCGTAGACGGCCTGGGCGCGCTCCATGCTCAACTCCTCCAGCAGGTCGACAGTAAGGGGCCGCTGCCGCAGGTGGTCCTGGGCCAGCACCCTACTGACGGTTTCGAAAAGGACCGAGTCCGGCTGGGCGGCGTTGATCTCGGCGATACTTTGCAAGCGCGCCTGGTACCTGTCGAAGACCGCCTGGTCCAGCCGCGGCTTAGTAGCATACAGCGTAATCAGTTGGAACAGCGTCCCCAGGTCCTCCGGGGATGCAAATCCGCTGAAGCCTTCGAACAGTTCCGAAATATACGGGGAGACTGTAACCCTCTTGCCAGCCAGCAGCTTTTCGAGCGTGACGTTGTCGTGGGGCCCCACGCCGCTTCCGCCAACCAAGCCGGCGGCATACAACGCCGACACGTGGTCTTCATCGGAGACCAGCGAGTGCCCCCCGGGGCTGAAGGCCGTGAATTCCACTTCATCGTCCCGGAAGTCGGTCTGCTTGGCGATCACCGTAACGCCGTTGGACAGGGTCCACATTTCAGCGTCGATGGACTCTATGTGCTCTTCAGCCGTTATGCTCCCTGGGGCCGGTATCTCTGCCAGCAGCGGCACGTCCCCAAGCTCGTCTGCGTATGGCTCTACTTCCAGCGTGTTGGCCGCTTCCAACTGGGCCAGGCCCGCCGTGGTCAACTCCTCGTCAGACGCGGCATCTGTTTCCGAGGGCCGCACGACCAGCAGCGCGGTGTCCTCTGCCCTGGTCCAGGCCGCAACCACGTCGTTGAATTCGGCAGTGGATATCTGTGGCAGCAGCTGTTGATACAATTCCCACTCGGCCTCGATGCCGGGCGCCGGCGTACCCGCCAGGAAGTGGGCCACGTACTCGTTTGCGAAGCTCCGGGAAGGGGTCTGCTCGCGTTGCTTGTAGACACTTTCCACCGCTCGCAACAAATTGCTCTTTTCTCTGGCCAGTTCGCCTTCGGTGAAGCCGTACAGTCTGACGCGCTGCAGTTCTTCCAGCATTGCCTCCAACCCGCGCTGGACGCCACCCTCTTCCACCCAGGCCGCAAACTGCAGGATGTCCAATGGTTCGACGTAACCAGAACGCAGGGCTTGGGCAAACAGAAATGGCGGGTCTTCTGCCTGGGCTCGCTCGGAGAGCCGAGCCTCAAACATCATGAAGGCCAGGCGCTCAACCACAAAGCGTCTAAATGTCGCCAGGTCTTGGCCCGTCTCGGGGGCGATCTTCCTGATCAAGATAAATTGAGTGCCTGGCGACTCCGCGTCTGTGAACACCTCGATCCAAGGCTCGTCGTGGCCTGGGACCTCGAAACTTGGCCTCACGGTGGCGGCTGCAACCGCCGCCCGGGCCTGCGCCGCCTCGCCCTCAGGCGGCGGCGCGAAGTGTTCCTGTATCTTGGCCTCTATTTCCTGGACATCAAAGTGGCCCACGGCAACCACGGCCATCAGGTCAGGCCTGTACCAGCGTTCGTAGTAATTCCTCAACTCCTCCGCAGGCGCAGTCTCGATGACCTCAGGAAGGCCGATGGGGCTCCGCTGGGCGTACTGCGATGAGCCCACGATCAACTTCAGCAAGCCTTCTTCTATCCTGGAATAGAACCCTTGACTCCCCCGCCACTCCTCCAACACCACCCCCCGCTCGAGTTCCACCTCTTCCGGGTCGAAGGACACGGCGTATGCCCAGTCGCTGAGGATCTGGAATGCTGTCTCGGTGATCTCCGGGTCGCCTGTTGGAATATCGAGAAAGTACAGGGTGTCCTCGAATCCGGTCCTGGCGTTCAAATGGCTGCCAAAGCCGCTCCCGATGGACTCCAGGTAGTCGATAATTTCGTGCTTGGCGAACCTTTCGGTCCCGTTGAACGCCATGTGCTCAACAAAGTGCGCCAGCCCCCGCTGTTCCTCCTCCTCGTGGACCGACCCGGCCCTTACCACCAGGGAAATGTGGGCCCGGTCCAGGGGCTCCTCGTTGTGTCTTACGTAGTATGTCAGGCCATTGGAGAGCACCCCTTGGACCACCGCGGGATCGAAGCCTAATGGAGTGTTAGGGTCAATTGCAGGCTCGGGGGTGGCTGTTGGTTCCGGGGTTGCCGTAGGGGTTGGATTCGGCGCAACCGTGGGTTGCGGGGTTATGACCGCAGTGGGTTCAGGGCTCGGCGTAGGAGACGGCTCAGGGCTGGCCGTTGGTCCCGGAGTAGCGGTTGCGGTGGGTTCCGGAGATGACGCGGGAGGGTGAGATACGGGGACGGCGGTGGCCGTCGGCCCCGGGATCGCAGTGGCGGTGGGCTCGGAACCGCATGCCGCCAGCACAACTATGACCAGCGCGGCGCACGCAACTGATAGCAACACCCTAAGATTTCCGGTCATTGGTCTCCTCTCTTGTTGATCACAAACGGAGCCTGGATGGTCCGCCGCCCGACTCACTTCCCTGCACCGTGACTACCCCCCAAACGCATGCCCCAAGTCTTCCAGTTTTTGTCTCAGTTCCGCTACGCTCACGTTGATATTCCGTCCAGTCGTATCTACGACGATATCGGGCTGCCAGGATTCGTGTTCTCGGTCGCACACCTGCCGCCATGTGGGCAGTTGATGTCCGGCGATGTCGGCTACCCGCGACTCTACTCTACTCCGGTGCTCCTCCCTGTCGGAACAGACAATCTCAATCTCGATGTGCTGCTTGCCTGCCCGCCGGGCGACCTCACGCCAAGCTGATCGAGTCTCTTCCACCGGGTTCACGGAATCGGCTATCACGGTGTGTCCCAGCCTCAGGTTGTCCTCGGCAACCGCATAGGCTACCACATACCCCTCCGGCCCAGAAACGGTTACGCGGGAGTTGCGCAGCGCCTGCTCGATGGAATCGATGCGGACGTGCACGGCGCCGATGGCCCGCGCCAGTCGTGTGGCAAGCCCCGTCTTGCCCGCAGCCGGAAGACCTCCGAATATCAGCAGCACGGTGTTGGGACTTAAAACGCCACCACCGACCTGAGCACCTCTCCCTGCTCCATCTTGTGGAAAGCCTCCTCCACGCCGTCCAGGGGAATGGTCTCGGAGACAAAGCGGTCCAAGTCCAAACGGCCTTGCAGGTACAGGTCGATGTACATCGGGAAGTCGCGGGTGGGGAGGCAGTCCCCATACCATGACGACTTGAGGGCGCCGCCGCGGCCGAAGACTTCCAGCAGCGGCAGCTCGATCTTCATGTCCGGGCTGGGCACCCCTACCAGCACGACCACGCCGGCGTGGTCCCTGGCATAGAAGGCCTGCTCGTAGGTCGCCGGATGGCCCACCGCCTCGATGGCCACGTTGACGCCGTTCCCCCCGGTCAAGTCACGGATGGCCTCCACTGGGTCGGTCTGGGAGGAGTTGACGGTGTGGGTGGCGCCAAAGTCCTGGGCCCACTGGAGCTTGCGGTCGTCGATGTCCACGGCGATTATCGTGTGGGCTCCGGCCAGCTTGGAACCGGCGATGGCCGCATCGCCCACGCCTCCGCAACCTATGACGGCCACGGAGTCGCCGCGGCTCACCGCGCCGGTGTTGATGGCTGCCCCCAGGCCCGCCATGATGCCGCAGCCCACCAGTCCGGCGGCGGCCGGGCTGGCCTGAGGGTCGACCTTCACCGCCTGCCTCGCATCCACCAGCGTAAGCTCGGTGAAAGCGCCTATCCCCAGGGCCGGGGACAACTGAGTCCCGTCGGCCAAAGCCATCGGGTTCTTGGCGTTCCTGCTGGCGAAGCAGTACCATGGCCGCCCGCGCAGGCATGACCGGCAGCCGTGGCAGGGCGCGCGCCAGGCGATAATCACAAAGTCGCCTGGGGAGATGCCGTCCACCCCGTCGCCCACCGCCTCCACCGTGCCTGATGCCTCGTGCCCCAGCAGGAACGGGAAGTCGTCGTTGATGGCCCCCTCACGGTAGTGCAGGTCGGTGTGACATACGCCGCAGGCTTTAACCCGCACCAGCGCCTCTCCCGGGCCCGGGTCAGGCACCAGAATGTCCTTAAGCTCCACGGCTGCTCCCTTGGCCCCGGCAATGACACCTGTAACCTTGTGCGGCATGGGCTGCCCTCCATCCGTTCTGGACTATCGTGTAGCTGCTTTGGATACCGTGTGAGTCTGGGGCATCCTTGCCCCGAATGCAAGTCCCGCCGGGTCGCAGGTGTATAATTTGGCCGAGTGGTTTGAAGCAGTCGCGGGAGCCTTAAGGAATCCGCACTGCGGCAAAAACCGTACTTAGTAGATGTTCAAACCAGTGAGTTGTTGAGGTCGGCCAATGGTGCTTCGAGGACTTGCCCAGCAGGATGCGAATTTCTGGCGAAGCCTGGTCCTGCCCCTTGCGGTGGCCGGCGCGGCCCTGGCCATCGCCATCGTCGGCGCTGCAGTCGTCAGCGGGGAAGGCGGCATCGACAAAATCAACCTGTTCGTAGAGGGAACGCTGTCGGGCAATTCCCAGCAATGGTTGGGCGGCCTGATCAGCGCCTCGGCATTGTTCGCTCTCGCCGCCGGAATGGCATCTGCGGTGAACCCCTGCGGCTTTGCCATGCTTCCCGCATATTTAGGCCTGTACCTGGGAAGCAACTCCAACCAGGAAGAGAGGCTCTCTCCGGTGCGGACCATGGGCCGAGCGCTGCTGGTTGGCGGGGCTGTCTCTGCCGGGTTCATACTCCTGTTCGGGGTTGTTGGCGCGATTGTCGGAGCATCGGCCTCTTTCGTCGGCAGCGTGCTGCCCTGGCTTGGGCTGGCCATAGGCGTCGCACTGGTGCTGGTGGGCGCTTGGATGGTAGGCGGGGGCAAGCTCTACACCGGCTTCGCGGCCAGGCTAGCCAGCCGCATGGGCGACCCCAGCCAGGTCAACGCCAAGGGATACTTCCTGTTCGGCTTGAGCTACGGCACCGCTTCCCTGAGTTGCACCCTTCCAATCTTCATATCCGTGGTGGGTATCGGCGTAGCCGGGTTCAGTCTTCAAAAGGTCGTGGGCAACTTCTTCCTCTACGCCCTGGGCATGGGGATGGTGATAGTCGCCATGACCCTGGGAATGGCCATCTTCAAGGGAGCGATGGTCAAGCTCATGCGCAAGGCCCTCCCCTTCATACAGCCTCTGGCGGCTGGGTTCATGGTGGTCGCCGGCACCTACATCGTGTTCTACTGGCTGACCGTCGGCCGAGACCTGCTCTAGGGCCTCGCAGCCAGCCTCACTTACCTCCGGCGCGCCTGATGTCTCCGCAGGTGGACACTGGCGCGGCTGGGTTATAGACTAGCTGCAACATCCACCGGAGGCCGCGGCAATGCCTGTCTTCACCCCCGAGTACCTGCACAAAGTCTCGTACTCCTGCTTTCGAGCCAAGGGAGCATCGGAAGAAGAAGCGGAAATAGTGGCCACCCACCAAGTCAAGGCCAACCTGGTGGGCCACGACTCTCACGGCGTCAGGCACATACCCGAGTATTGCAACCGCATAGACATGGGCCACATCGTTCCCGGCGCCCCCTTCGTGGTGGAAGACGAGACCCCCAGCACGGCGGTCATCAACGGCAATTGGGGCTTCGGGTTCGTGGTAACCGAGCGGGCCATGCGAATAGCCATAGAGAAAGCAAAGACCCACGGCGTTGCGGCGTTAACCATCCGGCAACAGAGCCACATCGGACGTCTCGGCGACTACCCGGCGATGGCCATCGAGGAAGACATGATCGGGCTGATTACCGCCGACTCCGGAGCGGGCCCCAAGTCGGTGGCCCCCTTCGGCGGGTCCGACCGCCGCCTGGGAACAAACCCAATTTGCATCGGGGTCCCCAGCGACCTCCCAGCCCCCGTAGTGATTGACATGGCGACCAGCGCGGTAGCCGCCGGGAAGATAGCCCTGTATCGAAGCAGGGCTGAGCACGTCCCCCAGGGATGGCTGGTCGACAAAGACGGGCAGCCCACCACCGACCCCAACGATTACTACGCCGGCGGATCCATCCTGCCGGTGGGCGCCGATCAGGGCCACAAGGGTTACGGCCTCTCCTTCATGGTCGAAGTTTTGTCGGCGCTGCTCACCGGCCTGGGATTCGGCCAGGACCCCTATGCCAGGCACAACGACGGGTGTTTTGTAAGCGTGTACAACGTGGAGCACTTCCGGCCCTTGAAGCAATTCAAGCAGGACGTAGCGGGGTTTGCCGAGTTCATCAAGGCCTCGCCGCCAGCCCCCGGATTCAGCAACGTTCTCTACCCCGGTGAAATCGAACACCTTACCGAGCAGACCCGCCGCAAGGAAGGCATATTCGTCGAGGACAGCACCTGGGAGGAAATAACCAGCCTCATGCAGTCCCTGGGCATCGACAAAGAAGTCGGCTTACCCTGAAACAATCGGGGCATGAACCATTACATTGGAGGGCCGAAATGGCCACAGCAAGCAAGAATCTGACAATGAAACACCGCAGTAGGGAAATCACCGAAGGGGACCACCGCGCCCCAGCCAGAGCCATGCTGTGGGCGATGGGACTGTCCCAGGAAGACATGGACCGACCCTTCGTCGCCATAGCCAACCTGGCCAGCGACATTACCCCCTGCAACGTCCACCTGGACCGCTTTGCCCAGGGAAGCAAAGAAGGGGTCCGTCAAGCTGAAGGCACCCCCTTCGAGTTCGGGACAATAACGGTCAGCGACGGCATCTCCATGGGCACCGAGGGCATGAAGGCGTCGCTGGTCAGCCGGGAGGTCATCGCCGATTCCATCGAAGTCGTAGCCTTCGCCGAGCGGATGGACGGCTTGATAGCCATTGCGGGTTGCGACAAGAACATGCCTGGCTGCATGATGGCCATGGCCCGCCTCAATATCCCCTCGATTTTCATCTACGGCGGCACCATCATGCCGGGCCGGTACCGCGACCGGGACGTAAATATCCAGGACGTCTTCGAGGCCGTGGGGGCCTACGCCAAGAACAATATGTCCCTGGAGGAGCTGCGAGACCTGGAGCGGCGCGCCTGCCCCGGAGAGGGCTCCTGCGCCGGTCTGTTCACCGCCAACACCATGTCCACTGCCATAGAGGCCCTGGGCATGTCCTTGCCGGGCGATGCCTCAATTCCCGCCCCCGACCCGCGCAAGTTGGAGATCAGCCGGCAGGCCGGCCAGACGCTGATGCGCCTGCTGGCCGAAGACGTGCGCCCCCGGGACATCCTGACCCGCCAAGCCTTCGAGAACGCCATCACCGTGGCGGTGGCTATGGGCGGCTCCACCAACTCGGTGTTGCACTTGATGGCCATCGCCAATGAGGCCGGGGTTAGCCTCAGCTTGCAGGACTTCGACCGCATCAGCCGGAACACCCCCTATATCGCCGACATGAAGCCGGGCGGCCGGTACGTCATGGCCGACCTGGACCGCTACGGCGGCGTGTCCCTGGTGATGAAGCGGCTGCTGGAAGCAGGCCTCCTCCACGGCGACGCCATGACCGTCACCGGGAAGAGCATCAAGGAAAACGTTGCCGGGATTGCCACTGTGGACGACCAGCCGGTGGTCTGCACCGTGGACGCGCCGCGCAGTCCCACCGGCGGCCTGGCCATTCTCTACGGCAACCTGGCCCCCGACGGCGCGGTAATCAAGGTGGCCGGACACCAGGAGAGGGTCTACGAGGGGCCGGCGCGGGTCTTCGAGCAGGAAGAACCCGCCTTCCAGGCCATCCAGCGCCAGGAAATCAAGTCCGGGGATATCGTGGTAATCCGCTACGAAGGGCCCAAGGGCGGGCCTGGGATGCGGGAGATGCTGGCGGTGACCAGCGCATTGGTAGGTCAGGGACTGGGCGACGAGGTTGCCCTGCTGACCGACGGCCGCTTTTCCGGGGCTAGCCACGGCCCCATGGTCGGCCACGTGGCCCCCGAGGCCGCGGTGGGAGGCCCCATCGCTCTCGTGCAAGAAGGCGACATCATCCGGCTGGACATACCGCAGCGCACCTTGAACGTCAAGCTCACCGACGAGGAACTGGCCACCCGCAGGGCAAGCTGGCAACCCCTGCCGCCCAACTACACCAGCGGCGTCCTGGCCAAGTACGCCAAGCTGGTCTCCACCGCGTCAGAAGGCGCGGTTACGGGGTAGGTTGGGGCCTACTTCAACCCCACCTCGGTAACCCCATCCCCACCGGGCCCCTCGCCGGGCGCTACCGAAGCCACCTGTGGGTGTCCCTCCAGGTGTTCCCGCACCGCCTGCCGCAGCGCCCCTGTTCCTCTGCCGTGAATGACCCGCAGCGATGAAGCGCCGTCCAGGACCGCGGCGTCCAGGGAGGCGTCAATACGGATGACGGCCTCCTCGACCCGCAGGCCGCGTAAGTCTAACTCGGTGGAAGCCCCAGGGGGCGCCGACCGCTGGAAATGCACGCCGTGCTGGGCCGCGGCCGGATGGCCCTCCGCCGGGCGTTCCAGCTCGTACACGGGCACCGTGGTTCGCATGGCCCCCAGCAGCACCTCCACCCGGCCCTGCGGGTCTGGAGGACTAAGCACTTCGACCGGCCGCCCGATGCCCCTTATGAACACCCGGTCACCCGCTTTGATTTGCTCCTGCCATTCAGGCCGCTGCACCTCGATGGGCTCCCACTGGGGCGAAACGACCTCCCGCCGCGCTTCTTCCAAGAAGGCGCGGTCTTTGCTCCGGCTCGGTGGGCTTTCTGGGCGGTCCCAAGCCTTCTCCATCTGCTGGAACCTGGCCAGCATCCCATTGATGCGCCCCAGTAGTTCTCGGCGGGCCTCCTCCAGTATCTCGACCTTGGAAGCCTCTACGGTCGTCAACTGTTCTTCGACTTGGGCCCTCTGCTCCCTGGCTTCCAGCAAAGCCTCCTCCGCCTCTTTCCGCAGGGTCTCGGCGGTCATTCGCTCTTCTTGCAATTCCCTGAGCAGGTCTTCGGCGGCCCGGTCCTGGGGCGACAGCGCCTGCCTGGCCCGGTCTATTATTTCCGGCGGCACTCCCAACTGCGCAGCGATGGTCACGGCATAGCTGCGCCCCGGCAGTCCCAGGGTGAGGTGATAGGTTGGGTCCAGGGTCTCCGGATCCAACTCCACGCTGGCGTTGATCATCCCCGACTGCTCCTGGACGTAGCGAGCGACGCTGCGGTGGTGGGTGGTCGCCACCGTCAGCAACCCCTGGCGCTGGAAATGGTGCAGGATGGCCTTGGCCAGGGCCGAACCTTCTTCCGGGTCGGTGCTGGCCCCCAATTCGTCCACCAGCAACAGGGAGTCAGCCGTCGACCGCTCCATGATGGTTAACAAGTTCCCGATATGGGAACTGAAGGTGGACAAAGAGTGTTCGATACTCTGCTGGTCGCCGATGTCGGCATAGATACCGTCGAAGCAGGGGAAGCGGGCCTCGTCGGCCGGGACGTGCAGCCCCGCCTGGGCCATCATGGCCAGCAGCCCCACCGTCTTCAGCGCCACCGTCTTACCCCCGGCGTTGGGGCCGGTGATGAGCATCACCGTGTGGTCGCCGCCCAGTTCCAGGCTGATGGGCACCACATCCCCACCAAGGAGAGGGTGGCGGCCCCGTGCTATCTTGAGAGCGGGTCCCCCAGGCCCCGGCTCTGAAACAACCGGGCAGGAGGCCCGTGTCGCCGCCGCGTACCGGCCCTTGGCCGCGGCCAGGTCTAACCGGGCCATCAGGTCCAGCGTCAGCAGCAGGTCCTCGCCCTGGCGGCTCACCAGGTCCGAGAGGACCCGCAACACCCGTTCCTCCTCCCGCTGCTCCGCCAGGCGCACTTCCCTCCATCGGTTGCCCGTGTCGATGGCCGGCATGGGCTCGACAAACACGGTAGCCCCGCTGTCGGAGACATCGTGGACGATGCCGGGGACCTGCGTCCTCATCTCCGCCTTGATCAGCAGCACCATGCGGCCGTTTCGCTGGGTGATGATGGGTTCCTGGATTACCTCCATCCGCTGCAGCCGGCGCAGGTTGCGCTCCATCACCTGGTTCAGCCGGTGCTGTACCCGCCGGGACTCCTCCCGAAGCCGTCCCAGGTCCGGGCTGGCGTGGTCCAGCACCTCACCGGCGGGGCCGACGGCCGCGTAGATGGCCCGCTCCAAGGTCTTCAAATCGGGGAGGTTGTCCGCTATGCCCGACAGGAGGGGTATTTCTTCGTGCCTGGAAAGCACGCGGCGGTTGTGGCCGGCCGCCTCGGCCAGGTTGCTGACGGCGTGTAACTCCTGGCCGTTGAGCAGGCCTCCCAACAGCGCCCTGCGGACGAACTCACGGAAGTCGATGCCCGGGCCGAACTCCAGCCCGCCTCCGGTAGACAGGAACCGGCAGGCTTCAGAAGTTTCCTGCAGGCCGGTCGCCACTTCCAGCAGGTCCGCCGACGGCGTCAGTCCCTGCGCCGCCTCGCCGCCCATGACGGTGCTGGTGTGGCCGGCCAGGGCCTGCCGTATCCGGCCGAACTCCAGCAGGTCCACCGCCTGGCCAAATCCACCCGGCGCTGCACGTGCCTCAGGGCTCCCGGCGTCAGGCTCTTCCACGCTAAATGGCTTCAACACCCGAGGGGATAGACCTTGCTCGAAGTCAACATGCGGCCCACCGCCTCCAGCGTATCGCGCTTCGGGTCTCGTACGTTCAATCTTCGGTCGAGAATCTTGTCCCGCCGTTGTTGCAAATATGGGCATTCCTTGAGAAGCCCGTCAAGGGTGAACTTGTCCCCGCCCAATAGGATGTAGTCCAGGGACTCGTACTCTCCGAACTGGCTCTGCACGGCTTCGCAGGCCTTTTGGTGCAGCTTCCTGGCCTGCCCTTCCCGGATGCGCTGGAACCGCAGTTGCGAGGTGCCGCCGGCGTGGTGCCGCCCCTTCACGTACCGGGAATCGGTCTTGGACGAAACCAATCCCTCGCCCCGGTACACTGCCACTGAGAACCTTCCCAGCCGGACCAGGACCACCCCCACCGTATGCTCGGCAGCCAGCAGCGCTTGGAGCGGCGACAGGTCCCAATCGGGAATCAGGCGCGTCTCGGCGATGGGAAACGGCGGGACCACCACCAACCCGGCGTCTCCCCGGCGTAGGCAAGCCAAGCCGGTGTCCGACTCCAGCGCCCGCCGTCCCAATTCACGCAGCCGCGACAGCCAAGCCTGCCCCTCAGGGCCGATGGGATCCAGGGCCGGCCCCGTACCCCCTGCGGCAATGTACAGGCAGGAAGCGGACTCACCCAGCTCAGGAGCCCAGCTCTCCAGCAGGGCTTCAAGTCCCGTCCTGCTCAAGGTCTGGCCTGGTCTGACGTTAGCGGCGCGCGCTTCTTGGCTCATGACACAGCGTTGCAGAGGGGCCCCAGAATGGTGAAAGAGCGGTGGAACTCAGCTTACAAACCGGTCGTCGAAGGGGGCCTGGGACAGGATCTCGGGCCCGTCGGCGGTGATCAGGACCTGCTCCTCCAGCTTCACGCACTCCGGCGACCCGGCCTTGCTGGCCAGTCCCTCGACAGACATCACCATGTTCTCTTCCAGGACGCCGGAATCGCTTTCGTAGCCGCTCCAACTGTGGTCGTACCAAAAGATGCTGGGCCACTCGTTGCACATGCCGTCGCCGTGGGCGATGCAGCCGTACCTGTTGTCCCGGTACTCTTCGGGATACGGCGGGCACTTCTCGGCAATCTCCCGGAAATTCATGCCTGGCTTGAACAACGGCATGGATTCGTAGATGAAGTTGTAAGCGAACTTGTAGGAGTCCAACTGGTCCTGGGTCGGCCTGCCGTCGCCGCAAAGGTAGGTGCGGGAAATATCGGCGTAGTACCCCATGGGCCCCGCCATGTCGGTGTCGTAAGCCACCAGGTCGCCGGGGCGCACCAGCCGGTCGCTGTGGGTCTTGGACGACCAGGGCTTGGTGTTGCCGCCCGCCGACATCATGCGGGCGTCCATGTGCTCGCCGTCGAATTCCAGGTTGGTGGCGGTGAGGATAGAAAAGAGCTTGTTCTCAGTAACCCCGGGCTTGATGGCGTCCCGGGCCCTGACGATGGCAACGTCGGCGATGGCGCAGGCCTGGCGTATCAGGATGATTTCGTCCACCGTCTTTATCGCCCGGGCCTTCTGCGCCGGCACCCGTCCGTCGGCAACGGCGATCTCCTGGTCTCTCAGGGCCTCCATGCCGTAGTAGTCCAGCCGGTCGAATCCCAGGCGCTCCCCGGCGATGCCCAGCTCGTTCATGTAGTCCTTTATCCGCTGTCCCCAAAGCCGGGCCGCCTCCTCCACGTTCTCCCCGCAACCCAGAAACTCCCAGGTGCTGCCCTGGTACCTGCGGCAGTAGGGCCCTTCGTGGCCGTCGAAATACGCGTCGTCGTAGTGCTCTTCCGGGATATACGGGGCCCCTTCCCGCGGCACCAGGACGTAGAGAAAGAAACCCCTCATCGTCAACATTCCCGGCGACCGGCGGCCCGTGGCGTAACGAATGTTGAGGGGGTCGAACAGCAGCAGGCCCCCCAGGTCGGCCTTGGCCATCTCCGCCTGCAGACGTTGCAGGCGCTCTTTCTTGAGCCGGGAGACATTCAGACGCTCCTCGAAATCAACTATGCCCTGCCCCAGCAGGTCTAGCTCGTGGCTGGCCTTACTCATGAAACCGCCTCCTGCGGTGTTTGCTGGCTGAGATTTCCCTGCAGTTCAAGTAAGAAACCGCTCGTCGAACGGCGCTTTGGACAGGAGCTCCGGCCCGTTGGCGGTGATCAAGACCTCTTCCTCCAGCTTGACGCTCTCCCTGGCTCCGACCTTGCTGCCCAGCCCCTCGATGCTCATCACCATGTTCTCTTGCAGCACGTCTGGGTCGTTGCCGAAGCCGCTCCAACTTTGGTCGTGCCAGTAGATGGTCGGCCACTCGTTGCACATGCCGTCGCCGTGGGCGATAACGTCGTATCGCTGCTCCAGGTACTCTTTGGGAAGCCTGGGAGCCTTCTCGGCTATCTCAGGGAAACTCATGCCGGGCTTGAACAGGGGCATGACCTCGCGGATGAAGTTGTAGGCCACCTGGTAGGCCTCCAGTTGTTCCGCATTTGGCCTGCCGTCGCCGCAAAGGAAGGTGCGGGACACGTCGGCGTAGTATCCCAAGGGGCCGGCCATGTCGGTGTCGAACGCTACCAGGTCCCCGTGCCGCACTATCCGGTCGCTGTAAGTCTTCATGGCCCACGGATTGGAATTGCCTCCCGACGCCAGCAGGCGGGCCTCCATGTTCTCCCCGCCGAACTCCAGGTTGGTCGCCGTAAGCACGGCAAAGAGCTTGTTTTCGGTAACTCCCGGTTCAATGGCGTCCCGGGTACGGGTGATTGCTATGTCCGCAACTGCGCAGGCCTGCCGGATGAGCATGATCTCGTCCACGGTCTTTATAGACCGGGCCCTCATCGAGGGCACCCGACCGTCGCCGATGGGGATGTTCTGCGACTTCAAGGCCTCGATGCCGTAGTAGTCCAGGCGGTCGATGCCTATTCGCTCCCCATAGATGCCCAACTCGGTCAGCTGCTCCCGTACCGTCTCTCCCCACATACGGGCCGCCTCCGGCACGTTGCGCCCGCAGGGGAGAAACTCCCAGACGCTGCCCTTCTTGCGCCGCCGGTCCGACTCGGCGAACCCTCCCTGGCCTTCCAGGGGGGTATCGTCGTAGTGCTCTTCCGGGATGTACGGCTCGCCTTCCCGGGGCACGATGACGTAGTGGAACATGCCTCTCATTGCGTATATCCCCAGTGACCTCCGGCCCGTGGCGTAGCGAATGAGCACCGGGTCGAAGAACAGCATTCCTCCAAGGTCGGCTTTCGCCATTTCCGCTTGCAGCCGTTGCAAGCGCTCCTTTTTCAGGCGGGGGATATTGACCCGCTCCTCGAAGTCGACGTTGGCCTGACCCAGCAGGTCTAGCTCGTGACTGGCTTTAACCATGAAGCCGCCTCCTAAGGTATGTTCTAGTCAATCCATGCCCTTTCGTCGAGGCTCGGCGGTGCGGAAACACCCGGCGTTACGTCAGCAACCGCTCGTCGAACGGCGCCAGGGATAGAAGCTCAGGTCCGTTGGCGGTGATCAAGACCTGCTCCTCCAGCTTGACGCTCTCCCGGCCCCCGGTCTTGGCGGCCAGTCCCTCGATGCTGAGCACCATTCCCTCCTCCAGGACTTCGGGGTCGTTGCCGAAGCCACCCCAGCTCTGGTCCGGCCAGTATATGGCGGGCCACTCCTGGCACATGCCGGCCCCGTGGGCGATGACTTCGTATCTCTGGTCCCTGTACTCCGGGGGATACGGCGGGCACTGCTCCGCGATCTCCTGGAAGCTCATGCCGGGCCTGAACAGTTCCATGGACTCGTAGATGAAGTCGTAGGCCAGCCTATGGGCTTCCATTTGCTCCTGGTTGGGTCTGCCGTCGCCGCAGAGGTAGGTGCGGGATATGTCGGCGAAGTACCCCATGGGGCCCATCATGTCGGTGTCGTAGGCCACCAGGTCTCCCGGCCGCACCATCCGGTCGCTGCTGGCGCTCTTCGTCGACCAGGGCTTGGTGTTGTCCCCCGACGCCAGCATCCGGGAGTCCATGTTCTCTCCCCCGAACTCCAGGTTGGTGGCGGTGAGGATGGCGAATAGCTGGTTCTCGGTAACCCCCGGCTCTATGGCGTCCCGGGTCCGGGTGATGGCCACGTCGGCGATGGCGCAGGCCTGCCGGATCAGCATTATCTCATCTACGGTCTTTATCGACCTGGCCTTCATCGCCGGCACCCGGCCGTCGGCTACGGTGATCCCCTGTACCCTTAGAGCCTCGCCGCCGTAGTAGTCCAGGCGGTCGATTCCCAGTCTCTCTCCATGAATGCCCAGCTCGGTCAACTGCTCCCGCACCGTCTCCCCCCACATCCGGGCGGCCTCAGGCACGTTGCGGCCACAGGGCAGGAACTCCCAGATGCTGCCTCTCTTGCGCCGCCGGTCCGACTCGGCGAATCCCCCCTGGTCCTCCAGGGGAGTTTCGTCGTAGTGGTCCTCCGGGATGTACGGCGCGCCCTCCTGGGGCACGATTACGTAGTGAAACATGCCCCTCATCGCGTATATCCCCGGGTATCTGACGCCGGTGGCGTAGCGAATCAATATCGGGTCGAAGAAGAGCATCCCTCCCAGGCCGGCTTTGGCCATTTCCGCCTGCAGGCGTTGCAAGCGCTCCCTCTTCAGCCGCGGGATATTGACTCGCTCCTCGAAGTCGACGTTGGCCTGGCCCAGCAAGTCAAGCTCATGCCCGGACTTAGCCATGAAGCCGCCTCCCAAGGCCTGTTCTGGTCAAGCTGTACCCCGCAACCCGTATCCACCGGGCAGGGGGGAGAAGCATCGGCTGTCCTATGCCTGTCATGCCGGGAGCCGGAGCACTAGACGTAGTCGCCGGTCTGGCCCGATAGCTCGATATCGTCGTGCTCTTTACGCATGGCCACGATGAGGTCTTCTTTGAACTGCGCCAGCAACTCGTCGCTGACTACGCCGCCGGCAGAAGACGCCTTTTCTCTGAACTGGGTGAATGCCCACTCGCTGTAGTCCCCCTGGGGCATTGAGCTGAAGAAATCGCGGTCGAACACCGGCATCTCGCCCGGGCCGAAGTAACCCTTGTGCTCCAGGGTGTAGCCCTCCAGATCATGGGTGCCTTTGCCCAGCACCTGGCCGGTTTCGGCATAGTGCTCCATCACGTTCTTCATGCCGTACTTCTGGATAGGGCAAACCTTCATGCAGACGCCGCAGCCCAGGTAGCGGGCCATCACCGGCCGGCAACGCTTGAAGTAGAGCTTGTTCTTCTCAATTCCCCGCCACCAGATCTTGTCCCGCATCAGGGCCCTGCCGGGGCAGCGGTTCACGCAGACCTGACACACCTGGCAGAAGGCGTGTATGCCGTAGTCCACCGGCTGGTCGTAGGTGACCTTGGCATCGGTGGTAACCATCATCAGGCGGCCCCGGGCGCCTTCGTGGGGCGTGAGCAGGTAGCCGCAGGCCCCCAACTGGCCCATGCCGGCGTTGATGAACATGGGAATTACGGGGCCGGTGGAGTCGTTGGGGTGAATTACGTGGGCGCGGTAGCCCAGCGAGCGAATGAACTCGCCCAACTCCAACCCGGCCGCCGCCTCGGTCCTGTAGGTGCTGGAGTGGACGATCTCGGCGTGCAGGCTGGGAATGGTCTGCGTGGCCTCGTAGTCCTGCTCGTACATCAGGCAGATGGCCGTGGGCAGTTCGGTAAAGCCCCGCTTGGACTGGTACTCGTAACGGATGTCGTAGGCAGTGAAGCCCACTTCCAGATAGCCCAACTGCTTGGCCCTGTCCCGGATTAATTCAGTGACGTCTTCGCCGGTGGGCGCGGCCGACGGCTCCAACGTAGCCGTAGCCCGTCCCGAGGCCACCAGCTTTTCGTCCAGCCTGTGGTGCTCTTTGCGAATGGCCCGCATTTCGGGGTTGGAGTCCCGCAAGGTGCCGGACCAGTCGCCTGAGGCCCGCTCCGACTTGATCGGGCTTTCCAGCGGGTGCTCTCTGGCGTACCAGTCGACCTCACGGTCGTTGGTCGGTATGCCGGGCGCGGTTTCCAGCTCTTCCGGCACCGCAATGGTTACCGGGGCGTCGCCATACGCTTTGCCGGGCCTCGTCACTTCGTGGCCAATCTTCAGCATGACAGTTCCTCCCCAAAGAGTCTAACGCCGCAGATACGCTGGAAGTTACTAGAACAATAAAAGCCTGCCAAGTTAATTGTCAACAATAGCGCCCGTTCAGACCGCATACTGCGGGCAGTGAGACCCTGCCTACAGGTTCAGTTGCGGCACCAGGTATCCGGACAGCTTGTTGTATATCTGTACCCGGCTGCGCTGGGTGTCCATCACCAGCAAGCGGCTGTTGGCGGCGTCGAACACTACCGCGGTGGGCTGGGCAAAGGTCCACTCCGGCTCCGTGCTGCGGACTTCCCGCCGGCGCTTGGCATAGTCGGGATTCGCGTTAACCGTCCTCTGGCCCCACTTTGAGAGTTGCTGGGCATCGCCTGCCAGGCTGGTCAGGAACCGCCCCTGGGCATCGAAGATTTGGACTCGGCCAAGGCCCCAGGCGTTCTTGCTCCAGTCGCATACGTAAACGTCACCCTCAGGGTCCACGGCCACGTCGTTGGGCCAGGTTAATCTCCCCTTCTTTGCGCCCGGCTGTCCGAACTGGTCCGCGAAGTCCCCATCCCTGGTGAACTTCTGCACCCGGTGGTTCCGGTTATCGGCTACGTACACGAAGCCTTCGCCGTCCACCGCAATCCCCCAGGGCGAGTCCAGTTCGCCGTCCCCGTCGCCCTTATGGCCCCAGGCGCCCAGGAGCCGGCCGTCGGTGGAGAACTTGCGGACTTGGTGGCTGCGGCCATCGGTAATGTACAGCGTGTCCTCTGCGTCGATGGCGATGCCGCTGATGCCGTTGGGCTCGCCGTCGCCGTCCTGCACCGCATTCCAGCAACTCAGGAGGCTGCCGTCCTTGTCGAAGACCGAGACCCGGTTCAGCCACGCATCGCTAACGTAGACGTTTCCCTGGGAGTCGACAGCGATGCCAGCAGGCCAGATAAACTGCCCCTCGCCGTCACCGAAGCCGCCGAACTCCCCGATGTACTCTTCCTCGCCGGCCTGTCTGCCCAGGTCCAACTTGGTGACCCGCTGTCCCAACCCGGCGCCGTTGCCCCGGTTGAGCACGTAGGCCACACCGCCCATGCCCAAGGCCAAGTCTACGCCGAAGTAGAAGCCTGGGCCCGTCGAGGCCCCCTGTCCCACGTTGTGGCTATAGTCATAAGTCCGGCCGGCGACCGTTTCCGTCAGCATGGCCCGTCTCTGTTTACCAGGAGTCCGCGGAATGGCTCAACGCCGGCGGACTCAGGCGTACTGGTACTCTCTGAGGGCAACAATAAGCTGCAGCAGTTCGGAGACCCTGGCCGCGGACGACTGCGCCTGCTCGATGCCGTCCCAGCCAAAGTCGCCGCCCTCTGAGCCGAAGGCGACTAACTCGTCCCTGCTGCCGGGCTTTACTTCCAATGGCCCCATCAGGTCCAGGCAGGTGTCCACTACCCCCTCGGGTGACGACTCCCCCTGCTGCCGTAGGTGCCCTACCAGGGCCTTGACGCCGGGACGGGCCAAGTCTCCCACTAACTCCGCCGTAAAGTTCACCCGGCGCATCAGCGACCCGCTGTTGATCCACTCGGCCCCCGTGTGCCATCCTTCGACGCTGGGCGGGTTCAGCAGGTCCTGCCCCATGTAACCTGGCTGACGCGCCAGGTGGCCGATGTCCGGCCCGGGGAACTCGGCCCCTCCCACCAGGCGCAGGGTTCCCGCCACCACCTCGGCGGGGCTCTTGACGCGGGCGAAGCGGGCGTTCTTGAAGAACTCCGAGTTTAACAGCGCACGCAGGGTGGACCTTATGTCGTAATTGGACTGGACCAATGTATGGGCTAGAAACTCCACCGCCTCAGGGTCCACGGGAGGAGTCACCGACCACGCAGGCACCTGGGCCTCGTCGGCCACGAAGAAGTTGTACAGGTGCCGGGCGATGAACCGGGAAGTGGCCGGCTGCTCGCAGATGATGCGGATAATGTCCCCGCCGTCGAAATTGCCCGTCTGCCCCAGGAAGGTCTTTTCCCCGTCGTCGTGGTCCTCTTCCCGGTACTCGAAGAACCAGTCGTGGCGGCCCAGCGGGCCCCGGGGCAGCTTGGGCTGGATGGTCCAGCCGGTAAAGGCCCTGGAGCATTCCAGAACGTCGTCTTCCGTGTAGTTGCCCACGCCCATGCTGAACAGCTCCAACAATTCCCGCCCCCAGTTCTCGTTAACCGCATAGGCGTGGTTCTCGCAGTTGTCCAGCCAGAAGATCATGGCCGGGTCTTTGGCCACTTCCAGCAGCAGCTCCCGGAAGTCTCCCATGCCTTGGGCACGGAACTTGAAGACCATGTCCATGACTGCGTCGTAATTGTCTACCTTGGAGAACCCGGTGGCGAAGACCTGGTGCCAGAATAGGGCCATCTTCTCTTCCAGGGGCCGCTTGGTGTTGACCATGTCGTGCAGCCACTCGGCGGGCCCCATGCCTGCGGTGGTCCCCGGCCGCCAGGCCCACGGGTGGTAGCGCATCATGTCGATGCGGTCCAAGGGCTCCTGTTCCTCGGGGTGCAGGAGCTCTTCCACCGTGGCTTCATACCCCTTGGCGACGCGGGCTTCCAACTCGTCCCGAGGGGCCCCGAAGCCGGCCCGGCGCATCAGGTGGGCCATCAAGGCTATGTCCTGGTCCGCCATGGTCACATCTCCCGATTGGCGCCGATAGTGACGCCGCCGTTAAACCAGATGACCGAGACTGTCACACGCCGGCATTATAGGTAAGCCGCCGTACCACGGTCAACGAAAGCGGCTGGATGAGCCAACAAAAAAGCCGCCCGGACTAAGTCCAAGGCGGCTGGTTCTCGGTGTTGGTGGAGACGGGGGAGGGTCGAACTCCCCGTCCAAAAGGCCCCCTAGCTCGATATACTACAAGCTTGTCCGGTGGTTTGTTACTCGCCCTCCGGAGCTTCCGCCGGCAAAATCCCCAAAAGGCCAGCCGATTTGACTTTGGTCACTACTTATCGGCGTCGAGGCAACCGCATCCCGGACTTTTGGCGCCTGCTCCCCTTCCTCCGGGAATAGCTGGGGGCAGACGTAGCCACTCTTTAGGCGGCTAGAGCGAATTCACGATCGCCAGTTATTGGCTGCCACCCGGATTTACGAGGGTGATGGCGTCCTCGGCTTGCAATCGGCTACGAGACGCTCCTGTCGAACCCACGCGTCCCCATTGCCCTCATATTATCTCACGCAGCCGCGGTGAAGGTCAACGCGACGGGCGCTTATGCCTCAAGACTGTCATTCCGAGGAGCGCTGCGACCAGGAATCTGGGGCCGGGCTCCCCCGCATAAGCCTTCGCCCACAGCGGCTCTTCTTGACTTCCCTTCACGTCCACAGCTACAATAGCCTTGTCCGTAGCTTGACCGAATCCATCTGACTTTACTTTCAGGGGAGCCGTTATGCCGATCACACAGGATGGCGTGGAACTGGGCGTTGCTATTAGCGCAAAGGCCGCTGAGAAGATTAGGTACTTCGCCGACAAAGACGGCATTACCGAAAACGTCGGCGTCCGCGTCGCGGTCAAGGGCGGTGGCTGCTCCGGCCTTACCTACGACCTCTCCATCACCGACCAGGAGCTGCCCAGCGACAAGATCGTGGAACAGCACGGCGTCAAGGTGATGGTCGACAAGAAGAGCTACATCTTCCTGGTGGGGACCGAATTGGAGTTTTCCGACGGCCTCAACGGCAAGGGCTTCGTGTTCTCCAACCCCAACGCCAAAAAGACCTGCGGCTGCGGTACTTCCTTCAGCGTTTAACTCCCCGCTGCCAGACAAAGGATGACGCCGCCTTCGTTCACGTCGAGGCGGCGTTTTTGCTAAAGGGACAGCGAGAAAGCCATGACAGCACAACGTTCGGCGCTGCAATCCCAGTCCGCCGCGGCCGAGGAGTACCTGGCCATCACCGGCGGCGCCGCTATATTCGACGCTTCACGCCACGGGCGGCTGAAGGCCACCGGAGCCGACGCCCTGGACCTGCTCAACCGCCTGTCCACCAACAAGGTCATCGACCTGCAGCCCGGGCAGGGCGCACCGACGATCCTGACCACCGACCGGGGGCGCATCCTGGACCTAATCACGGTCCTCCACACCGGCGATCACGTACTTCTGCTCACCAGCCCCGGCCTCCAGCAGCCGGTGATCGAATGGCTGGACAAGTACACCATTCTCGAAGATCTCACCGTTGAGGACGTCTCCGGCTCCACCGCCATGCTGGGCGTATGGGGTCCCGCGTCCCGGACTCCCCTGGAGACCGCGGCGGGATCGTCCCTGGCAGAGTTGCCCCTATATGGCTCGTTGGAAGCGCCTGTGGGAGGCGAGCCCGTCCACATAGTCTCCGCACAACTGCCCGCCTGGTCCGGCTACTACGTCATTTCCTCCGCAGAGGCCGCTCCCAAGATCTGGCAGGCCATAACAAACGCAGGGGTTGCGCCCATCGGGGAAGAAGCATATGAGGCGGCCCGCATCAACGCCGGAATCCCGGCCCACGGAAGCGAGCTGGGCGATGATTTTAACCCGCTGGAAGCCGGCCTCATCGGATGCATCGACTTCGCCAAGGGGTGCTACATCGGCCAGGAGGTCATCGCCAGGCTGGACACCTACCGCAAAGTCCAGAAATACCTTGTGAAGCTTGCCTTGGACCCCGGCGTCTCCATCACCCAGGGAACGACCCTGGCCCAAGATGGTCGGTCGGTCGGAAGGGTCACGTCCGCAGCCGCCATTCCCACCACCGGCGAGACCGTCGCCCTGGCGTATGTAAGGACCAAGAACGCCGTTCCCGGCGCAGTCCTGGCGTTAGAACTTCCGGCGTCGGGCCAAGCCCGCATCGAGGCGTTGCCCCAACTCTTCGGGCCGGGTGAGGAATAGCTTATCTGTGGATTGCTGCCTCAGAAGGGCAGCATAAGTGGATTGGGGTTTGTTCAGGTCCCGTTAAACCGGAGCCTAACGTTCCCTTCTTCAGTGCGACAAACGGTGAAGAGAGCCCAAAAATTGTAGCCTCTCCCCTCCACCTCTTCCTTGGCTCCTTCGTTTCTATCCACCAAGACTAAAGCGCTGCGCACGCGGCAGCCTTGCTCCTCAGCTCTTTCAATAGCATCCAGCAACGATTTTCCAGTGGTCACAACGTCATCGACGATTGCGACCTTGGCCCGTTCAGCCGGGATTTTGCCTTCGGCCAATTTGTTGGTCCCGTGGCCCTTGGATTCCCTCCGGACATAGAACGCGGGGACTGCTTTCCCCCCTCTTACTCGGCTGTATAAGCAGATATGAGACACGATGGGAATGGCCCCATAGGCGGGGCCGCCCACTACATCAATTCCCTCATCTTCGATTTGTTTCAAGAATTGGTCCGCAACAAACTCGGCCCCTTCAGGGTCAAGCGTCAACTCCTTTGAGTCAAAATAGTAGTCGCTGACTTCACCAGACGCCAACGTGTAGTTGCCATACAGCACCGCGCTGACGCGCTGGAGCAATTCCTCCGCCTCTGTTTGGTTGGCTAACGCCATCTCGGCTTGAATCATGATGTCACCGACTCGTTTTGACGTTCCAAGAACCCGCCCCTGACGCTCCCTCTGCCACGCCTTCAAGGATGTTAATTAAACCATATCGTAGCAGGTTTGGATACCTGCTAGACCTACTGCTAGCGACTGGCTATCCGATGGTTAACATCCGAGTTATATTCTTTGCTAACAGTAAATAATAAACGTATATATGTCAAGTAACCAGTTGTTAGATTGACTTATAAGTTGCAATTAGCTAATATCTTCCACATGCGGCGACCTAATGAGCGACACACACCTTTCGGCATTCTCTTGGCGAGAGAACGAGAGGAACAACACCTCACTATAAAGGCGTTGGCTCAACTGGCCGGTATTAGTAACGGATACCTATCCCAATTGGAGTCTGGCAAAAGACGCCCCAATGAACGCGTGATTCGTCTGTTAAGTGGTGCCCTAGATACAAGTCCGAACCAACTTCTCTATGCCATTGGCCTCATCACGATGCCGCTGGCTGAGTCGCTGAATGCCCCTCCCGAGGCCCAAACTCTTCCCGATGACATCAACACAGAGGAGCGAGAACAACTGCTCGCCTATTTGCAGTTCCTGCGCTTTCGGAAAACAATCCAGCCTGCGACATTAGCAAGCAGCAAATAATAGTTTCATTGCCCGGTGGGGCATGCACCTGGGTCACTAAGGTAAAGCCCCCGCTCCTCGATGTACTCAGCCACGGCATCGGGGACAAGGTAGCGCAAAGACACTCCCGCGGCTGCCCTCCGCCGGACCTCAGTGCTGCTGATGCCCATCGGGGGCATGGACATAACCTGGATTTTGCCCTCGGCGATGGGCATTCCGCCGGCAATCCCAGACAAGTCTACGGGTGCGTGCCCCGGACGCTCCACTACCACCAGGGTGCATAAGTCCATGAGCTTCGCGGGTTCCTTCCAGCGGTGAAAGTCCTGCAGGGTGTCTTGGCCTACTATGAAGAATATCCTGGTTTCCGGCCTGAGTTCCTCGATGAGCTTCGTTAGGGTGTCCACCGTGTAGGTGGGCCCGGGACGGTCGACCTCCTCCAGGCAGACCTGGAAGTGGGGGTTCGAGGCAATGGCCAGCCGCAGCATTTGAACGCGGTCTTTGGCCGGGCTCAGCGGCTTGCCCTCCTTCATCCATGGCTGGCCCGCCGGCAGGAACATAACCCGGTCCAGGGCCAGCTGTACTCTGGCTTCCTCCCCCATGGCCAGGTGGCCGATGTGCACGGGGTCGAAAGTCCCGCCTAACAGGCCTATCCGCATGTCAGAACCATTCCACTTCCACCTGGCCGATTCTGATGGTATCGCCCGCCTCTATTCCTGCGTCGGTCAGCTGCCGGGCCAGTCCCCTGCGGGTCATCTCCCGCCAAAGCTGCAGGATCACCCGCTGGTCCCTGGTATCGGCCCTGGCGGCCAGCCGCTCCAGGTAGTCCGACACCACCACGTACACGCCGTCTTCGGCGTAGACGGTCTCCGGTTCTTTGCGCCGCCGCTGGACACCTACCGGCAGCTCTTCCTCTACCAGGGCAGAAGGTTTGGCAGCCGGCGCATCCAGCAGCTCTACCACTTTGCCCAGAAGGGCATCCACGCCCTCCCCGGTGGCGGCCGATATAAACACCGGCGTAGCCGCTGCTGGCCCTGCGTCCGCGTCATCAACCCCCAGGAGTTCCTCCAGCTCCGATCGACGCTCCCTTACCTCGGTCACGTCTAACTTGTTCACCGCGATCAGCAACTGCTTGCCGGCCAGGACCGGGTTGAACTGGAGAAGCTCGTTCTTCAGCATCTTCAGGTCATGCGCCGGGTCCTCGGACAGCCCGTCTATGAGATAGACATAAACCCTGGTCCGCTCGGCGTGTCTCAGGAACTCGTGCCCCAGCCCTATTCCCTTGTGGGCCCCCTCCAGTAGACCGGGGACTTCCATCATCACGAAGTCCTTGCCCCGGCTGCTTACCACTCCCAAGACAGGCTCCAGCGTGGTGAAAGGATACTCGGCCACTTTCGGTTTGGCCGCTGAGCAATGGCTGAGCAAGGTCGACTTCCCGGCGTTGGGCCTGGCTATCAGGCCCACGTCCGCCAGGAGCTTAAGTTCCAGGAAGAGGACGACTTTCTCACCCTTCTCCCCTTTTTGCGCCAGCACCGGCTCCTGGTTCACCGAAGATACGAAGCGGCTGTTGCCCCACCCGCCGGCGCCTCCTTGCGCTACGAGGTTGCGAGAACCGTCGACGACGTCGGCTATCAGCGTTTTCTCACCGTTACGATCCATCGAGTAGACCGACGTACCTAGAGGGACCCGTATGACCGTGTCATCGCCGTCGGCGCCGCGCTTGTTCTTCCCTTTTCCGTGGGCGCCGCCGTCGACGTAGATCGTGCTGTTGAACTTCAGGTGCAGGAGAGTGTTCAGCGAAGGGTCACCGCACACATAGGCGCTCCCGCCATGGCCGCCGTCACCACCGTTGGGCCCTCCCATTGGCCTGTACTTCTCTCGCAGGAAACTTACGCAGCCGTTACCGCCGTTACCTGCCTTTATATTAAGTCTTACGGTATCAATCATTTGATCTAAGAAGGTAATAGAGGTAATAAGGGCGTGGACGGCGGGTATAAGTCTGCTTGTGCAAGCTATTGAACCTGTGGAGCCTGTCCATTCTAACATGGAGAAAGCACCCCCTCAGTCTGGATAAATCGAGGATTCCAGTGGATGGAACTTATGGGATGCGGGAGGGATGCCGAGCTCCGGAAATTCGTCTTGTTGAATGTTCACGGCGTTATGTAAACGGTTCACGGAAGCGATAGGGTTATCCACGAAGAATGTGAGTTATGCACGGATGGTGGTGCGATGTTCTGAGCGCGCAGCAGTGGCGGGGACGCCGGTGTGGCTGCCCGGCAGTTTTGCCGGTGCTGTATCGATGGTGGTATCCTTGGGCGACCGTGGCTATCGTGGGTGAGGCTCCGAAATGGAACCTATTTGCACCTCAGAGAAGTGGTATGTATTCCAGCGGCGGCGTCGGGTCATTGCGCTGGCCCTTGTCGCAGCGTGCGTCCTGGCCCTAGCGGCATGCCAGGGCGGTGGAGCGGTCGAGGAGCCGACAATCGAGCCAACCGAGGAGTCTACAGCAGCCGTGGACAGGATAGCGTTTGTCAGTTCCACCGGTGACTTGTTCACCGTAAAGCCCGACGGCAGCGACCTTCAGGGCCTGGCAGGGGAAGTCCACAGGGTTGGTACTGCAGGTTCAGTGCTGGCGCAGACCCTGGACGTGACCAACTACTACGCGTGGCCGACGTGGTCGCGGGACGGCTCCAAGATAGCCGCCTCCCGGGTCCGAGCAACGGATAGCGATATCGACCTGTCGTTGGTGGTAATCGACGTAGAAACGGCCAGGGCCAGGACCGTCTACACAAACGAACTGGTGGCGCAGATCGCTCCTGGGGCTCCGCACTACCTGTACTGGTCGCCGGATAACCGGCATCTGGCCTTTCTCGCCACCGCTCCCGGCGGGCTCAGCCTGTTTATCCTCGACTCTGTCGGGGAAAAGGAGACCGTCTCTCCGGCTATAGTGCCGCCAATTTACTACCAGTGGGCGGCCGACGGCGATTCATTGCTGGTCCACCACAGGGAGGACGTCAAGCTGGTCACCCAGCCCTCCTGGGACCGACCCCCCAGCCTGGTGGCGACTCCCGGAAACTACCGCGCTCCGGCCTTGTCCCACGACGGTCGGCTCTTCGCCTACATGGATGTAGCCGGCGGCGAAGGCTCCTTGGTGGTGGCCCCGGTAGACGATCCGGCGAACGGCAGGAGCATCCTGGACGTGGGCAGGCGAGCGGCGTTTATCTGGTCTCCCGGCGGCGAGGAACTGGCGGTAGCCGACCAGGTGGGATCGGGGAATGAGATCTTCGAACGCCTGCGGATAGTGTCGTCGGACGGGCAGGAAGTTCAGCTAATTGGCGAGGGTCCCATACTGGCCTTCTTCTGGTCTCCCCAGGGGGACAAGCTTGCCTGGTTCGTGCTGGACCTGGAGGCCCAGCTTTTCGACGCAAAAATATTCGACGGGTCAGGCGGCTCCGGGGACGGGTCCAGGCAACTGTTCAAGTTCCGGCCCTCGGCAGACTCCTTCACCATGCTCAGCTTTTTCGACCAGTACGCCCATTCCCACTCACCGTGGTCGCCCGACGGGACGCAGCTGGTGGTGTCGGGTGTTCGGCAGGGCGCTGCGGGCGGAGGCAACGGTACGGCGCCGACGGATGACAAGGTGTTCGTGCTGGACGTCGCCGGGGACGAGGCTCCTCGAAGCATCGCTTCCGGGACCCTGGCCTTCTGGTCCTGGAACTGAGCCGGATTCGGCGCCGGTCCATACCCTGTTGGGGGTTGCGGGCAGATGGGCCTTGGAAGTACCGCGACGGGGTTTCTGGATGTCCCATTACTGGCGCGGGCAGGTGTGGGATTTCAGACAACTGGGACATTCCGGGACATTTAGGGACACCGGCCCGGCGGCGGTCTAACCGGCGCGGCGAAGGGTTGGCGGCCGCCTGTTAACAGCATAGGGGGTTCCCGCCTGAAGCGGCAAGGGGCAAATTGTCAGTAATCGCCGGGAGTTAGTGAAAGGGGGGCGGTCACGGTGGGTTCCCGGAAGCGAATCCAGGGCAAAAGACAAGGGCGCCGGATTTCCGGCGCCCTTGTTGTTGTTCCTACTGGAACGGGTGTACTGGAGCCCAGTTTACTCCGAGGGCCAGCCGGCGGCTTCCTCGTCGTTGTCCAGGGCGTCCTGGATAGCCGCTGCCGCATCGGCAGTGACCCAGCCATTCCAGATGTCGGCGTTGTCCTTGAGCCACCAGAGGGCGGTGGCGGCGGGATCGGTCACGCCGGTCTCGTCCTGCCACTGGACGGCAGCCTTGTAGATGCCGATGTTGAAGTCCCACTTACGCAGCATTGCGACTACGTCGGGGGCCTCTGCCGGCAGGTCGGGGTTCACCGCGATGAGGATGTTGGCGTCCTCATAGGCGCAGGCCTTGGTGGTGAACCAGCACTCGTCGCTGTAGGGAGGCTCTTCCAAGCGGACCAGGTCCAGCTTAAGGGCAGGGTCGTTGGTCCCCCACTGGTAGCCCAGCCACGGCTCCTCCTTTTCATAGGCGCCGTACAGGCTGGCGTTCAGGGCGGCCCCGTCACCGGGGTTGACGATGTGAATGTGGTCGTCGAGACCGTATCCCGTAATCTGGGCGGCGTTGACTTCCTCGCAAGCCCAGCCGATTATGCAGGATACGAGGCTGGCCTTGTCGCCGCTCTCCGCGGTCTGGAACAGCGCCTTATACTGCGGGTCTTTCAGGTCTTCGACGCTGTCCAAGTCAGGGTATTGTTCCTGCAGGTAAGCCGGAATTACGAAGGAGGACTGCCAGTCGGAGCCCAGGCTCCGGCCCACGGACAGGACTGCGCCCTCACTGCGGGCTTTGTCCCAAGCCTCATCCTGGTTGGGCAGCCATATCTCCATGGTGACGTCGGTGTCACCGCGCTGGAGACCCTCGAACAGGGGCAGGGTAGCTCCGAACTTCACGTCCGTCGGGTAGCCATAGCCGTGCTCGACTATGTATTGAGCGATTCGGTTCTGCAACAGGGCGCTTGCCCAGTTCAGGTCACCGAAAGTGATGGTGGCCTTGTCCTCTGCATCGTCGTCGCCGCCGCCGCAGGCAGCGAGGGCGAGCATGGCCGCCATAACCGCAACCACCGCCATTGCCAAAAACTTGCGTCCGGATAACACAGCGGGTCCCTCCGTTGAAAAAAATTACCGGGCGCGAAGCCCGGCTGGATTTCGCCGGTATTTATATCACTACTATCGACGTCATGTCAAATTGACCGACCGGCAGCGCTCGTAGAAAACGGTGATTCACCCCGGCGCGGAGCCGCACCGCTAGCCTACGCTCCGCATGGCTTCCTGACGGCCCCGGGCCGCCGCTTGGGTAAGCCGGTCGATGATGATGGCCAGGAACACAATGGAGATACCGGCGATAGCCCCATTGCCTGGCTCGTTCTTCTGCAATGCCCGCAACACGTTGTCTCCCAGTCCGCCTGCCGCCACCATGCTGGCAATGGTCACCATTGCCAGCGCCATCATGGTGGTCTGGTTCACCCCGGCCATGATGGTCGGCAGCGCCATAGGCACCTGCACCTTGGTCAGGAGCTGGGCGGGCGATGCGCCGAAAGACCGGGCTGCTTCCACGGTCTCGGCGGAAACCTGCCGGATCCCCAGGTTGGTCAGGCGTATGACCGGCGGGACGGCGTAGATGATGGTGGCGAAGATTCCAGCCGGCTTTCCCAATCCAAAGAAGATGATGCCCGGAAGCAGGTAGACAAAGCTGGGCATGGTCTGCATGCCGTCCAGGATGGGGCGCATGATATTGTCCGCCGTCTGGTTCCGGCCTCCCAGAACGCCAAGGGGAAATCCGACGGCCACGGAGAGGGCCACCGCCACCACCATTAGTGCGATGGTTTCGATGGTGTTCTCCCACAGTCCCATGAAGCCAATGAAGAGCAGGGCCAGGGGAGTGAACACCAGCAGGGGCCAACGCCCTACAGCAAAGGAGACAAGGGCCAGACCGCAAACGACGGCCGGCCAGGGCAGCCATTGCAGCCATTTCTCAATGTTTATCAGGGCGTGGGTAACGCCGGTGGCCAGGCCGTTGAACAGCCCTGCGCCTTCTACGGTTATCCAATCGACGCCATCGTCAATAGCGGTTCCGGTCACGTCCCGCACCGACCGTTCGACTTCCACCGTACCCCCATTACCGGTGGTGACGGTGTCGGTAGACACGGTGGTGGGATAGTCCATCCCTGGGCCCCATGCGGCCACGGAGGCTATCAATACTACGACGACCAAGGCGAGGCCCGCGGCCCACCAGACGGAGCGCGGGACCTGCTTCAAGTCCAGCTTCCTTCGGGACTGCTCTCCGGTGAATGTAAGTTCGCCGGGCGTTTCCGGTTGCGCTTCGGTGCGGTCTCTAGTTGTTGTCGCCATGAAGGCTCCGTTTTCTAGACTAAGGCCGCGTTGGCCGCGGCATTGGCTTCATAGTCGGCATCGGCGGAAGCGGTTTCTGCCAGGGCTTCCGCCAGGGCGCTGCGGTGCACTTCACCCACCAACATGTTGTCTTCGTCCACGATGGGAATGGGGAACTCGCTGGCCATGGCGATGGGAATCAACTCGTCAAAGGTGGTCGAGGGTGAAAGAGCGGTGTATTCCCGGTCCACGTACTCCCAGGCCTGGTCCAAACGGCTTACAGAGGCCCGCAAGGCGCGCTCGGCGCTGGTAATCGAAAGCAGGCCGATGTAGCGTTCCCTGCGGTCGACCACCCAGGCGGCGTCGCCGTCGCTCTGGCCTATGGTATGCAGGGCGGCGCGAGGCCCCTGGTGCCCCATCAAGGTCGCCTTTGGCGGCACCATGACCTTGGCTGCGGTCAAAACGCTCTCCAGCCGCACGTCCTGGGTAAACTCGCCCACGTACTCGTCCTCGGGCCGCAGCACGATGTCCTCCGGCGAGCCGATCTGGGCAACCTTGCCGTCGTGCATGATGGTTATGCGGTCCCCCAGTTTGAGGGCTTCGTTCAGGTCGTGGGTGATGAAGACGATGGTCTTTTGCAATTCCTCCTGCAGGCGCAGCAGCTCGTCCTGCATCTGGCGGCGTATCAGTGGGTCGAGGCCGCTGAACGGTTCGTCCATCAACAGGATGTCGGTTTCCACGGCCAAAGCCCGGGCCAGGCCCACGCGCTGCTGCATTCCGCCGGACAGCTGGCGGGGATAGGCGTCCTCCCATCCGGACAGTCCCACCAGGTCTAGAACCTCACGGGTGCGTGAATAGCGGGAGGTCTTGTCCAGCCCCTGAACCTCCAGGCCCCAGGAGGCGTTGTCCAGCACGGTGCGGTGGGGCATCAGGCCGTAGTGTTGGAACACCATGGCTATCTTGTTGCGGCGGAACTCTATCAGCGCCTTGTCGCTCATGCCGGTTATGTCTTCGCCGTCGATGCTGATCTCCCCGGCGGTGGGTTCGATGAGGCGGATCAGGCACCGTACCATGGTAGACTTGCCGCTGCCGGACAGGCCCATGATGACGAAGGTCTCGCCCCGCTGGACCTCGAAATTGACGTCCTGGAGGGCGACGACGCAGCCCAGTTCCTCAAGGATATCGCGCTTGTCTTTGTCGGAGTGCTCCGCCGTCAGCGCCCGTTCGGGCTTGTCGCCGAAGACCTTCCAGACGGACTTGACGCTGATGGCGGTGGAGCCGTTTTCACCGGTGTGCCGGGGTGACCCCGAGGAGAGGCCGTCCAGGGTGCCGGACTCTACGCCGGCGCCGTTGGTGTGCGCCATGGTAACCTCCTTCGAGCAGACCCTACCACCCCTCCAAAAAAATACTTCCCAAAAAAATCTTCAGAAAAAGACAACTGCAGAACGGGGCGGCCAGGGAAGAAAAACCGGGCGGACGAGGAAACTGGACCGAGGAGATGGCTTTTCTGCGGTTGTAATCGGCAGATGGTGTTTGTACCTTGGGTACGGTACAAAAGCTCCGCAGATTTGTCAACCTGCCTGGTTCGTTACCAACTCGGGGGGAAAGTGACCGAAGTCGAGCCTGGCAAGCAGTCAAAATTGCTCCGTCAAGGCGGGGGGACATCCTCTGCGCCGGCCGCCAGGCGCAGCAGATCCTCCAGCACGTCCTTGGGAGTCAATTTCACCATCAGGGCCAGCGCCAGCAACGCGAACGCAATGTCGTCCAGCGGGATTCCGGGCAGCAGGTCGAGGGGGCTGGCCAGGTAGGCGGCCGCGAACAGGGGCAACAGCTTGACCAGCAACGGCACCCGCTGGTCGAGGAGGAACAGCCGGAAGAAGGTGAGCTTGCGCCGGTTGCTCAAGCGGATAAACGCCCCGTAGGGTTCGAGGCGGGCAAACCGGCGGATGATCAACAGGCATATCACGGCCAGCAGCAGCAGCCCGCCTATGGCAGATAAGACCGGATAGAGCCACCAGACCATCGTTCGTCCCAAGAGAAGGTTCGCCGCGGGCGGCAGGCCCGCTGGACAGCGCGGCTTCCCGGCAGTTTACCGCCGCTGGGGCCGCCGTGCCATAATACCTGCAGAGCGACCACGAATACTTGAGGTGAAGTCATGGAGTTCGAAGACATCAGGCCATTCATGGAAAGCCACCACCGGGGAGTGATAACCACGTACCAGCCCGACGGGGGAATGCACAACAGCCTGGTTTCCAGCGGCGCCTACCAGGGAAACGCGGCTTTTGTGATTGTCTACCCCAGGGCGGTCAAGGCCCGGAACCTGCGCCGGGACTCCCGGTGCACGGTAACGACGGTGGACAACCACTGGCGAAACCACGCGGTGGTGGAGGGGCAGGCGAGGCTGTTCGACGCCGGCAACACCGAGGCCGAGGAACTGAGGCTACTGATGCGGGCGCTCTACCGGGCCTGCGGCGACAAGGAGCATCCCGACTGGGAGGAATTCGACCGGGCCATGGTGGACCAACAGGCGGTGGTGGTGCTGGTGAAGCCGGAGCGGGTCTACGGCCGTGTTGACCTGCCGTGACGGGTACTCGGTTGTTGGAACGTATTTCAAGCTGACCGGCAGAGGCCGGTGCAACGGAGGTAGCGATGAAAGTGGGCTTTATCGGCCTGGGAACGATGGGGGGCCGCATTGCGTACAACGCGCTGCGGGGCGGAAACGAGATGGTGGTGCACGACATCCGCCGGGAGGCGGCCACGCCCCATTTGGAAGCGGGGGCTGTGTGGGCCGACTCCCCCCGGCAGGCGGCGGAAGGGTCCGACGTGGTGTTCACCTCGCTGCCCGGTCCCACCGAGGTGCAGGCCGTCGCCTTGGGCGAGGACGGCCTGCTGCGGGGTATGAGCGAGGGAAATGCCTACTTCGATTTGAGCACCAACTCGCCGGGAGTGGTACGGCGGATTCACCAGGAATTTGCCGCCAGGGGCATCGACGTGCTGGACGCCCCGGTTAGCGGCGGCCCCAGGGGCGCACAGTCGGGCAAGATGGCCATCTGGGTAGGGGGAGACCGCGCGGTCTTCGACCGGTGCAAGCCGGTGCTGGACACCATGGGAGACCAGGTCATGTACGTGGGGCCCATCGGCAGCGGCGCAATCGCCAAGCTGGTGCACAACTGCACCGGCTACATAATCACCTGCGGGCTGGCCGAGGTGTTTACCATGGGGGTCAAGGCCGGGGTGGAGCCGCTGGCCCTGTGGCAAGCGGTGCGGCAGGGGGCCGCGGGGCGCAGGGGCGTCTTCGAGGGGCTGGCGGACCACCTGCTGCCGGGGAATTTCGATCCCCCCGACTTTGCCCTGCGCTTGGCCCGCAAGGACGTGGACCTGGCGGTGGCCGCGGGCAGGGAGTTCGACGTTCCCATGCGCCTGGCAAACCTGGCTTTAATGGAACTTACCGAGGGCCTGAACCGGGGCTGGGGCGACCGGGACTCGAGGATCATCCAGACCCTGCAGGAGGAGCGGGCCGGGGTGCAGGTACGGGTGCCCCAGGACGTGCTGGCGCGGGCATTGGAGGAGGAGCGAGGCTAAGGCGTAGTCAGGCCGTGGGCTTCCAGCGGAGGTCCGGCTGGCGGGCCGCCAACGCCTCGTCCAAGCGGGCTACCGGGGTGGAGTGGGGCGCCTGGCGCACAGTCTCCGGGTCGTTGGTAATCTCCGCGTCGATGCGCTTCAACGCCTCGATGAACAAGTCCAGCGTCTGCCGGGTCTCGGACTCCGTAGGCTCGATCATCAGGGCCTCGTGGACTATCAGGGGGAAGTACATGGTGGGGGCGTGGAAGCCGTAGTCCAGCAGCCGCTTGGCGATTTCCAGGCCGCTGACTCCCCGGGCCTTCTGCCAGTCAGCCGAGAACACCGCTTCATGCATGCATACCCGGTCATAGGGCAGGTAATAGGTGTCTTTCAGGGCTTCCATCAGGTAGTTGGCGTTCAAGACGGCGTTGCCGCTGATGGCCTTGACACCGTCGGCGCCCAATGTCCGGATGTAGGTGTAGGCCCGCACCAAGACCCCGAAGTTGCCGTGGAACCCGCCCATGCGGCCGATGGTGCACGGGGACGCCGATAGCGCGAAGCCGTCGCCGTCGCCGCCTTGGGCTACCACCGGAGAGGGCAAATAGTCCCGCAGGGCCGGTCCGGCGCATACCGGGCCTGCGCCGGGGCCTCCCCCGCCGTGGGGGGTGCTGAAGGTCTTGTGCAGGTTCAGGTGGGCCACATCGAACCCCAAGTCGCCCAACTTGGCCCGGCCCAGCAGGGCGTTCATGTTGGCCCCGTCGCCGTAGACCAGGCCGCCCGCCTGGTGGACGGCCTGGCACACCTCGACGATGTTGGGGTTGAACAGGCCCAACGTGCTGGGCAAGGTGATCATTGCGCCGGCTAGGTCGGGACCCGCTGCGGCGCGCAGGGCTTCCAGGTCGATGCTCCCGTCTTTGTCCGAGGGAATGTCCACCACGTCAAATCCGGCCATGGCGGCGGAGGCTGGATTGGTTCCGTGGGCGCTGTCGGGTATGGCCACCTTGGTCCTGGCCGCGTCCCCGCGGGCCTGGTGATAGGCCCGGATCATCAGCATCCCGGCCAGCTCCCCGTGGGCCCCGGCCATAGTCGCCAGGCTTACGTTGCCCAGCCCGGTGATTTCTCCCAGGAACCCCTGCAAGCGATAGAGCAACTCCAGCGCCCCCTGGGACACCTGGCTGGACTGCAACGGATGAATGTTGGCCATCCCGGGCAGAAAGGCCATCTCGTCGTTGACCTTGGGGTTGTACTTCATGGTGCAACTGCCCAGGGGATAGAAATTGGTGTCTATGGAGAAGTTCAACTGGCTGAGGGCGGTGAAGTACTGGACGACTTCCGGCTCGGATACCTCTGGCAGGTCCAGCCGGTCCCGCAGCAGGGAGGCGTCGGGCAGCGGCTGGGCTGGAACGTCACAGTGCGGCAACACCGAGCCGACGCGCCCCGGCTCGCTGCGGTCCATTAGCAGCCGTGAAGTGTCCCTGGCAGGGCCGGCGGGCATCAGCCGATCTCTCCCAGCGCGTCCACCAGGGCGTCGATGTCCTGACGGGAGCACATCTCGGTGACGCAGAGCAGCATGCCGTTGGGCACGGCGTCGCTGACGTCCAGGCCACCCAGGATGTTGCGCTCCAGCAAGCGGCGGTTCACCTCCGCGGGGGAAGCCGGGCACTGGACGACGAACTCCTGGAAGAAGGTCCCGTCGATGGGCAGAGCGTAGCCGGGCAGTTCAGCGATGCGAGAGGCGGCGTAGTGGGCCTTGTGGTAGCACAGCTCGGCCACCTGCCGCAGTCCCTGCTTGCCCAGGGCCGCCAGGTAGACGGTGGAGGCCAGGGCGTACAGGGCCTCGTTGGTGCAGATGTTGCTGGTGGCCCGCTCCCTGCGGATGTGCTGCTCCCTGGTCTGGAGGGTCAGGACGTAACCGGGGTTGCCCAGGCGGTCCACCGTGCGTCCGGCAAGGCGGCTGGGCATCTGGCGGACGTACTGCTGCCTGGTGGCGAACAGGCCGACGTAGGGGCCGCCAAAGCTGGGGGGAATCCCCAACGGCTGGCCCTCGCCGGTGACGATGTCGGCGCCGCAGTTCCCCGGCGCCTGGAACATCCCCATGGCGGTGGGGTCCGCCGACACCACGAACAGGGCGTGTTGGTCGTGAGCGGCCGATGCGTGGGCGGCCAGGTCTTCGACGTACCCAAAGTTGTTAGGGTACTGCACCACCAGGCAGGCGGTGGCCTCGTCGACGTCGGGCGCAGCGGCGGAAACCGTCGTCGTCTCGATGTCCTGCCCCTGGCAGTAGGTCTGGATTACTTGCCGGTAGGTGGGAGATAGGGTATCGGCCAGCGCCACTTTCTCGCGCCGCGTCACCCGGCAGGCCATCAGCGCCGCCTCGGCCAGGCTGGTGGCCCCGTCGTACATGCCGGCGTTGGCCACTTCCATGTCATACAGGTTGCAGACCATGGTCTGAAACTCGAATATGACCTGCAGCGTGCCCTGGCTGGCCTCCGCCTGGTAAGGGGTGTAGGCCGTGAGGAACTCGCCCCGCGTCACCAGGGCCTTGACGATGGACGGGATGAAGTGATGGTAGGAGCCGGCGCCCAGGAACGACGGCCCGCTGCCCAGGGGCCGGTTGCGGGAGGCGAGGGACGCCAACTCCTGCTGGATCTCCAGCTCCGACAGGGGGCCGGGCAGATTCAGCGGCGGGTTGCGGTGGCCCTCGGGAATGTCTTGGAACAGGTCGTCCAGGCAGGTCAGGCCCAAGGTGGAGAGCATATCCGCCTGGTCTGCCGGGGTATTGGGGATGTAGTGGGACTGGAATGCGCCGTCGAGGGGGCGCGGCTGGGCCTGGCCTGGCAGCGTCATGACAGTCCGGAGATATAGGACTCGTAGTCGGCCGCCGTCATCAGGCCGTCCAGTTCGGCGGGATCGCTCATGGCCAGCCGCACCAGCCAGCCGTCGCCGAAGGGATCATTGTTGGCGACCTCGGGGTTGTCGGCGAGAACGGCGTTGACCTCCACCACCTCTCCGGTGACGGGCGAGAACAGGTCCGACACCGACTTGACCGACTCCACCTCACCCATCTTGCCCAGTTGCCCGACGTTCGCTCCCGGCTCGGGCAACTCGAAATAGACGATGTCTCCCAACTGCTCCTGGGCGAAATCGGTGATTCCCACCAGGGCCTGTTGGGAGCCGGCGTCTTCCAACTTGACCCACTCGTGTTCCTGGGTGTATTTCCGGTCGTCGGGATTCAATTCTCTCAAGTCCTTTTGGGCCTGGCGTAGAACGGCAGCAGGACGATTTTGGCCTGCGCGATGCGCCCCCGGACGTCCAGGTCAACCATGCCGCCGGGGGAGGCGAAGCCTTGAAAAACGTAGCCCATGCCAATGCTGGTGTCAAGGGTAGGGGAGTAGCTGCCGCTGGTGATGCGGCCGATGTTCTGGCCCTGGTGCAGGATGGCGTAACCCTGTCGGGGGGCGCTGCGTCCGGGCACGGTCAGGCCCACCAACCGCCGCTCCGTCCCTTCCTCGCGCTGCCGGAGCAATACCTGGGAGCCCACGTAGTCTTTGTCGAACCGCACGAAGCGTTCCAGTCCGGCCTCCACCGGCGTGGTCTGCTCGTCGATTTCGTGGCCGTGGAGGGGCAGCCCGGCCTCCAGCCGCAGCACGTCCCTGGCGCCAAGGCCGCAGGGTAGCGCTCCCGCGTCCAGGAAACCCTGCCATACGTCCGAAGCGTGGTCGGCGCTGGTGGAGACCTCGAACCCGTCCTCGCCGGTGTAGCCGGTGCGTCCCATGAAAATTGTTTCTCCGGCCAGCCTCCCCTGGGCCCAGGCGAAGGGGCGCAGGCTCGATGGCGGCTCGCCGGAATCCAGGGTGCACAGCCCGTCCATGATTTCCACGGCCTGGGGTCCCTGCAGGGCGATCAGGGCGGTGGCTTCGGTGCGGTCGTCAATCTGGCACTGCCCTGGGAATTTGGCGTCAATCCAACGGTGGAACCAGGCAACCACGGCGTCCCGGTTGCCCGCGTTGGGAATCAAGAGATACCGGTCCTCGGCCAGCCGGTAGAAGATGGTGTCGTCTATGACGCCCCCGTCCTCGTTGCAGATCATGCAGTAGCGGGCGCGGCCCACGGCGAGGCTTTGCACCGAGCCGGTGAGCACCCAGTCCAGGAACGCAGTGGCCTTGGGGCCGGAGATGTACAGGCGGCCCATGTGGGAGACGTCGAACACCCCGGCGCGAGTCCGAACGGCGTTGACCTCGGCCAGGATGCCGGAGTACTGCACCGGCATGTCCCACCCGCCGAAGGGCATAGTCCGGGCCCCAAGGTCGAGGTGGGTGGAGTAAAGAGGCGTTCTCAGGTTAGTTTCGGTCACTTCCGGTTGATGCCTCCAGGCGGCCGCGGGTGCGCGGTTCAGTCGTGGGGCTACTTAAAATGATAGCCCGACGCCGGTAGCGGCGCAAGGCGGCCGCGGGCTTTTCCAGGGGCCCGGAAGCCCCACGGATGCTATAATCCGCGCCTCTGCACACACGTTTTTTCCCGGCATAGGAGGCAGGCCATGGAAAACGAAATGACCACCCAGGACATGTGGGACTTCTTGGAAAAGGGGGCCCACGTAGCCCACATCGGCACGACTCGCGCCGACGGCCGGCCCCACGTGACGCCGGTGTCATTCGGGGCCTGGGACGGGAAGGTCTACGCCGTGCTGGTCGGCGGCTCGATAAAGGTCAAGAACCTACGCCGGGACCCCAGGGTCTATATTTCCGTCGCCACCGACGAGCGCCCCTATCAGTTCGTGCTGGTGGAGGGGAAAGCGAAGATTACCGAGGACGGCCTGGAGCAGGTGTTGGAGCGCATTCTTACCGGCTACGTCGGGCCGGAGCGGGGGCGGGCCCTTTGCCGGGAGTCGATGGGCCGGCTGCCCCATCTGCTGGTGATGGAGGTGGAGCCGGACAAGATGCTATCCCACTACGAAGCCCCGTTTGCCACGCTGCGGGGCCGGTCCATAGTGACCGAAGGGCGGCAGTTCGGCCAGCCTTGGCTGTCGGCAGACCCAGACGAGGAGGACGGCAATGGCTGACATGACCCAGCAGGAAATAGCGGACTTTCTGGCCGAGAGCCACGTGGCCCACATTGCCACGGTAAGGCCCGACGGCCGGCCCCACCTGACGCCGATTTCATATATCGCAGAATTGGAGAACGGGGGCAAGGCCTACGTGATGGCCCCTGAAAACACCGTGAAGTTCCAGAACATCCGCCGCAACCCCAAGGTGTCCCTTTCGGTCGCCAACGACCAGCGGCCCTTCGACTATGTGCTGCTGGAGGGAGAGGGAAGGCTTACCCAGGACAACATGGCTGACGTGCTGGAGCGGATGTGCCTTCGTTACTACCCGGAAAGGGGCACGGCCTGGGCCCAAAAGCTGCTGGCCGCCGGGGGCCTGATTGTGCTGGAAGTGACCGTCAACAAGGTCCTCTCCAGGAAGGACGAGGACTAAGTCTTTCCAGACTCCAACGGCGGGAGCGCCGCCGCCAGCCAGGACTTCAGGTCGTCGATGACCTCGGGCCGGATCTCGTGGGCCATGTCGTATTCGTGGTACTCGGGGCTGTAGCCCGCGTCTGCCAGGAACCGCCACGCCTGGACGCCGGTGTCCAGGGGCACCATGGAGTCGTAACGGCCGTGGGCTATGAATATGGCCTGGCTGCGGTCACCGGGAAGCCGGGGCTCCAACTCTTCCGGTCCGGGGAACGTTGCGCTGAGGGCCGCCAGGCCGGCAAACATCTCCGGCCGCTGCAGCCCGCAGCGATAGGTCATGCCCCCGCCCTGGGAGAACCCCAGCAGCACGGCCAGCCCCGGCTCAACTTGGAATTCCTGCAGGACCTCGTCGAAGAACTTTCCCAGCAGGCGCTCCGCGTCGGCCACCTGTTCCGGCGTCGACTGGCCCCGGGGAGGCATCCAGCCGAAGCCGACCTGGCCGAACCCCAGGTCGAAGGCTATGGGCGCATTGGGACAGGCGTAGACGTAGCCGGTGGAGTTTATTGCGGGGGCCAGCCCGGCCAGGTCTGCCATGTTGGATCCAAAGCCGTGCAGCATGACGACCAGGGGATAGCGCAAATCAGGGTCGTAGCCATCGGGGAGCACGGTCAGGTATTTCAGGCCCTTGCCCTGGCGCACCTCGCTTTGCATGGCCGGACCGCTAGCCCAGGGCGAGGGCGTTGTCCACCGCCATCGCCGCGAACAGCAGGGCCAGGTACAGCAGGGAGTAGAGGTAGAGACTCCGGGCCTGGAAGGTCTCCGGCTTAATTTTCAATTGCAGGGCCATGGCGATGAAGACCGCGCCCAGCGCCGCCGCCGACCCCAGGTACACCCACCCTGCCTCCGGCGTCGCCGCGAGCAGCAGGGACAGGGCCACCAGCACCACCGAGTAGACCAGGATCTGGGACACGGTTTGCGCCCGGCCTGCGACTACGGGCAGCATGGGAATGCGGGCCTCTTCGTAGTCCTTTTGAATCAGCAGGGCCAAAGCCCAGAAGTGGGGAGGGGTCCAGAAAAAGACGATGCAGAACAGGTACAGGGCGGGCAGGTCCAGGCCCCCGGTGACCGCCGCCCAGCCTACGACGGGGGGGATGGACCCCGCAGCGCCGCCGATGACTATATTCTGGGGCGAGCTGCGCTTCAGCCACCCGGTGTATACCAGCACGTAGAACAGCGTCGCCGACAGGGTCAGGCCGGCCGCCAACAGGTTGACCCAGGTGGCCAGGATTCCAAAGGCCGCCGCGTTAAGCAGGATGCCGAATACGAGAGCCCGTATGGGGGGAATCCGCCGACCCGGGACGGGCCGCCGCCGGGTGCGGGACATAACCTCGTCGATGTCCCGGTCCAGGTAGTGGTTGAGGGCGTTGGCGCCGCCCGCTCCCAACGCTCCGCCGGCGCAGACCAGCAGCACGGTGGCGACGGCGGGACTGCCGTTGGCCGCCAGGAACATGCCGCCGATAGCAGTGACCAGCAGCAGCAGGATTATGGGCGGCTTGGTCAGGGCCAGGTAATCGGCGAATACCCGGAATGACCATGACGGCCTGGCAAGACGCGGGCGGGCCGTACGAATCTGGTCAAGCATTGGCCGGCTCCACGTCCGGGACTCTTTGGCTGGTGAAGTTCACGGCTGCAAGCCACACGGCCATGCCCCACACCGCGGTGGCCACCGCCTGGTGCAGCCCGCGCATGTCCGTCGGGAAGTCCATCCACACCGCGCCGGCGCCTACGAATACCTCAATTACGAACAGCGTCACTATCGCCATACTCACGCGACGGACCGGTTTGGGCCTGTGCCTTCCCCTGATGGCCAGGTGCAGGACGTAAATGGCGAACAACCCGATGATGAGCGCCACAAACCGGTGGGCCATGTGTATTACCTGGAGCTTTCCGCCGGGGAGATGGTCGCTGTCCAGGCAGTGGGGCCAGTCCAGGCAGGCCCCCGTGGCTCCAGAGGTGCTGACGTAGGAGCCGGAAATGAGCAACAGGTATATCCCGACCATTGCCGCCAGCATCAGGGCGGGAAACCGGTCCGGTCGGCCGTCGGGCAAAGTGCCCGGGGAAAAATGTAGTGCTCCCCGGCTGGCGACTACCCAGATCAGCACCAGGCAGGCCAGCAAGGCTTCCCCCAGGGCCAGGTGGGCGGTAACCAGCGCGCCCGGCAGTTCGTTGATTACGGTTATCCCGCCCAGAACGGCCTGCGCCACCAGCATGACCAGGGCCACGGTGGCCGGGATTACCAGCCAGGGCACGCGGCGGTACAGTATCCAGGCGCCGATAACCGTGGCCAGCACCAGCGGCCCGACCAGGAAGGAAGCGACAACGCGGTGGCTCCACTCGATGATGGCGGTGGACTCCGCCGGAGGCAGGACGCCGCCGTGGCAGAGGGGCCAGTCGGGACAGCCCAGCCCTGAGCCGGTCACCCGCACCACCGCGCCCAGCACCACCAGTGCAAAAGTGCACAGCACCGAGGCCAGGGCCAGCCGCCGGAACCACGGCGCGATTCCGCTAGCGCCGCTTAGCGCCATTCGACCCTCATGCTCCCAGCCGAGGGACTAGGAGCGAACTCGCGCGAGTTAGGGCTGAAGGACACAGCGTTGAGTTTAATCACCGGGTTATTCTTTGAACAATTAAGGGACGATTCGGCCCCGGAGCCCAAGGCTTCCGGGCGCGACTTAGACAGTGATTGTGGGCCGGACGACGGCCGCGGCAACATCAGCAAGGTGATTCCAGTTTAGGTATCGGCTTTCCGGCCTGTCAAGAGAGGCGCGGGAGTGACACAACGCCACTTACTTGATGAAAGGGAAGCGGAGACTTGCTTCAACTACGCCCAAGCTGAGACGCTATCGAAAATTGGAGATGTGGTATATTACGGCAACCAAGTTTCCAGTGACCGCAGACAGGGAAGGATTGGGAGGCACGGATGGCAACGCGGGAGAGCAAAGCGGCAAGAGACAACCGGACGGCCTCGCTCCCGGTGGCGCCCCCTACTACTCAGCCGGACGATGAATCTTGGCTCCGGAAGGCCTACGGTGTTAGCTCGATGGCTGAGTTGAAAGAACGGTTTGGCGTGGATGAAGTCCCCGGGGCCACAGAGGAAGAAGTCGCGCGGGCGTCGGCGTCCGCCGACGCCAAGGGCTGGATACCGCTGGAAACGGCGAAGCGGGAGCTTGGCCTGGACTGAATGGCCGTCTCCCTCTCGTACCGCGCGTTGGAATCGCTCCAGACCTTACCTCAGGACACACAGAGCGCGATCCTAGAAACCGCTTCCTGGCTGGCCGCAGAGCAACGCCCCGGATTCCTGGATTATCGTGTGGTGCCGTACACGATGAAGCCGCTGGCAGGCTACATCTTTCGGAGCGAAAGGTACTGGATCATCTATACGCTGGACCAAAGCAAACTCCAGGTGTTCAACGCCGGAGACGCAAACACGGAGCCTTCTCTCTGACTCTCTGACCTGTATTTGCCGGACCATTCAGAACACGCCGCTCCCTCTTTTACTCTTCTGTAAGCCTACTTGAAGACCAGCCCCAGCCCCAGCCGTTTCATTGCCCTATTGGGGCAAACTGACCTGTTCGTCGACGCTCCTTCCCTGTGCCCCCGCTCTTTGTGATAAAATGCTCAATGCTGTCATGGAGGAAGCGGTCCAGGTAGAGGGCCTGGTCAAACGGTTCGGTCCTGTGACCGCAGTTGACGGGGTATCCTTCGCCGTCAAACGCGGCGAGATTTTCGGCATCCTGGGCCCCAACGGCGCCGGGAAGACCACCACTTTGGAGATCATCGAAGGGCTGCAAAAGCCCGACCAGGGCAACGTCACCGTGCTGGGGATGGACATCCTCGCCAAGCCCGCCCAGGTCAAGGCCAGAATCGGCGTTCAACTCCAGTCCTCCGCCTACCACGACTACCTCACCCTCAAGGAAATCCTCGCCCTCTTCGGGAGCTTCTACCCCCAGCGGCTGGCCCCCGGCGACCTGCTGGAACAGGTGGGGCTGTCGGACAGGGCCAATAGCCGGGTCAACCAGCTGTCCGGCGGGCAGAAACAGCGCTTCACCGTTGCCGCCAGCCTGGTGAACTCGCCGGAGCTGGTAATCCTGGACGAGCCCACCACCGGGCTGGACCCCCAGGCGCGGCGCAATCTCTGGGAGCTGGTGCGCGGCATCCACGGCCGGGGAGTCACCGTGGTGTTGACCACCCACTACATGGAGGAGGCGGCAGAACTGTGCGACCGGCTGGCCATCATGGACCGTGGACGGCTGGTGGCCGTCGACGCTCCCAAGAAACTGGTCAGCCAGTTGCAGGCAACCTACACGGTGAAGCTGGTGGTGGCCAGCCCCCTGACCGACGCTCAATTGGCTTTGCTAAACGGCGACGGCGAAGTGGTCCATCTGACCGAGAAGAACAGCTACCTGCTCAGGCTGCGAAACACGCCCAAGGCGCTGGGGGCCATGCTGGATGAACTGGCCCGCAGCGACATCAGCCTGGACCACCTGGAAGTTACGCCGGTGACCCTGGAAGACGTGTTCCTGGAACTCACCGGCAACGAGCTTAGGGACTGACCATGCTGGCCCTGACCATCGCCAACGTCAAGATGCTGGCCCGGAATCGCCAGGCCGCGTTCTGGGCGCTGTTCTTTCCCCTGCTGCTGGTGTTGGTCTTCGGGCTGATAGACGTCCGCGGCGTCGGGTCGGGTAGCCTGTACGTCGTGGACCAGGCCGGCGCCGCGGAGTCCCGGCGGCTTGCGGAGAGCCTGGCCGCGGTGGAACTGCTGGAGTTGGAGTCCGGCCCTTATTCCGAGGCCGAGGCGCGCCAGCGGGTAGACGACGGAGACCTGGACTACCTGGTAGTCATTCCCCGCGGCTTTGCCCAGGCGGAGCGCGAGTCACCCGCGGCGGTCGCGCTGATATACCAGTCCCGGAACGCAGAACGCAACCAGTTGGTGGACGGCGTGGTCCGCAGCCGGGTGGCCGAGGCCCGGGAGGGCCTGCCCCAAGCCCCCCTGTCCCAACTGGTGAATTCTGAGGTGATACAAGTCCCCGACGTGGACTACTTCGACCACGTGCTCATGGGGTTGATCGGCCTGGGGGTGATGGCCAACTCGATTATCTCCATAGCCGTCCGGGTGAGCACCTACCGCAACCAGGCCATCCTGAAACGGCTGCTGGTCACGCCGCTGCCCATCTGGAAATACTTCGTGGGAGAGGTCGCCGCCCACCTGGCAGTGGCCGCGGTTCAGGTGGCCATCATCATGCTGGTGGGAGTCTTCGTCTTCGGAGCGAACATCCACGGCAACGTTGCCTGGATATTCCTCATCGCGCTGCTGGGCAGCCTGGTCTTCCTGAACATCGGGTTCATCCTGTCGGCCTGGGCCAACAGCCCGGCGGCGGCTTCTGGGATGGGCAACGCCATCGCCCTTCCAATGATGTTCTTCGGGGGCGCCTTCTTCTCCACCGCCAGCCTGCCCTGGGTCCTGCCCTACGCCGCCCAGGTCCTGCCCCTGACGCCCATGCTGGACGCCCTGCGGGAGGTGGCCATCGACAGCGGCCAGTTGTGGGACGTCTGGCCCCAGTTGGGAATCCTGGGCCTGTGGACCCTGTTCACCGCGGCCATAGCGGGCAGGGTCTTCAAATTTGGCTGACTTGAACCCCGGGGGTTCGCCGGGCTAAGTTGAGGCTAGAAAACGCGGGAAAGAAAGCCACGGCCAGCCTGGGCCTAATCGCAGTCTTGGCCGCGGCGCTGGCTCTCACCTTGGCGGGTTGCTCAGGACAGCCCCGGGAGCAGGTGCGCGGGCACGTGGTCGACGTGGTGGTGCGCAATTTCACCGAGGTCGAGTCCCTCCGCATCCGGGACGACGCCGGGAAGATTTGGGACTTCAAGGGCGCTGAGGGCTTTATCGGATTCACCCCGTCCCACGTGAAAGAACATCAGCTTCAGGGATTGAGCGTACTGGTCTCTTATGTGCGAGAGGGAGACACCCTGGTGGCGGTGCACCTGGCCGACTAGCCTTCCACCACGTCCTTCAGGCTCTCTTCCAGCTCCTCGAAAGTAACGAACCCCTCGAACTTGGCGCGGACTATGCCCGCGCCGTCCACGATGAAGGTCCAGGGCTCGGTGGGCAGGCCCCATTCGGCCACGGCTTCGACCAGTTCACCAAGGGCCTGGCTCTCTCCGATCAGATGGGGGTCCTTGTACACCTCGACGTGGATGAAGTTGGCCCGCGCCGACCAGCGGTCGTTCAACTCCGAGAGCACCGCTACCTGGGGCCCGCAGGTGGCCGTGGAGCAAAAGGCCGGCGTCGCAAACACCACCACCAGCGGCCTGCCGTCGCCCAGGGTCTCGTGGACCGAGAGGCGGTAGAGGTCAGCGTCCGGCTGCGGTGAACTGGTGATGGTCCCCAGGTCGTCCACCTCGTCCCCCGTGGGGGTTACGCTGGCGGGGGCCTGGTCGCCGATGGCCGGGGTGGACGTTTCCGGCCTGACCTGGATGTAGGCCGTAGCGGTGACGGCATCTCCCCCGGACCCGGCGGCGTCAACCTGCAGTTCCCAGTACCCGGCCTGGTCGAACTCCAGGGTAGTAGCGAAGACACCCTGCCGACCTATCGGCCACTGTCGAAATTCTGCCGCGGCGCTGTCCCGCAACTCGCCGGTGGCGTCACCGTCGGGCAGGTACAGGGCGCGGACCGGGATCTCGTCGGAGGACTGCACCTGGTTCCCTTGTTGGTCGATTAGCCCAAAGACTACGCGGTTGCTCCCCACGCCGTGGTCGGTGGTGCCGACCACCAGGCTTAACTCCGGCGCGCCGGGCAGCGGCGCGGTGGTGGGGAAAGGCGTGCTCGTGGGCACGGGAGCGCCGGTGGGGGATGACGAGCAGGCAACGGCCAGGACGCCAAGCAACAGCAAAGCCCCCAGCAGGACTATCGGCCGAGCGGCTCCCCAGAGTCTACGCATGTCTAGCCTGGTATGCATTGCCTGATCAATTGGTCAACCGAATCATGTTCTTCGAGGCTGGCGACAGTCTCGACGATGGCATCGAGACGTTGGCGCGGCCAGGGAATGTCGTCGAACAGAGCGCTGATCCGGCGGGTCTCCGCGGCCAGGTCCCATTTCAGCTCATCGCCGTGGAACTCGTCCACGTAGCGGGCGCCGTCTTGCATGACCACGGTGATGCGCGGCGAGAAAGACGGCCGGTCTTTGTGTCCCACCACCTGTACTCGTTGCATCAGGCCCAGGACGTGTTGGTCTTCTGCCCCGGCGTCGCTGTCCGGGTACAGCCGGGGCGCAAGGGGCGGGTAGCTCCCGTGGACGCAGGTGTAGGCGGCGAAGTAGTGGGTGCTGCCCACTGCAGGCTCGGCGGGCTGGGGCCGAGGGAACGCCGGCGACGGGTACAGAGTCTCCAGCCAGTTCATGTCCACGGTGATGCTGTCCACCCGGCTGGGCGCAATCTCATGGTTGGCGCACAGCCGGGCCATAAGCTCGATGACCGGGCAGTTGTAGCCTGCCGTGGGATAAATCTTGGGGGTGACGTGCATCAGTTCCCACCGGGAACCCAGGTCCGCGGCGACGTCGGCCACCGAGGCCTGGAGCGGGCCGGTGAAGGTATAGGTCAACTCGCCCCGGTTGTTGCCGGTAAAGGCGTGGTAGAAGCCCGCCTCGCCCTCCAGGGCCGTCTCCGACCCCCGCAGATCCTCTCGCGCCAAGAGGGCGGCCATGATCCCGTTGCGGGTGGCGTTGGGTTCGTGGAACAGCATCTCTTTTCCCCCGGAGCGGGGCCCCTCGTTGGTGCCGGCGGCAAAGGTGCAGGCCAGGGCCAGCGCGGTGACCATCCGGTCTTCGTCCAGGCCGATGAGCTTGCCCGCGGCAACGGCCGCGCCCAGGGCGCCGTAGACGGGACTGGAGCGGAACCCCCTGGCCTGGGTCGTCGGTATGAAGTCTCCTGCAATCCGGGTCTCCACCTCGTACCCGGCAACCAAAGCGGCCAGCAGTTCTTTGCCGCTGTTGCCTCCCAACTCCGCAGAGGCCAGAGCCGCTGGAACGACGCAGGGGCCGGGATGTATCAGCATCCGGTAGGAATCGCTCTGGTTGGTGGCGTGCATCAGCGCGCTGTTGGCGTAGGCCGCGCCGGCGCGGGTGGCCCTGGCCCCGTCCGCCAGGATCGTTGCGCCGTCGGGTTTGGACTCTTCCTGTTTAGCCAGGGCGATGGCCGCCTTGCCGTGCTCGGTCCCGGCGCCGACGATGCCGATTACCAGGGCGTGCAGCAGCGAAGCCTTGACTTTGTCGACCACCGCGGCGGGCAGCGAATCGAATTCCAGCGACGCCGCGAAGCGGGCCAGGCTCCGGGCCAGCGGTTCGGACATGGCCTAGCGTTGCTTTGGGGGGATCAGCCCCTGCTCGGTGAACACCGACCCGGCGATTTGTATCACCGTGCTGGTGGCGAAGTATCCACCGTACATGAGCACCTGCATGAACACTTCCATGATTTCCGCCGGCGTTAGCCCCACCAGCAGGGCCCCTTCGATGCGGCGGCGCACCCAGCGGTCGTACCGTCCTTGAACGCTCATTGCCGACAGGGCGCACATGGCCCTGGTCCGGGCGTCCAGGTGGGGCCGGTTGTAGATGGCCCCCCAGTGGTACTCGTAGATCAGCCACTGGATTTCCTCGGAGATGGGGTGGTCGTTGGCGTAGACGTACATCTCTCCCAGGTTCTGCTCGTAGGTGCGAGCGCCTTTGTACGACAGGTCCCTCGGTGACTGGCTGGGGTCGTACGACTCGGTGGGAGTGAACTGGATGCCCCGTTCCTCGAACACCTCTTTCGTTATTCGCAGGGCCGTTTCCACCGCCGGGACCCCGACGTAAAACGTCATCAGGATGAATACTTCCACCAACTGCTCCGGCGGCAGCCCCAGGTTCAGTCCTCGCTCGATGTGACGCCGCAAAGGGGGGATCTGCCCCAGCGCCATGAGGGCGGCGAGGGTGCAGATGCACCGCTCCTTGACGTCCAGGCCGGGCCGGCTCCAGATGGACCCGTACAGGGACTCGTCGATGATGCGCTTCAAGTCAGGCGCCAGTTGGTCGATGCCCGGCAGCGCGAACAGGCTGGGGTCTCCATGGGCCATCTCGGCGCGCACCGACTGGCCTTTTTCGTATCTCTCGTCCAACTCAGACAACTTATAGCCTCCTGGCGGCCGGGCCTTGGAGTGCAGCCCGGGCGACTACAATGATACAACTGCCCTCGGCACAAGGCGAGGGCAGTTCACTGGTCTTTGGGGAGACCGAGGGTTGAGGCGCTACCTGGCGGCGGACTCGGCTTCGAACCCGCAGTGCATGTGGGTGCCGTCGCAGAAGGGCTTGTTGCCCGACTGGCCGCACCGGCACAGGGACACCCAGCGTCCTTCCGGGACGTTGTAGGAGTTGCCGTCCTGGTCTACCAACTCAATGGGCCCGTACACCCGGTTGGGCCCGTTGGCGCGCACCTCGATCTTTACGTCAGCCATTATCTTCTCCATCCATAGCGCCGCTCTGCCGCGGCCCGGCGCAAGCTGCGATTGCCGGGAGTCAGGCATGGGCGCGGGTTGGTAGTCTGACACCGTGGCCGGGGAGTGTCAACCCGGCCGCCTACCTCACAGGCCTGGCCTCCCTTGCCTGCGCCGCACGCCCTGCAGGCGGCGCTGCCGCGGCCCGTTCTCCCCTGGCCAGGCAGATCATCGAGCCGACCAGCAAGAGCCCGCCCAGCAGGTAGAATGCCCGGTGCAGGCCCGCCACGAAAGCGTCGGACACCGCCGGCGACACCACGTCCAGGCTGGGCTCGACGCCCATGGACCCCATGGTCACCACTACCACGGTTGTGGTCACGGCGACGCTGGTCACGTTGGCCGAGTTCCTCGCCAGTTGGGTCAACGCCGACACCACTCCGTACCTCGAACGCTCCACTGCGCTCAGCACGGCGTTGTTGTTGGGGGACTGGAACATTCCTATTCCGATGCTCTGGAGCATCAGCGCTCCCACTACCAGCGCCGCCGACGAGTGGGGTGTTAGCTGGGTGGCCATGATGAACGCCCCCGTGGCCGACAGGGACAGGCCGGCGGCGGTAAGCCGCCGCCACCCAAAGCGGTCCGACAGGCTGCCGGCCAGCGGCCCAACGATGACCAAGGAGAACGCCGAGGGAATCATGAACAGTCCCACGTCTCGCGGGCTGTATTCCAACACCCGCTGCAGGTAGAAGGGCATCATGAAGCGCCCCGCCGCGCCGCCCAAATAGGACAGCCAGCCGGCTATCACGCCCAGGCTCACCGCCTTGCGCTGGAATATCCGCAGGTCCAGCATCGGCGATTGGACCCTCAGTTCCCACCAGATGAACGTTGCCAGGAGCAGCGCCACGGCTGCATAACCCGCCAGCACCTGTTCAGACGCCCATCCCGCCCGGTGGCCGTTGCCGATGATCAGCAAGGCGGCCAGCAGGAACAGGCCGGACAGCACCGCTCCCAGCCAGTCGAAACCGGCGCCGTCCTCGTCCGCACTTCGTGGGGATGCCTGGCTGCTCCGGATAATCAGGGCCGTTGCCGCGATAGCCGCCAGGCCGATGGGCAGGTGCATCAGGAACACCGCCCGCCAACTGAACGCGTCGACCAAAAACCCGCCTACCGCCGGGCCAGTGATGGCCCCGACGCCTACGATGCTCAGGTGAGATCCCAGCGCCTTGCCCCGCTCGCTGGCCGGGAACACCGAGATTATCAGCGCCATGGCGTTGGCCTGGATCATGGCCGAGCCCACGCCCTGTATGACCTTGGCGCCGATGAGCACTTCCAGCGTCGGCGAGAAGCCGGCCACCGCCGAGGCCGCGACGAACACGGAGAAGCCGGCGATGTATACGCCCTTGCGTCCCACCATGTCCCCCAGGCGGCCCATGGGGAGCAGCAGGGCGCTGATGGCCAGGGCGGTGCCGATGATCACCCACTGGACCGTGGGCAGGTCGGTGCCGAAGTGGCGCTCGATGTCGGGCAGGGCCACCAGCGCGCTGCCGTGGTCCACCACCGACAAAAAGGTGCTGATTCCCAGGGTGCCGAACACCCACCACTTATAGTTGCGGCTGGCGGCGATGGACCGGATCACCGGCTTGTCCCTCGCCTGGGCCCAGGCCCGGAGGCACCAGTCAGCTTGACGCGACTGGCTCCTCCGGGTACATTCATTAAATAGTCATTGGCCGTTGACCAAGTGATGAATTTGATAAGCTAGCTCCTGGCTGTAGAGGAAACCCTGTTATGCCAATCTACGAGTACGGTTGCGACACCTGCGGGCACAAGTTCGAGAAGCTCCAGCCCATGAATTCTTCCGGCGCCGATTGCCCGGTCTGCGTGCAGCCCGCGCGGAGGACCTTGTCGGTGTTCGCTGCCATTACTGCCGGCGCCGCGGGCGATCCCGACCCCGATCCGCTGCCTCCCATGGGAGGAGGGGGCGGGCATTGCGGCGGCGGTGGCTGCGGCCACTGCCACTAGACCGCTTCCTCACGGCCGGCCGGCTCTCCAGATGCCTGTAGCCGCTTCCAGCGCAGGTACAGCAAGTACCCGCCCGCCGCCGCCCCGATAATCAAAGCTCCTATCAACGCCCGCATTGCTACCCACATCGTCGCGTCGAACCAGAACTCCTGCGGGAAGAGCATCACCAGGAAGTCCGTCCGGCTGTCCAACTGCCAGAAATCGTTGGTGAAGCTGATCTCGTGAAACTTGGTGAACAGGGTGTCGAACCCCAGCAGGGCGAACAGGCCCACCGCCAGGATCAGGGCTGCGGTCAGCGACCCTCCCCACAGCAGCAGCCGGGCCAGGTCTTCCGTGAACCGCCGCCTATGGCGGGCAAAGCCGTACCCGGCGTAGGCCAGCAGGTACACGGCGGTCACCGCGGCGACCACGTACACTCCCTGCACCAGCCGCTTAACGTCCCGCATGTGCACCACTTCCTTGGGCTTGAACAGTGAGCGTTCAACGCCGTAGACCAGCGTCCGCACCTCCAGCGGTTCTTGGCCGGAATTGAAGTACTCGCGTATGTCCGCGGCCACCTGCCGCAGGTCTTCGTCGGTGATGCCGGTGGTCCGGGAAACGTTGTAACGCTCGAAGCCGCCTTGGTACAGCCCGGGGCTGTTAAAAGCCCAGGTAACCGCGCCGGTTATCAGGAACAGGGGTATCGCAACGACGAACAACGCGGGGGGTACCCGCGAGAACAGGCTTACTCGAATTCTGGGCAAACGCATTTGAGGTTCCCGCCGCCGCGGGCGGGGCGTAGTTACGTTAGCATTGCCGCCCCTTGTGAGGCAACCGTATCCCTGTCTATAATCCGCTCATGGCCGGGCACCAGTACACCGACGACCAACTGGGCGAGTTCCAGACTTTGGTCGATATCGTGGAACGGCTGCGGGCCCCCGGCGGCTGCCCCTGGGACCGGGAACAGACCCACGCCACCATGAAGCGCAACCTCCTGGAGGAGTGCTACGAGGTCCTGGAGGCCATCGACCAGGGCTCGCCCCAAGGCCTCTCCGAAGAACTGGGAGACCTGCTGGCCCAGGTGGCGTTCCACGGCCAGATCGCCAGGGAGGCCGGGACCTTCGAACTGGCCGACGTGCTGACCCACATCAACCGTAAGCTGGTGCGGCGGCATCCCCACGTGTTCGGCGACGTTGACATTGCCGACGCCTGGGACGCCGAGCGCAATTGGGAAAGGCTGAAGCAGGCCGAGAAGAAGGCCGAAGGCGGCGCCGGGTCGCCCGTGGACGGAATCCCCAAGGACCTGCCGGCCCTGGCCTACTCCCAGTTGATGCAGGACCGGGTGGCCAAGGTCGGCTTCGAGTGGGACGACGTCTCCGGCGTGCTGGACAAAGTCGCCGAAGAGGTCGACGAGCTCCGCAGCGCGGTGAGCCAGGAAGAAAAGGTCTTGGAGCTGGGCGACCTGCTGTTCACCATGGTCAACCTCTCCCGGTGGCTGGGAATCCGCGCCGAGGACGCCCTGCGGCAGGCCAACCGGCGTTTCCAGGCCCGTTACACCACCATGGAGCGCCTGGCCGCCGAGCGGGGCCTCGACTTTGCCCAGTTGCCCCTGGAGTCCAAAGAGGAGCTCTGGCAGGAATCCAAGACTGTGGAGTCCCGGCGGGCCTGAGCAGCCCATCGGTCCGATAGCCGGGACCGTGATCCCCAACTGAGACCCCGGAACATTCCATAGGCGAAGGAAAGCCATGCGCGTTTTGCTGGTCGGCGGCGGTGGGCGGGAACACGCAGTCGCCGTGGCGTTGACCCAGCCCCCCGGGCTGGAGTTGTTCGCCGCCATGGGCAACGAGTCCCCGGGGATAGCCGACCTGTCCCAGGCCTGGCTCCGCTGCCCCGAGACCGACATCCACCGCATCGCCCAGTGGGCCCGCGAGCAGCGCATCGACTGGGCGTTCATCGGCCCAGACGACCCCATCGCCTTGGGCCTTTGCGATGAACTGGAGAAGCTGGGAATCGCCTCCGTGGGACCCAAGAAGGCCCCGGCCCGGCTGGAAAGCTCCAAGCTGTTTGCCCGCCGCCTCATGGAGAAACATGGCTTGCCCGGCCGGGTGGAATTCCACCACTTCCGGGACGCGGACGCGCTGACCTCGTTCTTAACGGCCACCGGCAAAGACTTCGCCCTGAAACCCGACGGCCTCACCGGCGGCAAGGGCGTCAGGGTGATGGGCGTCCACCTGGACTCCAAGGACGAGGCCATAGCCTACGGGCGGGAAATGATCCAGCAGCAGACCGGCGGAGGCGGCGGAGTAATCGTGGAAGAGCGCCTGGTCGGCGAGGAGTTCACCCTGCAATGCTTTGTCGACGGCCGGACCGTCGTGGGCATGCCCGCGGTGCGCGACTTCAAGCGGGCTTTCGAGGGCGACCGCGGCCCCAACACCGGGGGAATGGGGTCCTACTCACAGGCGGACGGCCTGTTGCCCTTCCTAAGCCAGGCCGACTACGACGCGGCCCTGGACATCGTCCGGAGGGTGGTCCAAGCCGTCAAAGAGGAGGGAGCCGAGTACAAGGGCGTCCTGTACGGCCAGTTCATGCTGACCCCGGCCGGGGTCAAGGTGGTGGAATTCAACGCCAGGCTGGGCGACCCCGAAGCCATCAACGTCATTCCATTGCTCCAGACATCCCTGGCCGAGATTTGCGCCGCCATCATGTCCGGCTCCCTGGACAGGTTGAGCATCGGCTTTGACGCCAAGGCCGCCGTCTGCAAATACGTAGTGCCGCCGGACTACGGCATCGACCCCAAAGTCGGAGTGCCTATCCGGGTAGACGCCGGCAAGGTCGCCGACCTCGGCGCCCAGGTCTTCTACGCCCGGGTCAACCGCGACGGCGACCGGCTGCTGACGACCACCTCCCGCGCCGTCGCCATCCTCGGCACGGGCGAAACAATCAGCCAGGCCGAAAACATGGTCGAGCGGGCCCTGCACCACGTCCACGGCGACTTCTACGTCCGCCGCGACATCGGCAAACTGGACCAATCTTCCCCGCACACCGCCCCAGACCACCGCTAGCCGCAATACCGCTCTCCACCCGAAATTCCGCCCCCACCCGAAATTCCACCTCTCCCCACCCGTCATTCCGGCGAAAGCCGGAATCCAGAGGGTCTTAAACGAAACAACCCTGCGTGTACTCTCTAGTCTGGCGCGCAAGCCACGATGCTATGGAGCGTGCCATCGCACGCGAGAAGGCTCTGAAGGAATGGAAGCGGGGGTGGAACCTGGAATTGATTGAGAAGGATAACCCCGAGTGGCGAGACTTGTATGAAGACCTGGCTTGAACTGGATTCCGGTTTTCACCGGAATGACGGTTAGGCAAAGGTCTCCGGAGGCGGGAACCTAGAGCCCCAGGCCCCAACCGCCTTTCAAACACCACTACATTGCCCGGTACTAGGCTGTCCGTTCCCCCTGAGGTTCTCGAAGGGGGAACGGACAGCCGCCGCGCCTTGTTTCGTTAACCGAGCTGCGCCTCCACCTGCTGCGCCTCGGATTCGCTCAAAATGCGGAAGACGGTGTACTCTGGAGCATCTTTGGCCCGGCCCCGCACCGCCTTGCGGCCATTTCTCAGGGTTACTACGCTGGGCTCCAGGATTTCACACCTCCTGCGCAGCGCTAAACAGTAAGCAGTTAGTCCTTCCATGGGACACCTCCGTCAATCTGTTGGCCGTTCATTTATCGTTGCCTTCATCCTCTGACGCGCCGCGAGGACCATTTTTCTAGGCTTGGTCCTCCTGTACGCGGCGGGTTGAGGTCATAGCAACGACGTCACGGTCCAGGTGCTCTTTGATCAGCTCGTTGGCTTGGCTGATGGCCTGGTCCAGGGCTTCGCGGGCATATTCAGGCCGGGCGGAGCGGGCGACTTGAAACCCCAGCCACTGTTCCCGCTGCTCCCGGTCATCTTGTACTATCAATTGGACGTCCTTCCAGCCCTGGGCCAGTTGCTGCAACCGGTCCAGCACCCGGCCCCACTGTTTGGGACCGGTCACCAGGCACAAGACGAAAGCCGTTCCGCCGGTGGCCTCCCACCAGTCCGGCAACTCCGGGTGACCTTCACAGGAGGACAGGGTTTCTACCAGGTCGGTCTGGTTTAGCGTCCGTACCAGCTCCCTGACCCCTGGTTCCAATTGCTCGTAGTCCAGGAACCAGGAGTGCATAGCCTGGACGTCAGCGAAAGTCGGACGGAGCACCGCTTGTTTGAACCACCACATAGTGTCTCCCCAGGACCCCTAAATCTCAGGCGCCTGCAACGCGTCGTACTGCTGCTTACTGACGAATCTAACCAGCTTGGTGCCGTTTTCTTCCGCGGTAACGGCATAGGTGCGCTTGCCGTTCTTCTGCACCATGGTGCGTTTCTTCAGGCCGCCCTCTGGTATGTCTACCTTTTGCTTGGTCTTCACGTTATAGAACTCCATGTCTCATCTCCTGCATCGATATTTAATCTCAAGTTCCCTAGTGGATTCCCGTCGATTCCTCTTCTTCACCGCCCAGCCCATCAGTCAGGAAGCATCACTCCCCTCCTTGTTCGTCTTGAGGCCGCAATTGACCGCTCATAATTGATATGCACTCTCAGTTATGTGCGACCCGTTCAGTCACTGGCTTATAGGTCGGAAATCCCAGGCGGTTAGTCTTTAGGCGCCGTTCAGCAAGATTGGTAAACGGCGCACTGAGCCACGGCCTTCCAGCCGCAGGCCGCCGCGTGCTGCCGTCAATAGGTCCGTACCCGACGGCCCGATATATTGATACAACATATCAGAACGTCTCACATGTGAGAGACTAGCGTTTTTCTCCGTGACTGTCAAGTCAGCCCACCGGTATAGGTCTCCAATTGTGACCTTAGCCGTGGCCACCGCCCGCGGCTACCCCTCTCCGCACCAACCCCACCACATGTCCCGCGACCCGCCCGTCCGTTCGTCCTGACCCCGTCGTGAGGTTCTCGAAGGGGGAACGGACCGCCGGCGTTGTGCTGAGGCCCCCAACAGGTCCGCCCTTAGATCGGTCGTAGGGGCGACCCTTGTGGTCGCCCTGGTATGGCCGGTCACCGCCCCACCGCTATCCCTCGGCCCTTGTCATTCCGAGCGCAGCGCACCACCACTGTCATTCCGAGCGCAGCGCAGCGGAGAGAGGAATCTAAAGTGGTTGTGCACCATCGTCGTGGCGTTCCCTGCGGCGCCGCGCCATGGAAGGGTGCCTCACCGGGGTTGGGACCAGGGACTTTTGGATTCCTCGTCGCAGGCTCCTCGGAATGACAGGTTGGGTCTGAAATGACCGGGGGGCCAGCCAGCCCGTCCGTTCGTCCTGACCCCGTCCTGAGGTTCTCGAAGGGGGCTCTTGAAGGGGGGGAACGGACGGGCGGGGGATGTCGGGGCCTTACCCTCTCCCCCACTGCAAGACGGCCAGCGGAAGCCCTCCAGGACTTGACACCGGTGGGCGCAGCGCATAGATTCCCTTTGGTTGGCATTTTCTTCCACCGCCGGGCCCATCGCTCGGCCTAACTACTGCGTGAGGTAAGGTCCATGACTACTACCGCTGAGCGACAAGGCGAGTCTGCAGGCAAATATCGAGTGGTGGGCACCCGCCCCATCCGCCACGACGGCCACGACAAAGTCACCGGCGCCGCCAAGTACGGCGCCGACACCCAGCTGGCGGGCATGCTCTACGGCAAGATCGTGCGCAGCCCCTACGCCCATGCCCGCATCCGCTCCATCGACACCAGCAAGGCCGAGGCCCTGCCCGGAGTGGCCGCGGTGACCACTTCCTTTGACTTCCCATTGATCGATTCCCGACCCATCGACTTCGGCGAATTGATGGGTAATACCCGCATGATGGCCGAGCACGTCATGGCCCGGGAAAAGGTCCTCTACAAGGGCCACGCCGTCGCCGCGGTGGCCGCCGTCAACGCCCACGTCGCCGACCAGGCAGCCCAGCTTATCGAGGTGGACTACGAAGTCCTGCCCACCGTGCTGACCCTGCACGATGCCCTGGACGACAACGCTCCCATCCTCCACGACAACATGACCACCCACTTCCGGGTGGCCCGCTTCGCCAGGGGCGAGGATACCGGCGTCAAGGGCAACATCGCCGGCCACATCCAGCACAAGCTGGGCGACGTGGAGAAGGGATTTGCTGAAGCCGACGTGATAGTCGAGCGGGAGTTCGAGACCGAGACGGTCCACCAGGGATACATCGAACCCCATGCCTCCACCGCGGTCTGGTCGCCCGAGGGCCGGGTGACCGTCTGGACCTGCACCCAAAGTTCTTTCGGAGTTCGCGCCGCCACGGCCGCCATCCTGGACCTGCCCGAATCCATGGTCAAGGTCATACCCACAGAGATCGGCGGCGGGTTCGGCGCCAAGCTAACCTGCTACCTGGAGCCGGCAGCCGCGATCCTGTCCCGCAAGAGCGGACGCCCGGTGAAAATCGTCATGGACCGCAAAGAGGTCTTCGAGGGCACCGGCCCCACCTCGGCGACCTTCCAGCGCTGCAAGATCGGCGCAACCAAGGCCGGCAAGATTACCGCCATAGAGCTGTACATGGCCTTCGAGGCCGGGGCCTTCCCCGGCTCCCCCGTCGGCGGCGGCGCCATGGCCGCCACCGGCCAGTACAACGTCGAGAACCAGTTGATCAACGGCTACGACATTGTCTGCAACAAGCAGAAGGTCCAGGCCTACCGGGCCCCGGGCCAGCCCCAGGGCACCTTCGCCGTGGAGCCGGTCATTGACGAGTTGGCCGAGAAGCTGGGCATCGACCCCATGGAGTTCCGGTTGATGAACGTGGCCGAGGAAGGCGACCGGATGCCCACGGGCGTGCCCCTGGCCAAGATCGGCATCAAGGAAATGGAAGAGGCCATGAAGGCCCATCCCCACTACAGCGCGCCGCTGGAAAAGCCCAACCAGGGCCGGGGAGTGGCCGTGGGGTTCCGCATGCAGTCCGGTCAAGCCTCGTCCGCCACCATCAACGTTAACGGCAATGGGACCATAAACCTGATTACCGGCTCGGTGGACATCGGCGGCACCCGGACCGCGGTGGCCATGCAGGCCGCCGAGGTGTTGGGCCTGAACGCCGAGGACATTTACCCCACCGTGGTGGACACCGACGCCATCGGCTATACCGCCGGCACCGGCGGCAGCCGCATCGCCTTCGACACCGGCCTGGCCGCAATCTCCGCCGCCGAGGACGTCAGGGATCAGATGTGCGCCCGGGCGGCCCTGATATGGGAGGTGCAGCCCGAGGACGTGGAACTGCAGGACGGCGTCTTTGTCTGCAAGAAGAACCCTGCAGACCGCCTGACCTTCAAAGAGCTGTCGGGGCGGCTGCTGGGCACCGGCGGCCCCATCACCTGCTCCGCATCCTGCCCCAACGGCACCCCCTTGGGCCCCGTCATCGCCGGGAACATAGTCGACGTGGAGGTGGACGAGGAGACTGGAAAAGTCGACATCCTGCGGTTCACCGCTTTCATGGACGCCGGCACCGCGGTGCATCCCAGCTACGTGGAAGGCCAGATCCAGGGCGGCACCGTGCAGGGCATCGGCTGGGCCTTGAACGAAGAGTACTTCTACAACAAAGACGGGACCATGCTCAACTCCAGCTTCCTGGACTACCGCATGCCCACCAGCCTGGACCTGCCCATGATAGAAGCGGTCATTACCGAGGTCCCCAACCCGCAGCACCCCTACGGGCTCAGGGGAGTGGGCGAGGCGCCCATCATCCCCCCGCTGGCGGCCCTGTCAAACGCGATTTACGACGCCGTGGGCGTGCGCCTGAGGAAGCTGCCCATGACACCCGGCAGCGTCTTAGAGGCCCTCGAGGAAAAGAAGAAGGCGGAGCAATAGGCCCTGGCGCTTCGTATGGCGCTCAGCCCACGGGCTTGAAGTAAGGCACCGTCACCTGATCGGTCGCCCGCACAAACGTAACTTCGACGGGCATGCCGATTGACACGTCGTCGGGGTTGCACTCGACGACGTTGGTAAACATCTTTACGCCCTCTTCCAGTTCGACCAGGGCCAGCACGTAGGGCACGTCGTCGATAAAGCCCGGGTCCCGGTTCAGGCGCGTCACGGTGAACGTCCACACCGTCCCCTTGCCGCTGGCCTCGACCCATTTGACGTCGGTGCACCAGCAGGCGGAGCAAATGCCCCGGGGATAGAACTGGTACTCCTGGCAGCGGCCGCACCGCTGCAGCAGCAGCTTCCCCCGCCGGCAGGCGTCCCAGAAGGGCAGGGTCTCGCCGGCGATGGTCGGCAGCGGCTTCTTCCAAGTAGTCATGTGGCCTAGTCCCTCCCCAGTATTACCGTGCCGCCGCTGTGGCGGGCCCCCAGGCTGCCCCCAGTGCCGTGGCACAGGGCAATCTTGCAGTTCGGCACCTGCCGCGGTGTGCCCTCGAACTGGTGACGCAGTTGCCGCGTCGCTTCAAGCAGCAGGAAGATTCCCCTCATGCCGGGGTGGTTGGACGACAGCCCGCCGCCGTCGGTGTTGATGGGCAGCCCTCCCCCGATCTGCAGCCGTCCGCCGGACACGAAGTCGCCGCCCTCTCCCTTCTCGCAGAACCCCAGGTCTTCCAGCGCCTCCAGGACCGTGATAGTGAAGGAGTCGTAAATCATGGCCATGTCGATGTCGTCGTGGGTAACCCCGGCCATGGCGAAAGCCGGCCCGCGGCTCTGCTTGGCCGCGGTGTAGACCAGGTCTCGCTTGCCTGCCCCCTGATGCGCCGCCGCTTCTCCAGTGCCCAGGACCCACACGGGTCGTTGGCGGCAGTTGCGGGCCACCTCCGGCGAGGCCACCACCACTGCGCCGCCGCCGTCGGTGATCACGCAGCAGTCCAGCAGGTGCAGCGGCGACGATATTATCCGTGACCTGACCACGTCCTCCACGGTGATGGGGTTGCGGAACAGGGCCTGGGGGTTCATGGAGGCGTGCTTCCGCACCGCCACGGCGATTTCAGCCAGGTGCTCCGGCTTGGTGCCGTACTGGTGCATGTGCCGCTGGGCGATCAAGGCGTAGAGGCCCACGGTGGTGATGCCGTACAGGTACTCGAAGCTGTCGGGAGAGGGCACCAGGCCCGCTTGCGTCCACGCCGCTGCGCCGGTGCCCATGGACAGGCTCCCGGAGCGGGTCATGGCGCTGTAGGTGATGACGGCGCAGTTGATCCGGCCCGTTGCGATGGCGTTCAGGGCGTGGCCCAGGTGGAACTCGAAAGAGGCGCCGCCCACGTTGGTGTTGTCCAGGTAGTCGGGATACATGTCCAGGTAGTCGGCCAGGTTCAGCGCGCTGTCGCTCGCGCCGGACGATGCCGTCAGTAGCCCGTCCACGTCCTTCTTGGTGAGCCCGGCGTCCTCCAGGGCCTTCACCACGCTCTCGCCCTGGATTTGCATCTCGCTCTTGTCCGGCGCGTAGCGGGTTACGTGCTCGTGTATGCCCACAATGGCCGCGCCGCCCCTCAGGTCAACCATAGGCCATCCCGCCTCCTTGCCAAAGTCCCCTGGGATAGAGCCCGTGGATTATATCCTATTCCAACGGCGGAGAGGGGTGTCGGGGCCGACTCATATGCCCGGCAACAGACTAGTTAGGGCCGCGATGCTCCCATGGGCGGCAACCTGCACTATCTCTATCGCAACATATTGTATTTTGAAACTTTGGTTTGAAACCCAAGGTTAATTTGTACTTTTCGGACAAATAGTATAAAATTGCCGGGATTTTCCTACTGGAGTTGGAAATTGACGCAACCTCTGGCCGCCAGTCCCTGCGGTCACCTGGTGCCTACAGTCGAAGGCCAACAAGCGTTTGTGCCTGATCCGCTGCCTTCCGAACTGCCCCTGAGCGCCGGGCTGGTCTCGTTGCTAGACCGCGCCTCACTTGCGGTTGGGACCTTGGCCGGCGTCGGGGAGACTATCCCTAACCCGCACCTTCTCATCCGCCCGTTCGTCCGGCGGGAAGCGGTCTTGTCTTCGCGAATCGAAGGTACGGTTGCGTCCCTCTCGGACGTGTTCGCCTACGAGGCCTCTGGTCGAAGCCAGCAAGGAGGCGACGTAGCTGAAGTAATGAACTACGTGACGACGCTGGAATATGGTATCGATAGACTCGAGACCCTGCCAATATCGCTGAGGCTGGTCAACGAACTGCACCAGCGGCTTCTATCGGGCGTTAGGGGCCAGCGCAGGCAACCGGGCGAATTCAGGCAAGAACAAGTCTGGATAGGGGGCCTGGGCTCCTCCATCCAGGATGCCCGGTTCATTCCGCCCCCGCCGACGCATTTGCTCGACTTGTTCAACGACTGGGAGAGGTTCGTCAACGAGTCCACCGACATGCCGCCCCTGATTCGATGTGCACTGATGCACTACCAGATAGAGACAATCCACCCGTACTCGGATGGGAACGGCAGGATAGGACGGCTTCTCATCATTCTATTCCTGTACTCCAGAAAACTTCTTCCTTTGCCGCTTCTGTACTTGAGCGCCTACTTCGAGCGGGACCGGCAGAGGTACTACGATGAACTCTACAACGTAAGCGCGACCGGAGACTGGGAGCGGTGGATAGGATACTTCCTGGACGGAGTGCACCAGGAGGCTAGAGACACTCTGGAGAGAATCAGGCGGGTGAGAACCCTCTCTGAACAATGGAGGGAACTCCTTCACAGCCGCAGGGAGTCTGCAAACGCCCTTCGGCTTCTGGAGGAGGTGTTGGTTCACCCAATTATGACCGCATCCCAGGCGTCTGGATTTCTCGGTATTTCCGACGCGGGAGCCCGCCGGATCCTTGGACGCCTGATACAAGCGGGGGTGATTGTTCGGATGACCAACACGTGGCCACACCTGTACGTGTCCGAGAGCCTATTGGAGGAGATTAACGCGCCCATCGCACCGTCCGGCCAGTAAGCTGCAAACTGCTCTGGTCCGGCTGCCGCTGGAACATTGACCCGTCACAGCCCAAATTCCAATGCAGTGGCAAATTGTACTTTTCGGCCAAAAAATACGAAATTGCCGCGAGCTTTGTACTGGAGTACGAAATTGGCGCCGAGGCCCAAACCAATCGGCCAACAATGGCAGCCGCCCTTCCCCCATCACAGGGCGCGGTGTATAGTGGGCCAGGCCAAAATAGACCTGTTCGTTGAAATTAGGAGTTGTTATGCTGGCGTTCCTGGGAGGCACCGGACCCGAGGGCAGAGGCTTGGCCCTGAGGCTGGCCATGGCGGGGGAATCGGTTATCATCGGCTCCCGGGACGCGGTGCGGGCCGCCAGCGCGGCGGATGAACTGCGCGCCTTGGCGCCCCAGGGCAGGATAGAGGGCGCCGCCAACGCCGCCGCCGCCGGGTCCGCCGACGCGGTCTTCTTGACCTTTCCCTACGAGGGCCAGCGGCCGACGCTAGAGCAGTTGGGGACAGAACTGGCGGGCAAGACCGTCGTTAACGTAATAGCCCCCATGACCTTCCAACGGGGCCGGGGCGCCAGCGCCGTGGAGGTCGAAGCAGGCTCAGCCGCCCAGGAGGCCCAGCAGTTGCTGCCCGGCTCCCTGGTCGTCGGTGCGTTTCAGACGGTCAGCGCAGAAGACCTCCAGGACCCCGGCAAGACCCTGGAGGGCGACGTGATTGTCTGCTCCGACCACCAGGACGCCAAGGACCTGGTGATGGGCCTGACGCCCAAGATTCCCAACCTGCGGCCGGTGGACGGGGGCATCCTGGCCAACGCCAAGTACGTGGAACAAATCACACCTCTGCTGGTCAACATCAACCGCATTTACAAGGTCCACGCCGGGATCAAGGTGGCAGGGGTATAGAGTTTTCTAGAGCCAGTCGTCGTCTTCTTCGTCCTCCTCCGTCATATCTTGAAGCGAATATCCGAAACCTTCTAATTCAGCCCTCAGGCGCTCGGCAAACTCCTCGACCGTGCCGGTTTCAGGAATGGTGATTTCCACCATCCCCCCGGCGCCTTGGCCCACGGCCCCGGGGTCCTCCTTGACCAACTCCACCCGCACCGACTCCCGGTGTATGCCCAGGGAATCGGTGACCGAGAAGATTACTTCCATATCCTGCATGTCGATGATGCTCGCGGCCATCGCTTACCCCCTGGGCTTATGTGAGGTGTGACGGTCAGCCAACGCCTCCCGCGGTAGTTTGACAGCGGCGACACAGGTTTGGCAATGCCGGACGCCGCCGTCCCGTGAGAGCGGTCAATGCCCCGACCTCCCGTGCTAGAATGGGTTGGATTCACAGGCATGGAATGGAGGGCTCGACACATTGGCCTCAGGTGATTCAGGGCCGTACCTGAAATACGCGCTCTTCTGCCGGGAAACCGAGGAAGGCCGCGGCGACGATCTGGCGCTGAAGGGCGTGGTAGACCTGATAGAGTTTCCCTTCCCGGAAGGGGAGCGCAAAGACGGCCCAGTGCTGGGCGAGGTGGACCTGCACCTGGCCTTTTGCATCGCCGGCGCCGAGCCGGGACCCCATCACCTGCTGGTGGCGATCAAGGCCCCCGGAGCCCCGCTGGACCCGCCTCCCCCGCAGCGTATCGAGTGGGAGGAAGGCATCCTGTTTCAGCGGTGGATCAGGGTCTTCCGCATCCCCGTCCAGGCGCCGGGCCGCCACACTGCCGCCATTCTGTTCGACGGCTACCCCCTGGGTGAGGCCAGCTTTCTCGTCCGCTTCAAACCCCAGGCCTAACCCCGGCAAGCGCACAGTTGAATCCGGCCAGCCCCCTGCGTATAATTGCTGCGTCCAAACTCAGAGCCAGTACCCGCGGAGATTAGACCCTTTGGCCAACGAGACCGGCAAGCGGTACGCCTGCGGCAAGTGCGGCGCCGAATTCATCGTCACCAAGGGCGGAAACGGCGCCATCGCCTGTTGCGGCGAGCCCATGCAGATCAAGAAATAGCCGGCGGGAACCCCTACCCTGCCAACCTCATGAAAACGAGCACCAGCCCATGTCCAACCAGCTAGGCAAGCGTTACCTCTGTTCCGTTTGCGGCAGCAGCGTCCTTTGCACCAAGAGCGGCGAGGGCGTCATCACGTGCTGCGAGGTTGAGATGGAACTCCAGCAACCGCGCCAGTTACCCTCCTCGGACTAACCCGGCATCCGGCGGTCGGGATGTGGCGTTTCTAACGGACCTTTCCGCGGCTGTTTTCAGTTGACAAGCCTACCCTACGCATTACATACTACTGCCTGTTGTGAATCTGCAGCGCCCCTTGAACGGGGCATTGTGGGCCTGGAGAGCCCAGACTTGGGGTACGAACTGTTTACTCGTCGCCGACTGGCTGGCAGCCCCAAGCGAAAGGACAAACTACGCGTGAACGACCCCCTGTCCGGCCCAGTCTATCTCTATTCCTCCCGAGTGCAACGGTCGGCGCTGGACAACTGGCGTAGCTGAGCATTTCTTCATTGGCAGGCAACCTGCCGCCCCCGGAGCCTTTAAGACCATACAATTCGCGTCGCCTCATTCGACGCTGTGCGACGCAAAAGGAGCAACCCAAGGATGATCAAGAGGATTGGCAGCCTTTACGCCGGCAACATCGACATGGACAACATTGGCCTTGACGGCACGCCGGTCAACGACCGCTTGTATTCAGACGATGATCTGTTCGAGGGCTTTTACAAAGGCCAAAGAATATGCCAGTTAATGGACCAGGTGGGCTACGACACCTTCTGGATTGCGGAGCACCACTTCCAGAGAGAGGGCTACGAGGTCATCCCCAACATCCTCCTCTACGGTCTTCACCTTACCCACGTTACCCAGCAGATCAAGATCGGGTGCGGGTTCAATATCAACCCCATGTGGCACCCCCTGCGGCTGGCCGAGGACTTCGCCACCGTGGACCGTTTGACCGGTGGCCGGATAGTCTTCGGCTTGGGCCGGGGCTACCACAACCGTGAGGTCGACACCTTCGGAGTCCCCAGCACCCAGTCCGACAGCGACGCCAACCGGGAGATGTTCGAGGAGCAGGTGGAGATCATCTACAAGGCCTTCAACCAGCAGTCGTTCTCCCACCAGGGCAAGTACTTCACCGTGCCAGCTCGCGTTCCCTACCGCGGCTACACGGTAGAGGAACTCACCCTGGTCCCCAGGCCTCGCACCATTCCGGTGGAGACCTGGCAGCCCATGGTGACCGCCAGCCAGCGGGCCATGGACTTCATGGTCAAGTTCGGCATCAAGGGAATGATGGGAGGCGGCGCGGCCAGCCACATGGGCCCCAGCTACGACACCGCCGTCCGCTGGAGGGAGACCCTCGCCAGCCACGGCAAAGAGACCGAATTGGGCGGCGACCTCATGTTCGGGTTTACCGTATTCCTGGACGATACCGAGGAGAAGGCCGTCAACCTGGCCCGTCCCTACTGGGAAGAGTTCATGAAGATGTTTGCCCCGTTGGGCTTCATGCCTCAACTCAGCCCGGACCAGATTGACGGGTTGGGCGACCCCAAGAGGGCCCGGCTGGTCGGGCTTCCCACCGTCGAGTCCGCCATTGAGCGCGGCAGCTTCATCTGCGGCCCGCCGGAGTTCGTCAAAGAACGGCTCATGGAGATCCAGGAGTCCTATCCCGGCGTGGAGGAGATCATGGTCAGCGCTCCCGCGGCCACCATGCCGGAAAGCCTGATCAAGGAGCAATTGGGGTGGTTTGCCAAAGACGTCATGCCGGCGTTCAAGGCCCAGCAGAAAGTCGCCGCCGCCCCGGCCGACTAGCCCCTAAGTCCCCAAGAACCAATGCGGGCGGCCAACCCGCCCGCGTCCCCTACGCCCCGGTGCCTTGGAAAGCAGCGTCGGGGCGTTGCTATTGCAGCTTCATCAGCTCGTCGTCCCAGTCCCCGGGAATCAGCCTCGCGCCGCGGATGACCACGTCGAAATTGTCCGCCAGATAGGACCCCAACACCGACTCGTGAATGTCCTCGTCCACCTCGTCGGTGAACTTCTGCACGCCGGTCAACGTCCCCGACAGCAGCACGAACCCGATTGCCAGCCCCAGGGCCAGACCCCCCAGGCGGTTGGCCGCGCCCAGCACGGGGAGGGTCCGCAGCATGGCGCCAATCCAGAGGCTGAGCAGCGCTCCTGCTATGATTAGGGCCAGGAAGATGACGATGAAGGCAGCTACCGCGCGTGCGCCCTCGTCATCGGTGAATCGTGCAAATAGGGAGCCTACGTCGTCGGCGATCCGGCTGGAAAGGGCCAGGCCCGCGACTACCACTAGAAACGAAATTGCCGTTCGGACCAGCCCTGCCGAGAGTCCCCACACGGCGGTCAGGCACCACACAACCACCACCGCCACGTCAATCCAGTTCACTGCCTCACCTCGTGCGGTCCGGGGGCATTCCATGCTTCCCCACAGGACCGCTGTCCCGCCCTACTCTCATGTTTGTCTATCCGGAAGCCGTCAGCCGGGCCTCACCGCCGCTCTTCGCGTCAACATCATGTTTCGCAGGTAGACCAATCCCAGCAACGCCGCGCCGCCGAACAGGTACCCGCCGATGACGTCGCTGGGCCAATGGACTCCTAGATAAACTCTAGATGCTCCTATGGCCAATATCAAGAGAATCAGGCCCAGTTGAATGGCTCTTCGAGCCGGCGCCGGCGACGCTGCCTCTCCTACAAGCGCAATCAAGATGCCCCCGAAGACCATCGCAAAAGTAGCATGGCCGCTTGGGAAGCTCAGGCCGCTGGGTTCGGGCCCCGTGAGCCATAAATCGGGGCGGGCCCGCCCCACAAGCTCCTTCAGCAGCAGCCCGAACAGGAGGGGAACTCCGCTCAGAACCACCACAAGGGCGTCGATCCGGCGACCCCTCGCCAGCAGGAACAGCAACAGCGCCGCCATCATGACCAACGCGGCTATCCAACTTCCCAGGCTGGTGACCGCCAGCGCCGCGGTGTCCAGCCAGCCGCCTTGTTGGTCTTGCCACTCCAGCAACCCCTCCATCGCCCCGCGGTCCCCTGGAAACGTCGGGTAAGCCCACGCCAGAACAAACACCGCCGCCGTCACCGCCAACCCAACGGCAACGCACACCCACTTGACGGAAGCCGTGCTTATCATCGGACGATACTATACCGTATCCCCGTGTGTTCGCACCCCTCCACACATATTGTCCTTTGGTGTTGGCGTTTGACGTTGATTAGACTGAGCCCAACAAATCCAGCAAGCGGTCGCGTGCTACACTGCGCAGTGCCTGGAGGCGTGAATGCGGATGCTCTCGACACTGCTGCTGGCGAGCCTGGTGGCCTTCGCACTGGCCTGCGATGACAGCGAGCCGGAGCCTACACCAGTCCCTACCGCCACTTCAACATCGGTCCCCACTCAGACACCGGGCATTTCCGAGACGGTAGCAGCCGAGGTCGCCTCAACCGCGCCGGCTGAGACACCTGTCAGCGTTACCCCAACAGCGAGGGTTGAGGCGACCCGCGATCCGGACCTGACGCCCACGCCGGAGCCGACACCGACGCCCATGCCGGAGCCGACGCCGACACCCATGCCGGAGCCGACGCCGACACCCATGCCGGAGCCGACACCGACGCCGACCCCAGCGGCAGAGCCAGAGCCAACTCCTACGCCGACCCAAACGGCAGAGCCAACGCCGGAACCAACACCGACCCCGTCACCGACGCCCACGCCGGAGCCAACGCCCACGCCGGAGGCGACACCAGCGACCTTGGCCGAGGCCCGCGTCCATCTATCAGAGTTTGCTCCATGGCTGGCGAGTCCACCAGACGGGCCTCAGTCCGCCGCAGCCTACGAGGTCGTTCAAATATGGTTCCACTTTGATACTGACCTCGCTTATGACATTGTGACGCTCCCCTGGTTTGCCGAAGGAGCGACGTTACCCCGCCAACGGGGGTGGAATAAATTCTACAATTTGGGCTACATCGCCAGTATTGACTTGGAGTTGGCTAAGGAGATAGTAGCGAGCCCCTGGTTTAGGGAGGGCCCGACATCCAACAGGTGGGATGCGCTAACGTCGATGCACAATCTAACTGCCCGAGCACCAGAATTCGCGAGGACAGTTCTGCACCATCCTTGGCTAAGTGACCTGGCGGGCCCAGGTGACCCAAACGTAGCGGGTCTTGCCAGTTATTTTGCGCAAACCGATCTGGCCCTAGCAAAGCGGGTGTTCGGTTTCTCCTGGGTTGTTGATGGAATTTCCGCGGATGAAGAACAGTATCTTCTCGCACTGATAGACATAGCGCACACGGACAAAGAGTTAAGTCGCTTTATCTCGGGCTATCCCTGGGTAGTCGATGGGCCTAACGCGACGGAACTGTCGACAGTGCGAGCGATGGGGAGATTTGCCCGATTAGGGTTGGAGTCGGTTGAATCGCAGGCAAACCTGCCATGGCTCCAGGATGACGTCACTGAAGCCGAATATATCAGGTTCGTTCTAGGCTTGCCGGATACCACGAGTGATTTGACAGCTAGTCTAAGCGAAGCCCTGAGAGACGATGTACTTGATTCTCTGACTGCGATTGTTAGTCGACAAGATTGCATAAGCTCTCTTCGGTCACTGGGTGCCGAGCCGCGCCTCATCGATGGACTTGATTGGGAAGATGCTTACTTGATCATTGCTATGGACTACCTCCCGTGCGATGGTCAAGCGTCATATCAAGATCTATTTGACTCCCATTTCACTCAGGCCGGCACAGCCTCACTACCGCTTGCCGGCAACGTGAACATTTGGGTCCTGGCGGACCGACCGTTTATATCGGGGGAAGACTATCCTGCCCTCATCGAAACTGCAGCCAAAGTCATGGAGGATTTCTTGAAGGTGCCGTTTCCGACTTCTGACATTGTCGTAATTGCTGTCGGGAATGGTGGAATCAACCGAGGCAGATATATCGCGGTGAGAAGCGCTAGGTCTGAGACTACGATATACCACGAGATGGCACACTACTATTTCACCGGACTTCCAGCGTGGGTTTCTGAGGGCGGGGCCGAGTTCATGACCGACCTCGTTTACGATCGTATCGGTGTCGAAGATTTGTCCATCACCAGGGGGCACGCGGCGCGCTACGTTGGGCCGTGCATGGAGGAGTTTGAGAACATTCGGCATTATGCGTTTGTTTTCATCCATGCCCGGGAGTGGGGCATTCTCGGGACTCGGGGCTGCCTATACACAATGGGGCGAAATTTTCTGCATAGCGTGTTTGACACAATAGGAGGGGAAGCGACGTCATCCGCTCTAAGAGAGTACTTGCTAGAACGCACTGATAGTCCCCAGGCGAACGAAGAATTGCTGTATCGGGCCTTATTGAACCATGCGCCGCCTGACCGAAAAGGGGTCTTCCAACAAACATACAGAACGCTACACGGTGGGGATTACACTTATTCTGGAAACCCTCCACCGGATGACCACGGCAACGAAGCTAACGATGCTACATCAATTGAACTAGGAGACGTAGTGGAAGGGGTGTTGGACTACATATTTGATTTTGACTATTTCAGTTTTCAGGCGCAGGAAGGCCAGAAATACCGAGTGAGCGTCACACACGAGGCGCTGCGTTCAACCAGCTTGGCACTTCACGGTCCTGATGGAGCACGGTACGGATATCGATTTTGGGAAAGCCGGGAACGGGGGCCCGGTGGGCCTGAGATCATTTGGGTGGCGCCAACATCTGAGGTGTACCGCGTCGCTGTAAAGAACTTCGGTGGCGAGACCGGCACCTATACGCTGACGATTGCTGCGACCGATGACTGACGCGTCGACCTTCAACGGTGTCTATCGACATTGGGATGGGGTAAGGCATAGTGTAATAGCAAGCATTGCCTCCCTAGGTGCGGCTGGAAAGAGCCTAATGTGGGACTGCTGCCATAGCTGGGCGCAGCACGGCTGGCACCTTTTGCAATCTTGATATTCATCAACTGGTGCTACAAGCCATTGTGAAACCTGTATGTGCCGTACGCCCATATCCCGAGTATTCATGAGCAAATTGGTATGGGCCTGACCCGGAATTTGAAAAATCTGCTGTGTTGCTGCGCATACCGCAGCAACTGCGGGCCGCCGCGCACACTATTGGTCTAAGGGCCCGCTCAGCCCCCGTGCCGACGACTTCATGCAAAAACTCCATGACGCCACCCCGGCACACATCCTCGGGACCTGCGCCAGGTATCCCGCAGCCACTACCATACAGTGAACCCCCCGCCCTACCTGCCCCACACAGACTAGAACCGCTTCCACTGCAACCCCACCCCCCACGCCACCCATTGCTATAATGCACCAACAAACCTCGGCATAGCAGGCGCAATGGAACAAACCGTCCAGGTAATAGCCATCGACGGGCCGGTAGCCGCGGGAAAGACCGTGGTGGGCCGCAGCCTGGCCCAAAGGCTGGGCTTCGACCACTTGGATACCGGCAACATGTACCGGGCCATTACCTGGCTGGCCCTGAATCAGAATGTCGCCGTCAGCGACGAGGAGGCCCTGGGGAAGCTGGCCGAAGCCAACCCCATTGGGCTGGACGGCCAGAACGGCGACGCGGTGCTGGTGGGAGGACATCGGTTAGGGCCCCAGTTGCGGGCCCCTGAGGTCACCGGCCAGGTGTCGCTGGTGGCCAAGGTCTCCCCGGTGCGCCGCGCCCTGGTCCGTCAACAGCGCGAGTTGGCCGGCAAGGGAAAAATCGTAATGATAGGCCGGGACATCGGCACGGTGGTCCTGCCCGACGCCGATTTGAAGGTCTACCTGCAAGCCTCAGCCGAGGGCCGCGCCAGGAGGCGTTGGCTGGAAATGCAGGAGCAAGGCGCTGACGTTTCGTTCCAGCAGGTGTTGCAGGAAACCGAGGCTCGCGACGAAATCGACACGGGCCGAGAAGACTCCCCCCTTGTGCCCGCAAAAGACGCTTTTCTCCTGGACACCGACGGCCTGGGCGTCGAGCAGGTGGTGGACAGGATCGTGCAGCGCATCCGGGACATATCCGGAGCCGGCGGATCATGACCGTGGTCTATAGCCTGGGCCGCCAGGCCGCCCGGCTCTGCTTCAATACATTTGGACGGCTCGACGTTACCGGGCAGGAATCGGTCCCTCCCTACGGGCCTTTGATTGTTGTGTCCAACCACCTGTCGTTCACCGACCCGCCCTTGCTGGTGACCAGCCTTCCCCGCCCGGTGCACTTCATCTCCAAGCGGCCGTGGTTCTCCGGCCCGCTGGCCAAGTACGCCATGAGCAGGCTCCACGTATCGCCCTTCGACCGCTCCAGCTCCCGGGTCGACGCGGTGCGGACACTGTTGGGCCTGCTGGACCGGGACCAGGCCGTGGTGGTCTTTCCCGAGGGGCACCGCAGCCCCGACCATACGCTGCAAGAAGGCATGCTTGGGGTGGTGTACGTGGCCATGAAGTCCCAGGCGCCCATCTTGCCGGTAGGCCTGACCGGCACCGAGAAGCTCAGGGCCTGGCGGATGCCCGCGCCGCTATGCCGCCTCAGCGCCAACATCGGCCAGCCGTTTACACCGCCGGTGATAGAAGGCCGGCCCAGCAGGGAAGTGATGCACAGCATCCTGGACATGATTATGGGCCGCATCGCTGCCTTGTTGCCCGAGGGGTACCGGGGAGTCTACGCCGATGCTGTTTCCCCGCCGGCGACAAGCGGCCCCACGCCTGACTAGGAACGCCCAACGGCAGTCCCAGGGGGTGCGCACCGCTACCTCAGGTGGTATCCTTTCCCGGCGGCCGGACTACGCAAATGAGCAAGGAGCAACCAATGCAGCAGGCTTCCAAGTTTGGAATCTACTTGAACCCCAAGGACAACCTGGTGGTGCGGATTAACTCGCCCTACTGGATTCCCGAGGCGCCCGAGTGGGTGTTCCTTACTTCCAAAGTCAACGCGACCTTGCTGCAAGTCCGCGATCTGGCGAAAGAAAAGGCCGCTTCGCAGGACCCTGGATCAATCACCTGGGGGCGGATCCCTCTGCTGGACTAGCCGATGCCAATGCGCTGGGCCATGGGGGAGGGCGAGCGCCGGGGTTACGGGGCGCTTAGCTCCCCGAAAAGGCCGGCATAACCTCTTCGGCGAACATGGACAGTTGCTCCTTGAGCAGCTCACGGGGCATGCCCATCGCCGAGCCAAGGTTTACCCGTTCGATGCCCGGATAGTCCTGTTCCACCTGCTTGAGGTGTTCGACTATCTGTTCGGGCGGGCCGCACAGCCAGGCGTGCCCGGCGACGGCGTCCTCCAGGGTTGGCAACACAACCCCCCGCGTCCTGCCGCGGTTCTCTATCGCCTTAATCTGGTCCGGCGGCATGTTCATTATCCCCAGTGGAGCGCCGAACTTCATGCCCTCCTCGAAGTAGGGCCGGGCTTCTTCGATGGCCTTTTCCTGGGTCTCGGCGATGAAGAAGCGGTAGCCAATGGCCGCGTCCTCGCCAAGCTGCAGTTCCCGGCCGTGGTCCGCCGCTGCCTGCTGGAACATCTCCATGCGCTCCCGTAGCACTCTGTCGGGCACCGTGGCTATCAGGGGCTTGATTTCGTTCCTGGCCATGAAGTTGACGCCCCTTGGGTTGGGGCTGACGAAGGGCTGCCATACCTCCACCGGCTGGCTGATGGGCCGGGGCACCAGGCTGAGCTTTTCCAGGGTGTAGCCTCTGTACGGCACTGGCGGCGGGATCTGGTAGTGCTCGCCCTGGTGGGAGAACGATTCCTCCCGAAAGGCTTTCAGGATGAGCTCCACCTGCTCCTCGAAAAGGCTGCGGTTGGCGTCCCCGTCCAGCATCGGCGCGCCGAAGGTTTCCACCTCCCTGGTGTGATAGCCGCGGCCCACCCCGAAGATCACCCTGCCCTTGGTCAGAATGTCCGCAACGGCAAAGTCCTCGGCCAGGCGCAGGGGATGCCACATGGGGACTATGTTGAAGCCGCAGCCAAAGCGCAGGGTTTCCGTCTGGGTCGCCAGGTACAGCCCCAGCATCAGCAGGTTGGGGATGCCCTCATAGCCCTCGTGCTGAAAGTGGTGCTCGGCCATCCAGAACTCTTTGTATCCCAGCCGGTCCATGTGCTGGGCAATGTCCAGGGCCCAGTCGAAGGTCTGCACCAGGGCCTCGTTGGGGTACCAACGGTCGTTGGCCGGCGTTCCCTGGAACCCAACGTTGTCCTCGACGATGCAACCGGCGTAGGATGCCGAAAAGTTATGTATCATGGCTGTAATTCTTTCAGGAGGCGGGCGTCTGGTCCGGGGCCGGGTTGTGCAGCTCGAACCCTATGGTGACGGGCATCACCCTGGCCAGTTCCTCCACCGTCCATTTACCCGGTTTGTTGATGGTCTTCACCGGCTCAGGCTCGTTGAGCAGCGTCACCAATCCCTCGGTTACGTGGAACACGTGGCCGTTGACGTGGGCGGCCGCGTCCGAGGCCAGCCAGGTCGCCATCGGCGCAATGTCGTCGGGCCCGCCCCTCATTGTCGGCGATGCTCGGCTGATGCCCCGGGCCGCCCGCAGGCTTGCCGCGTCCTCGGGAATGCTCCCCGTCATGCGGGTGGACGCCGTGGGCGAGATTGCGTTGGCCGTGACCCCGTAGCGGCCCATGTCCCTGGCGACTACCCGGGTGAACCCGGCAATGCCGTCCTTGGCCGCACCGTAGTTGGACTGCCCCGAGTTGCCGTACAGGCCCGACGTGGAGCTGAACGTGATGATCCTCCCGGAGCGCTGCTGCCGGAACAGGATGCAGGCGTGCTTCACTATGGTGAACGTCCCCTTCAGGTGCACGGCGATTACGTCGTCCCACTCCTGTTCGGTCATGTTGAAGATCATGCGGTCCCGCAATATCCCCGCCACGGTGACCACTATGTCCAGCTTGCCGTAGTTGTCTATCGCCGTCTGGACGATCTTCTCGCCGCCTTCCATCGATGCCACCGACTCGGCGCAGGCTACGGCCGTCCCGCCCGCTTCCTCTATCTCCGACACCACCTGCTGGGCTATGGAATTGTCCGCGCCCGAGCCGTCCACGTTTACTCCGGGATCCACAACCACCACCTTGGCCCCTTCCTGGGCCATCAGCATGGCTATGCCCCGGCCGATGCCGCGTCCGGACCCGGTCACGATTGCTACTTTGTCCTGTAAAAGGTTGCCCATTTATACGCTACCTCACGGCAGATTGATTTAACGAAGTAAGTTGGGCCTATCCCGGTCATCGGCCCTCAGCCTGCGCATCAGGAGAGCCCTGGTCGGCGCCAGCCGCTTGCCCACCGGGTCCACCGCCATGGTTACTCCTTCTAGGGCGTGAGCGCCCATTAACGGGAGTGCATTGTCGTCAGCAAATACGACGATGGTCGGAGCCGTCACACCTTCGATGCGCACGGTGGCGAACCCGATTTCCTGCTCGATGACCTCCCCGTTGGCCAGTTCGAACTCCAGGTGACGTTGAGGAACAACCCCCAACCGGGACAGCAGTGAAGCGGGCAGCGAGGTGTAGGTTGCCCCGGTGTCCACCAGGGCATCTACCGTTTCCTCCCGGTCTCCGTCGGCGCTCAGCACCGTCAGCGGCCAATGGAACGTTCCCATCAGCGGGTCACTCCTTGGGTGCGGCCGCCGGCGCCGGGTTGGAAATGTCCTTGGTCAGGAAATTCTCGGCCAAAGGCGCCAGGTCGTCCAACGACCAGCGGCCCGACGGCTCGTAGATGGCCCTCTCGGGCCGCGGCTGGGACATCAGGGATACCTGGCTGCCGTACACCATGAAGGTCTGGGCGTTGATGTCCGCCGCATAGTCGCTGGCCAGGTAGCAGACGAATGGCGCCACGTCGTCGGGGTCCATTTCCTGGATGGGCGGCGCCCCTTCTATCTTGGGGAGCTGGCTCCCCTGGGACCTGATTTGGGAGGACTCGGACGGTATGCTCCCAATCATGCGGGTATTGGCCCGGGGAGCAATCGAGTTGGCGGTCACGCCGTAGCGCCCCATGTCCCGAGCAACGACCTTGGTGAACCCGGCGATGCCCGACTTGGCCGCCCCGTAGTTGGCCTGCCCCGAGTTGCCCATCAACCCGGTCTCGGAGCTAAACGTGATGATCCTCCCGGAACGCTGCTGCCGGAACAGGATGCAGGCATGCTTCACCACGGTGAACGTGCCCTTCAGGTGGACGGAAATGACATCGTCCCACTCTTGCTCCGACATGTTGAAAATCATCCTGTCCCTCAGGATGCCGTGGCAGGTCACCAGGATATCCAGCTTGCCAAAGTTGTCTATGGCCGCCTGGATGATCTTCTCGCCGCCTTCCATGGAGGTCACCGACTCGGTGCAGACCACCGCGGTCCCGCTGGCGTCGTTGATTTCCGACGCCACCACCTCGGCTACGGACTGGTCCGCTCCGCTGCCGTCCACGTTGACCCCCGGGTCCACCACCACAACCTTGGCCCCTTCCTCGGCCATCATGATGGCCACGCCGCGGCCGATCCCCCGGCCAGCGCCGGTAACAATGGCTACTTTGCCTTGCAGAGTGTCTGTCATGCCGTCTCCTTAGATGATATTGCCTGTCTCAACGCCGCGCCTGGGCGCAAACCGGGCCTGAGCACAGCGCTTCTCCATTCATGAGGGTTTTGCCGGGACGGTGGCTCTGCGGCCAAGCCGTTTGTCCGCTTCGAATGGCCCGCAGCAAAGGGTCTATGGCCAGTTTCCGGGACTGTACTCGGCCAGGCCCTGCCGGGCAACAGCTATGGGCTGCCGGCAGCCGCGCGGGACGGCAGGGACACCGTAGCCGACCCCGGGGTCGTCCGGGCGGCCTCCGGATTTTCCATCCACACGTCGCAGTCCACCAGGTTCTCCCCGTCCTGCTGGTATTTGCGGGTCACCGCGCCCTTTATGGTCGCCGTCTGGCCGGGAAAGTCCATGCCGCGGTACTGGCAGGCCAGCCGCTTCAAGTTGCCCTGCGGCCCCATCCACTGGGTCACCATCTGGCCTAGAAAAGCGTTCTTGAGGGCCCCGTGAATGATTACGTCGTCCAGGCCGGTGCTCTGGGCGAAGTCCTTGTCGTAGTGGATCTGGTAGTAGTCGCCGGAGGCCCCGGCGTATTTGACCAGTTGCTGCGTCGTCGGTTCCTTGACCAACGTCGGCAAGTCCATGCCCTCTTCTACGTCTTCCCAGTAAACCTGTTCCATAACGCGCCTGCCCCTAATACTGTATCGAGGTTGTGGTCTGGGTGGCTGCTACCTGGCCGAACTGGTTCCGATAGGTGGTGGTTGCGCTGATCAGCACCATCAAGCCCCTGCCGCCAGTCCGTTCCTTGATGTCGGTGATCTTGGCGGTGGCGGTGATCCGGTCGCCCGCTCTAACGGGTTCGAAATACTCCCACACGCTGCCCCCGTCCAGGTGCCGTTCGAATGGCAGGGTAAAGGGTAGAGCCGGACGGGTCGAGACCACGGTTCGCAGGAACGTCGGCGGAGCGATCAGCCCGCCGTACCTGCTCTGGCGAGCCGCCACCTCGTCGTTGTAGAGCGGGTTGTCGTCCCCGATGGCCTGGGCGAACTTGATTATCGCCCCCTTTTCCACCTCTATCGTCACCGGGGAGCCTTCCAGCCCGATGGCCTGCTCCCGCATCTCGTCGGTAATCAATGGCGTTGTCGTAGACATGAAATACCCCTGGGGCTGATTCTGGCCAAAGTCTACCGTCGGCCTTGGGACGTGTCAATAATCGGCTCGCCCAGCGGCGGCAGCCCCGCCCTACCCGGACCGGTGCAGCCTACGCCCCGCCCGAACCGACGCCAGCCGCTGCGAGGCCATGCGATCGGCCGCCCTGGCCGTCGATATCTCCTCGTGTTTCGAGATTCCGATAACCCGCCCCACCGTCTCGTAGATGCCCTCGGTCTGCTCTCGCGCCCTCTCCTCGCTGTACGTCGCTCCCACTTCCGCCGCGACGTTGATTATGCCGCCCGCGTTGACGATGTAGTCCGGCGCATACAGGATCCCCCGCCTGTGTATCTCCTCCCCGTCCTCCGGGCTCAGAAGCTGGTTGTTGGCCCCGCCTGCGACAATGCGGCACTGCAGCCGCGGGATGCTCTCCTCGTTGAGCACGCCTCCCAGCGCGCAGGGGGCGAAGATGTCGCAGTCCCCGTCCATGATCTTGTCCGGGGCGATCACGTCTATCCCCATGTCGCGAGCGCGGTCCAGCGCTTCCTCCTGCACGTCGGATACCAGCAGCCGGGCATCGTCCTCCAGCAGGTGCTCCGACAGGTGAACGGCCACCTTGCCGAACCCCTGCACGTTCACCCGTCTGCCCGCCAGCGAGTCCGACCCCCACACTTCTTCGGCGCAGGCCTTCATGCCCATGTAGATCCCCAGGCCCGTCATGATCGACGTGTCGCCGCTGCCTCCCTGTGTAAGCGGCAGCCCCAGCACGTGGCTGGTCGTCTGGCGGATGTACTCCAGGTCCCTGGTGGTGGTGCCCACGTCCGTGGTCGTCAGGTAACGCCCGCCCAGGGTCTCGACGAACCCGCCGTATGACCTCAGCAGCGCTGGGGTCTTCTGGGTCCGCGGGTCGCCGATGATGACCGCCTTGCCGCCGCCCAGGGGCAGCCCCGCCGCGGCGCACTTGTAGGTCATGGCGTGGGACAGGCGCAGGGCGTCGTAGACCGCCGCTTCTTCCGATTCATAGGCCCGCATTCGGGTGCCGCCCGCCGCCGGACCCATCGCCGTGTCGTGCAGCGCAATGACGGCCTTCAGGCCGGCCTCGGGGTCCGAGCACATCAACAACTGCTCGTGACCCGACTGGTTCATGTACTCCAAGATTTCCATGGTTCACCCCCTGTCATGGACCCCTCGAGCCATTCAGTCCCCCAGCATTTTTCTAGAATATCGAGGCTGGCTGAGGGGTTGGGTGGATTAGTAATTCCCCAAGTTTGAAATGTCCTATTTCCATTATAGACCCATACAGGCCCGTATACAGGGATTTTCAGGGAAACGCGGCCCCGCATTTGCGGCTCCGGCAACGCGGTGTTAGAGTTGCCAGCGTCAACCAGTTTCCAACGAGGAGGTCCCATGCCCCAGCAGTATCCCAACCCGCCGGAGCTCACCATCGACCCAACCAAGGTCTACACCGCGACCATCAAGACCGCCAAGGGCGATATGTCCCTGAAGTTGCTTGCCGGCGAAGCCACGGCCACCGTCAACAACTTTGTTTTCCTGGCCCGCGAGGGCTTCTACGACAACGGCGGGTTTCACCGGGTGATAAAGGACTTCATGATCCAGGGCGGCTGCCCCCGGGGCGACGGCACCGGCGGGCCAGGCTACCGCTTTGCCGACGAGCCGGTAACCAGGCCCTACGTGAAGGGGACCCTAGCCATGGCCAACGCCGGCCCCAACACCAACGGCAGCCAGTTCTTCATCGTCCATGGCGACGACGTGGGCCTGCCTCCCAACTACACCATTTTCGGCATTCTCAGCGACGGCGTGGACGTGCTGGACGCCCTGGCCGAATCGCCGGTCACCACCGGCCGCAGCGGAGAGCGTTCGACTCCCACCGAGCGCCTGGAAATCCAGACCGTCGAGATCAGCGAGGGCTAGCCCGCCCGCCCGCCTCGACCCACAGCCGGTAGACGCGGTTCTTGGGCAGTTGCAGCGCCTCGGCCACCTGCGCCACCGCTTCCCTGGCCTTGACCCCGCTCGCACGCAGCCGCGCCAGTTGCTCCAGCGCCCCGTCTTCCTGCTCCGGTTGCGTCGCCTGCGGCTGGGCTGGTTCCTCCGCTCCCTGGACCACCAATACGTACTCTCCCCGAGGAGCCTGAGCCCACTGCAGGGCTTCTGAAATCGTCCCGCGGAACACCTCTTCGTGCAGCTTCGTCAACTCCCGGCACACCGCAATCCTGCGGTCGCCCAGTTCGTCCAGCAAGTCCTGCAGCGCGGCCTTCACCCGATGCGGGGCCTCGAACACCACCAGCGTAACGTCCAACGAGGCAACGGTCTGCAGCCGTTGGCGGCGCTCCTTGCGCCGTCGCGGCAGAAACCCCAGGAACATAAACTGGTCGCCGGAGATCCCCGACACTGCCAGCGCCGCAGTCAGCGCCGACGGCCCTGGGACCACTTCCACCGGGAAGCCTGCCGCCGCCGCTTCCGAGACCAACTCGCTGCCAGGGTCGCTGATGCCCGGCATCCCCGCGTCGCACACCAGGGCAACGTCGCCCGTCTCCAGCGACTGCAGCGCCTTGGGCAGTTGCGCCCGCCAATTGTGCTGGTGATAGCTCACCAGCCGCGCCCGGATACCCAGGTGCGCCAGCAACCGACGCGTAACCCTAGTATCCTCCGCGGCAACCAACGCCACCCGGCCCAAGACCCTGACCGCGCGGGCCGTCAAGTCCTCCAGGTTCCCTATCGGCGTCCCCACCACAAAAAGCGTGCCTATACCGTCACCTCCCGACCAGTCACGACTTCAAGAAATCATAACATCCGTAGGGGCGACTCTTGTGGTCGCTCTAGCGCCGCCCCCCCCACAGCCATCCCCACGTCACCCGTCATCCACGCCCCAACCTCCCCTTCCCCCCGCACAAACCCACTACATGGCCCGGAGCTAGGCTGTCCGTTCCCCCTTCGATTTCCCTCAGGACGAACGGACAGCCGCCGCTGTGCCGAGACCCACACCCGTCATCCCCCGCCCGTCCCCCAAAGCGTATAATAGGCCCGGTCGACACCCACACGCTTTCGGAGAACACACATGCTCAAAATAGGCCACAACGTGGTCAGGCCCGGCAAGACCTACGGCGACCAGCCGATAACTATTCCAGTGGCCGAAGAGTTGGAGACGGTCCCCGGCATACCCACCAACGACCGCGAGGTGGACTGGTACGCCCGCGAGTACCCCTTGGAAAGCCACACCTTCTCCGAGCGGGCCTCCGGCGACTGGTACAGTTCCATCCAGGACGCCCACCCCGGCATGCGGAAACTACGCGACGAACACTACGTCCTGGACGCCGACCTGGTATCCGCCGGACGGGCCTCCGCCGACCTGGAACCCACCGCCGAACCCACCGGCGAGGACGTAACCGGCCTGATAAAGGACCGGGCCCGGCAGTTGAAGTTCGTGGAAGTCGGCATTACCCCCTACGACACCCGGTTCGAATACAAGCACAAGCGAGGCTTTACCTCCCTCCCTTCGGCCATTTGCCTGGTGTGGGAGCAGGTATTCGAGCCCACCCAGACCATCCCCAGCGTCGCCGCCGAGACCGTCCACTACGGCGCTTACCGCTGGCAGGCCGCGGCCGCGCTGGAGTTGGGCAACTACATCCGCTCCCTGGGCTACCGCGCCCACGTGATCCACTCCAACGACGCCACCGGGCCTGTCATCCCCATGTTCGTCGCCGCCGGTTTGGGCCAACTAGGCGCTTGCGGCTACCTGCTCACCCCTCATGAAGGCAGCAGGATTCGCCTCATAATGATCACCACTGACGCCAAGATCACCTACGACCAGCCCGTCGACTACGGCATACACGCCTTCTGCCAGGTGTGCCAGGTCTGCGTCAACCGCTGCCCCGGCCGAGCCTTGATGCGGGACAAGATCTGGTGGCGCGGCCACGAGAAGAACAAGCTGTACTTCAAGCGGTGCCGCCCCGTCATGGCCCACTACTTTGGCTGCGGCGTCTGCATGAAGGTATGCCCCATCCAGAAATACGGCATGAAGAACGTCATGGAGCACTACGCCGAGACCGGCCAGGTGCTGGGCAAGGGCACCCACGACCTCGAGGGCTACGAACTGGAGGGCAAGGGCTATTTCGGCCCCGGGGAGATGCCGGTGTTCGAGAGGAGTTTCTTCGACTTCCCTCAGGGCGATGCCACCCAGTGGGCCTTTACCCAGTTCAAGAAGAAGGCGGTAGCCGCCGGCGGCGCGGTCAGCGACGACCTCCTGGCCGAGTTCAAGCAAGAATTGGGCGACGCCCTACGCCGCCAAAGCGACGACATCGAGCTAAAGGGCGACCAGGCCGTCAGCTAGGAGCAACCCCTATCCGCCGGCAGGCCGAGCCTTGCTGATTCCGCCCGGACCAATTCTGGAGGATGATATGGTTTTTGGTGGAGGCTTCCGTGGTAGCCCTCAACACGACAGGATGCGAGAAGTTATGCGAAGGGTATCGGAACGCTCCGGCCCGCAGCATAACCAGAACCTTCGGGGGATATACAGTGGCAAGGGGTGCCTCACGCTTTTCCTGGTTGTCGCCGTCGTAGTCATCATCGTCGTCGTAGTGCGCACTGTGTGAACGCTGCACAAAGTGTTTTGTACTACACTTCTCCCCTGATTTTCACTTGACAACCAAATACCCCGCGAGTATGGTTGAACTTGGATAGCTCCGGCTAGCCCTTCTATCTATTTCCGGGAGGGAACGGCATGCTGAAGATAGGCCACGAGGTGGTCCACCCCGGTAAGCACTCAGGGGACGAGCAGATCACCATCCCCGTGCCTGAGGAGTTGGAAACCGTTCCCGGCATTCCCCTCAACGACCGCGAGGTCGACTGGTACTCCCGGGAGTATCCGCTGGAGACCATGGCCATCACCGAAAGAGCCGGTCGGGACTGGGCCAACGCCCAGCGAGACAAGCATGTCGAGATGCGGGAAATCCGCAAGGAACACGACAAGCTGAACCAGCCGTTGATCAAGGCCGCCCGCATGTCCGGCGATCTGGAACCCACGACCAAGCCCACCGGCGAGGACGTGACCGACCTGATTAAGGCCAAGGCCAGGGCCCTTGGCTTCGTGGAGGTCGGTATCACCGCCTATGACCTTCGCTATGCCTACAAGAGTAAGCAGGACTGGGTGGAGGGTCTGCCCCACGCCGTCTGCCTGGCTTACGAGCAGGACTTCGAGCCCACCCAGACTATCCCCAGCATCGACGCCGAGATAGTCCACTCCAGCACCTACAGGACCCAGGGCGCCGCCTCGCTGGAACTGCACAAGTACATCCTCTCCCTGGGCTACCGCGCCCAGATCCACAGCGCCAACGACAACTCCGGCCCGTTCATCCCCATGTTCGTCGCCGCCGGGCTGGGCCAGTTGGGCGCCTGCGGCTACCTGCTCACCCCCCACGAGGGCAGCAGGATCCGCATCAACATGATCACCACCGACGCCAACGTCACCTATGACGAGCCCGTCGACTACGGCATCCACGCCTTCTGCCAGGTGTGCCAGGTCTGCGTCAACCGCTGCCCGGGCCGCGCCCTCATGCGCGACAAGATATGGTGGCGGGGCATGGAAAAGAACAAGCTCTATTTCAGGCGTTGCCGTCCGGTCATGGCCCGCTACCTGGGCTGCGGCATCTGCATGAAGGTGTGCCCCATCCAGAAGTACGGCATGAAGAACGTGATGGAGCACTATGCCGAGACCGGTCAGGTGCTGGGCAAGGGCACCCACGACCTGGAGGGCTACACCATTGAAGACAAGGGCTACTTTGGCCCCGGAGAGTTGCCGGTCTTCGACCGCGACTTCTTCGACATGCCCCAGGGCGACACCGAGCAGTGGGCCTTCCAAAACCTGAAGAAGAAGGCCGTCGCCGCCGGTGGCGTGATCACCGACGACATGATGGAGGAATTCCGCAATGCCGTCAGCCGCGGCCTGGCCCAAAGCCGGGACAACCTGGAAATGATGGAGGACCAGGACTACATCTAGCAGCCCTGGCTCTGCCTCCACCCCCAAAGGGCGCCCCGGCGCCCTCCCCGCAAATATAAGGCCCCGTCCTCAAAGGACGGGGCCTTACTCATTTAAGCTCCCAACCCGTCACCGCCGCGTAGGCGGTAATCTGGCGGCCCAACCCCCAGCCGTCCACCACGCCCCCGCACCAAGCCCATTACCTGGCCCGCGTCTAGCCTGTCCGTTCGTCCTGGGGGAAATCGAAGGGTGAACGCTCCCCCAGCACGTTACCCCTAGCCCGTCCTTGCCACGCCCCCAACCCGTCATTCCGGCCCCCGAGCCGGAATCTAGAGTGGTTATGCACCAACGTCGTGGCGTGCCCTGCGGCCCCGTGCGTTGGAAGCGCCCTTCCACCCAGGGTGGGGGTGGGAGTTTAGATTCCCGCGTCCGCGAGACTGACGGACAGGCGCCGTTAAGCAGAGGCCCACCCCCTGCTAAAGCCCTGGCAACTCCGGCACACCCGCCGCCGCCGGCTGCGACAGTTTCAGCAACCCCGCCAGCCGGCCCACTTCTACGCCGTATGATTCTGCATCCGAGTCCCGTCCGCGCAGGTCGAACACCACGTGCTCGAAGCTCAGGTCCCGCGCCAGGCCCCGGCCCCTGGGCAGCGCCACCGTGTCGTCCGGCGCCGCCAGGAACAACAGCCACTTGTCCTCGCTCTGCTCCCGCTCCTTGGCGCCGGTGATGTCGTTGCGCACCGTCTCGCTGTCCAGCGCTGCCTGCGAGCAGACCACCACCAGCTTGTCGTAGTCCCTGACCCACCGTTCCACCTCTTCTTGGTCCGATGTGCTCAGCCGGTCAACCAGGGCGTTGCCCCGGGCATTGTCCGGAAACAGCCAGCACCTTATTCCATGGCTGCGCAGGTCCTGCTGCAGGGCCTGGGCGAAGGCAAGGTCCGCCGCCGCACAGGAGATAAAGCAACTGTCCTGCGAGCCCTCCACGCCCGGCAGGGATCTCTGAAACTCGATCATGGCCTGCGGCACGCCCGCACCCACCAGGAATCCCTCGTCCACGTTGCCGCCCGAGCGGTACAGCGTGTCGATTCCCAAGGTGCTGGGCGCGTCGTGGCGCACCTGGTCCAGCCCTTGTGCCCCGCTGACGTCGCAGTCCTGGAAGACGGTGTAACCGATCATGCTACCGGCGAACTTGGCCCCGGTGAGGTCCGGATTGTGGAACACGGCTGCGTAGAAGTCGGCTCCCTGGCAGTCGGAATTCACCATGATAGTCTGTGTTATGGCGGCGCGGCTCAGGTCGGCGCCGGCCAAGTTGGCGTCGGTCAAGTTGGCGCCCGTCAGTATCGTTCGAGCCAGGTTGGTCCCTGCCAGGTTGGCCCCGGTGAGGTTTGCGTCGGAAAGAACGGCCCTGTCCAGGTCGGCGTTGGACAAGTCAGCGCCGGTCAAGTTGGCGCCTCTCAGGTTGGCCCCGTTGAGCAGGGCCCCGCTCAAGTTGGCCTGGGTCAAGTTCGCGTGATACAGGTGGCTGGGGTTCAGGTAGCAGCCGGTAAGATTGGCCTTGGGAAGCATCGCGCCCATCAAGTCCGAGTCCCGCAGGTCGGCGCCGCTAAGGTTCACCTGGGGCATGCGGGCATAGCTCAGGTAGGCCGCGTTCAGGTCCAGCATCTGGTTGGGGTTTTCCTCCCGCCAGCGGGCCACCGCGTCCCGCCCCCGTTTTACCAGCTGGACGTGCTCCATGTTCGCCATAGTTCTTACACCACAGGGCAGTTGGATGTCATAGCGGGGCCTTTCCCCCCGCGACGTGGTTCTCTGTGCTCCAACGTCACCGCGTGGCCATGGAAAACAGGGCTGACGGACGCGGCAGCACGATTTTAGCATAGGGCCGTATGCGATAGTAACGGGGCCCAATTATTCTTGAAGTGCAGGTTCGTTTGAGATATGATGCTCCGCGCCATGGCCAACAAGAGAGACATCCTTTCTGTGACTGACCTGAACGCGGACGAGACGCTGGAAATCGTCCGCCGCGCCAGGGAACTGAAAGGCCGGCGCCCCACCGACGCCCTCGCCGGAAAAAACGTGGCGTTGCTCTTCGAGAAGCCCTCCCTTCGCACCCGCGTCAGCTTCCAGGTGGCCATCCAGCAGTTGGGCGGCTACTCCCTGTACATGGGCAGTGAAGAGGTGGGGCTGGGCGTCCGCGAGCCCGTTGCCGATGTCGCCAGGGTACTGTCAGGCTACGTAGATTGCATCGTGGCCCGGGTGTACTCCCACAGCCATTTGCAGGAACTGGCCCAATACGCCAGCGTCCCCGTCATCAACGCCCTGTCCGACTGGGAACACCCCTGCCAGACCTTGGCGGACCTGTTGACCATCGACGAGCATCTGGGCAAGCTACAGGGCGTGAAGCTGGCGTTTATCGGCGACGGCAACAACGTGGCCCGCAGCCTGTGCCTGGCCCTTACACCGCTGGAGGCGCGCTTTGCCATCGCTGCGCCGGAGCAATACGGGCTGGACTCAGCGTCCCTCGATCTGGCCCGCAGCCGGGGCCCCGGGGGCGAGGGGGAAGTGCTCGCGTTGCGGGAGCCGCAGGAAGCGGTGGAAGGGGCGGATGTCGTTTACACTGACGTATGGGCCAGCATGGGTCAGGAGGAAGAAACGGCCCAGCGCCTCAGGTCCTTCCAAGGGTACACCGTCAACCCCGCGCTCCTGGCCCGCGCCAAGCCCGGCGCCCTGTTCATGCACGACATGCCTGCGCACTACGGCCAGGAGGTGCCGCCGGGGATGCTGGAGCACCCCCAGTCCGTCGCCTATGTCCAGGCCCATAACAGGCTGCATGCCCAGAAGGCGCTTCTCGAGTCCATCCTGGGCTGACCATCCAGACCAAGCCGGAGACACGCTTTGGCTCTTCCCATTGTCGCCATTATCGGACGCCCCAACGTCGGCAAATCGTCCCTCTTCAACCGCATCCTGGGGCGGCGTCACGCCATAGTGTCCGAGGTGGCGGGCACCACCCGCGACCGCCTCATGTCCGAGGCCCAGTGGGACGACCGCCGCTTCATCCTCATCGATACCGGGGGCCTGGAATCCAACCCTGAGGGGGCCATACGGGAAAAGGTGCAGGAACAGGCCGACATGGCCCTGTCCTCCGCCGACGTTATAGTTTTCGTCACCGACGTAATGGAGGGTCTTACCCACGGGGACGAAGACGTTGCCCAGCGCCTGCGCCGCACCGACAAGCCGGTCATCCTCGCGGTCAACAAGTCGGACAACGATAACCGGGAATTGGGCTCCCCCGAGTTTTTCCGCTTGGGATTGACCGACCCCCTGCCCATCAGCGCCTATCACAACTTCGGCATCTTTGAGTTGATGGACCGCATCATCTCCCACTTCCCTCCCGAGCCTGACCAACTGGACCCTGAGGACGAAGACCCCGAGGACGCGCCGGAAATCCAGCCCGGTAAATCAGCGTACGGCGAACTGAAGCTTGCCATCGTCGGCCGCACCAACGTGGGCAAGTCCATGCTCCTGAACGCCATTCTCGGCCAAGAACGTTCTATAGTCAGCCAGACCGCCGGCACCACCCGCGACGCCTTGGACACCAACCTGACCTACGAGGGCCGCGACCTCGTCATCATCGACACCGCCGGCATCCGGCGGCCGGGGCAAGTCCAGCGCGGCATCGAGAAGTACAGCGTCATCCGGGCCGTCAGCGCCGTCAACCGCAGCGACATTACCCTGCTGGTCACCGACGCTTCCGAGCTGGCCACGGCCCAGGACGCCCACATCGCCGGCTTGGCCTGGGAGATGTGCCGGGGCCTGATAGTCGTAGTCAACAAGTGGGACCTGTCGGAGAGCGATGACCGCGCCGCCCGCGCCTGGGCCGTAGCCCGCGTGCAGGAGCGGCTGCACTTCATGAGCTACGTCCCCATCTGCTTCACCTCGGCCCTGAACGCCCAGGGCATCGACGACTTGATGCAGACGGCCCTGGACCTGTGGCGAGAGCGGCTGCGCTTTGTGCCCTCTCGCGAGTTGCAGTACATGCTGGCCGACGCCTTGGCCAGCCACGCTCCGCCGCCGGTGAAGCGGCAGAGAAACAGGCGGCTGCGCATCAGCCGGCTCCGGCAGGTAGACGTAAATCCGCCCACATTTGTGTTCGCCGTAGACAACCCCAAGCTGGTACACTTTACCTACCAACGGTACTTGGAGAACCGGCTCCGTGCCACCTTCGGTTTCGACCGCACCCACCTGAGGCTGCTGTTCAAGAAGCAATGAACAAGGTCTTCACCCCATTGGTGTTCGTTTTGGTTGTGCTCCCCGCGTTGGCCGCGGCAACCGTCATCGTATTCTTGATGGTGGAAGACCAAGGGGTCGTCGCCCGTTATGCGATAGTTCTGGCCCTCGCCTACCTCCTCGGCTCAGTGCCGTGGGGCTACCTCCTGCTGCGCTTGCGGTCGGGGGTGGACGTCCGGGAGTTCGGCAGCGGCCGCACCGGTATGTCCAACGTCCTGCGCACCGGCGGCGGCAAGGTGGCGGGACTGGTGTTGGTGCTGGACGTCGCCAAGGGAATCCTGTCCGTCATGCTCGCTCGCGAGGTAATAGGCACTACCACCGGCGAGGTGGTTGCCGGACTCGCTTCACTCATTGGCCACAACTGGCCGGTGTTTCTACAGTTTCGCGGCGGCCGGGGAATACTCACCGGCCTGGGCAGCCTGTCGGTCATGGCCCCCATCGCCGGGGCCGCAGCCACGGTCACGTTCCTCATTGGGACCAAGGCCAGCCGTTACGTATCCCTGGGCAACATCCTGGGAGTGTTTATGAGCGCAGCGGCGCTGCTGGGCTTGTGGCTGGCCGGAGAGAGGTCCGGCATCTACGTCTTCTACGGTCTATTCGGCGGCATCATTATCCTCTGGCAGCACCGGGACAACATCAAGCGCATCCGCGAGGGCAACGAACGCAAATTGGGCCAGCCGGCGGCCCCGGTCACCGGCGGCCCCGGTTAACTGAAGCGACGGCCCCCGGGTTGCGGAGCGATAGTCATTTGACCGAGAAGGTGGCCATAGTCGGCCCCACCACTTGGGGGACGACCCTGGGGATTATCCTGGCCCGCAGCGGGGTCCCCGTCACCATCCTGGCCCGCACCCAGGCCGAGGCCGACCGGCTCAACGCCGAGAGGCAAAACCGGCGCTTCCTCCCCGACGCCCCATTCCCTGAGGGCTTGGACGTATCCGGCGACCAACAGGAGACGTTGCCCCCCACCAGCCTCGTCATCATCGCCGTGCCCTCCCACCGGCTCAGGGACAATATCCGCTCTATCCGGGACCATCTGTCTCCTGACGCCACCATTCTGAGCGCCAGCAAGGGGCTGGAACTGCCCCAGGGCAAGCGGATGTGCCAAGTGTTGGAGGAAGAGCTATTCGGCAGATACCACGCCGCCATCTGCGCCCTTTCCGGACCCAACCTGGCCAGGGAAATCGTCGAAGGCAAGCTGTCCTCGGCGGTGGTGGCCGGGCCCGACCCCGACCGCACCCGCCGCGTCCAAGCGACGTTGACCTCCAGTTCTTTCCGCGTCTACACCAGCAGCGACGTCGTCGGTGTGGAAATGGGCGGGGCCCTGAAGAACATCATCGGCATCGGCGCCGGAATGGCCGACGGGCTTGGTATGGGCGCCAACGGAAAAGCGGCTTTCATCACCCGCGGCCTGGCTGAAATGACCCGGCTGGGGATAGCCGCCGGCGCCCAGGTCCCGACCTTCGCCGGCTTGGCCGGATTGGGAGACCTGGTTGCCACCTGCACCAGCCCCCTCAGCCGCAACCGTTACGTTGGACAGCAACTGGCCCAGGGCAAGTCCTGGGAGCAGATTCAACAGTCGATGGACAACGTTGCGGAAGGCGTGAACACCACCAGCGCCGCCCTGGCCATGGCCTCCAGGCTCAACGTGGAAATGCCCATAGCCCAGGTCACCTACCGGGTGCTGTTCGAGGGTTTGCCGCCCATGGAAGCGGCCGCCCGGTTGATGGAACGGCCCGCCCGCCCCGAGTGACCTGCAGTAACGGCCTCTAGCGCAGGCCGCCGGACTTCAACCCCGGAATCCGCTCCAACAGCCAGCCCGCTGCCACCCTGCGGTGGCATGGCTTCCCCTCTCTCTCGAAGCACAGCAGCGTGACCTGTTCCAAGCCTGCCAGAGACAACGCCCACTCCTGGAACTGCTCCGATTGGCTGTACGCTGCGTCCAGTCCCTGCCTGTATTCCAGCGAGAGGGCGTCGAAGTCCAGGTCGCCCCTCCGGTAGGCCTGCAGCAGTTGCCGGTCCGGGTACAGGAACGGCGCAACCTCCCACTGGGTCTGCCGCCCCCGGGGATGGGCGCGGGACACCCGGTAGCATTGCCCCTTCCAGTCCTGCGGGTCGTAGAAGCTGGCCGTGTAGAGCATCGCCCCTATGCTTTCTCAGCCCTGTGGACACCGGCCGGTTGGGCCGCCGCCGCCAGGCGCCGGACCGCCTGCCTCCCCAGGAACATCGCCGCGCCCAGGACGATTATGCTCAAGTAGGTAATCGCCCGGTCCACCACCACCATCGCCAGGGCCGCGTCGGCGGTCAACCGGGACAAACGCACCGCCAGCCCGGCTACCCCCGGCTCCACCGCGCCGAAACCTCCGGGAGTTGGGACTAAGCTCAACAGCGAGTTGGCCATGGTCAGGACGATCACCAGGGGAATGCCGACGTCCAGCCCCAGGGCCTGCACCACCAGGTACAGCCGTCCCGCCTCCGCCGTCCAGGCCAGCAGCCCCAGCCCCGTGACCGGAGCCAGCCTGCGAAAGCTGGCCAGGGTGCCGTGGTGCAGATTCCTGTAGCCCTCGGCCAGCCAGCCGGGCAGTCTCCTCTGCGCCCAGGTCTTTGCCCACGTCATCAACGCCACCACGGCCGCCATCAGGACAACGCCGGTCACCGCCAGGCCGAGGACGACCCAGGCTGCGCCGCCCTCCGGCCCCACCAGGAAGGGCACCGCGATCAGCAGCAACACAGCGATGAGCACGGCCTCCAAGGTCCTCTCCGCCAGGATGGTTCCTACCGTGCTGGCGAAAGAGGCCTTCTGCTCGTCGTGGTACACGTACGCCCGGTAGGCGTCCCCCATGCGGAACCAGGTCACCGCGTTGACAAACCAGCCCAACAGCACCAGCTGTCCGCAATACAGCGTCCCCGGCGGCGGCTTGTCCGGCTCCTGGGTGTTCTCCAACAGCAGTCGCCACCTGGCGCCCCGGAGAATAAATGCGGTGTAGTGGACCCCGAAGGCCGCGGCCAGCAGCCAGCCGTTGGCGCCCTTTACCTGGTCCCACGTATTGCCCAGGTCGATGTCGAAACGGGTAACAAGAAAAACGAGGAAGGCGGCGACCAGGGCTGCCGATACCAGTGAGGGAAGGGAAAGGAGACGGCGCTTGATCTCCCTGGGGTCGCCAATGCGCCTCTCGTGACCGGCCATTATTGCTGAAAGGCGTCCACAGGCAGCGGACGCAGCACTGTTAGCGCAGCTCCTTGGGCAGCGTGAAAGCCACGTCTTCTTCCACCCCGCTAAGGAGGGTCACTTTCTCCGGGGCCAGCGCCTCGATGACGCTTTCCACCAGCACTTCCGGGGTGGAAGCGCCGGAGGTGATGCCCACCTTTGCCTTGCCTTCTATCCAGGACGGCTGGATTTCTTCCGGGCCGTTGATCAGGTAAGACGTGGTCCCTTCCGCCTCGGCCACCTCTCGCAGCCGGTTGCAATTCGAACTGTTCTGGGCCCCAATGACCAGCAGCAGGTCCACCATGCCGGCCATCTTGGTCACCGCCTCTTGCCGATTGGTCGTGGCGTAGCAAATGTCGTTGCGCACCACCGCGTTGTAGAACTTACCCTGGATGGCGTCGATGGCCCGGCCCGTGTCTCTCACCGAAAGCGTGGTCTGGGTCAGCACCGCCACCTGTTCGTCGGCATCCCAGTCGGGCAACTGGGCGCCGGAGTCGTCGGCGATCAACGTCATGTCCACCTGGCCCATCGTCCCACGCACCTCCTGATGGCCCCGGTGTCCCACCAAGAGCACCTTCTTCCCTTCCCGGTGGTACTTCTTGGCCTCGTTGTGCACCCGGGTCACCAGGGGGCACACCGCGTCGATAACCCTCAGGCCCCGCTCCTCGGCCTTCCGAAAGTCCTCGGGCGGGGAGCCGTGGGCCGAGAACACCACCAGCGAGCCGGGAGGCACCTCGTCCACCGCCTCCACGGTGATGGCCCCCTTCCGTTCCAGGTCGGCCACCACGTGGGGGTTGTGCACTATCTGGTGCTTGACGTACACCGGCGGCCCGTACCTCTGGAGGCAAATCTCCACAACCTCGATGGACCGGACCACACCGGCGCAGAACCCCCGAGGCGAACTCAGGATTACTTCCAAGACCATTCCTCCCGCGTGAATGCGCTATCTGACAGCATATCATACCCGACGGCAAATATTCACGACGACCAGCGACCGGCGGCTCCGGTGTCGGCCAACCCACCGCTTATCCCCCCGCCCACGCTATGCTATAATCCGTTGGCCCCATTACTCCCGGCTGGGCACTGCCTTGCCAGTCCGATTCTGCTGCTAGTCCGGTTTGCGAGGGTCGACGATGAAACCAGTGCTCGATGAACTGAAGATTTTCAGCGGCACCGGCCACCGGGGCCTGGCGGAAGACGTCTGCCAATACCTGGACATTCCCCTGGGCCAGGCCGAGGTCTTCAAGTTCGCCAACGACAACACCTTCGTCCGCATCCAGGAGAACGTCCGCCAGCGGGACGTCTTCGTCGTCCAACCCACCTGCCAGCCGGTCAACGACAACCTGATGGAAATGCTGATCATGATCGACGCCTGCAAAAGGGCCTCGGCCGGTCGCATAACCGCGGTCGTCCCCTACTACGGCTATGGCCGCACCGATAAGAAGGACCAGCCCCGCGTGCCCATCACCGCCCGCCTGGTCGCCGACCTTCTTTCGACGGCCGGCGCCGACCGCCTGCTCACCGTCGACCTCCACGCCGGGCAGATTCAGGGCTTCTTCAACATTCCCGTAGACGAACTCACCGCCCTGCCCATACTGACCGACTACTTCCAGGCCAAGGAAATCCCCGACTTGGTCGTCGTGGCCGTGGACATCGGCATCAGCAAGAAGGCCAGGGACGTGGCCGAGCGGCTTGGGGCCCCCCTCGCCATCATCGAGAAACGCCGGTTGGGCAACGACGAGCGCACCGAGACCATGAACGTAATCGGCGACGTGCGCGGCAAGGTGGCCCTGACCTTCGACGACGAAATCGACACCGGCGGCACCATCGTCAGTTCGGCCAACACCTTGGCGGAGCATGGCGTGAAAGAGGTGTTCTGCTGCGTCACCCACCCGGTGTTGTCCCGCAACGCTCCCGACATCATGGCTAACAGCGAGTTCACCGAGGTTGTCGTCACCGACACCATTCCCATGACCCCCGAGAAGCGCAACGGCAAATTCACCGTCCTCTCTGTCGCTCCCTTGCTGGGAGAGGCCATCTACCGCATCCACCGGGGAATGTCCGTCGGCGAGATGTTCACCTAGCCCCCGCAGCCCCAGGGTCAACGTCCCTCACCGACCGTTGTTCTCATAGAGAGGTATGTCCCATGTACGACCTGCTGATTAAGGGCGGAACGGTCATCGACCCCGCCGCCGGCGTCAACAGCCCCCACGATGTTGCCGTGGAAAATGGCGCCATCGCCCTAGTATCCCCGGAGATCGCCGCCGCTGAGGCGCGGAGAGTCGTAGAGGTCAAGGGCAAGATGGTCACCCCCGGCCTCATCGATGTCCACACTCACGTTTACGACGGAGTTACCGGCAGCGGGGTCCAGGCCGACTTGGGCGGCGTCCGGGCCGGAGTCACCACCATGGCCGATGCCGGCAGCGCCGGCTGCGACACCTTCGGCGGGTTCCCCAGCCACATCATTCCCAACAACCACACCGAGATCATCTGCTTCCTGCACATCTGCCGCACCGGCCTGGCCACCAGGCCCGACATCTTCAGCCCCGACAGCATCAACCTCGACGAAACAGTCCGGGTGGTGTCCGAAAACCGGGACATAATCACCGGCATTAAGGCCCGCATGGTCTCCCCCGCCCTGGAAATCATGGGCATGGAAATGCCCCGGCTGGCCAAGCGCGCCGCCCAGGAAGCCGGCGTCAAGCTCATGGTCCACATCGGCGACACCGAGCACCGCTACGACCCCAACGTCATCCGCCAGCTTCTGCCCATCATGGAAGAAGGCGACATCGTTACCCACCTCTTCACCGCCAACCCCGGCGGCGTAATCGACGCCGATGGCAAGCTGGTCCCCGAGGCCCGGGAGGCCCAGGAACGCGGCGTCTGGCTGGACACTGCCCACGGCCGCTTCAACTTCAGCTTCGACATCGGCGAGCGCGTCCTCGACCAGGGCATCATCCCCCACTGCATCAGCACCGACTTGACCCTCCCAGGCCGGACCCACACCGTCCACAGCATGACCGAAATGATGAGTCGCTTCCTCGCCCTTGGCTTCACCATGGACGACGTGGTCGCCATGTCCACCATCAACCCGGCCAGGGCCTTGGGAGTGGACGACCGCCTGGGCAGCCTGGAACCAGGCAAGCAAGCCGACATCTCGGTCTTGGAAGTGTTGGACGGCAATTGGCTGGTCTACGACGCCCTGAACCAGTCCCGGAAAGTCGACAAAGCGGTGGTCCCTACGCTAACCGTCAAGAAAGGCCAGGTCTTCGAGGCCGGCTGGGGCCCCCGCCCCTGGGGCTGGGAACCCGACCGGGCTTAGGGCCGCGCCGGAGGGTTAAGGAGAATGATGGGCACGGCTTACGTCACTATCCAGGTGGCTGACCGTTTCCGAGAGCAATACGCGAACATTGACGCGCTGGTCGATACCGGCGCCAGCTACACCTCGCTGCCGGGGAATTTTCTCGACGGACTTGGCATCGAGAGGGCCGAAATCAGGCGTTTCGAACTGGCCGACAACCGGATCGTCGAATACCCGTTGGGAGAGACCCGCGTGCGCATTGAAAGCCGTGAAATGACTGTCCCGGTCATGTTCGCCCCTGACGACACGATACCGCTCATAGGCGCAACCACCCTGGAAGTTCTGGGGCTGGGAATCGACCCGCTTTCGGAAACCCTAGTGCCTGTGAACGCACTGGGGCGGTAGCGGGGTGGCGCTAGGGACAATACCTTGATACTATCGAGTTAGGCTCGAACTTGCATTGGCCACCGAATCAAGTATCCTAAGCCCGCGGTATCACCCAAACGTTTGCTGATGTCGTGCGGTCCCATCACGTAGACCCTTACACCCCATTCCCGCATGTCCTCGATTAGTGGGGCAAAGTCCCCGTCTTTGGAACAAATGACGAGCGTGGTGTCATCTGGGTCGTGTCCGCAGTCACTCTTGCTCTGCTGGATAATCGCTTGGTCCATGTTGGCATTGTCCGTCTTAACCCGCCATTTCAGCCTCCTGAGTTCGTTGACTGCATCTTGCTGGTCGGGGCGGGCGAAGGCTTTGAATATTTCTGAGTCAGTAGACGGCGCTATGCTATCTATTTCGCTCATGATGCGGTCGTCTAAATCCTGAATCTCCGCGGCCGAGGCTCCGAGATTCTGGAAGTCCAGCATCACGATTAGTCGACGACGGTTTCCGCTGTAAGACTGCCGGAAAAATGCCACGTTTAACCCTCTTTCCTGTGCAACAGAATATATGGCTGCCAGAGAGTGAGCATCTGGAGTAGCTTTACTTGTCTCCCACCTCGAGAGAGTGTTGGCGGGAACCCCGAGCAATCGCGCCATGTCTACCTGGCTTATCCCTAGCCGGTTCCTGATTTCAACGATGCTCTTGGGGTCGAACCGATAGGCTCTCTGACTGGGCGAAGACATATTATGCTCTCCGGCAGTTCGACAGCGTTAGTGTATACCGTGCTGTAGATATGTCAACATATCGGTCGATATTATGGCGCGTAATCCCCATGTCTCAGAAGGCCGCGGCATCAGTCGACAATGTTTCGGCTTGGGCGAATCATTTCCGCATCCGATTGCCCGCCCCAAACCCCCGCGCCAGCCGCCCCAGCCTGGCCAAAGGCCTGAACCGCGGCCGAATATTCTCGGCGATGAGCGGCGCCACCTGCGGCCCGCCTGCCACCAACGGCGCCCGCCAGTTTCTCAGGTCATTCATGGTCGGCCGCTTGGCGTCCCAGTCCGGCGCCAGCGATTCCAGGGGATGCCACCGCTTTGCCTTGCCCAGCCGGGTCATCACCGTCCCTTGGGCCTCCATCACTGCCAGTGCTCCCGCCAGCATGTCCCACATGTGGCACGCCCCGATTATCGAATACTGCAGGGACCCCCGGGCCGTCATCGCCAGCTCGTAGGCGATGCTGCCCGTCACCCGCATGTCCCCCGTCTTGCCCCGCAGCCTCGCGCCGAACTTGGCCCCGTATGGGAAGTAGCCGGGCAGCCCTGCCAGCCGGTTGTTCGCCGGCTCCTCGGCCTGGTACACCGACACCGGCTCGTCGTCGGCGAAGCACCCATGCCCCCGGTGGCAGTGCAGCACGAACCCGCCCTTGGAGTTGGGCCACGGAATGAACAACGCCCCGGCCAATGGAATCCCCCGGTGCAGCACTCCTATGGACGCGGCGTACAGCGGCAGCCCGTTCAGAAAATTGGTGGTCCCGTCCAGGGGGTCCAGCGCCCAGACAAAGTCCGGGGCCGGCGTATCCGCCTCCGCGTCGTCTGCGCCTTCCTCGCCCAGGATGCCGTGGCCCGGAAACCGCTTGGCGATCTCTGCCGACAGATACTCCTCGCTGGCCTTGTCGGCAGACGTCACCGGGTCGCGCTCAGCTTCGTCTTTGTACTCGACGGTTATACTGCGCCCGAAGTCGCCCAGCAGTATCTCCCCGGCGCCTCGCGCCATCTCCTCCGCGGCTGCAGCAATCTGCACCGCCAGTGCGTCGTCGATAGCGCCTGGGGAGTCTTGGGCCATGCTCCTACCATTCGAAGACGCGGCCAATCGGGCTCCTCCGACTACGCCGCCTCGAACCGCTCCGACTCCGGCGGCCGGCTCCACAGTTCCTCGGCCCCTGCCATAGCCGCGGCGCGCTCCGGGCTGGCCCGCCACGCCTCGTAGATTTCATCGCTGTCCCAGGTGACCAAGGTCGTGATTTTGTTTGGGTCGGCCAGGGAGTAGAGGGTCTGCCGGCTCCCGAAGCCGGAGGCCTTGCTCTGCGCCAGCCCGTTCCGGTCCAGCAGCTCGCGCGCTTCCTGCACCTTGTCCGGCTTGGCCCAGTGATGGGTCAACACTCCAATCATCGCGCTCCATCCCTCCGGCTCAGCATCAAGCGAAATTGCCGGCGCAAGAAGACGCCTGCACGCTCGACGCCGGTGGCAGTATACCACCCGCCCCTGCAGATAACGGCTGCTATTTTTCTCCGGCGGAGTCCCGGAGCTTGAGCGCCCTCCCAATGCCAATGGCCAAGAAGGCGACACCTGCGCTCAGCACCGCTCCCATCTTGGCGGGGTCTTGGAATACCGAGTCGGCGGGGAACGCCTTTCCGGCGACGAACAGCGCCACCGTCAGCCCCAGCCCGGCGATTAGCCCGGTGACCGCCAGGTGCTTGAACCCCATGTCCGGCGGTAGGGGGAACCCTAAGCGTGTGCCGACCCAGGAGAACAACGATATTCCAACAGTCTTGCCCACTATCAGCGAGAGCAGAATTATCAGGGTAACCGAGTTGATGCTGCCGAAAGCGACCCCAGCGTTGGCGAAAGCGAAGAAGAACAACCCCAAATCGACGGTCAGCTTCAACTGGTGCTCGAACTGGTCCAGAGGACTGATGGCATGGGTCTCGTGATGCCCGGCCGCCGCCGTCGACTGGACCTCGGCATGTGGTTCGTGATGTGAACGCACCAGTGCAGGGTCCAAGCGCGGGCCGGGCAGGAATGGGACGATGACCACCAGCGCCAGCGCCGGCTCCACTCCCGACAGGGCCAGGCCCGACCAGCTTAACCCGCCGCCAATCAGGACATACACCGGCCATAGGCCCACCTGCATGCGCCTCAGCCCGTAGGCTGCCGCCATTCCCCCCAACGTCAGCAGCAGCCATATCGGCTCCACCGGGTGGCCCGGGTCGGGATAGAACACGGCGATTATCCCCAGGCCGATGGCGTCGTCGGCCACCGCCAGCAGCAACAGGAAATTGACTGCGGAATGGTGACTGCCGAACACTATCCTGGCCACCAGCCACGCCAGCGCGATGTCCGTCGCCGTGGGGATGCCCCAACCGTTGGCTACTTCAGAGAAATTATCCGTCCCGCCGTAGAAGATAGTCGTGAGCAGGAAGTAGACTCCCACCGGGCCCAGGATCCCGCCTATTGTCCCCATCAGGGGATTGATTGCCTTGTTGGGCGGGTTCAGCGCGCCGCCGGGCAACACCGAGTCCGTTATCTCCTTGGCGGCGATGCCAAAGAAGAAGACCATGAACATTTCGTTGATGAGGAAGTGGACCGTTATCGGGTGGCCCAACACCTTGGCGTCGTCGCCGAACAGGTGAAACTCGACCACCTTCTCATAGAAGCTGGGGTCGATGTTCGCCGTCGCCAGGCCCGCCAGGACGCCCAGGATGAGGGGAATGGAGAATTCTTGGAAGATATTGGTCAGGCGGGATGCTTGGTACAAGACGCTTCTACCGGAACTCCAGGTCTAGTGCACTTGCCCAGCGACACGACTGGGCCGCATGCTCTCAAACGGGTCGGCGCAGCCAGGGCGCCGGTAACGCTTTACCGGCATCCGCTCGGGCGCCCGAAAAAACGCCACGGCATTATATCACCGCGCCGCACCTGCCACACACTCGCCAGCTTGACAACCCATAAGCCCTTTGTGTTAACATCACCCACGCTCGGGCCGCTACCTGGGCTTAGTGGCGGGCCGGTATTTTTTATTTTGGGAGGGTGCGTCTCCCGTGGCCTTCGTCATCGGAATGAAGTGCCGTGAGTGCGGCCGGGAATACCCCGCCGACCCCTTGAACGTCTGTGACTTCTGCTTCGGCCCCCTGGAAGTGGTCTACGACTACGCCACTATTTCCGAGGTCACCAGCCGCGACAGGATCAGCCGCGGCCCCCTCAGCATCTGGCGTTACAGCGACCTCCTCCCCGCCAACAACGGCGACCCCGTGGACATCCAGGCTGGGTTCACCCCCCTCATCAAGGCCGACAATCTGGGCAAGAAGCTGGGCCTGAACAACCTCTACATCAAAAACGACAGCGTAAACCCGTCCTATTCCTTCAAGGACAGGGTCGTCTCGGTGGCCGCCACCAAGGCCGTTGAGTTCGGCTTCGACACCCTCGCCTGCGCCTCCACCGGCAACCTGGCCTGCAGCGTCGCCGCCCACGCCGCCCGCGCCGGCATCCGAGCCGTGGTCTTTATCCCTTCCGACCTCGAGCAGGGCAAGATTATCGGCGCCGCCGTCTACGGGCCCACCGTCGTGGCCGTGGACGGCACCTACGACGAGGTCAACCGCCTCTGCAGCGAGATCGCCGACAACTACCCCTGGGCCTTCGTCAACATCAACATGCGCCCCTACTACGCCGAGGGCAGCAAGACCCTGGGCTACGAGGTGGCCGAGCAGTTGGACTGGCGCCTCCCCGACCACGTCGTCGTTCCCACCGCCTCCGGCGCCATGTTCACCAAGATTTGGAAGGGATTCAACGAGCTGGCCTGCCTGGGGCTGCTGGACGGAGTCGAGCCCGCCCCCTTTGGCAGCGACCAGGCCAACGTGCACCATCCCGCCGTATCCACCAAGATGCACATGACCCAGGCCGCCGGCTGCGCCCCCATCGTCAACGCCTGGGAGACGGGGCAGGCGCATGTGCGCCCGGTGCGCCCCGACAGCATCGCCAAGTCCCTCGCTATCGGCAATCCCGCCGACGGCATCTACGCCGTCAAGGTGATCCAGCGCTCCGAAGGCACCGCTTCCGCGGTCCCCGAGGATGAAATCGTCGACGGCATCAGGCTATTGGCCGAGACCGAGGGTATCTTCACCGAGACCGCCGGCGGGGTCGTCGTCTCCGGCCTCAAGACCCTGGCCGGGAACGGCGTCATCAAGCCCGACGAGTTGACGGTGATTTACATCACCGGCAACGGCCTGAAGACCCAGGAAGCCGTCGAGTCGGCGGTCAGCCCCTTGGCGGTGAAACCGACCATGGGCTCTTTTGAAACCGCGTTCAATCACGTATGATTCCGGGGGAGGTCGCCGGGCCATGGTCAAGCAGCGGGTAAAGTTCACCTTTCCCACTGCCCTGGTTAAGGAACCCATAATCTACCGCTTGGGCCGGGACTATAACGTGGTGACCAATATCCGCCGGGCCGACGTTCAGGAGGAGGTCGGCTGGGTGGTCCTGGAGCTGGACGGCGACGAAGCCGAGATACAGAAAGGCTTGGACTGGGTCGGCTCCACCGGGGTCCGCGTCGACCCCGTGGCCGGCGACGTAATCGAGGGTTAATCCCAAAGCCCGATAGGTCCCGTAACAGGGGCCGCGGGCGCTCAAATACCGGAGGATGTCTCAGATGAGCGTCTTGGTTCGCATCCCAACGCCAATGCGGCGCATCACCGGCGGCAAGGGCCAGGTGGAAATGGAGCCTGGCGCTTTAAACCAGTTGGTCGACCGCCTGGAAGAGTCCTACCCCGGCTTCAAGGCCCGTTTACTCGACGAAAGCGGGGAGCTGCACTACTTCGTCAACATCTACGTCAACGGCGAGGACGTCCACTTCCTGCAGGGACTGGAGACTGCGACCAAGTCGGGCGACGAGGTTAGCATCGTGCCCGCCGTCGCCGGCGGCTCTACCGGCTAGTCGCCCCGGGCTCTAAGCCACCGGGTCTTTTGCTCCTGCCGGGCCGCCTCGTCCGTCGGCCGGTAAGCCCTGTGGAATTCCTCCCGGAACCGGTCGAACCGGTCCTCGCTGATCGCCTGCCGCATCTCTTCCATCAGCCGCAGGATAAACCGCAGGTTGTGGATGCTGGCCAGCCTGGGCCCCAGCAGTTCCTTGGCCTTGAACAAATGCCACAGGTAGCCCGCTGAAAACCGCCGGCAGGCGTAACAGTCGCAGCTTTCGTCCAGCGGCCCCCATTCTTCCATGTAACGCCGCTTGGTTATGTCCAGCCTTCCCTCCCGGGTGAACAGGGCCCCGTTCCGGCCCACCCGCGTCGGCAGCACGCAGTCGAACATGTCCACGCCCTGGGCCACGCACTCCACCAAGTCCTCCGGCGACCCCACGCCCATCAAATACCTCGGCTTGTCCTCCGGCAGCAGCGCCGTCACCTGCCCCGTGGTCTCGTACATCTGCGCCTTGGACTCCCCCACCGCCAGCCCGCCGATGGCGTAGCCCTCGAAGGGTATCCCGGCAATAAATCTCGCCGACTCCTCCCGCAGGTCTTCGAAGACTCCCCCCTGCACGATGCCGAACAACGCCTGGCCCTGTGCGTATTGCGACGGTGCGTGGCTCCGGTGGCAGATTTCCGCCCAGCGGTGGGTGCGCTCCATGGCCTGCTGCACCTCCGGCTTGCCTGCCTCGTTGTTGATGCACTGGTCCAGGCACATGATGATGTCGGCCCCCAGCAATTGCTGGTTGACCGTCGCCAGCTCCGGGGTCAGGAAGTGCTCGCTGCCGTCCAGGTGCGAGCGGAACCGTATCCCCTCGTCGTCCATCCGGCGCAGCGAACCCATGCTGAACGCCTGGAACCCGCCGCTGTCCGTCAACACCGGCCCGTTCCACTCCATGAACCGCTGCAGGCCCCCCATGCGTTGCACCGTCTCCACGCCGGGCCGCAGGTACAGGTGGTAGGCGTTGGCCAGAACTATGTCCGCGCCGACGCCACGCACCTCGTCGGGGGATAGCCCCTTGACCGACGCCTGCGTCGCCACGGGCATGAACGCGGGAGTGGGTACAGCCCCGTGGGGAGTCTGCACCTCGCCGGCCCTCGCGCCGGCGTGGCTGTGTTTCAGCGTGAAGGAAAATCGGCCGCTGGACATTCTCGCCGGTCGTCTCCCTGGAGCCGCGGGCCTGAGCAGGTCAGGCAGTCAGTTCCTGCAGGGTGGCTTCCACCAGTTCCTGGGGCACGTCTCCCCGCACCACGGCCTTGCCGGCCCCTTCCAGCAGCACAAAGCGCGCCTTGCCTCCCACCGTCTTCTTGTCCAGCGACATGGCCTGCAGCAGCCCGTCCACCGCAATCCCCTGGGCGCGGATGGGAAGGTTGAACCGCTCCAGCAGGCGCTGCTGCCGCTCCACCAGTCCGCCGGGAATCATCCCCAATTCCTGGGAGATCCGCGCCGCCCCCATCATCCCCACCGACACCCCCTCTCCGTGCAAAAACTCGCCGTATCCCGTGGAGGCTTCCAGGGCGTGCCCTATGGTATGTCCGTAGTTCAGCAGTATCCTGACGCCCAGTGTTTCCCGCTCGTCCTGGCTCACCACATCGGCTTTTATAGCCGCGCTGCGACGGATCACCCGGGTAGAAATTTGAGGGTCCACCGCCATCAGTTCCTCGGCGTGCTCCTCGAAAACGTCCACCAGGTCCGCGTCCAGTATGAATCCGTGCTTTATGGCCTCGGCCCAGCCTTCCGCCAACTCCCGCTTGCCCAGCGTCGACAGTGCTTGCACGTCGCAGAACACCCCCTTGGGCTGGTAAAAGGCCCCCACCATGTTCTTGGCCTGGGGCAGGTTCACCGCCACCTTGCCGCCGATAGAAGCGTCCACCATGGCGGCCATGCTGGTCGGCGCCTGCACAAATGGCACGCCCCGCAGGTACGTCGCCGCCACGAACCCCGCCAGGTCTCCCACCACTCCGCCGCCCACGGCTACTATGGCGTGACCCCGCTCCGCACGGAGACCCGCCAGCCAGTCGTATATGGCCTGGGCCGCCGCAAAACTCTTGCTGGTCTCCCCCTGCGGCACGATGAACACGTGGGCGGCGATCCCCGCCTTCTCCAGCGACCGTTGCGCCTGCCGCCCGTAGGGATTCATCACGTTGTCGTCGGTGATGATGTAGGCAGTGCCCCGGATTCCCAGCTCTGACAGCCGCTCTCCTAGGTCCTGCATGATGCCCCAGCCGACCACCACCGGGTAGCTGCCGCCCGAGTGGTGCACCGTCGCGGCCAGGTTAGCGTCCGCCATGGCCTAGTCTCCCTTCACCGCCGTCATCGCCGGGCAAACCTCCAGGATGCGCCTGGCCGCCTGCTCCGGCGTCAACTCGTCCGTCTCAATGGTGTGATGGGCCAGGGCGTAAGCCTCGGCCCGTTGCGCCAGCAGCGATTCCACTCGAGCCCCGAGATCGTCCCCCGCCAGCATTGGCCGTCCGTCCGCCCCCGTTGCCTCCGCTCCGTCCCCGGGCGCTTGCGACAGCCGATCCAAGATCGTCTCCGGCCGCGCGCTCAGGCAGAACACCGCGCCGCCGGCCAGCATAGCGTCCCGGTTGCCCGCGTCTACGAAAGCCCCCCCGCCGGCGGCGATGACCTGCCCGGCCCCGGCGCACAAATCCGCTATCACCTGACGCTCCAAGTCTCGAAACGCCGCCTCGCCGTCCTCCTGGAAAATCTGCCGGATGGGCCTCCCCGCCCGCCGCTCGATCTCCCCGTCGGCGTCAACCAACGGCATCCCCGCCAGGCGGCTCAACGCCTCTCCCACGACGCTTTTCCCCGAGGCCATAAACCCCACTAAGACAATGTTTCGCGGCGTCATAACGGGATTCAACGTACACCTTGGCTATGAGAGTGTCAACGACGGCCCGTATACCCCCAGCCGTCAGGAAGCGTCTTTGGCAAGGGGAGGCTCAGGGGGGCAAACGGTGAAACGGCCCGACGACGCCCCAGCTACTTGGTTCCGCAGGCGTCGATGATCGACTGGAATATCAAGTTGCCGTCGGTGCTGCCCAAAATATCCTCGCAGCTCCGCTCCGGGTGCGGCATCATCCCCAGCACGTTCCCCGCCTCGTTCATGATCCCGGCGATGTTCCGCGCCGAGCCGTTGGGGTTGGCAGATGGGGTCACTTCCCCCTGGGCGTCGCAATACCGGAACAACACCCGGTTCTCCATTTCCAGTTGGTCCAGCGTCGCCGCGTCGGCGAAGTAGTTGCCCTCGCCGTGGGACACCGGCACCTGCAGCACCTGCGCCGGACTGCACCTCGAAGTGAAGCTCGTGTCCGCCCGCTCCGCCCGCAAGTTGGTCCATTGGCACCTGTACTCCAGGTGCTGGTTGGCCAGCAATGCGCCGGGAAGCAGCCCCGCCTCGCACAGGATTTGAAACCCGTTGCAAATGCCTATCACCGGCTTGCCCGAGTCGGCGAAGCGTACCAACGACTCCATCACCGGCGAAAACCTAGCCATGGCCCCCGCCCTCAGGTAGTCGCCGTAGGAAAACCCGCCGGGCAGGATCACGCAGTCGTACCCCTCCAGGCTGTCCTCTTTATGCCACACGTACTCCGCGTCCTGCCGCAGCACGCCATTGACCACGTGATAGCAGTCCGTATCGCTCCAAGTCCCCGGAAAAACTACAATCCCAAACCGCATCTAGAAGAACGTGCCTCTAAAGCCTGTCTGGCGAGCAACCCACGCTAACAATTCCAACCCAACCCGTTCGCCCTGAGGGAAATCGAAGGGCCTGCCACCGCCCCCAACCAGTCATTCCCGCGGAGGCGGGAATCTCAACTCCCAAGCCCCCAACACCCCGAGGAAGCAAGCCTAACCCCCAGCCCCTAAGGCCTCATCCACCAGCGCATTCACCTGCGCCCCGTCGGCCTTGCCCCGCACTTGGGGCATCAACTTCCCCATCACCCGCCCTTTGTCCCGCATGCCGGACGCCCCGACCTCGCCGATTACCTGCCGGACCAGTTCCTCCAGTTCCTCCTGGCCCAACTGTGGAGGCATGTACGCCTCCAGCGCCTCCAGCGCCTCCGACTCCTTGGCCACCAGGTCGTCCCGCTTCCCCTGCCGGAACATCTGGATACTCTCCCGGCGGTCGTTCACCTGCTTGGAGATCACCTGTATCAGCCCCGCCTCGTCCAAGTCCGAACCCTTGGTCTTTTCCTGGGCCTGGATGGCGCTCTTCAAAAACCGCAACGCGTCCAGCCGTCCCTGGTCCCGGCTGCGCATAGCCGCCACAATGTCGCTTTCTATCTGTTCTCTGAGCTTCGTCATCAGCTTCTCAGCTTTGGCCCTCCGCCCGGCGGCCTGCCGTCTGTGGGACTAGAAACAGCCTGCGTCATCCAGGATCGCACGGGTAGCCGGGGAGAGGTTTTCCCTGGCGCGGTCGAGCTCGTCCGACAGCTCAGTCATCTGGTCGTCGTACCGGGCCAGCTCGTCTTCTAGTTCCGCCGCCTGGTCCATTAATTCCAGCGCCCTTTCCACGTCTTCCTCTTCTTGAGCTTTCTCCATTTCCTCAAACAGTTCCAGGGCCCCGGTATCTTTGAGGGCGGCTACCGTGGCTTCCATGCCCTCGACGCCGACGTCGTGGTATTCCTGCAACTCCTCTGGCGGGTTCCACCGCTTTACCTCGTCGAGGGCGTCCTCTATGGCCGAGATTCCGGAAGAGACGTTATCCTGGTCCAATTGTTCGCCAAGCGCTTCACACGCATCGGCGTACTCCTCGACGGTCATGCGAGGGCCCCCGCCCCCGCACGCTATCACGGTTGCCATAATTGCCAGCGACAATGCTATCAAGAGCTTGGACAATGATTCCTCCCTATTTGGGCGAGGACCGCCAGCGTGGCCCACTCCCAAGCCTCCATGTTATTCCCGCCGATTATAGGTGTGCCCAAAAACGGGTGTCAATTTGTGCGTTGTTCATATTTCGAGGGCTGGCGCATGGCGCCCATTGGGTCCTTAGTCCGTGTAGGCCTGGCAAACCCTTTCTACCATTTGTACTGACCGTGCCACCGCAGCGTCAGCAAGGAAGTTAATGTCGTCGCGAGATAGGTCACCGCTATACAACCACCATTCCGCCGGTTTGTACGATGCCGCTTCAACCCAATACAAAAACGCTTCCCAAGCCTCGGTATTCCACTCTTCGTCAAATCTGGTAAGCCGCTTAGTGCTGAGCATACCGCTGGAAAACCACATTGCGTGACCCCATATGCGGTCTAGTGCTGCATATATTGTGTCTGGTGGTTCATGCCAAATCGCATCCAGTCTATAGCCGTCATGGCGCGGCGGCGCAGTCCATTCTTGAGCGGCTGCATATTCGCAAGCCTGAGTCAACCCTGGTTCGGTAATGGACAAATTGGCCAAGTCTTCGTCGAGCCATTCCCTGATCAGTGCTATTTCCTCTTCTGGCGCTGGAGGCGGCCAGTTAGAAACGCCTCCGGGCTTGCAGGCCCCTAACAGGACCAATACCAGAACAAGAGGAGCAATCATCGAGATACTTGCCCTGGAGATGCCTCCAACCCCGCTATTCACAGTAAGTCGCCGTGGGTGGTGGCTTCGGTGGGGTTCGTGGAATAGGTATGCCAACTGCATCACGATGCCCGGATGCCAATTGCCAATACTGGGTGCATACCATTTCCATCATCACGCTCTCGCTCGGCCATACCTCCAATGTGACTTCCTAGCTTCGTCAATTCCTGCTTCATTTTCACAGCTCTGAATATAGCTGAATATGAGCCTTATTCATACTTTCTCCTTGACCCATCCCTCGCACAAAACTATATTCCACCCGTTGTGGTTGATACGTTAGTCCGTCAGGCCCGAACTCTATGGGCCAAGGAGTGGGTCCAATTTCTGGCCCCGATGGCCCGGCAACTGCTGGACTCGCTGCGTGACCTGGCCCCCATCATCCTGGTCATCGGCTTCTTCCAGGTCGTCGTGCTGCGGCAGCCCTTTCCCGACCTGGGCAGCGTGGCCGTAGGCATGGTGTCCGTACTGGTGGGACTGGGCCTGTTCATCAAGGGACTGGAGAGCGGCCTGTTCCCCTTGGGCGAGGGACTCGCCCAGGGCTTTGCCAGGAAGGGCAACCTGCTGGCCTTGCTGGCCTTCTCCTTCTGCCTGGGCTTCGGCACCACCGTGGCCGAGCCTGCCCTCATAGCCATCGCCGGCGAGGCGGCCGACGTGGCAGCGGAGGCTGGGACCATCGACGCCACAGATTCGGCCCGCGCTTCCTATGCCCTGACCCTCCGCCTTGTCGTAGCCGTCGCCGTGGGCATAGCCATCGTCGTGGGCGTCCTGCGCATCCTCAAGGGCTGGCCCGTCCACCGGCTGATAATCGGCGGTTACCTGTTGGTCACCCTAATGACCCTCTTCGCCCCCAAGGAAATCATCGGCGTGGCCTACGACTCCGGAGGCGTGACCACCAGCACCATCACGGTTCCCTTGGTTGCCGCCCTTGGAGTGGGGCTCGCCACGTCCATCAGGAGCCGGAGCCCCATGGTCGATGGCTTCGGCCTCATCGCCTTTGCCAGCCTGACCCCCATGATTTGCGTCCTCGCATATGGAATGGTGGCCTGACTATGGAGTTGCTGAACACCATGGGATCGACCTTCCGGGACGTGCTCCCCATAGCCGCGATCCTCATATTCTTCCAGGTCGTTGTCCTGCGCCGCCGGCCGCCCAACCTCCGGCGCATTGTCGGAGGCTTCGCCCTGGTGCTGGTCGGCCTGGCCCTGTTTCTCATCGGGCTGGAGCAGGCCCTCTTCCCCATCGGAGAGACCATGGCCCAGCAGTTGACCGCCCCGGAACGGGTCGGACTTGGAGGCGCGGACGGCGAAGTCGACTGGCGCAACTATTGGCTCGTGTACCTCTTCGCCGCCGCCATCGGCTTTGCCACCACCGTGGCCGAACCCGCCCTGATTGCCGTGTCCCTGAAGGCCGAGGAGGTGTCCGGCGGAACCATCAAGGCCTGGGGCTTGAGGCTGGCCGTAGCCGTGGGAGTGGCCGCCGGAGTGTCCCTGGGATGCTTCCGTATCGTCACCGGCACCCCCCTGCCTTGGTACATCATCGGCGCCTACGTCATCGTCATTGTGCAGACCTTCCGGTCCGCCAGGACCATCGTCCCCTTGGCCTACGACAGCGGAGGAGTCACCACCTCCACCGTCACCGTCCCGGTGGTGGCGGCCCTGGGATTGGGCCTGGCCGGCAGCATCCCCGGCCGCAGCCCCCTGATCGACGGGTTTGGGCTGATTGCTTTCGCCAGCGTCTTTCCTATAATGTCGGTATTGGGCTACGCCATGGCGGCGTCGTGGTGGCTCAGGTGGCGAGGCGGCGGGCCTTCCTCCGGTAACACAACCAGTGGAGGTTTAAGCCATGAGACTGAAGCTGATTATCGCTCTCGTTAACGACGACAAGACCGAGGCTGTAATCGACGCCGCGCGGGCCGGCGGCGCCACCGGCGCCACCATCGTCAACAGCGTCCGGGGAGAGGGCCTGGCGCCGGAAAGGACCTTCTTCGGCCTGGGCCTGGAGCACAAGCGGGCCATCATTCTGTTTTTAGTGGTCGAGCAGCGGGCCCGCCTAATCCTGGAGCGCATCGGCGAAGCCGCCCGCTTCGACACCGAACAAGGCGCCGGCATCGCCTTCCAGTTGGACATAGAAGACGCCGTAGGCCTCGTCACCCAAATACCCACCCTCCAAGAAGAGGCGGAGCAGGGGGGCTAGGCACGCGACGGTGGCCCGACTAGAATACGCGATGGTAGGCCACAACGCCTCAGCCACCAAGCCTTCTCGCTTCACCCTGCCGGCACATCCAGATACCCTATAGGCGGTCGCCCATCAAATGGGCGACCGCCTGAGAGTCGGATTCGCATTGGCCACGTGGCCTCTTAGGCTATTCCGTAGGCCTGAATGGCACCCTGCACAAAGCGCAAAGCGACCAGCTGGACCACGACCCCAGCAGCAAGATCGCTTTCCATCCGACCCGGGATCTTTGCCTGTTGTCGACACACCTCACGCCCGTCGGCTTCCACTCCAACGTTGAGGTGCCCAAATCTGGGGGATAAATTGGCTAAAGTTCAAATTCTTGGAGGTCCCCAGGGAATCATATTGGCTTTTATGAAAGAGAAATCGCGGTAGGGACCCCAATCTGGACAGAGGCCGAACCTAGGTTAGAATGGGAACCCGACCCAGTGTGTCCAACCTAAGGGGCGATGGCTGGCTATAGGACGTCAGAGTAAGCGCGGTTGTTGATATCGCGGTAGCCTGACCCTGCGCTTCCTCGGCCTGTTAGATGTCTCCAGAGCATCGATCGGATTAACAACAGCAATTTCCAGAATATCTTTGTGCAAATCTTCAGGAGTCTTTTTGCGCATGCCTGTTCCATGAACTACCACTAGGCCATCCTCGTGCTCTTCAAAGAAGGCCAGCCATGCTGCTCTATGGACAAGTAGCTTGCCTAGAGAGGAATAAACTGGCTGCTGTGGGCCTGGCGCAATTTGGATAACCCGTCCCCCGTTTTCGTAAACCTCAATGTATACCTTAAGCCTGCTTTGGTTGTCTTTGAATCGGTCGTGGCAGACGTAATACCTGTCGTGCCTTCTGGCCCATTTTACTAACTCTGCGTCATGATGGATGTCTAGCCCCTCAACTCTAGGTGCAAATTCGACATCGAAACCGATAGCCCCAAGATAGCCTACCAAGTGGACGTTTACATCCGCATCGAGCAATAGGCGCTCAAGCTTAGCTGGCTGCCACTGCTGTCGCTTCATCGAGGATACGCTCAAAGTCTAGAGCTCTCTCTAAACATAGCCTAGGCGTAGGCGCATACAGAACCTCCAGTTCGTCCAGGTCTGTACCTTGCTCAACCATCATGGAGACGATGGATGTGGGGATCCGTGTATTCCGAATTACGGGCATCCCCTGCATGATGTCAGGGTTAATTTCTATGAATTCCACAAAATCTCTCGGCACCAGGAGAGACGCTTCTTCCTCAAACAAATCTCCTACGAGCGGCTCCATAGCTTTTTGCCCATATTGGGTAGCGACTGTAGTTTCCCATTCGTCTGGCTTTTGGGAATAGACTACCCGGTCAAACACATAGACGTGCGTTTTCTCCCATCCTGGACTTGTCGGTGGACCGAATCGTTCGTAGAGATGCCTAAGTGTCCGCGCCACTGAACGGAGATTCAGCTGCTTATTTCGGAGCCCCCGCAGTAACTTGGCGATCGCAAGGTCTGCATAAGAATAGCCCTCATCCTTCTGGCCACCTGCTCCAACAATTTGGATGGATGGGGTGACGATGCCCCGCGCCTTCCAATGGTACAGGGTTCTTTTTGGCACGCCAGCTAGCCGAGAAACCTGGGCTGTCGAATAAAATCCCTGCCATGTTGCCATGACAAACCAACCTCATTCTGATAGAATCAAAATGCGGCTACTCAAATGCGTCTAGAACCGCATGCCGTGCAGGGCATCTGCCAATGCTCCTCACGGCAAGGAGGCCGAGGAACAGATAGACATCAAGATACTATCACATCCCTCTATTATCTGTCCTTTGAGCAAGCGATGTAAGGTTTAGACAATTCCTCTAGGTAGACGCCATCTCAGGTTGAAGGATCCGACAGTACCAGCGACGGCCACCCCAGGTTTGTAGCATGAGGCCGCGACTCCCTCAGGTGGAGAAATTCGCGGGCCCTCAGTCCGGACAATCAACCCCTGACCGCTTCCTCATTTTAGCTTACTCCAATACCTGACGGTTGTCTGCGCGTGGATGTCACCTCGAACCTACTGAACTTACGGTTTATTCCACGTTGAGGTAAGTAACCTATTACCCGCCAATCCCTCAGATGCCCCCACCCCCCGCGTGACACCCCCGCCCCCACCCGCTATAATCCCCCGTGGCTGACCAGCCCCGACCATCCCAACGAGCGCCACACCCACAGGAGGCCCCGGCGATGCAACAAGGCACCATCGTCAACCTGCACCTCGCCCAACAACCCCGCTCTCCCGCCACGCCCGTTGACAGCGCCAACGTCATCTCCGGCCAGGGACTGGAAGGCGACCGCTTCTGCCGCGAGGGACACCTCCGCCAGGTCCTCCTCATGGACAAGGAGACCCTCGACGAACTGGAACTCTCACCGGGGCAAATCAAGGAGAACGTCACCACCTCCGGCCTGGACCTCTCTCAGACAGAGGCCGGTCAGGTGGTCATAATCGGCGACGATGTAACCCTGGAAATCGTGGGGGAGTGCCTGCCCTGCGAGCGAATGAACGCCATCCGCCCCGGGCTGCGAACAACCCTGGAGCACCGCCGGGGGATGCTGGCCTTGGTGCTTAACGGCGGCCCCATCAAGGTGGGGGATCCTATACGCGTCGAGCCTTAAGCGCCCTCTTCAGCCTCAGCCCTTCACCAGGGTCTTCCTGATGGTCCCCGCCACGTCGGCCACCTGGGTAATGTCCGACCACGCCTCCACCGCTTCCTCCGCCTCGCCGTCGGCCAGCGCCATCCGCGCATTGGCCTGGAACTTGCTTTTGATGTTGTCGAACCCCCACGGGTTGTTCTGGCTGCCCAGCACCTGCGTCCTGTGTGTGGAGTGCTGCAGCACCCGCCCGTCCTTCAGGGTGATCTTCACCGGCGCCTCCGCCAGCAGGTCGTCGCCCTGCGACTGCGACATTGTCAGCACCCGGGGGTGGACCTTGTCCATCGTTTCCTCGATTGCTTCCTGCACCAGTTTCTCGTCCCGGAAGGTCTCCACTCCCACCTCGCCGTCCACCAGGCCCGCCGCCACGTTGTAGGTGACGCTGAACTTGGCCTTCAACGGGCTGTCCGGGTCCAGCATCACCACCGACGTGTAGTGCTGGTCGAAATCGGCGCTGGCCACGTCCTCGTAGCTGAAGTTGTGCTCCCGCATCAGGCTGAACAGGCTGTCCAGTATGGCGTGGTTGCCCCCGCAGGAGGGATACTTCTTGATGATCAAGGCGTCCTGCACCCGGAAGGGATTGCCCAGGGCCTCCGCCATCCTGTTGGCGGCCTCGCCGTCCCCCCGGAGTATCGTCGAGATGAACCCGTAGGGCGCCTCGATTATCCGCTCCCCCGCGGTCAGGCCCTGTTGCGCCAGTTGCGCCGCCATCACTCCGTCCCGGCAGGCTAGGCCCGCGTGCAGCGGCTTGGCCATCGTCCCGAAGTTGTGGATTAGCCCGCCGGCCATCGACCCGGCGATTCCCAGCGCCGCTACGGTCTGTTTCTCGTCCAGCTTCAGCAGCTTGGCGCACGCCGCCGCCCCTGCCAGCCGGCCAATGACCGGCGTGCTGTGGAAGCCGTTCTGCATCTGCTTGTACTTGGTTGCGTGCTGCAGGGCCAGGCCAACCTCGCAGCCGACGACGTAGGCCTCCAGCAAGTCCCGGCCCGTCGCTCCCACGCCCTCTCCCAGGGCCAGCAGCCCCGGAAAGATGGCCACCGTGGGATGGCCGAACCCGCCAAAATCGTCGTAGTCCAGCGCATGGCCCATAGTCCCATTCGCCAGCGCCGCGTTGGCCAGTGACGTCCTCTGCCCCGAAGCCAGGATCGTCGCCTCGGGGTTACCTCCCTGGTCCGCCACGAACTGCCTGATAATCTCCCCCACCGGCTCCGTCGAGCCCGCCAGGATCACCCCCAGCAAATCAAAGCACGACTCATTGGCCACCGAAATCGCGTCCGGCGGAATATCCTCATACCCCGTATTAACAATCCACCTGGCAACGGTCTCTGTCGCTCCCATAACGCGCCTCCAATCCTGCTAACGGCCAAAAATCTAAACAGTCTCAAAGCCTGCCCAACGGCAAAAACATCAGCAATTTCAACGGGCGTACTACCCGCCCATTATATACACCAGTCAACCTGCAGCAACAGCATCCCCCACCCCACTCCACCGCGCGAGGGCCAGCACATACCCTGCGCCCCCAACCCGTCATTCCGGCCCCCGAGCCGGAATCCAGAAGGCCTGTCCACCAACATCGTGGTCCTCCCCGCCAACACCCGCCCCCGCCCCCATCCCACTGACAGTTTGCCCCTTCCCAAATCCAGAGCCGCGTCCTACCATGTAGTCAGGCCAATCACCCCGATGCCGCACCATCGCCAAAACGAGAGAAAATGAGAGACAATGAGAGGGGATCTAAAAATCCCCCAAGCGACCCAACCAGGAAACAATCATGAAGGTCACCGCAAGCTATCAATTCGACGCCCCGACTCCTGACGTCTGGAACACCCTGACCGACACCACCGCCCTTGCCGGCTGCATCCCCGGCTGCGAGGGCTTGGAGTCCGTCGGCGGCGACCAGTACAAGGCCGTCATCGTCGCCGGCATCGGCCCCGTAAGGGGCCGCTTCAACGCCAAGATTTCCATGCTGGACCAAGTGCCCAACCAGTCCTACCGCCTGGTCGTCGAAGGCTCCGGCGGAGGCGGCTTCATCAATGGCGAAGCCAACGTCACCTTGGTCGAGGAAAACGGCAAGACCACCGTGCAGGTGGACGGGGACTCCCACGTGGGCGGTCCCGTCGCCAGGGTCGGGCAGCGCATGATGGACAGCGTCGCCAAGACCATGATGGACCGCTTCTTTGGCTGCCTCAAGGAGGCCGTGAACTAGGCTTTCCTGTGGAAATCGCCGACGGAGCGGCCGGACCTGGCTAGTCCGACTGGACCCTTCCCAGGAACACCTGGGTCAGCACGTCCGTCTCCCGCACCGATTCCGGCGTGCCGTCGTGGGCCACCCTTCCCTTGTCCAGCACGTAGGCCCGGTCGGCGATGTCCAGCACACCCTTGATGTTGTGCTCCACCACCATGATGGCCGTCCCCAGCCTGTCGTGAATCTCCGACACCTTCTGGAACACCTCTTTGACGATGATGGGCGCCAGTCCCAGCGTGGGCTCGTCCAGCAGCAGCACCTCCGGGTTGGCCATCAGGCCCCGGCCCAGCGCCAGCATCTGCTGCTGCCCCCCCGACATCTGGCTGGCCAGGTCCCGCCGCTTCTCGTGCAGGATGGGGAACAGCTCCATCACCGAGTCCAGCCGCCGTTCCTTCTCCTCCCTGTCGTCCAGGTACAGGCAGCCCATCTCCAGGTTCTCTTCGATGCTCAGGTGGGTGAACACCCGCCTGCCCTGCGGCACGAAGGCAATGCCTTCCTTCACGATCTCGTGGGTGGCCGCCGCCAGCTCTTCCTGCCGCCACCACACCGTCCCGGCGGCGACCGGCGCCAGTCCCATGATGGCCTTCAATACCGTGGACTTGCCCGCCCCGTTGGGCCCCATCAGCGCCGCTATCTCACCCCTGTCCACGCCCAGTGACACCTCGTCCAGGGCCCGCACCGCTCCGTAGCGCACCGATATGCCGGTCAGCTCCAGCAGCCGCGGCTCTCGGACCTCGTCGCCGTTTAGGTTCTCTGGGTCGTCGCTCATGGTCATGCGCCCAGGTAGGCGTCAATCACCTCCGGGCTGTTCAGCACTGCCTCCACTTCCCCCTCGGCCAGCAGCGTCCCGCTGTCCAGCACTATCAGGTAGTCGGGCACTTCCCTGACGATGTCCATGTTGTGTGAGATGAAGATGAGCGTCCTTCCCTCGTCCCGCATCCGGTTCACTATGGCCTTCACCCTTTCGATCATCTGGGGAAACAGCCCCGCGAACGGCTCGTCGAACATGTAGGTGTTCACGTCCAACGCCAGCGCCCGGCCGATCTCCAGCAGTTTCCGCTGGCCGTACGACAGGTTCATCGCCAGGGCCCGCCGGTGCTCCCACATCCCCACTTCCTCCAGGATCCTCTGGGCCTTCTCCCTATAGGCAGGCTTCGACCGCTCAACCAGCGCCGACAGCAGCGGCCGCTTGGTCAGCACCACCATGATGTTGTCCCACACGCTGATCTGGTCGAACAGCCGCACCTCTTGGAAAGTCCTGGTAACGCCCCGGCCGGGAGACTCGTGGGCCTTCACCACCCGCAGGCCGGCGCCGTCGATGATGACCATCCCTCCGTCCAACGGCAGCGTCCCGCTCAGCAGGTTTATCAGCGTGGACTTCCCCGAGCCGTTGGGCCCCACGATACTGGTGATGCCCTTCTTGGGAATCGAAATGCTCAGTTCGTCGACGGCTCTGACCGCGCCAAAGTGCTTCGAGACCTTGTCCGTCTCCAGGGCGAACGGGCCCCGTGACCGGTCTTGCTCGGCGCTCATAGCCTGTACCTCCCCACCAGTCCTTGCGGCCTGAACAGCATCAGCGCCACCAGCAGGATGCCCAGCACCACCTGCCGGGCCTGGCCCACGTATTCAGTGGGCAGGTACGGCACAAAGCGCATCCCTTCTTCCAGCAATACGAACGCCATGGCCCCCAGCAGCGACCCCCAGATTGACGCCAGTCCTCCAAGGATCACTATCGAGACCAGTAGCACCGACTCCAGCAGGATGAAGGAGTTCGGGTCGATGAAGCTGGTCCAACTGCTGAACAGGCCTCCGGCAAGTCCCGCCATCATGGCCGAGATTACCCACACCGCGAACTTGTAGTGCGTCGTCTGGTACCCAAATACCTGGATGGCCCGCTCGTCCTCCCTGATGGCCGTCAGCACCCGCCCGAAGGACGACGTCACCAGGAACCAGGAGACCAGCACTACTACGGCCAGAAACACCAGGCACAACAGCAGGAACTCGAACTCGCCGTTGAACACCCACCCGCCTATCACGGGCCGGGCCACTTCGTGAATGCCGAAAGCGCCCCTGGTAAGGTCTCCCCAGTTCAGGAATACGTTGAACGCTATGATCGTGAAGCCGAACGACACCAGCACGAAGATATCGTCCCTGAACCGGTTGAATACCACTCCCACCACCACCGCCACCAGGCCGGCCAACACCATGCTGATGGGCAGCGCCGCAAAGAACGGCCAGCCGAAGGTCGGAATGGCTTCTGTCCGCAGCAGCCCGTAGTCGGTGCCCGAGGTGAGAATCGCCATCGCGTAGGCGCCCACGCCGAAGAAGCCGATGTGCCCTATCGACAGCAGGCCGGTGAACCCCACCACCAGGTTGAGGCTCACCGACAATATCGCCCAGATGGCGAATACCGTCCCCACCGTTATGGCAAACCCCACTCCTTGCCACAGCATGAATCCCATGGCCCAGGAGATGATGATCAGGTTCGCCCAAAGCTCAAGGTTGAACCCGCCCGACGGCGCAAGCCCCTGGCGGATGCCCGCCAGTCTCCGGAGATTGCTGGAGACGTTTGCGCTCTTCAGCACGGGTTCACTTCCCGGGCAACAGGCCCTGCGGCCAGCCTCCGCAAGTCGACGCAAGCATAATCGTCGCTTGGCATAGGTTCACTTCCTGGGCAGCAGGCCCTGCGGCCAGAACGACAGGAACAGGATCAAAAGCACGAAGGATATGACGTCCCGCCACTCGCCTGCCAGGTCCCAGATGCCGAACTGCTCCACCAACCCCAGGGCAAATCCGCCCACAATCGCTCCCTGCAGGTTCCCGATGCCCCCAACCACCGACGCTATCCAGCCCTTCAGCAGCAGCAACAGTCCCATCCGGGGCTGGATGGCCGTGTCGTGGCCGCTTAGCACTCCCGCCAGGGCGGCGTAGACCGCCCCAATAAAGAACACGATGGCGATGACCACCGTGGTGTTTATCCCCACCACCTTGGCCACCTCTTCGTCGTCGCCTATGGCCCGGATCGCCCTGCCCAGGGACGTGTACCTGAGCAGCGCTAGTAGTCCCGCGAAGCCTGCTATCGCCACTCCGATGGCGAATATGTTGAACCCCTTGATGTTGGCCCCGCCAATGGTCCAGGGGCTGCTGCCGAAGGCCTCCGGCAGAGGGCGCGGCGCGCTCTCGAACACTATCGAAATAAAGGCGCTGATGGCCAGCAGGATGCCAAGAGAGGCCACCAGCATCACCAGCGGGGACTTGGCCCGCTCCCGCATGTTGATGTACAGGCCCCTGTACAAGGCCAGTCCAACCGTTCCCGCCAGCAGGCACGACACCCCCCAACTCAAGTACAAGCTGGAGCCGGGCTCGTTTGCCACCAGGTAGCCGCAGTACGCCCCCAGGGCCGCCCCCGCGGCTCCTGCGCAGACCAGCGCCGGTGCGGCCGCCGGCGAGATACGGCGGCAAAGTCTGAACAGCGCCCATCCCGCGGCAACCGCCGTCAGGACTCCAACCGCCGGGCTGAGTAGGACGTGGAGTTTGTCGGTTAGTGTGAGGACGAACCCGGCGTAGACTCCGGCACATGCCGCCGCCGCGATTCCCGCGGAGGCCAGGGACGCCCGGCTGAACCGCTGCCGGAGCCGGGAATGAAGGCCGGTGTGCAACGCCCAGCCGACCACGCCTGCCACCACCAGCGCGAAGACGACGTTGACGTATGGGTTGCTGACCTCGTATTGCCCGTGCAATGTGTGCTCTGACCGCAGGTAGAACACGCCGTAAGCGCCCAGGGCGGCCGCGGCCCCGTAGAACAGGTCGAAGAACCACACCGTGCTGTAGACCAGGGTGAAGCCGATGGCCAGCAGGGCGTATATGGCGCCCACCGACAAGCCATTGAACGTGAACTGCAGGGCCTGGTTGGGAGACTGCCCGATCTTCCAGGCGACGTAGCCAATGACTACGACCGCCAGGACTGTTGCTATAAGGCTGCCCCGGCTTTCAAGGCGCACACGCATGGGGCTACTCGATGGGCGCCGCTCCTAGCACCTTATAGCCGTGGTTTTCGTCGGTCCTTTCGTTCGTCGGCAGAATCTCCACTACCACGTTGGACAGCCCCACAACCTCGCCGTCGTCGTCGAAGCTGTAGTTGTCCCCGATGCTGCCGCTCCATGTAATATCGTACAGGCAGTCCCTGAACCCGTCTGCATCCTGATCGTCGTCGATCTGTTCGAGACACGCCGCAGCAATGTAGACGTCGTCGTATGCCGACCCCAGGTACCAGGGCAGCGTCACGTAGTCATAGCGGGCCCTGAAATTGCTGATGACTTCCTGGCCCTTGGCGTTGGCCGGGTCCAGGTCCGCAATTATCGCCTTTACGCCCGTCGCCGCATCACCGGCGATCTCCAGCGCCGTTGTCCCAATGGGCACAATCTCGCTGTATATCGGGCCGTCGTAGCCCAACTCCCGGGCCTGCTTGATTATCGTTCCCCCGGCAAACTCGGCCTGGGACGCTATGTGAAGCGCATCCGGGTTCTCGTTGAACAGCTTGGTCAACTGGGTCCTGAAGTCGGTAACCTCCGACGAATACCGCTCGGCTCCTACCGCCTCGCCGCCGCGTTGCTCAAACTGGTCAACCGTGGTTCGTCTCACCCCTTCGGCATAGTCGGTCGCTTCTGTGATAGTTGCCAGCCTGCGGACTCCGTCGGTCCACAGCACGTTGCCTGTGTCGATACCCAGTTGAGCGTCGCTCATCGCCGTCCGGAAGATGTAGTCCCCCGCGTTGGCTATGTCTGGGTTGGTCGCCAGCCCTGAGAACAATACGACACCGTCCGCTTCGGCTAGGGGCGCAGCGCCCAGCATAGCCCCGCTGCACGACGTGCCTAGAATAATCTTGACTCCGTCCACGTCAGTAAGCTTGCGGTAGGCCGTAATTGCGTCTTGGGCGCTGCACTTGGAGTCTTCTACTACCAACTCCAGCATTCGCCCGTTGATGCCGCCTTCCGCGTTTATCTCTTCCACCGCCAATTGCTTGGCCTGGACAGCTACAGTGCCGTAGGTTTCGCCGGGGCCGGTTACCGATTCCATCACACCAATCCTGAAGGGTTCCTTTGGCTCTTCGGTTGGCTCCGGCGTTGCTTCAGGCGTTGGCTCCGCTGTTGGCTCCGGCGTGGGAGCCTCGGTAGCTGTCACCTGTGGAGGTTCGGTTGGCTCCGGCGTTGCTGTCGGCTCATCGCCGCCGCAGGCCGTCGCCGTTAAGACCGCCAGCAAGATCAATGGGACGATCCCCATCAGCACGATTCGCATGACACTTTTGTTGAGTAATGTAGACATGCTCGTCAACACCCCCGAAGCAAAGTTGTCGTCTAACCTGAGGCCGGCGCCTATCTGTGAGCCGGGGTTTAATCTGCGGTTACGATTATCGCTGTTGCGGGGCAGTATAGCAGCATATTTTTCATGGTGTAAAGATAGTGTAAAGATACGGCTTAGGCTCGTCAGGCGTTGCTCGCAGTACCCGGAACGCCGCCATGTGGCGCGACTGGCCCACCACCAGTTGTATGCTGGCGGAAAGTGCGGCCGGCCCCTCTCTTCACGCCAGGATCTGTGAGAGGAAAAGCTTGGTCCGCTCTTGTTGCGGAGTTATGAAGAAGTCTGCAGGCGGGGCCTCCTCTATGATTTTGCCTTCGTCGAACATGATCATGCGGTCGGCCACCTCCCTGGCAAATCCCACCTCGTGGGTGACCACTATCATGGTCATTCCCGAAGTGGCCAGCTCCCGCATCACGTCCAGCACCTCTTTGATCATCTCAGGGTCCAACGCCGACGTGGGCTCGTCGAACAGCATTATCTTGGGTTGCATGGCCAAGGCCCGCGCGATGGCCACCCGCTGCTGCTGGCCGCCGGAGAGCTCGGAGGGATACTTTTCCGACTGCTCGGGTATGCCCACCCGTTCCAGCAACTCGTCGGCCACGTCGTCAGCCTGCTTCCGGGGCCACTTCCTCACCTTCATGGGGCCCAGCGTGATGTTCTGCCTTACGCTCAGGTGGGGGAAAAGATTGAACTGCTGGAAGACCATACCCACCTCACGGCGAATCGCGTCGATGTTGCGCACGTCGTTTGTCATGGGCACCCCGTCGACAATTATCTCGCCGGTCTGGTGCTCTTCCAGCCGGTTAATTGTTCGGATGAACGTCGACTTGCCCGAGCCCGACGGCCCCAGTACCACCACCTTCTCACCTCGCTTCACCGATGTGGTCACCCCCGACAGCACGTGGAACTCCCCGAACCACTTGTGCACGTCTCGGCAAATGATGATGTCGTCAGGGGCCCCAACGTCTCCGTTCGTTTCAGCCATCTTGCACCTCTTTATCGTCCTCGGCTACCGTCGGCCCACGCCCAGGTTGTGCTCAATCCGCCTGCTCGTATAGGACATGGTATAGCAGAAAATCCAAAAGACTAGAGCTATGAATACGAACAACTCTTTCGCAGCTGGCAGGTACGGGGGATTGCCTTGAATGAACGCCCGACCGAATTCGACGATGTCCAGCATTCCTATGATGTACACCAGGCTGGTGTCCTTGAATAGGGCGATGAACTGCCCCACTATCGCCGGTATGACGTTTCGGATGGCCTGGGGCAGGGAAATGAACAGCGTGGCCTGCCAACTGGCCAGCCCCAACGCCCGCGCTCCCTCGGCCTGGCCTGGGTGAAGCGCCTGCAGGCCGCCCCGGACATTCTCCGCCATGTAGGCCGAGCTGAACAGGGTTATCACAATAGCGGCGCGCATCAGAGAATTCAACGGGAAGTCTTCGGGAAAGGCCAGCGGCACCAGCACCTGGGACATGAACAGCAGCGTTATCAACGGGACGCCCCGGAACACCTCGATGAAGACGATGCACAGCAGCTTCACCACCGGCAAGTTGCTTCGCCGCCCCAGCGCCAGCGCTATGCCTATGGGCAGGCTGACGACGATGCCGAACACCGCCAGCAGGATATTCAGCATCAGGCCGCCCCAATAAATCACCGAGACCGGTTCAAGCCCGGGGACTCCCGCCACACCGCGCATCAACGCCAGCGCAATCAGGAACATGGCGATGCACCACAGGGCCAGTCGCGCTGCCGCCGCCGTCGGCGGGCGGACGATTATCCAGCCCAAGCCCAAGGACAGCAGGTTGGCAACCAGCAGCAGGCGCACACCCAAACCCATGGCATCTAGACCGACGGGCAGGAACGCGAGCAGGGCCAGGATGATTGAGGTCCCAATGGCGGCGAGCTTGGCGAGGTTGTTGCCGGTGATTCTCCATCCCAAGGTCAGTAGGAACGTCGCCGGCAGGCAGGCTAGGGCTATCCAGTAGATCGTCGGTACAGCCTCATAGCCGGGACCCTCATGCAGGCCGCGCAGCAGGGCGAGGGCCATGAAGAAAGCCCCAGTGCACAGCAGTACCAACCGCGTAGGCGTTCCCCAAGGCGCGTAGCGGCCAATGGCCCAGCCTAGGAACAGGCTCGGCAAGTTGGCCGCCAGCAACAGCCGCACGTCCAGCCCCATGGTATCGAGGCTATAAGGGAGAAAGGCGAACAGGGCTAGTATCACCGCCACGCCAATGGCGATGCGTTTGGTGGCGCTCCCCCCGGTGACGCCCCATCCCATGCCCACCATGAACGTGGCGAGCAGCAGGGCCGTCTGAGGTCGCCAGAAGCAGTTCTGGTCTGTGCAGGCCGCCACCGTGTTGTACGGGCCGATGGCCAACCTCCCGCCCAGGACCTTGATTACCTCCCAGTCGGCATCGACGAATATCCACTTCAGGCCGAACCACAGCGCCAATATCACGAAGGCGCCGCCCACTATCGTCAGCCCCCCGTCGAACTTGGAGCTGAACAGGTTGGCGCGCATCCACCCCAACACGCCCCTCTCCAGGCGGGGCGGCGACATCGCTATCGTCTGTTCCGCACTAACGTTGGTCGACATTTCAGACGCGTAATCGCCGGTTGTAAAGGTTTCCGATCAGTGAGTAAGTCAGGCTCATCGCCAGGTACGCCGCCATGATGAGGATGAATATGGACACCGCCGGAGCTGTCTGGGTCATGGTCTTGGCCACGTTGGTCAGGTCCGAGTAGCCGATTGCTCCGGCCAGGCTGCTGTTCTTGGTCAGGTTCAGGAACTGGCTGATAAGCGGGGGCACTATCACCCGCAGCGCCTGGGGAAATGTCACGTTCCGCAGAACCCCGGCCCAGGGCAGCCCCAAAGCCCGCCCCGCCTCGGTCTGCCCACGTCCCACCGACTGTATTCCGGCGCGGACGATCTCGGCAATGAATGACGACGTATAAATCACCAGCCCTATCAGCAGGGCTAGCAGCCCCGCGGGCAGCGTGAATCCGCCCGCTATGCGCTCAAAAACTCCTTCTTCCGGCGCCGGCGTCGAAATCACCAGTGGCGCTTCGCCGAACCCTCCGCCCACGGCCAACCAGCAAACGGCGCCAATCACCACGGCTACCGCCGTTCCCCCCAGTACCGGATAGGATGTCGCCCCGGTTTGGACCTCCCGCCAGCTAAGCCAGCGGTAAGCGGCGACTCCTGCCGCTATGGCGCCCAAGGCCAGCGCAATCCATATCCCCGCGGCGGCGCCTGAACTGGGCACGGACATGGGTATGGAGATGCCGGCGTTGTTGATGAACAACCCGCCGAGGATTTTCCACGTCTCCCGCACCTGCGGCAAGGCCAGCACGATGTAAAACCAGAAGAACAACTGCACCAGCAAGGGTACGTTGCGGAAGAATTCCACGTACACCAACGCCGTCTTGGAGACGATCCAGTTGTTGGACATACGGGCCACGCCAACGGCGATTCCCAGCATCGTCGCCAGGATTACCCCAATAACTGAGACGATCAGTGTGTTGACCGTCGCTACTATGAAGGCGTAGCCAAAGGTATTCGAGGGATCATAGCCCAGGAAGTGGTGCCCAATTGGCGTCGAGTATGCTCGGCCCAGGAAGTCGAACCCCCATGGGATATTCCGGTCCTGGATCGCGTTGGCGATGTTGCCGAAGAACCAGACGACCAGGACCACCACCAGGATCCCGGACACGATCTGGGTGGTCCACTGGATGACCTGGACGTGTCTCCAGATTGGTATGCCCTGGTAGGTTAGTCTCCGAGGCGCTGACGCCATGGGCGCTTACTCACCTTCAGCATCTGAGTGGCCAGATTGTACCCCATCGCCGGCGGGTTTGGCGATTTGCCCGGCTTGATCTAAGACTAGCAAAAAGGCGGCCAGCGTCAAGCTGGCCGCCTCTTATCACTGGCGGCTGAAACTGTTCAGCCAGCGGCTTCGGGTAGCTGGACTACCGCAAAGGCGCTGCGTAGATCTGTCCTCCCGTCGGGCACTCTGTGCAGGTCGCCGCCGCCCATAGGGCGTTCCGGTCGTTGTCCTCCCGGGTCAGACCGATGGCCCCCAGGTTCTTGTCGTAGATTTCGCCGTAGTTCCCGACGGACCTGATGACCGTCTGCGCTACGTCCCCGTCCAAGCCCAGGCTGTCCTGGCCGAACGAGCCCTCCAGGCCGAACAACCGGTCGACCTTGGCGTCGCCTGTCGCCGACGTGGGTACGTTGCCGGAACCAATGTCATAGGCCTCGGCGTAGATGAGAATGCTCATCACCGTCTTGACAATGTCGAACCACTGGTCGTCGCCGTGGGGGACCACCGGGCCCAGGGGCTCTTCAGAGATGGTCTCCGGCAATATCACGTGGTCATCCCGGTTCTGGAACGCACTCCCGATGGCCGCCAGCTGCGACCGGTCATTGGTGAAGGAGTCACACTGGCCGCCCTCGTAGGCCGCCACCACCGCGTCAGTGTCCTCGAACGGCACCACGTTAATGTTCAGGCCGTTCTGCCTGGAGAAGTCCGCCAGGTTCAATTCCGTGGTGGTGCCCAGGGTTACGCAGACTGACGCGTTTTGCAGTTCCAGGGCGCTGGATATGCCCAAGTCCTTCCTGACCATGAAGCCCTGCCCGTCGTAGAACATCGTCTGGGCGTAGTTACCCCACTGGGCATCCCGGGAGCTCGTCCAGGTAACCGTCCGCACCAGCATGTCGACCTCACCCGACTGGATCGTCGGCCCGCGCTCGGCGGCGGAGATCAACCGGATTTCGAAGGCATTCGGGTCGCCCAGCACCGCGGCGGCAAGCGCGCGGCACAGGTCGATGTCAAAGCCCACGTTGTTGCCGGCGGCGTCCAGCGAGCCGTATCCCGGCACGTCATTTCGGCTGGCGCAAATTACTTCTCCTCGATCCCGAACGGTGTCCAGCCGACTCTCCTCTGCGTCGCCGCCGCCGCCGTCTCCACAGGCGGCAATTGCCAGCAACGCCACAACCCCTGCTATGCCGATAAGAATAAGTTTCAACCGGTCCATGTTCCCTCCTTATCAGTCAGTCCCGCCCGGGATCCAGGCGGTATTCCCAAGTGGCTACAAACAATAAACCACCAGTGACAGAAAGTAAAGACTTTGTCAAAAATCGTGCCTGGGAGCGAAAGCATCTGCGGTCTATTCCACCGCACTCACAAAAAACTTGGTGTTTCCTCGGTATTGTCCACCCGCATCAGCAGCGCCGGCAAAATGGCTATCAGCGACAGGAATCCCGCTATGGTGAACATATTCTGGAAAACCGTTACTCCGGCCTCTATCAACGGCGCCTGGGTCTCCTCGAAGCTGTCTCCAATAGTTATGTGGCCGGTCAGGCTGTAAAAGCGCTCAATGCCCCAGGCCGCCAGCGCCGACAGCCCCAACGCCATCCCAATCATGCGCGAAGCGGTTATCAACGATGCCGCCGTCCCCCAGTAGTGGCTGGGCGAGGCGCTCAGCGCGGCAACGCTGATGGGGGGAATCACCAACCCAAATCCCAGGCCGGCCGCGGCCAGCGGCACCGACAGCTCTATCTCCGGCACCTCCGTCTCCCAGCCGCTCATGCGTAACAGTCCCACTCCCATCAGGCCAAGGCCGGTTATGCACACCGCCCTCACTCCCGTCCAACGCAGGATGTAGCCACCCACAATCGCCCCCACAGGGATCGCCGCGGTGAGACGCACCAGGTGCAGGGCAGACTCCCAGGCCTTCTTTTCCATCACCGTGCTGGCCATGAGAGGCACGCACACCAACGATATGATCAGGGCCACCCCAACAAAGAACTGGGTGACGCTGGACGACACAAAGACCCGGGAACTGTACAGGAAGGACGCCAGCAACGGCTGCGCCACCCGTCTCTGCACCACTATCAATAAGACCACCAGGAAAATGCCGGCGGCTATCATCAAGTAAGGGACGATGGAGTCCACCGCAAATAGACTCCTCTGGGATAGCGCCATCGTCAGGACGGTCAGCGCCGCCACCAGGGTCACTGCCCCAAAGTAGTCCATCTTGGCCTCGGGGTTGGCCCGGTTGGGCAAAATCGCCAGAAGGGCTATCAGGATGAGGCTCTGCGGGATGTCCAGCCAGAATATCCACCGCCAACCGATCCATTCGATGATCGCGCCCCCGTAAAGCGGGCCCAAAACGGACCCGGCCTCCGCCGACGCGGCCACCAATCCCAGGGCAACTCCCCTCTTCTCCGGCGCCACCGCTCCCGCAGCCAAGGCCAACCCAATGGGCACCGTTGCGCCGCCGCCGATGGCCTGCAGCACCCTGGACGACACCACCCACTCGAAGTCCGGGGCTACCGCCACCAGGCCCGACCCTATGGAAAACAGGACCAATGCCCACTGGAACATCCGGATTCGACCGTGTACGTCCGAAAGGCGCCCCGCCAGTGGCATCGCCACGGTGTACGCGACCAAATAGCCCGTTACGATCCACGAGGCGCGGTCCAGATCGGTAAGGGGTATCTCGAGGTCCACCATCACGCTGGGCAGCGCGGCAACCACGACCGTCTGGTCCAGGGCCGTGGAGAACACTCCCAGGCATATGATGCTCAGGACGACCGTCTGGGAGGAACCCAGCGAGGAGATCTGCGCCCTAAGGCTGCTTGTCGTCACTGCCCGGATGCCACGTCCGGAAGTTCGATTTCAACGGGCTCCCCGATGCCCGTGACGCTCAGTAGACGGCTGGTTTCCGGCCCGTCGTCGTCATATATTTGGCCGTCGATCCTCAATCGCCGCAGGTTAATGTCATCTTCGGTAATCCACAGGGTCAACTCCACCCTATGGCCCGAGTCCACCGTGGTGATGAGGCTGGACAGGTCCTCCGACTGGACGTTGCCATCGATCCGGATAGCCTGGTCGCCCTCGACAGACTCCCGGCCCGTGATGACCGTGTCCTTGATGATGGGAAGCAGGTCGCTCAACGTCGGCCCCAGCCCGGAGAAGTTAAACGGCACCTGGTCCAGGGGCAATGGCGCCCAGGGGGCGTCCTCCGAGAACTTCATGAACGCCTCATCCCCAACGGCCAGCATGCTGATTTCAGCAAACGCAACACCCCCGGTTTTTACCTTCACCACCATCCTGAAGCTGGCGGGAGCCTTGATTTCCCCTTCCAGGCTCTGGAGAGTCATGCCGAAAAACGGGGCCCCCAACTCTCCCTCGTCCACCAGCGCGAACTTTACCGTTTCCATACCATTCAGGTTTTCCCCCAACTCCGAAAGCAGTTCATCCAACGACAGTTCCGGGGCCTCGGTGGCAGGCGGCTCTCCGCAGGCCGCTGCGGCTATCACCAAGCCTGCCAGCAAGGCAGCGGTTGCCAACCCGCTGCGAATTGCCTTGGATAAGCTCATTCCCTCATCTCCTTTTATGCCGGAACAAGTGGGGAAGTCAATCTTACGGGCGACCGCGCTGATACCGCGGAGCAGGCTATTGTGCTCTTCCGGCGGTCATGCCTGGCCGGGCGATGGCCAAGGCGGGAACATTTTACCAGATTCTTTACCCTGTCTCCCCTATCACTATCCACCCCGAATATGGCCTGTCCATTCCCCTGGTCTCCAGGTCGGCTTGCGTCTGAAGGCAACACCTGGTGAAATCACCCAGCCTATTCGTTGCGCCCCTTCGCTTCCGGGTGGTACATTTAGCTGCATAACAAGCTTCACTATCCAGCGCCACTCCTCTCCACATCAAGCGTGTACGACTACGGACTGATCGGCAATATGTCCTCAGCGGCGCTTGTCGGTATCGACGGCTCGATTGACTGGTGCTGCTTTCCCCGCTTCGACTCCCCCAGTGTGTTCGCCGCCATCCTCGACTCTAAAGTTGGCGGGCATTTCCGCATCAGCCCCGTAGACCCCGTCATCGACACCAGTCAAGAATATGTAACTGACACCAACGTCCTCCGGACCACCTTCCGCACGGCCTCCGGTGTTGTGTCCCTTACCGATTTCATGCCCGCTCCCGCCGACCATGACGATAACCCCGAAACTCCTCAGATAGCGCCCAACGAAATCCACCGGATAGTAACCTGCCAGTCCGGCAACGTGGCGCTCCGCTGTGATTTCCAGCCCCGGCACGACTACGCCCGCACCGTCCCCAGCTTCCGCTCCCTGGGCGGCAATGCAGGGGGAGGCGCCGTTCAAGCCAGGGGCGGGCGGCAGACCATGACCCTGCTGGCAGACATACCCCTGGGTTTCGATGAAAGGGGCGTGGTGCACGATTTTCAGCTAAGTGAAGGCCAGACCGTCACCTTCGTGCTTTCCTACGGACACGGCGGCCCGTCCACCGTGGAGGGCAGCCGCACGGCTGAAAAGCTGGAGCACACCCGGCGGTACTGGCGCGGGCTGGTAACCCGTATGGGCTACGAGGGACTGTGGCGGGACTCTGTCGTCCGCTCCTTCCTGGCCCTTCACCTGATGATGTACCACCGCACCGGCGCCATCGTTGCCGCCCCCACCACCAGCCTGCCCGAAACCCTGGGCGGCTCCCGCAACTGGGACTACCGGTTCTCCTGGCTGCGGGACACCGCTTTCACCGTGGATATCCTCTACCGCCTGGGTGACGCCTACGGGGCCGACCATTACATGCACTGGCTGTTGCAGCAATGTCAGTTGGGGCGGCGCAAGACCCGCATCGTCTACGGCATCACCCCCAGTTCGTCCCTGCAGGAATATACCTTGGACCACCTCAGCGGCTACGAGGACTCTACCCCCGTCCGCATCGGCAACGCCGCCGCCGACCATCTGCAAATGGACGTCTTCGGCGAGGTCATCCTGTCCATTCATTCTTTGCTGACCCTCCACGGGGAAATACCGGACGAAGCCTGGGAGTTGGTCCACTCCCTGGCCGAGACGGTCATGGGCAATTGGCGCCGTAAAGACCGCGGTGTCTGGGAAGTGAGGGGCGACCAGCAACACTTCGTGTACTCCAAGGTCATGTGCTGGGCCGCGCTGGACCAGGCTTCCTATATCGCCGCTACTCGTGGGGATAGACGGCTGTTCAGGCGCTGGTCGTTAGCCGCCGACACCATCAAGACCGAGATTCTGGACTTGGGATGGAGTTCAGAAAAGCAGGCCTTCCGGCAGCGGTACGGCTCCCAGGCACTGGACGCTTCCAACCTCGCCATACCCTTCCTGGGGCTGATCCCGCGTGACGACCCTCGCGTCCGGCAAAACGTGGATGCCATCGAGCGTGAACTGACCGACGGCCCCCTGGCCTGGCGCTATCTGCCCGAGGAAACCGACGACGGCCTGGAAGGCCAGCAAGAGGGCGCATTCACCCTCCTGAGTTTCTGGCTCATCGGCAACCTGATATACACCGGGCAGACCGACCGCGGCATGGACTACTTCCACGAGATGATTACCAAGCGGGCCAACCACCTGGGTCTGTTCGCCGAGATGTTTGACCCGGACCTGGGTCGCCAACTGGGCAATTTCCCCCAGGCCTACTCCCACACCGGCCTGATTCACACCGCTCTCAACCTGTCCGGCTACATCGCCGACACTCCTACCCGGCGGACCGTATCTGCAGAATAGACCGCCATCGGGGCGCCGGATCGCCGTCCCGTGGTGGCGGACGGCCGCAGTAATCCCGCCGGGGGTTTGGCGGCGGGCCCCAGCGTTAGGAATCAACAACCCCCCATCGTGAGGTGAGCAATGGGCAGACTGGACGGCCAGGTAGCCATCGTTACCGGCGGCGCCCAGGGAATTGGCGGGAGTTGCTCCAGGAGGCTGGCGGAAGAGGGGGCGCAGGTGCTGATTGCCGACATCGACGCGGTCACTGCCGGCGCCAACGTTGACGGCATTCGCGCCCGCGGCGGAACGGCAGAGAGCATAAACGCCGACCTGTCCAGGCATCAAGACATCAAGTCGATGATCGACCACGCGGTCCAACTGTGGGGCCGGTTGGACATCCTGGTCAACAACGCCTACAACCCCAAGCACGGCAGCGGGGCCGAGGGAGCCCTGGAAACCACCGAAGAGGACTGGGACTTTGGCATGTCTTTGCTGGTCAAGGCCATATTCCTGGCCGCCAAGTACGCCGTGCCCGAAATGCGCCGGACCGGAGCGGGCAGCATTATCAACGTCTCCTCGGTCCATGGCCTCCTCGCCGCCCCCGGAAAAATGGTCTACGAGGCGGGCAAGGCGGCGGTCATCGGGCTCACCCGCCAGATGGCCACCGATTTCGGCCCCATGGGAATAAGGGTTAACGCCATTTGTCCCGGACACATCGTCACCGAGCGCATCCGGGCTGGCTGGGACGAGAACCCGTCTGGAGAACGTTTCTTCCAGGACCAATACCCCTTGCGGAAACTGGGTAGGCCCGAGGACATAGCCAACGCGGTGGTGTTTCTCAGTTCCGACGAGGCTGCGTTCATCACCGGCCATTCGCTGGTGGTTGACGGCGGTCTTACGATTCAGCTCCAGGAAGACTTCGGGGTCAGGCAAGCCCACTACCTCCGCGATCACCCTGACACTCAATTGCCGGCCTAGCCCGCCGGTTCACTAAGTTTTAAGCCCATAAACTCGACCCGGGGCAACGCCGCCAAAACCGACCGGGCTCGATGGTCGTACACCAGTTGTAAATCGCCGTAGGACAAAGACATGGCACACCCTTGGGCCAACGTTTTCATCCTGCTGGTTGGCGGGACCTCCTTGGTCACCGGATTCCTGGGACTCATCGGGGGCTCGTCCGACTGGACTATCGCGCTCCACGTGCACCGGGTTTCCGGCTACGCCTTGGCGGCCCTGCTCCTGTGGAAGGGCCGCAACATCCTCATGTCTCTTACCAACCCGGCCATGTGGCGGCAGAAACCCGCCCTGATGCTCGGCTCCATCGCCATATTCACGCTGCTGCTGGCCGCCATGGGCCTCGGAATATACTGGAGCTACGGCGGTTACTTCACCTACCTTGGCTTTAGCGGGGTAAGTTGGCACATATACCTTTCGCTGCTCCTTGCTCCCCTGGTGGCCTGGCACACTTTCACCCACTCCTGGACCCTGCGACCCCGCTTCTGGGTGCAGCGTCGTTCCTTCCTGAGACTGGCCGGACTCAGCCTAGCCGGCCTCGCGCTGTGGCGCGCCGGTGATTTTACCGCCGGTGCCTTGCAGCTTTCCGCAGACGGCCAGAGGTTCACCGGGTCCTACGAGCGTGCCAGCTTTGCCGGCAATGCCTTCCCCACCACGTCCTGGCTCAACGACAATCCGGACCGGGTCGACGGCGACTCCTGGCGGCTAAGCGTCTCGGGTTTGATCAGCAACGATCTTAGCTTCAAGCTGGAAGACCTGGCCGGCCGCCGGGAAAAGCTCACCGCCCTGCTCGACTGCACCGGTGGTTGGTATTCCACCCAGGAATGGGAGGGAACGCCCCTGAGGGAAGTGCTCCAAGCCGCCGGTGTCAAGTCCGGCGCAGGCAGCATCACCGTGCGGTCGGTTACGGGATACCAGCGCCGATTCTCCTTGAGAGAAGCCGACGGATACCTGCTGGCCACCCACGTCGGCGGAGAGCCCATCTCCCACGGCCACGGTTTTCCCGTGCGGCTGGCGGCCCCCGGCAAGCGGGGTTTCGAGTGGGTCAAGTGGGTGGAGTCTATTAGCGTCAACGACACCGGCAAGTGGTGGCAGTCACCCTTCCCGCTTACCTAGTCCTATGATCGCCGCGGTCGCCCTGCGGGCCTTGGGCAGGAGTTTGTCAGTGCGGCGTCTCTATATGCTCGTTGATGTCGGCTTGCATCTGCGTAGTGATGGCCAACATTCTGCTGACAAGTTCATTGCTTGCTGTCCGGCTCCGTTCCAACTCTTGGAGGCGCTGTTCCGCGTCCCTGGCCCAATGGTCCAGCCGTTCTTGGTCGCGTTCCGTCAACTCGGCCCATTCGCTCGTGATGCGAGCTAACTCTTCAAGAGCTTGTACCCGTTCTTCTAAACGGCTGTCCCCGTTGGTCATATAGCCTCCGGTCGAGCGTACCTGTCCCTACCGTCCGTTGGTAGCCGTGCCCATCATCAAGACTCAGACATTGAAACATGCTTCACCGGCAACCGCAATGGTTGGAATGTCAGGCCCGGCTTGACCTCCCTTTTTGTTGGGCTATGCGCCGCGACCGACAGTGGCGCTGAACTAATTCTTTGATTCCAGGCTGAGGTGCCCTCGGGCGCCGCGGGACTTGCTAACCAGCCCGTTTTCTTGTATCTTGTGCCTGCTTCAAATCTCATGCAAGCGAGGATGTAAAGATGTTTAACCCACTAGGGCTGTTGAAGGCCCGGATAGCTGAAGCCCACTGCGATATTCCCTGCGGGATCTACGACCCGGTGTCAGCGAAGATCGCCGCCCAGACCGTCCAGAAGATGGTGCTGCGGATGCAGTCCCTGGAAGAAGGCGACGACCACGTGGCCTACGCCAATACCATGTCCCGCTACATAGCGGCCAAAGAGGAGCACGCCGAGCTCTGCAAGCGCGAACTGCGAATCCTCTGGGCCGACTACGCCTGGCCCAATACCGACGCCAACGATCTGGCCGCCAAGTTCAACGCCGCCCTGAAGGTGGCCGGCCGCTGCCGCCAGACGGTGGATATGGCCGCCTGCGAAGAGCTGGTAGCCGCGGTGGACGACATCGCCGCGGCTTTCTGGGCCACCAAGAACGTGGAATACAGCGACCCCAACGCTGCGGCGCGCTACGGCGCCTAGCCCACCCTATCTTCGGCAAAACTCAACGGCCCGCCGGTAATTAGGCGGGCCGTTTTGGTTTAACGTATTTGTTCTCCGGGGCCTTCTAATCCCCGACCGTAGCCTTCAGTCACTCCCCACTTTCTTCAACGCCGCCTCCGCTGCAGTAAGCGTCCGGTCTATGTCAGACTCCGTGTGCGCCAATGAGACAAAGCCGGCTTCGAACTGCGACGGCGCCAGGTAGACGCCATGGGCCAGCATGGCGTGAAAGTACCGCCGGTACCGGTCGGTGTCCGACCTTTCCGCGTCGGCCAGGTTCTCCACCGGACCCGGGTTGAAGAACCCGCAGAACGCCGACCCCACTCGGTTTATCGTCCCTGGGACTTCCATCCGCCCAAAAGTCTCCGATAGCCCGGCGGTTAGCTGGTGGGACATGGACTCCAGCTTCTCGTAGGTCCCCGGCTGCGACAACTCCCGCAAAGTAGCTATGCCCGCGGCTACGGCCAGGGGGTTCCCCGACAGGGTCCCGGCCTGGTACATGGGGCCCAGAGGGGCAACCATTTCCATTATTTCTCTCCGGCCTCCGTAAGCCCCCACCGGCAGCCCGCCGCCGATGATTTTCCCCAGGCATGTGATGTCCGGTGTCACCCCGAACAGGCTCTGCGCCCCGCCGTATGATACCCGGAACCCGGTGATCACCTCGTCGAATATCAGCAATGCCCCAGCCTGGGCAGTCAGCCGCCGCAGCCCCGGGAGAAACCCGTCGACGGGCGGCGCCACTCCCATGTTCCCCGCCGCCGGCTCCACGATGACCCCCGCAATGTCGCCGGGATTGGCGTCGAAATACCGCTCTACAGATGCAACGTCGTTGTAGTCGGCAACCAGGGTTTCCTTGGCGTAGGACTCCGGCACCCCTGCGCTGGTGGCGATTCCGTGGGTCAACGCTCCCGACCCCGCCTTCACCAACAGTCCGTCGGCATGGCCGTGATAGCACCCGGCGAACTTGATGATTTTGTTCCGCCCCGTGAAAGCTCTCGCCAGCCGGATCGCGCTCATGCACGCTTCGGTCCCCGAGTTCACCAGCCGCACCGTCTCCACCGAAGGGAGCGCCTTACAGATCATCCGCGCCAGCTCCACCTCCCCTTCCACCAGTGCGCCGAAGCTCACGCCCTTTTCTGCTGCTTTTCTCAGCGCCTCCAGCACCGCCGGGTGGGCGTGGCCCAGCACCAGCGGCCCCCAGGACCCCACGTAGTCGATAAACTCGTTGCCGTCCGCGTCCCATATCCGCGCGCCCTCGCCTCGGGTGATGAACAAGGGCGTGCCCTCCACGGCCCGAAAAGAACGCACCGGGCTGTTGACGCCCCCTGGGATGTACTTCTGGGCTTCGGCGAAAAGCCGCCGCGATGCTTTTACCTGCATTCAGGAATCTTCCCTTAGCCAGCGGGCAACGTCCTTGGCGTGATAGCTCAGGATTATGTCCGCACCGGCCCGTTTTATAGCGGTCAGCGCCTCCAAAGTCACCGTCTTTTCATCGACCCACCCCTGGACCGAGGCTGCCTTGATCATCGAGTACTCGCCGCTCACGTTGTAAGCCGCCAGTGGATGGTCGAACCTGTCCCGCGCTTGCCGGATTACGTCCAGGTAGGCCAGCGCCGGCTTCACCATCACTATGTCCGCCCCCTCCGCAATGTCGCCTTCTATTTCCCGCATGGCCATGCGGGCGTTGGCCGGGTCCATCTGGTAGCTGCGGCGGTCGCCGAACTGGGGAGCCGACTCGGCCGCCACCCGGAACGGGCCGAAAAATCCCGAGGCGTATTTGGCGGCGTAGCCCATTATCGGCGTGTCTGTGTACCCCTGGCCGTCCAGCGCCTGGCGAATGGCCCACACCTGCCCGTCCATCATCGCCGAAGGCGCCACCAGGTCGGCCCCGGCTTGAGCGTGGGACACCGCGGTCTGCGCCAGCAGTTCCAGGGTCCGGTCGTTGTCTACCCGTCCGTTGTCTATTACCCCGCAATGCCCGTGATCTGTGTACTCGCACATGCACACGTCGGTAATCACCATCATGTCGGGAGTGGTCTTCTTGATGGCCCGGATGGCCTCCTGCACTATGCCTTCCGGGTCGTAGCCCTCGGCGCCCAATGGGTCCTTTTCCGCCGGAAGCCCGAACAGCAGCACCGCGGGAACGCCCAACTCCCCGGCCTCTGACACTTCTTCGGTCAGCGTGTCCAACGACAAGTGGTAGCAGCCCGGCATCGGCTCGATGGGCGCCCTCACGCCTCTCCCGTGGGTGACGAACACCGGATAGACGAACTCCTTTACCGAGAGCCGCGTCTCCCGGGCCATGTTCCGCACCGGCTCCCGTTCCCTCAGCCTCCGCAACCGTACGTCGGGAAAGTTAGCCATCAGGTCTCCTTTTCTTCTAGCGCCGGCATTCTTGGCCTCGTTGCACGTATCCAACCACCGACTCCGCCAGGCCTTCCACGTTGTGCTTCTCCGCCACCAGGTCCACCCTCAGTCCCATCTCCCTCGCCGTGGCTGCCGTGGACGGGCCGATGCAAGCTATGACGCTGGACTCCAGGCGGGAACTGTCGCCGTTCAGGGCTTCCAGCAGGTTGCGCACCGTGGAGGAACTGGTGAATGTCGCTATGTCTATCCCCTCTTCGAGGGCCTCTTTGGCGAGTCGGCCGATGTCCGGAGCGGGAACGGTCCTGTACGCTGCCACCTGCTCCACATTGGCCCCCGCGGACGTCAACTTCTGGGCCAGCAGGTCCCGCCCGATGTCTGCCCCGGGCAGGAGCGCCTTCACGTCCTCCCAATTCCAGCCGGAAATCTCATCGACAACCGCCTGCGCCGTGGAGGTGGCCGGCAGGTAGTCGGCGACGATACCCCGCTGGGCCAACGCCTGGGCTGTGGCAGGGCCGATGGCGCCGACCTTGGCCGGCCCGAACGCCCGCGCATCCCTGTTGCGTTCCCCGGCGGCCAGCCGCGAAAAGACCGCTTCCACCGCATTGGTGCTGGCGAAAAATACCCAGCCAAAATCGGCCAGCCGCTCCAGCGCCGCGTCCATCTCAGAGTAGTCTTCCAAAGGCGCGGTCTGTATAGTCGGAAGTTCAATCGGGTCTGCGCCCAGGCCCTTCAGAAGTTCCTTCAGCCGCGACGCCTGGCTCCGCGAGCGGGTAATCAAGACCTTCTTACCCCAAAGGGGCTTGTCGTCGAACCAGCGTAGTTGTTCCCTAAGCTCCACCACCTTGCCCACGATGGCTGCCACCGGCGGCTGCAGGCCCGCCTCCCGGCCCCTGCTGACTATGTCTCCCAGGCGGCCGGTGACCGTCTTTTGCCGAGGCCACGTGCCCCACTGGACCAGGGCCGCCGGGGTCGCCGGGTCCATCCCGTTGCCGCACAGCGTCTCTACAATCCTCTCCAATTCTGTCCAGCCCATGAGCACCACCAGGGTGCCGCCGGTGCGGGCCAGCGCGTCCCATGACACCGCTGAGTCCGGTTTCGACGGGTCTTCACTGCCGCTCACCACTGTGAACGTCGAAGACACACCCCGGTGGGTCAGGGGTATGCCCGCATATGCGGCCGCGCCCACGGGAGACGTCACTCCCGGTACGACCTCGAATGGGATGCCGCGCTCCGCCAATGCCAGGGCCTCCTCGCCGCCCCTGCCGAAGACGAACGGGTCGCCACCCTTCAATCGCACCACTTCCTTGCCCGCGGCGGCTCCGTCGATTAGCGTCTGGTTGATTTCGTCTTGGGACATTGCCTGCCTGCCCCGTTCCTTGCCGACGAACACCCTTTCCGCCGACGGGGGGACATTCTCCAACAACGACGAGTCCAGCAACCGGTCGTAGACCACCAGTTGCGCTCTTTCCAGGCAGCGAAGCCCCTTCATGGTGATCAACCCAGGGTCGCCGGGGCCCGCTCCCACCAGGTAGACTTTGCCGCTCAACTGCTACTCTTCCAACCCGGGTGTATGTTGTTCCACGTGTTCCAGGTTCACCAGCTCCATTCCTCCCCGCTCCGCAACGGCCAGATAGGCGTCGCTGGCCATTTGCAGCGGGTCCAGGGTCAAGCCCTCCAGCTTGGACCGGAAGACCTTGCTTCCGTCGGCCGACGCTACGAACAGCGTCATCAGCATCAGTTCCTCTTGGCATTGGGCGTAAGCGCCAACCGGCAATCGGCAGCCTTCCCCCAATTTTTCCAGGAACGCCCGCTCCGCCGTGACTGACAGCCGGGTCTCGATGTGCTCTATACGCCGGAGCATCCCCAGCATGCGGTCATCCCCGGCGCGGATTTGCACAGCCACTGCCCCCTGCCCCGGCGGAGGCACGAACCGCTGCGGCGACAAGTGCTCCGCGATCTCATCGCTCAACCCCAGGCGCGCCAGGCCCGCCGCCGCCAGTATGGCGCCGTCGCATTCCTCGCCCCGGGCCTTGCGCAGCCGCGTTTCCACGTTCCCTCGCAGGGCTACCGGGACCACCTGGGGGCAGTAGTATTTCAGCAGCGCCTGCCGCCGCGGGCTGCTGGTCCCGATTCGCGCCCCTTCCGGCAGGCTGTCCAGCGAGCAGCCCCAGCGGTTGACCAGCACGTCTCTGGGGTCCTCCCGCCGCAGCACCGCTCCCACCGCCAGGTCCGGCGCCATCCGGGTGGGCAGGTCCTTCAGGCTGTGCACGGCCATGTCCAACTGGCCTTCCTGTAGCTGCCGTTCGATTTCCTTGACAAAGACACCCAGTCCCATTCCGATTAACGACGCATCTGGTTGGACATCCCCCTGGGTGCGCACCTCGACCACTTCGAACTCCAAGTGGGGGTTCATCGGACGCAAACGGGAAAGGACCTCCTCGTCCTGCCGCAGTGCCAGGGCGCTGCCCCGGCTCCCAACCCTTATGACGTTACTCTCAGCCAAGACGAGCCCCAACGGCGTCACCGCGCCGGATGCAGGTTGAACCAATAACTGGGTACGGCAAGCTCAAGTCCATGTCTAACCCGGCTTGCTGCCGCAGCCGTCGGCCTGGCAGCGGGCCGTGTCTGGACAGAGGCTGGCGTCGCCGCCGCTTAACCGGGACAGCAGCCAGGTCAGGGCTTCTTCTTCCTTGCCATCCTGGGCCAGTTCCAGCAGGTCAGTGGTTAGACAGCACTGCCACCTCTGCGGGTCCACGGTCAAGCCCCGCTGCTTCACCTGGGTTCGCGCCTGGGACAGTATCCCTGCCAGGTCGGCCCAGTCCATCACCGCGCTGCCCGTAAGCTCTTCCCGGAATTTCCTCGCCAATGCCGGGCTGGCGCCCCCGGTCGAAATGGCCACCGTGACCGCGCCGCGGCTGACTATCGACGGAGCGATAAAGGAACACTGGGCCGGCGCGTCGACCACGTTGATCAGGATTCCAGCCTCTTCCGCTTCTTGGAAAATCGCCTCGTTGACCGCTCGAGCGTTGGTGGTGGCGATGGCCAGGAACGCCCCTTTTAGGTCTCCCGCCTGGTATTTCCGTGCTTGCCAGTTGAGCTGCCCCTGTTCCGCCGCCGCCAGGATGCCCGGCGTGACCTCCGGGCTCACCACGGTGATGTTGGCGCCGGCCTCCCTCAGTTGGGCGACCTTACCTTCCGCCACCGCTCCGCCCCCAATCACGACGCAACGCCTGTCTCTGACGTTCAGGTACGCCGGGTAATAGGACGGCATCTGGCGCCCGCCTAGCCTTGGGCCGGTGAGGCGGCTTCCGCAGCCTCCCGGTACCGTTCGTAGTCCTCGACAAAGTAGCGCACCCTGGTCTTCTTGTATTCCCGGGTGCTGTAGAGAAACAGCCGGTCGGTTATGCCGGTGGCTTGCTCTATCTCCTTGCCGATCTCCTCGCAACCTCCCTGGGATGTCGCGTGCACCATGGTGAAATGGGTGTACGGCCAGTCGGGGAACGTCGGCCTCTCATAGCAATGCGTCACCGCCCGGTGTTGGGCCATGATCGACCCCACTTCCTCCGACCGTTCCGGGGGCACCTTCCAGACGATCATGGCGTTGGCCTTGAACCCAGACCGCCGGTGGTGCAGCACCGCGCTGTACCGCCGCATTATCTTCCTGTCCTGGAACTCCGCCGCCTTGGCGAACAACTCCGCGGTCGTCATACCCAGCCGGTCCGCCATTTCGTCAAAGGGCCTGGGTATCAAGGGCAGGTCTTCCTGCAGTTCCCGGATCACCGCCTGGTCCGCTTCGCTCACGGCCACGGCTTTGTTCCAGTCTCCGGCCGACTGGCCCGCCTGCCCGCCATCGGGGTTGTAGTTAAACGATGATCCCTTCTGCCGCACCATGTCAAAGTTGACCCCGATCTTGAAAAACCGGATTGTCGGCATGATCCGGGCGGTTAACGCCCCCGTCTCCCTGGCCATCTGGTGCACCGTGGCCTCCAGGTCGTGGTCCGGCGGCACCGCAACCGTGAACCAGAGGTTGTAGTACGACCCTTCCCGGGCGTAGTTGTGGCTCACGCCGGGGTGTTTATTAATCTCCATTGCCCCTTGGTGGAGCTTCTTCGGCTCATAGGCCATCGCCGCCAACGTCGTCTTGTAGCCCAGGCGGCGCGTGTCGAATATGGCGCTGACCTGCCGCAGGACGTTAGACTGCTTCAAGCGCCCCAGCCGGTCAATCACGTCCTGCTCGTCTATTTGCAGTTGTTCGGCCAGGTCCAAGTAGGGACGGTCCACCAGCGGGAACGGTCCCTGCACCAGATTCAACAGTTGACGGTCGATTAAGTCCATTGGCGGTTAGTGCCTCCCGAAAGTCTGTCTAGCGTTACGAATTGGCCGGAGCGGGATCTACCCCGGTGCGGTTTTGGTAAGAATCTGTTACTCCCAGCAGCACCCGGTCGGCCATTTCCAGGATTCTCCCCCAGTGGTCGGCCGTCGCCGAGTCCAGCACCATGTTGCGGAAGAATATAAACGCCTCCACGGTTTCCTTCAGCGTCACACCCCGGTCCGACATCTCGCTCCCGTATTCCCGCCCCAGCAAATACGATTCCTCCAAGGCCCCCTGCCGCTGCTGCCGTCTCACCGGCTGCTGCGTCAAAATGGACAGCAGTCGGCGTCCGAACAGCCGCATCCGGTCCCGCCCCTGTGCTTCGACGCTGCTGTACCAGGCCTGGTTCGCCACCGTCACCTGCTGCAGCCTCCGGCGGATGCGGCGCAGCGCCGAACCCTCCATCTCTCCGTTCCTGTCCGAATCCGACGACGTCGAGCCGGCGTCGGTCAGCGCGTCCAGGTCGTCGCGCAGAAAGCGCCGGTGCCCGCCGGGCGTGCGGTACACCCGCAGCAAGCCTCCGTCGGCCCACTGGCGCAGCGACGCTTGGCTCACGTCCAGGTAGCGGCACGCTTGCCCCAACGAAAGCCAGCGGGACTTGTCGTTTACATCGAGTTCTACCACCCTAAATCTACTAAAACCTAACTAATGCTATTGTCTGAATGTCGAACCTTTCGAGATTAGCATACGGGCATATTGGAGTCAACCAAGTGCCAGCCCTACCTCGAAACTGTCATTCCGAGGAGCGAAGCGACGAGGAATCTGGGGATGGGCTCACCCGCATAAGCCTGTGCCCACCACCCCAGACCCCGCGCGCAGCGCGGGGTGACGTGGGAAGGTGACTTTTGAGGCAAGGCCACCAACTGTCGGTCGCCGCGTTGTGGCCGGTTAACCCTCGTGCTATAGTGAGGCTGTCTAGAGGTACGGTGCATGGATAAAGCCCTGTCCAAGGCTAGAACAAACCTCTTCAGTAGCTTGCGGCGCAAAGTAGGCGCCGAATCCGTCATCCAGGCTATGGAGCAGGTGCCCAGGGAACGGTTCGTGCCTGCAGAGCACCGCCGCATGGCCTACTCCGACATGGCCCTTGGCATCGGCGAAGGCCAGACCATCTCCCAGCCCTACATCGTCGCCCTCATGCTGGCCGCTCTGGCCCTCCAGGGCCGCGAAAAAGTCCTGGAAGTAGGCGCGGGCAGCGGATACCAGGCGGCGGTCCTGTCCTTGTTGGTCCCCCAGGGCCGGGTTTGCGCCGTGGAGTTGGTGCCGTCCCTCGCCCAGCGCGCCGGTGCTTTGCTTGAGGAGTTGGGCTGCAACAACGCCCGAGTAGAGCTGGCCTCCCCAACATTGGGATGCCAAGACCACGGCCCGTTCGACGCCATCATCGTCGCCGCAGCCTCACCCAAGCTTCCCGAATCCTTGGTCTCCCAGTTGGCTGTCGGAGGCAGGCTGATTATTCCCATAGGGACCTTGGACCAGCAGGAACTGGTCCGCGCCGTCCGCACCGAGGAGGGCCTTTCCATCAGCATGCTCGGCCCCTGCCGCTTCGTGCCCCTCATCGGCCGGGAAGCATTCCCTCAAGTCCAGTGATGTGAACGCCTGCTGCCAGGGTTCCTCAACTACCATTTGCCACTGGAAGAGTCACCACTAGGGGAATAGCCTATCCGCCCCTGAGAAGTCTCTCGTATTCTTGATGGTTACCAACCCAAAACCAGACCATGTCGCCATTCGACCTGATCCCGAGGGCGCGATAAGTGATGCTCACGCGCACCGAAGTAAACAGGGCGCCGCTGGCTAACTCGCTTGAAGCCTAGGCTCGGATGATTGGGGTTGGATGCGAAGAAGCGGTAAGATTCTCTAACTTGACGCTGCACGTGGGCCGGAAGGCGACGGTAAGCATCCCAGAAGCTCTTCCGGGCAAATGAACGCACGCCTACAGGTCTTCTATCTCGAGAGGTTCAGTTAGCCCCGCGCGGTGCTCTGCAAGAGTCTCGTCGGCCAGCTTTTCCAAGAAATCTTCGGATTCGGGGCGGTTGAACAACTCGGCCCACTCACGCTCCGACTCGAGTTCAGCCAGAAGAAAGCGCGCAAATTTGTCCTGTTCATCCTGTGGGAGCTCCGAAGCTCTCTCGAAGGCTCGCTGAAGAAGATCAGTCATCGCTTTGGTCCCTCGGTCGCCTGGTGTTCGCATTTACCCGACCACAAAGCCGAGCGTTACTTAATACTCTTCGGAATGCCAACCGTTGTACAACGGTGCCATGTCAAACTCTAGCACTGATTCCGCGACTTGGGCAAGAAGCATCGCGCATTTAGAATGTTATAATTTCGCGGCAATCTGGCCGGGCTCCCCCGCCAATGTGAGAAATGTGGCCCGCCCCGGCCACGCAGGCGCTTGACCATGCACGTAATTTTGGCCCGTTTCGGACTTGGTGACCCCGCCTGGCTGGATCCGGCTGCTGTCGCCGTCGGCATTCTCGCCACCCTCGTCGCCGCGGTAATCTTCCACAAGCTCCTGTTCCCCCTCACCGTGCGCATAGCCGGCAGGACTTCCACCGACCTCGACAACCGCTTGCTCTATGCCACCCGCCGGCCCCTCGACTTCGGCGTCGTTCTCCTGGGCGTGTATCTCGTGCTCACTCTGCTCTTGGACCTCGAGCCGGGTCATCAGGCCTGGGTCGATCGCGTCATCGGCCTGCTGGCCATCGTTATGGGCGTGACGCTGGTGGTTGCTGTGGCATCCAACGCCATCGACTGGTACCTGGAGAACCTGGCGGCTCGGACCCAGCACGTGGTCGACCTCAAGCTGTTCCCCCTGCTCAAGCGCGTTTCGGTTGTCGTGATATATGGCCTCGGCGGCCTGCTGGTCCTCGACCTGCTCAACATCAACATCACCCCTCTCATCGCCGGCCTGGGCCTGGGAGGACTCGCCGTCGCCCTCGCCCTGCAACCCACCCTGGCCAACCTGTTTGCCGGTACCTACGTGATGACCGAAGGGGTCATCGCCCCCGAAGACTACATATCCCTGGAGGGTGGAATCACCGGCTATGTGGTGGACGTGGGCTGGCGCAGCACCCGAATTCGCACCTGGGAAAACAACCTGGTGGTAGTGCCCAACAACCGCTTTGCCGAGACCATCATCACCAACTTCCAGCAGCCGGTCTCAGCCGTAAACGTCTACCTGGTGTGCGGCGTCAGCTACGACAGCGACCTCCGCCGCGTGGAGCAGGTCTGCCAAGAGGTCATGGACGAAGTCCTCGACACCGTACCCCAGGCCGTGAAGGAATACGGCAGCTACTTCGGATACGAAAGCTTTGGCGACTCCAATATCAACTTCTGGCTCTTCCTGCAGGCCAAGAACCGCCTGGACAGTTTCATCGTGCAGACTGAGCTGGTTAAGCTGCTGCACGCCAGGCTGGTCGAAGAAGACATCACAATCAACTACCCGGTGCGCACTCTCCAGTTCCCCAAGGAATGGGGGCCCGAGCAGGTGCCTCCGCGAAACGGCGGCGGCAAGGCCGGGAAGTTCGCCGGCAAGACCCTCCGTCGCAGGGCCCGCCGGACCAGGCCTGGCAAGGGGACCGACGGCGACGGCGACTCCGGCGGCGGCCCCGACGACGCCCCCTTCTAAAGCTGCACCTCCCAAAAACCCTTCTTTGCTTTACCCCCCGCTTGAAGACGCCCCCTTGTTCGCGCTTCAAAGTATTGATTACCTAGGACTTGACCTTTAGAATTGTTCTTCGCTGCGAAACCAGTAATCCTAAAGCAGGAGGGCAGGTGATTGAATGGACTAGGACTTCATATTTTGCTGGAGCTCAATGACTGTAATCCCAAGCTCCTTAACGACATCGACTACATACGGAGGGAGCTACTCAACACCGCCCGCGAGGTGGGCGCCACCGTCGTCGGCGAATCGTTTCACCGGTTTAGCCCCCAGGGAGTAACTGGCATTCTCGCCATAGCCGAGTCCCACATCTCCATACATACCTGGCCCGAACTGTCCTACGCCGCGGCCGATATCTTCGCCTGCGGCTCCTCCTTCAGGCCCAGGGAAGCCGCCGACATCCTGGTCGGCAAGCTGGAATGCCGGGACCCGGAGATCAAAGAAGTCCCCCGGGGCGTTACCCAGAAGGCCGCTGCTGGTTAAGCGGTCAGTCCAACGAGAATATGGACATATCTGGCAAATGGTATTTGGAGACAATCTGCCCGGACCTGGCCATCATGCTCCAGGTGCGGCAGGTTCTCTATTCCGGTAAAACGGCCTTCCAGAAAGTTGAAGTCTTAGACTCCAGCGTGTTCGGCCGCAGCCTGGTCCTCGATGGCAAGACCCAGTCCACCGAGCGGGACGAACACATCTATCATGAAGCCCTGGTCCACCCCGCCATGCTCCTCCATCCCAACCCCCGCTCCGTCTTCATCGCCGGCGGAGGCGAGGGCGCTTCCCTCCGCGAGGTCCTGGCCCACAAGTCCGTAGAGCGCGCCGTCATGCTGGACTTGGACCGCGAGGTGGTGGAAATCTGCCGCCAATTCCTGCCCCAGCATCACCAGGGCAGCTTCGACGACCCCAGGGTGGAACTCAGCCACCAGGACGCAAGGGAGTACCTGTCCAACGGCGGCCATACCTTCGACGTGATGATAATGGACCTGGTCGATCCGTTAGAGGCGGGAACGGCGTTCCTGCTCTACACCCAGGAATACTACCGGATTGCCCGCTCCCGGCTGAACCCCGGTGGCATTCTGGTAACCCAGTCCGGCCCCTCCGGCCTCCTGGGCTATCAAGAGTGCTTCACCGCCATCTTCAACACCCTGAGCAGCATATTCGAGCATACGGTCCCTGCCCAGGTGCATATACCTGCATTCGCAACCTTGTGGGGGTTCACCCTGGCTTCCGATTCCCCCATCCCCTTGCTTACGGACGGGGAGTTGGACGACCTGATCGCCCGTCGGTTATCCAAGCCGTTGGCGTTCTACGACGGCGAGTCCCACCGCAATATGTTTGCCCTGCCCAAGTTCCTGCGGGACGGTATCCAACAGGAGCAGCGCATCAACCGGGACGCTGCCCCGGTGTTCATGGTCTAATCGCCTCTTTGCCTCGGCCGCCTTTAGCCCCGGCCGTTGCCCTTGGGCTGGATCAGCACCCGCACCGTGCCGTCCGTCTCCTTCCTCTGGCTCAGCAGGTGATGCCCCGCATTCTCCGCCCAAACAATCACGTCGTATATGTTCAGGGCATCGGCCAGGATGGCCTCGACGATCGACCTGTTGTCCCCCTGCAGCTGGTAGGAAAGCGCGGCAATCACTCCGGCGCAGCTCTTGCCCCGGCCGTCGATAATCACCCAGCCGCTGCTGCTGCCGTTCCCATTGCCCGACACCACCGGCTGGTCGACGTGCACCGCTACTTCCCCGCTCTTCCTCATGTCCAGTTGCCGCTTGAACTCTGCCACCGCTTCCCAGGCCACTGCCCGGTCCCGCTCTCCCTGGCTGCACACCGCCCCGCGCACGCCCACGATGTCCGGGTTGATTCGGGCCAGTTCGTCCAGGTCTTCAATGCGGAGATGCCCCGAAAGCGACGTGCTGAGTCCCAGTTCCTTCCCCTCCAGCACGATCTCTTTTAACTTGGCTTCAGGAATGAAGTCGAACAGGTTCCGGCCGTCCTTGCTCAGGGTGTCTATGAGGAACCCGTCGCACTCTCCCTCCTTGGCCAACTGCACCATGCACAGCGGGTCCAACCCGTTGAACAGGTGATTGTCGGCAAACAGGGAGCCTATTAGCTTGGTGTTGAAGCCCTCCATGGCTCGCCGCGACTGCCGCAGCGTCTCCACCGCCGTCTCGTAGTCGGTCTGGCAGAACCCCACCTTCACCGAGGTGGCGTCCAGGGCCGCCGCGGCGTATGCCGCCATGGCCACCGTGCCGGGCTGGCTGGGCACCACACCCAGCGTAACGCTCACGTGCTTCTCCGGTGGAATCTGACCCTTCACTTCTCTGACCACCGAGGGATGGCCCGACCCCACCAGGGCTTCTTGCAGGTTCTTGATGTCCACCACGTCCGCGCCGCCCCGTTCCGCTTCCAACGCCTCGTCCACGTTCTGGACGCTGACCATCAGCAGCATCCCGGAGAAGAAGCTGTTGTTCCCGGTGAGCCACGCAACCCGGGGATTGGGGATTGCTGCCGCTGCCGGCGCCGGAGCCTTGGGCTTCAGGGGCTCCAGTTCCTCCCGCAGCGTCTGCTTTTCCTGCAGAGTCAACTCGGCCAGCGGCGGCCTCACCGGGCCGCCTGTCATGCCCATCAACTCGCCCCAGTACTTGACCATCGATACCGGCAACGCGCCGTTGTACTTGTTCACCGTCCTGGTCCACCAGGTGTCCGAAAGCTCCTTCAGCCTTCGCAGGTGGGCCTCGTAGAACTGCTCGTCCAGGTCCCCTTGCGTGGCCCGCTCCACGAACTGCACGTAGTTGTTGCACTCCGGCGTGTCGAACCGCCAGTCCGACGTATTGGAAAACATCACCTGCTGCTGGAACCCAAGCTCCTTGCCCTTCCAGAATATCCACTCGTCCGGGGTGCTGATTACGTAGTCTTTGCCCAGCGAAAGGTGGGTCTCAATCGACAGTTGCTGGTTGAAGCTGGCTTCCTTTAGTCCCACCACGTTGGGTATCCGGCACAGGCGCTCCAGCCCCGACGGGCTCATCACGATGCCGAATTGGGGCGAGTTGTAGAACATTATCGCCAGGTTGCTGTTCTCGGCCAGCAGTTGCACGTATTCGATGACCTGCTCTTCCGTCTTGGTCACCATGTAAGGCGGGGCGACTATCAGAACGTCGAACCCCGCCGTCTCGGCGTGACGCGCCAAAGACAGCATCTCCGGGGCTGAAGTATGGGTCACGTGGGCGCCGATGGGCCATCCGTCTCTTGCCTCATCGGCCAGGACGTCCATGATTTGCGTCCGCTCGTCATGGGTCAGGCTCCAGAACTCTCCCATGCCCCAGGTGCACCCGGCGCCCCGGGTGCCCAGCTTGCGGACGTGCCGGATGTTGCGTCTCAGCCCCTCCTCGTCCACGCAGTTGTCCTGCGTAAACGGCGTGATCAGGGTCGTCCACTGTCCCTTTAGGGCTTCCCAGGCCCATTCCTGGGCCTCGTGCTTGCTATAGGTAGCCATATCTCCCAAACTCCGTTAGGGTCCTAATCTTCGTCCCCGTACTGCTCTTTCAGCGACTCCACCACCGCCGGGTCGGCCAAGGTCGTCGTGTCGCCCAACGCCCGGCCCTCCGCTACGTCCCGCAGCAAACGCCGCATGATCTTGCCGCTGCGGGTCTTGGGCAACTCGGCCGCGAAGTAAATGTCGTCCGGCCGGGCCATGGCCCCGATTTTCGCCGCAACGTGCTGCTTCAACTCGGCGATTACCTCGTCCGACCCCGCCACCTGGTTCTTCAACGTTACGAATCCGACGATGGCCTGCCCCTTGATTTCGTGGGACTTGCCGATGCACGCCGCCTCTGCCACCTTGGGATTGTCCACCAGCGCGCTCTCCACCTCCATGGTGCTTATCCGGTGGGCCGACACGTTGATCACGTCGTCCACCCTGCCCAGCAGCCAGAAGTCCCCGTCCTGGTCGAGTTTCGCGCCGTCCGACGTGAAGTAAATGCCCGGATATCGCGACCAGTACTGCTCCACGAACCTTTGCGGGTCTCCGTAGATATTACGCAGCATCGACGGCCACGGACGTTTGATGGTCAGGTATCCGCCGCCCCCCGGCCCCACCGTGTTGCCCGCCTCGTCCACTATCTCCGCTTGTATCCCGGGGAACGGCCGGGTGGCCGAGCCGGGCTTCAGCGTGGTGATGCCCGGCAGCGGGGCAATCAAGATCATGCCCGTCTCCGTCTGCCACCAGGTGTCCACCACCGGGCAGCGCCCCCCGCCGATATGCGTCCAGTACCACATCCACGCCTCTGGATTGATCGGTTCCCCCACCGAGCCCAGCAGCCGGATGGACGAAAGGTCGTGGCGTTGCGGGTACTCCTCGCCCCACCTCATGAACGTCCGGATGGCCGTGGGGGCCGTGTATACGATGCTCACCGCGTACTTGGCCACTATGGCCCAGAAACGGTCCAAGTCGGGATAGTCCGGCGAGCCTTCGTACATCACCGACGTGGCACCGTTGGCCAGCGGCCCGTATACGATGTAGCTGTGCCCGGTGACCCAGCCGATGTCCGCGGTGCACCAGTACACGTCGTCGTCCTTAAGGTCGAAGATCCATTTCGAGGTGATATACGTGCCCAGCAGATATCCCGCCGTGGTGTGGACTATCCCCTTGGGCTTGCCCGTGGTCCCGCTGGTGTACAGCATGTACAGCATGTCCTCGCTGTCCATGGGCTCCGGGTCGCACGTCATGGGCTGGTCGGCTACCAGGTCGTGCCACCACACGTCCCGGCCCGGCGCCATCCGGTCGTCGGCGTGCTCCGTCCGGCGCAGCACCACCACCCGCTCCACGCTGGGGGACTCGGTCAACGCCTCGTCGGCGTTCTGCTTGAGTTGCACGATGCCGCCCCGGCGGTAGCCGCCGTCGGCGGTGATCACCACTTTGGACTGCGAGTCGTTCAGCCGGTCCCGGATCGACTCCGCACTGAAGCCTCCGAAGATTACGCTGTGGGGCGCTCCTATGCGGGCGCAGGCCAGCATCGCTATCGGCAATTCCGGCACCATGGGCAGATAGATGGTCACCCGGTCGCCCTTCTGGACGCCCAGGCTCTTCAACCCGTTGGCGAAGCGGCACACCTCACGGTAAAGGTCACCGTAGGTGTAGACCTTCCAGTCCCCGGGCTCTCCTTCCCAAATCAGGGCGGCCTTGTTGCGCCGGCCCGCGGCCAGGTGCCTGTCGATGCAGTTGTACGAGACGTTGAGCTTGCCGCCCTCGAACCACTTGGCATACGGCGGGTCCCACTCCAGCACCTTGTCCCACTTCTTGAACCAGTGAAGCTCTTCGGCCAGCTTGGCCCAGAACCCCTCGGGGTCCCTTTGGGCTTCCTCGTAGACCTTGGGGTCGGCTATGTTGGCCCGTTCTCGGAAGGCATCGGGGGGCGGAAAAGTCCGGTCTTCTTGCAGAAGCGCCTCAATACCGCCGCCGTTCTCTGCCATGCTCATACCTCCAATATAGGGGCCGTTCCTCGGCAGCTCCCTTGCCGCCGCCGCGGGCCGTACCGTACAGTGGACGCGCCGCTACCCGCGGCTTCGCCCCCGACACCTCCCCCGCACGGCCAATTTTCACATACGGCGGCCCCCTTGTAAACGGTGACCAGGGGGCCGCCCGTGTACCAGTCTCAATCACCGTAGTTTCGTAACCCCCCTGAGGCATCCCGCACCCCGGACCTGTCATTCCGAGCGCAGCCGAGAAATCTAAAATCTTTATCCGCCCACTGCTGTCCCGACCCCCAACCAGGCAATCCCCGCGCCCCGGACCTGTCATTCCGAGCGCAGCCGAGAAATCTAAAATCTTTATCCGCCACTGCTGTCCCGACCCCCAACCAGGCAATCCCCCGCCCCGAACCTGTCATTCCGAGCGCAGCCGAGGAATCTAGAATCTTTATCCGCCCACTGCTGTCCCGACCCCCAACCAGGCATCCCGCACCCCGGACCTGTCATTCCCAGCGCAGCCGAGAAATCTAAAATCTTCGTCCGCCCACTGCTGTCCCCCCAACCAGTCATTCCCGCGAAGGCGGGAATCTAGCGCGCCCGTCCATAGACACCATCGCTGCTCCGCAACACCTTACGCATTCAACCGGCAGGGCGAAAAATCTTTCGACCTCACGCCCCTGCCGAACCCTGAGCCAAGGCTGGCCGTTCGTCCTGACTCTGTCCTGAGGCTCTCGAAGGGGGTCTCGAAGGGCGCACGGACAGCCGGGGTTGTGCTGAGACCCCCTTGAATATTGCCCACCTCACTGCAGCGTCTTGTTCAGCTCTAGGAGTTTGCAAAGGCCCCGCCCCCCAACCAGTCATTCCCGCGAAGGCGGGAATCTAGCGCGCCCGTCCATAGACACCATCGCTGCTCCGCAACACCTTACGCATTCAACCGGCAGGACGAAAAACCTTTCGCCCTTACGCCCCTGCCGAACCCTGAGCCAAGGTTGTCCGTTCGTCCTGACTCTGTCCTGAGGCTCTCGAAGGGGGTTCTCGAAGGGGGAACGGACGGGCTCTGCCTTCACCCCAGCCTGTCATTCCGAGGAGCCTGCGACGAGGAATCTAAGACTCCCTCCCCCCAACCGCGGTTGAATGACCCCTCCACGGTGCGCCGCCGCAGGGAACGACACGACTATGGTGAACAACCGCTTTAGATTCCTCTCTCCGCTGCGCTACGCTCGGAATGACATGGGGCCGTGACAACGCTGTCCGTGCGTCCTGACTCTGTCCTGAGGCTCTCGAAGGGGGCTCTCGAAGGGCGCACGGACAGCCGGGGTAGTGCTGAGACCCCCTTGAATACTGCGCACCTTACTGCCCTAGTGCCTGGTCCAGTCCTGAGCGCCGCGCAAAGGCTCCACGCCGCTAATTCCTAGAAATAAACGACCCCATACCCCGTGACTGCTCGCTCACCAAAAACGCCGCCTGGTCCTCCCCTTGAGGAGTTTCCAATTTCGCATCGAACCGCTGCCCGCCCAACGCCCCTATCACCTCGTACTTCCTTTCCGTGTACAGCTTGCCCTCGAAGCCGGCGCTCTTCACCTCCCGTTCCTCGTCCCCCGCCAGGTACATCTCCACCGCCTGGACCATCAAGTCCTTCATTTCCTCTTCACTTATGTGGGCCGCGCCATGCAGAAAGACGTATCCCCACCGTATCCCCATGTGCTCCAGCATTGCGTCTCTGCCCCTTAACTCCAAAGACCTGGGCCCGGCCGCTTCCCGAAGGCGGCCAAGCCGTGGCACATTGTAAGGATTCCCCATTGCCTGGACAACCGCCGCGGCAACCCGCTGCCGCCAACGTTGGTATAATCCCGCTAACCTGGGCAATCAGCATAACCGGCCCCGCCGCCGGTCCGGACTAAAGGGGGGGAAATGCCAAAAGAGGGCGATAAAGCGCCGGACTTCACCACCGTAGACCACGCCGGCAACGACGTCAGGCTGTCGGATCTCACCGGCAAGAAAGTCTGGCTCTGGTTCTTCTCCTCTCCCGGCGGCGGAAATTGAACCCGCCACAGTCACGGGTACCGTGACAACCATGCCGGCTTCCAGGACAAGGACATTCTCGTTTTCGGAGTAAATGACCGTGACGCCCAGGCCAACCGCGACTGGGTCGAGCGGGAAGGCCTGCCCTTCTCCATCCTCCTCGACCCCGGCAGGGCCATCGCTGCGTCTTTTGGCATGTCCAAGCCGGGCGATGAAAGATACCTGGCCAACCCCGCTGAAGGCCGTCGTCCCGCTGTCGTGATTGACGAATCCGGATACATCCTCAAGCTGCTGCCCGACCTGGCTACCGTCGACGGGCAGTTGGAAGTCCTGAACAGCCTGTAGTGACAGGGCATCCTGATCGACGCCGCGAACGTCCATGCGGCGGGCGTCGCACCGCGAATTAATTACGGAGGTTTTCCCATGGGAAGGTTAGACGGCAAGGTGGCGGTAATCAGCGGCGGCGCCCGCGGTCAGGGAGCTGCGGAAGTCCGGCTCTTCGCCAACGAGGGCGCCAGGGTGTGCTTCGGCGACATCCTGGACGACGAGGGCATGAAGCTGGAAGCGGAGGTCAGGGAGTTGGGCGGCGACGTTACCTATTCCCACCTGGACGTTACCCAGGAACAGGACTGGCGAGACATGGTCCAATTGGCTGAGACCACATACGGCCGGTTGGACGTCCTGGTCAACAACGCCGGCATCACCTTGGGCACCCTCGGCATCGACCAGATCCCGCTAGAAGAATGGCAAAGGTTGATGGACATCAACGTCAACGGCGTGTTCCTGGGCACCAAGCATGCCATTCCCGCAATGCGCCGCAGTGGCGGCGGCTCCATCGTCAACATATCCTCCACCGCCGGCATCGTGGGCATCGGTCGCTCCTCCGCCTATACCGCCAGCAAGGGCGCGGTGCGCCTGTTCACCAAGGCCACCGCCCTCCAGCACGCCAACGACAACATCCGCTGCAACTCGGTCCACCCCGGCCCTGTCGCGACTCCCTTCCTCCAGGAACTGCTGGACAATCCCGACAAGCTCCAGGAACGGTTGACCCGGGTTCCCCTCGGCCGGCTGGCCACTCCCGACGACGTAGCCTACGGCGTCCTTTTCCTCGCCTCCGACGAATCGTCTTACATGACCGGCTCCGAGCTGGTCATCGACGGAGGCACCACCGCCGAATAGCTGCGACGCCCGCGTTCGTGTTCTGGGTTGGTCCATCGACTCCAACTTAGAATGGTGCATCCAAATGCCAATCGCGAGCAGAATCACATTGAGGATGACGATGATGCCAATTCGATTCGCTCCTGCGATTAGTATAGTCCTCTTGTTGGGACTGACGCTCGCTGCGTGCAACTCGTCCTCTCCGGCAACCCCCGATACGCCGGACGGCGGCGTTGCGGCCACCGAGACCACCCCCGGCACGCCGGGCATACCCGACATCGGCGTTCCGGCCACTGGGACTGCCCACGACACGCCGGGCATACCCACAACCGGGATTGAGTCGCCGGAGGTCGCTCCCTACCTGGTCGACATTATCCCGCCCTGCGTTCCAGCCGAAGGCTCGCCAATTCACCCCTGCAAACCGGAATACATAGGCCCGTTTGCACACGATGTACCGGATGTGCCCTCCAGCCTGCAGGACTACTTGGAAGGGGTAGGCTATTGGTTCGTCTCTCACTTGATGCTGAGGGGAACTTATCTCCCCAACACCATACGCTGCGACGGGAATCACATCTGGCGTGACGCCGCATACTATCGCGGCGACTTCATGCCGACCTCTTTCAGCGGCCAGCCTATCCTGCACTGCTTTGCCGACGTGCGGGTGAACGAATATCTCGTGGGCACTGGCCCGTCTCTCCTGACAGTTGAAGTGGCTCATGAACTTTACCTCCCTTACGGAGAAAACCCGGACGCCATAGAGAAGTTCGAGCAACTGTGGGAACGCATTTTGATCGAAGGTGGGCCTGTTACCGAGGCGAGCGGTATGGCGAACGACCCCCTGCTGATCGGGATACCCGGCGACATTTTTGAAAGACCGGCCATTCCGGGCAAAGAAAAAATCCTATTCGTCGGCCCGCCCCCCAACGTATCCTTGGAAGTTTTGAAGGTCTATTGGACCTGGAACGTGGAGCGCAAGACCGACGGCACGGTGGTGGCGGTCCACCCCATGCGCGGGTACTATCAGCATACGGACCAGCGAAACAACCCTGTCTTGGAAATGACGCTCCCAGCTTTGAGAACCGCCGCTACCGCGGCGCAGACCGCACGGGTTGCCGCCACCGGCGGTCGCACGCGAGCCGGTGCCAGATTCCCGAACCTCATCAACGACGCCAACAACCTCAGCCAGTTCCTGGTGGAAGTTGGCTCGTACTCCCATCCGGAAGGGCCTCCGGTACTACCCGTCGCCAAGCACCCCTGCGATTCCACCACGATTATTAAGAACCCGGGCTCCAAGCGCGGCCTAGTGCAGGACTGCGACACGTTGCTCGCAGCCAAGGACACCCTGCGGGGGACCGGAAGCCTTAACTGGAGCGCCGGAACGGCCATCACAGCCTGGGAAGGAGTGACCGTCGACCCCACTTCCAACCAGGTGACGCAGCTTGACTTGGAGAACGAGGCCCTTAGCGGGACCATCCCCGGCGGACTTTCCAAACTGCGCGATTTGACTCACTTGGACCTGAGCAACAACTCCCTCACCGGAACGATACCGGAGGCTCTGGGCGACTTGGAGAACCTGGAAGAACTGCGGTTGTCCGGCAACAGCTTGACCGGATGCATCCCCCAGGGACTGAAGGATGTTGTGACCAACGACCTGGGCAGCTTAAACCTGCCGGACTGCTCACCGGCGCCGGAGAAGCCAACGGCGGGGGCGCCGGGCGAAAGCAGTGTATCCCTCTCTTGGGAGGCTCTGCCCGGAGCGAGCCAGTACCGGCTGGAATACCGGCTGGGGTCGCCGGATAGCTGGACGCAGGATGGCGTGAAAGCCTGGACCGTCGATGCTTCGACCACCGCCACCTCTCGCACAATAGAGGGTCTTAACTGCGGCGCCGACTACAGGTTTCGGCTACGGGCCTATGGCAACGGAACGACCTATGCCGCGGCATGGGGACCGCCTTCTCCCGTTCTGGCGACTCCCGCTGGGGCCTGCGCCCCCCGGATCTACGGGGCCGCCTCCTACGTCATCTCCACCGGCGACGACAGCGAAGTAGGCGCCGCTGTTGACACCGTGACCTACGCCATCACGGCGGGGGACTCGGACGGGAAATTTGCTATAGGGGACAAAACCAGGGCCATCACGGTGGCCGACGGCCTGAGCAGTAACGCTGGGACTACCTACACGCTGACTGTAGAGGCGGTAGACGAGAGCGGGGGTGCGGCGACGGTGGAGGTTGTCCTCCAGGTGTCGTAGTGTTGCGGTGGCGCGACTGCGGGCTCAACTCAACCTCGAACACGGGCCTGGTGACTGCCCTACAAAGGCGCCCCCGGAGTTCGCCGCAAGTACCGGCGCAATCCCAATTGTCGACGAAACCGCCGCAGCTTACCCCAATGTCCCTTTGTCGCGCCCCACGAGATTCCTGCAGGCAAACTCCCCACTGGCCGCGTCGTTGAGAAGCCAGCCGTCGGGGTTGATAAGCCGCAGGGGATGTTTTTCGATCCGGCCCTAGGCCTGGGCCGAGGCCGCCGCCGCCTCTCCCGCCGGACTCGTCCCTTTGGCGTCGCAGCCGTGGGCGGCTACAAACGCCAGCAAAAGGCCGCCCGTCAAAAGGGCGGCCAGCATTACTCTACTCGATGTCTTGAAGTACCGTCGCATCTCTACCGTCGTTTCAGCAGTATTCGGGCCAACAAGTATATCACCTGCCCAGTTCTATTGCTCCCCCGGCGCCCTCATCCCTCTGGAATACCCCGGACAATAAAATCAGCCCATGGCATCCGTCTCGACGCACATGGACTGACCTGGGGAATTGGTAACTCCGGACCATTCAGCCGGAGTTGCCTTCTGCAGTCTACTTGTGGAGGAATTTCCGGGGCAAGACCACCCACATCCCGAACAACCCTGCGAATGCTGCTGCCGCTATGATTATTTCCATTTCCTTACTCCCGTCCTGTTCCTTGGGTACTACTTTCGCATTCATGTGTTACATGAATTTTTCAATATTGTTAAATCTTTGTTACATAATTCACGACTTCAGCTACCCAAAAAGACAACCGCCCGCCTGTTACAGCGGGCGGTTGTCTGTGCCGTAGACCGTTTCACGGCTTGATAGGTCAGGGTCAGCCGCCTAGTCCGAGGACGCCTCCACTGGGTAGGCCGGCAGGTCGTGCTCCGACAGGTCCATCCCCGCCAGTTCTTCCTCGGGGGTCGCCCGCACGCCCATCGTCGTCTTCAGGACCAGGAACATGGCAAACCCTGTCACCAGGCCCCAGGCCAAGACCACGCCCATGCTGATTAGCTGGGACACGATCTGCAGGCCTTCTCCTGCCACCAGGCCCTCGACCCCGTTGTTGCCGCTGGCGAATATTCCCACTGCCAGCAGGCCCCAGAGTCCGGCCGTCCCGTGCACCGAAACCGCGCTTATCGGGTCATCGATCTTCAGGACTCGGTCGATGACCACGACCGAACCCATCATTATCGGCGCCGCCACCGCTCCGATTACCACCGCAGACCAGGGCTCCACGTAGGCCGCCCCCGCGGTGATTCCCACCAGTCCGGCCAGTGCGCCGTTGCAGGCCATCAGCGTATCCGCCTTGCCCGTGCGCATCATTTGGATGTACAGGGCCACTACCGAGCCGGTGGCGCCGGCCAGCAGCGTGTTCACCGCGTTCAGTCCTATCGAATCGCTTCCTCCGATGTTGAACCCGAACCATCCGAAGAACAGGATGAACGTGCCTATGATTACGTACGTGGTGTTGTGGCCCGATATGACGTTGGACGAGCCGTCGGCGTTGTACTTGCCGATGCGAGGCCCGACAACTGCCGCTCCCGCCAGGGCTATGAAGCCGCCCACCGCGTGAACCACGCCGGAACCTGCGTAGTCCGCCGCTCCGGGCAGGTCGATCTTGTCCAGGGCGCCCAGCCATCCGCCGTCTCCCCAGACCCAGTGGCCGTACAGAGGATAGATGATGGCTCCTATCATGAAGCTGTAGGCGAGATACGCCTGCGTCTTGGTCCGCTCCGCAACTGCTCCCGCCACTATCGTCGCAGCGGTACCCGCGAACACCATCTGGAATATCCAGTCTACGTAGACCTGCCAATCGTCGGCGCCGTCCGCCAGGAAGAAGTTGCTGGTTCCCAGGACACCCGCGGCAGAGGTGCCCATCATGATGGCGAAACCAAAGGCCCAGAAGGACAACGACGCTATGGCGAAGTCCATGAAGCTCTTGGTCATGTAATTGGTCGTGTTCTTGGACCGTATCAGCCCAGCTCCGAGAAACGCAAAGCCCGCCTGCATGAAAAACACCAGGAAGGCGGCAACCATAGTGGTCAGATTGCCGATGTCCGTGGTGTTCCTCTCCACGGTGACCTCGTCCGTGGCAAAGGCCACGTTGTAGCCCGCTAGCACCCCCGCCGCCAGCAAGCCGGCTATCACGAAGGGCAACACCCTCCGCAAGTTGATTGACGGCAACACCCCTTGCAACATGAAGCACCCCCAATAGATTTCGGGTTATCCGGCGTTAGTCTAAAAATCGCTTATTAAATCAATGTTGCCAGCTTGTAAACGTTTTGTTACCCTGCCCCCATTGACTGCTAACAAAAAAACCGTTATCATCCACCGCCATGAGCAACGCAAAACAGATAATCGAACGTTTCGGTGGTCAGTCCGCACTGGCGGCCCTTCTCGGCAAGCGTCAGAGCACGGTGCAGCATTGGGCCAGGACGGGCAGGATCCCGTCCCAATGGCATGAGCGGCTCCTCGAGCTCGCCCGCCGCCATGGCGTCAGCTTGGAACCCAAGGACTTCGTCGCATCTGGCGCTCCCGGCATCAGCCCCGCCGGCGGCAAGCTGGGCGTCCTGCTAGTCGGCCTGGGAGCCGTGTCCTCCACCTTCATTGCCGGTGTCGAGCACGTCCGCCGCGGAACGGGTATGCCCGTCGGCTCCGTCTCCCAACTGGGTGCCATTCGCCTCGGCAAGCGCACCGACGGGCGGTCGCCCCTCATACGCGACTTCGTCCCCTTGGCCGACCTTGACCAGTTGGTGTTCGGAGCCTGGGACCCCATTCCCGACAACGCCTACGCCGCCGCCGTTAAGGCCGGCGTCCTGGACCGCCACGACCAGGTCGAACCCATCGCCGACTTCCTCAAGTCAGTCCAACCCATGCCCGCCGTCTTCGACAACGACTACGTGCGCCGCATCAACGGGACCAACCTCAACGCCGCCGGTTCCAAGCCCGCCTCCGTTGAAGCCATCCGCAACGACATCCGGCGTTTCAAAGAGGACAACGGCTGCGACCGCCTGGTCATGGTCTGGTGCGCCTCCACCGAAAAATTCATTACCGAGACCGATGTTCACCAGGACATTGAAAATTTCGTTGGCGGCCTCCACGACGAGAACGAAAGCATCGCCCCCTCCATGCTCTACGCCTACGCCGCCCTCATGGAGGGAGTCCCCTTCGTCAACGGCGCCCCAAACCTGACCGTCGACGTACCGGCCATGGAAAAGCTGGCCCGGGACCAGGGCGTTCCCGTATGCGGCAAGGACTTCAAGACCGGCCAGACCCTCGTCAAGACCGTCCTCGGCCCCATGCTGAAGGCCAGGATGCTGGGCCTCAACGGCTGGTTCTCCACCAACATCCTGGGTAACCGCGACGGCGAAGTCCTCGACGAGCCCGAAAACTTCAGGACTAAGGAAGAGTCCAAGCTGGGCGTACTGGAATACATCCTCCAGCCCGACGTGTACCCCGAGCTATACTCCGACGCCTACCACAAGGTCAGAATCAACTACTACCCGCCCAGGGGCGACAATAAAGAGGGATGGGACAACATCGACCTCTTTGGCTGGCTTGGCCGCCGCATGCAGATCAAGGTCGACTTCCTGTGCTCCGATTCAGTCCTGGCCGCGCCCCTGGTCCTTGACCTCGTCCTGTTCATGGACCTGGCCCAGCGCGCCGGCTTGGCGGGCATCCAGGAATGGCTGTCCTTCTACTTCAAAAGCCCCCATCACGCCCGGTCCGTCTATCCCGAGCACGATCTGTTCATCCAGCAGACCAAGCTCAAGAACACCCTCAGGTGGCTGATGGGCGAGGAACAGATAACCCACCTGGGCATGGAATACTACCGCAGCGACTAGGTCCCGGCGTCCGCTCCCGGCCTTCTGGCGCCCTTCAACCGGCTGACCAGCTCCCGTATTCCCGCCGTGTCCTCGCCGGAGGACGCCCCTTCCAGGAAATACTCCAGGTCTGCCAGGGCCTCCGTGTGTTGCCCCAACTGCAGGTGCATCAACCCCCGGTCCCGCCTTTCCTGGGCCGACTGCGGATACAGCGCCACCAGCCGTTCGCTCATGGCCAGGCCTCGTGTCGGGTCTTGCGCCCGCCAGTAAATCGCCTTCAGGTTCCGCAGAATCCGCGCCACGTACTGCCGGTTGTTCAACGGGGTCAAGAATCTCTCGTCCCAGGCAATGTCGGCCCCCGTTGCCTGCCTCATTCGCTCCGCGCATTCTTGTTCCGAAAGTAACACGCCCCGGTGGAACGGGTCGATGAACAGCCCCTCCACTTCCGGATGCATCACCAGCAAGTGCCCCGGCATTCCCACCCCAAGCAGGGGTACGCCCACCCGCTTGCCTACTTCGATGAACACCAGCGCCAGCGTGATCGGAATGCCCAACCGGCGGCTCAACACCTCGTTCAGAAAGCTGTTCCGGGGATCGTAGTAGTCTTCCGTATTTCCCTGGAACCCAATATCGTCTGACAGGTATTCGCTGAGAGTGTTGAGGCAGTAGAGAGGGTCCTGCTCCGGCGACACGCGGTCCGCAACTCCGGCCGCCAGAGAGTCCAAGACCTCTAGCTGGCCGTCTACGTCCAGATCAGGGTACTCCGTTGCGGCGATGAGCAGGGCCGTGGTGCCCGGATCAATGTCCTCGTCGCGCCGGCTGGCTACTTCGACGAACGCCGCCCACTCGGCCGACTCCCGAGGCCCGCTCATTCCCAGACCCTCACCCGCTTTGCGCCAATAGCATTGGAAGGCGTCCCGGGGAGTCCATGCAGGAACAAGGCACAACGGGCTCCTGTCAGGCCGGGAACCGTTACCTCTCCAAGTCCTCTACAGTCATGTCGCCCGGCAGGACGCCCTCGTAACTGATGAGGTCGCTGACCCGTACCCACCTGCCTCCCTCCACTCGGGCTAGGTAGGCGCTTTGGACGGGGTCGTGGTCCGTGGGGCTCATGCTGACCGGCCCCAGGCATACCGTGCACTGGAAGTCCGAGATTGACTCCACGGCCTCGACCAGACCTTCCCTGGTAAGGTCCCTTCCCGCACGTTCCAGGGCCTCCACCACCAACTCGCCGATGTACTGGCCGTAAAGGGTCAGCGTATTGCCGTTCTCCACTCCCATGTAGTCCTGCATCAATTTATGGTGTTCGGCAACGCCTGGGTCCCCAGGTTCGAAAGCTGAACTGAGGTATGCCAGGGACACGGTGCCTTCTATCACCTGCCCTCCGGACAACAGCACCGTTAATTCATTGGCGCTGACTATGCTCAACACAAAGGGCACGTCCCAGTTCAGGTTCGACCTGGCGTGTTTGATCGCGGAGGCGAAATGCTGGGGAGTAGCCCAGATTGCAATCACGTCGGCTCCCGCCGCCTGGAGCCGGTCTACCTGGGAAGATAGGTCCAAGTCCACCGCCTCGTGGCTTTCCTCGCCCACGATCTCCAGGGCGTCGCCCACTCCCCGCCTGATGCCGTCCATTCCGTCCAGGCCGAAATCGTCGTTCTGCCGCATCAGTCCCAGCTTCTGCCCGGGATAGGTCTCCGCAATATATTGCCCCAGTATGACCCCCTCCGCGACGTAGTTCGGGATCGACCCGAAGACCATGGGCCTGGCCTCGGGGTCCTTCACCCACTCCGTGGCGCCGGTGCCCATGAACAGATCGGGCACTCCGTTCTCCTGGAGGTAGTCCACGACTTGCAGGTGAGTAGGGGTGCCGAAGCCGTTGATCAGGGCAAAGATTTGGTCCTGCTCCACCAGCTTGCGCACCAGGTCCACCGTCTTGGGCGGCGAGTATGAGTCATCTTCTATCAGGAACTTGATCTTCCGGCCGTTCACTCCCCCCTTGGTCTCGTTCACGTAATTGAAGTAGGCCTCGATGGCCTTGGGAATCTGGGCGTAGACGGCGGCGGGTCCCGTGAGAGAGGCGTGCGTCCCCAGCACCACCTCGTCATCGGTAACCCCTGGGACCGTCGCGGGCGTCGGCGCCTCAGTGGCGGGAGGGTCCGTGGGCGCCTCCGTTGGCTCTGCGGTAGCCGTGGCTGTAGGTCGCTCTGTGGGCGCCGGTGCGTCCCCGTCGCCGCCTCCGCAAGCCGCAATCAAAAGCGTCGTGGTGAGCAGTCCGGCAATCAGCCACACCCAAACTCTCTTTGACAACCTCATGTCTTCACCCTCTTCGACGGTTCAGCCTATTTGTTCCTGGTTTGTATCTGGCGAATCAACGGCGGATTATACCACACGCAGCGGTATCGGCTTGGAATACGCAGAGGCCCGCAGCCTGGTTTGGCAAGGGCCCGGCCGCCGCTCCTACCGCAGCCGGAAAGTCCAACGACGCTGCCATAAGGCCCGAAGTTCGTTCAGGCTCCAGCCTTTGGGTCGTTGTACCCGGGGTCTTTGTATGAATCCCGCAATGCCCCTGGGAAATAGCACAATCGCCCCTATCAGGGCCGCCCCGAACAGTACGTTCCGAAGGTCGTTGACCCCCGGTACGACCTTGGACAGTTCGCTGATTGCTTCCGACTGAAAGGTCAAGAACAACGCTGCGATTATGGAACCCGCCACGCTGCCCAGCCCTCCGATCACAATCGCCACCAGGAAGAAGATCGAATCTATGAGGCCGAGGCTGTCGGGGGATACAAAGCCCTGTACGGCAAAGAAAAGCCCTCCTCCAATGCCCGCATACAGCGAGCTTATCCCAAAGGCCATCGCCTTGTGCTTCGGTACGTCGACCCCCATCTGTTCCGCTCCTACCTCACTGTCCCTCAAGGCGATAAAAGCTCGGCCTATGCGGCTTCGGGTAAGGTTCACGAACACGACCGTCATAATCACCGCCGCGGCTATCGCGACGTAGTACATCCAGTCCCGGCTGTCCAGCACGCTTCCCAGGAAGCCCGGCGGTTCCACCGCGCTTCCCCTGATGCCCAACGCCCCTTGGGTCCACTGGGTCAAGGCCTTCAGTTTGAGAATCTGGGGGAAGGCCAGCATCAGCCCAAACGTGGCAATTGCCAGGTAAGGCCCCCTCAGCCGCACCGCCGGGATTCCAATTACTACCCAACCCACCACCGCGGTCGCCGCCGCCGACAAGCCAATGGCCCCCCACAATGGAAAGCCGTACTGCTGCGACAGCACCGCCGTCATGTACGCGCTTACCAGCACCAGCGCCGCATGTCCCAGCGATATCTGCCCGCTGTAACCCGTCAGCAGGTTCATGCCCAGCAGAATTAGCAGCCACACCGCGAACATGGTGGCGTTGAAGGTCCGGAATTCCCCGAGAAACCCGTTGAAGAAAGGCCACTCGTGAAGGAATGGAAACAGCGCCATGAAGACTGCCAGCAGCAGCAACCCGAAGGTCTTTGGTCCGGGCGCGGCGGCTCGCACCGGCTACACCCGCCTCCGGGCGGGCCTTCCGAAGATTCCGGTGGGCCGCACCATCAACACCAGCACGATGATTCCGAAGGCCACCGCCAGGTCGATACTGCCTACGCCGGAGGGCGTATAAGTGCCGGCCATGTTCTTCACGACCCCAATCACCAGTCCGCCGGCCACGGCACCTGCAGGGCTGTCCAGGCCGCCCACCACCGCCGCCGACAGGGCGAAAAGCAAAACAAAAAACATGGTGCGGATGTCCAGCCCCAGGCTCTGGGCTGCCAGTATTCCGGCTATGGCGCCAACCGCGGCGCCCAATCCCCAGCCAGTGCTCAACATCCGGCCCACCGGTATGCCTACCAACCGGCTGGCCAGCCGGTTTTGGGCCGTTGCCCTCATCGCCAGCCCGAACTTGGTCCGCTGGAACAGCAGGTACAACAGGGCCGTGATGACTATGGACACCGCCAGGATTCCCAGGTTCAAACGCCCTATGCAGACCCCTCCGGCGCAAGATGCGTCCCCGCTGAATACGCTGAACGGGCCAAACCCCTTGGGCAACGGTCCCCAGATGTACAGGGCCAACCCGTCGAACACCAAGAACAGCCCCAAGGCGACGATAAGAGAGTTGAGCGGAGATGTCCCTTCCACCCGCCGTACGATTAGCCATTCCACCAATGCTCCCATCGCCATGGCGGACAACAGGGTCAGGAAGAAAGCGGGCCAGAATCCCATGGCCGTGCCCAATGCCGACCAGGCGACGAACGTCGAGAACATCGCCATCTGGCCTTGGGCGAAGTTAAGCGTCCCCGTCGAGCGGTATATCAACACTATTCCCAGCGCCAGGATCCCGTAGAGGCTCCCGCTGGCTATGCCGCCGATTAGTTGTTGCAGAAACAGGTCCATGATTCTCAGATAATGCTCTGGTTAAGCGCAGCCGGCTCCCGCTCACAGCCCCAAGTAGGCGCTGCGCACCTCTTCGTTGTCCAGCAGGTTCTCGGCCGTGTCCCCCAGCGCCACCTTGCCCCCTTCCAGCACGTAGCCGTATCCGGCGATGCCCACCGCCAGGTTCGCCGCCTGCTCGGCCAGCAATACCGTTATGCCCTCCCCGTCGCTCAGGTTCTTGATTCTGGAAAACATGTCCTGCGCCAGCAGCGGCGCCAGTCCCAACGACGGTTCGTCCAGCAGCAGCAGCCGGGGCCTCGCCATCAGCGCCCGCCCGATGGCCAGCATCTGCTGCTCCCCGCCGCTCAACAGGTGCGAAGACAGGGACAGCCGTTCTTCCAGCGCCGGGAAGTAAGAGAGCACCCTGTCCATCTGTTCCCGGAAGTCCCTTCCCTCGCCGCGGGTGTAGGCTCCCAGCCTCAGGTTCTCCAACACCGTCATCTCGCCGAATAGCTGCCGTCCTTCCGGCACCGCGCATATCCCCAGCCTGACGATGGCCTCGGTGGACAGTCGCGTAATGTCCTGGCCTGCAAACTCGATCGACCCGGCCAGCACCGGCAGCAGGCCGGCCACCGCCCTGATCGTCGTGCTCTTCCCCGCCCCGTTGGCCCCTAGGATTGTTACGACCTCACCCTCCGGCGCCTCCAGCGACACGCCGTGCAGGGCGGGCGCCTGCCCGTAAGATACGTGAATGTCCTTAATCGTCAGCATTCGGCGTCCCAAGGTACGTCTGTATCACCGCCGGGTCGTTGCGGACCTCCGCCGGCGTCCCATCGGCGATCTTCCGCCCGAAGTCGAGCACGCACACCCGGTCCGATACCCCCATCACCAGCCCCATCCGGTGCTCCACCAGCAGCACGGCCGTTCCCAGTTCTGTCCGAATTCGCTGTATCAGATGGGCTATCGACTCGACTTGCTGGTGCGTCAGCCCCCCCGCTGGCTCGTCCAGCAGCAGCAGCCGGGGGCGGGAGACCAGGGCCCGCGCAATCTCCACCCGCTTCTTCACGTCGTAGGGTAGTGCGTGGACCGGCGTATCCCGCACCTGCGCCAGGTCCAGCAGTCCCAGGGTATCCTCCGCCCTCGCGCCTGCCTCCTGCTCCTCGCTCCTTTGTCTGGGCAGGCGAAAGGCCGCCTCCAGCGCGCCGTAACCAATCTTCGAGTGTTGCCCCACCAGCAGGTTTTCCATCACCGGCATCGACTCGAACAGTTCCAGGTTCTGGAACGTGCGCGCCGCCCCGTTTCCGATAACCTCGTGGGGGCGCATCCTCAGCAAGTCGCGGCCCAAAAACTGGATTGAGCCGCTCATGGGGTCATATATGCGGGTGATGCAGTTGAACACCGTGGTCTTACCCGCCCCGTTGGGCCCGATGATTGACACGATCTCCCCGTCGTCCACCGAGAATCCGACCCCGTCCAGGGCCAAAATCCCCCCAAACCGTATCGAAAGTCCCTCAACCTCTAGCAGGGCCAAACCAACCCCCCCAAGTAACCCAACCTAATCCCATCCCACCCCATCCCCAATACTAACCCGCCCCCAACCCGTCATTCCGGCCCCCGAGCCGGAATCCAGAGCGCCCGTGCACCAACATCGTCGCATTCCCGCCGGCGCCCCCGTCCGTCCCGAGCCGAGCCCATCGCCCCAACCCGTCATTCCGGCCCCCGAGCCGGAATCCAGAGCGCCCGTGCACCAACATCGTCGCATTCCCGCCAATGCCCCCGTCCGTCCCGAGCGGAGACCATGGCCCGCAACCCGTCATTCCGGCCTCCGAGCCGGAATCCAGAGCGCCCGTGCACCAACATCGTCGCATTCCCGCCGGCCCTCCAATCCCCCGTTGCCGCTACACTCGGAATGGCACGGGAACCGCAGGCGGGATTCTTGGCCCCAACCTGCCAATCCCCCGCACCAAGACCATTACATATCCTAACTCCAGGCCGGGGCCGTTCGCCCTTGTATCTTAAACATGGACGTGATAGACCGTTTCGTCCTCGGTCTTGAAGACCGTGGCTCAGCAGGGTCGTCACGTCCTGCCTGCTCGGAGCCCGAACAGTTGAACGGGCGTGGAGCCCGAATTAGGCAAGGATGGGCCAGAGTCGGAGTGAACATCTTTGGAGGAGGTGTATGCATGAAGGAAGAGTCCTCGTTGTTTGTTGGCATCGATGTATCCAAGGACCGCTTGGATGTGGCGGTGCGGCCTACCGGTGAGGCCTGGCAGGTCTCCCACGACTCTCGGGGGATCAGCCGGCTGGTGGAACGTCTTGGGGAATTGGCTCCCCGGTTGGTGGTGCTGGAAGCTACCGGTGGAATGGAAATGGCCCTAGCGGGAGAATTGGCCAGCTCCCACCTGGCTATTGCAGTAGTTAATCCCAGGCAGGTGCGGGACTTCGCCCGCGCTGCCGGGAAACTGGCCAAAACCGATGCCCTGGACGCCCACGCCCTGGCCCATTTTGCCCAGGCCATGCATCCAGCCTCCAGACCACTGCCCAATACCGACACCCAGGAATTGAAGGCTCTGGTCGCCCGAAGGCGCCAACTGGTAGAGATGATCACCGCAGAGAAGAATCGTTTCAAGACTGCCACCAGGCGTATACGCCCCAAGGTCAAGGAACACATCCTTTGGCTGGAAGAGAATCTGGGGGCAATGGACCAGGACTTGGGAGACTTCATCCGTTCTTCCCCCATGTGGAAGGACAAAGACCAGTTGCTTAGAAGCACTCCAGGTGTGGGGCCGGTCCTATCCATGACGCTGTTGTCCGACCTGCCCGAACTGGGTGCCTTGAACCGTGGTGAGATAGCTGCTTTGGTGGGAGTGGCGCCCTTCAACCGTGACAGCGGATCCCTCAGGGGAAAGCGCAAAGTGTGGGGCGGCCGCAGCCGGGTGCGGGCCGCTCTCTACATGGCAACCTTGGTGGCCACCCGGTACAATCCGGTCCTGCGAGCCTTTTACCAGCGTCTGTGCGATGCCGGCAAACCCAAGAAAGTCGCCCTCACCGCCTGCATGCGCAAGCTGCTCACCATACTCAACGTCATGGTCAAGCATAATCGCCATTGGAACCCTGTTGCTCAATGCTCTTGACATTCAAGACAGTTGCTGAGCCCGTCCTGAGGCCCTCGAAGGGGCTGCCCCGAGCCCGTCGAAGGCCGCTAATTACCCACAGTAGGGGTAGGCCTCGTGCCTACCCTCCTTCATACCGCGTCCATCCTTGGCATTCACCTCATTGCCCTCCCAATCACGCCCGCCCGAAGACTAACGCATAACCAAGTCTAGGCTGTCCGTTCCCCCTGAAAGAAACCGAAAGGCAGACGGACAGCCGCACCCACTCGAAGGCCCTCTAGCCCTCCAAATTCTCGGCCCCCCGCTCCGCGTCCACCCCCGCCAAAAAGTCCATCGCCGCCTCGTTGAAGGCCTCCGGCTGGTCCCTATTCGAAAGATGTCCGGCGTCGGGTATAACCACCAGCCTAGACCCCCTGATCTTCCCGTGGATCCAGCGGCAGGCGGGCAACGCCGGGTCCTTGTCCCCTGCCAGCACCAAGGTCGGCGTCTCAATCCCCTCCAGCAGGCTACTGTCGAAACCGTCTTTCAGCAACATCCGGCAATTATTGGCGTAACCCACTGGGTTCAGTGACGTGTACATCCGGCGGATGCGCTCGGCCCGGTCCCTGCCCCTTACCGGGCTGCTCGTCACGTTTGGGTTGTGCTTTATCGAATACTCCGCCACCGCCTCCATACCCTCGGACTCCGCCAGGCGGATTATCTCCTCCCGGACCCTCCGGGACTCCTCGGTCGGACCCCTTCCAGAGGCGGTTGCCGAATCAAAGATTAGCAGGGCCGCCGCCCGCTGCGGGTGCTGCGCGACGAACCGCACGGCAATGCCCGCTCCCATCGACAGGCCCCCGATGTAGGCCTGCTGTATGCCCAGGTGGTCCAGCAGCCCATTCAGGTCTTCTGCCGATATATCCTGGCCGTAGTCCTCGGCATCCGGGGGAGAATCGGTGCCGCCGTGACCCCGCGGGTCCCACAGAATCAGACGATAGCGCTGAGACAACGCTGCAATTTGGGGCTTCCACTGCGCGGTGCTGCCGCCCAACCCGTAGGCCAGCGCCAGCGGAAACCCCTCTCCGTGGCTTTCATAGTAAACATTGACGCCGTTAATCTTGGCAGTAGGCATGGGTCTCCTGTGGAATAGAGGCTTGGACCGAAGCGATGCCAGTATGCCGCGCCCAAACTCACACCGTCAAGACCAACCCCCCCCACCCCGCCCCCAACCCGGCAATCCCCCGCACGAAAACAATCGCATATTATGGGCCTAGGCTGTCCGTTCGTCCTGAGGGAAATCGAAGGGCGAACGAACAGCCGCCGTTGCGCTGAGGTTCCCGTCTAAACATTGTCCTCTCCACCATGATTTGCCCTGCCCATGGCCTTAATCAAATTGCCAAAAGCCGAGGAATCCCCCCCCACTGACAAATCCCCTTTGACGCGCCCCAACCCCGACACCTAAACTCAAACCATGTCGTTGTCACGCCAACGGCGGGTAGACCGGCGCCCAAACCCAACCCGTCCGTCAACTCCCCAATGGGAAGAAACGAGAGAAAATGAGAGGGATCTAGAAATTTAAACGCCCCACTCCCACACCCACCGCCCCCTGTGTGATGTCCCGGAATGTCCCAAAATGTCCCAGGTGCAAGAAAACCCCCTCTCGGGGCATCTCCCCCAGTTGGGTCTCCCCAACCTCCTCACCCCTCACCCCCCGCACCGCCAGGCCCTCGCTTTTCTTGACAATGCCTTTAACCGCACCCTACAATCGGCCCATTCACCGTGACTGCGCCTACGCACTTTAGCCTCTACGCCCAAGCGCCTCCGGTGAAGCTCCCCACCTCCCCCTGTTAAGGAGAGAACAATGCCGGACTGGCCGACACTGAAGTACAAGGAAGAAGGCATGCGAGAAGGCATGCAGATAGAGGACGCCGAGATATCGGTGGACGACAAAGTAGCCCTGCTGGACTCCCTGTCCGAGACCGGACTCAAGAACATCGTCGTCGGCTCCTTCGTCAGCCCCAAGTGGACGCCCCAGATGACCCGCATCGACGAGATTGTTACCAGGTTCACCCCCAATCCCACCGTCACTTACACCGCCCTGGCGTTGAACGCCCGTGGCGTCGAGCGCGCCAAGCAGTTCTCCCCGCCGCTCACCATCGAACGAGACCCCTACCCCAGGCTCAACGTCCACATGTGCGACGTCTTTGTCCGCCGCAACGCCAACCGCTCCCAGATGCAGGAAATGGAGCGTTGGCCCCAAATCGTCGCCCAGGCCCAGGAGTTGAACGTCCAGGCCGCCGGCATCGGCACCAACGCCAGTTGGGGCTCCAACTTCCTCGGCGAGTTCCCCGTCGACTACCTGATGAACATGTTCGAAAAGCAGCATGCCATGTGGGACTCGGTGGGCATCCCAGTCCATAGCGTCTCTATGGGAGACCCCATGAGCCACTGCACCCCCGCCAAGGTCGAGGAGAGCGTCTACCGGGTCAAGGAACGCTGGCCCGAGGTCAATCACGTTCGCCTCCATCTCCACAACGGGCGAAACATGGCCATCGCTTCTGCCTACGCCGCCATGCGCACCCTCACCTCCGAGGACACCCTGGAGCTCGACGGCTCCATCGGCGGCTTCGGCGGTTGCCCCTACTGCGGCAACGGCAGGGCCACCGGCATGGCCCCCACCGAGGACATTCTCCACATGATGGAGGACATGGGCGTCGAGACCGGCGTGGATATCGACAAGGTCATCGACAGCGTCTGGATGGCCGAAAGCATAATCGGCCGCGACCTCTACGGCCACGTTTCCAAGGCCGGCCCCCGGCCCAAGAAGGTGGAACAGCTCTACGAAATCAACGCTCCCTTCATCGAGACCCTGGAGCAGGCCAAGCACTTCAAGAAGGGCCCCGAGGTTTACGAGGGAGGCATCTACCCCTATAAAGAGCCCATCGCCAGTCCCTACCGGGAGCGCGTGGAGCAGGGCTTGCCCGCCTACGATTCGGCCAACGGCGACTTCCCCTGGAAAGAGGACTGGTTCCCGTCCGATGAGTAGACGCCTCAGCGTCTGCCCCTGACTGACTCAACACGGAGCCGCTCGCCTTTGCCGGACCCGTCCAGCTTTGAAAGAGTGGCTCCGAATTTTGACTAGCAAACCTTAATAGAATGGAGAACCACATCCCATGACGGCGTCGAATACCATCAGGCCAACCCAGGTCCAACTCACCGGCGAGAACTCATTCATCCGCTTGGCCCAGGAAGAGGGCGGGACCCAGACCACCAGGGTCAGCCATTGGCGCGTCCTCTATTCCCCCAAAGGCGCTGGCCACGTCCTCTTTCTCAAGAGCGACCTTATCGACGACGAGATACGGGTCTACTCCGACAACATCGCCCTGGCCCGCTGGCTGCAGTCCGAAATCGAGACCATGCTGTTCCCCGAGTTCGCCGACGAGTCCCTCCCGGTCACCGAGGCCGAGTTCAGCAAGTCCGGCGACGCCCGCTCCTTCTGGACCGAGAGCGTGGAGAACGACGACGACGTCATCTCCCTGACCTGGTACGACTTCATTGACCCCTTCATGCTGGTGAACCCACCCGGCACCGGCGGCCGGTCCTTGGGCGTCTACTCTTGCTTCATCCCCGCTCTAAGGGCCCAGATAACCATCAACGGCGACGTCGTCGATGGCAACGTCTACCGGGAAATGCGGGGAGACAACCCCACCAGCACCGCCTGCCTGGCCTGGTCCGAGACCTGGGTAAAGGCCACCTAAGAAGCATCCGAATACGGATTTCTCAAATCCCTTCTCCCCTGGCGGGAGAAGGTTAGGATGAGGGGGACGGAACTCTTACCGCCATGGCGGTGTTCTTCAGAAGTTTCTTAGCCCCTTTGCCTACACCCTAAGCCTCCCTCGCCAGCGCCAACCCCCACACCGACGCTGCTCCCGCCTCCTTCAACGCCGCCGCGCACGAAGACATCGTCGCCCCGGTGGTCACCACGTCGTCGATCAACAACGCCCGCCGCCCGTCAACGTCGCCGGTGACCTCGTAACTCCCCTCCACGTTCGCCCGCCGTTGCGCCCGCGTCGCTGCCTCCACCTGCGGCGGTGCGTCCTTGACCCGGGTCAACATGCCTTTCGCCCACGGCAAGCCGGTGATTTTAGACAGCTCCCTGGCCAGCAACTCCGATTGGTTATAGCCCCTTGTCCGCAGCCGCCGCCGGTGCAGCGGCACCGCGACGATCACGTCCCCCGGCGTTCGCCGCTCCGCCATGAATCCGGCCAACAGCCGGGCCAGCTCCGGCGCAGCCGCCCGTATCCCCCTGTACTTCAAAGCGAATATCGCCTGCTGCACCGCTCCCTCCATCAAGAACGGTGCTCGCACCCCGTCAATCGCCGGCGCGTTCTCTTCACACCAGCGGCACGGGGACTGGCCGTGGGGCGAGGCGCAGATGCGGCAGTACGGCGGCGTCAGCTTGGCCAGGCCGGGAATGCACGTCTCGCACAGGATCCCTCCTGCGCGCCTGCACCCGGCGCACTCCATGGGAAACAGTAAGTTCACGGCCTCTTTGCCGGCCTTTGCCAGCAGACCGTTTATTCCCGTTAAGTTCACGCCGCGGGATTCACGGCGCGGCTTGGCGCCCGCCCCGGCATTGGCCCTTCCACCCGTCCAGGATCGACAGGTCCCCGTCAAACGCCAAAGGAGGTAGGTCGTCCAGGGAGAAGAAGCCCACGTCCAGCGCTTCCGGACCGGCCTGCAACGCCCCGCCAACTTCCCGCGCCGCGAAGGCCGCTACAATCACGGGATGGGCCCGCTTGGAGAACAACCCCACCAGCCGCTCCACCTTCACTTCCAGGCCCGTCTCCTCCAGCACCTCCCGCACCGCCGCTTCCTCTACTACCTCGCCGCGGTCCACGTAACCGCCCGGCATGCTCCACAGTCCCACCCCCGGCTGGTTTCCCCTCTTCACCATCAGCACCTTCAGGTCCCGCTCCACGATGCATATCGCGGCGACTTTGGGATCGTCGTAGACCACGTGCCCGCACGCCGGGCAGACCGGCCGCTGGCCGCTGGCCACTTCTCGGACTTCCAACGACGCCGCGCACCGGGAACAGTATTTGCTATCAGACGACATGCCTTTCACAGCATATCACGACGGGCTATCATGTCCCATATCATGGCGTGGAGCGTTGTCCGTGACTCCCAAATTCTTCCTTAGACCTCGCACCTATCTGGCCGGAGTAGCCGTCTCGCTGGCGGCGGCAGTGCTGGTCCTGCTCGTCATGGCCGTCCTGGGCGAATACACCAAGACCAGGGGCCGGCTGCTGTTCACCGCGCTGTCCCTGGCCGGATTCTGCGTCCTCGCCTTCCCCTCCGCTGTCATGGCAAGCCGGAGCCGGCATCCTGTACTAACCGTCCTCGGCGTATCCGCCGCCGCCCTGGGATTCGCCCTGGTCGCGGCGGGACTCTGGGCCACGCCAGACTCCGACGCCTTCTGGAAGGCCGCATCTATCGCATCCATCGCGGCTGCGTCAATTGCATACTCTTGCTGGGTGCTATCGTTCAGGGCGCAAAGACTGGCTGCCCAAGTCGCCCAATACGCCGCGCTCGTCGTGGCTGCATTGGTGTCGTTCTTGACCACCCTTGCCATCGTCGTGGAAATACGGGAATCCGCCTTCTGGTGGGCAGTGGTGCTCCTGATCATCGCCCAAATTTTCTGCGCCCTGGCCGCAGCCGCGCCGGCCCGCTGGACTCGCGACCAGTCCTGACCGCGCCGCGGTGAGGCACACTCCCAAGGGACATCCAGCGCCAATCCCCTCCGGCCCCCATGCTATAATCCCCGTTGGCCTTGCGGCCATCCCCAATTCCATACTCTTCCAGAGGTGACGATGCCCCCGGCCCTTGAAAACCTCAAGGTGGTCGACCTGACTCGCACCCTCGCCGGACCCTTTTGCACCCAGATGATGGGCGACATGGGGGCCGACGTGGTCAAAGTCGAAGAACCGGCTCTGGGCGACGAGACCCGCCAATGGACCCCCTTCTGGGACAACCTCAGCACCCAGTTCGCCTCCTTCAACCGCAACAAGCGCAGCCTGTCAGTAAATCTCAAGGAACAGGAAGGCGTGGACTTGGTGCTGGGCCTCGCGGCCAACGCCGACGTGATGATTGAGAGCTTCCGCACCGGCGCCCTCGACCGCATGGGGCTGGGCTACGACGCCGTGCGCAAAATCAACCCCGGAATCGTCTACTGCTCCATCTCCGGCTACGGCCGCACCGGCCCTTTAGCCGACAAGCCCGGCTATGACCTGATAATCCAAGCCTACAGCGGGTTGATGCACCTGACCGGAGAACCCGACGGACCCCCCTTGAGAGTGGGATTCTCTCTGGTGGACCTGTTCACCGGGATGTTGGTCTACGGCAGCATAATGACCGCCCTCTACCACCGCGAGCAGACGGGCGAGGGCCAATGGATCGATTCATCTCTCCTGGACGGCCAGGTGGCGGCAATGAGCTACCACGGCACTGCCTACCTGGCCGACGGCAAGGACCCCCACCGCATGGGCTCTGGCCACCCCAGCCTTACGCCTTACCAGAGCTTCCCGGCCTCCGATGCGTTTTTCATCGTAGGCTGCGGTAACCAGGGCCTGTGGGAGCGTATGTGCCGCGCCATCGGCCGCCCCGAATTAATCGAAGACCCCAGGTTTACTACCAACACCGACCGCGTGGCCCATCGCACCGAATGCGTGGAGATCCTCAGACAGGTCTTCGAGGAAAAGCCGGTGGCCCATTGGATTAAGGTCATTTCCGATGCCGGCGTGCCCTGCGGCCCCATCAACCGGGTGTCTCAGGTGCTTAACGACCCCCAGGTGCAGCACCGGAACATGGTCATGGACGTTCCCCATCCTGAGGTTCCCGGCCTGAAAGTCCCGGGGTCCCCTCTCAAGCTGGCTGCCTCGCCTCCAACAGTCCGGCGTTACCCGCCGCTATTGGGCGAGCACAACGACGAGATTCTCGCCGAGTCCGGCTACAGCCAGGACCAGATTGCTGACCTGAGGCATCGGGGAGTAATCGGGCCCAGACCCTCCCAGCCTCCTCCTCCCGCCTCGTAAGCGCGGCGCCTAAACCCCGCGTACCGCCGGCAGCACCTTTTCGCCAAAGGCCCGCATCGACTTTTCCACCAGCTTGCGCGGCATCTGCCCCACGTTCATGTTCATCATAAGGTTGCGTACCCCGGCTTCCTTCAACTCCGCTATCTGCTCGGCCACTCTTTGGGGTGTGCCGGCCAGAAAGGCGACCTCCGGGATTTCGGCCGCCCGCGGCGGTTGGCCGGCAGGAACGTGGGTCTCGCCCCCAGGGTTGTACTTGATCCGGGCTTCCAGCAGGTGGTGCGTCGACTTGCTCAGGGCCGCTTCCGCTACTTCCCGCGCCTCTTCATCGCTCTCCCCAACGTACAACCCCCGTTGTGCCCACGTCTGGTCCAGCGCGTCCTCCACCGCCTCTTCGCCGAACCCCGCTTCCAGCATCGAGTCCCGGTACATCTGGAAACGCTGCCGCAGCGTGTCTATCGTCTGCACGCCGATTAGCACCGGCCTGCCGATACCCGCCATCTGCTTCAGGGATCCCTCGGTCGCGCACGCTCGGACCAATGGCGGATGCGGCCTTTGATAGGGCTGCGGCCGCAGCTCCGGGAAAGCAGACTTCCAGTAACGGCCTTGATGGTCCACGTCCTCACCGGTCCACGCCTTTATCAGTAACTCTTCCGCTTCCGGGATCATGTCCCGGCCCTGTTCCATGTTGACCCCGAAGCCGATGTACTCGTACTCGTTGAAGATTGACCCCCGTCCGGTGCCGACGATCAAACGCCCCCTGCTCAGGTGGTCAATCAGGGACGTCTGCACCGCCAGCCTCACCGGGTGGTGCAGCGCCATCTCCACCACCGCGAACCCAATCTTGACCCTGCTTGTTCGCGCCGCCACCGCTCCGGCGAACACCAGCGGGTCGGCGTAGGCCACCGTCCCGTCGAAATGGTGCTCCGTCAGCCACACCGCGTCCAGGCCGATTTCCTCCGCCCTGACCGCATCCTGCAGGGTGCTGTGGATGATCTCGTGGTCCCTCTCCCGCTCCGGGCTGATGGAAAATATCATGCTGCCGAACCGCATCAGGCCGCTGTGCCTCCTTTGAGGTGTCGGTCGAAGAAGTTCAGCGTCCTTGCCCACGAAACCTCTGAGGCCCGCTTCTGGTAGCGGGACCCCGTGAAGTCCATGAACCCGTGGTCCGCCCCCGGGTAGGTGTAGAACTGGTGTGGTTTCCCCAACCGGGTCAACTCCTCGTCCAGCTTTCGCATGTCGTCCTGCGACGGGTTCGCGTCGACCTCCCCAAAATGAAACAGCACCGGGCACCCGATGCCCTTGGCCAGCTCGAATGGGGCCTCCGTAGCCGTTCCCCGTGCGGCCATGATATTCCCGCCGTAGTACGGCGCCGCCGCGCTGAAATCGGAATTGGTGCATGTTGCCAGCCAGGTCACCCGGCCTCCCATGCAAAACCCCGTCACCCCGATGGTCTCGCCGTTCACGGCGGCATGGCCTTGAAGGTACTCCGCCGTGGCGTCGATGTCTGCCGCGATGTCGGGATCGCTCAGGTGGTTAAATCTCTTGGACCCGTCGGCCAGCATGCCCTCCGTAACCCGGTGGAACAGGTCGGGCGCCGCCGCCGCATAGCCTTCTCCCGCCAAACGGTTGGCCATCTCCCGCGTAAACTCGTCCAACCCGGCCCCGTGGTGGGCCACCACCACTGCCGGAAACGGCCCCGGCCCCTCGGGAAGACTCAAGTACACGTCCATGCCCCGGTCATCGACCGTGACGCTTTCCCACGACGACGCCATCAACAGTCCCTGCCTTGGTTCAGGAGCGGAATAACCCTTGCGCCAAGGGCCAAGTGTCTCTAACCCAGCCTGGACTGTCAAGGTAATCATTGCCTTGCCTCAAACCTGTCATCCCCAGACTGGCTTCAATATTGTCATTCCGGGGAGCGAAGCGACGAGGAATCTGGGGATGGGCTCACCCCCGCATAAGCCTGTACCCGACACCCAAGACCCCTCTTTGAGCCTTTCTCGCGGAGTCGAGTCCGGAGCGGCGGGAACCACGCCCGCCGCCCCGAATATCAATTGCTGATTGACACCTAGTCGCTCACCGTAATCGCCCCTCCCATCGTCTCCCCCCGGTACTCCGGCCGGTAGTACGAGTACACCTGCGACACAACGTCCTTGGCCCGCACCGGGAAGCTCGCCCGAGCCTTGAACTCGAACGACAGCGTCTGGCCCGGCTCCATGTCCTCGATGTACAGGATCACCTTCCGTCCGGCGACCTCGAACCGCTTCAGGCTGGCGTGGGTCTCCACCAACTCCGCCACCGTCCCCCGCACCGGCGCAAAGCCCGTGGGAATCGCCACGTCCAAGACCACCATCCCCGCCTTGGCCGGGATAAGAGGATTGAACGTGACCGACGCCGATACCGTGATTAGGTCGTCCACCTCCACGTTCTCGGTGCCGTAGTCCACGTCGATGTCGAACACGTCCTGGATTTCCAGGCCCCTCTCCGGTACGTTGTACCGCAGCACCAACTGCACCACCGCGTCTCCCTTGCCTTTGGCTCTGACGGTGACCTCCTCCCCCAGCGGCAGCTCCACCGTCTGCATCACGTCCGAGTTCTCCGGCGTTATTCGCACCTCTTTGTTCCAGTCGCCGGCTTCCAGCGTGACTGTCATGTCCACGTCGCTCCGCACCTTGGTCGAAAACGCCGTCAGGGCCTGCAGGCTCACGATCGTGTCCTGGGTCGAGCCATACCCGCCCAGCGCGTTCCTCTGCCCCGCCAGCCACTTGGCCGCCCTCGACGCGCTCACCAGGTCCTCGTGGCCCAGCAGCGCCAGCAGGGCGTAGCCCGTCGTCTCTATGGCCGCGCTGGCGTTACCGTGCCTCGGCTGGGTCTCCTCTGCATAGGGCTCCACGGATGCCCCGCCCCAGTACAAAGCGCCGTCATCGTCCACCTGTGCCATCGATATCAGCCTGTCGTAGGCAGCTTCCCTGAAGTCGCTGTCCGCCAGTCCCAGGGCGTACGACGTGATGGCCATGGTGTACGGGTCATCCATCCGGTTCAGCTTGCCTTCCAGGTACCTGATGGCTCTGGTGCCCGAGGATACGTTCCCGCTCTCCAGCAGCGCCGCAGCCGCGTAGGCCGTCAAAGCGTCCCGTCCCTGCAGTCCCCCCAGCAGCTCCTGGTGATGCAGGAAGCCCACGTTTTCGAACGATCCGTCACTGCGCTGGTGGCTCTCTATCCAACTTGTCGCCGAGTCTATAACTGCCGGGTCCACGTACATCAACGCCTGCGCCTCGGCGAACGTCTTGGCTACGAAGGCCGTCAGCCACAGGCTGCCTTCCTGGTCCGAGTCGCCAAAGGCCGAGAAGCTCCCGTCCTGCCTCCGGTATATCAGCTCCCTCTGGTAGCCCACCGTCATCAGGTGCTCGGCCTTGGCCATGATTTCCGGCTTGAGCTGCTGCGTTTCTTTCAGGTACCGTGCCACGTACACGTTGGGCGCAAACAGGATCATGTTCTGCTCGCCGCACCCAAAGGGCATCCTCAGCAGTTGGTCCAGCCCCTCGATGCTTTGAGTCAAAAGGCTCCCGGTGATGGCCGCATAGGCCCTCCCTGAACCCTCTATCGCGTTGAACGGCAGTCCGGAGTGGAACTGCTGCCGGTGTCCGTCCGACACCACTTGGTTGTCCACCGTCTCCACCGCCAACCCCTCAGGTTCCACCAGCAGTTCCTTGATTACCGCGTCCGCTGCTTCCGTGCTCCGGGCGGTAATCTTCACCGGGCCCTTGCCCAGACCCGTCGGCCGTATCTTGAACTCCACCCCGCCGATGTCGTTGGCTTTGATGCTGACCGACTTGGACGTCTCGTCCAGCAGCTCGAACCAGTCCGCTTCCTCTATCTCCACGAACATCTCCTGCGGCGAGTCCAGGTAGTTGAACAGCGCCGCCTTCACCGGCAGTTCCTCCCCGCGAATGGCCGAGAAGGGCAGGTCTACCGTCAGGAAGAAGGGCTGGAACACCCGCAGTTGGCTTTCCCCGATACCCAGGCCGTGCTCCTTGGACACTCCCACAGCCCTCAGCATCCACGTGGTGATGCTGTCCGGCGCTGTCACTGGCACCACCGCGGCCCCGTCGTCCCCGGTCTCCACGTCCAGCCATATCCACGTCTCCGGGAAGAATTGCCGCACCCGCTGCACCTCCGCCAGCCCCGCCGGAGCGCCATCGGCAGGGGGCGCCGGCTCGGCTGTGGCTGCCGGAGCAGCCTCATCCATCATCACTGCATCTTCGGCCATCGCTTCCGCTTCCATAACTTCCCAAGGGTATTCGTAGCTCTCGCCTGTCGGGACATCCTTGTTGGTCAGGACGATGGCCCCGGCATCCTCGAAGGTCTCCCGGGCGCCGCGAGTAATGATGTCGCTGTCGTACCAAAGGTCGTGCGCCTCCGCCTGGGGTTCCAGGTACAGCCTCTCCAACTCGTTGAATACCTGCCGCAGGTTCAGCCGGTTCTCCGCCAGGATGAACACCGACCTGTCTACGGCCGCCAGCCCCACCCGTGCCTCGCCCTGGGTCTGCAGGTCGATTTCCACTGCGTCGCCCGGCCTGACTTCTTCCGACCGGACCCCATCGGAACTGAACCCGACCCTCACGTCGTGGGCATAGGACCCCGCGACGCTGAACGGCAGGTAGTCCGCCGCTATCTCGTTGTTGGGCAATATCTGGTACACCAGGATTCGCGACGACGGCGCCATTAGCTGTGTCGCCGTGAACTCAATATCCGGTCCCGAAGACACGTCGGTGAAAAGCACAGTGCCTCGCGACAGCACTTCATAGTAGAAGTTGCGCGCCTCCCGCGTGGAGTTCACCCGAAATCTGACGGTATCCCCCACCCTCGCGCTCTCCCCGCCTACCTGCTCCAGGTGTATGAAGTTGCCTGAAGGCGAGTGTCCCGATTGCTGCACCAGTGAGGCGTAGGCCTCTCCGGTCGTGGCGTGAAGAAACAGCCGGACCGCTTCCCGTGGAGGAAACGCCTTCACCAATGCCTTGCCGCCGGACGTCGCCGCCTTCGTCGTTACTTCATGCACCACTTCGAATTCAGTGTCCAGGTATTCCAGGGTAACCGTCACGTCTGTGTCTACCGGCGTCCCGTCGGGTTCGTCCGTAATGACCAGGTACGACATGTCCAGCCCGGGCTTGAACACGCTGTTCTCCGGTATCACCTTCAACACCACCGGGGCCGCCGCCACGGTCAGCAGTTTGCTGGTCGCCTCCTCGTATCCCGTCCCCTTCTCCCGTATGGTCACGTCAAGCCGCACGTTCCCCTGTCCTCCCGCGGCCGGCACTCCGGCGACGTACCGGACAGGTTCGATGGTGAACCGGTCCTCGCCGTTTATGGGACCGGTGTACCGCGCGTACTCTTCCCACTGCCCCACGTACCGCCAGGCGACTATCTCGTATTCGCCCACCACCGGCTTGCCGAACGAATACTCGCCTGACACTGCTCCTTGTATCGCCTCGTTGGTCAACACCCAGTCTTTGTCCGTGTCCACCGTCACCTCGTACTTGGGCAGCACGTACTCCTCCACCCGCACGTCCAGTTGCGTCTTCTGCTCCCCCGCCAGCGCCGTCAGCTTCCACACCCCCAGGTTCGGCTCAGTTGACAGGGGCAGGTCCAGCGTGGTCATGCCGTAATCGTCGGTGGCAATTTCTCTCTTGAATACTTTGATTCCCTTGGCGTCCTGCACCTCCACCGTTGCACTGGACGGCCAGGGCTTCAACAGGGCGTCCAGAGTCATCAGCCGGATGTGTACGGTCTGGCCCGGCTTGTATATCGGCTTGTCCGTCTCCACGAACAGCAGGAACCCCTCCTCGACTTGGACGGAAGAGCTGCGAATCTCCGGCACTCCCTCCACCTCTACCTCTATCAAGTAGAGGCCCGGCTCTAGGTTCGGTATCGGTAGCTCCAGGTTAGCCGCCCCGTTGACCGTGGCCTCCACCGAGGCCACCGAGTCCCGCCCGTCGAACAGGTTCAAGCGCACCTCGCCGGCCACCGGGCTGTCGCCGTTGAACAGCGACACCGACACCCGCTCTGCATACCCCGCCCGCAGCCTCTTGGGCACGACCGCGACAAAACTGTCCGCCGGCAGCCCCGGGACCACCTCTACCTTGGGCGTTGGCCGCGGAGTCGGACTTATCGAGCGAATGGTTGGAGATGGAGTGGGCGTGACACCGACCCTGGTTCCGGTAGTTGGACGCGGCGTAGGCCCGGCCGTCGGCCGTTGTGTAGGCCCCACAGTCGGTGGCTGTGTAGGTCCGGCAGTCGGAGTCCCGGCGGGCTCCGTTGTCGAAGGGTCCCCGTCGCAGGCTGCCATGGCCATCAACCCCGCCATCGCTGCCAAGAAAATTGCCAACGTCAAGAGCCTCATCATGCTGCGTCCACTCCTTTTCCGTCATTCCGGCCCCCGAGCCGGAATCCAGTACGGGGTCAGGTAGGAGAATGCCCACCATCCCCACCAAGTTGTGCTCTTCGGGGAAAAATATAAAGGTCTCCCCGCCCCGTAACACCGAAATAGACGCACCCCACCCCCAAAAAGTTCCCAGCTATCCCCCTCAACCTGTCATTCCGAGCGCAGCCGAGGAATCTATAACTCCCCCGCCCCAACCACGCCGCTCCCCCGCCCCAACCACGCCGCTCCCCCGCCCCAACCACGCCGCTCCCCCGCCCCCAACCCGTCATTCCGGCCCCCGAGCCGGAATCCAGAGCGCCTGTCCACCAACATCGTGGCCCTCACACGAACACCCCGCCCCCCAAAACTACTGTCATTTCCCCCCTTGCCCACCCCAACAAGATCCCCATATCATAAACGCAGGTCAGGTCCCCGCCAATGCGCCGGACCAAATCCAGACCTGCCACTGAGGCCCGTGACATGTTGTGACCAAACGCCGCTCCAGACCCGCTCCCACCTCCTCCAACTCTCCTGAACGAGAGGAAATGGGAGAAAATGGGAGGCGATCGAAAAATTCCAGCCTCTCCCGCCGCCAACAGTCCGCACTGCCCGTCATCGCCGCCACTCCCACCTTGGCCCAAGCCGCCCGCTCCTCCGGCATCGGAGAAATCGCCCTCTACCGTTGGCTCGAAGCCCCCGACTTCCGCGACCAACTGACCCGCCTCCAGCCACGCCGGGCCTCCCCCAACCCGTCATCCCTACGCCCCGACCTGCCATTCCGAGCACAGCGCACCACCCTGTCATTCCGAGGAGCCTGCGACGAGGAATCTAAAACTGCCTGTCCTCAACCTGTATCGCCCACCCAGAAATCTCCGCACCTCCGCCCGCCCGCCCGTTCGTCCCGAGAACTGCCCGTCCGTTCGTCCTGAAAGGAGCCCGCCCGTTCGTCCTGAGGCTCTCGAAGGGGGAACGGACGGGCGGGGGTTGTGGGGGGCCACCCGCTCCCCGGCAAGAATGAGAGCAAATAAGACCAAATGAAAGGCAACCCAAAATTTCCGCCAAGAGGTGAACCAAAATGAACCAGCTATCCTACGTCAGGTCCCGCATCAACGCCCTCCGTCGCAAGTTCGCCCTGGAAATATCCCATAACCGGCTCCGGACCATGGCCGAGAACTATTGCACCGACTCCTACACCGCCGCGATGGACCGCAAGCCCTTGCCCGACGCCCATGCCTTCGTCCGCAAGGTCGTAGACGCCGGGTACCGCCTGCCCACTTTCGGGGCCGTCCACCAGTACCTGGCGAAATGCGTGACCGACAAAGTCCTTCCAGGCGTCGAGCATCTCCTGGGCGCCATGTTGCCTTGGGACACCCTCCGCGGCCTTGTAGTGCTCTCCTCCGATGGCCAGCCCACCCCCATCCCCCAAAAGGCGTGATCCGGCGGGCTGGCCGGCAGCAGTAATGGGAGGAAATGAGAGGAAATGGAAGGGGAACTAAAATTTTCCATCCCAGACGCCCGTTCTGGTGTTTCGGTCTGGAACCCGGTATATTGCCCGCATAATGCCCATCTCCCCATAGCCCCCACCCGCCGCCCAACACCGGCGCAAAGGAGGACCGATGGCTGAGACCATCAGAGAAGCCTACATCCGCAAGAATCCCAAGTCCGCAGCCTTATTCCCCAGGTTCAAGCAATACTTCCCCTCCGGCGGCGCTGGCCATGACAGCCACGTGTCCGAACCCTTCCCCATCATGCTTCAGCGAGGGCTTGGCCCCCGCAAATGGGACGTCGACGGCAACGAGTACATCGACTTCGGCATGGGTGCCGCATCATTGCTCCTGGGCCACGCTCACCCGGAGGTTGTGGCTGCGCTGACCGAGGCTGCTCCCCGCGGCTCCTACTACGGAGGGCCCTTTGAAAAAGTGCTGGAATGGGGCGAGCGCGTCTGCAACCTGATTCCCTGCGCCGACAAGGTGCGTTTCGTCGGCTCCGGCACCGAGTCCACCGCCTTGGCCATGAGAATCGCCCGGGCCTACACCGGCAAGGACAAGATCGTCCGCTGGGAGTCCCACTACCACGGCTGGCACGATTACGTCATGCCAGGCAACCTGGCCCCATTCGACGTGCCGTCTTCCACTGGCGTCCCCAAAGCCGCTCTCGATGCCGTCGTGGTCTTGCCCCCCGACCTCGATGCCTTGGAGCAGACCCTGGCCTCCGACAGCGACATCGCCGGCGTCATCACCGAAGGGTCCGGCGCTTCCTACGGCACCGTCCCCCTCCAACCCGGATTCCTGGAGGGCGTCAGGCGGCTTACGCGGCAATACGGTGTCGTCATGATCTTGGACGAAGTGATCACAGGCTTTCGTTGGAGCCCCGGCGGGCTGCAACAGAAAGTGGGGGTCACTCCCGATCTGTGCACCATGGGCAAGGTCCTAACCGGAGGGATGCCCGGCGGGGCGGTTGCCGGACACAGCGACATTATGCAGGTTATGGAAGAGACGGGCGACCCTCATCACGACCGTTTTGAACGGGTTCCCCATGGCGGCACCTTCAATGGCAACCCCTACGCCGCCGCCACCGGCAGCGCCGCCATGCGCATAGTCGCCACCGGCGAGATGCAGGACCAAGCCGACCGCATGGCCCAACGTTTGCGCTCCGGCCTGGGCGACATCATCAACCGCCACGAAATTAACGCTTGCGTATACGGCGACTCTTCCACCTTCCACCTTCACTTCGGCCACAAGTCCATCGACGGCCTGACCGCCGAAGCCCTGAAGAGCACCCCTGCGTCGCTTCAGCGCAGCTTCCGTCAAGCCCTGCAGGTGCGTGGAGTGGACAACATGTCCCGCACCAGCGGCGTCCTTTCCGGCACCCACACCGAAAGCGACATCGACCAGGCTCTGGAAGGCTTCGACGGCGCCATCAAAGCCCTGCTCGATGAGGGTCTCATCACATGACCCCCTCCGTTCGACCTGAGCCTGTCCTAAGGTTCTCGAAGGGGAAAATCGAAGGGCGAACGCACAGCCTACGACGCGTTCAGGAATGCAACAACCAGCGGGTGCGGACGCTCTCTGGTGCTCCTCGTCTGCGGCACAAACAACGTGGCGACAAAGAACCGAAGGTCCGGCAACTCGACGATCCGGGGCTCGCCGTCGGCGTCCGTCCCTGATACCACCATGCCGCCGGCTTTCAGGTCACCTAAATAGTCCATGTTCAAGCCGAAGTCGCAATAGTACCGCTCGGTTGCCTCCGTTGCCCCATAGGCCCCGGCCGCAACGCTGCCCGGTGCGATGTTCACCGGCATTGACTGCCCCGCCAGGGAACACTCCAATTCCTTGATGAACAGGCTGGACGCGTAGGGGTCGTACTCGGCGTGCTGCGCATCGCTGAACCCCAACACGTTCCGGGCGTACTCCAGCACCACGTGCTGGAACCCGCCGCAAGTCCCCAGCAGCGGCACATCGGCCTCCCGGGCATATCTGATAACCCGTAAAGCCCCCTCCATGCTCTTGTACGGGCTCCCCGGCGCAATCCAGTATGCGTCAAAGCGGCTGAGATCCGACTCCCCGAGGCCCTTGCAACTCTCCGTATCCAGCCACACCACTTCGGCCCGATCGCCTGTGGAGAGGGGTTGAGCGTGAGCCACCGCGGCGCCAATCGCGGCGTGCGGCTCATACCGCTCGTTGAAGTCTCCGATCACTGCAATGGTCGCCATGCTGCTCACCTGCCACGGTCTCGTGCCTCGACTCCCAAGTTGGACTGGGCGCCGGGATCTTGGCAGCTATATCCAGGTCTACTGGGCGGTGTAGCCGCCGTCGATGACCAACGCGGCTCCCGTCATGTAGGAAGACTCGTCCGAAGCCAGGAACAGCACTCCGTAGGCTATCTCGTCGGGATGGCCGGTCCTTCCCACCGGGTTACGCTCCTCCACGTCCCGCTGTATCTCGGGGTTGGTCAGCCGCCCTGCAGTCATGGGCGTATCTACCGACCCGGGGTGGACCGAGTTGACCCGGATGCCGTCCTTGGCAACCTGGATGGCGGTAGTCTTGGTCAAGAGATGGACTGCGGCTTTGGAGGCGTCATAGGCGGCATTGCCGGGGTGGTATCCGACAAAGGCGGCGGACGATGAGATGTTGACAATCGACCCGCCTCCGGCCTCTCTCATTACCGGCACCGCTGCTTTCGTGCCCAGAAAAACACCCTTGGCGTTAACGGCCATGACCAAGTCCCACAGCTCGGGCGTAATCTCTTCGAGGGCCGCCGTCTTGATTATCCCGGCGTTGTTTACCAAAACGTCCAGCTTTCCGAACCTGGTTACTGCCGTCCCGACCGCCCTCTCCCAGCTCGATTCCTGGGTCACGTCCAGGGTCACAAAAACGCACTCGCCACCGGCTTGTTTGATTTCAGACTCTACCCTGCGGCCCTGGGGTTCCAACAGATCACCGATGACTACCTTGGCGCCTTCGCGAGCGAACATTCGGGCCTCGGCGGCCCCCATTCCCCTGGCTCCCCCGCTTATCAGGGCAACCTTGTTTTCAAGTCGCATGGCTGCTACTCCTTAGCCGTCGATGGCAAGTTACGGCGGGCAGGGATAGGCCGCCTCCTAGGGGAGTCCCGGCGCCCGGCGGGCTAGTAAGCGGTTGCGCCCCCGTCGATAACCATCTCGCTGCCGGTCATATACGACGATTCATCCGACGCCAGGAACAGCACGCCATAGGCCACCTCTTCGGGGCGTCCCGTTCTGCCTATCGGGATATGGGCTTCTGCGTGGCGCTGAAACTCCGGGTTGGCGATTCGGTAATGGCCCATGGGAGTATCTATGCCTCCGGGGAAAACCGCGTTTGCCCGGATGCCCTCCCTGGCGTGCTGTATGGCGGTGGCCCTGGTAAAGGCGCGAACCGCCCCCTTGGAAGCGGCGTAGGAATTAATGCTGGTTCCTATCAGAGCCGCCACCGACGCCGTGTTGACAATGGAACCTCCGCCGGCCCGGCGCAGTTCGGGGATTGCGTACTTGGTGCCCAGGAACACGCCCTTGGCGTTAACTTCCATCACCCGGTCCCACTGCTCTCCGCTAAGTTCCTCGATGGAGAACGGCCTCCCGTCGGGGTGTCGAGTACTTGGTATGGCGGCGTTGTTCACTAGGATGTCCAGCTTGCCGAACTTGGATACCGCGGCCTGCACGGCGCTTTGCCATTCCAGTTCCTGGGTTACGTCCAATGAAACAAAGAGGCATTGCCCGCCGGCCTCGTTGATTTCCGCTTCTACCTGCCGGCCCTCGGCTTCCAGCACGTCGCCGATGACCACCTGCGCTCCCTCCCGGGCAAACATGCGCGCCTCGGCCGCTCCAATCCCCCTTGCTCCGCCGCTGATCAGGGCAACCTTGTCCTTAAGGCGCATAACAGTCCTTACATTTCATGAGATATCGAACGTTGGCACGTCCCGGATTTTATCACCGTAGGCCAAGAGGTAAAGTGTGTTCCTTTCAGACGCTAACATGCTAGGGACTGGGGCTGGAGCCCCCGCCGACAAGAATGGGCCCTACGGTTAGTGCCTGCATGGCGGATGGCTCCCGCCGGGAGCCTCTGGCGCCTCCACTCAACACCCTGGCTGCCCGTGGTTCCCGCAACAACGGCTCGCGCGCCTGACCTTAATCGATAGATTCCGTACTACCTGCCACAGGCGAACGCGCCACGGTCCAGGTGCCGTCCGGATCATTCTCACCGATCGCTGCATTGACCGGATCATGTCGGGCAGTATATCACCCGACCCCTAGCGAATTGACCTATCACCGTGACTAGGATGGCCGCGAAATCTCCTGGCATGGCCGGATGGTCCGGGCGGCGATTCAACCACTCATACGAAGCATTCAAATGCCGTAACCATCGAGGCCTTAATTGTCCTGCATCATCTTCATGTAGAATGCGCAAGGGGTCACACGACCCGCGATTACCAATATGCCGTTGACGCGCATAATCTAGAACGCCATTAAACGGGTCTCACCCATTACTGAGGGCGAGGACTTGGGTTTCTGACGCTTGCAACAGAAGGAGGCATGTCATGGACGGACGTTATCCCACGGGATTGCTGGTGGCTTTCACCAGCCTGACGGACCAAGCAAAATCGGCTGAGTTCAACTACTGGTACAACCATACCCACATTCCCGACGTTACCGAGGCTGGTGTATTCCACCACGCCGTGCGCTTCGAAAATACCGACCCCAACTCGCCGCGAGGTCGGTTTATCTCCGTCTACGAGACGACTCTGGGGAATCCGTCCCAGGCCATGCCAACCCACGTGGAAGCCGAAGCCAAGCTGGGTGGCAGGGAGTATCAGCAGGACCGGCGTCCGTACCAGGATGACGGGACCACTCCCTTGGCCAAAAGCATGGGGTGGGGGATATTCAAGAGGCGGGGCGGCGAGTTCGTGGCTTCGACGAAACCGGCCCGGGGAGTCTTAATCGTATTCACCAACTGCACAGACGAGGCCAGGCACGAAGAGTTCAACCGCTGGTACGAAGACATCCATATACCGGATATCTTGGGCACCGGGGCCTTTCACACTGCCTACAGATACGAAAGCGTGGAGCTATCAGATATAAATGCTCGATACCTGGCCATCTACGAGACCGACAATCCCGACCCGGCCAAGGCCCAGGCAGAGATTGTCAAGGTAAGGCCCGAGTGGCACCGGCGGGGGCGCTCGTTTGACGCCACAGAACTGGTTTCGGCGCTGACCGCCCGCCGCATCTGGCCTACGGCCTCTTAGCGCCGTAGCCCGTCCAAACCCGTCATCAAAATCGAATTGCTCGACTAGGTCTCATCGCCCGTTTTAGTCCACTCGTCGCGACGCGGGTGTTGGCCCTGAGGCAAACAATCTCACGCCTGGGAAACGAATATCATTTATTGACAGTCGTCATCGGCGAAAGCATAATTGGGGCCATAAACGTGGGGCTGGGATCATAAGGATACGGGAGGTACATGATGCCAGGTTATAGAGTCATTTCCCAGGACAATCACATCATCGAGCCGGCAGACCTGTGGACCAGCAGGGCCGCGGGGTCAAAGTTTGCCGACCGCCTTCCCTACGTCAAGAGCTTACCCACCAGCGATATGTGGTACTGCGACGGCCTGAAAATCGGCGCCGCCACTTCGGGGTCGGCCAACGTGGGTAACCGGTTCGAAGAGCCGGAGAAGAAGATGCAGCGCCGGGTTACAATGGAGGACGCTCGCCCCGGCGGTTACATTCCTGAAGAGCACGTCAAAGATCTGGATATCGACGGACAGGACGTCAGCATTGTCTATCCTTCGATTGGATTCTTGATTTTCTGCCTGCCCGACGGCCAGTTGCTGGATGAGGTCTGCAGGATCTACAACGACTGGGTCGCAGAATTCTGCGCCGCCATCCCCAAGCGGCTTAAAGGCATCGCCATGATCAACACCGACGACATTGGCGTCGGCGTAAAGGAGTTGGAACGCTGCGCAAAGATGGGCATGGTCGGGGCAATGATCGCCTCCTATCCCAGCACGGAGCAGCTCTACGACAACCCGGTGTACGAACCCTTCTGGTCCGCGGCCGAGGACTTGCAGATGCCTCTCAGCCTGCACATTTCGGGCAACCGCTACAGCAGGAACGAGGAGTTCGCCGACCTCGACCACCGGTGGGACCGGCCCGCCGTTATCTGCAACTACGCCTTTTGGCCCCAGATGTCGCTGTCCGACATGATCTTCAGCGGCGTCTTTCAGCGCCATCCTAAGCTGCAGGTGGGCTCGGTGGAGCACGAGCTTTCTTGGGCGCCCCACTTCCTGGACCGCATCGACTACACCTACACCGACCGGATGCCGCCTGCCATCGAAGCACAGGAAGGGACCCGCGCCGACAACGACCGGATGGTCCGGTTCAAGGACGGCGTGCTGCCCAGCGACTATTTCCACAGCAATTGCTTCCTGGGCTTCCAGGAAGACGCCATGGGCATCCGTGACCGGCACATCATAGGCGTGGACAACCTGCAGTGGGGCGCCGACTACCCCCACGCAGAGTCGACTTTCCCCCGGAGCGTTGAGATCCTGGAAACCATCCTGGCGGACTGCACCGAGGAGGAAAAGGCTAAGATTGCCGGCGGCAACGCGGCAAGAGTGTACCGCCTGGACTAGACCCGGATCCCATCATTGGCTGAATGCGACAGGCGCTCCTCATTGAGCGCCTGTTGTTGTTTGGTGGCCGGGGCGCGAGTTTGCCATGGGAGCCGGAACTAGTTACGTTGATTATGCGTTGGCGTGAGGCAACCTAGCCGCGGGCCGATGCGGCGCTTTGGCCTTGAGCAATCAACTGGTGAGCAAGATGGAGCCTAAGACTTCGTATCGGGCTAACTATTCTCCAGCAACCGTCTCGCCGTGTCCCGCGCGGCATCCAATGTCGCGGCGAACTGGTCTTGGGGCACGTTTTGTAGAACGTTTAGGGTCTCAAGGGTCGTTGCAGGTGGGCCCGATAGACCCATCACGATGCACTGGGTGTCGTGCTCTGTAGCGCTGTCGATTAACTGCTCCACCACCAGGGCGGCGCTGTCGTCGATGTAGACGGTGCCGGTGAAGTCCAGGATCACCACCTCGTGGTCCCCGATGTCCACGCTTATCGTATCGATCAGCTTGCTGGAAGATGCCACGGTAAAACTCCCCCTCAGGGCTACTAGGCCAACACGGGCGGAGAAAGAGTCCGCATCTTCCCCTCCAGTGTCTCCCGGCAGGAAGTTCCGGTCTAGCAACGGCACCGATACCACGCTGTCCAGTTCCATACGCTCGAATTGCCGTGCGCTGGCCATACCGGCAGCGATCAGCCCAATCGCCACTGCAGTAACCAGGTCTAAGAACACCGTTAATCCTAAAGTGATCAGCATCACCAGAAGGTGTTCCCGCTGCACCCGATGAATCCGGGTGATAAACCGCCAATCGATGATGTCCCAGCCGACCTTCATCAGAATGCCGGCAAGCACCGCGTGGGGGATTTTCTCGGCGTATCCCCCAAGCCCCAGCACCAATGCCAACAGGATCCCGGCGACCACCACTCCCGACACTGGCGTGCGGCCCCCAGCACGTACGTTGATCACCGTTCCCATAGTTGCGCCTGCGCCCGGCAGGCCCCCGATAAATCCCGCCATCATGTTGCCAATGCCCTGACCTACCAGCTCCCGGTTTGGCTTGTGGCGGGTCCGGGTCATAGTATCGGCAATCAAGGAAGTAAGCAGGCTGTCTATTGATCCCAGCAGGGCAATGGTTATCGCCGGCGCCACTGCCCCTGCCAAGATATCCAGAGAAAGGTCCGGCAATTCTATGCCCGGCAGGCCGGTGGGCACTTCGCCGATGACCGGCGTATCGCTTAACCATAGGACACCCAATAGCGTCCCCGCGATCAACGCCGCCAGTGTAGGGGGAAGAATCCTCTTCAGCTGGCCCGGCCAAAGCACTCCCACACCGAGAGTAACAAAACCGATGATCAGAGCATTGAAGTTGACGTTGTTGATTGCGTCGGGCCAGGTCCGTATAGAACCCAACGGACCACCCGGCTCCACCGAAGCACCTAAGAAGGGTAGAGTCTGCACCAGCATTACGATCACGCCGATGCCTGACATGAACCCCGATATCACCGAATAGGGTGTAAAGGCCACAAACCTGCCGATCCTCATGACGCCCAGCAGGATCTGTATCAGCCCCGCCATGACGACTATGGTGAAGGCTTCGGCCAGGTTGTCCGCGGCGCTGGTGACAATGACCGCCATGGCCACGGACATGGGGCCGGTGGGGCCGGATATCTGGGACCGCGTTCCTCCGAACACCGCGGCAAAGAAGCCCACGGCGATGGCCCCGTACATCCCCGCCTTGGGTTCCAGTCCCGCCGCCACGGCAAAGCCCAACGCCAGCGGCAGGCTGACCACCGCCGCCGTAATGCCGCCGAACAGGTCCCCGCGGAAAGTCTGCAGGTCGTAGTTCAGGCTGAAAATTCTTGAAGCATCTAGCGACATACCGGGCCCAGATGGTCACTTACCCTTCCACTCACCGCAAAACGCTGCTGGGCTGTGAACAGGGTCGCTGGGCAGATTCCGTCCTCCATTCCCCTCGCCGCGTTTACTTGTCGACGCGCAAGTTACCAACGAACTATCGACCTTTGGGTCGCGGCCCTGTAGGAGGGTTGTAAGGGCCCAACTAGCGTACTGGTGGGCCCGGCAGGAGTCGAACCTGCGACCCGCCGGTTATGAGCCGGCTGCTCTGCCGCTGAGCTACGGGCCCGGGGATTGTAGATTATGCCCAGCCTCTCTGGGGTGTCAAGAAGCGCGGCCATGGCTCTGGTCGAGCGATGGGGCCTAGCTGGCTCTGCAAGAAGCTCTAAAGCTGGGACAACCGTCCTTTGTAGTCCGGGTCCCACGCCGCCATTAAACCGCGCTTCACTGCTTCCTCGGGCGGCACCCTCACCTCCATGTTGCCGCTGGTGGGAACAGTCACAACCACTGCATCCTGCGCCAAGACCTGGTAGGTGTCATGGTCGACCCCCAAAAGGTTCTCCAGCAGCGACTGGTTGTGCTGCCCGAAGGTCGGCGCGGGGCCGCGGATGCACAGCGGAGTCCTCGAGAACTTATACGGCCGACCGATAAAGTGCCTGGTCCCCATGTTACGTTCAGCAGGGTACGTGACCCGCTCCAAGAATCTGCGGTTTTGGTAATGGGGGTCGAAATGCACGTCCTTGCCCGTCAGCACCGGCCCGGCGGGAATTCCCTCAGCCTGCAGCGTGTGCATCAACTCATGCTTGTCGAAAGCCGAAGTCCATGCGCTTATGGCTTCGTCGATGCGGTCATGGTTGCTCTGGCGCCCCGAGACCCCGGCCAAACCAGAGTCTTCTGCCATATCCTCCCGGCCCATCAACCGGCAAAGCGCTTGCCACTGCTCATCGCTCCCCACCGACAGCGTAATCCACTGGTCGTCGCCCAGGGCCGGGTAGCAGCCTTGCGGCGCCCGGTAGGGGTGCCGGTTGCCGATGCGGCCACTCACTCGTCCGTTGGCGATGGCGTCCATCAGGTACTCCGACGTGAGCATCGCCCCCGACTGGTACATAGCCAGGTCAATCCACTGGCCTTTGCCCGTGCGGTTCCGGTAGCGCAGCGCCGCGGTGATGGCGAACATGGCCGACCACGTCGACAGAAAGTCTACGAACGATGCCCCGGCTTTCGACGGCGGCCCGCCGGGATAGCCGGTAATCCAGCAGTGTCCGTGGGTCGCCTCCTGGGTCGTTGCCTGGGCCGGATAGGTCGAATACGGCCCGTCGCCGTGGCCGTAGCCTGTGTTGGACACCATGATGATGTCCGGCTTGATTTTTCGCAGGTTGGGATAGTCCAGTCCCCAGCGCCGCATCACCCTGGGCGTAAAGTTCTCCATCACCACGTCGCTGATGCTGGCCAACTGCCTGAACAGGTCCCTGCCCCGCTCGTCCGTCATGTCCAGGACCAGAGACTTCTTGCCGCGGTGCATCAGGTTGTACGTCGATGACCGGTTCCACCAGTCCTCCCCCGGGTCTGCGTCGGGAAATGTGGCCGCCAGGCCCCCCGTCCTCGATATGTCGGGACGCCCCGGTCCCTCCAGCTTGATTACCTCGGCGCCAAGGTCGGACATCAGCCCGCCGCAATAGGGCAGGGCGAAGACGTAAGTGGAATCCACCACACGGATTCCATCCAAGGGCAAAGTCAAACGCTACCTCGAACTAGGGCCGGCAACGGTCAACCGGCTAGATTACTCTTTGCTCCCTCAGCCGGGACATCTCCTGGTCGGTATAACCCAAACCGTCCACGTATATCTCCCGGTTGTGTTGGCCCAGGGTCGGCGCGGGCCGGCAATCGCCATAAGGCGTGAGGCTCATGTTGAACAAAACCGCCGGGACCTTGATTTTTCCCATCACCGGATGCTCGATTTCCCGGAAGAACTCCCGAGACTCCAGTTGCGGGCACTGGGCCAACTCCGAAGGGTCCTGGACCACTCCGAACAGCATCCTGGCCTGGGCCGCCTTTGGAAACAGGTCCCACTTGCTTTGGTCCTTTATAGCCCCGATGACGATTCGGTCGAGTTCTTCGCCGTGCAGCGTCCGTTGTGCTTGGTCGGAAAACCTGTCTTCCAGTAACTCCGGCGCGCCGAAAAACCCGGCAATATCCGGCCACGAGGCCCCGCCCCCAGGTTGGACGATTATCCAGCCGTCGGCGCAGGGCATTGGGTTGCCGAAGTTGCTGCCGCTGGCCAAGCGGCGGGGCTGCGTCCCACCGGTAAACGCATACATGGTCTGCGTAGCCATCATCGTCGAGGCCACGCACTCGGTTACCGACACGTCGACGTGCTCCCCCAGCCCGGTCCGTTCCCGGCCAAACAGGGCTATCGAAGTGGCCGCCGCCCCGTTCAACCCGCCTTCGTATTGGGCTTGGAACCCTCCGTGCTTCAGCGGCTCCCGTCCCTGGACTCCGCTGATGCTCATAATCATTCCCATGGCGTAGTTTACGATCTCTTCCCCTTGGTATTGGCTGTAGGGCCCGGTCTGGCCGAACGGCGTAATTGAAGTCATTACCAGCCCTGGATTCAACTTTTCCAAGGCGTGGTAGTCCAGCCCGATAGACTTCAAGTAGCCTGGCCTATACGACTCAACGATCACGTCCACCTGGGGAACCAACGACTTGAAGAGACCCTGTCCTTCCACCGTTCCCAAGTTGACCGTGGCACCCTTTTTGTTGAGGTTCATCACTAGGAAAAAAAGGCTTTTCTCCGGATGGGGGTCGTCGCCGAAGAAGGGCCCCATGCCGCGCAGTACTGCTCCCTCCGGGGGCTCCAACTTAAGCACGTCGGCGCCGTAGTCGGCCAGCAAGCGGCTGCAAAAGGACCCGGCGATGTCTTCGCTCAGGTCCAATACTTTTACGCCTTCCAGTAAGCTTGGCGACACGGGTTCTCCTGGGTCAGAGAGTGTCAAACGTGAAGCCTCCCGACTGACCGGAGGGCATCATCGAGGCTGTCGGGAATTGTAAACGAACCGCCAACATCCTGGCTAGTTTCGCGCCCAATCGCACACGTGGGAATTCCGTCCCCAACTTCACTAGCAACGCCCAGCCGCTGGCGGTTGACGCACCCCAAGCACCGTAGTATAGTCCGGGCGATTCCAAGAAAGCCTAAGTTCAGCAAATTTTATTTCCCCTGGGCGGCGCGCCCGCACAGGGGTGCGGCGGAAGGACGAAGCAATGAGGTTTCAAGACAAAGTGGCGGTAATCACCGCCGCAGCCAGCGGTATAGGGCAAGCCACTGCCAAGATTATGGCGGGCGAAGGGGCGAAGCTGGTGGCCGTGGATATCAGCGCTCCTGGCTTGGCCGCCATGGCCGAGGAGATTGAAGCCGCCGGCGGCGACGTCACCACCATGCAGGCCAATGTGCTGGATACTGTAGAAGTAGAGAACTTGGTGGAATCCATCATCGACAAGTTTGGGCGCATAGACATCCTGGTCAATGCAGTAGGCGGCAGCAACGTCCTGGTAGACACCGATGGGAACAAGTCCGCCCTCATGGCTAATAACGCGGCCCTGGTGGAGGAGTTAAGCCCGGAAGCATGGGATACCTCTATCGAGTTCAACCTCCGAGGGACCTTCTTGTGCACCAAGGCTGTCGTGCCCCACATGAAGAAGCAAGGCAGCGGGAAGATAGTGAACTTTTCCTCCATTTCCGGCCATGCCGTCGGCGATACCAACACCGCTTACGTTGCAGCCAAGGCCGGAATCATAGCCTTTACCAAGAAAGTATCGACTGAATTGGGCCCTCACGGCATAAACTGCAACGCCATCGCCCCTGGGGTGACCTTGACCGGCAGGGCCCAGTCCAGTTGGGCCAACAAGACTGAGGAGGAGAAGCGGGTCTTTACCGACCGCATACCCATGAGGCGGCTGGGTCAACCGGTGGACCAGGCCAACGCCGTCGCCTTTCTGTCTTCGGCTGAGTCTGACTACATCACTGGCGTAACCATTGACGTAAGCGGCGGCCGCTAAATCCTCCGATCTCCATCCAGCGACAACCCTGGCGTCCCTACGGTCTGCCTGCCGCGTCGCCACCGATCTGGCCTTGGCTGATCGGGGTGTCCCACGACCCCTGGTCCTGAACGCGCCGGTTTGCTTCCCGACGTCTGATCACCGTCAACCAGGGTAGAGCACTTAGCGCTCTCGCTGCAGCTCGTTCTGGATCGGCCACGCTGGAAGCCACACAAAGGCCGGTGGCCTGGGGCACCCCTAGTCACATAAGATACGATAGGTAAACCTTTGCCAATGGGATTGCTGCGTGTGGAGTCTGACCGCTCCATGCCCTATACTGTGTCCATACGAGTGGGTGGTAAGGGAGTTATGTGTCCGGAACTGCGTACCCATCACAGCGATGAAACTGAGACTGATGCCTTACCGGTCGACCTCGCTGCGTGCGTGGGCGACTTGATAAATGCTTATGCCAAGGGATCGGCGCAGCAGATGCACCTTGACGACATAAGCCCCGTGGAGTTCAGCCTTCTCAAGGCCTGCATGGAGCGAAGAGAATCTACTGCCACGGACCTTGCCGAGGTCTTGCCGGTGGATGCGTCGCGGATCAGCCGCATAGTGACCGGCCTGGTCAAGAAGGGTCTGTTGATCAGGCGACGTCTGCGGAATGACAGGCGCATCGTGATGCTGCGTTTGTCCGAACAAGGCAAGGAGCTTACTTCGCTGCTTGCCCGGCGCCTTGCAGCCTATGACGCCAGACTTACTGAGAACATCGGCGAAGAAGACCTGATCACGTTCCGGTCCGTCATCCTCAAGATTCTTGCCAACCAGGCAGCAATAGAACCCCAGCCATAACCGCTACAACCCCGTAGCTCGCCGGGGTCTATGGTTTCCGCCAGTTTCGGTAAGCCGAACCCTCTTGCCGACCCCTTATGTTTCTGACTCTTCTGGTGTAATATTATCGCTATTGGCATGCACGCCGCGCCGAGGCGCGCCTAAAACACCAATGCGCTGTGTACACATGGCGGGAGTATCCCAACACCGCGGGCAATTGAACGGTGGCGGCCGCTCCCATGGCCGACATCACCGCAGCGATTAGGCAAGGATTTCAGGTACTAAGGGCGGGCCGCCCTCGCTCGCCGCAATCCCAGTAACGCGGGTTCTACCTGCGCTTCTGAAACAAGCTCGTAGCGCCTCAGGGTACGAAGAGCGTGATGGAATAGTAGAGGCTAGAGGGATTGCATACTGCTGCTTAAACATCCCTCAGCATCAGATGGCTTAACCCCGGGAACAATTGGGTTTGACGGCGTACTCCATGAGGGAAAGGACTAAGGCAGACTAGGAAACGCCTTAGAGTAGCGTATGCGGACAATTTTCTTTGTCATTTGGTAAGGACAGCCGAAACTACCGACGGAGTCTCATTTGCTGAGCCGCTTCTCCATATCGGAGCAGGGGTACAACCTCCAAACCCTTCGCGGGGACGTCCTCGGCGGCATAACTGCTGCGGTGGTCAGCCTGCCGGTGGCGCTGGCTTTCGGCTTGGCGGTCTTCGGCCCTGAGGATGGCCCGGCAGCCGGGATGTACGGCGCAATCTCCGTTGGTTTCTTTGCCGCGGTGTTCGGCGGCACACGCTCTCTCATATCTGGTCCAACCGGTTCGATGACGGTGGCCATGGCAGTTATCGTCGCTGCCAGCAAACCGGAAAACATAGCCGAGGCATTTACCATCGTCATCATGGCCGGGCTGATACAGATGCTGTTCGGCCTGCTGAGAATCGGGCGATACGTGACCTACACACCCTACTCCGTCATATCAGGGTTCATGTCGGGAGTGGGAGTGATCATCATTCTGGTGCAGATCCTGCCCTTCCTGGGCGCTCCCGTCGCAGCCGGGGGGCCGATTGGCACCCTGCGCAACATTTCGGACGTGATTGAGCACTTCGAGACCAACGCCGTGATCATCGCCGGAGTGACCCTTGCCGCAGCCCTGGCTTGGCCAACAAGAATCGACAAGTACCTACCCGCCACCCTTGTAGCGCTGGCGGTCGGAACTCTAATCGGGCTGCTATGGTTCACCGATGCGCCGGAAATCGGCATGGTGCCCACTGACCTACCTTCTTTTCACCTGCCTGAGCTTTCGCCAGGCGTGATAGTGCGGTCGATTGAGCCAGCCTTGATCATTGCCCTGGTGGGTTCCGTGGACACTCTGCTCACCGCCCTGGTGGGCGACTCGATGACCCGGGCGCGCCACGACCCCAGCAAAGAGCTGCTGGCCCAAGGCATCGGCAACGTGTTTGCTGGGTTTATCCGCGGCCTGCCGGGGTCCGGGGCCACTCCCAGCACTGTGGCTAACATCCGAGCCGGTGGAAGCACTTTGGTCGCAGGGGTGATTTCCGTAGCCATTCTAGTGGTTCTGGTACTGGTTCTGGGGGACTACGTGGCGAGAATACCCAATGCAGTCCTGGCCGGCATCCTGGTGAAGGTAGCCATAGACACAATTGACTGGCGATTTTTGACGCGCATTCAGCACGTTCAACGGGAGCACATGGTGGTGATGCTCCTGACTCTTGGACTGACCGTGTTCCTGGACTTGGTAGCCGCCGTCGCCGTAGGCATGATCGCTGCCGCAGTAACCAGCGCGCGGCAGTTCGAGCGCCTGGAGATGGACAGCGTAATCTCCACGCCGCTATTGGATCAGACTTTCTTTGGCACCGAAGCAAACGGCGAAGAGACAGACATGCTTTCCGCCAGGGTCGGACTGGTAGCCCTCAAGGGGACATTTACCGTCGCATCCTCGAGCAAACTAATCGACACAATTGGAGCGGACATCCGAGACCACGAAGTGGTGATCCTGGACTTCACCGACACGGTATATGTCGACGACAGCGCAGCCCTGGTAGTTGAGCGGCTCGTCGAAGCGGCCGACATCCAGGACACACACTGTATAGTGATGGGCCTGTCGGGTATGCCCGCCCGCAGTCTGCAGGCGCTGGACGTCCTTAAGCGGGTTCCAGAGGACCAGATAGTGGGCGACTGGGCCGAGGCGCGGGAAACCGCCTCAAGGCTGCTAGCGGTGTAACAAATATAGGAGGGAGTGTTATGGAATCATTGTTGAGCAGATTGGTAGCGGTTTACTTGGTAGGCGTCGGAACGGCGGTCGCGGCGTACTTCATTATCAACCCGTTCATCAGTGATTCCTTCGACGTCCTGAGCGTCTGGTACGTGCTGGATGTCCTGATGGTCATAGCGCTGGCGCTGGCGCTGGTCTTCAACTTCTCTCGCAAGCTGGAGGCGGAACGGGACTCGGAAAGAGCATCCGCACTTCCGTTGCTGGAAGCCAAAACCGCCTTCTACCTAACCGCAGGCGTCACAATCCTGTTTCTGCACAACTGGTTTTCCCTGCTGGCCCTGGGGGAGGACAGCCTGGACGGCAACCACCAGGCCTGGATAATCTGGGCGGTAGTGGACGTGGCATTGCCGCTCATCATGTGGGCCACCGGCTATCGGTTGTGGCGCAGGGCGTCCAACGGCTGAACTACTCAGCCGTCGTTATGACGGGCCAAGAGTAACCTAAAGCCGGACCCAAGGTTGCAGGCCTTCCGATGGGGTCGACGGGGCTAGGGCGTAGGAGCCGGTCCCAAGACCTGGTAGCCCAGGTTGTCGTCGGTCCGCTCTGCAACTGGCAGCACTTGGACGACTACGTTGGCCAGTCCCACCACGTCGCCGTTTTCGTCAAAGCTGTAGTCTTCGCCGATGGCCCCGCTCCAGGTAAGGTTGTTCAGGCAGTCCCGGAAGCCGTCGGCATCCTGGTCGTCTTCAGTCTGCTTCAGGCACTCGGCGGCGATGTAGACGTCGTCGTAAGCGGAACCTTGGAACCAGGGCAACGTGGCAACTGTTCCGTAACGCTCTTGGAAGTTCTCCAGGAACTCCCTGCCGGCGGCGGTGGTCAGGTCGGGATTGGGAATGACTGCCTTCAGGCCTGTGGCGGCTTCGCCCGCTATGTTCAGGGCCTCGGGCGCGGTGGGGACGATTTCCGAGTAAATGGGGCCATCGTATCCCAACTCCCGGGCCTGCTTGATAATAGTGCCACCGGAAACTTCACCTTGAGCCGCCAGGAGAAGGGCGTCTGGGTCCTGGTTAAGCAGTTTGGTCAGGTGGCTGCGGAAGTCGGTGGTATCGGACGAGTAACGCTCCGACCCCGCGACAGAGCCGCCCAGTTCCTCGAAACGGGCTACGGCAGTGCTCCGGGCCCCTTCGGCATAGTCGGTAGACTCGTTGATGGTGGCGATTGTGCGTACCCCGTCGACCCAGAGGGTGTTGCCGATGTCTATGCCCAGATTGAGGTCGTTGATGGCCGTGCGGAAGACGTAATCGCCGGCGGAGGCGATGTCGGGGCTGGTGGCGGATGCGGAGAGAAGGACAACGCCATCCCGCTGGGCTAGAGGGGCCGCGCCGAGGGTAGAGCCGCTGCAGGTGGCGCCCAGGATAATCTTGACGCCGTCCACATCAGTGAGCTTTCTGTAGGCAGTTATGGCATCTTGGGCCGCACACTTGGAGTCCTCGACTTTGAGTTCAAGCATCCGGCCGTTGATCCCGCCGGCGGCGTTAATCTCCTCCACGGCCAACAGCTTGGCCTGGTACAACGGGTTGCCGTAGGACTCGGCAACACCGGTAAGGGCGTCCATTGCGCCAATGACGAAGGGCTCTCCAGGCGCGGTCGGTGTAGGACTTGGGGCGACGGTTGGCTCAGGTGTGGCTGCAGGCGCGGTCGGTGTAGGACTTGGGGCGACAGTTGGCTCAGCGGTGGCTGCGGGCGCGGTCGGTGTAGGACTTGGGGCGACAGTTGGCTCAGCGGTGGCAGTGGGGGCTGACGTAGGGTCTGAACCGCAAGCCAATGCTGCAAAAGTCAGCAGGCCAAGCAAGACCACTATCTTGCAGAACTTGGACAGTAGCATACGCCCTCCAATGGTCTATCTATTTCAGGTTCGCCCCGCCGCAGGCCGATGCTGGAGAGGCAGACCTCCTAAACGCGATACTAGGTATCGTAAGCGTTGTCCGCACCATGGTCAACCGCCACATCTGGTGAGAAACCACCAGCGCTGGTCGATACAAGGCCTGGTATGATTGAAAGGCGGTCAACCCTGTCGGATACTTGCTAAGGTACCATCCTCGACAAGGAGCTTCCCATGACGGCAGTGGACGAGCTTCTAAGCAACAATGCCCGCTACGCGGAGACCTTCGACAAGGGCGATTTGCCCGCGCCCCCAAGCCGCAATCTGGCAGTTGTGGCTTGCATGGACGCTCGACTGGACACCCACAAGCTCCTGGGTCTGCGAGAGGGTGATGCCCACGTGATCCGCAACGCCGGGGGAGTGGTCACCGATGACGTTATCCGTTCGCTGGTGATATCCCAGCGTTTGTTGGGCACTCGCGTGATAGTGCTGATTCACCACACGGGCTGCGGCATGGCTACTTTTCGAGACGACGAAGTAAAGGACGCCATCGAAGCGGAGACCGGCCTCCGGCCCTCCTTTGCGCTGGAGGCGTTTGGAGATCTGGAACAGGATGTGAAACAGTCCATCGCCCGTATACAGGCCAGCCCGTTCATCCCCAACAAAGACCTCATCCGTGGTTTCATATATGACTGCGCCACGGGCAGGCTGAACGAAGTCAGCGGGGCATGAATGGTTGACCCGTGGCAAAACCTGGCGGCCGGGGCTGGAAAACGCCTCATAATTGGATACCCCGGGCAGATTGACCGCCGCGACCGAACCGGCCCTGTAGGCAGGTCTGCACACGAATCCGTGCCTACAGCGCTGCCTATGAAGCCGCCTGTTGACTCCAAGCGTATTACCTCACGCGCCGGTGAAGTTTCCCGCATTCTGTTGCTGCAATCCTCAGCGGAGGGGAATTGATACCCAGATTGTCTTGTCCGAATAAGATCGCTGGTGTTGCCGGGTTGGCGATGTTGGCGACATTCTTGGCTGTGGCCTGCGGCTCCACTGATCCGGAGGAGGTGGAGATTAGCGTGTCAGTGCGGGACAAGCAGATGACGCCGGAAACGGTCCGAGTGACCCAACATGCCACGGTGACTTTGAAGATCGACAGCGACGCTCCGGGGTCTTTGCACCTGCACGGGTATGACCTGGAGCAGGAAGTGACGCCCGGCGCTGTAGCGAACTTCGTCTTCGTGGCTGACGCCACCGGGCGCTACCGCATTGCCTTCCACCCAGCGGCGTCCGGCGGTTCCCATGCAGGCGGGAGCCACGACGTCATGGAATCTGAAACTCCCGTCAGCATTTCAGTCATGGCCGAACAGGACGATGCGGGCGGGGTCAACGTGCGCATTGATACTGATGGTTGGCGGTGGGCGCCGGAAGAGGTAAACCTGGCCAACGCTCCGGGAGCGGGCCACGCCCACGTTTACGTGGACGGTGTGAAAATAAACCGGGTCTACGGGCCCTACTACTACCTGGCTGACGTGGAGCCGGGGATGCGCGAAATCCGGGTGACCTTGAACAGTAACAGCCACAACGAACTGACGTATGAAGGTCAACCGTTGGAAGACACAACCATGGTCGAGGTAGTCGAGGACGAAAGGCGGGGCTTGGTCGAACAGCCCAGCGTGAACGCCGATGCGCCCATGTCTGCGACAGCCATCGCTCACGCCGACCCCTTGGGAGGATACAACCTGCAGGTCTTGACCACCGGGTTTGAGTTCACGCCCCAGAACGCAGGCAGGGAACACGTTGCGGGTCAAGGGGTCGGGTACGTGTCAATTAACGGCGAGTTGCATGCCCGGCTCTACAGCCCGTGGCTGAAGCTGCCCGGCCTTGAGCCAGGAATGCACGAAATTGTGGTTTCTCTTGCTGGCAATCAAGGGCATCCCTACCAGTGGGAAGGCGGCCCAGTGGAGGCGTCCGTTATGGTCCACGCCTCGGCAGAGGAACGGTCGAGCGGGTCGCACGACCACGGCGAGGCAGATCAAGGGAACGGTGCCGGCGCCGAAACTCCGGCTGCGGAAGCTGAATATGACGTTGGTTACCTGGAGGTGCACCCAAGGTAATTTAGCCTCCGCCAGTTGGCTCACCCCGCGTGAAAGTTGGGCTTTATGGGAACCAATTTGCCTTTGTCTACGTCAATACGTGCATAGCCAATCTTGTAGTCATGGCCGAGTAATTCCGATGAAGACCAAAGTAATCCCAGCAGTGTTTTCGATTATCGTCGCCTGGGCCGTGCTGGCGGCGGCCTGCCAGGGCGGGCCAGGGCCTGACAATGCGACGGTGGAAGTTGCGTCGGGCCGGACCCCCAACGCTTCTATCTCCGGCACCGTCACCTACCGGGAGCGGCTGGCCCTTAGTCCTGAAGCAAAGCTCATCGTAGAGTTAAGGGACGTTTCATACGCCGACGCCGCGGTCCCGCTGATTGCCCGGCAGACAGTTACCGGTCCCGGCCAAGTGCCCATCAGCTTCAGGGTGGAATATAACCGGGAAGACATAGACCCGCGGAACACGTATGGCATAAGCGCTAGGATCGTCGAGTCGGACGGCCGTCTGGCCTTCACCAACGACACGGCATATGACGTAATCACCGGCGGCAATCCCAATAAGGTGGACATGCTGTTGGTACTGGTGGAGCCCCCACCGGACCTGATCGACAGCGGCGAAGACTGGAGAACCTGGGTGGAGGTTCCGGCGCCAATCACCTGGGCCAACCTCATACCCAACGAGCCGGAACCCCTTTTGCGGATTGCCTATTACCAGTCGACGATAGAAAACTGCGGCCGTCCCGGCAACGAGAAGCTGGAAGTGGACGGCTACGACATCATCGCCGAGGTGACGCTGATGCAGCCGCCTGATACTGCCTGGGCGGTCCCCTGCTATGAGGAAGTGGTGGAATTGGACACCGTCCTAGCCATCGAAGATAATCTGGAGCCAGGAAAGACCTACAGAGTCATCGTTAACGGGCTAGAGACCACAACTTTCAGCGTACCGGAGGCCCACCTGGGCTACACCTTCATCGCAGAGTCGCCTATTGAAAGCGTGGAGGTGATGACGCTGGAAAGCCATCCGCCGCAGTACCAACTGCGGGTTGTGTCGGGGATGCCTAAGGGAAGCAGCTGCTCCCAGTTCAACGGGTACGAAATCCGGCGGCCAGAACCGAACAACATAGAGGTGGCCATCACCCACCATCAGGTTTCCGACCCGGATGTGGCCTGCACGGCCGATTATCCTATGGTCGAGACCGTCGTTCCGTTAGGTTCGGACTTCGAGCCCGGCGCGGAATATGCCGTCAGAGTGAACTCGGGCAACGCCCAAAAGTTTGTGGCTCAGTAGAGAGCCTACCGGTGGGCAGTTAGCCTGTCCCTGGCGCTAGGGACTATCTGGAGACTGCAGCCTACGGTTGGGCAGGCGGGGTCGGTAGGGCGCTGAGGTCAGAGGGCACGTAACCTACCATCTCCACGAAGCCGTTGCCCGACACCGGCGCACCATTTTTGCTCCCCGCGGCGGCGGCGGAACCTTCCCAGTAGACCACCGGTATGATTTCGCTGATGGCATACTCCGATTCTTCAATCGCCGGAACCAGATCCAGTTCAAGCGCCAAGGAGCCGATGCCCAAGGTCCAGCCCATGGGATAGACACCCCCGGTTTCGGGGCTCGTCCAGGAACCAGTGGGGTCTAGTGAAATGTCTTCGCTTGGCAGGTGCACGGGGCTGGAGTCCGGAGAGACGTAGGTGCCGTAGGTGGCAATATGCGCGCCCTCTTCCTGCTCCCAGACCACCGAGACCATCAGGTCGGAACCGTCGTCCAAGTTCAGGCTGAGCCAGTCCCATCCGATGTTGGCAATGGTGAAATCGCCCCACTGGTGGTCCATCCAAGCGGTCCCTGTCACATCGTGGGGAACGCCCGAAATAGACACGGTGCCCGCCGTCTCCAACCGGGTGCGGGAATAGTAATAGGTCTTGCCGGCTATGCCCAGGTCCACTAGTCCTGTTCCATGGTGAAGCACCGGAAGTCTTACTGAATTGGCCTGGAGGTCCACGGAGGAGTCCCCTATTTGGAACGACAGTTGGTAATCATCGCCGTCCCCGCTCATGCGCCAGCTATTCGCGGAGAGGTCGAAATGCCCCGACGACGACTCAGTCGTGGACACGGTGGCTTGCTCCGCGGTCAAGTGCAGGTCTTCGCTGTGGTCGGCCCAGCTCAACTGGACCACCCTGGGCGTGAGACCCGAGCTCAGAGCCGACTGAAAGGTGACGAAATGGTAGCTGAACTTCCGGCCGTCGACTGTCGCCAAGTGGCCGTTGAAGTACCACCATTCCAGTGGTGAGAGGTGTACCCCTTCGTCGTGGGGCAGCCGCACGACGCCGTCGGGCTCCATAGGGGCGAGGGAAGGTCCAGGAAAAGGGGTCGGCGTTGGCGACGGTTCCAGCGTAACCGCAGCGCTGGGAGTTGGCGACGGAGTTGCTACGGGGGAAGGCTCCGGCAACCCGTTGGCCCCGTTGCCACATGCTCCCAATATGAATGCCAATATGGCTGCCGCTAGAAGGGAGGAAACTAGACCTACCAGACGGGTCAAGTACATGCATCTATCATATTACTGCAATGGCCCGGCTGTCGCCGACGATAGGGACCCCTGTTAACCCCGCGGTTTCCTTCGACCGGCGCAGGAAGAACGTGTGATGAATGGCCGTGGTGGAGGGCGAGCGGGATCTAGCCGGCTTTGACGCCGTCTACGACTATTACCCCGGCGTCCACCAGCCGCTGGTATTGGTCGCCCAGGCCGTGTTCTTCCAGAATTTCGCGAGCGTGCTTGCCGGGCTTGGGCGCGGGGCACCCAGCCCGAACGGGGGTGCGGGACAGGCGGAAGGCCGGGCCGCAGGTGGTGACCAGGCCGATTTCGTCGTGTTCCCGGGTTAGGCTGAGGCCGTGGGTTTTTACCCAAGGGTCGAACATCAACTCGGCGAAATCGGTGACCACCCGGTGGGCCCCGATGCCAGCGTGGTTGAGATCACTTACCCACGCGCTCACTGGTTTTGCCGGGAAGCGGGTCTCCAATGCCTTGGCCAATGCCTTGCCGCGCAGCGGCTCGATGCCCTCCAGCCCATCGGCCCGCACAATCCGCGGCAGGTCCGACTCCCGGGCGCCCAGGAATAGCCATCCGTCCCGGGCGCGGTAGGCGCGGTGCAGGGGGCCACTGCCCAAGGCGTCTTGGCCATGGGGCTCGTCCCAGGTCTTGCCCTGGTACGACTGCATGAAGGGAGACTGGAAGGTCAGGGCGGTATAGGCGAGGGAAGCATCGACTAATTGGCCCTCGCCGGTGCGCCTCCGGTGCAGCAGGGCTAAGGCAACGCCGAATGCGCCCATGAAGCCGGTGCCGTAATCGTTTATCGGGCTGGGCTGCTGCACCGGGACTCCGTCGCCGCCGAAACGGACAGCCATGCCCGTGACCGACTGCACGAAGGGATCGTGGCCCGGGCGTCCTGCCCAGGGCCCGGCGTGGCCGTAGGCTTTGAGCGAGGCGTAGATGATGCCCGGCTTGCGGCGGCGCACGTCTTCATAGCCCAGGCCCAGTTCTTCCAGCTTGCCTGCCCGGTAGTTCTCGACCACCACGTCGGCGTCCTCGAGCATCTTCCAGAAGACATTCCGGCCTTGCTCGGTTTTGAGGTCCAGAAGGATGCTGCGCTTGCCCTGGTTGATGTCGTTATGGAGGACGACTACCGGTTCCCGGCTGGGATGGTTTATTTTGATTACGTCGGCGCCGAACTCGGCCATGGTGCGCCCCAGGGTGGGGCCGGCCAGCTCGATGCACAGGTCCAGCACCCGCACTCCGTCCATGGCGGCCCGCATTGTTGTCTCTGCTACCGGGCGGCCGTTGTCCGGCCGATGGGATGCCAGCCAGGAGAGGATTTCCGCCCGGTGCTGGTCGGGGATGGGCGCAGGGCCTCTCACCTCGCCCGGCGTTTGCGACATGCGGACGTTGACGTTGGGTTGCAGCATACTGCCGTAGAGCGGGTCGTCAACCGGCACAAACATCTTGGATTGCCGGGCGTGGGGGTGCTTGGTCCACTCCTCGCCGGTGCGGCAGAGCGCGCCCTCGCCTCCCGCCTCGGCCACCAGGTCTTCCCACTCCTGGGCTGTGCGGGTCTCGAATAGCTCTGCGGCCCGCCGGATGGCTTCTTCGGCTACGGCCGGGTCTTTGGCCAGCAGGTCGAAATCGGTGAGTCCCTGGGCGTCCCAAGAGGTGATGCCGACCTCCTCTACGACCCGTCGCCAGTTCCGGTTGGAGGACCCGTTGAAGTAGAACCAGCGGCCGTCTTTGCACCGGTAGAAGCCGTTCCAGGGCCCGTAATGCCGCGGTTCGCCGAACCTGCCGTTGCTGTAGGGATAGGTGACGTCGTTGGAAGGGTGGTGGTGGCTGATGGCGCGGTAGGCGTTGGTGGTGAACATGGCGTCGAACAACGGGACTTCGACGTGCTGCCCTGTTCCGTCCCGATGCCGTGCGTTGAGGGCCATGGCGATGCTTATCACCCCCTGGAAGGCGGCAAAGGTAGAGGCTATAGGCAGGCCGGTATAGACGGGCCGGTCGCTGTCTTTATTGCCCGACTTCACGAGGTAGGTGGCGGTGGCGGCCCCGACGACACCTTCGTAGGCTGGCACAGCGGAGCGGGGATCGTCGGACGCGAATCCCGGAAGGGAGCAGTACACCAACCGGGGGTTGGCCCTGGTCATGGCCGACGGACCGAGGCCCAGGCGGTCCATGACCCCGGGGCGGAAATTCTCCACGACCACGTCGGCGGTCCGGATAAGAGCTTGGGCGGTTGTCAAGTCGGCTGCCCGTTTCAGGTCGAGAACGATGCTGCGCTTGCCCCGGTTCCAGGTGGCGTTGGCCGGGGTCTTCCAGCGGGGGCCTCCCGTCGGGTCGACTTTGATGACGTCGGCGCCCTGGTCGGCCAGTAGCATGCCGGCCAAGGGGCCGGCTATGTATTGGCCGAAGTCGATGATGCGGACGCCGTGGAGGGCACCTGGCATCCAGACCTCCTTAATTAAATGCGGGTGCCGATTGCAGGGAACACCGAACATGTTACCCAAGGCGGGGCCTGCCAGCAAGGTTAGCCATGGCCTGCCAGGGTAGGGAGTGGAGGGAGGGGCGAGGCGGTTGCGGGCGCGTTGGCCCTTCGATTTCCCTCAGGACAGGCGCTTCGACAAGCTCGGGTGAGCGGGTGGGTGTTGAGAGGGCGAGGTTAGATGAGGTCATGGAGGTGCCGGTGGAGCGGGGCTAGATAAGGTCGTGGAGGTAGCGGTGCAACAGGAATTTAATCAGGGCCAGCAGCAGGACAGCGCCGATGATGATATATAGAGTGTCCATTTCCACGGGCTTGACGCCTATTCCCAACACTGTCCCAGCGGCCGGCGGATGCTCCATGTCAGTAGTGGACATAGCCAGCATCAGAAGCCCCAAGGAGACGGCCAAAATGCCTGCGCGGAGGGTGGATGTGAGAGAGTCCTCCAGGGGAGTGGAAAACAGTAGTAGGGAGCACGCCACGCCGATTATCACCCCTAGGGAATGTCCACCTACCAAACCCCGGAGGGATGCAGAGCGGTAGGAAGGGCTCAGGAATATGATAATTGCGCTGGAACCCAGGCCAACGGCAAGAGCGGCGTCGGAAAGGGAGTCTACGAGTAGCAGGATGGCGAACAGGGCCGCGGTCGCCAAACCGACCTGAATAAGGTAATTCTTGTGGGAACGACGGAACTGGGGGTCCAATAGCTGTAGTTTGGGCGCATAGTGGCGGTGCAGGTACAACGCGAGGAAGATGAGCCGACGGATGACCCTGATACTCGTCGGCTTCCGCATTCTGTTCGGGGTTCCTGCCTGGTCAGCCACTCCGATTCCCAATCGCCGTGTCGTCGGCCTCGGTTTATCCTACCACCTGCACGTTGGCGCACACACTCCTAGAAGCGCGCGGCTTAACAGCAAACGGCTGGTCCTGGGCCTCGTCATGGGCAACGGAGCATTTGCACAAGCAGGCAGCTAGTCCGCGGACGAGCGGCCAGCCGGCGGTCCAAGAGCGGATGGTTGTCCGGCTGGCCCTTGATCTCCAGCGGCAGCGCAGGTTAATTGTTGGTCTTTCCGGCTTCCATGCGGGCCAGGATATCGCGTATTTCGGTGAGGAGACCTGCTACGCCGGCAACAGCGGGGGCGTCAGCGCTGGTCGTGTCGAAGTCAAGCAGGATCTGGCTCTGACGGAGCACCGCATCACGGAATTCGACGGGGTAAATAACGCTAACGAGTTCACTGTCGCTCATCCCAGTGCCGCCGGACTGCCCGGCGGTCTCCACTTCCAGACCCTGCAGCCCGTAGTGGCGCATCAACGGACCGTCGTGGAGGTGCAGGTCGGTGATACGGTTGAGGGGGATGGTGGCCTCGGAACGGGTAACAACGCCCTTCTTGATCTCCAGGGCAACGGTGGTTAGCCTGGCTGAGGCCCGCCGTAGTAGTCTGGGCCAAACCATAGGCTGAACAACCACTAGAAAGGGATAAGGGGAATTCCGGCCAAGGTGATTAACAGTAGCAACGACACCCACCATCTGCCGTAAGGTATTATGTTGACATCGAATCGGGCCCCCAGCAAAGTGCGGCCGGTAACGCTGGGCTGTTCAAGTTGGCTGGCCATCTTGGTGTCCTCCTCCATTAGTGCGGGGGTCGCCGCGGCGGGTAGTGCGGCTGGCCATCTTGGCGCAGCTACTCTACCGCGGCAACCGGCGGTGGCAGAGCGGGCTGGCTTTTGGCCCAGGAAGTAGACGAATGCTGACGGTAATATGCTCGTTATGGGAGCGGCCAAGGCTGAGGGTTGCCCTCGGCCTGATTTTGATGGTGTTGGTAATCTTTTACGGCCTTATTTCGTTTTACATGGCCCGCGGCGTCACCACCGCCGAACGTAATCAACAAGAGGACCATCCGCGCAACTACGGACTGTCGGCGGAGGATGTAGAGTTCCGTCCGCGAGGCGGCGACCTGCGGTTGAGTGGGTGGTACATCCAGGGGGAACGCGACAATGGGATTGATGCGCCCCACTTGATATTCGTGCATGGCCTGGGCAACGTGCGTTCCGGGAATGAAGCCGTAGACCTGGCCGACCGGCTGGTAGAACGGGGATACAGCATCTTGATGTTCGATTTACGGGGGCACGGCTCGTCGGAAGGCACACGGGTTTCCGGCGGATACTTCGAGCAGCGGGACGTACTGGGAGCCTACGACTACCTGGTAGACCGGCGAGGCGCCAAGGCCGGGAAGGTTGGGCTGATGGGATTTTCCATGGGCGGGTCAACTGCGATCCTAGCCGCGGTGAACGAGCCGGGCATCGGAGCGGTGGCAGCCGACAGCCCGTACGCGGCGGCCTCGGAACTGATTGCACAGGAGACGGCGCGCCGGACTGTCTTTCCCAAATGGGTGACTCCGGCATTCCTGCCCACGGCGAAGCTCATGGCGAGTACGATCTATGGCATCGACATCGGCGCGCTGACGCCGGTGAAGGCGGTGGCTGAATTGGACTACCCGGTGTTGATTATCCACGGGTTAAATGACGACCGGGTCCCCGTTGACCACGGCGAGCGGGTTGCCGACGCGGGCTACGCCGGTACGGTCTGGTGGCCGACGGACGCCCCGGGACACATTGAGTCGTTCGATACCTATCCGGACGAATACACCGGGCGGGTGGACGATTATTTTGCGGGGCTGCTGAAGTAGGGATGGGGATGGCTGCGGGAGAATTGGGCATCAAGTGCGTCGCCTCGCGCTATATTGCCCAAATATAAAGCACCCGTTAGCAGCGTGGGTCTCCATAAACTTTCCATGCCACGGAGGCCCATATTCGATTGTGGAAGCCCAATCCGCATCTCAGCGGGGGTATTTTGACTTTGTAAGGCATCCGTCGGGCGCTCGGCAGACCAAGTCTCACGGAACCTTACGACGACAGCGACCGGCAGGGAATCAAGGAGGCCATTGTGAACGCTCACGCCCATTGCGAACTTAGGCAGATTATTGACGTGCTAGCAAATCGTTGTCGCATTGGGTATCGTCAGGGCGATACAGCGTGCTAATTCGCCAGAATTAAGATAGCCGCACACGGGGGGCGAATTGGACCGATTGAGGAGTTGGCTGACCTTTTTGAGGGAAACGTTGCCGGTGGACGTGCGCTATCTGTTCTTGTTCTTGGCTGGCATTTTCTTGGTGTTGTTGTTTGGCGGATCGACGTTTGTCAGCTTGTATCTGCTTGTCGCTTTGATTGCTTGGGTAATGAGCAACAGGAGAGTGGCGCGCGCAGTGCGACTCCTGGCCTACGTGCTGATGGCTATCGCGTTAACGGTGATGATTCTAGGAATCATTGAGCCGCTTTGAGCCACGCTACCAGTTGAAACTGAACTTCGATCGTGGTGAGTTACTACCGTTCCCTGGGCCTCGTTGTGATGTGATGCCCGGTTGTGATATAATCGCCCGGATGTTAAGAAGAGGAACGATAATCTAATACAACCGATGCTAGACGGCGAAACTCGCGCGAGTATTACCAAGGACTACCGCCTCCACTCCAAGGACACCGGCTCCACCGAACTGCAGATAGCCATCCTCACCGAGAAGATCCGGCAGTTAACCCAGCACCTTCGGGAGCACAAGAAAGACGTACACTCCCGTCGCGGCTTGGTCAACATGGTGTCCAGGCGACGGAGGCTCCTCAAGTACCTCACCAACGAGGACGTAGGCCGTTACCAGACATTGATAGCCCGCTTGGGACTGCGCCGATAGCGCTGCCCCTTGTAACAACACCCTCCCAGGGTGTTGTTTTCACGTCTAGCCCCAACTTTGATTCCAAATTTTAGAGAGGCACCATAGGTATTGCTATGCCCACAACCATTGAACGATCCATAGGAAACGAGACCCTGACCCTGGAGACCGGCAAGCTGGCCGGACAAGCCCACGGTGCCGTGACTGTACGTTACGGCGACACCATAGTCCTGGCCACGGCGGTCATGTCGGAAAAGCCTCGGGCGGCTGACATAGACTTTCTGCCCCTGACGGTGGACTTCGAAGAACGCCTTTATTCCGCCGGAAAGATTCCGGGAAGCTTCTTCCGCAGGGAAGGTCGCCCCGGACAAGATGCTATCCTGTCGGCCCGCTTAACCGACAGGTCAATTCGCCCCCTGTTCCCCAAGACCCTCCACAACGACATCCAGATAACCCTGACCGTACTGTCGGCGGACCAGGAGCACCCCCCCGACGTACTGGGCATGGTGGGGGCTTCGGCCGCATTGTCGATATCCCAAATCCCATTCGCAGGCCCCATAGGTGCCTGTCGGCTTTCGTACAAGGACGGCGAATACACCATCAATCCCACTTACGAGCAGAGCGAGGAAAGCCAACTGAGCCTGGTAGTCGCCAGTAATTCCGAGGCCATCATGATGGTGGAAGCGGGCAGCGACGAGGTGTCGGAGGAGGTCATCCTGGAGGCCATCAGGCGGGCCCACGAAGCCAACCTGACCACCATCTCGCTGATAGAAGAGCTTGTCAGCCAAGCCGGCAAGCCCAAGGCCGAAGCGCCGGAGGGCGACGTTGACGCCGAGGCGCTCGACAGCGAAATAAAGGGAATCCTGAACGGCCGCCTGACAGCGCTGCTGGAAGAGAACTCCGACAAGGTCACGCGGGAGACCGGGGAATCACAACTGGAGTCGGAAGTGGCCGAGAAACTGGCGGACAGCTACTCGCCGGCCCAAATCGCAGGCGGGTTCAAGAATGTACTGAAAGAGGCGGTCCGGGGACGGATCCTGGACCGGGGCGTTCGACCGGACGGCCGGTCCCTGGACGAGATACGCCCAATCAGCTGCGAGGTTGCGGTGCTGCCGCGGACTCACGGTTCGGGGCTGTTTACAAGGGGCCAGACCCAGGTGCTGTCCATCGTTACGCTGGGTTCGATGTCGATGAAGCAGACGTTGGACACAGTGGGGCCCTACGGCACCAAGCGGTTTATGCACCATTACAACTTCCCGTCGTTCTCCACCGGAGAGGCGCGGCGGGTTGGCTCTCCCGGAAGACGGGAAATCGGTCACGGCGCGCTGGCCGAGCGGGCCATCCTGCCCGCACTGCCGTCGGAAGACGACTTCCCCTACGCCATCCGGGTGGTTTCTGAGGTAGTTAGTTCCAACGGCAGCACGTCGATGGGCAGTGTTTGCGGCACGACCCTGGCGTTGCTGGACGCCGGCGTGCCAATGAAGGAGAACGTGGCCGGGATCGCCATGGGGCTGGTTACAGCGGATGACGGCCGCTACGCCATACTCAGCGACATTCAGGGAGTCGAGGACTTCCTGGGCGACATGGACTTCAAGGTCGCGGGTACGTCCAACGGGGTAAACGCCCTGCAGATGGACATCAAGACCAAGGGGCTGACGCCTGAGATCCTGAGCCAGGCGCTGGAGCAGGCCCGGGTAGGGCGAATGCACATCCTGGGCAAGATGAACGATGCCATTGACACTCCAAGAACGGAGATGAGCCCTTACGCGCCGAAGATGCTGCGCTTCAAGATACCTGTCGACAAGATCGGGGCTCTTATAGGCCCTGGCGGGAGAGTCATCCGGGGCATCATCGAAGAGACGGGCTGCTCTGTGGACGTGCAGGACGACGGCTCGGTGACCATCGGCGGCACCGACGCGGCTATGATGGAACTGGCAAGGTCCAAAGCGGACAGTCTGACACGTGAACTGGTGGTGGGTGACATATTCACCGGCAAGGTGACCCGGCTGACCAGTTTCGGGGCCTTCGTCGAGCTGGTGGCCGGGCGGGAAGGCCTGGTGCGCTCGGGCGACATGGGCGACATGGAAGAAGAGGTCAAGATAGGCCAGGAACTCACCGTGATGATCCAGGAAATCGACTCCCAGGGGCGATTGAACCTGTCCCGCCGTGCGCTGTTCGGCGGCGACGGGACGCCGGCGCCAGCGCCTCGGATGAACTCCAGGCCGCCTTTCCAAGACCGTGACGGCAGGCGGGGCGGAGGTGGATATTCGGGCGGCCGACGCAACGGACCAGGAGACCGGCCCAGGCGCTCAGGAGGGCCCGGCGGCCCCCGGAACGGCGGAGGCGACAGGCGGTTCCTGGGCGGCGGTAGGTCCGGGGGTCGGTAGGTGGCCTTTCAGCGTCGCTCCATGTCGAGCGCCAACTCACAGTAGGCCCAGCGACCCTCAGTAGGCATGAGATAAGGGGATCGACGATGAGTTCGTCGTCCCCTTTCTTGTTAGCCGGCTTTCTTTCACTGCCCGACCATCCGTGATAGTATCTATTCCTCTTTACGACCACTGGAAGACGTTAGAGGGCATCTATGCCAACCATAAAAGTTGTGGTGAACGGCGCGACGGGCAAGATGGGCGTGGAAACGGTAGGCGCGGTCTGCCGCCAGGACGACATCACGTTGGTAGGGGCTAGTTGCCGACAGGAACGGGGCCCGACGCTGAACTTGCCCAGCGGCGACCAGGTGCCCCTGTCGACCAATCTGGGGGAGTTGGTAGAGCAGACCGAGCCCGATGTGGTAGTGGACTTTACCAACGCCTCGGCAGGCATGGAAGCGGCCGTAGTGGGCGCGTCCCATTCAGTTAACATGGTGATGGGAGCCAGCGGCCTGACCGGAGATGACCTCAAGCAATTGGGAGACTTAGCCAGTGATAGGAACGTCGGCATCATTGTGGCTCCCAACTTCGCCCTTGGGGCGGTGGTGCTTAAACGCCTGGCGGAGCGGGCGGCCCAGTATTTCGAGTACGTGGATGTGGTAGAAGCCCACCACGAGATGAAGATCGACTCGCCGTCAGGTTTCGCCGTGGACCTTGCCAGGACTATTGGCGACCAGAAACAGTTCACCCGGAACTATCCGGAGAGGGAGAACCTCCCCCACACAAGGGGGGGCGAATACAACGGAGTAACAGTGCACAGTATCCGAATGCCTGGCCGCAGCGCCCATCACGAGGTGATCTTTGGCGCTCCGGGTCAGACGGTTTCCCTGCGTCACGACACCCTTAGCCGGGACTGCTATATGCCGGGAGTTTTACAGTGCATCAGAGAAGTTGTGAAGCGTCCAGGTCTCGTGGTAGGCTTGGAAAACGTGATAGGTTTGTAGGCAAAGGATGTTAGAAGGGCTCAACGTAGCGGTTGTTGGCGCCACGGGTGCAGTGGGGACCACGTTTTTCCGCATTTTGGAACAGCGTTACGCCGAGTTGCCCAGGGTAAAGGCATTGGCGTCCAGCCGGTCGGCTGGGAAACGGCTTTCCCTGGGCGGGGCGGAGTTGGTGGTAGAGGAGACCACCGAAGAGTCGTTCGCCGGGGTAGACGTGGCGTTCATATCAGTAAGCAGCGAAGTCAGCCGCCGTTTCGCCCCCGCTGCCGTAGCCGCCGGGGCCGTGGTCATAGACGATGGCTCAGCATTCCGCATGCGAGACGATGTGCCGTTGGTTGCACCCGAGGTCAACGGGGCGGACGTGGAGTGGCATCAAGGGATCATTTCCATACCCAACTGCTCAACTACCCCTCTGGTGATGGCGGCGCACCCGCTTCATCGCGTAAACCCCATAGTCAGGATCATCGCCGATACATATCAGTCGGTGTCGGGGGCTGGCGGAGCTCCCATGGAGGAACTCCGGGAGCAGAGCCGGGACTTGCTGGAGGGACGGGAAGCGCAACCAAGGGCCCTGGACCAACAAATCGCCTTTAACCTCATACCCCGCATCGACAGCTTCCTGGATGACGGGTACACCATGGAAGAACAAAAGATGCGGCAGGAGACCCGCAAGATCATGCATGCTCCGGACATCCAGATTTCCGCCACGTGCGTCCGCGTGCCGGTGTACGTATCGCACAGCGCGGCGGTGCACATGGAGTTCGAACATCCCATGTCGCCCGAGGAGGCGCGACAGCTCCTGTCGGCCATGCCTGGCGTGACGGTGCTGGATGACCCAACGCGCAGCGTCTACCCGATGCCGTGGGACGCGAGTGGGACTGATGAGGTGTTCGTAGGACGCATTCGCCAGGACGCTTCAAACCCAAACGGCCTGGCCATGTGGATCGTCTCGGATAACCTCCGAAAAGGCGCAGCCCTGAACTCGATCCAAATTGCCGAGGAATTGGTGTCCAGGGGGCTCGTAAAGCCCAAGGTTGAGACCGGCGCAACCGATTAGCCTTACCCTGGAGTGGGACGCGGTAGAAGGGCTGGCCCACTTAGACACAACCTGACCCAAGGTTGTACACCAAGGACCAGCAGACCAATGGCAGCCCGCGAGGAGGGTTGACATGAAAGAGCTAGGCAGGTTAATCACTGCGATGGTCACCCCGTTCGATGACCAAGGGCGGGTGGACTACGAGCAGGCCAAGCGCCTGGCCAAGGCCCTGCTGGACTCGGGTAGCGACGGGGTTCTCTTGTCGGGGACCACCGGGGAATCGCCTACGCTCAGCACCGATGAAAAGCTGCGGCTGTTTGCGGAGGTAAAGGGCGCTGTGGGCGACCGGGGCGCTATCATCGCAGGGACGGGCACCTACAACACCGCCGAAAGCATCGAACTGAGCAAGCAAGCGGAAAAGCAAGGCGTGGACGGCCTGCTGCTGGTGGTGCCTTATTACAACAAACCACCCCAAGAGGGCCTGTACCAGCACTTCAAGGCTATTGCCGGAAGCGTCAACCTGCCCTGCATCCTGTACAACGTGACCAGCCGCACCAGCCTGAACATGACCCACGATACGACCATTCGCCTTAGCGAGATAGACAACATCGTGGGGATAAAAGAGGCCGGAAGCGACCTTGACCAGATCACCCGCATCATTGACGGGGCCAATCCCGGATTCCTGGTGTGGAGCGGTAACGACAACGAGACGTTTTACATCATGGCAACAGGGGGATACGGCGTGGTCAGCGTCGCCTCACACCTGGTGGGTAACCAGATAAAGCAAATGATGGGACTTCTACTGGAAGGGGATGTGGAGGGTGCTGCTGCGGAACACCGCAGGCTGTTGCCGCTGTTCAAGGTACTGTTCCTGGTATCCAACCCAATCCCGGTCAGGCATTCGTTAAACCAGGTGGGCTTCAACGTGGGCCAGTCCAGGCTTCCGCTGGTGCCCTTGGACGCCAAATCGGCTGCCCAAGTCGAAGAGGTGCTCCAGCGTTACGATATAGACGTGCCGGTCCCGGCGTGATGACAGGAGCAGCACTGCCTATTTTGCCTGCCTTCAGCTAAGAAGGTATGAACTGCCCGACGGCGATGGTCTCGTCGCGGCGTGGGCCGGTGGAGATAATCTGGGCCGGGCACCCGACCAGTTCTTCTATGCGCCTGACGTAGGCTATCGCGTTATCTGGGAGTTGGGACAGGCTGGTCGCGGAGGCCGTGGGGCTGTCCCAGCCCGATAGCTCCTCGTATACAGGCTGACACTGTGCCAATAAGTTCGTGTTGGCCGGGAATCCGTCCAACTCCCGTCCGTTGACCCGGTAGCCGACGCAAAGCTTGACAGTTGAGAAACCGTCAAGGATGTCCAGCCTGGTTATGACCATCCCGGTAAGGCCGTTCAATTGCCGGCTGTACTTGCCGGCAACCGCGTCAAACCAACCGACCCTGCGGGGGCGTCCCGTCGTGGTCCCGTACTCCTGGGCCTTTTCCCTCAGGTCGTCGGCCGCTTCCCCGTGAATTTCAGAAGGCATGGGACCTTCGCCAACGCGGGTGGAATAGGCTTTGAACACGCCCAACACTCCGGCAATGGCGCGGGGGTCCAATCCCAGGCCGGTACAAGCGCCTCCAATGGACGGGGAGGACGAGGTTACGTAGGGATATGAGCCGTGGTCAAGATCCAGAAGCGTGCCCTGTGCCCCTTCAAGCAGAATGTTCTTGCCTTGAGCCAGCAGGTCCCGGATGATCTCTTCGGTGGAGCTGACGTGAGGAGCCAAGGCGTCGGCCCACTTGCTGCACCTCTCCAGTAAATCATCCAAAGAAAGGGGCTCGCCGCCGTAGACCTTAGTGATGAGGGCGTTCTTGGCTTCCAGTGTGCCTTTGAGGCGGGAGGCCAGCGTATCCCAGTCCATCAGGTCACTGACACGGACGCCGGCCCGAGCAGTCTTGTCCACGTAGGCGGGGCCCACTCCCCGGCCGGTGGTTCCGATAGCGTCGGCTCCCCTGGCCTGCTCCTCCAATTTGTCCAGGAGGACGTGGTAGGGCATGATCAGGTGGGCGCGCTCACTGACGTAAAGCCTGCTGGTGTCGATTCCCCGGGATTCCAGACTTGTAAGCTCGGCCAAGAAGGCATCGGCGTCGACTACTACGCCGCTGCCGATGATGCCGTAGACCTGGGGCCAGCAAATTCCGGAGGGGACAAGGTGGAGGCTGAAAGTGCCCTGGTCATTGACCACGGTGTGGCCGGCGTTGTTGCCGCCAGCATAGCGCACAACGCAGTCGACATGGCCGGTAAGGTAATCGATAACCTTTCCCTTGCCCTCGTCTCCCCACTGGCCGCCGATAACGCCGTAAGCCGGCATATGAACCCCTTATCACTGCGCGACTGCTCCGCCTCAACCAAGAGGGGCGCAAACCATCGGGGAGTATAACAAAAAGGCCCAACCGCGGGAAAGAGAGATCACCTGAAACCCAGGCCCGCCTCTTTGAGACTGACAAAACGGTTGCCGCTGCCGATGACCAAGTGGTCCAGTACCGCAACTGCCATCATTTTCCCGGCCTCAATCAGGTTCCTGGTTATGGAAATGTCTTCAGCACTGGGGGTGGGGTCTCCGGATGGGTGGTTGTGTACGACGATGACCGAAATAGCGTTCTCCCGCACCGCTGGCCTGAAGACCTCGGCGGGACGGACCACGGAGCTGTTCACGTTGCCGACGTAAATCTCCCGGATGCCCAGCACCTCGTTCTTGGTGTTTAACAGCAAGGCTTTCAAGTGCTCCTGGTCCAGCACGGCCATCTCGGCCATCAGTATATTAGCTACGTCTTGAGGAGAGTTAATCACTACTCGTTCTTCGGGGGCCATGGAAACAAATCGCCGGCCAAGTTCTACGGCAGCCAGCAACTGGCAAGCCTTGGCTTCGCTCAAACCACGTTGGGAGCATAGCTCGGTGAAGCTGCTGCGCCCCAGACCGGCTAGTCCTCCCAGCGCGGTCAGAACTCGGGACGACAGCGAGATCACGTTTTCTCCCGTCATGCCGGTGCGCAAAAGGATGGCAATGAGCTCGGTGTTGTTTAAGTGCTTGGCGCCATGCTGCTTGAGCCGTTCCCGAGGGCGCTCTCCCTGGGGAAGGTCCCTGATCATCGGCTGGTATCGCCCGTCTATATCGACAGTCATCGGACCAACATCGCTTCCATGTTTCGCTTGAGGACGCTACAAGCGAATGGTAAGTGAAGGGATTGAGGCTTGGGAAGGGGCTGCGTGACAGTAATTCGGACAAGGCCCCAATTTCTGCGTGAATATTTTCCCTTGACACCCTATGGCGTATCTCGGAGAATCTGGCTGGAACCCCCGTACAAGAGTGATTAATTTGGAACGCCGATGTTTTCCGACATAAACGAACTGGAGGCAGAGGGGATATTACCTACTCGGTGGCTGCAAGAAGCGGCCCGCGACGACGTAATCTTCACCGAGAAGTATAAGATCCCCGAAGCGAACTTTCAGCCAGCCAGTCTGGATCTGAGACTGGGAGACGTCGCGTACCGTCTGCGCTGCAGCTTTCTTCCGGATGCCAGCACTGTGATGGACAAGCTGCCCGAGCTGGCGATGGAGAGCATCGACCTTCGAGACGGAGCAATCTTGGAGAAAAACCGCCCGTATTTGATCCCCCTCTTGGAGGAGCTCCGTCTGCCGGAGGGCATTAGAGCCAAGACCAATCCAAAGAGTTCCACCGGCAGGCTGGATATTTTTACTCGGGTCATTTCCGACCGGAGCCATAAATTCGACGAAATCAGCGAGGGCTATGACGGTCAGCTTTATCTGGAAGTGGTATCTCGGTCTTTCACCATAAAGGTTCAAACCACCCTGTCGCTAAACCAGTTACGGTTAATAAAGGGGAGCCCCGCCTGCGCGGAAGGAGAGTTGCTCCGCTCACACCAAGAGGAACCCATCTTGCTGTATCCGGACGGCCAGACCAACTCCCTGCTGGCTCCGGCGGAAGACAACACTGTGGCCCTGAGCGCAAACCTAGCCGGGGAGATGAGCGGCGTGGGATACAGGGCCAAGAAGAACAGCAGCTTGCTGGATTTGGGCCGGGTGTCTACTACGACCCCAGTGATTACTGGGAACCGGTTTACGCAGACCGGGCGCGGAGGCTCATTCTAGAGCCGGAGGAGTTCTACCTGCTTACCTCTGCCGAAACTGTAAGAGTCAGGCCGGAGTACGGAGCAGAAATGACGGCTTACGATCCGTCCAGCGGCGAATTGAGGACTCACTATGCCGGGTTTTTCGATCCCGGATTTGGTTTCGGCTCAGGGGAAAATCTCAAAGGAGTGCAGCCAGTGCTGGAAGTCAGGGCCCACGACGTTCCATTCATGATAGAGCACTGTCAAAAGCTGTGCACCTTGACCTTCGAACGCATGCTGCAAGCACCTGAGAAGCTGTACGGCACTGAAATCGGATCGTCCTACCAGGGCCAGGGCTTGATTCTTAGCAAGCACTTCTCGGCGGCAGCCAACCGCGGGCCATAAGGGCGCGCCCAATCAATCCCCAGGCGCGCTTTCACCCTGAGTTGCAATGGGGCGCTATTTCGAAGTAGGCGCAACTCCCCAGGTGACAACTCGCTGGGGAGTTATCTTTATCACCGGGCTGGCGTCCAAGTTCATCTCCCGGTACTGGGAGTATTTCTGGCGGAGCAACAGGACCGCGCCGTCGCGCTCACCGCCTTCAAATAGCAACTCGGCCGTACCATTGACTAGGATGTAACCCAGGCGGCTCCAGTCGTCTTCATAGTGGTCTACCACCAACGAGACCCGAGGGTTCTCCTGTATATTCTTCACCCGGCGTAGGCGAGTGATGTGTGCCCGCTTCGGCTTTTGGTCCAAAACGGAGAACAGGGACCGTCCGTCGGAGGCATAGCACACTGGTATCACGTGGGGCGCGCCCGAGGTGTCAGCGGTCGCCAAGTGCGCGCTTGGCGCCGAGACGAGCCATCGGGACTGCTCGTGAGACAGTTGCTCCAAGGGGTTCATGACGCTTCCCGGCAATAGGCTTGAGGCATTGGATTTACCGGTGTTGAACGGGAGGGGTTCGCCGCGAGCAGGGCCAAACGTCCGCTCCGATTGCGGGGAGGGTTACACGTCGGCCGAAAAGGCCATGGGGTCTTCCAGCGCCTCAATGTTCTGCAACTCGACCCGGGCTGCCTCTTCTAGGGCGGCGTCGCCTTCTTTGATGCAGTGCACCAGGACCTTCTTGGCCAGGGGGCTACCGATCTTGCCCAGGGCATTTATGCCGGCCAACTGCACCTGGTAGTCCTCATCTTGCAGCAATGAAGCCAAATGGGGGACGGCATCCTCCTCTCCCAACTCCCCGCAAGCGTTAGCGGTTTCGTAGCGAATGGTCGGTTCCGGGTTCTTGAGTTCCTTAATCAGCAGGGGCAGCCAGGCGCTCTCCCCGGTCCGGCCCATGGCAAAGATGGAACTGGACTTAAGTCCCAGGTCTTCGCTCTTGTAGGCCCACGACACCATGTGCCTTATTGCGTCGGTGTTAAAGGGCGCCACCGCCTCCAGGCTGCGGCGGCGGACGTCCACCGGTTGGGCGGAGTCATTGAGGGTTTCCATCAAGCAGTTGTGCAACGACTCCCGGTCCTTGGGCAACAGCTTTCCTTCCTGGCACAATAGGCTGAACTTTCCCAAGGCGGTAGCTGCAGCGGAGCGGACCCGCGGGCTCTTGTCAGAACGAAGGGTCTGGAGAAGGCTGGGAATAATCGAGCGGTCCTCTTTCTCCCACAGTCCCTCCATAGCCTTCTCCAGCACCTCTTCATCATCACTCTTGAGGCACATCTTGAAAATAGCCCCGAAATCCAACTCGGGGTTATCGTCGGCCAAATCAACCAAAGTGGAGACTATCCAACGCTGTCGCTCCAACTCGATTCCCGACCAGGTGCGAACGAACGCGCCCAATTCTTCAGGCGACATGTCGGAGATTTCTATAAAGCCGGAAGCGGGCACGTCCGAGGACGCGTTCGCCAGCGAATCCAAGAAGTCTTCCAACGTCATGTCTCGCATAAGTTCTAGGGGGTTCCGAGAGGCAGCTGTGACTGGAGGATCCGCCCCGGCGGTTGGCTCTATCGCCGGCGGGTCACGGAAAGTGCCGGTTAGTATAGCATAGCCGCCCGGGCGCCTTGTGACGTCTACCCTGCCGAGGGTTCACGATGTCACTCCAGGACTATTCTGTACCGGTGGCCCCCATTCGGAGTCGGCGAATAACCTCCGGCAATTCCGCAATCAAGTCCGAGGCCACTGGGCCCGATTCACCCAGCTTTTCGCGTACAATCTCTCCAGCCAACCCGTGTAGGTACACGCCGCAGCAGCAAGCGTCGTCCGGGGACAACCCCTGCGCCATCAAACCAACGATGATGCCCGACAAAACGTCTCCTGTGCCTCCGGACGCCAAGGCTGGATTGGCAAAAGGTGAGAGCCTGACGATTCCCCCAGGCTGGGCGATTACCGTGTGCGCTCCCTTTAGAGCGACTTGCAGGTTCCATTGGGCCGCCCACCGGCGGGCCGTTCCTATCCGGTCCTGCTGTACTTGGTTGATGGGTATCCCGGCCAGCGTCGCCATTTCTCCCGGATGCGGGGTGACCGCCGCCCGGCCGCCGAGACGGGACCACCACCGGGGCAGGCGCGACAGGCTGTTGAGACCGTCGGCGTCCATCACTGTGGGCGGCATTACCGGGCTGTCGCTCGGCAGCAACCGGTGCATGAATTCTGCAGTCCCGTCGGACCATCCGAGTCCGCACCCAACCAAAAGGGCATCGTACTGGTGGAGCGCCTCCAAAATGACGCTTGCTCCATCTGGATGAATTCGGCCCTGGTCATCTTCCGGTAAGGGAAGGTGAATGGCCTCGGTCAGCTTGCCTGCAGTGATTTTGTACACGCCTTCCGGCGCCGCCAGGGTAACCAGTCCGGCGCCTACCCGCGCCGCAGCGAGGGAAGCCAGGCAGGCCGCTCCCACATAGTTTCTCGACCCCGCCACCACTAAGGCATGGCCAAATGTGCCCTTGTGCCCATCCAGAGGCCGGGCCGGCAGGCGTCGCCCGACCCAGGCAGCGGTCAACAACTCCAGGGCTATGTCTTTCTCTTCCCCCAGGTCTGCAGGAAGTCCGATATCGGCGACTTCCAGCCTGCCCGACGCAGCAGCGCCTGGAAATGTCAGGAGACCAACCTTGGGGCGGCCCAATGCCACCGTAACGTCCGCTTGAGGACACGCCTGGTCCACCTCGCCGGTGTCGGCATTGGCGCCGGTAGGTAAATCGAGAGCAACCACTTGCAGGCGGCTTTCTCCACTACGGCAGGCCTGCAATAGGAGCATCGCATCTTTGATGCTGCCGCCTAAGGGACGGGAACGTCCGGTGCCCAACACGGCGTCTACGACTACTCGAGAGCGGAGTAGCAATCGTTGGAGCTTTTCCATGCCCGGATCGTCGGCCAAAGAGACAATCTCCACGTCGTAGTCCCGGGCCAAGTCCATTTTGGGGTCTGCCGCGGGCCGCGATGCCACTAAATATGCGGTCACCCTGGCGCCCCAGCGCCGGAGTTGGCGGGCCGTCACCAGGCCATCCGAGCCGTTGTTGCCGGGGCCAACCAGGACTAATACGGCGGCATCGGCAACACTGCCCAACAGCCTGCGGACAGTCTCCGCCACCGCCAGTCCGGCGTTCTCCATGAGGATATCCGTGGCAACTCCACGGCGTTCCGAACCTGCTTCCAAAGCAGCCATTTGCGCCGAGGTCACGACTTTCATGGCGGAGACTTCCGCTGGACGACCACAAATGCTACGGCATATTCTTGCGAGTGGGACAGGCTCAGGGATATGTCGAGCACTCCCAGCCGTTCAGCCCGCTGCTTGGCCCTTCCGTGGAGTAGGACGCTGGGAGCTCCGCTTTCCCGGCGGGTTATTTCGACGTCTTTCCAACTCACCGCCCGCAAGCCGGTGGCCAGGGCCTTCATTGTCGCTTCCTTGGCGGCGAATCGGGCCGCAAGGTTGGGGGCGCGCCCCCTGCAGTAGGCGATCTCGCCGTCGGTGTAGACGCGGCGCAAGAATCGATGGGAATACCGGTCCAAGACCCGGCTTATCCGGGAGATTTCGATGATGTCCACGCCGGAAGAGAGGATCATAGCTGGATGGCCTTGGTCCATATCAGAACACATGCCTCAGACCGCACCGTATTTGCACGATTGAAGGGCTGTCGGCGGCGCTTGAAATGTGGGGCTTGGGTCTAGACCTCTCCAGTGTGGCCAGGCAGTCCCAAATTCGTCAAGATTTTGGAAACGGAATAGCTTCTATTGAGCACGTAGAAGTGTATGCCCGGCACTCCTGCCTCCCACAATCCCCTCACCTGGTCAGAGGCATGCTCCACGCCCAGCTCGCGGACTGCATCATCGTCGTCGGCGTACTTATCAAGCTGTTTGTCCAGGGCCTCCGGGATGCGGGCGCCGCATAGCGCGGTAAACCGGCGAATCTGGCCGGCGCTCAGGATGGGGAGCACGCCGGGTATTACAGGCACGTCGACCCCCGCCTGTCGGACGCGGTCCATGAAGGTAAAGAAATCGTTGTTATCGTAGAAGAGCTGGGTGATCAGGAATTCGGCTCCGCTTTGGACCTTGAGCTTGGTGTAGGCCATGTCAGTTTCCAAGTCGGGTGACTCGGTGTGGCTCTCAGGGTAGCAAGCGGCGGCGATACCAAAGGAGAAATTCTTTCGGATGTGCTGGACCAGGTCGGTGGCGTGGCCAAAACCGCCTTCGAGGGGAACGAATTCCGTTTCGCCCCTGGGCGGGTCTCCCCGCAGGGCGATGACATTCTGTATCCCGGCGTCTTCCAGCCTTGCCAGCACGCCATGGACCGCCTCTTTGGTCTGTCCCACGCAGGTGACGTGGGCCATCACTTCAAGTTCGCCCTCAGATTTGACCCGGGCAGTGATTTCCTCAGTGAACTGCCTCGTAGACCCTCCCGCGCCATATGTCACGGATACGAAATCGGGCATGAAGGCCTTGAGCCGGTCAATGGCCCGCAGCACCCCCGGAATACCCTCGGCCGACTTGGGCGGGAAGAATTCGCACGAAATGGAACGCTTGGCTTTCAGAATCTCACTGATTTTCAAAATCGAGCGCGCTTCTGCGATCTGCGAAGCGGCGTGACTATAACTCCTGCCCTAATGTGGATTTCCGAAATGAAACGATATTACCGCCCAGGCCACCCAAGGGCCATCATAGCATCGAGCCAACCTAGTGTCTAACCAAGAAATTTCCTGCGACCCAATTGGGGGTGGGGTAGAACCTCGTCGTCGCAGACTGATGTTGTTATACTCAATTGGCACAATTGGCCAATAACCGCGGCTGGGAGGACGGCAGTTGACCCAGGTAGATAGACGTTTCGTCGACGAGATGGTGGCCCACGCCAGGGAAGACCTGCCCAACGAGTGTTGCGGCATCCTGGCGGGACGGGACGGCCGGGTATTGAAGCTCTACCGGATGACCAACCTGGCGGCGAGCCCCTTTCGCTTCGACATGGACCCCGGCGAGATTGTCAAAGTGGACGCTGAGGCCGGCGACAACGACTGGGAACTGCTGGCCATATACCACTCCCACACCAAGAGCGAGGCCTATCCTTCCGACACCGACGTCCGCATTGCCGGCGGCACCGCCCAGCTGTGGCCCGACGTCAGCTACGTCCTGGTGTCGCTAATGGACGAGGCGAACCCTAAGGTGCGTTCATTCAGCATTATCGACGGGGTTGTCGCAGAAGAACCGTTGGACATCGTCTGAGCCAACCGCGGCGGCCACGCCGTCCGGCAGGGTAGCCGGCAGGCAGGCGGTCACATTTCATTGCCGGCTGACCGTCTCCCGACCGGCGTCATCGTCTTCAGCGGTCCCCAGACCTGCCACCGCCGCGGCGCCGGCGATGGTGACCAAGGTCATGACCACCAATGCGGCGTTGGCTGCTACGGCCGATATTCGCCGTCTCCCCAGGATCAACACCCACCCCATCAGCATCAGGCCAATTGACAGTCCTCCGGCGACGAAATGGGATGACACGGCCTCGTTGACCAGGATGCCGTCCCGGTAGAACAGGTCGGAGTAGAACAGGATGGAGATATTGAACATGTTGCTGCCGAACAGGCCGGCCACGGCAAGGTCCACCGCGCCGATGCGGGCGGCCGCGATGGCCATGGACAACTCGGGGAGGCTGGTCACGAAAGACACCGCCAGAATACCCAAGGTACTGGAGGCTACGCCGGCGTGTTCAGCGATTTGGTCTGCGCTCCAAGCCAGGAAAAAGCCGGCGACCACCACGGCCAAGGATGCTATGCCAAACAACACCCAGGCCCGCCGCAGAGTCATCTGTTGTTCAGCCTCGCCATCGCTGCCGCTGCTTTCCTCGGAGCGGGTAGCGAAAACGACCCGCATGCCTACGACGAACATCACGAGGAGCACCAGCGAGGACAGCCCGACGTTCCATATTGCCAGATCGAGCTTGGTCGCGGCGAAAATCAGCGCCGCACCAGTGATAATCACTGAAGCTGCAACCAGGTAATTTTGGTTCGGCGCCACCCGGCGCAGAAACCCGATGCCCCCGAAGAGCAACATGACCAGGGACAGCTTGAACATGTTGTACATGTTGGCGCCCAATATGGTGCCGACGGCCAACTCGGGATTGGGGGGGTCCAGGCGAACGGCGGAGACGTTGGTGGAAAGTTCGGGGAGCGACGTGGCCAAAGCCACCAAGAGGCTGCCCACGAATACCCGGCCCCAGCCGGTCAGGTCCGCCAGGACGTCGCCGTAAACGGCGAGGCGGGTTCCGAAGTAGATGACTGCGACTGAGGAGGCGGCGAAGACGGCAAGGGCTATGGCAAGGTCGTTGCCCATTCTAGCGGGTGCTCAACTTCACGCCAGGGCCGACGCTATCCGGTCACCCATCTCTACCGTGCCAATGGCCGCGTCGCGGGAGGCCGCTATGTCGGCCGTGCGGTAGTTGTCGGCAAGCACCTGGTCTACCGCCCGCTCCACGGCGGCGGCTTCTTCGGTGAGTCCCAGGGAGTGGCGCAGCAGCATGGCGGCGCTGAGTATGGAGCCTATGGGATTGGCGATGCCCTTGCCGGCTATGTCCGGGGCGGACCCGTGGATGGGCTCGTAGATCCCGGGGGTCTTGCCTCCGGTGACGGGGACTCCGTTCAGGCTGGCTGAAGGCAAAAGGCCCATAGACGCCGCCAGCATGGAGGCCTCGTCAGTCAGAATGTCTCCGAAGGTGTTCTCGACTACTATGACGTCAAAATCAGCGGGGCGTTGAATCAACTGCATGGCGCAGTTATCGACGAGGAGGTGCTCCAACCTAACCTTGGGGTACTCCTCAGCCATGCGGGTCGCCACCTGCCGCCACAGCCGCGAGCATTCCAGAACGTTGGCCTTGTCGACGGAGGTCAGCTTACCCCTGCGCCTGCCGGCCAGCTCGAAGCCAACTTGCAGAATTCGTTGAATCTCGGTCTCGGTGTAGCGCATGGTGTCGACGGCGGTCAAGCCCTGAGGGGTCTCCTCGCGACCCTTGGGCTCGGCATAGTACAGCCCTCCGGTCAACTCTCTAATCACGACCATGTCCACGTTTTCCAAGACCTCGGGTTTCAGTGAACTGGCGTCGGCCAGGCCGGGGTTGACCTTAACCGGCCGGAGGTTGGCGAACACTCCCAGGTGGCTGCGCAGCCCCAATATGGCTTGCTCGGGCCTGACGGCGGCCAAGGGGTCGTCCCACTTGGGGCCTCCGACAGCCCCGAAGAGGACCGCGTCGGCTGATTCAGCAAGTTCTTTCACCGGGGGCAAGATGGCCTGACCGTGCTTGTCAATGGAAATGCCGCCGACGTCGGCGTACTCGAAGTTAAAGCCGTGGCCAAAGGCGTGCCCTACGGCATCCAGGACCTTTACGCTTTCGGCAGTGACCTCGGGGCCGATTCCGTCGCCAGGGAGGACGGCGATGTTGAACTGCAAACGACTACTCCGTGCGGGCTGCGGCGTCCCGGAGCGTCAAGTTACGATGGGCTTGGCTGTCAAGGGACGCTAAGTGTGCCCGTCAATATTATGGGGTGGGACTGCCAGTGGCAAGGGGGTGGGTGGGGAGGGCCGGCTATCCAGGGTCAGTGAACGGTTTTTTGATACCTGGGACATTTAGGGACATTTGGGGACACTTGAGACCAGGGGGCCGGGCGGCTCCCCAATAGACAAGGCGTTCATGTTTACCTACTGTTATGGTAGTTGAGAGGCGCCCGGTAACGCAAGGGGCAAATGTCAGCGGGTCACGTTTGGGATGTGGACATGTTGGAGCCGAGCCGGCCAATTTGTCGCCTGATTGCCTTTGCGATGTGTATTCGTGTGATACCCTGTGAGACGCTTCAATCCCGGCTGCCGTACAAGGCTACGATGATTCGACCCACCCTGTTGCTGACCGGACTATTGGCGCTGGCGGCCATGTCGTGTGACGGCGCCAATACGGCCACCCCGGCTCCGGCGCCGACTGAGGCTGCCACCGAGGCAGTTACTGAGGCAGCCACCGGGGCGGTCACCGAGGCTGCCACCGAGTCAGTCATTGATACTCCCATGCCGACGGTTTCCAGCCAACCATCTGTCGCGCTGGAACCGGCCTTCCCGGGGCTTCCGACTCTGGCTCTTCCTATGATGCTGGTGGAAGTGCCGGAACACGACTTGTATCTCATCGTCTTGCAGGACGGGCTGGTGCTGGCCATAGACCGCGACGATCCCTACGACGCCCCTCGTACCGTGCACGACCAAAGAGAACGGACACTTGCTCACGGTGAAGAGGGACTGCTGGCAATTGCGCTGGACCCGGACTTTGCCCGCAACGGCTACGTTTACGCCTACTACAGCTTCCGTCCGAGCGCAGAAAAGCGGGCCGGCAGGATAGCACGCTTCGACACCACAGGTGAAGGCTCCACTTTTGCCTTCGATGACGAAAGCGAATTGGTCATATTAGACATTCCACAGCCGGCAGCGAACCATAACGGGGGTAGCCTTTTATTCGGGCCGGACGGGATGCTGTACCTGGGCCTGGGAGACGGCGGCTGGGGGGGCGACCCACAAGGGCACGGTCAGAACCTGGAAACCCTGTTGGGGACGGTGATCCGAATTGACGTGAGCAACGCATCCGCCGAAGAGCCGTACGTCATACCTCCGGACAACCCGATGGTCGGCCGGGAGGGGGCTCGCCCCGAGATTTGGGCCTACGGCTTGCGCAATCCATGGCGCATGAGCTTCGACCTCGAAACGGACCTTCTCTGGGCAGGGGACGTCGGCCAGAACCACTTGGAAGAGATCGACGTCATCCTGCCGGCTAGGAACTACGGTTGGAATGTCACCGAGGGGACCAGTTGCTTCCCTCCGGATGAGGACTGCGACATGAGCGGCATCACGTTGCCCGTCTGGGAATACGGGCGCTCCTCAGGCTGCAGCGTCATCGGCGGTTACGTATACAGGGGGTCGGCTATCCCACTACTTCACGGATGGTATGTCTATGCCGACTACTGCACCGGACTGGTTTGGGGAATCCATGCCGAGACCGCCGCGGCCGGTGGACCGGTGGAAGAACTGCTGCTCGCTGACGATGGGCCACAGTGGATATTGTCCCTGGCGGAGGACAGCGCCGGGGAGATTTATCTGCTCATTCGTAGAGACGATGGCGACAGCATCTACCGGCTGGTTGCCCGTTGACGGGGGCCTCGACCGTTCATACTTCGATTTCCCTCAGCACGAACGACAGAGGCGAGGGTATGCAAAATTCCCCTCAGCACGAACGGCAGAGGCCGCGCTATGCCACGCCCCTTTATTGCTGCCGGGGAATCCTCGCTAGGGGGCCGGGATGACCGTTACGCAGAGGCCATCCATTGGGGGCAGCAATTTCCGGCTCGGGGGCCGGAATGGCAGTTATGCAACGGTCTCCGCGGGCAGGAACTCGTCGCCGTCTGAATCATAGGGCGGGACGTGAATCAGGAAGAGTACGGCCGCGGCGTCGGTCTCGTTGCGGTAGTTGAACCATTCATCACGCTGAATTACCAGCAAGTCCAGCGGGCCGAGTTCGATCCGTTCTCCGTTTACCTCAAAAGTCGGCTTACCGGCAATGCAGATGTAGAGCTTGTCGTTCTTCGATGATCTTGTGGTGGCGTGAGCGGCTCCAGGCTGGACCTCGACGTGGGCGACGGAGGCCGCGGGCAACAGGCCAGGTATCAGTTCTCGGACCTCCAAGCCTTCGAAATTGTATGGAGTTACCTCTTTGGTTTTGACGTTAAGCATGGCCTTAACTCACGCCCCAGGCGGTTAGACGGAATCGGCTGAAGCTGCCTTGCGCTCTTGTACCACCCGCCAGCCGGCAGTTCTCGCGAAACGGAGGCTGCGCACTTTCTTGCCAGCAGTTTCGGGGATAGTCTATCATCGCGGGTGTCATAGGCAGGGGCAATACCGGGGATGTTGCCGCGGACTTGCCTGCGTTCGGACCCAAGGACAAATCGCCAGACTCCCGCCTCCGCGGGAGTGACGGTTTGGGTGGGGCGGCGGGACCTTTGCCAATTGAAGCACATAATGCCTGCAGCACAATTCATACAGCAGTTGAGGGCCATCGTGGGAGACGCCCACGTTTTCTCCCATCCCGAAGACCTGGTGGTCTTCGAGTACGACGGCTCGGTTGCCAAGTCCATGCCCGAAACGGTGGTGTTACCCGAATCCACTGAGCAGGTGAGACAGGTATTGGGTCTGGCCTACGAGGAAGGGATTTCCGTGGTAGGCCGGGGGAGCGGAACGGGGCTGAGCGGAGGAGCCGTTGCGGCCACGGGGGGATTGCAGGTAGCGTTCACTCGGATGAACCGCATCCTGGAGTTGGACAGGGAAAATCGAACGGCGACGGTGGAGCCCGGGGTAATCAACCTGGACCTGGACAACTACGCACGAAAGTCCGCCCTGCGCTACGCGCCTGACCCCTCCAGCCAGAGGGCATGCACTTTGGGGGGCAACGTGGCCGAGAACGCCGGAGGGCCGCACTGCCTGGCCTACGGCACCACCACCAATCACGTATTGGGGCTGGAAGTCGCGCTGGAAGACGGGAGCATGGTCAATCTGGGCAGCCCGCCGGGACGTCCGGTCAACGCAACACCGGGATACGACCTGCGGGGAGCATTTCTCGGTTCCGAGGGGACATTTGGGGTCGCCACCAGGATCGTCGTGCGGCTATTGCCGCTGCCGGAACGGGTGAAGACCTTCCTGGGCATATTCCCGGACGTGGATTCGGCCTGCACTTCAGTATCGGCAATTATCGGTCACGGCATCGTGCCCGCGGCGCTGGAGTTGATAGATTCTGTGGTCATCAAAGCGGTCCAGAACTCGGCAGACCTGGGATACCCGGACAATGCCGGCGCTGTGCTGCTGGTCGAAGTGGAGGGCCTAGCGGAGGAAGTGGAGGATATCGGGGCGCAAGTGGAAGCGGCCCTGTGGGAAACGGGAGCCTTTCAGGTGCGAGCCGCGGAGAGCGAGGACGAGCGGGCTGCACTATGGGCGGGGCGAAAAGGGGCCCTGGGCGCCCTGGGCAGCCTGGCCCCCAACTACTACCTGGCGGACGGGGTGGTGCCCCGAACCCAGTTGGCCGAAGCACACCGTCAGGTAGCCCGGATCAGTCAAGAATACGGTATGCCCGTCGCCAACGTCTCCCACGCCGGGGACGGGAACCTACACCCTTGTCTGCTTTTCGACGAGCGGGAGCCGGGGGCGTTGCAAAGAGTCGCGGAGGCGGGCGCCGAGGTCATGAAGGCCTGTGTGGACCTGGGCGGCGCTTTGACGGGGGAACACGGTGTGGGCTTGGAGAAGAAGGAGCAGATGCCGCTGGTGTTTTCCAACGACGACTTGAACGCCATGCTCAGGGTTAGAGAGGCCTTTGCGCCCCTCAACCGATTGAATCCAGAGAAGGTCTTTCCCGGCGGCTTCGCCTACCAACCCGCGGCCCATCGCGCCGGTGCGGGAACGTACATTTAGGGATTTATTCGTTGCTCTTGTGATAACTTTGCCCCAAACGAAACCACCTAGCGATTGACCACACTGGATGGTAAGCCGGTACATCGAGGCGGAATATCGCAGACGGGGAGCCAGGAGGAGTCGATGGCGCGTGAGAAAATTCGTTTCCTAGTGGACGAGAACGGAACAAAGAAGTCAGTCGTTCTGCCCATGAAGGAATATCAGAAGCTGGTTGAAGACCTTGCGGACCTTGCAGTCATTGCCGAGCGTAAGTCGGAGCCTGCAGAATCGTTGGCCGCAGTGAAAGACCGGCTGGAAGAAAAGTGGCGGGATACCGAATCGAGGTAAAACGGTCGGCCACTCGCGAGCTTGAAGACCTGGAACCGCGACTGGCGAGGAGAATCTTGGCCTCAATTGAGACCCTGTCCTCGCAACCGCGGCCCAGGCAATCGCGTAAGCTGGTTGGCAGCGAGAACTCTTATCGCCTCAGGGTCAGCGATTATCGAGTGCTATACCAAATTGACGATGACAACCGACTGGTAACCGTGGCGGCGGTTGGCCACCGGAGAGAAGTTTATCGTTGACGCCGTCCCTGCCGTCACAGCTAGCCAAATTCTTGCCCTTGGGGTCTCTAGTACCGCCCCCAGGGCTGGAAGACTACGCCGTGGACGGGGTTATGCCCCAGGCAGCGGCCCTGTCATCCAACCGGGAAGATACGGCCGAGGTGGTCCGGTGGGCCGCGGCCCAGGGTGTTTCGATATTCCCCAGGGGCGGGGGAACCCAGGTTGCCCTTGGGAACGTTCCCGCCGCTGTGGGGTTGGTCCTCGACGTCAGCGGCCAGGACCGCCTTCTGGACTATCAGCCCGACGACCTGACGGTTACCGTGGAAGGGGGGATATCCCTCGGCCAACTGCAGCGGGAACTGGCCCCAGGGGGTAAGTTCCTGCCCTTGGAAGCTCCAATGGCTGAGATTTCTACAATTGGAGGCATCCTGGCGGCCAACGCCACTGGCCCGCTGAGATTTTCATACGGGCAACCGCGGGACTGGCTCATCGGTATCAGCGTCGTCGGCGGGGACGGCGTAGAGACCAAGGCCGGCGGCAAGGTCGTCAAGAACGTTACCGGCTATGACCTGAACAAGCTGTATGCCGGTTCCCTGGGGACGCTGGGCATCATCGTCGAAGCGACGCTCAAGCTTGCGCCCATTCCCGCCGAAACGGCTGCCTTGATCGCCAGTTTCTCCAGCTTGCCGGAAGCCATCAAAGCCGGGGGTAGCCTGGCAGGGACGGCATTTGCTCCTAACGGGGTCCAGGTCTTGGACGGACAGGCGGCGCACCGGCTGAAACTGGAGGAGGGCCAGGCGATGCTGGAGCAAGCGGGAGTGGGCGGTGCGCTGGCCATCGCCTGCATCGCGGGCCGCCCTGAAGGCGTCAAGCGCAAAATCGACGAGACCACGCGTCTACTAACGGAATCAGGAGCGCAAGAAGTAACTGTTCTCCAAGAACCCGAAAGCCAGGCAGCGCTCGAGAGCCTGGCCGACCTGGGTTGGAACAGCGAAACCACGCCGCACCTGGGCATAAAAGTCACGGCGCCTCCTTCAGCCGTAGCGACGGTGGCGGCCCAGTGCCTTGAATCCAATTTGCAGGGCATGGCTCCCGGCCTGCTCGCAGACCCTGGCTACGGACTGGTGCAGCTTTTCTGGTGGGCCGGATCGGTAAGTGAATGGGTCGACGATTCGCTGGTGCTGGAGACCCTGCTCCGAACCAGAAGGGCCGCCAGAGAGGCCGGAGGGCATGCGGTGGTCGAGCACTGCCCCGTGTCCCTGAAGAAAAAGATCGACGTCTGGGGTGGGCAACCGGAGGCAATTGAGATAATGCGGCGGCTCAAGCGAAAATTCGACCCCTCCGGCATACTGAACCCGGGCCGGTTCGTGGGGGGCATGTAGTGCCGGAGAAAGACCAGGCACAACAGGCGCTTTGGGAAGACGGAGCCGCACCAGATTCCATCGCTGATGACCTGTCCCAGGGGTCACAGGGCGGGTTTACGGTCGGCGATGCGCCGGCTGAAGAAGACATGTACCGGTGCGTCCACTGCGGCCTATGCCTGAGCGCCTGTCCCACGTATGCGGTGTCGGGGTTGGAAACCGAGTCTCCCAGGGGCCGTATAGCGTTGATGAAGGCGGTCAACGAGGAGCGGCTGGAGATTACCCCGCGAGTGGCGTCTCACTGGGACGCCTGCCTGCAGTGCCGCGCCTGCGAAGCGGTGTGTCCCTCGGGAGTGCCCTACGGCCGCATGATGGAGAAGACCCGCTACCAGATGTTGACGCAGGTAAGTGAAGTATCGGGCAACCGGAGGACCAGCCGCTGGTTCCTGAGGTCTGGGCTGCCACGGCTGGACCGGCTGCGCCTGGGGGCGCGGTTGATGAGGGTCTACCAGCGTTCCAAGCTGCAGAAGCTGGTGCGCGGCTCCCGGGGTTTGCGGCTATTGCCGGGCCCCGCGGCTGACCTGGAGGCGCAGTTGCCGGAAATCCGAGGGCCCATTTTCGGCCCCAGCAGCCGGGTCTACAAGGGACAAGAGGGACCCGACGGGCCGGAAAATAAATTGACCGTAGGACTGCTATCCGGCTGCGTCATGCCTCTGCTGCAGGGTGGGACAATGGAAGCAGCGGTGCGGGTGCTGACGCGCAACGGGTGCGACGTAGTCGTGCCCCCAGGACAGGGGTGCTGCGGTGCGCTGAACATTCACGGCGGGGACTTGGAGTACGGGCGGGGCATGGCCCGCCGGAACATCGACGTGTTTCTCGAAGCGGACATCGACTGCATCGTGACGGCTTCGGCAGGTTGCGGGTCGGCTATGAAGGAGTACCACCAACTGCTGGCCGACGACCTAGAGTACGCCGAGAAGGCGCAGCGATTCAGCGAGTTGACTGTAGACATTACCGAGTTCTTGGCTTCCCTGCCCTTGGACCCGCCCAAGGCGGCAATCTCCCGCAGGGTGACCTACCAGGACCCGTGCCACCTGGCCCACGCCCAAAGGGTAACTGAAGCGCCCAGGGAGGTGCTGGGCAGCATTCCGGGACTGGAGCTGGTGGAGATGGAAGAGGCGGCCATGTGCTGCGGAGCGGCCGGCCTGTATGCGGTGCTGCAAAAGGACCTGGCGGGGAAAATCCTCGACCGCAAGATGAGTCACATATCAGCTACCGGGGCGGAGCAAGTGGTTACGGCCAACCCAGGTTGCATGATGCAGATCGAACAGGGGCTGCGTTCAATGGGGAAGCCAGCCAGGGTAGTGCACGTGGTCGACGTGTTGGATGAGGCGTACCGGGCCGAGGATGGCGCCTGAGCGACTACCGGCGGTTCAGGCGGCGAAAGACAACCAGGTCAGTTAGCGGCCGCGTGGGCGGCGAGGGCCTTCTGGGCGGAAGCCAGGCTGGCCCCGAAAGCAACTTCATAGCCCAAGCTGGAGAGAACGGTCTCCAGCGCCGATAGCAGGGCGAAGACGTTGGCCTCCCGGGCGGACTCTCCCATCAACCCGATCCGCCAGACCTTGCCCCTTAAGTCGCCCAGACCTCCGCCGATCTCTATGTTGTAGCCTTCCAACAACTTTCGGCGGACAGTTACGTCGTCCAGTCCTTCCGGAATCAGGGCCGCGGTCAGGGGGGCCAGCCGGTGCTGGGGTTCCGCCAGGACCCGGATTCCCAAGGTGTCCAGGCCGGCGCGGAGGGCTGCGGCGACCCTGGCATGACGATCGAGCCTGTTTTGCAGACCCTCCTCAGCCATCATGCGCAGGGCCTCCCGCAGGGCGTATATCATCGATACAGGAGCGGTGTGGTGGTAGACCCGCTGCTCGGACCAGTAGTTGTCCAATTCGGCCAAGCTGAAGTAGAAGCTCGGCACCTTGCTGGCGCGCTTGTTGATGGCATCCAAGGCCCTGGGGCCCACCGTTATGGGAGCGAGACCGGGAGGCGCTCCCAGGCACTTCTGGCTGCCGCTGTAGCACAGGTCAACGCCCCAATCGTCGATGCGCATTTCATGGCCGCCCAGAGAGGTGACCGCGTCCACGATTACCAGGGCGTCGTGGCGGCGGGCCAAGTCGACGATGTCGGGCAGAGGCGTCAGAACGCCGGTGGAGGTCTCGCCGCTGACCAGCCCAACTGCCTTGACCCTGGGGTGCTTCTTAAATTCTTGTTCCAGAGCGTCAACATCCACGGGGCGGCCCCACGGGCTGTCGACGGTGTATACGTCTGCGCCGCAGCGACCGGCAATTTCGGCGAATCGGTTGCCGAAAAAGCCGTTGCGGCAGATGATCGCCGTATCTCCAAGCTCCAGGAGGTTGACGCAGGCGGTCTCCATGGCGCCGGTGCCGGTGGAGGACACGGGGAAAGTGGTGGGGTTCTCAGTATGGTAGACCTGCCGCAGCATTTCGCATACCTCGTCTATCACCTGGAAAAAGGCGGGGTCGAGGAAGCCGACAACAGGCTCGGTCATGGCGCGCAGGACGCGGGAGTGGACAGAACTGGGGCCGGGCCCCAAGAGAATCCTCTGGGGCATGTGCAGCCCGTCTAGCTGAGACTCAAGCATTGGTCACCGTTAGTATGAAATTGCAAGTTGTTGCGGTCCCGGCGGAGTTGCATGCGGCTGATTGTTATACCACCGCTGACGTGCCGCCGTCGATGTTCACGGCAATGCCGGTTAGATAGCTGGCCCGCTGGGAGGCCAGGAAGGTTATCACGTCGCCCGCTTCTTTGGCTTCGCCTACCCGCCCCAGGGGGATGTTCAGGCGCTGGGCGATCTCGGCCCAATAGCCGTCCATGGTCAGGCCGGGGTCCGCCTCTTTCCTGCCGGGATAAAAGCGCTGGGTCTGGCCGCTCTTGATGGTGCCGATGCAGACGGTTGAGACGAGGATGTTGTCCTTGGCCAGGTCTTTGGAGAGGCCCTTGGTGATGGCGATTCCGGCCGCCCTGGAAATTGAAGTGGGCATGGAAGCGGGCCCCGGGGCGCGGCCTCCCAGGTTGGTAACGTTGATGATGCGTCCTCCGCCGGCCTTGCGCATGTAGGGAATGACGGCGCGAATGAACCGGACTGCGGCCCAGACTTTCAGGTCGAAGTCTCCCTCCCAGTCGTCGTCGGACACGCTCTCGAAAGCCTTGGCGTTAGACCTTCCGGCGTTGTTGACCATGATGTCGACGCCGCCGAAATTGTCCACGGCGGCCTGGACCACGCTTTCTGCCGCGGCGGGGTCGGTAACGTCGCCGGCAACGGGCAGCACTACACCTTCGGTGGCTGCGCGGATGTCTTGCGCCGCCTGTTCCAGGAAGTCGGCCCTGCGGGCCACGATGACTACCTTGGCGCCTTCCTGGGCGAGGCCCTGGGCGGCGGCCTTGCCGATGCCGTCACTGCCGCCGGTGACTATGGCGACTTTGTCTTGCAGGCCAAGGTCCATGAACGAGACTCCCTAGAGGCACAAGTTAAGCGAGATCCATTATAACAACAGGCCGCATTTGTTTACATTGAGAACAATGCACGATCTAACTGTCTGGGCCCGATGCTTCGGCAACGATGTGAATGTCTTTATCTCCGCGGCCGCTGAGGCACACAAGGATGGTCTGCTCGGGCGATAGCTCACGAGCCAGTTGGGAAGCGTAGTAAACGGCGTGGGCGGGCTCCAATGCGGGGATGATACCCTCGGTCCGGGACAGCAGGTGAAAACCTTCCAGGGCCTGCCCGTCGTCTACGGCGACGTATTCGCTGCGGCCGGCGTCTTTCAGGTAGCTGTGTTCGGGGCCAACGCCGGGATAGTCCAGCCCAGCGGAGATGCTGTGGGTCTCGGTAACTTGGCCGTGCTCGTCCTGAAGCATGTAGGACATGGAGCCGTGGAGCACGCCGGGACTGCCGGCGGTGAGGGAGGCGGAGTGCTTGCCTGTGGCAAGGCCGTTACCTCCGGCTTCGACCCCCACCAGCTTCACAGATTCATCGCCGACGAAGCGGTGAAAGGCGCCGATGGCGTTGCTGCCGCCGCCCACGCAGGCTACGACGTAGTCGGGCAAGCAGCCTTCGGTTTCCAGGAACTGGCTGCGGGCCTCTTGCCCAATGACGGCTTGAAAGTCCCGGACCAGCATTGGGTATGGGTGGGGCCCGACAACGCTGCCGATGAGATAGTGGGTGGTTTCCACGTTGGTCACCCAGTCCCGTATGGCCTCGTTGATGGCGTCTTTCAGGGTGCGGGTGCCCGACTCGACGGGGACTAGCTCGGCCCCCAACAAGCGCATGCGGAATACGTTCAAGGACTGCCGCCGCACGTCCTCGGCCCCCATGTAGACGATGCATTGGAGGCCCAGCATGGCGCAGGCTGTGGCAGAGGCCACGCCGTGCTGGCCGGCGCCGGTCTCGGCGATTATCCGGTCTTTGCCCATGTGCTTGGCCAGGAGAGCCTGGCCGAGGGCGTTGTTGATCTTGTGGGCGCCGGTGTGGGCCAAATCTTCTCGTTTCAGATAGATTTTGGCGCCGCCGCACTGCCGGGTCAGGTTACGGGCGAAGTACAGGGGGGTTGGGCGGCCGGCATAGGTGTGGAGCAGCTGTTCCAGTTCGGACTGGAAGGCAGGTGCCTCTCGGACCTCACTGTATGCTTCTTCCAGCTGGCTCAGGGCCGCCATCAAGGTCTCCGGGACGAACTTGCCGCCGAAGTCGCCGAAGCGTCCTCTTTCGTCGGGCAGGCTCTGTTTTTCGCGGGCTATCATTGCGGGCCTCCCCTCGCGTTTTCGATGAACCGTCGAATCTTATCGTGGTCCTTGACTCCATTGGTCTCGGCGCCGCTGGATACGTCGACTCCCCAGGGTTGCGCCCGGGCGATAGCCTGGGCGACGTTGTCCGGGGTCAGCCCTCCGGCCAATAGGAAACGCAGGCCCCGCTGCGAGATTTGGGCGGCGACGTCCCAGTCGAAACTCTGGCCGGTGCCTCCCGGGACTCCCTTCATGAACCGGTCCAGGGTGGCCAAATGACCGGCATTGGTGTAACGCCCTACGTGGTCCGCCAGGTTGTCGGTCGCCGTCTGTCCGGGATTGACATCGACGTGGATGACCTTGATTACCTGTGCTCCCACGTTTCCGCAGTACTCAAGCGACTCTTGGCCGCACAACTGGGCGGCGTCCAAGCCGCAGGTATGAATGGTCTCGTTGACTTCCTCCAGGGGTTGGTCGGCGAACAGCCCCACAGCCTGCGGGGGTTGCGGCACGGCGGATTTCACTGCGTCTACTATTTGTTTGGCATGGCCCACGTCCACCCGCCGAGGCGTTCCGGGCACGAATGACAGGCCGATGAAGTCGGCTCCGGCTTGAGCGGCGAACAGAGCGTCTTCAGGCGTGCGGACGCCGCAAATCTTGACTCTAGGCTCTCTCGATGACATCAGTGCGCCGACCCTTGGGACAACAACGCGCTCCCTTGAATCATGGGCCCGTCTGGGCAACGGTCTGCCCGGTGAACTCCCTGACTTTTTCGGCGACATCGGGAGCGGTAACGAGCGATTCGCCGACCAGGACGGCGTTGGCTCGGGCGCGGCGAAGCCGCTGGAGATGTTCCCGGCTGCTGATTCCGCTTTCACTGACGATTACTTTGCTCCTTGGGACCAGCGGGGCCAATGTTTCGGTAACAGCCAAGTCGGTGGTGAAGGTGCGGAGGTCTCGGTTGTTGATGCCGATGATCTCCGCCCCGGAGTCCAAGGCCGTTTGTAGCTCGTCTTCATTGTGGACTTCCACCAGACACTGCATCCACAGTTCCTGGCTCAGATTAAGCAGGTCTTGCAGTTGCGTTGGAGAAAGTATCGCCGCGATGAGCAGCAGGGCGTCGGCTCCTGCAGCCCTGGCCTCGTAGACCTGGTAGGGGTCGAAGAGAAAGTCTTTACGTAAGACGGGCGCCCGCCCGGACGCGCCGGAGGTCTTGACCATGGTCAGGTGGGCCAGTTCGCCCTGGAACCGGGGGTCGGTGAGAACGGATATGGCCGCAGCGCCATTGGAGGCATAAGTTTTTGCCAGGCGCACCGGGTCGAAGTCGGGGCAGAGCAGGCCGCGGGAGGGGGATGCCTTCTTGACCTCGGCGATGAGACGGATTCCACCACCCATCAAAGCCCCGGACAGATTAAGGGGCCGCGGCTGTGCCGCTGCCTGTTGTTGCAGGGCGTCCAATGGGACAGCCTCTTTCTGGAGGGCCAGTTCTTGCCGCTTTGCGGCCATTATGTCATCGAGAATGTTTGGCATGTGAGTGAGTCATTGCCGGTGTGTGGAACTAAGCTTGATCAGGCGTCTGCGGCGATCTGCTGGCTTAGCGCCACCAATTGTTCCAATTTTTGCGAGGCGGCGCCGCTGTCGATGACCTCGGCGGCCAGCGAGATTCCAGCTCTAAGGTCGGAAACCAGGCCGCCGACCAAGAGCACGGCGGCGCTGTTGAGCAGCACAAAGTCCCGCCGGGGCCCCTGTTCACCCTGGAACAATCGGCGCATGTCGGCGGCGTTCCGGTCTTTGTCGCCGCCCCTTATTTCTTCGATGGATCGGTGGGGAAGCCCTGTCTCTCCCACGTTAAGCTGCCATTCCCGCATTTCGCCGTCCACTACTTCCCAGACCGCGGTATTCCCGGACAGACTAATCTCGTCCAGGCCGCCGTCGCCGTGAACGATTATCGAGTGCTGAGTATCCAGCAGCTTGAGAACGGCAGCTACTTTAGCGCCCAGCTCGTGGTAAGCGACGCCGACCAGCATGTTGCGGGCGCCTGCCGGATTGGTGAGGGGGCCCAAAACGTTGAAAGCCGTGCGGATTCCGATCTCGCGGCGAACGGGAGCGGCATGGCGCATGGCCGGGTGGAAGATGGGAGCGAACATGAAGCCCATTCCGACCTCTGCAATGCACCGCTCGACGCCCTCCGGCCGCAGGTCGATTTTCACGCCGAGGGCTTCCAGAACGTCGGCGCTGCCGCAGGCGCTGGAGGCGGCTCGGTTGCCGTGCTTGGCGACCTTGAGCCCCGCTGCAGCGGCTACGAAGGCGGTGGAGGTGGATATGTTGAAGGTGTTTTGTCCGTCGCCGCCGGTGCCCACGGTGTCCACGACTAGTCCATCCACGCCGACCTTGAGAGATTTTTCTCGCATCACCTGGGCGAATCCGGCCAGTTCTTCGACGGTCTCTCCCCTGACGCGCAACGCTCCGAGGAGGGCGCCCAACTGGGCGGGCGTGGACTCACCTTCCATTATCTCCCGCATGACCGACGCAGCGTCATCCATAGCAAGAGTCCGACCGGAAACTACGGCTTCGATTGCTTCGCGTATGGTGGTCATGATGATAGATATGCGGCTAACGTTCTAGAACTTCGAAACCAAAGGATTCCACATGGAACTGGATAGCCGAAGTTACGTTTTCCAAGGCCTTATCGTAGCTATCACCTTCCCCTACAACTACCCCTCTCAAGCCCAGGGGATATGCCACATAACCATCGCTGTGCTTTTCTACCAATATTTTGACTTGTTTCATGGCCGAATATCCTTTGCTAGTTACTGAATTTCGCCGCCTACCTTGTCCAGGAAGTTTTGCAGCAACTGTTTGCCTTCCGGGGTCATTATGGACTCGGGATGGAATTGTACCCCCTCGACGGGATGCTCTTTATGGCGTAGGCCCATGACCAGGCCGTTATCGGTCCAGGCGGTTATCTCCAGGCTGTCCGGCAGGGTCTCGGGATAGACCACCAGCGAATGATAGCGGATGGCCTGGAAGGGATTGGGTAGCCCCGCCAGCACCCCCTCGCCGTTGTGGTGAATCATGGAGGTCTTGCCGTGGCGAATTTCCCCGGCCCGGTCCACCGTGGCGCCGTAGGAGTGGCCGACGCACTGGTGCCCGAGGCACACGCCCAGGGTGGGAATCCGAGGCCCGAAGTGACGAATCACGTCGTTAGATACCCCGGCCTGCAGGGGAGTGGAAGGGCCCGGTGATACTATGATTCCCTCCGGGGCCATGTCTTCGATTTCTTCCAGCGTTATCTTGTCGTTGCGCACCGTTACTACCTCAGCGCCCAACTCTGAGAGGTACTGGTAGAGGTTGTAGGTAAAGCTGTCGTAATTGTCTATGAGCAGCAGCATGATTTAGTATTCCCGGCCCTCGGCGAGCTCAATGGCCCTCAATAGGGCGCTTGCCTTGTGTCTGGTCTCCTGGTATTCGTCCTCGGCGACGCTGTCGGCCACCACTCCGCCGCCAGCCTGGACGTACATGACACCGTCCTTGTAGATGCCCGTACGCAGGACCAGGGCGGTGTCCATGTTTCCCGAGAAACTAAAGTATCCCACGGCGCCGCCGTAGGGGCCTCGTTTTTCTCCTTCCAGTTCGGCGATGATTTCCATGGCGCGGATCTTGGGGGCGCCGGACACGGTGCCGGCGGGAAAGCAGGAGCGCAGGGCGTCGTAGGGCGTGTACTCGGGCCTGAGACGGCCTTCCACGTGGGACACGAGGTGCATCACGTGGGAAAAGCGCTCGACGTCCATCAACTGGGTGACCGATACGGTTCCGGGGAGGCTTACGCGGCCTATGTCGTTGCGGCCCAGGTCGACCAGCATGATGTGCTCGGCGCGCTGCTTCTCGCTGGTCTTGAGCTCATTTTCCAGGGCGTCGTCTTCTTCGGGCGTGCGGCCGCGGGGCCTGGTGCCGGCTATGGGGTGCGTGGCGGCTATCCCGTCTTCGACAGCGACGACGGTCTCGATGGCGGCGCCTACGATGTTGAACCCGTCCAAGTCTAAATAATACATGTACGGTGATGGGTTGATGCTTCTCAGGGACCTGTAGACCTGGAAGGGATGGACGCCGGTCCGGCGGGAGAACCGCTGGGAGTTGACCACCTGGATTACCTCGCCCCCGTAGATGTATTCCACGGCCTTATCCACAGCCGCGCAGTATTTTTCGCGGGTGAAGTTGGAATGGACTTCCCCATCTCCAACAGGCCCGGAGGGTCCCCGCAGGTCTTGGGACAGTTCCAGGGGCTGGGCGAGGCGGCGGACCATGTCGTCGATTTTGGCGGTGGTCTGGGCGTATGCCGCGGCTATGTCACCGTTTAGCCTGACGTGGCTGACCACTTTGATGTCGTGCCGCAAATGGTCGAACACCAGCAGGGTATCGACGAAGGTAAACACCGACTCGGGCAGACCCTGGGGGTCGGCGGGCATCTGAGGCACCCGGGGCTCGAAGTAGCTGATGGTGTCGTAGGCCAGGTAGCCCACGGCGCCGCCGTGGAACCTGGGGAGGTCATCGACGGGGACCAACGTGTACTGGTCCATCTCAGCCTGGACCAAGGTCAACGGGTCGACCTGGCCTTCGGGCTGGTCCGGTCCGGTCTTGATGACCTTGTAGGGGTCGGTGCCGATGAAGCTGTAGCGGCCGATGCGCTCGCCGCCGGCTACGCTCTCCAGCAGGAACGAATAGGGAGGGCGCGCCACCTTGAGGTAGGCGGAAACGGGGGTTTCCAGGTCGGCGTTGATGGAGCGGTACACCGGCACCAGGTTGCCCCTTCCGGCCATTCCTTTGACTTCTTCCAGGCTTGGGTAGTACATAGGTTTCTCCGGACCAGCGGCAGCAAAAGGGCAAACAAAAAAACCCGTCCCCCAAAGGGACGGGTCCTGGCCGCGTTGCCACCCTTGTTTTCAGCCCTTCCCCATGCTCTAGACGGGACCGGCCGATATCTTACCCCGCGGGAGGGACCGGAGGTCTAGGCGATCCCTGTGCCGTGGGCCTTTAACGGCGCCCAACCGTCCCAGCCTAGCGCCGGGTAGCTTTTGATAGCTCTCCGGTGATCGGCCTGCGGCTCCGGGGTCCATTCGTGCTTCTGCGTCAGGCGCCGGCTCCCACCTAACCCGGCTCTCTGGGCCTCGCTCGAAGCCTACTACTCCCCTTCACAGCCTTTGAGTATTCAGTTTTGCGGGTGTGAGTATAGGGCAGGAGTGGGCGAGGTGTCAATTGGGGTGGGTGTGGCTGCAGCTCCCCCTCAAATCAGACCGTCGGCGGTCCGAGACCGCCTTGTTCAGCCTCCTGAGCTTCTTCGGGGCCGGGCCAGGGCGGGGCCGTGTAGCACAGGAACCGCAGCGGTGCGGCTCCTGCGGCGGCGAATTGGAAGCGCCAGCCAGTGGGTATGACCAGGGCATCGCCTGGGGCGACGGAAACCGGGGCTACAGGCTCATCGGAATCGCCTGGCGGGCATCGCCACACCTGGCCCCGGCCTTCCATGACGTACCAGATTTCTTCTACAGTGCGGTGCCGGACGGGGCGGGACACCTGGCCAGCCGGCAGGGTGACGTGGACCACGCTGGCCTGTCCGGCGCCGTGCCGTTGGTCTATTAGGAAGCGAATCTCGGACCCATCTGGTGCGGCTGCGTCTGGATCTGACCCAGCGCGTCCCAAGGGCAACCGGGGGTCAGCGGGTTCCTCGGGCATGGCGGCGTCGGGTCAGACCCGCGGCTTGCGGCCCTTGCGGTTGAGAAAGTCGGCGAAACCTTCTTCCACCGAAAGTCCCTTGAAGCGGTCTTGCCGTCCGTCGACCTCGGCTTGGTATTGCTGCTCCAGAGACAGACCGGTGTGTTCCAGCAGAATCTGCTTGATGTTGGCAACTGAAGCGACTCGGTTCTTGGCGATGCCGGCTGCGGCCTCCACTGCCTTGTCCAACAACTCGGCAGACGGCACCAGGTGGTTGATTAGGCCGATGCGGTAGGCCTCCTCGGCGAACACCTCGCGGCCGCTGTAGAGCAGCTCTTTGACCCGGGGCCAACCGAGTATGGTGGGGAGGCTCCAAGTGGCGTTCATCTGGCCGTAGTTGACGGCCAGGAACCGGAAGCTGGTGCGCTCGCAGCCAATGAGAAAGTCCAATGACGTGGCGAGGACCGTGCCGCCGCCGTAGCACAGCCCGTTGATGGCGCCGATTATCGGCTTGGGATAAGTGGCCATGCGCCAGGTGTACTCGGTCCTTTCGGCGGATATAGCGGGTCGTTCCTCGTCCGTGATCTCCCGGTTCTCGTGTATGTCCGCACCGGCGGAGAAGGCCCGCTCGCCCGCCCCGGTGATGATGATTGCACCCACGCCGTCGTCGTGTTCGAACTCGGTCAACGCGCCGTCCAACTCCCTGACGAGCTGGAGGTTCAGGGCGTTCAACACCTTGGGGCGGTTCAAGGTGAGGACTGCGACGCGGTCCGTCTTGTCGACGATGACAGCCTGGGCACTCATGACGATGCTCTCCTCCGTGCAGGTAAATCCATGCGGCAGCTACGGCCATTAGTACACCACACAGGATGGGGCGTGTAAACTCCGCGGCGTCGCCTGCCGCCTTTCCAGAAGCACCGGTTTCCTGTACTCTTTCGGCATGTCGGACACTCTTGGTCTAAGGGGGGCTCAATGAAAACTGTCAGGATCTACGAGACGGGCGGGCCAGAGGTGCTCTTGTACGAGGATGCGCCCGATCCCAGCCCGGGGCCAGGAGAGGCGTTGGTCGAAATCAAGGCCATCGGGGTCAATTTCACCGACGTCGCCAGCCGCAGAGGAGCCACGCCTCCGGGAGACCTTCCCTGGACGCCGGGCCGGGAGGCCGCCGGAGTGGTCACCGCCGTGGGCGAGGGCGTCAGCGAAGTGTCGGTGGGAGACCGGGTGGCCTACGCCATGTACACGGGGACCTACGCCGAGCGGCAGGCGGTCCCTTCATGGCTGGTAGTGCGGCTTCCTGAAGGCATGGAGTTCGCCACGGCGGCCGCCACCATGATCCAGGCGATGACTGCCCACTTCCTGGTGTTCGACATCGTCCGGCTTAACCCGGGGGACGCAGCGCTGGTGCACGCCGGAGCCGGGGGAATGGGCTCGATGCTCATCCAGATGCTCAAGCGGGTGGGGGCCAGGGTTTTTACCACGGTTTCCACGGAGGCCAAGGCTGAAGTGGCAAAGGGCCTAGGCGCGGACGTGGTGATCAACTACACGCAACAGGACTTCGAGGAGGAAGTGAAGAAAGACACCGGAGGGCAAGGCGTGAGAATCGTGTACGACTCGGTGGGGTTGAGCACGTTTGCCAAGGGAATGAACTGCCTGGGAAGGCGGGGGTACATGGCCCTATACGGGTCGGCCAGCGGGCTAATCCCTCCCGTTGACACGACTATTCTCTGGAACGGCTCACTGTCCTTGACCAGGCCTACCCTGGGGGACTTTACCGCCACGCGTGAGGAATTGTTGCGGCGGGCCGACGAGGTCCTGGACTGGGTAGCCACGGGGCAGTTGAAGCTGAACATCAGCCTCAATCTGCCGCTGTCCGAAGCGCATGAGGCTCACCGGCAGTTGGAGGGCCGCCTGACCACCGGGAAGGTTCTGCTGACGCCTTAAGCTGGCGGAAGCGGTTACTCGCGAACTGTCCAAAGAAAGCTATGGGAAAGAGGTCCCCTACGAATCCCCGACATCTGCACAAGGGCATATTCACTCGCCTAGCGGCGGGGGCCGTAGCCGGAATGCTGCTGGCGATGGCCGGGTGCGGGTCAGACGCGGGCGAGGGGGAAGCGCCGACTGCCGTTTCTACGGCCACTGTGGCTGCGACATCCATTGCGACAGCGACTGCCGCTCCTACGCAAGAACAGCCGGCCGCGACACCAACGCCGGTTGCTGAACTCGACCCCAGCGACGCCTTCTTCGCCATGGAGCGGGTGCTGGAAGTCGAAATCGAGATTGCGCCGGGAGACTGGGACACGCTGCGACATCAGACCCGGACCTTCGAGGACGTGCTGGCGGAAATCGAAGAGTATCAGCTGTCGCGGCCCTTCTCGGACATCTACACCTGGTTCTCCGCCACGGTGACGGTGGACGGTGAGACCCACGCTGACGTGGGCGTCCGCAAGAAGGGATTTCTGGGCTCGCAGAGCGACACCAAGCCAGCCCTGAAGCTGCGGTTTGACAAATATACGGACGGCCAGTCTTTGGGCGGGGTCATGGAGAGGATGACCCTGAACAACAGCGTTCAGGACCCGTCGATGATCAACACCTGCCTGACGCTCCACGTCTTCGCCGCCGCCGGATCGCCTGCACCCAGGTGCAACTTCGCCACGGTGACGGTCAACGGCAAGGCCCTGGGTTTGTACGTTCACGTGGAGGAAATCAAGGCCCCGTTCTTGGAGCGGCACTTCGACAGCGCCGAGGGCAACCTGTACGAAGGGACGGTGAGCGACTTCACCCCCGAATACCGGGGGACTATCGAGAAGAAAAACAACGAAGATGAAAACGACTGGTCGGACGTAGATGCGGTGGTAGCCGCCCTGCAGGACCCGTCGGACACCGGTCTGGAGGCGCTTGCTGCGGTGGTCGACCTGGACCGGTTCCTGTCGTTCTGGGCGACGGAGGCGCTGGTGGGGCACTGGGACGGGTATGCCGGTAACCGCAACAACTACTGGTTCTACCGGGAACCCGGCGGGGAGTTCGTGTTCATTCCATGGGGAGTGGACGGCACCTTCCACTTGGAGGACGACCCCAACGTGTTCGACCACGTCACCGAGCCTCCGCCATCAGTGTTGGCCCTCGCCGCCATCGCCAACCGGCTGTACAACGACGCAGAGTGGCAGGCGAAATACGTCGCCGAACTGAAGAAGCTTCTTGACACTGCCTGGGACGAAGAAGAACTGCTGGCGCTTGTAGACGCCATGGGAGTTATAGTAGAGGAGCACTCCCTGCCCGAGGCGCGGCCGGCCGCGGCGGCTGATGCGGAGCGGGTGCGGCAGTTCATCAAGAAGCGCCGGGCAGAGATACTGGAAGACCTGACGCCGACGCCGCCCAAGTGGCCGGATGAGCCGCCACCGGCAAGGGATACAGGGGAGATGGAAGTGCGGTTTGCGACTACCTGGGGCAGCAACAAGAGCTTCAATCCCTTTACAGAGGGAGAAGTTGTTTACCTGTCGGTGGACAATGAGGTCCAGCCTCTGGACGGCATAGGCATAATCGCCGGCCATGCCAGCCCGGAGGAGATGGGCCTGCTGCCAGGGTTAGACAACTTGGCCTCCTTAGCCGGCATCGCGCTGCAACCGGATGGCTCAATCGGCGGCTTTACGCTGGTAATGCCTATAGACAACTTGACGGGCGGGGCCACGCTGGTAATCGGCAAGGACAAAATTGCGGGAGGGGTGTGGTCGATCCCCGCCGGGGCCGCTGAGCCCGACAGTTTCACGCCCTTCACCGAAGGCAGCTTAGAATTGTCCGAGGCGGGCGTAGAGAACGGCGCGGCGATTGCCGCCAGCTTCGTCGGAGTCTTCGGCGGCCGGGGCGGCGAGCCTGGGGATGCCGTCACAAGTGAAGATAGTGCTGACTCAGGCTTGGTCATTAACGAGGTGGCAGCCAAGGGGGACCCACTGGACTGGTTCGAGCTTTATAACGCCTCGGACTCGCACCTGGCCCTGGCGAACTTTACGGTGGCCGATGACCTGGGCGATGCAGACAAACGGGTGGTGTTTCCGGGGGGCCTCGTGATGGCGCCCGGAGAGTACCTGAAAGTCGAACTGGACAAGGACGCATGGCCCGGATTCGCCCTGGGAAGCGACGAAGAGCTGGGAGTTTGGACGACGGACGGCGCTTTGGTCGATAGCGTGGATTGGGATGATGGACAGTCCGGGGAAGGGATGAGCTATGCCCGGATTCCGGATGCCAGCGGCGATTTCCGCACCGTGGACAACCCGACACCGGGAGCGGAGAATTAGGGCGATGGCTGACCCGGTGGAGCTAGTCTGAGCGGCCACGTCGCCGCCTGCCAGCCGCGCTGCAGCCTGCTAAAATGGGCTACCTACGGCGACTCAGAAAGTGACCGGCCTGCATTTGATTAGCAAGACAGCGAAACAAGCCCACCGGGGCCTACGCATAGCGCGGCTTATGGCCAAGGCGTTGGTCTGGACTCGCAATCCGATATTGGTCCACCTGGTGGCAACCCGGCGGTGCAATCTTTCCTGCGCCTACTGCAACGAGTACGATCAGGTATCAGACCCCGTTCCTGTAGAGGCGCTCTTGGGGCGCGTCGACCGCCTTGCGGGCATGGGCACGTCGATAATCACCCTCACCGGCGGCGAGCCGCTGCTGCATCCACACCTGGACGAGGTCATTGCCCGCATACGCAAGCGGGGAATAGTCGCTACGGTGATAACCAACGGGTACCTTCTGACCAAGAAGCGGATTGCCGGGCTCAATGCTGCGGGCCTGGACTACCTGCAAATATCCATCGACAACATAAACCCCGACGAGTTCTCGATGAAGAGCCTCAAGGTGCTGGACCAAAAGCTGGCTCTGCTTTCCGAGCATGCAAAGTTCGGAGTCAACGCCAATGCGGTGATAGGCGCCGGGATTTCCGAGCCGGAAGCTGCGCTGGCGGTGGCCGACCGGGCCAAAGAGTTGGGCTTCAACGCTTCCCTGGGAATTCTCCACGACGGACAGGGGCGCATGAAGCCCCTCGACGAACGGGAACGGGTGGTCTACCGGGAAATCAAGAAGAGGGCGGGTATGGGCTTCGGGCTGGTGGACTCGTTTCAGGAGAACCTGTCCCAGGGCAAGCCCAATAGCTGGAAATGCCGCGCGGGCTCACGGTTTCTATACGTGGACGAGTTCGGGCTGGTGCACTGGTGCTCCCAACAAAAGGGGTACCCCGGCGTTCCCCTGGAGGGCTACACTCGTGAAGACATGCGGAGGGAGCACTTTGCCGAGAAGGCCTGCGCCCCCTACTGCACCCTGCAGTGCGTGCACCGGGCGTCGCTGCTTGACAGCTGGCGGCATCCGCAGAACGGGGCAAAGAGCGTGGCGTCTAGGTCAGGGGCCAGGCAGGGGCGGGGGACGTAGCCGGCGGGTCTACCCGGGACTTGGTCCACTTTTGCTTGCGCGGGGTTGGTGATTGTGATAGCTTGGCCGACGTAAGGCACAGCCCGCCGCGGGAGGGAAATCATGACTTACAAGCCAAAAACCCTGGGCCACATAAACGTGTACGTCCGCAACGTGGAGCGGTCTAAAGACTGGTACGAGGACCTGTTGGGCCTTCACACGTACATATTTGAGCCCGGCTCGGCGGCCTTTATGTCGGCCGACCTGGACGTCTCCCACGAGATTGCGCTGATGGAAGTGGGGGACGACGCACCCTTGCAGCAGAAGGGGCAGGTGGGCTTGAACCACATGGCCTGGTACATGGCGAGCCTGGAAGACCTGAAAGAGCTTTACTACCGGATCAAAGAGAAGAACATCCCCATAGAGCGGGTGTCCGACCACGGCCTGTCAATCGGCATCTACATCCGCGACCCGGACGGCAACGGCGTCGAGGTCTCATACGAACTGCCGCCGGAGCGGTGGGGTCGGGTGCAAGGCCAACGGACCACCGAGAAGGGCAGGATGCCGGGCCCATGGGACGCGGAGTTGGCCCAACAGGCTGCCGCCGGCGGATAGACTTCCTATCGCCGGGTTCGAGAGAGAGTCCAATCATCCAATCATCGTCGGCCCGGTGACTAAGGCACTTGCGGCCTCAGGCAATACCCCCATGGTTAAACTAGACAACCTATGCGAAATCAATAGAGAGGAACGAAATGGGACCTAAGCTGGTGGACCATCTCCTATATGAGAAAGAAGATTCGGGCATCCTGTGGATCAAGTTCAACCGGCCGGAACGGATGAACGCTTTGATCGGGAATTCTGAAGAGAACGGGACCGTGGCCAAGGTCGGCGAGTACATGCGGGCCGGCGATGATGATCCAGACGTTCGAGTCATCGTGCTAACTGGAGTGGGCAGGGGCTTTTGCTCGGGCGCGGACATGAAAGGCGATGTGCCGGACGAGGTCAAGGGAGAGCTATTTCCCGGAAACCGGGGCGCTGGGGAAGGGCCGGACAGGACGCGACAGTTCTTCTACCACGGGTTCACCAAGCTGCACAAGGACATATCCCACATAAGAAAGCCGACGATAGCCATGATCAACGGTCCCGCCGTGGGGTCGGGGATGGACATGGCGCTGCACTGCGACATCCGCCTGGGGTGCGAGAACACCCGGTTTATCGGGTACCAGCAACTGGGGCAGATAATCGAAAACGGCGGCAGCTACTATCTGCCGAAAATGGCCGGCCTGGGCAGGGCCTTGGAATTCGCCTACACCGGGCACCTGGACGCCCAGCGAGCATACGATTGGGGGTTACTGAACTACCTGGTGTCTTCGGAGAAGCTGGAGGAGACGACCAGGGAGTTGTGCACCCGCATAATTCGCACACCTCCGCTGGTGCAGTGGGTGGGCAAGCGAATCATGCGGGCGGCCGTGGACAGCACCCTGGAAGGGACTATGGTGCTGACCTCCAACGCGGGCGGCATCTTAGGCACTTCTGAGGACGCCAGGGAGGCTCGGGACGCGTTCCTGGAGAAGCGGGCGCCGTCGTTCAAGGGGCGTTAGGCGTCTTGCGACTGGGCCCAGCTCTGTTCGAAGGGGCTTCGGAGAACCGGCGCAGCGACCTTCTTCTTGAACATCCATTTGCCGTCGACTCGAACATACTCTTCGTGGTCGATGCTAGCCCGCCACAGGGCCTGGTTACTATCGGCAACGGTGCACGGCATGAACAGGTACCACCTGCCGCGGGCGGTGTCGCCGGTGACTTCTATCTGAGGGTTCATGCTGTAGTGAATGGCGAAGCTATAGCTTTGAGGGGCTGATTGGAATAAAGCCCGGATACCCTCGCGGCCCTCGATTCTGCCGCGGGCGTCGTTCTCCCAGACCGCGTCCTCGACAAACAACTCGGCGATCTTGTCGGCGTCGTAGCCGTTGTCGCAATAGGCGGCGTAGGCCGCTTTCAAGTTCCGGATGGCTTGAACATCCTCGACTGCTTGCAGCCGGTCTTCCATCTCTCTCAGCCGGGACTCCAAATCAGGTGACGTTTGGGCTGTCATATAGTTCCTCCTTAGTCCGATGCTTACAGTGGCTGGACAAGTGCGACTTCAGGGACGCCAGGAAACCAGTGCAGGCTGGTGGGGTTGCGAGCCCTTGATAGTCAGATCCCCGTCTGTTTCTTCCAGCAGGTCGGGCAAAGCGGCTTCAAGGTCGGCCATTTCCGGGCTGCCTGGGGCGAGGTAAAGGCGCCGGGTTAGTTCCTCCAGGGCGTGGTCTTGGCTGTCAAAGCCCCGGGCCTGCTGGGGCGGCAGCATCTCCACAGCGGGGTCGATGCCCAGTTCGGACAAGACCTCCAGGAACTCGGGCAAGGCCGGGAGGCTGAGCCTTTCTTCACCATGGACCTGCTTCCAAACGGGGTATATGGATGCCTGGGGCGAGGAATCAAATAGCACCACGAGGACGGTTTCGCGGGCGTGGGACTCCAGCTTCCGGACGAAGCTCTCGATTTCTTTCACCACGTATAAGACGTGGCAGCAAAGGGCTACGTCGGCGGGCCCTACCATGGCCTCTTCCCACGTGGACTGGACTACCGACACGTTGGAAATGGACAGTTCGGACACCTGTTGCGTCAGGACCTGGACCATGCTGGGAGACGGTTCCACGGCCACTACTTTCCGGCAGTGAGAGGACAAGGGCAGGCAGAGCCTGCCGGCGCCGGCGCCGACGTCCAAGAGGGTGTGGCCCGGTTGCAATGCCCGTTTGAGCCGGTCAAGCAGGGGGTCGTTGCCATCCCGCTGGTCTGGCTTGAACCGGTGGGCATGGGGCCGCCAGTGGTCGGCGGGCGGCGGCTCGTGACGGCGCATCCGTTCCGACTGGACGTGCTCGGCCTCCACCATGGAGTTCCACCGCTGGACTGCCGACATTTCTCGTCTCAACGCTATACAGGTTTATCTGAGGTCAAGACATCCATTGTAGTTGTCACTACACGGAGGCTCAACGCAGGGGCAGACCGCTCACGCGCCATAGGCTGGCTGTGGGCATATCTTCTTGACAGGGGCTGCGGCTTCGTGATTTGCTGTGCCCCGGCGGGACATTGTGGAGAGTTAGGCTCAACTGTCCCCAACTGATGATCGCAGGTTTGAAAAAGATGCAAGGCTCCGGAACGGACCAAAAGAGAATAGGACTCTTCTTATCGAGCAAGCGGGCTGCTGAAATCCAGACGGACGTAGAGTGGGCCGAGCACCTGGGCATTCAGGCGGCTTGGGTCCCCACCGACGGAGCGCGGATCGACGGTATCACCACCTTGGCGGCGGCCGCGGCCCGAACCAAGGACATCATGTTGGGCACCGCCATAGTGCCGACTTATCCCCGGCATCCCCTGGTGATGGCGCAGCAAGTACAGGTGGCGGGCCAACTGGCGCCGGGGCGGTTCAGGTTGGGGATCGGACCCAGCCATCGACCGTTGATGGAGCAGATGGGCATCGACCTGCTAAGCCCCATGGGACACCTCCGCGAATATGTGAGGATATTGAAGGCGCTGCTGCAAGAGGGCAAGGTGGACCTGGACGGAGACTACTACCAGGCCCACGAGACCATCCCGGAACCGGTTAACCTGCCGGTTATGATTTCGGCCCTGCAGAAGGGGTCGTTTGCGCTGTCCGGCGCCGAAGCGGACGGGGCAATCACCTGGATATGCCCCCACGACTACCTGCGAGACGTGGGCCTGCCCGCCATGACCCAGGGCGCGGAAGAAGCAGGACGGCCTGTGCCGCCGCTGATCGTCCACACCCCGGTGTGCCTGCACGGCAACGCGGAAGAGGCCCGGGCTGCTTTCCGCGCAGACCATGCCGGTACCCTCACCCTGCCCTATTACCAGCGCATGATGGCGGCCGCGAGTTATCCGGAAGCATCCAATGGGACTTGGAGCGACGCAATGATTGACGGGCTGCTGGTGCGCGGTGACGAAACGCGAATCGGCGACCGCCTGCGAGAGTTGCTGGACATGGGGGCGGCTGAAATCATGGTAACCCCGGTGCTGGCGGGGGATGACAAGCCGACCGCTCTGGACCGCACGCTGAAGTTAGTAGGCCAAATAGCCCAGTCCCTGGCATAACAACCCGGCGCTAGGCACGAGGGCCGGGCAGCAGCAACAGCGCCGGGGTGTACGCACATGCTCCGACGCGACCTGAGGAGGACAATATGGCCCGAGTACCCGCGGTAACGAGAGAAAGCGTCCCGGAAAGCCACAGGCCAGCCTTCGACCAGGTGGTCGAACGCAGGGGCGGGATACCCGCGGGCGGGCCTGGCTCGGTGATGCTGAACGCTCCGGAAGTCGCTCTGCGGGTAGGCGACCTTGCCCTGTTCATGCGGTCGGAAACGTCCCTCTCGCTCCGCATCAGGGAGCTTGGGATGATACTGACGGCGCGAGAGAACAACTGCCAGTACATCTGGAACGCCCACGCCGCTCCGGCCAGGGCCGCGGGTCTGCAAGATGACATAGTTGATGCCCTTCGAGACAATAGGGAACTTTTCGGGCTGGCTCCCGACGAGGCAGCGGTAGTTGACTACGGCAGGGAGTTCTTTCGCACCCGCCGGGTCAGCCAGGCCACTTTCGACGCCGCGCTGGCCCAGTTCGGGGTCCTGGGCCTGACCGAGCTTACCAACCTGATGGGGTGCTACGCCATGCTGGCCTTCAACGTAAACGCCTTCGGGGTTGGACCGCCGGACGACAGGACTGAGAAAGAGTTGCCCATCTAGTCTGGGCGGGACACTGGGAAGCATCGACGAGGTAGGAGAAATGGACGTTTACGAGTGCATCCGCTCACGGCGCACGGTGCGAGACTACAAGCCCGACGCTATTCCTGAGGAGGCGCTGCATAAGATCCTCCAGGCAGCGCGCTGGGCGCCAAGCTCCAGCAACACGCAGAGGTGGCACTTCGTCGTGGTGCAAGACCGGGAGACGCTGACGGCCCTGGGCAACATTGCCACCCAGGGGACGTTCATCGGCCAAGCGCCGCTGGCCATCGCTGTGGTCATGGACGACGCGCCCAGACCGCAACTGGACGCAGGCAGGGCGCTGCAGCAAATGGAACTGATGGCGTGGGCCCAAGGCATCGGCATGTGTTTTGTGGGTGTGCGCGACCCGGAGCAACAACGGGCGGTAAAGGAGCTATTGAATATCCCGGAAGCGATGGAGCTAATAACCGTGCTGCCCTTCGGCTATCGGGACGAGGGGGTCAAACGCCAGGGTACTCCCAGGACCCCCATGGAGGAGATAGTCCACTGGGAACGATTTTGACAGGGGTCGGGGAAGCGCCTGCTGCGAGGGTATAATGGGACAGAAACAACCTGGTGTACCCGGGACCCTAGAACCGGGAGTTGAGCAATGAGTCTGGTCGTTGCGTTGGCGGCAGACCACGGTGGGTTCCCCCTGAAGACGGAATTGGCCCCGTGGCTCCAGTCTCAGGGATACCAAGTCTTGGACCTGGGCGCTCACGGCCTGGACCCTGACGATGACTACCCGGACTTCGTGGATGCAGCGGCGCAGGCGGTGGCCTCGGGCAGTGCAGAGAGGGGCATACTAATCTGCGGCAGTGGCGTCGGAGCCTCGGTGGCTGCCAACAAGGTCCCGGGTATACGGGCATCCGTTTGCCACGACGTATATTCAGCCCACCAGGGCGTAGAACACGACCAAATGAACGTCCTGTGCCTGGGGGGCAGGGTGGTCGGGATAGAAGTCGCCAAAGAACTGGCGACGGCTTTCCTGGAGGCCCGGTTCAGCGGGGAAGAGCGCCATCTCAGGCGTCTGGACAAGGTCTCGATGATGGAACGCCGGGCCGTCGACGGCGGCGGCAGCTAGGGGTTTGCCTCGGGGGCTGTCGGTCAGCCGCCTTCCTTTTCCCCAACCCGACTGAACCGATCCCTGCGCCGGAATACGGCAAACGCCAGCCGCATAACGTGGCGCAACGACCTCACCTGCTCGCTCAAGTTGAACTTGCTATTGCCCGCCAGCCGCCGCTCAAATGCATAGGGCAGGGAAGTAACTCGGCGGGCTTTACCGCGGACAAGCACCTCCAAGAGTATCTTGTAGCCCGCCGGTTGCAGTTCCACGCCGTCCACGACTTCTCTACGCAGCAGGAAAAACCCGGAGAGGGGGTCGGGGGTTGTTCTAGCGGAACTGACGACCGCCCTGGTCAACAGGCCGGCCGCCCTGGACATAGTCTTACGGACAATACCGCCCAGGTCGGCCCCTCCCGGGCTGTAGCGGCTGGCGACTACCAGGTCAAAGCCCTGGTTGATGGCGGCCAGCATTGGCCGAAGATGTTCCGGGGGGTGTTGAAGGTCCGCGTCCATGACTCCCAGGACCCGGCCTGACGCATGGCCGAATCCCGCAAGCGCCGCCGTCGCCAGCCCCCGCCGTCCGGTTCTGACCACCAGCTTCAGGGGAAAGTCCCGGCTTAGCTCCTCGGCAACCGCAGCGGTGCCGTCGGGGCTGCCATCGTCCACCACGATAAGCTCAAAGGCGTGACTTTCCAATGCGCTGTGCAAGCGCTCTACCAACAGTGGCAGGTTTTCCGCCTCGTTGTAGGTGGGGATGATCAGGGAAAGCTCTGGTTGGCCTGCTTTCCTCGGGGACGAAGTTGTTTCCAGGACGGGCAATTTATCGACCACGGGCACCGGAGGGCAGCCTCGGTGAAACAGGTTGGCCAGGGCGGCGGGAAGTGTCCCTGCTTACGACTATCCGACCTTCAGGCGGCCGGAACCATTGGCGTGAAACTGGGGTTGCTGCAGGTAGCGCCGCAGGCGGGGCACGCTGCGCCGCTTCCCCCTGTGCTTCTGGTAGGCCTCGCTGATGGCTGACGCCAGCCGATCTGGGTCGTGCCGCGTGGGATGATCTTCGTCGATGACATCCGCCGAAAGGTAAATGGCATCGTCGTCCCAGCCGGCCTGGTGGGGCACCAACTCGAGGGCGCCAGGGTCGCCGGACCGGGCAGTGTTGTTGTTGGCGATAACGACGTGTACTGCCTCGCCGATATAGTGACGGACGACATTCAGGTGGTCTGCGACCGAGTATCCCACGGTGGCGCCGGGCTCACCGGCAACGTTGCAGATGTACATCTTCAACGCGCTGGACCGCGAGATGGCAGTTGAAATATCCGGCACCAGCAGGTTGGGCACGATGCTGGTAAAGAGGCTGCCTGGGCCCAGGATAATCAGGTCCGCTTCTTCGATGGCCTTGACGGCGTCGGGATGTCCCGGAGCGTCGGGTGGAGTCAGGGCCAAAGAGCGCAGCCGCTCTGCCGACGTGCCGATGCTGGACTCTCCGATCAATTGCCTGCCGGACACCGTGCTGCCAACCAGGGTGACGTCGGTGAACGTGGAGGGAATGACCCTCCCGCGGACGGCCAATAACCTCCCGGCAGCCTCGACTCCCTTGTAGAAATCGCCGCCGATGTTGGCCAGCGCCGCGATCAGGATGTTGCCGAAGCTGTGTCCGTCCAGTTGTCCGTTGGTCGAGAAACGGTAGTCCATCAGCTCTTGCATCACGGCTTCGGAATCCGCCAGGGCGACCAGGCAGTTGCGGATATCGCCCGGGGGGAGCATCCCCAACTCGGAGCGCAGCCTGCCCGAGCTGCCGCCGTCGTCGGCCACGGTGACCAGGGCGGTAAGGTTGGTGGTGTAATGCTTCAGCCCCCGGAGCAGGTTGGGCAGGCCGCTGCCGCCGCCAATAGCGACGACCTTGGGCCCGCCGCTCAGCACCCGCTCAACGTACAACGAGTCCAGGAAGTTGCCACGGCGTTCTCGCAAACGGGCTGCGGCCGGAGAAGCCGCCAGGCCGGAAACCGCAATGCCGATGGCAACAACGCCAACGGCGACGAACACCACTCCCCTAACCGCGGGAGCCGCATCGCGCAGGCTAAGCGTATCTATGAAGGAGTTGAAATCCGGGCCCAGCGATAGTTCGAGGGCAAAGATTACGCCGCTGGTAACTGCCGCAAGTCCAATTATCCCAAGGCATAGCCAGCGCTTCAGCGAGAGGCCCGGCATGAACAGCAGGAGCAGGAATCTGGCTGCCGGGCGCCCGAGCAACGCGTCGCCGAATTTCCTTGCTGTCATCGACCGACGCACCCCGGTAATCCGGCAGAGAAATAAGTCTTGGTATGCATGAGGGGGTTCAAGGGGAAGCAGGCGGCATCATAGCGTAACGGGGGCGATATTGGCAGATCCATCAACCTTGCAGTACGACGCCGGCCACCTGAATCTTGGGAGATTCTAGATAGTGGTCTAGGCAAAGTCAAGACAACCTCCGGCGTGGGACTGCCGGTCTTCATAGCCTCCCTCCCCCCGTTTCTAAAGTTGGAGCGGGCCGGGGGACGGGATATAATGGCCGCTGGAAGATGCCCGCAGATGGGTGGCTCCGCGTCATCCCCTGCGCGTGCCTGGAGAGAACAGTCCCAACGGCTAGTACAATGCCTAGAGAAACGCAACATAACCTGGACGACCCGCGGATATATGCTGTTCTGGACCCTTCGGGCCTCCGGAAGCGGCTCAGGGACCTTCCCAGCCATTGCCTGGCGGCGTGGCGGCAGGCTGGGACCGCTCCCTTGCCGGGAGATTGGGCCGATAGCGATAAGGTGGTCATCGGCGGCGTTGGCGGGTCAGCTATCGCCGGCGACCTGGCCGCGGGCTTGGCGGCGGCCGGGGGCAGCGTTCCGGTCCTGGTGGTTAGGGACCTGGCCCTGCCGCACTATATGTCTGAACGGACGTTGTTTATTGCCTGCAGTTATTCCGGCAACACCAAGGAGACCCTTTCCCTTTGGGAGCAGGTGCGAAAAAGTCCGGCCAGGGTGGCAACCATAACCGGCGGCGGCGCCTTGGGAGAAAAAGCCCAGCGGGACTCGGCGGCCTTGCTTACCATTGACGCGCCGATGGAGCCCCGGTCCGCGGTGGGCTACAACTTGATGCTCCTGCTCGGCGTGCTGGAACGACTTGGGTTGTTCCCGCTGACGGAAGCCGACGTCGAACTGACCGCGGACTCCCTGTGCCGGAAAATAGCCGTCCTGAAGGAGGATGTCCCCACGACGGGGAACCCGGCGAAGCAGTTGGCGATGGAGCTGAGAGACAAGCTGATTCTGGTGTATGGCGGCGGCCTGTTCGAGGGTGTCGCCCGCCGTTGGAAATCCCAGTTCAACGAAAACGCCAAAGCCTGGGCCTATTATGAGACAGTTCCTGAAATGCTGCACAACTCGGTGGAAGCGTTCCCCACGCCATTTCCCGTTAAGGAACAGGCCGTAACCCTGCTGCTGGAACCCAGCGGCCTCGACAGCGGCCGGCAGCAGCGCTACGCGGTTGTTGGGGAGCTTCTTGGGCGCAATAACGTCCCATACCATAGGCTGCAAGCAGAGGAAGGGCCGCCGTTGAGCCAGCTCATGAACATGCTGATTCTAGGCGACTACGTAAGCTACTACCTGGCTTTGCTCCAAGGCATCGACCCATCGCCCAATCCCTCTATTGATGAAGCCAAGAAGCTTCTGTCCGAGAAGCCTTCGGCGGAGGTGGGGCGGCAGTAGCCGGCCCGCTATAGAGCGCCCCTGATATGGGGAGCCAGGAACATTCCATGCAGCGTAGTATCATATTCCGTGGTGAGTAACTCTCTGTCTAACAGCAAGGCCAATGGTTGACGACAACGTCCGACAGCGGGCGGCCCAACTCCGCGACCAGCTTAACTACCACAACCATCGCTACTACGTGCTGGACGACCCGGTGGTCAGCGACGGCGATTATGACGCCCTTATGCGAGAGTTGCGCGGGCTGGAGGAAGAGCATCCTGGTCTGACCGGCCCTGATTCGCCCACGCAGAGGGTAGGCGCCAAGCCCGCTGAGGGGTTCACACAGGTGCAGCACACCACGCCGATGCTCAGCCTGGCCAACGCCTTCGATCTGGATGAATTACAGGCCTGGCACCGCCGCGTCAAGGGCCTGCTGGACGACGCCGACTTCGACCTGGTGTGCGAGTTGAAGATCGACGGCCTGGCCGTGAACCTGGCCTACGAAGACGGCGTACTGACCCAAGGAGCGACCAGGGGCAACGGTCAGGTGGGTGAGGACGTAACCCAAAACCTTCGCACCGTCCGCAGCATACCTATTGCCCTGCAGGGCCGGCCGCCGGCCCGCCTGGAAGTCCGGGGCGAGGTCTATATGCCCCTGGAGTCATTCAGGCGTCTTAACGAGGAGCGGGCCGAACGGGGAGAGCCCCTCTACGCCAACCCCAGGAACACCGGGGCTGGGAGCATCCGGCAGTTGGACCCCAGCGTCACCGCCTCTCGCAACATGCAGATTTGGGTCTACAGCCTGGGCGGCGTGGAAGGCGGCCCGGCCCCCAACGGCCAGTGGGAAGCCCTGGAATGGCTGAAGTCTCTGGGATTCCGAATCAACCCCTATAACAAGCTGTGCCGTACTCTGGAGGAGGTCTACGACTTCTACCAGTCGTGGCTGGAACGGCGGCACGACCTGTCTTACGAGGTCGACGGCGTCGTGATCAAAGTAGACCCCTTTGCATTGCAGTCAGCGCTGGGCGTTGTCGGCCGTGAGCCCCGGTGGGCCATTGCCTTCAAGTTCCCGGCGCAGCGAGCGGTGACCAGGCTCCTGGACATAGGCATCAACGTGGGCCGCACCGGCAGCCTTAACCCGTATGCGGTGCTCGAGCCGGTAATAGTCAGCGGCGCGACGGTGAAGCAAGCCTCGCTGCACAATGAAGAGGACATCCACCGCAAGGACGTGCGCATCGGGGACTGGGTTAACATCGAACGGGCGGGGGACGTGATCCCCCACGTCGTCGGGCCGGTCGTCGACCGGCGCGACGGGCGGGAAACGGTGTTCGCCATGCCGGCCAACTGCCCGGTGTGCGACAGCGAGGTGGTGAAGCCCGAAGCGGAGGCGATGCACCGCTGCCCCAACACCGCCTGCCCGGCCCAGTTTTTCGAACTGCTCAAGCACTTTGTCGGCAAGGGCGCCATGGACGTCGACGGCCTGGGGGAGCAGTGGTGCCGCATCTTAATCGACGAAGGACTGGTCAGCGACGTTGCCGACCTCTACTCCCTGCAGAAAGAGCAGTTGCTGCAACTGGAGCGCATGGGAGATCTGCTGGCGACCAAAATAATCGGCAATATCCAGACCAGCAAGACCCGCCCCTTGCCCAGGCTGGTGTTCGCCCTGGGGATCATCCACGTGGGGTCGGAAATTGCCGACCTTCTGGTGCAGCGCTACGCCGACCTGGACGAGCTAGCTAAGGCATCCGAAGAGCAGTTGACCGAGATCCCAGGAATAGGGCCCAAGATTGCCGAGAGCGTCGCCGCATATTTCAGGGTGCCCCGCAACCGTGAGGTCATCGAGAAACTGCGGGAGGGAGGCGTCAAGCTACGCCAAGAGGCTACAGAAGCCGCCGCAGGCCCGCAGCCCCTGAAGGGGCTTACTTTCGTCGTTACCGGGACACTGGAGGCGTTTCCGCGGCGGGAAGCCGAAAACAGGATCAAGTCCCTGGGCGGCAGCGTCACGTCGTCGGTGACCCGCAAGACCGACTACCTGGTGGTGGGCGAGTCTCCGGGCTCCAAGCTGGATGCGGCCCAGCGGCTGGGCACAACTGTCTTGGACGAGCCGGCATTCCTGGAGTTCCTGACAACGGCGTCCACTGCACCGGCGGAACCCGTGGAGACTTCGGGTTGACCTTAGCGTGGGGCACATCCCGGGCGGCGCCGACGGCCCGGGTACGCCGGATGCTGAGTTGAGCGTGCGCCTGATCGTCGGCCTGGGCAACCCGGGTCTGAAGTACCAAGGCACCAGGCACAACCTGGGGTTCCGCTGCGTAGACTTAATGGCCGAAAAGTGGTCAATTTCCATCAAAGAGCGGCGGCCCAAGGTGGTCCTGGGGCAGGGCGTCCACGCCGGTCAAGACGTGGTGCTGGCCAAGCCCCGGAACTTCATGAACAACAGCGGGGAATGCGTCGCCTATTTGCAGACCCGTTTCGCCGTCCCCCTGGACCAGATCATGGTGGTCTACGACGATATGGAGCTGCCCTTGGGCCGCCTGCGCATCCGGCCTTCCGGCAGCGACGGCGGGCACCGGGGGGTGCAGTCCATAATATCCGCCCTGGGCACTGTTGCCTTTCCCAGGATGCGATTGGGGATAGGCCAGCCAGCGCTGGAAGAAGACCCGGTTGACTTCGTCCTTGGCCGGTTTTCCGACGAGGAATCGGACATCATTGGCCCCGCCGTGGAGGCCGCGGTGACGGCGATGGACTGCTGGCTGACGGAAGGCATCGACGCTGCCATGAACCGGTTCAATAGGCTGGAGGCCTAGGGCTGGGCCGTTGCCGGAGGCCGGCACAAGCCATTGGGAAACCCTGCGGCTTGATGAATCGACAGGGAATGCGCCCTCACCAGTGCATACCCGTCATTCTCCTGGTCTTCCTCCTGGCCGGATGCAACGAAGCCGCTGGGCCATCCGCCGCGCCGTCGATCAGCCCTACCCAGACCGAGAGCGCCCCGACAGAGACGGCGGCTGCTCCTGTAGCCCCAACGGTCTTGCCAACCTCTCCCTCACCTTCGGCAACGCCAATCCCGGTGACGCCGTCTCTGTCGTTGGCAACCGACGCCCCGACGCCGGCGCCGGCAACCCCGGAGCGGACGCCAAGGACCAAGTTCCCCGAACCTCCCGAGCGGGACCTGTACCGGCTGACGGCCGAACTGAAAGGGGTCGACGTGGCCGAGGGAGACAGGGTGGTGAATCCTACGCCGGTGAGTTATGCGGCGGGAAGACAGGACACATTCTGGCTGGTGGACATATTGGACTTGGAAGTGTACTCAAGCAGGTTCGATCTGCGGTTGGTGACGCCTCACGCCTACTGGTATTTCGAGGAAGGACTGCCCGTCCGCCAGGCAGACCTGGAACGAATGGCCGCCGGTTTCGAGGAGGTGGTCTACCCGCGGGTCACCGGCGCCTTCGGCCGGGAGTGGACGCCGGGGGTGGACAACGACCCTCACCTGACCATACTGAACGCCAACTTGGCGGGAGTTGGAGGGTATTACAGTTCTACCGACGAGTATCCCGCCGGCGTCAGAGCGTATAGCAATGAACGGGAAATGATTTACATCAACGCCGGGGCAATTCCGGTCACCTCGCCCAGGTATCTCGAGGTGCTGGCCCACGAACTGCAGCACGCGGTCCACTGGAACGCCGATGCATCGGAAGATACCTGGGTCAACGAAGGCCTTTCCGAGCTGGCGGTTACCGTTGCCGGGTTCGGCCAGTCCAGCGTCTACCGATTCTTACGTTCTCCACCGACGTCATTGGTGCACTGGCCGCTGTTGCCCGTGGGCTCGGGAGCCAACTACGGCGCCGCTTCGCTATTCATGCATTATCTCGTCGACCACTACGGCAATATAGACGACGTAAGGCCGCTGCTGGAGGAGCCGGCGGACGGCATTGCGGGCATCGACGCCTATTTGGAGAAGTCCGGCTATGATGTGGACTTTCATGACGTGTTCGGGGACTGGGCAGCGGCAAACGTCCTGGACGAGGACCGGGGGATCCACGGCTACTCTACGCTGGAGGTCGGGATCGGGCGAACGCGGCGCGTGACCGATTTTTCCGAGTTCAGCTCAAGTATCCCCCAATACGCCGTGGAATACGTGACCTTGGACTCATTCCAAGGGCCGCTGGAAATCAGTTTCACAGGGCCTATAGAGAACAAGTTGCTGCCCGCCGACGTCGCTCCCGGCGGCTGCTGGTGGAGCAACTTAGGCGATTCGATAAGCTCCACGCTAACCAGGCCGGTGGACTTAACGGGGATGGAACGGGCGACTTTGGAGTACCGGGTATGGTTCGAGATCGAGGAAGACTGGGATTACGGGTATTTGCAAGTATCCGTGGACGGCGGAAAGAGATGGGACATTCTGGAGACGCCGCATACCACTGCAGAGAATCCCATCGGCGCCAACTTCGGCATGGGCTATACTGGCGACAGCGGCGGCTGGATTGACGAAAGTGTGGACCTTACCCGCTACACAGGGCAAGAAGTCCATCTGCGGTTCCAATACGTTACCGACGATGCGATACACGGGTCTGGGATCTGCGTGAGAGGGGTTTCCATCCCGGAGTTGGGCGCGTCTATGGAACCGGATGCATGGACAGCTGAAGGGTTCGTGCTCACCGACAACAGCGTGAAGCAGGACTACATCGTGCAAGTGATTCAGACAGGACAGGTCAATAAAGTGACTCAAATGCGGTTGGACGAGAGCAATTCTGGTTCGGTGGTCATTGCCGCGCCTGCGGAGTCTGACCAAATAGTCGTAGCCGTAGCCGCCGTGGCGCCGAAGACGCGGCTGAAAGCGGAATACGCACTGGCAGTGAAGCCGGCGGGCTAACCGGCCGAGCCGGGAATCTATCGATGAAGCTATCTCTGTGCATCTCGGGGTGCGGCAACTTCGCCAAGACCTTTGCCCGAGCCATGGACGTATTGCGGGACGAGGTGGAACTGTTCTTTGCCAGCAGGGACTTGCGACGGGCGGAAGACTTTGCCGAGGCCCATGGCGGCAGCGGGGCCTTCGGGTCCTACGAGGAAGCCGCGGCGGACCCGCGGGTGCAGGCCATGTACATCTGCACGCCCCATCACTTGCACCGTGAACACGCCGTCATGGCGGCTCGGGCCGGCAAGCACATTCTGGTGGAGAAGCCCATCGCCTTGTCTATCAAAGAAGCCCGCGACATGGTGGCGGAGGCGCGGCGGGCGGGGGTGACCCTCATGGTCGCCGAGAACTACCGTTACATGTCCGGGGTGCGCCTCGCCAAGGAGATCATTGACTCAGGCGCCCTGGGCGACCTGCGCCTGGTTCAGCTTCAAGAAGAAGCGGCAATGGTCCCTGGAGGCTGGAGGGGCCGGCAAAGTTCGAGCGGCGGCGGCGTGCTCATAGACGGCGGCATCCACAAGGTAGACATCCTGGTCCACCTGTCGGGCATGCCCCGGCAGGTGTTTGCTTCCCCGCTGCCCACAGCCCCGTCCGCCCTGGAGGTCGAGAACGGCGTGGTGATCATGACCAAAACAGCCGAAGGCGTGGTGGGCGTCATCAACCACGCCTGGACCGCGGCCAAGAGTCCTGGGCCGCAGTGGGTATCCGTGTCCGGGCTGCAGGGACGCCTGTACTTTGAAATGGGTGCGTTCCGGCCGGCGTCGGATGACGGCGAGGAACAACTTACGCTGACGTGGGATGACGGCCGGGAACAACGCACAGTGGCGTTGGAACCCGACCATTACGGGTTGGTCCCAATGGTCCGGGAGTTTCGGAGCAGTATCCTGGAAGGGAGAGAACCCCTGACCTCCGGCGCCGCGGGAATTGCTGCCTTGTCAGTGGTGCTGAGGGCGTACGAGTCGATGGAGAGCGGGGCTTCTGTGGAGTTGGGTTGATCTTAGTGGCGCCGGCTGTCGCAAAGCCGATTGTGGCTCTCCCACTCCGGTTCAAGAAACGCTAATCTCCAGGCGGCAGTGGTCGCTGGAACCCCACTGCTCCGGCTCATTCAGCGCGTGTACTGACACGGATTCGACCATTTCTTTAGAAGCGAACACGAAGTCTAGCTGGCGCGTTGCGGTGGCCGCGGATTTCCTGTGGCGGTAAGTGGGTACGTTCTTGCTGTCGGGGGGTAGTTCATCGGGCCACGGCTCCGCCGGTCGCCCGTTGGGGGCTTGGGGTCCCACGAAAGACATTCCCAGCGCCTCCATCCTGTCGAATACCGTTCCGTACCGCGATGCCCAATATTCATCACCGCCGTCTCCGTAGCCATGGAGAATGTTAAGGTCGCCGGCAGCCAGGACGCGGTGACCTTCTTGCCTTGAGACGAAGCTGGAGATATCGGATACGAGGCGGTGGGCCGACGCATCAGAGAAGATATAGCTGTTGTCCGAGGAAGCGTAGGGATACTCCCACATGGCGTACATTGAGACGGCGACAAACGGCTCGATATCGGCTGGCGTAACTAAAGCGGCGGTCAGTGTGCCGGGGCGGCTTACCGGTAGTTCTCCTGAACCCTCATCGCCCAGCGCGTTGGCCTTAATCCACTTAACTATGACCTGCCCAGAGAGCTTAACGATGGCAGTGCGGCGCTTCCAACCGACCCATCCGGCGGTCCGCCAAGGCGCAGGGTCGGCTTCGATTGACTTGGCGAGCTCCGGCGGCGGCTCACTCGCTTCTTGTAACAGGGCGAGGTCCGCATCTGATTCCGCCAAGCAACGCCAAGGGTCTTCCATGCCGTTAATGTTCCAGGAGACGATCTTCACTGAGGACCCTTGTGGCGAAGGCGGGCTAAAGCGTCGGCAGGTAGCGGGCCACTTCGTAGTCGGTGACGGTGGCCCGGTATTCCTCCCATTCCATTCGCTTGTTGCGGATGACGCTGTTCAAGATGTGCTCGCCCAGCGTGTTCCTGAGCAGCTCCCCTTCTTCGGCCTCGGTTATGGCTTCACTCAGGCTCCCCGGCAGGGTCTTGATGCCCCGTGCCAGACGCTCGTCGGGTGTCATGGCGTTGACGTTGCCCTCCACCTGGGGCGGCAGAGGGTATTCTTCCTCGACGCCCCTCATTCCCGCGCCCAGCATGGCGCTGAAGGCCAGGTAGGGATTGCAGGCGGGGTCAGGAGCGCGGTATTCGACCCGCATGGAATTCTCATAGCCCGGCTTGTACGAGGGCACCCGGACCAAGTCCGACCGGTCCACGTGGGCCCAGGACACGTATACGGGAGCTTCATACCCGGGGACCAGGCGCTTGTAGGAGTTTACCCACTGGTTGGTCACCAGGGTGATTTCGGTTGCGTGCCGGAGCAATCCGGCGATAAAGCGTTTGCCAACCAGCGACAGGCGGTGGTCGTCGTCGTGGTCGAAAAAGGCGTTCTTGTTGCCGCGGAACAGGGACTGGTGGGTGTGCATACCCGAGCCGTTCTTGCCGGCAATGGGCTTGGGCATGAATGACGCATGGGCCCCTTGCTGCTGGGCCAGCTCTTTAATGACCAGCTTGGCGGTCATGACGTTGTCGGCCATGGTCAGGGCGTCGGTGTATTGCAGGTCTATCTCGTGCTGGCCTGGCGCACCTTCGTGATGGGAGTATTTTACGGGTATGCCCATGTCGGCCAGGTTGAGCACGGTGTCCCGGCGCATGTCGTTGGCGGGTTGGCTGGAGAGCTGATCAAAGTACCCGCTGGAGTCCAGCGGTTGGGCGGAGTCGGAGTCCCGGAAGTAGAAATACTCCAACTCGGGCCCGACGTAGTAGGTGAACCCGGCCTGGGCAAGGCTTTCCAGGTTGCGCTTTAGGGCGTACCTGGGATCTCCTATGAATGGCTCTCCGCTGGGGGAGCGAATGTCGCAGAACATCCGGGCCACGGCGTTCTGGCGGGGCCTCCACGGCAGCACGGCGAAGGTGGAGGGGTCGGGAAAGGCCCGCATGTCGCTCTCACCGATACGGGCGAAGCCCTCGATGGCGTTGCCGTCGAAGCCCACGCCCTGCTCGATGGCGTCTTCCAGGTCGTCGACGTCGATGGTGAATCCCTTGAGGTTACCCAATATGTCGGTAAACCAAAGGCGGACGAACTTGACGTCGTTTTCCCGTGCGCTCCTCAGGACAAAGTCCCTTTCGGCGGCGCCGTTTTCTACCATTGCAAACCCTCCTCGGGAGAAGACCAGGATGTCCCTATTGTACCCGCGAGGAGTTTTAGAGGAAACCTCCAGGCCTCGCTAGCGCGTGCATTATTTCTCCGATGCGCCCAACCGCGGCGATGTACCGGCCTGTGGCGCAGGGGCAATGCGGCTCTGGCTGCCGGGCAATGGCATGGCATGAGAGCGATGGCGCCAAGAGGGCGCGGCGGGAGCGGGGGCGGATTCCCCAACCGGAGCGAGCTTAGTCCTGCCCTGGGCTAAGTGTCCATGTACAGGAAGAACTCGTGGGGGTGGGGGCGCAGCCGCATTGCGTCTACGTCGTTGCGCTTGTAGTCCAGCCACGTTCCTATCAGGTCGTCGGTGAACACGTCGCCGCGCAGCAGGAACTCGTGGTCGCTTTCCAAGGCGGCCAGGGCCTGGTCCAGCGAACCGGGAACCTGGCGGATCATCGCCAGGTCGGCGGCGGACATCTCGTAGAGGTTCTGGTCCACCGGGTCGGGCGGCTCAATCTCGTTGATGACGCCGTCCAGTCCGGCCATCAGCATCGCGGCAAAGGCCAGGTACGGGTTGCAGGACGGATCGGGCGCCCGGAACTCCAGCCTGCGGGCGTTGGGGCTGTTGGAGTAGGTGGGAATGCGGATGCAGGCCGAGCGGTTGCGCACGGAGTAGACCAGGTTGACGGGAGCTTCGAACCCCGGAACCAGCCGCTTGTAGCTGTTGGTGGTGGGGGCGCAGAAGCCCAGCAGCGCCGGGGCGTGGGTGAGCAGCCCGCCGATGTAGTGCCGGCAGGTGGCCGACAGCATTGCGTAGCCGTCCTTGTCGTAGAACAGGTTGGCGCCGTCTTTCCACAGGCTCTGGTGGGTGTGCATTCCGGTGCCGTTGTCGCCGAAGAGGGGCTTGGGCATGAAGGTGGCCACCTTGCCGTGGGCCCGGGCTACGTTCTTGACCACGTACTTGAGCAGCGCCACGGTGTCGGCCGTCTTGGTCAGGCTGTCGAAACGGACGTCTATTTCGGCCTGGCCGGCGGTGGCTACTTCGTGGTGGTGCTTCTCAACGATGATGCCAAAGTGTTCGATCTTCTGCACCATCTCGGAGCGGATGTCCTGGAAGGTGTCGAAGGGAGGGGCGGGGAAATAGCCCTCTTTGTTGCGGGGGCGGTAGGCGAGGTTGTTCTCGCCGTTGACGGTATATTCCGCGCCGGTGTTCCAGAACCCCTCGTCGGAGTCGATGAAGTAGTAGCCGGAGTTTATGTTCTGGTCGAAGCGCGCGGAGTCGAACACGAAGAACTCGGGCTCGGCCCCCAGTAGCTGGTGTCGGCGATGCCGCTGTCCTTCAAATAGGCCTCCGCCTTGTGGGCCACGTGGCGAGGGTCGCGGGTAAACGAGGAGCGGGTTACCGGGTCGAGAATGTCGCAGATGACGTGGAGGGTCGGAATTTCGAAAAACGGGTCGACGTATGCGGTGGAGGTGTCCGGGATGAGGAGCATGTCGCTCTCGTCGATGGACTTGAAACCGCGAATGCTGGAGCCGTCGAACCCGTAGCCCTCGGCGATGTTGTCCTCGGTGAACTCGCTCAGGGGTATGGACACGTGCTGAAGGGTGCCGGGAAGGTCGGTGAACTTGAGGTCGATGATGCCTATGCCTTCTTTCCGGCAGAACTCGATTGCTTCTTGTGGGGTCATCGGCTCAATTTCCTCCTGGCATCTATCCCGGCATAGATGTGCGAAGCAGCGCCTACGGATAAGCTCTAACACTCGTGTTACAACAGGTTTTCCGACTTGTTAATTTAATGTTAACTGTGCGGCAGTCACGCAACTTGTAATATGGGCCACATACGCCTAGAATTATCTGGCGCAAAGCTGCGGTGTGCCTGCGCGTCAGTTGACACTTGCCAAGGAGTTCCGACATGGCTGAGCGGCTCTTGGACCGAATAGATAGTCCCGAAGACTTGAAAGGGCTCAATTACCGGGAATTAGCCCAGGTGGCCAAAGAGTCCCGACAGGCCATCATCTCGGTTATAACCGAGCGCGGCGGCCACCTGGCCTCCAACCTGGGTGTGGTCGAGCTTACGCTGGCCCTGCACCGGGTCTTCGACAGCCCCAGGGACAGCATCGTGTGGGACACGACCAACCAGACTTACACCCACAAGCTGGTGACGGGCCGGCGGGAGGGCTTCCAGGCCATCCGCCTGGAGGGCGGCTTATCCGGCTTCGGAGAACCCAACGAAAGCCCTCACGACACCCTGTGCGCGGGCCACGCAGGGACCGGACTGTCCATAGCACTGGGCATAGCGGAAGGCGCAGCCAAGCGAGAGGACGGTTCCTGGACCATCGCCGTCGTCGGTGACGGGGCAATGACCTCCGGTTCCAGCTTCGAGGCGGTGAACAACATCGTCCACCTGAACCCCGAGAGATTGATTGTCATCCTGAACGACAACGGAATGTCCATCTCCGAGAACATCGGCTTTCTCACCAACTGGCGCAAGCGCTTGATCACCCATCCCGAATACCACGCCATGGTGGAGCGGGTGAGGCGCATCTCAAAGAAGGTCCCCACGGGAGAACTGATGTACCGGCTGGTCAAGCGGTTGAACACCGGGCTGGCAGGAGCGATTGTTCCGACGATGTTCTGGACCGAGATGGGATTCCAGTACCTGGGCCCGGTGGACGGCCATAACTTCAAACAACTGGAACAGACGCTGCGGCAAGCCATGAAGTCCACGAGTTCGGTGCCGTTGATACACGTGGTGACCCACAAGGGCCACGGCTATGAGCCGGCCGAGGACGATCCCGTGAAGTTCCACCAACCCAGTTCGCCGCTAGGTGATAGTTCGGGAGCGCCCACGTACTCGAAGGTCTTCGCGCAGACCCTGTCCCGCATCATGCGTGACGACGACGGCGTGGTGGGCATCAGCGCAGCTATGCTGGAGGGCACCGGCCTGGCCGAAGTGCGGGGCGAATTCCCGGAACGGGTCTTCGACGTTGGCATTGCAGAGCAAAACGCCGTCAGCATGGCCGCCGGAATGGCCTCCCATGGCCTCAAACCCTTCGTGTCCATATATTCGACGTTTCTCCAGCGGGCCTTCGACCAGGTGGTACACGACGTGTGCCTGCAGAACCTGCCGGTGGGGCTGATCGCCGACCGGGCCGGAATCGTGGGCGAAGACGGCAAGACGCACCACGGCGCGTTCGACATTTCATACCTGAGGTGCCTGCCCAACGCGGTGGTTGCGGCGCCCAGGGACGAGAACCAACTGCAGCACCTGGTCTACACTGCCTACAAGTACCAGGGACCCTTCGCCATCCGTATTGCCCGCGGGGCCACCGTCGGCGCGGAGTTGGACGGGGAGCTCAGAGAGTTGCCGCTGGGCAAAGGAGCGGTTATCCGGGAAGGGAACGACGTGGTTGTCTTTGCCCTGGGCAAGTCGACCTCGGCCGCCCTGGCTGCCGCCGAAGAGTTGGCGAAGCACGGCGTCTCCTGCGGCGTCGTAGACCCGGTCTTTGTAAAGCCGTTGGACCTTGACCTGCTACTGGACGCGGCCCGCAAGACACGCCGAATCGTGACCGTGGAAGAAAACGTTCTGGCCGGCGGATTCGGCTCGGCGGTGCTGGAAGCCTTGTCCGACGCCGGACTGGACGACGTATCCGTCCACCGCATAGGCATGCCGGACGAATTTATTGAGCACGGCACTGCGGCCGACCAGCGCCACCGGCTGGAGTTGGACTCCGACGGAATCGCCCAGCGAGTGCTGCGAGTCTTTTTCCCTGACAAGGCGGCAGCCACTAGGGGCGAGGGGGCCCAGGAGATTCCGGCGACAGCCTAGGCCCCGGTCCGCCCTGACAACCACCGCCTGACGGATTAGCCGGCAATGATTCTCGTTGACCGGGCGCGTAGGGGAAATTCTGCCGGAGTGGACCAACGTCGCGACCCGGCCCACAGAGCCTAGCAGCGAAAGACTGAACGGAGGGATTAGTTATGGCAGAGTATACGCACCCAGAGTCCTTGGTGAGCGTGGAGTGGGTGGCGGAACACGGCAGCGACTCCAATGTCCGGTTGGTGGAAGTGGACGTGGACACTTCGGCTTATGAAAAAGGGCACATAGCCGGAGCCGTGGCCTGGAACTGGCAGAGTCAATTACAGCAGTCCGTACGGCGGGACGTAATCAGCAAGGAGGAGATGGAACGCCTGCTGGGCAACTCGGGCATCGGCAACGATACGACCATCGTCCTTTACGGCGACAACAACAACTGGTTCGCCTGCTGGGCGTTCTGGCAGCTAAAGTATTACGGGCACGAAGACGTGAGGATTATGAACGGAGGCCGGGCCAAGTGGGAGGCGGACGGGCGTCCGCTGACCACCGACCCCGCCATATACTCGCCTCGCACGTACAGCGCCGGCGAACCCGACCAGTCGGTGCGGGCCTACCGGGACCAGGTGCTGGCGTCGGTCAATGCAGGCAACATATCGCTGGTGGACGTCCGCTCCCCCGATGAGTATTCCGGGGCGTTGCTGGCGCCTCCGGCCTTCCCGCAAGAAGGTTCGCAGCGTGGCGGGCATATCCCCAGCGCGGCCAATATCCCCTGGGGTCAAGCGGCCAACGAAGACGGGACGTTCAAGTCCGCCGATGAGTTGCGGGCCCTGTACGGAGGCAAAGGAATCGACGGCAGCCGGGAGACCGTTGCCTACTGCCGCATCGGCGAGCGTTCTTCCCATACGTGGTTTGTGCTGACCCAGCTGCTGGGGCACGAGAACGTGCGCAACTACGACGGCTCGTGGACCGAGTGGGGCAGCATCGTCGGCGCGCCAATCGAGAAATAGGACTTGCCGCGGCCAGCGCGGGGGACCGGCGGCATGGACGTCCCCGTAAATTCCGAGGGACGACTGGCTCAGGACAGCCTAGTTGCGGCCCAACCTATGGCCTTCACTCTCGGGAGTCGCTGGCCGGGGAGTCGGGCCCCCTTTGACTTACACCAGGACGAACCTGGGGAGCAGGACGGCGAGGGCGCCGGAATGCCCGTAATCTCGCTATTCGTTCTTTTGCAATTTATAGGGCGCTCCGGTAAGATACAAATATAGGTTCCCACATAGCCCAGCGTAGCCTGGGCAGAGGTGTTAATGGGCAGCAACCGCTGGCTGCGGAACGGGTTTGTTTACCTGCTGGTGATCATCGGGATCATCGTAATCTTCTATACCCTGTTGCCCAGTTTTGGCGGAAGCAGCGAAAGGCCGTTGTCCACGGTCATCGCCATGGCCAAGAGCGGCGAAATTCGGGAAATCCAGGTCGATGGCAACAAGCTTACGGTCTTTCCCAACAGCGGGGAGCAGTACACCAGCAGGATCAGCGGCCAGACCGATGTGGTAAGCCTGCTAACCGAAAACGGAGTTGAGTTCGGGGCCCCCGGCGGGTTAGAGGTTTCGTTTAAAGGCTCCAGCGGACTAAGAAGCTTCTTCGGGCTGCTGCTCAACTTCCTGCCCCTGATATTCTTCGGCGGCCTGATCCTGTTCATGATGCGGCAGGCCCAGGGTAGCAACAACCAGACCCTGAGCTTCGGCCGAAGTCGGGCGCGGATGATGCCCATCAACCGGCCTGGAGTTACGTTTGCCGACGTGGCGGGGGTCGAAGAGGCCAAGAACGAACTTCAGGAAGTAGTCGAGTTCCTGAAGTACCCTGAAAGATTTCTTTCCCTGGGCGCCCGCATTCCCAAGGGAATTCTGCTGGTGGGACAGCCGGGCACTGGAAAGACCCTGCTGGCGCGGGCGGTGGCCGGCGAGGCGGGAGTGCCCTTCTTCCACATCAGCGGCAGCGAATTCGTAGAGATGTTCGTGGGAGTGGGCGCGGCGCGGGTGCGGGACCTGTTCGAGCAGGCCAAGCGCAACGCCCCCTGCATTGTGTTCGTCGACGAAATCGACGCGGTGGGCAGGCACCGCGGCGCAGGACTGGGCGGGGGCCACGACGAGCGGGAACAGACGCTGAACCAGATCCTGGTGGAGATGGACGGCTTCGAGACCAATACCAACATTATCGTGGTGGCGGCGACCAACAGGCCGGACATCCTGGACCCGGCGCTGCTGAGGCCGGGTCGCTTTGACCGGCGGGTGACGCTGGACCTGCCCGACGTGGTGGGGCGCACCGCGATTTTGAAGGTCCATTCTTCCGGGAAGCCGCTGGCGCCTGAGGTCGCCCTGGATACGCTGGCCAAGGAGACCCCCGGGTTCAGCGGGGCCGACCTTTCCAACCTGATTAACGAGGCGGCCTTGTTGGCCGCCAGGGCCAACAAGAAGGCCATCTTCATGGACGAATTCGAGGAGGCCGTCGAGCGGATTATCGCCGGCCCCGAGCGAAAGAGCCGCGTTATCAGCGCCCGGGAAAAGGAAATGACGGCCTACCACGAGGCCGGGCACGCCCTGGCCGCCTGGATCCTGCCCCACGCAGACCGGGTGCACAAGATTTCCATCGTGGCCCGGGGCGCTATGGGCGGCCACACCTCGCTTCTCCCGGACGAAGACCGCTACCTGTGGACCAAGAACCAGTTCCTGGACATGCTGGTGGTCACCATGAGCGGCCGGGTGGCCGAGCAGTTGATTTTCGACGAAATAACCACCGGGGCGAGCAACGACTTGGAGCGGGCCACCAAGATCGCTTTGAGCATGATCAAGCGCTACGGTATGAGCGAGGGCCTAGGCCCCAGGACTTTCGGCAAGCGCGAAGAACTGGTCTTTTTGGGCCGGGAAATCAGTGAAGAACGGGACTACGGCGACAAGGTGGCCGAGGAAATAGACGACGAGGTCAAGGAAATATTCGGCGCGGCCTACCGCCGGTCCGAGGAAATACTGGTTGAGCATAAGCCCAAGCTGGTGCAGCTTGCCGAATACTTGATCGAGTACGAAAGCATCACCGGCGACAGCCTGAACAAGCTGCTGGGCGATGAGGACTGGGGCGACGAGCCGGCGACCCCGGCGGTCCCGCCCGAGCCTCCCCCTCACTCGCCGGCTCCGGTCCCTGACCCGGCGCCAGGGCCCATTCCCCACCCTGCGCCCACTTTCTCCAGCCAGACGGGGATATCGCCGCCCAGCGGCGGCTAGACCCGGCCCTGGTTAGTCCTCCTTTCGCATCCAGGGCATTCCGCCTTCATTTCAGGCCGTTTGTGCCCCTTTATGCCGTGCCGCCAGCCTGCACTGGAGTGCGCTTACTGGGCGGACGGCTCTTGTGCGGCAGCGTCGCCTTCTGCTGATGCGATGGGAAGGGCCCGGTAGTAGACCCCCCATTCCTGCATTAGTTGCCTCACTTCGGGCTGCTGCAGGGCGGTCAACTCCCTGAAGAACCCGGCCATGGCGTGCGCTGAGAGACGCTCACTGGAGCAGACCCAACTCCGTTCGGCGGGCACGACGTAGATTAGGCCGCTCTGGTGTTCGCACGAGACTTGTATCCGGGTCATGTCGTCTCCCGTAGTTACGTTCATGCCGTAATCAGCCATTGATACCAGTCCTCCAAGATATACATTGGTATGCCCAGTGGAATATTTAGCCAGGTTTCCGGCCGGTAGTAAATCCCTGAGCCAATCGGATTGTACAGGGATTGCCGGGAACTGGGCATACAGTCATTGACGCTGATATGGTACATCCCTGGTGTTAATGGTAGAATCTAGCGGGTTGACGATTTCGGTCAACCCATCCGGCGAATACCGTAGCCGGTCGAATAGCCAATCGCGAATAAGGACGCTTGAGTATGTATCCACAGGGAGGGCGGCAGCCCGAGTTCGACTTCGAGCAGGTGATGGGCCGGGCCCGAGAAGGGTGGGACCGGATTAGCCGGCGGCTGGGCGGCGGCGGCATAGGCCTGGTGGCCGCCCTGCTGGTCGGGTTGATCCTGGTCATCTGGCTGGCCACCGGCATCTACACCATCGGCCCCGGAGAGCAGGCTGCGCTCCAGAGGTTCGGCAGCGTCTGCGACACCATTGTCGGCCCCTGTGAAGAAGACGGCGGCCTGGTGACCAACACCGGCCTGCACTGGTGGTGGCCCGCTCCCATCGGCAAGAAGCAGGTGTTGCTGGTGAATGAAGTGCGCCGCATGGAGCTTGGCTTTAGAGAAGAGGAGGGGGTGGGCCCAGCGCCGGTGCTGGACGAGGCCCTGATGATCAGCGGCGACCTGAACATCGTGGATGTGCGGATGGTGGTGCAGTACGACATCAAGAACCTGGTGGACTTTCTATTCCGGGTCGACGACCCCGGGGAGACGGCCGGTCCGGAGCGAAACGTCTCTATGGGCAGGCCGGATGGCCTGACACTGAAGGACGCGGCCGAGGCCGCTCTGAGATTGGTCGTCGGGCAAAGGTCAATCGGCGATGTGTTAGCAGAACAGCGCACCGAGGTTGAAGAAACGACCAGGGCCCGGCTGCAAGAGACCCTGGACAGCTACAATACGGGCATCAATATCGTTGGCGTCGAACTCCAGGAGGTGCAAGCCCCTGAGCAGGTCAGCGACGCCTTCGCCGACGTGGTACGGGCCAGGCAAGACAAGCAGACGGCCATCAACCAGGCCCAGGCATTCGAAAACCAGCGGCTTCCGGAAGCCCGAGGACAAGCGGCCCAAATCGTTCAGGCGGCGGAGGCCTTCAAGGAAGCCCGGATAGCCAGGGCAGAGGGTGAAGCCGACCAATTTACCGCAATTCTCACGGAATTCAAGGAATCAGAAGAAGTTACCCGCCAGCGACTCTACCTGGAAGCGATGGAGGACATCCTGCCCGGTATAACCAAGATCATCGTGTCCGAAGACACCGAGTCGGTGCTGGTCCTGGGAGGACAGGACGGCGCCGTGGCTCCCATACCCATAGGTCCCAGCCAGTAGGGCGATGTCTTTTCCAGCACTGTGAGGTAAAGAGGTACTTATGCGAAACTTGCTGCTCATCGGCGGCTTCGTAATTTTCGGCATCATCATGTTCAGTTGCTCGGTGTACACCGTCGATGAGACTGAGCAGGCCATCGTAACCCGCTTCGGCGAAGTCCAAGGGGATGTCAAGACCGTGCCTGGCCTGTATTTCAAGGCACCCTTCAACATCGACCAGGCGACGACCTATGACAAACGGCTGCTTCGTATTGATGCCCCTCCCCAGGAGATGCTGGACGTCAACCTGTTGCTGCTGGATATCGACTCCTACGCCCGTTACCGCATCATAGACGCGATCCAATTCCGCAAGACGTTGAACTCGGAGGAAAACGCCCGCCGAGTCTTGGGTCAGAAGGTGAACGCTGCTCTCAGGGCGGAGGTGGCCCAACTAGAGCGGCCCCAGATCATTGGCGGTGAGGTGAAACTGGATCCCGATGGCAACCCCGTAACGGATGATGAAGGTGACACTGAGGTCACCGCAACGGAGTCTCGAACGCAAATGTTGACCCGAGTGCTGGCGGCTGTCAAGGAGGACTTGGCCGACGAGCCGGAGCCTTTCGGCGTGGAAATGGTTGACGTGCGCATCAAGCGGGCGGACTTCCCGGATGCAGTATCGGACCGGGTATTCGCCAGGATGGAATCGGAACGGGAAAAGATAGCCAGACGCCTGCGGGCTGAAGGAGAGGAAGAGTCTCGCGACATCAGAGCCCAAGCCAATAGGCAGGTGGAAGTGATCCTGGCGGACGCCGACCGGACCAGCAACAGGCTCCGGGGTGAAGGCGAAGCCCAGGCAATTGCCATATTGGCGGAGGCCCTGGAGCAGGACCCTGAATTCTTCTCCTTCAGGCGCAGCCTGGAGGCATATCGGAGTATCTTCGACCCGGGAACTACCGTTATCCTCTCAGCGGATTCGCCCCTGTTCCAGTTCCTGGACACGGCGGGGGATGTGTTGTCCGGCCAACCTGCTGTGGCGGAGCCTCTGGATGACCAAGGGATGACTCAGGAATCGGACGGGATGGAAGAAGAACCGGGCGACGATGCTATGGCCGAAGAGTCCGGCGGCATGGAAGAGGAGTCTGGCGGCGAGGCCATGACCGACGAAGGGGAAAGCCAGTAGGCTACGGCGCAACGGCCGGCCCCACTCCCGTATCGCACTTTGAATACTCGCATGTTTTCTGCCGCGGCCCGGCCCTGTCCCCAGAGTCAGGGCGCCACAGGCTCGGCAGATAACCTCTTGAAGCAGCGATGAGAATTCACGAGTACCAGGCCAAAGAGATTTTCGCTCGCTATGGATTGCGGGTGCCTAACGCCAAGGTAGCTGGTTCCCCCCAGGAAGCCCGGAAGGCTGCTCAGGAACTGGGCGGCCAGGCTGTGTTGAAAGCCCAGGTGCACGCCGGCGGACGAGGCCTGGCCGGCGGGGTCAAGGTGGTCCGGTCCCCTGACGCAGCCGAAGAGACGGCCCGCGCCATGCTGGGAACGCCGTTGGTGACCGCACAGACCGGCGCAGAGGGCTCCCCGGTGAACCAGTTGCTCGTCGAGGAACTGCTGGACGAAATAGGCCGGGAGCTATACCTGGCAATCACCGTGGACTCGGTGCAGCGATGCCCGGTGGTGCTGGTCAGCGGCAAAGGCGGCATGGACATCGAGCAGGTGGCGGAGTCTACGCCCGAGGAAATTCACACCGAGCCGGTGGACCCGGTTATGGGGTTCATGCCCTTTCAGTCCAGGCGGCTGGCCGCTCGCCTGGGATTGGATTCCAAGCAGGCTCGGGAATTGGCGCAAACCATAGATGCGCTCTATCGCATATTCCGGGACAACGATTGCACGCTGGTGGAGATCAACCCTCTGGTCACCTCGACCGGCGGACAGTTAATTGCCCTGGACGCCAAAATCAACCTGGAAGATGATTCGTTGTTCCGGCAACCGGCGCTGGCGGAACTCAGGGACCGTTCCCAGGAGGACGAATTAGAGGCCCGGGCCGTAGACCTGGGAATCTCCTACGTCAACTTGGAAGGGGACGTGGGCTGCCTGGTCAACGGGGCCGGGCTGGCCATGGCGACCTTGGATGCGGCGACAAATGCCGGCGCAGCACCGGCCAACTTCCTGGACGTGGGCGGAGGGGCCAGCGTCGAGAAGGTGGCCAGCGCGGTGGAAATCATCCTGTCCGACGCCAAGGTAAACCGGGTACTGGTAAACGTGTTCGGCGGTATTCTCCGCTGCGACATAGCTGCCGAGGGCATTGTTCAGGCTTACCGGAGCAAGGGCAGCAGCCTGCCCCTGGTGGTGCGCATGTTGGGCACCAACGTCGACGAAGGCAAATCGATTCTTAGCAATTCCGGGTTGCCCGTCACCTTTGCCGACACGTTGGCCGAGGCGGCCCAGGCCGTTCGCTCCGTACAATGAGGCCGAAGCACGGTTTCTCAGCCCCTCTAATTCATAGTGGAGTAGCCGCTGAATGTCCGTCCTGGTAGATGAGAACACGCGGGTGGTGGTCCAGGGGATCACCGGCCGCGAGGGAAGCTTCCACGCCAGGGCCTGCAAGGCCTACGGCACCAATGTAGTCGCTGGTGTCACGCCGGGGAAGGGCGGGCAGCTATTCGACGACGCCATACCTGTCTTTGACTCCGTGGAGGAAGCGGTGGAGCAGACGGGGGCCAACCTGTCGCTAATTTTCGTGCCCCCTCCATTCGCTCCCGACGCCATCGTCGAGGCGGCGGACGCGGGCGTTCCCCTGGTTGTATGCATTACCGAGGGGGTCCCGGTGTTGGACATGGTGCGGGTTGGGCGTTACCTGGAAACCAAGCCGGTGCGACTGCTGGGCCCCAACTGTCCCGGCCTGATCAGCCCCGGCGCCCGCTGCAAGGTGGGAATTATGCCTGGAGCCATCCATCTACCGGGGAAAGTCGGAGTGGTCTCCCGTAGCGGCACTTTGACCTACGAGGCGGTGGGGCAACTGACCTCGGCCGGCATAGGCCAGTCCAGTTGCGTGGGCATCGGCGGCGACCCCATCGGCGGCACCAACTTCGTGGACGTTCTTCGCCTGTTCGACAAGGACCCTGAAACGGAGCTGGTGGTGCTCATCGGAGAAATTGGCGGCACCAAGGAGCAGGAAGCGGCGGCCTACATCAAAGAGGAATTCAGCAAGCCCATCTGCGCCTTGGTCGTGGGGAAGGCTGCGCCGCCGGGCAAGCGCATGGGCCATGCCGGCGCCATCATTACCGGAGAAGCGGGGCAGGCGGATACCAAGGTCCGGGCTCTGCGGGAAGCCGGAGCCAGGATAGTCCCCACGCCGGCCGACATCGGCGCCACAGTACAGGAAGCCTTCGCACAACGCTAGCCGACGCGTCTAACCGTCGGGGAGACCCGGTGAGCACAGGGGTCACACCTGAGACTGGCAGGCCCTCCGAAAAGGCCGCCTCAGCCGCCGGGGCTGAACAGCGACAACACCAGGACCAAGACCAGGATTACCAGCAGCGCCCCGCCAATTGCAGGCCATAATCTCTGGTCCACCCCGCCCTGTCGCTCGACGGGCTCGTCTTCCAGCCCACGCGGGGCCAGTTCCAATAGCTGCCGGGCTTGGTACTCGTCTGAGACGTAGACGTAAAGGTCGTGGGGCAGGTTGTAGGCCGATCCCCACAGTCCGGGGCCACCCCGCAGGGAGCGAATCACACAGGGTATGCCCGCTTGCCGGAGCCTCTGCTCGGCCAGGCGTGCGATAGGCTCGTTATCGAACACGGTCAGGCGGACTTGCTTTTCGCGATTGCGGCTTGAGAATGCCATGAAACTGCTGAGCGTTTGCTCTCCGGAGCCTGGATATAAGACCCTATTCTACAACAAATAGTCTACGGCAAATCCTCGCAGGCCGGGAGGCGCCGGCTCTCCAAATTTGGCTGTTCCCAGGCGAGGGACGTGATATAATAGGCGCCTCTTCGGCGAGCCGAGGTGGTGGAATTGGTAGACACGCGGTCTTGAGGGGGCCGTGGGCGTGCGCCTGTGTGGGTTCAAATCCCGCCCTCGGCACCAGGCCTAACCAGGGGCGACGTAGCCAAGTGGACTAAGGCGGAGGTCTGCAAAACCTCTATTCGGCGGTTCGAATCCGCCCGTCGCCTCCATTACCAGCCCTCACTCGCTAAACCCCCGCGATTTCCTCAAAGCTTCTCCGTCCTTCGGTAGCTCCGTCTGTAGGTCGGCGGGCGAGTACGCCTGCTCACCCTCCCGGCGCCAGCAAGCGCATAATCTCGCCCACGTCGCTCACGGCTTCCAGGTTGTTTACCATGTCTATGACGCGGTCGGCGTTGCCCGGCGGCACGGGGGAGGCGGAGAAAGATACGCAGTCGCGGAACTTGGACTCCAGCAAGTCTTGGCCGGCGGGGTTGCCCGGGGATCCGGGGACGGTCTCGACGCGCTGGAACAGCCGCCGCCCGTCGCGGGTATGAATCTCGATGCCGGGCACGAAGTGGTTTTCCTCGGGCGGCAGGGGCTGATAACGGACTTTGTCGGCCATTGCCAGGACTTCTGGGTCGTGCAGTCCCTGGTCGGTGTAGGCGTTTAGCGTCACGTTGCCCTTGGCCATGGCGATAGCAGACGTGAAGGGGATGCTGTACTTGGCGTCGATGCTGGTCTCGGGTCGGCGCTTTAGCTCGATGGGCTCGGACAGCAACTCGGTGTGCATGTTGCCGCCGAGGACGACTACCTCGTCGATGTCGCCGGGGTTCAGGTCATGTTCACGCCGCAGGTTGAGGATGGCGGCGTTGCTAGGTCTAGTTGCGGCGCAGGCCGGCCAGACCTTGAAGGCGTGGCCCTGGAGCAATGGGAAACGATCACCCAGGCCTCCGGTGAGCTTGTCCCAGTCGGGCTCGCAGCGGACGTAGGTCTTGAAGAATCCGTACCTGCCTTCGAGGATTTCCTTGGGGCCGGTAACTCCCCGGCGGGCCAGGCCGGCCGCCATAACGGCCCCCTGGCCGGTGAAGCCGGCCTGCATGCTGCGCATGTGGGTGGCCTCGGCCACGGCCATCTGACGGCTGCCGCTAAGCTGGTTGAACGCAATGCCCAGGGCGTTTTCCAACTGCCCCTCGTCCAGCCCGTATAGGCGTCCGGCGACCACTGCCCCGCCGAGATAACCCAGGAGATTGGTTGGGAACCACCCTTCGTTCATGGTCCACTCTGGAATGGTTATGGAGAGGGCGATGCGCGCCATGAGGTCCTGACCGGCGGCCACGGCTGCAATCATCTCCCGTCCGCCGATTCCGCCCTCCTTCTCTGCGGCAGCGAAGCCCACGGGAACGGTGGCGATGCTGTGGTGCCCGCCGCCGGGCTCAACATCGTCGTAGTCCAGCATGTGGCCCAGGGAGCCGTTTACGAAAGCCGCCCACGGCGCTGGAGCCTTTCCGCCGAAACCAAGAATGGTGCTTTCGGACGCGCCTCCCAGGTCTCGCACGTACTCGAAAGCCATCCGTCCTTCAGGAGCGAGACCGCTGGCGCCGGCGGTGACGCCCAGGGTGTCTAGGATGCACTGCTTGGTCAGCTTCACCAGCTCATCGGGCAGTTCTTCGTATGCCAGGGTTCCAGCGTGACGTATCAAGCTGATGGATGCGTCTTTTCCCGAAACGGGGCTTGTCTTGGTGGCCATTGCTTTGCTTCTTCTCCTGGCGGTGCGGAATCGGCCGGGTTAACGTGTGGTTTCTTGGCAGGGCCTCAAACACGAGATTCCCGCTCAGGGCGGGAACGACGGGGAGGTGGTGGAATGGGTAGTGAGCCTCAGTTTAGGTATGGGCTTTCGGGCGTGTCAAGGGCGGTCTGGCATCGGGGCTTGTGCTAGAATGGACTAGCCTGCCGTGGCCGGCTGCGTCTTTAACGGCGGCCAACGGCGGAGGCAGATGGCCGGGGTGGCGGAACGGTAGACGCGGCGGACTTAAAATCCGCTACCTTGACCGGTGTGTGGGTTCGATTCCCTCCCCCGGCACCAAATCCCAGCCTCGATAGCTGTCCCCGAATGCCAACCGGGAGGACTCCTAGTCAATGCTCAATGGGAGGCGATAAGATGGCAATTACGGGAATGTTCCAATGCGCCAAGTGCTCCAACGGGGAGTACGAGACCAGCGAGTTTCGGGCCACCGGCGGCTTTCTGTCAAAGATATTCGACGTGCAGAGCCGCAAGTTCACCACCGTCACCTGCACACGCTGCAAATATACCGAGATTTACAAGACCGACAGCAGCGCGCTGGGCAATATCTTCGACTTCTTTGCCGGCTAGCCCGGCGTCAGAGCCTGGGCGGAGAGGCATTTATGGGTCGGACGTACGTTAGAGCTACAATTGAAGGGCCGCTGGCATCGAAGGAGTACGATTTCCTCGTTGACACCGGAGCCTCGTTAATGGGGCTTCCCATGGAAGAAATCGAGGTGCTGGGGTTAATTCCCGTGCCCAATGGGAAGCGGCAATTTATCACTGCCACTGGCGCCGTTGAACTGGACACCTACACCGTCACCGGCACGGTTAGGGCGAAGGGTTTCTCCAGCATGGTCGTTCCAACACCGGTACCGCTCTTGGGTTACGAAATGTTGCAGAGCATGCGGTTCCGGGTCAATCCAGTAAGTGAAGAGTTGGAAGAAGTGCCAGGCGATGAAATCCATCCCCCATACCTATTGCCTGCCCAGGAACTCGATTACAGGTCCAGCCGATAGGCCATTACGTTCCAGTTGGAGCCGGTACGGAAGTCGAACTCCGGTACCCGCACGAATCCCATCCTTTCGTATAGACCCCGGGCCACCCGCATAATATCTGACGTGTGCAGGCCCACCGCCGCCGAGCGCCGGCGGCGGGAGCGGCGCAAGCATTCATCCATAAGGACGCGCCCAATACCTTGCCCTCTGGCGTTGGGGTGAACGGCCAGCAGCCTTACCCCGGCCCATCCGGTCGGCCACTCCTGTTCAGCGTTCACCACGTTGGGATAGAGGGTAACCGCTCCGGCGACTGACCCGCTTTGTTCGGCGACGATTAACTCGGAGACCTTCAACCGGCTGCGGACGTCCATGATGTTTGCGGCGTACCGCTCCCACGTGTCCGGCGGGAAATGGGCCTGGTACTCCCGGTAGGCGTATCCCATCAATGACGCTACCTGGTCCAACTCACCGGTGCGGGCGTCTCTTACCAAGGTGGGCCCTTTGCCGGTCGGCCCGGTCGATGGGCTTCCTCCAGTTGCTGACCCCTTACTCATGACGCCATTATATTGGCCCGCCCTTTTGTTGAGAACACAATGTGGACCCGGATTGCAGACGGAGAGGATATGGTCTAGCCTACTCGGGGACTTGAATGGTGTTGCACTACCTTTTGCTCTGACGCAGCCCCAGGGCCCGGCTCCAGGGCCGGATCGACGGGTAGGAAATAGGAGGCGAATGCAGTGGACGAGAATCTAGCCGGCAGGGTACAGACGGTGACAGGCCCCATCGACCCGGAGCGGCTGGGCACGACGTTGACCCATGAGCACCTGCTCATAGACATATCAGCGGTCCGCAGGCTGCCGGAAAGCGCAACCGCCAAGGACTTCTTCTTCCAACCGGTTACCCAGGAAAACGTGGGCCGGATACGCCACTACGCCGCCTCCAACCAGGACAACGCCCGACTGTTCGACGTGGCTACTGCCATAGACGAGGTGATGTTGTACAAGCAGCACGGCGGGGTGTCCCTGGTCGACGCCACCAGCATCGGCCTTGCCCGCGACCCGGTGGGGTTGTTCCGGATATCCAATGCCACGGGAGTGAACGTCATCATGGGGGCGTCCTATTACGTGGGCTCGGCCCATCCGCCGGAGATGGACCAGCTTACGGAGGACGAAATCTGCCGGCAGATCATCCAGGACGTGACCGAAGGCGCCGACAATACGGGCATTAGAGCAGGGGTGATCGGAGAGGTCGGCTGTTCCTGGCCGCTGGAGGACAACGAGCGCAAAGTTCTGAGGGCATCGGCCAGGGCGCAACGAATCACGGGGGCGCCATTGCTGATACACCCGGGCAGGGATGAAGCCGCTCCCATGGAGATTATGGGAGTGTTGGCCGAGGCCGGGGCAGACCTGGGCCGCACGATTATGAGCCACCTGGACCGCACGGTGTTTTTGAAAGAGACCCTGACCGAGTTGGCCAAGACCGGATGCTACTTGGAGTGGGACCTGTTCGGCAACGAGAGCTCCTACTACCCGCCCAATCCTAAGATCGACATGCCCAGCGACGCCAAGCGCATTGACGACATAGCGTGGATTTCAGCGCAGGGCTACGGGGACAAGGTGGTGGTCGCCCAGGATATTTGCGCCAAGCACAGGCTGGTGAAGTACGGCGGCCACGGGTACCACTACATACTGGGCCACGTAGTCAATAGGATGCGGGCCAGGGGGCTGAGCAGCGAGGCCATAGACAAAATCCTGGTGGACAATCCGCGGGACGCTCTCACCTTCGTGGAGCCACAGAGTTAGAACGCCGGGCGCGGGGCATTAACCTACGGGAGCCTGGGAAAACGGGCTAAGGGACCGGAGGGGCGCCTAGTACACCCCGTCCAGGAACCGCCACAGCGCCCGGGTCGCAGTGTCTACGGCTTGGACGACCGCCTTCTGCTCTCCCGGCGTGGTCGCCAGGGCCTTCACCATGTCTCTCTCTGCCTGGGAGTGCTGGACGTCCAGGGTCCGGTGGACCGCGAAGAACTCCCCAGCCTGGCCGCCCTCGATGCCGTAGAATTCCCTCAGTCCCTTCAGTTTGGCCTCGGCCACCTCGGGGATTTGCGATTCGTAGGCGTACAACGCCGCCGCGCCGGCAGCAACAGGAGCATCAGCGGTAAGCTCCCTATAGGTCCCTATCAGTTCAGCCGTGGCCACATCCTGCGCTCCGGCCTGGACCTCGTTACGGTCCATTCCCAGGCCTTCACAGAACCGCAGCCAAAGTTCCAGGTGGTTCTCCTCGCCGTGCTCTTCGTCCCACAGGTTGTCCAGCAACAATTGCCGGATTTCGCGGTCGGCGCAGCGGTGGTGCAGCCCGCTGAGGAAGGTGGGGTAGGCCATCTCGAAGTGGTAATACTGGGCGGCGTACCTGGTCAACGACTCTAAGGGAAGAGTGCCGTTGCTCCACGCCTGGTAGAAGGGGTGGCTCAGCAGGCTCCTCTGGCTGATGATTTGCTCTATTCGGTCCAAGTAACTGGCGGACACACCATCCTCCATCACGTCGCAAATATTGGGGAGAGATCCTTGGGTTTTATGCGGCCATCGACCCGCCGCGCCAACGGGAGTTTACCAACGGCCACAGGCTCAGTCAAGGCTTGGGCGGAGGGCCGCGGAAATCCAAGATGTTGCACTTCGTTTGTGAGTTTAGAGGTTGCGCGCAAAGGCCCGTGAAACTAGAATCGCGGTGAGACGGCGGTTGGAGGCAATCACCAGTGACAACGTTAGGCGCCGGCAAATACAGCTACACGGCGGTCATGGACTGGGCCAAGCTGCCCCCCGGAGAGAGCTTCGCCATGGTCAGCGCCGTGGCCACCGATTCCCAGGGCCTGTTGTACGCCTTCCAGCGCAAGGACCCTCCGGTGGTGGTCTTCGACCGAGACGGGGAGTTCCTGACTTCGTGGGGAAACGGCTCTTTCGTGTTCCCTCACGGGTTCTATATTGCCGACGACATCGTGTACGTCACTGACCGCGACACTTCGGTGTGCATCATGTACACCTTGGACGGCAAGCCCATACAGATGCTGGGGCGGCACGGCGAGCACTCGGACACGGGGTGCGAGAACCCCGGTGACCTGGTGCCACGGGCTGCCGGCCCCTTCAACTATCCCAGCGAACTGGCGCCCGCGCCGTCGGGAGACCTGTACGTATCAGACGGGTACAGAAATGCCAGGGTGCACCGCTTCTCTCCTGACGGCCATCTGAAATCCTCCTGGGGCCAGCCCGGTAAGACCGGGCCTGGAGAGTTTCATCTGCCCCACAGCCTGTTGGTAGGCGGCGACGGCACGGTGTACGTTTGCGACCGGGAGAACCATCGCATCCAGGTGTTTTCCGCGGACGGAGAGTTCCAGGCCATCTGGACCGACATCCAACGGCCTATGGACATCTCTCAAGATCAGGACGGGGTCCTGTACGTAAGCGAAGGGGCCGTTGACGGGTCGCCGCCCCGGGTGAGCGTGCTGGATCGGCAGGGCAGCGTTCTGAGCCGGTTCGAGTGCCGGGGAGGCCACGGAAGCTGGGTGGATGCCAACGGGGATATCTACGTGGCCACCCCACAAGGAGTCGACAAGTTCGTGCGCAGGGGCTAGAGCCGACGGGGCAGGGGGTGGCAGACCAACTCTCGGGTGACTCGAAAATAGGGTAGGCAGGAAATGAACATTGAGATTCGGGACGACGGCCTTCTCGAAATTGTAGACCGCGACGTCGAGATTGAGCAGATTGCTGCGGGCTTCGGATTCACCGAGGGGCCGGCATGGGACCACGTTGAAAGACGCCTGGTCTTCAGCGACATACCGGGCGACGCCTTGAGGCAGTGGACCCCAGACGGCAGGGTGCAGACTTTCCGCCAGCCCAGCAACATGGCCAACGGCAACTGTTACGACCGCCGGGGCCGCCTCATCACCTGCGAACACGCCACCAGCCGGGTTACCCGGACGGAAAAGGACGGTTCGGTCTCCGTCCTGGCTACCCATTACGACGGCAAAGAACTCAACAGCCCCAATGACGTTGTGGTCAAGAGCGACGGCTCGATTTACTTTACCGATCCATATTTCGGCCGGCTGGCAGCCCCCCACGGCGTAGCCAGGGAGCGGGAGCTGGACTTCTGCGGCGTATTCCGGCTTGAACCCGGCAGCGGGGCGTTGACGTTGTCGGTATCCGACTTCACCCTGCCCAACGGCCTTTGCTTTTCGCCGGACGAGTCGCAGCTATTCGTCGACGACTCCCGGCATAACCATATCCGGGTATTCGACGTACAGGCCGACGGGTCGGTGACCGGAGGCCGGGTATGGGCGGAGTTGCAGGGCGACCGCGAAACGGGAGTGGCCGACGGGATGAGGGTCGACGGCCGGGGCAACCTGTACTGCTCCGGACCCGGAGGAATCCACTGCTTCACCCCCGACGGCGCCAGCCTTGGAGTTATCCTCACCCCTGAAATATCGGCCAACCTCACGTGGGGCGATGACGACCTGTGCAGCATGTTCATCACGGCGTCGACTTCGCTGTACCGGGTGCGGATGAAGGTCCCCGGCAGGCCGGCGTTCTAGGCCGACAGGCTGGCCGCCGGGCTCCCAACCGCCCGCTGCCCGCCCTGATCACATGACGATACGGGCCGGGACTGCTGCGCGCTGGTTGGGTATAGCCCTGCTTGGCCTGGCTGCCGCCGCATGCTTTGGGTCCATATCCATCGAAGAGTACCCCACTGAACTGCGCTGCGCGGAATGCCCGTCCGCGGGCGTTTCCCGCGTAGTCGATGGAGACACCCTCCACACCCGCATGGGGCGAGTGCGTCTCTATGGGGTGGATGCGCCTGAAAGAGGCGAGAAGTGCTACAGCCAAGCCGCTTCTGCCCTGCGGCAACTGGCCGGACGCACGGTCAGGGTGGAGCATGGGCCCAGGTCCCGCGACCCCGGCGGCAGGCTGTTGTTCTACCTGTACACGGAAGAGGGCAACAGCATCGACGAGATACTGGTGGGGCAGGGCCTCGCCCGCGCCTGGACCAGGGACGGCCAGCACCGCGACCGCCTGATTGCCCTGGAACAACAAGCTCGGTGGAACGGCGTCGGATGCCTGTGGTAAAGAAAAAGAGACCGCCGGTGCGTCGCTCGGTTGAAGCATCGGCGGTCTCTTTGCAAGAGGGTTGGGAATAAGATAGTACCGGGGAAACCCGGATCCGGTCAATGGCCTAAATGTCAGTAAGGCCTCGCGAGACCCTTAGCCGCTTTCCCGTGCTGCGGCCGCGGGAGTCAACTGGATTGAAACTTGGTTGTCGTACGCGCTGCGTCACGATTCAAGCGGTTGTACTCCGACGAAACTTCGGCCCCCACAATCAATATAAACGCGGAGACATAGGCCCAAATCATCAGAACGACCACCGACGCAACGTTGCCGTAGAGTTGCTCGAACCGGGCGAAGTTCTCCAGGTACCACAAGAATAGGGACTTCCCCAATTCGAACAGCGCTCCCGCTATAATCGCGCCCCGCCATACGTCCCGCCATTCGACCCTGACGCTGGGTAGATATTTGTAGATGATCAAGAAAATAGAGAAGCTGACGAGCACGGCCGGAATCCGCAGGACTATGGCAACGACCTGGCCCCCCAGTATGTCCGTTATGGACCGTCCGTCGATCTCAATGCTTCCGGCCCATTGCAGGACGCCGGTCAACGCGACCGAGGCCATGAAGAGAATGCCCACTCCAAGGGCCATGGTCATTTGCCGGGGCTTGCTCTTATAGAAGGGCGGGTCATTCAAGCCCCAGGCCATGTTGACAACACGAGTGATGGACCCGAACACGGCGCTGGCGGCCAAGAGCAACCCAGCCGCCGCCGCAATTCCCAGGGTCTCTCGATACCTCGTCGTGCCTTCAACCGTATCCCGCACGAATTGTTCGGAGCCCGGCAAATGGTCCACGAAAAAGTCCACCAACTCGTCCTGCCGCGACTCGGGACCGGCTATCCAGCCCATAATGGCGCTCAACGCCAGCACCAGGGGAAACAAAGAGATGACGGCATAGTAGCTGACGCTGGCCGCCATATGGGGAGCGTCATGCTCGCCCAGTCTACGGAAAACCCTGGCCGAAAGTACCAACGGCCAAGCGCGGCCCATCCGGTCGCTGCGCCATCCTAAGACGAGCCACCGGACAAGGCGAATCACCACGGCGGCGCGGTGCAACCCGGACGTTAATCTGGACCAAAGCATCAGACCAATTGGGCCTCAATAGCAAGGCGGCGAAGACCGTTCTCTCCGCCGCCCCTCAAATAACTCCGTCAAATGATATCGCATCCACTGGGACATTGACACGCGTAGACGCCAAGGCGCCACCAACACTGGCCGAATGTGGACGCAGGCCCTTGGGCGGCGGTATCATCTACCCGTGATTTGATTCCAGGCATCCGGGGGAGAAAGTGACTCCTGAAACCCAAGACCAGCTATCGGACTTGAGAAACATCCTCCGCGGGATGGGGTCGGTGGTCGTTGCCTATTCCGGGGGAGTAGACAGCGCCCTGGTTGCAGTGGCTGCCCACCAGGCGCTGGGCCCGCGGGCCCTGGCCGTCACCGCCGATTCCCCCGCGCTGGCCCGGCGGGAGTTGGAAGAGGCAACTGGCCTAGCCCAAAGGTTCGGCTTCGCCCATCGCGTGATCAACACCGAAGAGATGGCAAGCGAAGGATACGTCGCCAACTCACCGCAACGCTGCTACTTCTGCAAGACCGAGCTGTATTCCCAACTTGGTGATTTAGCAGTGCGGGAGGGCTACCAGTGGGTGGCCAACGGCGCCAACACTGAAGACCAGGGGGACTACCGGCCCGGCATGAGGGCTGCATCGGAGCACACCGTGCGCAGCCCGTTGGTAGAGGCCGGGCTGGACAAGGCCGCGGTCAGGACTGTCGCCAAGACCCTGGATATCCCGGTCTGGGACAAGCCGGCCCAGCCGTGTCTTTCCTCCCGTATTCCCTATGGCACGCCCGTGACTGTCGAGACCCTTTCCAAGGTCGAACGGGCGGAGGACTTCCTGCGGAGCCTGGGCCTCAGGGAAGTCAGGGCCAGGCACCACGACCGCCTGTGCCGGGTAGAAGTCGGAGAGGGGGACATGGAGGCCGCCTTCCGGCGCCGGAACGAAATAGTCCGGAACCTGAAGAAGATCGGCTATCTCTGGGTTTCCCTGGACCTGGCGGGGCTGCGGTCCGGGAGTTTGAACGACCAGCTTCTATTGGAGTCCGCGACCCGGTCCACCTGACCTCCAACCGACACGAGCGGGCCCGCCCGCGTTTCGTCATTGTCAGCCCAACACCGGAGGCACAAGCCAAGCGGCGGCGCTTGGGACGGCTCAGTCCATGTCTAGCCGGATAGCCTACATTCAGTCCATCGGCGGCGCCAGCGGCGATATGCTGCTTGGGGCCTTAGTGGACGCGGGCCTACCCCTGGAAGTCCTGCGTCAAGACCTGGCCAAGCTGGATATTGAAGGCTACGCCCTGGAAGCCAGGGAGGAAACCCGCGGCGAGGTGCGGGGAACCTTCTTGAGTGTGAAGCTGGACAACGCCGCCCGGCACACGCCCCGTCATCTGCTGGAAACTGTCAAAAGCAGCGGCCTTCCTGATCCCGTCAAGGGGCAGGCTCGCCGGACGTTGAAGGCCCTATGGCGCGCCGAAAGCAGGGTCCACGGCCAACCGGTGGAAGCCCTGGAGCTGGAGGAACTCGGCACCATAGACACGCTGGTGGACGTGGTGGGGACGGCGATAGGACTGCACCACCTGGGAGTCGAGCAGGTCTTCGCGTCGCCGTTGGTGCTGGGCAATGCTGCGCCTCCCCGACGGCTTGGCGGCTACTCCAACCCGGCTCCGGCTACTCTGGAGTTGGCGGCGGCGGCCAAGGCCCCAACCGTCGCCGACCATTCCATGCACCAAGACGCCGGGGAGCTTACGACTCCCACCGGCGCTGCACTCATCACCACCTTAGCTGCCTTCCAACGCCCGGCTTTCTCCATAGACCGCATAGGAGTGGGACTGGGAGCCAAGGACCTGAAGGAGTTCCCCAACGTCCTCAGGGTCTGGACTGGGGAAATGGCAAGCCACGGACCAGTCCCCAGGCAGACCGACGCGGTGCTGTTGGAGACCAACCTGGACGACGTATCCGGCGTGGTGCTGGGCTATGCCCAGGAGCGCCTGTTCGCCATGGGCGCCCTGGACGTTTGGTGCACTCCCATGCAGATGAAGAAGAACCGGCCGGGGACCGTACTATCGGCCTTGGTCCCTCCGGAACTGGAAGCCAAGGCGGTAGAGCTAATCCTGCGGGAGACCCCGACCCTGGGCATCCGGACACGCTTCGTGGAGCGGCACGTGGCCGACCGGGAAAGCGTGACCGTAGATACGGACCTGGGCCCCGTCAGCGTCAAGGTCAAGTACCTGGGCGGAGCAGCGGTAGCGGCCGTCCCGGAGCCGGACGAGTGCCGGCGCATTGCTCTGGATAGCGGCGTTCCGTTCCAAGAGGTCTACCAGCGAATCACCCAAGAAGCCCGGCGGCAATTGCTGGCCTGACATTCCAAGAGTCCGCCCATCCGGGTGAAAGCCGCCAAGGAGGTCAATCATAGACGAGAAGCGCCTGCGCCAATTGCTTGAGGACTTCAAGGAAAACGGCGCGACCGCTGAACAGGTCTTGTCGCAACTGAGAGACCTGCCCTACCAGGACATTGGGTGGGCCAAGATCGACCACCACCGTCCGCTACGGACAGGGTCGCCGGAGGTCGTGCTGGGAAAGGGCAAGACCCCGGAACAGGTGGCCGGTATTGTGGCTGCTTTGAAAGGCAGAGGCCACCCCGTATTGGTCACCAAGACGGACCGGACCGCCCATGAAGCCGTGGTCAGAGAGACTCCGGAAGCTATCTTTAACGAGGTGGCCAGGGCCATCGTCGTGCCCGCGCCGGAGCCCATCGTCAAGCTCGAGGGCGTCTTGATAGTCACCGGGGGAACGGCGGACCTGCCCGTTGCCGATGAGGCGGCGATTACGGCTGGGCTGATGGGCAGCGAGGCGGCGCAGGTGAGCGACGTGGGTGTGGCAGGACTGCACAGGCTGCTGGACCATATAGACGCGCTCCGGCGGGCGCGGGTAATCATCGTCGTCGCCGGAATGGAAGCGGCCTTGACGGGCGTGGTGGCGGGCCTGGTGTCAGCCCCGGTTATCGCCGTACCCACCAGCACTGGCTACGGCGCAAGCTTCGAAGGACTGGCGGCCCTGCTGGGAATGCTGAACAGCTGCGCTCCCGGCGTGGCCGTGGTCAACATAGACAACGGCTTCGGGGCGGGATACCTGGCGGCCCAGATCAACCGGATGGCGCACCAGTCTGCGGAGGAAGCGCTGGGCGACTAAAGTGGAGCCATAACCGGCGCGTCACCCAAGTCTGGGGAGTACCTGGAGAAATTGCTGGTGTAAATGGTCGGGGTGAGTGGATTCGAACCACCGGCCTCTACGTCCCGAACGTAGCGCGCTAGCCACTGCGCTACACCCCGACATTGCCGCTGCAAGGGAAGCCGAGAAATTGCTTCCGGCTAGAATATTATACCCCAAGGCCGCCGCCGGGGCCGGAAGCAACGCACACTATTTGATGGGACTAGCCTGGCGAATGCCTTCGTCATCTTTCCAAAATGGCAAATCAGCCCCGGTACTAATTTGCCCGGGCTATAGTTTCTGATTCGCCCAGCATCTGAAGGGTCTGCTCCCGTAGAATTTTCAAGTTCAGAGCGCCTTGCCAGTGCTTGAAGATGCTGCCGTCGGCGGCGATGAACGTCGTCGCCGGCAGACCGAGAATTCTGTACGCCTGCATGACTGAATTGTCGTCTGTGGACGCTGCCGGATAGGTGACGTCCAACTCCTCCAAAAGGTCCTTGGCGTCTTCCAACGACCCCAAGCCGGTAAATTGCCCCAGGTCCACTCCCACCAGGTTCACCCGGTCGCCAAACTCTTCATAGAACTCCTGGAAGTCAGGCAACTCGGCTCGGCAAGGGGGGCACAGGCCGGCCCAGAAGTTTATGACCAGCGGCTTCCCCTGCAGGTCGCCGGGGGTCAACGGCCCATCCCCCAGGACATCTTGCCCTTGGAACAGGGTGAAGGTGAAGCTGGGCGCCGGGTCATCGGACGGCGGGACCGGAGTTTCGGTAGACTCGTCCGGCGTAGTGACCGCTGTGGACTCCGGAGCAGCTGTGGCCTCAGGAACAACCGTCGGTTCCGACCGGGTCGGAGCTTCGGAACCTCCGCCGCAGGCCGCCAGGACAATTCCAAACATCAACGTCATAAGCGCCAGCGTAATCCTGCGGATGAGAACCGTCCTGACCCGGCGGCGCTGCCCGCTTATGCCCAATCCACCCTGTGCCCTAGTGCTTACCATGACTTGTCCTCCAAGCATCGAAGACATTGTATCGAGTTTGCACGTCCTTGCGCCGGGCCGCGGCCGCCAGCCACCGGAGGCCCTGACTATCCGACCAATTGCTTTATTCTCTCTTGGAACGCGCCAAGCCGTTCCAGCATCATCTTTAACCGCTGCGGCCAGTCATCGCCAAGACGCCGCCACGGGAGGTTAATCTGCCGGTTGCCCACGGATGCGGAAGGCCCAAGGGCCTGCTGCAGCGGCGCCCTGGCGCCTCCCACCGGCAGGGTGAGAGTCAGCGCTACGGCCTCACTGCTGTGGACTATAGATTCTACGCCGACGGCAAAGGCCCGGATTCTAAGCTCCGCAACAAAAAGCAGGTTCTCCACTTCTTCGGGGATTGGGCCGAAACGGTCTCGTAGCTCGTCGCGGAGCACCGTAACCTCCTGCCCTCGAGTGAGGCGGGCCAGCCGCTGGTAGATGGCCATCCGCGTGGGCAGGTGGTCGATATACGATTCTGGGATTCGGGCCTGCAGCGGCAAGTCGATTTTGGGAAGTACATCGGCGGCGGGCCTGGAGTCCGGAGAGTTTTCTCCCTGCCCTTCGGCCAATTCCCTCACTGCTTCCTGGAGCAATTGACTGTACAGGTCGAGACCCACCTGGTGAATGTGGCCGCTCTGGGCGGCGCCCAGCAGGTTGCCCGCACCGCGAATTTCCATGTCGCGCATGGCAATCCGAAAACCGGATCCCAGCTCGGACGCCTCCAGTATCGCTTGGACTCTTTGCTCCGCCGACTCGGTAATCCTCCGGCCCCTGGGCACTAGCAAGTAAGCGTAGGCCCGGTGGTCTCCCCTGCCTACCCGGCCCCTGAGCTGGTAAAGCTGGGCCAGGCCGAAGCGGTCGGCCCTATCGACAATCAGCGTGTTGACGTTGGGCATATCCAGGCCCGACTCGATAATGGTGGTGCACACCAGCACGTCGGCCTCCCCGCGGGAGAAGGCCACCATGACCTCTTCCAGGTCGCCTTCGGCCATCTGCCCGTGAGCAACCAACACCCTTGCCTGGGGCACAAGTTCGGAGATCTGCGCCGCCGTTTGCTCGATGGTCTTGACCCGGTTGTGCAGAAAGAAGACCTGGCCGTTGCGCTCAAGCTCCCTGAGCAGCGCTTCTCTTATGACGTCTTCGCTGTATTCGGAGACGAAGGTCTTGACCGGCAGCCGGGCCTCCGGCGGCGTGTCCATTGTGCTGAGGTCGCGAATTCCCGACAATGCCTGGTTCAACGTGCGCGGGATGGGCGTGGCGCTCAGGGTCAACACGTCCACCTCCTGCCGGAGCTTCTTAAGCCGCTCCTTGTGGTCGACGCCAAACCGCTGCTCTTCGTCGACCACCGCCAACCCCAGGTTCTTGAACTTCACGTCCTTCTGCAACAGCCGGTGGGTGCCGATGACGATGTCGACCTCGCCGTTGGTCAGGCCCTCGATGATTTCCTGTTGTTCTTTAGCCGTCCTGAAACGGCTGAGTACCTCCACTCGGATCGGATAGGGTTCCAGGCGCTCGGAGAAAGTGGCGTAGTGCTGCTGGGCCAGAACGGTGGTGGGCACCAGGAGCCCCACTTGCATTCCGTCGTTGACCGTCTTGAAAGCGGCCCGCAGGGCCACCTCGGTCTTTCCGTAGCCAACGTCTCCGCAGATGAGGCGGTCCATGGGCTTGAGCCGTTCCATGTCCTCTTTGACCTGGGTTATTGCCTGTGCCTGGTCGGGTGTTTCCTCGTAGGGGAAGGCATCCTCCAGTTCCTGCTGCCACGCCGTGTCCGGGCTGAACCCGTGGCCGCTGGCCTCCTGGCGGGCGGCGTTGAGCTTCACCAGCTCCATCGCCAACTCGCGCGTGGCCCCTTTCACCCGCTGCTTGATCCTGGCCCACTCCGCCGCGCTGAGGCGGGTCAAGACGGGAGGCCGGTCTGCAGAGCCCACGTAGGCGGAAACCCGGTCCAGGTGTTCCGTGGGCACGTAGAGCTTATCTCCTTCGGCATACTCCAATACCAGGTATTCCCTTTCCTCGCCGTCCTGGCCCATCTGGGTAGTCCCCGTGAAACGGGCCACGCCGTGGTCGATGTGGACCACGTAGGTCCCCGGCGCCAGGTCCGCCAACGCCACCTCTGGCCCCTGGCGGCTCCTGCCGGTCCGGCGGTAGCGCCGCTCCTTGACCGTCCCGAACAGTTCGCCGTCGGTCAGCAGGACTAGGGAGAGGCTTTCCACATTTCCTTCCGATCCTTCAGATGATCCGTTGACGTGCTGACTTGGCGACCCTTGGCCGGCGGTCGGCGCGGCGGTTTCCGGCGGCGTCTGAGTCCCAGGTGAATCAAGCGTCCAGCCTTCCTGCAGGGAGCCGGAAGCCAGGTAGACCACACCCGGCGGGGGAGGCTCGTCAATGACGTCGCGGAGGGAGACGCCGACTCCAGCCCCTTCCAGGATTTCGGCCAAACGCCTGGCGTGTTGGGTAACCGCGACCACGGTTTTGCCGTCGCGCTGGTGCCGCCTTGCGTCGCTGGCCAATTGCTCCAGCCGTCCGTAGTAGGGCGCTGCCGGTTGGAATATCCGGTCCTCTTCCCCGCTTACCCAACTGTTAAGCTCGATGCGCTGCCGCCGCTCCAGGCAGCCGTAGAACTCCTGCCATTCCAGGTACGGAGAGGGAAACCGCACGGGCAGCTCACCCCGGCCTTCCCTGCCGGCCCTCATGCGGCTGAACCGCTCCTCTAAATCCTGGGCCTCGGCCTCGATGCGGCTGCTCCGCTCCATTATCACCAACGCATCCTGCGGCAGGTAGTCCAGCAGGCTGGACTGGTTGAGCAGACCGTTGTAGAAAGAGAGGCTCTCGGCGTTGGAATCGGCGAACAGATTGGCTAATTCCTCATCCATACGATCACGGACTTCAGGACTGCATTGGCTGAAGTCCATTTCCTCCGTGAGCCGTTTGATATTGTCCCGGCAGGCAAGGCTGGGGAGTTGCTCCCGGGCCGCAATGATGCGGACTTCTTCGGCGGGGCCGACAGACCTCTGGGTGTAGGGGTCGAATTCCCGAATGGTATCCACCTGGTCATCCCACATTTCGATGCGGAAGGGCAGTTCAACGTGCGGGGGAAACACGTCGATAATGCCGCCCCGGCGGCTGAAACTGCCTGGCGACTCAACCAACGGCTCGTTGCGGTAGCCCAGGTCTACCCATTGCGCAAGTAGGGAAGCAATCCTGAGCTTGTCCCCAACGGACACCCGGTAGGCGCCGGGTTGTCCCTCGTCAGGCCCGTTTCCGACCATTATTTCCGGTGTCACCGTCTTGCGGAGAGCAGCGCCCACCGAGGCCACCACCAGGGGGTTAGGTACGCCGGCGACCTTTGGATGCAGCCTTACGTCAGCCAGCGCAGCCAAGGCGGCCAGGCGCTGGTTGCCGGTATTGGCGTCCACCGCCAGCCGCTCGAAGGGCAATACCTCAGGCTCCGGCAGCAGGTATACCGGCTGACCCTCCCCGACGTAGGTCAGCAACTGGTCGTGGAGACGCCGGGCGTCTTCAGGACGGGGCGTGATGACCAGCAAGGGGGAGTTTCGGTGACGCCAGAGAGCAGCTATGTATCCTGGGCGGCCGCCTTGCCGCACGGTAATTTGCGGCGACTGCCCCCCCGAGTCCAGCAACTCCAGGTGGCGGCGGTATTCACCGTTTCCGGCGATGAGAGATAGTATGCCGTTAAGGGCCATTTGACGCGCAACTAAAGGGGCCTAATCTCCAGGATTAGCCCCGTAAGACTATTCTATGAGGTCGAAAGCCCGCCGCGCAAGGCGCGCCTGATACCAAGGGGAGCGTGTTATAATTCGGGCTGACCGGGAAGTTTCGGCTTCCCGCTTTGTTACTGCGAGATGACCCGCTCCATGTCCAACACCGGCAGCCTCCCCGCATCCTCCGTCGCGCAATCCCGGGCCTCCGACCGCCCGAGATACCGGCGCGTGGTGATCAAGGCCGGCACCAGCGTGCTGACTAACCCGCCGGACCACCAGGGCCTGAACCTGGAGGTTATGGGCAGCCTGGCGCGACAGATCGCCGGTCTTGGAGCAGAGGCGTTGCTGGTGACCTCCGGGGCAATCGCCGCCGGACGCGAGGCCCTGGGCGCCGGCAAGAACGAGGGAACGCGTGACATAAATAACCGGCAGGTGATGGCGGCTGTCGGCCAAAGCCGCATCATGCACACCTATCAGGAGTTGTTCGCCGCCCATGGCCGACAGGTGGCCCAGACCCTGCTGACCATAAAGGATCTTTCGGACCGCCAGTCGTACCTGAACCTGCGCAACACGCTGCGGGGCTTGCTGGAATCGGGAGTGGTGCCCATTCTAAACGAGAACGACGTGGTGGCCGTCGATGAGATTGGCGAGGTGTTCGGCGACAATGACCGCCTTTCAGCCCTGGTGGCCAACCTGATGGACGCCGACCTCCTGGTGATCCTGACCGATATAGACGGGCTCTATACCGCCGACCCCCACGTCGATCCTAACGCCCGGTTCATACCGGAGGTCGAGCACGTGGACGCCTCCATAGAGGCTATGGCCGGCAGAAACCGCCACCCTTGGGCCAGGGGCGGAATGGCCACCAAGCTGGAAGCGGCGCGTTTGGTGACCACCTCCGGCATCTCCATGATCATGTGCAGGGGCATGGATGAAGACGCGGTATCCAAGGCTGTCCGCGGCGAGGCCGTTGGCACCCTCTTCAAACCGGCGGGCAGCAAGCTGGAAGCCCGCAAGCGGTGGATGCTGGGCAACGTCTCCCACCAGGGTGGCGTCGTGGTGGACGCCGGGGCTGCCCAGGCCCTGCAGCAAGACCATCGAAGCCTTCTTCCCGCCGGCATCGCCCGGGTGAACGGGGACTTCGGCAGAGGGGATATAATCTACGTCAGCGATGACTCCGGCCGGGCGATTGCCTGCGGCATCGTCAACTACAGTTCAGGGGACGTGGGGCGGATTCGAGGACTGCGCTCCAGGCAAATCGCCGAGACCCTGGGCTACCAGTACGGCGAAGAGGTCGTGCATCGCAACCACTTGGTGCTACTGTAGGCTCGACGGAGAAAGTGTGAGAGCGTCAGACGGGCGATGACTAACCTGAAAACAAAGGCCGTTGACCAGCTATTGGCCAAGGGTGCGGCGGCCCGTGCCGCCGGCCGCCTCCTGTCCCGCACGCCCAGCGGCGTAAAGGACCAGGCCCTGCGAAACATCGCCCAGGCCTTGGAGTCCCAACAAGAGCAAGTCTTGGAGGCCAACCAACGAGACTACGACACGGCCAAGAACAACGGCCTGAGCGACGCCCTCCTGGACCGGCTCCTGCTGACCAGGGACCGGCTGCAGGCCATGGCCGAAGGGGTGCGCGAGGTCGCCGATCTGCCCGACCCGGTGGGAGAGGTGCTGGACATGGCCCCGCTGCCCAACGGGTTGCTGGTCGGCAAGCGCCGTGTGCCCCTGGGAGTGGTGGGCAGCATCTACGAAAGCAGGCCCGACGTGACCGTGGACATCTCGGTCCTGTGCCTCAAGTCCGGGAACGCCTGCCTGCTGCGGGGCGGCAAGGAGAGCCTGAACTCCAACCTGGCCCTGGTGGGACTGATACGCAACAGCATTTCTGAGGCCGGGATTCCCGCAGAGGCGGTGGAGTTCGTCGATAACACGGACCGCTCCCTGGTAAGCGCCATGCTGGGGATGAAAGAGTACGTGGACTTGATAGTCCCGCGAGGAGGCCCGGAGTTAATCCGGTTCGTCGAAGAAAATGCCGTCATGCCCGCGATAACCGGCGGTATCGGCGTTTGCCATACCTACATCGACCAGGCAGCCGACGTGGAGAAGGCAGCCGGCATAATATTCAATGCCAAGGTGCAGCGGCCCTACGTTTGCAACGCCCTGGACACGGTGCTTGTACACACCGATATAGCCCCCCAGTGCCTTCCCCGCATTGCGCAGGAGTTGGGAACGGCGGGGGTCGAGCTGCATTGCGACCACCGCGCCCTGGCTGTCTTGGGCCCCAACCCCGGCGCCCGGGTGTCGCCAGTAGGTGAAGAAGACTGGGGCCGGGAGTTCCTGTCGTTGACCGCTGCAGTTAAAGTGGTGGACTCGCAGGATGAAGCACTGCAGCACATCGAGACCTACGGCTCCGGCCATTCCGAGGCTATAGTGACCGAGGACTACTCCGCAGCCATGAGGTTCCTGGACGAGGTGGACGCCTCGGCGGTCTTCGTCAACGCCAGCACCCGGTTCAACGACGGCGGCCAGTTCGGGCTGGGGGCTGAGGTGGGCATAAGCACCCAGAAGTTTCACGCCAGGGGGCCCATGGGCCTGCGGGAGCTTACGTCTTACAAGTGGGTGGTCATGGGCAGCGGCCAGGTAAGGGACTAGCCGGTCTAGGACAAAAAGGAAGGCGGATAGTGTCGGACTTCAGTTTCGAGCGGGAAGTGCGGACTCCATACTCCGAGGCATACACCATTCGGGAAAATGATCGCCAAGTAGGGCGGGTGGACATCCATTTCGCCGACGGGCTGGTCCATCTTTCCGTGGCGGTTGACGAGAGCCTCACCCAGGACTCGATCCAGGAAATAATAGACACCGTGGACGAAGACATGGTGGATGCCGTGGGCATTTACCGCGAGGGGTTTGTCGTCCACGTATTCCAGGGAAGAGAGACCGGGGTCTTCAGCGACGAGGGGATGACCGAGAACGGCAACGACCGCTGACTAGGGCCGCCCGTTGCTCCCTACCCTTGTTTGCGCTGCAGGACTTTTAATCCCGCGGACTTTATCGAGTCCGCGCTAAGCCCGCTCCTGACCATTAGCTGCTCCGCCGGCCCCGATGCCGTGTATCCCCGCAGGGCAACCATTTCCAAGGGCGTCGGCTGGTTCTGTCCCAATACCTGCGCCACGATGCTGCCCAACCCGCCGTGGATGTAGTGCTCCTCCGCGGTCACGATGCCCCCGGTCTCCCGGGCGGCGGCCAGGATAGCTCCCTCGTCGGCCGGCTTCAGGGTGTGCATGTTGACTACCCTGGCGTTCACCCCCGACTGGGCCAGCAAATCGGCGGCGTCCAGGCTGACCGCGACCATCGCCCCGGCGGCAATAATCGCCAGGTCATTGCCCTGCCGTAGGGTTTCAGCTTTTCCCAGGGCGAAGCGGTACGACGGGTCGTGCACCACCGGAGTGGCGGCACGGGCTAGGCGAATGTAGAACGGGCCCTCTGCCGCCGCCGCGGCGCAGACCGCTTGGGACGCTTCTTCGGCATCCGACGGCACAACCACGTGGAATCCGTCCAGTGAGCAGGCCAGGGCCAGGTCTTCGATGCCGTGGGCCGACATGCCGTCCTCGCCGGTAAGTATGCCTGCATGGGTGCATACCAGTTTTACGTTGAGATGGGGCTGGGCAACCAGCACTCGTAGCTGGTCGAATGGTCGTTCTACGCCGAATACGGCAAAGGTGCTGACGAAGGGAATCTTGCCCGAGGCCGCCAACCCGGCGGCCACGCCTATCATGTTCTGCTCTGCCGGCCCGAAGTCGAAGAACCGCTCCGGGTACTTGTCCCGCCAGAGATGGGTGAACACCGACACGTTCAGGTCGCCGCCCAGCACCACAATGCCGGGATGCTTCTCCGCCAGTTCCAGCAGGGTGCGCCCGTAGGCTTCTCGGGTGGAAGCCGTGGCCTTTTGCGCCACCATCAGGCCAGCTCCTTCATCGCCTTGTCGAACTCCTCCTGATTGGGAGAGCGCCCGTGGAACGCCGGATTGTTCTCCATAAAAGTAACGCCTTTGCCCTTCACCGTGTGGGCGATGATTACCGTTGGACGGCTGCGCCGCGCCCGGGCCTTGTCTATGGTAGAGAGAAGGGACGGCAAGTCGTGGCCGTCCGTCTCCAGCACTCGCCAGCCAAAGGAACGCCACTTGGACGCCAGCGGTTCCAGCGACATCACCTCGTCGGTAAAACGATCATTTTGAATGCGGTTGCGGTCTACTATGGCGATGAGGTTGTTGGCCTTGTGATGCGCCGCGGCCATGGCCGCTTCCCAGACCTCCCCCTCGTCGCACTCCCCGTCCCCCAATATGGCGTACACCAGGTAGTCTTTGGCATCCAACCGGGCGGCCAGAGCGCAGCCCAAGGCGAAAGACAGCCCCATTCCCAAAGAACCCGAGTTCATTTCGACTCCTGGGGTCATGGGATGGGCGTGCCCTTGCAACCGGCTGTCCAGCTTCCTGAAAGTCTCCAACTCGTCGCGGGCGATATAGCCGGCCCGCGCCAACACCGCGTAGAGACCGGGAGAGGCATGTCCTTTACTGAGGACTAAACGGTCGCGGTCCGGCCAGTCGGGCTGCGCCGGGTTATGGCGCAACGCGTAAAAATACAGGGATACCAGGATCTCCAACTCGGACAGTGAGCCACCAGGGTGACCGCTGCCTGCGGTAAAAATGGTCTGGAGTATGTCCCGGCGCAACTCCTGCGCCAGGGCTGCAAGCTCTTGAACGCGGCCTGGGGCCTTCCATGACGCCCTCTTGGCAGTAACAGCGGGCACGGCGCCTCCCTAACTCCTATGCTTTGCGGGCCGGACAGGTCGATAAACGTGACCTAAGGCACAGAGACGAAATCCGGCGCCAAGATTATAATCCGGCAATCTGCAGGGTGTCTAGGCAAATTGCCGTGAACCCCCAAATATGGTATTTATGGCCTATGCGAGCCTGTCCGAATGAGTCGCCCCGGTCGCCGGTTTGCCCGGCCGCCATAAGGCGAGTACGGCGTAGATGATAATAGATAGCCACTGCCACATCCTGCCGCCGCGGTTCCAAGAGCTGCGCGCCCAACTGCTCGCCCAGGATGATACATTTGCGGCCCTGTTCGCCCGGGAAAACGCCGCTATGGCCACTGCCGAGACGTTGATCGAGGCTATGGACGCTGCCGAGATATCCCGCTCAGTGGTCATGGGCATGGGGTGGACAGACCAGCTAGTTGCCAGGGAAGCCAACGACTACATAATTGATGCGGTGCAGCGGCATCCCCAGCGTTTGACAGGGTTTTGCTCGGTCAATCCCGCCTGGGGAGAATCCGCGTTGGAAGAAGTGGAACGCTGCGCTGCCGCCGGCCTGGCGGGCATAGGCGAGCTTCATCCGGACACTCAGGCCGTCGACATAACCGACGGGGATGCCTTGGCGCCGTTGATGGACGCCGCACGCCGGCTGGGGCTGCCGGTGCTGGTGCACAGCTCAGAGCCGGTGGGCCACATTTATCCCGGCAAGGGGGCCACCACTCCGGACAGGCTGTGCCGGTTTATCGAGAACTTCCCGGAGAACACGATAATCTGCGCCCATTGGGGCGGCGGGTTGCCCTTCTACGCACTGATGCCGGAAGTGTCGGACCTGCTGAGAAACGCCTACTTCGACATGGCCGCATCGCCGCTGTTGTACAGGCCCGAGGTAGTGCCGGCAGCGGCCCAGCTAGTGGGCCCTCAGAAAGTCCTGTTCGCCACTGATTACCCGCTCATCCGGCACAAACGCATGTTGCGCCAGGTGACCGAGTCCGGCCTGGAGCCGGCTGCGCAGGCGGCCATCCTGGGCGGCAACGCGGCTAGAGTGCTGGGGCTGGACTAGGGATTGCCCTTGGCGCCGCCGTCGTTCCCCCGCCTCAGGCTGTCCGTTCCTCCTGAGGCTCTCGAAGGGGGGACGGACAGCCGCTGCGACGCAAAGGTTTCCTTACGCGGCGTAGTCCAAGATGTATTGCCAGGCTAGATCTGGCCCATAAGCTCCAAGGCCTGTGCCACTTCCTGGGTAGAGTCCAGTCGGTAGCGGGCCGCGGTGGCGGCTCCGGCGGGACCCACGTACACGCCGAACCCGCCTGATCCCTGGACCCAGGCGAATCCCTCTTCGTCCACCAGGTCGTCACCGAAATATACCGGGAAAGAGTCCGGGTCCAGCGTCGCCCGGATCTCGCGGAGGGCGTCCCCCTTGCCCCATGGGACGTTGGGCAGGACTTCTACCGACATTTTGGCCGGGGTCAGCTTTAGAGTTCCAGTCTCCAGGAACGGCCTCACCTCGGCATCAACCGCTCGGCTGACCTCTCCCACCGACTCACTTGGCGCCAAGCGATGATGAACGGTCAACGACAGCCCCTTGTACTCCATAACCACGCCGTCATACCGCTCCAGGGCCTGGCGCAACCGGCGGGTGGCCTCGTCAATCTGCTCTCTAAGCTCCAAGGCCCCCGGGTGGACAAACTCCAAGCCCCCGCCGTTGATCTCCAAGCCCCGGTTTCCGGCGTAAATCAGGCCGTCGATTCCTACCTTACCTCGTACGTCTTCCAGGCTCCGGGCGCTGATGATGGCTATCAGGAACTTCTCATCGCAACTGAGGCTGATCAATGACTCTTTGGTCTGCGCCGGCAGCGCGGCCAGTTCAGGTCGGTCTACGATGGGCGAAAGGGTCCCGTCGAAGTCCAGCCCCAGGAGGACCTTAGGGGCGTCGCTCAGGAGGCGGCGTGCTTGCGGCCATGCCTTCAGGAGGTGAGGCATTGGAGGAGCGGTTCCAGAGACAACAGAGTCGCTGAGCAGGCGGCTAAAGGGTTTGGATGGGCCGCTTGGAGCGTCGAGCGCCCTGCATGAGGTCCACCAGGAGCCGGGCGGCCCATTTGTAGATATTGTTCTCCTGGACAATGGCCCGCATGTTCACCATGCGGGAGCGGCGCTCTTCCAGTGGCATCATGACCGCGTCCAGGATAGCGCCGGCGAATCGCTCAGTGGCGTAGGGGTTGACGATTAGGGCATCGGTCAACTCGTGCGCGGCCCCTGTGAAGGGGCTCAAAATGAGCACCCCGTCCTCGTCGAACCGGCTTGCCACGTACTCCTTGGCCACCAGGTTCATACCGTCGTGAAGGGAACTCACCACGAAGAAGCGGGCCAGCCTGCGCAGGGCCATCAGGGTCGCGCTGGGAAGATCGTCAGGCAGATAAATTATCGGCTGCCAGTCGCCGCGGCCGAACCGGCCATTGATGTCGTCCACAATCTGTTCAATCTGGTCGCCAAGCTGCTGGTAGGCGTCTATATTGGTCCGGCTCATGACCCCGGCCTGGATAAACACCACCCGGCCCACGTACTCGGGCCATTTTTCGAAGAACCGGCCCACGGCCCTCAGCCGGTGGGGGATGCCCTTGGTATAGTCGATGCGGTCAATGCCCAGGCCGACAATCTTGCCCCCAAGGTTTAGCTCGTCGGTAAGCCGCTCCATTTCCCCGGCCACGGGACTGCTGCCGGCTTCGTCGCTGATCTGCTCGAAATCCACGCTGATGGGAAACGGCCGCACCAAGGTGTGTTCACTCTTGTAGCTGATCAGGCTGTAGTCGTGGTCCACCCTTGCATCTACGCAACGGGCCGCGGTGTTCAAGAAGTTGTTGCAATGGGCGCCGATGTGGAATCCCAGCAGGTCGTTCCCCAGCAGACCGTGAATCAGTTCCTCTTCCCACGGGCAAATCTGGAAAATCTCCGGGCTGGGCCATGGAATATGCCAAAACTGGCCGGTAATGACGTCGGGGTCGGCATCCCTTAGGAGCCTGGGCAGCAGGGCCAGATGGTAGTCCTGGGTGAAGACCGCCGCCGGCCGGCCGCCTATTTCGTCCAGGACCTGGTTGGCGAACTCCTGGTTCACCGCCTTGTAGCTCTCCCAGGCCGTGGTGTCGAAAACAGGCTCGGTATAGGCGTTGTGGCACAGGGGCCAAAGGGCCTCGTTGGAAAAGCCGTAGTAATAGCCCCGCTCTTCTTCCTCGGTCAACCACACCAGCCGCAGGGTGTACGCCGGATCATCCGGCGGCACCGGCACCTTGTTCTGCTCGTCGACGGCGTACCAGTCGCCCTGGCCGCCCCCGTGGGCAACCCAGGTGCCGCCGCTCTCCTGCATCAGCGGGTCCAGGGCGGTGATGAGGCCGCCCGACGGCACCGCGTACCGCAGCTCCCCGTCCACCAGTTCGTGGACGTAGGGTTGGCGGTTGGACACCACGATGAGGTGGTAGTCGCCCATCTCCCGCTGGGCCAACCGCTTCAGGTCTTCTTTGCCCCAAGTGGGCGTCCTTATCGCCATAAGAGCCCCGCGTTCTGGAAGGCAGATACAGTCGCCGCGACGACGCGCCGTTCCGGCATGAAACGAGGTTGCCAGGTGGTGGTGGGAGCCATTGAGTGGGGCACGGCAACTGCCGCCTGAAGAATGATCGACGCAAGTGGATTCTTTCACACTCGGCAGAAATGGTCAACCGCGCCGTGACGGCGGCGCGCTAAATTGACACTGTTGGGGGTTGCCGGTACCATGGCGGCACCAACGCCGCCGCCAATCCCGGCACATTGTTCTCAGGGACCCTTTCCCAACTGAAGCGCCGTAAGCCGGCAATGGAGAGCCATGTTCGTCCGCAGAGACCTGACCGATTTCGTGCCCACCCCCGAGGGCAACATTCACTTCGTTCAGCAGGGCGACGGCTATCCCCTGGTCTTGCTGCACCCGCTGGGAACGTCCACCTGGGCCTGGAGAGGGGTCTTCGATGCCCTGAGCGAGCATTACACCTGCTACGCCTTCGACATGCTGGGGCACGGCCAATCGGACAAGCCGCCGCGCCATTTCAACCTGCCTGACTACGCCCGCTCCTTGGATCACGCTTGCCAGGTATTGAACATCCACCGGGCCCACGTGGTGGGCAACTCGGTGGGCGCGCTGCTGGCCGTTGAGACCGCGGCCAGCTTCCCCGAACGCGTCGACAAGTTGGTCCTGGTGGGATGCCCGGTCGGGGACCCCAATACCGCGGCCCAACGTCTGCAGGAGAGCGCCGGCGGCTTCGACGAGAACGGCCTGCCCAGACCGCGCAGCGCCGAAGACATGAAGGCCGCCACCAGCTTCGTCAACCCCAAACCCGAATGGGTCCAGGCCATCAATGAGACCCGGGCCCAGGCCGGGGTCTGGGTGGGCAAGGTTTCCGAAACACTGGCCTACTACAGCATCGTTTCCCGGCTGCCCCTCATCAAGGCCACGGCAACGCTGCTGCTTTACGGCGAAGACGATAGACTGCGCGTCGCCGAGGACATTCTGTACCATAACATCGTCGGGGCGCGAAAATCCGTGCTGCCTGGACTGGGCCATCTGCCTCAGGTCGAGGGCCCCCAGCAGTTCGTCGAGGCCCTGCTCCCCTTCTTGCAAAGCTGACGGCTATAGCCAGGCCCTCCAACTCCGCGGCTTTTCAAGGTCGGGGGCATGACCGGCCGCAGGGCTTTGCCAGCCTCGCTCACCAGCGGAAAGCTGTTTGCGCCGGTGTTGGCCCGCTGATATAATTTTCATATTCCGAGACTGCGATAGTAACCATTGCAATTGGGATGGCCCGCGTTAATTTCGAGTTGGATAAGGAGGGAGTCATGTCGCCGCAAGTAGCTCTCCTCCCCCCCACCCGCGACGATGTCCAGCGATTGGTCCAATGGCTGGACGACGACGAGGTAAACTCCCTCTGGTATGGGCGGGACCACGACGGATCCCCCCTCCATATCGGCTACTCGCCCCATGAAATCCTGGGAGCTTCCGACGACGAGTGGAAGCAGGTCTTCGAAGACGAAAGCCGCAAGATATTCGCCCTTCATACAGGCGAAGGGGTGCACATCGGCGAAGGACAGTTGGACATCGAGTGGGCCCTGGAACAGGCCCAGATTTTCATCCTGATAGGCAGGAAGGACCTCTGGCACCAGCATTACGGCACCATGGCCTTGATCCAGCTCTTGGAGCAGGCCTACGAGTCCTACGAGCTACACCGGGTCTGGGCTGACGTTCCCGAATACAACGACCACGCCCTGGACATGTTTCGCCACTTCGAATTCGTGCTCGAAGGACACATGCGCAAGTCTCACCGCAAAGACGACGTTTGGTATGACTCCTTCGCCATGGGTCTATTGACCGACGAGTTTCGCCGCCGCCGTTCCAAGCTCGTGGACCCCGCCGCCTCCTAGACCCGGTACGGTTTCTAGTTGTTCCCCTTCTCCGACTCCGATGTCCGGCACAAGTCCTTCCCCGCTGTAACCCTCCTCCTCATCGCGGCCAATATCCTGGTCTTCCTGTACGAGTTGTACCTTGGAGGATTCGGCCTGCTCAGTGGCGGCGGCGACGTGGACGTCGTTGCCTTCTTCGCCAAATGGGGTTTCATCCCCAACGAGTTGACCCAGGGGATAGCCCGCACGCAGCAGATTGTCCTTACCGAAACCGGGTTAGCGCGGGTAGACATAGAGACTCCACTGCCCACGTGGGCCACGATATTCTCATCCATGTTCATCCACGGCGGCTTTTTCCACCTGGCCGGCAACCTGATGTTCCTGTGGGTGTTCGGCGTCAACGTGGAAGACTGGCTGGGCTCCTCTAAGTTCCTCGTCTTCTACCTGTTGGCGGGAGTGGCGGGAGCGCTGAGCCACCTGGCCATCGATCCCGACTCCCTACGGCCCCTGATCGGAGCCAGCGGGGCCATATCCGGGGTGATGGGCGCCTACATGCTGCTTTACCCGTTCAACCGGGTAAACACGCTGATTGTTTTCTTTATCATCACCGTAGTCCGCCTGCATGCCGTGGCCCTGTTGGGACTGTGGTTCGTATGGCAGTTGCTCCAGGGGTTCGGCTCACTGGCCATATCGGACGAGGTGAACGTGGCTTTCTTCGCCCACGTGGGCGGCTTCGTCGCCGGGGCGATTATGGCGGTGGCGTTCAAGCTGGTGTCGCGGCAGCCGGTCTGGCCGTCCCGACAGCGCGAGCAGCCGTGGGACTATTGGCGCCGGACTGGACGAAGCCCGGACTGATCTTTCGCCCTGGAGATTAATGGCTGCGAAGGCTGCAGCCCCAATCCGGAAAAGCGGTCAGGCGTTGGCCCCGTGGCACCGTTTGTATTTCTTGCCGCTGCCGCATGGGCATGGGGCATTTCGGCCTACTTTCGCAGTCCCCGTCGGCGCCGCTGCCCGCCCCTTGGCGGTTACCGACTCCATGGGGGATGCGGCGGCCGGTGGAGCTTGCCTGCGGTTGCCGTTCCTGGGCCGCTGGGCCACGGTCACGTGGAACAGGGTGTGGGCCACTTCCGACTGCATCCGCTTGGTCAACTCCTGGAACATCCTCCGGCCCTCGGTGCGGTAGGCCACCAGGGGATCCCGCTGCCCGTAGGCTTGCAGGCCGATTCCGGTCCTCAGGTTTTCCATTGTGGTCAGATGGCTGACCCAGTGGGTGTCTATGGCCCGGAGTAGCAGCGCTCTTTCTACAATCCGCATCTGGTCAGCGCCAAGCTCATTTTCCCGGCGGTCGTACACTTCCTCGGCGTAGTCCAGCAGCCTCCGTTGCACCTGGTCCCGGTTCAGTTGGTAGACCTGCTCCTCGGTGTCCAGGTCGGCCGGCAACGGGCAGATGAGGCCGAGGGCGCCCAGGAATTCCGGAATCGCCCAATCATCGGAATGAGGGCCCGCGAGGTGCCTGCCCATCAGGTCGAGAAACTCCAGGCGCAGCATCTCCACGACTCTCTCTTTCAGGTTGTCCCCTGCCAATGTCCTGCGTCTGTCGGCGTAAATGACCTCTCGCTGATGATTGAGAACGTCGTCGAACTCCAGGAGGTGCTTCCGGATGTCGAAGTGGTAGCTCTCCACCTTCACCTGGGCGTTTTCTATCGACTTGGTGATTAGCCGGTTTTCAATGGGCGTGTCCTCGTCGATCCCCGTCCAGCCCATCACGCTCTTGATGCGCTCCCCTCCAAACCGGCGCATAAGTTCGTCCTCCAGCGACACGTAAAACTGGGAACTGCCGGGGTCGCCCTGCCGGCCCGACCTTCCTCTCAGCTGGTTGTCGATGCGCCGGGAATCGTGATGGTCTGTTCCGATAACGTGCAGCCCGCCTAGCTGCACGACTTTATCGTGGTTGGCTTGCCAGTCGGACCGGTCGGTATCGCTGCCGCCAAGCACTATGTCGGTTCCCCGGCCGGCCATGTTGGTGGACACGGTTACCGCTCCGGGCTGACCTGCCTGGGAGACAATAGCCGCCTCGTGTTCATGGTTCTTGGCGTTTAACACCTGGTGGGGGACTCCCATTCGTTTGAGTCGGCCGCTGAGGTGTTCCGAGGCCTCGATGGACGTGGTCCCCACCAGCACCGGCCGCCCTTCAGTGTGCATGTCGGCGATGTTTTCGGACACCTGCCGCCACTTGGCCTCCTCGGTCTGGAACACCAGGTCGGGAGCGTTTTGGCGGACCATCGGCACGTTGGTGGGTATGACCGTTACTTCGAGGCGGTAAATCTTATGAAACTCGTCGGCCTCCGTCTCCGCCGTGCCGGTCATCCCGGCAAGCTTCTCGTACATCCGGAAGTAGTTTTGCAGGGTGATCGTTGCGTAGGTGATGCTCTCCCTCTGGATTTTCAGCCCTTCCTTGGCCTCTACGGCTTGGTGCAGCCCGTCGGACCAGCGGCGGCCAAATTGGAGACGGCCGGTAAACTCGTCCACGATGACCACTTCGCCGTCCCTGACCACGTAGTCCTTGTCTCGTTGCTTCATGACCTCGGCGTTGAGCGCATTCTCAATGAAATGGACCAGGTGGAAATTCTCCGGCTCGTAGAGGTTGCCGACCTTGGTCCACCGTTCCATCTTTGAGATGCCTTCCTGGGTCAGGGAGACGGTCTTGGTGCGTTCCTCGATGGTAAAGTCTTCCTCGAACTGAAGGCGGGGCGCCAGCTTGGCAAAGGTGTAGTACTGTTGGACCGGCTCCTCGGCCGGGCCGCTGATAATCAGGGGGGTCCGGGCCTCGTCGATGAGGATGTTATCCACCTCGTCCACGATGGCAAAATGCAGGTCCCGCTGCACCTGCTGGGACGGCTCCATGGCCATATTGTCCCGCAGGTAGTCGAAGCCGAACTCGTTGTTGGTGCCGTAGGTGATGTCCGCCCCGTAGGCTTCGGCCCTGGTTACGGGCCGTAGCGACTTCATGCTGTCATCGGGGCCGCCGGCTTCCGGGTCGTAGAAGTAGGCCGCGTCGTGCTGTAAGCAGCCAACGCTAAGTCCCAGGCCGTGGTAGACCGGGCCCATCCATACCGGGTCCCGGCGCGCCAGGTAGTCGTTAACGGTCACCACGTGCACGCCCTGGCCTGACAGGGCGTTGAGATAAACGGGTAAAGTCGCCACCAGGGTCTTGCCTTCACCGGTCTTCATTTCGGCGATCTCGCCCCGGTGGAGGGCCACTCCCCCTATGAGTTGTACGTCGTAGTGGCGTTGGCCCAGGTTTCGCTTGGCCGCCTCGCGCACTGCGGCAAAGGCCTCGGGCAACAGGCGGTCCAGGGACTCTCCCTGGCCCAGCCGCGCCCTGAACTCTTCGGTCTTGGCTCTAAGCTGATCGTCGGTCAGCCTTTGGAAGTCTGCCTCTAGATCGTTGATCTTGGCGACGGTGGGAAGGATCTTCTTGACGGCCTTCTCGTTGGCGTCGCCCAACAGCTTGCCCAGTACTGAGACCATATTTGTCACCTCCACACGGAGGGGTGCCTGCGGCCGCTACGCTAAGGCCTGGCCGCCGAATGTCGACCATGAGATTGCAGGTTAAGAGGCTCACCTTGGTGGATAGGGATGTGAGAAATGCGACGCGACTGCAGGCCGTGTCTCGGACCCGTTCGCCCCAAGGACTGCTCGATAACCAGTCTTCGTAGGGCTATTATAGCCTGCTGTCAATCGCCGGTTTTCCGTGAGCCTGAACGCTTACAATCCTAATTTACCCAGTCACTTCAATATCTAACGTAAGTTCATGCCCAGAGCCAATCAAGTTCCGAGAACGCGAGCTTGCGTTCGAAGTTTTCAATATTATCCCGTACATTGAGAATGAGGCATCGATCATTGCCGCCGTTTTTCACGCCCCGCAATCCCCTTCCAATCATTTGAAAGTAGAGATTGGGGCTGTAGACAGGGCGAGCGACTATAATGGCCCTGGTTTTCGGAGCATCAAATCCCTCCCGGAACACTCCGTAATTGACTAGGGCTTTTACCCTGCCGGCCCGAAACTCTTCGACAACCCGGCGGCGGACCGATATTTCGGTGGTTCCACTCACCGCACGGGCTTCAACTCCCATAGACGTTAGCAAAGCCGCGATAGTTTGGGAGTGTTCCACTGATGTGGCGAAGATCAGGGTGGGCCATTGTGGGTCTATACGTTCCTCGTAACATTTGATTATGCGGCTAGTGCGGTCGGCATCGCTGGCGATACGGTTTTCAACACTTCTCGGCAGCCAGGGGACTCCTATTGTCTGTTGTAATTCATCGCGGGACATAGAGAAGCGTCCGCCTTCAATTGTGGCGTGGTCGGCCTGAGCGAGTATGCGCATAGTCTGAAGTTCTCGGATGACGTCTTCAGGATCATCGCTCTTGAACGCTTCCGCATCCAACCTGTTGCTTCCGTATCGATTCACGAGCCTCTCAGTCTCGGAGACATCATGGCCTCTGTACGGAGTAGCAGTCAGACCGATCAGGAACGGTTCATCAGAACGTCTCCAGCGAGTCAATCCAAGCTCTTCCATAACAGACGTGAAAGTGCGTGCCACCGACCTGTGTGCCTCATCGAAGACTAGAAGCTTGAAATCCGATAGGAATTCGTACGACTCGGGTTGTCTGCTTATCTTAGCAGCGAGTGTCTGGATAGTAGCGACAATTACGTGCATGTCGCCCGTTGGTAGAGGTTGAGGCTGCCCGGCCCACAGTCTGGAGATCCGTAACTGGGTCGCTTGAGCACCCTCACTGGCCCAAACTTGTCGCCAAGCCTCCACCGCCTGCTCACACAATTCGTCGCGGTCAGCCACCCACAGGATGCCTCCCTTGAAGCCGTCATCTCGCATAGCTTCGACAACGGACTGGACGGCTACCCGGGTCTTCCCTGAGCCGGTAGGCATGCTAATCATCCCGCGTCGTTCGCCGGGTGTTCCGTTTGAATGGATTAGCCGTCTTACGTTTCCGACGACTTTACGCTGGTAGCCATGAAGCTGGGGCAAAGAGTAAGGCCCTTCTACCTCAAGGTATGGATCTCGCCGGGGGTTCCGCTCTCCAGCCCACTCTTCCCCAAATCCCAGCGAGCGGACAAATTCGACAGCTCTCTGGCTCCCTGCCCACCTTCTAGGGGGGTCTAGATGGACCAACTCGTCGCGATACTCGCGAAGGGCACCGGTGTGGAAGGTCGCAATGGCGGCTTGGGCCGCTCGTATTCCTGTGACGGGACCCTGAGTCTGTTCCAGTATAGCTATTAGACCTCCGGGCAGATGCCGCCGAAGCTCAGTCTCCCCGATGGCCGCAAGTAAGCGTTCCTCATCCGTCGAGCATTGCCTGACATGGTTCCTGGCATCTTTCACCTCTGCGTCAGTCAGACCGAGGAGAACTCTTTCGATTTGTTTCTGGTCTAGTTGTAATTCAAGTGCTTCGACTATTGCTGCTATCTCGTCTCGCTCGTCACCTTTCCGAGTGATATAGACCGTACCCTCAATGATGACGCAATCTCTCTGACCGTAGCCGCGCGCATCTTCCATGTGACGCAAAACGTCACATCGAACTAGTTCGATGTTCTCATGGTTCGTTGCTAGGTGACTTCTCAGTCCAGGCCATACGTCGACCAATGGCACAGGGGAGTCCGCGTTTATGGGTTCGGGCGGCAAATCAATCTTGTCTTGGAGTCCGAACATTTGCCGGATCAAAGCAGCCTTGGGATGTGAAAGCAGCTTGAACAACACGGCTTTGTTTTTAGGCGGGTCACCTTGACCGTCAGAAAGCCGCTCAATCCCTGTAGACGTAATAATTCGACCATCCAAAAGCAGTGGTATTAGACACGGGGATATGTACTCCATCTCTGGATAAGTGTTTGGGCGACTCTTATGGTGCATTGTCCAAGGCTTGTAGGTATCATCCAGGTCTAGGAGTGCTTCTGTATAGAGGGCCTTGCCCTCTTCGGAGAGATATCTCAGCACGTCTAATGGACCGCTAGTGGTGGTCGACCCAAATTGGAGATAATAGTCACGTGGCTTGCTTGGAAGGGGCTGCTTTTGAAATGCCTTGCGACCGGAGCTAATGAACGTCTGGTACTGTTCTAACGACAGTTCGTGTCCGTCGAGAGGCGCTCCAACAGCGCGGAGTTCTCTGAGGAGAGGCAAGTCTGACTCATGGTACAAGAGGTCTATAGAGACGTTAGTGTCTCGACTGGCGTCTGCGGGAACGATGGGGCCTGGCAACAACGCTTGAAAAAGTGAACGCCAATCCCCAGAAATGGTGCGTACGCAAAGCTTATCACGCCAGTTGTCCAGTTTGTATGTGGATTCGTTGATGATCTTCGCTGCTTCCTTCTGGTCAACGCAACGAGCGAGCCGCCAGAACTCATGCCATTTCTCGCTACTAATCTTTTTGCGGTCATACCAAGGGATGCCCAACAGCCCTGACGCAAATTCCTTGAACGCACTGGCTGCTGAAGCAGGTGTGATTCCCAGCTTCTTCAGCGAGTCCAGCGTGTCAGGGTCTGCCTGCAACTGTGGGTGGACCAGGTTGGTTGCGGTGGTGGCGTTATCGCCACCGAGAAAGACCGAGTCCGAATTGGGCTCGGACCAACTTCCATCGGCCATAAACACGATGTTGCCAAGGTCGTAGCTCTTTCGTATTTGTTCCGGAAGCAGCGCGGCCGTCTGGATAGCGGCCATGGAGGCTTGAATGGCCAATTGCGGTTGGGACTTGGCACCATCTAGTAACGCTTCCAGCCATTTAGCAATAGTCGCATCGGGAAGAGAAGGAGGTCTAAGTCGGTCAAGTCTAGCTAGTCTATTCCGGGTCAACGCGCTGTAATGGAGCCATTCTGATGGACACCGCTCATATGATGACCAGCGTTCGAGAGAAGCTGAGGTGCTTTGTCCATCACCCACCAGCACACGAGGAGGGTACGAGACTTCAGATAGCTTCCGCAATTCGCCGTCTTGGTTCGGCACCAGCGCACGGCTTCTCAGATCAGAGTCTAGTTGGGTGCGCAAATGTTCGCTATGAGGCGTATCCCCGGCTTCCCTTCTGCGAGGCAGCGCATCTAGGTGCCTAGCCGGATCGTCTTCCAAAGAAAGCTGTGGCAGTGCATCGGCTACCATCCCGGCAGCTGCGTCAATCAACTCATCGTTATAGACTCCCGGCAACAGGTTTTGACGGTCCTCATTGGTCTTCCATGGCGCGTTCAGGATGCCAGACAACAAACTTGTTGTCATAGTGGGAAAGAAGGCCCAGAACTTGCCTGGCTCATCCAGCCTATCTATCGGCGCCGCCCACGAAATCGGGACTTCATCAGCGTCGTCCAGGCTTCTGCTGTCACTTCTGGCATCTGAAGAAAGCTGGCGAATAGTCATCGTGATCATCCACCGACTCGTACTACTGCCATCGTCAAGGATGAATAGACCATCGTCACTGCGTAGACTGAATTTGCGAGGGTTTCCCTGATTATCGTCTTGGAGCACCAATTCTGAAACATGCTGTGCGAATAGGAGAAACTCCGGAGGAAATTCCTCCATCTGCTGACCAAGGTCCATATTTGCTCCGGGCTTTAGCCGAAGGCGGACGATGTTCACGGCCCAACCCATTAACTCCCGCAGAGTGTGGTCCGACTCCATCTGCGGCCAAGGATCAATGGCTTCCGGAAGGCGTAGAACGGGATAACGGTCGACATCCGGCGCAATTGCTTGGATAATCCGCGCGGATTTGTTGCGGTCGAAGCGAAACGAACCTGAACGGCTGAAGAACTCGGGAGTGTCGGTTACACCCAGCACCGACTTGAAGCCCAGGCCAAACCGGCCGATTTCCTCAGTTCCGCGCTTGGGAGACAGATGGGAAAACATTAGGGCCGTGACGCCATCCTCATCGATGGGCTGCCCCTCATCTGCACAATATAGGTATGTTGGCGTTAACCTGATACAGATGCGCCCGCCGCCTGCCCCCGCCAAAGAATCGGCCCCGTTTTGGACCAACTCGAACAGTTGACGGCTGGCATAGCCGCCGCGCGCCGTGTCTTCCTCTGTGTTGGCGTGTTCGGCTACGAGGTTCGGCTGGCTGCGGTAGGCCTCCAGGGTCTTCTCTGACTCTTTGCGGATATAGGCTCCTATATCCCCATAGGGGTCAGCCCAATCAACCCGTGAAGGAGCCCGTTGGTTCGAGACGAAAGGGTACGCCCTTTTCCCTTGCATCTCTGGATTCTGGCTTCTATTGCGGAGTCTGTGCTCCTTCTCTTTCCGTTTTAGCTTCTTACGCTTGCCCATTTTGAATGACTGGCTTGTATGAAACCGAGCCTAGCTAAGGATAATAAACCTCAAGCCACAGCAACGGTCGGCAGGATTGTAGGGCCGCCAAATAAATCGCAGCGCAGCCTATGCTACGCCGCAACGGGCTGCGCGCTGCCTACCAACTCTCCTATGCTGCGGACTCCCGAATCCTGCAGATACTCCGCAAGCTCGTCCAGTATGCGGAATGGCGCCCATAGCCCCGTCAGGTTGGCGCTGCCGATCTGAACGGCGGAGGCGCCCGCAACGATGTACTCCAGGGCGTGCTTGGCCGAGAATATGCCTCCCACTCCGATGATGGGTATGTTGACCACACGGGCCGTATGGTACACCAGCGCAACGGATACGGGCCTAAGCCCGTGCCCCGACAGTCCTCCGGTGATCCCGCCCAGGACCGGCTTGCGGGTGTCTACGTCTATCGCCATGGCCGGCAGAGTGTTGGAGATTGTCAACGCGTCGGCGCCGCCGGCCTCCGCGGCTTTGGCTATCTCGGTAATGTCTGGCACGTTGGGCGCCAGCTTGGCTATCACCGGCAGTTCCGTGTTGGCCTTCACCGCCGCCACGGCTTCCTGGGTCAATTCGGCCTGGTATCCGAACATGGCCCCGTTTTCCACGTTCGGGCAGCTCAGGTTGAGTTCCAAGGCCTGAAATCCGCCGACGCCCCGGGTCATGGCCGCCATCTCGCCGAACTGTTCCGCGCTGTCGGCCGACAGGCTGAGCAAGACGGTAGTCCCGTACTCTTTCCACACAGGAGCCAGGTCGGAGAGGGCCGCTTCGATTCCCGGATTGGTCAGCCCTATGGAATTGAGAAAAACCGTCTCCCCGTCTTCCATGCCTTGTCTGAACGAAGCAGGGTGCCACTTGGGCTCGGGGTTCCCTTCCCGGGGTAGTCGCGTGACCGTCTTGGGAATGACCGCTCCCAGGCGGGACAGGTCCATGTCTTCAGTGATGCCCCGGCCATAACCGTCGTAACCGAAGGTGCCCGAGGCTATCATCACCGGATTGCTGAGGTGCAGACGGCGCCCGTGATGAGGGGCCAAGTCCACCGACAGGTCTACTTGGTACCCAATGTCCGCATCCCGGGAAGCGCGGGAATTATCTACTGTTTGGGGTGACGAGCCGCGCTGGGGATTCGGGTTGCCCGTTCCCCTCGCTTGCTCATTCACTCCTGCGGTTCTCCATCCGCCGGGCCGTCATCGGCCTCCTGTGGTTCTTCATCCGCTGGCTCGTCGTCGGCCTCTGAGTCCTCAGAAGGAGCGTCCAACTCCGGGTCGGGGCTGTCGCCCTCCTCCTGCTCCTCTTGGCCCGATCCGTTAGCGCCCAACTCGGCCACTGCCACTTGGGCGTCGCCGTCTTCCGGCTCGGCGACTTCGGCCGCCGGGGCGCCGTTCTCGGCTCCTATCTCGGCAACGTTCCCGTTTTCTTCGAGGTTGCCGAGGGCTGCCTCCGCCTCGCCGCCGGGGAATCCATCCCCGTTGGACGCGGCGACCGCTTCAGGGAAGGCAAGGTCCAAGTCGCCGTCTTCCCTGTCGATTGGCACTCCCAGCCAGCCTCCGGCGGACAACTCCGGCGCAGGCTCCGGTTTCAGCAACTCGGCCATTCCCGGTATCTCCAGCCGGGACGGGATGAGCCGGCCAATGATTACGTTCTCCTTCAAGCCCAGCAGCCAGTCGTGGGCGCCGCTGATGGCCGCCTGGGTAAGCACCCGGGTGGTCTCCTGGAATGAGGCTGCTGACAGGAAGCTGTCGGTAAGCAGCGAAGCCCTGGTCACCCCAAGGAACACCGGCGTGGCCGTGGCGGGCTCGCCGCCCTCCGCCAGGATCTTTGCGTTCTTCTCCTGGAATTCGAACCTGTCTACCATCTGCCCGGGAATGAAGTCGCAGTCTCCGGTGGACTCCACTTGGACCCGGCGCAGCATCTGCCTCAGGATGATCTCGATGTGCTTGTCGTGGATTGTCACTCCCTGGGACAGGTATACCTGCTGGACCTCGTCCACCAGGTATTGCTGCAGGGCGTCCTTGCCGCGAATGTGCAGTATGTCGTGGGGATTCAGCGGGCCGCCGGTCAGCGCATCACCCGCCTTCACCTCGTCGCCGTCGGACACCAGTATGTGGGCGTGGGCGGGAATGAAGTGTTCCCGCTCCTCTACGTCTTCCCAGATGATTGAAACCACGTCGGAGCCCAGTTCCACGCGGCCGCCGATGTTGGCAACCACCTGTTCCCCGGCCTCGGGTTCTCCTGCCTCTGACCCGTTGTCCCCGGCCAGCGGCGTGAGGCTTCCGGCCAGGATCATGCCCGGCTCCACGGTCTCCCCTTGCTCCACCAATACGTTGCCGTTCTCAGGAATGGGATAGTCCTCCTGGAACTCCTCCCTGCTGACCAGTCGCAAACGCCGGCCCTCTTCGCTGGTCTCCAGCTCGACGACGCCGTCGATATCGGCCAGGATGGCGGCGCCCTTGGGGACTCTGGCCTCGAACAACTCCTCGACTCTCGGGAGGCCGCTGGTGATGTCCAGTCCGGCAACTCCCCCGGTGTGGAAGGTCCGCATGGTCAATTGGGTGCCCGGCTCCCCGATGCTTTGGGCGGCAATAATGCCCACGGCCTGGCCGCTTTCCACCAGGTTACCGGTGGCCGGCAGCCTGCCGTAGCACATCCGGCACACCCCTCGGCGGGCCTCGCATGTCAGAGGTGACCGGACCGGGATTTCCGTCACCCCGGCCTCCACCAGTTGTTGGGCCAGGGTCTCGGTGATTTCCTCGTTGCGGTCCACCAATACCTCCCCCGTTTCCGGGTGAGGAATCGGCGTCGCCGCCAGCCGGCCCAGGATGCGGTCTGCCAGGGACGTGCCCTGGTGGTCGTCGGACCGGGCGGCTATCCAATAGGCGTCCAGGGTGTCGCAGTCCTCCTCGAGCACTATGACTTCCTGGGCGATGTCAATCAGCCTCCGGGTGAGGTATCCACTGTCGGCGGTCCTCAGGGCCGTGTCGGCCAGGCCCTTCCGGGCGCCGTGGGTGGAAATGAAGTACTCCAGGGCGGTTAGGCCCTCTCGGAAGCTGGACTTGATGGGCAGGTCGATGATCCGGCCTTTGGGGTTGCTCATCAGGCCTCTCATGCCCGCCATCTGCTTTATCTGGGAGATATTTCCCTTGGTGCCCGACATCGCCATGACGGCGATGCCGCCGTAGTTGGTCAGTTCCTTTTCGACCTCCTCGGTGGTCTGGTCGGAAGCCCTGGTCCAGGCTTCCACCGTCTTGTCATAGCGTTCTTCCTCGGAGATTAGGCCCGACAGGTACTGGTCCTCCAGCCTGCTGACCTCCTGGGCGGCCTCGTTCAGTATCTCTGGCTTCTTGGCCGACACCTGGATGTCGTTGATGGCGATGGTAATCCCCGAAACGGTTGCGTAGTGAAAGCCCAGGTCCTTGATTTTGTCCAGGGCCTCCGCCGTTTCCTCGTTGCTCAGGCTGCGATACAGCTCTGCGGTGAGGTCCTTGAGGCTCCCCCGGTCCATCACCCGGTTCCAGTATTCCGCCCCGACGGATTCTGGCAGTATCTCCCGGAACATCAACCGCCCCAGGGTGGTCTCGGTCCCCTCCTCCTCTTCCTCGTAACCGTCGACCTCCTGGTGGCCGTCGACGTGGTCGACGACGATCTTGGCCTGGAGGTCCACCAAGCCTGATGCGTGGGCTATGCGGGCCTCGTCGAAATCGTAGTAGCGGGAGCCTTCACCTTGCGCTCCCTCCCGCATCTGGGTCAGGTAGTAGCACCCCATCACCATGTCCAGCGTCGGCGCCACCAGCGGGTCGCCGGAGGCCGGGGAGAGCATGTTATGGGTGCTCAGCATGGCTTCGCTGGCTTCCAGCACGGCCATTCTCGACAGTGGAACGTGTACTGCCATCTGGTCCCCGTCGAAGTCGGCGTTGAACGCCGAGCAGACCAGGGGATGTATCTGGATGGCGTTGCCCTCGATGAGCACCGGCATGAAAGCCTGGATGCCCAGGCGGTGCAATGTCGGCGCCCGGTTCAACAGCACCGGCCGGTTCTTGATCACGTCTTCGAGAATGTCCCAGACCTCCGGCCTGGCCCGTTCCACCATGCGCTTGGCGTTCTTGATGTTGGGGGCAATGCCCAACACCGCCAGCCGGTGCATGACGAAGGGCTTGAACAACTCCAGGGCCATCCTCTTGGGCAGCCCGCATTCATTCATCTTCAGTTCCGGGCCCACTACGATGACCGAACGGCCGCTGTAGTCCACCCTCTTGCCCAACAGGTTCTGCCGGAAGCGCCCCTGCTTGCCCCTCAGAAGGTCGGACAGGGACTTAAGCTTGTGGTTGTGGCTGCCCTGTATGGGCCTGCCCCGGCGGCCGTTGTCTATCAGGGCGTCCACCGCCTCTTGGAGCATCCTCTTTTCGTTGCGGATGATGATTTCGGGCGCGCCCAGGTCCATCAGCCGCCTCAGCCGGTTGTTCCGGTTAATTACCCGGCGGTAGAGATCGTTCAGGTCGCTGGTGGCGAACCGCCCTCCGTCAAGTTGGACCATGGGCCGCAGCTCCGGCGGCAGCACCGGCAACACCGACAGAATCATGTTCTCGACCCGGTTGCCGCTGTTGCGATAGGACTCCACCACCCGCAGGCGTTTGATGGCCTTCTTGCGGCGTTGGCCGGAGGTAGACTGCATCTCGTAGATAAGTTGCTCCCGCAGCGCCTCCAGGTCGATGGTCTTTAGGATGTCCAGGATGGCCTCTGCTCCCATGCCGGCCTGGAAGACCTCGCCGTACTTGTCCTTTAGCTCGCGGTAGCGGGACTCGGCTATCAGTTGGTGGACCCGCAGGTCCTCCAGCTCGTCCGTGGTCAACTGCAACTGCTCTTCCAGTTGGGCCTCTTCAGCCTCCAGTTGGGCGGTGAAGGCCTCGATTTCCGCTTCGACGGCCTTGAGTTCGGCTTCTGCAGCCTCGTCTTCGCCGGCCCTGGCGGTTTCGGCCTTCTGGTTCAGTTCCTCCAGGTGTTCCTGGGCAGCCTCGCGGAGCTTGCCGATCTCTCGCTCGGTAGTGGCCTGGTGTTCTTCGATGGTCTCCTTGCGGACCTCGTCATCCACCGAAACGATGATGTGCTGAGCGAAATAGAGCACCCGCTCCAGGTTCCTGGGAGAAAGGTCCAGCAGCAGGCCCAGGCGGCTGGGAGTGGTCTTGCTGAACCATATATGCGCCACCGGCGCCGCCAGCCTTATGTGCCCCATGCGCTCCCGGCGGACCTTCGAGCGCGTAACCTCGACGCCGCAGCGGTCGCACACGACGCCCCGGTAGCGGATGCGCTTGTACTTCCCGCAGAAGCATTCCCAGTCCTTGGTCGGGCCGAACAAGCGCTCGCAAAACAGGCCGTCTTTCTCCGGCCTTAGCGTGCGGTAGTTGATTGTCTCGGGTTTGGTGACTTCGCCGTGGGACCAGTTCAGTATCTGTTCCGGTGACGCCACGGAAATCCGGATAGCGTTGAAGTTGGTCCCCTGAGTGTCCGTTCTGTCAGCCAGTCTGACCATTTAAAGAGCCTCCAGCGGTTGGTACAGGTCGGTCTCATCGGGAATCCCCTGGGTCAAAGACGGCCGTTCGTCCTCGTTCAGCAGCTCCACCGACAGCCCCAGGCTCTGGAGCTCTTTGAGGAGCACGTTGAACGATTCGGGCACGCTCGGTTGGCCAATGGACTCGCCCTTGACTACCGACTCATAGGTTTTCACCCTGCCCACCACGTCGTCCGACTTCACGGTCAACACCTCTTGGAGGTTGTAGGCGGCGCTGTAGCCCTCCAAGGCCCACACCTCCATCTCTCCAAAGCGCTGGCCGCCGAATTGTGCTTTCCCGCCCAGGGGCTGCTGGGTAATCATGGAGTATGGCCCCGTGGAGCGGGCGTGGATCTTGTCTTCCACCAAGTGGATGAGTTTCAGGATGTAGATGCTGCCGACGGTCACCAGTTGGTCGAATGGCTGCCCGCTGCGGCCGTCGAAAAGCTTGAACCTTCCGAAAGTAGGCGGGGCCATCTTCCCCTCCCGGTGAATCTCCAGCACCAGTTCCTGGATTTCCTCGGGAGACAGGCCATCCGGGTCCTTCCCGGCCTCTTCTTTAAGCCAGATGCGTAGGCACGCCTCCCGCGCCGCTCCCTGGACGGAGTCGTCGAACAGAGCCCCGGTATCCAGGCCCCGTTCGCTCATCCAGGCGTCCAGCTTGCCCTGGTCGACCTGGGGAGACCCGTCGTCCGGCCCCGGATTGAGCGCGCCGGCCTGCTGGGCGAACCACACCCTTGCCAGGGCGTCCTCTATCGAGGCGTCCCGCGCTCCGTCGAAGACCGGGGTGTTGGCCCTGAAGTCCAGGTTATGCGCTGCCCAGCCCAGGTGTGTTTCCAGCACCTGGCCCAGGTTCATTCGGGACGGCACGCCGATGGGGTTCAGTATTACGTCCACGGGAGTCCCGTCGGCCAGGAAAGGCATGTCTTCTTCCGCCAGGATACGGGCGACCACGCCCTTGTTCCCGTGACGGCCGGCCATCTTGTCTCCCACCGAGATCTTGCGGGTCTGGGCTATCCACACCCGCACGGCCTCGTTGACCCCGGGGGGAAGATCGTCCCGGTTCTCGCGGTTCAGGACTTTGACGTCGATTATCTTGCCCCGCTCTCCGTGGGGCACCCGCAGCGACGTGTCCTTAACGTCCCGAGACTTTTCGCCGAAGATCGCCCGTAGTAGTTTCTCTTCGGCGGTGAGCTCCGTCTCACCCTTGGGTGTGACTTTACCCACCAGGATATCTCCGGGACCGACCTCGGCTCCCACGCGGATTATCCCCAACTCGTCCAGGTTGCGCAGGCTTCCCTCGCCAACATTGGGGATGTCCCTGGTGATTTCCTCCGGGCCCAGCTTGGTCTCCCGGGCTTCCATCTCGTGCTTTTCTATGTGAGTGGAAGTAAAGTAGTCGTCCTTCACCAGCCGTTCGCTGACGATGATGGCGTCCTCGTAGTTGTAGCCCTCCCACGACATGAAGGCGACTAATACGTTCTGGCCCAGGGCCAGTTCGCCGTGGTCGGTGGAAGAGCTGTCCGCCAGGATATCGCCCTTCTGCACCACGTCGCCCTTGGACACCACGGGCCGCTGGTCGAAACAGGTGCCCTGGTTGGTGCGGGCGAACTTGATCACCGGGTGGACCGTGTCTTTGCCCTTTTCGTCGGTAACCACCACCTCTCGGCCGGTCACCGAAGTCACCGACCCGGCAACCTCCGACAGCACCATCTGGCCGCTGTCCCGGGCCACCCGGTTCTCTATTCCGGTCCCCACCACCGGGGCTTGCGGGCGCAGCAGCGGCACCGCCTGGCGCTGCATGTTGGATCCCATCAGGGCCCGGTTGGCGTCGTCGTGCTCCAGGAACGGGATCAGGGCCGCAGACACGCTCATGATTTGCATGGGCGACACGTCGATCAGGTCTACCGCATCCGGGCTCGCCTCGGTGTACGTCTCGCCGACGCGGATTTCCACCCGGTCGTCGACGAACTGGTTCAGCCGGTCCAGCCGCGAGTTGGCCTGGGCCACCCGGTGGTTTTCCTCCTGGTCGGCGGAAAGATAGAGCACGTCGCTATCCCCGTCGGCCACAAAGGGCCTTACCTGTATTTTCGTGCCCTTGGGCAACTCGTTGATCTCGGCGGCCCGTTTCCGGCTGATTGTCTTCCCCTTGCGCACCAGCACCCGGCCCGACTTGTCCTTGACCTCCTCGGTTACCGTGCGTCCCGCCAAGTCCGGCGAGTTCGCCGGCAGGGTCTTGTGGACGCGGCGGTAGGGCGACTCTATGAAGCCGTAGGAATTGATGCGGGCATAGGACGCCAGCGAACTGAGCAGGCCGATGTTTGGCCCTTCCGGCGTTTCTATTGGGCAGATGCGGCCGTAGTGGGAAAAGTGCACGTCGCGCACGTCGAATCCGGCCCGCTCCCTGGAAAGCCCTCCGGGCCCCAGCGCCGACAGTCGGCGTTTATGCGTCAACTCGGCCAACGGATTGGTCTGGTCCATGAACTGGGACAGCTGGGAACCCCCGAAGAACTCCCTTACCGCCGCGACTACGGGGCGAATGTTCACCAGGCCCTGCGGCGCCGCAGTCTCCGGGTCCACCAGCGTCATCTTCTCTTTGACCATGCGCTCCATGCGCAGCAGGCCCACCCTTACCTGGTTCTGCACCAGTTCGCCCACGGCCCGGATGCGCCGGTTGCCCAGGTGGTCGATGTCGTCCGGAGCGCCCTCTCCCTGGTTGATGCGTATCATGGTGCGGATTACCGCCACCACGTCGTCCAGGCTCAACGTCATCAGGTCGGCGTTATCGGTCTGGTCCAGGCGGCGGTTCAGCTTGTAGCGCCCCACCCGGCCCAGGTCATAGCGTCGCGGGCTGAAGAACAGGCTCCGTATCAAGTTGCGGGAGTTCTCCAGGCTGGGAGGCTCGCCTGGCCGGAGGCGGCGATAGAACTCTATCTGGGCGTCGGCAATGCGCTTGGCCAGCTCCGAGTCGTACTCGTCGTCGGGCCGCAGCCACTCCCACAGCGAGCGCAGGTCGTCGTTCCGGTAGGTCAGGTCCCTGGTATCGCTGGCGGGGTCGCGCTCCAGGGTGGTCTTGATGTATCGATGGTTCTCGTCGGTGTCCACTTCCTTGAACAGGCCCAGGATCTCCTCGTCCGCGGCTACGCCAAGGGCCCGGAGAAACGTCGTTGCCGACACCTTGCGCTTCCGGTCGACCTTCACCGACAGCACGTCCTTGTTGCTGGTTTCGAATTCCAGCCAGGCGCCCCGGGACGGGATCAGCTTGGCAAAGCACAGGTTACGGTCGCTGACCAGGTTCTTTTCGTGGACAAAGTAGATGCCTGGAGACCGCACCAGCTGGCTGACCACCACCCGTTCGGCGCCGTTGATGATGAACGTGCCGTTGGGAGTCATCATGGGGATGTCCCCCATGAATATGTCCTGCTCCTTGATTTCCCCCGTGTCCTTCATTTTCAATTGGGTGGTCACGTACAGGGGCATCGAGTAGGTGGTCTCCCGCTCTTTGCTCTCCTGGGGGGAATACTTGGGCTCCCGGAAAGTGTGGCCCTCGAAGTGAAGCTCGTACTTCTTGCCGGTGTAGTCCTCGATGGGGGAGATTTCGTGAAATACTTCGTCCAGGGCCTCGGTCTTGAACCACTCATAGGAATTGAGCTGGGTCTGGATGAGGTTGGGAACGTCCAATACCTGGAGAATTCGGGAATAGGACTTGATGTCGGGCAAACCAATAGGATGCCCCTTCTTGGCGGGAGACAAATCCATCTAGCTAGCTCCTTAGGGCAAGTTGCTGAGAGGGGAAGGAAACCCGGAATTACGGCAGAAAAGAGGCAAAAATAGTCCGAGGTCGTTCAAGGGGGTGCTAGAAATCGTAACTGGTGGCATATACTAGCAAACGGTCATTATACACCACACGGAAACTTTGTCAAGGGAATTCGTTGCCCATTTCACAATACTAGTAGACCAGGCGCAGCCGGCCTTGGACCGCCTCCGAATGATACAATAAGGGTTCTCTAAAGCTGGCGCAGGGCTGGATAAGGCCCCAGCCAATCGCTCCCGCATCACGGGCCGTTAGCTCAGTTAGGCAGAGCACCGGACTTTTAATCCGGGTGTCGTGGGTTCGATTCCCACACGGCCCACCACGACGTAGCTGCCCGCGGACTCCTCGCCGAACAGGCGCGCAGCACCGGCAGGTCTCTCACATGCCGCCTGCGTGGTCGACTTTGGCCTGCTTGACCTCCGACCAGGCGATGGGGTTGATGCCGTTGTCGGAGGCCACCTGCACGTCGAACGTGCCGTCCGCCGGGATAGAGACCGAGTAGCCGGTGGTGGACGTCTGGAGGGGGCGGCTCCACTCCGCCTCCGGGGTCTGGTCTGCCTTACGCCATCGCACTTGGTACCACATGGTGGGGCTCCCGTCCTCAACGGCGTCCCAACTCACGCGTATTGCGCGATGGACCCCGGTTCCCGGCTGGGTTGCCGTCAGGATCAGCCCCGTCGGCGCCGGCGCGGGACTCAGCGTCGTCACCTGCACCTCGTCGCTGGACCGGCTGCTGACAGCCCTGGTGCGCTCTGTGAGAGGTCCGCTGAGCTCCAACAGGTGCGCCCGGACTTCGTAGTCCGTGCCCTTGGCCAACCCGCTGATCGTGATGGTCTTGAAGGTGCGGGTGAACGAGGTGGCGCTGGCGCCGGACGGAAGTGTGTTGCTCACGGCGGGATCCGGCCAATCGTCGGTTGTCGACTCCCGCACCTGGACTCGCATGTCCTGGTTGACCGAGGGCGTGTCCGTCAGCTTTATCGTGATGATGGGCCCGCCGTAACGCGCCCCTCGAGTCACCGAGACCGCCGGCGCAGCGAGCAGCCCGCGGGTCACCTCTACCGTGTAGGTGGTGGTCCTGCCGTACCTGGTCCACTGAACTTCTATGATGTTCTCGCCGTCCGCGAGGGTGATCGGCTGGCTCAGCCCGTTGCCGTACGCAATAACGTTGACGTCTTCCAGCGAACCCTGCGGACCTATCTTCATGACGCCTCTGTCCACTCCCCCTGTGACGAAGACCGTTACATCCTCTATGTCCGGATTCGCCTGGGCCTCGTATTCGTAGGTGAGACCATCGAAGCGCGGGGTCATGAGCAGCTGCGGGAGCCGGCCGAAGTCGGAGTCCTCCCCGAGGTCGGAGCCGTGATAGACGCGCAGGCCGGTCAGGATCGGGTAGTCGTCGTCGGAAAGGGTGAGTGTGACGCCCTTCACGGTGATGCCCTGCACGTTGACGGTTGCGTTCAGGACGATCAGCTTGTCCGGCCCGACACTGTTGTCGTCCAGGATGGTGATGTCCGCCGTGCCTGAGGTCTGGCCCTCGGTGATGGTGAAAGCGGCCGGCAGCGTGAAGTCAAGGCCGGCCCTGGCGCGTCCGGCGATGGGCCTTGTTGACTTCAGCGTCACCCGCACTCCGCCGGCGGGGGCAGGCTGGTCCAGGGTGGCGGTTACGGTCACGGCGCCCGCGTCCTCGCTCACCGTCGCGCCGGGTGCGGTGAGAGTGAGCGTGGTGGGGGACTGCGCCGCGGCGGAGGGGATGTGGAGCAGGGAGACCGCCACCACGACCGCAAACGCGGAAACAACTGCTATCCCGAGTATGCTGATGCGCTTGCGGCGTATGGTTTGCATGGTTCCTGCCCTACTCGTAAGAGGACGGCCTAGAGTCCGCCAGGCTTTCCGGCGGCGTAGATTGTTGTGACCAGGGCGGCGCGGTTGCCATTCTCATCCTCGGCGCGGAATTGGACGGGCCATGGCTTTTGCGCCCATGCCGCCGGCGTTCCGCCAAGCTTCCGGGTGGCGGCGTCGAAGGTGATGCCGGTGAGAGCGCTGTTCATATCGTTCTTGTCCTCTCTGACTTCTGCCAGAGGCTCCCCCGAGTTGTTGTCAATCAGGGAGTACGTGATCGTCCCGGTGCCGCCCTGGGCCTCCGGGAAGGTGACCAGCCCGTTGTTGTCGAGAAGATTCTTTTCTACCCAAGTGGTATTGGCGTTATCCCACCAGATGATCCCGGAGTTAATCAAGCGAGTGGCCTCCTCGCTAAAGACCACGGGCGGGTTGGCGTTGACGGTCACCTCGAAGGTGAGGGAACCGGTGTAGGTGCTGGTGGTAAGGTCGTCGAAAGTCCCGTCGCCATTCGGGTCCACTTGGACGGTGATGGCGGCGGTGTAGGTGACGGTGGCCGCGCTTGTGGTGACCGTCGTCGGCGTGCCGAATATCACGCGGTCATGCCCCACGGTGAGTCCTGCCGGCGTGCCGGTGGCCGAGTAACTCCACTTGTAATTGACGATGTTTGCCGGAGGGTTGGAGAGGGTGGCTTCCGGCAGCCTGGGCAGCGCCTCGTGCTCTTCGGCGGAGAAGGCCTGGGCCACCGGGATGCCTACGATGTAGGTCTGGTTGGCGATCGAGGTGGGGTCGAAGGTGACGGAGGGAGTGGTCCCGCGGCTCACGGTGAGCGTATAGGTCTCGATCACGGGGATCGGATCGTCTTCCTCGTCCAAATCGTGGGCCGGGCTGTTGCCGGATGTGACCTTGACCGTGATGGTGTTGATGCCCGCGTCTAGGTCGGCCGTCCCGGTGTGTAAGCGGCCCGAGGAATGGCCGGAGGTGAAGTCGAGGCTCCCCGCCGTGCCGTTCACTGTCATTTCAATATCATCGTAGTTCAGGTGCTCCGGGATTACCGCCAGGTCCACTGCGGTAACGCTGTCCGCCACGGTTGCCGTGTAGGTCACGGCGTCGGTGGTGAAGGCCGGCGAGAGGGTGACGGGCGTGGCCGGGTCGCCGTGGCTCACATCCAGGGAGTGGAGCCCGGCGGTGTACTTGCAGGCCGTCGCGCCGTCGGCCTCGGCAGCGGAGCCGGCCGGACAGATGGTGAGGATCACCGTGAGTTCATCGTGGTTGTCTTCGGTGTTGTCGTCTCCGTCAGGGCCGCCCTCGCCGGAGCCGTCCCAGACGTGATAGTCCATGCGGCGGTTCGAGCCCAGGGTCGTCACACCGTTGGCGTCCAATCCCGTGGGACTGCCGGACAGGATGCGGGTGGCCGCGTCGAAGGTGAGGCCCCCGGGCATCGTCCGTCCCACGGCCCTCTTGTAGAACCGCTCCGGGCCGCCAAGGGCATAGGTGTAGTCGCCGTCGCCGGTACCGACGACGGCTGCGGGAAACTGGATGCTGATGGTTGCGCCCACCTCCAGGTAGAGCTGGATCCGGTTCGATATGGGCGCGTAGCCGATCGCGGAACGGTAATTGGCAGGATCGCCGGGCTGTGGACCGAAACGCACCGGGTCATGGATCGTGACGGTGGACACGTTGTCCCCCGTGGAGGCCGGGGACCAGCCGGTCGTGCTGGCCGTGACGGTGACCGAGAATGTCTCCGCACCCTCCTCGGACGTGTCCTTCGCCGCCGCCACCGCAAAGGTGCCGGTGGTCTGGCCCTGGGCGATGGTAAGGGCGCTCGCCACGGACTGCACGTCGGCGGCGGCGGCCTTGCCCGCCGCGGGGGTGTCGTAGGAGGCGGCCGCGCTGAGCTCCACGCCGCCGGTTGGGGCCGCGGCGCTCAGCGTGACGGTGATGTCGGCTGAGCCGCCCTCGACGACCGTGATGTCCGACACGGTAAAGGTGCCTCCCGACTGCGCGGCGGCGTGATGTGGGCCGGACGCAAAGAAGACCGCCATCAGCGCGATGGCCGCGAGGAGGAACGGGGTGCGGCGTAGGGCTAGACCAGGACTGAGGCCCGGTGAGATCTGGGTAACGGCGAGGGCGGCTGCCCTCAGTCCCGGTAGTGTGCCGGCTCCGTATACAGACATCAGTTACCTCCTGTCGCCCCGGTTCCCCCAGGGCGGATCTTCGTGTCCAATGACTACCTGCTACACTCCTCCCGGCTGTACGGTGAAGCCGACCTCAGACGCCCAGGGGCCAACGCCGTCCGCGTTCCTGGCGGCGACGCGCACCTTGTAGTCCCCCACTTCGAGCCCCCCAACGTTGACCCACGCCCGGGTACCATCACTCGCGAATGACATGAACGTTTCAGGAGGCAAGGAGTTGTACGGCTTGTCCGGGTAGCTTCCTCCATCGACCTTGACCTGGACCACGTAGGCGGTGGCTCCCGACAGAGGGTCCCACCCCACGATGACTGTATAGCCGTCATCGTCGCCGGAGGACTCCTGGGAGGCTGACACGGAGCCCGGCGCCGACGTGGGGGCGGTCGGTCCGTTGACAACGTTGATGGTAAATGTCTTGCTGGCGCTCACCCCGTTGAAGTCCGTTACCGTGTAGGTCAGCTCCGTACTGCCCGGCAGCGTGGGTGTGCCGGAGATGACGTGTTCCCCGCCGTTGTAGGAGAGGCCTTCGAGATCCGGCGACAGGTCCCTGGAGGGCTCCAGGTCGTACTGCAGCCTGGGCTCCTCCCTCAGCGTCCCGCCCGTCGCCTTGGGCAGCGTGATGGAGGCCTCTACTCCCACGGTGAGGCTCTTGTCTTCTATCTCCGGCAGAGACGGGGCGTCATTCACGGTGATGTTGACGCGGCCATACGCCCGCGCGCCGTTCTCGTCCACGGCCCAGTAGTCCACGCTGTAGAAAGCTGCTGTGGAGGGGGCGCTCGTGCCGGTGTCGCTGGTGAGGACGCGTGTGGCGGCGTCGAAGGAGAAGCCGGGGGCGTCATCGTTGATGGTCTTCGTTACGATGGAGCCTCCTTCGCTCACAACGTAGACGAGGCGATAGGTCAGGTCGCCGTGTCCGCCCGTCGCCTCCGGCAGCGTCGCGTTGATGCTCGCCGATTGACCGATGGTGTACTCGAAGCTGATCCTGTTGTTTTCCCCAAACGCGTCTTCAGCGAACGCCACCGGCGGGGCGACCGTCACATCAAAGGTGAGGGATGCCGTGCTGCCGATGGAGCCTTCGGCCGTGTAGGTGACCGTGACCGGATTGCTGTCGGCCGCCTCCGGTGTGCCCACTATATAGCGGTCCTGGCTCAGGTAGAGTCCCGCGGGCAGGCCCGTGGCGGTATAGGTCACGTCGTAGTGGTCGGTGGTGTCCGCCGGGAGAGGGCCGCGTTCTGTCTCATGGCCTGCCGTGAAGTGCATGTCCGGGACTGTGACGCCACCGAAGCTGACGGGATCGAACTGGAAGACCCGTACGGTGTAGGTCTTGGTGTTCGTACTGTCGTTCACCGCAGTCAGCGTCAGGTAGACTTCGTGGGGGACAGTTGCGTCAGCCTTGACGGGGATGTCGATTGCAGAACTGATGTAGCCGCTGCGCACAGTTGTGGGCGCGCCATCCTTCCCCACCTTCACCGCGATGTTTACCTCGAAGTGCGACGTGGCGGTGGGTTTGACCGTTATGCTGGTGACCTCCTTGAGCACCAGGGCTACGTAGTAGGAATAGTCGTTGCTGAACGGGGCATTCAAACCCACCGGCGCGGTACTGCTGGTGGTGGCGTTGAAGAGCTCAAGATTGGAGAGGGTGACGTCGGTGGCCAGGGGTGAGCCCTCGGCTGAACTGGACCACTCACCGAGTTGATGGATCTGATTCTGGGTTTGTCTGCTATACGTCGTCACCTGGACTTCGTACGTCGTGCCGGGAACGAGAAGGGCAGAATCAAGTTGGCTCTGGAACGTTGTGGTGGAATAGCCGAGGCGGATTTGAGTGTTGGTCAGGGTATACGAGCAATCATTGTCCTGGGTGCAGCCAGGGTTTCCGTGGATGAGGCCATACCTGACCTGGGAGCTGCCCCTATGCCCCTCACCAATCCAGCTTCCCTGCGGCTCTTTGACTCTCCAGCGCAGGACGTACCAGTGCGGCTCTTGGTTACCCTGTGGGATAGCGACCCTGTCCCACGATACTTTCAACGCACCGGCTTGCCCCGTCACGGTGACGTTGCCCGGAGTGTCTATGGCGTGCGCAGGCTCCGGCGAGGATACGAAGATCAGGAGCGTTGTGACCACAAGGACGGCGAGAGCGAGCCCGCGCCAAAGGGGTCCGGTCTTGAGTCCAGGGTTACGCAACATCATTTCCCCCTTTCCATCCCGCGTCGTTGGTCTCTAACGCTGGCCCGTGTACACCGGGTGTCGCGCGCGGCTACATCCCTCCCACCTGCACGGTGAAGCTGAGCTCTGTCGACCAGGGGCCCACGCCGTCCGCATTCCGGGCGGCCACGCGCACCTTGTAGTCGCCGGTGGCGATTTCGTTGATGCTGACGAGGCCACGGCCGGGGTAGTGTCCCAGGTGGACATTGTCGGGCGCGGAGTCGACGGGCTTGGTGGGGAAGCTGCCGCCGTCCTGAATGACCTGGACCACGTAGGCGGTCGCGCCCGTCACGGTGTCCCACTGGACAAAGATCATGCTGTCATTCTGTTGGGCCGCTTGCACGTTGGACGGCGCGGCGGTCGGGACGCTGGGGCCGTTGACCATGGTGATGGTGAAGGTCTCCGTGGTGGTGACGCCGTTGCCGTCCGTAGCCGTGTAGGTCATATTCGTGGTGGACGCGAACTGGGGCGTGCCCGAGAGGAGGCGCGTTTGCGGGTTGAAGCTCATGCCCTCCATGTCCAGGACCTCCACCGTCCTCGACACCTCCCCATCTCGCAGGAACTCCACCGTCCTCGTCGGGCCCAGCTGATAGCGCACCTCGGGGACCAGCTTCCACCACGGCCCGGCGGCCGCCGGCAGTGTGATGGAGACCGCCTGGCCCACGGTCCAGGTCTTGTCAGCTATCTCGGGGAGCGTGGGAGGCCCGATCACGGAGATGCTGCTGGAGGCCTCCGCCTTCGCCCCGTTCTCGTCCTTCGCCACGTAGCTGACGGCGTATCCCGTATCCCTGAGAGCAATCCGGTTGACGTTGGAGTTTCCGTCTATGGTCAGGACGCGGGTGGAGGGGTCAAGGTTCACGCCCGCGCCGGGGTCGCCCGCCGCCGCCATTCTGACGCTGCCGCCGAACACCAGCTCGTAGGTCAGCGTCCCCGTGCCCCCACTGGCCTCCGGCAGGGTGACGGTGAGGGGATCCGGCTGGCCCGCGGTGTAGGTGATGATCCTCCCGTAGTAGGTGTCGAGGTCCTCCTCGTCGAAGGTCACCGGCGGGTTGACCGTCACCTGGAAGGTGAGGGACTCCGAGCCGCCGACGGTGTCGGTGGCCGTGTAGGTGACGTCGGCCGGGGCCTGGGTCGCGGCTTCGGGCGTGCCGCGGATATAACGGTCCTCGCTTAAGGTAAGCCCTTCGGGCAGTCCCATGGCCGAGTAGGTGATTTTACCGAAACCGCCGATGGCTTCAGGCAGCAACCGTTTGATACCGACGCCCACCGTGAGTAGCTCGTCCTGGATGGTGGCGCCGCCGAAGCTCAGGGCGCCCGACACGAACTACAGATCGAAATAGTGGACGAAGCTATTGCCATTCCTGAGATTGATGCGAATAGCGGGATGGGGATTGTCGGTGGTTACTCTGGCCGTCACGGGTAAACCTGAAGCAGTGCTCCCTCTGGCCTTAGTGGTGTCGTCGATGCTCTTGGTGGTGTCCGGCCTCATACGCACCTCGAAGTCTCTAACATTCCCGCCCCAGGTGGGCGTGAACGTGATGGTCTTAAGGTCTTCGGGAACGCGGATGGTGTACTCCGACGTGTCGCGGTCGAACCTCGGGATTGAGAAGAGGTCGAAGGTATGCGTTTGGCTGTCGCGGGTGGTCGTGCCGGAGATGGTCAGTCCGGTGAGGGTTTCGTTGGATGGCGGGAGCCCCTCGTAACCGTGGACGGATATCTGCGGGATCCTGATAGGATTCGACCCCTGCGGGATGTCGGCGGGGTCTCCCCACACGGAAGTGGATGTTGGGGGAGTGTCGGTTGCCTTCCGGTTGTCTCCGATACGCCAGCCGATGGAGCTGGTCTGGGCACTATGCGCGGTCTGTGCGTAGTTCCAGGTGGCCGTCTCGCCGGACAGCCGGTACACGACCAGGGCATACCGGGTGTTCCCCTGAAGCGTGGTGCCCTGGGGCGCCACCAGGTCCACCCCGCCCGTGACCGCCTTGATCGTCAGGTCATGGAGCTTCGCGCCGGGCACAAAGGTATCATTGGTCCCCGTCCAGAGCTCCGCTCTGAATTTGCTCGCGTCGCTTATCTCCCCGCCGTCGATGTCGGTCGGGACATGGATTTTCGTCAGCGTATAGGTCTTTCCAGTGTTGGCGGACCCCGTGAAGATGATCACGCCGAATGCTTTACTCCAGTCCTGGAAGGGCGTGGCCGCAACCTGGCCGGTGTTCTTGACCAACTCTACGGGAGTCTGCGCCTGGGCGGGCTGCGCGCCGGGCGTCAAGAAGACCGCCACCGCAACGAGCGCGGCGGCCAGAAGGAGGAGCGGGGAGCGGCGAACTAAGGAGGCGCGCATCATGCCGGGCCTCCCCGGGGGCGCTACGAGTCCGGTGATTCTCTCTCTGCTGTTGGTCATGATTGCTGGTCCCTCCTTCAATGAAATTTCGCCCCCGCATCAAGTGCGGGACGGGAGAATGACTCCCGCAAGGGCAATCGCATGGCGCATGGGGACGGATATGTTCGTCATGTTCACCTCCGCCTACAGCCCGCCGGTCAACACCTCTATCTCGATGTACGTCTCTCCTATGCCAGGACCCTGAAAGGAATCGAAGGTGTGGTAGTCAAGGTCATCGCTTTCCAGGCCGTGCAGTATGACGTCGTCAAACGACAAAGCGGGGTCTTTGGGGGACACGGTAAAGGTTTGCGGCGTGCTCCAGTTCGATGAGCTGAAGGTCAGCGACACCGGACTAACCTCTAGCGTACTGCCCGCGAAACCGATGTTGAGGGCTTCCCCGTCAGGTCCTTCAAGATACGCTTTAACCGTAACGTCCGATTGGGGCATGGAAGCCAGGGCAACGGTGTAGGAGACGAAGGAGGTTGCCCCCACTTTCACGGACTTCGGTTGGATGTCGACGCCCCGATGCGGGTCTGCGTCGGCGGGTATCGCACGCGAAGTGTCCTCAATTGCGATGTTCACGTTCGGATATTTATCCGATTGAAAGTCATCCACCACCGTGTAGGGCGCATCCTCGATGGCCGCCAGCTCAAGGACCAGACTCTCAATGTCCTCAGTCTCCAGGTCCGGCTCGAACCACATCGTGAAGTACGCCCGGCTTTCTCCGGCGGGCAGTTCCAGCACCTTCGTCATGCTCGTGCCGGGAGCATCGGGCAGGTCCATCGTGTAGTCCTCGCCCTCGGCGGCGGACTCCTCGTCGGGGTAGGGGCTGGGCTTGATTCTCAAATGAACGCTGCTGTCGGATTCCAACGGTGGATCAATGGCAACGGCGTACACCCCGGTGTGCCGCAGACCGTGATAGTCAATCTCCCGTGCTAATTGCACATTGTGCTGGAAGTAAACGCTCGCCGGCGGCGGCAGGACCGTCACCTGGAAGGTGAGGGAAGCCGTGCCGCCCGCACTGTCGGTGGCCGTGTAGGTGACGGTGGCCGGGGTGTCGGTCCTGGCCTCGGGCGTGCCGATGACCAACCGGTCCGGGGACAGGGAAAGCCCTGCGGGCAGGCCCGTGGCCGTGTAGGTCACTTCATCGAAGCCGCCGGTGGCTTCCGGCAGCCTGAGAGCTTCCACTTCATCCGCGCCGAGGTCGCTTTTGAGCGCCTCGGCGCCGGCGGTGAAGACCATGTCGTCCACGCCGCCGCCGCCGAAGCTCGGCGCCGAGACTAGCTCCAGGCGGAAGAAGTGCTTCATATTGTCGTTGTTGAAATCGAGATCGGGGACTTGAAGTGCGGGAAACCGGGGATTGGAGCTATTGGTCAGAGTGGAGCCCGAAGTAATGACATTGCCTATCACTTCGGCGCCCTGGATACTACTGTTGCTGTTGCCTCTCTCGTACAGGACCACACTACGGATGCTGTTGTGGGTCCAGGTGGGCGTGAAGCTGATGCTTCGAAGATCGTTCGGGACTCGGATGGTGTAGCTTGCGGTGTTGGGGTCGAAGCTCTGGTTCAGGGACAGACCGAAGGTAAACGTTTCGCCGCCGCGGGTGGTCGTGCCGGTGATGCCCAGTCCGGTCAAGTGGGTGGCGGTGCCATGATCCGCCTGCGCGGGCGGGGAGTCGTGGACGAAGAAGACCGCCAGCGCCAAAAGCGCCAGGGCGGCCAGAAGGAGGAACGGGGAGCGGCGGAGCACGGAGGCTCGCATCATGCCGGGCCGCCCCGGGGGCGCTGCGATTCCGGTGATTCTCTGTCTGCTGTTGGACATGGTTCCTGGTCCTCCTTCAATGGCTTATCGCCCCCGCATCAAGTGGGGGGCAAGCCCTGGATGTCACGGTGCGCCTCACACACCTCCATAACAGCGCTGCAGGTCCTCCTCCCAAGTGTCGTAATGCACCTCACAGATTATGGGCCCGTCCTGATCAGCGGCTACATCCTGCGTGCCGGGCGCAAGGAAGACCGCCAGCGCCGCAGCCGCAAGGACGGCCAGCAGGAGGAACGGGGAGCGGCGGTGCACGGAGGCGCGCATCATGCCGGGCCGCCCCGGGACGCTGCGAGTCCGGTAATTCTCTGTCTGCTGTTGGACATGGTTGTCGGTCCCTCCTTCAATGTCGTTTCGCCTACTCGTCGCGGCTCCAGCCGGAGCCGAACACGTAGCCGTCGTACCCGGCCACGAAGACGCGCAGGGACTCCGACTCCACCCAGTTGCCTGCCTCGGTGACGTTCAGGGTCTCGGAGCCGAACAGGGCCTGGGTGTCCCCGCCGATCTTCGACAGGTCGGAGTGGCCCACGATCCTCCCGTCCGGGCCGCCGATGAAGGCGAACCACTGGCCGTCAACCGTCTCGGCGGCGTTGTAGTAGTCAATGGCCGCCTCAAGACCCGCCAGCGCGCTCCCCGGGCTGGCGAAGTAGGCCATGGTCCCGGCCAGTCCCACCTGCCGGTACTGCTCCACGGCGACGGACACCAGCATCCTGGTGAACTCGTCGGCGGCGATGTACCAGCCGGAGCCGAACAGCAGCCCGTCGCGCTTCACCACCCAGGCGTTCTTGAGCTCGAAGTCGCCTGAGCCGATGCCGCCGCTCTCCGGGTTGCGGTAGACGTAGGAGACCCACTTGCCGTCCTCGGTGGCCGAGAGCATCTCGGGGCCGTACTCGTAGCCGTTGGCGTCGGTGCCGACCCAGCCCTTGAGGTCGAGGCCCAGGCGGCCGGGGTCGGGGTGGCCTATGACCAGGTCGTCCTCGTCGATGATGAAGACGTACCACTGGCCGTCCACGCTCTGCGGGCTGTTGTAGTGGGCGAGGGTGGCGTCCAGTCCCTGGGCCTCGTATCGGGCGATGGCGTTGTCCACGAAGTGCTGGGTGTACTCGGCGGGGGCGGACTTGGACGGGATGGAGGCGATGGCCGCCCGGACTATCTCCTCGACATCGGCGCGGGTCAGCCCCGGCTCGGGTTGGGGCATCTTCGCGATGGCGTCGTTGACGATGCTTTCGACGTCGGCGGATTCGGCCTGGGGCTGCGCGGCCACCTCCTCCCGGACTATCTCCTGTACCTCGGTGCGGGTCAGCCCCTGGTCGCCGTCGTCGCCGCAGGCAACCAGCAGCGCAGGCAGGATGAGCAGGAGTCCCGCAACGAGTGCAATGCGTCGTATTCTGTCTGTCATGCTCGCCGCTCCTTCCCTACATTCCACCGGCCTGGATTGTCCAGGTGCATTCTGCAGTGACGTTGGGGTGGTCGTTGAGTCTGAATTCGAACCCTGTGAATTCGGGGTAAGCCTCCACCAGTCCGGCAAAGGTATTGATGGAAATAGGAGACGACCTTCCGGACGTTGGGATTGGCACTGTGGGGAGCCAGTCGGTCAACCACGAGTATTTGCCTACGACTCTGTAATCCGCCGGGGCCTCCCCGCTAGGGGCCGGCGTGAGCCGGAGCCGATACGAAGGCGTCACGGAGGTGACGCTGACCGTGGAACCGCACGCCGGGTCGGCCTCTACGGACAGAGTTCCCGTCGTAGCAGTCTCATCGTCTGTGACCCTGATCTCCACCGAGGTGGTAGGGCCTGTGGACACGTCTGACGGCCAGCTGCTCGAGGCCCGGTCCAGGGACACGGTGAAGGTCTCGTCATCGGCGTCGGCGTCCTGGGCGGTGGTGATAGTGCCCTTCTTGTTGCGCTCACCGGCTGAGATCGTGATTGATGACAGCGATCCGTGGTCGCTGGCCTCGGCCGTGCCATCGGTGATCGTCAATGGGATCGTCACGTCGCGCGACAGGGGGGCCTCTCTCCCATCCGCCGTCAGCAGCGTCGCATACACGTCCACACTATTGCCCTCGGACACAGGGTTGGGAAAGGCGGAGAGGGACACCCTGCGGAACCCTTCGTCGTCCACTATCCTGACGGTCACAAAGCTAGGGCTGCCGTGCTCCCACGCCCGCGTCGGCGGAGTGCCTGACAGCGCCGGCGGATCGCCGATGAACACCATGAACACCTCGTCGTCCTCGTCGGTATCGTGGGCGGTGGTGATGGTGCCAGTGGCCGACGTCTGGTTGGCCGGGATGGTGATGGAGGCCAGCCTTGTGTGGTCGCCGGCCTCCGCCGTGACGCCCAACGAATGGCCCGTGCCGGGGTCGGTGGCCCCTTTTTGCGGAATTATCAGGGGAATGACCGTGTTTTGATTCCGGCTTCTGGAAATCCTCACCGTCACCGTCACATTAGTGCCCTCGTTCACCGGGTTGGGGGAGACGGAGAGGGTCACGCCGGGGATCTGGTGGCGCTGCGCCTGGGCGGGCTGTGCACCGGGCGCAAAGAGGACCGCCAGCGCAACGAGCGCGGCGGCCAGGAGAAGGAACGGTGAGAGTCTGCGGAGGGCTAGCATGGCCGGCCCTCCGGAGGGCATGGCCGCCCTCGACAGGCGGCGCGGGCTAAGGCGGGTCATCTTCTCTCTGTTGCCGAACATGGTTTTCGTGTCCTCCTTCGACGTAGCTTTCGCCCCCGCATCAAGTGCGGGGCAGGCTCTGTCGGGTCTTGGTTCCGGTTGTTCGTCGGTCGGTATTGCCTGATAAGTACCCTTCAAATAGAAAGTTCCCCATTGCCCCATCAAACAGTATAGAGAATTGTGTATAAGGTGTGGGTAAGGTTGCCCTCGAAAATGATAAGGTTTCGGTAAGTTTTGGCCCAATCTGCTAAAATAGGCCAAAACAGGCTCCTTCAACCAGTTCAGGACAGGCTTTTAAGAGGAGGTGAAACGTTGGAGAATGTACAAGGCACGGAACCGCCGGGGGACCGCCTCTCCCTGCTCAGCCAGGCCAGCCTGCGCATCAACGAGAGCCTGGACCTCGGAGAGGTCCTGCAGGGCGTGCTGGACAGCGCCCGGGCGTTGACGGACGCGCGCTACGCTCTCATCACCACCCTGGACGACTCAGGCCAGGTGGACGACTTTCTCGTCGCCGGCCTCACCGGCGATCAGACCCGGCAACTCTGGCAGATGCCCGGCGCCCTGGAGTTGATCGGGTACCTGAGCGCGATGACCGGTCCGCTGCGGGTGGCGGACTTCGCCGCCCACGTCAGGTCGATGGGCCTGCCCGAGTTTCGCCCGCCCGTGCCCACCAGCTCATTCCTGGCCGTTCCCATACGTCACCGGGGCGTGAGCATGGGCAACATCCACGTGTCCAAGGATGAGCCCGGCGAGGAGTTCACCCGGGAGGACGAGGAGACTTTGGTCATGTTCGCCTCACAGGCGGCCCTGGTCATCGCCAACGCCCGGCGGCACCGCGAGGAGCAACGGGCGAGGGCGGGCCTGGAGACGCTCATCGATACCACGCCGGTGGGAGTCGTCGTATTCGACATAAGGACGGGGGCTGTGGCCTCCTTCAACCCGGAGGCACGTCGGATTGTCGACGGGCTGCGGAATCCGGACCAGTCACCGGAGGACCTGCTCGAGTGGCTGACCGTGCGCCGCGCCGATGGGAGCGAGTTCTCGCTGCATGAGTTTCCACTGGCACGAGTTCTGAGCGACACCGAGACCGTCCGCGCCGAGGAGATCGTCATGGGGGTCCCCGACGGTCGGAGCGTGACCGTTCTGCTCAACGCCACGCCCATCCGCTCCGATGATGGGGAGTTGGAGTCGGTGGTGGTCACCATGCAGGACATGGCGGCCGTCGAGGAGCAGGAGCGGCTGCGGGCCGAGTTCCTGGGCATGGTGAGCCACGAGTTGCGGATGCCCCTGACCTCCATCCTGGGCTCGGTGACGGCGATGACGGAGTCGCCCGCGGACCTGGATCCCGCCGTGATGCGCCAGTTCCGCCGGATCATCCTCGACCAGGTGGGCAGCATGCGCACCCTCATCGACGATCTACTGGACGTGGCCCGCATCGAGACGGGGACGCTGCCGGTGGACCCGGATCCGGCGGAGGTGGCCGCGCTGGTGGACCGGGCCCGGAGCGCCTACACCAGCGCCGGGGGCCGGAACCATCTCGCAATCGAGATAGAGCCGGACCTGCCCCTGGTGATGGCCGATCGCAGGCGCATTGTCCAGGTCATCGGCAACCTGCTCTCCAACGCCGCCCGGCACTCGCCCGAGGACTCGGTGATCAGGGTGTCCGCCGTGCGGGAGGGCGGTCACATCGAGGTCTCGGTGGCCGACCAGGGGCGGGGGATACCCGCCGACGACCTGCCGCTCCTGTTCCGAAAGTTCTTCCGCAGGGAGGACCGCGACGCGGCAGGCGACACAGGGCTGGGTCTGGCAATCTGCAAGGGGATAGTTGAGGCCCACGGGGGACGCATCATGGCCTGGAGCGACGGCCCGGGCCTGGGGGCGCGGTTCGTCTTCACCCTGCCGGTGGTCCAGGAGGCGGAACCGGTTCGTCGCTCCACCCGCTCCCAGGACGCTGGAAATTCGGCGGGAACGGTGCTGGTGGTGGACGACGACCCTCTGATACTGCGGTCGGTGCGGGACATCCTTTCAACTGCTGGCTTCCGTACGGTGGTGACGGCAGACCCGGAGGAGGCAATGGCGTTGATGGTTGAGCACAGCCCCAGCCTGGCATTGCTGGACCTGATGCTGCCGGAGCACGACGGCGAGGAACTTATGGGGGACATACTGTCCGTCTCCCGCATCCCGGTCATATTCCTCTCGGCGTACGGCAGGGACGACGTGGTCGCCAGGCTCCTGGAGAGGGGAGCCATCGACTACATTGCCAAGCCCTTCTCGCCCACGGAGCTTGTGGCCAGGGTGAGGGCGGCCCTGCGCCGGTTCGGGGAATCCCAGTTCCCTGAGCCGGAGGGGCCCTTCGTGCTGGGCGACCTGACAATCGACTACGCCACTCGCAGGGTGACGGTCTCGGGGCGTCCAACGCTGCTGACGCCCGCCGAGTTCGACCTGCTGGCGGCGCTCTCGATGGAGGCCGGTCGGGTGGTTCCCCACGACCGGCTGTTGAGGCGGGTGTGGAGTCCGGGCAAGCCGGGGAACCTGCGGGCGCTGCGCACCCTGATGATGGGACTGCGCCGCAAGCTGGGGGACGCCGCCGCCAATCCCACCTACATCTTCGCCGAGCCCCGCGTCGGGTACCGGATGCCGAAGGGGGAGGAGGCGGGAGGGGACAAGGAGGGGTGATGAGGCTTCGGGGCGGAGTCCGCACGGGCGCGGCGTCGGCCCTTGCCGCCGTGCTGCTGGGTCTCACGGCAGCGGGCTGCACCGACCCGCCGGCGCTTACGCCACCACCGGAACCGACATCGACGGCGACTCTTCTTCCTCCGCCGACGCCTACGGCAACGCCTGCTCCCTCACCGCCGACGCCGAAACCCACACCAACCTCAACCGCTGTTCCCCCACCGACGCCGGAGCCGACGCCCACGGCAACGCCTGTTCCCTCACCACCGACGCCGGAACCCACACCAACCTCAACCGCTGTTCCCCCACCGACGCCGGAGCCGACACCAACGTCAATGCCAACTCTCACTCCCGAGGAGGCGGCCCACGCCGCGCTGTCGCAGCTGCTCCCGTGGTACGACGATCCACCGTACCCGCTGGCCGTCGTGCCCTTCGTCGAGGTGTGGCTGCGCGACCCGGACCTGGGCCGGGACTTGGCGCAGGCCCCCTGGGTCATCGACGGCATCACTGCCCCATTGGAGCACAACACGCCCTACGGGCTGGGCAACCTCTACGACCATGACCCGGTGTTGGCGCGCCGGGCGCTGGCATACAGCACGGAGGAGCCGGTGCGGACCCGCAACATCCACATCCTCAACGTCCTGGGCGACATGGCGCGGGATGACCCTGACAGCCTCAAACTCCTGCAGGCCCAGGAGTGGTTCGCGGACGGCCTCTCACCGGAGGAGCGGGCTTTCGTCATCGTCCTGGAGAAGGTGGCGTACCATGACACCCTGTACCCCGACCTGCTCGCAGAACGGTTCACCCTGGAAACGACCGTCGATCTGCCCTTGAGCGGCGAGATCGTCCTTTGGGCTTTTGGCCGTGATCCTATTGAAGGCAACGTCCTGGAGGCGATGGGGCACGGTGCCCTGGCGGCCGAGCGGGTGATGGCCAGCCCGTTTCCGGTGACCGATCTCATCATGCTGCAGGTCAACGCCGAGCGTTACGGCGGCGGATTTGGCGGGGTGAATCGCTCGGACTCCATCGTGACGTCCATAGGGAGCGACTGGGAGGATTTCGCCCACGCGCCTCTTCTGTACCACGAGGTCGCCCACTACTACCTGGGGCACGAGATCGGACCGTTCTGGCTGGTGGAGGGCGGCGCCGACTTCGTAATGGCATACGCGCAGGAGTGGGACGGCACGGAGGATTGGGACGGCCAGGTGCCTCTGTTCGAGGGCAACGAGTATGCAGGCAGAAAGTGGTGCCTGGACAACGGCGTTTCCAACGCCGCCGCGCTTGCGGAGGCCGATCCGGAGTTTGCGGGCCCGTGCAGCTACTCCCTCGGCCGATACCTGCTGACCCATGTGTTCAACACCATCGGGGAGGCTGCGTTCTCCTCGGCGATGGCGGAGCTGTACAGGTCATACACTCAGTTCCAGTTCTATCCGAGTGAGGAGCAGGTATATCAGGTGTTCCTCAATCACACTCCGCCGGACGGGGAGGAGGCGTTCCTCGATGTGTACCGCCGGTTTCACGGCGGGCCGTTCATCGACGGGGTGTGATGAGTTCACAGTCCGCGTTGGCTTTCGAGCATTAAGGGCGTGGGGGACCGCTTCGTTCTATTGCTGACATCAGGAATTGGGTGGTCGCCGACCAAGAGATTGCCGCAGCGGCGCGTCTTCGCGCGATGTGCCCTGGCGCCGTCAACGTCTTGATGGAGCGGGGCGGCTACCGGGCGCTGCACAGCTTCGGAGCCGGTTCCACCCCGCTCATGGGTATGGCTATGCTGGATAGCCACAGCCGGAACATCGAGGTGGTAAGTGGAGGTTCCGTCGTTATAGAGGTCAGGGCATAGTCTTATTGGAGACGGGCCACTCCGCTCTGCCCTATCGGGCCACATTAGCTAGCAGAGGACGAGGGAGCGTCACAGGCGACCCCAGCCACATCTCAAATATGGTGCTATCTATCGTCCCCTTCGGCCCACCACGTGCCTGGACGGGATAGACTGCACCCGCGTCCCAAACGGGGCAGCCTGGTCCATCGCAGTTACGTCTGCATTATCTGGATCAGGTTGCCGCAAGTGTCGTCGAAGACCGCAATAGTGACGTTGGGTACTTCTGTCGGCTCCATCGTAAACCCTACGCCCAGTGACTTCAGCTTCTCATATTCCGCGCGGATGTCCGTAACGGCAAAGGACGCCGCTGGGATGCCTTGGTCAAATATCCCTTTCTGATATGCCTGTGCTACCGGGTTTTCATTTGGTTCGAGCAGAAGCTCGGTCCCCTCTGGGTCATCGGGCGAGACGACGGTAAGCCACTTGAATTCCCCCACAGGGACGTCATGCTTCTTCACAAAGCCCAGGACCTCCGTGTAGAACCTCAGGGCTTCGTCCTGGTCACTTACGAAAACGCTGGTGAGTGTAATGCGCACACCGGCCTCGCTTTCTCTTAATATCTATCGTCATATCTATCGTCAAAATAGGCCCACGCCAGTCAACAGTCTAGTCCCGGCGGAATCCAACACTAAATCCCTGCCCAATTAGGCGCACCAGAGCACGTGCTAGCGTTGATATGCGATCGCGCAGGGCATCCGCGGCGGGCTGGGGCTTTCGGGCTGGCGACCGCGGCGAAACGAGTAGGCACACGAACGGAAAGCAGTGTCCGGGCGTTCGTGAAAGCCCCAAACGCCCGCGTGTAAAGTGGTCCAAGAACCTGGTGGGCCCGGATAGACTCGAACTATCGACCTCGGTCTTATCAGGACCGCGCTCTAACCACCTGAGCTACGGGCCCACGCTGCTGACCACGAAATTATATCAATGCCCTCCAAGGCCCACAAGCCGCATGAGACGCCCGACCCGCCCGTCACTCCTGCCCCCACTGTCATTCCGAGGAGCGCAGCGACGAGGAATCTAAAACTCCCGACCAGCGGCCGCCGTAGCGTCACTGACATTTCCCCCTTGCCTTCTCGCCTGCCTGCCCATACCCTGTTATCAGGCAGGGCAACCCAGCCGCCGCTGGTGGCGCCGGTCAAATGGGACTCAGTGGAACAGCGCTGAAATTTCGGCCCCCGGCCTGTGGCTCTAAATGGCTCAAAATGTCTCTACAAAAAAATGTCCCGCAGGCGTCATTGCCTGGCCGCCAGCTTCCAAAGCCCACGACGGAATGGCCGTTTTTCCCGCTGTGCATATCCGTACTTGTCCCAGGTCCAGAGACATTTGTATAGGTTCGGCCCAGGATAGGCTGCCCGTTCGTCCTGAGGCTCTCGAAGAGGGAACGGGCAGCCGGCGTAACGCAAGGGTTCCCGGCCCGCCTGCAATTGACAAAGCTAACCTTCAACTGTTACGATTCTAAGGTTAAAAATTTCACTATCTCCGCTACGAAAGGGAGTAGTAGGAGCGCTCCGTCCCAGAGAGTCGGCGGTTGGTGCAAGCCGGTGACGGAAAGGCCCTGAACTCGCCCTGGAGCGGCCCGCCTGAACCAAGAGTAGGGCGCGGCGGTAGACACCGTTAAACGTCATCAAGTCGTTCCGGAAACCTGAAGCAGGGCCATGAGCCGGCACACAAGTTACCGGAAAAGAGGGGTGGTACCGCGGGAACCATGAGCCCGTCCCTTCGAGGGGACGGGTTTTTTGTATTCCTGGATACGGAGACGACATGGAGATTACCGGCGCAGAAATTGTTTGTGAAAGCCTCCTCAAAGAGGACGTAGACGTAATGTTCGGCCTCCCCGGAGGGGCGGTCTTGCCGCTCTATGGCGTCCTCTCCGGGTACCCCGGCATCCGCCACGTCCTCGTCAGGCACGAGCAGGCCGCCATCATGGCTGCCGACGGCTATGCCCGCGCCACCGGCAGGGTGGGCGTCTGCACCGCCACCTCCGGCCCCGGCGCCACCAACCTGGTCACCGGCATCGCCGGCGCCATGATGGACTCCATTCCGGTGGTGATCATCACCGGACAGGTGCCCCGCGCCGCCATCGGCCGCGACGCTTTCCAGGAGACCGACGTCACCGGCATAACCTTGCCCATCACCAAGCACAGCTACCTCGTGATGCAGGCCGCCGACATCGCTCCGGCGATAAAAGAGGCCTTCCACATCGCCCGCACCGGCAGGCCCGGACCGGTATTGGTGGACATACCCAAGGACGTGCTGTTGGACGAGCGCGCCGAGTTCGTCTGGCCTGACCAGGTCAGCCTGCCCGGCTACAACCCCCCCGGCGCGGCCGACCACGGGCAAATCGCCCGCGCCGCCGAGTTGATTAACCAGGCCGAGCGCCCGGTGATTTTCGCCGGCCATGGAGTCCTCATATCTCACGCCTATGAAGAACTGGCCCAACTCGCCGAGAAGGCCCAGATTCCCGTGGCCCCCACTCTGCTGGGCATCGGTTCATTCCCCACCGACCACTATCTCAACATGGGGATGTCCGGCATGCACGGCTGGGCCCACTCCAGCCTTGCCATCGATGAAGCCGACCTGCTCATATCGCTGGGCATGAGGTTCGACGACCGCATTACCGGACGGCTCAAGGACTTCGCCCCCAACGCCAAGATTGTCCACGTCGACGTCGACCCTTCTGAAATAGACAAGAACGTCAGGGCCACTGCCCCCGTCGTCGGCAACGTCAAGCAGGTGCTCCGGCAGTTGCTCCCGCTGGTCGAGTCCAACGTCCACATGGACTGGCTGCGGCGCGTCGACGCCCTGCGCAGCGAGCATCCGCCCATGTTGATCCGGCAGACCGACGGCCTGTTGCCCCAGTTCGTGCTCAGGTCCCTCACCGAGGCAACGCAGGGACGGGCCATCATCGTCACCGGCGTCGGCCAGCACCAGATGTGGGCCGCCCAGTTCTGTGCCTTTGCCGAACCTAACACGCTGATTACCTCCGGCGGCCTGGGCTCCATGGGGTACGAGGTCCCCGGCGCCCTGGGCGCCAAGATGGGCCGCCCTGACAAGACCGTCTGGTCCATAGCCGGCGACGGCGGCTTCCAGATGACCATGTGCGACCTCGCCACCGCCGTCGAAAACAACATCGACGTCAAGTTCGCCATTTTCAACAACGGCAGCCTGGGCATGGTCCACCAGTGGCAGGACCTCTTCTACGATAAGGACTATTTCGCCACCGTCTACTCCGGCAACCCCGACTTTGTGAAGCTGGCCGAGGCCTACGGCATCCCCGGCGTCCGGGTCACCGCAAAGGAACAGGTGGCCGGCGCCATCCAGCAGGCCATGGAGACCCCGGGCCCCGCGGTCATCGACTTCGTGGTCACCCGGGAGGAGAACGTCTATCCCATGATCCCTGCAGGGGAGTCGGTGAACGAAATGATGGAAGAGCCCATCCCCGAGAGCATCGAATAGGACCCTGAATAGAGTATTAGCCTGATGAACCCCAACGAACAGCACCATACCTTAGTGGCCCTGGTGGAGGACCGCCCCGGCGTACTCACCCGGATAGCCAGCATGTTCCGCCGCCGCGGCTTCAACATCGCCAGCCTCGCCGTGGGCAAGAGCGAGCAGCCCGGCCTTTCCCGCATGACCTTCGTGGTTACCGGCGACGAGGACACCGTGTCCCAGGTTACCAAGCAGCTCGACAAGCTCATCGAAGTCATCCGGGTGTCCAACATCAGCAGCGAGGAGATGGTCGCCAGGGAGTTGGCCCTGGTCAAGGTCAAGGCCACCGCCGAGTCGCGGGCTGAAATCATCCAGATAGTCAACCTGTTCCGGGCCGGCATCGTAGACGTGGGCGCCCAGTCCATGGTCATTGAGGTCACCGGAGAGGAAGACAAGATCAGCGCCTTGCACGACCTTCTGGAGCCCTTCGGAATCGTCGAGATGCTCCGCACCGGCGTGGTGGCCATGGTCCGGGGACAGTCCAACGGCCGCGGCAACGACGACGTAGGTTCAGTCGCGCATCTCAACCAACTCAAAACTATCGGGGAAAAGCGTTAGCAATATGGTCAATGTGTATTACGACAGCGACGTAGACATGGGCGTCCTGGACGGCAAGACGATAGCCGTAATCGGCTACGGCAGCCAGGGCCACGCCCACTCCCTCAATCTCAAGGACAACGGCCTTGACGTTATAGTCGGCCTGTACTCCGGCAGCCGCAGCCGCGACGCGGCCCAGGAAGCCGGGCTGAAGGTTGCCGACGTGGCCGACGCGTCCGCCGCCGCCGACGTGGTCATGGTGGTGATTCCCGACCATGTCCAGGGCCGCACCTACCGCGACGAGATAGAACCAAACCTCAAGCCTGGCAATGCGCTAATGGTCGCCCACGGCTTCAGCATTCACTACCGGGAAATAGTCCCCCCTGACAATGTGGACGTCATGATGGTCGCTCCCAAGGCCCCCGGCCACCGAATGCGAGAGTTGTTCGTCGACGGCATCGGCGTCCCTTCCCTCGTCGCCGTGCACCAGGACGCCACCGGCAACGCCAAGCAGGTTGCCTTGGCCTACGCCAAGGGCATCGGCTGCACCGGCGCCGGCGTGCTGGAAACAACCATCAAGGACGAGACTGAAAGCGACCTCTTCGGCGAGCAGTCCATCCTCTGCGGCGGGGTCACCGCTTTGGTGAACGCCGCCTTCGAGACCTTGGTCGAAGCCGGCTATCCCAGGGAAATCGCCTACTTCGAGTGCCTCCACGAGCTCAAGATGATTGTCGACCTGATGTACCAGGGCGGCCACAACTACATGCACTACTCCGTCAGCGACACCGCCGAGTACGGCTCCCTCAGCCGCCGCGACCGCATCATCGATGAGCACGTGCGGGAGAACATGCGAGCCGTCTTAAAGGAAATCCAGGACGGCACCTTCGCTCGCGAGTGGATCGCCGAGAACGACGAGGGCCGCCCCCGGTTCAAGCCCATGCGCGAGGCCGCTCAGACGGCCCCCATAGAGTCCGTCGGCAAGCAGCTCCGGGCCATGATGCCCTGGCTGGACCCCAAATAGAAGACCTGTGAACAAAAGGAACAATGACCTCTACGAAAACCCCAGCTATCGGTGAAGATACAGTCGAGCGAGTTTGGCGCAAATTGCTTCGGGCTTCTTTGGCTTTGCCAGGAGCCAAGGTGGAGCGCGACTCGTTCTTGTATTCGCAATTGATCAACTACTGCAATGAGGACCAAGTACGGAGGGCCGTCGAAACTCGGCCAGCTATGGCGGGTGTCCCTGTCGAGGTGGTTGATCAAATAGCAAATTCCTGTATTAACAACCATGTTCTAAGAGCTTCTGGTATTTCTTTTATGGCAGGCTTACCTGGAGGGTGGGCTACTGCTATAACGATCCCTGCCGACTTAGCGCAGTTTTATGGCCATGCTACTATCCTGGCACAGAAACTGGCGTACTTATACGGTTGGCCGGACTTGCTTGAGGAAGGCGAGGTAGATGAGGAGACGGAACTTCGTCTCACCTTGCTAATTGGAGCGATGATGGGGGCGAAAGCAGCGCAAAAGGGACTAATTGAGCTAGCTGAACGCTTGGCCGTACAAGTTGCTCACCGCCTCCCGCGACAAGCTCTGACTCAATACGCTGCTTATACCTTGGCTAAACAGGTTGGAAAGTGGATCGGAGTCAACGTAACCAAGACCACTTTCGCAAGAGGGATATCAAAAGTAGTGCCGTTCGTCGGTGGGGTAGCATCAGCCACAGTAACGGTAGTCTTGATGCGGCCCATGGCCAAGAAGCTACAGAAGCATCTAAAAACACTGCGGTATGCCAGTACAGAATAGTTATTCCACCAGAAATCGACGGGTTCGATGAGTTATGGTCCTAAGCTTACCTAGCGAATGAAAGTTTAAAGTTTACTGGAGACAAACCTATATGGCTCAGGAGACGTTGAGAGTAGTTCACCGTCGCACCACGGTCTTGGCAGGGCTGGGTGTGGTGGACTACGTGACCCTGCTGCATCCTTCCCAGCACAAATAGACCCAGTGGCCCCGCCGAAGACTCTTAGACCGTCATTCCGGCCTCCGAGCCGGAATCTAGGGGTGAGGGCCCAAAAATCAAAGCAAATTAGGGAAGGTATCTAAAATGGCTGACAACAAAGTCCTCTTTTTGGACACCACTCTCCGTGACGGAGAACAGTCCGCCGGCATCGGCATGACGGGCGACGAGAAAATGGAAATCGCCCGCCAGCTTCAAAAGATGCGGGTGGACGTCATCGAGGCCGGCTTCGCCGCCAGCTCCCCTGGCGACTTCGAGGCGGTCTCCAACATCGCAAGGGAAGTACAGGGGCCCATCATCTGCTCCCTGGCCCGCGCCGTGCCCGACGACGTAGACCAGGCTTGGCAGGCGGTCAGGCACGCCGAAAAGCCCCGCATCCACGTCTTCCTCTCCTCCTCCGAGATTCACCAGTTGCACCAGTTGCGCAAGAACCGGGAGGAGGTCATGGACATGGCCGTGGCCATGGTCGAGCGGGCCAGAAGCTATTGCCCCGACGTCGAGTTCTCGCCCATGGACGCCACTCGCACCAACCCCGATTACCTGTTTCACATGCTGGAAGAGGTGATCCGGGCCGGCGCCACCACTATCAACATCGCCGACACCGTCGGCTACGCCATACCCTCCGACTTTGCCGGCCTGCTCCGGCAAATCAAGGCCAACGTCCGCGGCATCGACGGCGTGAACCTTAGCGTTCACTGCCACAACGACCTGGGCCTGGCGGTCTCCAACAGCCTGGCCGCAATAGAAGCCGGCGCTACCCAGGTCGAGGGTTGCATCAACGGCATCGGCGAGCGCGCTGGCAACGCCTCGCTGGAAGAGATAATCATGGCGGTGGACACCCGGAAAGACCTTTTCCAGGCCGACATCGGCATCGACACCACCCAGATATACCCGTCCAGCCGCCTGGTCAGCCGCATCACCGGCATGTCCGTCCAGGCCAACAAGGCAGTGGTCGGAGAGAACGCTTTCCGCCACGCCTCCGGCATCCACCAGGACGGCGTGCTGAAAGACCGCTCCACCTACGAGGTGATGCAGCCCGAGCGGGTGGGCGTGCCTGGCAGCTCCCTCGTCCTGGGCAAGCTCAGCGGCCGCGCCGGGTTGCAGGCCCGCCTGGAATCCCTGGGCTACCAGCTCTCACGCGACGAGATATCCAACGTCTTCGAGTCCTTCAAGGTCTTGGCAGACAAGAAGCGTGAGGTCACCGACCGCGACCTGGAAATCCTCATGGACGAGGAAAAGCGCATCTCCAGCGAGCCTGTGAGCTATACCCTTGACCAGGTCCAGTTCAGCGGCGGGGACCACGGCATCGCTACGGCCACCGTGCGGCTGTTCGACGCCGAGGGCGTCCCCACCACCGATGCCGCCACCGGCAACGGCCCGGTCAACGCCATCTGCAACGCCATCGACCGAGCCATCGGCGTGGTCAACAAAATGGTCGACTTCAACGTGCAGGCGGCTACCGAAGGCCGCGACTCGCTGGGCACCGTCACCATTCGCATCGAAAACGCCGGCAAGACCTACACCGGCCGCGGCGCCGATACCGACATCGTCGTAGCCAGCGCCAAGGCCTACCTAAGCGCTGTCAACCGCCAGCTGGCTTCCGACGAAGCCTCAGCAATGCCCCAGGCAGGCGCCACCCCAGACTAAGAGATCCACGCTGCCCCCGGGAGGCCCGCGCCGCCCCCGGGGGCATCTGGAGACCGCGACCTTACCGTCATTCCGGCCTCCGGGCCGGAATCTTACACCAGCTTCATCTGGAACCCGCCGTAGTCCGGCCGGCCCGACCCGTCCAGGTGCACCGCCGGGTACCCCAGTCCGCGCAAGTGCGCCGCCAACTCGGGAAACCCGTTGACCGTGTACACCTCCTTGGGCTGGACAACTCCCACGTAGTCCGCCAGTTCCTGGAAGTCGGCATGGTCGCTATACGGCAAGTCGGCGTCCCCTGGACGGCCCCAGCGGCTTCGGCCGTCCGCGGCCCAACCCGTCAGGTTCATGACTCGAAGCCCGCGCACTCCATTCAGCACATCCCGGCCCGCCTTTCCGGGAGGGCATATCACCACTCTCCCCTCGGGCCACCGGCCGTCGAACGCATTAAGTGGGCCCGGAAACGCGACTCCCCCTTCTTCGTATGCCCTGGCCACCTTGTACACGCTCTCTTCCACTACCACGTCGAAGCCCCTACCCTGCAGCAGGTGCAGCAGTTCCTGGGCCTTCCCCAACCGCCAGGCGTGAATTACCGGCCTCTCCCCACGCTCTATCCACGAGCCCAGGATCCGGCAGGCGGTGTCCAGCGTTTGTTCTTCCGGCGGGAAGACGTACTCCGGCCTGCCGTAGGTGGCTTCCATCACCAGGATGTCGCATGGGACCGACGCCAGGGGTTCGTTGGTGGGACTATGCCGCGGCTTGAAGTCCCCGGTGTAGAGAAGCCTTTCGCCAGTGCTCTTGTCTGTCACCAGCGTCTGGGCCGACCCCAGGCAATGGCCCGCAGGATGCAGCGTAAGGGTGTACTCCTCGGTCTCCAGCGGCTCGCAGTAGTCCAACAATATGGGGCTGGACCCGTTCAGATACTCGGCCAGCAGCAACCCGGTGTTGCGGGTCATCACCGGCCGTCGGTGCTTTGCGGTGTGGTCCGAATGGGCGTGAGAGATAAGCCCGAATTCCCGACGGCGGCGGGAGTCCAGCCACAGGTCCAGCTTGGGCAGGTGCACTCCCCGTTGAAACCCTACTTCCAACCCTTGCCCCCATGCAGGGATTTACTAGCCGCAACGGACACTTGCGCCACCACCTACTATCCCGCCCACACTGCCATTCCAAGCGAAGCCGGGGAATCTAAGGTCCCGTGGTTAAGCACGCTTTCGGATTCTTCACCAGGCCTGTCCTGAGGGAAATCGAAGGGCCTGTCCTGAGGCTCTCGACGGGGGAACTGAACAACCGCCGCAGTGCCGTCGAATCGCGCCTCGCCGTGGAGTATAATACCCTCCGGGCCCGTTTCCAACGTAGACCGGCCCGAGACACTAGCCAACCTGGAGGAACTATGCCCGCAGAAGTCGGCGACGCCGCTCCCGATTTTACCTTACCCGCCACCGGCCAACAGGACATCTCCCTGGGCCAGTACCGGGGACAAAAGCACGTTGTCCTGTCCTTCCACGTGCTGGACTTCACCGGCGGTTGAACCACGCAAGCCATCTCCTTCCGGTCGGCCAATGGCCGGTTCGAGGAGAGCGATGCCCAGGTCTTGGGCATTAGTTGCGACCACGTTTACGCCCACCAGGCTTGGGCCACGTCCATGGGTGGACTGCCCTATCCCTGCCTGGGCGACTGGCATCCTAAGGGCAAAATGAGCGCAGACTACGGTGTCTGGAACGAAGAGCGCGGCGCCCCCAACCGGGCCGTGATTGTCGTCGATAAGCAGGGCATCGTCCGTTTCCGGCGCATCTACGAGGCCGGCGTGCTGCCAGACCCCGATGAAATACTGCAGGTCATCCAGGGGCTGGGCTAGGGGACCAGAAAAGAAACGGGCGGGCCAACGCCCGCCCACACCATCTACGGTTAGAGAGGGAGAATCTCGGTCAGGCCTTGATGGCCTTGATCACGTAGTGCAAGGTGCCCTTGGGGACGTTGACCGTCACCTCGTCTCCCACCGTCCGGTCCATCAGCGCCTGGCCCACCGGCGACACTGTCGATATCTTGCCCGACGCTGCGTCCGCTTCCCTGACGTCCACCAGCGTGTAATTGGCCTTCTTCCCCGTGTCCGGGTGCTCCAAGGTCACCCGCGCCCCAACCACCACCCGCTGGCTGGCCCGCCGCGAGGACTCGTTGCTCAGGATCTGAGCGTTGTTAATGGCCGATTCCAGTTCCCTGATTCGGGATTCGGTCAGCGCCTGCCGTTCCTTGGCCGCATCCAGGGGAGCATTCTCCCGGAAGTCCTTGTCCGCCATAGCCAGGCGGATGTCTTCAATCACGTTGACCCGGTCCACTTTTAGGACCTCTAATTGTGCCACCAGCCTGTCGTACCCTTCCTGGGTTAACTGGCTGCCCCGCTCCTCCCGGTTTGCCGGGGCGCCCTTCCTTCCGCTGCCCTTGCGTCCCCGGGGAATTCGCAGATGCGACGCCAACCCGTTCTGAATCCACCCCTCGTCCTTCCAGAACCCCAGGAAGGCCTTTACCGAACTGAGCCTTTGGGCCGCTTCCTGGCCTCCCTGCCCAGCTCTCTCCGCATAGTCGGCGACCTCGGCGGGCGTCACCTCCACCACGTTTCTTTCCCGCCCGCAGTTATCCACGAACCGCCTCAGCGCCCGGTGGTCCAACTTCGCCCCGTTCTTCTTTGATGCCAGGAACATGGTTAGAGCCTGCGAAATGGATGGCTTGGCGTCAGTGGTCACCTTCGATACCTCCAGCGATTTGCCAGGTTGCTAACCTGAGCTAAGCCTTTGCGAAACCCAGCACAATCGCCTTTGCCGCGTATTAAATCCACCATATATTGCCGACGCAATGACAACTTTTCGGTGCGACATGCTGAACCTACGTATCACTCGTGGGAAGCCATCGGATATGATATCAGGTTCCAAATGGGATGGCAAACAGCCAACCACGGCAGCAAGTTGTATACTACCGCCCGTAATGCAACCCGCATCAGATGCCCTGTATCCCGTAGAGGAGGACCAACCATGAAGGCAGTGCAGATAGACGAATATGGCGGCCCCGAGGTCCTGAAGTACCGGGATGTCGCCGACCCGGTTCCCGGCCCCGGCGAGGCCGTGGTCGATGTCCAGGCCATAGGGGTCAACTTCACCGACACCTATAGCCGCGCCGGCGTCAACCCGGTCCCCCGCTTGCCCTGGACCGTCGGCGTAGAGGCGGCCGGCGTGGTCAGCGCCGTCGGCCCCGAGGTATCCGATGTCGCTGAGGGCGACGACGTAGCCTTCTGCTCCTTCCCGCCCGGTTGCTATGCGGAAAAGGTCGTAGTCCAGTCATGGAGACTGGTCAAGCGGCCCGATGGCGTCGACGCCCGGACGGGAGCCGCCGTCATACTCCAAGGCATGACCGCCCATTACCTGTGCCACTCCACCTATGCGGTGCAGGAGGGTGACCGCGTGCTTGTCCACGCCGGCGCCGGCGGTACCGGCCTGCTCCTCACCCAGATGGTCAAGCGTCTGGGCGGCTACGTCTTTTCCACCGTGTCCACCGAGGAAAAGGCCGAGCTTTCCAGGGCGGCCGGAGCAGACCACGTCATTCTTTACACTCAGCAGGACTTCGCCGAGGAAGTCAAGAGCGTCACCGGCGGCCAAGGCGTCCAAGTGGTCTACGATGCCGTCGGCAAGACCACCTTCGACCAGAGCATCAGCTGCCTCTCCCGCCGTGGCTACATGGTGCTGTACGGACAGGCCAGCGGGGCCCCGGACCCCGTCGACCCTCGCCGCCTGGGCCCAGGCTCCCTTTACCTCACTCGCCCTGGGCTGGCCGATTACATGGCCGATGGGGATGAACTGGAGAAACGCTCCACCGACGTCCTGAATTGGGTCCAGTCCGGCGAACTTAAGCTCAGGGTCGAGCACGTGTTTTCCCTGGGCGATGCCGCGGAAGCCCACCGCCAGTTGGAAGGCCGCGCCACCACCGGCAAGCTCCTCCTCATTCCCTGACAGCCGGGCCTTGTTGCTATTCCATAGATGCGGAACGTAGCCTCGGAACAGCGGGAAAAAGCCAACGCCTCCCTTCGGATAAGCGGCTTCCTGGAACGGCGCGCCGGCTTGGTTATCGCGGCCGCCTTGGTCCTGACGCTGCTGCTTATCATCCCCCTGCTGGCCATGGAGCCCGACGCCGAGGCATCCAGCGATCCCAAGGGCCAGGTGTTCGGTCTTCAAGACACCCTCGATCAGCGGTTCCAGGCCGTGGTGCATGGCGCCGCCTACATCATTGAAGCCCGGGACGGTGACGTTCTCACCCAGCCAGTCCTCTGGGAGTTGTACCAAAACACCCAGGACCTGCTGGATGTTGACGCGCGAGGTCTGCTCGCTCCCGATTCTTTACCTCGCCAGCCGTATCTATACTCTAGCTTCCAGACCTACACCCACCGGCCCTTCACCGGCTTGTCCACCATCGCCGACCACGTCCAGGAGGTCCTCCGACACGACCCGTCGCTCGACGTGTCCTTGGAGACGGCAACCGACCAGCAAGTCAAGTTGGCGGTCCACCGGCTGCTGTCCAGCCCTCTAACCGACGGCCTGCAGGACACCCTTTCCGAAAAGGCCTCCAGTGTAAGCAGGGAAGTGGCAGGAGAGACCATCGACTACTGGACCTCGCCGGGGTTGGTCTTTACCGTGCTGGCCGACAACGACAAGCTGGGAGGACATTCCGCCGTGCGCGGCGGGCTCGGCGCCGGCGATGCGACCTTGAACAAGGAGAAGTTCAACCGGAACGTCCAGGAAGTGCTGCGAGGAGACCAGCGCAGCTTCGAGCTTTGGGGCGTCGCCCTTGACCAGAACCTGGAAGCCGAGGACGAGGGCCGCATAGCCGGGATATTCATCATGCTGACCATCGCCACCGTGGTGGTCGTGGTGGGTCTCAGCCTCCGGTCCTATTGGGCCATGGCGCTGACCGGGGCCGGCCTGGGCGCTATGATGATTTGGCTGGGCGGCATCTCCAACCTGGTGGGCCTCAAAAGCGGGCTGGTCATAGATTTCATCGTCCCCATCGCCATGGTGGCCCTGGGAGTGGACTTCGTCGTTCACGCCGTACGGCGGTACCAGGAGGAAAAGAGCATCGGCTACGCCCCGGGCCCAGCCTTCCGCGTCGGCCTGGCTGGAGTGATGGGTGCCCTGGTGCTGGCCATGTTGAGCGATGGCGTTGCCTTCCTGGCCAACACCTCCTCCGGCATCGAGGCCGTGGTCCATTTCGGACTCGCCGCCGGGATCGCCGTCGGGTCTTCCTTTCTCATCTTGGGAGTCGTGGCGCCCCTGGCCCTGGCCAGGATCGACCGGCTTCGGGCAGGCAGAAATCCGCCGCCGGGTCGCTTCGGACGCATTGGCCGGATCTTCGGCGGTCTGGGCGTGGCGTCCATGTCCGGCAACGGCGTTCTGCTCCTTGTCGTCGGTATCACCATTCCCGGCGTCGGGCTCATACTGGGCTCGATAGTCGCGTTCCTGCTGGTGCCCGCATTTTGGCTGCGCTTCCGTGGCCCAGCCGTCTCGGACTTGCCAACCCAGTCGCCTGCTGTTCGCCGGGAGGGGTCGTTGGAGGCGTGGCTCTCTTCCCTGGTCGTCCGCTTGGCCCGCTTCCGTCTGGCGGTTCTGGCGGTTTCGGCGGGCGTCACCGCCGGCGCAGTCTTGCTCGCTCTCCAGTTGGAAGCCGAATTCGACGTAAAGGACTTTTTCGATAGCAAGTCCGACTTCGTTGTGGGCCTGGACAAGCTGGACGAGCACGTGGGCCAGCGGCGCGGGGAGCAAGCACTTATCTACCTGGAGGGCGACCTGGCCTCGCCCGAGGCTCTGGCTTCCATCCAACTGCTCATCGAGAAGCTGGGGGACAACCCACACATTGCTAGGGGCGTCGATGGGACCCCGTTCATCCAGGATCCCAACGTCATCGACGTACTAACCAGGGTAACCGGAACCGCCTACGCCGTGAACCGGGTCTTGGAGATGACCGGCGTGCAGGTTCACGACCAAAATGGCGACGGGCTTCCCGACACCCGAGAGCAGGTCTCGGCAGTCATGGGCTACGCGGTTGCCCACGGCGTGCCACTGGACAATGCCACTCTGGTCTACGATGGCGGAAGGGTCCGGGAAGTCCTGTCTTACCAACCGGGAGGCGGCCGGGACGCCGCCGCCTTGCTCACCCTCGGCATTCCCGATTCCAGGGAGCAAAGCACGGTCAGGGCAGCTAGGGAAGGCCTCACTGAAGACATTGCCTTCCTGGCTGATTCCGGCGCCATAACCGAGTTTGGAATCACCGGCTCCCCATTTGTACGAGAGGGCCAGCTTGCCGCCGTCACCAGCACGCTGCAGACCTCCCTGCCCATCGCCGTAGTTGCCACCCTTGCGCTGCTGTTGCTTGCGCTGCGCTCCTTCAGGTACGCGCTGGTAACGGTAATTCCGGTGGTGCTCGTCGCCGCTTGGCTTTACGGCATCATGTACCTGGTGGGATTCAACCTTAACTTCGTGACCGCCACCATTGGAGCGGTTTCCATCGGCGTAGGCATCGACTATTCCGTCCACATGACGATGCGGTTCAGGGAGGAATTGGCCAGGTCGGGCGATCGTATGCAGGCCCTGCAAAAGGCGGTCAACGGCACGGGCATGGCCCTCGCGGTTTCGGCAGTCTCCTCGATACTGGGATTTGCCATCCTGGGATTCGCCCCCATGCCCATGTTTTCGGCCTTCGGCATCCTCACCGCTCTGATGGTCTTCCTGGCCCTGGCCGCCTCGATAGTGGTGCTGCCTTCTTTGTTGCTCCTCGCCACGCCCGACAAGGCCAGGAACCCAACCGCCTGACTTTCCTGCAACGTGCCTCTGTCAGTCCTTACACGCCCAATGACCGCCGTATGTCCCACTCATGGTGAACCGCGTCGTGGCAGTTCGACTGCACCAGGTCAGTCAGCGATATTGGACCTCTCTCGGGGTGATCGAACGTCGGCTCCCGCCCGGCTGCGGCCCTGAACGCCTCTTGCCACGCGTCCACCGCATGGGAAAGTGACCAAAGCGCAGTACCCAGGGGTATGGACTCATACCTTCGCACTTTAGCCAGTTCGTCCTGGTCATAGGCCTCTATCTCCACGTGCTCGGCCTCCGCTGAACTCCACATGCGCTCGCCCCATATCCGCAGATTGTCGCCTACGTGACACACATAGCCTCCCACCGACCAACTCAGGCTCGGATGCCGCGCCGATCCGTCCTGCCCCTCCAGCAGCCTGGCATACCGCCCTAGTATCTCAGCCACTATTGCCGCGGCAGCCTCCATGGAAATAGACCACTCAAACCCGCATTCCCTGCACGGATTTCCGTAGACCCTGACGCCCCATGTATTCACAGTCAAGCCTCCACCGGTCTGTTACCAACACTGGGGAGCAGTCCCATAAGGGCCGCTGACCCGCTAAATGTGGGCATTATCGCACGATTCGGGACAGCAACACTGATACGGACCATCGGCGAAGATGGGCCCCCATAGCTCCCCTACCGTCAAGCAAATACAGACAAGCCATAGTTGACCTATTCACTAGACTATTTCTATAATGAGCCTAGGTTCTAGAAACAGCCAACAGGCCCAGGTCCGACCTGGAGGAGACAAACATGGCCGAAGCAACTCTGACTTCAGACGCAGTCACCGAGGCGCTCAAGACCGTATACGACCCGGAGATTCCCGTGAACGTGGTGGACTTGGGACTGATTTACGACGTGCAGGTCAACGACGGCGGCAACGTCTACGTCCAGATGACCCTGACCTTCCCCGGCTGCGGCATGGGACCCTTCATCGCCCAGCAGGCCGAATGGGCCATCCAGGATCTGGACGGAGTCGAGGAAGTCGAGATAGAGCTGGTCTTCGATCCTCCCTGGTCGCCGGAACTGATTAGCGAAGAGGCCAAGGCACAGTTGGGCATCTAGCTCCCATGCCAACCCCCCAGGAGACCGCCCGCCTCGAGCAGATCAAGCGTAGCTGGCAGCAGAAGCGCCAGATAACTGATCGCCTGTCCAAGATACGCACCACCCTGGGCATCTACAGCGGCAAGGGCGGCGTCGGCAAGACCACCGTGGCCGTCAACCTGGCCGTGGCGTTGGCCAAGGAGGGGTGCAAGGTCGGTCTCCTGGACGTTGACATCGACTGCCCCAACGTAAACAAAGTCCTGGGTATAACCGACAAGCCGGGGTACGCCGACGGCCAGATAACTCCCGCCGAGAAATGGGGCGTCAAGGTCGTCTCCATGGGTTTCTTCCAGGAGAGAGAGGAAGAGGCTATCATCTGGCGCGGCCCCATGATTCACAACGCAATCAACCAGTTCCTGCAGGCAACCGATTGGGGGGATCTGGACTACCTGCTGGTGGACCTGCCCCCCGGCACCTCCGACTCACCCCTCACCGTCATGCAGACCATACCGTTGGACGGGTTCGTCGTGGTCAGCACGCCCCAGGAACTGGCGACCATCGACGCCAAGCGTTGCATCAACATGATTCGCAAGCTTAACCTGAACGTCCTGGGGATAGTCGAGAACTACACGGGCGACGTCTTCGGAGAGGGTGCTGGGAAAAAGCTGGCCCAGGATGTCGACGCTCCCTTCCTGGGCTCCCTGGCCCTCAGGTCCAGCTACCGCGACACCTCCACCCCCACCGCACTCGCCGATCCCGACGTAGGCCAGGAATACGCCGTACTGGCCGCCGGCGTCAGGAACAGCCTCCAGGAACTCGGCCGCGAAGCCGCCTGACCCCTACTCCTTCCCGTTCTTCCCGACCTTGACTTTAACCTTCTTCTCTTTCTTGGCCTTGGCAGGCTTCTCTTCCTTACCCCTGCGCCGCTGAGACCTCACCAAACGGCCGCTGCGCGCCCCGTCGGCCGTAATGTTCATCAAAAGTTCCACTTCCAGGTTCATCGCCTCTTGCGAATAGGCGCTTTGCTCGCCCATCCTGCGGAACTTCTGGTAGCGGCGCTTCAGCAGCTTGCCGGTGGACATCCTGGCTAGTTCGGCCAACTGCTTGCCCGCGGCCAGCCCCACCTCGTTGGCCGCTTCCCTGGGGCTGGTGTGGGCCCCCCCGTCCGGTTCGCACACCACCTGGTCGGCAATGCTCAGTTCCAGGCAGTCCTGCGCCGTCAACATCAGCGCTTCTGCAGCCTCCCGGTCCAGCATGTGGTCCGGGTACGGCCCGCCTAAGTGACGGTTCAGCGATATGGGAGAATAAATCGAGTACTGCTGCATCAGGATGCGGTCCGACAACCCCAGGGCCAACGCTCCCTCGCTGCCGCCCTCTCCTATGATGACTGAAACGATGGGCACCGGCGCCTCCGCCATCAGCGACAATGTCGTCGCCACCGCGTTGCCGATTCCCTGCTCTTCCGCCTCCAGGCCCGGGTCCGCTCCATTGGTGTCGATAAGCGTAACCAACGGCAACTTGAACCGTGACGCCAGCGAGATCAACCTCTGCGCTTTTCTCAGCCCGTCGGGGTACACGTGGTACCGCTCGCCCTCCAACATGTGGGTGCGCTGCTGGCCGATGACCACCACCGGCTCGCCGTGCAGCACTCCAACCCCGCCTACTATCGACCGGTCGTCGCTGTTCAGCCGGTCGCCCCTCAACTCCACGAAGGGGTCCAGCATCGAATGAATGTAGGTCATGGCCAGGGGACGTTCCGGGTGCCGCGCAATGGTCACCGATTCCCATACGGCGGTCTCGGAGGGCGTTTCGAACTCGGTCTTGAGCAGCGCCTTGTGATTGCCCTTGCCCTGCCCCTGGGAGGTGAACAGTTGCAGCAGCGTCGCCAGTCGTGACTGGAGCACCTCCCGGTCCACCACGTTGTCCAGCAGCCCGTGGTTCAGGTGGGCCTCCGCCGTGTGAGCGTCCAGCGGCAACGGCGTGTTGGAAGCCGCCCGCAGGGCCCGCAGCGGCGCCAGGCCAATCAGCGACCCCGGCTCCGCAAGAATCACGTCCGCTAGGTTGGCGAAACTGGCGTAAGCCTGCCCCGTCGACGGGTTGGACAGCACCACGATGAAGGGAGTTCCCTCCTCCCTCAAGCGGTTGGCCGCCGTCACCGTCTTGGCCATCTGCATCAGGGAAAGCACCCCTTCCTGCATCCGGCTGCCGCCCCCCGAGACCATCGCCACCACCGGCAGGCTCTTGCGGGCCGCCGTCTCGAAGGCCCTGGCGACCTTCTCCCCCACCACGATGCCCATGCTGCCGCCCATGAACCCGAAGTCCAGCGCCGCCACCATAACCTCGATGTCGTCAATGCGGCACCGGCCGGTCACCGCCGCCTCGGTTAGCCCGGTGGAGCTCTGGTCCTGGCTCAGCAGGTTGCGGTACTTTCCTCTTTGGGAAAAGGACAGCGGCTCCGTAGAACTGAGGTATTTGTGGGATTCTTTGAACGACCCCTTGTCCGCCAGCAGCTCTATGCGTTCCCTGGCGGTCAGGGTGTAGTGGAACCGGCAGTAGGGGCACACCCGGTAGGTCAGGTATGCCGAAGACTCCCGGATGGGTTCCTCGCACAGCAGGCAGCTGTCGTGCACCGTGGACAGTCGCGCCACCTCAGGGTCGCCGCTCCGCCCGAACAGGTGTACCAGAAAGCTCGCCAGGTTTCTCAGTTTCGCTCCTCCGGTGGTTGCTTCCCTGCGCCCCATCCCGCCGTCTGCCTCCTCACCCGCACACCGGTCTATTCTTATCATACAGTGTGCCGCCCCAAAATAAAACGACGTGACCTCATACCGTGATAGAATATCGTGGTTCGACGGTATCAGCCGTTGGACCAGCAGCCCCGTATCCGTACGGTTTTGAGTAATTCAGCCTGAGGAGGAACGCCAATGCCGGCTAGCTGGGTAGACATCGACGTCAACGGGCAGACCATGGAGGGCTATCTGGCCCAGCCGGAGGGCGAGGGCAGCCGCCCGGCCGTCGTCGTGATTCAAGAGATATGGGGCGTTAACTCCCACATCCAGTCCGTCACCGACAAGCTCCCGGCCCAGGGATACGTGGGACTCGCCCCCGCCATGTTCCACCGCCAGGGACGCATGACCATGGGCCTCCACGAGGAAATGGACACTGCCATCGCCAACATGTTCAAGTGCAGCGATGCTGAAGTCGTCGCCGACGTGCAGGCCGCGGTCGACTACCTCAAGGCCCAGCCCTTCGTTCAAGCCGACCGCATCGGCATCGTGGGCTTCTGTTTCGGCGGCAGGGTTTCCTACCTGGCCGCCTGCACTGTCTCCGACTTGAAGGCCTCCGTCGTCTACTACGGCGGAATGATTACGGACCCCCTGGGCGGCGACGGCCCCTCCCCCTTCGACCAGACCGCCAACATCAGCGCCCCCATGCTGGGATTGTTCGGTGAGGATGACTCTATCCCCAGTCCTGCCGACGTGGCCGCCATACAAGCCGAGCTTCAAAAACACGGAAAGATCCACGAATTCCACGTGTATCCCGGCTGCGGCCACGGCTTCAACTGCGAAACCAGGGACAGCTACCGCCCCGAAGCCGCTGCCGACGCTTGGTCCAAGGCTATAGCCTGGTTCGACCAGCACCTGAAGGCCTAGTGGCGCACCTGAGCCGTCATCCGACAACGGCATCGAACTGAATCCGGCCCACAGGAGACACCGTGAGTAGCGCAGACCTCCTACTGGAAGGCGCCCTGGACATCCACGTCCATATCGCCCCCGACGCCAAGGTCCAACGCCGGGGCGGCGCCATCGATGTGGCCCGACAGGCCCTGCAAATGGGCATGGGCGGCATGGTGCTGAAAAGCCACGAATACCCCACCCATCCCGTGGCCTACACCGCCAGCCAAGCGGTTCCCGGAATCACCCTCATCGGCGGTGTAACCCTGAACATGGAGGTTGGCGGCTTGAACCCCATGGCCGTGGAGAACGCCGCCTTGATGGGCGGTAGGGTGGTCTGGATGCCCACCTTCTCCGCCAGGTCCGACCGCCAGCGCCGGGGCCTCAACGGCGGCATCTACATCCTGGACGACCAAGGCCGGCTCGCGCCCGAGGTCTACGCCATATTGGAGCTGATCAGGTCCCACGACATGGTGCTGGCCACCGGCCATCTTTCCACGGAAGAGAGCCTGGCCCTTGTCTCCGAGGCCCAGGACCTGGGAATTCGTCGTGTCTTGGTCACCCATGCCACCACCATGGCTAGCTGGAACGGGATGACCATCGAGGACATGAAGAACCTGGCCGCCATGGGAGCCTACATCGAGCACTGCTTTCACGCCATCATGCCCCTGTCCAACCTCCTGGCCCCAAAGGACCTGGTGGATGCCATTCTCGCCGTCGGCCCTGAGAACTGCATCGTCAGCACCGACTTCGGGCAGGACTTCCACCCCATGCCCGCCGAGGGACTGCGCATGGGCATTGCCACCCTGTTGCAAGCCGGCATGGACGAGGTCGAGGTGGGGATGTTGGTCAAAGACAATCCCGCCAGGCTCATGGGCCTCTAGCCCTCGCTCTTCGACTATAGGGGCCGCTGCATAACCTGACGTCGGATGGCTCTTGGGGCCGCTCGTGCTGAGGCTCTCGAAGCATGAGCTAGGGTGGCGGTCAGGCGATCTGGATAGGGCACATCGGCTGTGGTAGGCAATCATGAATGGGTCCGGTCACGCGGTAACCTCGAAAGTAACCCGCAACGCGCCCGGCGTTCCCCCATTCGCCTTCACCTTGGCCCACTCCGCGATCCTGTAACCCACAACCCAGGCAATGCCCCGCCGGGCAACCAACAACGGCACGCGGTCGCGCCACTCCCGTGGGACCTTGGCGTCGCTGAACAAGTCCTGCAGCTTCTTCTCCCCGCTCATGCCCAGAGGCCGGATGCGGTCGCCTGGCCGCCTTGTACGCACTTCCAGCGGCTGTTCTAAAGCCCCCGGGTCGAAATAAGCCGTCCACGGGCCAGAGCCTGGCTCTTCACCCGCCTCAGGAACAAACGACGCGACCCTGCAGAGAGTCACCCGCCACGGCCCTGACTGATGCACCGCCTGTCCTGCTTCCAACGAAGGAACATCAAGGTGGTGGACGCCCTGCAGCTGTGGGAACGGGCATGCCCCACCGGTGACCCTCGACAGGCGCAGGGAATCGTAAGACCTCTGGAACCGCAGGCCGTTGGGTAGGTCAAAGCTGCGGCCTGCCTTGGCGGATTGAGTCAACTCTGCCATCGCTTCCAGGTGGCGCTCCCCCAACCTGCGGGCGTCTCCGATCAGGCAGGTGTAGGCTTTGCGAAACAGCAACTTCTGCATGGCCGGGTGCAGAAGGGCCAGCGCAGCCCGGTCGAAGACCACCCAGTCATCCCTTTCCTCCGCCGTCTGGGGCCACACCCGTTCCACTTCCGCTGCCAGGTACTCCGCCTCCAAGGCCGCCGTCCGGGACAACCTGACCAACGACTCCCGCACCTGGGGATTGTATTCCGACGCCAGCAGCGGCATCAGGTTGTGCCGCACCCTATTGCGTGTAAACCGGTACAGGAGGTTGCCTGTGTCTTCCCGGTATTCCTGGCCCAACTCCCGGCAGTAACTTTCCGTATCGGTCCTGGTAACCTTGAGCAGCGGCCTGAACAGGCTCAACCAGCTGTTGTTTCCGGGAAAAGGCCAGGGAGAAGACTTTGACATTCCCCGCAAGCCTTGGGTACCCGACCCCCGCAGTATGTGCAGCAACACAGTCTCCGCCAAATCGTCCGAGGTGTGGCCCACTGCTACGGCGGATGCCCCCGTTTCTTCCGCGACTTCTGCCAGGAACGAATAGCGCAGTTCCCTGGCTGCCTGCTCGAAGGACGAAATGCGGCGCTGCTTCTGGTGCTCCGTTACGTCCCGTTGCTCCACCGTCGCCGGGATGCCCAGACTCGCGGCCAGCGCCGCAGCGAATCGGGCGTCCTCCGCCGCCTCTTCGCCTCGAAAGTCATGGTTCAGGTGGGCGGCGTGGAGGGCAAGACCGTGCTGCCGGCTTAGTCTGGACAAGCAATGCAGCAGGGCCGAGGAGTCTGGGCCGCCGGAGATGCCCACAACTAGGAGAGAGCCGTTGCCTGAGAAGCCGGCCCGGACCAGGGCCTTCGCCGCCTGGTTCTCCAATCGGCTGCTAACCGACATGGGCTGCCCTTATCGGTTTTCTGGAGACAGGTGGGAGGTGGAGTTGTAGGACAGCAGCCTGTGCCCCTGCTGGTCGCTTTCTACCACGGAGATCGATCCCAGGCTAAGCGTCGTGCGGTGGAAGTTCTCCAGGTGCAAGCCCAGCACCTGGCAGACCAGCACCCGGATGACAAAGTTATGGGAAACGATAATCAGGTTGCCCTCTTCGGGGTGGGCCTCCTCCAGCTCCGTCAGGGCGTTCCAGGCCCGCTCCTGGAGTTCCACCAAGGACTCTCCGTTGGGCATGGAAACTCCCGCCGGGTCCTCGCGCCAGGTGGCAAGGACCCCCGGCCAGTTGGCGCGTATTTCCTCGCCGCTCACCCCCTCCAAGTCGCCCAGGTTCAATTCCTGGAGGTCCTCTACTCCCACCACTGGCTTGCCGCCAATCCGGGAAATCTCTTCGGCTACCTGTATAGTGCGCCGCAGCGGGCTGGAGTAGACGGCCGAGTGCTTATATTCGGCGACCGCCCTGGCCGTTTCCGTGGCCTGCACCATGCCCAGGGAATTCAGGGCTACGTCGTTCTGTCCCTGAAACTTGCCCAGCTTGTTCCAGTCCGTTTCTCCGTGGCGCACCAGGACCAGGTTCATTGGGCGGCGTCTTCCCGGCTGGCCTCGGGCCTGCTCAATTCGACTTTGTCTATTCTAACGCTGTCCATCTGTTTGACGGTGAACCTCAAGTCCCCGTGTTCCACCACGTCGCCCTCCGCCGGTATCCGGCCCAACTTGTCCAAGATAAATCCCGCCACGGTCTGATACTCACCCAGGGGCAGCTCCAAGCTGAGTTCTTCGTTGATGTCCACGATGCCGACGCCCGCGTCCAGCAGGTAGGTGTGCTCGTCCAGCGATACGTAGACCTCTTCCTGGGGGCCTTCTTCTTCTCCCACCTGGCCGACGATAACCTCCAGAAGCTGCTTGAGGGTGACCAGGCCGGCGATACCGCCGAATTCATCCACCGCCAGCGTGAGGCTGTAACTCCCGCTCTGCATTTCGCTGAAGGTCCTGCTGATGGTCTTGGTCTCGGGAACGAAATAGACCGGACGCAAATGGTCGGTTACCGAGTCCCCCAACCGGAGCTTCTGCTTCCCCATATCCTGGAGCACGTCCTTGATGGCCATGACCCCTACCACGTTCTCCATGGTCCCTTCGTACACCGGGAACCGCGTATGCTGGTTTTCCAGGTAGATTGGCAGGAATTTTTCCAGCGTGGTCCCGCGTTCGATCCAGACGATCTCCGGCCGGGGAGTCATGATTTCCCGGACTCGCCGGTCGCCGAAGTGGAACACCTGCTCCAGCAGGGCGGCCTCCCGCGCCTCCACCGCGCCGGTCTGGGCCCCCGCCGCTATCAGGCTCCGGATTTCCTCCTCGTCGATTTCCGGGAGCTTGCCGGAAATCCCCACGCCCTTCCCCACCACCGATGTCACCCCTTGCAGCACCCGTACTGCCGGGGCCAGGGCAACTCCCGCCGCCTCCACGGGTATGGAAGCGGCGAAGGCCACTTTCTCAGAACGGTGCCAGGCGATGGTCTTGGGTATGGCCTCTCCAAAGACAACCAGGATCAGGGTTATGCCGAAGGTCGCTGCCAGCGCTGCCCGGTAGTCGTTGCCCATCCAACTCACCAGGAGGGCCGTGCCCAACACCGCCGCTCCGGTATTTACCAGGTTGTTGCTCAGCAGCACCGTGGCCAGCAGCTTGTTGGGGACTTGAATCAGGCGGCCAACCCGTTCGGCTCCGGGTTGGCCTATGCGCATCAGGTGCATTAAGCGCGCCCGCGGCAGGGCAATGAATGCCGTCTCCGACGAGGAAAAGAGGGCCGACAGCATCAGGCATACGACCAGTAATATCAGCCTCGATAAGTCAGGAATGTCCATCGTGGGGCGTCACCTCCGCAAGCCGAGGGTGGCGTGGTTTCCAGCCGTAGCTTTCACGGTTAATTCTAGCTGTCACGATGATAGCACATCGTATCGCCCGCCCGTAAAGTTGACTCCGTCAGACCCCAGTTCGCCCTTCGAGAGCCTCAGGACGAACGGAAAGCCGGCGCTTGTACAGGAACAACCGCGCAGCCATCAACCCCCGCCCATTCCAAATCACCCCTCAGTTTTGCTATCCTATCCGGACGGGTGAAACGAACATGGCTCTGAACATCCTGGGCATCGAAACATCCTGCGACGAGACTGCGGTGGGCGTGGTGGCCGACGGGCGGCGAATGCTGTCCAACGTCATCGCTTCCCAGGTACATCTTCATGCACCCTACGGCGGCATCGTCCCCGAGGTGGCGTCGCGCCAGCACGTGCGGGACCTGACCCCGGCCTTGGACATGGCCCTGTCCGAAGCCGGCTTGGCGCTGGAGGACATCGACCTTGTCTCGGTCACCTACGGCCCCGGCCTGGCCGGCTCCCTGATCACCGGCCTCAACTCGGCCAAGGCCATGTCCTACGCCTTGGGCATACCCATGGTCGGCGTGAACCACCTGGAGGGCCACATCTACGCCTCGTGGCTGACGGGGCACGACCCGGAGAGCGACCCCGGGTTCCCGCTGGCCTGCCTGATTGCCTCGGGCGGCCACACCGACCTGGTCTTGATGGAAGGCCACGGGGTCTACAAGCTGCTGGGGCGCACCCGGGACGACGCAGCGGGCGAGGCCTTCGACAAGGCTGCCCGCATCCTGGGATTGGGGTTTCCCGGCGGCCCGGAGATACAGAAGGCGTCGGAAGGGGCCGCCGGCCGGGAGCGGCTGCCCCGGGCCTGGATGAGGGACACCCTGGACTTCAGCTTCAGCGGCGTGAAGACCGCCTTGCTACGACTGGCCCAGGACAAGGGCATCTACCCGCCGGGCGACACCGGTTTGGACGAAGCCGAACTGAACGAACTGGTCCGGGAGTTGGCCTCGGGCTTCCAGGAGTCGGTGGTGGACGTGATGTGCGCCAAGGTGTTGGACATGGCCGACAGGTACGGGGCCAAGGGGCTGGTGCTGGCCGGCGGAGTCGCGGCCAACGCGCTCCTGCGTCAGGAGGTGACCCGCCGCTCGCCCCTGCCGGTCATCATCCCGACGCCCAAGCTCTGCACCGACAACGGGGCGATGATCGCCGCCTGCGCCTACTACCAGTACCGGCGGGACGAGCCCTTCGGCCTGGACCTGGACGTGGACCCAAGCCTGTCCCTGGGTTCAACCCACTAGGCCGGGATTCCGGCCGCCTTTAGTCTTCCCAGAGCACAGGGGGGCTATATCCCGCCTGACGCGCCGCAAAGAGAGTGTTCACCACCTGGTAAATCTCCCTGCTGGGCCGCCCGGCCCGGTACGGGAAGTGCAGCCGCCAGTCCCGGCCCAGGAACAACACCGAGCCGTCCTCGTTGGCCAGGTAGTGGGCGCCCAACATCCAGGCCGCCCCCAGCAGCCCCAGCAAGAGCGCGAGGGCCGCAACGTCTATGTTGATCACCGGCACCGACGGGCCGTGGATGGGGTCGGTCAACCAGTAGGCCACCACCAGGTAGAATGCGATGCCCGCAGCGGCCAGCAGCGCTCCTTTGAGCACCGCGCCCCAACGCCTTGGCGCGGGCCTCACCGAGGCGCTCTGGACCTCTTCCAGCATGGTCAGGACAGTCTCGTCTCTGCCGTTGTTGCGGCAGAACGCGAGGAGCCGCCGGTTGGTGGTGACCAGCATCCGGCCGCTAGACAGGGGCTCCGGGGCCACCCCGCGTTCCGGAGAGAACACGCAGGTGACGGTTTCCCCCGGCAGCAACTCCACCTCGCGCACTTGGCCCGCGTCCCGCTCCAGACCCGGGGAGCTGTCTATCAATGTCTTCATCCTCTAATCCGCTAATACTATCGCTGTTAACAAAGGCAGCGGCCGGCCGGGCTTGTACGACCAGAAACGCGGCCTAGAGGAGCTATCACGCTAGGGCACTACTCGGTCGAAAGTGTGTGGACGGCACTCAAGGAGCGAACGCTGCATATCGTAGCGAATGTCCCACTGATTCAGAATATCCCTTCCCAGCAATGATGGAAGAACCGCATTCTCCTCGGTTGGCAGGGCGACAGCTAAGTCAATGTTATAGCCGATCAAACGAAATCGTGACCTGATCCCATATGGTTCCTGGAAATAGATTTGCGCGGACGCCGAGGCATATGCTGCTTTGCCCCCGATTCCCTGTGATGACATCGACGCCTGAAGTCCGTCGATGGGAACGCCCAGCCGCCTGGCATCCGCCGGGTGCAGACAAGTGTCCGTAGCGCCGGTGTCAACGAGGAACCGAACTATGCTACTTCCGTGGAGGTGGAGGTTGAATTCGGGAATTACCAAACCAGCAAGAATGAGAGGATTACCGGCGGTGTCAAAAGAGCCTTTGATCACAACAGCAAGTGAGTCCCCTCGGGGTCAAGGTATCCCAAGGCATACTCCCAGTTGTCGATGCCTCGTTTCTCCAAAGAGGCGACCAATGCGCTGGGCGATTCTGAGTGATCGATCACCCCATCCTGCCCCACGGCAACCCAGCGGTTCGGGTACTGCTCCAATAATTCGGCATAGTCGTTGTCCATCCTTAGCCGGGCAGCTTCAAAGACTTGCATATTGCGCAACAGCTTTCCAGCGTCGGTCGAGGACTTGTCCGCTTGTCTCTTCAGCAGACTCATAATTGCCTTCCTTGGCGACGTGGCTTTATTACTGGTTCTACCATATCACAACATGTGATGTTGGCGTATCGCATCGCTCACGTCCTTTGTGTGGCAAGGGGCACGCAGGGCAAGGGTTGTGGTCAGTCCACGGCGTGGCTGTAGGTGGCCCAGGGGAGGAGGAGGCCCAGGAGGTAGTCCGGATAGGGCTGGTTTCGACGTTTGTTGCAGGCTTCGAGGTAGAGCACCGCACCGGTGAAGGTGGGGAGCCGGAAGCCCGCTTTGACAATCTTTCGGACGAATTCTTGTGGGTTGGGTAGGGCCTGCTTGAGCCCCTTGGCGTTGGCCCACTGGTCGCAGATTTCGTCGGTCATGCGTTGAATCATGAGCTGGGCATAGGGGCGGGCCATTTTACGGCGCAGGGCGCGGACGCGGGACTGCAAAGAGCTAAGGTTCATGTCAATTCCTCCCGGCTTCCCAGATGGGGAGGGATGACTCGAGGGCCTGGACTTGGGCCTGAATTTCCTGGATTTCGTTAAAACGGGCGGAAAAGCTGAGAACGGTGCGGGAGGCGCGGAGGCGCACCTCAGGGCTGGGGTCGTCCAGGAACTCGCCGAGGCGAAGAACGGCCTGCAGGGTCAGGCTTTGCAGGTGGCCCTTGGCGAGTTCGGCGGCCTGACGTTGGTACTGGGCAAGCTGATCCTGGAATTCGGGGTCCTGGAGCCATCGGTGAAGGGTGCGGCGTCCGACCTTAGATATGCGGGCGGCCTGGGCGATGGTGGAAGATGAGGCAAGTATGGGGAGGGTCGCCTGCTGGCGTGGGGAGAGACCGTAAGTATTTTTTCCAGTGCCATTTTGAGACATTTAGAGCCATGGGGCCTCAGTGGCCGGTTTTTAGATTCGGCAGGGGTGAGACCTGCCTGTAGACAGCATACGAAGGGGGTGTGGGGGTGCGCAAGCGCGAAATGTCAGTAGTTTTAGGGGTGGGGATTGGCTGTCGACGAGGTTGTTGCTGCACACGCGCCGGCTGTCCGTTCGTCCTGAGGGAAATCGAAGGGCGCACGGACAGCCTAGCTGGGTCCAGGCGGACGCGGTGAGACGGGGGGGGCGGAACGGGGGCGGCCTAGTCACAACCTAGAAGTCGTCGGCTCCGGTTTGCCTGAGGACAGGCTCAAGGCGAACGGTTGGGGAGCAGGGACGGTCGAGGAGGATATTGGTGGTTGTGGAGGAGGGGCGACTGGTGGTGCATATGCTGGGAATGGCTTAAGGGCTTGCCTGACGCCCTTAGGGAAGTGCAAAGTTCCCTCGGTTAGCAGTCAATCCACAATCAAGGCCAGCGCCACCGCCATGGCCAGCAATGCCAAGCCCAGCAGCACTCGTGGAGTCTTTGCTCAGAATTCTTCCATCGGTGGCTCTGGGCATATGGCCTGGAGCTTGGCTGCTGCGGCTTCGTTAAACTCTCGCTGTTCGTCCGTCGGGTTATCTACCCGGTCCAACACAAATTCCCACCCGAATTGTCGTAATCCCTCCAAACGTAACCTGGCCAGTTCCTGGTCGCACCTGATCGTCTCGATGGCGAACTCTTGGCTAAACTCTTCTTTCGCCTCCTGGTATATCTGGGATATGGAGAAGAGTTGTTCATCCGTCAAACAGAGAAACGTCGGCCCAAGGCCGAACACCGAGGCTGCACTGTAGTCCCGGCTGAGATCAGGGTCCTGGCTCAATTCCAGGAAGGATGCATACTTTTCCTCATTTAAGTCCCGGAAGCAGCCCAATTGGCCAGGCTTCAATTTGAACGGCAGATCATCGTCGGGTTCAAACACGCTGATTTCGCCGAACCTTTCAGGGGTGATGCACTCAAAAACCGGATGGTCCATGAATTCTGGATTAATGGTGGTCGGCAGCCCCCAATCGTCATGGCTGGCCGCCTGGCGCACACAAGCCATTTCTTCATCGGTGAGTCGCCCCCGGCCAACCTCCTTTGCAAAGAGCCGGACCTGTTGTTCTCTCTCCTCTGCTGCAGAGGGACATTTACTCATGCCAATCAACAATGAGCCGACCACAGCGCTGTACCTGGTTTCGACATCAATGTACTCACCCAAGCTTGATTGTGACAGCTCAAAGTTCTCAAGGGTATCCTGAAGGCAGGCCTCGGTCTCGGCAGACAGTGGGCCAAAAACACCTTCCATCGTAAGCAGTACAAGCGTAAGGTCGTTCTTGGGGTCAATGCACTCCTCCCATACGCTTGAAACTGCAGCCACGACGTCAGCTAACGGCTCGCCCCAAGAATCGTTGTCCCAAGGAAGAATAACCACGCCTGACAACCCTTCGAGGGTGTCCATTTGTTGCATAGTTGGATCCCTGTCCAAGCACTCTCGCTCGGCCGGGCTTAGCCCATCCAGCCAGGCGGCATGAGCCGGGTCCAGCGGCAATGAATCTTCTCCATTGCCCGCAAGGATGGCGCCTGCCGCCAACAGGGCGGCAAGCCCGACCAGCAGGGCCACAGATGCGATGCGCTTCTTTACCATACAACCCCCAAGCCGCACCCTTTCACCCGCCTGGATTGTAACAGCATTGCGGGCCTGGAGTTTGGTAATTCGCTCCCCTCCATTCCCATTGACACGCAATCACCCGTGTGGTAGGTTTGTGCGAAAGGCTGTGATGGAGACGAGTAGGCAAGGGTAGGCGGAGAGCGAGCCTGGGTTGGTGTGAGCAGGCGCGTCGAACTTGTCCGAAGATCCCTCCGGAGCCGCCGGCTGAAGCCCTTCTAAACGAAGGCTGGGTAGGCCGAGACGGGGTCGTCGCCCGTTAGCAACGACGGGGCATGTTGGTGTCCTGCTAGAGAGGCCCGCCTGAGGCGGGCAAATAGGGTGGTACCGCGGGAATCATTGAGTCCCGTCCCTATAGAGGACGGGATTTTTCTTTGTCCAAACAGCGGCCCTCCCGAGGCTCTTCTCAGCAGGTTGAGCATCAGGGTGAGGCATCGCCTTCAGGGCGATGGGACATTCACAATAGATGGGGCCACTCTCCCAGCCCTGGGAGGGACGGACCCCGCGGAGGCCGCCGTGAGTTCCAATTTTAAGTCCGGCAGGAAACTAAAGGGCGCCGAGATAATGTGCGAGAGCCTGCTGAGAGAGGGCGTCGACGTTATCTTCGGCTATCCCGGCGGGGCGATATTGCCATTCTACGACGCTCTCTGGAGCTATCCCCAACTGCGCCACATCCTGGTGCGGCACGAACAGTCGTCGGCCCACGCCGCCGACGCTTACGCCAGGGTGACCGGCAGACCCGGGGTCTGCGTGGCGACTTCCGGACCCGGCGCCACCAACCTGGTCACCGGCATCATGGGGGCCAAGTCGGACTCGGTGCCCATGATCGCCATTACAGGGCAGGTGGCCAGGCCGGTAATGGGCACGGAAGCGTTCCAGGAATGCGACATCTGCTCCATCGCCGCCGCCTTCACCAAGAAGACCTACCTGGTCATGTCGCCCGGCGACCTGGCGACGATATTCCGGGAGGCCTTCTTCACGGCCCTGGACGGCCGGCCGGGGCCGGTGCTGATCGACGTGCCCCGGGACGTGCAGTTGGAGGAGACGGAAGTCGAATTCCCGGAGATACCTGAGCCCTGCGCCATCCTGGTCTCCGAGGAGACCCTGGCAGCGGTGCACGACGCCGCCAGGCTCATCGGCGAGGCCAGGCGTCCGGTCATCATAACGGGGCATGGAGTCCTCAGTTCGGGGGCCTCAGCCGAGGTGAAGGCCCTGGCCGAGACCACCGGCATCCCGGTAATCAGCACCCTGCTGGGGCTGAGCGGCTTTCCGGCCAACCATCCCCTGAACCTGGGGATGATGGGGATGCACGGGATGTACTGGTCCAACATGGCTGTGGACCAGGCAGACGTGATAATCGGCCTGGGGATGCGGTTCGACGACCGGGTGACCGGCAAGGCTTCGACGTTCGCTCCCCACGCCCGGATAATTCACCTGGACATCGAGCCTTCGCAAGTCGGCCGGAACGTGCCCGTGGAAGTGCCGTTAGTCGGCGACGCCAAGGCGGTGCTGCAGGCGCTGCTGCCGCTGGTGAACTACGTGGACCGCCCGGAGTGGATGGGCTTCATCCGGGACCAGCGGCGGGACCATCCCTCGTTGGAGATACCCAAGTCGGATATCCTGCAGGCCCAGCAGGTCATGGCCGCCCTCAACGGTTTGATACAGGAGGACCCGGAAACGGTGGTGGTGACCGGGGTCGGCCAGCACCAGATGTGGGCCGCCCAGTTCCTGGACTTCAACAAGACCAACAGCTTCGTCTCATCGGGGGGACTGGGAGCCATGGGCTTCGAGCTGCCCGGCGCGCTGGGGGCGCAGGCGGCGAGGCCCGACGCAACCGTGTGGAGCATCGCCGGCGACGGCGGCTTCCAGATGACCCTGCAGGAACTGGCCACGGCCATGGAAGCCAAGCTGCCGGTGAAGGTGGCCCTGTTCAACAACGGCTACCTGGGCATGGTGCGGCAGTGGCAGGAGCTGTTCTTCGAGCAGCACCTGAAGGAGGTCCCCATTCCGGGCCCCGACTACGTCAAGCTGGCCAACGCCTACGACGTACCGGGCCTGCGGGTCACCGACCCGGAGGACGTGCTTCCGGCCCTGCGCCAGGCCCAGCAATATGACGGGCCGTTCCTGATAGAGTTCGTGGTGGAGCCGGTGGGCAACGTCTACCCCATGGTGCCTCCCGGCGGGTCGCTGGCCGACACGGTGGAAGACCCGTCGCTGTCGTCGGGCCGCTGAGGCTTTGGGGTACTGAATCTCCTAACGTCACCGATGCCGGACAGCAGATTCGCCGCCGGTAGCCGCAGCCCCAGGAGGCTGACGTGGTTAGGGTTCGAATCCAAGAGGCTTCGCGCAGGCTGAACGTCTCCCAGCGGACCATCAGGGAGTCCATACGCAGCGGAGAGTTGAAGGCATTCCGGGAGCGCGGCCCCCAGGGCGAGTACTGGGTCGTGGAGCTGCCGGAAGAGGGGTGGCTGGACCGGGACAAGAAGTCGTACTTGGAGTTGGACCGGCAACTGCCTTACTGGTGGTGGAACAACGAGGAAAAGACGGGTCAGGTCCACTACATCCAGGACCTGGGCATCGAGGAGATAGAGCCGGTATACCTGTGCGGCCTGCGCGGCGAGAACATCTGGAGCGCAACGGGGCACTCGCCTGACGACCGGTGCGCCGAGTGCGTGGAAGCGGCCCTGGCCATGGAGCTGCCGCTGGAGCCGCCGCCCTAAGGACTAGCCCACGCCCGGCTGGGTCATAGCCTCGGGTTTCAGCAGGCGGTCAAGCTCCTCGTCGGACAGGTCGGTCTTCAGCTTGGCCACTTCCCGGATGGTCTGGCCGGTGGCGGCGGCTTCCTTGGCGATGGCCGCGGCGGCGTCGTAGCCGATGGCCGGCGACAGGGCGGTCCCCAGCATCAGTCCTCGCTCCACCATGTCCGGCCCAGTTGAAGTCGCCTGGATTCCGCTGACGCACTGGCGGGAGAAGTTGCCGGCCGAGGCCGCCAGCAGGGAGACGGACTGGAGCAGATTGTAGGCGGCGACGGGCATCATGGTGTTCAACTCGAAGTAGCTTCCCTGGCCGGCCAGGGCCACCGCGGCGTCGTTGCCCACCACGTGGGCCACCACTTGGACCACCGACTCGGAAATCACCGGGTTGACCTTGCCGGGCATTATGGAACTGCCCGGCTGCACCTCGGGCAGGGTAATCTCGCCCAGTCCAGCCCTGGGGCCGGAGGCGATGAAGCGGATGTCGTTGGCGACCTTGTGGAGGCTGACGGCGACGGTCTTGAGGATTCCGCTGGCCTCGACCACGGCGTCCAGGGTCGATTGGGCCTGGAAGTGGTTGCCCGTCTCCCGGACGCTGACGCCGGCTATCTCGCAAAGGGTCAGGCAGGTCTTGGAGGCGAACTCGGGGTGGGTGTTGACGCCGGTGCCCACGGCGGTGCCGCCCAGGGCCACCTCGGCCAAGGCCTCCTGCAGCCGTTCCAGGCGCAGCAGGCTGTACTCCACCTGCCCGGCGTAGCCCTGGAATTCCTGGCCCAGGCGGACGGGAGTGGCGTCCTGCAGGTGAGTGCGGCCCGTCTTGACGATGGGCCAGAACTCTTGGGACTTGCGTTGGAGCTCGGCCTTGAGGTCCTGCAGCGCCGGGACCAGGTCTTCGCGGACGGCCATCAACGCCGCCAGGTGTATGGCGGTGGGAATGACGTCGTTGGACGACTGGCCCATGTTGACGTGGTCGTTGGGATGCACCAGCCGGGAGCCGGGCTCGGCCCCCATTATCTGCGAGGCCCGGTTGGCGATGACCTCGTTGGCGTTGGTGTTGGTGGAGGTGCCGGAGCCGGTCTGGAAGATGTCAAGGACGAAGTGCTGGTCCAGGAGGCCTTCGGCGACCTCTCCGGCGGCCGACACGATTGCTTCGGCTATGTCCTGGTCCAGTAGCCCCAGGGAAGCGTTGGTCCTGGCGGCGGCGAGCTTAATCAGTCCCAGGGCGCGGAGAAAGGTCCTGGGAAATCGAAGGTCGCTGATGGGGAAGTTGAGCACGGCCCGCATGGTGGATGCGCCGTACAAGGCGTCTTGAGGGACCTCCATGGACCCCATGGAATCTCTCTCAATTCTCACGTTGCTCTTGGAATCGGACATTCAATCACAATCCTGGCGGCGAATTGGCCCGGATACTGCGCGGCGCGTGGGCCGAAGGGGCCGGGAACCTATGTTGCCACCTGGGTAGATTTTTGGCAACCGGCGGGGCGGGGGCCATGTAGCACCAAATAGCCGTACCTGCTAAAATCCCCCAGTTAGGGGGAAGTGCATGGTTGCGTTTGCTTGCGGCGTCCATCCACCTGGAACAGTCTCGGGGCTACTTTCCGACGAAACCCCTGTAGGTGACGGCCTATGACTGCTCCCCGCATTTGGGGCTGGCTGAGCCTGGCCTTGGTCATCCTGGTTGGGGCAGCAGTGGCGGTATGCGCACTGGACCCCGGGTTGTGGGAAGCCAAGGACGACGTCCAGGAGGCGTGCGACCAGATTGGAGACGATTACCAACTGACGACCGTGGTAACGCGTGACGGGGAAGGAAAGACCGTCAGGGACATCACGGTATCAGGGTCCGGTTCGCAGCAAATGGTTGCCACCTACGGGCCCGACAATGAAACTCTCGACGGGAAGTCTGAGCAGATACGGATTGACCAAGGCTCAGAGGGGGTTGCCCTCTACGTGCGAGAAAGCCTGCCAGACGACCCGGATACCCTGGGGGACTGGGAACTACGAGAGGACACGACTGACGATACCAGCCTTCGGCCGTGCCTGAACCACCCGGAGTCCAAGGTGAGGCGGGTTGCTCCGCAACGCTACACGTGGCTGGAAGGCGTCGATGAAGACGAGGAAGACGAAGAAGAAATACAGGATGGGTCCGAGTTCGAACTTCAGCTAGACGAGGATGGGACCCCCCACCGGCTTATCGTCCTGGAGTATGTCTCAGGGGACCAGGTGAGCCGGACCGAGCACACCTACTCGAATATTGGGACGGACACCGCCATCACGGCGCCGGACGCGGGGGCTGGGCAGTAGCTGGTGGGGTGGGGTTTGGGGTTCCCCTGGCCTGGGTGAGGGGAGCGAGCGCGGGTCTGGATGAATATGAGGATTGGTAGGGGGGCGAGGCTGGCCCTACTCGGCTTGTTGGTGGGCGGCTTGATCGGGTGCGATGGCTCCGGTACCTCAGGCATGCCCAAGGTGACTGAAGGCTTAGCAGCCGAAGTCCGTTCCTGTTTGCTTGACCCTGAATCATGTCCACCTGACTATCCCAGTACGACCAGTCGCTATACTGACGGGTCGATTCCCAGCCCGCCGATTACCATCACTTCTGAAGAACTGAGCCAGGTTTGCGACTCGCTGAAAGAGCATGATTGGGATATAGCGCCGGCACTGGAAGCGGAGGAACGGAATAGGCGAGAGCTAGCTATCTTGATGAGGAAGATGTCAACCATAGTCCTAGACCTCGGCTTTTCATACCGATGGCACGACCCGGAGTCCGAATCGTTTTCCGATGTTGACCGCTGGTTCCAATGGCTTGCTGAAAAGCGCGAAGGGCTATCGAGGAATGGGTCGACCACACCGACGGCCAAGCAGGCGTTGGAAAAGTCTCTAGAACTGTCGGGGCTTGAGTCGGTCTCGATCTGGGAGCGAAACCGGCAGTTTCACCAACTAATCTGCAAAGGTTAAAGATATCCTCCTCGGAATCCTCCATCGCGGCGCCAACGCCGAGTGTAAGCCGTCAGCTAGCCAGGGTCCCGACTACCACATGCTAGAATACCTGGCATCTGTGCCAGGTGGGTTGTCGTATGCAGTTGGAACGCCCGAAAATCTTGCGGTACCGCAGCCGGAGCAGGCGGTTCTTGGAAGAAGCAGTCGCCCAGGCGCGGAGCGGCCGCTGGGGCAGCGCCGAGGACCTGATGTGGGGAAGTTTGACCCTTGCCGTGAAGGGTGTCGCCCTGAGCCGGGGGCTGGAGTTGGACGGCGATGAGGAGGTGCGAGAGTACGCCGCGCAGTTGGGCGGGGAGCTACGCGACCGGCGGATACGAGAGGCGTTTGGCCGGATAGCGGACTTTGCCCAAACCTCCGAGCGTACTCGGAGGTCCCGGTACGGCGCGGACCGGACTGCGGCGATGCTGGAAGACGTCGCAGCGGCTATAAAGCGGCTGTGGGACCTGGCGCCGACGGATGAAGCGGAGGAAGAGCATTCCTGAGATTGGGGAGGCGGCGCTTACACCGGCTTGCCAGCGGAGCAAGGCTTGATTAAACCATGAGCGCGGCTACATCGAAGACGGTGGCAATCCAGACCCACGGCTGTAAGCTGAACCAGGCCGACAGCGAGGCGTTGGCCCAGCGGTTCGCCGAAGCGGGGTACCGGGTGGTGGACAGGACGGCCGGGGCTGACGTGATAGTGGTCAATAGCTGCACGGTGACGGCAACGGCCGACGCCAAGGCGCGGCAGGCCCTGCGAGGGGCGCGGCGCGCCAGCGGCGATGCCCTGGTGGTGGCCACGGGCTGCTACGCCCAGAGAGCCGACAGCGACCTAAACGGTATGGCAGAGGTCTCGCTGGTGGTGGGCAACTCGGGGAAGGGTGGCCTGGTGGAACAGGTCTCCCAGGCCCTCGCGGTGCGCGAGCTTGAACCGCCTGCGGAGTTGGTCGGCATAGCCAGGGACAGCCTTGGGGACAAAGAGTTGCGCCCGGCGCGAGGGCGCAACCGGTCGATGGTCAAGATACAGGAAGGGTGCAACCAGGTGTGCGCCTACTGCATCGTGCCCAAGGTCAGGGGACGGGAGCGGAGCATACCGGTCGCCGCGATTGTTGAGCAGGTCAGGCGGGCAGTGGACGGGGGTTGCAAAGAAGTCGTGCTAACCGGAACGCAACTGGGGTCGTACGGGTTCGATTTGGACGGCGCGGACTTGGCCACGCTGATACGGAGCGTGCTGGCGGAGACTGGAGTGACGCGGCTGCGGGTATCGTCGCTGCAGCCCCAGGAGATCAGCCGCGAGCTGCTGGAGCTTTGGGAAAATCCGCGGCTGATGCCCCACTTTCACATACCGTTGCAGTGCGGGAGCGACCGGATTTTGCGGCTGATGCGGCGTCGTTACGACACGGCGCGGTTTGCCCAAGCCGTTGAGCTTGTTCGCCGGCGGGTCCCAGACGCGGGGATCACCACCGACTTGATCGTGGGCTTCCCCGGCGAGGGCGAGGCTGAGTTCCGCGAGAGCCGGGATTTCGCCCGGCGGCAGGCGTTCAGCGACATGCACATATTCCCGTATTCGTCGAGGCCGGGCACCAGCGCCGCGTACCTGAAGGAGCAGGTTCCCGCGCCGTCGAAGAAAGCCAGGGCGTCCGAGATGGCCGAGGTATCCCAGGAGGGGTTCAGGGCGTTCCGGTTGGGCCAACTGGGGAACACCAGGCCCGTCCTCTGGGAATCAGCTCTGGGGCTGGAAGGGGAGCGTGTCTGGACGGGCCTCACCGACAACTACGTGCGGGTGACCACACAGGACCGAAGGGACCTGGGCAACCTGGTCACCGATGCCGAGTTACGGGAGCTTACCGACGCTCAGGTGGCCTGCAAGGTCCCGTAAACCGCCGCCGCAGGCCACCCACAAGAGGAAACCGGCGAGGTTTTTTATAGCTCCACGGGCCTGAGAATGCCGTTGTCGCCCCGGCGTTCCAGGTAGCCCGCCCTGGTGTCGTGGCCGTGGGAGAACACCAACAGCCAGCCCTGCCGCTCGGCCTGGGACAGAATGTCGCGCTTCTGTTCCAGGGTTTCCTGGGGAGCGGAGTCGAAGGCCGAGATAACGGGCAGGTTCAAATGGTGGGGAGTGGGCACCACGTCGCCCATGAACACCACCCTCTCGCCCCCGTGGTTGAACATCACCGACTGGTGGCCCCTGGCGTGGCCGTCGGTCACGATGACGTTGAGGCCGGGGAAAATCTCGGCGTCGCCGTCCAGCAACTCAAGCTGTCCCCGCTCTTCTATGGGCAGGAAATTGTCCTCCCGGTGAGTGGCATAGCAGCGCTCGTTGGGGTTGCAGGCCTCTTCCCAGCAGGTCCTCTGTACGTAATACCTGGCCTTGGGAAAAGTGGGGGCGATATTGCCGGCCCGGTCGAGCCTGGTGCAGCCGCCGCTGTGGTCGAAATGAAGATGAGTGAGAACTACTGCGTGAATGTCCTTGGGAGTTAGCCCCATGCCCTTAAGGCCCTTTAATAGCCGGCTGGGGACCAGTCCCAGGCTTTCCTTGTCGTTATCGACGTCCTTGGAGCCTACGCCGGTGTCGACCAGGACGTTGCGGCCGCAGACCTGCAGGAGCAAGCAATTGAGGCCCAAGGTCATCCGGTTCTTCCGGTCGGTGACTACGCTGTTTTCCCAAGCCATCTTCGGCACCTGGCCGAACATGGACCCGCCATCGAATTTGATGACACCGTCGCTAATGAGCTTTACCGCTGTCGACATCATCTCTTCACCCAATCCCTCTTGCAAAAAATTTGATTTTGCGCCCGTCGGAGCAGCTTAGGTTGCTTGGTAAATGTTAAACGAATTTAAGAAAAGGCAATATTGCGCTATGGGGAATTTAACGTGCAAAGAACCCGAGCATCTGAAGCGTCAACCGGCGGCGCGCCCGCTATTGCGGGGGTCCCGGATTGCGGCTCTAGTGCAGAGCCAGTATTCTTCGATATCACCTCCCCTTTTGGAAATTCAGACATCCCGGGGGTCCAGCCCGGCGCCGGCGTGGACGCGGCTGAACGTCTGTGGGACTTGTCCCACTCCCCTTCGGCCTGGAAAACATAATGGTTGGACATAATGAGCTGTCAAGGCTTTTCAGCTTAATTTTGGAAAAGAAATTAAATTTTTCCAAAATTAATATTGCGACAGGATATAGGATTTGTAAAAGGTTTGTCAAGCCGGGGGTCAGGATCGGCCAGAAATGGCCGCGGTCAGGCGTTAGCGGCGGGCTTTCTCGGTGCGGGCCCAGGAGTCCCGGAGAGACACCGTGCGGTTGAACACCAGCCTGTCCGGGCGGGAGTCCGCGGAGTCCAGGCAGAAGTAGCCCTGCCTGAGGAACTGGTAAGGGGTCCCCGGCGTTCCCTGCGCCAGGCCGGGTTCCACGCGGCAGCCAGTCAGAGTCTGCAACGAATCGGGATTCAGGTAGTCGCGGTAGTCCTCGCCCTCAACATCGGCGGCGGGATCGGGTTTGGAGAAGAGGTGGTCGTACAGGCGAACTTCGGCTTGCAGGGAGTGGGCGGCGGACACCCAATGAGATGTGCCTCTCACCTTCCGGCCGTCGGCGGACCGGCCGCCGCGGGTCTCGGGGTCGTAGGTGCAGTGAAGCTCCACCACCTCGCCGGTGGCGGGGTCTTTGTTCACTTCCACGCAGGTGATGTAGTAGGCGTCCTTGAGCCGTATTTCCCGGCCGGGGGACAAGCGGAAGAAGCCCTTGGGCGGGTCCTCCCTGAAGTCATCCTGCTCGATGTACAAGACCCTGGAGAATGGAACAGTGCGGGAGCCCATTGAGGGGTCCTCGGGGTTGTTGACGGGTTCGATGTCCTCCACCCGGTCCTCCGGGTAGTTGTCTATGACGACCTTCAGAGGGCGGAGCACGGCCATGACCCTGGGAGCGCGGCGGTTCAGGTCGTCGCGAAGGCAGTGCTCCAGCAGGGCTATGTCGGTCAGGGAGTCCCGCTTGGCCACCCCAATCCGGTCGCAGAAGTCGCGGATAGCCTCGGGCGTATAGCCGCGCCTGCGCAAGCCGGCGATGGTGGGCATCCTGGGATCGTCCCAGCCGGATACATGGCCTTCCTCCACCAGTTCGACCAGCTTCCTCTTGCTCAAGATGGTATGGCTGAGGTTGAGGCGGGCGAACTCGATCTGCTGGGGGTGATAGATGTCCAGGGCGTCCAGCAGCCAGTCGTAGAGGGGGCGATGGTCCTCGAACTCCAGGGTGCATATGGAATGGGTGACGCCCTCTATGGAATCGGACTGGCCGTGGGCGAAGTCGTAGGTGGGATAGATGCACCACTTGTCGCCGGTGCGGTAGTGGGGGACCTTGAGTATGCGGTAGATGACCGGGTCGCGCAGGTTCAAGTTGGGGGACGACATGTCGATCCTGGCGCGGAGCACGTGGGCGCCCTCGTCGAATTTCCCTTCGCGCATCTCTTCAAAGAGGGCTAGGTTTTCCTCTACTGACCGGTCCCGGTAGGGGCTGTTGCGGCCCGGCTCGGTGAGGGTGCCCCGGTATTCCCGGATTTCCTCAGGGCCGAGGCTGCAGACGTAGGCCTTGCCTGCCCGGACCAACTGCACCGCATATTCGTAGAGCCGGTCGAAGTAGTCCGAGGCGTAGTACAGGTGGTCTCCCCAGTCCCACCCCAACCAGCGCACGTCCTCCTGGATCGACTGGACGTACTCCAGGTTCTCGGTGGTGGGATTGGAGTCGTCCAGCCGCAGGTGGCATACGCCGCCGTTTTCCAGGGCGAGGCCGAAATTGAGGCAGGTCGACTTGGCGTGGCCGATGTGGAGATAGCCGTTGGGCTCGGGAGGGAAGCGAGTCACCACGCGGCCGCCGCGGGCCCCGGTCTTAAGGTCCTCCGCTACGATGCTGCGGACGAAATCGCCGGAGGACCGGGAGGCGTCGTCTATATTGGGGGGCTGGTTCATTGTCGTTAATCTCGGTTACGGTGAGGGTCCGTCCAGTTTAAGGGGCTGACTATCAAGAAGCGCCTCTGTTGCCGAGGGGCCGCCATGGTGAGGCCCGTTGTCCCAGGGCTTTCGAAGCTCGATAGGCCATGGTGTGATGACGCGCCCGGCTTAGTCAGCGGCCGGGCTTGCGGCCTGGAACCGGCCGATGGCGGCGTCGATGCGGGACAGCACCCGCTCCTTCCCCAAGACTTCCATGGTCTCGAACAACGGGGGGGAAACCTCCCTGCCGGTGACCGCCACCCGGAGCAGTCCGAAGAACTGGCGAGGCTTCAGCTCAGCGCCCGCGGCAACCGCCCGCAGCGACTGCTCCAGCGGCTCGTGGCTTAGGTCGGCGGCGCGGTCCAGCTCTTGCCTGGCTGCGGCCAGGGCCGGCGGAACGTCGCCCGGCTCCATTCCCTTTTGCACCAGGGCCCGGGCCTCGTAGTCCAAGTCTTCCTCGAAGAAATAGGACGTCAGGTGCGCGGCGTCGGCCAGGAGCTTGATCCGCTCACGGATTAACGGGACTATCTTCAACAGGTAGTCCCAGTCCACCGGCAAGAGGCTGGGCGGCAACTCCCGCTCCAGGAACGGCAGAATCCGCTCCGCGAGGTCTGGGACGGACAGTTGGCGGATATAGACGCCGTTCATCCAGACCAATTTCTCCAGGTCGAAGATAGCGGCCGATTTGTTAATCCGCTCCAAGGAGAAGTTATCCGTCAAGAGCCGGCTGTCCATGATCTCGGTCTTATCGTCCAACGACCATCCCAACAGGGCCATGAAGTTCAGCATGGCCTCCGGCAGGAACCCGTCATCCCTGTATTCCCCGGCTGCGGTGGCGCCGTGCCTCTTTGAAAGCTTGGCCCGGTCGGGACCCAGGATCATGGGTAGATGGCCGAAGCGGGGAGGCTCGATTACCAAGGCCTTGTAGATCTGCAGATGCCGGGGCGTGCTGGGAAGCCACTCCTCGGCCCGTAGGACGTGGGTGACGTTCATAAGGTGGTCGTCGGTCACCACCGCCAGATGATAGGTGGGGAAGCCATCGGACTTGAGCAGAACGAAATCGTCCAGCAGTTCATTCTGCCAGCTTACTTCGCCATGAATTACGTCGTTTACGGAGGTGACGCCGCTAACGGGCATGGCGAAGCGGACCACCGACGGCCCACCCTGGTCCTCCAGGCTCTTGCGCTGGGCGTCGGAAAGGCTGCGGCAGCGGCGGTCGTAGCCCTGGCGGTTTTTGGACCGCGACTGCTCTTTGCGAAGCTGCTCCAGCCGTTCTTCCGAACAGAAGCAGCGATAGGCAAAGCCCCCCGCCACCAACTTGTCCGCCGCGTCCCGGTACACGTCTAACCGCTTGGACTGGTAGTAGGGCGCGTGGGGGCCGTCCACCATGGGGCCTTCGTCCCACTGGAGACCCAGCCAGTCCAGGGCGTCCAGAACGGCCTCGGAGGCGCCGGGGACCAGGCGGTCCTGGTCAGTGTCCTCGATGCGTACGATGAACTTGCCGCCGTGACGCCTGGCGAAAAGCCAGTTGAACAAGGCGGTGCGGATATTGCCTATGTGAGGTAACCCGGTGGGGCTGGGGGCAAATCTGACCCGGACTTCGTCGCCCAAACTGCCACTCCTGTTTGCTAGCGAACTATTTTATCACGCCGGTATTCCACGACTGGTCACGGCGGAGTGGGGGGTTAGGCCTAGTTTTCGCCCCGCAGCAAGTCCACCACCGCCGCCAGGTCCGGGGGCAAATCGGAGCGGAACTCCACCTGCCGGCCTGTGGAGGGATGCTGGAACGCCAGGTGGTGGGCGTGGAGGAAGTGCCGGCCCAGCACGGGGCTGGGCCTTCCGTACACCCCGTCGGCCAGCAGGGGATGGCCCAGGTGGGCCAGGTGCACCCTAATTTGGTGGGTGCGGCCCGTCTTCAAATACAGCTCCAGCAGGCTAAAGCCGTTTAGGGATTCCAGCACGCGGTAGGTGGTGCGGGACGGGCGTCCGCCCAACACCACCGCCATCCGCTTGCGGTGCCGGGGGTCCCTGGCAATGGGGGCGTCGATTTCGCCCGTTGTCTGCGACGGGCGGCCTGCCACCAGCGCGAGATACCCCTTGACCACCGACCGTTCCTTTAGCTGGGCGGACAGGTGCTGGTGGACGCGGTGGTTCTTGGCGACGACGATCAGGCCGGACGTGTCTTTGTCCAGCCGGTGCACGATGCCCGGCCGCAGACTGTCCCCTATGGCTTCTATGTCGGGGCACAAGGCCAGCAGTCCGTTGACCAAGGTGCGGTCTGGATGCCCCGGTCCCGGATGCACCGGCAGGCCCGGAGGTTTATCGATGACCACCAGGTCCCGGTCCTGGTAGACCACTTCCAGGGGCATGGACTGGGGCGCCAAGTCCAGGGCCCGTGGGGGCGGGATGGATACCGAAACACGGTCTCCTTTTCTAACCTTTTGGGAAGCCTTCACCGGACTCCCATTGAGCAGGACCGACCCGCAGTCAATCAACCGGCGCAACTGGCTGCGGGTCAGGCCGGTGGAGCCCGCGGCCAGGAAGGAGTCCAGGCGGTCGCCGCCGGACTTGACGGTCAACTCTCTTGCGGCGCGCTGCGGGGCGGTCACGGCTATTCCCCTGCTTGGGGGGCATCGCCGCGCCTTGGGACCTCTCCCTCTTCAGCCGCCGGAGAAGGGTCCAGCGGCTGCGGCTCCGGTGAACCTGGGGAAGCCGGGGCGGACTCTTCCAGGCTCTCGCCGGATTCCGCGCCCGTGTGGGCCAGGGCTGAAGTTTCGCCGTCCCCGGCCGTGGTATCCCCCTGCGGTTCGGCTTGCCGGCTTGCTCCGCCAGGCGCTATGAATAGCCATACCAGGAGGATCAGTCCCACTACAATGGCGGAGTCGGCCAGGTTGAATATGGGCCATGGGCCCACGTCGATGAAATCGGTCACGTGACCCATTCTCAGCCGGTCTAGCAGGTTCCCGGCGGCGCCGCCCAGTTGCAGGCCCAGGCTCAACCTCAATAAGTTGGTGGGCCGGCGTTGGCTTTGGTAAATTAGGGTCAGGACGATAATCCCAGCGATGGAGGCCAATATGAGGGCGAAATTCTGGTCCTGGAACAGGCCGAAGGCGCTGCCGGTGTTGAAGGTGTGGGTAAAGCGGAAAAAGCCCTGTTCCGGGAAGGACTCCCGGAACTCCAGCAACTCCCGGACCAGGAACTTGGTGAACTGGTCGAGAAGAAAGACTATGGCGGTCAGCTGGAGTAGTACCAGGTCCTTGTAGATGGCGGGCCGAGGCGGGTCCGCCTGCGCCGGCTGGTCGGGGGGTTGGTCCATACGCCGGCTACTTCAACTTCTCGGTGAAAAACTCGACCACCGGCGGCGCCAGGCGGCTTTCGTATCCAAACCAGAAGTGGTCGGCCCCCGTGACAATGTGGCACTCCGGAGGGTTGGAAAACGACCCCAGTGCAGACCCCAATTGCTTAGACTGGACCAATCCGTCCTCGTCGCCGGCCACGATAAGCACGGGCCGTTTGCTTTGTTTCAGAGCCGTCGATTCCAGCGCGCCGATGGGCGGCGATATCAGGGCAATGGCCTTGGCCTGCTTTTGCAGGTCCTCATGCCCCAGGATGACCGATGAGCCGAAGGAATAGCCGCACAGTCCGACCCTGCTATCGGCCACGCCGGGCCAGGCGCTCATAAAGTCCAGCGCGGCCAGGACTTCTTGATGTTCCAACTCTCCCCTGGCATGCGTCCCCTGGCTGTTGCCCACGCCGCGGAAGTTGAACCGCAACGCAGCGAATCCATGCTCCGCCAGGGCGAAGCTCAACGCCAGCACGACGCTGGTGTCCATGCTGCCGCCGTACAGCGGGTGGGGGTGACAGACGACGACTCCCGGCAACGCCGAGGGTTGCCCATCGGGCTGGGCGACTACACCCTCGAAATCCAACCCATTCACTTGGAACGAAACTGCGCTCTGTCGCACCCTCATACCTCGCTATTCCTGGCCTCATATTAGGAGACGGTCAGGCCTTTGGCAAGGAATTGCCGCGGCCGCGGCTGCGCTGCAGGTGCGAAAACGCCGGTTTTCATCCGGGCCGCGGCCTTGGTACTGGTAGAATAGCCGGGAACGGGAGGGCCATATGAAAATAATCGATCTGAGAAGCGACACGGTCAGCCACCCCACCGATGAGATGCGGAGGGCCATGGCCGAGGCCGAGGTTGGGGACGACGACTCCAACGAAGACCCCACGGTAAACCGGCTGCAGGAACGGTCGGCGGGGCTGCTGGGGAAGGAAGCCGGCCTTTTCACCGTCAGCGGCACCATGAGCAACATGATAGCGACGTTGACCCATTGCCGCCGGGGAGACGAGGTGATAATGGGCGACAAGGCCCACATGTTTTGGAACGAGGCGGCGGGCGGCGCGGCCCTGGCGGGAGTGCAACCCCGGCTGGTCCCCAACGGCCCCCAGGGGCGTATCGACCCCGAGGACGTGAAAGACGCCATCCGGCCAAAGGACCCCCGCCGGGGGCCGGTGACGACGCTGGTGTGCTTGGAAAACACGCAAAACCGTTGCGGCGGCGGCGTCCAGACTCCCGAGGACATCGGCGAGGTGGCCCAGGTTGCCCACGACGCAGGGGCCGCGGTGCACCTGGACGGGGCCAGGATATTCAACGCCTCCGTTGCCTTGGAAGCGCCGGCTGCGGACCTGGCGAGAGACGTGGACGACGTCACTTTCTGTTTTTCCAAGGGCCTTAGTGCTCCCTTCGGCTCCATGCTTTGCGGCTCGCGGGAGTTCATCAACGAGGCCCGACGGTGGCGCAAGATGCTGGGCGGGGGAATGCGCCAGGCGGGGGTTATGGCTGCGGCAGGGCTGGTGGCCCTGGACACCGGCATCGACAGGCTTGCCGACGACCATTCCAACGCCCGGAAGCTGGCCCAGGGGCTGGCGAACATCGACGGGCTGCGCCTGGACCCGGAGTCGGTCCACACCAACATCGTGATTTTCGGGGTTGACCCTGCCTTGGCAACTGCCGGGGAGTTGATCGCGGCGCTGGCGCGCGAAGGGGTCAGGGCAGGCTCTCCCGACAAGGGGTTGGTGCGAATGGTGACCCACCGGCAGGTGCTGGGTGAGGACGTAGACCTGGCTTTGGAGAGGACCGCGGCGGCGGTGGTCAGGGGGCTGGCTTAGGTATCAGCCTGGCGGCGTGGGCCTGATTCTTCGGGGGACTTGTCTCCCCACCAGCGCTTCAGCCGCTCGGCGATTTCTGTCTCCGCGCCCTCTTGGGTCGGTTGGTAGTAGCGGCGGTCTTTCAGGGACGGCGGCAGGAACTCCTGCTCGACGAAGTGCCCCTCATAGTCGTGGGCGTACTTGTAGCCTTTGCCGTAACCTGACTGGCGCATCAGGCCGGTGACGGCGTTGCGCAGATGCAGGGGGACCGGCTCGTTGGCCAGTTGCCGGGCGTCCTGCAACGCCTGCTCGATGCCGGCATAGGCCGAGTTGCTCTTGGGGGCGGTGGCCAGGTAGACGGTTGCCTCGGCCAGGGGTATGCGGCCCTCGGGCATGCCCAGGAAGTGCACCGCCTGCTGGGCGGCCACCGCTACGGCCAGGGCCTGCGGCTGGGCCAAGCCGACGTCTTCCGCGGCGGAGACCACCAGGCGGCGGGCAATGAACAGGGGGTCCTCGCCGGCGTTTATCATCCGGGCCAGCCAGTAGAGGGCTCCGTCCGGCGAGGACCCCCGGATGGACTTGATGAAAGCCGAGATGGTGTCGTAGTGGCCCTCCCCGGCTTTGTCGTAAAGGGGAGAGCGGCGTTGGAGGGCGTCGGTGACGGTGTCGAGGCTGACCAGCCTGCGCCCGTCTTCACCCGGGGCAGTGGCGAAGGCCGCCGTTTCCAGGCCGTTTAGGGCAACGCGAGCGTCGCCGTTGGCGATGTTGACCAACTGCTCCATGGCGCCGTCTTCCAGTTCGACCTGCATATTTCCAAGCCCGTTTTCCTGATCGGTCAATGACCGGCGGACGATGGTCTCCACCTGCTGGGGGGTCAGGGCCTGCAGGGTGAACACCCTGGAGCGGGAGAGCAGGGGGCCGATTACCTCGAAAGACGGGTTTTCGGTGGTGGCGCCGATGAGGGTTATCGCGCCGTCTTCCACGTGGGGCAGGATTACGTCCTGCTGGGCCTTGTTGAAGCGGTGGATTTCATCCACGAACAGGATGGTCGCCCGGTCGTACATCCCCTGGCGCTCCCGGGCCTCGGCTACTGTCCGGCGCAGGTCGGCGACGCCCGAGGTGACGGCGCTGACCGATTCGAAGTGGGCGTTGGCCCCGCCGGCTACCAGCCGGGCCAGGGTGGTCTTACCGCTGCCCGGCGGGCCCCAGAGAATGAAGGACGGCACACGTTCGGCGGCTATGGCCCGCCGCAGCACGCGGTCCAGGGCGACGACGTGCTCCTGCCCGACGAAGTCGTCGAAGGTCTGGGGACGCATGCGGTCGGACAGGGGAGCGCGCTTCCGGGCTTGCCGGCGGCCCTCATGCTCGAACAACGACTGGGATGGCGCCATCGGCCGGCCCCCGCCGGGGTGACTTACAGAGGAATGTTGCCGTGCTTCTTGGGCGGCAAGCTGTCGCGCTTGTTTTGCAGCATTTCCAGGGCTTTGATGATGCGGTGGCGAGTTTCGGATGGGTCGATGACGTCGTCTATGAAGCCCCGGTTGGCCGCCGCCAGGGGGTTGGTGAACTTCTCCTGGTATTCGGCGGCAAGTTCCTTTCGGGTTGCCTCCGGGTTTTCGGACTTGGAAATCCGGTCCCGGTAGATGATGTTGATGGCCCCGTCGGCCCCCATCACGGCGATTTCAGCCGACGGCCAGGCCAGGTTCACGTCCGAGCGCAGGTGCTTGCTGCTCATGACGATGTAGGCCCCGCCGTAGGCCTTGCGGGTGATCACGGCGACCTTGGGTACGGTGGCTTCGGCGTAGGCGAATATCAGCTTGGCGCCGTGCCGGATGATGCCGCCGTACTCCTGGTCCACGCCGGGCATGAAACCCGGCACGTCCACGAAGGTCACCAACGGAATATTGAAGCAGTCGCAGAACCTTACGAACCTGGCGGCCTTGGTGGAGGCGTTGATGTCCAAGACCCCGGCCAGGAATGCAGGCTGGTTGCCGACCACGCCAACGACCCGGCCGTCGAGACGGCCGAAGCCCACCATGATATTGGGAGCAAAGTTCTGGTGCACCTCCATGAACTCTTCATCGTCCAGGACCCGGTATACGACGTCCCGCATATCGTAGGAGCGGTTGGCGTCGTCGGGGACCAGGTATCTCAGGCCGGCGTCGGAACGGGTGGCCGGGTCGGCGGTCCCCACCAGTGGCGGGTCTTCGACGTTGTTGGAAGGCAGAAAGCCCAGCAGGCGCCGGACCTCTTCCAGGCATTCTTTTTCGGTGTCGTAGATGAAGTGGGTCACGCCGCTGCGGGTGGCGTGGGAGACTGCGCCGCCGAGCTGCTCGTGGGTCACTTCCTCGCCGGTGACCGCCTTGATGACGTCGGGGCCGGTGATGTACATGTGGCCGATTTCCTTGACCATGAACACGAAATCGGTTATCCCCGGAGAGTAGACTGCGCCCCCGGCGGCGGGGCCCAGGATCACCGAGATTTGCGGCACCACGCCGGAGCAGAGGGTGTTGCGGAGGAATATATCTCCGTAGGCGGCCAGGCTGGCCGCGCCTTCCTGTATCCGGGCTCCACCGGAGTCGTTGATGCCGACGATGGGGCAGCCGGTCTTGGCGGCCAGGTCCATTACCTTGCAGACCTTCTGGCTTACGGCCTCTGACAGGGACCCGCCGAACACCGTAAAGTCCTGGGAATAGGCAAAGACCTGCCGGCCCTCCACGCGGCCGTACCCGGTCACCACGGCGTCGCCCAGCACCTTCTGGTCGGCCAGGCCGAAGTCGGTGGCCCGGTGGGTTACAAAGCTGTCGATTTCCTCGAAGGTGCCCTCATCCATCAACAGCGCCATCCGCTCCCTGGCGGTCAGCTTGCCCCGCTCGTGCTGTTGATCGATGCGCTTGAGGCCCCCTCCCTGGTGAGCCTGCGAGCGCAACTCCTCCAAGGAGTCCAACTTCTTGTCGATTATTCTCTTTTCAGCGGTCACCTTCACTCCAGAAAGGGGTGTGATCTAGGCCTGTTGCCTGTCCGTCCCTTTGGGCAGCGCTGGGCTAACCCGCAATGGGTGACACATGGGCAACATCCTAGCAGACGGGCATTTACCGCGCAACACGAAAGCCGCCGCGGCTGGTAGCTGAATTGAGCCTTGCTCGGCGCGCTCCAGGCATTCCGGCACAAGCCGGGAATGCAGCAAAACCGGCCGTGATAAAATGGTTCACCCCGCATTGGCTTGATAACTTATACGCCATGTCCAACCCCTCCCCGTCCAACGAAACGCTCCTTTCAACAACTAGGCTGGCCCTGGCCGGCGGGCGGGAGTTGGCCTGGGGCACGCGCACCTACGTGATGGGGATAATCAACGTCACGCCGGACTCGTTCTCCGGCGACGGCCTGGCCTACGACATACCCGCCATCATAGACCGAGCCAAGGCCATGGAGGCCGACGGGGCGGATATGCTGGACCTCGGGGCCGAGTCCACCCGCCCCGGCTCCGAGCCGGTGCCGGCGGAGGAGGAGCTGCGGCGGCTGTTGCCGGCGCTGGAAGCGGTGGCTGCCAACGTGGGGATACCCATCAGCGTCGATACGTATAAGGCCCAGGTTGCCCGGCAGGCGGTGGAATACGGCGCCTCGATAATCAACGACGTGTGGGGCCTTAAAGCCGATCCTGAGATGGCCCAAGCCGCCGCCGAAACGGGCGCGGCGTTGATACTCATGCACAACCAAGACGACCGCAGCTACGGGGACCTGATGGCCGAGGTGTCCGCTAGCCTTGCCGGTAGCGCGGCGGCGGCCGAAGAGGCAGGCGTGCCCAGCGACCAGATCATCCTGGACCCCGGAATCGGGTTCGGCAAGACGGCGGACCATAACCTGGAAATCCTGGGCAGGCTGAGTGACCTCAAGGCCATGGGCTATCCCTTGCTGGTGGGCGCGTCCCGCAAGTCGACCATCGGGCTGGTGCTGGACCTCCCCGCAGACCAGCGGCTGGAGGGGACCGCCGCCGCGGTTGCCCTGGCTATCGAGAGAGGCGCCGACATAGTCCGGGTGCACGACGTGAAGGAAATGGTGCGGGTAAGCCGCATGAGCGACGCCATAGTCCGCGGCTGGAGGCCCGAGGGTTGGACGGCGTAACGGTCTATCTGGGCCTGGGCTCCAACCTGGGACGCCGGGAGGAGAACCTGGCGCGGGCCGTCCAGTTGCTGGCGTCCCCCACAGGTCGGGCGGCAGAAGGGGTGGTGTCAGGCGGCAAAATCCAAATCGCACGCTTGTCGCCGGTGTACCAGACCGCGCCTTGGGGGTACGCAGACCAGCCCGACTTCCTGAACTGCGTAGTGGAGGCCCAAACCAGCCTTTCTCCCGGTGAACTGCTGCGGCGGACGCAGGCGGTGGAGCAGGCCTTGGGCCGCCGGGAACCCAGCGTCCGCTACGGCCCCCGCAGTATCGACGTGGACATCCTGCTGTACGGCAGTAGCGTGGTCGACCAGCCGGGGCTGCAGATACCCCATCCCCGGCTGCACCAGCGGGCCTTTGTCCTGGTGCCGCTGGCGGAGTTGTGCCCGGACCTGGAGCATCCCGTTTTGAAGGCCGGCATCGCGGCGCTGGCCTCCCGCGTGGACGGCCGCGAAGGGGTCGAGTTGTGGGGTCCCGGCCCTACGGCACAGGTTGACAATCCCGGTTGACAATAGTGGAAGACTGTCGCATTCTTTATAGTGAAAAAACGGGCGCGAGCAGCCGCTAGCTTCAGGTTGCCCGGCCCCCTTCCCATGCCAAGGAGTCATATATGGCGGACAAGCAGGTAACTTTCGAGAACCCGGCCCGCAGCAGCTTGATGCGGGGCGTGGATGAGCTGACCAGGGTCGTTGGGCTGACCCTAGGCCCCAGCGGCCGCAACGTGCTGCTCAACCGGATGTTCAGCGCGCCGGTGGTGTGCAGCGACGGCGTCACCATCGCCAAAGAGGTGGAGCTTCCGGACCCTTACGAAAACATGGGGGCGCAACTGGTCAAGGAAGCCGCTTCCAAGACCAACGACGTCGTGGGCGACGGCACCACCACGTCGGTGGTGCTGGCCCAGAGCCTGGTGCGCAACGGGTTTATGAACGTGGCCGCCGGGGTCAACGGCCTGGCGCTGAAAGAAGGGATCGCCAAGGCGGTGGAGGCCGTTACCGAAGAGTTGCAGAAGATGGCTCTACCGGTGAGGGACCGGGACCAGATCCAACGGATAGCGGCGCTCTCAGCCCACGAAGAAGGCATCGCCAGCCTCTTGGCGGAGGCCATGGACAAGGTGGGCCGGGACGGCGTCATTACCATTGAGGAATCCAAGACCCTGGTCGACGAACTGGAGATCGTGGAGGGGGTCAAGGTGGACCGGGGCTACATTTCGCCCCACTTCATCAACGACTCCCAGCGCATGGAGGTCGTCTTGGACGAGCCGCTGTTCCTGTTGACCGACCAGAAGGTTTCAGCTTCCAACGACATCGTGCCGCTCATGGAGAAATTGATCGAGGGAGGCCGCCGGCCGCTGGTGATAATCGCCGAGGACGTGGAAGGCGAGGCCCTGGCGACCTTGGTGGTGAACAAGATGCGGGGCACCCTTGCCTGCTTGGCCATCAAGGCCCCCGGGTTCGGCGACCGGCGAAAGGCCCTGCTGGAAGACATGGCCATCGTGACGGGCGCCACGGTCATCTCACCGGATGCCGGACTGCGGCTGGACGCGGCGGAATTGGACCACCTGGGCAGCGCCCGCCGCCTGGTGGCGCTGAAAGACGACTCCACCATAGTGGAGGGCAGGGGTTCTCAGGAGGCGATCAAGGACAGGGTCGACCAGCTCAGGGTCCAGATCGATAACACCACCTCGGACTACGACCGGGAGAAGTTGGAAGAACGCCGGGCCGCCCTGGTTGGCGGCGTGGCGGTGTTGAAGGTCGGCGGCGCAACCGAGCCCGAGGTGAAGGAGCGCAAGTCCCGGACCGAGGACGCACTATCGGCCACCAGGGCCGCGGTTGAGGAGGGCATTGTCCCCGGCGGCGGCGTGGCCATCGTCAGGGCCGAGGCGGTCCTGGACCAACTGGAAAAGCAGCACGACGGCGCCGAGGCCCTGGGCATACGGCTGGTCAGGGAGTCGCTGTGTGCCCCACTGCTGCGAATCTCCGCGAATGCGGGCCACTCGGCAGAGGTGGTGCTGGACACGGTCAGGTCTTCGGAGGGCGATTGGGGATTCGACGCCGAAAGGGGTGACTATTGTCACCTGATCGACCGGGGCATCGTCGACCCGGTGAAAGTGACCCGTTCGGCGCTGGAAAACGCCTGCAGCGTGGCCAGCATGATGCTTACCACCCAGGCGATAATCACCGAGATCCCTGAAGAAAAGCCGCTGCCGGCCGACGTTCAGGACTTCATGAACGATTAGCCGGCCCCCGCGACATCCAATTGACCAGACGTTAGCGAGTGGCCTTCGATTTCCCCCTTCGAGAACCTCAAGACAGGCTCAGGCCGAACGGACAGGCGGCGCTAGACAAGGGCGCTCTTAGCCAACCCTGCTTGGCAGGGGGATCGGAGCCGGAGAATAGGGCGATGAACGGCAACCCCTTGGACCGGGACTCCATCGGGGCGCTTATCCAGTCCTCGCCGCCTCTAATCGACCATTACCTCTCGCTCCCAGACCAACTCCAGCCAAACGGCTTCGACGTTACCCTACGCGAGGCGGCCCGGCTCGCGTCGCCGGGCAGCATGGGCGCCGTCAGCGGTAACAGAGAACTGGCGGGAGTTAAGCCCCTGGACTTCGATCCCGGCGGTTGGCTCCGGTTGGAGCCGGGCCCGTACCTGGTGACGTTCAATGAGGTGGTGCATCTTCCCCTGGATATCATGGCCCTGGGCCGGACGCGGTCCAGCCTGCTCAGGAGCGGGGTGAGCATCCACACGGCGGTTTGGGACTCTGGCTACCAGGGCCGGTCGCAGGCCTTGCTGGTGGTGCACCTTCCCCAGGGTTACCGCGTGCAGAAAGACGCCAAGCTGATGCAGCTTATCTTCTTCCGCTTGGACGGGCCGGTCAGCCAGGGATACCAGGGCCGGTTTCAGGGCGAGAACCTGTAGCTATGCGGTCCAGTCCTTCAACGTCAACGCCTGATTCCAGCCGGGAGCCGACATTTTCCATGGCGGACGCCAAGTCCATCGCCAAAGAGTACGCCCTGGAGTCAGGGTTCGACCTGGTGCGGGTGACTTCCGCCGAGGAATTTGCCCAAGACAGGGAGGTGACGCTGGAGCGGCTGCGGGCAGGGCTCATGGACGGGCTTCCCTGGTTCAACGAAAGCCGCGTGCAGCGCGGCAGCGACCCCGCCGCCCTGCTGCCGGAGGCGAACTCCGTCATTTGCCTGGGGCTGAACTACTATAGAAGGGCGGAGGACGACCAACAAGACCGGCGCCCGGCCGGCAGGGTGGCCGTGTACGCCTGGGGCCGCGATTACCACAAGGTCATGAAGCGGATGATGCGGGACTACGTAGACGGGATGCGTTCGCGCCTGGGAAAGGAATTCGCGGCCCGGTGGTACGTGGACGACGGGCCGATGCTGGACCGCGCGGCGGCCAACCGCTCGGGACTGGGCTGGTTCGGAAAGAACACCAACGTGTTGACGTCCAGCCACGGTTCATGGGTCTTCCTGGGGCAGGTGGTTACCGATTTGGAACTGGAACCAGACCCTCCGCTGAAGAAGACCTGCGGCAACTGCGTTAGGTGCATCGAAGACTGCCCCACCGGCGCCATCACCGCGCCTTACACCATCGACAACACCCGCTGCATTTCTTACCTGACCATAGAAAACCGGGGCGAGATACCGTCCGACCTGCGGCCTCAGATGGGCGACTGGGTGTTTGGCTGCGACATATGCCAGGACGTGTGCCCGGTCAACCGCAAGGCGATGCCGTCTTCGTCACCGCTGCTGCGGGGGGACGGCATATCCCCTGGCGTTGGTTCAACGGAGGGAAGGAGCTCCGGCGCCCCGGCAACCCTGGACTTGATTCAGGTCCTGGGAATGTCTGAAGAAGAGTTCAGGAGCCGCTTTCGAGGTACAGCTATCCTGCGGGCCAAGAGGGTGGGCCTGCAGCGCAACGCCTGCGTGGCCCTGGGTAACCTGAAAGCCGCCGAGGCCGTCCCCGCTCTATGCCGGGCGCTGACCCACGGGGAGACCCTGGTGCGCGGGCACGCCGCGTGGGCCCTGGGAAGAATTGGAGGCGCTGAGGCGCAGAGGGCGCTGGAGGCCGCTTTGGGGCGAGAGACGGACGCGTGGGTGTTGGGGGAGGTGGCTGAGGCGCGGGGCTACCTGCAAGAAGTCGTGCCGTAGCCGTAGGGCACTATAAAGAAATCTAACCAACCAGCAGTATGACTGAGACCACGAGCGCAGCCACTGCTATGAGTCCCAGGGCGCCGACGACTACGGTCAAGAGTCTGCCCCTGCGAGAGGCTGCATCAAGTCGAACTACCAGTTCGTTGATGGCTTGAGCGTTTTGAGCCACGAGGTCGGTAGTGGCTTGGGCATCCTCTTCAAGCGCCTGAACCCGTGCGGCTATATCGATCTTCTCTTTGTCGCGGTCTCGAATTCTCTTGGCCAAATCCATTGCGTTGCCGACAGCTTGAGGGGCCTTCATAAGCAGATTGGCAAGCGGTAGCAGTTCCATCAAGTCACTCCTTGGCAGTCATGCGCAGCCTGCGATCAATGGAAGTTTCTACATCATGGCTAACGAGTTGGCGGCGTAACTGCCTGGGTGTTCCGTTATCGAACAGGATGCGAATGGGTGGCCTTGGCCCGGAGGTCATGCTCCATGAATTCTAGAACCGGCTTCACTTCCGATTCCTCCACGCCCTCGAACCATTCGATGAAGTCGTAGATAGTCGCGCCCGCTGCAAGGTTCTCGAAGAGGACGTACACCGGCAAACGAGTGCCCTTGAACACCCAATTTCCGCTCACCCTGCCGGGCACGCTCTCCACCACGGGGCACTTACTCCAGTCAGTCATGAGGGCACCTTCCTTGAGGTTGCCGAGGGATTTGAGTGCCCTTCAGGGTGGCTGAGGCTGTCGTTAGTATTCTCCAGCGATTGAGGGATCCTCGTCTATCGGATCCCGACTGTCCGCAGGATGATTTTTCTGTTGGCTCTCCGGTTCGGCCTAAGCTGGTCAACGGCCCGTTCCTTCATGGTCCGATGGCCCAGGCACGAACGGACTTCCAGTTTACCCATCAACACTATAATGTTAACTAACTAGTCTTCGTCTTCTTCGCCGCTTTCGTTTCCAAAATCGTCCACAATTGGCGTGATTTGCTCGATAAACTCTCGCAGAATTTCCGCAATCCTGTTAGCAAAGTTATCGTTTAGAGTATCAGGGCCAATTTTTACGAACGTATAGATTCCATGCGGAGCTACCTCGTGCTGAGCGTTAAGGCTGATGCCTTCAAGCGCTGGCAGAGATAGCTTTTGGCGGTTTTCAAACAGCACGACGGCTTGCCACTTGTCTGATTCTTTCTGCGGTCTGAGATCTACGGAATAGTTCACTTTCCAATTACCCCAAGGAGGGCGCGAATACCACAGGTGGAAATAGCGGCGATCTCTTCCGTCGCCAGCCCATTTGCCGGTCTTGTCGGGTCTGATTTCTTCAGGTAATCCGCCTAAAGTCAACTGGCCTACTTTCTTGACGAATGGACTGGTTTCGTGGTTTTTGCTACGGGCGAAAGTCTCTGCAAGTTTAGCCCTAAAACTACTGCCACTGCTGCTTTCTTTCTGCGAATTCTGTTCGATGCCAACGAGATATTTATCCGCCCCCGGCACCGGGATTATGGTTGATGCGTGTACGTACAATGAGTCTTGTTGTGTGTCTTGATAGGGGGTCAGTTTGATGCAGGTAAGGAGGTCTTCATTAGATACCTTCTGATTGAGCCATAGAGCGGCAGAAGTAACCTCAGGGGCGAATCGGTGGCTGGCTAGGATGATGCGCTGGTCGTTATTTAGGGCGTTCAGGTCGTCTGTTGCCAGGTGCTGTTGTAGTCGATCGACAGCATCTTCTTGGGATTCATCCCAATATGCTGCAGCCATTCCCACGATTTCGTCAGCAGTAGCCCTCTGGAAATAGCTCGCGTACTTGATGGCTTGCCAATGGGCATCCGTTCCGCTGTCGTCTCGCTTTATCTCAATAATCACCAGTCTGCCGTCGAGGTCCACTGCTAGCAGGTCAAGTCTTTCGTTGGTGATGTCGAAACCGCTGAATTCCTTGCCGATAATCAACAAGTCGTCCCCTAGTATGACAGGATTAGCGGCTACCCACTCCTGTATGTCGCGGCGTTCCCGCACTCCCAACTGGGCAAAGTCGACCTCTTGGATACTTTCCATCTGGTGGCTTTTTGGATTGATGCGGAACAGTTTGGGTTCGCCTCTCATATCGCTGATCACGTTCATCGTTGACTTGTTACAGATAGTGGGGGTCTTCCCGGCTTGCCGAGATAGATTCCACGTCCGAGGACCGTTGGCCCGCCCTAACCCTGCTGTGCCGCAGGCTGGCGGGGCTGGGGGCGGTTCTTGCCGCCGCCGCGGCGTCTCTTGCGGCGGTTGCCGCCGGGCATTGGCGGGGGGGCGGTCCGCTGGTAGTTGCGGCCGAACTTGAGCTTCTTCATCTCCTCCTCGATGAGGAAGAAGTCGCTCTTGGGCAAGAGGTGAAGGTTGCCCTGGAAGGCCATGTACCATTCCTCGGGCGGCCAGCGGCGGATGTATTCCAGCCGGGGCGCCAGCAGGTTGGCGTTGATGTATTGGTGCTCTTCCAGGACCACCTCGGGCTTGATCTTTATGCGGTAGGGCATGCGGGCCCGGCCTTCAGGCTGCCACGTGGGAGTGTCGTCCTCGACGTAGGAAGAAGTGGCGGTGGCGGTGGCGGTGAACCTGCGGGAGCCGTAGACGTAGAACAGAATGCGGTCGCCCGACCCGATTCTCTGGATCTTGCGCCGGTGGTGGCCCTTCAATCCCTGGGCGGTGAATCCCAGTTCCCGGGTGATTTCGAAGTTCTCGGGGCTGGTGACTATCATCCAATAATTCTGGGCCATAACCTTACCCATTCCCCGGCGTAAACGAGGGCGTAAACCAGGCCCACTTGCGCCGGGGCTTTTGTTGGGCATTATACCATTCTAGGCCGGGCACCCTGGGCCCGCTGACGCTTGCCTATCGGTTGATTAGTTCAGACAAGGACCGCGTCCGTCCCAGCGACAGGATGCTCGGGGGCGGCACCCGTTGTGCGGCGATTTCCGTCGTTGTGCGGCCCGGCGGGTTTGGTGTAAGATTGGTCGCGCTCATCGGCCAGGGCTACTTGGCCTGCGCCGGCAGCACAATCAGCGCCAGCCTCCCGGAGAGAAAGCATGAGTTCAGCGGCATCCAACGACCGTCAAGTCGCCATCGTAGGCGTGGCAGAGTCCGACCAGATAGGCACGGTGCCAGACAAGTCGTCCCTGCAGCACCACGCCGAGGCGGCCCACAGCGCCCTGGAAGACGCGGGCCTTAGCAAGAGCGACGTCAACGGTCTGTTCACCGCGGGATTCTCCACGCTGACTACCGGCGAGTACCTTGGCATCCATCCGGGGTTCACCGACAGCACTTCGGTGGGGGGCGCCTCCTTTGTCATTCACGTCGCCCACGCGGTGGCCGCCATCAAGGCCGGATATTGCGACGTTGCGCTCATCACCCACGGCGAGGCCGGACGCTCGAACCGGGGCAGGGGCGCCCCGGATCCCAGCCAGCCGTCTTTGCAATACGAAGTCCCCTACGGAATTATGGGGCCTCCGATCAGCTACTCCCTGGCTTGCTCCAGGTATATGCACGAGTACGGCGAGGACCGCACCAGGCAGGGCATGGCCGAAATAGCGGTAGCCACCCGCAAGTGGGCCAACCTCAACCCCAAGGCGGCAATGCACGAGACGACCATGTCCTTCGACGAGTACCACGCCTCGCGGTGGGTGTCCTGGCCGTTCCACCTGTTCGACTGCTGCCTGGTGACCGACGCTGGGGCCGCCGTTGTGGTCACCACCGCGGAGCGGGCCAAGAGCTGCCGCAAGGAGCCGGTGTGGATATTGGGAGCAGCGGAAGGCCATGACCACAGCATGGTAAGCCAGATGCCGTCGCTGACCTCCATGATTGCCCGGGAGACCGGCCCCAAGGCTTTGGCCAGGGCGGGGGTGACCCACCAGGACCTGGACCTGACAATGATTTACGACTCCTTCACCTATACGGTCATGCTCACCCTGGAAGGCCTGGGGTTCTGCAAGCCGGGCGAGGCCGCCGATTTCGTCGCCGGACAGCGCACCGCCCCGGGCGGGGACTTCCCGTTGAACACCAGCGGCGGCGGGCTGTCGTACACCCATCCGGGGATGTACGGCATCTTCCTGTTGGTGGAGGCCGTGCGCCAGCTTCGCGGTGAGTGCGGAGACCGGCAGGTGAAAAGCAAGAGCGACCCCGGCCAGAACGCCAAGACCGCCGTGGTCAACGGCACCGGCGGCTTACTCTCATCCACCGGAACGGTGGTACTGGCGACGGATTAAGCGGCCGTTCCCCCCTTTCGCCTCATCGAACCTGCGCGACCCAAAATTGCGCAGAACCGGCCTTTTTTGGTTCACGCCGCCTAGTAAAAGCCCCGGCGGCGGTGTGCTAGAATCCTGGAATTAAGAACGCTGGGATGGCCTTTTAGCCGCCATTCCATCTTGTTACGCCGACGGCGAGTGGTTACGCCGGCAGCGAAAGGATACGGCCCATGGACCGCGATATTACCGCTTTTTTGCAGCACCTCATTGTCGAAAAGGGTTTCTCCCAAAACACCGCCGAAGCCTACCGCAACGACCTGAACCAGTTCTGGGAATTTCTACAGAAAAGACGCAACGGCAATGGTTCGTCCAACGGCTCGTCCAATGGATCATCCAACGGCGACTACCCCTGGGCATCGGTGGACCTGGACTCCTTCAACGACTACATAGTCGAGCTCAGGGGACGCAAGGGCTACCGGGACACAACCACGGCCAGGAAGATAGCGGCCATAAGGTCGTTCTTCGGCTTCCTCTTCGAGAACGGCTCTATCTTCCAGGACCCCACCGAGTCCCTGGGGTCACCCAGGGTCGGCCGGTCTCTTCCCAAGTTCCTTTCCAAAGAGGACGTGACGCGCCTGTTGGACGCCGCCTGCAAGGACTCGGGCAATGAGGCCCGGCGAGACGCGGCCATATTGGAACTGCTCTACGCCACCGGGCTGCGGGTGGGAGAGCTGGTCTCTCTCAACGTAAAGGACATCGACCTACAAGGCTCCTACATCCGGTGCTGGGGCAAGGGCTCCAAGGAGCGCATAGTCCACCTGTACCCCAAGGCCGTCAAGGAACTGAAGCAGTACATGACCCACACCAGGCCGAACCTGCTGAAGAACCGAAATGGGGAAACGGCCCTCTTCGTCAACCACCGGGGCGAACGCCTGACCCGGCAATGGGTCTGGAACATTCTCAAGAACTACGGGGCGAAGGCGGGCATCCAGCAGCAAATTACGCCCCACACCCTGCGTCACAGCTTTGCCACGCACCTCCTGGAAAACGGGGCGTCTCTACGCCACGTACAGGAGCTTCTGGGCCACTCCAGCATTTCCACCACCCAGGTCTACACTCACCTTACCGGGCACCAACTGCACAAGGAATATGAGGTGAGCCACCCCAGGGCTTAAACAACGGCCCCTGCAAACCCAAGAAGTACCGGCAAAAATGGGCAGCCACTATGAACGGCTGCCCATTCTTGCAATTTGCTGCTATAGTATTTGGTGTCGGGCCGGCGACGCGCGAACATTGACCCCCTTGGCCCCTTGCTTTTAGATCGCCGACCCAACAGGAGGTAGGCCCCTATGCCTGGTAAAGCGCGGCGGGTGGCGTCACGTCAAGCGCAACTCAGCCGCAGAAGAAGAAAGCAGCAGAGAGGCGGCCCGGTCCCACAGCCGGCCGCCCAAGCGCCTGCAATCGTGGACGGCGACCAGGCTGAGACGGCGGCCGCGCCGCCCCCTGCGCCCACGCCCGGCGCTGCCGCTCCATCGCCCTCCGCCGAGGCCAGACCTGCTGCGGCCGCTGCTGCAGCAACCGCGCCGGCTGCTCCGGCCAGAAGGCCGGCAGCTTCCCGGGGCGAGCGGGCGGCTGCTTCCAATTACGTCGGACCCGAGTTGCGGCGCATCCTGCTGCTGGCTTCGGTGGTGCTGGCCGTAATCATCGTCCTCGGAATACTACTCTAGAGAGCAATGGCCCTCCCCCTCATCGAACAGCGGTTGCGGGTCACCCCGGAACGGCCTGGGGTGTACCTGATGAAAGACGCCAACGGCAGCGTCCTCTACGTGGGAAAAGCCAGCGTCCTGAGCAACCGCCTGCGCACCTACTTCGGAGCACCCTCCGCCCAGTCCTCCAAGACCCGCCGCATGATGGGGCACGTCCACGACTTCGAGTACATCGTCACCGACAGCGAGGCTGAAGCCCTGATCCTGGAAAACACGCTGATCAAGCGTTACCGGCCCCGCTACAACGCCCGCCTCAAAGACGACAAGACCTACCCCTACCTGAAGATAGACCTGGCGGAGGAGTTCCCTAGGGTATACATCACCCGGAGAGTGAGCAGGGACGGCGCGCGGTATTTCGGGCCCTTCGCCACCGCCGGCACCGTCCGCAAGACGATGGACCTGGTGAAGCGGCTGTTCCCTTACCGGTCATGCACCAAGACCATCACGGGGACGGACCCCCGGCCGTGCCTGGAGTACTACATCAACCGGTGCGTGGCGCCGTGCACCGGGTACGCCAATAAGGACGAATACGCCAAGGTGATCGAGCAGGTAGTCCAGTTCATGGAGGGAGACGCCGAAGCGGTCACCGAGGACTTGAGGACGAACATGGACGCGGCGGCGGAGCGACTTGAGTTCGAGCGGGCCGCGGTGTTGCGAGACCGGATACGCAGCGTTGAAAAAGTAGCCGAAGAGCAACGAATCAAGGTCGATTCCAATCCCATCAGCGACATGGACCTGCTGGCGGTGGCCCAGGGGACCAACGAGTCCTGGGTCGAGGTGTTCTTCATCCGCCACAACAAGCTCATCGGGCGGGACCACTTCATCATGGAGGGCACCCAGGACGAATCGCCGGGCCTGGTCCTGGGCCAGTTCATCAAGCAGTTCTACCAGTCGGCGGCGAATATTCCGCCGCGAGTGCTGGTGCAGCACCCCCTGGAAGACGCCGAGGTCATCCAGGAGTGGCTGAGGGGGCTGAGCAAGAAGCCGGTGCGGTTGCTGCGACCCCAAAGGGGAGTGCACAAGCAACTGATCGACACCGTCGCGGAGAACGCGGCGCAAGGCCTGGCCCAGCACAGGGTCAAGTGGTTGGACAACGCCGACCTCACACAGCAGGCGATGGAGGAACTGCAGGAAGAACTGAGCCTACCCGCCCTGCCCCACCGGATGGAATGCTACGACATTTCGCACATGCAGGGGAGCAACTCCGTCGGCAGCATGGTGGTATTCGAGAACGGCCGTCCCAAGCCGACCCACTACCGACGCTTCAAGGTCAAGTCGGTGGAGGGTGTGGACGACTACGAAAGCATGCGCGAGGTGCTGCGCCGCCGCTTCAAGCGTCTGGGCAAAGCGAGGGCAGACCAGCGGACGGCAGACGATACCCCCTTGACCGGAGCCGGTGAGGGAGAAGCGTGGGGAATCCTGCCGGACCTGGTGCTGATCGACGGCGGAAAGGGGCAGCTTTCCGCGGCGTTGGGCGTTTTGCTGGAGTTGGGACTGGACGACATTCCGTTGGCCTCGCTGGCGAAGGAAAACGAGTGGCTGTTCGTCCCCCACAGCCAGGAGCCCATCCAGCTACCCAGGGACTCGCAGGGCTTGTATTTAGCGCAGCGGATCCGGGACGAGGCGCACCGCTTCGCCATCACATATCACCGGAACCGCCGCAGCAAGAGCAGCCTCCGCTCCCCCATAGACATGGTCAGCGGCATCGGGCCCAAGCGCAAGCGCATGTTGATGCGCCGGTTCGGGAACCTGCAGGGAATCAAAGAGGCCTCGGTAGAGGACATCGCATCCGTGCCCGGCCTGACCCGCTCGCTGGCCCTCCTCCTCAAGCAGAGCATCTAGGGCGCGCCGGGCGCCGGCGGTATCCCCGACCTCGACAAGCCTTTGGTTAGTTTCAGGCCGGCATGGTATGGGACGCTTCTACAAGCGGGGGTTGCCTAAGGAGTACCCATCCAGTACCATTCTGGCATCGCTGGCCAGGACAGCCGTAGCACATGGTCAAAGTTTCTATCAACCTTCCGAATTCAACGCAAATCAGCTTTGAGGCCGATGCCGATGAGATTGCCCAGGGAGTGGTGGGGGCCGTGTTGCGTGACTTGCCCCCTGACTTGGTGAACCACGCCCAATCTCCGGACGGCCAGTCTCCAAACGGTTCGCCATCACCGGCTCCGGAAGATGGGACCGACGATACTGCGGGCATCGATGCGTTGAGTCCAGATGCGGACTGGCCGGAACCAGAGCCGGAGACGGGCGCCGAAGAAGCAACTGGCGACGACAGCGACAATCAGGCGTCTCCGGCAGCCGAGGCCGGCAACAGCCCAACGGCGGTGGAGCAGCCCCCGCTATCGCCTGGACCGAGTGCCACTGCATCAGACCTTGGGTCAAATGGCGAAGTAAGCTCCTTCGCCGAGTTCTGCCGCTCCGCCAGCCCCATGGGAGACATGCGGCGGGTGGTAGTCGCTGCCGAGGGCGCCAGCCGGATATTGGGGATGAACAGCGTCGACGCCGAAGACCTGGCCAGGCTGTTCGACATGGCCGGCTGGCGAAGCGCCCATAACTTCACCCAGACCCTGCGCAACGCCGCCCGGGACAGGTTCCGCTGGCTGGAACGGGTCCCAGGCCGCGCCGGGCGGTACTCAGTTACCGACGTTGGCCGGTCGGCGACTTTGGACCAATAGACATCCGTTCAGCACAAAATAGTTAAGTCACCTTAGGAGAGCGCGCCATGAAAATGTACATAAACGGGAAGTGGACGGAGGGAGAGCAGTCTACCCCGGTATTCAATCCATACGACCAATCGGTGGTGGACACCGTGCCCAGGGCCACGGCAGCCGAGGTCGACCTGGCGATCACCAGCGCGGCGCGCGGCGCCGGGGTGATGGCCGCGACGACCGCCTATGAGCGCTACGCCATATTGAGCCGGGCCGCCGACCTTATGGAGGAGCGGCTGGAAGACCTGGCCCGGACCATTACCCTGGAGGAGGGCAAGATAATCTTCGAGGCGCGGGTCGAGGTGCAGCGGGCAATTCAGACCATGACTTTGTCGGCAGAGGAGGCCAAGCGCCTGTACGGCGAGACGCTGCCGTTGGACGCCGCCCCCAGCGCGCAGGGGCAGTTCGGGTTCACCATCAGGGTCCCGGTGGGCGTGGTGGCGGCCATCGCTCCCTTCAACTTCCCCCTCAATCTGGTCTGTCACAAGATCGGCCCGGCCCTGGCCGCCGGCAACTCGGTGGTGCTCAAGCCGGCCGGCGACACCCCCCTCTCGGCTTTGAAGATGACCGAGATACTGCTGGACGCCGGGTTGCCGGAAGAGGGCATCCAGTGCGTCACCGGCTCGGGGGCGGAGATTGGCGATATCCTGACGGGCGACCCCAGGGTCAGGAAGATAACCTTCACCGGCAGCATGGAAGTCGGCGACCGCATCTGCCGCAACGCCGGGATAAAAAAGGTGACCATGGAGCTGGGTTCCAACAGCCCGTTGATCGTCATGTCCGACGCCGACCTGGACAAAGTCGCCGCGGCCACGGTGGCCGGCGGATTTGCCAACGCCGGGCAGGTGTGCATTTCAACCCAGCGGGTATTGGCCGACCAGCGGATATACGCGGACTTCCTGGATGCCCTGGTGGCCCCCACGGAGGCGTTCGCCACCGGGGACCCGCTGGCCGAGGGGACCAAGATGGGGCCGATGATCCGGGCCGGGGACGCAGAGCGAGTCGGAGAGTGGATCGGCGAGGCCGTGCAGCAAGGCGCCCGAGTCGTCACCGGAGGCGACCACGAGGGAACGCTGCACGCCCCCACGGTGGTGGCCGACGCCACCCCGGACATGCTGATTTCGCGAGAGGAGTTGTTCGGCCCGGCGGTGGCCGTCAGCGCCTTCAACGACATCGACGAGGCCATCTCCATGGCCAACGACACCAGGTTCGGCCTGTCGGCGGGCATCTTTACCCAGAACCTGGACTGGGCCATGCGTTTCGCCAGGGAGGTGCATTCGGGCAACCTCCACATAAACTCGTCGCCCCTGTGGCGGGTGGACATGATGCCCTACGGCGGTCTGAAGGACAGCGGCATGGGCAAGGAAGGCCCGAGCTACGCCGTGTCGGAGATGACCGAACTCAAGATGGTGGTGATGCACCTCTGATGATGCTCCGGGCCGGCAGCAGCCTCGCCCAGGAACCAAGGGAGACAGAAGTATAGGAATGGAGATAGTTGCCGACCCGCCTCGCCGGGTGCTGGCGGTTACGCCCCACCCCGACGACTGCGAGGGCGGTTGCGGCGGCGCACTGGCCAGGTGGATCAAGGAAGCAGGCACCGAGGCCGTGGTGGTGTTGTGCACCAACGGCGACAAGGGCACATCCGACCGGGACATGCGTCCCGACCGGCTGGCGGCCATCCGGGAACGCGAGCAGCAGGAAGCGTCCGACGTTCTCGGCGTCAAAGAGGTGGTCTTCCTGTCCCATCCCGACGGCGGACTGGAAGACACCATGTTGTTCCGCGGGCAGATCGTGAGGGAGATTCGCCGCCACAAGCCCGACGCGGTGGTCTGCATCGACCCCTACCGCAGCCACAGCCACACCCACCGGGACCACCGGATAAGCGGGCAGGTGACGGTGGACGCGGCGTTCACCTACGCCTGGAGCTACCTGCACTTCCCGGAGCAGATAACCGACGAAGGCCTGGAGCCGCACCAGGTACGGGAAGCCTACCTATGGGGAGGCGAGGCCCCTGACGCCTACGTGGACATCGAAGAGTACGTGGACATGAAGGCGGAGTCCCTAGGCAAGCACGCCAGCCAGATGAATTCCGACCCGGTCAGGAGAAGGGAAATCATCCGCGAGTGGGCCGCCCGCGGGGGCAAGGCGGTGGGGCTGCGATACGCCGAACAGTTCCGCCGCTTGCCGTTCGACCTGGGCTCCTTGACCTGCCGGTTGATGAACCTTTAGCCCCAGGCGGCGCCTAGTCTGCAGCAGCCTCCCGGTAACACTCGTCCGACTTGGCCGCCATGATGAAGTCGTTGCGGTGCAGGTTGCGGATCTTGTGCGTCCACCAGGTGACCCTGACCCGGCCCCATTCGGTGGTCAGCCTGGGATGGTGCCCTTCCTCTTCAGCCAACTCTCCCAGGGCCTGGGTAAAGCCTAGGGCTTGCTGGAAGTTGCTGAAGCGATATAGCTTGTCCAGCTTCTTGATGCCGTCCTCGGTAACCAGGTCCCAATCGGGCACCTGCTGGTGCAGTTCTACAGATTCCTGGTCCGTTACTGGGGGGGAGTCGCGGCGGCAGGCCACGCACTTTTCCCGGTTTAGCTGTTCCATTTCAGTCCTCCTAACCGTTACGGCGCGCTTAGGGAGACCGTTGCGTAACCCCGGCTGTCCGTTCCTCCTGAGGGAAATCGAAGGGGGAACGGACAGCCTAAGCCGAACCTATGCGATGGCCTTGGCGCGGGGGAACGACGGTCGTGCACAGGTCTCCTTAGGCGATGATACGAACGCTTGTAACTTCCTTTGTCGGTCTCGACAAGGGAAATATTAGCATACGGGCGGCCCTCTCCGGTCCTTGAGCAAGCCTGGACCTCTGGAGTATAGTTTGTGGGGACGTATCGCCCTGTGCGGAATAGACGCCGCCAGAGGCCCGCCCCTATCTGAAAACCGGCAACCGGCGCCATGTCCGACCACAGTCAATACACCGTATCCATAGACTACGACCGCCGCCTGGCCCGCCAGGACATTGCCGGGTCGATAGCCCACGCCCGCATGCTGGCCAGGCAGGGGATTATCTCTCAAGAGGACGCCGATTTGATCACCGAGGGACTCGCCCAGGTGGGCCAGGAGATCGAGGCGGGGGAATTCCCCTGGGACCCCTCCCTGGAAGACCTGCACATGAACATCGAGAGCAGGTTGCAGACGCTGATCGGCGCCCCGGCGGGACGCCTGCACACCGCCCGCTCTCGCAACGACCAGATAGCCGTCGACATGCGGCTCTACACCAAGGAGGTCATCGACGACACCGTGGCCAAGCTGCGCCGGGTGCAGTCGGCCCTTGTGGAACTGGCGGAGAGGCACCGCGGCGTAGTCATGCCGGGGTACACCCACCTGCAAAGGGCACAACCGGTGCTGTTCGCCCACCACGCGCTGGCCTACTTTCAGATGTTCCAGCGGGATATCCAACGTTTTTCGGACTGCCGGCGCCGCACCGACGTGCTCCCCCTGGGCAGCGGCGCCCTGGCGGGAGTCTCCTACCCCTCGGACCGGGAGTTCCTGGCCCGTGAACTGGGGTTTAAAGAGATAAGCGCCAATAGCATGGACGCGGTGTCGGACCGGGACTTCGTGTTGGAGTACCTGTCGGCGGCGGCCATCTGCGCCATGCACCTGTCGCGCCTGGCCGAGGAGATCGTCCTGTGGTCCAGCCGGGAATTCGGCTTCGTCGCGTTGAGCGAGGAGTTCACCACCGGCAGCAGCATCATGCCGCAAAAGCGGAACCCGGACTTCGCCGAGTTGGCCCGCGGCAAGACCGGGCGGGTGTACGGCAACCTGCTGGGACTGCTCACGGTGCTCAAGGGCCTGCCGCTGACCTATAACCGTGACCTGCAGGAAGACAAGGAAGGGTTCTTCGACACCGTGGATACCCTTGCGTCAACCCTCGATGTCTTCCAGGGGATGCTTGCAGGGTTGTCGCTGAACGAGGACCGGGTAGCGGCATTGGCCGGCGAGAGCCAGGCCCTGGCCACCGACCTGGCGGACTACCTGGTGGGCAAGGGCGTCCCCTTCCGCGTGGCCCACGGCATCGTCCGGGAGCTGTGCCGCTACTGCGAGGACCAGCAAAAGGAACTGGCGGAGCTGGAGCTCGAGGAGTACCAGCGGTTTTCTCCGATGTTTGACGGGGACGTACACCAGATAACCGCGCAATCGGCGACCGAGGCCCGGGACAATCCCGGGGGCACCGCGCCGGGACGGGTGGCGGCCCAACTCGCCCAGGCGCGGCAAATCTTGAGTGCGGAGGCTGATGGTGTCTGAGGCGCGCGTGCTGATAGCTCCTTCGATTATGTCGGCAGACCTGGGCGACCTGACCAACCAGGTGCAGGCGGTCACAGCCGCCGGGGCCGACCTGATTCACGTCGACGTAATGGACGGCCATTTTGTGCCGAACATAACCATGGGCGAGGTGGTGGTGGACGCCATCCGCAAGGCGACGCACCTTCCCCTCAACATTCACCTGATGATCTCGGAGCCGGACAACCTGCTTCCGACCTTCATGAAGGCGCCCACGGACCAGATACTGGTACACGCCGAAGCCTGTACACACCTGCACCGGACGGTGGCCAAAGTAAAGGATGAGGGCAATCAGATCGGGGTGGCGGTCAACCCGGCCACGCCGTTGTCGGCGGTGGAGGAAGTGCTGCCCCTGCTGGATATCGTGCTGGTGATGTCGGTCAACCCAGGGTATGGAGGCCAGGCCTATATCCCCGAGTCCGTGGACAAAGTGAAGCGGCTGAAAGGGATCCTGGACGACGGCGGACATGGGGCGGCAATCGAGGTTGACGGAGGGGTCAAAGCCGACTGGACCGCCGAGGAGTCTGTCAAAGCCGGAGCCACCATCCTGGTCTCGGGGACGGGTATCTTCAGCAAAGACCAGACTGTGGCGGAGGCAATGGGCAACATGCGTTGCTGCATTGCGGGGGCGTTGAACAAGCCGGCCTGACAGGCGGCCAGGGTACGGGGTAGTCCAAGAGTGAGCGAGACCCGCGGTTAGGGGTTGCTCACAGAGCGGCCAGGGCCTTCCGCACCTTTGAGGACTTCTGCGCCGACCGCAAGCAGCGGCTGCAAATCTTGACTTTCACCGGCTTGCCCTCGTGGAACACCGTCTGCTTGTGGACGTTGGCCTGAAAGCGGGTCTTGGTATGCCGGTTTGAGTGGCTGACGTTGCTGCCGCTCATGCCGGACTTGAGGCAAATTTCACATCTCATGGTTGTTTACACGTCCTATGAAGTCGCCAACACCATAACACAGCAGCGACCGTCTATACAAGAACACCTGACTGGCGGTTGTTAGAGACTCTTACGTCCGGCGGCGGTATATTTCCACCGAGGCATTGTCCAGCACCGACCCTCGTATCGGCGGGCGGGGCTTTTTCAGGCGCACCCTGACCGCGTCCACCGGAAACTCGCCCAGCACCTTGCGGGCTATGGCCTGGGCCACGGCCTCCAAAAGGTTCTTGGATTCCCCTTCGACGACTTCCTGGACTGCCCTGAATAGCTGGGTGTAGCTTACTGTGTCTTCCAAGCGGTCGGATGCGCCCGCCGCGCCCAGGTCCAATTCCACTTCCAAGTCCACCACGTAGGCTTGTCCCAGGGCTTTTTCCTCGGGGTTGGCCCCGTGGTAGCCGTATAGCTGGACCCCTTCCAGGATGATGCGGTCGGGGGGATGTGGGTGGTCAGCCATAAGTGTCCAATGCCCGGTCAGTTGGCCGAGATTCGTTGACGGGCTTGGATTGCATCGGCCTGTGACAGCAGGTTCTGTGCCCGCTTGAGGACCGGCACGTCGATCATGCGATCGCCCAGGGCAACCGAGCCCCGGCCTTCGGCTTCGGCCTGGCTCCACGCCTCCACTACCTGCCGGGCGTAGTCGACGTCGTCCGGCGACGGGCTGAAGGTCTCGTTGACGATTTCCAGTTGGGCGGGATGTATGGCGAACCTGCCGGTGTAGCCCATTTGCCGCGATGCCCGGCAGTCTTCCCTAAGTCCCTCCGGGTCTCGGAAGCGCACGAAGGGGGAGTCCAGGGAGGCCACCCCGGCGGCGCGGGCCGCCACCGGCGCCAGGGAACGGGGGAATTGGACCTCTTGCCCCGTGTCGGTGCGTTGAAGCCCCATGTCGTTGGTGTAGTCCTCAGCGCCGAAGGCGATGGCGACGATTCGGGGCGACGCCAAGGCTATCTCCTGGCAGGCCATAACCGCCTTGGCATTTTCTATCCAGGGAATGAGCTTGATTGCGCCCGGTTCCAGGCCGGCCGAGGACTCGGCGACGGTAACGATGCGGTCTGCCTCCCGCATGTCCCAGACCGACTCGGTCTTGCCGATACTGAATCCGTACAGGTCCGGCCCGGCCAATGCGGCCACCTCGCTTGCGGTCAGGCCCGTATCCAGCGAGTTTACCCGGACCATTACCGTCCTGCCGTTGCGGCGCAGTTTGGGGACCCATTCCTTGGCCATGTCCCTGGCGGCGACTTTCTCCGCAGGCGGCACCGAGTCCTCCAGGTCCACCATGATGACGTCGGCGTCGAAGGAAAGGGCCTTCTCCAGCATGTTGGGCCGGTTGCCGGGCACGAATATCAGGCTGCGCAATAGTTCCAATCGCTGTCTGCTCCCTTTACGCCGGTCCCCGGCCCTATTCCATGTCGCCCCAGGTGGGGCCCCACTTGGCGTCCACTTTCAGGGACACGTCCAGATCATGGGCCGCGGGCATCTCTGCCAGGGCCAACTCGTGCAGCGTGTCCAATTCGTCCTGGGGGACCTCGAACACCAGCTCGTCATGCACCTGCAGCAGCATCTTGGTGCGCATTTTTTCCCGTTCCAGGCGGTCCTGGACTTTGATCATGGCCAGCTTCATGATGTCCGCGGCGGTGCCCTGAATGGGCATGTTTATCGCCATCCGCTCCGCCGCGCCGCGCACGTTGAAGTTGGAAGCGTTGATGTCAGGCACGTAGCGGCGGCGGCCCATCACCGTCTCCACGAACTGGCACTCCCGGGTCTTGGCCTTGACTCCCTCCAGGTATTCGCTAATGCCGGGGTACTTGGCGAAGTAGTTCTCGATGAAATGGATTCCCTCTTCACGGCTGAACCCCGTCTGCTGGGATATGCCGTGGGCGGACAGGCCGTAGATGACGCCGAAGTTCAGCACCTTGGCGATGCGGCGCATATCCGAGTCGACCTTGTCGATGGGAGTGTCGAACATCAGCGACGCCGTTGACGAGTGAATGTCCTCTCCCCGTTTAAATGCCTCCAGCAGGCCCTCGTCCTGGGAGAGATGGGCCAGCACGCGCAACTCGATCTGGGAGTAGTCGGCGGAGAAGAGCAGCCAATCAGAGCCGTCCGCGACGAAAGCCTTGCGCACCTGGCGGCCCAGTTCGGTGCGGATGGGTATGTTCTGCAGGTTGGGGTCGCTGCTGGAGATGCGGCCGGTGGCGGAGCCCGTCTGGTTGTAGCTGGTGTGAATGCGCCCGGTAACCGGGTTGACCATCTTGGGCAGGGCGTCTAAGTATGTCGACTTGAGCTTGGATAACTGCCGGTACTCGAGGATGCCGTTTAGTACGTCGTAGGCGCGCGTGTCAGCGTTCTCTACCAAGCCCTTATCGATCTGCTCCTTCAGCCCTTCTAGGGACGAAGCGTCGGTGGAATAGCCGGTCTTGGTGCGCTTGGTCCGGGGCAAGCCCCGCAGTTCTTTGAAGAGCACGTCGCTCAACTGCTGCGGCGAGTTTATGTTGACGGGGTGGCCGATACTGTCGTATAGGTCGGTCTGCAGTTGCTGCAACTGGTCGTTGAGGTCCCGTGACATCTCGTGCAAAGCGCCGGCGTCGAGCTTGATGCCATGACGCTGCATGGTCACCAGCACCGGCGTCAGGGGCATCTCCATGTCATTCAGCAGCGAGGTCAGCCCCTCGCTGGACAGTTGGCCCTCCAGGTCCCGGCGCAGGCGGCCGGTCATGTCGGCATCGGCGGCGGCGTAGGGCAGGGCCGACTCGATGGATACCTGGTCGAAGGTCAGTTGCTTGCGTCCCGTTCCGATAAGCTGGGAGATGGGAGTCATCTCCAGGCCCAGGACGTCCAGGGACAGGTTCTTCAGGCCAATGGCGTTCTTGCCCAACAGGTGGGCGGCAATCATGGTGTCGAAGTCGACGTTGCGGCATTCAATGCCGTGGCCGGCCAGCACCGCCATATCGTAGTTGGCGTTGTGAGCGCACTTGGCCAAGTCCGGCGACTCCAGCAAGGGTCTCACCTGGGCCAGCACTTCCTCCAATGGCAGTTGAGCGCCCTCGTTGTGACCCACGGGAACGTACCAGGCCCTGCCGGGAGCGGTGGCGAAGCTGAGGCCCACCAGGTTGGCCCGCATGGGGTCCAGCGAGGTGGTCTCGGTGTCGAAGGCAAAGGAACCCGATTCGTGCAACGCGGCCAGCATGGACTCCAACTGTTGTTGAGTCTGCACCACCTGGTAGTCGGTGTCCGTGGAAGGGGCTGCGACTTCAGCTTGGGCGGCATCGTCGCCTGTGGAAGAAGAAGAACCGGGAGCGGCTGCCGGCAGCCGCTGTATCACGCTGAAGAATTCCAACTCGGTCAGGAAGTCCACCACCGAGCGGCGGTCATACTGGCCGAAGCGGCAGGCCTCGAGGTCCAACTCCACCGGGCTGCGCTGGTCGATGGTAGTCAATATCCGGTTCTCGAAGGCCCGCTCCCGGTGCTCGGCCAGGGACTCCTTGACGCTGGGCGGTTTGACCTCGTCCAGGTGCTCGTAGATGCCCTCCAGGTCGTGGAAGTCCGTCAGCAGGGAGATGGCCCGCTTCTCGCCGATGCGAGGCACGCCGGGGATGTTGTCGGACGAGTCTCCCAGCAACGCCTTGAAGTCCGGCTGCTGGGCGGACGTAAGCCCTGAGTAGCGGTCGGCCAGCGCCGCCTCGTCGTAGACTTTCCGGTCCTGGATGCTGTAGGAAAGGTCCACGCGGACCCTGGGCGTAATCAGTTGGAAGGTGTCCCGGTCGCCGGTCAGGATTACGGTGTCGACGCCTCGCTCCTCGGCCAACCGGCTGATTGTGCCAATGACGTCGTCGGCCTCGTAGCCGTCCAATTCGAATATGGGCACGTTGAAGGCCTGCATCAGCTGCTTGACGCGGCCGAACTGGGGCCGCAACTCCGGCGGCATTTCGGCCCGCTGGGCCTTGTACTCCTCGAACCGCTGGTGCCTGAATGTGGGAGCGGACGTATCGAAGGCAATGCCGCAGTAGGTCGGGTTCCAGTCCTGCAACGCCCGCAGGAATACGTTGGTAAATCCGTAGACCCCGGTAACGTCTTCCCCGGTGGAACGAACTGTGAGGTGCCTCTGGACGGATATGGCGTGAAAGGAACGGTGCACCATGGCGTGCCCGTCCATCAGCATCAGCAAGGGCTGTTTTTCTTGCTGCGGTGCTTGGTCGAACGAAAGCTGGGGTTGGAAGGTGTTTTCCGGGGCCATAGCGGCACCTCGACGGCTATGGGCGGGTCTTCGACAGCCCGCGGGGAAGCTGGCAGCATTATACACCAGGCCCCCGGCTTTGGACTGAGACCCCGGCTACTGACATTTCTCCGTTGACGGCCCTGGCAGCCGGTGCATAAACTGGTGCCGTAAGTATCTCAAGGCGCAGGATCCTTGTCCGCGGCATTTGTTGCCTCAGCCCCACAGTGAGAGAGTTTGAGAGGCTTTGAGAGGGAATCCAGAATTTGCCAGCCGGGTATAGACCAGCGATGACGCGCGACGTCTACGAGGACTGCCGCGGGTCGCTGACAACGCTGCTGCAGGCGGCGGCCAAGGGTTACTCAGACCGTTGGGGGCCCTCTCCCGCTCTGCGCCGACTGCTGGACCTGATGGGGGAACTCAAGGGCGGCCAACCTGCCCGGACTTCGCCGGCGCCCCGGCAGTTCACCCCGACCCAAACGCTGGACCTCTTGGCGGCTTCCAGGCAAGCCCTGTCCGTGTTGACTGCTGCGGATTACGGGGCAACGGGCAATGCAGAGACCTACGGAAGCCTGGCCCAGGCCATAGACGCCGTGCTCGATAACGCCGCCGCTGCCGTGCGGCGCGAGAAAGCCGGCAGGGTGCGGGGACTGTACGTGATCATCGACCCCGAGGTTACCGGGGGGCGAGAGCCGCTGGAGTTGGCGGCTGCGGCCATCAGGGGCGGCGCCAGGATGCTGCAGCTGCGGGACAAGCTTCGGGACAAAGGGACGGCCCTGCCCCTGGCCGTGGAGATGCAGCGTCTCTGCCGGGACAACGACGTGGATCTGATCGTCAACGACCACGCAGACCTGGCCGTCGCAACGGGCTGCGCCGGGGTCCACGTAGGCCAGACCGACCTGCCGGTAGCTGAGGCGCGGCGGGTGCTGTCGCCGGAACAGGTGGTGGGCCGGTCGAACCACGAGATAGACGAGTTGGCCCGGTCCCAGGAAATGGGAGCGGACTACCTGGCCTTTGGGCCCATCTACACCACCGGCACCAAGGACGTGGGCCGGCCGGAACAGGGAATCGCACGGCTGCGCGAGGCCAGGGAAGCCGCTCAACTGCCGTTGGTCGCCATCGGCGGAGTTACCGCCGCGCAGGTTGCCCCTGTGATAGAGGCCGGGGCGGATGCCGTGTGCGTCACCGCGGCGGTTGGCCTGGCGCCGGAGCCGGAGGCGGCTGCCTTGCTCTTGGTGCAAGCAATAGAGAACGCTGGAGGGCGGACCTGATGCCTGAAACCTACGGAGATGACCTGGCCGAGATTGGCTCCCAGGCAATCGAGCAGCTAACGCTGCGCAACCAGGCCAGGGAAAAGGCCCTTGCCGCCTCTCGCCAGGTGATCCGCTATTCGGCCAACGCCATAAGGGCGGTGCACCGGGGAAATTTCGAGGAAGCCCGCCGGGGAATCGAGCAAGCGGGCCTGCGCCTGTCTGAAACGGCTCCAATCCGCCAGGAAAATCCTGAGATTTATTTTGCCGGTTTCATGGCCGACGCCCGCAAGGAGTTCAGCGAGGCCAACATCACCCTGGCGTTGATTGAGGGCGGCCCCATACCCCGGCCAGTCGACCTCGGCGTTGACCCGTCGGCTTTTCTCAACGGCATGGCCGACGTGATAGGCGAACTCCGCCGATACATCCTCGATGAACTGAGACGGGACTCATTCGACCGCTGCCAGGAGTTCATGGACCTGATGGACGAAATCTACAGCATCCTGATGAGCGTGGACTTCCCCGAGGCGGTGACCAGCGGGCTGCGCCACAGCACGGACCAGCAGCGCGGCGTTATAGAGCGCACGCGAGGCGACCTTACCATGGCGCTGCGGCAGCGAAACCTGGAGGTCCGGCTGGCCCTGCGGGAGGATCAGCCGTCAGATTCCTCCCAGTCGTCGACCAAATAGAGAAAGGCGCCGCCTGGAACACAGGGGCCGCAGGCCATATTCAGTGCGTCAGGTCAACGCCCGGCTGGCTGGCTAGCGCCGGTCTGAACTCCCCAGCGTAACCTTGTCGAAGAACGTCCCTCTCAAGAGTGGAGCGTGGGAAAGGAGTAACCGGCTTGCATGCATCAACACAGACATGCGCCGTAATCGGCCTGGACGGCCTGATAGTGCGGGTGGAAGTAGACATCTCGCCGGGCCTGCCGGCGTTCAACGTGGTCGGCCTCCCGGACACGGCGGTGCAGGAAGCCAGGGAACGGGTGCGGCCCGCCCTGCGCAACAGCGGGTGCGAGTTTCCGATGCGGCGCATAACCGCCAACCTGGCGCCGGCCGATCTTAAAAAAGCGGGGCCGGCCTACGACCTCCCCATTGCCGTAGCAATCCTGCTCAGTTCGGGTCAGCTGGAGTCAGCGCCGGAGAAAGCGATATTCCTGGGTGAACTGTCCCTCGACGGCAGCCTGCGCCACACCAACGGCATCCTGGCCATGGTGTCGGTGGCGCGGGAACAGGGTTACACCGAAGCCTACGTTCCGCTGCCCGACGCCGCGGAAGCGTCGCTGGTGGAGGGAATCCGGGTATTCCCGGTTCAGAGCCTGGCGTCCCTCATCAGCCATCTGCGACTGGAATCGGCGATAGAGCCCATTGCCGGGACGGCTGCCTTGCCGGACGTTTGCCAGCTGCCGCCCGACGGCATGAACCTGATGAACGTAAGGGGCCAGGAGCATGCCAAGCGGGCGCTGGAGGTCGCGGCCGCGGGGTTCCACAACCTGCTGTTCAACGGTCCCCCGGGAAGCGGCAAGACCCTGCTGGCCAGATGTCTGCCCTCGATTCTGCCCAAGATGTCTCCCCAGGAGGCGTTGGAGGTCACCAAGATATACAGCGTCAGCGGAGCGCTGCCCACGGAAAGCCCCCTGGTCTCCCGCCGGCCCTTTCGGTCTCCCCATTACACCATCTCCAACGCGGGGTTGGTTGGTGGCGGCAAGACGGTGCGGCCGGGGGAGATCACCCTCAGCCACCGGGGGGTGCTTTTCCTGGATGAATTGCCCGAGTTCACCCACACCGCCCTGGAATCCCTGAGGCAACCGCTGGAAGACAAGCTGGTGACCATCAGCCGGGTCAGCGGCTCTGTGACTTACCCGGCGAGCTTCATGCTGGTGGCGGCCATGAACCCCTGCCCCTGCGGGTTCTACACGCACCCGAGCACCGATTGCACCTGCAGCCCCTCCGCCGTCAACCGTTACCAGAGGAGGGTCAGCGGGCCGATGATGGACCGGATCGACGTCTTCGTAGAGGTGCCGCCGGTAGAGTACGAAAAGCTGGTGGACGAGGCGCCCGCGGAAGACTCCCAAAAAGCGCGGCAACGGGTCGAACGGGCCCGCCAGGCCCAGCGGGAACGGTTTAGCGACTTTGGGTTTCTCTGCAATTCGGAGATGGGACCCGCCGAAGTGTGGAAATTCTGCACCTTGGACGATACCGCCAAGGGACTGCTGCAGACGGCGACGCACCGGCTGAACCTGTCGGCCAGGGCGTTTCACCGCATTCTCAAGGTTTCCAGGACCATCGCCGACCTGGAGGACGCCCCGGAGATAACGGTCGCGCATTTGGCAGAGGCCCTGCAGTACAGGTCGAGGGGAGTGGGCTGACCTGCCTCTGTTACCGCAACCCAGGACCTTCTGCGACGCCTCATAGATGCCCATCGCGGTCGGTGGCCGGCGGCCCTATGTCACGCCTGCCACGCCCGTTCGGACGCCTCGCGCCACTGCCCGTCAACCTTGACAGCGATACCGCATCTGGTTAGGATAGGTGAATCCAAATAGGGCCCAAAAATGAGGGTCCGACTAGGCGGAAGGAACGGGTGATACCTTGAAGATTAACTTCCTGACCGCCATCGCGGCAATATGGAACGGGGTATTCGGCAGAGGCCCATCGGGCCAACAGCAGGTACAAAACGCCAGTGAAGTAGCCAAGAGCATCATCGAGGAGGCCGAGGAGGAAAAGCGCAAACTTCTACTGACTGCCCAGGAAGAGGCGTTGAAACAACGCACAACGGCTGAAGCGGAGTTGAAGGAGCGGCGCCAGGAACTCAACCAGATGGAGCGCCGGCACCTGCAACGGGAAGAGCAGCTCGAGAAGAAAATCAACGCCCAGGAAGAACAACAGCGCGCTCTGGCTGTCAAAGAAGCCGAGGCTGATCAGGCCATCCAGCAAGCGGAAAGCCTGAAGGACGAGCAACGGCAGAAACTGGAACAGATAGCCAGCCTCACGGTATCCGATGCTCGCCAAATGGTCGTCAAGCAGGGCGAAGAAGAAGCCCGGCTGGACCTGGCCAAGCGGTACTACGAGCTGGAGTCGGAGTTCAAGACCAAGTCCGAGGACAACGCCCGGCAAATTATTACCACGGCGATCAACCGTCTGGCTACTGACGTGGTCTCCGAGGCAACCACATCTGCTGTACCCCTGCCCAACGATGAGATGAAAGGCCGTCTCATTGGCCGTGAAGGGCGGAACATAAGAACCCTGGAATCCCTTACCGGAGTGGACGTCATTATCGACGACACCCCGGAGGTCGTTACCGTATCTTGCTTTGACCCCATCAGGCGGGAAATCGCGAAGCTTGCCCTGGAAAAGCTCATCGCCGACGGCCGCATTCAGCCCGCCCGTATCGAAGACATGGTCAATCGCGCCCGGGAAGAGATCGAGCAGGCCGTTTGGCAGGCCGGAGAGCAGGCGACCTTCGAGGTCGGCGTCAGCGGCCTGGACGCGGACCTGATCAGGCTCCTGGGTCAACTGAAGTACCGTTACAGCTATGGGGAGAACGTTCTCAAGCACTCCATAGAGGTTGCGTTGCTTTCCGGGATGCTGGCGGCCGAGGCCGGCGCGGATGCACAAATCGCGAAGACCGCCGGTCTGCTCCACGACATCGGGAAGGCCCTAACCCACGAGGTGCCCGGCCCCCATGCGGAGATCGGCGCCGACATTGCCACCAAGCACGGCATCAACTACAACTCCGTGCGCGGCATACTGGAACATCACAGCGACGAGCACGAGACCATCGAGTCCTTCCTGGTGGCCTCGGCCGACGCCCTCAGCGCGGCCCGACCCGGGGCGCGCAAGGAGTCTGCGGAGCTGTACGTGAAGCGGCTGCAAGACCTGGAGAACGTGGCCACCGGTTTCACCGGGGTGGAGAGGGCCTTCGCCATTGAGGCCGGCAGGGAAGTCCGAGTGATGGTGAAGCCGGAAGACCTTGACGACGTTGAAGCGGCATCGTTAGCCAGGAACATCGCCAAAAAGGTTGAGGAAGACCTGGTGTTCCCCGGCCAAATCAAGGTCACCGTTATCCGGGAGCTTCGCAACATAGAGTACGCCCGGTAGCATAGCCGCCGGCTTCCCGACTCCGGTATTGGCCGACTGATGCGGGGGCACACCTGCAGGGTAGGCTGCCAAGGCCGGAAGAGGACCACAATATCTGGGATTCAATTGAACGGGGGATCCAGAGCCGGTGCAACCGGAAGTTCGGGTCCCCTCCGTTGTTAAGAGGCATTCATTGCGGATTTTGATGATTGGCGACGTTATCGGTAAGCCGGGGCGCCGCGCGGTCAAGCACCTGCTCCCGGAGATGCGCACGGAGCACGGGATCGACATGGTCATCGCCAACGGCGAGAACACCGCCGGCGGCTTCGGCCTCACGCTGGACACGGCCAGCGAGTTGCTGGACAGCGGAGTAGACATATTAACGTCGGGCAACCACATTTGGGACCAGAAAGAGATCATTCCGTACATGGATGAGGGCCTGCCGTTAATCCGGCCCGCCAACTATCCCAACGCTCCCGGCCGCGGCAGCCTGGTGCAAGACAACGTCCTGGTGGTCAACCTGATGGGCCGGACGTTTATGCCTGCCTTGGACTGCCCCTTTCGCACCGCCGACCGGATTCTGGAGGAGGCCGCGGGCCCGGAGCGGCCGCCGGTGGTCATCGTGGACTTTCACGCCGAAGCAACGTCGGAGAAACAGGCCATGGGCTGGTACCTGGACGGCAGGGCAAGCTGTGTGGTGGGCACCCACACCCACGTGGGTACGGTGGACTGCCGCGTGCTGCCCAACGGCACCGCCTATGTGAGCGACGTCGGGATGACCGGGCCTACCAACTCGGTCATCGGCAGCGAGACCGAGGCGGTGCTGCAGAGATTCCTTACCGGCCTGCCCCAAAGGCTGCCGGTGGCCGACGGGCCGGTGGCGCTTAACTCCGTGCTGCTGGAAGTTGACGAAGGCACGGGGAAGGCATTGTCCATCGAACGCCTGGACCGGGCGTTGAGCTAACATGTCCGCTACCGTAGACTTGCATCTGCACACGACTGCTTCCGATGGACGTCTGTCTCCCACCGACCTGGTCAGGCTGACTGCAAACGCGGGGCTGGAACAGATTGCCATCTCGGACCACGACACGACCGAGGGCCTGGCGGAGGCATTTCAAGAAGCGGAAGCTCATGCCGGCCTTCGCATCATTCCGGCCATAGAGCTGAGCACTGACATACCGGGCGACGAAATCCACATGCTGGGTTATTTCATCAGGCATCAGGATGAGGCGTTCCAGGAGGTCTTGCGCCGGTTTCGACTGGGGAGGCTTGACCGGGCCCGGCTGATGGTGGAGAAGCTGGCTGACTTGGGAATGCAGTTGGAGTGGGAACGGGTGCAGGAAATAGCCGGCGACGGCGCAGTCGGCCGTCCCCACATCGCCCTTGCCATGGTGGAAAAGGGCTACTGCAAGGAGCCCAACGACGCTTTCCCGGGGTACCTGGGACGGGACGGACTGGCCTACGTCGAACGCCCGAAGTTGACTCCGACCGAGGCGATAGAATTGCTGAGGAACGCCGGCGGGGCGCCGGTGCTGGCCCACCCGGCATACCTGTCCAACTTGGAGGCCCACCTTCCCGGGTTGAAAGCCGCCGGCCTGGCGGGCATGGAGGTCCACTACGCCAAGTTTACCCCGGAGCAGGTCGAATACCTGGGGCGCCTGGCTGCCGAGTATGACCTGATTCCCTGCGGCGGCAGCGACTACCACGGGTTGGGTAACGCGGACGACGCCTTGCCCGGCTCCAATGGCCCTCCTCCGGCTACCGTTGATCGGCTGGAGGAAGCCGCCAAGGCAATCGCGTCGAGCAACCGGAGCTAACCGAATCCAGGACCGGCTGCACTGATGGAAATCGCGGGATTGTACGTCCTGGCGTATCTCTTGGGCGGCGTGCCCACCGCCTTTGTCCTGGCGAAGCTGGTCAAGGGCGTAGACATCCGCGGCTACGGCAGCGGCAATGTGGGCGGGTCCAACGTGTTCTACCACGTCGGCAAGCGCTGGGGAGTGGCCGTTGGGATCCTCGAGATTGTGGTCAAAGGGGCGCTGCCGGTGTTCATCGGCCAGTACGCGCTGGGGCTTGACCGCTCGTCACCTCTCCTCATCGGAGTCCCCTTGTTGGCGGTTGCCGGCCACAACTGGTCTCCGTACCTGAGGCTTCAAGGCGGCCGCGGCGTCGGCGTGGTGGTCGGCACGCTGTTCGCAATGTCGCCATGGTTGTTCCTGGCCTTCATGGCGGTGGCATTGTCGGGTTGGGCGGTGACCCGCAGCTCGGGCGTATGGGTGCTGGTCTCCTTGACGTTGCTGCAGGGATGGGCTGTGCTGTTTGCCGTTCTGCTAGACGAGCCGACTGTGTTAAGCTTTTATTGCGCGGGGTTGTTGGGGTTGGTAGTGGCCAAGCGGCTGCTTTCCAACTGGACGCCCCTCCCGGAGGGATCGCCCAAGCGGAGGGTCCTGTTCAACCGGCTGTTCAGGGACAGGGACGTTGACGACCACGCGGAGTGGGTGTACCGGATTCCCAGGAGTAGCGAGTAACATAGCGGCCTAGAGCAGGAGACATGGACCAGTCAGGGCAGAGAGAGCAAGAACGGACCGGTACCGCCTACTGCCACTGGCACCCGGGCGCCGAGACCGGCCTGTACTGCAGCCAGTGCGGCAAGCACATCTGCACCCAGTGCATGGTGCAGGCGGTGGTGGGCATCCGTTGCCGGGAGTGCGGCAAGGCGGTGCCGTTGCCGACCTTCGACGTTACGCCCTCGTACTATGCCAGGGCGATCGCAGTTGCGGCGGGGGGCGGCATAGCCGGCGGGCTGCTGTGGGCCCTGTTCAACGCCGTTTTTGGCGGGATTCCCTTTCTTCCTTCCCTGGCGACGATTGCCGTCGGCTACGGGCTTGGAGAGTTAATCAGCCTGGCGGTCAACCGCAAGCGGGGTGTCGGGTTGGCCTGGATTGCCGGCGGGTCCGTGGCCCTGGCCTTCATCATCAGTTGGAGCGTTAACCCGTTCCCGCTAAGCTTCTTTTCATTCTTGTTCCTGGGGATAGGGGTCTACAGCGCGGTGATGCGGGTCCGCTAGCTCCCGCCACAGCCGGCTAACCACCTCGGATATTGTGGCCGCCTCGAAGCCGCGGCTTTGCAGGCGCCGCCAGACCTTGGCCTGGAACGCGGGATAGTCAACGTCGCTTATGCGCTGGGCCATTCTCAAAGCGGCGCGGTAGGCGTTGCCGGCGTTGTCGTAACCGGCCAACGCTTCCTGGGCAACCTCACGCTCTACGCCCATGCGTAGAAGCTCGTGTTCCAAGACCTGCCGGCTGCGGGGCCGATGCTCCTCCCGGTTGCGCCGCCACTCCCGGGCGAAGGCGGCATCGTCGAGATAACCCTGGGCTACCAGTTGTTCCAGGACCCGCTCGATGACCGCCGAGGGATAGCTTTTCTCCAACCGGCGGCGGATCTCGGCGCGGCTGCGCGCCCGGTAAGAAAGCAGACGAAGCGCGTCTCGTCTGGCCTTGTTCAGGGAGACGTCGACGCCGGCCCTTGGAGCATCGACCTGTGACGGCTGGATGGGGCGGGGTGAGCCGGCAGCCTCGTCCCATTCACAGCACTGCACTTGCCGCCACCCCGCTACACCCGCTCATCCGATGCAAAGTTGGACCGGTTCCTGCAGGCCGGCGTCTACATCAGGCAGAAGCCGGCCGCGTGCCCAGAGTGGTTAGTCGAGCTCCGAGGCGACGGCCTCATGTTGGCCGGCGCCGTTGCGGTTCGCCTCGGCAGGGTCTCGGTCAGGCTCATCCGCGCCGGACAATGTCCCCCGCAGCCGCCCTTCGATGGAGTCGGCAATCTCCGGGTGTTGCGTCAGGAAGTCCTTGGAATTCTCACGACCTTGACCCAGCTTGGTCTCGCCGTAGGAGTAGAAGGCGCCGGACTTCTTGACGATCCCCTGGGCCACACCCAGGTCAAGCAGGCCGCCCATCTTGCTGATTCCCTTGCTGAACATGATGTCGAATTCCGCAACGCGGAAGGGAGCGGCGACCTTGTTCTTGACGATGCGGGCCCTTACCCGGTTGCCGACAATCTCTGCGCCCTGCTTTATTGCTTCAACGCGGCGGAGGTCGATGCGCACCGAGCTGTAGAACTTGAGGGCCCGGCCGCCCGGCGTCACCTCGGGACTGCCGTAGGAAATGCCTATCTTTTCCCGGAGCTGGTTGATGAATATGACCGCGGTACGGGAGCGGTGAATGGTAGAGGTAAGCTTGCGCAGGGCCTGGGACATCAGCCTCGCTTGCAGTCCCACGTGGCTGTCGCCCATGTCCCCTTCGATTTCGGCCTGGGGGACCAGGGCGGCGACGCTGTCGATGACTATTGCGTCCACTGCGCCGCTGCGGACCAGCTGCTCGGTGATATCCATGGCCTGCTCGGCGCTGTCGGGCTGGGCAATGAGAAGTTGCTCGGAATTGAGGCCGCAGTTGGCGGCGTATCCGGGGTCAAGGGCATGCTCCACGTCGACGTAGGCGGCGGTCCCGCCCGCTTTCTGGGTTTCCGCCATCACGTGGATTGCCAGGGTGGACTTACCGGCGGACTCGGCGCCGAAAATTTCGGTGACCCGCCCCCTGGGGATGCCGCCGATGCCCAGGGCCATGTCCAAGGCCAGGGAACCGGTGGATATGGCATCGCCGGCCGTTTGGTCGTTCATTTCCCCCAACCGCATCACGGCCCCCCTGCCGTAGTCTTTTTCGATGCGGCCCAGGGCGATTTCCAACGCTGTCTGCTTGTCTTGTTCCATAACCATCATCCTCACGTCATCTGTCTCGTTGGCTCATGACAGCATCCTAGCACAGCCGCGTGGGAGCAGCCAATGGGCATTCTGTCATCAAAATCCGACCGGATGGGGTGAGGGGTCTTGGAGCGGGGCGCCGGGGAGTGGGGGGTCTAACTGACCCGTACTAAAAGTCTCAATAGCCGCCTTTGAAGCCGACCGTCACCTGGCCGTTTTCGACGATGACCGGCGTGAGTCGCTGGCCGCCGGTGAGCTGCTCCAATTCAGGGACCTTGTCCGTCTGCTCGGAGACGTCTATCTCGACGTATTCTATCTTCCGCTGGCGAAAGTCCATCTTGGCTGCGGCCGAGAAGGCGCAGTCGGGATGGGTATAGAGCAGGATGGTGGCCTGGTTAGCTTCCGTCACGAGTCATTCCTCCGCCGGTTGCCCGGTATGTCTTGCCGGTATGTCCTGCCGGTATGTCTTGATTCTAAAGCGTCGGCCGGGGATTTATCAAACGAGGGGCTGTGCCTCAAAATTGTCATCCTGCGCCATTCCCTGTCATTCCGAGGAGCGAAACGACGAGGAATCCGGGGATGGGCTCACCCCCCCGCATAAGCCTGTGTCCACCACCCCAGACCCCTCGCTCTGCTCGGGGTGACAGAGTAAGGTGACTTTTGAGGCGAGGCCAACGCCGGGGTCTTACCCCGTAGGGTGGTGTGAGGGTGCCGGGTGGTGGAGCGGCCCGCCCGCCGACGGTCAGCCATTGTCCGTGGTAGCGGCGCCGAGGTCTGGCTCTTCGGCAAAGTCCGGGTCTGCTCCCAGCGGGTCCCGGTCCTGGAGTGTATCGCCCTTTTGCCTGGGGAATACGAGGCTATGAAAGAAGACCGGGATTCCCAGGGCCGTCAGTCCCATGAGAACGCCCAGGTCCGCCTGGTAAAGCCTGCCAGCGACGAGGATGGCAATGAGGCAGGCGGCCATCGCCGCGGGCCCGCGCAGGGATGACCGCCAGAGCAGCAGCAAAACGCAGGCCCCGGCCATGCCCCCCAGGACTGTCAAGACCGGTTCCAGGGTTACTGCCACGCCCATCAGTGCAGCCATGCCGTCGCCGCCTTTGAAACGGGAAAAGACCGAGTTCCAGTGGCCCAGGACGCAGGCTCCGCCTACGACCAGGACCAGGGGCCAGGGCAGGCCCAGGAATTGGGCGAACAGCACGGCGGCCGATGCTTTGGCCACGTCCCCCACCAGCACGGCTATTCCCACTCGGCGGCCGATGTTCCAGAACACGTTGGCGGTGCCGGCGCTGCGGGAGCCGGTGCGGAACACGTCAACGCCCCGTAACTTTCCGGCAAGGAGAGCAAAGGGGATGGACCCCAGCAGGTAGCCGGCCAGGGCGGCGGCTATGAACGACGGCAGCAGGGGGAAGTCCACTTTATCCCTAGGCCTCTAATCTATGATTTCCAGGCGGGCGTTGCCTGCCGGAAAGTCGGCCCTGAGCTGGACGCCGGCCCGTTCCTCCTGGACCAGGCGCAGCTTGGCGGTGGGGTCGTCGCCCCAGCCCCGGGTCAGGCCTTCGACCAGGGTCTGCTCGGCAACGTTGGCCAGGGGCATGGGGACGTCGTATTCGCGGCCCAGTTCCGTGGCCAGCCCCACGTCTTTGCGGACGAGCTTGATGGAGAAGAAGCCCCGTTCCCAATCGGGGTCAAAGTTGCCGCTGAACCAGGTATTGGGCAACTGGTGAATCCCGGCGGCCCCCCGGCCGAAAGCGCCCCGGCGCACGGTCTCCCAAAGGGGCTTGACGTCTACTCCGGCCTTGGCGCCGAGGGTGAAGCATTCGGAGATGGCCTGGCTGGTCACCGCCACGATGCAGTTGTGCATCAGCTTGCACACCGAGCCGGAGCCGATGCCGCCGCAATAGACCACGTTGTCGCCGAAGTCGTCCAGGGCCGGCTTGACCCTATCGTAAACGGCTTCATCGCCGCCGACCATGATGGCCAGCCTGCCGCTGCGGGCGCCGGCGACGCCGCCGCTGACCGGAGCGTCCAACATGTCGACGCCGTGGGCCTTGAAGACGTCGTGAATCCGCCGGACCAGGCTTACCGAGTTGCTGCTGAGGTCGACGTAGACCGTTCCGGGGCGGGAGCCTTCCAGCACGCCGCCTTCTCCCAGGGCCACGGCCTCCACTTCCAACGGCCCGGGCAGCGAGGTGAAGGTGATTTCACTGGCCTCGGCGACCTCACGGGGCGAATCGGCCCACTTGGCGCCCTGCTCCAACAGCGGAGTGGCCCTCTCGCGGACCAGCTCGTGGATGGTGAGGGAGTGGCCGGCCTTGAGCAGGTTGTTGGCCATTCCGGCTCCCATGTTGCCCACGCCGATGAATCCTATGTCCATGCTGTAGCTCCCTATGTATCTGTTTGGCCTAAGTATCTGTTCGGCCTGTGTATCTGCTTGGAATGTATCTGTTCCGACGTTAGTTGCGCCAGGGGAGGCCCTCGGTGGCTTTGAGGAATTCGTTGACCAGCCCGGGGTTGGCGGCGATGACGCTGGGGCTGTTGAGGCCGGCGGGCTGCCCCTGCCTGTCCACTATGGCCCCTCCGGCTTCCCGGACCAGCAGCAAACCGGAGGCGATGTCCCAGGGCGCCAGCGAGTGGTGGAAGTACAGGTCAAGGCGACCGGCGGCGGCGTAGGCCAGGCCCAAAGCGGCCGACCCCATTAGCCGCATGGTCAGCATTCCCGGCCAGAGGGAGCGTATCAGGTCGATGGCGTGGCCGGCCCTTTCGTCGACGTATCCCAGGTCGCAGCCCAGCAGGGACTGGGAGATTTCCCCGGTCTTGGCAACGGCGATGGGCTGCCCGTTGAGGAACGCGCCGCAGCCAAGTTGGGCGGAGAACATTTCTTCCCGCACCGGGTCGTAGGTGACGCCGAGCACCGGCGATTCCTCGTGCATCAAGGCTACTACTGTGGAGAAATGGGGGATGCCCTGGGCGTAGTTGCGGGTGCCGTCCAGTGGGTCCACGACCCAGGTGTAGGGTGATGACGCCTGCACGGCACCGGACTCCTCGGCGAGGACGCCGAATCCCGGATAGGCCTCGGTAAGGGCCTGGAGCACCGCCTTCTCGGCGGCGAAGTCCACGTCGGTGACGATGTCGGTGCGGCCCTTGAAGGAAATCTGGCGTTGGGAGTCCCACCCGGAGCGGATGATGTCGCCGGCGATGCGGGTCGCTTCCAGGGCAACGTCCATGGCGCTGCGGCCGCCGGCGGACCGGGGCAGGGGGTCGTCTGCGATCTCTGTCATCGAGGCCTTGGCATGGTTTTCTGGCCGGAGGGTGGCTGGTGACGCCTGCCTATGATACATCATTGGGGAGAGGGTTGGGGTTAGGAGAACGGCCGCCCCCAACCCGTCATTCCGGCCCCCGAGCCGGAATCCAGAGCGCCTGCCCACCGCAACTCTTAAAGATGGTATCCCGTCAGCTCTGGGGCCGGAATCAGCCTCGCGCCGGTAAGCTGCTGCACCTCTTCAGGGCTCCAGCCGGGAGCCACCTCTTTCAAGACCAGCCCCTGGCCCGCCGCTCCTCCCGGTAACGTCGGGCCTGCGTTCTCCAACTTTCGCCTCCTCGAAACGGGCCGATTTAGGCCGATTCTAGCAAATTGGCCCGAAACTTATCGCTTTCTTATCATTTTCGGGGTTGACCTTACCCAAACCTTATTTGCCAATCCCTATACTGGTTCCTGGGTACAAGTAGAACTGGTTCCGTTTGCCTTTGGTGTCTTCTACTAGTATCTCCGGCATAGTCGCTCAAAGGAGGGCCTATTGATGTGGATGGTGCCTCTAGGTCTGGCCCGGACAGCTTTAACAAAAGTTGCATCCAGTCCATTCAAATGGGCCTCACGTGTCGATGCGGGTGCCCGTTTTGTAGCCGATTTTGACCCTGAGAAGTCGCCACCCCGCCCGGAAGCCATTGAGGCACACTACCGCGTCTGCGGGTGCGTTAGTGACGTTGGTCGCTGTGGTAGGTGCCAGCATCCTATCCGTGAGGAGGCTCTATGAGAGAGTCGGCAATGTCGAGAAACGCACGGCAACTGAGCATCTTCCTGGTGATTCTCGCCCTGGCCCTGGGCGCGGTTCTGTTTGCGCCGCAGGTCCTGGCGCAGGACGATGCAGAGACCGAGCCGGCCCCGACCGCCGAGTCTGTGCCGGCAGACGGGGAAGACACGGAGTCGATGCAGGGCATAGCGTGGAAGAAGACAACGGAGACCCGCGGCTGCGGTGCCGACCGGGAGCGGAAGTGGGCGCAGTACAACCCGCCGTGGAAGGGCGGTACTCGGTACCAGTGGCTGTCCGATACGGAGACTGAGCGGTTCTCCGGCCCGTGGACCGACACGGGGAACACGAAAAGGCACCACGTGCTCGGGACAATTAAGGAGCAAAAGCAGCAGGGACACTGCGGCAACTATCGATATCGCTGGGTGGCTTATACGCCGCCAACGCCAACCCCAACGCCAACCCCAACGCCAACGCCAACGCCCTCGCCGACGTTCACGGGGCCGCTGCCGCCAGGGAAGTCACAACCCCCCACATCGCCCTCGCCGACGCCGGAGCCGACAAAGAAGCCGACACCGGAACCGACGCCGGCAGGATGCAACCCGGAGACGTGGGCCCAGGCGAGTTGGGGCGCATGGAGTTCGCCGACAGCAGGGAGCAAGACCCGAACCAAGTCCCGCACCTGCTGGGATGCCGGCGGAACCAACCGCCGAACCGAGACCAGAACGGAGACCCAATCGGTGCCATGGGTGGACACAACGCAAACCAGCGGGTGCGGCCCTACCCGGCGGGTCAAGCAGGCGCAATACAATGCACCGCCCACTGGCACGAAGCACCAGTGGGATGCCCGACCCGAAACGGAGATTTTCAGCGGCGAGTGGACCAGGACGGGGAGGACGAAAAGGTCTACCGTCGACAAGCGGGTTTTGATGGAGGTAAAGCAGTTGGGCAACTGCGGCAACTACCGATACGACTGGGTGGCTTACGTTCCCCCGGACCTAGCCCCCAGCTTCCCTGCGGAGACGACCATCGACGACATCACCGCCACCAAGGGCCGAGCCATCACCAGCGTAACCCTGCCCGAAGCCACCGGCGGCGACGGCACTTTGACCTATAGCCTGTCCCCGGCCCTCCCCGCCGGCCTGTCCTTCGACGCCGCCACCCGGGTGCTGTCGGGAAAGCCCACGTCGACAAAGGCCACTACCGAGTACACCTACAAGGCCACCGACTCGGACGCCACCAACCCCGATTCGGCCACTCTTACCTTCAGCATCACGGTCAATTCAGACACTTCTACCCCAACGTTCATATCAAACCCTCCAACGGACAAGACGCCCAGCTTTGACGGGGTGACCATAGACGCCATCGCTGCCATCAAGGGCCAGGCCATGAGCGTAACCCTGCCGGAAGCAAGCGGCGGCGACGGAACGCTGACCTACAGCATCATTCCGAACCTGCTGCCCAGCGGCCTGCGTTTCATAGCCAGCACCCGCGTGTTGTCGGGGACGCCCACGGCGAGGCAGACTGCTGCGACCTACACCTACACCGTCACCGACTCGGATTCCACCGACCCCGATTCGGCCAGCCTGAAATTCAGCATCAAGGTCATTCAGCCGCCGGATGCGCCCACCCTGGACACGGCCACCGCGGGCGACGGGAAAGTTGCCCTGGCCTACACCGCCCCGGCCGACGACGGCGGCTCGTCCATCAGCGGCTACCAGTACCAGAAGAAGCTGCCAACCGAGGCTTGGCCAAACGACAACGACGGGCCGTGGCTGGGCACCAGCACCACCGAATCAGTCACGGGCCTGACCAACGATACGGAGTACGTCTTCCGGGTGCGGGCGGTTAACATCGCCGGGGGCGGCGGCTGGAGCGGGGAGCTAAAGGCCACTCCGACGGCGCCGACGGAACCCACGTCCTTTGGCGCGCCGGTTATCTCTACCGAGTCGGTCAATCCGGGGGAGATACGGATAACGTGGAAGCCGGTGCCCGAGGCGACCGGCTACTATGTGGCGCAGGAGAAGGTAACCGGGGACTTGACTAAGCGGTTTGAATGGTACGACCTTCCGGCCAGTGCCTTTCCAAAAGTCACAGTGACCATAGTCGTAACCACCGACGAGGTTACCGCGGTCGTTAAAGGGCTGGAACCTGGGGGGACGTTCAAGCACTATGTCGAGGCCGTCAACGCCGCCGATGTGAGGTCCTTGCGCTCCAACGTGGAATCCACGACAACGAAGGTTCTGCGCCTGCCCACCAACTTGAATAGCGGCCAAAGCAGGTACGACGCCGCCGGCCGGCGCCTCCTCGATCTCGATTGGGACGATATGGGGGCGGGCATGACCTACGAGGTACAGCAGAAGCGGGGCACTCCGTTCTGGCAGTTCTGGAAGGACGACCACGAATGGAAAACGCTGCCCCAAGGCGTCTACACCGTCCATTTCAACGGCCATTCTGCGGAGATTCGCTATCCGGTGGACGGCAGGGACTACGAGCACCGGGTAAGGACCATGGACCGCTTCGGCTACAGTTCCGAATGGGCCTACCACACGACAAGATGGTCCGACTTCCTTACACACTTGAGAACTCAGGCAAGACTGCTGGGTGTCCCCATCCCCGACGTGGACATCCCCTACATCGGCCACCAGAAAGACCACACCGCCAAGTACGTGCTGGGAACTGGGACCAGCGGAGCCGTCATCAGCGCGTCCATTACGACCGGCGCCAACGCGTGGAACACCGCGGTGAACAACGCCTGGCCCAACGTGTTCGTGTGCGGCTCAAACTGCGGAAGCAAAAACACGGACGGGACGACGACCACCATCAACGTGGTGAGCGGCGAGGTCGGGAGCACTGGGCAAGGGAACACCAGGGCTTTATTCTTTGCGAGCATCCCGGACCAGACCATCCAGAAGGTCAAAATCGCCATCGGCGGCCTTGCCACCCTCGCCACAGGCCCCATCCTGGGCCTCATTTCCAATGTCGTGCTTGACGAGGTTCTTGACCACCATGTTGGGGGCGATGATTGCGGCACCAGGGTGGCCTGTATCAAGCCCGCGCGAACCCTAGACCTGGAAGCGTTCATTCGCTTTGGCCTTGACAAGGGTGATTCTGCTCCGGGACAGGATATGAGGAATCTGGAAATGGTCATTGAGGACCCACCATTGAGCTATATTGGGCGTACTGGCGTCCATAACGAGTATGAATGGACTGACGATGTCACTCGGGCTGGTGACCCGGCCAAAAAACCCGGCACCACTTACCGCTACCTTCCGGCGGTCGTCATGCACGAGTTCGGACATGCCCTGGGGCTGACGGACCTTTACGAAAGTCCTTTCAAGGGCCGCTACCCCGGTTACTTGATGGACGGCTCTGGCGTGGTGGTCGCGGAAATGCAGAGCAGCAGGACGAAAACCCCCGCAATTCCCGACAAGGACATAGAGTACGTGAAGCAGGTCTACCGTAACGAGCATGGCACGGAGCCGCACTAAGGAAAACAGGAGGTCCGAAATGCTGAACAAATTACTGTTGCCGGCGTTGCTGCTGGCCGGGCTTATTTTCTGCGTGGGATGCACTTCCGACGGACCGCAGTTCGGCATCGGCCTCGGCTCCGGCGCGGAGGAATACTATGGGCCGGAGACCATGGAGGAGCGGATAGCGAGGGCCGACGCCATCGTGCGCGCCCGGCTGGTCTCGGTGTCCGTTGTGGCTGAGCAGGCGTATGGAGTTACCGGCTACGTCGCCGCCCTAGACTACCGATTACGAGTGCTGGAGTATTTGAGAGGAAGCGGAGCCACCGAGATCGTGGCAGTAGCCTATGACACCGGGGAAAGCTTCGGCAGCCGCGGGAGCGCCGTTGACCGGGCCAACATCCTCAAGGACCGGCGGGACACGCGATGGGATGATCGGGAAGCCATCATCTTCCTCGAAAAGCATCCTGAACTGCCCAGCACCAAACAGGCAGACAGGTATCGACTGGGAGCAGTAACCTACCATGACGAGGATGAGGACTACTTCACGATAGCCAGTCCATGGGGAAAGCGTTGGCTGCCCGCTGCGTCGGCCAGGGGCGCATCGGGGGCCGAGGGAGCGTCGGGAGCCAGTGCAGAGCCTCAGTTTCTGCTGGATGACCCGGCAGCTGCCTCCAGAGAGTCAGGGGTATCGGGCCAGGCCTCGTCTGCGCCGACTATCACGCTGTCCGGTTTGAAGGCGATGGTTGCGGACAACGACCGTGAGATCGCCGCCGCTGGCGGCTCCGCTGAGTACAAGAATTGCCTCTATCTCAAACACGAATGGGAGCGGCGGGTCAACTATCTGAATGAAACTTTTGGCGGGAACTACTTCTACATCCGCCATGACGCCGACATCGGTTCTGGCCTGGCCGCCGGGACTAGGGCGTTTACGGACCCTGTGAAGGGTGAAGGAGAAACCGCGCCGGACTGGGCGGGCGACTTTCCCATTTTTGAGGGGGACGCGGCGTTGTTCAGAACGAAATGGCCGGGAGTGGCGGACACGGTGCGCCCCCTGCCCGCGGGGGAGTACAGGTTCTACTACGACTATCGGCCCAAGGAATACATCATCTGCGACGGGGTGCCCGACCTGGAGAAGAGGCGGGAAGAGGTTTTCGTCACCGTCACCGCTCCATCGGGGACGGTGCACGAGGCGTTGTTCGACCCGGTGGCCATCGGCTCCTCCGTGGGCGCCGACGCATCCAACGGCGCACTGGAGCCCACGTCATCCTCGGTGAACGGGACGAGGACGGCGTTGCAGTCCCTGAAGTGGCAGGGCGGCACGGTGACGTTGGAGTTGAGTGTTGCGGTGTCCCTGTCGGGCCACGCACTGGACTTCATCGCCCTGGACGGGACGGTGGCCCTCTCGCTGGACGGGGGCGCGGCCACGGCTTCCGGCAACACGCTGGCCTGGACCGTAGCGTCCCAGCCCTGGCAGGAGGGGGACCAGCTCATGCTGCGCATCCGCAAGAGCAGCGGCACTCCGAAGCCTACCCATACACCCACACCCACGCCAACCCCGACCCCGACACCCACGCCAGCGCCGACGACGTCGGACATCGTGGACCGATACGACACCAACGACGATGGGATTATCGACAAATATGAGTACCGGGTGACCCTCCAAGATTACAGGGCCAGGAAGATCACCTACGCTCAGTTGCAGGAGGTCAGAGCGAATTTCCGCCGGAACCGTTAGTCGCCATGGCCACCTGCGCCGGTTCTGCCACTGTTCCCGGCGCGGTGGCCATGACGATTCGGACCCACCGAACAACGGCGGCACGGGCACCCCGTTGACTGGTACGGCTGCCAAGTACGACGTATATTCCGACGGCAAGATCGACGTTCGCGAGCACCTGAACGCACTAAGGGATCATCTCAACGGCAAGATCAATCGCTCGGAAAGAGATGAAGTAGTGAACCAATACCTGAAGGATGGTGCTTGAGGTATCTGACCATGCGAACTCTGCTTTTGTTAGTCCTAGTCCTGGCACTGGTCGCATGCACGGCGGAAGCTGCGGAACCGATGACGGCTGAACCTGAAGCGCAGGCACCGTTGTCCCGCTCCGCAGCCGACGTCTTCTGCGCGGACTTGCTTTCGGAACCCTTGGACAAAGCCACAAATAGAATTGACAGGTGGGCGCTGCCTGGCGTCTACGGGCCTATCGTGGTCGCCTGCCCGGACTTCGCCAAGGGAGGGTGAAAATGCCGGCGAGGACCACGGCGTTGACAGGCGCTGCGTGATCCCCGCCGCCGCTCCAACACCTGAAACGTAGGAGGAATCATGTTCCGTACCGCAGTCGTGCTCGTTTGCTGTTTGACCCTGGCCATGGTTTTCGCCTGCAGAGGGGAAAGCGAGGCCGTCTTTACGCCTTCTATGGTGACGGATTGGGACAGTGTCCAGTGCACCGAATGGAGCGAATGGAGCGAATGGCGTTCGCTAGGAATAGAAGAAGAAGAACGCACCATAACCCGCACCTGCGAAGATGGCGACGGCAACCGCTGGATTGATACTGTGCCGGAGTACCGGTGGGCGGAGGGATGTTTCCCCTGGACCGAATGGAGCGAATGGCGTTTGACGGGAGACGGGTACGAGGAACGCACCCGAAGCCGGCGCTGCCGGGATGCGGGGGCGGTCAACCGCTGGGACTGGACCGAGACTGAAACCAGCCATTGGGACTGGAACGAGACAAAAATCCGCCGCGATGTAAAACCAGTAGAGAAATAGGGTTATCGTGGGCCACCAGGCCCAGGCGGTGCGTTTCCGCTGAAAGTAGACCTGATGGACCGAATGGCGTTTGAAGGAAGACGGGAGCGCAGAGTAAAGCACCCGACTCCGGTTTTGCTGGGATGCCGGCGCCCATAACCGCTGGCCCGAGACCGAGACGAAAACCCGATAGACCCGTGGTTTTGGAAGGTGCGGGAGTTAAGCGCCACCACGGGGGAAGTGGTGGAGTCTCCCGAGTGGTTGGAGGACCTGGGCTGCGGCTGACAAGCGTCCCCCATGGCCACCAGCGCCGGTCGGGTAGCCACTGGCGCCGGCGCGGTGGCCACCAGATCCAAGACGAAATGGAGGAAAGATGAAAGCCTTGCTCCTGGTCGCCATCACCGTTGTCCTCGTGCTTGCCTGCTCTGGACCCGACCTAAGCACGCCCCTCTTCCAGGGAGACCCAAACAAAGCCAGTCCTGTACGATACAAGGGCCTACGAGACATAGTTGAGGACCGCTTGAAAGCTACTGTGGGTGATTCCGGGCGCAACTGCTTTGAGTTGATGCTGGAAGGGCCGGGCGATCCCGTAACCTTTGGTGTCGAATACCATGGCGATAGGACGTGGACCGTGACACAATGGCATTATATGTCTGAGCAAACCGGGAAACCTATCGACCCGTTAATTTGGAAGGTGAGGGAGTTGAGCGCCACCACCGCGGAAGTGGTGGATTCTCCCGATTGGTTGGAGGACCTGGGCTGCGGCTGATAAGCGTTCCGGCCAACTCCCGCAGGGTCGGTGTCAGTCTCAGGTTCATTCAGCGATGGCCTGAAGACCTGCATTTGCGTTGGGGGGACTGGGCAAGGGGGGAATGCCGGTAAATTCGGGGCGCCTCGACGGGCTCAGGCCAGGCCCAGCTTTTGGTAGACCTCTTCCAGGGTGGCGCGGGCGATGGCTTGGGCCTTTTTGGCGCCGTCGTCCAGCACGTCCCGGACGAAGTCGGGCCTGGCCTCGTATTCTCTCCGGCGCTCCCTGAAGGGGGCCATGTAGTCGTTGATGCTGGCGGCCAGGTGGCGCTTGCAGTCGACACACCCTCGTTGGGCGGTGGTGCACTCCTCATGCACTGCCGCTACCTCGGCGGCGGTGCTGAAGGTGTTGTGCAGGGAGTAGACGTTGCAGACCTCGGGGCGGCCGGGCATGTCGCGGCGCACCCGTTGGGGGTCGGTAAAGGCGGTGGCGACCTGGCGCTGCGTTTCTTCGGGGGTTGCGGCCAGTTCTAAATGGTTGTCCAGGGACTTGCTCATCTTCTGCTGCCCGTCCAGGCCCAGGATGAGCGCATCCTCGGTGAGCTTGGCCTGGGGCTCGGGGAAGGTGTCCCCGAAACGGCCGTTGAAGCGGCGGACGATCTCCCGGGCCAGTTCCAGATGAGGCACCTGGTCCCGGCCCACCGGCACGGTGTCGGCCTTGTAGAGGATGATGTCGGCGGTCTGGAGCACGGGATACCCGACCAGGCCGTAGTTGACGGTCTCCTCGTTCTCGTCCATCTGCCGGACCTTCTCCTTGAAGGTGGGGACCCTCAGGAGCCACCCCAGGGGAGTGACCATGCTGAGCAGGGTGTGAAGAGTCATCACCTCCGGCACCCGCGACTGTACGAAGACGATGGACTGGTTGGGGTCGATCCCGGCGGCCAGCCAGTCCAACAGCATGTCGTGGATGTTGGGCTGGATTTCGGCGGTCTCCGCTGGGTTCTCTACGGTGGTCAGGGCGTGGATGTCGACGGCGCAGTAGATGCAGCGGTAGTCCTGCTGCAGGGCGACCCAGTTCTGCAGGGCGCCCAGGTAGTTGCCCAGGTGGAGCCTTCCGGAAGGGCGCATGCCGGAGAATATGACGCCCTGTTGGTTGTTGGCGGTTTTGCTGGTCGTGTTCAAAGGTTGATGCTCCGCGGGGAGGGATTCGGTTCTTGATTATATGCCATTTTGGGGGAGGCGTAGCGGGTTTGTGGGGCGGGATTTGAGATTCCCGCCTCCGCGGGAAAGACGGGTTGGTGACGGGAAAGACGGGCTGGTGGGGGATGAAATGCCAGGCCAGCAGGGGGATGGGCTTGTCGAGGTTGGGTGGGGCGCGTTCGTCCTGAGGGAAATCGAAGGGGGAACGGACGGGGGGCGAGGGCCGGACGAGGTTGGCGGCGTGGGATTTTAGGTTCCCGCCTCCGCGGGAACGACGGGTTGGAGGCGGGAATGACGGGTTGGAGGCGGGAAAGACGGGTTGGTGGGGGATGAAATGCCAGGCTAAAAAGGGGGATGGGCTTGTGGAGGTTGGGTGGGGCGCGTTCGTCCTGAGGGAAATCGAAGGGGGAACGGACGGGGGGCGAAGGCCGGACGAGGTTGGCGGCGTGGGATTTTAGGTTCCCGCCTCCGCGGGAACGACGGGTTGGTGGCGGGAACGACGTGATGGAGGCGGGAACGACGGGTTGGTGGCGGGACCGACGAGTTGGTGGCGGGAAAGACGTGATGGAGGCGAGAGTGACGGGTGGTTGGGGGCGCAGGGTGCGGGATGGGGGATTGGGGAATGGCGGTTTGCGGGCGGGGTTATTGGGCGCCGTCGGAGTCCAGGCGTTGGCCCAACTCGGCGAGGAAGCGCTCGATTTCGGGGGACAGGGTGGCCGTGGGCGCGGACTTTTCGGAGGCGGGCTTGGAGGAGTTTACTCGAGCGTCGTAGTAGGCTTCCATCTGCTGGATGACGTCCTTGAGCTCGGAGTTGCGCTCCAGGCTGGCGTTCAACTCCCGGTATTGACGCTGGCCCCGCCGCAGTGGAGCTAGGTCCGAGGGGATGTTGTCATACACCGCAGAAAGGGCCTCGATCATCTTGGAGGCCCCGGCGTAGTCTTCCTCCAGCCGAGCGTAGTGGGGAAGGTGCACCATGAAGCCGATGGACTCGATACCCAGGGCGTCGATGCCCTCGGACAGCAGATTCATGATGGTAGTGGGACCCTGGTAGGAATTTTTCCCCAACTTGAGATTGGGCACCTGCCTGGCGGGCTGGACATCGCCCAGAGTGCCGGAGACCATCAAGGGCCTGGTATGCGGCACGGCGTCGTACATGGCGCCGATGCGGCAGTAGCGCTTCACGTCGAAGCGCTTGATCACTTCCAACAGGGAATCGACGTAGTCTTCCCCGTTGGAGTGAGGCTCAAGCAGGTGGAAGAACAGGAAGTCGGGCCCGTCCTGGGTCTTGGCGTAGCGTATAACGGTGTTGGGAATGCTGAGTTCACGCTTGCCGTCAACCGTTCGCACGGTAGGCCGGTACCTGGTGAAGTCGAAGAACACGCCGGGGCGGACCAGCCGTCCCATCTCGTTGGAGGCCAGGTAGCGCTCCAGGCGGTGAAGCGTCAGAGTCCCGACGCTGCCAACGTCGACCCAGGGCCGGACCATGGCAAACACGTGGGGGTCCCTGAGCTCCGGCGCAGGGTCGACGATATCGAATGCCCCGAGTCTCATGGCCCTATGGTGCCAGAAAGGGCGCTGCAATTCAACCTTGGGCCATGCAGGGGCACGCCTGCACAACGCCCAGCCGCGTAGACGGCGGAACGGCGCGCGAGGACCGGGGACTGTTCTAGCGCTTGTTGCTGGCCCGATGCGACCGGGCCTGTTCCACCCGCTCCATGACGAAGTGGGCGACGTCGCGGTACAGCGGCTCGTCCAGGTTGCAACCTTCCAGCAGGTTGAGCTGAGGCTGCAGCTGTTCCATCAACTGCTTGACCTTGCCGTTCCCGTGCTGGCCGGCCAAGACGTAGGCGACTCCGGGGTTGTCCCGGCCCTCGGGGTCTTCGCCGCCGCCGTTCTTTTCCAGTTCCTGTTCGTACTCTATGCGGTCAACGACGGCCAGGGCCTGGGTGGCGTCGTTGTGGTGCATCTCGATTTGCCGCAGGGTGCTGTAGAACTCGTTGATGGCCCTGGCCGCGGAGCCCAACAGCTCGGGCACGCGGGCCTGCTTGTCATTGGCGGTTACGACGGACTGCTTGGCCTGGTCCACGTGGGACAACCGGATGCGTTCGCGCTCGGTTTCCCTGTCCATCTTGGCCTTTTCGGTCCTGAGTTGGGGAGCTTCCGAAGCCAGGGGTTGCAGCCTGGACACCTCAGACTCGGCCTCTTCCGCGGCCCGCAACCTTTCTTCAATGGAACTACTGTATACACTCGGCATAGTCTCTCCTCCACCGATCTCTGAGTACACCCCCCGGCGGTCAGCCGTTGATTCTACGGAGTGCACGCTATATGAAATTGTCGCCGGGCAGAGAGGTTACACAACCCTTCCACCTGTGCCGACCTATTGGAAATATAGCGCAACGCCCAACGAACTGCATACGTGTTGCTGCAACCAATTTTGGTCAGTTTTTGAAGATTATCCGGGTTTTACGCAGCGGGGTGAATTCAGTTGTGTTTCAAGCTGTGTGAGCTACCTACCGGGGCAGCCCCACACGACGCCTCCGTGACGGATGTATTGTTCCCGCGGAGGACGGTGCGGATTCAGGTTGCAGCGCCATACTTGCCCGGATACAATTCGGCGCAATTTCCCCAAGCCGGCGGGAGGCCGAACAAATGCCGCAGGCAGCCTTCGTTTACGACGACGCCCTGGCGCGCCACCAGCTACGGATGGACCATCCGATGCGGCCGGTGCGCCTGCAGTACACCTATGAACTGCTGCGGGCCTATGGGGCGTTCGAACTGGCGGCCTCGGCGATGACGCCGCCCCGGGAAGCGACTGAAGAGGAGCTGATGTGGCTTCACGGCGGCGAGTATATTTCGGCGGTGCGGAGCTTCAGCCTGGGCCTGAGCGGCTACGACCCTCGGCGGTTCAATTTCTCCGCCGGCGGGGACAATCCGACCTATCCGGGGATGTACGATGCGGCGGTGTTGAGCACGGGGGCCTCGCTGGCGGCGGCGGAACTGGTGGCCGACGGCAAGGTCGACGCGGCCTTCAGCATTTCCGGCGGCTTGCACCACGCCGCGCCGGACCACGCCTCGGGTTTCTGCGTGTTCAACGACCCGGCGCTGGCGATACATTACCTGCTGCGCCGGGGGTTGCGGGTGGCCTACGTGGACATCGACGCGCACCATGGCGACGGGGTGCAACAGGCTTTCTATGACGACGACCGCGTCTTGACCATATCGGTGCACGAGTCGGGGCAGTACCTGTTTCCGGGGACGGGATTCGTGCAAGAGCTGGGCGCGGGCAGGGGAGCGGGCTATTCGGTGAACCTGCCTCTATATCCGTACACGGGAGACGAGGTGTACCTGGAGGCTTTCCATGAAGTGGTCCCGCCGTTGCTGCGGGCGTTTGCGCCGGACGTGCTGGTGACGCAGTTGGGAATCGACAGCTATCACACCGACCCGCTGACCCACCTGCAAGTGACGACGCGGGGATTCGTAGAGGCGGTGTCGACGTTCTCGCAGATGGGGATTCCCTGGCTGGCCCTGGGAGGCGGCGGGTACGACGTGATGGCTGTTGCCCGGGCGTGGACGCTGGCCTACGGGGTGATGCTGGGGGTGGAGTGGCCGGACGCCATTCCGGAGTCGTTTGCCGGTCAGTATGGGGTTACGACACTGAGGGACGCGACTGAGCCGGAGGTCCCCCAGCAGGTGATGCGGGACGGGCGGCGGTATGCGGAGGAAAGGGTGGCGGAGGTTAAGGAGCGGCTGTTTCCGGTGCACGGGCTGGGGGTTTAGTAGCCGGTGGAGACCGTCCGCGGTGAACTCGTGGGAGAGCTACAGGGTGAACTGGTGGGGAGCTGGTCATCCTTGGCGCCGGCTGTCCATTCCCCCTTCGAGAGCCTCAGGACGAACGGACAGCCTAGGGGTTGGGGTGCGACGCCAGAATTGGTCTACTGCGGAAAAATATTCTCGCGCAGCATGTTGTTGAGCCGGGTCTGCCAACCGGGGCCGGTGGACCGGAGATGGGCGGCGATGTCGGCGTCCAACCTGAGGGTTATCCGCTCTTTGACCGGAGCCTTTTGCTTGCCGCGCTTGCGCAGGGAATATTCGACCAACTCAGGGTGCACCTCTGCGGCGGGCCGAGCGCGGGCGAACCAATCGTCGTCCAACTCGGGCGCGTCGGGGTCTAAAGCGATGCCCTTGTTAATCTCCAGTTCTTCCTCAGGAGTTGGGCTGATGTGAGTTGGCTTAAGCTTGGGCATATTGCCTAATCTCTGTGCGGCCGGCCAACGCGGGCCGGCCGCACAGAGCGTTCTAGTCCTCCTCGTCGTACTCTTCAGGCATGACTACGAACTCGGGATAGGCTTCGATGTGCAGTTCGGCCACGTCCTGCCCCAGGCGTTCCGCTTCGGGCGACACCCGCAGGCCAAAGATCCGGTCCAGGGCCAGCCAGAAGACGCCCGCGGCGGTGAACACGAATGCGCCGATAGCGGCTATGCCCATGAGCTGGATCTCCCACTGGCCGCCGGCGGCGATGCAGACCGCCATGGTGCCCCAGATGCCGGCGAAGAGGTGCGCGGGAATGGCGCCGACCACGTCGTCGAGCTTGACCATCTCCAGGAACTTGAGGCCGCCGGTGCAGAGCAAGCCTCCGATGGCGCCGATGATGACGGCCCAGTAGTGGTCCACGATGTCGGGCCCGGCGGTGATGGAGACCAGGCCGGCGATGGCGCCGTTGAGCCCGGCGAAGAGGTCGGTGCGGCCCAGCAGCGGGCGGGACACGGCCAGGGCAGCCATCACCCCGGCGGCGGCGGCCAGGTTGGTGTTGACCAGCACGTGGCTCATGGACACGGCGTCCAGGGCGCTGCCCAGGGCCAACTGGGACCCGCCGTTGAAGCCGAACCAGCCAAGCCAGAGGATGAACACCCCCAGGGTCACCAGCAGCACGTTGGACGGTGGAGTGGGCCGAACGGACCCGTCGCGGCGAAACTTGCCCAGCCGCGGGCCAATAATCAGCACTCCGGCCAGGGCCGCCCAGCCGCCGGTGCTGTGGACAATCGTAGAGCCGGCAAAGTCGCTGAATCCCTGGGCATCGAGCCAGCCTCCGCCCCAGGTCCAGGCGCCGACTATGGGATAGATGACTGCGGTGAGCACCAGGGTAAACAGGAAGAACAGCCACATTTTTACCCGCTCGGCGATGGCCCCTGAGACAATGGAGGCGGCGGTGGCCACGAATACCATCTGGAAGAACCAGTCGGACATGGTGGAGTAGCCGCCCTTAACGACGTCGGCCACCTTCTCGGCCTGACCGCCAACCAGGGCGATCTCGGCTGAGGTCGGGCCGTGCAGTCCGTCGATTTTGCCGATGAAGTCGCCGAGCAACTCGCCGTACATGAGCTTGTAGCCGAGGAAGAAGTAGGCCAGGCCGGCGATGGAGTAAATGCCGATGTTCTTGAGGCAGATCATCGAGGCGTTCTTGGTGCGGACCGCGCCCGACTCCAGCATGGTGAACCCGGCGCACATCCACATGATGAGGGCGCCCCAGACCAGGAATGCGAAGGTGTTCAAGACGAACTGGGTCTCCTCGTCGACGCCGGCGGCCTGGGCGATGGCCGGGCGGGCGAGGATGGCGGCGATGGTGATGATACCTGCTATCAGCGTTATGGAGATGCGCTTGTGGCTGGCGAGTAAGCTCATAGGTCCTCTCAGGATATGAAATGACTCGACCGGGGGGAAGTCCGAGGGTGCGGTCAGGGTCTATTTTTGACCAAGCCGCCGGGATTTGCAAGGGGAGGGGGGTTACAGACCGGGCGCCGGTTTGAAGACCAACTCGGGCACCACGACCTCCCAGCTGTCGCAACGAAGGCCCGTTTGATATTGGGTATCTGATTTATCTCGGTCCCAAGTGACGATGGCGAACACGGTAGCAAAGGCGCATACCATGTCTTTGGGGGGCTGGAAACTACCAGCGAGCTGCCCTACGACTGTACCGCTTTGATCCAGGAGGTCCCAACGGCCAGATCCGTCCCTGACGTCTAAATTTTCGCCGGGCGACAGGGCGGCAATGGCGCGATGCACCGGGTCGCGGGAAGGCTTGTACCCGGCGAAGCTCAGGAAAACGTCGCTTAGGTCCAGTCGGTAGTACCTGCGGGAAAGCTCTGCCGGAGCCGGTGAAAGTTCACCGGACTGCTCCCGACGCAGCACTGAAGGAGCGTCAGTCAGGGCATCCTGAAGGCGGTGAGGCCCAGGGAAGCGGGCAAGGGTCAAAGTTTGGCGGGCCCGGGTCATGGCCACGTAGTAGAGGCGGCGCGGCGCATCGGGGTCCTCGCCGGTACCGACGCGGTCCCAGGCCCCGTCCAACACGACGACGTGGTCGAACTCCAAGCCCTTGGCCCTATGGGCGGTGAGCAACAGAAGCCCACGCTGCTTGCGGCGGGCCTCCCGCGCCCACTCGGCCAGCCATTCTATGAAGTGGTCCACCGGAGTTTCTGCGTCGCCGGTCTCCATCCGGTACCCGGCTAGAGCCTCGGACAGCAAGTCGACCCAAGGGCCTGAGGGTTGCCGGGCCAGCCAGTCGTCCAAGTCTGCTCCGGTGACTAGGGATGAGTCCCGACTGCGGAGCCAGTTCACAAGGGCCTGGGTCTCCCGTAGCCGCCAGACACCGGAGAAGTCCTCGTTGGCTACCTGCACGGGTAGATTTTCAAGTTCGCATAGGCTGCGCACCGGGTCCAGGTAGCTCCACTCGCGGGCGACCACGGCGCATCTAGACCAGTCCCAGTCGGGGGTGAGGTGGGACAGCCTGGTCAGTTCGGCGACGACCGCCTGGGCCTGGGTGCCAGGGGAGTCTCCTACGGGCAGAATCTGGACCTTGCCCCTGGCGACGGGGTCCAGCATTGCCCAGTCACCGCCCGGCGGAGCTTTCTCCCGCGCCCGGTTGACGTGAATGGGACGGTCTGTCTTCATGCGGTCCCGGGCCGGCGCTATGGCCTGGTTGGCGGTGTCGATGATGTGCCTGGTGGAGCGGTAGTTATCCGTAAGGTAGTTTGGCGAGGCGTTGTAGTCCGCCTGGAACTCGCGAATGAACTTTACCGATGAGCCTTTGAATGAGTAGATATTCTGGTCGTCGTCGCCCACGGCAAAGAGGCTGAGCTTGTCGTCCTCCTGGGGCAGGGTCCTACCTGCCAGTGCCGAGATTAGTTGGTATTCGTCCTGACCGACGTCCTGATACTCGTCGACAAGTATCCAGCGGAAGCCCGCCAGCAGCCGGGCCCTCTGCTCGTCCGCCTCGCCGGGGGGCAGCCCTTCTCCACGCAACAGTTGTACGGCATCGCGAAGGATTTGCTGGAAGTCTGTATCGTCCGCGAGCCTTGCCCGCCCGGTGAAGCTAGCCCCGACGAGCCGCATGGCAAGGGCGTGGCAGGTGAGGACCATGACCCCGCGGGCGTCGTCGCCGATGAGGTCGGCCAACCGGCGGCGAATTTCCAGGGCGGCGTGGCGGTTATAAGCGAGAGCCAAGATGCCGCGAGGATCTTCGCGTCGAACACGGACCAAGTAGGCAATGCGATGGACCAACACCCGGGTCTTGCCGGAACCGGGGCCGGCGAGCACCAGGACGTTGGGTTGCTCGTGGTCGTCTGCCACTATGCAGCGTTGGAATGGGTTATTGAGGCTTTCCACGATGGCCCGCCAAGACTCGGGAGTAGTCTGTCGGGAAAGCTCCTTGTCTCGATTGGGGAGCCAGAGGTCCAGGAACTCGCCCCGCCTGAGCCTGAAATAGTCCAAGGCCAGACGCAAGGCTTCAGCCATGGCCCCTAGGCCCCGCTGCACGTACTCCATCATCACGTGAATCTGGAGCACTTGTTCATCGTAGTGAATCTTCAGGGGCTCGAAGTCGGCCTGGGCGAAACGACGGCGCTCCGGCCGCAGCTTGATGGTCATTGCGGGGCGAAACACGGTGAGCCCCTTGTTCAGCCGGATGACTTCTTGCTCGTGGAGCCATAGCAGGGCGCGGTCCATCGCCTTGGCGGGGTCCTTGACCTCGTTCATCAGGACCATGTCGGACTTTACGGCATCCAGCAGCTTGCCCATGGTGGTCTCGGCCAGCAGATCCGTGCCACGGCTGCCGGGTGGGAGGCAGGCAAGCAGATGGTCCAGCAACCTAGCGGCAGTGTTGCGGCGACGCTGGGCAATCGTATCCAGGTCTTGCCACTCACGCTGCAAGGTGACATACATGGTTTCGCCGTCGCGCTGACGTACGCCCAGGCTTCCTCCTTCTCCGCCCTCTCCCCGGCCATCGGCGGCGATGCTGCGGACGATGCGTCTGAGAAGTTCGGGCAAAGCGTGTTGGTAGCCATCGTCCTTGAGTCTTTGCGTAACTTGACGGAGATGCATGGGATGGGACTCGCCGATTTCCACGTCGGGGGCTGCCTCTCGGAGGTGGTCGATCAGGGCTTCCTCCAAGTCCGACGCTTGCTGGAAGCGTTGTTTTGAGGTGCGCTGAACGCCGGTGTGGACGTAGGCGGTAAGCACTGTGTCGTTGCTGGCGATGCCCAGGCGTTCGAGGTCGTAGAGAGCGGCACGGACTCCTTCTGAGTTGAGACCCGCTGCGGACATAAGTTCGTCGGTGGAGATTCCCTCGTCAGGGTCAGCTCCGAAAAGTGTTTCTACTATGTCCACGAGCCGACGACGGTAGTCCGCCGTGATGCAGGCCTTGTTGAGCCTGGCGGACGCTTGGTCCATGGAACTCACTCGCAGGGAGGAGGGGAACACCTGCACCCGGTTCTGCTCCCTGGTCAACAATTCAGCGTCCTCCAGCCATGCGATGGCGGTGCGGGTCCTGGTATCGTCGGTGGCGGAGTCCCGCCTGAAGGCGTAGTATTCATCCTCGGCGAGGATCTCGCCGGCAGTCGCCACGAGACCGCCGTCGGACTGACTTTTGCGGTCCAGATTCCTGAGGGCCTTTAGGACGGCCTGAATCTCCCGTTGGGTCAGCCGGGAGTTGCGGGACATGCTGAACTGCTGCTCCACGTCGTCATGGGCGTAGAGGAGGACGCAGCGGGCAGCCCGCTGGTCGCGACCGGCGCGGCCCGCCTCCTGGAGATAGTTTTCCAGAGAGCCGGGTACGTCGGCGTGGACCACCAGGCGCACGTCGGGCTTGTCTATTCCCATGCCAAAGGCGTTGGTTGCTACGATGATGCGCAACTCACCGTTTATGAAGCTATCTTGGACGTTTTTCTTAGTCTCCGGGGGAACACCGCCATGGAAATAGCCGGCCTGCAACCCTTTTTCTTGGAGGAATTGGGAGACTTCTTCGGTGTGACGCCGGGTCGCGCAATAGACGATGGCGCCGCCCGGCTCATCGGCAGGCAAATGGTCGTCCAGTATCTGGTAGATGTGGGCGAACTTCTCGCCGCCACTGGTGGGGATCACTACGAATTCCAGGTTGGAGCGCTGGGCACCGCCGTCGAAGACCCTGAGCGCGACACCGAGTTCCTTTTGGAAGTAGTCCACGATTTCGGCGATGACGTCTGGCTTGGCGGTGGCGGTCAGACACAACACGGGCGGGGGCGGGTCTTCACCGGATTTTTCGCGGATGAAGCGGCCTATGTAGAGGTAGTCGGGACGGAAGTCATGCCCCCACTTGGACAGGCAGTGGGCCTCGTCCAGGACCCATGCTCCAATCGCCCGCTGGTCCAGGACACGACGCACAGAGACGCTGCGAAGCTGCTCCGGAGATATGATGAGTATGGCGGCGTCTCCAAGGCGGACCCGGTCCAGGGCGTCGGTCCGTTCCGGCATAGACAGAAGGCCGTTAATAGTCACGCAGGACCTGATGTGGCGGTCTTCCAACCCCTTCACTTGATCGGCCATTAAGGCGACCAAAGGCGAAATCACCACAGTCAGGGCGCCTGTCTTGTCGTAACGGGACAGGGCTGGAATCTGGTAACAGAGGGACTTGCCGGCGCCGGTGGGCATGATGCCTAGCACGTGCTCTCCGGCCATGGCGGCCTCGACGATAGCTTGCTGCATGGGCCGTCCGGACTCGTCGACAGGCTCTTCCCGGAAGGAGGCATAGCCGAACCAGCGAGTAAGTTCTTTTCCGGCGTCGTGGCGGTCACGACACCAGGCGCAGGCTGAATCGGCGCACGGGGTATCACGCAGCCGCCGCACTAGCCGCCCCGCCTCAGGAAACTGATGCCGTACCCAGGGAGGCATGACGGAGTTGCCCCCGGCTACCGACAACCAGGCCAAGGCATAGGCGAGGGGCCAGCCCTGTCGGACGGCATCGGCCATGATCTCGTCGATATATGTCCGGCAAGCGTTGTGGTCCAGGAGTCTCAGAATAGCGTCACGGGCTTGGGTGTCGGACGGACGTTGGGAACTGCGCAGAAACGCGAAAACTTTGTCAAAACCCTTTCCGTCCTCACCAGTAGTGAGCCAGTGCCAAGCGGTCAACAAGTCCGGGTGGGCATCCCGGAGAGCCTTTTGCTGCTCGGCAAAGACCTGCAAGGCAAGTCTGGCGTCGAGTTCGGGGTCGTTAATCCGCCCACGCTTAAGCTGGCCGTCCTGGTAGTGCTTGACCAGATCGTGGTAGGGGTTGCGGGGGAAGGCGAGGGGATTGAGCATGAGGGTATCAACCGCTGGTAGTCGCAAGAGCTTGAGGCCGGGGTTAACGGCGCGTAGGTGGGGGAGGTCGAAGGCAATTAGATTGTGCCCAACCAGGAAGCCAACGCCTGAGGCCAGGTCGTCGAGGCGGGCCAACGCCGAGGCCAGATCGGCGCGACCCTTGGGAAAAGCGAAAGACTGACCTGTATCAGGGCGCACCCCAGCAAATTTGTGAATGCGGCGATCGTCTTTGCCAACCTCGAGGTCTATCGATAGGCAGTTGTCTAGTGGGCCTGGGGCGGCCAGGTATTGAGCCGGGGGCTTGTTGCGAGGACGGGTTGGCATGTTGATCGGGCGGCTTGCGTTTACTTGGGTGTAGGCCCGGCCTACGCAGTGCATTATACAAGGGGTTGGGTGTTTTTACTTGAGTGTTGTCTCCCCGTTGGTGTTGCTCCGCTTACGCCCCGTTCGCCTAGTTCGACAAGCCTGTCCTGACGGAACCCGAAGCCCCCCGCAACTACTGACATTTCGCGCTTGCGCACACCCGTACCCCATCCCTATGCTGTCAGTAGGCAGGTTTCACCCCTGCCGAATCTAAAGACCGGCCACTGAGGCCCCATGGCTCTAAATGTCTCAAAATGGCACAGGAAAAAAGACTCCCTGCCCCTCAATCCCCTTCCGCCAGGCACGGGAGGTGGCCAAATGAACCTTAGCTCTTTGCAGTCCCGCGTCCGCTCCCTACGCCGCAAAATGGCCAAACCCTACGCCCAGCTTATGATTCAGCGCATGACCGACGAAGTCTGCGACCAGTGGGCCAACGCCAAGGGCCTGAAACAGACCCTACCCAACCCACAAGAATTCGTGCGCAAGATCGTCAAAGCGGGCTTCCGGCTCCCCACCTTCACCGGTGCGGTGCTCTACCTCGAAGCCTGCAACAAACGTCGAAACCAGCCCTATCCGGACTACCTCCTCGGCCTCCTCCTACCCTGGGCCACCTATAGCTACGCCGTAGACTGAAGACCGCCTTTCCCAGGCCATCTCCTGATTTCCCATTGGCATAAAGTTGAGGGGCGGGGGTGGTTGGCCTATAATAGGTTGGTTATGGCCGCGCAGCTTTGGGATGTGACCCACGGGCGGCGGCGCTAGTCACTCCAGGCGGTTTTTGATGGCGAACCGGGACTATTACGAGGTGTTGGGGGTATCCCGCAACAACACGGATGAGGATATCCGGAAGGCCTTTCGCAAGAAGGCCCTGGAGTACCATCCCGACCGCAACAAGAGTCCCGACGCGGAAGCCAAGTTCAAGGAAATCAACGAGGCTTACCAGGTGCTGTCGGACCCGCAGAAGCGGGCCCAGTACAACCAGTTTGGACACGCCGGAGTAAGGTCCAACGGCGGCTTCGACCGCCCCTTCGACGGTTTCGACGTTTTCGGCGGCTTCGGCGACATTTTCGACTCGTTCTTCGGGGACGTCTCCGGGCGTCGGGCCCGCGAGGCCCAACGGGGCGCGGACCTGCAGCACCGGGTGGTGCTCAACTTCGAGGAGTCGGTTTTCGGCGCGGAGCGCCAGGTGGAGGTCAGCAGGCTGGACGTCTGCCGCCACTGCTCCGGAGAGGGCAACGAGCCGGGAACGCCGGTGAACACCTGCGGGACCTGCCGGGGTAGGGGTCGGGTGCGGCGGTCACAACGCAGCATCTTCGGCCAGTTCACCCAGGTAGTGGGATGTTCGACCTGCCACGGCCGGGGGCAGGTGGTCGAAACTGCCTGCTCGACGTGCCGGGGCGCCGGAGCGGAGCGCCGGAAGCGCAAGATAGAGGTGAAGATACCCGCCGGGGTGGAACGGGGCATGCAGGTGCGGCTGTCGGGCGAGGGAGACGTGGGCCGGGAAGGCGGCCCCGCCGGCAACCTGTACGTGCACCTGGACATCCGGGACCACAAGCAGTTTGCGAGGCAAGGCAACGACCTGCTGTACCGCTTGCCCATCAACGTGGCCGAGGCCGCCCTGGGCGCCAGCAAAGAGGTGCCCATCCTGGAGAAGGACGGGAACGGCAAGGGCAGGACGGAGACAATCAAGGTGCCCCAGGGGACCCAACCCGGCGCGGAATTCCGGGTCCGGGGCAAGGGAGTGCCCCACCTGAACTCGGGCCACCGTGGCGACCTGCGCGTGATGGTGGATATACAGGTCCCCAAGAACCTGAACTCCACGCAGCGCCAGTTGCTGGAGGAGTTCGCCCGTTCCATGGACCCCGGCGCCAAGACCAAAGGAGGCCCCGGCTCCAAGGCCAAAGGGGGCCCAGGCTCCGAGGTCAACGGTGCATCCAACTCCAAGGCCAACGGTCAGGCCGCGGCCAACGGCCGAGCCGAAGGGGACGCGGAGGACGACCCGGACAGGGACAAGGGGTTGTTCGACCGCATCAAGGACTCCTTTGGCTGAGGCGGGCGCGGCCGATACTGCGACGGCCGCGTAGGGGTCTCGAAGGTCATGCCGGCGGCCTGGCAAGAACTCAGCATCGCAGTACCCCACGAGTACGTAGAGCCCGTTTCGTACCTGTTCAGCCGCTACGGCCGCGCCCTCACTACAGAAGCCGACGGCCCGGAACGGGTCATCCTCCGCACCTATCTGCCCGCCGGCTCCCGCGAGAGGTTCGCCCGCATAGAGGTCGGGATAAAGCTGGTCTCGTTGCTGGAACCCCTGGGGGAATTGATAGTCAACGAGGTCAGGGAAGAGGACTGGCAGAACAGCTGGAAGTCGCACTTTGACCTTCTGAAGATCGGCAGCCGGCTGGTGATAAAGCCTTCCTGGATAGAGTACGAAGCGCAGTCCGGGGAAGTCGTCATCGAAATCGACCCCGGCATGGCCTTCGGCACCGGGTATCACCCGACGACTTACACCTGCCTGCAGGCCCTGGAAGAATGGGTAAAGCCGGGGGCATCGGTCCTGGACGTTGGAGTAGGCTCGGGGATCCTGTCCATTGCGGCGCTGGGGCTGGGCGCGGGATCGGTGACTGCCCTGGACATAGATTCGCAGGCGGTGCGGGCGGCGCGGCAGAACTTCCGGCGGCTCGGAGTAACGCGGCAAGTGACGCTGGCGCAGGGCAGCGTGCCCCACGCGGCGGCAAAGGCCGGGGAGTTCGACCTGGCGGCGGCCAATATTTCGGCGCGAGCGGTTTGCGAGCGGGCCGAGTCCATCTGTCCGGCGCTGCGGCCCGGGGGCGCGTTGATAGCGTCGGGGATGGTGCGAGGCCAGGAGACGCAGGTGGTGGAAACCCTGGCAGGGTTGGGTTGGTCGGTCGTGCAGGAGTGGGCGCGGGAGGACTGGGTGACCTTGGCGTTCCAGGCGACTGAGAAGTAGAGTGCTATACTGGACGCTTGGAACAAGGGGCGCCAGCTACGAAGACGAGCGGAGTGTCGGACTGCACTGCCGGCGCCGGTAATCTTCCCGCCGGCGGGCCTGCCGACAGCGAATAGCAGACGTGGCGATTGAACAGGTAGAGCTAAGCCGCTACAAGCCACTGGGGTCCCTGGGGTCGGGGGCCGACTACCAGGTACGGTCGGCGTTGGACGAAGAAACGGGCCGGGAAGTGGCGCTGAAACGACCCCAGCCCCAGATGGTCAGCAAGCGGCTGCACGGTCGCATCGAGGCCAGGACGGACCGCACGCTGCAGATCCTGCAGAGCCTGGACTTCGACATTCCCACCGTAGTCCCGGTCTTGGGATACACCCGGCGGGCAAACCACGACGATTACTTCGGGGACTCGCTGGGGCAAGAGTACACCGTGGTGGTGGAGGAGCGGGCAAAGGGGATTCCGCTGGTAGGCGACCCGATGGCCCGCATCACCAAAGTCCCCATAGGGCTGGGCCAGAACCTGTTCACCCTCTTCCCAATGGTCCAAGCCAAAGACCAGCCGCTATTTCCCATCCAACAGCAACTGCTGGACCTGGAGGAAAGGCTGTACGATGCGGGATACGTGCTGCTGGACATGCGGCCGCAGAACATCTTCTACCAGCCGGCGGAGGGGCGCATTACCGTCATCGACTGCGGAGACCTGAGGTCTCTGGACGACGTGTCGTACGACGGACTACGTCCGCCGCCGGAAATCCACCAGTTCTACATGGAGATGCTGAAGTTTTATACGACTCCCCAAGAGCCGCCGGCGGAGGCCGACGGATACCGGGATCCCTACGGGATGCGACGGGTGCTGCGGTTTGAGATGGAAATGGACGAGATGGCCGACAGGTTCGCCGGTGCGCCGCCGTCTTTGCGGGATGCCGCTCTGCCGATGATCGGCAAGGTGCGGCAACGAGACTATGCGTCCTTTGGCGACTTTCGTTCGGACTTGAACCAATACCTGGAGGCCGTGACGGAGTACGACATGGGGCTGGCCAACCTGCAAGAACTGAGGAGTGCATGGATGGTGGCCCTGAGCTGGCTTGGAGGGGAATACTGGCGGCGGTTCCTGTTCGATTACGACGCTGAGCAGGCGGCGTTTCAGGTTTAGCGAAGAGTCGACATTCCAACATCCGGATTGATTTTGCAGCGGCGGATGGAGTAATTTTTTCGAGGACTGGTCAGCATGATTCCCAGCACAGTGGCGACAATGCAGGACAACTCGGCGCACGGCGACGATGCCTTCTTGACGCGGGACCTGGGAGGCAACGGCTTCCTGGACGCGGTTATGGACGGGGTGACGGGCCACGGAGGGGAGGAGGCCAGCCGCTCGGTGAAAGAGGCATTGGAATCGGCCACGGTGAATTCGCCCGAGGACGTGGTAGCGGTGTTGGAGGACTTGAACGACGAGTTCTACCAGGTAGGCGGCGGGCGGTTTCTGCTCACCACGGTGTCGGCGGCGTTGTATTTGGGCGACCGGCTGCACGTGGTCGGGGCGGGAGACAGTCCCATATTCCTGGTAAAGCCCGATTCATACGAGGAAATCTGCGGCAGGAGCGGCCGGTTTTTCCACGTGGGGGTGAGATACACCGTGGGGGCCGGACCGTCGCTGTCGAACCTGAACAGGCTGGAAACAAGCATAGAGCCGGGCTTTCGCCTGCTGCTGGCCACCGACGGGCTAAGCGACAACATCTTGCTGGACGACCTGGCGGAACTGGTGAGGCGGGCGGAATCGGCGGAAGACGCCTGCCGGAATGTGGAAGGCGCCCTGGAGTCGTTGCTGCAGCCGGGGCGGATGCCCGAGGAGCTGGGGGGCCGGTTCAGGCGGGACGACCGCACGGGCATTTTCCGGTTCTTCTAGCGAGCGCCCGGATAAAGCGTTACGGGAACATAGCATGGATGCCAAGAACGTTGCTGGTTTCGGCCAAGGGGCGGCGTGAATTCGGAAGGGCGGCATTGTGACAATTGGGGGCAGCTTGCTACAATGCCCGCCATGACCGGTAGGCATGGACATTCAATGCCGCTTGTGAAGCCTGGAGACGCGAATTGAAAATCGCGATGGTCTCGCCATACGACTTCACCTGGCCGGGAGGGGTAACGACCCACGTGGCGCAACTGGCCCGGGAACTGGGCAGGTCGGGCCACGAGGTGCAGGTACTGGCTCCGCATTCCCCATCCAGGACCAACGCCGACGCGGCGCAGTTCATTCCCCTGGGCAGGTCGGTGCCCTTGCCAAGCGGCGGGTCAACGGCGCGGGTGAGCTTGTCATGGTGGCTCTATCCCAAGGTGAGGGCCATTCTACGGCGAGAGAAGTTTGATATCGTGCACTTGCACGAGCCGCTGGCCCCGATATTGCCCCTATGCGTGCTGGAGTTTTCTAATTCCGTGAACGTCGGGACGTTTCACGCTTCGTACAGCCACCAACGCCTGTACACCCTGACCCACCCTATCATCAAGCGGTGGCAGCGGCGCCTCCACGGCGCCATAGCAGTCTCTCCAGCGGCCCGCCGGTACGTGCACGAGGCCTTTCCCGGAGACTATGAAATTATTCCCAACGGCATCGACGTGGACCACTTTGCCGACAATGCCGTTCCATGGCCACAGTACCAGGACGGCAAGACCAACATCCTGTTCGTGGGTCGCCTGGAGAAGCGCAAGGGGCTGAGGTACCTGCTGGAGGCCTACAGCAAGCTGAAGTGGGACTTTCCCAACACCAGGCTGCTGGTGGTGGGTCCTGGCAAGCCGGATGAAGGGTCATTCGAAGTGATTGGGGCCCGGAGCCTGCAGGACGTAGAGCTAATCGGCGGCGTTTCGTACGGGGACCTGCCCAGGTACTATGCATCGGCGGACATATTCTGCTCGCCGGCCACCGGGGCCGAGAGCTTCGGCATTGTGCTGCTGGAAGCGATGGCGGCCGGGAAACCGTTGGTAGCTTCAGACATCGAGGGATATCGAGGGATCGTCTCGGATGGGGAGCAGGGGACGTTGGTCCGCCGCAAGAACTCGGACGAACTGGCCAGGGCCCTGGCGCGGCTCATCGAGGACCCGGAACTTGCCCGAAAAATGGGCAGCAGGGGCCGGGAGATGGTGGAGCGGTACCGTTGGGCGGAGGTGGCCTCCCAGGTGGAGGACTATTACGAAGTCTGCCTAAGAGCGGTCAATGGCAATACCAGGACGAGAGCAGCTTAGGTCGGCATTACAGCAGTACGTCGAGCTCCCCGGCGCCCGTGTCCTCAGAGCGCTGAAACTTACCCCCAACGCCGTGACCCTTCTTGGCTTCGGGCTGGCCGTGGCCGCCGCGTGCCTGGTGGGCTTTGGATGGCTGTTGCCGGGTGGCATTGTTTTCCTGGCGGGCAGCAGCCTGGACCTTTTTGACGGCGCGCTGGCCCGCCTGACGGGAACGGCCAGGCCGTTCGGGGCCCTGCTGGACTCTCTATTCGACCGTCTGGGAGAGGCGGCCCTGTTCCTGGGGCTGGCGGTTTACGCCCTGGAAGCCGAATTCAGCGACGAGCGCCGGCTGTTCTTCATGGTGGTGCTGCTCCTGGCGCTAAGCTTCTCCCAGGGGGTCAGCTACTTGAGGGCCAGGGGAGAGGGCCTGGGGGTGTTCACGCGGGGCGGAGTGATGACCCGCCCGGAGCGAGTTGTGCTGCTGGGAGCCGGCCTCATCAGCGGCCAGATCATGTGGTTCCTGCTGGCCATAGCGGCGGTGTCGGGCCTCACGCTGGTCCAACGGCTGTTCACCATAGGCCGCCAGCTAAACAAAAGTGGATAAGCGGCAACTTAGAGTGTAAACTTGATGGTCGAATAAGCGGGCAGGCGTTCGCGCAACCCGGAGCTTCAGGCATTATGCGGCAACCAATGATAGCCGACAGAGACAAGGCCCAACTGAAGCGGATATTCCGCAAGGACCTGACCAAGGAGGTCACGATACGGCTGTTCACCCAGAAGCCGTCTCCGGTGACGGTGCCAGGGAGGGAATGCCGGTACTGCCCGGAGACACAGCAGATTATGGAGGAACTGTCGGCGCTATCGCCCAAGGTGCATTTGGATGTCGTCGACTTCTACCAGGAGCCGCAAAGCGCCCGTGATGCGGGGGCGACGCGGATACCGGCGATTGTCCTGGGCGCCAAGGGAGACTCGAGAGCGAAGTTCTACGGGATTCCCACGGGCTACGGGCTTGGAACGATAGTGGAGGGCATCAGGCTCACGTCCAGGGGGGTGAGCCCATTGAGCATGAACACCAGGAAGAAGCTGCGGCAGGTTAACCGGCCGGTGCACATCCAGGTGTTCGTTACTCCCACAGACCCAGATTGTCCCAGAATGTCCCAACTGGCCCACGCATTCGCCCTGGAGTGTCCATATGTAACGGCGGACGTGGTGGAAGTCCAGGAGTTCCCGGCGCTCGGCAGGTTGTACGGGGTAAGATCGGTGCCGGCGACGGTGGTCAACGAACACATCAGGTTTGGTGGCGTAGTCACCGAGTCCCAGTTGCTGGAGAAAACGCTCCAAGCCGGGATAGGCGCCATGCAGACGGCAAAGGCCGGCCCAGACTAGCCGGGCCAAGACTGAGCCAGGAGAAGGTAGCTTGCCAAAAGAGCTAAAGGTAAACATGAACGGCGAGGGGCTGCGGATAGGAGTGGTCGCCGCGAGGTTCAACGACGCGATAACCCGACAGTTACTGGCCGGCGCCCTGGACACTTTGGCAAGGCACGGCGTGCGGGACGACGACGTGCTGGTGGTGTGGACGCCGGGGTCGTACGAGTTGCCTCTAGTGGCGCGGGCGCTGGCCAAGAGCGGCAAACACGATGCGGTTATCTGCCTGGGGGCGGTCATCCGCGGGGAGACCGGCCACTACGACATGGTGGCGGGACATGCTTCCAGCGGGATAGGCTCGGTGAGCCTGGAGACCGGGGTGCCCGTTGTTTTCGGCGTCCTGACCACGGAGAACATGGAGCAGGCGATAAACCGGGCGGGGGGCAAGTCGGGCAACCTGGGCTGCTCTGCCGCCGCTACCGCCATAGAGACCGCACGGCTGGTGCAGGCGATAGACAAGGGCTAAGGCATCCGTCACTTGGGCCCAGAGATTTTCGCTTCCATCCAACTTCCCTCATCGAGAGGGGAGGGCATAGGCAACCGTCCCTACTTGCGGCTGAAGTTGGAAGCTGAAGCCATACTATCCGGCTTGAGGTGTGCATGAAGTTCGGCGTTAGCATTCCCAACCATTGGGGAGTCGAGGACCCGCAACAGATGCTGGCCCTGGGGCCGCTGGCCGAGGAACTGGGTTATGCTTCGGTTTGGGTGCAGGACCACCTGTTCAACGTCGGCACGCTGAAAGAGCGGCTGGACGATAAGCCCTACTACCACCCCTTGCCCATTCTTTCGTACCTGGCCGCCACCACCAAGAAAATCACACTGGGCACGTCGGTGCTGGTGCTGCCCACTCACCATCCGGTAAACCTGGCCAAGTACCTGGCGACGTTGGACCAAATTTCCGGCGGCAGGGTAGTGCTGGGGGCCGGCGTTGGGGGAGAAGGGGACGAGTTCAATCTCCTTGGCATCCCGGTGAAGAAGAGGGGCGCTTTGACGGACGAGAGCATAGCGATAATGAAGGAGCTATGGAGCAACCCCTACTCCAGCTACCAGGGCGGGAGCTTGAATTTCACGGAAGTGAGATTCTCGCCCAAGCCGGTGCAGAAGCCGCACATTCCGGTATGGGTCGGGGGCTCCAGCGCGGCGGCCCGGAGGCGGGCGGCCAAAGCGGGAGACGGATGGCACCCCAACGGGCTGACGCCTGAGGAGTTCAGCGAGGGCAGGCGAGAAGTGGAAGATCTGGCGGCCCAAGCAGGGCGGGACGCCGAGGCGATAGTCATGTCGGTACGCGTCGCGGTGCGTTTCCAGGCCCCTGCGGCCGGCGGGACTGGGACCGGCCGTGCCGTGCCGGGCTACGATTCCGACGGGATGACGGCCGCGATGGCAGCGTACAAAGAGGCCGGAGTGGAGCACATGGTGCTGGGGCTGAACACCAGGGACGTGGCGGCGATTACCCGCGTGATGGAAAGCGTAGCCGGTGACGTGATGCCCCGCCTGGGGTAGAAGGGCGGCCGGCCGGCTGGCGGTCAGCGACCCAGTTCAACCAGACGAACCCAAGAACTCTTCGACTTCCCTGAGGTCTTTGAGGGAGTCGACGCTGCGCCAGAACTCCCTGGTCTTGAAAGCGGATATGCGGCCTGCAGCGGCCAACCGTGGGAAGGCGTCGTTTTCGTGGTCACCGGTCTCCGGCAGTTCGGGCAGAATCCCCCGCTCCATGGCGTAGACGCCGGCGTTTATCCAATGGGGCATCTGGACCTTCTCGCGGAAGCCAATGACACGGTCCGAATCGTCGATGTCCACGAGACCGTAGGGGCTGACCATGGGCGTCACCAATATGGTAGCGAGGTGCGCCGGGTTGGCATCCTTGCAAGCGTGATGGCGCAGGAGGAGAGACTCCAGGCCTTCGAGGGTAATCACGTCGCCGTTCAGGACCACCATGGTCTGGTGGGTTTCCGGGACTAAGGACATCCCCTGGCGAATAGCGCCGCCGCGGCCCAGGGGCGAGTCTTCGAGGCTATAGTGGGCGTGGATGCCGAAGGCTTGACCGTCACCGAAATAGTCTTCGATGGCCTGCCAGAGATAACCCGCCAGGAAGACGACGTCGGTGACCCCGGCCTTCTTCAGCCAGGCTACCTGGTGGGACAGGATGGGCTTGCCGGCAACGGGCACCATGGGCTTGGGCAGATTGTCGGTCAGAGGGCGGAGCCTTTCGCCCTGGCCACCGGCGAGAATCAAAGCGTACATTTTTGGACCATTGCGCAGTTCTTGGGGAGACCTATAGGTGACTTGTTGAATCCCCCTCACCCCATTCCTCCCCCAGGTTGGAGAGAGGGGGCAGGCGGCGCATCGCTTTGCCGATTTGGGGGTTGGGTGAAGGCGTCTAGGTCATCGGGAATGCTACCACATGTTGGCGTAGCTGGGGTATGGACAAAAGCGGTGGGATGCGGCAGGTTGACAGGCTGATAATGGGTTGTTAGCATTTCGTCTAATGCTCGGAGTAGGCGCGTGAGCGCAATGCACCCTTTTCCATTTGTAGGCGCGTGAGCGCAACGCACCCTTTTCCATTTGTAGGCGCGTGAGCGCAACGCACCCTTTTCCATTTGTAGGCGCGTGAGCGCAACGCACCCTTTTCCATAAGGAGACCCAGGTCCATATGACTAAGCGATACGGAGGGCTGGCGATGTCTCGATATCCTTGGTTCAGTTTTGGATTCTTAGTGCCTTTACTGGCGGCTTTGGTGTTGGTGGTTGGAGTAGCCTGCGGCGAGGCGGCCGACCCTACGGCGACGCCGGTGGCAGAGGAGCCGGTGGTTGAACCGACGGCCGCCTCGGAACCGGAGCCGGAACCGGAACCGGAACAGGATGTTGAACCGACGGCCACACCGGAGCCGGAGCCGGAAGTCGTACAGACAGAAGAACCCACGGCGATGGCGCCGGTAGGACCTACGGGCACGCTCAACGTCGCCCGGCCTCATCTGGGGGCGCACTCGGGACATACCCGCTACTGGTCAGGGTCCGGCGGAGGGATAGGGACCACCGCAGAGCTCCACGAAGGGCTGTTCAGGCTCAACCGGGACACGGAGTATGACTTGATATTGGCGGAGGACTGGTCACTGGAAGGTGACCTGGTGTGGACGTTCAAGTTGAAGCAAGGGATCCCGTTCCACGCGGATTTAGGTGGGCGGAACTGGGGCACCGTGACCTCGGAGGACGTACGATACGCCCTCACGGAGATGGTGGCCGACGACAGTGGGTGCTCATGCACCCACGTTCAATGGATCTTCGCCAACCCAGAGGGCTCCTTCGACGCGGTGGACGACCTCACCTTAAGACTCGACACCGGAACGCCCAATTGGGAGGTCCTAGATTGGATGAGGTCACCGGGCAACCCGCACGTGTTCAGCAAAGCACAGTGGCTATCGCTGGTGGGATCTGGGATAGACCAGGATGCGGCGGCGGCCCGATTGGTGGGAACCGGGCCCTTCACGCTCACAGATACCGAAATAGACTTGTGGACCTTGAGCGCGGTGGAAAACCACTATCGGAAGACGCCCGAGTTTGCGACGTTGAGGTTCCTGGAGATACCAGAAGAAGCGACCGCATTGGCGGCCTTCCAGGCTGGACGAATAGACACCTGGTCGGCGGCCCTGGACTCGCTGCCCGCGCTGGCCGAAGATGCGGACACCAAGTTCATGTCCCTTCCGGCCGCGGGGGAGTTGTTCCTGATAATCTTCCAGAACGGCTATACATACGTGGGGACGGACCAGCAGTGGCCGGGGTATAACCCGGACCTCCCCTGGATAGCCAGCGACCCCGAGGTGGGCTCGGAGGGCTGGGAACAGGCCAGAAAGGTGCGCGAGGCCATAAGCATAGCCATAGACCGGGAAAAGCTGGTGGACGAGCTGCTCTACGGTGAGGGACATCCGTCGTCGGTATACGGATGGGCGCGTCACCAGGACCGGGAGCCCGCGGAATGGGCGTGGGAATACAACCCGGAGCGGGCCAGGCAACTGCTGGCGGAAGCGGGCTATGCGGACGGGTTCGACGTAGCCCTGGTGCCGGTTGCCTCCACGGTGGGAGCGGCGACGACCAATGATGCCTGCGTGGCGATGGCTAACATGCTGCAGGACGTGGGCATCAACGCCACGGTCGAGATTCGGCCCGTCGGCGACCTGTACGGGACCTACCTGGACCGTTCAGCGGAAGGGATAATGTGCCAGTACAATTCAGCCTTTGGCCCTGAACCCGTCTGGCTGCACCGCTACGCGTACGTTCCCGATGGGGCCTGGGGCACCGGTTGGGACCACCCCGATTTCACCCCGCCCCTGCTTGCGACGGCAGCCACGATAGACCCCGAGGAGCGCTGGAGGATGCAGACGGAGCTGGGCCAGTGGATGCGGGACAACGCCTTGGCGGTGAGCGTCTTTGGGATCAACACGGTGTTCCCGCTGGGGCCCAAGGTCGATAGCTGGGAGGAGCACCTGTCGCAGGGGATTCCATCCCGGGTGAGCGGCTTGGAGTTTGCCAAGCACCGGCAGTAGAGGCGCACAGCCCCTTTAACCACGGCACATCGATGCCCCGCCAGACATTCTGGCGGGGCATCTCTTTTTGCGTGGGGCGAGGCTGGGGGTTGTGCGGTGAATTTCAGCAGTTGGTGGGCCTACGGCCTGCTTGGAGGACGGGGATTTGAGACGTCTCGGCTTTGCTCGAAATGACAAGGTGGGGGCGGGCGAAGGGCTGCCCGGCGGAACACCGCCGGTTACGAACCTTGCCTGGCAGCGTCGCGCGACCGGTGGAAGGGCACTTTAGAAAATGGTCAGAGATCGGTCCCGGCCAGGTCGCCGGTGTAGGCCGTCGAGTCCTCCGGCGCTTCGGTCATGAAGAAGAATTCTTCATCGAGATCGCCGACGCCGCGAAAGAGTTGCCGTTCGAATTCCTGCCAGGCGCCGGGCCGTAGAGCGATGACCACGTTGGGATCTTCCGCGCTTCGAATAACCATGTTCTCGTATGCTTGCCACCCCCTGGGGTATACCTCGCCACCGACCATTCTTACATACATGTCAGCCACCTCCAATACAGACTAGCAAAACAGACTGGGGACGCCTGATGTGGGTCTTAGTGGTCGTCAGAGTCGGAAGGCGGCAGGATGCCTTCCAAAGACCAGGGGTCCTCGTTCTCCGTGGAGGGTTGAGCCGGGGAGTAGCTGTAGTACCGCACGCCGGGACAGGGCACGCGGTAATGCCAATGGGTAGTTTCGGGCTGAGTGGTTGTTTGCCGGAGTTCTAATTCCTGGACTACGTCCGCCGACACTAGCGTCACCATTTCACACCTCCCGGCCGCGAGGCCGAAATTGCTAAAAGTGGTCCAGTGTTCCTTAACGGTAGTAAGCCCCCGAGTATGCCTCCCGCCCTGTCAGCCGACGGCTGCCAGGTCCTTCTCCCGGTCCGAGTTAACCGCCTGCTCGGCGCGGGCGACACAGTCCGCGCACAGCCACACCCGGGTGGCCCTATCAATCATGTAGAACCGGACGCCCTCATTGGGGCAGGCATATACACTGCATTTCTTCATGTTTCACCTCACTGGTTGTCCGACTCTCCATTCCGGTTGGCGCTGAGAAAACCGAAGTTGCGGGCAAGAGAATGGAGCCTGCCAAGGAAACCGTGGTAATTACATAATATAGGCAACCAGGGTATAGACTGTCAATAGATTTCGTATTTGTGAAATAATTCTCGTATTGGTATCGTCTAAGGTATGGCTTGAATGAATAATATTCGGTATGGATTTTGTGAAATGATTAACAATTGCGTTTATGCTACAATTCCGGGTAGGCCCGAAGGCGACGAAGGCAATACGCGTCGAGACAGAAGTTTGATTCGAGAACCGTGCCCTGCAATCACCGGCACGAGGCCAAGGGAGGAGACATGGTAGCGGCGACGAAACCCAAACCCAGAAAGCGGCATGAAGCGCCGAATGTCGTAGCCGAGCGGCTATCTCAGACGACTGAGAACTACCTGTTGTGCCTGTACAAGATGCGGGAGGACCAGGAATTTCCGACGATTACGCAATTGACAGACTATCTACGGCAGCTGCCGGCGACGGAGAGCCTGGGCACATCGGTGCCATCGGTGGCGGGGATGATCCGGCGGATGCAGAAGCAGGGACTGGTGAGCATTGGCGGGGACAAGCGGGTACAACTGACGGAGTATGGGCTGCAGGTAGGGGAGGACATGGCGCGGCGGCACCGGCTGGCCGAGTGGCTTGTGGTGCGGTTGATCGGGATGGACCTTTACCGGGCCCACATGGAGGCCCACCGGTTGGAGCACGGGATGTCGCCGGAGTTCCAGGAGCGGCTGATAGAGCGGTTGGGACGGCCCAAGAGGTCGCCATTTGGGCGGCCGATCCCGGGTATGGGGGAGGACGAACTGGATGGAAACCGCATGGCGTTGGACCTGGCCGAAGAGGGGAAGAAGTACGTGGTGGACCGGGTGCCGGAGGACGACATCAGGCTGCTGCAGTTCTTGGTGGAGTCTGAGATTATCCCGGACCGGGAGGTGACGGTGACGCAGGCGGCGCCTCACCTGGGGGTGTTCAAGATCGCCACAGGCACGGAAGAGGTTTCGATTGGATATAACGTGGCGAAGAAAATACTGGTGCGGACCTTAGGTGAGAAGGCTGGCCTGAAAGGCGGTCAGGAGCCTGTCAAGGAAGCCGCGGCGATAGCGGTCTAGGCGGCTTCTCCCTCCTCCTCTTCCTCCCCGATCTGGTCGGCGAGATAGTTGTCGAGACCTATCTCGTTGATGATATGGAGTTGGGATTCCAGCCACTCCACGTGCTGCTCGGTTTCTACCAGGATGTGCTCCAGGACTTCCCTGCTTCCGGAATCGCCGACCTTGAGACAGGTGGCGATACCCTGGTTGTAGGTTTCCACGCCCCGCATTTCCAGTTCGAGGTCGGTCTCAAACATTTCCAACACGCTGGGCCCTACCCGAATTTGTTCAGTCCGGGCGACGGGCGTGCCGTCGAGGAACAGGATTCGCTTGATTTCGGCTTCGGCGTGGCGCATCTCCTCTATGGACTCCCGGCGCTGCTTGGCGCCCAGCTTGAGATAACCCCACTTCTTGCACATCTCTGCCTGGACGAAGTAGAGGTTGATAGCCGTGAGCTCAAGGAGCAATGCGGCGTTCAGCGCGTCGATGACTTCCTGGTTTCCTTTCATTGCTCACCTCATCCGCAATTGGCCAATTGCGCTGTTAGATACATACACAGGTTACGGTATTTGTGACGCCGTGTATAGGCCTGATTTTGTTGCGGAGGATGGCGGTGGCATCCTCTTGCGTGTCGGTTTCGAGGTCGACAATGACGTCGAACGGCCCCAGCACCTCGTGGGCCATAGCTCCCGGGATGGACCGCAACTGTTCCAGCACGGTACTGGTCACGGCCGGTTCGACATTAATGAGGATATAGGAATTCACGGCCATCGCCTCAACTCCTGCGGGTCAGTTAGCGGCGTCTACTTCCTAGCATAACACTAGGCCACTGGGTCTGTCTTGTTGGCAATCCCGCTTGACAACCCTGCAGAGCGGCTGGTAACATCCCCGGTGATGTTCGCAGTTATGTGCTTGTGTTCTTGTCCACGGGAGGCCAGAGGGTCTTCTGCTCGGACACGCGCGGCGGTGAGCACCTAGCGCAGACTGACCAGAAGGAAAATTCTCTGGCCCCCTCCTAGTGCGGAGGGGGTTTTTTTGTGCCCGGACAGCCTGAGATGGAGTGAGGATGCCAGCCCCAGAGTCGAACGGATTGAGTGCGCAAGAACTTGCCGACCTGAACGAGCGGTTCGAGTCGGCCCAGCCAGGCGACGTGCTTGCGTGGGTCGATGAGCGTTTCGGCGCGGCGGCGGCCCAGATGTCCAGTTTCGGTCTGGAAGACGTTGCGCTGTTCGACATGTTCTGGCGAGTGAACCCGCAGGCGCGCCTGATGACGCTGGACACCTGGCGGTTGCCCACGGAAACGTACACGGCCATGGACCAGACACGGCTCCGCTACAACGCGCGCATCGAGGTGTACCAACCGGACCCCGAAGCGGTGGCCAGAATGGTTGGTGAGCACGGGTTCAATCTCTTCTACAGGGGCCGGGAGCATCGCTTGACCTGTTGCCACGTGCGGAAAGTCGAGCCTTTGGAGCGCGCCCTGGCCAGCGTCGACGCATGGATTACAGGCCTGCGGCGCGGCCAGGGAATGGAGCGCGGCAACATTGCAATCGTCGAGTGGGATGCACCCCACGGCAACTACAAGATCAACCCTCTGGCCAACTGGACCTTCGAGGAGGTACGACAGTACGTGGACAAGCACACCGTTCCCTACAACGAACTACACGACAAGAACTACCCATCGATCGGGTGCGCGCCTTGTACACGGGCCGTAAAGCCTGGGGAGGACCCACGGGCCGGACGCTGGTGGTGGGAGTCGGACCCCAACGCCAAGGAATGCGGGCTGCACCTGGTGGCGACGGAGGCTCGTTCATGACTGCAACCGGTGCACTGGCAATGACAACTCAAACTCTTGGGCAAGACCTGCAATCTGAGTCCAAGCATCTCCATGCCCTGGAGTCGGAAGCAGTCCACATCATCCGGGAAGTGGTGGCGGAATTCGACCGGCCGGGGCTGCTGTTCTCGGGCGGCAAGGACTCGGCCGTGCTGCTTCATCTAGCTGCGAAGGCGCTGAGACCCGCCCATATTCCTTTCCCTGTGATTCACATTGACACCGGCCACAACTTTCCCGAGGTGATCGCATTCCGCGACCGCGTCGTGGACAGGCTTGGCGTGGACCTGGTGGTGGGCTCGGTTGACGAGGCAATTGCTTCAGGGCTCATTCCGACTCCACCCTCACCGGATTACCCCCGGAACCGCATGCAGACGCCGGTGCTGCTGGAAACCCTTCGCCGCGGGAAGTTTACGGCGGTGTTCGGGGGCGCGCGGCGGGATGAGGAGCGATCACGGGCCAAGGAGCGGGTGTACTCGGTGCGCGACGAATTCGGCCAGTGGGACCCGCGGAACCAGCGTCCGGAAGTGTGGGACATTTACAACGGCAGCATTGGCCTGGGCCAGCACATGCGGGTCTTCCCGCTCTCCAACTGGACGGAGCTGGACATCTGGCGCTACATAGCCGAAGCCCAGATAGACCTGCCGGAAATCTATTATGCTCACCAGCGGGAGGTATTCGAACGCGACGGCATGTTCATGGCGCTGTCGCCGGTGATGCAGCCCCGGCGTGACGAGCCGGTGGTTATTCGCAGCGTGCGGTTCCGCACCGTGGGCGACATGACCTCCACGGCTGCCGTGCCGTCGACAGCTGCCACGCCGGAAGCAGTCATCGCCGAAACATTAGCGACCCGCATCTCCGAGCGCGGCGCTACACGGGCTGACGACCGGACCGCGGAGGCGGCCATGGAAGACCGCAAGAGGGAGGGATACTTCTAAAGGTGGACCTCCTCCGCATCGCCACCGCCGGGTCAGTGGACGATGGCAAGAGCACACTCATCGGTCGTCTGCTGTATGACTCGAAGGCGCTGGACGATGACGTGCTCGCCGCCGTGGAGAGCGCCAGCCGGCGGCGCCGCAGCGACTACGTGAACCTTGCCCTGGTCACCGACGGGCTGCGCGCCGAACGGGAGCAGGGAATCACCATCGACGTTGCCTACCGCTACTTCTCCACTCCAACGCGCAAGTTCATCCTGGCAGATACGCCGGGTCACGTGCAGTACACGCGCAACATGGTTACCGGGGCGTCCACCGCCGAGGCAGCTCTAATCATGATCGACGTGCGCAACGGCGTGATGGAGCAATCGCGCCGCCATGCCGTCATTTCATCCTTGTTGGGCATAGACCAAATTGTGGTTTGCGTCAACAAGATGGACCTGGTCGGCTATGATGAGCAAGCCTACGAGGCGGTCCGTTCCGAATTCGCTCCGCTTATGGAGCGGCTCGGTGTGGACGACGCGACATTCATCCCGGTGTCGGCGCTGAACGGCGACAATGTAGTCGAGCCTTCGGCGAACATGCCCTGGTACCAGGGTTACACTCTGATGGCCCACCTGGAGAGCCTTCCAGTGCGCGGGGGACTGGACACGCTGCCGTTGAGAATGCCCGTTCAGTACGTCGTCCGCCCCCACCGGGAGGAGTACCACGACTACCGGGGATATGCCGGGAGCGTTGCGTCGGGCGTGCTGCGGGTGGGCCAGCGAGTGCGCATTGCGCCCTCCGGCATGGAGAGTTCTATCACTGCCATCGAAACGCCCTGGGGCGCGGTGGACGAGGCTAGATCTCCGGACGCGGTCACGGTCCAGATCGCCGACGACCTGGACGTCGCCCGCGGGGAGATTATCTGCGGAGCGGACGACGGGCCGGAGACTATCCAAGAGTTCGACGCGGTCGTTTGCTGGATGGACGAACGCACCGAGTTGCACCCCGGCCAAGCGTACCGCATCAAGCATGCCGCCCGAACGGCAAAGGCAGTGGTGACCGACCTGGTGTCGTTGTTCAACGTCACGTCGCTGACCGGCGAATCCGATGCGGACTCGCTGCGGCTCAACGAAATCGGCCGCGTCAAGGTCAAGGTCAGCGCCCCGTTGGCGGTGGACGACTACACGGCCAATCGCGTCACCGGCAGTTTCATTCTCATAGACGAAGGAACCAACGCCACCGTGGCTGCGGGAATGATTGGCGAGCCGGCGTTCGGTTTCTCGGTTCCCTCGCGACAGCGCTAGCCTGATCCGCCTGGGTGCGCGCCGGCGCCATGCTTCCCCGGCCGCGGCCTTGGCAACTACTCCACCGCAGCCAAAGCGTCCCCTCAGTGGTATTATTGGCTCCAAACTGGCTATAGGAGTTTCCGGTGGACGTTTACTACGTGAATAGCGCGGCACAAGCGAATGGGGACCACGAGGTGCATAGCCCAAGTTGCTCGTACTTACCGGAAATCAACAGAAGGATCTATCTTGGGGTCTTCATGGACTGTCACGAGGCAGTAGACGCCGCCAAGGAACACCGTGCCCAGGTGAATGGCTGTATACACTGTTGCGGGAACTGCTATACAGGCTAGACCAGCCTAAGGTTGCCGTCAGCCGGTTCCGCAGGCTGTTGGTTATTGTCACCTATCCGCCGGTGTGCTTCCCGGTCGAATTATAGAATCCCCAAAGATTAACTGCGGACGCTGCATTAGGCCGGCGCCTGATTGGAAGATTGTTCAGGGCGCCTGGAATGCAGCGCATCCTTTGACTAACTAAGGAGGTCCGGACAATGACTGGTCTGCTGGAAGGCAAGATTGCGCTGGTCACGGGAGCGGCGTCGGGCATTGGGCGGGCTACGGCGCTGGTCATGTCGCGGGAGGGGGCAACGGTGGTGGTGTCGGACGTGAATGCCGACGGCGGAGAGGAAACCGTTAGCGCCATCAAGGAAAGGGGCGGTGAGGGGATGTTCGTCCACGCCGACGTTTCCCGGGCGGGCGACGCGGCGGCGCTGATAGAACAGGTGGTGTCGGCTTACGGGCGGCTGGACTGCGCCCACAACAACGCCGGCGTCGAGGGTTACATGGCCGGGCGTCTCCACCAATACCCGGAAGACCAGTGGGACCGGCTCATAAGCATCAACCTCAAGGGCGTGTGGCTCTGCATGAAGTACGAAATACCGCAAATGCTGGAGCAGGGCGGCGGGGCCATAGTCAACACCGGGTCAATTGCGGGGCTGGTCGGCTCGAGGCGGATGTCGGCCTATTCGGCCAGCAAGCACGCGGTGATAGGGCTGACCAAGACCGCGGCGCTGGAATACGCCCGGGACGGCATCCGGGTGAACGCCGTCTGTCCCGGCATGATAGACACGCCATTGATGGATCGCCTCATAGAGGGCCGCGAGGCGGCATACGAGGCTGCTATTCCGCTACGTCAGCCCATAGGCAGGCTGGGGACGCCGGAAGAAATAGCGGAATCGGTGACGTGGCTCTGCTCCGACGCGGCATCGATGGTGACAGGGTCGGCCATGGCCGTGGACGGCGGGTTGACGGCGCAGTAGTTACTGTTAGGGCGCCTGGAGCGGGTGCGGGACAGCAAGAGTAGGGCAGATCCAAGAACGTCTGTGCCCCAACTCCCGGCCGATCAGCTGGCGGCGCCCCTCCTGCCGCCGGAGGTTGGGTAGACCGGGGCAGGCAGGGTGGTAAGTTCCTCGAATACCCTGATGGTGGTGGGTTTTCTCAGGAAGGCGCTGATTCTGAGCTCCACTTGCTTGCGGTACTCGTCGTTGGACAAGGCTTCCCAGTATTCCCGGCTGCCCCATTTCGCTTCCCTGTCCTTATTCCATTAAGTCTAACCCTTGCCTGATCGCCTCCTATTGTGGAGTGTGCGCTAGCTCTCGTAAAATGCTCGGCGCAAAAAAACAACAGGTACCCGCGATGGAGTACCTGCTGAAAAGAGCCAAAGGTCGGCCTAGCCGTACCAGGAGCTAATTCAGGTTGTATATCCTGGCGGCGTTGCCACCTGTGATCTTGGCTTTTTCCTCCTCGGTGCAGTCCGCCAGAATCTGTTCGAGAATCTGCCGGCTCCTGGGGAAGGTCGACTCGAGGTGGGGATAGTCTGCACCCCACTGCAAGTTGTCCACTCCTATACGGTGACGCAACTCTATACCCAGGGCATCTTCCTGAAAGCCAATGAACACGTTACTGTGAAAGAAGTCGCTGGGAAGCGCACCCTCTTTAAATCGATACTCCTGGGTGAACTCTCGCTCTCTTTGGGTGTAAGTGAAGTCAAGGCGCTCCACGAAGTGGGGAGCCCAGGATAGCTCCTGCTCCACCGAGCCCACCTGGAGTATTGGATAGCGCTCGAAAGCGCCGCAAAAGATGATATGGGCAAGCGACATTCGCACCCAATAGTCCAGATTAGTAGTGAATGCGGCTGAGACGGTATCCAGGTTCAGTTCTTGAATTCCCTGGCCTGCGGCCGGACGATTGGTGCCAACGTGCAGGCTCAGGGGTATTCCCGAGTCTTGGGCCGCAGCCCACAGGGGTTCGTACTCAGGCTTATTGTAGGACCGCCCGTCTGGAGGATAGATGCTGATCATAGCCCCTACAAAGCCCATCTTGGCACAGCGTTCCAGCTCATTTACACCATCCCCCACATCATCCACATTCAGCATCGCGATACCCTTGATTCGCTTGGGAAACGCGCTGCAGAATTCGCCGACCCAATCGTTGTAGGCCCTGAAGATGGAGCTTAGCAGTTTGCTATCCGGCACGGTGCTGTAGAGCCCAAGACCCAATGTAGGATAGACGATACTCACGTCGATTCCATCGATATCCATGTCTTTGACGTGCTCCTCGGGAATGTAACCCCCGGGACGCGCCTCTTCGAGCCGACCTTCAAAAGTCAGCTTCTCCGGGTCTTCAAACCTGAAGCCGGTCTGGTTCGACCCCGCAGAGACGGGATATACTTTCACGCCGTCGCATATCCACCAGTCGCTGTCTTCCAAGCGCTCCACGTGCGGCATCCGGTCTTTGAACTTTGAGTCACCCCGGCCGTCCCACAGGTCTACGGGTTCGATGACGTGGTTATCCGAGGATATGACTCTATAGCTGGACATGATTCAGCCTCCTGTTTTACACCGGCCCAATCTTGCCGCACCAGTCCATCCCGACAGGCTGGCGCCGCCGCGGATAGTAGCATCCGCCTTAATAGGCGTCAATTAAGCCCTGGACCGCACTCCGTACTGCGAAGCGCACGGGCCTTCTCCGTTGGCCACTTAAGCCATGTCAATGGGCAGTAGGTCTCTGATGACCGCATCCGGACCAATTGGTGTTGCGACCAAGGCTGCACTCGGAAGCCCATCGGTGGGCCTCCCCTGCAAAGGTTAGTGAGGGTTGAGTCTGTGCAACTCTCGCCCGCAAGATGCCCATTCTATCAAGTGGGTACGAATTCCGCAACGATAATAGAGTTTGCAATTGTGATACAAGTAGCAACTTGTTGAATATCACTAAATCGATGCTAAAGAGGCCATAATGTTGACAGTACAAACGTATCCCTTGTGGTCTAATACACGGCGGCTGAATGGAAGGCTGATTGATGAAGTGCCGCGTCTGGTCATCTCAAACGTGCCGGGCCTGCTCGGCGCCCGCAACCACGTACGAGAGGACCCTCATCCGCTGGACTGGTTGCTCGTCACCGACATCTGGCTGGACGACTAAAGAGTGGCCATCGCGCCAGCGTATTAACTTTCGGCCTGCCACGCCCGTTGGGAGTATGAGACGATACCGGTTCACGAGCATATGAGCCGGTGTGGCAAATAGTCTCGCTTGCCCGGCTCAAGGCCTAGAGCTGCAGTTAAATTGGAAGAAGGTCAGTCGGATGCGTTCAAGAATAGTGGGGCTTTTCCTCGTCCATAGACCATTCTTGGGAAAACCGATGTGCGTAGGGCAATATCTGCCTAGAAAACTCTTTACGTTCCACCTGGATAAGAGTTAACAGCTAGGATCTCAGCCCCCTCCGATCAGCTAGCGGTGCCCCTCCTGCCCCCGGAGGTTGGGTAGACCGGGGCCGGCAGGGTGGTAAGTTCCTCGAATACCCTGATGGTGGTGGGTTTTCTCAGGAAGGCGCTGATTCTGATCTCCACTTGCTTGCGGTACTCGTCCTGGGACCAGGCTTCCCAGTATTCCCGGCTGCCCCAGGTGCTGGATACCATGAAGACTCTGGGGTTGTCCAGCGACCGCCAGGTCTCGCCGTAGAGGTAGCCCTGCTGCCTGACGGTCTGGCTGCGCAAGTCGCGCAGCATGTTCCAGACCAGGACTTCGTAGCCGGCTTTTACCTTACGTTCGATGAGGACCTTAATTGCCATGGTAGTCTCCTTGTTGCCGCGGGCGGGAACTCAGGTGGCCTGGCGAGATCTACTTTTAGCCTATGGATTGGAGTTGGTCCTGTCAAGAATGGGTGATGGGCGAGGGGGTTGGTCCTGTACCAGCGCCGGCTGTCCGTTCCCCCTTCGAGAACCTCAGGACGAACGGACAGCCTAGTTGCAGGCCAGGCATTTTAGATTCTTTCGTCGCAAGCTCCTCAGAATGACAGGTTAGGGGCGGGGAACGATGGTGTGTGCGCTTCGCTCGCCCTTCGATTTCCATCAGAACGAACGGGTGGATGGGCAGCGCGAGCTGGGGCTGGGGATTAGGGGAACGCCAGGCGTGCTGGGGGATGACAATGGGGCCGGAAGTGTTAGGGGGCTTGGTTGTTTCTGATGAGGTCGCGGATGCGGTTGGGGCTGAGGGGGAGTTGGGTTACGTTGACTTGGAATGTCTCCAGGGCGTGGGAGACGGCGTTGGCTAACGTGGCCCCCGTGGCCAGTATGGAGCCCTCGCCGGCGCCCTTGACGCCTAGGGGGTTGAGGGGGGAAGGAGCTTCTTCTAGGATTACGCTTTTTATGTTGGGGATGTCGCGGCTGGTGGGGAGGAGATAGTCCATAAAGGTGCCGGTGAGCAGCTGGCCGTCGTCGTCGTAGACCAACTCCTCCAGGATGGTGCCGCCGATGCCCTGGGCTGCGCCGCCGATGGACTGGCCGTGCATGGTGAGGGGGTTGACGCAGCGGCCGACGTCCTCGACCACGATGTAGCGGAGAACTTCGAGCTTGCCGGTCTCCGGGTCGACGGCTACGTGGGCTCCGTGGGCCCCGTATGAATAAGTCCGCTCGCCCATCCTGAAGTACTCGGTGACGTCCAGGCCCGCAGCGCCTTGGCCGGATTCGGCGAGACGGATGACGTCAGCAAGGTCCAATGCGGCTTCTTCCCCGGGCTGTCCAGTGCGGTAGACCGCGCCGCGGCGGTATTCCAGGTTGGAAGTCTCGGTGTCCAGGTATCCGGCGGCGACGTCGAGTATGCGGTCCTTGAGAGAGTTGCAGGCGAGAAAGATGGCGTTGCCGGCCATTACCGTGCCGCGGCTGCCAAAGGTGCCGACGCTGCGGGGCATATAGTCGGTGTCGCCGTGGAAGACGTGGATGCTTTCGATGGGCATGTCGAGGCTGTCAGCGCATATCTGGGCCATGACGGTCTCGTGGCCCTGGCCAAGGGAGGTGATGCCGAGGTAGAGCTCGACGCGCGCAGCATCGCGTAGGACGATGCGGGCGCCTTCGTAGGGGCCGAAGCCGGTGGGCTCTACGTAACAAGCGATGCCGACGCCGTGGTACTTGCCGTCCCTGACTTGACCCTGGAGGGGCGCCAGGCTGTCGTAGTCCAGCTCCTGCAACATACGGTTGAGGGCCGACGGATAGTCCCCGCTGTCGTATGTGGTGATGATGCCGTCGACGCGGGTGGGGCCGACGGTAAAGGGCATCTCGGAGGATTGAATGAGGTTCCGGCGGCGGAGTTCGATGGGGTCCAGGCCAAGGTCTCCAGCGACGATGTCCATGAGCCGCTCGCGGATGAAGCAGCCCTCGTAGAGGCCGGGACCGCGGTAGGTGCCGGCGCCGACTTTGTTAGTCATCAGGCAGTGTACGGCGGCCTGGAAGGCGGGAACGCGGTAGGGGCCAATCAACAGCCCGGCGGCCAGGGCGGGGACGACGGCTCCGTGGGTGCGGACGTAGCCGCCCATGTCGCCGTAGATTTCGGCCCGGAGAGCGAGCAACATGCCGTCGTTGTTGGCGGCGACTTCCACCTCGCAAAGGACCTCGCGGGAGTGGTTGGCGGAGATGAGGTGCTCCAGGCGGTCCTCAATCCACTTCACCGGCCTTTCCAGTTGCATGGCGGCGAAGGGGATTAGGAAGTCCTCGGGATAGAACTCGCCGCGGATGCCGAACCCGCCGCCGACGTCGGGTTCTACCAGGTGGACGCGGTCTTCGGGGATTCCCAACTGGGCGACGAGAACATTCTTGACTGTGTGGGGGACCTTGGTCGGGCCCCACACAGTAAGGTCGTTGGTCTGGGCGTCGTAGTCCGCCACTAAGCCGCGAGTCTCCAACGGGTTGCCGGTGTGGCGGTGGGTCTTGAACTCCTCTTTGCGGGTGTAGTCGGCGTCGCGGAAGGCCGCCTCGACATCGCCGAAACCAACGACGGCGTGACCGGCGAGGTTTGTGCCGTTTTGCTCGTGGAGCAGGACGCGGTCCTCCAGGGACTGGCGGACGCCGGTGACCGGGGGGAGGGGCTCATAGTCCACCTGGACGGCTTCGAGAGCATCCTCGGCCAGGTAGCGGCTTTCGGCCACTACCAAAGCCACGGGCTCGCCCACGTAGCGGACTTTGTCCACGGCCAGGTGATTCTGCAGGAAGTCTTCCAGGCCTGGCAGGTGGAAGACCCTCACGGGGATAGGCCTTGCCAGGGGAGCGATGTCCTGGAAGGTGTAGACGGCGTGTACGCCGGGGAGAGACAAGGCTTCCGAGGCGTCGATGGACGTGATCCTAGCGTGGGCATGGGGGCTGCGGAGGACGGCGGCGTGGAGCATACCGGGGAGCTTCACGTCGGCCACATATTGGGCCGTTCCGGTAAGGAACCGGACGTCCTCCTGCCGCTTGACTGGGGAGCCAATGTAGTTTCCGGAGGCCATGGGTTACTCGCCGCGTCCCTCGCTTGCTTGCAGGATGGCTTCGACGATTGCGACGTAGCCGGTGCAGCGGCAGACGTTGCCGGAAATGGCCTCGCGGACCTGGGATTCATTAGGACTGGGGGTTTCCCGGAGGAAGGCAGTGGCAGTCATCAAGAACCCGGGGGTGCAGAAGCCGCACTGAAGGGCGCCGTTGTCTTGAAAAGCTTGTTGAAGGGCGGTTAGCCGGCCGTCGAGGGACAGTCCCTCTACGGTGGTAAGTTCCGCTCCGTCGGCCTGGACGGCGAGCATAAGGCAGGAGCGGACGGCGTCGCCGTTCAGGAGCACGGTGCAGGCGCCGCAGATGCCGTGCTCGCATCCAAGGTGGGCGCCGGTCAGTCCCAGGTCCTCACGGAGAAAGTCGGCGAGGGTAACCCTCGGCTCCACGGCGCGCCGGTATTCCTGGCCGTTGACGTTGACGGTTATCTCTAGCGATTCGCTCATGGCAGGGCCGTTTCGTGCGCCCGGGCCAGGGCTTCGCGTAGGGTCCTGCGGGCCAAAACTCCGGCGACTTCTTTGCGATACTGGGATGAGGCGTGGACGTCGGACTGGGGCGTCAAGTCTTCGGAGACCAGGCTGGCGGCGTCGGCTACAGCGGCGTTGTCGGCTTTACTGCCTGCGAGGGCCTGCTCGGCCCGCTCCATGCGCAGCGGCACGCTTCCGACGCCGAACATGGTGATGCGGGCGTCCAGGCATCGGCCATCGTCGTCAAGTTGCAGCAAGGCGGCGCCGCCGACCAGGGCGAAGTCGCCCTCCCGGCGGCAGACCTCCTGGAATCCCCACCCCCAGCGACCATCCAGGGTGGGCCAACGAACTTCGGTGAGCAGTTCGTCGGGCTCCAGGGCGGTGGTGAGATAGTCGAGGAAGAAATCGGCCGCGGGAACCTCCCGCCGGCCCTGGGCGCGGGTGAGGACGAACTCGGCTCCCAGCGCTACGCTGACGGCGGGCAACTCGGCGGCGGGGTCTGCGTGGACCATGCTGCCGCCGACGGTGCCGCGGTTGCGGGTGGGGAAGTGGCCGATAAAGGGCAGGGCGGCGGCGAGCAAGGGGGCCGTCTCGCGGACCAAATCGGAACGCTCTAACTCTCGTTGGCGGGTGAGGGCGCCTACGGCCAGGCCGCCGCCGGGGGCAGGGGAGATGTACTGGAGTTCTGAGACGCGGTTGACGTCTATGACGACCTGGGGACGGACGAGGCGCATGTTCAAGAGAGGCATGAGGCTCTGGCCGCCGGCCAGCACCTTGGCGTCTACGGCGTGTTGGTGGAGCAAGGCGGTGGCCTCGTCGAGGCTGTTCGGGGCGCAGTATTGGAATTTGGGGGGCTTCATGTGGGTGAGGAAGCTCCGTATGGGGCCTGTTTTCAGGGGGCCGGCCTGCCGCCCATAATCGCGCCGCAGCCTGGGAATATCAAGGCGGCGTCATCGGTGCGCACAATGTTGACAGGCACAGGCGGCTACATGATAATTCCAGCAATGGCGCTCGGTGCGGCGAAGTCACCTATCGATGGCGGCCGCATAGCATAATCACAGGGCACAGGGAAGGGAGAAGCCGCGAAACAGAATAGGGGGATAGATGGAGGTCGATCATGGCCAGCTACAGGATTATATCCTCGGACAACCACGTCATCGAGCCGCCGGACCTGTGGGTCGGTAGAGGCCCTTCGAAGTTCAAGGACAGGATGCCCCATGCCGTGAGCATGGAAGAAGGGGACCTCTGGTTCTGCGAAGGCCAGCAAATAGGCAGCACTGCGGCGGGGGCCACGGCCGGGCTGCGGTTCGAAGACCCGGGGAAAATGGGCACGACGGTGAAGAGGACGGAACACAACCGCCCGGGGAGCTACGATCCGGCGGAGCACGTGAAAGACCTAGATATCGACGGAGTTGACGCGAGCATCATCTATCCCACCACGGGCAGCGTGCTGTACAACGTGCAGGATACCAATCTGCTGACAGCCATCTGCCAGACCTACAACGATTGGCTGGCGGAATTCTTCAGCTACAACCGCAAGCGTCTCAAGGGCATCGCAATGCTGAACGTGGACGACGTAGGATTGGGCGTGAAGGAATTGGAACGCTGTCACAAGATGGGCTTCGCCGGAGCGATGATACCGGTCTATCCACCCGAGAATCATTTGTACGACCAGCCGGAGTACGGCCCGTTGTGGGCGGCGGCGCAGGACCTGGGTATGCCCATCGGGCTGCACATTTCCAGCAACCGGGCCGACAGCGAATTTGCAGACCCAGCGAACTACAGGCCCACTTTCATCTGCAACGCCGACTACTGGCCGCGGATGTCCTTGGCCGACCTGATATTCGGCGGCGTTTTCGAGAGGTACCCCGGCCTGCAGGTAGGGTCGGTGGAGCACGAGCTGTCGTGGGTGCCGCACTTCCTGGACCGGATCGACTACATCCACACCCATCGGTCCGGGGAACGGACGACGGAAGGGCGGTTCAAGGGGGAAATGCTGCCCAGCGACTACTTCCACAGCAACGTCTTCTTGGGGTTCCAGGAAGACGGACCGGGCGTCCGTGACCGGCACATCATTGGCGTGGACAACCTGCAATGGGGGTCGGACTACCCCCACTCGGAGGGGACCTTCCCCCGGAGCCGCCAGATAGTCGAGGAGGTGCTGGCGGACTGCACGGAGGAAGAGAAGGTGAAGATCGCCGGCGGGAACGCCGCCAGAGTGTACAACCTGAACTAGACTAGCAGAGCCCGGGCTAACGAACTGAGAGGCCAGACATGTCCGACTATAGGATCATATCGTCAGATAACCACGTCATCGAGCCGGAAGACCTTTGGACGAGCAGGATTTCTGCGAAATTCAAAGACAGGGCCCCGCACCTGGAACATGGGGAAAATGCCGACTCCTGGGTGTGTGACGGCGTGTGGATAAGCGGCGCCGGCGCATCGGGCAAGGTGGGAGCGAGGTTCGACGACCCAGCGCGGATGATGGGCGGGGGCAGGATAGAGCAGAGCCATCCGGGAGGTTACCTTCCGGAAGAGCACGTGAAGGACCTGGACCTGGACGGGACGGAGATCGGCATCCTCTATCCAACGGTGGGAGTGATGTCCTACGGGACAGAGGACAGCGAGTTGCTGACCGAGATATGCTCGGTTTACAACGATTGGATAGCGGAGTTTTGCGGGGCCGCGCCCAGCCGGCTGAAGGGCGTAGCGATGCTGAACGTGGACGACGTCGGCACGGCGGTGAAGGAGTTGGAGCGGGGATCCAAGCTGGGCTTGATCGGCGGGATGATCACCGTGCAGCCTCCCTTCGCGATGCTGTACGAGAACCAGGAGTACGACTCCTTGTGGGCGGCGGCGCAGGACCTGGGGATGCCGCTGAGCCTGCACGCGGGCACCAACCGGTCGGGGTTCTACAAGAATCCGGTGAACGCAAGGGCCGCCTTCGTGACCAACCTGGACCACTGGGTGCGGATGTCGTTGGGCGACATCATATTCAGCGGGGCTTTCGAGCGGTTCCCCAAGCTGCAGGTAGGGTCGGTGGAGCACGAGTTGTCGTGGGCGCCGCACTTCCTGGACCGGATGGACTACACCTACACGCAAAGGACGCCGTTCCCGTCGAGGATCAAGTTCCGGGACGACGCGTTTCCCAGCGACTATTTCCGCAGCAACTGCTTTGTCGGGTTCCAGGAAGACGCCCTGGGGATCAGGGACCGCCACGTGATTGGCGTGGACACGCTGCAATGGGGCTCGGACTATCCACACCCCGAGTCTACGTTTCCCAGGAGCCGGGAGATCCTGGACAACCTTCTGGCCGACTGCTCGGAAGAGGAGAAGGCCAAGATAGCCGGGGGGAACACCGCCAGGGTGTATAACCTGGGCTAGGGTATGAGGCCCCGCTGGAAGGGGTTAGTTGGCTGGATGGATTGGGGCGCTTCTGAGGGGGCGCCCTATCTCGTGGGCGAGTGTTGACACTGAGACCTGGGGTGTAGCAGAATTACGGATACGTGAATGGGGCGCGGCTGAGAATAGCAATAGAAGCTGTTCCGGCGGCGCGTTGCGACGAAATAAAGGGAATGCAGCGATAGCAGAGTAGTGGGAGGTCAGCTATGTCCAGCTACAGGATTATATCGTCGGACAACCACATAACCGAGCCGCCGGACCTGTGGACCAGCAGGGCCGAGCCGAAGTTCAAGGGCCGGGTGCCGCAGGTCATGGACGTGGATGGCAGCGAGCAATGGGTATGCGAAGGCAAGGCCTATGGCGGCGTCGGCGGAGGGTCGGGCGAAATCGGTTTCAGGTTCGAAGACCCGGGTTCGATGGGCATGAAGCTTGGAGGGGAACTCCGTAAAGGGGGCTGGATTCCCGAGGAGCACGTCAAGGACCTGGACATCGACGGCGTGGACATAAGCATCATATATCCGACCATCGGCAGCCTGCTGTACAACATACCGGACAGCCTGCTCATGGACTCCATCTGCAGGACCTACAACGACTGGACCGGGGAATTCTGCGGGGCGTTCCCCAAGCGGTTGAAGGGAATAGCCATGCTCAACGTGGACGACGTGGGCGTGGGAGTCAAGGAGTTGGAACGGGCCCACAAGCTGGGCTTTACCGGGGCGATGATCCCCTGCTATCCGCCGGAGGACCGGCTGTACAACCAGCCGATGTACGACCCGCTGTGGGCCGCGGCCCAGGACCTGGGTATGCCGCTGGGGCTGCACATCTCCAGCAACCGTAACGAGAGTGAATTCGGCACCCTGGAGAATTACAGGCCGACGTTCATATGCAACGCCGACTATTGGCCGCGGATGTCCCTGGCCGACCTGATCTTCGGCGGCGTTTTCGAGAGGTACCCCGGCCTGCAAGTAGGGTCGGTGGAGCACGAGTTGTCGTGGGTGCCCCACTTCCTGGACCGGATAGACTATACCTACACGCAACGGTCCGGGGATTGGATGGCGGAACGGCGGTTCAAGGGTGACATGCTGCCCAGCGACTACTTCCACAGCAACGTCTTCTTGGGGTTCCAGGAAGACGGACCGGGCGTGCGGGACCGGCACATCATCGGCGTGGACAACCTGCAGTGGGGGTCGGACTATCCCCACTCGGAGGGGACGTTCCCGCGGAGCCGCCAGATCATCGAAGAGGTGCTGGCGGACTGCACGGAGGAGGAGAAGGTGAAGATCGCCGGCGGGAATGCGTTAAGGGTGTATCACCTGGAATAGGTTTTTGAGCCCTGCTGGGTTGATGGGCGATTAGAGCAGGCGCACCGAGAGGTGCGCCTGTTTTTTTTGGGGGAGGACACCTTGTGGAGACCTTTGGACTCCTGGTTGAATCCCCCTCACCCTAGCCCTCTCCCGCAAGGAGAGAGGGGGCTGCCCCGCCCGCACTGCGGTGCCGCCTGGATGTTACGTGGGGGTCGCTTGATTGCCTGCGGGTGAGGGGTATCGTAGAATAGCCTGAGCTGGAGATGGCCCCTTCAAACCGTCGGGCACCGAGGGACTTGACGGACCTTTGGACGGTTGCGATGGCGCCAGCCAGGTCCCTGCAGAGGAATACCCAGGAGATCCGTGCAGTCCATAGGCGGAAAGAACAGCGAACTGATTCGTGTTAAGGGAGCGCCCTGCCCAAGAGCGGCGGAGTCGTTATAGGGTAATAGATATGGCTACGGCTACTTATAACTGTGACCGGTGCGGCCGAGTGCTCAAGGTGAACGATTCGGGGACCGCTTACTGCATAAAGTGCAAGATGACCTATAGGGTGTCTTCATAAGGAGACAAGCCGCCGGCTAGGCGTCGCTTCCCGGCACCGTGATGGAGGCGCCTCCTGTGCAGGCCCGCAAGAGTCCCGGTTCCCGCTGATGAAAGCCGCCCACCGGCGCCGCCTCCCCAGGGAGTCCCATTGACAAGGGACGGCTAGATAACAGAAAATTCCCAATGCCGGGGAGTTGCCCAGGTCAGTTGAGCGCATCTGCTCAGATCTTGCCCGGCGGACCGGCGAGACAAACTTAGAAGAGAGCCAGGAGACTAAGCATGGGCGATTATCGAGTCGTTTCTTCAGATAACCACGTATTTGAGCCCGCGGACCTGTGGACCAGCAGGGCCCCGGCCAAGTACAAGGACAGAGCGCCGAACCTCGTATCGAGGGAAGACGGGGACTGGTGGTTCTATGACGGATACCGGGTGCTGGGCACGGGAGCAGGCTCTCACCCAGGCCTGAGGTTCGAGAACCCTGAAGAGCTGGGCAAGCGTTCGACGATGGAGGACGTCCTGCTGGGAGGCTACATCCCCGAGGAGCACGTCAAGGACCTGGACATCGACGGCGTCGACGTAAGCATCATCTACCCCACTGTGGGCGGCACGCTGTACAGCGTACCGGACAGCGACCTGCTGACGTCGATGACGTCGATCTACAACGACTGGCTGGCGGAGTTCTGCAAGGCGAATCCCAGGCGTCTCAAGGGCATCGCCATGCTGAACGTGGACGACGTAACGACCAGCGTGAAGGAACTGGAACGGAGCGCCAAGCTGGGGCTGTGTGGGGGCTTCATTACGGTGCACCCGCCTGATGGAATGGGCTACGACCTGCCGATGTACGATCCTCTCTGGGCAGCGGCCCAGGACTTGGGAATACCTCTTAGCCTGCACATAGCCAGCAACCGCCCCGGCGTCGGGCAGAAGTTTGCGTCCAACGAGGATATGGAAAGAAACAATCCGGCGATGCTGGCCAACGCGGACCACTGGGTGCGCATGTCACTGGGAAGCATGATCTACGCCGGGGTCTTGGAGCGCTTTCCCGAGCTCCAGGTGGGATCGGTGGAGCACGAACTGGCCTGGGTGCCCCACTTCCTGGACAGGCTTGACTTCACGTACTCCCAGCGGCCTTCGGGGATAAAGGGTTACCGGTTCCAGGACGGGGCATTGCCCAGCGACTTCTTCCACCGCCAGGTGTTCCTGGGGTTCCAGGAGGATGCATTGGGCATCCAGTTGAGGGACATCATCGGCATCGACCAGATGCAGTGGGGCTCGGACTATCCCCACGGAGAGGGGACGTTCCCCCGGAGCCGGGAGATAATCGAGGAAATCCTGGAGGACTGCACGGAGGAGGAAAAGGCGAAGATAGTGGGAGGCAACGCCACCAGGGTCTACAATCTGGACTAGGGGCCTACCGGCAGGCGGGCCTGATTGGCTGATGTGAACAGGCGCCCGTTAACGGGCGCCTGTTTGTGCGATTGGAGTAGTGTATTTTGGGGTTGGCGACCTAATTAGTTATTCCTCGTATACTCGTCCCCTATGTCAAGGTGGGGATTGTGAGATACAGTTAGAGAATCTCTGAAACAGAACATTACCGGGCTGGTGGAATACATGTGAGAGAGGAAGCAAGATGCCTGTTCAGCGTTACTCAGTAAACCAGTACCCTGTGGAGACACTGTTAACGTGGATCAAAACCGATGAAATCGCGATCCCCGATATTCAGCGTCCCTTCGTATGGAACGCAGTAAGGGTGCGTGATTTTATCGATTCGCTTTATCGGGGCTATCCTGTGGGGTATCTCATCGCCTGGCGAAACCCTAACGTTCGTTTGAAGGACGGCACGCAATCAACAGGGAAGCGTATCCTGGTTGACGGTCAGCAACGCGTGACGGCCCTCTTAGCGGCTCTGCTTAGACAACAGGTCGTCACTAAAGACTACAAACGGACTCGGGTCTCTATAGCCTTTCATCCTACAGAGGAACGCTTTGAAGTAACAAACGCCGCCATTCGCAAGAATCCATCTTGGATTGCCGATATCTCCACAGTCTTCGCGGCCGAAGCATGGATGGGCGAAATCGTGGACAAGTACTGCGAACTGAATGATAGCGCCAACAAACGTACTATAGACAATAGTATGAGACAACTAGAGGGTATCAAGAATAATGCTCTGGGCGTCATCGAGTTGAATGCTGATCTTGATGTAGAGACAGTCACCGAGATATTTGTTCGCATTAACTCCCAGGGCGTTACCCTTAACGCTGCGGATTTCGCTATGTCCAAGATGGCGGCCAGCGATCAGTACAACGGCCACTTGCTAAGAAAGTGCATCGACTACTTCTGTCATCTGGCAGTCGCACCGCAGGAATACGAGACTTTGGCCAAGGACGATGATTTCGCCTCAACCGACTACTTCCGCTCCCTCAGGTGGCTGAAGGATGAAAAGGAAGACCTCTACGACCCCTCCTACACTGATATGCTTCGAGTATCCTTTACTTCTGAGTTCAAACGTGGCCGATTGGAAGATTTGGTCGCGCTGCTTTCAGGGCGTAATTTCGAGACCCGGACTCATGAGGAAACCATTGCGGAAGACACCTTCCGCAGGCTCAAACATGGGGTTCTGCGCTACATCAACGAGTACAATTTCAAGCAGTTTGTCACGGTTTTACGCTCGGCAGGCTTTGAAGATTCATCGCTAGTCAGGTCTCAGAACACCATTAATTTCGCTTATATTCTCTTTCTGACCCTCCGAGCCGAAATGGTGCCACCCGCCGAAATCGAAACCCTGGTGCGCCGATGGTTCGTGATGTCGGTCCTAACCGGGAGATACACCGGCAATCCAGAAACCACTTTCAGTGTGGACATTCGAGGCATTGACCAGCAAGGAGCACGTAGCTATCTTGACGCTATAGAACAGGCCGAGCTTTCCGACGCTTTCTGGAATGTGGGGCTTCCTCAGCAAATGGACACGCCAGTCGCCAGTAGTCCCTACTTTAATGTCTTTTTGGCAAGCCAAGTCATTGGCCCTGATAAGGGATTCCTTTCTAGCCATATCACCGTACCCAACCTGCTAGAGGGCCAGTGGCACATTCACCATGTATTCCCTAAGCACTACCTCATCAACAAAAAGGGCCTGAAGCGTAACCAATACAACCAGATCGCCAACTACGTGGTGATGGAACCAGCAATAAACATCGCCATTGGGAGCACACCCCCGGCTACCTATTTTTCGCAATTGCGGGAGCAATGTAGAACTGGTGAGCCTCGCTATGGTGGGATAACCGATGCCGGTCAACTGCAGCAAAACTTCGAGGCACACTGTATACCCGGCGATATGGAACCTGACAACTACGAGGGGTTTCTACAGGAACGCCGAAAACTCATGGCCGCCAAAATTAGGGATTACTACAAGGGACTGTAGCAACTCTGGGGAAACCAAGTAGTTGTCAGCGTAATCCGCCTATCTTGGACTGAATCTCAAGCCGAGATCGTCTTTGGAGCTGGCAGCACACTAATGCAGATTATTACTTGTTGACGCTGACCTGAAAATTTCGGCATTGGGACGGATAAGTTAGAGGGTGCTTGGACAGAAGCCCTCCCCGATGCTTGGACAGGCGGGTTAGGGGTCGTTGACACTTTTGGTGGCGACGGCTCCGGCGTCGACGAGGCGCTGGTAGTCGGCGCCAAGGCCGTGCTCTTCTAAAATTTCGCGAGCGTTGCTGCCGGGTCTTGGCGCTTGTTTTCCGGGACGGACGGGGGTGCGCGAGAGGCGGAACGCCGGGCCGCAGGTGGTGACCAGGCCGATGCCCTCGTGCTCGCGTGTAAGGCTAAGGCCGTGGGCCACAGCCCAGGGGTCGACCATGAGCTCGGCGAAGTCCGAAACCACGGAGTGGGCCCCGGCGCCGGCGGCATTCAGCAGGTCCACCCAAACCTGGACGGGCTTGGCCCGGAAGCGCTCCTGCAGGGCATCGGCCAGGGACTGGCCCCGCAGGTCCTGGATTCCGCCGAGGCCGTCTATGGCGGCGATACGGGGCAGGTCGGATTTCCGGGCGCCCAGGAAGAACCAGCCGTCCTTGGCCTGGTAGCAGCGTTGCAAGGGGCCGTCGCCCAGGGCATGCCGGCCCCGGGGCTCGTCCCAGACCTTGCCTTGGTACGACTGCATGAAAAGCGACTGCATGGTCATGGTGGTATAGGCCAGGGCTGAGTCCAGGGACTGTCCCTCTCCGGTGCGCCGCCGGTGGAGCAAGGCCAGGGCGACGCCATAAGTGGCCATGAATCCGGTGCCGTAGTCGCTGGTGGGACTGGCCTGCAGCAGGGGAGAGCCGTCGCCGCCGAAACGGAGGGACATGCCCGTAACGGACTGGGCGCAGGGGTCGTGGGCCGCGCGTTGGGCCCAGGGACCGAGGTGGCCGTAGGCGTTGACCGAGGCGAAGATGACGTTGGGGTTGCGCTTGCGTATCTCGTCGTAACCCAGGCCCAGCCCCTTCAGTTTACCCATGCGGAAGCTCTGAATCACCACGTCGGCCCTTTCCAGGAACTTCCACAAGACGTTACGGCCTTCATCGGTCTTGAGGTCCAAGTAGATGCTGCGCTTGCCCTGGTTTACGTCGTTGTGCAGGACCATGGTGAAATTCCGTTCTTTGCGGTTGGGGTTGTCGACCCTGATGACGTCTGCGCCGAACTCGGCCAAAGTGCGGCCCAGCGTGGGACCGGCGAGCTCGATGCACAGGTCGACAACCCGCACGCCCTGCAAGGCGGAGCGCAGGGTTGCCTCGGCAGCAGGCGCGGTGCTACCGGACGGGGATGAAGCCAACTGGGAAAGGACCTCATCACGGTGCTGGTCTGGCGCCGGGGCGGGCCCCCGTACTTCGCCGGGGGTGCGGGCCAGGCGGACGTTGACGCCGGGCTGGAGCATCTTGCCGTAGGTTGGGTCGTCGACCTGGATAACCATCTTGGACTCACGGGCCTGGGGATGGTCCATCCATTCCTGGCTGGTGCGGCACACCACGGCCTCGCTGCCCGCTTCGGCCACCAGGTCTTCCCATTCCTGGGCGGTGCGGGTCATGAACAGCGCCTGGGCGCGCTTGAGAGTTTCGGCCAAGAACTCGGGGTCGCGGTCGAGGGCGTCGAAATCGAGCGCGGTCTTGGGCTGCCAGTCGGCAATGCCGGCGGCCTCCTGGAACTGGCGCCAATTGAGGTTGGTGTAGCCGCTGAAGTAGAGCCAGCGGTCGTCCTTGCAGCGATAGAAGCCGTCCCATGCGCCGCGGTATTGGGTGGGTCCGAAACTATCGGCGGCGTATGGGAAGTTTGGGCCTTCGACGGGGTCGTGGAAGCTGATGCCCCGGTAGGCATTGGTGGCGAACATGCCGTCGTACAAAGGAGTCTCGACGTGCTGGCCCAAGCCGTCGCGCTCGCGGGCGTTGAGGGCCATGGCGATGGCCACAGCGGCGTGGAATGCGCCAAAGGTGGATGCGGTGGGTATGGCGGAATAGACGGGCTCGTCGACGCCGTCCTCCCTGGGCTCCAGCAGGAAGGTGGTGGTGGCGGCGCCAATCACGCCTTCCCAGGCGGGCACGGCGGCCCTGGGGTCGTCGGAGGCGAAGCCGGGGATGGAGCAGTAGACGAGGCGGGGGTTGGCCTGGAGCATTTCCTCCGGGCCGATGCCCAAGCGCTTGGCGACTCCGGGACGGAAGTTTTCCACTACGACGTCGGCGTCACGGACCAACGCCTGGGCCGTGGACAGGTCGTCCTTTTGCTTGAGGTCCAGGAGGATGCTGCGCTTGCCGCGGTTCCAGGTGGCGTTGGCGGGGGTCTTCCAACGGGGGCCGCCCGGCGGGTCGACCTTGATGACGTCGGCGCCGTAGTCCGCCAGCAGCATGCCGGTCAAGGGGCCGGCGATGTAATGTCCGAAGTCGATTACGCGTATACCATCCAGGGCGCCGGGCATGTTTGCCTCCTGAGAGTGGGGGTTGAATTATTGCGGAGGAGCCGGTGGCTTGGGCCACGAGTATGATACTTACGGTCTCTGCTGTTGACAAGGACGGGGCGGAATGACGGGAGATGTCGCCCTTGCGGGGACCCGGCTGTCCATTCGCCCTTCGATTTCCCTCAGGACGAACGGACAGCCTAGTTGCGGGCCATGCAATAGTCTGGATGGGAAGGGCGAAAGGGCAGCCTAGTTGCGGGCCATGCAATGGTCTGGATGGGAATGGCGAAAGGGCAGCCTAGTTGTGGGCCATGCAATGGTCTGGATGGGAATGGCGAAAGGGCAGCCTAGTTGCGGGCCATGCAATGGTCTGGATGGGAAGGGGGAACGGACGGCCTCGGCCGAGGCAATTCATGGTCTTAGTTCGGTCGAGTGGGGGAAGTTCCCAGTGAGCCATAAGGTGGTTGAGGGCGCAGGATTTTAGATTCCTCGGCTTCGCTCGGAATGACAGGGGAGGTGAGAGAGGCAGTGGAGGCTGGAATGGGTGTGGGTGTGATCGGGCCGGCGGCGATTGGCGGTTAAGGGTGGGTCTTCCTGTGCGTAGACAGCTTCAATTGGGCGATGCTACTATGCCGCCAAATAGGGGGACCAGTATCGGTCGGTGAAGCGGAATGCGCGGGACACTGCGCAGCGCCGAGGATCCCCGTAAACGGCTGAGAATTTGTTGACTGGGGTGAGGTTATGGCAATGCTAACGGCCCCGAGTGCTGTTTCCATGGACCCGGAAAAGCTGGGACAGGTGGAGGATCTGTTCCGGCAGCAGATAGCGGAGGGCATACATCCCGGGGCAGGGCTGGCGGTGTACCGGTACGGGAAGCCGGTGCTGGACATTCAAGGCGGGCTGGCCGACGCGGATGCGGGGAGGGCGGTGACGGGCGAGACTATGTTCGTGCTGATGTCGTCGACCAAGCCCCTGGCGGCGGCCTGCATGTATCTGTTGAAGGAGCGGGGCCAGTTGGATTGGGAGGATGCGATCTGCAAGCACTGGCCGGAGTTCGGCAAGAACGGCAAGGAAGGGGTGACGATTAATCACGTCATGACCCACCAGGGGGGCTTTCCGATTACGCCCAAGGACCTGCCATGGACCGACTGGAGCGACTGGGGCAAGGTGGTGCAGGCCATGGAGGATGCGACGCCGACGTTCACCCCGGGAGAGGTGTTCGCCTACCATCCGGTCAACTACGGCTGGGTGATAGCGGAGCTTGTACGCAGGATAGACGGGCGGGAGTTCAGCCGATTCTTGTCCGAGGAAATCACGGGTCCGCTGGGCATGAAGGATACCTACGTGGGGCTTCCCGCGGACCTGGAAGACAGGGTTGCCAAGATCCAGTTGATGGAGGAGGACGCGGACCCCAACGGAGTTGTATTGAGGTACAACCGGCCGGAGATGCACCGGTCGGTGGTGCCGGCAGCGTGCGGGATCGCATCGGCGGGCGACCTGGCCAGGTTCTACGCCATGCTGGAGCGGGGCGGCGCGCTGGATGGGACGCGGGTTTTCGGAGAAGGCACGATTAAAGAAGCGGTCAAGGTGCGGGTGGAGGCGGCGGACGCTATTACCGGACTGTTTGCCCGGCGGTCATTGGGCTTAGTGATCGCCGACGAGCGGATGGGAAAGTCGGCAGGCAACCCATACAACACCTTTGGCCACGGGGGCGTCGGGACGTCCATGGGCTGGGCGGACACGGACTCCGGCCTGGCGATGGCCTACATCACCAACGGGTGCCGGGCCAAGGAGAGCAATGACCGGCGGCTGGCGGAGATATCGCAGGCGGTGAGGGAGGCCTGCTGTTAGGGGTCCATCAACTGCGGAGGGCTGGTGTCGATGCCGTGCTTGGCAAACACCTGGTCTATCTGACGCAAGTCCGTTCCGGATAGGGCCCAATGCAAGGCGCCCAGGTTGTCTTCCAGTTCCGCCACGTTGGTCACGCCGGGGATGGCGATGCCCACGGCAGGGTTGTCGAGGACCCAGCGCAGGACAAGCTGAGGCAGCGTCTTGCCCAGGCCGGCGGCGATGGGCTTCAGATCGTCGACCAGCCGTATGTTCCGCTCCCAAACGTCGTCGGCGAACATTCCGATGATTATTTCGCCCACGTCGCCCTTGCCACGCCAGTCCGAGTCCCTGAAATTCTTCTGCGCGGCGTGGGTTCCCGTCAGCAGGCCGTTGCCCAGTGGGCCCCAGGCCATGAAGCCGATGCCCTTTTCCCGGCAGTAGGGAATAATCTCGTCCTCCATGCGCCGGTCAAAGACATTGTAGTGGTACTGGACGACGTCGATTCGGAGGCTTTTCTCGCACTCTTTGAGTCCGTCCAGGCTGTAGTTGCTGACGCCTACTGATCGGACCTTGCCCTGCTGGAGAACTGTGTCGAGGGCGCCCATGGTCTCTTCGACGGGGGTATGCTTGTCGGGGAAGTGGACCAGCAGCACGTCGATGTAGTCGGTCTGCATCCGCTGCAGGCTCTGGTCGACCAGGGGAAGGATTGACTCCCGGCGGCCGTCGCGGCCCCTATCCCGGCCTACCTGGGAGCCCTGCCAGCCCAGGCCGCACTTGGTGACCACCACCACGTCTTTGCGGCGGGAGCCCAGGACTCGGCCCAGCATGATTTCGGATTCTCCGCCGGCGTAATTCGGGGCGGTGTCGAAGCAGGTAATTCCCAGGTCGACGGCCCGGTCTATAGCGGCGGCCATGCCCTCGTAACCCTCAGGCCACCCCGAGGCGTCGTAGCAGCCTATTCCAAGGGCTGAAACCGTTATGTCTGTGGGACCAAGCGCTCGGTATTCCATGGTCTGCCACCTCCAATCGGCCTGGATACGACTTACCGGAGTCGCGCCATTGTACATTGGCGGCCGGAACATAATCCACCAAGGCTTCTGGCTACGGGACTACGGGCTGGGCGTTGCCGCCGACGCAATAGGAGTTTTGGGAAGCCATCACGCAAGGGGTACAGTTTGCCGGAGAAATGGTACACTGAAACTAGAGGCGATAATGCCGGTGTTGCGCAGGCGCGGCGCGACCCGTGAAGCACTTCACCCGAGGGAGGACGATGATGCCCGAACAGCCGAGCGAGAAAGCGATGCAGCGGATGCGCAACTTCATCGAGAAGTATTGCGAAAAATCGGGGACGAGCACCCACCCGGATGCCGGGGTGACGGAGGCGGTGGTGCTGGGCTTGGCCCAGAACGTCGACACCATCGGCCGGCCGCTGTGTCCCTGCCGCTTTTACCCGGACAAGAACGAGGAAATCAAGCATCGGACGTGGATTTGCGCCTGCGACGACATGCAAATCTACAAGTATTGTCACTGCCTGCTGTTCGTGAATGACGAAGGGATGCCCATCACCGAGTACCTGCCTGAGGACCACGAGGGCCGGGCGATCTACGGGCTGGTGAAGGACCCGACGCCGGACAAGGGCAGGGTGTTGCGGGACAAGGCCGCAGAACGGGAGAAGGAGCGCAAAGAGCGGCCTTCGTAACCGCCGGCGTTCCGTTTCCACCGCCGCCAAGCCGGCAAGTCGCTTGGGTTAGTCCAGAGACTTGGCTATGCGCAGTATGCCGGTGGCCGGGTCGGGACCCAGGGTGACGCGGGCGGCTCGCCGGTTGGATGCTAGCAATGCCTCAAAATCCCCCGCGGCCTGGGCGTTGGCAACCAGGCCGAAGGTGTAGTTGGTCCCTGGGATAACAAGGTCCGGGTCGTGGTCGGCGGTAAGCTGCAGGAAGAGGCCCGAACCGGGGCCTCCCTTGTGGAGTTGGCCGGTGGAGTGGAGGAACCGGGGGCCGTAGCCGAGGGTGACGGCAATACCGCACTTGTTGGTTATCTTGCGGCGCAGGGCGTCCAGGGCCTGGTCTACTTCGGGTGTCTGGTGCAGGTAGGCCATGACTGCCAAGTAGTCTCCCTGGGCGGAGGCGTCCAGTAGTTGGCCCAGGGAACTGGAATCCCCCATGCCCGGACGATGTCCCGTATCGTCGAACCGGCCCAGGACTTTCTCGGTCATGTCCTTGGCCTGCTGGACGTTGGGCTGGTCGAATGGGTTGATTCCCAGATACGAACCGGCTACAGCAGTGGCCAGTTCCCAGCGGAAGAACTCGGCGCCCAGGTCGTACTTGTCGGCTAGGTCCAGACGAATGACAGGCTGCGCCGCCGCTTGGACGGCCTGCACGGCTTCGTCGCAGGCGCGGTTGTCGTCGCCATCCAGGCGCAAGTAGACGAACAGCCGGTCGTTGCCGTAGTTTTCGGGAGGGCCCGCAAACCGGTCGAGGGGTTCTCCGACGACGGGAACGATGCCCTGGCGCTCTTTGCCCGTACTTTCGGCGATTAGCTGCTCTACCCACAGTCCGAAGCCGGCGATGGACGGGGACGCGACCAAAGTAAGCTTGTCCCGTCCCTGGCGGGCGAGGACGGCCATGGCGAGTCCCAGCCAAGCTGCCGGATTCAGGCGGGGCGGAACTGAGGGGCCGGTGGCATCACGCATGGCGTCGGCCCGGTCAAGCAGGTTTGAAAGATCGAGGCCGGAGAGGGCTGCGGGGACAAGGCCGAAGTAGGACAGGACGGAGAAACGGCCGCCGATGTCCGTGGAATTCAGGAACACCCGCCGGAAATCGGCTTCGTGGGCAAGGGTCTCCAGCGGGGAGCCGGGGTCGGTAATGGCGATGAAGTGGTTGCCGGCGTTGCCGGCGCCCACGGCCTTTTCCACCAGGTCGCGGAAGTAGGCGTAGAGCAGGTTGGGCTCGGCGGTGGAGCCTGACTTGGAGGACACCAGGAAAAGAGTACGGGAGGGGTCTACGGCCTGGGCCACTGATAGGACCCACGCCGGCACGGTGGAGTCGAGCACCAAAAGTTCGGGGTAACCAGGGGCGCTGCCAAAGGCCTGGCGGAGCACCTCGGGGCCCAGGCTACTGCCGCCCATGCCCAGCAGGACGACGTGGCGGAAGCCGGCGCGGCGCACCTCGTCGGCGAAGGACGCCAGGGCCGGCGCTTGTTGCCGCATTTCGTCGGTGGACGCGAGCCAGCCGAGGCGGTTGGAGATCTCGGTGGGGTCGGGCTTCCAGACGGTGTGGTCGCTGCCCCAGATGCGGGGGATGACCTGGCGACGGTTAAAGTCGGCCAGGGCGGCCTCTACCTGGGGGAGCCAGGGGCCCAGGTGGATGCCTGGCTGGTCGGGCGGCGGGGGCGTGGGGCGGGGGTTATTTTTTTCTAGATTGGGCATTGAGTCACAGGGTAACGCAATTAGTTGGGGGACGGGCTAGGGAGCCACTGCGCCAATGTCAGGAAGATCGACAGGTTTGGTGGGGCTATTATTGGTCTGTGCCAATGATTTTAGATTCCTCGGCTTCGCTCGGAATGACAGTTGGGGGCTTGGGATGGCTAAGTTGGGAGATCGGGATGGCGGCATTCGAAGACCCGGAACTGGATGCCGTGACGCGGCACATACCCGTTGAGGTTTAAGCCAACTGCGATATGACTAGGTCGCCAATGGGCCAGGCGGCCACAGGGGCGCTAGAGACTGACGGCTACTTTGTGGGCCTGGTAGGTGGCCATTTCTATGTCCCTGGGCTGGGCGCAGTCGCCTATGGCGTGGAGGTCGGGGACCTTGCCCTGGAGGTCATGGTACAGGGCGTCGTTGGCCTGGCCGCCGGCGGCTATGACCACGGTGTCCACCGACTCGATGGTGCGGGTTATTTCCTGGTTGACCACGTTGTAGACGTCCACCGAGTCTTCGCCGATGCGGGTGACGCCGGTCATGGGGGTCATCACCACACCCTTCTCGATGAGGCTGCCGTAGAGGAAGTGCCAAACGGCGCGGACCTGGATGCCGCTGCCGACGTAAGGAAGCCCGGTGACGATTTCTACGTGCTTGCCCTGGTCGGACAGGTAATCGGCGACGAGGCTGGCCGGGGGGTTGCCCTGGGTATCAATTATCACCACCCGTTCGCCGGTCTCGGCCCCGGTGAGCACGTCGCCAACGGTGAGGACGTTCTTGCCTTCGGCGCCGGGTATCTCGGTCATATAGGGCGTGGACCCGGTGGCGATTATCACGGCGTTGGGGCTTTCGGCCAGCACCGTGTCGGCGTCGGCATCGACGCCCAGCCTTACGTCGACTCCCAGCTTGGGCAGTTGCTTCTCGCCGAACAGGATAATCTCCTCGTAGGACTCACGATGGGGGGGCAGCATGGCGATGTTGATCATGCCGCCCAAGCGGTCGGAGCGCTCGAACAGGACGACGTCGTGCCCCCGCTCGGCGGCCACGCGGGCGGCTTCCATGCCCGCTGGCCCTCCGCCTACGACGACGACCTTCTTCTTAACCGGGGCCGGGCCCGGATCGGCCCATTCCTTCTCGTGCCCGGTGACGGGGTTGTAGATGCAGGTTATGGGGAGGCCGAGTCCCTGGCGTCCGGCGCAGCTCTGGCTGCAGGCCAGGCACATACGAATATCGTCTACGCGGCCTTCCTTGGCCTTGACCGGGAAATACGGGTCGGCGATCAGTTCCCTGACCATGCCGACCAAGTCCATTTTGCCGGAGGCCAGCATCTCCTCCGCGAGGGCTGGGGTGTTAATCCTGCCGATGCCAATTACCGGAATGCTGACCAGGTCCTTTATCCCTTCGGCGCGCCATGCGGAGTCGCCGGGGTCGTGGTAGTAGGGCGGGACGTGGTGGCGGATGGACGACTCGCCGGGGACGCTGCCGACCCATGAGTTGATGTAGTCGACCAACCCCGAGGCGTCCAGCAGCCGAGAAATGGCCTTGAGGTCTTCAAAGTCGAGGCTGTAGCTCACCAGGTCGTCGTAGAGGCGGACCCCCAGCAGCAGGTCGGGCCCCAGGGCATTGCGGGTTGCCTGCAAGACCTCCATCATGAAGGTGGACCTTTCCTCCAGGGTGTTGCCGCCGTACTTGTCGGTGCGGCGGTTGCTCTGGGGGTGGAGGAACTGGGCAATCAGGTTGTAGGAGCCGATCATGACCTCGACGCCGTCCAGACCGCCCTCGCGGCAGCGCCGGGTCGCCTGGCCAAAGGCGTCGACTGTCTCCTCGATGTCGTCAATGTTCATCTCGCGGGGCATGACCTGGGCGTAACCGAAGGCGGGAGGCGGCACGGCCGAGGGGGCCATGACCGTAATGTCACCGTCCAACTTGGTGCGTTGAGCAACGCCGGCCTTCCTGCCGAAGTGGGAAATCTGGGTCATCACGGGGACGGGGTACTCGTGGACCATGTCGGCGACGCGCTGGAACTTGGGGATTATGCTGTCGTCGCAGTTCATCTGGTCGCCGATGGACGTGGGGTGCACGTTGCTAATGCCGATGGTGACCAGGCCGGCGCCGCCCTTGGCCCGCTCCCTGAGATAGTAGCTGTAGGCCTCGTTGGGGTGTTTCTGCCGGTCGTAGAAGTTGGCGGCGTGGCCGGTGACGACTATCCTGCTCTGCAGGGTGTACTTGCCCAACTGGAAGGGGGTGAAGAGCAGGGGGAACTGCTGGGTCATTTCGCTACCTCGTCACGGCATGCGTCGATGCGTCTAAGGCTGTTGGCGCTTGTCGGCCAGCTTCCAGCCGAACCCCACGACCAACGCCGCTATCATCAGCTTGACCAGGTCTCCGGGGATAAAGGGGTACATTCCGCCGCTGAACAGCTCTCCTTCAGCCGGCCAGCCGAAGTCGAAGTAGTGGAGCCACAGGAGGCCGGGGACGTAGATGAACAGATTTCCGAGGAGCATGGGCCACAGAGAGCGGCCGCGGTTCCAGCCGTGCTGGGACAGATAGCCCACCAACGCGGCTGCAGCGACGAACCCAATCAGGTAGCCTCCGGTCACGGAGCCGGTAACATAGCTCCAGCCGCTTTCGCCGTCTTTGAACACAGGCACGTCGGCCATGCCCAAGAGGTAGTAGACGAGGATGGCGAATAGGCCCCAGCGCAGGCCCAGTACGCCGCCAATCAGCAGCACGCCGGTGGTCTGAAAGGTGATGGGGACGGGATTATCGGGGAGGTAAAAGGTTGCCCGGCCAAAGGCCACCAGCAAACCCACAAAGAAAAGGGATATGGCCAATCTCTGGAGGGTATTGAGGGACGGGAAGAGGGAGTCCATGAGAGAGGGGGTGTACCGGCCGATCACCGCCCACGGCTTTGCCTGGACGACGAATTCTCCGGACCTAATTACATTCTGCATTGCGCCGACTCTCCGCCAGGGGTGAGCTAAAGTCCGCCTGCCTGGGAACGCAGGCCCCTGAAATTTCGAGTGAAGTGTAGGCGTCGGCTGTCCCCCTTGTCAACGCAAAGGGTCTTTGCGACGGCTGGGTTGGGGTCAAGGGGCCAGCAGGGGTCAGGGCCGCGCTTTGGCCGTGGGCGCCGGTGTCAGGCTCTGACCGGGGACGCCGTTGACTTGGGCAAGAGGAAACCAGCGATGATTATGGCCCAGGCAGTGGCCGCCGCCACGGCAAATCCCGGGATGAAACTGCCGTAAACGTCGCTGAGCGCACCCACCACCAGTGGGGATAGGAACATGCCGAAGGCGCTCACCGAGAAAATGATTCCCCAGACCATAGCCAGCTTCTCCGGTGTCATGCCGGGCAGCCCCATGGGCAGCGACAAAGAGATGGGGCTGTACAGGTGAGTGCCTATACCAAGCACGATTATCGCGGCGTAAATCCAGCCCAGGTCGCCGAACAGGAATGTCCCAGGCCCGCCCAGTACCGCCAACAAACCGCTGGCTATGATGAAGTTCCTGGATGGGCCGATGCGGTAGGACGCGACCCCCGCCAGCAGCAGCGCGAAAATCCCGGCAAAGGGCAGGAGGCTGGTGGCGACCCCAGCCTGCTGCAGAGTCAGGTCCCTGACCTCTTCAAAGAAACTTGGCAGCCAGGTTGTAAGGGCCGAATACTGGGTGAGAGCCCCTGTTTCAATGGCCACAAGGAGCAGGACGGTGCGGTCGGATATCACCGACCATATAGCTCGAGGCGAAAGGTTGGGCGGCGCGGCCGCTGCGTCCCTTACGGGCCCGCTCAAAGGAATCCAGGCCACCGCTCCCACCACCGATAACAAGCTGAACACCGCCAGGGCCCATTCCCAGCTTAACGCATCGGCCAGCAGGGAAGCGGAGAAGAACGACGCGGCAATTCCAATGTTCAGGGCCGCCATGATCAACCCGTTCATCACCAGCGTCTCCCTCAGGCGGAACCATTGCATGACCAGGGGGCCGGCGACGATGCCGGCAAGAACAGTTCCCGCTCCAGCGGCCACCCGCAAGGCCAGCAGCGCCGCGAAGCTGCCGGCGAAGGGCGTCAGGACCGGGAGGGCCATCAAAAACCAGCTTATTGCGAAGGACTGCCTCATCCCGATGCGGGCAATGATCACCCCGCCGGGCAGGCCCATACCTGCAATCATCAGCAGGGGGAGGGAGATTAGCAGCGAGGCGGTAGTGCGGTTGATTGCATGGTCGTCGATAATCAGAGGCAGTAGAGGCGAGGGGGCCATAATGGCCAGGCCCGCCGCCAGGTAGCCCAGCACGGCGAATGCGGCGATAACAAAGCGGTAGCCGCCGGGAGCAATGGCTTGAGCTTGCGGGGTCTGATTAGGACTAGATTGCAACTGTGGCCCTCAATTACACGTGTTGGCGGACGGCGCGGCTAGAGACAGCCTGCAAAGGCCCCGGAACGAACAGGGACCCCGGGAGGGACGACGGGGCGTCCCGTCCCGAAACGGCAAGGCTGCTACGATAGTTGGTGGAGGCGCCAACGGCTGCCAAGTCCCTCTCTATGCCAGATATTGAGCTACCCGGCGCGATTACCCGGCGCCTGGGGGGTGCTAAGTTATTGACTGCCTCAGCCAAGCACTTGCGCCTACTGCACCATGAAAGCGGCGGCCGTGCAGGCGGCAGCCGTTGCGCGGGCGATGGTGCATCAAGGATTTGCTAGGGGTTCATGCCGATGTTGGGGTAGGGGTCGATGCCGTGCTTCTCCAACACCTGGTCTATCTCCCTTAACTCCTCCGACGAGAGAGCCCAGCCCAGGAAGCCCACGTCCTCTTCCAATTCCCGGAGGTTCAAGATGCCAACGAGGGCTGTGCTGACCACCGGGTTGTCGAGGACCCACCTGATTGAGAGCTGGGCCATGGTCTTGCCGCGGCGCTCCGCGATGGCCTTTAAGTCGTCGATGGCCCGCACGTTGCGCTCCCGGATGTCCAAGGATAGCACTCCTCCGTCCCATTCGGGGCTTCCACCCCTGTCCCTGCCGTCGTTCACGCCGAACTGGGTGTCCGGGGTGAAGTATCCGGACAGCAGGCCCATAGCCATTGACCCCCAGGTCATCATGCCGATGTTCTGTTCCTGGCAGTGGGGAAAGATATCCAGCGTCCTGCGGCGGTCCAAAATGTTGTAGTCGTACTGGACCGCTTCAATGCGGCGGGTCTTCTCGCACTCCTTGAACTGCTCCAAGGTGAAATTGGAGACCCCGACGGACCTGACCTTGCCCTGCTGCACCACGGTGTCGAGGGCGCCCATGGACTCATCGAAGGGTGCGTCTCTATCCGGCGCGTGGATCTGCAGCACGTCGATGTAGTCAGTCTGCATTCGCTGCAAGCTCTGGTCTACCAAGGGCAGGATGGACTCCCGCCGGCCGTCCCGCCGGCTCGCCCGTTCAAGCTGGGAGTCCTGCCAACCCAGGCCGCACATGGTGACGATGACGACGTCTTTGCGGCGGGGACCCAGGGCCTTGCCCAACATGATTTCGGAGTCGCCGCCACCGTAGTGGGGGGCGGTGTGGAAACAGGTGATTCCCAGGTCGATGGCCCGGTTCACGAGGACGGCCATCTCGTCGATGTGCTCGTCTCCCCAGTGGTAGTGCCGTTCTCCGTATTCATAACAACCGAATCCAAGGGCCGACACCGTGAGGTCTGTTGGTCCAAGCTTGCGGTATTCCATTGTTTTGCACCTCCAACATATCTGCGAGTCTAGTGGCCGACAGCCGAGGCCTGCGGCGACGCCGAACTTGGTCCAGACGAGGGGTGAGGTTTAGCCCGGCGTCCTATTATGGCAGATGGACTGCTTTAACGGCCAGATTGCCGGGCATAGCGCCAGCCAGCGCCAGTATAACTCACAAGATGAGGGAGCGGCGCGCATGGTTGCAGCAACTGCCGGAGTGGTGCGGAGACCCGAAAGACTATGACTGGGGCAATGGACCGACGCCACACTTAGCATCCATCAAGCCAGGGCGGTTACGCATCTTGCGGGGTCCGACTCCGATAGCAGCGGCGAGGGGTGGCCGGTGTGAACGCAGTCGGCTATGAGCTTTCCGGCCATGGGCCCGCGACCGAAGCCGGATGAGGCAAGGCCGGTGACGATGTGCAGGCCATCCACCTGGGGAATTTTGCCGATGATGGGCTTTCCATCAAGGGAGAAGGGCATCAGGCCCGCCCAAGTGCGGCTGATCGAGTGTTGCCGCAGCATGGGAAGGACCTCGGCGGCGTGGGCGAAATTGACCTGGATACCGGAGGAATCCACCGTCTCGTCATAGCCGCACATCTGCCGGTCTCCGCCAAAGACCAACTCCCCGTTCCGGTCTTGCCGCCCGTACAGGTGCCTGGTGACCCTCCGCCCAGCTACGTGGGTAAGTTCCGGGGGTGTGTTGGCGCCTGCGCCTGGATAATTTTTCCAGTGCAGGGGCGACTCAGCCGCGGAAATAGAATGGAATACGGCGGGCGGCAATGGTCCCGCGGCCCACATTTGCCCCCTGATCGGGACTATGGGTATGCGCAGCCCCAGCATCTGGCCCAGGGGCCCGCACCACGCGCCCGCCGCGAGGACCAGGTTGTTGGCGCGGAACACGTCCCGGCCACATGCCACGCGGAAGGGGCCGCCGGGCTGCCGGTCGATTGCGGTGACTTCGCGCCCGGTGATAATCTCAGCGCCCAGTTGGGCCGCGGCATCGGCGAAGGCCCGCGTGGCCTTTACGGGGTCGGCCTGGGCGCGTAACGGCAGGTGCACCGCGCCGGCCAATTCGGGATTCAGCTCCGGCTCGATTCTTCTAGCCTCTTGCACAGTCAGGAACTGTGCAACGTATCCTCGGGACTGCAAGGACTGGGCCAGTTCCTTGGCATACTTATGCTGTTCTCCCGGCTGGACTGCCTGGAGGGCTCCCGAGACCCGGAACTCGATGTCGTAGCCTTGTTCAAGCTGGAGCTGCTCGAATATCCGGAAGCTGCCCATGGTGAGATGGGAATCGAGGTTGGGGGAAGTTCCCCAGCCTAATGCTCCGATCCCGCCGGCGTTGACCCCGGAGGCTTCGGAGGCGATCTCACCCCGCTCCAGCAAGAGAACTGAGCGGCCCAACGCGGCCAGATGATAGGCGGCAGAGACGCCGGCAATACCGCCGCCGATGACGATCGCCTCTGAGTCGGCCATGAGGTCTATCTCCCTTCGCTGGCGGTACTATACGCCGATGCTGGTGACTGGTTCAACGACGTTGGTCCGACTGACGGCCTGCATTCGATTTTTGCCTGTTGCCGGCAAATCTCCAGCCATGGAGTCGATTGGTCCAAGGCGGTATAATTGGCCCCGGCGCGCTTCAGTAACCCGGGCGCCCGGCGAACTTGGATTAACGACCATGGGAGTACAGGTGGGTACCGGTCCGCTGGGGTCGCGCCGGGTTGCCGACGGAGCAAATGGGGCCGCGTCCGGTCCAGACCACGTAGAATCCAGGGTAATGGTTCAACTGCTACTTCAAGGGGGTAGGTGATTGGCTGATGCTAAGTAGAATGTTGGGAGCAGCGATGCTGCGTTCAGAGACCTACGAGGACGTCGAACACGACCGCGGCGCGACCCTGCAGGCGCTGCTGATAGTGATTCTCGTGTCTGTATCGGGTGGTATCGGCAGCCTGTTTCGAGAGGATACCAGCGTCGTAGATGCGCTGGTCCTGGGCGTAATTCTCGGGATAGTGTCCTGGGCCGTCTGGGCCCTGGCTACCTGGTTAATTGGCAGCACCATCCTGAAGACCGCGGATACGGAAGCGGACTGGGGGCAGCTTGCCCGGGGGACCGGGTTCGCACAAACCCCTGGAATATTTTCGTTCCTGGTCTTTCTGCCGGGGATTGGGTCGGTGTTGGGCCTGATAATCTTAGTGTGGCGAGTAGCGGCGATGCTGGTCGCCGTGCGGCAGTGCCTAGACTACACTTCGACATGGCGGGCGTTTTTCGTGGTGGTTATCGCCGCGATTCCTTGGATCATCATACTCTTAATAGTTGGCGCGCTGCTGGGCGTAGGAGACACGACCTCGTAGGCGATAAGGCAAGCGACCAGCTACTGGAGATGGTGAACTGACAACCTCTGGGCGTTATGCCTAGGGCCGCCAGCTATTGCCCCAGCGCTCGTCGAACGCCACTTCTTCCACAGGCTTGCGGCTGGTGGGACCGTAGCGGGTGCCATCGGCGGGATACCCTATGGGCAGCAGGGCCGCCGTCTGCATGTCTTCGGGTATATCCAGCAGTTGTTTGAGTTCCTGTTCATGCCGGCTTTGCCGCGCGGTCAAAACACTCCCTAGCCCCAGGCCGCGGGCCGCCAACAGGATGTTTTGTACGGCGGGAAAGATCATGGCGCCAGGATTGGGTTCACCTGGATAGGGCGGAGTGCATACCAGGATCAATACGGGCACTTCCTCGATGTGGTCCTCCAGTTCCTGGGCCGCGGTGTAAATCCGCCTCCGCTGGGCCGGCCACTCGGGGTCGATTTTGGACCTGGTCCCGGTACGGTACAGGTCGCCAATCTTGCGGCGGGTCTGAGGGTCGCGAATTACGATGAACCGCCAGTCCTGCACGTTCCCTCCGTTGGGGGCCTTGACGGCGGCCTCCAAGAGCTTGGTAATTAGATGGTCGGGGATGGGGTCGGGCCTGAAAGACCTGATGGCCCTCTGAGTGTGGATAGCCTCGAACAGGTCAATTGCATCTGGCATGGGAGTCTCCTTGAGCAGCTCGTTTCGGTTGGACCGGACAGGGTAGCTTCTATGCTGAATGGTTGCCCCAGGACAGCGCGGGGAAAAGAAGGTCATTATGCCAAGGGGCCGTGGACTCCTGCCTGCGGCCTATTGGACGTAGCCCACAAAGGTCTCTCTGAACTTGAGCTTGTCTTCGAGGCCGCCGAAGGTCAGCAGGTAGTGCCCCTGGTAGCCCGCAGATTCGAGTCTTTGCAATAGGGACTTGAAGTCTATATTCCCTTCGCCGGGAAGGAGATGCTCCTCGAACAGTCCGCGGTTGTCGGCCAGCAGGACGTGGTTTATGCGGTCGATTCCGTAGCGCGCCAGGAAGCCATCGAGAAAGCCGAGGACGCCTTCCGGGACAAGGTTCTCATGGTTGGCGGCCCAGGCCAGGTCCAGGCTGCCGGGAGGGATTGCATCCAGGTAAAAGCTGACCTCATCCAGATTGTGGGCGAAGTAGTGGACCTCGGCGTCGTCAGGCTCTAAATTCAGGTTTTCCAGGACAATACGGGCGCCCTTGGACTCGGCGTAGCGGACGAGCCGAATTAAGCGGTCCAACGAGGCCTGCTTCCGGGCGTCCAGCGAGTCGCTGAAGTGGAACCCGCCGTGGACCGTCGTCCACTCACAGCCTAGACGGACCGCCAGGTCGACGCAAGCCGTGAGATACCGGTCTACGCCCTCGGAAACGTGGGGAGCAAATTCGGCGACGTTAACCCCGGACAGGGTGTGGATCCCGACATGAATGTCGTGGCGGGCGCAGGCGTCCCTGACCGCCGCAACCCGCTGGTCGGTCCACGTCAATAAGTGGTTGGGGCCCTGGTCTACGGCGAAATCCAGGAAGTGGACGTTGTGGGCCCCGGCCCAGTCCAGGGCATCTTCCAGCTTCATGCCGCCCCTGGCGCCGCCGATGCGCTCTCTCAGGCCCATGGACGTCACATCCCTCGCTCAAACTTTGGCTGACTCGCAGGCATTTGTACCATGCCGATTCCGGACAAGGCAATGCAGCGGGCATATCGGGGTTCTATGGCTGGGGTACAATGCATGCTACCGGCGCTAAAGAGGATTACGCCGGATACGCTGGTGAGAGGAACCGAAGATGTACCTGATCAGACGAGGGTTCGTAATCAAGCCTTGGAACACACGGGAGGCGGCCCAGCTAGTCGCTCAAGTGGCGAAGGCTTTCGAGGAAGCGGGGAGGTCTTCGACCAGGGTTTATTGGAGCGGGCACACGGTGCCCGGTCCCGCGAACACGGTGTACATGGACTGGACTCAGGAGACGCTTAGTTCTCCCTACGCACCTGACGCCATGTATCCGCAGGGGATCGAGTCCGTTTATGACCAGCTGGTCGAAGTCTGCGAGGACAGCTTCATCGAGTTCTACGAAATGGTCTAGGGGCTTATAACAGGCAACCTATCCGCCCCGACAAATGCCGGCAACAGGGCTTTGGGGCATCGATTAACGATTCTGGAGGAGAGGAATGGCACGACTACCGGTAGTTACCCGCGACATGGTCCCGGAGGAGTTCAGGGAGGCGTTCGACGAACTGACCGCGCCAACCGGCGGCACAATATCAGGCGGCCCGACGTCGATAACCATAAACAGCCCGGAACTGGCCCGGCGTCGGGGTCGCGTCAGCGGTTACCTGCGGTTTGAAAGCACCTTCCCCAAGCGCATTCAAGAGCTGACCATACTGGTCACCGCCCGGGCCATGGACTGTCAATACATCTGGAACGCCCATGCTCCCGCGGCCCGCAGCGAGGGCGTCAGCGACGCCCTGGTGGATGCGATACGTGACAGGCAGCCCCTGCCGGCGATGGCCGATGACGCCCAGGCCATCATCAACTACGGCCGGGAATTCTTCAATACGCACCAGGTCAGCGAAGAGACGTTTCAGGCGGCCTTGAAGGAGTTCGGCCCGCAGCACTTGGTGGAGTTGACGGCGCTGCTGGGCCAGTACTCACAAACGGCGTTCTTCCTGAATGCCTTTAAGGTCGACCTACCGGAGGAGCGCACGGAGCCGGTGTTGCCGGTGTAAGGCCATCGGGGGTAACCGGCGGCCTCGTCGATATGCCTGGCCCTGGGAGACAGCCGTCTTCTGGTTGAGCATATCGGCCCCTACGTAGATTGCTCCAACGAAGGCCTAGTCAGGAACCCGTCGGGTTGGTCGCCGCCAAACGCGCGGCCTGACATCAAAGGGGCGCGGGACATCGATCGCCAATGAGCATGCGCCTGGCGGCCGGTATGGCGCCGGGTGTCGTCGTTTAAGTCCGCTACGACCGGCGGCAGGACGTGGGGTCCATTACACCGGACTTGCCGTGGGTGCAAACGAGATGGTTGTTAAGGCTGCGTGGGACGGTGAGAGGGCCGAAGCGGCGGAGGGTGCGGCATTCTAGACGTGTTTGTTTGCCCACCATTGCTGCAGATAAGCGCGTTTTGCCCCAAGCAGCAAAGCGGGCCCCGATTGCTTTAGCATCTGGCCCTTCCGTCTGCAGGGCGCCAATCCCCAGGAGTGAATCCGATCTGAGTTAACAATGGCCATGATGCCGGCTGCCATTCTGGATGATAAAAGGTTATGAAAATCGGTAAATTAAGTTACGCAATAGTTACATAAAAGTAGTATACTATATGGCCGATGTTGATGTATAACGTGCGAACCCCCTGGCGTCACAGGCCTGCCGCACTGCGGCGGCAGGATGTTCGCCCTGACTGTGACCTGTTCTATTGCTACGTAATCTAGGCCAAAGACCGGTAAGAAGGGGAACAGATGACCCACCAGGCATCGGGAACTCCCGACTACACAATGGGCTTTAGCGAAGAGTTCATGGAGTCTCTGCGGCGATACACTGCGCAGGCCAGTGCCGCTTACCTGCTCCCGAATCTCAGGCCGGGGATTCGGATTCTCGACTTTGGCTGTGGGCCGGGCACAATATCGGTCGGCCTGGCCAAAGCGGTGGCGCCGGGAGAGTTGCACGGCGTAGACATGGAGCAATCACAGATCGACTTGGCTAAGTCTGTGGCCCAGACGAATGGAATAGACAACGCCAAATTCCACGTGGGCGACGTGACAGGCCTTCCGTTTGAAGACGACTTCTTCGATGTTGCCCATTGCCACAACGTCCTGATGCACATTCCGGACACTCAGTCAGTGCTGGCTGAGGTAAAACGAGTCCTCAAGCCCGGCGGCATCATCGGCTGCCGGGAAATGATTTCTGCATCCAGCTTCACGGAGCCAGACTTTGGCGTCATCAGAAGAGCATGGGACATGTTCGAGGACCTTGTATCCGCCGATGACGGCCATCCGCAGATGGGCAAGGAGTTGAAACATCATTTCGGCCAAGCGGGCTTTGCCAACATCCTGGTGACCTCCTCGTTCGACATTTACAGCACGCCTGAGGATGTGGAGTTCATCTACGGGTTTGCCACCAAGTGGTTTTTGGCGCCGGAAATCACGGAGGCGGCCATAAAGTATGGGGCTTCCACCAGACAGTTGTGCGACGCCATAGCCGACGCCTATGCCCGGTGGAGGAATCATCCTGCTGCAATGGTCGGCGTTGCCTTCGGTGAAGCGGTTGCCGGCAAGCCGATAGCCTGACGGGTAAATCCGGTGCTGCTTGACGCACCAGGAGGTGAAGAAGGGAGGCGGCGGAGATTAGGCTTGTGTTTGCTTAAAGTGTCGAGCATATCCAGGCTCAGGCGCGTCAAACACCAAGGGCAAACGGGGATCAGACAACCTGACACTGCGGCTGGACGTTGCGGGCCGCCGCGCCGGGACCGGCGATTGGCGACCAAGGAAATCAGGTGGCGATCATGGCCGCTTGGAGATTGAGGGCGTCTGGGAGCCCGCATGATGAGCCCGCAACGAGTCCTGTTTACAGCCGCTGTTATCCTGTTCGTCCTGATGGTGCCGGCCTGCTCCGATGATGAATCCCAGCCGGACCTTCGGACAACTATCACCGCTCTGGAAGCCAAGTTGGCCGTCCTGGAGGCGCAGGCGGCTGCCGCGGCGCCAACACCTACCCCGGAGGTCGTCTACATCCCGGCGACCCCGGAGGTTGTGTACGTCACCGTGGCGGTGACGCCGACCCCTACGCCAACGCCCATACCAACTCCGCCTCCGAAGTCCGCAGTCATCGACCCTGCGGTGGTCGAGGCCCTGGTGTTGGACCTGGTGAACGCTGAGCGGGAAGCCGCTGGGCTAAAGGCCCTGTTGGTGGACCCTCGCATCGTCGAGATCGCCCGCTGGCACAGCGAATCAATGGCCGCCAAGGGCTTTGCCCCGGTTGGGTCGGGAACCGACGCCCTGAGCCGGGCCTACTCCGCAGGTTACGAATGCTGGCGCCTGGGGTATTCTTTTGGAGAGAACACCGCCGAGTCCATCGAGCCGGGTAGCCAACACCACCAGAACGGGCTCGAGGATAAACACGCCCGGCTGGTAGTTACCGAATGGATGGCAGACCAGCTCCGCCGGAACACCGTTCTCCACCCGGACATGGCCGCCACCGGCGTGGGCGTTGCAGTGGAGCGGTTCTCCGGCCACGGTTGGGACACTTACGTCTACGTCACCCAGAACTTCTCGTCCTGCTCCTGGCGGCCAAAAAGCGAGTCATAAGAAACATTGATGTCAGCCGGGAAAGGGCCGGCGGTTCGCCATTGGAGGATGCTGCAGACGTTGTCCGCCCCAGTGGTGTTGAGGAGGTTATGGGGGAAACCGGTCCGGCTCGGTAGTGGAGTCTGGCATATCTAGGATCAGGCTTAACCTCCGGCAAATGCAAACGGGACTGCAGCTAAGGTTGCGGCTTCATCGCTGCGTAGTTGGCTACTATCTGGGAGGAGCGAGCCGCTCACCAACTGTGTAAGGAGGAGTGAGTAATTGCTGGCGCAGCTAGTCCCAATCCCGCTTTCCCTAGCAGTGGCATCAACGCCCCCGGGTAGAACGGCATGACCTTTCGCGACTAGTTCGGGAATCAGGCCGGTATCCGTTCCTGGAACGCTCTGAGGTTTCGCCAAGAAACGGAGTTATTGCATCGCTGAGACGTAATACGAGGCGGCAGATGCTCTGCCGGTTTCTCGCAAGCGGCGGAGACCTTGGCCGGCGCTACAATCCCGGACCGTGCCGCAACAGTTCCGTAGCCGGGTCCGGAGCAAGCTAATCCAACGAACAGCGCCGAAGATTTAACTATGGCAGATTCGACGCTTTCGATAGCCAAAGACAAACACGGGACCATCCTCATCAAGGTGGTGAGCCTCACGGGTGCGCCTCGATGGAGCTTCCCATTTGAGAGTGGAGACAGTGACCGTATGTACCAGTGTCTCAAGCAGGGCTTGACATACACCTTCCGGGCCGGTTATCGGCTGCTGACCGTCAAGCCCTCACCGGTCAACACCGGAGCGGTCACCCTCATGTTTCACGGCACTCGGGAAGGCTCCCACGTCTACATGCTTCGGCCTGAGGAAACGACCTTGCTGGCGGCGCACCTGGAAGCCCTTATGCCGAAGCGTCGCTGAGTTGGACTGTGAACAAGGTGGTGATTGTTCCACGTCGCTGTCGACGCGGTCGGGGTGGTGGTGAACTGCTTGACATACACTTGGGATTGGGAAGGCAACTAGACCTATGACGATTCGTTCGTGACCGGCTCGAACATCGCCAGTTATTCGCAGTACGGCCAAATCGCTCGCTGAGAGGTAAAGGCTACAAGAATGTTCAAATATGGAATACGACTGGACTGGGCCGGGAGCTGCAGCCTCTACCATCGATTAGAGGAAGTCGATTACCGGAAGGTTGGAGTGGATGGGGTGTACGTCGTTTGGTGCCCCTATCCAAAGATGGTCTATCACGCAGATCAGGGGAACATCGGTGAACAGACTAAGATTCTCCTCCGCGAGCAGCATTACTTCATAGGGGACGCGCTGGTCACCTGGGACCCAGTGCCCTACCAGTCAGACCGGAACGGTATTGAGATATACCTAACGGAGTCTCTCAGGCCCATATATTACACGAGACGGTCACCGGCCAAACCCATACCGGTGAACTTGCCATAAATCGAAGACAGTCCTTCAATTCTTGACTCCTGAATTTCACTCATGCCTCTGAACATGGCGAGCGCCAGGAACAACCGGATGGCTGCGATGGCCAATGGAACTTCCGGGGATTGTGTTGAACGTATGTGACGCAGTCGTTACTTTTGGGCCAAATATCTATGATAAGTTGTGACCATTAACTGGAACTGGCATAATTGGCCCATAGTCCTGCGGCTCTTCTGGGAGCGGCCGTAGGGTTTTCAGTGGCCGAACGGAGTTGACTAATTGAGACCATCGGATGAGCGAGACCGCGAGATATCGGAGTTGCGCGAGCGCCTCTCGCGCCTGAGCGAGGCCAGCCTGCGCATTACTGAGGACGTTGACCTTGATATCGTGTTTCGGGAGGTGCTGGACGGAGCCCGCATTCTGACCGGGGCCAGAAGGGGAGGCATGACCACGGTGGACGACGCCGGGCAGCCGGAGGGATTCGTTTCGTCGGGATTCACCGAGGAGGAGCAGAAACTGCTCTTCGACCTGCCGGGTGGACTGGAGTTCTTCGCCTACTTGAGCAAACTGCCCGGCCCACTGAGGGTGGCGGACTTCTCATCCCACATCGCCGCGGTCGGGCTTCCCGAAGTGGGTCCACCGCTGGGGCCTGTAAAGAGCTTCCTCAGCGCTCCCATCCGTCACGCGGGGCGTTACATGGGCAACGTCTATCTAACAGACAAGGAGGGCGGCCTAGAGTTCTCGGACGAGGACGAGGAGACGCTGAAGATGTTCGCTTCGCAAGGGGCGATGGCCATTGTAAACGCCCGCAGGCACCGGGACGAGCGGCGGGCCAGGGCCGACCTGGAGACCCTCGTCGACACCTCACCCGTGGGCGTGGTGGTCTTCGACGTCCAGAGGGGAGCGCCCAAGTCCCTTAACCGTGAGGCCCGCAGGCTGGTAGATACCCTCCGGGACCCCGGCCAGACACCGGAGATGCTCCTTGACATAGTGACCTTCACGCGCGCCGACGGCAGGGAGATCTCGCTGCGAGAGTTCCCTATGTCTGACCTCCTCAGGTTAGGCGAGACACTGCGGGCCGAGGAGATCGTACTGCGGGCTCCCGACGGGCGGAGCGTTACGGTGCTGCTCAACGCAACACCCATACTCTCCGAAGAGGGCTCGGTTGAATCTATGGTCGTCACCATGCAGGATATGGCCGACGTGGAGGAATTGGAGCGGATGCGGGCCCAGTTTCTGGCGATGGTGAGCCACGAGCTCCGCGCGCCGCTAACCTCTATCAAGGGATCGGCCGCGACCGTGTTGGATTCGGCTGCCGACCTGGACCCAGCCGTGGTCCGCCAGTTCTTCCGCATCATAGCGGACCAGGCCGACCACATGCACGACTTGGTCACCGACCTGCTCGACGTGGCCCGGATAGATACGGGTACCCTCGCGGTCAGTCCCGAGCCCGCGGAAATCGTCGCGCTGGTGGACCGGGCGCGGAGTGCTCTCCTGGGCGCAGGGGGTAGGAACAACCTCTCCGTCGAAATCGGGCCGGACCTGCCTCTGGTAATGGCGGACAGGCGGCGCATCGTCCAGGTCCTGGGCAACCTCATGTCCAACGCAGCCAAGCACTCACCGGAGTCTTCGCTTATCAAAGTGACCGCCGTGCGGGATGACGTCTGCGTTGCGGTCTCGGTGTCCGACGAGGGAAGGGGGATCCCGGCCGAGATCCTGCCACACTTGTTTCGCAAGTTCTCCAGTGAGCAGTCCGAGGAGCAACGAGGAGACACGGGACTTGGGCTGGCGATCTGCAAGGGAATAGTGGAAGCGCATGGCGGCCGCATATGGGCGGAGAGCGACGGACCGGGTCTGGGAGCGCGTTTCACGTTCACGTTGCCAACGATTGAGGAAGCTGCCGACAGAACGACAAGCGCGCCTACACGGTCGCCGACTCGCTCATTGTCCCCGGGGGATGGGGACTTAGGGGCACACGTACCCGTCCTCGCGGTGGACGACGACCCCAACGATCTCCGATACATCCGCGATACTCTTGTCCGTGCTGGTTACGCCCCTATCGTCACCGGAAATCCATGGGATGTGCCCAGCCTGATGGAAACGGACAGGCCCGAACTGGTGCTGCTGGACCTGTTGCTGCCCGGAACCGACGGCATCAGACTTATGGAAGAGATACATAAATCGGCTGACGTACCCGTCGTATTTTTGTCCGCCTACGGACAAGAAGAGCTAATAGCCAGGGCCTTCGACATGGGTGCAGCGGACTACCTGGTCAAGCCTTTCTCTCCAACCGAGCTTGCGGCGAGAATCAGGGCGGCCCTTCGCCGGAGGGTCACCCCGGAGCCGTCGGAACCGTACGAGTTTAGAGATCTCACCGTAGACTACGCCAGACGCAGGGTTACTCTGGGGGGTCGCTTGGTGCCGCTGGTGGCGATGGAGTACAGGCTCCTTGCCGAACTCTCGGCGCACTCCGGACGGGTGATAACGTACGATCACCTTTTGAGACGGGTATGGGGAGAGGAGCGCCAGGGCGGCGACATACGGCCCATCCGCACTATGATGAGCAAGCTCCGGCGTAAGCTAGGCGACGATGCGGACAATCCCACATACATATTTACGGATCAGCGCATCGGCTACCGGATGCCCAAGGGCGGGACAGGAGATGGTGAGCCGCCCGAGGCGCCCTGATACCAGGGACCTCCGTCCCATACATAAAGGAATACATCAAGGCGAATTGTTGAAGGCCCGTTGCTCCCAAAAAAATCGGCGGCACGGCGTCCAACAGAAATATATGCGGCCGTGCAAGCTGCAGCAGCCCTGCCCGTTTTCGATTACCGATTCACCTGAGGCTTTGGTCCAACAACGCTAAGGCGTATCTTAAACGTCAGGCTGGTCGTCGTAGTAGCGCGATGTGAATAGCAGCCCGTCGTGGCGGGTTGCCCACACATGAGCGTACAAGGTCTCCGAAGACCTGGTGTTGGGGAAGACGAAGCTGACCCACAGGCCTTGCTCTGTGGCCGCTGCCATCTCTGCGCCGATCTTCCGGACGCCGCCGAGGTCCTTCAAGTCGGTGCCTATTAGATGTGGAGCGAGGACAGCGACGCGCACAACGTCGTCCTCATCGGCCATAGTCAAGTTCCACTGGCCGTCAACGCTCTCCGGGCTGTTGTAATGGGCGATGGTGGCGTCCAATCCGTTGGCCTGGTAGTACTCGATGGCGTTCTGTACGTACGTCTTGGTATATGCCGCCGGGTCTTCCACCTGAACGTAGTAGCCGGAGGCGAAGAGCATGCCGTCGCGGCGCACGGCATAGCCCACCTTGGGAACTTCCTTCAGGGTAACCGGGTGAGGCCACAGGTATTCCACCCAAACGCCCTCCTCGGTTGCCTTGGCCAACTCCTCGCCCAGTCTGTATCCGTCCGAACCTACCACATCATTGATATCGGTCCCTATGAGTTGCGGCAACAGCGGGTGGACGTGATAGATGTCCTGGTCATCGGTGGCGAAGAGATACCATTCACCCTCGAAGCTGGCGACGCTGTTGTAGTAGTTGAGCATGGACTCCAGGCCTTCGCTCTCGTAACGCTCTACGGCTTGGTTCACGTACTGGACTGTGTATTCCCTCGGGTCGGCGTCCCGCCAGGCCGGCGAACCGGTCTCCGGCTCGCCGGCGTAGTAGCCGGAAGCGAATATCAGCCCTTCGTGGCGAATGGCCCAAGTGACTTTTTGCTGCTCTTTTCTGGAAACGGGATGGGGCCACAGGTATTCCACCCACACGCCCTGCTCCGTGGCCTGGGCTATCTCCTTACCCAGTTCCTGCCCGTCGGAGCCGACCACGTCCTTGATATCGGTGCCTATAAGGTGGGGAAAGATGGGATGGGCCAGGTAGTCGTCGTCCTCGCCGATGAGGAATAGGTAGAACTGCCCGTCCAGGCTGTCTTGGCTGTTGTAATGGGTGATAACGGCGTTGAGGCCGTCGTTCTCATATTTGGCAATGGCCTTGCCCACGTATTCCTTTACCGAGGCCGCGACGTCTTCCACCAAGTCCGAATGGCTGGCGGAGAAAACCAAGCCGTCATGAAGGACCACTAGGATTCTCCGCGGCTCTTCTTGTTTGGTCTCGGGGTTGATGCCCCGAGTCGAAATCCAATAACCCTCCTCGGTGGCAGCTTCTATCAATTGCGTTAAGCCGGAAAATGCCGAACCAGGGCCGACGTATTGGCCTTCCAGAGCGGGAATGTTCCGGTATACCAGTAATGTGCTTGCGGCATCGTCTATGAGGATCAGCGACCGCCCGTTTTCGACGCTCGACTCCGTCTTGTAGAAGTCGACGGTGGCGTCCCGGCCGTTGGAGCCGTAGTAGGCGATAGCCTGCTCCACGTAGTCGCGCGTCAGCGCATCCTCGGAAGGGGCGGGCGGCGGCGCGTCCCCCTCACCCTCAACGTAGTAGGCAGAGGAGAAGACGTATCCGTCGTGGCGTTCTATCCAGAGATATACCGTTAACTGCCCCGCTGTCCTGGGGTTGGGCCACAAGTACTCGAACCAGTGGCCTTCCTCGGTGGCGCTGAGAAGCGACTCGCCAATTTGCTCCCCGGCCACAATCCCCTGGAACTGTCTGGCAGGCAGTCCAACCAGCGCTTGCTCAGCGCCCGCCACGACTATGGCGCCCTGGGGATCAACCATCATCAGCCAGTAAGAGCCGTCTATGCTCTCCGGGCTGTTGTAATAGGCAACCGTGGCCTCCAGGCCCTGGCTGTCATAGTAGTCCATAGCCTGCTGTACGTAGGCCCGGGTGTAGGCCGCGGGGTCGGTAACGCCCGGATAGTAGCCTGATGCGAAGATCATCCCGTCCCGTCGCACCGCGTACCCAACCTTTGGCACTTCCCTAAGCGTTACCGGGTGCGGCCACAGGTATTCCACCCACACGCCTACACCCTCCCCGGCCTTGGCCAGTTCCTTGCCCAACTCGTAGCCGTCGGAACCCACCACGTCCTTGATATCCGTGCCTACCAAGCTAGGCAGAAGCGGGTGTACGTGGTAGATGTCGTTCTCGTCTGTGGCAAAGAGATACCACTCGCCCTCAAAGCTGGCGACGCTGTTGTAGTAGTTGAGCATGGATTCCAGGCCGTCCCGCTCGTAACGCTCTATGGCCCGCTCCACGTACTCGACGGTGTACTCGCGCGGGTCCGCTCCCTGCCAGGCGGGCGGCTCGGGCGATTCGCCCACGGTGTAGTAGCCGGACGCAAAGATGAGGCCATCATGGCGGATAGCCCAGGTGGTCTTGGGCTCCTCCACCCGCGTGATCGGGTTGGGCCACAGGTATTCCACCCACACGCCCTGCTCCGTGGCTTGGGCTATCTCCTTGCCCAGTTCCTGACCGTCGGAACCAATCACGCCCTTGATGTCGGTCCCTATCAGGTGCGGGAAAATGGGATGGGCCAGGTAGTTGTCATCAGCGCCAATGAGGAAGAGGTAGAAGCTTCCCTCCAAGCTGTCGGGGTTGTTATAGTGGGCAACCGTCGCTTCAAGCCCCTCACTCTCGTATAGGGCTATTGCGCGGCTCACGTAATCCTTGGTGGCCTCTGCCACGTTCTCCCGGAGCGTAGAGTGGCCTGATATGAAGATGAGGCCGTCGCGCAGGACAAGGTAGAACCGCATTGGCCCCTGCCTGGTGGTGGTACCGGTGGCGGTCTCCACTACATATATCCCCTGCCCCTCATACCAGGCGCCGCCCTCTGTAGCGATTCCCAATAAGAACGCGGCAGATTCGTGCTTGCTTCCCAGGAAATTATGGAAGAACGGCATTGCCATCAGGATGCCTTCATCCTTGCTGATAATGTGCAGATACCGGTCTCCCTCAATGCTCTCTTCAGTCTTGTAGTATTCGATCGTCGCGTCCCGGCCGTTGGCTTCGTAGTAGGCGATAGCCTTCTCAACGTAGGAGCGGGTTAGCGCGTCGTCTTCATTTACTGGCTCTGGTTCCGGGGTTGCGGTCGGCGGTGCAGTGGGCGTAGGGGTCTCCGTAGGCGCTGCGGTCGCCGTGGGCTCGGCGGTGGCAGTGGGTTCCGGTGTTGCGGTAGGGTCGCCGCCGCAGGCAAGCAAAACAGCCGTGGAGGAGACTAGAATCAAAAGCAAAAGCAATGCGCTTATGCCGGCGGGTAATCGCCGACGGCTTGACCCTGTCCGGTGCGCCTCCGTGTTAACCTTTTGCTCGGCCAGAAACATACCTTTCCCCCTTAAATTGGCGCAGCACGCTCTGTTGCGGCCACCGTCCCTTTTGGAAGGGAATACCACTCCCCGAAGGGCCGATACATTGTATCATTGTTTACGTCCGCATATATAATCCATGTGTTTCAGTGTTTCACAAATCCTGGGGCAAGTTAGGTTTGCCCGTTTCTCGAAACAGATTTTTCGGCCAAGGACCTCATACTAATGTTCCGGAAAGTCCAGGGGCGACACGAAATCCAGTACGAACCGGATGAGAAGTGCCCGCCGTTACTGGCGATATCCTCGGCCATTCAGATATTCATACCCAACACGATCGGCCTCGTCATGCTGGCGGCGCTGGTGGTGCGGGCATCCGGCGAGTCCGAAGACTATCTGTCATGGGTGACGTTCACCGCGCTGGCAGTCACCGGAGCCAGCATGATCCTGCAGACCCTCAGGCTGCGGCATTTGGGGTCGGGTCGCCTCATTGTCGCCAACTTCAATGTTCCTTTCCTGGCGGTTTGCGCCTTGGCGCTCCACGTGGGTGGACCCAGTTTGCTGGCCAGCCTGGTGGTGGTTTCCACCCTGCTGCAGTCTGTCTTGACCCTACGCCTTGCCTCCCTCCGCCGGATATTTACACAGACGGTGAGCGGAATAGTGGTCATGCTGGTGGCGATTTCGGCCATGCCGTTCATCATCAACAAGGCGGTCATTCCACCGGAAAACGAATCGACTGCGCTTTACTTGGCGCCCGGGATGGCCGCCTTGGCCGTTGGGGTCCTTATGTCGTTGCAAGACCGGGTGATTTGGCGCATGTGGGTCTTGCCGGCCACCGTAGCCATCGGTCTGATTGTGGCCATCCCCTTGGGATTCTTTGAGACCGACATCATATCTGACACCTCATGGGTGAGCCTGCCGGATTTCTCGTTCGCGGGGCTGGACCTGGCCTTCGGTGCAAATTTCTGGGCATTGCTTCCTGCATTCGTGTTAGTGAACCTTACCGCCTTTATGAAAGTGGTGGGGGACCTGTCGGTGATTTATCGCGCTTCCTACCGGAGACATTCGGCCATCGACTTCCGCTCCGTGCAGGGGGGATTGAACGTGTATGGGGCGGGCACGTTTCTTTCCGGGATCCTGGGGACGCTACCAGTGGCCGCGCCGTGGTCGGCCACCGCCGTTTATATCGGCTTTACCGGCGTCGCCGCCACGAGTGTCGGGATATACCTGGGACTGTTCACCATCGCCGCCGCCTTCTTTTCCAAGTTGCTTGCCGTTTTAGTTTCCATTCCCAGCCCGGTGGTCAGCGCGGTATACGTCATCATCTTCGGCATGCTGTTTATCGAGGGTGCGAAGACGGTATTTGCCGGCCAAATGGACCAGAAGAAGGCCGCGATCACCGGCGTTTCTATGGTTTTGGGCTTGTCAGCGGGGGCTTTCAGCGGATTGTTCGAAGGAATAATCGTCAATCTGGTGGGCAACCCCATTGTCGTCGGCGGCATAGCAGCCATAGCAATGACGGTATTCACCGAATTATCAGGCTTCCGCGCCAAGAAGCTTCGAACCGACTTGTCTCACGATTCTCTACCGGCCATTGACGATTTTCTCTGCCAGTTCGCCGACGGTCTTACTTGGACGGAGGAAGGCAAAAACCGGCTTCGGTTAGTGGGAGAGGAGATCATATTGAGCCTGCTCAATGAAGAGGACGACGGCTCGATCGACCAGAAGCGCAGCTTGGTCGCCACAATTCGCCCTGACAGCGGATCGGCCGAGCTCGAAATCGTTGTCGCATCGGACGATGCCATCGAGGGGAACATCGAGAATCGCATGGCATATCTGGGCCATGACCAGGCGCCGGACGACGGACAGGAATTGTCCGTCCGCATCCTGCGCCACTACGCCTCATCGGTGCACCACCGCAAGTACTATGGGATAGACATTGTCAGTTGCCGCGTTGACAAGTAGCGGGGCATGACCATTCCCTTCTTTTTCTGCTGGAAACACTGGCCAGGTACGGACTGCTGCGTATAAAACCGCCACATGCAAGTTGGCCGGAGTGTCGCCCTTGGCATTCCAAATGGGATACCGCAGTGGCAACGGTTGGGTAGCTGCTCCGGCGCGACGCGGGATAGAAGAGCACGGAGACGCATAGCCTATGATCAACGTTTGGGTGATAGCCGGCTTTACCGTGTACTTCGGTATGCTGATTGGGATTGCGGTGGTGGGCGCTCGCCGAATGCAGAACATGGCGGACTACGCGCTCGGCGGCCGGCGGCTGAGCAGTTTCACGGCGGCGCTGAGCACCGGATCCTCAACGACGAGCGCGTGGACTATGCTGGCGCTGCCTGCACTGGCCTTCACCAGTGGGCTTGTCGAGTTGTGGGTGCCAGTCTGCGCCGCCATCGGCGTATGGCTGAGCTGGACGCTTTTAGCCAAGCGGTTGCGGCGATTCACGATAGCTGCGGACGACGCGGTGACGATTCCCAAGTTCTTGGAACGCAGGTTTGGCGATTCAACGGGAACGCTGCGGTCGGTATCCGGGCTGATCACCATCCTGTTTGTAATTTTCTACGTGAGCTCCGGGCTCGTCGGAGGCTCAAAGCTGCTGGAGGAGATATTCGGACTCGACCCGACCGCAGGCGTCGTCGTGACGCTGGTTGCGGTGGCGACATACACGCTGATCGGCGGATTTATGGCGGTGTCGAGAACAGATGTGTCTCAGGCCCTGCTAATGCTGGTGAGCCTGGCAGTGCTGGTGATCACGATGCTCATCGTGACTGATAATCCGTTGGCGAACGCGGGTTCTGAGGCCGTTGGGTTCTTTAACCCCCTGACTCTCACAGACGGCTCGCCCATAACGCTGAACTTTGCGCTCTCTGCGTCGGGATGGGCGATCGGCGGACTGGGAGCACACAGGATATTGCAGCGGTTTATGGCGATCGAACGGGAGGACAAAATCCGTCAAGGGCGCGCCATTGCCGTAGTGTGGCTGGTAACGGTGTACTTCTTGGCGTTTGCCGTTGGTGCAATTGCACGTCCCGCCCTGGCTGAAGTAGGCATGCTGGGGGCGGTGACAGATTCCGAACGGGTCTACTTTGTGATCTCTGAGGTCTTTTTCCACCCAGTGGTATTGGGGGTGCTACTTACTGCTGTGATCGCGGCGGTGATGAGCACGGCGGACTCTCAGCTCCTTCTGGCATCGGCGATCGCTACCGAAGACGTGCCGGTGCTCAAGCGTATGGCTGCAGGGCTGGCGGCCCACGCCAGGGTGTGGATAGGGCGAGGGATGTTGCTGGTCATAGGCGTTGTCTCGGCTATACTTTCGATCTGGTTCCCAGACTCCATATTCGACCTGGTGAGCTTTGCGTGGGGCGGGATGGGGGCTGCGTTCGGGCCGGTGATGCTTCTTGGCTTGTATTGGCGCAGATTCAACGCTTGGGGTGCGGGAACGGCAGTTGTTACCGGGACTCTGGCGGCGACGATGTGGCAGTTCCTGGGCGGCGGGCCGGGCGGCATGTGGGACATCCAGCCGGCGACACCCGCCTTTGCAATCTCCATGGCGTCGGCCATTGGCGCCACGCTGTTGACCCCCCGCCCAGCACAGCAGGTGGTGGAGCTGTTCGATAGGGTGAATTCGACGCAGAGCATCGAAACGGTTAACGAAGCGCCCACGTTGCCGGCTCCTGGCAAGTAGCCCTCGCGACCGCCAGACGAGACGGGGCGGGGAACGTTGATTGACGCGGGATTCAGGAATATGACTGCTGGCGGAGAGAGTGGGATTCGAACCCACGATACCCAAAGAGTATACCGGTTTTCGAGACCGGCGCTTTCGTCCGCTCAGCCATCTCTCCGTAGCGACGCTGCGGCCAGAATATTATAGCGTCTGAATTCCATTCAAGCACGATTTACTAGGCGCGGACGGGAAATACTTTCGCGGCGGCCGCCGCCCTGGGACCGACCTGCGGTCTCGCGTAACCTGCCCGGCGGGAGCGCCTCCGCCGCGGCGACGAAAGCGGGCTTATAATTGGCCGGGTGGTTGAGTTTTCCAAGCGTTGACCTGGGATTGGGGGCGGCCAATATGATTACCGGCGTTGTGGGCGTGACTATCTGGACGGACGACCTGGAGCCGATGTTCAGCTTCTACCACGACCTGTTGAGGCTGCCCCTGCATTCCCGGCATGACGACTTCATCGCCTTCGAACTGGGCGACGTGCGATTTAACATCGGACTGCACGGCCAGGTTAGCGGAGTCTCCCGGGACCCGTTTCGGTTTATGCCGCATTTGGGAGTGGATGACATACACCAGGAGTTCCAGAGGTTGAAAGAGGATGGCGTGGAGTTCATCCGCCCGCCGGAGCAGGAGCACTGGGGAGGCTGGATCGCCACGCTAAAGGACCCCGACGGCAACGTGCTGCAGTTGCTGCAGTTGCCTTGACGGGCGCTGCTACAAGATGAGCATTGCGTCGCCGAAAGAGTAGAACCGGTAGCCGCGTTCTATGGCTTCCCGGTACGCCCGCAGCATCAATTCTCGACCGGACTCCACCGATGGTTCGTTCTCGGCGAAGGCCGAGACCAGCATCAACAGGGTGGACCGGGGCAGGTGAAAGTTGGTGATCATGGCGTCGACCAACCGGAAGCTGTGTCCCGGCAGGATGTAAAGGCCGGCCTGGCCGCTGACGGACGCGATTTGGTCCTTCCCCTGTTCCGTCATTAGCTGGGCCGTCTGCTCCAATACCCGCACGGTGGTGGTCCCCACGGCGATAATCCGGCGACCCTCGTTTCGCGCGCAGTTCAAAGCGACGGCTGCTTCCGGCCCCAGTTCGAAATACTCGGTGTGTATCTCGTGAGCCGCGGGGTCTTCGCCCTTGACTGGGCGGAAGGTGTCCAGCCCAACGTGGAGGGTCACGAAGGCCAATTCAACTCCCTGCTCTTGGAGTGCGCCCATCAAGTCCGGGGTGAAGTGCAGCCCCGCCGTGGGAGCAGCGGCGCTGCCGGGCTCCCTGGCATAGACCGTCTGGTACCGCTCCGGGTCTGCAAGCCGTTGGTGGATGTAGGGCGGCAGCGGCATCTGCCCCAGCGCATCGATGCCCTCCTCGGAGCTAAGGCGGACGCTCTTGACGCCGTCGGCGCGCCCAGCCAGTACCTCCACCTCCAAGGTTGGCTGAAGGTCCAAGTCTGCCGGTACGACAACAACCTTGGCTCCGGGCCGGAGGCTGCGGCCCGGTTGCCCCAGGGCTTGCCATACGCCTGGGCCTTCTCTTCGCAGGAGGAGCAGTTCCACCTTGCCCCCGGTGTCCTGCCGGCGGCCGTACAGGCGGGCGGGTATGACCCGGCTCTGGTTGAACACCATTACGTCGCCGGGCTGGACGTACTCGGCGATGTCGAGGAATTGCCGGTGTTCGATGCGGCCCGAGGCGCGGTTGAGGGCCAGCAGCCTGGAGGAGTCCCTGGGTTCGATGGGGGTCTGGGCGATGAGTTCCGGGGGGAGATGGTAGTCGAAGTCGCTGGTGCGCATTTTGGAGACGCTGTTAGCCTTCGGCGGTCAAGAGAGCCTGGCCGCGGCTGGATTCACCTGGCAGGGGGTTGGGACGTTCTGTGGAATCCAACGATTTTGGTGCCGGGAGATTTGAGATTCCTCGTCGCAGGCTCCTCGGAATGACAGAGATGGAGGCTCCTCGGAATGACAGTGTCGGAGGCTCATCGGGGTGGCAGGGCGAAAGATTTTTCGCCCCTACGAGTAGGAGTGGCACGGGCGGTTAGGAGCCGTGGATGCTGATGCGGGCGGCGGTCAGGGTGTTGACCAAGAGCATGGCGATGGTCATGGGACCGACGCCGCCGGGCACGGGGGTGATGGCTTCAGCCAGCTGGGACACCGGTTCGAAGTCCACGTCCCCTTCCAGCCGGTAGCCTCGCTTGCGGTTGGGGTCGTCCACCCGGTTGATGCCGACGTCGATGACCACGGCGCCGTCCTTGACCATGTCGGCGGTGACGGCGTTGGGGCGGCCCATGGCGGCTACCACTACGTCCGCCTGCCGGGTCATACCGGCCAGGTCCTTGGTGCGGGTGTGGCAGACGGTGACAGTGGCGTTGCCCCCCGCCTGCCGCTGCATCAGAAGTATGGCCAGGGGCTTGCCCACGATGTCGCTGCGGCCGCAAATGACGACGTTGCGGCCGGCGGGGTCGTAGCCGTTGCGCAGCAGCAATTCACGGATGCCGGCGGGGGTGCAGGGAACGAAGGTGGCCCGCCCCTGGGCCAGCCTGCCCAGGTTGAAGGGGTGGATACCGTCCACGTCCTTGGCGGGGTTGACGGCCTCTATGGTCTTCTGCTGGTCGATGTGAGGCGGCAGTGGAAGCTGCACCAGGATGCCGTGGAATTTGGAATCATTGTTCAGCCGTTCCAGCAATACCAGAAGGTCTTCTTGGGACGTGTCGGCCGGCAACTCGAAGGTCTCGCTGAACATGCCTACCTCGTCGCAGGCGCGCCGCTTGTTGCGGACATAGACGGCGGACGCGGGGTCATCGCCCACCAGCACGGCTGCCAGACCGGGAGAGACCTGGTGCTTCTGCTGTATCTCGGCGACGCCCGCGGCTACTTCGCCGCGAATCTCTTTGGCCACCGCCGAGCCATCTAGAATTTTCGCCATCTCGACTATGCCTGCTTTCGAATCTGTTAGAGAGCCAGGGTAATCAGCTACCTGTGAACGCTGCATTGCCCCTGTAAGTGTGACTCTGGAGAACCTCGGGGCAATTCTAGCAGGCGTCCAATTCACCGGCAACGAGGACCGGCTGCTCTTGAGCGCCGCTGCCTGGATGTTAGAATCGCTGCATCTCTCAAGAACCATGAAGGGCGGTGAGCTATGCCCGGTTTGTCCAAGTCCAGGTTCCAGTCCGGCCTCCAATGTCTGAAACGGCTCTACCTGGACTGCTACAACCGTGATCTGGCAGACCCCATCGGCCCGGCACAACAGGCGGTGTTCGACACCGGCAACGCGGTGGGCGAGAAGGCGAGACAGCGCTTTCCCGGCGGCAGACTGGTGGAGGAATCGCACCTGGAGCACGGCCGGGCCGTGGAAACGACCCGGACCCTGCTGGCCGACGGGTCGATACCATCCCTGTACGAGGCGGCGGTGACCTTCGAGAGCATCAGGACCCGTTTCGACGTCTTGGTGCGTCGGGGAAGGCAGAGGTTCGACCTGGTGGAGGTGAAGTCGTCCACAAGCGTGAAAGAGGAGCACATCACCGACGTGGCAATCCAGCTATACGCAGCCGAGGGCTCCGGCATCGCTCTAGACAGGGCCTATTTGATGCACCTGAACCGGGAGTACGTTTACCTCGGCGGGGAGCATGACTTGGAGCAGTTGTTCACGCTGGCGGACATTACTGAGGAAGCTAGGGAGTATGCGGCGCAAGGCGTCCCCGCCGCGTTGGAGGCGATGTGGGAGACGCTGGAACTGGACGCGGCGCCGGACATTGACACCGGCAAGCACTGCAAGAAGCCGTACACGTGCTCATTTTTCGGTCACTGCCACCAAGGTGAACCGGAGCATTCGGTGATGCAGTTGCCGCGGCTGAGCGATAGGCTGTTGGAGCGGTTGAAGGGCGCAGGAATTCGCAGCATAGGAGACATCCCGCCGGACCTAGCCGGTTTGAACGCTATGCAGACTCGGATTCGCGAATCCGTTGTGGACGGACGCCCCTACGTCAGCCCAGGCCTGCGCCGCAGCTTGGAAGAAATTGCGCTGCCCGCCAGCTTCCTGGACTTCGAGACCGTCAACCCGGGGATTCCCATCTACATTGGGACCAGACCCTATGAGAGGATACCCTTCCAGTGGTCTTTGCATGTTGCGGATGACTCAGGGGAGTCAACTCACAAGGAGTTTCTCAATCACGACGGCCATGACCCCAGGGAGCGGTTCGCCGCCAGCTTGCTGGATGCGTTGCCCGGCTCCGGCTCCATCGTAGCCTATTCGCCCTACGAGAAGAGCGTCATCAACGAATTGGCGGAGGCGCTGCCCCGGTACCGGGACGGCCTGCTGGCCCTGACGCCCCGGATCGTCGACCTGATGAAGGTGGTGCAGGGCAACTACTACCATCCGGGGTTTCACGGCAGCTTTTCCATCAAGTCGGTGCTGCCTGCCCTGGCGCCCGGTTTTGGCTACGACGAGTTGGAGGTGCAGGAGGGCCTGGCGGCCTCGGCCGCCTACGCTCGACTGGTGACCGGCGATGTGCCTGAGGATGAGGCGGCGGAGGCGCGGGAAGCGCTGCTAGCCTACTGCAAGCGGGACACGGAGGCGATGGTGCGGGTGTACCAACGGCTGCTGGATGAGGCGGGTGGATAGTGAGGAGTGGCTGTAGTTTTCGCCAATATCGAACACCATCAATATGAGGAACCGACGAAGTTGGATTCATGATGAGCCAGAAATGGCTCAAAGAGAAAAACGTGCTAACATGGGGCGACATCAGGGCACTCCAGCCATAGACCCCACAACGATGCATGGTAAGTCAGCAGTGGCTCCGCATAACACCGCCGCATAACACCGCAGAAGGAGTAGAGTCATGCCGCTGGATCCTCAGGCGCAAGCAGTGTTGGACCAAATGGCGGCCATGGGGCTTCCGCCCGCCCATACGGTGTCGCCGGAAGAGGCCAGGATAAACCTGAACGCCAGGCCCAGGTCGCCGGGGCCTGAGATGGCAAAGGTGGAGGACAGGGTAATTCCGGGCGACGGGCCGGACATCCCGGTGCGCATCTATACCCCACACGGCAGCGGCCCCTTCCCCGGCATGGTGTGGTTCCACGGCGGCGGCTGGGTGGTGGGAAACCTGGACACGGCCGACGGCAACGCCCGGCACGTGGCCGCAGGCGCTGGATGCGTGGTGGTGTCAGTGGGCTATCGCCTGGCCCCGGAGGACAAGTTCCCCGCCGCGGCCGATGACAGCTACGCGGCAACGCGGTGGGTAGCCGAGAACGCAGCGAGCATCGGCGTCGACCCGGCTCGCATAGCGGTGGGCGGGGACAGCGCCGGGGGCAACCTGGCCGCGGTGGTATCGTTGATGGCCAGGGACCGGGGAGGTCCGCCCCTGGTATTCCAGCTTATGGTCTACCCGGCGACGGAGCGGAACTTCGAGACCGAGTCTTGCCGGGAGAACGCCGACGGCTACCTGTTGACCACGGACAGCATGAAGTGGTTTTGGGCCCACTATCTCAGTTCCGAGGAGGACGTGGCCAATCCCTACGCCGCGCCGATGGCCGCAGATGACTTGACGGGCCTGCCTCCGGCTTTGGTTATCACCGCGGAGTTCGACCCCCTGCGGGACGAGGGGGAGGCCTACGGGCGGCGGCTGCAAGAGGCAGGCGTCCCGGCCACCAACAGCCGGTACGACGGCATGATCCACGGCTTCTTCAGCATGTCTCTGGTCATCGACAAAGGAAGAGAGGCCGTCTTGGAGGCTTCGGCAGCTTTGAGGGCAGCCTTTGCAGCCAAGGAACGCAGCACAGCCGGCTGACGTACTGGAGTTTGAACGATGACTGTGATGAGACTCTACTCAGGCGATGACGGCGAGTCGCACTTCGAGGAAATCGACCCCGCAAACAATCCCGGCTGGTTAGTCCTGCAACAGGCCACCGGCATCATGTTCAGGACGACCAGGGCCGGCTTTTTCGAAGACTATCACAACGCTCCCAGGCGGCAGTACGTCATCTCTCTTTCCGGTGAGGCCGAAATCGGAGTGGCCGACGGCACCGTCTACAGGTCGGGGCCCGGAGACGCGACCTTGTGCGAAGACCTGACGGGCCACGGACACACATACCGGATCATAGGCGACCAGCACCGGGTCACCGCCATCATACACTTGGACTAGCGCTCCCGGCCGGCATTAATCCGTTCTTGGTCAAGACTATCCACGCCTGGAGTGCCAGCCGTCGGCAGAGTAGCGCTGCTCTCCGGAATAGGGCCTGGGATAGCCTCACCCCCGGCGACTTGAGAATAAGCGGTCAGACCCACATGGAGGAGCACGAGTGAAGTACGACTACATCGTAATCGGCGCGGGGTCGGCGGGGGCTATCCTGGCCACCCGGCTGTCCGAGGACCCCAGCCGGTCGGTGCTGCTGCTGGAGGCGGGGCCGGACTATCCTGAATTTGCACACCTCCCAGACGACGTGAAGTTCGGCTACGCAACGGAAGCGGACGTAATGACCAGCGAGCACAACTGGCAGTTCATCGGCAAGGCCACCGAGGAAGCCGGTCCAATGATGGTGCCCAGGGGCAAAGTGACCGGCGGCTCCAGCGCCATCAACGGCCAGGTGTTCCTGCGCGGCGTGCCGGAGGACTATGATGGCTGGGCGTCCTTGGGCAACGACGAATGGACTTTCCCAAAGCTGCTCCCCTACTTCCGTAAAATCGAAAGCGACACGGACTACGGCACCGACGATTTCCACAACGCCGACGGTCCCATTGTGATGCACCGCTTCAAGCGGGAGGCCTGGCTTCCGCCCCAAACGGCTTTCTACGAGGCGGCCCGGGCTGCGGGGTTTGCCGACTGCCCGGACCACAACCACCCGGATTCCTGGGGGGTGGGCCCAATCCCGCTGAACAACCCCAACGGCATCCGCATGAGCACCGCCCTGGGCTACCTGGACCAGGCAAGGCACCGGTTGAACCTGACCATCAGGCCCAACTGCACCGTGCATCGGCTGGTGTTCGAGGGCGCCCGCGCGGCCGGCGTGGAACTGGAGAGCGGGAGCGAGAAGTTCCTGGTGGAAGGCGACGAGATCATTCTATCCGCCGGCGCCATCGGTTCTCCCCAGATATTGTTGCTCTCCGGCGTCGGACCGGCAGACCACCTGCGGGAGTTGGGCATACCGGTGGTCTTGGACCGGCCCGGCGTAGGCCAGAACCTGCGGGACCATCCCGCCGCCTGGGTGACCTGGCGCACCAGGCCGGACTTTGCGCTGGACGGACTGGCGCCCAGGACGCAGCTAATGCTCCGCTATACGGCGGGGGGCTCGCATTTGCGCAACGACATGAAGGTGTCGATGCAGTCCTATGCCACGGCGCCGGTCAACCAAGGGGGAAACCGGATGGCCCCCGTGGGCATCCGCATGATCGCCGGGGTTTACCTGGCCGAGGGGGCGGGGGAGTTGAAGCTTGCCTCCGCCGACCCCAACCAGCAGCCCGTATTGGAGTACCGCTTCCTGGAGAACGAGTTCGACCGGCAGCGCCTGCGGGAAGCGGTGCGGATTTGCGTGGGTTTGGGGGAGCACGAGGCCTTCAAGCACATTATCCAGGAGTTGGTGGCGCCGGCCGACGCCGACCTGGCCTCGGACGAGGCGCTGGACCGGTGGCTCAGACGCGCCGTCACTACCTCTCAGCACATCTCCGGCACCTGCAAGATGGGCCCGGCATCGGACGCCATGGCCGTGGTGGACCAGCGCGGCAGGGTCCACGGTCTGCAAGGGCTGAGGGTGGCGGACGCTTCGGTAATGCCCGACTGCGTCAGGGCCAATACCAACGTCACGGCCATGGTAATCGGCGAGCGGGTCTCAGACTTCATCATCCAGGGCTCTTAGAGCAATAAAGGGCGCGGCTGTGCCCGGCCCGTTGAGAACCGGCGGGCAGTGACGCCTGCGTCGCTTGATTCCGAGACTGCTGCAGTCTCATGCCGGACGCTTCGACATGTGGTAAGTTATTGTCAACCTGGAGCGTGCCGGTACATTCCCAGGAGGAAGGCAGTGGCTGACCGGACATCGGACATGGCTATTGGTCCGGATGAACACGGGGGAGAGCACAGAGTAGTCGGCACCCGCCCCATCAGGCACGACGGCCCGGACAAAGTGGTGGGCCGGGCCAGGTATGCCGCCGACGTTTTCCCGACGGGACTGCTCCACGCCAAGCTGCTGCGCAGTCCGCACGCCCACGCGGTAATCAAGAATATCGACGCTACCCGGGCCCTGGCCCTGCCGGGGGTGAAGGCCGTTGCCACCGGCGCAGACTTTCCCATGGTGTCCGCCGAGGCTGCGGACCAGGAAGAAGGGGCCATGATGAACTACGGCTTCTACAGCCGGAACGTCATGGCCCGGGAGAAGGCCCTGTACCTGGGCCACGTCGTAGCTGCAGTGGCTGCCGTCTCAGCGCCTGTTGCTGAAGAAGCGCTCTCCCTGATAGACGTGGACTACGACGTATTGCCGCCGGCGCTGGACGCCTACGAGGCCATGAGGGACGATGCCCCCATACTGCACGACCGGCTGTTGACGCTGGTCAACCCAAACTTCCGGCCCGGTGGATTCGGCGACACCCCCGACGGGAAGAGGAGCAACGTCGCCAACCGCTACGAGTTTCGGACCGGAGACCCGGAGAAGGGGTTTAGAGAAGCAGACGTGGTGGTGGACCGGGAGTTCCACACTAAGTCGGTGCATCAGGGGTATATAGAGCCCCATTCGGCAACCGGGATGTGGAGCTCCGACGACAGCATAACCGTCTGGTGCAGCACCCAGGGCCACTTTGCCCTGAGGGACCATACCGCCGCAATCCTGGGCGTCAACGTGTCCAAGGTGAAGATCGTGCCCATGGAGATTGGCGGAGGGTTCGGCGGGAAGGGACAAGGGGGCTGCTACATCGAGCCGGTGGTCGCCGTTCTGTCCCGCAAGTCGGGGCAGGCGGTGAAGCTGACCATGACCAGGCAGGAGGTGTTCCAGGGCACCGGCCCCACGTCGGCTACGCACATCCGGGTGAAGCTGGGGGCCACCAAAGAGGGCAAAATCACGGCAGCCGACTGCCGGCTGATATACGAAGCGGGGGCCTTTCCGGGCTCCCCAGTGTCTACGGGGTGCCGCACCATGTTGGCGCCCTACGAGGTGCCCAATGCCTACCTGGAAGGCCTGGACGTGGTGTGCAACACCCAGAAAGTGGTAGCTTACCGCGCGCCGGGCTCGCCTGCGGCGGCTTTTGCCGCAGAGTCGGCCATCGACGAGCTTTGCCGAAAGCTATCGATGGACCCCGTGGAGTTCAGGCTGCGCAACGCGGCCAAGGAAGGGACGCGCCAGCCCACGGGTCCCGTGTTCCGGCGCATAGGCATGGTGGAGACCCTGCAGGTTGCCGAAGACCATCCCCACCTTTACGAACCCATCAGCGGGTCCAACACGGGGAAGCGCGGGGGCAGGGGCGTGGCCGCGGGGGCCTGGTTCAACAGTTCCGGGCCGGCCAGCGCGGTGGCCAGCGTCAACCCCGACGGCACGGTCAGCCTGGTGGAAGGGTCGCCGGATATAGGCGGCAGCAGAGCGGCCATGGCCATGCACCTGGCCGAGGTGCTGGGCATCCCGGTGGAGGAAATCAAGCCCTCCGTGGCAGACACGGACTCCATAGGGTACAGCTCCGGGGCCAGCGGCAGCGGCGTGACCTTCAAGACTGGGACGGCATGTTACGAGGCGGGGTTGGACATAAAGCGCCAGGTAATCGAACGGGCCGCCCGGATATGGGAGGTCGACCCGGAGGACGTCGAGTACGACGGAGGAGTAATCAGCTATAAAGGCGACAGCGAGCTAAGGACCACCATCAAGGAACTGGCGCCGCGGCTGAACGGCACCGGAGGCCCCATCGTGGGGCGGGCCACGGTCAACCCGCCTGGGGTGGGCAACGCCTTTGCGGTGCACATAGTGGACGTGGAGGTGGACCCGGAGACGGGGAAGGTGGACATCCTGCGCTACACGGCCATCCAGGACGCGGGCAAGGCCGTTCACCCCGGCTACGTGGAGGGGCAGATGCAAGGGGGCGCAGCCCAGGGCATTGGATGGGCCCTGAACGAGGAGTATTACCTGGACAAACAGGGCCGGATGTTGAATTCCAGCTTCCTGGATTACCGGATGCCCACCAGCCTGGACCTGCCGATGATCGACACCGTAATCGTCGAGGTGCCCAATCCGGGCCACCCCTACGGAGTACGGGGCACAGGCGAGTTGCCGATCGTGCCGCCCATGGCGGCGGTGGCCAATGCGATATACGACGCCGTGGGGGTGCGGATGACAAGTCTGCCAATGAGTCCGGGCAGCGTGCTGGAAGCCCTGTGGGAGAAGGGCTAGGGGTTCATAGACACTAAAGCTGTGCGACTGTACACTGCCGGTAACGGCGGCTGTCGACCAGGCATAGATTCGGCGTCAACAGGACAGGGGAGGCCGAGATGTTAATCGGACACTTTACTGAACAGCCCTGGCAGGACGAAGCCTCAGGCTTGATGGGCGCCCAGGGCACCGACCTGGGGATGAGCAACGAGCTATATGATCCCCAGGTGGGGGCCAAGCTCTATAACCGGTACCTGGACGAGAAGGTATACGCCGAGGAGGTGGGTTTCGACGCCCTGATGCTCAACGAGCATCACAGCACCCCTTTCTGCATGCAGGGGGTCACCAACGTCGGGGCATCGATCCTGGCCCGCATCACCAGCAAGGTGAAAATCGTCATCCTGGGCAACGTGCTGCCCATCTGGGACGACCCCCTGTGGTTGGCGGAGCAACTGGCCATGATAGACCTGATCTCCCACGGGCGGCTGGTCTCCGGCTTCGTCCGCGGCGGCGGGCGGGAAAGCATATCCCACAACACGCCGCCGCACGACAACCGGGAGCGGTTCCAGGAGGCCCACGACTTCATCGTCAAGGCCTGGACCCAGCCCGGTCCCTGGCGCTGGGAGGGCAAGCATTACCAGTACCGGTACGTCAACCCCTGGGCCCGTCCCCTGCAGCAGCCCCACCCGCCCATCTGGATTCCGTCTACGGTAAGCGTGGAAACGGTCAAGTGGACGGCCGAGCACCGGTACCCGCTGGTATTGCTGGCAACCAAGCTGGAGCCGACCCTGGAGGCCTTCCAGTTGTACCATGACACGGCCGCCGAGCTGGGCTACAAGTCGGGCACGCAGAACGTGTCCTACCTGTGGAAGGTGCACGTGGACGAAACGGAGGAGAAGGCGGACGAGGTTGGCCGCAAGTACCTCTCCGGGGTGAGCAATCCATTCCTGGCAGGCAATGAGGGCCAGGTGAACCCGGCCATCCTGAACCTGCCCGGCCATACCTCACGGTCGTCCCGGCGGCTCTCAGCCACGGCCTTCGGCCCCGCCGGCAGGTACGGCGCCAACTTGCGGCCCTATGAAGACCAGATAAAGGACCTGAGCATCGTTACCGGCACTCCCAAAACGGTGCTGCCCAAGATTCGCCAGGTGTTGGAATACCTGAGGCCGGGAAGCATCTTCTTCTGGGACGGCGACGGGGCGATGACCCACGACGACCAGATGCGCAGCCTGAGGCTGATGGGAGAGGAAGTGCTGCCGGCGGTGAGGGAGATGGGCAAGGAACTGGAGCTGTTCAGCCCCTACGAAGTAGACCCCGCGACGGGCCAGCCCGTAGAGGAACCGGCGGCGGCGGAGGCCTGAGGGTGAGCCAGGAACTGGGGCGCATATCACGCCCGTCGGCTGCCCAGTACCAGGGCCGCAGAAAGCTGCTGCTGGCCCCGCTGGTCTACGGTCCGCCGGCCGAGGCTGGAGAGGGCGTGACCATCCTACAGACCTATTGGGACCAGATGCAGCAGCAGATAGAAGCGCTTGAAGGGGCTCTGGGAGGCCTGCACCACATATACCACGAAAGCGTCTGGGAAGCCGGAAACAAGGGCCTGGAGCAACTGGAGCAGTCGGACCAGCGCAGCCACGCGTTCATCAAGGCCAAGTGCGACGCCGGTGCGGCGTTGGAGGCCACGGAAGACCTCTTGCCGTTGGTGGAGAGCCTGGACCTGCAGCGTTGCCTGATGATGCCGCTGTCCAGCCACACGGTGCCGGCCAGGCTCCAAGGCTGGCTCAACGAGAGTACTAAGAGCAGGTACCAGCACATGGCTGCGCGTATCGACGAGACCCTGGGAGAGAATGAGGTCGGACTGCTGTTGGTCAACGAGCGGCACCAGATACAGTTCCCCGAAGATATAGAGGTCTTTTACGTGGCGCCGCCGGCGCTGGGCGATTTTAGGCGTTGGTTGGACAACTGGATGGCGGAGCAACAGAAGGCGATGGGCGGACAGCCGGGGGAGGAGGAAGAGCAGGCCGTTGGAGAGGAGGAAGGGGGGGAGGAAAATGAGGCCAGGAGCTAGCCCGCCCAAGGGGATTGACTACGAAATCCCCTTGACACCCCCAGGCCCCTGTGATATTTTTCACTTGATTTTGAGCCTATCCAGATCCAGGCTTGAACCGAATCCGGCAACGGAACGGCGCAAGTATGTTTGAAGACCCCAAGGCGCTGACCAGCGCCAACTGGCACGACATTCACATTTGGCTCACGTATTTCTGGACGTATTTGCCGCTGATCGTTACCTTTGCCGTGACTATGTTGACGGCCCATGCGGTTATACCGTCCCTGATTTTGACGGGTCATCTGCCGGACTCCGCCGCAAGGTGGCGCAAGCCGCTAAGCGGATTTGCCTTCCTGGTCTTGATTGCCGCCTTAGTCATCCTGGCGCTGGGCATCAGCCAAACGCTAATCATCGAGGACTTCTGGGATAGATACCTGATTTAGGGGTTCACGTGGGCAACGGGCGTCCCCGGATACCCAAGTGGAACGCCTTCTGAACGCAACCCGACGCAGGCGGGAGGAGCAAGCAACGCTGGCACGCGGACGGATCATGTAGTGAGGATACCGAGGGGGAAAATGCTGGCCCTGACCCTGGTGGGGTCGGGAGTTGCAGTAATAGTCGGTTTCGTAGTGGTGGTGTTGCTCATTTCCTGGTTTTCCAATCCTCCGTTCGCCCTGGGCGACGCCCCGGCACAACCGGTAGCATTTCCTCATTCCGTACACGTTGCCGAGCAGGGCATCCAGTGCGAGTTTTGCCACCGGAACGTGACCAAGGGTGAGGCAGCCACCGTGCCTGCGGTGGAGCAGTGCCTGTTCTGCCACAAAGACATTGGCGGCGACACTGAAGCTGAGCGGGCGGAGATTGACATAGTGGTTGGCAGCTTCGACGACGGCGTGCCGATTGACTGGGAGCGGGTGCACCGGCTTCCGGACCACGTACGCTTCGTCCACGAAGCCCACGTCCGGTACTTGACTGAGATCGACGGCTCCGACCGCACTTCGGAAGAGAAAGTGCAGGCAGCCTGCTCGATATGCCACGGCGACATCGCCAACGCCACCGTGGTCCAACCCAAGCCTTTCCAGTCGATGAAGATGGGCACCTGCCTGGACTGTCACCGGTTCCTGAGCCTGGTGCCGGAGGACGAAGGGTACGTTTTGCCGGAAACCACCGATATTCCAACGGACTGCACGATATGCCACAAGTGACGCTCCACGGGGATCCCGCCCGATGAAGCTTACCCGCAGGAATTTCCTGGCGTGGGCCGGCCTTTCCGCCGCCGGAGCGGTGGCCTGTGAGGGGTTCGGCATCCGCGAGGGCGAGTTTTCCCTGCAGAGCCCGGTGATGCTCCCTGAGGACCTGGTGAAGGGGCGGGACAACTGGTACGCAACCCTGTGCCGCAACTGCTCATCCGGAGAGGGGATAGTGGTCCGGGTGATGGACGGCAGGGCCAAGAAGGTAGAGGGCAACCCCCTATATCCGGTGAACAAAGGCACGCACAGCGCTTGCTGTGAAGCCGGACTCCAGGCCTTGTACCACCCCCACCGCATAGCACAGCCGTTGCAGCGGAACGGGCCGCGGGGACAGGGTCAGTACACGCCGCTGGCGTGGCCCGACGCCCTGGACATCCTGAGGCAACGCCTGCAGGAGCGGGGCGACTCCATGCTGATGGTCACGGAGCCAATGCGGGGTCACCTGGGCAAGCTGGTCGGGCGCTTCACCGACTCCGTCGGCGGCCGTCACATGGGCTTTGAGACCCTGGACGCCAACACCTACCGGGCAGCCGTGAAAAACGTCTTCGGGCGTGAACTGCTGCCGGACTTCGATTTGGAGAATACCCGGTTCCTGCTGTCCTTCGGGGCAGACTTCCTTTCAACGTGGGTGTCGCCCACTCGCTGGAGCGTAGGTTACGGCGAGTTCCGGCACGGAGGGGAACAGGAGCGCGGGACACTGTACCAGGTGGACTCCCGCTTCTCGATGACGGCAGCCAGCGCCGACAAATGGCTGCCCATCAGGCCAGGCTGGGAAGGACACCTGGCCCTGAGCCTGGCCTACGTCATATTGTCCGAAAACCTGCAGGCTGCCGAGGCAAACGTAGTCGCCCTGACCGGAGGCCGTGGCGCAGCCGCGTTGGAACAGTTCCGCCCAGAGGCAGTGGCCGACCGGGTGTTCATGGCGGAGCACCTCAGGGGCGCGGCGGGGGTGCAAGCTATTCAGAGCCTGGCGAGGGAATTCGCCGGCAGGACTCCGGCCCTGGCCATAGGAGGCGGGTCGTCGGGCGCCCACAGCAACGGGTCGTTTAACCTGGAGGCGATCTATGCCCTGAACCACCTGGTGGGGAGCGTTGGAGCGGAAGGAGGACTGCGGTTCAACCCGGACAGTCCCTTGGACGACGTTCCTGCGGCCTCGCAGGTGGGGTCGCTGTCGGACTGGACCAACGTCGCCCAAGACCTGAACAGCGGCAAGACCCGGCTGCTATTGCTGCATCAAGCCGACCCGGTGCACGGCCTGCCCAACTCAATGCGGTTCAGGCAAGCCCTTACCGAGCCCAGCGACCTGTTCATCGTCAGTTTCTCTCCGTTCCTGGACGATACCAGCGGGCTGGCGGACTTGATCCTGCCGGACAGGGTATACCTGGAAGACTGGGGGGACGACATACCCGAGCCGGGGCCGGGATACCAGGTCTTGGGCTTCCAGCAGCCGGTGGTTAACCCGCTGTATGAAGTCGAACCCCGGAGTTTCCCGGACATCCTGCTTGCCATGGGCCAGGAACTGGGCAAGGAGGCGGACCTGCCCTGGCCCAGGTATCGAGACCTATTGCGAGAGGGTTCCGACGCGCTTTTTGCGTTGAACCGCGGATCGGTCCAAGCGTCTTCCGCTGACGAGTTCTGGAACAAGCTGCTGCAACGAGGCGGCTGGTGGGACGAGGAAGCCACCGGTCCCCAACAAGCGGTTGCCATCTCCGACCTGTTCGGCCGGATTGTCGCCAAGGCGGCGGAGCCGCGGGTTTCCAGCGGCGGAGAGTCGGGGGACACCTTCTACCTGACTCCGTTCGCCCATAACACCCTGAACGACGGCAGAAACGCCCACTTGCCGTGGCTGCAAGGTGCGCCGGACCCTTTGACCACGATTACCTGGCAGACCTGGGTGGAAATCAGCGACCGGGACGCCAGGAGGTTGAACATCCGGGAAGGGGACGTGCTTTCGGTAGAGTCGGCGGCTGGTTCCATCCGCGCTCCTGCATACCCGACGCCCGCCGTGCCGCCCGGGACGGTTTCCGTGCCGTTCGGCCAGGGACGCCAGCACGGTTCGGAATACGCCACGGACAGGCCGGGCTGGGAAAGCGCCAACGTGATGGACGTTCTGGAGCCCCGGCAAGTGGAAGGCACAGGGGGACTGGCATGGGCCAGCACCAGGGTCAGGATATCCAAGACGGGGGACAGCGTTAGAGTTTCCAAGTTCGAGGGCACGGTGCGGGCCGTGGAAGTGGGCATCCTGCCCGGCGAGCGAATCATCCAGACCATAGACCCCCACGATCTATAGGCGCCAGTGGGAATGCCGGCAGACAATCTCGGAGGAATCAAAGGCCGAGCCAATGACACCGGGAACCGGAAATAACCCGGAAATAACAGGGAGAGCGGGTCCATAGAATGACGACACCCAAACCCAGGATAGACCACAAGTGGGGCATGGTAGTGGACCTGGACCGGTGCACCGGTTGCCAGGCCTGCGTTGTCGCCTGCCAGTCGGAGAACAACCTGCCCATCAACACCAAGGACGTGTTCCTGCAGCGGCGCGCCTATGAGTGGATACGCATCGAGCGGTACTGGGAGGGCGAGTTCCCCAACGTCAAGGCCCGTTTCATTCCCATTATGTGCCAGCATTGCGAGAACGCTCCCTGCGAGCCGGTGTGCCCGGTGTTTGCCACGTATCACAACGACGAGGGCCTGAACGTCCAGGTCTACAACCGCTGCATTGGGACCCGGTATTGCGCCAACAACTGTCCCTACCAGGTCCGCTTCTTCAACTATTGGGAGCCGGTTTGGCCGGAGCGGATGCGGCATCAACTGAACCCCGACGTGACCATCCGCAGCCGGGGAGTCATGGAACGGTGCAGCTTCTGCATCCAGCGCATACGGCGGGCCGAGTTGACGGTTGAGAGGCAAGAGGGGGGCAAGCTGGACCACAAAACGATGAAGGAGCGCAACTTCCTGCCGGCATGCGCCATGGCCTGCCCCACCAACGCGCTGAACTTCGGCGACCAGGGCGATGCCAGCAGCCCGGTGCACCATTACTTTGAAGAAGCCAACCACCGGCTGGAGGAGCGGCACCACCGCACCGAGAGGACGGAGGAGCATCCCAGCAGGGTGTACCGGCTGCTGGAAGAGATGGGTACCAAGCCCAACGTGATTTACCTGAAGAGAGTCGACATGTTCCCGGTGAAAAAGGAAGCCTAGAGTGGCCGCCAGCGAACATCACCCGGAAGGCATGTGGGTATTTCCCGCCCCGGAGGCTGTTACCGGGGATATGGCGGAGAAGGCCGCGGGTATGCCCAAGGCCATTTTCCGCGCCCTGGTAGTCACAGGCATCCTGTTCGGCCTGGGCATCGCCGGGTTCGTCGTGCGGGCCCTGGACGATGGTTTCGGTGCGCACGGCCCGTGGGGCTACTACGCCGCCATATTCATGTTCCTGTTCATGGTAACCGGGGCCGCTCCCCTGGCCGCGGTGGCGTTCCGGTTCACCAAGAGCCACTGGCGCAGGCCCCTGTCCCGGATATCCGAACTGTTCGCCGTGCTTGGCGTGCTGAACGTCATCATGTTCATCCCGTTGATGATCGTGCTGCCGTCAATCAAGAACCCGGAGGTCGGGGTCGAAGAACTGGAGATACGCAGGAGCATCTGGTTCGAGACGCCCATAGGAGCCCCGCTGGCGTGGGACTTCCTGGGGATCCTGTTCCTGGCCATCTGCAGCTTGGCGATCCTGTGGCTGTCGGCGATGCCGGACATGGCGGAGGGGCGACTGTCCGCCACCGGGTTCCGCCGAAGGCTGTATACGTTGCTGGCGGGCCGCTGGTACGGGACCAAGAGGCAGTGGACGATTCAAAAAGTGGGCCTGGGCCTACTGGGCGCATTCTACTTCATGACGCTGGTCTTCGTGCAGTTCACCGTGGCCAGCGATTACGCCATGAGCCTGGTGGCGGGTTGGAAGGACTCCATATTCCCGCCGTTGTTTACGCTGACCAGTTTCCAATCGTCGCTGGGGTTGATCCTGGTAACGCTGTTCATCATGCGCCGTTGGGGGGGATACGAGCAGTACATCGGCGTTTCCGCGTTTTGGTCGGCCAGCAAGATCCTGCTGGGGCTTACCTTGCTCTGGGCTTACCATACCTTTGCCTTCTTAATTACGTTCTGGTACGGCCGGCTGGAAATCGAACAGAACGTCCTCAAGTACTTTTTCTTTGAGGCCTACGGCGGGGCCTTTGCCGCCAACCTGTTCTTCAGCTTCATTTTGCCCTTCCTGATACTGCTCTGGAACCCGGTACGCAAGACCGACTGGGGGCCGACGCTGGCCGGCCTGTCGGCATTGTCGGGGGCGTTCATCTTCAACCTGAAGACCTTTGTCGGCGCGTTCAACGCCGGAGACGTTTACGCCTTCTTCTTCGAGTTTGTGCCGGGGCCGGCCTGGCCCGACCTGTGGGACGTGTTCACAGTCATAGGTGGGCTGGGAGCCGCGGCGTTTATCTACCTGGCGGCGACCAGGCTGTTCCCCATACTGTCGGTCTGGGAAACCAAGGAAGGCGCCAAATATCAAAAAATGGACACGCTGGTGCGGGGCCGGTACCTGGTGCTGGCCAAGCCGGAATAGCTGACGGGCCTGTGGAGTAACTGGAGCTTCTTCCATGCAGGAAGGTAGAGTCCTACCATCAAGACAGATAAATGCGGACCTGCTCCGCTCTATCTTGAACTCGCCCAAGTGGTTCTGGATAACCGTCGCATTCCTGGCCGTGTTCGTCCTGGGCGCCTTCTCCACCGCAGGATTCCTGATCAACCGCGGCTACGGGGTAACCGGGCTGAACAACCAGGTGCTGTGGGGCTTCTTCATCACCAATTTCGTGTTTTGGATCGGCATCAGCCACGCCGGCGTGATGCTGTCGGCCATACTGCGGCTCTCCAAGGCCGAGTGGAGGCGGCCCGCCACCCGCGCCGCCGAGGTGCTCACCGTCTTCTCACTGATGACGGCGATGCTGATGCCCTTGATTCATACCGGGCGGCCGTGGCGCACGCTGTATTGGATATACACTCTGCCCTTTGTCCCATACGACTTCGCCAGGGGCATCTGGCCCAACGTTCGCTCGCCGCTGGTGTGGGACCCCAGCGCGGTCTACACCTACCTGACGTCCAGCATCCTGTTCGTGCTCATCGCCCTGATTCCCGACTTTGCGGTGCTGAGAGACCGCACCACTGGAATTAGCCACCGTATCTACTCGGTCCTGGCCCTGGGATGGCAGGGGAACGCCAGGCAGTGGAAGCTGCAGATAATTGCCGGGGTGCTGCTGTCGGCGCTGATTCTGCCGGTGTTCGTGTCGGTGCACAGCATAGTGTCCTGGGACTTCGGCATGGCGGTGTCGGTCAAGTCGTGGCACTCCACCGTCTTTGCGCCCTACTTCGTGGTGGGGGCGGTCCACTCCGGTGTCTCGGCGGTGGTCTTCGTCATGATCCTGCTGCGCTGGTGCTACGGCTGGCAGGACTACATCCGGTTGGAGCACATCGATTCCCTGGGAAGGCTGCTCATTGTAGTGGCCACCGGCTGGTTCTACTTCTTCGTGATGGAAGTGATCTTCGGGTTCTACGGCATGGAGTCCGACGAATTGGCAGTCAGGCAGATGCAATTCATGGAAGAGCCGTGGAACCTGTGGATGATTTTCTTTGTGGGACTGACCTATTTCCTGCCGGTGGCTTTGTGGCTGACCCGCAGCTGGCGGCGCAATCTGTGGCTCATGTCCATCGCCTGTATCTCTGTGAACATCGGCATGTGGCTGGAGCGTTTCCTGATCATCGTCCCGGCGCAGGCGAGAAAGCAGGTGTTCACCTTCAACTGGTACACCTACGCGCCGAGCATAGTGGAAATTATGATTATCGTGGGCACCTTCGCCATGGTGACCATGCTGATGCTGCTGTTGAGCCGGGTGGTGCCGCTGATACCGCTATACGACATAAAAGAAGGCGACATCCTGAAGACCCAGGTGCAGATAGGCCGGAGAGCCGTGCCGGCAACCTTCCGCGAGGACTGAACCAGTTAAATTGAGTCAATCACGCAGGCAATTGGACCAGCGTTAGCCGTCCAGGAGAGAGACGCGATGGCAAGAAAACCGATATTGGGCCTGTTCGAGGACCCCAACTACGCCGCCGAGGCGGGAGATGCCCTGCAGAGGGCCAACATCTCGCCCCAGGACTATGACTTTTTGACCGACGCCCCGTATCCGGAGGGCGCGTTTGGCGAGCGGCACGAGAACCACCGGCTCTACATCTTTCCCTTTGTCGGGGCATTGATCGGCTTGACGATCGGCATCATTCTCACGTCGATGACCCAACTGGCCTACCCGTTGACCCAGGGAGGGAAGCCCATCCTGTCGCTGCCTCCGATGGCGGTGGTAACTTACGAAAGCACCATGCTGACCGCCATCATTTTCACCATCATAGGCATTCTCTTCGAGTCCAGGCTGCCCAAGGTAAAGAAGGGCCTGTACGACACCCGCATAACCGAGGGTTACATCGGGGTCCTGGTCAACGTGGAGGAAGACCAACTGAACCAGGTGTCGGGCATCCTGACCCAAGCCGGAGCCATAGACGTGGTGAGGGAGACCTAGGGCTGTCTGCACGCATGGCTAATCAACCAGCACGAAAAGCGGGCGCGCCGGAAAGGGCCGGTCTTGTGAGGAAGCTAAGAGGCCCTCTCACCGGGTTTGCCCTTTTGGCCGGCCTGCTGGCCATCGGGTGCACCCAGGGGTCCTACCCGGTGGACATCTTCTACGAGATGCACTACCAGCAGTCGTACAAGGTCCAGGAGCCGCCCAGCCTGAGCGCGCCGGCAGACTCTGTGGCCTGGTTCCCCCCGCCGGAGTCAACGGCGTTTCAAACCGGCGAGCACCTGTACGTCGTCAACTGTTCCATGTGCCACGGCGCGACGGGACAGGGCGACGGTCCGGTCGTTGAGACTCTGAAGGCCAAGTACGAATACAGGCCGGTAGTCGACCCGCCAATAGTCACCGACAACCCCGTCGACAACATCGTGCTGATCCTGAGTTCGGAAAACCGATTCTTCGGCCCCAACTCGGTGATGCCACCGTTCCGGAAGCTATTGAGCGACGAGGAAATCCTACAGATCGCGGAGTACATTCAGACCATACCGGCGCCGCCGCCACCTCCTCCGTCGGCTGATGAGCCGGAGCAGCCGCCGCCCGACGTGGAACCCGGCGACGGGCCGGTGATAGGCGTCAACGGAGACGCGCTGGAGTTCGATACAGACAGGATCGAAGTAGCGGCCGGTGGTGAGGCGGCGTTCGTATTCAACAACAGTTCCTCGCTCTACCAGCACAACCTCGTGTTCGTGCAGGCGGGACAGAAAGACGCGGTCACTGAACGGGGCGCCCAGTTCCCGGACGACGGTTGGCTGGACCCCAACGATCCCGACCTCATCGCCGCCAGCGGGCTGCTGGACCCAGGCGAGGTCGGAGAAGTCCGGTTCACCGCGCCTGCCGCCGGGACCTACCAGTTCGTATGCACCTTCCCCGGACACAACGTCACCATGTTTGGAGACTTTGTAGTCACGCCATAGAGCAGTCGAGAAAGCGATGCTGCTCATCTCCCGCCCGCCGGACATACCGTTGCCGACGAGGCACGAGTTCCAGGAACCACTTATCCGCTGTCTATTTGGAACGAGGCGGCCTCTTTCTCCTGACCTGAGTGCGCAACGCCGCATAGGGCCGCCAATTTCGAACGCGCTTGGCTTATGCGTCCTACTTGGATTGCTGTTGTTGGCCGCACTAATGTTGTCGTCAGGCGCCGTCCAAGCGCAAGGTACAGATCCGGACCTGGGCTATGACGAGGAAGAGGCCTTGTCCATAGACCGGATGCTCATATGCCCGGTGTGCCCGGCGGAGACCATCGACCAAGCCCAGGTAGAACTGTCCAAGCAGATGCGCCGTATAGTCCGTGAGATGCTGGCCCAGGGGGCGAGCCGGGAAGAGATCCTGGACTTCTTCGTGGAGCGTTACGGCCCCGAGGTGCTGGCGGCCCCGCCCAGGTCCGGAGTCAACCTGCTGGCCTGGATCATTCCGGCGGCGGGCGTTCTGGCCGGCGTGGTTGCCGTCCCTCTAATCATCTGGTCGATGGCCCGCCGCGGCAGGCCGTTGGCCGCCGGGGAGCCGCCCATGGACAGTGACTTGGAGCCTTATCTGGAGGCGGTGGACCGGGACCTGGCCGAGTCTGAAGGCAGCCTGCGGTTGCCCGAACAGGAGGACAGCGAAAGCCTTGGTGCAGAGCCTCCTGACGACGAAACTCGCGACGAGGATGGGACGGGAGTAAATGGCTGACCTTGGCGCAATATGCCTCTGGGTGGCGCTGGCCCTGGCGTCCTATGCCGGAGTGGGGTCGGTGGCGGGCAAGATAAGGGGCAACGCGGTCTTACTGGAAAGCTCCCGCAGCGCCGTCTACCTGACCGTGCTGGCGCTGCTGGTGGCGACCCTGAGCCTGGTGGCGTCCTTCGTCAACCGGGACTTCGAAGTGGCCTACGTGGCCCAGCACAGCGACCTGGCCATGCCCCACCGGTTTACCTGGGTGGCGTTCTACGCCGGCAACGAAGGGTCGTTGTTGTACATTGCCTTTGCTTTGTCGGTGATGTCGGCCCTCGCCGTGTGGCTCGCGCCATCGAAAGTACGGGATACCCTCCCTTACACCATCGGGGTGTTGATGGTGGTGCTGTGCTTCTTCCTGGCGGTCATGGGATTCATGGCCAACCCCTTCGACAAGCTGCCCTTTGTGCCGCCGGACGGCCAGGGGATAAACCCATTGTTGACCCACTTAGGCATGTTCTTCCATCCGCCGGCCCTGATGGCGGGCCTGATTGCCGTCAGCATACCCTTCGCATTCGCATTGGGTTCCCACCTCGGCGGCAAGACCGGCGACGAGTGGGTGGACAGCGGCCGGGTGTGGGGACTTATTTCCTGGGCGCTGCTGGCCAGCGGGCTGCTGCTGGGTTCGTGGTGGGCCTACACCATCCTGGGATGGGGCGGCTTCTGGTTCTGGGACCCGGTGGAGAACGCAGCGTTCATGCCATGGCTGGCGCTGACGGCTTTCGTTCATTCGATTATGGTGCAAAAGCGCCGTGGCATGTTCCGCATGTGGAACGTGGTGCTCATCAACGTGGCTTTCGGCCTGGCGTTGTATGGCATGTTCATGAACCGGGGAGGGTCAGTCCCGTCGGTCCATTCCTTCGGGGAGTCCGCCCTGGGTTGGACGTTCCTGGTCTTCCTCGCCGTGGGCGTGATTGTGCCCCTGCTGGTGTTCTTCTGGCGTTACCCGAAGATGAGGAGCGCCCAGACCCTGGACTCGATGCTTTCGCGGGAGGCGGCATTCCTGGTCAACAACCTACTGCTGCTGGCCGTGGCGTTCGTGACCCTGTGGGGCACGGTGTATCCCTTGATTTACCGGACCACGGGAGAGGAGATTTCAGTAGCCCGGCCATTTTACGACCAGGTCAACGGCCCCCTGCTGTTGGGGCTGATTTTCCTCATGGGAATCGGCCCGCTGCTCCCATGGCGTAGGGCTACGCCGGCAAGCGTTCGTCGGGCCCTGCTCGCTCCTGCCTTGACGGGGCTTGCGGTTGCTGCCGTACTGGTTGCCCTGGGCATGAGGGAACCCTTCGCGCTGATCGGTTTCGGCCTGGGGGCAATGGTGGCCTCGGGAATATTCCTGGAGTGGCGGCGGGGTACGGTTTCCCGACGCCGCTCGTCGGGGGAGAACTACGCTCTGGCCTTCCTGCGCCTGATAGCGGCCAACCGTCCCCGGTACGGCGGATACGTCGTGCACTTGGCCGTGGTGATGGTGGCGCTGGGGGTCGTCGGGGCAACGTTCTTCGATACCCAGAAGGACGTGGTGCTGGCGCCGGGAGAAACGATTGTCGTCGAGGACTATGAACTACGGTACTTGAACACCACCGCGACGGACAGAGGCAACCGCACTGAGTTCGTTTCGACAGTCGAGGCGTACCGTGACGGTGAACTGCTGGATACCCTTCAGGCCACCCGGTCTTTCTACCCGTCTTTCAACATGGCCGCCACCCGGGCCGCCATCCGCTCCACGCCGGTGGAGGACCTGTACGTAGTGCCAAGCGAGAACCTGGCCAACGGCAGCGTTGGATTGAGGATACTGGTAAATCCGCTGATATGGTGGATGTGGGTGGCAGGGCCGGTGTTGGTGCTGGGCACGATAATCTCGCTGTGGCCCCAGGCTGCGCCGTCGCCCGCTGCCGTGAGAAACCCCGCTGTAGTCCCCGACAGGCCCACGACTGTCCGGGGGACGTAAAGATGCTCGATTGCGTCGTATCCGGGAATCCGGCGAGGCGATATTAGTTTGGACACTTGCTGAGGGAATGGAATGGCCTTGGTAATCGGAACGTTGCTGGCGTTGTTCTGCATTGCCATTGTTGCGTACCCATTCTATAAGACGCGCTTGGGGGCCGGCGCCGGTGACGATGACCCGTCCGGTGAGCGGGCGGGCGAATTAGGCGACATCTACGACCGTATCCGTACCCTGCAACTGGAATACCAACTGGGCCATGTGCCGGAACATCTGTACAGGGAGCAGTTGCGGGAGTACCGGGTACAGGCCGCCGCGGCGCTGCGCCGGCAGGTACAGGAGCAAGCCGCCGCGCCCGGATGGCTGCTGGAACAAGAAGTCCTCGATGCCCGGGGCGGGTTGCGCTCCGAGCAGGGCGGCGCAACAACCTGTCCCAACTGCAGGACCCTTCCCGGCCCCGGCTTAAGGGTGTGTCCCGAGTGCGGAACGGAACTGGAAGCCCCGCAGGGACGGGGGTGACGTTGGCTCGCTGCCGGGCTATCGCATCCCCACTCCTTGCCTTTCTAGTTTCCTTCGGAGTCTTGGCATTGACTATGGCTTGGCACGACTCCGCCGCGGCCCAGGAAACAATCACCATTCGGGGGACTGTGGTCAACGGGACGCCCGGCGGCGAACTCGGGGACCCACTCCAGGTGTTGCTCCTGGTTACGGATGTCGACGGCGGCCTGCTTTCCACCGGCCAGACGATGGTCGACAGCAACGGCGAGTTTGTGCTGCATGACGTTCCCAGGACTGAGGACGGCGCATATGCCCTGCGCGTAAATTTTGACGGCGTACCCTATGAGAAGTCCCTAAACCTGCAGGAAGCGCTGGACGAAGTCGTGCTTACGGTGTACGAGACTACGCAAGATGGGTCCCAGGTCAGGGTCACCCGGCAAATCATGGTGATTGCCGGGGCCAACGGAGGCGACCGGGTTGTCTCGGCCATAGAGTTCGTGCAGTTGACCAACGACGGCGACCGCACCCTGGCGCCGGACTTGGGCAACCCCACGACGTTTCTGCGCTTCGCACTGCCGCCACTTGCGACAGAACTCAGCGTCAGGTCCAGCCCCAGCCTGTCTGGCGGCGACATCCTGTCGATTGGCACCGGGTTCGCCGTTACCTCGCCGGTGCCGCCCGGCGAACACAGCGTGGAGTTCTCCTTCCGGTTCCCATATGAAGGAAACAGCGTATCTTACCGGCAGAGCCTGCCCCAGGGCGCCGACCTGTACCAGGTGTTGCTGCCGCGAGACTTGGAGCAGGTCCGGGTGAGGCCGCTTAGCCCCGTCTCGCCGGTGAACGTCGAGGGATCGGAGTTCCTGGTGTGGGAAGAGAGGGGAATCGGACGGGGGCAAGGCGTGCAACTGGAGTTGGCCAACCTGCCCCAGCCAAGCCTGGCCAGCCGGCTGTGGGACGGGGTCACCAGCGAGACTTTCTGGCAGGTGGCCATTCCCAGCGTCGTCGGTGCGGCGCTGGCGGTCCTGCTGTTCGTTGGCGTCTTGGGCAGGCCGCGCTCCGGGCGGTCACCGGTTGCCACCAGTGGTGGAGAGGTAGACCGCAACTTGGCCCGGCGGGAGGCGCTGGTCCGAGAAGTGGCGTCGCTGGATGATGAGTTCCAAGGCGGGGCGTTGCCTGAGGACGAATACACGCGGCAACGGGACGCGCTCCTGTCCCGCATTCGCGGCATTTATGAAACGGCTGACGACGCGGCCGGAGAGCCTCTATGAGCAAGCGTGGCTGGCTGCTGCTGGGCTCGGCGGTCCCGGTGTTGGCATTGATCGGCTTGTTGGCCTGGGTGTCGCTCCAGCCCGACGACAGCCCGGAAGGATTTGTGGTCAACGAAGATTTGGGAGAGCTGGATATAGCTGCAGACGGGGCGCGAGATTTGTCCCTGGAACTATTGGACGGAAGTGTGGTGGTATTGTCGGACTTGCGAGGCAAGGCAGTGATGCTGGACTTCTGGTCTTCCTGGTGCGCACCCTGCCGGTGGGAAGCGCCGGCGTTGGCCCAGGTGTACGGCGAGTACAGGGACAAAGGGGTTGAATTCATAGGGGTCGCGGTCTGGGACAGCGCCCAAGGGGCGGAGGATTTTGTGGACGAATTCGACGTGCCGTATCCTGCGGGCGTCGACAGCGATGGAATCATCACTATCGATTACGGAGTCAAGGGCATCCCGGAGAAGATATTCATCGACGCTGACGGTGTAATCAGGAAGAAGTTCGTGGGACCCATGGACGCCGATACCCTGCGGGCGACTTTAGACGACCTTCTGAATCGTGTGGCCCCCTCCAGTTAGGGCATCTACGCAACTCGGGGCAGTTTGCCCAACGCGCTGGTGCTATACTGCTACGGTTCCGCCTCAGGGAACCCCTCACATCTCTTTCGAGCGACTAAACGCAGATATATGAGTTCGCAACAAGAAGCGGCAGTGGTCATGGACTGGGGAGGCACCTGGATTCGAACGGCGGTCATGGACCGGGCCGGTGAAGTCCTGAAGCAGTCCCGGATAGCCAATCCAACGGACCCATCCCAGGACGCCTTCCTGAAATCTGCCTACGGGCAGCTAACCGAGGCCATCGCCTGGTGCTCCGGCCGGGAACTTGCAGGTGTGGGAATAGCGGTCGCCGGGCCGGTGGACTCCGACTCAGGCGCGCTTAGCGCGCCGCCCAACCTGCCCGCCTTGGACGGGGTGTCGTTGAAAGCACTTTGGGAGCCGCTGGTGGGGCGTCCCGTTTCGATCGATAACGACGCCAGCCTGGCTGCGCTGGGCGAGTTCCATTACGGGGCCGGGAAAGACGCGGCCGCCTCAGGAAAACCGCCGCAGACCCTGGTCTACGTAACGGTGAGCACCGGCATTGGCGGCGGCGTGGTGCACCGGGGCCAGGTGTTCCAGGGAGCCGCAGGCCTGGCAGGCGAGGTCGGTCATACGTGCATAGACCGCAGCGAGTCGGCGCCGCCCTGCCAATGCGGGAGTCGAGGCTGCCTGGAGGCTTTCGCGTCGGGCACCGGCATAGCCCGCAGCGCCCGCGCCGCCTTGGCCGGGAGGGGGCCGCTGGCGTCTCCATGGCCGGTCGCGGACGTCGAGTCGGTAACGTCCAAGGACACAGCCCACGCCGCCGGTGAGGGCGACCCCCTTGCGGTGGAAATATTCGAAGACGTGGTGCAGGCATTGTCGGTGGGACTGACCAACACCGTGCACCTGTTCAACCCGGACCTCCTGGTCCTGGGAGGAGGGGTGACGTTGGGCCTGACCGAGTTGGGGCTAGTTCCCCGTTTGGAGCAGATGATACAGCGCCGCGCCATGAGCGACGGGCACCAGGAATTCCGGTTTGTGACCAGCAAACTGGGAGACAGCGCGGGAATGGCCGGAGCCGCGGCCCTGGTCTGGAACAATCTGGGCGGCTGACAGTTGAGGGGTAAACGCCGGGCTTGCCGGTGACGGCTACTCCGGGACCTGGAATCCGGTCTCCGCAGCCCAGGCCTGCACGCCTCGCCTGAATGCCAAAGCGCCCATGGGGGCGATGACGGCCTGCAGGGCTTCCAGTATCTCCTGGGGTGAGGCCCCTTCCTGCAAAGCGATCCGGACGTGGGCTTGAATCTGCTCCACGTCGGCCCGCAGGGCGGCCTCGACCACGATCTGCAGCAGCTCCTTAGTCTTGCGGTCCAGCAGCCTCTGGCCGGTATAGGTTGCCTCGATGAAGTCGCTGTATTTTTTGGCCCATTCCAGGTCGACCGTCGCCATGATCCGGTGCATCTCCAGGGTGTAGCCCCGGCTGTTTTGAATTCTATCTAGAAAGTCCTGGACCTCTTCCGTGGCCATGAAAGATACTCCTTACCAGGGAAATGTGGGCTAAAAGGGGATGTGAATCGCGCAGCGTACCTGGCCGGGCAGGTCTTACTCGACCCGGCTGAGCAGGTCCCTGACTGCCGCAATCACGTCGACCGGATTGTCGCCCTGGACAAGATGGCCCGCGTTTGAAATTGTCACTGCGGCGCAATTGGGAATTGTCTGCTGCATCCGTTGCATTGTTTCCGGGAGAAACACGTCGCTGCGGTCGCCCCTCAGAATCAAGGTGGGGCAAGCGATGCGGCCCACGCAGTCCCACAACTGCTCCGGCGTCCATGTGGGTTCCCGCCGGTCCGGAGCGCGCAGGCGCTTGTCGTACTTCCACGTCCACTTGCCGTCGGTACGCCGGCGTATGCTGTACTTCAGCGCTCCCAGGGTCTGCTCGCGGTTGCGGCCTGTGTACTGCTGGACCCTCTGGGCAAACTCCTCAAAAGAGTCCAGTTCGTCGGGCAACTCTCTAAACACACGCATCCGCTCCAAGGCCGCCCGTCCCGGTCTCAGGCCCGGTGTCGACGACTACCAGCCCCTTCAGGGCCTGGGGATGGCGCGCAGCCCAAACGTAGGCGTTGCGTCCGCCCATGGAATGGCCTATCAGGACGAACCCGTCCAGCCCCAGGGCTGCAACAAAGCCGTCGATGTCTGCTTGCTGGGCCTCGATGGAGTAGTCGCCGTCGGGAGCCCAGTCGCTGTCCCCGTGGCCCCGCTGGTCCATGGCCAGGACGTGGAACCGGTCGGAAAGGGCCAGGCTGACGAAGTCCCAACTATGGGCCTGTTGGCTCCTGCCGTGGAGCATCAGGACGGTGGGGTTGGCGGAGTCCCCCCACTCCAGGTAGTGGAGGTTCAGCCCGTTGGCCTCGACGTTCCGGTCGGCGGGCACAGTTTCCTCGGTGAAGGCGACGCCCAGCTGGCGGGCCGCCTGGTGAAGGGTCATACCCTGTGCAGTCTCGGGAGTAGGCGCCATTTCCAGTCCCATGTGCAGTTTCTAGGCCATCATAACGCGGCTGTCAACGTGGCAATTGGGCGCGGGGCGTGGCCCTGAGGCTTCCTTAGCGGCGGTGCGGGTGCTATCATTAGCCCCGGACAATTGAGGCCACCGGTCTTCAGCGGCCGCGGCCCGCGCACAGAGAGGAGAAACGGCAACCATGACCACGGAGGCAATCAAGCTGGAACTGGAACCCAGGGAGCTGCTGGGTAAGAAAGTTAAACAACTGAGACGCGGCGGCGTGGTCCCCGTCCACTTGTATGGGCCGGGAATCGAATCGCGGTCGCTGCAGTGCGAAGGGCCAAGCCTGATACAGGTGCTGGCCAGGGCTGGTGGAAACACTCCCGTCTCGGTGACCATACGCGGGGAAAAGGGCAATCACCTGGCGTTTGCCAGGGAGATCCAGTGGGACCCCCGGCGGGACGACCTGCTGCACGTTGACCTGCTGGCGGCGGAAGCCGACCGGCCGGTGACGGCACAAGTGCCCATCGTCCTTAACGGTGAGTCGCCCGGCGCCAGGATGATAGGCGGAACGGTGCTGCAGCAGTTGCGCACGCTGGACGTGGAGGCTTTGCCCCTGGAAATGCCCGGTCAGGCGGACGTAGACCTGGAAACGCTCACGGAACCGGACGGCGCGATTAGGGTTAGTGACATCAGCCTGCCCGGCAACGTAACCGTGCTCACCGACCCGGACGAGGTGGTGGTGCGCATCGAGCAGCCCAGGGCCGAGGTGGTCGAAGAGGAACCTGCCGAAGGGGAAGCCGAGGAAGGCGGAGAACCCGCAGCCGACGCCGAAGAGGACCAAGAGTAAGGGCCGGCCTTGGGCCGGCATTAGACCTGCGGCTGTTGCTCCGGCCAAGCCTGCGAATCTCGGTGTCGGAATTCTGCAAGCCTGAGGGACCACCAACTTATCGCCGACGGTCAAGCAGGGGATAGGTTATGTACCTAGCCTATTTGGGACAGTCGGGCAACACCGGCGACAGCCTTAACGACTCCAGCCAGCCCCACCACGTGCACGCCGGCTTGCTGGTGCACGAAAGCCAGTCGACGTCCATTACCGGGGAGTTCGACGCCCTTTACCTGCGCCACTTTGGCCGCGCTCGAGGCGGCCCGGGAGACCCTAAGGCCATTCGAGCCGGGCAAGTGTTCCAAGGCGTCGGTGTCTTTTCCTCCTGGCCTCCGGCCAAGCGCCACGAGCTAATCAGGGACTGCCTGGATATACTCCTGCGCCGGGAGACCCCGGTCATCGTTGCCTTTGCCGACAAACAGGAATTCGCCGATGCGGGCGGCGGCGACCCCGAGGCTATGCAGCAGAATGTGTCGGAAGCGGTAATCGGCCGGTTCCTGGCGGCCCTGAACCTGTTCATGGACGAAGTGAACATTTCCGGAGTGGACCCCCACGAACTGATGACGGTGGAGTTCCGAACACGGGACTTTGTCCTGGTAGCGGCCTCGGACAGGTCGACAAGACCGGGGCTGGTAACAGAGTTCCTCAGGTCGGATGAAGGGATCGACTCTGCAACGTTGTTGAATGACTTGGTCCTGGTGAACGCAGAAGACTCGGTGGGAGCCCAGTTGGCCGACATGTGCGCCTACTTCGCCCGCAGGTGGCTGCAAGACCCGGCAAAGGCCCACCCGTATTTCGACGCGCTGCGGGACGGCAACGTCATCCAGGTGATCTACCCGGTCAAGCCCTAGTTGTTCAGGGCCGTGACGAGCAGCGAAACTACCTGACCAGCCTCCGCAGCCAGGCGCAAATCAAGTCGACGCCGATTACCAGTACCAGGTACCAGAGGATAATCAGCCCCACCTCGGTATAGTGGAAATAGCTCAGGCTCAGGCGGAACTCCCGGCCCAGCCCCGTCGCCCCCACGAAACCCACCACCACGGTGGTGCGTATGACCACTTCCCAGCGGTAGAGGAGGTAGGTGACGAACTGGGGCAGAGCCTGGGGCAGAATCCCGTAGAGCAGCATCTGTAAGTTGCCGGCGCCGGAGGCCCGCAGAGCGCGAGCCGGCGCCGGGTCGATATCCTCCACGACCTCAGAGGCAAGCTTGGCCAGTACACCGTAGTTGTGCAGCGCCAGGGCCAGAGCGCCGGGCAGGATTCCTGGGGACAGGAAGAAGATGATTACCATGGCCCAGACCAGCTCGGGCACCGCCCTGGTGAAGGTGAAGAACCAGCGGACCAGGCAATAGACCACGAACCCGGCGCTGGAAGGGGAGCCGCCCAGTCCGCCGTTGCTAATGTTGCGGGCCCCAGGCAGGAAGGTTAAGAACGCGCCAATCCCGGCGATGCCGATGGCCAGCACGCTCATAGCCAAAGTGTCGTAGGCCAGCTTTCCCTTCTCGGCCCACTGGTCGGCCTGGAAATAAGCCGGTTGGACGTCGGTTCCCACTCCCAGCAGGCGGCCGAAGAAGCGCCCTGCCTCGCTCCAGGTCTGGGCAGAAACCAGGTCGCCAACGCCGCTGTCGGTCCCCAGCAAGATGTATCCCCAGGACACCGCCGCCAGCAGCAAGAAGCCGTATAACGAGGCGCGAGCGAAGGTAATGGGACGGCTTCGCCGCTGGTCAGACCGCTTCGGTTCTTGGTGGCGGATCATGCAGCCAGGCTCCGCCGCACTTTGGAACTCCAGAGATCGACCAGCACTACCAGGCCGACGAGAAACAGCAAGAGAGTCCAGACCTGGGAGAACAACAGTTCCTGGAGGGACAGTTGGATTTCGAACCCCAGACCGCGGATGCCCACAAAGCTCATGATTGCGGCCGCCCTGATGGCGCATTCAAAGCGGTAGAAGGTGTAGCTGAGAAGGTCCGGTAAGGCCATGGGCATGCGTCCGTAAATCAGCACCGCCAAGGGAGAAGCGCCGGATGCCCGCAACGCCCGGAGGGGTTCATCCGGCACGTCGGCCAGCCTTTCCCCGTAAATCCGTCCCAATATCCCGGCGTAGGGGATGGCGATGGCCAGAATCGCCGCTAGCGAAGAAAGGCCGAATGCAGCCACGAAGAGCACCGCCCAGACCAATTCGTGGACTGAGCGGATGACGGCCAGAAAGAGACGAACGCCCACGGCAAGCGCCCTGCCGCGGCTGGAGGAAGAGACAAGCTGGCCGGAGGCCAGCGCGCCCAACGGCAATCCGACCACAACGGCGATGGTTATGGCGGCCACGGCGAATGTGGCGGTCTGCCACGCCGCGGCCAGGCCGACCCGCAAGAAGGCGGGGGAAAGCTCGGGAGGGAAGGCCGCCAGGACGAACTCCTGCAGGGTCCCGCCTCCGCCGGAGTGGACGGCGGCGCTGCCCCAATCGACGCTGGCCAAGCTCCAGACCAGGGCGACCCCCAGGAAAAGACTCAGCAGCCGCCGGTTGTCAAACAGCCTCCACACTTTCTACCTGGCCTTTTCCGTTGTCCAATTGGTACAGTCGCTGCAGCACGCTGTCGCTCATCTCCTCCACCGGAACATCGAACTGGACCACCCCTTCCCGCAAGCCGATGACGCGGGAAAAATACCTGCGAATCAGGTCAGGCGAGTGGAGGCTCGCCACCAGGGTCTTTCCGGAGGATTCGGTGAGATCCGTCAATAGCTTCAGCACGTCATCGGCTCGCGCCGGGTCCAACGACGATACCGGTTCATCGGCCAGGACGATCAGGGACGACTGCACCAATAGCCTGGCCAGGGCCACCCGCTGCTGCTCCCCGCCCGACAGCCGGGAAGTGCGTTCCTGCAGCTTGTCGCCTATGCCCAGTTGAGTCAGCGCGTCCTCGGCCAACCGGCGGTCTTGAGGCCAGACCAGCGATAGCACGGACCGCAGCAGGCTCCACCGGCCCAACCGCCCGGCCAGGACGTTATGGACTACCGGCAAATTGGGCACCAGGTCGAACTGCTGGTGCATCACCGACACCAATTGAGCCAACTCTTCTCCGGGCCTCAAGCTGGAAAGTGACCGGCCGCCGATGGCCACTTGCCCCTCATCGGGCTGGACAATACCCGCCAGCAGGTACAGAAGGGTGGTCTTGCCGCTGCCGCTGGGGCCGGCCAACGCAACCCTCTCCCCAGGGACCACAGTCAGGCTCATGGGCGCCAGGGCTTGGACCTCGGCATAGCTCTTGCGGATGCCGCAGGCTACTATCAGTGAGCCGTTTCGCTGCAGGGTCCCTGTCACTGGACAATACCCTGGGCGCGGGCGACGTCCTCGATGGCCTGGTAGTTGTCGTTGCTGGTATCGATAAAGCGCCGGGTGTTGAAGAGGTCCAGTATTTCCTGGTGCTCTTCCGGGTTCAGGGCAAGCAGGGCGGAGCGGAGGCGGTCTGTGAATCCGGAGCCGTACACCTGGTCCAGCCCGCCCTGCACAGTCCAGTTGTAGTTGAAATAGGCGGGAGTCGTGTAGAACTCTCTAACCTTGTCAGGGTCAGCCAGCCCTTCGCGGACGGCCCGTCCCCATACCGCCTCACTCAATGCCCCCACGTCAAAAGAGCCGCTTTCGACCAATTTCCAGGTGAGGTCGTGGGAGCCGGAGAAGTTGGGGACAGATGCGAAATCGCCCTCGGGGTCGAAACCGGCCTCCAGCAGGAAATGCCGGGGCATCAGGTGCCCTGAGGTGGAACTCTCGCTGCCGAAGGTAATCGTCAGGTCTGAGGCTTGGTTCTTAAGGTCGTCCAGGGAGTATATGGGCAGGTCTGCCCTGACGATGAGCTTGGAGTGAAAATTGGCGTCTTCCTCGCGCTGGACAATGGCTTGGGCGTCGGGGCTTTGAAGCCGTGCTTGGACTCCGGTCAGCGCCCCGAAGAAAGCGAGCTGAAGGTCATTCTTGGCGAATGCGGTGACCACCGCGGCATAGTCTGTGCTGGGAACGTACCGGACCGGAACTCCCAACTGTTGGGAAAGGTAGTCGGCAAATCCGCCGTATCGCCGGGCCAGCCGGGTGGTGTCCTGGTCGGGTATGCCGCTCACCGTGAGCGTAGGGGGGTCGTCGCTCACCTCTGACGCCGGAGAGCCGTCGCCCCCGCCACAGGCTGCCAGGGCCAGCAGCAGAATAGTGCAACCGAGAAGCAAAAGGCGCGCCGTAAACGCCTTGGTTGACATGACTAGACCTCCGCCAATTATTACCAGGAAAAGCCTGCAGATGGACAGGCGACAGCCGCGCCTGGCCAAGGCAAACCTGCAGGAAAAGGAGGACAGGAGTCACGCCGCGGAGATAGTTCTGGGGGTTAAGAAGTAAGCGACTGTTGGGACTGCCGGCCTCTCCAAGTCCCACAGGTAGGGACTCAAACGAAGCCGGCGCCGGGCTGAAGAAGCTCGAGGACGAGGGATGGGGACATGGGGAGGATTCTAGTATGCGGGCATAGCATTGTCAACGCGCCGCCGGCGAGGGCTGCGGGCCAGGTTTTCGCCTCTCCTGGGATGGTGTAAGATACGTTTAGGCGCAGCCGTACGGCGCTGAGTTCACGTCCGACCACACTGCCGCAACCCACCTGGGGAGGAACCAATGCCCAAGATTGCCATAGTGGGCACCGGCCTGATCGGCACTTCCATTGCGCTGGGGTTGAAGCAGGCCAGGGCCCAAAACCTGGAACTGGTGGGCGCCGACCTCGAACGGAGGTCTAGAGACGGAGCACAGAAGCGCAAAGCGTTTGACCGCGTGGAGGTTTCCCTTCCGGCAACGGTGCGTGACGCCAACTTAGTGGTGCTGGCCACGCCGGTGATGGCGATGCGGGACGTGATGGAGACCATCGCTCCGAATCTCCAGGAGGGCTGCATCGTCACGGACGTGGGTAGTTCAAAAAGGGTAGTGCTGGACTGGGCGGAGGAGCTTCTGCCCAACAGCGTTGACTTTGTGGGCGGTCACCCGATGGCCGGAAAAGAATCTTCCGGTCCCGGGGACGCAGCCGCGGATCTGTTCCGCGGCAAGGCGTACTGCATTATCCCCGGAGCCGGGGCAAGCGACCAGGCAGTCTCGGAAGTAACGGCTCTGGCGGAAGCCGTGGGCGCCGTTCCCTATTTCATCGGGGCGGACGAGCACGACAGCTACGTGGCGGCGGTCAGCCATCTGCCGTTCATGCTGTCGGTAGCCTTAGTTGGGTGCACGTCCAAGAGCGCCAATTGGGGAGACATTGCCCAGTTGGCGTCCACCGGCTACAAGGACTTGACGCGGCTGGCATCCGGAGACCCGGTGATGCACCGGGACATTTGCATAACTAACCCCGAGGCCATACTGGCTTGGACCGATTCCTTCATCCGCGAGCTTTACGAGATGCGCAAGCTCCTTGCAAATGGGGAGGGAGATGGCGAGGGCCTCGACGGCCAGGCCATTCACAAGGCCTTCCAGGAAGCGTCCGATGCCAGGGCCCGGTGGCTCGCGAATGCGGTCAACCCCTTGGCCCGTTCCCAGACTGTTGCGCCGGAGATTCCTTCCTTTACCGAGAACCTGGGACGGATGCTGCTCGGCACCAAGCTTATGGAGGCCCAGAAGAGGATGTTTGGGGGGAACTCGGACTCGCAGGGAGAAGTAGCGGGCGTTGGGCACAGGGTAAACCACATTGCGCAAGACCGTTAGAAGCCCGGGGTGTCTTGGCGGCTCCATCTCCCTTCCGGGAGACAAGTCAATCTCCCATCGCGCCCTGCTGCTGAACTCTGTCGCCTTGGGCGAAGCAAGCATTACCGGACTCTCCGGCGGGGAAGACGTTCACTCCACCATGCGTTGCCTCAAGGCATTGGGAGCCCGCATCGAAGTTGGCGCCGAGCCAGGCTCCGCGGTGGTTGACGGCGCCGGACAAGCCTTGCACGAGCCCCAGGACATATTGGACGCGGGCAACAGCGGCACCTCTATGCGGCTCTTGGCCGGGTTGCTGGCAGGTCAGCGCTTTACGTCGGTGTTGACCGGCGACGCTTCCCTTAAGACTAGACCCATGGGCAGGGTGGTGCAGCCCTTGAAAGGAGATGGGCGCCAGCATCATTGGTCGTAAGGGCGATACCCTGGCGCCCCTTGCCATCAGCGGGGGCGGTCTGCGGGGGATAGAGTACACAATGCCGGTGGCCAGCGCCCAGGTCAAGTCGAGCATCATGCTGGCGGCGTTATCAGCCGAAGGCGAGACCGTTTTGCACCAGCCGGCCAAGTCCAGGGACCACACGGAGCGGATGTTCTCGGCCATGGGCGCCCCGGTGCAGTCCGACGGGCTGACGCTGACTCTGCGGCCCGCACAACTGCAAGCCGTGGATGTGGCCGTACCGGGAGACATAAGCTGCGCCGCCTTCTGGCTGGTGGCCGGGCTGTGCCACCCCAGCGCCCGCGTCACGCTGCGCAACGTGGGGCTCAATCCCGGCCGCACCGGCATTATCCATGCGCTGCAGGAAATGGGCGCCGGCCCAAACTTGCGGATAGTGGAAGAGCGTACCGTCAGCGGGGAGCAGGTGGCCGACGTATCAGTCCAGTCGGGACCGCTGAAGGGGACGGAAATCGGCGGGGCAATAATACCCAGCCTCATCGATGAGTTGCCGGCGCTGGCAGTGGCCGCTTGCTTTGCCGAGGGAGTGACGGTGATACGCGACGCAGGGGAACTGCGCGTAAAGGAGTCGGACCGCATCGCGACGACGGTGGGGGAGCTTAAGCGGCTGGGCGCCAGTATAGAGGCCCGCGAGGACGGCATGGTCATTCACGGTACGGGTAGCTTGCAGGGGGCGGCATGCCAAAGCCATGGCGACCACCGCCTGGCCATGTCCCTGGCGGTGGCGGGATTGCTGGCCCAGGGGGAGACGATTATCCACGGGGCAGACGCCGCCTCGGTGTCTTATCCCGGGTTCTGGGAGCACTTGGACCAACTTTCCGGCTCGGAACAGCCGGAGTAGCGGCGGGCCTGCTTTGAAACGCCGCTCGAATGTGGGCCAGGCCCCGCCCCTGCTGGTGGTGCTGTCGGGTCCTTCGGGTGTGGGCAAGGACGCTCGCGAGGTTCAGAAGGATGCCGTAGCTGAGCCCGGTCTCGGGCGCGGGCGGGTGGCCGGCGTGAATGTGCCAGGCCGGGCTCTCGAGCCGCTCGGCCGGTTCCTTGTCCGGGTATTTCGCGAGATGCGTCAGGTGGTCGTCCACGTGGCGCGGGATCACATCGAAGTAGAGTCGCTTGGCCCGCCTCGGCGCGTTGTACATGTAGAGCGAGAGCGAATCGCGCGGCCCGTAGGTGAGCCATTCCTCGATGGTGAGCCCGTTGCCGCGCGACTTCGAGATCTTCTCGCCGTTCTCGTCGAGGAAGAGCTCGTAGATGAAGCCGGCGGGCGGCCTGGAGCCCAGCGCGCGGCAGATCTTGCCCGAGAGCTCGACGGAGCTGATCAGGTCCTTCCCCGCCATCTCGTAGTCGACTCCGAGCGCATGCCAGCGCATGGCCCAGTCGGCCTTCCACTGCAGCTTGCAGCGGCCGCCGGTGACCGGGACGGTCATGGTCTCTCCGTCCTCGTCGACGTAGCTCACGGTGCCCGCGTCCTCGTCGCAGGCCGTAATCGGCACCTGCAGCACGCGGCCGGTCTTCGGGCAGAGCGGCAGGAAAGGACTGTAGGTCGCCTGCCGCTCCGCCCCCAGGGTCGGCAGGATGATCCGCATGATCTCGTCGTAGTGGCGCAGCATATCCAGGAGCGCGCTGTCGAACTCGCCCGCGCGATAGGCCTCGCTCGAGCTCTTGAAGGTGTAGTCGAAGCCGAAGTCGTCGAGGAAGGCGCGCAGGCGCGCGTTGTTGTGGGCACCAAAGCTCTCGTGTGTGCCGAAGGGGTCGGGGATCTGGGTGAGCGGCTTGCCCAGATGCTGCTCGACCATCGCGCGCTCGGGGATGTTGTCGGGCACCTTACGCAGCGCATCCATGTCGTCCGAGAAGGTGACGAGGCGCGTCGGGATGTCGCTCAGCGTCGCGAAGGCGTGGCGCACTATGGTCGTGCGCGCGACCTCGGCAAACGTGCCGATGTGCGGCAGGCCCGAGGGGCCGTACCCGGTCTCGAACAGCGTATAGCCCTTCGCCGGCGTCTCGCCGCCGATGCGCTTCAGGAGCGCCGCGGCCTCCTTGAAGGGCCAGGCCTTGGCGTTCTGGGCGAGCGCCCGCAGGTCGTGTGGCGTGTCGGTCATCGTCCGCGCCGGGCACGGTTCGGGTGACACCCACCTCCCCCTGTCTCCCTCCCCCCAAAGGGCGGAGGGGGGACGCAGACGGCGACGGCGGACACTCCCTCTCCGCCCCTGGGGACGGAGAGGGCCGGGGTGAGGTGGGGGCGTGTGCTGCCGTTCATGGCCTTGAGGCATCCCCGCATCGACGCCGGAGATTTCTATCTGAGACAGGAAAGGCGAACATGCGCCGGGCCGCCGGCGCCCGTCAACCGCTATACTCCCGTCCAATGCCCGCCACCCTCGAGTCTCCCGAGCCCGCCCCATCGCCGCAAAGGCCGCCGCTGCTGCCGCGCGCGCCCGTGCTCGCGGTGGCGCCGCGCCACGCAGCCTGGCTGGACGAGCACGGCGCGCTCGCACGGCTTTCGCACGATGCAGCGGCCGAGCGCCTCGCCGCCGACGGCCGCCCGCCCTACGTCTGCCATGTCAAGGCAACCGCGCGTCGGCTCGGCCTGCACACGCTGGCGGCGCTGGACGTGTTGGAGCTCTTCGCCTTCGTGCATCCGGCGCGCCAGGCCGTGCCGACGGTGCGGGGGCTCGCGCGGGCGCTCGATCTGACGCTGCCTGCGAGCATCGAGGACGAAGCATCGACCCTGCTCAAGGCGGCGGAAGCCCTCCTCGCCGCGCTCTCGGCACCGGGCCTCACGGGCGAAAAAGACGCCCCTGCCATCGCGCGCACGATGGCCCGCGCAGGCTGGCTCTGGGGCGATGCGGTGGTGGCAGCGCTGGAGGCCGGCGGTCGCACCGCACCGGGCGCAGGCCGTGCCGGCGACGGAGGCGCGCTCGCGGTTTGGGCCCGGCTCAAGGAGTGGCAGGAGAGTGCGCCGCTGCCGGCGCCGGGCCACGACCCGGTGGCGACGGCGGCCGCACGGCAGCGCCTCGCGCTCCTGCTGGGCGAGGGCGCGGAGCCCAGGCCCGAGCAGGCGGACTTCGCCTCGGCCGCCTGCGCCGCCTTCGACCCCATCGAGGCGGAGGAGGAACCCCACGTGGTGCTGGCAGAGGCCGGTACCGGGGTCGGCAAGACCCTCGGCTACATCGCGCCGGCGAGCCTTTGGGCCGAGCGCAACGAGGGCACGGTCTGGCTCTCCACCTTCACCCGCAACCTCCAGCGTCAGATCGACCAGGAGCTCGACCGGCTCTATCCGGAACCCAAGGTCAAGGCGGAGAAGGTGGTGCTGCGCAAGGGCCGCGAGAACTACCTCTGCCTGCTCAACATGGAGGAGGCACTAAGCCGCAGCGCGCTGGTGACGGGGGACCGCATTGCGCTCGGCCTCATGGCCCGCTGGGCGGCCGCGACGCGCGACGGCGACATCACCGGCGGCGATCTGCCGGCCTGGCTCGCCGACCTGCTCGGCTACGGCCGCACCCTCGGCCTCGCGGACCGGCGCGGCGAGTGCATCCACAGCGCCTGCACCCACTACCGCCGCTGCTTCATCGAGAAGAG